>CAJIZH010000001.1 GCA_905181875.1 Flavobacteriales bacterium UBA6770
GTTATTATGAAGCAGTTCATTAGTTTGTTATCAATTCTTTGTTTTGGAATTGTTGTTTTTGCACAAGATTCAAAAGACCCTATTTTACTAAAGGTCGAAGGTCAAGAAGTTTTCCTATCAGAGTTCGAAGCAGTGTATAATAAAAACAATTCAAACGCCCAGGCAATTGATCCAAAAAGCAAAAGTGAATATTTGGATTTATATATCAACTTTAAACTAAAAGTTGCTGAGGCTGAAGCCTTGGGAATGGATACCAATCGAAAGTTTATAAATGAATTAGCCGGTTACAGAAAGCAATTAGCTGAACCTTATTTAACCGATCAACAAGTAACCGACGACCTTATTAAGGAAGCATACGATAGAAGTAAATTTGATGTAAATGCCTTTCATATTCTCGTTCAAGTTGATGAAAATGCGAGTCCAAAAGACACTATGGCTGCGCTAAAGAAAATAAAAAATCTATTTCTGAAAATTAAGGATCCATTAATGGATTTTGAAAAAATAGCCAAAACAGCTTCTGAAGATCCTTCTGCAGCAACAAATGGAGGCGATTTGGGTTATTTCAGTGCATTTCAAATGGTTTATCCTTTTGAGACAGCTGCTTTTAATACTGCTCCAGGATTGATTTCAGATCCAATTCGAACACGATTCGGCTATCATATTATATACGTCAAGGACAAAAGATCAGCTAGGGGAGAAATTCATGCTGCTCATATAATGGTTAAGGTAGAAAATGGTGAGGATGTAGATGAGGTTGACTTGGCTGAAAAGAAAATAAACGAGTTGTATCAAAACCTAAACGATGGCGATAATTTCGAGAATTTAGCTAAAGAATTTAGCGATGACCAAGGGTCTGCGCGTGATGGTGGTGAATTGCCTTGGTTTGGAACAGGAAGAATGGTTCCAGCTTTTGAAAATGCTGCATTTGGACTTGAAAAAGATGGTGAGTTTTCTAAACCAATTCGAAGTCGATTTGGGTGGCACATCGTCAAAAGGCTGGAAGTAAGAAAAGTACCTGAATTTGATGCGATAAAAGATGAGCTAAAGAAAAAAGTTACAAGAGATGGAAGAGGAAGTAAGAGTAAATCTTCTTTTTATGCTAAAGTGAAGAAGGAGTATGACTTTCAGCTGAATCAGAAGAATTTATTAGCTATGTCTAAAATCATTGATACTGATTATTACGAACGAAAATGGAAAGCTAGAGATAAGGCAAAAGGAATGCGTAAACCAATATTTACGTTGCAAGATTCAAAGTACATGGTTGAAAAGAAAACAGTAAATCAAGCAGATTTTGCTGTCTATATAGAGCAAAATCGAAAATTTCAGCGCATTCCTAAAACGGATCCAATGATAATTATCGATCAACTATTTGATGGGTATGTAAAACAAATACTAACCTCATTTGAGGATAAAAGATTGGAGAAAAAGTATCCGAAATTTGGAGCGTTAATGAAAGAATACCACGATGGTATTTTATTGTTTGATTTAATGGATCAAAAAGTATGGTCTAAGGCAGTAAAAGATACTATTGGTCTTCAGGCTTATTATGAAGCTAATAAAACGCAGCACGTTTGGCCCGATAGATTGGATGCAGTGGTTTTTAATTGCGGAGATAAAGAGTTGGCAAAAAAGACCTACAAAATGGCAAAGAAGATGGTGAAATCGATGACCTACAACGAAGATTCACTATTGTCCTACATTAATGTTGAAAGTCAATTGAATCTTAAAATTGAAGATGAGAAATTTGAGAAAGGCACACACGATTATTTAGATCGATTGGATTGGAGTGCAACCGGCTTTACCAAAATACAGTCGGATAATGAAAAGTATAGATTCGCTTACTTAAGGAGTTTTTTACTAACTCAACCTAAGAAACTAGATGAAGCAAAAGGATTATACATTTCAGCTTATCAAGATTATCTAGAAAAAGAATGGCTGCAAAGCTTAAAGGATAAATACAAGGTTGAAGTCTTTAGAGAGGTGCTTCAATAAAAATTTGAGAAGCCCCACAAATATTTTATTGCTATCAGTGCTGCTCTTCAATTTGAGTTGTACTTACTTTTCCGAGAATGCGCAACCGGAAAAAGACCTGTTGGCTATTGCTGGTGATAAAAGCTTGTATCTGAAAGATATTTCAGGAGTAATACCTACTGGGTTAGATTCTTTAGAGCACAGCTTGTTTTTGAAAGACTTGGTTTTTAAATGGGTTGAAGACCAAGCCCTTCTTAATCGGGCTGAATTGAATTTGAATGAAGATCAAAAGGATTTTCAAAAAGAAATAGAGAAGTTTCGAGCTTCATTGATTACTTACGAATACGAACAAAAGTACATTCGACAAAAACTGGATACTGTTGTTTCTAAACTTGAAGTAGAAACCTTTTATAATCAGCGACCAGAAAACTTCCAGTTAAAGGATTACGTGGTTAAGGCTAGATTTTTAAAAATTGATGAAAATGCACCTAAACTTAAGAAAATTGAAAAGTGGATTACTTCTTCCGATCTAGAAGAATTGCTGGACTTAGAGGAATACTGTATTCAATATACTACAACATTTTTGGTGGAGGATAAGTGGATTCAACTGTCCAATCTTTTGAATGTAATTCCATTAGATGTAATCAATCCAAAGGCTTTTCTTATCAATACTAAATACAAAGAAATTTATAGTCCACCGTTCAGATATTTTTTGTTCATTTACGATTTTAGACTCATAAATACGCTTTCTCCTCTGCAAATAGAACGTAAAAAAATAATTAATGCTATTATTAACGAAAGAAGAATGAATTTGCTCAAAAACATGCGAAGTGGAATTCTTTCTGAAGCTATGAATAATAACGAAGTTCAGATTCTGATAAAATGAAAAACTTAATTCCTTACGTATTATGTTTAGTGGGTTTCTCTGGTTTTGCTCAGGGAGATGATAAATTGATTGACGGTGTTGTTGCTGTAATTGGTGAAAACATGATTCTCAAAAGTGAAATCGAAGAACAATATGCCAGCTTTCTGAAATCAGGAAAGCCGGTAGACGAGAATACACGATGTGTACTTTTCGAAGAGCTTCTATTTTCTAAACTGCTGCTTGGACAAGCAGAAGAGGATAGCTTGTATGTGGGAGAAGATCAGATTAATAGTGAGATAGATAGAAGGTTACGCTATTTTATTTCTCAATTTGGAAGTAAAGAAAAGTTAGAAGAGTTTTATGAAAAATCTGTTGAGGAAATTCGATTAGAGTTTCACGATCCTATCCAAGAGCAGCTAATGACTCAGCGCATGCAAGAGCAAATTTCGGGCAATGCTTCTGTTTCACCTGGAGAGGTAAAGACATTTTATAATGAGATTCCTAAGGATAGTTTACCAGATATTAGTGCCCAAATTGAATTAAAGCAATTGGTTCGTAAGCCTCCCGTTAACGAAGGTGAACGTGATAAAGCAAGAAATAAATTACTTGAATTTAGAAAACGAATAGTGGAAGGTGAAGATTTTGGAACCCTGGCATATTTGTATTCTGAAGATCCTGGAAGTGCAAGAGAGAATGGACAGTTAGGACTTATGAGTAGGTCTGAGTTAGTGCCTGAATTTGCGGCTGTTGCATTTAATTTAGAAAAAGAAGAGGTTTCTGGTGTGGTCGAAACCGAGTTTGGTTTTCACCTGATAAAAATGAATGAAAGAAGTGGTCAAAAGGTTGATGTTAGTCACATCCTAATCACTCCAAAAGTAGTTTCTGGAGATTTATTTGCAGCGAAATCTTTCCTAGATTCAATGAAAATCAGCATAAAAACAATCGATACATTAACCTTTGAACTTGCTGCTATAAAGTTCTCACAAGATAAGGAGACAAGGTACAGCGGTGGAATTATTGTGAACCCATTAACGGGATCAGCAAAATTTGAAATGGAGCAAGTTTCTCAAATAGATCCGTCACTTTATCTTATGATTGATAAATTGAAAGTAGGGGACATCGCTGGTCCAGAATTGGCTCAAATGCGTGATGGCTCTAGAGTATATCGGATTGTTATGTTAAAGGATGTTACAGATGCTCATACAGCAAACCTCAAACAAGACTACCAGTTCATTCAAACTTTAGCTTTGAGCAAGAAACAATCTGAAGAGATGAATAAGTGGATTACAAGTCATGTAAATCGATTTTATTTGAAAGTCGATGAAAGTTACAACACTTGTAAATTCAAGTACAATTGGATTTCTACAACAGTAAAAGCAGAGAAATAAAATGAGCGAAGTAACTAGTGAAGATGTTAGGGCAGTCGAAGAATTTGGGGTCAAGTATAAAACGCTTCAAAAAGAAATAGCAAAAGTTATAGTAGGGCAAGATGAAGTCATCAAATTCGTTCTTATTTCTATTTTTTCTAAAGGGCATTGCCTTTTAGTCGGTGTACCAGGATTAGCAAAAACATTGCTTGTAAATACAATTTCGGAAGCGTTAGGGCTTGATTTTAGTAGAATTCAGTTTACCCCTGATCTAATGCCTTCAGATATTATTGGATCGGAAATATTGGATGAAAATCGAAATTTCAAGTTTATCAAAGGCCCAATATTTTCAAATATTATTCTTGCTGATGAGATAAACCGAACTCCACCAAAAACACAGGCGGCTCTTTTGGAAGCAATGCAAGAGAAATCAGTAACCGCAAATGGACATCATTATAAACTGGAACCTCCATTTTTTGTTTTGGCTACACAAAATCCAATTGAACAAGAAGGTACTTATCCTTTACCTGAGGCTCAATTAGATCGTTTTATGTTTAATGTTTGGGTTGATTACCCTTCGTTTGAAGAAGAACTAGCGGTGGTTAAAGCTACTACTGCAAATGTTTCTAGTCAAGCAAATAAAGTGTTAAGCTCTGAAGAAATTATTAAATATCAAAATTTGGTTCGTAAGATTCCAATTGCTGATAACGTGCTGGAGTATGCAGTTCGATTAGCCGGAAAAACACGTCCAAATGAAAATGCTCCTGAAGTTGTTTCAAAATACTTGAACTGGGGAGCTGGACCAAGGGCATCACAATTTTTAGTAGTTGGTGCTAAGTGCCACGCTCTAATAAACGGAAAATTTTCTCCCGATATTGAAGACGTTCAGGCTGTAGCGGCATCCGTATTACGTCACAGAATTGTAAGAAATTATCGTGCTGAGGCAGATGGTTATACTGTAGAAAAAATCATTTCAGAAATTCTATAAATTAGATTTATGAAGGCTTTGGTAGCACTTTCTGGTAATGGAGTATACGATGGCTCTGAAATTCATGAAACAGTCCTTACCCTATTGCAACTCGATCTGCAAGGTATAGATTATCAATGCGCTGCTCCTAATGTGAACCAATACCATGTGATTAATCATATCAATGGTGAAGAGATGGACGAATCTCGAAACATTTTGATTGAGTCGGCAAGAATTGCCCGTGGAGCTATTAAAGATTTAGGGAAAGTATCAATGAAAGATTTTGGTGCTTTAGTAATTCCTGGAGGTTTCGGAGCAGCAAAGAATTTCTCAACTTGGGCGTTTGATGGACCCCAAGGAACGGTCTTGAAAGAAATTGAAACATTAATTCTAGAGGCAGTTCAATTGAAAAAGCCAATTTTAGCAATGTGTATGTCACCAGTTGTAATCGCAAAATCGTTAGAAGGAAGTCCGATTTCCGCCAAGCTAACAGTTGGAACGCACAAAGAAGCAACACCTTATGAAATTGAAGCAATTGGTTCGGGAATGGAATCTCTTGGAGTAGTTGTTGAAAAAGTTACTGTCAAAGAAGTAACTGTTGATTCAGAGCATAAGATTATTTCGACACCTTGTTACATGATGGAAGCTTCCATAGGTGATATTAACGAGGGCATTACTAAAGCAGTTGCACAGCTTAAATCCATGTTATAGCTTGGAAAAACGCTTTTTTACAACACCACGAACGGCTCGGTATTACCTTCTAGGTAATACGAAAAATCCTACAAAACTCTGGGTTGCCATTCATGGTTATGGACAGCAAGGAAAATATTTTTCGAAAAAGGTTGAAGGATTGATTGATGACGATACCTTAATCGTAATTCCCGAGGCGCTTAATAGATATTATTTAAAAGGTTACAATGGTCGAGTTGGAGCTACTTGGATGACATCTGACGACAGGCAATTGGATATTAACGATAATGCGACTTACTTGGAAGAGCTCACCAATTCAATTTATAAAGAGTTTAGCTCATTACGAGAACTCAATGTATTGGCTTTCTCACAAGGTATTGCTACTGCTTGTAGGTGGTATTTGCAATCGAAATTTCTCGCCAAAAGGCTAATTCTTTGGGCAGGATCTTTAGCAAACGATTTAAACTATAACGATCATAGGGATAAACTAAACTCAACCTCAATATCTTATGTGTTTGGGGATAAAGATGAGTTTTTCGGAGACTCGAAAATTTTGATGAATGAGAGTTTGTTTTTGAACGCAAATATTGATTATCAATTGGTTACATTTGAAGGAAAGCATATAATAATTTCCGATTTATTAAAGAAATTGTCAAATGATTAAACAACGTAACTGGTTAAAAACAATATCACTGATACTCCTTTTTGCTATCTTGGTGTATCTAATTTGGAATCTACAAACGCTTATTGTCTATGTATTAATTTCTGGAATTATTTCTATTATAGCAAATCCTTTGGTTGACTATTGTGATAAGATCAAGTATAAAAAAATCAGTATTCCTCGCGGTTTATCTGCCATTCTATCGCTGGTATTAACTTGGGGAATAATTATCGGAATTATGAGTATTGTAATTCCTATTTTTTCGGATCAGGTCTCTGTGCTTTCAAACTTAGATTACGACAAGATTTGGCAGAAAATACAAGAACCTATTTCCAGTTTTGATGCACAGTTGCGTTACTTCGGGGTGCTAACAGGTGATGGCGCGCATAGCGTTGATGTGCTTAAAGGAAGGATAAAAGAAATGCTGAATATTTCAGATTTAGCATTGGTGTTTTCCTCTATTATCAATGGCCTAGGGAATTTATTTGTAGCCTTTTTTTCTATTTCCTTTATTTCTTTTTTCTTCATAAAGGAAAAAGGGATGTTTGTAAATATTTTATTCGCACTTATCCCGAGTAACTACAAAAGTGAATCTTCTGCAGTTTTAGCTAAAAGTAAGACACTTTTATCACGCTATTTTTTAGGCGTACTGCTTCAAATCAGTATCATATTCATGCTTCTTTTTACTTCATTGGCATTATTTGGAGTTAAAAGCGCTTTTCTGATTGCAATTTTTGCTGCTATTATTAATATCATTCCTTATGTCGGTCCATTTATTGGTGCTTTTGTAGGAATATTAATTGCCATTACGACAGGTTTAGATACTATTCCAATTAATGAGCTATTGCCCTTGGCCGGAACCGTAGCAGTAGTATTTTTGGTGGTTCAATTATTAGATAATATTATTTTTCAACCCTATATTTTTTCTAATAGTGTGCATGCGCATCCCCTTGAAATTTTTTTAGTGATATCTATTGCAGGAACTTTAGGAGGAATTACTTCTATGATTTTAGCAATTCCACTATATACCGTAATAAGAATTATTGCGAAAGAGTTTCTTTCTCAATTTAAAATTGTTCAAGATCTTACCGATAATATATAGAATATGAAGTACAGTCTCAGTGAGCTAAACGAAATAATTGAAAACCGACGAACTATTTTTCCAGAACAATTTTCTGAACGGAAAGTGCAAAGAGAGCAGGTGGAGAAATTGATTAATGCGGCAAAATGGGCTCCTACTCACAGGCTTACTCAACCTTGGCGTTTTACCATTTTTATGGGACAAGGTTTAACGGATTTCGGGAAATTTCATGCTGATTTATATAAGGATAGTAAAACAGCTGAAGATTTCAACCAAATGAAATACGATAAAATTTTTAGTCGCGCATCTGTTTCATCTGCAATCATAGTTGTTGGAGTCAAAAGAGACCCTAATGCTAAGGTTCCTTTTGTTGAGGAAATTGCGGCAACTGCTGCTGCAGTTCAGAATATTGCTTTAATGGCTACTGCATCTGGCTTAGCACTGTACTGGGGAACAGGCGGAATGACTTTTTCAGATGAAATGAAAAGTCATGTAAGTTTAAATGAAGATGATCAAATTATTGGGCAATTATTTTTAGGTTATCCCGCCGGAGAATGGCCAAGGAAAACTCCAAGAAAACCAATGGAGTACTTTACCGATTGGCGGATAGCTTAAGACGCATTACTTTCCTATCAGTTTTTTTTCGAATAACCAAGGTCCTAGAGGAATAAAGCTTGCTATAGCAGCAAGAAGTAGTTTAGTAAATTTCCACTTATATGCAAAGAATACATAAAGCGCTGCGCCTAGGTAACCTATAAAAAAGACGCCATGTGCCCAGCCAGCGTATTTAACCATTAATGGTTCTTCCCAAATGTATTTTAAAGGCATAGCAACCAATAAAAGAAACAAAAACGAGAAGCCTTCTATTCGACCAATCCACTTAAATGCATTCATAAATTGAATTTTGTCAAAGTTAAACTCAATTTACCTTAACCACTCATTCATTAACAAGGGGCTCTAAATAAATTTCGACTTTTATAAATTCTATAATTAGAAACAGTAGCAATTTTGTTCCATGAAAGAGAAATGAAGGTAGGAGATTCACTAATTGAAGCACTCATTTTAATTACTACTCCTTTCTTTTTTTCTTGTGCTCTACCACTTCCTGCTAAAAGGAATAAAATGATAACGAAAATAAATTTCTCATATTTAGTCTCTTATTCTTTTGGGGTGTGAATATACATTAAACGTTGTAGACTTTAAGAAACCAATTAATGTAATCCCTTGTTTTTCAGCTAATTCTACTGCTAAAGATGAGGGTGCTCCAACTGCACAAATTATACTTATGCTAGCTCTAGCTGCTTTTTGAACCAATTCAAAACTCGTTCTTCCACTCAGTAATAAAATTTCATTTTCAAGCGGAAGACTTTCGTTGAACAAACGAGCTCCAACAACTTTATCTAAGGCATTATGTCTGCCAACGTCCTCACGTAATATTTTAATATTTCCGTCACTATCAAATAGCGCAGAGGCATGCAGACCTCCTGTAAATTCGAAAACAGTTTGAGCTTTTCGCAATTTTTGAGGCAATTCAGTAATCAGTTGGGCATCAATTGAGAGGGTTGAATTATTGACAGGACATTGAACTTCTATAGCTTCTATACTCGATTTCCCACAAACTCCGCAACTTGAAGTAGTATAAAAATTTCGTTGAAAGGTATCTTGGTCTATTTCGATGGTATCTTCAATAACCACCTTTACAACATTTTCTTTTTCTTCTTCTTTTTCAACGGTTTCACAGTGGCGAATTGACTTTATATCTGAATACTGATTTATGATTCCTTCTGAATATAAAAAGCCAAGTGTAAGTTCCATATCATGACCTGGAGTCCTCATGGTAACTGATAGAGGCCGTTCAATCCGTTCAGAATTTTGGATATAATTTAAGCGAATTTCTAAGGGCTCTTCCACGGCCAACACATCAGGGGTTGGGGTAGATTTTTGATCGATCCACTTATTTACTTCGTGAGGTTTTACACTACTTTTATTCATATTGAAGGAATACGATTTATTTTTGTTCAAATTTGACTCTTTTTTTAATATGAATCGTCTAAGTACAATCCTTTATCTCGCAGCTTTATTTCTTCTTTTTAGTTGTCAAGAATCTGTTCTAGAATATCCACAAGCCGATGTTGTAATTGTTCAAGTTAATGACATTTATGAAATCGATGGCGTAAATCAAGGAAAGGGAGGAAATCTAGCAAGAGTTCAGGGACTTGTGGATAGTCTTAAAAAAGTGTATCCACAAGTTTTACTCGTTCATGCAGGTGATTTTTTGAATCCATCGTTAATTGGAAACTTGAAGGATGAAAGCGGAGAAAAAGTAAAAGGAAAGCACATGGTGGATGTTATGAATGCTATGAGTTTTGATGCAGTCGCCTTTGGAAACCATGAAATTGACTTGAACTATCCAACTTTGAAAAAACGATTAAATGAAATGAATTTTGATATGATATCGGCCAATCTGTTTTTTAGAGATTCAGCAGAAATACGAGCCTTTCGTCAAAATGAAAAAGAGATCAAAGGATACAAGAATTTTGAAATTAATACCAAATCAGGGCTGAGAACTTTATCATTATTATCAGTGATTTTACCCTATAACAAAAAAGACTATGTGCACTATCAAAATGTAAATAGTACCATTCAATCGAATATGATTGATCTGAAGGAAAAAGCAGATGGCGTTTTTCTGCTAACGCATTTAAACCGAAGAGAGGACAATGAATTGGGTGAAAAATTTCAGGAAATAAATTTGATAATGGGTGGGCATGATCATTACAATTTTTGCGATACTCTAGGAAGTGAGCGGTATTTGACAAAAGCAGATGCAAATGCAAGAACAGCTTGGGTTCATTATGTCTCTTGGAGTGATAACTCAAAGGAGTTTCTTAGTAAATCAGTATTGGTTGATATTAATAATGAAATCAAGAAAAACATAAAAGTAGAAAGCATCATTGAAAAGTGGAAACAATTTAGTATTGAGAAAACCTCAGAACAAGGATATCAAATGTCAAATGTGTTAATGGAAATTGAACGGCCATTAGACGCAAGAGAAGAATCTATCCGCAGTCAGCAGACCGATTTTGGTAAACTAGTTTGTGAAGCGATGGCGTCAACGTTTGATACTGCTGATATTGTTGTTTTGAATTCCGGGTCAATTCGATATGACGATTTGATGTTGAACCCAGTTACTGAAGGAGATATTTTAAAAGCTTTACCGTTAGGAGGTGTAATAAAGGGAGCTTATGTGAGTGGAGTAGATTTAATGAAAATATATAAAGCTGGAAAGTTAAATGAGGGTTCTGGAGGATACCTCCAAGTGCTGCAAATACCTCAAGGCATTACGGAATTTGGCATGTATTTTTTGGTAACAACTAGTTATGTGTCTGCTGGTCGCGAAAAGAATTTGGGCTTCATGAAAGATTTTGAATGGGAAGTACCTAAAGATTTAGACGAAGGAGAAAATGATATACGGAAAATACTGATTGAGTATTTGTCGAATTGATCAATGAAATTAGTAAAATGCGATGATTAATACCCGCTATTTTCCGCCGTATCATCCTGGATTTATTTTAGGATCTCGTATTTTCTGCAACTCGATTGGGTTCAGATTCTGAAATAAATTCAGCAGGACTATTAAGAAGTTTTTTTTGAGACCTATTATTCTACTGTGCCAGTAAATGACTAATCGACTGAAAAATAGCCCACCAATGGATAATGATCGGATAAGTCTTTTTTAACCACTTCAAAATGGTGGTTCTTAATGGTATTACTATACATCATATAGTCGATACGTAACATTGGAAAAGCGCCGTTATATGTATGTCCTAGGCCATCACCGGATTCTTCGAAAGCATCATTTAGTTCGCCTTTAATTTGCTGATAAGTATACGAAAGTGGGGTATCATTAAAATCACCACAAACAATTACCGGATATTGACATTCAGAAATATGCTGCCTTATTTTTTCTGCCTGTTCTTGTCTTTTCGAGTAAGCAGATTTTAGTTTGTCTAAAACAGATTTTGCATCATTTATTTTTTCTTTCTGCGACTCTCCATTGTATTGAAAAACATTCATATCTCTTTGGCCCAATCCTAAACTTTGCAGATGCATGTTATAGAAACGAACAATAGTTCCGTTAAAATCAATATCGGTATAAATACACATATTAGTACCCTCACGCTCAAAGTCTACAATCCCTTTTTTTACTATTGGGTATTGAGATAGTGTTGCAATTCCAAAAGAATTTCCTCGAAATTCAACAAGTATTTCGACATGTCTGTACTTAGCATGTGTAATTCTCTTTATGGAATCGTAAGGTGTGAAACCTTCCCGGTTTGTATTGAAAAATTCTTGAAAGCAATACACATCATAAATTCCTTCATCTAAAAATTCAAAGACCTTCCTGCTATCTTCAATTTGGAATTCAGGACCATTTAGTCCGAGTGCTCTTAGGTTATGAGATAATACGCGAATACTATTTACTGGAGGATATTCATTGACTTCATGGGATTGGTAAAATTTAGCAAAATGAAAATAGCCTAGTGCTATTGCCACAGTGCTAAGAAATAAATGCTTTTTTAATCTAATAATCCAGTAGAGAATAAGAACGGCATTAGCGATAAGGAGTATAGGATAAGCTAATCCAAAAATTGAGATGTACCAATAATCCGTGGGATTAACATATGGTGCTGCATATGAAATGAGTAAAGTAAGTGCCGCCAGAATGTTAAAGACATAAATCGCCTTGTCAACTATAGATAGTGCTGTTTTTCGCATGACTGATTATTACATCAAAGATGAATAATTGATAGTAATATTAACTGGTAGGAGCACATCGTTTTTAAACATTTTAAACCTTAAAATCACAGTCATTTTATATGCATAATCGAAGCACTTTTGAAAGAAATAGGTGCGATAGTTAAATATAAACTCCGCGCAAATCATTCAAATGAGACTGCTACTGAGTCCAATAATGCCGATTAGTTTTAGTCTCTAGGGAGTGATTGACTTATCGGAAAATCAACAAACTCAGCTCAACTTACTTTCTTCCACTTGCTTTAAATAAAAACTCTTTTTCCGTTTCGGTAAGAGAATCGTATCCTGATTTTCCGATTTTATCGAGTATTCCATCGATTTTCTGTTGATGTTCTGCGTCGTTCAAATTTGAAGAGCTAGGATTTGCAGTTGCTGTTTTTCGTTCTTGTTGCGTGTTCGATCTTTTGTTAGAAACTACGCGCATTTTCTTTTTCATAAAAGGATTGCGTACTGTGAATAAAAAGCTGTAAAAAGGGACAGACCAATCTTTTCCGTTTTGCAGATTTCTCACAAAGAAAAAGCCTAAAGCTGCACCGCCAATATGCGCCAGTTTACCACCCATGTTTACAGAGAAATCCAACACTGATGTCAGAATTAATGCCCCTATTGCAAGATACTTCAATGGAACGGGTCCGAGCAGAAAAATATTAATTCTATAGTCTGGTAAAAGTGTAGCTGAAGCCACAACTATTGCCATTACGGCTGCAGAAGCACCTAAAAGCAGACCTCCCATTGGGAATGAACCAACGGCTGCTAATAGGTTGAAACTTATGGAGTACAATAAACCGCCTGCAATTCCACCCAAGAAATAGATAGCTACAAACCGTCGAGGTCCAAGGTATTCTAATAAAATTTTCCCTATCCAATATAACCAGATCATATTGAAAAGAATGTGCATAAAATTGGCATGCAAAAACATGTAAGTGACTGCCGACCAAATGTGTAATAAGAAATAAGTTGCATCACCAGGTATAGCAAACCAATTTACTATTGGAATAAACCGCCCAAAAAGTTCGGTGATCAGAAAAATAATTACGTTAGCTACGATGATTTTAGAGAGAGGATTGTCTCCGGTAAAAATTCTTTTAAAGTCGTCAAGAATGAAATTTGCCATTTCTATAAGTGCTTAGTTTTTGCGTTTTTTTGCCAATATTTAATAAGCAAATACCCAAACAACATTCCACCCAAATGAGCAAAATGCGCCACATTATCACCGGGTCGTTGTTGAATTCCATTTATTAGTTCTAATACTCCATAACCAGCTACAAAATATTTGGCTTTGATTGGAACAGGAATAAACATCATGTATAAAGAGGTATTCGGAAACAACATTCCAAAAGCTAACAGAACACCAAATAAACTTCCAGAAGCACCAACTAGGCCTGTGTTATAGAGAGCATTTAATTTACCCATATTAGGGTCGACATAATTTCTTCCTGAAACAATAAGATCAGCTCCCCCTTTCATTACATATTCAATTGCTGATGGAGTCATCATACTCTCAAGATTCATTATTTCGAAATACACGATTCCATAGTGCAATAATGAAGCTCCAATACCAGTAATTAAGTAGTATATCAAAAATCGTTTAGGTCCCCATGCATTTTCAATCTGGCTACCGAACATCCAAACGGCAAACATGTTGAAGAATAAGTGAGAAATACCGCCATGCATGAACATGTAGGTAACCAACTGGTAGGGTTCAAATAGGGGAGATTCAAAATAGTGAAGCCCCAAAATATTGGTTAGGTCAATGTCTAAAGACAGATTGAAAGTAACCGTTGCTAAAAATAATAACCCATTGATAATGAGTAAGTTTTTAACTACTGGAGGTAACATTGAAAATCCTTGAGAACCCATTCCTTGCATTATTCGAAAGATTTTAAAAGTTGTTCTAAACTTTGATTTTGAATAATTCTTTTTCCAGCTGGATTATAATTAGGATTCTCACACGCAAATAGTTCATCAATCAACATTTGCATTTCAGGTTTATCCAATTTTCGACCTGATTTTACGGCGCTCTTTTGTGCTAAGCTGAATGCAAGGTTGACTCGCCCATCTAATTTAAGTTCGGTATCGTTCAGTTTGTAATTGCTAATTATACCATCAATCACATCTAAGGCATTTGTACTTTTTATTTCTGTAGGCATTCCCCGAACTATAAACGCGTTTTTCCCAAATTCATCTATGTCAAAACCCATGCATCTCAGTTGAGGTAATAACTCATTTAACAAATCTGCGTCATTAGGGTTTAGATCAATATTCTCAGGAAAAATGAGCTGCTGTGCTTTTCCATTGCCTTGGGCCAATTGCCCTAAATACCGTTCAAAAAGAACACGTTCGTGGGCCCTCTGTTGATCAACAATCATCATTCCCGATTTTATTTGAATGATAATAAATCGATTGTGTAGTTGAATGATTTTGTCTTGAGTAGTAGAACTTGATTCGGTTTCACTTGAACTTACCAAGCTGGCATTTTGTTCAAATTCATTTTCCATAGTTTCAAAATCCATGGTTGGCTGAAGTTCGGAATCTGTATTTTGAATAAGGTTTTCCCAATGGTCTACAGGTGTTGAATAGGCAGGGTTTACCGCACTATAATCCATTTTTCGAGTTATTCCACTCGCATTTTTGCGCTCACTAAAAGGATTATACTCGGGATCTACTGAAATACCTGGAAGACCTAGTTTTTTGTTTTTTTCGAGTTGATCAAAAGAGGTTTCTCGATTAAAATCTAGCGACGGCGTAATATTATGTTCCCCAAGCGCTTTTTTTACTGAAGAGCGAATTATGGCATAAACTGATTTTTCGTCCTCAAATTTTATTTCAGTTTTGGTAGGGTGGATATTTATATCCATTGAACCTGGGTCCAGATCCAATTTTAAAAAATAGGAGGGATGGTGTCCTTTCGGAATAAGATCTTCAAATGCTTGTTGAACTGCATGATGCAGGTAATGATTTTTAATAAATCGATTATTAGCGAAGAAGTATTGTTCACCTCGAGTTTTTCTTGCAAACTCAGGCTTACAAATAAATCCTTTTATTGAAACAATGTTTGTTGTCTCTTGAACAGGAACCAATCTGTCGTTAAAATTTTTTCCAAATACGGCTACTAATCGCTGCCTGAATGTTCCCCGTTCCAAATGAAAAAGTTCTTCACCGTCTTGGTAAAGTTGAAACTTCACGTCGGGATGAACCAAAGCTATTCGCTCAAATTGATCGATAATATGTCGACTTTCCACAGAATTTTTCTTTAGAAATTTCCTTCTAGCCGGAATATTAAAGAATAGATTTTTTATGGAAATCGAAGTGCCGTTTGGCGAAGTACAAGGCTCTTGTTTGGTAACTTTACTCGCAGCGACTTTAATCAAGTTCGCTAATTCATCTTCACCTCGTTTTGATTTTATTTCAGCTTCAGAAATCGCTACGATACTTGCAAGAGCTTCTCCTCTAAAACCCATTGTGGTAATGTAAAAGAGGTCTTCTGCATTTTTGATTTTAGATGTTGCATGACGTTCCAAGCACATTCGAATATCGGTAGGAGACATTCCTTTTCCATTGTCAATTACTTGAATCATGCCTTTTCCGGCATCTTCGACAATTAGTTTGACTTTGGTTGCACCTGCATCTATACTATTTTCTAGTAATTCTTTTACTACTGAAGCAGGTCGTTGAACGACTTCACCAGCAGCAATTTGGTTTGCCACATTATCGGGTAATAAGTTGATAATGTTTTCCATTAACTATTAAGATAAAGGTAAATTACAGCGAAAAGAAAAACTGCAATTAATGCCACTCTAATATTTGATTTCTGAATAATTCCCTGACGACTGCCTCTTTCCCAATCAGATCTAAGCCTTTGTCTAAGTAAGTCACTATTCAGGTCACCTCGTTTTTCGGCTGCAACTTCTTTTTCGATGCGAGCAACGCGTTGTTCTAAATCTTCTTTTTCGGCATCATAAAAAACGGGTTTATAATTAAACGTTTTGTACCGAGGAAGTTTTATAAATGTAGGAAGTCTGTTTCTCATAAAATACAACCTCAAAGATATATACTTTGCGTTGGTTGTCTTACGAATACAAGGCTTCAATTTGCCTAAAAATTGGTAAGATTTAAGTAATAAAATATGTTGTGTTGTAGGATATTGTGGAATGAAAATTATACCTGTCATTTCGAGTGTTTTGTGAAGAATGAGCAAAACGTATCGAGAAATAGTCTAACTAATCTGTCTTTCTCGATACTAATTTCTTCGAAATTCACTCGAAATGACAGATCCTACAATATTCTGCAACACTTCCAAAAAAAAAGCCCTGCACTGTACTGCATCATGCTAACGTATGCTTCGGAGGTATGACTGTTCAGCCTTTGGCTGATAGGGAACACTTATCGACTGCAGATTAGCGGAAGGAGTTGTGTGTTTAGCTTCGTGTTACCACTGAAATTCCTACGTATTACCACGGAGAGCGCATTTGATGTAATATACTTTCTTTTACGTTTATTGGCTAATTCTAAAATCAATTCATTATGAAAAAACAATTAATTAGCGCAGCATTTGTTGCCTTTGGAGCTGTTGGAACATTTGGCTTAAACGCTCAAAGTTGCAGCGAAGTATACATTACCGAAATCTACTCAGGAGAAGATGTAAGTGAAGTCGGAATTACAAATGCAGCATTCGAAATTTTTAATCCTACCGCCTCAACTATCGATTTAGAAGATTACACATTTGTACTAACTGGGAAAAATGTATCGGATTATGTGGTTGACCTTACAGGAAAAACGGTAGCCTCAGACGAGACTTTTGTTATGGTAGACGACGATTCTGAGACGGACTTGCTTTTAAAGTCTGACATGGCATTGTCCAATTTTAATATTAAAAAGTACAGTCGCGTTTTTTTAAAAAACGACGGAACTACCATTGATTTTTTTGGTCAAGACATTGCCGATACTATAGATGCTGATACTTTGGATGCTGAAGAATATTTAAATAACAATCAAGCATTTTTAGACTTGAATATAGACCTAAGTTCTTTACCCAGTATTAGCCTAAGAAGAAACCCGCTAGTAGAAGAAGGTGATTTGACTTGGAATGGCTTGTTCCACAATTGGTTTCCTTATCCAGCGGTTGGTTATGTTGATATCGGAGATTTTAAAGGGATTTGTACTGGAAATCTTGTTATTGGTTGGAGCATAGAGGGCTTTGATGCCCACGAGGGTGATAGTCATAACAGCTCATCAAATTAATTTACAGCTGGAGTATCTTTTACTGGAACAGGAAGTGGTGCTTCCTCTAAAATGTATTATACAAGAGTAACACCAACTGATGGGCGCGGTATCGCCGACCTCTCAGATTACATTGATAACCAGAACCAAGATGCATTTGTAAGTACTAATTCTCTAAAGGTTGGTTTTGTTCTTGACGATTTAGAAGCAGAAGCTGATGAGTGGACAGATGCTGAGTTAAATACATTTGATGAAACAGTCGACCCTCAAAATTCTATATTAAAAATTAAAGTTGTTGATAACGATGCTGCAGCCTCAGTTCTTGATTTTAATTCCTCACCTTTTAATATTTATCCAACTATATTTAGCGTACATTTTTTCATTTCTGGACTTACAGAATCAAAAAGTAGCATTGACAATCTCGCGTTATACTCTTTAAATGGTGAAAGCATAAGAATAAGCATTTTGCGACAAGATGATGAAATAAAAGTTACACCGCATAATCATTTGTCTGCTGGAGTTTACGTTTTATCTTTTATTTCAAATGACGAAGTTTATACTGGAACAATAATTAAAGACTAGTGTAGTATTTCACAATATTATTTTATTTGTGATTTTAAAGTGACTATTTTAGTTTTTAGCGGTAAGGTTTTTATGGCAAGATCAAAGTGCATACTTTGGTCTTGCTTAGTTTAAAATATATTTATAAATAATTTTAAGATTTGTCAATTTGTTCTTGGATAATTAATTAAACCTAAATGAAATTGATGAAACTATTTGTTTTTTGTTTGCTATCATTGCCAATGAGTTTGATCTATTCACAGTCTATCTTAATAGATTTTTCTCCAATTTCAACTACTTTCCAAAGTCGCAATAGTAATTCTGCCAATACCAATAACTCATCAGTTTCTTCTACAGATAATCAAATTCTTCTTTCTTCTGAGTTAAGCTTAATATTTCAGCACAACGATTCTTCTTTAATTCATGGTCCAATACTTTATCTTAGGCATATAAATAAAGTGGATAACTCGACTTATGAGGATCCTGTTCTTAGAAATACGAGAGTGACCACTAGCAAAGGTTTTCGAATAGGGTTAGGGTATAAGTTTGGAAATACCGTCTTAGACATAAAAAATATGTTTTCTGTTCAGAGTTTTCACACGATAATTGCTGGTTACAATCCAAGTTATACGGGTGTGATTACAACAAAATTCCATGAAAACGAATTACTTTATTTAGAACAGAGTACACAATATATATTCCCTAATAGTTATTCTTTGGAATATAGGTATGGTCCATTATTTTTATACAAATTGAACCGTTTCCAATTTGGAATTCAGTTTAATGTATCATTAGTTAGCTACTTGGTGCATGGAAATAGTGAAATAGTAAGTATTCAAAAACAATTTGAACCTTACATTCCTCAAGAGTCCAATTCCATTAAAAATAAAGAGCTTAACGTAAGTTTCGGAATGGGTTATTCTATTGATTTTCACATTCGATATAGACTAAAATACAATTAGGCATGAAATATTGTTTTTTACTTTTCACTCTTTGCATAGTTGGCAACGTTTGCTTTGCTCAATCCAGTTTTATAGAACTGCAAGGCAGGTCAATAGGCTTTAGTTCCAATAACTCAGAAGGGTTAACCGAGATAAATAATCAAACCTTTAATATCCAGCAATTTAAGTACGGCTTAAATTATACCTACAAAACGCAAACCAATCGAATTTTTGGAGTGTTTTCGGACCTTGAATATGAGTTTAGACAAACTGAAAACATGGACGGTACGGATACCACAAGTAGCAACTCCATATCTTTTGATAATACTCGTGAAACCCGTATTGGAGTAGGTTTTGGGAAGGAATTTCCTCTGTTCGATTCTAAGGTGAGTGTGCGTGTTGTAAACAAATTGTTGTACGGCTTTCGGCGTAGCCAGACGTATGGGACTAGAGGTTATTATCGTTTTGGTACTACTACCTATTCAATTTTAAGGAGTAGTTATTCTAAAACTCCAAATACTAATACGATTACTTACCAACTAAACCCCGCTATATTTATTAATAAAAAGTGGTTTTCTTTTGGAATTGCCTATGGGTTAAACTTAGAATATAGGCACGTAAATGACAGTAGACTTCGCTATCAAGAGCGACTGGATTTAAACTCAAGTGTTGGGAGTTTAAAGCAAATAACCGAATCTGAGACTCAGGAGTTATCTAGTGGCGTGGCGCTGAATAGCACTGTTAATTTTAATCCAAATTCGGAAACTACATCCAACGATATATCTTCAATAAACCGAGTCAATTTTTCAATTTCAACGGCTATGTTTTTTGAAATTCGATTTGAACTTTAAGTGAATTAAACTTCATAAACCTTGTGCCTTTTATTCTGTATCAATTTATTTTGGTGGAAAAGAAAGAGCAGTGTCTAAAAGCTTAGTGTAACATTTAACCAACAGTAATCCAACATCCGATGTTGAAAAGCTGCAAGGTGTCGTCCTAATCTCGGTTAAGGCATGTGGTACCTTTAGTGCAAAGTCAATTTCCTTTCTAATTATGCGGTTCACAACAGTCTTTCCTTATCCTTTTTTCATTTTTCAGCACTGGTTTAATTGCTCAGTTTAGTGAGATTGCTGCAAGTGATGCAGCCCAACCTTATCTTAAAACCTTCAAGACTCCACCATTTTTATTGGACTCATCAAATATTTGGGTAAATCGACAACTGAAGTCCTTGAGTTTGAATGAGAAAATCGGTCAGCTGTTCATGGTGGCTGCTTATTCGAATAAAGGAGAAAGTCATAAAAACTCAATCCAAAAGTTAGTATCGAAATACGGTATCGGTGGTTTAATATTCTTTCAAGGCGGCCCTGTTCGACAAGCAAGATTGACAAACCATTATCAGAGGAAAGCAAAAGTTCCATTGATGATAGCGATGGATGCAGAATGGGGGTTGGATATGCGATTGGATAGTACCATTGGTTATCCCAGACAAATGGCTTTGGGCGCAATAAAAAATAACGAGGCTATCTATGAAATGGGCGCTGCTTTGGCAGTGCAATGCCGGAGACTGGGAGTGCATGTAAATTTTGCTCCAGTAATCGATGTCAATAACAACCCTAAGAATCCTGTAATAAACAGTAGATCTTTTGGCGAAAACAAGGTGCTAGTTGCAGAAAAAGGAATTGCTTACATGAAAGGAATGCAAGACAATTTGGTATTAGCCTGTGGTAAACATTTTCCAGGACATGGTGATACTGATGCCGATTCGCACAAATCGTTACCTGTTATCAGTCATGATTTGAAAAGGTTAGAGGAACTTGAAATGTATCCTTTTCGCGAGTTGATTGATGCTGGATTGGGCAGCATGATGGTTGCCCATCTTTTTGTTCCTGCACTAGATAATACTCCAAACGTTGCCACTACGCTTTCTTCTAAAGTGGTGACCGATTTATTGAAAAACGATTTGCAATTTAAAGGCTTGATTTTTACCGATGCACTTAATATGAAAGGTGTAAGTAGCTATTTTGAGCCTGGAGAAGTGGATGTGCGAGCATTGCTTGCAGGAAACGACGTCCTATTATTTGCTGAAGATGTTCCGAAAGCAATTTCTAAAATTAAAGCGGCAATTGTAAGTGGCGAAATATCAGAAGAAGAGATTTCTAAACGATGTGCTAAAATTTTGAAAGCAAAATATTGGCTGCAGTTGAATAGAAACGAAGCAGTAGAAATGGAAAATCTCTATGAAGATTTGAACTCAAAAGCCATGCAATTGAGTAACCGGAAAGTAGTTGAGAAAAGTTTGACGTTGATTCAGAATCGTAATAATTTGTTGCCATATCAGCAATTGGACAGTATTAAGTTAGCTACCATTGCTATTGGAGGAATGGCCAGCCTAGACGATATAAACACCTTCCAAAAAACGATTGACTTATTTGCTCCAGCTAAACATTTCGGAATTTCTAGCACTCCCTCATTTGACGAAATAATTGCATTAAATAATAGCCTAGAGGGCTTTAATCACATTGTGATTAGTCTACATGGACTTAGACAATATCCAGGTCGAAATTTCGGAATTACTAAGGAGATGGCAAATGCAGTGAAACTGCTGGAGGCTAAAGGAAAAGTCGCTCTAGTTTATTTTGGTAATCCTTATGGATTAAAGCATTTAGAACAGCTGGATGAAATTGAAAGCATTTTGATTGCTTATCACGATGGTGAATTTCAACAAGAATATGCAGCTCAAGCTTTGTTTGGAGCGATAGACGTAAATGGTAAACTTCCAGTAACGGTTTCCGATATTTATCCCGCCGGCACCGGATTTTCAACTGAGGCATTGGGCACGTTTAAATATACTCAGCCCGAAGAACTGAATATTGCAAGTTCTGATTTGAATCAAATTGACTCAATTTCTCTGGAGGGAATTAAAGCAGGTGCTTATCCCGGTTGCCAAGTGTTGGTTGCAAACAGAGGGTTTAGTGACTTACAAAAAGAACTTTGGTTATTACACATATGACAATAAAAAGCCAGTTACAGATGCCTCAATTTACGATTTAGCGAGTATTACAAAAATTGCCTCAACCACATTGAGCGTTATGAAGTTATACGATGATAATAAGTTTGATTTGGACAAATACTTATGTGATTATCTACCTGATTTGGTAGACTCAGCTGCACAGCCTTACGGTGAAATAGTGCTTAGAGATATGTTAAGTCACAAAGCTGGACTGACTCCTTGGATTCCCTTCTACAAGAATACATTGGCTAACGGTTACCCTAAATACAATTACTATTCATTGGTTCAATCGGAAACGTATCCTTTTCGAGTAGCTGAAAATTTATTCATGCATAAGGATTATCCAAATCGAATCTTAAGCGAATTATTATGTACTCCTCTTTTTGAGTCGAAAAAATACAAGTACAGTGATTTAGGGTATTATTTTTTGACTGAGATTATTGAGAAACAATCAAATCTTTCACAAGATCAATATGTTGCTGAAAATTTTTACAAGCCTATGGGATTAGCTACAGCTACTTATAAACCCATGAACTTTCATCCAAAGGAAATTATAGTACCGACCGAAAATGATAAAACTTTTAGAAGGCAGCTGGTACATGGAGATGTGCATGATCCCGGTGCTGCTATGATGGGGGGAGTTGCAGGTCATGCTGGATTGTTCTCTAACGCCAACGATCTAGCTAAAATCATGCAATGTTTCATGAACTTTGGTGAGTATGGAGGCAGACGCTATATCTCTGAAGAAACAGTAAAAGAGTTTGTTAGATGTCAGTTTTGTGAAGAAGATAATCGCAGAGGAGCAGGTTTTGATAAGCCGGTTAGAAATGGAGAAGGCGGTCCTACTTGTAATTGTATTTCTCTGGAGAGTTTCGGACATACTGGGTTTACAGGTACAATGGCTTGGGCTGATCCAGATGAAGAAATCGTTTATATTTTTCTTTCTAATCGAGTATATCCAGATGCATCCAATACCAAGTTGCTGAACATGGATATAAGAACGAGGATACAAGAAGTGATTTACGATGCCGTTGCAAATAGCAAAGCACAGCAAGAGGGTTAAAACCTTCTAAATTGTCAGTTTTTCTGCTACCCTAACATCGTAGAAGGTGTAGTTTTGTTTTCTTATGCGAATAGGAATTGTTTGTTATCCCACTATAGGTGGAAGCGGTGTTGTAGCCACAGAATTAGGTAAAGCTTTGGCCGCGAAAGGCCATAAAATTCACTTTATTACCTACGATCAGCCGGTTAGATTGAGCGAATTGGGAACAAATATGTTTTACCATGAAGTTTTGGTATCGCAGTATCCACTGTTTCAATACCCACCATATGAATTGGTACTTACCAGTAAATTAGTTGATGTTGTAAAGCATGAGAAATTGGACTTATTGCATGTTCATTATGCCATACCACATGCTTCTGCGGCATATATGGCTCAGCAAATTTTGAAACAACAGGGAATCAATATTCCTTTTATTACTACTCTGCATGGCACGGATATTACCTTAGTTGGTAAGGATCCTTCTTTTGAACCGGTAATCACATTTTCAATAAATAACAGTAATGCAGTCACTGCAGTTTCAGAAAACTTAAAAGGCGATACTTTACGGTATTTTGAAGTGAAGCCTGAAATACAAGTGATACCAAATTTTATTTGCCCAGAAAGACATGAAAAGATAGATAACACTCAATTAAAGAAAAGTTATGCTCCGAACGGAGAGCGGATTATAATGCATATGAGTAACTTCCGTCCTGTAAAGAGAGTGCATGATGTGGTAAAGACCTTTGCATTGATTCAAGAAAAAATCCCGGCTAAAATGATTTTTGTTGGTGATGGTCCTGATCGATTTGCCGTTGAAAAAATATGTCGTGAATTAGGTACCTGTAAAGACACTATTTTTCTGGGTAAGGTCAAGGATGTAGAAGAGGTGATAGACATTGCAGATCTGTTTATTCTGCCTTCTCAAACAGAGAGTTTTGGTCTTGCCGCTTTGGAGGCAATGATTAGTAGAGTGCCCGTTATTACTTCAAACGCGGGAGGGTTGCCTGAGGTAATGGAACAAGGAGTTTCTGGTTTTATGAGTAATGTTGGTGACATAGAGGATATGGCAAAAAATGCTTTGGACATTTTAAAAAATGAAGAAAGTATCGCTCACTTTAGAGCAGGAGCATTTAAGCAAGCAAATAAATTTGATATCAAAAATATTCTACCTCAATATGAGGAACTGTATGCTAAGGTGCTTGCTAAGTAGTTTTACCGTAATCACTAGGATTGATTTGGTTGTTACAGTCATTGGTTAGAAATAGTAAATTTACAGTTATGAAAAAATCAGTTTTATTAGCCACCGTTTTAATTTTCGGTTTAGGAATGAGCTCTTGCTCAAAATGTTATACTTGTGAGGCACCAGTAGAGATTACTACTTCTAGTGGTACAACTACTGAATATCAGGAAGAAGATTTTTGTACAGCAAGTCCTCAAGAATTAGAATCTAAAGAAGCTGATGGGTATAAATGTACTAATGCTTAGAAAAAAAATATTAGATTAAAAGCTGGATTAACCCCCGGCTTTTTTTATGCCGTAATTTTTAGCTGCAAGCAGTTTCACTATTTTATCGCGCTGGTCGCCTTGAATAATAATTTCACCTTCTTTTACTGATCCACCAACACCGCAATTCGCCTTTATCATCTTAGATAAGTCGTTTCTATCCTCGTCAGTCCCCACGAATCCCTTTAAGACACTTGCAGTTTTTCCACCCCTGCCTTTTTTCTCGATATAAACACGCAAGATCTGCTGGTTTGCAGGTAAAGTGTCTTGTTGCATATCCTCATTCGATTCATAATTGAAATCGCTATTAGTCGAATAAACAACGTTAACTCGTTCTTTGCTTTTTTTATTTTTCCCCATGTTACTTCGAATTTTTAGGTACTAAAATATTAAGTGCAGCAGGCAGGCAATCAACTTTTGCAGGCAGACTAATTTTAATGGCTTCGCCATCGACTTGTGCATTTATTTGATCGTCCACATTTTTAACTTCAATCACTAAAGATTTCACTTGTTTTCCAAGATAAAAACTAGAATTGTGCAAGTTATTTAGAAATAAATTCAACCCAAGTTTAGGGCCAAATAATTTCGGATAACTTTTAATTATGCATAAATCCAAAAGTCCATCCTGCACAGAAGCATCTTTTGCTATAATGGCATTATTACCGTATTGCGATGCATTTGCTATTGTCACACTAAATGCTTTCCGATCTTTAATAATTCCGTCATACATCAATTTGTAATGTTCGGTCGAATAGGACGGATAAAGTTTGATTGTTTCCTTCAAATATCCAATTAGACCGCGTGAATTTCGTCGATTAAAATTGTGAGCGACTTCAGCTTCAAAACCAAGTCCGCAGGTGACAAAAAAGATTTTTTCATTGAGTTTACCGGCATCTATTTTAGTGGTAGTTCCTTCCAAAATTACTTCCAATGCTTTTATAGGTTGCAGAGGGAGTTTTAGATGTCTAGCCAAACCATTTCCTGAACCTAAAGGAATTAGACCTAGAGGTGTATCACTTCCAATCAATTGACTTCCAATTTCATTTACAGTTCCATCGCCTCCTACCGCTATAAGTGTAATTGCGGATGCGTTCATTATTTGTTTAGTCAGCTCAATTGAATGTCCTTTGTATTTTGAGTAATAGAATTGATAATCAAGCTTGCGTTGCTTTAATTCCGCTTCAATTTGAGAAATCAATGCTTTTTTGTTTACCGATCCTGATATAGGATTTATGATAAAAGCATATTTCATTCTGTTAGTTGATTATTGATTACTCGATTATTGTATTGCTGAATTACCGCTTTTAATTTGCGTTCTAATCGTGCTGTTATTTCAGGTTCTAGTGCAGTTAAGTCGTTTTTAAAAGCCTTATCATTTTTTATATTGTAAAGTCCAATCGTCTTTTCTGAACTAAATTGAAGGACATAACCTTCAGATATAAACTGATATACACCATTCAAATACTGAACGCTAAACCCGCTTTTTTTAGCAGAAAATCGAGATGCTCCAAATCCGAAGTAAGGAGACTTATAGTTGAGGTATTTAAGAACGGTGGGAAGTATATCGGCTTGCTGAGTAAAGTTAGTGTTTGAGCCTATTAGTTGGGTATCACCAGGCATATAGAACAAAAGCGGAATGCTATATTGTCCAACATTTAGTGCGTATTCTTTATCTTTTGTATTGGGTGTATGGTCTGCAGTAATTACAAATAAGGTGTTTTTGTACCAAGTTGCGGTTTTTGCTTTTTCAAAAAATGTCTTTAGAGCATAATCAGCATAGGCGATAGCATTTTCCATTGGTCGCTTCCCTTTATTAAATCTCGATTGATGTCTTTCGGGAATAGCATACGGGTGGTGAGAAGACAAGGAAAAAATACCACTGAAAAAAGGAGGTGTAAATCCTTTTAATTCTTCATTAAAAAAGGAAAAGAATTCCTCATCATATACACCCCATGTGCCATCAAAGTCTTCTTGGTTCGGGTATTCATCTAGACCATAGTAATTGTCAAAATCGGTTGTGTTTGTATAGGAATCGAAACTCATAGTTCCATTTCTTCCACCGTGAAAAAAACTGGTAGCATATCCTTCTCTTTTAAGGTAGGTAGCCAAACTATTTAGTTTATTACCTCCATATAATCCAGTAATTAACGGATGATCGCTCAATGTTGGAATTCCAGAAAAAATACTTGGAAGTCCTTCTATAGATTTTTTTCCATTTGCAAAACAATTTTCAAAACTTAAAGACTGTTTTTTCAAACTATTAAAGTAAGGTGTTAGATATTCTTTTCTATCCGAACGAACAAATTCGTTGGAAAAGCTTTCCAAAACAATAACGACAACATTCAGTTTTTTGAAAGAACTAGAGTCTTGAATTATAGGCTCATGTACTGGATTAAAAATGCTAGAAAGTTCTTCTTTTGAAAAATACGCAACTGGAGCCATACTTGACTTACCAAAGGTTTTGATTAATGTAAAAGGTGTGTTTAATACAATTGGTACATTCTGCGGTTTTGTATGCTTCGCTGCATCTATCGTTTTGAGAGGAACGAGCTGAATACCTCCGCGACCTAAAAGAACGAAACCGCCTACTATAACAATTGAGAAGAATACGTTTAGCGGCCATTTCCCAGTATTGAAGTTTTTAGAATTCATAGTGTAGGTAGTCCTGAAAAACTGGATACAACCGTAAATTAAGAGTGCTGCTAGAAAAAACAGATACCAAAAGTCCATTAGGAATTGAGGGAGTAATGCCCAAATATCGCCTCCCTCTCCAAAAAACATAAGCACATCGCTGGTCGTACGTTTTAGAGTAAATTCATAATACTTAAAATCAATTGTGGTCAATAAAATAGATATGACAATGCCTAAAAGAAGAAAGAATTCAGTTGTTTTTTGCAGAATAGTATTATTCCACCAAATTCCTAAGAGGCTTAAAACATGAAACGGAATAAACCACAAGACAATTGAAACACCATCGTATCGCATGCCTGCAATAAAATCCCAAAGTCGAACATCATCAAAGAGATCCCAATTGAATAAAAGGAACAACAGACGGAGTAAGCTGTATAGCCCAAACAATAGGAATACGCGGATAAAGTATTGGATTACTCGTATGTCAATTGAAAACATGTTTGACAAAATTAGCACAATGACTTTCCTAGCGTTATTTAGTCTGAAATTGTCTTCACTAAATTGGTTAAAAAAAATAGTAGCTAGCAGATGTGTTAAAAAGCCGAAAGGTTACATTTGAAGCAAAGATTAATACATGAATTTTGATCCCAAAAAGCTCACTAATGACCAGTTAAAGTCATTTTACAATGCGCTTTTATTACCTAGGACTATTGAAGAAAAAATGATGCTTTTATTGCGTCAAGGAAAAATCTCGAAGTGGTTCAGTGGTTGGGGGCAGGAAGCTATTTCGGTAGGTGCTACTTTGGCAATGAATGAAGATGAAATTATTCTTCCAATGCACCGAAATCTTGGAATTTTTACAACTCGAAAAATTCCTTTAAAAAGATTATTCGCACAATTTCAAGGAAAAGAAGAAGGTTTTACGAAAGGAAGAGATCGTTCTTTCCATTTTGGAACTATGGAGCATAACTTAGTGGGAATGATTTCTCATTTAGGTCCTCAATTAGGAATTGCAGATGGAATTGGTCTGTCGAACAAAATTGACGGAATTACAAAAGCTACTTTGGTAATATCAGGAGATGGTGGAGCTAGTGAAGGTGACTTTCATGAAGCATTAAACGTAGCTGCAGTGTGGGGTTTACCCGTTATTTTTTTAATTGAAAGCAACCATTGGGGACTAAGTACTCCAAGTAAAGAACAATTCAATTTTGAAAGTTTTGTGACTAAAGGTCCGGCTTACGGTATGGAAGCTGTGTCTTGCGACGGAAATAATATTTTAGAAGTATACCACACTGTAAAAACAGCGGCGGATAAGATCAGAAAAAACCCACAACCTATACTTATCGAATGTAAAACATTCAGAATTCGTGGCCATGAAGAGGCTAGTGGCACCAAGTATTACCCTGAAGGAGTAGTTGCCGAATGGGAGAAAGAAGACCCATTAGTGAATTACGAAAATTGGCTAATTGAGAAAGGAATAATTGACGCTGGGTACAAAGAGCAACATAAGTTAAATTTCACTTTACAGGTTAAAAAAGCGGTTGAAGCGGCAGATGCTTTACCCCCTATCTCATTTGATGAAGAAAACGAGGTAAAAGATTTATTTGCTGAACATGTCCATATTCCGATTCCATGTTCAGAAGCTAAAACTGAAATGCGATTAATTGATTCCATACACAATGGTCTGAAGTTGGCGATGCAAAAGCATAAAAACCTAATTCTAATGGGGCAAGATATTGCTGAATATGGCGGCGTATTTAAGGCTACAGAAGGGTTTGTTGAAGAATTTGGAAAAGACCGAGTTCGGAATACACCACTTTGCGAGTCTGCCATTCTTGGTGCTGCTCTTGGGCTTTCTATATCAGGTAAAAAGGCCATGGTTGAAATGCAATTCGCGGATTTTGTTACTTGTGGTTTCAATCAGATTATTAATAATTTGGCTAAGATTCATTGGCGTTGGGGGCAAAATGCTGATGTTGTAGTTCGAATGCCTACAGGTGCAGGAGTTGCTGCGGGACCGTTCCATTCGCAAAGTAATGAAGCGTGGTTTTTTCATACTCCAGGTCTTAAAATCGTTTATCCTGCTTATCCAGAAGAGGCGAAAGGTTTATTACTTGCTTCGTTTGAAGATCCAAACCCAGTATTGTTTTTTGAGCATAAAGCTTTATACAGAAGCATTAGAGAAGATGTTTCCCCCGATTACTACAATATTGAAATTGGTAAGGCTAAGGTTCAAAAGGAGGGTCAAAAAATAAGTGTGATTACTTATGGAATGGGCGTTCATTGGGCTATGGATATCACTTCAGATTTTGAAAATGAGGCAATAGAGATTATTAACCTTAGAACATTGAGTCCATTAGATTGGGAAACTATTGATAAGTCAGTATATAAGACGGGGAGAGTATTGGTGTTTCACGAAGATTGCCAAACCGGTGGAATAGGAGCGGAGATAGCTGCCCAAATAGCGGAACGTTGTTTTGAATTGTTGGATGCACCAGTAGCAAGGTTAGGCAGTTTGGATACTCCTGTACCATTTGCACCTGTGCTGGAAGCTGGTTTTTTAGCTAAAAGTAAATTGAAAGAAAAAATCCAGTCGTTACTAGACTATTAGCATCAAACTGGCTAGAAAATAATTGTTGATTGAGTCGTTTGCGTTAATATCCGTTGGAGCATTGACGCGCAGGTGCCGTGCTAATGCAATAGATATTGGTGATATACCTATCGCAGCGAACTCGGTATTTTTTTGCAATTGATTTTTGAACGAATAAGTAGTTTGTACTTGTTCAAACAGATGATAATCAGTACCAAATAAAAAAAAGTTTTTCCAATTATTTTACCAGATTCATTTCTTCTATCAAATGACCTGCATTAGCATATTTATCTACAATGAATAGAACGTAACGAATGTCTACCATGATATTTCTGCAAATAGTTGGATCAAACATAATATCGCTCATAGTGCTTTCCCAAGTTCGGTCAAAATTTAGTCCTATAAGTTCGCCTGCTCCGTTAAGAGCGGGACTGCCAGAATTCCCGCCCGTTGTATGGTTTGAAGCGATGAAACATACATGCATTGTTCCGTCTTTATCTGCGTATTGACCGTAGTCTTTATCTTTAATCAATGTTGCTAATCGTTCTGGAACTGTGAATTCTTTTGTGGTGTCTCTTTTAGCCATAATTCCTTCAGTAGTTGTAAAGGGAGAATAAACTACACCATCTTTTGGCTTATATCCGTCAACTTTACCATAAGAAACACGTAAAGTGCCGTTCGCGTCTGGGTAGTATCTTTTATCTTTTGGTAATAGGGTTTGCAATCCTTCCATATAAGTGCGGTTCAATAAGTTCATTTCATTGTTTAAACGGACCAAGTCAGGACGCACTTTTGATTGATAATTATTATATAAACTCATAGTCAGTTGATAAGCCGGATCTTTTTGAATCTTTTTAAAAGATTTTGCGCCACTGTAACTATCCAAAAATGCATTCACTTTTTCTAGAGTAGTAAAGTTTGATTTTTTGAAAACTGATGCAGCATAATCTTCATAGTTTCCTCCAAAATCATTTTGAATTGTGGCATATACGTCCGCTCTCATATTTTCATCCAATACAGAGAAGTATTGTTTGAGCATGGCACTCAATAGTTTTTTGTCTGTTTCTAGATCGTAATTTTTAAAATAACGTTCGGCTGAAATTCTCAGCGTCTCCTTCATTTTTTCCAAGTCGCCAGCTTTTAATTTCTCAGGATTCAGCTTCTCCATATTCATTGGAAAACGAATAATCTCAGGCCCGTAGTAATAGATTTCTATAAACATATCCCAAGAAAAAGCAAAAGGTTCTAGTTCAGAATACAACGCTTTGTATTTGTCTAAAATTTTAGTGTATTTCAATCCGTAATTAGTAATGCTCTTATCTGCATTAGCTATAAATTGTTTTTCTAGTGCTAACTTCGAGTTGATTGCGTCATTAGCAATTAGGCCTTTATTTTGACCAATCCACTTTTTCCAAGCATTCGAAATTCTAGATTGTTTTGCAGCGTATTGAATTCTTATTTTGTCACTGCCTGCCATCGCTTGGTCCATAATATCTAATGAAATGTCGCGCATCTTAATGCGGTTTGGGTTTTGTTTATTAATGGTATAGTCAACCGCATAGGAAGGAAGGTATTCGCTAGTGCGACCAGGGAAACCATAAATCATTGTGAAATCGCCTGGCTGAGTTCCATTCAAATTAATAGGAAGAGCATATCTTGGACGGTAAGGCACATTATCATTTGAAATTTCAGCGGGTTGGTTGTCTTTATCAGCATAAATTCTAAACATTGAGAAATCTCCTGTATGTCTTGGCCAAACCCAATTATCTGTATCAAAACCAAATTTTCCGATAGAAGAAGGAGGAGCACCTACTAAACGTACGTCATTAAATGTTTCGGTAATGAACATATAATATTGATTGCCATAATAAAATGGGCGAATGATATAATTGTAATGCGATCCTTCAATAGCAGCTTTTCCAATCACCTTAATATTTGAGTCTACAATTGCTTGCCTCTTTGCTTCAGGCATTGCATCAGTAACTCCTTTAAGCACTGATTCGGTTACGTCATCAATTCTAACGATGAATCGCGCAAAAAGATTGGGGTTCTTTAGTTCTTGTTCCTTGGTCTTAGCCCAGAAACCTTTGGTGAGGTAATCGTTCTCTAAGGAACTGTGCGATTGTATTTGAGAATATCCACAATGGTGATTGGTAAGCAACAATCCCTGATCGCTTATCATTTCAGCAGTACAACCACCGTTAAAATGAACGATAGCATCCTTTAAACTTGATTTATTAAAACTATATAGGTCTTCAGCCGAAAGTTTCATACCCATGTTTTGCATATCCGACTCCACCAAGTTTCTTATGAGCGATGGAATCCACATTCCCTCTTTGGAAAATGCTGATAGGGTAAAGGCTAGAGAAAATAGTATTAAACTTAATCGTTTCATAGTTTCAAAAATTTGTGCGAATTTAATCAATTCACTTTTTTAATAGGAATGGAAGAAATCATCTCAGACCTAATTTTAGGAGTTTTTTACATCTAAAGATAGCGTTGGAGCATAATAATTAACAATAAAACTGTTTTATTTGGAGCGATGAAGGCCTTGCTTGGCCTTATTTCGAGCGTAAATCAGTGGTGTTTATTAACAAAAGCCCGTACTTATTAACAAAATCGGGTGTTTTGCTCGCTATCCCTTTGGCCGCATAGTATTTCGTATATTTTTGGTGATGAATTAATTAATTATTAACTACAAACACATTATTAAGATGAACAAGTCTGAATTAATCGAAGCAATGGCTGATAGCGCTGGAATTTCTAAAGCTGATGCAAAAAGAGCACTTGATGGATTTATTGGAGCAACTACTACAACTTTGAAGAGTGGTGGAAGAGTAGCTTTAGTAGGTTTTGGATCTTTCTCTGTATCTAATCGTTCTGCTCGTACGGGTCGTAACCCACAAACTGGAAAAGAAATTCAAATAGCGGCTAAAAACGTTATAAAATTCAAAGCTGGTGCTGAACTATCTGGTTCTGTAAACTAGGCTAAGGTCTTTTTTATAAGAAACCCATACTAGCATGCTAGTGTGGGTTTTTTTATGGGAAATTATTTTAATTAATTGCTCCTATTTTAAGGTTAAGACTATTGAGTAAACTATCGAGTTAATAAAACAACAGTTGAAATGTGATGCTTTGGTGAAAAGCACATTAGTTTCTCTACCTTTGTAGCTTCTATATTTTACAGTTTCACAGTACTTCATTTTGAGCATTAAACTAGTAATGACCAGTTTGGGTGGTCTCGAAAAAAAAGAAATAAATCATGGGTAAAGGAGATAAAAAATCGGGTAAAGGAAAAAGAACCATAGGATCTTATGGCAATACTCGCAAAAGAAGAAAGGATATAACCACCGAATTAGAAAGAAAGAACTTAACCAAGAAAGTTGCTGCTGATAAAAAAGCTAAAGCTGCTGCCAAAAAAGCTGCTGAAAATCCAGTAGAAGTTGAAGCTGAGGTGAAGAAGCCTGTTGCTAAAAAAGCACCTGCTAAGAAGCCTGCTGCTAAAAAGGCTGCTGCAAAAAAAGAAGATTAATTTGTTAGATTAAATTGATTGTAAGCCCTTTTTCATTTTTTGGAAAAGGGCTTTTTTATGTGCTGATTGTTGGAGTTGTCTTCTTTTTTAATGGCCATTCCAGATTGAGTTACTAAACTAATCATGGATGTAACTCTAACTAGGAAATACGAATTATGCAGAGTCCATACGCGTCATTTCCGCGCAGTCGAGAATATGTCTATGGAGTTTAGAATCACGCCTACTTAAAATACATGCGGTTATCGGTGTGGAATCGTTTAGAATTGAGAGATTCCCGGTCCTGCCCAAAAAAGGTCAGGCAGGCAAGTTGGGAATGACCTGCAACTAAATTATTAAGGATAGGAAAATAAAAGAATAAGCCTAGTTGCTTGAGTAAGAAACTAAAGATTTTAGTTAAAGGTTTTATTGAAACACAGCAAAGGGAGCGGGGACCTCGAGAAAGATAAATTCTAAATGCTATCCTTTTAAACCTTTTTTAATTCCAACCCAACTGATTAAATGCTCACCAAATCATTTATTCTACATTTGTCATAAGTTCTAAAAAGTAAAAGCAATGAGTGCAAAAATGAATATGAATGCAATTATGAATTACGGAACCATTTACGGTACCGTAATAGTTGCGATGTCTTTGATATTCTATGTCTTAGGATTCGAGAACGATGATAGCATTGTATCCGTAATAAATCTTGTGGTGACTGTTGGAGTATTGTATTTTTTCATGAACAAGTACAAAACTGAAGTTGGTAAGGGTTTCTTAATTTTTTCTCATTCGTTCAGAATTGGTATTCTGCTTACATTTTTTGGTGGAGTAATCTCTGCTTTCTACAATTGGATATTCATGTCTTTTATCGATCCTAGTATTATTGATAAGGCAATGGAGAAGAGCTACGAAAGTCTTATTTCAACTGGTATGTCTGAAGAGCAAGCAATTACTCAGCTTGAAATGTCAAAACCATTTATGACTCCAATAGCAATGACCATTATCGGATTGCTTGTCTTTTTAGTTTTGGGATTAATTATTTCTGCAATTGTTTCCGCCTTTATTAAAAAGGAAAACCCTAATCCATTTTCTGAAGAAGTATAAATGCCAAATCTTTCACTTGTAATACCCGCTTTTAACGAAGAAGAATCACTTCCGGAACTTTGTTCTTGGATAGATAAAGTACTTGTTAACCATAAGTTGACTTATGAAGTAATCTTAATTGACGACGGTAGTTCGGATATGACTTGGAAAGTATACCAAGACTTAGCGACAAAAAACCCGAATCTAAAAGGCATTCGATTTAATCGAAATTATGGTAAAAGTGCAGCCTTAAATCGTGGATTTGAAAAAGCAATTGGCGATGTTGTGGTTACTATGGATGCTGATTTACAAGATAGCCCGGAGGAATTACCTGATTTATTCAAAATGATCACAGTTGATGGTTTTGATTTAGTAAGTGGCTGGAAAAAGAAACGTTTCGATCCGCTATCTAAAACCATTCCTACCAAATTGTACAATTGGGCAACTCGAAAAATGACGGGCATTTACTTGCACGATTTTAATTGTGGATTAAAGGCCTACAAAAATGAAGTGGTAAAAGCCGTTGAAGTGTATGGCGAAATGCACCGATACATACCAATTTTAGCCAAACGAGCAGGTTATGCGGTTATTGGAGAAAAAGTGGTTAACCACCAATCTCGTAAATATGGAACTACTAAGTTTGGCTTAGAGCGCTTTATCAATGGTCCATTGGATTTATTGAGCATTACGTTTGTTTCTAAGTTTGGTCGTAAACCCATGCATCTTTTTGGCTTTATAGGTATGCTCATGTTTATTTTTGGCTTTCTTGCTTCTGGATACATAGGAGTAGAAAAACTTTACTATTTGAGCCAAGGCGTGCCAGCGCGATTGGTTGCCGATAATCCTTGGTTTTATATTTCTATGGTAGCTATGATTTTAGGAACTCAACTATTTTTAGCTGGGTTCATAGGAGAATTGGTTTCAAGAAATAATCCGGAACGGAATGAGTACAAGATTCGCGAAGAGATTTAAAAGCAAATTAGTTTTCCAGTTTCTACCGATCCAACCATTTCCATAAAAGATTACGGCACCTATGCCGTAGGCGCAGTGAATCGTTGTGGAGCAGATACCGTAGTATTTAAAGTAGGCGAACTACCACCGCCAAAATTCACCCTACCTGCAGATACCATATTGTGTGACCGAACCATTTGGGAGCCAGACGCTTCCCAACCCCAGCCCCGATCAACATATCAATGGAACGACGGATCTACCCAACCCAAAAACCGCGTAGAGCAAGAAGGTACTTACACAGTAACGATAACCAACCCGTGCGGTACAAGCAGCGGAAGCATAAACGTGGCTTATCTAAACACCCCAAAAGCCTCAACCACCATAAACTTAAAAGGAAAATATTGTCCGGGCACAGCGCTCACTTTAAGCGGAAATTCCATAAATGAAAACGATAAATATGTATGGAGTACACTGGCGATAGCAGTAAAAGTATCACGATAAAAGAAGCGGATAGTTACACCTTAACCGTAAGCAACTTTTGTGGCGCAGACACCCAAAACATTACACCAAATTATTACCCCATCAAGGCGGCATTTGCCTTAAGTGAAAAAGAAGGGATTTCACCGTTTGAAGTAGAGGCAATAAATCAATCCGAAGGAGCAGTAGAGTACTTATGGTGGATAGATTCCGATAGGAAAGGAACAACTACTAACCTGAAAGAAAGAGTTATCAGCTATGGTGAACATACGATTAGGTTGATAGCCGAAAATGCGTTTGGTTGTGCAGACACCGCACGAGATACCATAGCGGTATTGAGAAATCCGAACATTCCACCTTTGCTGTGCGATTTTAGAATAGACCCTAATCCAGCCAAGGACTACTTTGTTATTTCAGCATCAAACAACGACAAACAAGTAAAGCAGGTGAAAATCTTTAACGAAATTGGGCAAGCGATGATAACGAGTGATGTTAGCCATTGGAAAGAAAATCCATTTAACTTCGAATACCGATTGAACGATTTGCCATCAGGAACCTACCTCGTAGGTTTATATTGCGAGAATGAAACCCAATACAAGCGCTTGGTGATTGTAAGGTAGAGGTAAGAATTTTAGTAGAGTTGTTTTAAAACAATTATTTAAAGAAAAATTCAGGCAAAGCCTTTCGTTCATCCTTCTTCAATACATTGATTATCCATTGCGCTTTTATGAATCCCCAACCGTAGCTGTAAAATTGTATAAATGTTGCCAATACAGCCCCTAAAGCAATACCCAGGCTTTTGGTTTTTATTAGGCTATCCACAAAAAGTAATACCACGTATGCACTTGCTAGAAACCCGAAAAGGGGAAGACTTATTCCTCCAAAAAACAGGCAGGCAAAACCAAGGCTAAATACTGTAGGAAACCAGTAAGTGATTTTTGAAGTTCCAGGATGCCATTTATTTAGAATTACTCGAACAACTCCAAATTTATATACTTGTTTAGAAAACTTTTGCAAATCGATTCGACGTTTATGGTAGACAAAAGCGTCTTTTATCAGGGTAGTTTTAAAACCAGCATTCCAAATTCTAAAACTCAAATCAGGGTCTTCACCGGGATGAATTTTCCCATATCCGCCAACGGTTTCAAAAACTGTTTTAGCAATACCCATATTAAAACTCCTAGGTTGGAACTTCCCTAAAGCCTCATTTCCGCCTCTAATTCCGCCAGTTGTAAGAAATGACGTCATTACATAATTGATTGATTTTTGGGTATTCGAAAAGGACTCGTGTGCAGCATCTGGTCCACCAAAACAATCCACATAATTTGCTGTTAATGCCTTACGAACATTAGCGATGTAATTGGGTGGAATCAAACAGTCGGAATCAAAAATGATAAAATAATTTCCGGTTGCTTTTTCCATTCCGAAATTTCGGCTTGGTCCAGGGCCAGAATTGGCTTTGAAATGATAATCAATATTGATTTTATCATCGAATTTATCACAGACAGCTTTACAGGGAACACTTGATCCATCTTCTATGATCAAAACCTCAAAATCTTTGTCTGATTGTAGACTCAAACTTTCTAGGAGTTCTTGAACTTCATAGGGTCGATTATAAACCGGAACAATGAGTGAAAAAGAAAGTGTTTTGTTCATGTTGCAAATGTATATTCAAATATTGTTTTTAAACGATATGAGATATGGATAGGTCTAGTACTTTTATCAAATCATTTTAAATGAAATGAAAGCAGAAATAATAACCATAGGAGATGAGATTTTAATCGGTCAAATTGTCGATACCAATTCGGCTTGGATGGCTAATATCCTCTTTGATCATGGAATAGAAGTAGCACAAATCACTTCCATTACCGATGAGAAAAATCACATTGTAAATGCCCTTGAAGATGCTCAAACAAGAGCCGATTTAATATTGATTACCGGTGGACTTGGTCCAACTAAAGATGATATTACAAAGGCAACCTTGTGCGCATACTTTGACGATCAGTTAGAATTTCGTCAAGATGTTTTTAATCAAGTAAAGTCTTTGTTTGATTCTTATGGAGTTGAAATGCCTGAAGTCAATCGACATCAAGCCGAAGTTCCAAGTAAGTGCATAACCCTTATGAACAAAAAGGGAACCGCACCTGGAATGTGGTTTCGACACAACGAAAAAGTAATTGTGTCCATGCCTGGCGTTCCTTATGAAATGAAATATTTAATGGAGCATGAAGTGCTTCCGAGAGTAAAAACTGAATTTGATACCCCAGAGTTGGTTTACAAAACCGTACTGACTCAGGGAATAGGAGAGTCTTCCCTTATGGAAATTTTGGGTGGTTGGGAAAATACCGTGCTTGATGATGATTTAAAACTAGCTTGGTTACCAGCTGCGGGCAAAGTGCGGTTGAGAGTAAGCGGTAAAGGAACTAGTCGCATTGCTATAGAAACTAAAATAGCTACCTACATAGAACAATTACCTACTTTAATTCCAGCTCATTACGTTGGTTATGAAACCGATGCTTTGGAAGTGGAAATTGGTAATTTATTGAAGAAAAAGGAATGGACAGTTTCAACTGCCGAATCTTGTACTGGTGGAAATATTGCGCGCTTACTTACTTCTATTGCTGGTAGTTCGGCGTATTTTGAAGGAAGCGTAGTTTCTTATTCCAATAAAGTCAAAGAAACGATTTTGGGAGTGAGTTGGGAGAGCATAAAAAACCACGGAGCGGTTTCAAAACAGGTTGTTGAAGAAATGGTTTCAGGAGTCCGACACAAATTAGGTACCGATTGTGCAATAGCAACTTCTGGAATTGCGGGACCAGATGGCGGAATAGCTGACAAACCAGTAGGAACCATTTGGATAGCAGCAGCGACACCTAACGGGGTTGTAAGCGAACGATTTCAGTTTGGAACGGATAGAGAAAAGAACATACTCAGATCCTCTCAAACTGCTCTACATTTATTACAAAAAGAATTATTGAAATAGGCACTCATAAATTGAACAAAAGCAATATATTTGCAGCCTCAAAAAATCAGACGAAAAATGGCTAATATCTGTCAGATCACAGGAAAGAAAGCAATGACGGGAAACAACGTTTCTCACTCAATGAACAAGACTAAACGGAAATTCAAACCGAATTTGCAGGTCAAGAGATTTTATATTCCTGAAGAGGATAGGTGGGTAACACTTAAGATTTCTGCATCTGGAATTCGCCACATCGATAAGTTGGGAATTTTTGTTGCAATCAAAAAAGCAAAGGAAAAAGGACATTACACTGTTTAAGTAGTAATAAGTTATAAAATATAGAACCTCAATTCGGCAACGTTTTGGGGTTTTTTTATACCCAGTTTTTGATATCTTGCACTTTTGATTATCATATGAAAATATTTCGATACACACTATTTCTGCTATCTCTAGCTGCTGTTTTTGGTTGTGCTAAGGATAAAGGTAGAAAGGAGTTTTCTGAATATTACTCCAATTCCAAAACGGGGAGTTTTGATGGGTCGAGACAACGCACATATCAAGTACTTTCAAAACCATTTGTAATAGACACTATTTATAGGTCGATGAAAGGGCCTATTGATCAACAGCTTTTTTATCTGGCAGATTCAGGCGACATTGTCTGGCTAACCGGTTATAAGGTGGAGATAATTAATGCGCAAGGAGTTGTGCTGGAAAATGCTTTTATGTGTCACAACAATTTGAATTTGGATAGCATACGCGTATTTCCATGGCAGCCTAAAAATTTCGACTATCAGAATAGAGTTTTTACGCTTACGCAAGGCGTTACCGAATTGTCGCTTCCAGATGGATATGCAATTCCAATACCTGGGGAACAGGGCTTAAAAGCAATGTATCAAGCTTTAAATCACAACTATCCTGATATTGACACTACAGTTTTACACAAAGTTACTATTGAGTACTTTTTAGATTCTGAAATTGATTTTAAACTTAAACCGCTGTTCATGCAAACGCTTTGGATGGTAAAACAATACGAGGGACCAGTAGGTAATATGGGTGAAAAACCTGAAGAAAATTCGAAGTACTTAGAGTCAATGGATAATGCAAATTACCACCAGGCTCAGCAGCCTTCTTGCGGTGTAGATATGCTGGCAAATAATTTAGCACTAAATGGTTTGGATATGTATTACGATATCTACGCCAGGAAATATACTGGTCATTGGAAAATACCTCCAGGAAAAGAGGATATAGAAATGAACGTTGATAAAATGTTGAATATCAGTAAAAAGCGCAAAGTGATTATGGCAGTTGCTCATGTGCATCCTTTTTGTACAGAAATCGCATTAATGAATGAACAATCAAATGAAAAAGTAGTTCCACTCATTATGAAGCAGGCAAATACAGGCATAGGTTTAAATGAAATCCAAGTATTAATTCCAGAAAAAGAGATCTGGTTAGATCCAACTATACATTATTCGCTATCGTCTACTTATATCAACAACAGTGAAGATACGCTATCGGCTATGTCGGTTATGTATTTGTATTTTGAAGAATAAATCGAAACCTTCTCAGTATTTTTTTGTCTGGATTAACTATGGAAAAATTGACTTTGTTTTGGCACCGACGCGACTTAAGGGCACATGATAATGCAGGATTGAATGCTGCACTAACGGCAAATTCAAATGTCCAGCCAATATTCATTTTTGATTCCAGTATTCTCGATCGTTTGCCAAAGGAGGACAAGAGGGTAGATTTTATTCACGATGCATTAATCAAACTAGATAAGGCTTATCAAAAATTAGGGACTCGATTGTGGGTGTATTATGGAAATCCATTAGAAATATATCAGCAATTAACTCAAGAATATCCTGTCCAATCTTTATACACCAATAGAGATTATGAGTCTTACGCAAAGGTGAGAGACAAAGGAATTTTTGAATTCTTGGAATCAAAAGGAATTCCGTTTATTGGGAAAAAAGATCATGTTCTTTTTGAGAAAAATGAAGTTTTGAAGGCCGATAAAACTCCTTACACCGTATTTACACCATACAGTAAAATTTGGAAGAATCAATTAACTAACTTCCACCACAATGCCTATCCAATAGATAAGCATAAAAGTAATTTTCATAAAACCGATGCAGTAGTTTGGGATAGCGTTTATGACAATGGTTTTACATCGACCAACACTCCGTTCAATGCGCCTGATTTTAATAAATCAATCATTAAAAATTACAAAGAGAATAGAGACTTTCCTGCAAAGAATGGCACAACGCAATTAAGTGTTCACTTAAGGTTTGGCACAGTTTCTATCCGAGAATGTGTTGCCAAGGCTCTGGAGATTCAAAGTGAAACATGGCTGAACGAATTGATATGGAGAGATTTTTACCAGACAATTTTATTTCATTTTCCACATGTAGAAGCTTCCTGTTTTCGGTCGAAATACGAAAAGGTGATGTGGGAGAAGAATGAAGAACATTTTGCAGCTTGGTGTAAAGGTAAAACTGGCTATCCACTGGTCGATGCTGGAATGCGAGAGTTGAACGAAACTGGGTTTATGCATAACCGAGTTCGAATGGTTGTGGCTTCTTTTTTGACCAAACATTTATTGCTTGATTGGAGATGGGGCGAGGCTTACTTTGCTGAAAAATTATTGGACTTTGATTTGGCTTCTAATAACGGGGGGTGGCAATGGGTTGCAGGTCTGGGTAGATGCAGCGCCTTATTTTAGGGTGTTTAATCCAACGGCAGCAGTTAGAACGGTTTGATAAAAACTTGCTGTACGTAAAAAAATGGGTTCCTGAATTTGGAACAACAGAGTATCCTGAACCAATTGTTGAGCACAAGTTTGCTAGGCAAAGAGCGTTGGATAGATATAAGGAAGCCTTGAGTTAAAGTTTACTTTACATTCTGCCACAGATATGTTTTTTTAATAACGGTCATAAATGCCATGGCCATTCACCAGATAAGAAAATTCATTTGAGAGCTTCACTGTGATTCCAGTTCTCAAAGTGGTTCTAATACCACAAATTTTATGTGTTACTTCTGTTTGTTTTCGTTTTAGCTTAAAAATCAAGCTTGCAACTCTAGTCTAGTAGGGTATCTCTTTGAGAACTCTGAGTATATTGATTTTTCTGATTTTCAGCAAAGAAAACGCTCAACTAGGCAATCAATTCAAGTTGTTGCATGCCAATGAGAATAAGTTTAGTTATCAATACAGCTCATAAATATTTAGTCTTCCTTCAAGAGGGCCATTCCATAGTGGAATTCTTCTTTTTGGTTTAAGACCTAAAGATTTAATTGCTGGTATATTAGCACTGAAAATTGCAGCAGTCCAACCTTTGTAATCGGATTTAAGTTTATCTCCAATTTCAGCATAAAATTGTTTTGCATCAGCAATTGTTATTCTTTTATCATAAGGTGGGTTCATAATTAATATTCCAGATTCAAATGGAGCAGGAGAATTAAAAAAGTCTCTTTCAAAAACCTCAATTTCTTTGTCCATGTTTGCAGATGCTAAGTTCATTTTGGCATCCTCAATTGCCAATGGATGAGCATCTCCTCCGTTTATTGTTGCTCCGACTTTGTTTTCAGTTGAATCCTTCTTTACAGCTTTCCAGTTATCTGCATCAAAGTTTCTCCAATTCTCAAAGCAAAATTTTGGGACGGTATTTACCAGAAGGAACATTCTTGGAAAGTAAATATGCTTCAGTCAGCAGGGTTCCGCTGCCACACATACCGTCATATAAATTGGAATTACCATCCCAACCTGTCAATTGGATAATTCCTGATGCCAATACTTCACTCAACGGAGCAATACCGCTTACGGTCTTATAACCTCTTTTGTGCAGGGAGTCTCCAGAGCTATCCAATGAGACAGTGCAGCGGTCTCCAGCAATTAATAAATGAATTCTTACACCTGCAAATTTCAAATCTACATTAGGTCTTTCAGATCCGCTTTCAACAAATCGATCACAAATTGCATCTTTTAATAATTGAGCGGCATATATACTGTTCTTGAAATTTTCGTTTCTAACGATTGCGTCTATTGCGATAGATTTTTGAGGGAAAAACCATTTATCCCATTCTACCTTTTTCCCAAAATCATATAAATCACTAGTTTCGTTTAATTCGAATGAAACCAAATTTATGAGCACTCTAAGTGCTGTCCTAACGACATAATTTGCCCGATAGATATCCTCCATATTCCCTTCAAAAGCAACACCTCTTTTTCGGATTTCATGATTGGAACCAATTTTGTTTTGCTTCAGTTCATTTAACAGAACTTCTTCTAATCCCTGATAAGTGGTAACATATATGTTCAAGTTTGATTTCATTCCTAGAGTTTTTGCAAATATGCCTTATAAAAAGCAAAGCAAATGGAACATTTTAAAATTGACTAAACAAAACCTACTTTTTGGACTCATTAAATAGTATCCTGAAGTAATTTATTCTGAAATAATCAAAGAAATTTCAGTGAAAATTTATTTTAATTTTGAAAGTTCAAATTCTCATAATTAATGACTCGAATATTTACCATATTATTTCTTTTTCTCGGATTTATTTCCGCGTTTGGTCAAATGGAAAACCTCCATATATCAGGCGATATGAAAGATGGTTTTGCAGATATGTCAAAGGCTTTTGTAATCGTATATGCAAATGGTCAAAAGCTAAAAAGAGCAGCTGCCGATGGTTCTGGGAATTTCGAGTTTGATTTAGAATTTGGAAAGAATTACGAACTTCAATTTTTTAGACAGGGTTATGCGACTAAAAAAGTTGATATACTGCTCCAAAATGTTACTTCTGAAATGATTGGGTTGGGTTGTCGTGGTAGGGAAATTCAAGTAAGTATGATTCAGAAAGTTGACGGAATTGACTACTCTGTATTGGATAAGTCGGTTGGTCAAATTTTCTTTGACCCAGAGGTGGAATGTTTTGATTGGGATGCAGATTACACCTTGAGAGCAATGGAAGAAATTGAAAAGCTTGTTGATGAATTAGAAGAGAAGAAAGAGGCATATGCCGGGAATAAAGAGGCAGGAGATAAAGCTCTTTCGAAAGGTGATTTTGAAACAGCAAAGAAAAGCTATGAAGCAGCTCTAGCTGTAATGCCGAAGGATGAAGAGGTAAGGAAACAATTAGTAGAAGTTGCAAAGAAAAAAGAGGAAGCGAAGAATGCCGGAGCAGCTGCAAAAGCTGCCGAAGAAGAAAAAGCTATAGCTGAAGCTGAAAAAGCAAAAAAAGATGAGTTCGATAAAATAGTTGAAGCTGGAGATAAAGCGCTAAAGGCTGAAAACTTTGATGAAGCTGCCAAACAATATAATGAAGCGTCTAAGTTGTTGCCAGACCAAACTTCTGTAAAGACAAAACTTCAGATTGTAGAAGAGACAAAGAAGAAACGTGTCGCTGCTGCTACTTTGGCGGAAGTGGAAAAAGTTGCCGCCGCGGAGGCCGAAAAAAAAGCGGAAGAGGATGCTGCAGTCTCTGCTGCTGCTGAAGAAGCAGAGAAAGCCGCATCTGAAGAAGCTGCTGAAAAAGCTAAAGTAGCTGAAAAGAAAGCAGAGGAAGCGGCCGCTGCAACCGCTGAAGCAGCAAAAGAGTCTGAGAAAAAAGCAGAAGCAGCAGCAGAAGTTGCTCAAGAGGCTGAAAAAGCTGCTGCCGAGGAAATTGAAAAGAAAGCAGAGGAAGCGGCCGCTGCAACCGCTGAAGCAGCAAAAGAGTCTGAGAAAAAAGCAGAAGCAGCAGCAGAAATTGCTCAAGAGGCTGAAAAAGCTGCTGCCGAGGAAATTGAAAAGAAAGCAGAGGAAGTGGCCGCTGCAACTGCTGAAGCAGCAAAAGAGTCTGAGAAAAAAGCAGAAGCAGCAGCAGAAGTTGCTCAAGAGGCTGAAAAAGCTGCTGCCGAGGAAGTTAAAAAGAAAGCAGAGGAAGATGCTGATGTACTTGCTGAAGCAGCAGAAGAGTCTGAGAAAAAAGCAGAAGCAGCGGCAGAAGTTGCTCAAGATGCTGAAAAAGCTGCTGCCGAGGAAGTTAAAAAGAAAGCAGAGGAAGATGCTGATTTACTTGCTGAAACAGCAGAAGAGTCTGAAAAAAAAGCTGAAGCAGAAGCGAAGGCATCTAAAGAGGAGGCCGAGAAATTAGCAGAAGAAGAGAAAGAGGCGTCTGAAGCTGCAGAAAAGGCAAAAAAAGAAGCTGCTAAAGAGTTAGTATCAAAGTCAAAAGAAATGCAAAAGGTAGCAGAAGAAGAGGCTGAAAAGAAGGATGAGGAGTTAGCTGCTTCTGATAAAGCTGCTAAAGAATCGAAAAAGCTGGTCACTGAAGAGTCAAAAAATAAAATTGAAGAAGAAGCTGAAGCTGAAAAAGCAGCTGAAAAAGTAATAGCTGAAAAAGAGAAAGAAGAAAAGACTGCAGAAAAGGAAAAGAAGAATAATGCAGCAGTAAATGCTGCCAAGATAAAAGAAGAGACTAAGAAAGAAGAATTTAGAAGAGAATCGTCGAAAAAGGCTATTCCTAAACCAGCAGTAAAGAAAGCGGCCGTAGATATACCTAAACCAAAGGCTGTTGGATCTGGAACAGCTGCTGCAATAGCTAAGCAAAAAAGTCATGACGAGAAAAAGAAGGAATTATATGCAACTTCTAAAATGGTGACTAAACCAAAAGAGAAGCACGATGATATTCACGCTTTGTTAGATCAGGCTGCCGCAGCTCAAAATCCTACTACCACCAGTATTCACGAGCATCATGATTGGAATATGAGCCAGTCAGGAGTCCATGAAAAAATTGCAACAGAGTATCCGATTGGAGTGACCGAGGAAGTTTACATGAAAGGCAACAAAGAAATTACAGAAAGAGTTGTGGTTAAGGACGGAACTGGAAGTATTTATTGGAAAGTAAAGCATTCATGGGGAGGCGTTTATTATTTTAAAAACGCGAACCTTTCTATTTCCCCTGTAGAGTTCGACATATTTACCAGAGTCAAAGATGAAGACGGTAACGTAATTGAGCCTTACCACATTAATCGAGTAAACGATCACTGATCTTTTGGTGGAACAGTGTCGTGTCCGCTTGTCCCCCAGGGATGACATTTCGAAATCCTTTTTAGTCCTAACCAGAGTCCCTTAAACGGTCCGTGAACTTGTATTGCTTCAAAGGTGTAGCGACTACAAGTAGGCGAATGACGACAGTTCTGACCCAAAATCGGCGAAATAGTCCATTGGTAGATTCTTATTAGAAGTAAGAAGGGAAACGCAATTATTTTATAAAGAATCTTCATTTATTGGTGTAAAAAGTACAACGTATTACGTAAATAGTTTTACGTGATACATTCTACGTAATACGACAAAAGCTAAACAAAGTCCTTATACAGCAGACTAGGCTGAACTTCATTGTTGTCTTGGTACTTTCCGCTTTTGTATTTATCGTAATCTCCTTCAATCGAGTGATAATAAATCTGACAAATTTCAACTCCAGCGAAAATCCGAATGGGTTCAACACAATGAATTTCTAATGTCCAAAAACCTGAAAAACCTACATCTCCAAATCCAGCGGTAACGTGAATGTATAACCCTAAACGTCCAATACTACTTCTGCCTTCCAACATTGGAACATAGCTTTCGGTCCGTGTGTGCTCAGCAGTTCTACCTAAGTACAATCTACCTGGTTCCAATACCAATCCTTCTTCAGGAATAAAGATTTCTTTAGTAGCATTTGGTTTCTTCATTTCCAAAATAGGAGTATCGTAAACCAATAATCGGTCGTGCAAACTCAAGTTGTATGAATTTGGGTTCAAACGTTTTTCGTCGTAAGGGTCGATAAAAATACCTTTACCGAGTTGCTTTTTTATTTCGTTTCCGGATAGTATCATGGCTTATTTTATTTGGTAATCACTGCCTTCTTTCGCATCATTAAGCAAGATTCCAATGGCATTCAATTTGTGGCGAATTTCATCTGATAAATCCCAGTTTTTATTGGCTCGTGCTTCTGCTCGCATTTCTTATAAGCATTTCCATCACATCTTCGAATTTATCCGAACCACCTTCAACCTCATCTTCCAAACCAAGTACTTCAGCAATAAATAGTGTAAAGGTTGCCTTAAAATTAATGAAAGTATCCTTTGAAATGGAATTCAAAGGAATTTGATCATTTGCAAAAGAATTGATTTTGTTTCCCAAATCAAACAATACTGCAATCGTTTTTGGAGTGTTAAAATCATCACTCATTTCAAGATAAAGCTGCTTACACAGTTTGTTGATTTCTGAATCTAATTCAGAATTAACAGAACCGCCTTCAGGAGCTTCCATTTTTGAAATCAAACGACAAGCATTTGTTAATCTTTTGTAGCCTTTTTCAGCTGCCTTAAGTGCGTCATTCGAGAAGTCGATAGTGCTTCTGTATTGTGCTTGCAACAAAAAGAATCGAATCGTCATAGGGGAGAAGCCTTGGTCCAATAATTCGTGATCTCCAGCAATAAGTTCCATAGGCAAAAACGCGTTGCCTAATGACTTACTCATTTTGGTGCCGTTTACTGTCAGCATATTTCCATGCATCCAATATCGAACAGGGTCTTTGCCTCCTGCACCAATATTTTGAGCAATCTCACATTCGTGATGTGGGAACTTTAAGTCCATACCGCCACCGTGAATATCGAATTGTTCGCCTAAATATTTTGTGCTCATTACGGAACATTCTAAATGCCAACCAGGAACACCCATTCCCCATGGAGAGTTCCATTTCATCAAGGTATTTTCAGAAGCACCTTTCCAAATCGCGAAATCTGCAAAAAATCTTTTTTCAGAACCACCGGTAAGATTGTCTCGCGTTTGCTCTAGTAAATCCTCCACTTTTCTACCTGACAATTTTCCGTAATCGTATTTCTCTTGAAATTTCTGTACGTCGAAATAAACAGAACCATTTACCTCATAACCATAGCCATTGGCAATAATTTTTTGAACCATCTCAATTTGTTCAACTATATGTCCAGTAGCGGTAGGCTCAATGCTGGGTTCTTTAAGATTAAAAACTTTGTTTACTGCATGAAATCCGTTGGTGTACTTCTGTACAATTTCCATCGGTTCGATTTGTTCTAATCTAGCACGTTTTTCAATTTTATCCTCCCCTTCATCAGCATCATTAACTAAGTGGCCAACATCAGTGATGTTTCGAACATAACGAACATTGTAGCCCAAGTGTTCTAGGTATCTCGATACAATATCGAAGGTAAGAAATGAGCGCAAGTTTCCTAAATGTGCCTCGTTATAAACAGTAGGTCCACAAACATATAAACCCACTCGAGGTGGGTTTAAAGGTTCAAACTTTTCTTTCTTTTTTCCTAGTGAATTAAATACCTCAACTGGGTATTGATCATATAGGGCCATTAAGTGTGAGATTTATTGTTAAGATTCCATATTAATATAATTCAGGAATTCACGTTTTACATCTTTATCTTTAAAACGACCTCCGAATTCAGCCGTAACAGTGCTCGAATTTATGTCTTTTATACCTCTAGAATTTACACAAAGATGCTTAGCATCAATCACACAAGCTACATCATCGGTTCCCATAACCTTTTGCATGTGCCTTACAATTTGCATAGTTAGGCGTTCTTGAACTTGGGGACGCTTTGCATAGAACTCAACAATTCTATTAATCTTAGATAAACCTACTACATTACCATTTGAAATATAAGCTACATGCGCTTTACCCACTATTGGTAAAAAGTGATGCTCGCAAGTAGAGTAAACAACAATATTTTTTTCAACGAGCATTTCGCTGTACTGGTATTTGTTCTCAAATGTTGAGGCTTTTGGTTCGTTATCTGGATGCAATCCACCAAAGATTTCGTTAACAAACATTTTGGCAACGCGTTTTGGCGTTCCCTTTAGGCTGTCATCGGTCATGTCTAAACCAAGTGTGTTCATGATATTCGCAAAGTCAGTTTGAATTTTTTCAATTTTTTCAGCATTTGATAACTCAAATGCATCTGACCTTAGCGGAGTTTCTGTGTTAGCGGATAGGTGATTATCGCCTATTACATCGATATCCTGTCCGTTCAATTTTTCTTCGTGTGCCATGTATTTTGTTTTTCTCTTATAACAAATCAAGAGAAGTTTGGTGCAAATATAAATGCATTAAAACCAATGGAGGTAGCTAGCTTGCAAATTAGTGTTATTGGTTTTACTTTAAAAAGTTAGGCTAATACTTGCATTTGGCATAAAAGGCAACTGATTCACTCTTGTATTAGTTAACCTGTCGTAGTAAAAAATATTAGCTCTATTAAAGGCATTAGTAATACCAGCAGAAGCTACCAGTTCACTAAAAGCTCCAAGAGTCCATGTCCTTTTTATGTTAGCATCAAGTCTTGCATAAGAAGGTAATCTGCCTTGATTCAAATCCGAATATAACGCATTAAGACTTCCATTAGCACTGGTGTAGTCTGCGTCATAACCTTCGGCAAAGTTAACTTCTTCATACAATCCCTGTGTTTGAGTGAAAGGAAAACCACTACCAAAATTATATCTAACATTTGCTTCCCAGTTCAAGTCTTTACCAAAAGTATAAGCCCCTACTAAATTTACATTATGACGTCTATCAAATACTGGACTGTATTCCTGTATTCCATCCCAACGTGTGATTTTTGTCAAGGAATAGACAGACCATAAATAAAACTGCTTATAGCTCCACTTTACGCTTAAATCAGCCCCGTATGCATCTCCGGTCTCTACGATGAAATCCTTTTTAAGTATATCCGGTTTATCAGCATTATAGTCTTCATCTTCATACAGTTTATTTCGGTTGATGTTTATCAACTGATTGAATTGTTTGTAGTAGCCTTCTAGATTAATGGTTATACCCTTCCATAAATCGTATTCAAATCCAAGTATAAAATGATTAGCCTTTTGCAAGCGGTTTTTTAATTCTTTAGTGGCTCCATTTTTAGTCACATATTCTTCTTGTAAGCTTTCAGGTCCACTTAAGAAACCATAGAAAAGGTTGACAATATCACGATCTGAATTTGCTGCAATTAAGTTTTGAGAATACATGCCAACAGCACCTTTTACTCTAAAATTATCAGTAATATTATACTTTGCTCCAAAACGTGGTTCAGGAGAAATAGTAGATAACGAAGCATAGTACTGCAGTCTGAAACTAGGGTCAATAATTAAATCACCAAATGTTAATTTGTACTTCGCAAACATTCCTAATTCGGTGTTATTTTCTTGTTGCTTAAATTCTCTTCCAAATTTATTAGTGTATTCGAAATCAGTTGTAAACCCGACAATGTCTATTCCAAATTTGAACTCATTGTCTCCTGTAAAGTAGGTCGATCCTATTCCAAAATTGAAACTTTGGACACCGCTTCTTCTTGTTCGATTCGAAGGCTCATTCATTTCAATAAGATACCTAGAAACGGCCATGTTTCCCTCTACAATTGCACTACTTCCTCTTGGTAGAATCAGAAATCTACCGCCTCCGCCAAAATTCCGCCATCCTATGTCGGTTCCGTTGCTATATGATGCATCGTCAGTAAAATTAAATCCAAATAAATCCGCTTTAGAACCTGATGGAGCTCCAAAGCTAATTTTTGCATATAAATCATTGAACTTGTAAGGCAAACCATTTGAGTCAGCATAACTATACAAGGTTTTACTAGTTTGATCTAAATAGGATGTTTTTGCCGATAATATGTAACTGATCGTACCGTCATTTTTATTTTTAGCTTTTTTCAATGGGCCTTCTAATAATGCTTTCGCGCCGAAAGTGCTTAAGGAGACTTTTCCAGCAACTCTTTTGTTGTTTCCTGCTCGAGTAGTAATGTCCATGATAGAAGAAACCCTTCCTCCATATTCACCACTGAATCCACCAGTATATACATCTGCACTTTGCATAATATCAGCATCAAAAACGGAGAATAAACCAATTGAGTGAAAGGCATTATAAACGACCATGCCATCCAATAAAATTTTGTTTTGAACTGGTGATCCACCTCTAATATAAAGTTGGCCGCCTTGATCACCAGTGAAAATTACTCCTGGAACAACTTGCATATATTGAGCAAAATCAGCTTCACCACCAACGGTAGGTAATTGGTTTATTTCTTGAGGAGTAATTTTAGTAACAGACATCTTAACCTGAGTCTGCGATTCTTGTTTTTCACCATTGACATCGAAAATATTCAAATCAACAGAGGATTCTTTAACGGTAATGCTTTTTGTACTTGTTTGATTGGCTTTAATAATAACTTCTTCCTCAAAAGTGGAGAAACCCATTGCGCTGATTGTAATAATATAAGAACCAGCAGGAACTTTACTGATAGAATAAAACCCGTTTCCATCTGTGGCGATTCCGAATGTCGTACCCTTTAAAAATACATTTGAATACAATACTGCACTGCCGTCTTTTGCATTATACACAAAGCCTTTTATGCCCCCTGTCTGGGCTGCAGTTGTGTGTAGTAATCCAAGAAAAAGGAGGGAAATAATAAGTAGTTTCTGTAGCATTTTAATTCTCGAATTTTAAAAGTGCAAAAGTATGAATATAGCTTTGTATATGTTTGTATTTATTGCCAATTGCTTATTAACTGACTTAGAGGTTAATTTAATGGTTGAGCGGTTGGTTGCCTAATGCAGTAGTTTAAAGGCAAGTTCTTTTAACAAAGAACCGTCCGATGCACTGGCGTTATTTATTCCTTTCGACCTTTGATCGTATTCTCTTAATAGTTTTAATGCTTTGTAACAGCGACCGGGGCCAATTTGTTGTGCAGTTCTTAGTAAATTTTTAGCTGCATAAAAGCTCATGCCAATTGATTGCATGGCTTCATCTTGTGATTTATGTGGCAAATAATGAAAGCTCATTAATCGACCATAGAACCCGTATAAGCTGCTTATAGTCATTACCATTGGATGGCTCTTAGGGTTATCTCCATAGTAGTTTACGATTCTGTTAACCTTGAGGACATCCTTATTGGCAAGGGCGTCTTGAAGCTCGAAAATATTGTAGTCTTTACTTATCCCAACGTTTTCTTCAATATCCTCAGTATTTATTTCTGTACCTTTTTCAAGAGCGATAGTTAATTTGTGTAATTCATTGGCCACTGTGCTTAAGTTGCTCCCCAAATATTCTGTGAGCAATAAACTGGCTTTTTGTGTAATCTTAAAGCCTTTGCGAGCTAAGTAATTGTGAATCCAATCTGGGATTTGGTTATCATAAAGCGGTTTACTGACATAATAAACTCCTTTTGATTTTGCTTTTTCAATAAATTTTTTGGCTTCAGTGGTTTTGTATTTATAACAGACCACAAATATTGTTGTATTGACTATCTGATCTAAATACGGCATGAGCTTCTCGGTAATTCGAGGAATGGACTGCGCTTCCTTTAAAATGATAACTTGTCTTTCAGCCAGCATCGGAAAACGTTTCAAACTTTCAACCAGCTCTTCCCATTTTATATCTTTTCCATAAGCAATAGTTTGATTGAATTCCTTTTCAGATTCATCCAAAACAGATGATTCTATATAGTTGGAAATCAAATCTATAAAGTACGGTTCGCTACCTGATAAAAAGTAAAAAGGCTTTATGTCTTTTTCTTTTATGGACTTTAATATTTGTTGATAATCTATTGTTGCCAAGAACTGTAATTTGAGTGGACTAAATTATGCTTTTGATTCATTTGCCCATGTAGAATAGTTTACTTTGTAATGTGCAAAATTTGAATTTACCTAATTATGATTTTAAGTTAACCAAAAGCGGGAATCACGTTTTGATTTGGGATCAAATTCGAAAGAAAAATATTGTTTTAACTCCGGAAGAATGGGTGCGACAAAATTTCATGTGTTTTCTCTCCTCAGAATTTGGTTTCCCTCAATCTCTTATGCAGGTAGAAGGTGGTTTGAAATACAATAAAATGAACATGCGTAGTGATATTTTGTGTTACAACCAAGCAGGGAACCCCATACTATTAGTTGAATGTAAGCGACCAACCTTGTCTATTACTCAAAAAACTTTCGATCAAATTGCTCGATATAATATGTCCCTAAAAGTTCCATTTCTTGCCGTGACTAATGGCTTGGAACACTTTTATTGTCAAATTGATTTTGATAAGAAAGATTTTCATTTTTTACCTAACTTGCCACAGTTCGAATTCGTTAAAGAAATGTGATGAAACAATTAACTATTGCCATTTTTCTATTATTATCAGGCTTATTTTCTTCATCCCAAGAGTTTGGAAGTCATAACCTGAGGTTAGATGGTTTTCAAAATCATAACGTAAGATGCTTTGTAAAGGCAGAAAGTGAGCAATTGAGTGCTTATTTAAGTACTCATAACGGACACTATTTTTCAACATTTAGAGGCTGGACAAAAATTGAATTGAAAGGTCAAAAATTAATTGAGATGTCCGGTTTGAATTGGTGTTCGTCTATAAGACTAGAAGGAGGCCAAGGACAAACCTTAAGTGATACGAGTTTAATAAATACAAAAACAAATTTGGTACATCAAGGCTCAATTCCAAGGCACCCTGCATACACTGGTGAAGGAGTTGTAATGGGTTTTGTTGATACAGGAATAGACTTCACCCATCCAGATTTTAAAAATACAGATGGTTCAACACGAATTTTTAAAATTTGGGATCATCTTAAAAATGCGGATAGTACTTTACGTCCAAGTTTTGGATATGGAGAGGTGTATGATTCTTCTATGATCAATGCAGGAGCCTGCCCTCATTTGGATAATAATGGACATGGAACTCAAGTGGCAGGAATTGGAGCAGGGAATGGAAGTTCCGTTCCAGATTCAATTGCTAATTATGCCGGGCATGCACCAAACTCAACTATCATTTGTGTCAATTCAGATTTTAGCCGAGCTAATTGGACCTTATCAATAGCAGAGTCGGTAGAATGGATTTTTTCAGAAGCAGATAAACTAGGGTTGCCATGCGTTATTAATTTAAGCTTAGGAACCTACTCTGGCAGTCATGATGGAAGGGATTTGGCGGCACAAATTATTGATTCTATAGTTGCTGCTAAACCTGGAAGATTAGTTGTTGGAGCCGCTGGAAATGCCGGTTCCATAGGTCCATTTCATCTTCGAACTGATATTGTTTCTGATACTGCTTTTACCTATTTTAAATCGAATCCAAATTCGAGTTTTGGCAATGCCATTTTTATTGAAGCTTGGGGAGATACTGCTGATATGAAAAATCTGAATCTTGGTTTTGGTTACACAGACACAAGTTTATGGGTAGATACCGTTTTCTTTCTTGAACCCGTTGCAAATCGATTGGATACATTGAGGACCCTATCATTAGGCGGAAATAGTCAATTACTGACTTTTGCCGAGGTTCAAGGAGGCTCAATACTGTATCAAGTGCTTTGCATTAACCCGCAACCACAGCATTTATATGGATTACTAACTATGGGAACTGGCGCACATGATATTTGGAGTACTAGTTTATTAGGATGGTCTGATATCATTCAGACAGGCTTACCCACGATTTCTCAATACCCTAGAATATCGAAATACGTTTTTCCAGATACCAACCAAAGTATAGTGAGTAGTTGGAATTGCTCTCCAAATGTAATCAGTGTAGGTAATTACGAAAACAGAAAAAGTTATATAAATCAGTACGATAGTTTGGTGATTTTTACCGCATCTGTGGTTGGTCAAAAAGGTGGCACTAGCAGCAGAGGCCCTAATCGTTTGAGCTATACCAAACCAGATTTGATGGCACCTGGAAATTATACAATAAGTTCAGCGCGTTTTCAAGATATAAATGCACTTAAAACAATTCCAGCCATAGGATATCGATTGGCTAAAGGAGGATTTCATTTCAGAAACGGAGGAACATCAATGGCTTCACCGGCCGTTGCTGGAATTGCGGCTTTGTATTTTGAAAAATGTCCAACTGCTTCAAGTGCTGAAGTTCGTCGCGCGTTATTGAAAAATACCTTTGCTGATACTCATACAGGCGCATTACCAAATAATGTTTTTGGAGCAGGAAAAGTGGACGCCTTTGCAACTCTAAGCAGTTCTAACTTGAACGATAGTCTTCTAGTTACTGGTAAGACTATTATTTGCAAGGGAGATTCTATTGAAGTGAAACTATCATCGACCTACCCTAATTATGCATGGAACGATGGATTAGGATCGATTGATAGATATGTGCGCAATTCTGACACTTTGTTTATGAATTATTCTAATGTTTCAGGATGCACAGGAATTTCGGATACAATCATTACTGAAGTAGTCGATATTCCAGTTGTTTCAATTATTGCCGAAACCGATTCTTTTTGCATTGGAGGAGAATTGGTGTTAGTAGGTGCAGGTGCGAAAACTTATATGTGGAGTAACAAAGAAAATGGCGATTCGATAGTAATTGATCGAGCTGGAGTATTCTATATGACAGGCAAAGATTCTAATAACTGTATCGGTTATGACAGCATAGTTTTGAAGCAGTTTTTGTGTAATGTAGGATTGGCAGAAAACGAAAAATCATCGTTTACAATTTTTCCAAATCCAGTTAATAGTTACTTGACTATCGAAGGCATCAATTCTGAGTTATCTGAAATAGATTTATCAATTGTGAGTTCAGAAGGAAGGATTGTGTTGGAACAAAAATTGGCGATTGGGTCAAGTTCAGAAAAGATTCAAGTCGATGTTTCCGAATTTCTTCCAGGTTTATACATTATTGAATTGAAGCAAACTACAAGCTCAAATAAATATCGATTTGTTAAATATTAGGTTAACCGTTTTTCTTGCTTTTTTATCCGTTGTAAATGTCCTTTCAGCGCAAATCGATTACGTTCAAAACGAGCTTATCGTCAAGCTAAAACCGAATACTTCAATTTCTGAGATTTCTAAATCAACTCAGCGTTCAATCGGGATTATCGAAATGACTTCAATATTTCAGAATACAGATCCACGTGGTATTCGAAACACTGAAGAGGCTGACTTTAAAGTCTTTCATTCAATTTTCTTAAATGGAGAAGTTTCTGTTCTAAAAGCCGCAAGTGTTCTTTTTAAAACGGGTTTATTCGAATACGTTGAACCGCGATATATAGGAGAATTGGCATATACCACAAATGATCCCGGTCTGTCAACACAATATGCATTGCAACTGATTCAAGCGCAAGATGCTTGGGACTTAAATAAAGGAAGTTCAGCCGTCTTAATTGGATTAGTAGACGCAGGAATTGATACGAGTCATTTTGATCTTAAAGGAAAGTATTTCGAAAATACCTCCGATCCAGTTAATGGAGTAGACGATGATAATGATGGGTTTATCGATAATTATTGGGGCTGGGATTTTAGATCCAAAACCGGAAATGTTCAATTCACAGGAGGAGTGGATCACGGTGCTCAAATGTCAGGAGTTATTGCACCAAATACCGATAATGGAATTGGGATAGCAGGCATTGGCTTCAATTGTAAATTGTTGGGAGTAAAGGTAACTAATGGTTCTGCAGTGGTTTACGGTTACGAAGGAATTAAATACGCCGCAGACAAAGGGTGTAAAGTGATTAATTGTTCTTGGAACATAAAAGCCTATTCTAAGTTTGGTGAAGAAATGGTCGATTATGCCACTTCAAAAGGAGCGCTAGTTGTAGCAGCAACAGGAAATCAAGGAAAAGCAGATAATAACTACCCGGCGCAGTATAAAAATGCACTGGCGGTTACCAATACTGATTTGAATGACAACCGTGTAAGTAGTTCAAATATTGGGTATTACGCCGATATTTCGGCTCCAGGGTTAAATGTAGTATCCACAACTCCGATTAATGGATACAAAAGAAATTCGGGTACTTCTTATAGTTCTGCTCTGGTTTCTGGAGCAGCTGCTTTGTTAGCTAGTTACGCCCCAAGTCTTTCGCCTCAAGAATTGAAATACAGACTAAAAGCAGGGTCAGAATCGTTGTATAGAAACGGTAAAAACAGTTTTTATAAAAATAAATTAGGCGTTGGTAGATTGAATATTTACAAGGCAATGGCATTTAAGAATGCTTGGCTCGAAATAGATAGTATTGCGTTTTCTGATATTGAAGGAGGTGCTATTGAACAAGCAGATACCGTTGAGGTGAGTGCTTGGATTGCAAATTATTTGAATAACGAAAATGGTGTAAGGGTTACACTTAGAGATTTATCAAATTATGCGACAGTTCTAGATTCCTTTTGGGTCATTCCTTTCATGGCGAAAGACCAAAAAGAGAATAATGCTTTAAATCCCTTTCGGATTATATTGGATTCAAGTATTCCACAAAATGAAGAACTTGAGTTTGAGATTGAAATTATTTCTCAAAACGATACCAATACTTTTGGGTTCTCAATACCAGTTAATCCTAACTATAGAGATATTACAATTAACAAACTCCACATGACTATTGGAAGTCGTGGAACTTTTGGATATTACGAATACCCTGAAAAGAAAGGAATTGGAGTGACCTATAACGGAGGCAGTCAGATGCTTTATGAAGGTGGACTAATCATAGGACAAGGTGTTGATGGAAATTCGAAAGTTGTAGATCGCATAAGAGGTATTCGAGATGTTGAGCAAACTGATTTTAGAACCACTTCGGGATTACAAGAAATAACCCCACCAACATCAGACTTAGGATTCTATTCTCAATTTGATGATCAGAATTCTAAAAGCTCTATAAATATAACGATTGATCAATCTACAAGAGCTTGGAAAAAGACGAGTCACGATAGTTATGTGATTATCGATTACGTTATAAAATCGAAATCAAACCAAAAATTAGAGAATATCTATGTTGGACTTTTTGCCGATTGGGATTTGGACGATTCTGAGAAAAACAGAGCGCAATACGATGGCCAACGATACATGGCGTATACCTATTCTGAAACTGCAAATGTTCCTGTTACAGGTATACAGTTATTGAGTGAATATGCTGATTGGCGGTGTTACTCCATCGATCATATAATTGGAGGAGAAGGTGGAGTTGACCTTACCGATAACGATGTGTTTAGTAAAGAAGAGAAATTCAAAGCTATTTCTAACTTTAGAGAAAACGCTGGCGAAGTTGGAGAAGGAGCAGATGTAATTCAACTCATAAGCACGGGACCTCATAATATTGAAGTTGGAGATTCACTTAAAGTTTCTTTTGCAATTCATGCTGCTGATAATCATGCTCAATTATTAGAAAACGCCGATAGCGCTTTTTACCAAGAGAATGGTGCTTTACCAATGAGTGTTGTGGAGATTTCAAATCAAGAAATCACCTTATTTCCAAACCCAAGTTCAGGAAAAGTAACCATCAAATCAAAGGAAGAAATTAACGCTAATTCAATACATCTATTTAATTCTGTAGGAGAGGAAGTACCTTTTGAATACTCATTAAACAAAATGAATGTTATCCTAGAACTAAAAGAACCTCAAACGGGATTTTACTTTATAAAGACTAGCCAAAAGGCCTCTAAATGGTCTGTTATTCGATAAACTCTATAAAGCGCTTGATTAAGTGAATCTTATCCCTTAATTTAGAATTCATTAATTCACTTAAATAAAGACACCATGTATGCAATCATAGTTTTAGTAATTATCGTTTTCGCGCTGTTTGATTCCGTCGTAATTGTTCCGGAAAAGTCTTCTAGAATTATTCAACGATTGGGTAAGTTCCAGCGCATTGCCGGTCCAGGTTTAACGTTTAAGTTGCCAATTTTAGACAGGGTAGCAGGAACTATTTCGTTAAAGATTCAGCAATTGGATGTCGATATTGAAACAAAGACTATGGATAATGTTTTTGTGGATATGAAAGTTTCTGTTCAATATGTAATTCAACCCTTAAAAATCTGGGATGCTTTTTACAAGTTAGAAGATCCCATTCAGCAGATTTCTTCATATGTATTTGATGATGTACGAGCAGAGGTTCCCAAATTAGACTTGGATGATGTTTTCTCTCGAAAAGAAGATATTGCAATTGCAGTAAAAAGAAACCTTTCTGAAGCAATGGACACTTATGGTTTCGAAATCGTAAAAACATTGGTTACCGATATTAATCCCGATTCGCATGTAAAAGATTCTATGAACAGAATCAACGCAGCAAAGCGAGATAAAGAAGCAGCTAGAGAAGAAGCAGAAGGAGAAAAAATTACGATTGTAAAACGTGCTGAAGCTGATGCAGAAAGCAAGCGATTGCAAGGTGAAGGTATCGCCCAGCAGCGATTAGAGATTATTCGTGGATTTAAAGAATCGGTTGAAGATTTTCAAAAATCGTTAAATTCTATTGATGCACAGGAGATTATGCAGTTTGTGTTAATGACTCAGTATTTCGATACCTTAAACAGTATTGGAAGCAACTCTAATAGTAATACACTTATGATTCCTCATTCTCCTGCTGCTATGAATGACTTTTTTCAACAGATCGTATCTGGAACAGTATTGGCTAAAAAAGCTGAAGAAGGCGATGAAGCAAGAGTAGAGGATTTGAAGAAAGATTCTGGTAAATAGATAACGAAGTTTATTGTTATTGTTCGGCTTTGGTTTCGAAACGCCGGTAACAGTTTTAAATAAGGTGCAGCAATACTGCTGTTGCCTTTCGGAAATAGTACCATCCGTCATTCCTGCGCAGGCAGGAATCTGAAGCTCTATTAATTACCTAGATGTCAGTAGCATTTTTGAACATGAAGGCAGGTATAGGTTCAATATTCACAGCAATATATAAGTATTAGTTTCTAATATACTTTGAAGACTTTCCTAGTATTGAAGAAGTCCGCGTTAGGGATAAAGATTAGAAACGGTGGAAACGAGAGTATAAGCTGAATTTAATCAAAATAGCAACTCCGGATTTGAAAGCATCAAATAAACAAATTCCAGATTATCGATTACTGTTTTGCAGTATTGACGATGTTTAACGGAATTGTAAGCGGAGCTTTTACTCTAAAGGTATCAAGTTCTTGTAATGTTCATACCCTGCCATTATATTTTTGACATAATTGTAGGGCTCTTTACCACGACAATAACCATGTTTACAAACGTCATCGGTATAGAATTTACTCTCCGATTTTTTTAGAATATAATCCTCGACATTATCACCCCAAATGGTAGGATCAGCGCCGAATTTGTCAGCAAGATTTTTTGCATCAATTATATGTCCTAGACCAACGTTATAAGATGCAAGTACGAATTTTTGACGTTCAGTTTCGTTATCAATGCTTTTAGCCCAAAATTCATTAATCCAGATTAAGTATTTAACTCCAGCTCGAATATTTGCATGAGGTATTTCAATATTTGAGCTATCTAGCCCATAAGCCGCAGCAGTATGGGGGACCAGTTGCATTAATCCATAAGCGCCAGCCCAAGACTCAGCAGCTGCATCAAATTTTGACTCTTGGAATATTTGAGCAGTTAGTAATCGCCAGTCCCAATTAATCTCCAATGCTTCTTGTTTTATTATTTCATCATAAGGGGAAATTTGGCCTCCAGACACCGATGAATAATCACTTTGGAGTTTTCGTTTTAGGTTAGTTCTAGCTTTAAAGTACTTTGTGTAAATCGTATAAAAATCGGTGTGATTCTTTTCTTTTTCCAACCATTCATTTGCTGCTGAAAGCAATGCGGTATCGCTGTGTCTAAATGCCCATGCAATATTTTGTTCTAAACTAATATCTAAATCAATATTTAGATTACCATGCATTTTTTTCTGGACTTTAGCGACATTTTCGTCTGCTACAGTGTAATCGATTTCTCCTTTTGAAACTGCTTCTATCAGTTGAAGCGTCATATTCATAGCAACTGAAGTATCGTTGTTGTTTACCGCTACAATATTTATGGCTTCATCAAGCTCTCCACTTATATTTTGCAAACGTTCTAAAAATGAAGATTCAGACCAAACATGAACAGTGTTATTTGAAAGTTGCTCGAGTTCCGTTAACAGTGAATCTCTAATATTTCGTTGAACTAAAACTTGATGTGTTTTATGAATTGAATTGGTAAAAGCAACGCGTTTTTTTCGATTTGCAGTTGAGGTTATGTTAGCAGCTAATACGTCGCCTATACCTTGATTTAGATAGTGCATCATACTATCCAAATTGTAAACAACTTTAACTTCTAATTCAACTCCAATATGTTTAGTGAATCGTTCGAGCAATTCATATTCAAAACCCATTGGCCGTCCTTTATAAATGAAATAGCTGGTGGTAGAATTATCCACCAAGGCAACTAGTTTGTTCCGACTTTTTATTGAATCAAGATCAAAAGAATAGCTTTTGGGCACTGCAATGCCATCCCTGTTCTGGACCACAAGAAGAAACTAAAATTGAAATTATGGATAATAGTATAGCGGACCTCACGTGCCCAAATTAATCCAAATAGATTGAATAGGTGTTACAACACCTTTACTAAAACCCAATAGAAGGCTATTACTGAAAAAATGATTAAGAAAAGTATGGAAACTCCTTTATAATGAGCCATTATGATTTTGCGATCTTTCCAATAGGCAAAAATCATGACTAGAATGAAAACAACTAAGAAAAATCCGGCGAACTTAAGTTGTCCTGAGCTAAAATCCATTGCTATTTATTTGGTGCATTTGTAGTCGTTTGTTCAGCATTTTGCTGTATTTGTTTTACTACATAATTATGATAATGCTTGTATTGATCGGTGCCGAAAAATAATAAGATACTGGCAAATGGAGTCGTTTGTTTGTATCCAGCAATTACATGAATCCTACTCATGTTTTCATCCAACAAGGCATAAGAAGGGTAAGACATTTGACCGTCAAGTAGCGAATAGGCAAATAAATGGGTACCTCTTTTACCACCAGGATTAAGATTGTAAAAATCAAAGTTGTTGAAGTTCACGGAGTCCTTTTGTTCTGCATTAAACTTAACCGCATAGTAATACTGATTCATGAACTGAACCACATTAGCATCTTTAAAAGTAGAAGCATCCATTTTTTTACACCAACCACACCAATCGGTATATAGATCAATGAAGATCTTCTTTTTCTGCGTTTTCATCGCTTCCTGAGCCTCTTCAATGGTCAACCAATTAATGCTAGGAGCTTCTTGAGCACTCAGTTGTATTGAAAAGGCAATAAAAATGATTAATATAATTTTTTTCATGGTATTCGTTTGCTCAGCAAATATATGGGTATATTAATCTGTATACCTATTACATTGACAATCAGCTTACCTTTATGGATTGTAATTGAGAGAATTTAAAGCACAAAAAAAGCGGAACAAGTCCGCTTTTTTATAAAGTTTTAGCTGAGATTAATTAACCCCATGCATTAATTTTTTGATTGGCTTATTCAATAGGATAATTATAACAGCAATTATCAATAAAACAAAACCAATAGTTGTGAATATTGAAACGTACTGCTCAAGACCAGCTTGACCTGTTACAGGCTCTCCGCCATGACTACCCGTAATGGAGGCGATTTTACCTCCAACATAATTTGCAATTGCAAAACTTAAGAACCAAGCTCCCATTGCAGTTCCTGCAATATTCTTAGGTGCCAGTTTAGTTACCATTGATAGTCCAATTGGAGATAAGAACAGTTCGCCAGTTGTGTGCAACATGTACAAGAAGAACAACGTCAATAATGGAACTTGAAAAGCTTCATTAGCGAATTGCATACCTACTTGCGTTAATAAGAATCCAGCCGCAAGCTGAATAATACCAAAAGCAAACTTTAAAGGAATACTCGGGTTTTTGCCCATTTCGGAAAGTTTCACCCACATGATAGAAAAAACAGATCCAAACGTGATAATGAAAAAGGGATTAAAAAATTGTGTCATAGATGCTGGCATTAGCCAACCTAATATTTCTCTATCAACATTTCTATCGGCAAACAAGGTAAGAGAAGTTCCTGCTTGCTCAAAACAAGCCCAAAAAGTAATATTGATTATCATGAAAATGATTAACGCAATCATTCTGTCTTTCCAAATTGCAGTGCCGTTCTCAGCATCTTCTTTTTTACCAGCAGAGACAAGCATCCAAGATACATAGCCAAATAGGGCAAGAAGGATATAATCTAGCCATTGGTTTTGCATTATAAGGATGTAACACAATGGAATCAGAAGGAAGGACCCAACCGTAATTACCTGTGTCATATTAATTTTACCAAAAACTTTTTTCTTTCCAGCCTCAGTTATCTCTAACCCAGGTGCAGCAGCATATGTTTTTCTCTGACTCCAAAATATAAAAATGCCGAGGAGCATTCCAATTCCAGCCAAACCAAATCCTTTATCAAAGCCATAAACTTCTCCAACATAAGCTACGAGTGTTGTCGCTAACAATGCACCAATGTTGATTCCAATATAGAAAATTGTAAACCCAGAATCTCTTCTAGGGTCATTGTCTTCGTAAAGTTTACCTACGATAGTAGAAATGTTTGCTTTGAAATATCCATTTCCAATTATAAGCGCTCCCATTCCAATAAGCATCATATTTTCAGTCCCTCCAAGAATTATAAATTCTCCAAGTGCCATCATTAATCCACCAAGTATAACTGCATATCGGTACCCCAAGAACTGATCGGCTAATTTCCCACCCATAATTGGAGCGGCATATACTAATCCAGTGTATGCGCCATAAATTAATGAAGCTTCTGCATCACCTTTGAGTAGAGATTTTACTAAATAGAGCGTCAATAATGTACGCATTCCATAGTAGCAGAAACGTTCCCACATTTCCGAAAAGAACAAAGTCATTAACCCTTCTGGGTGTCCTTGTTTTACAGTAGTATCAGACATATTTATTAATTTTTAGCATTGAATGAAGCCGACGAATATAAAATAATTGCCCGTTAAACCGTGAGCTTAATTTATTAGTTCGGGCGGCTACAAATTTTCCTCTACGTAATTGGTCAGCATCTGAAAGAGCTGAAGTCTTGTATTGCCGCCGTAGATGCCATGATTTTTATTAGGATACATCATGAAATCGAACTGTTTATTTGCTTTTTGCAAAGCTGTAACCATTTCAATAGAGTTTTGAAAATGAACATTATCATCTCCAGTACCATGTATTAGAAGGTAGTTTCCTTTTAATGAATCGACATGTGATATTGGTGAATTTTCGTCGTATCCTGAGTTTTCTTCAGGTGTTTGCATGTAGCGCTCTGTATAAATAGAATCGTAATATTTCCAATTCGTTACTGGTGCAACCGCCATTGCAGTTTTAAAAATATCGTTGCCTTTAAAAAGACACAATGAACTCATATAGCCACCATAACTCCAACCCCAAATTCCAATTCGATTTGCATCAACATAGGACTGCCCGGCTAACCATTTAGCTGAAGAAATTTGATCTTCTGTTTCGTATTTACCCAACTGTTTGTAGGTTAGTTTTTTGAATTTCTCACCTCTTGCTCCAGTACCTCTATTGTCTACAGAAACAATGATATACCCTTTTTGAGCCAGCATTTGATACCACAAGTAGTTGGCGCCGCCCCAAGAATTTTTTACCGTTTGAGAACCTGGACCACCGTATACATACATCAAAACAGGATATTTTTTCGAAGGATCAAAATTGCTGGGCTTAATCATGTAAGCATTTAGTTTTTCACCATTTACCGGAATAGTCATAAATTCTGGTTTAGAAATATCACACTTTGTAAGGGTTAGATTTAAAACCGTATTGTCTTTTAAAACTCTAATTTCTTTTCCGCTGATTTTGTGCAATGAAATGTAGGAGGGCGAAGATGCCGTTGAATGATAATTGATGAAATATTTGAATCCAGAACTAAAAGTAGCCTTGTTCCAACCAGCCAGAGGGGTAAGTTTTTCAGGTTCTGAACCTTTTATGGAAGTTTTGTAAACCTCTCTATCCATAGGAGATTTTTTAGCTCCTTGAAAATAGATGGTTCCGCTTTTTTCTTCAAAACCATATACCTCTGTAACTTCCCAATCTCCTTTGGTTATTTGATAATTTTTAGAACCATTCCAACTTTGGTAATGCAAGTGATTAAATCCTGATTTTTCGCTCGTGAATATGAATCCTTTGTTAGCGCCAACAACATAAAAATTATCAGTTATGTTAATGTATGCGTCGTTATCTTCTTCGTATAAAATTGAACTCGATTCCTCAGAAGGATTGTAGTTTACTAGTTTGAGATTTGATTGGTGACGGTTCATTGTGTAAATAATTAACGCATCATCAGTCTTACTCCATTTCACTCTAGGAATGTATTCAACGCTGGCTTCAGGAGAATAAGTACTGACATTGCCATTAATAATATTGGCGACTTCAATTTGAACCGTTGAATTTTTTTCACCAGCTTTAGGGTATTTAAACGGATTGTCTTCCGGGTATAAGGTTCCGTAAATCGGCATATTAAATTCCTTGACACTTGATTCATTAAATTTGTAATATGCAATGGAGTTACCTGCTGGTGACCAGAAGAAAGCCTTATCAAAAGCAAACTCTTCTTCATAAACCCAATCAGTAGCGCCATTTATTATTGCGTTTTTCTCTCCATCATAAGTCAGTTTGGTTTCAACGCCATCGTCTTCTATTTCTTTAACAAATAAATTATTATTTCTTACAAATGCAACTTTATCACCAGTTGGAGAAAAGGTCGCGTAACGTTGTTTTTCTGTGGAAAGCAATTCAATTTTTTTTGAAGCTATGTTGTAAACATAGTATGTAGATCGAGTAGAGTGCCGGTATATTTTTTCAGTTTGAGTACTGAATAAAATTTTCTTCTCGTCGCTAGAAAATGAATAGCCATCAACTTTAAACGGAGCGCCTTTTGTTTCTGCTAATTCTATGATGGACAAATCAACTATAGTTTTAACCAATTCTCCAGTTGCGTAAGCATACTGATTGATTTTTTGAGTACTTCCTCTATCATTATCCAATAAAGTATAATGAACGCCATCATTCATAGACTTAAGTCCATAAACGGATTCTGGCTGAAACATTCCAGAGGCCCATATTTGTTCTAGAGTGATTTTTTTTTGAGCGTTAGATTGAGCATAGCTTAGAACACAAATGCAAAGCAGTAGTATAGAAGTGATAATTCTCATAAACACGATTTGGAATGAATAAACGAATTTAATTAGAGTTTGATTTCTCTAAATACAGCAATAGTAACTGCAATAAATAAGCAGATAATAACTGTTACAATAATACCTTTGGTTTTACTGTGAGTAGCGACGGTCATGGCATTAAAAGGCTTCATAAGAACAGCGACTTTAGTTCTTAGAAATAACTCTTCTAATTCTGACATTTTTTCATAAGCAAAGATAAAGTGGCTTTCTGTATCAAATTGATTGATATCACTTTTTAAAGCGCCCCGTTGAATTTTATCAAATAGCTGCACTCGTTGTTCAGTAAGAAAAACAAGGTCATTACTAATTTTTTCAATATCCCTTTTGTATCCCCTTTTTCTTTGGCTAACGATCTCTTTACTTTCCGAATGATTTTTAAAGTTACGTAAAATGCTATTTTCGATTGAATTAAAAAGTTGAGCATTGGTAACACTGCATACTACTCTTATACAATTGTGTAATTTACTTCGTGATAGATTTACATCAGTTCTATAGGTTGCATCGGTTTCAATTATTTCGATTTTAATACTTTTGATCTGTTTTACGCTATCAATTGGAATGGAGAGTTTCTGGGATAGAAATCCGTAATTATTGTTTCTTACAGCAGTTTCAAAATCAGACGAAAGCTCTTTAAGCCGATTAGCTTCTAATAAATCGCTACAGAACACAGCTTCGCTTTTGTAGATAGGAGTCTTGCTGCTTTCCTTAAAATAACCTGACACACCACCTATGACTATTGCAATTCCTATAATTAGGAAATTACGTTTTATAAATCTAATAACTGATACTATTAATTCGCCTAGTGAAATCTCTTCGTTCATACTCTTACTGGGTAGCTATTTGATTAACAAAGAAAGTTAATTATTGGTACTTTGGTCGCATTCAATTTAAATGTTACAAAAGACATTAATTCATAGGATGTATAACGATGTAAGGGTACTCTTTACAATCGTTGGAATTGTGCTGTATGTGCTTGCCGCTCATCAATACATTTATTTCGTAGTACCCAAATATGGGTATATGGGGATGCTTTTGGAGTTTAACCTTTTGAAGTCTGTAGTTGCTTTACTTATTTATTTAAGTTCATTCCTTTTACTGTTTCTGAAAAACTCGAATTTCATTCGAGCATTTTCTTCACTTCTAATCATATTGTTTTTACTTCCCGAATTGTTGATTTTTCAATTTATGGATGATAACCTTCATTTTATTCTTGCTACCATCTTCATGCTTGTATTGATAAATTGGACAGAATTATTAATTCCTATTCCAAAAGCTAAAAGGTTAATGAAAAAGCAAGTTAGTTTGCTGCTATTTATTCTACTTGTTCTTTTTTTAATACCATTTTTACTAGCATATAAAACTAATTTTTCCTCTTCATTATTTCAATTTGGAAGCGAGTTATATGCAATTAGAGCCGAAGTTTCTGAGGATGGAAATATACTTACAGGATATTTATTGTCACCATTTGTGCAATACCTTTTGCCAATGGCCGCAGTTTATGGATTGATTGAGCGCAAATGGTTTCTTACCATTTTATCTGTATTAGTATCTATTGTAATATATTCTATGATTCCGCAAAAGAGTTTATTTTTTGGAATTTTCGCCGTTATCTTCTTTTACTTTTTTAAGAATCCATTAAAAAAGGTGGTGGTTTTTACAACGTTAATAATTACAGTATTAATTATTGGAATGTACTTAGTTGCCGCAAAAGACAGCTTAATGGTGGAGTCACTATTACTTAGAAGGTATTTAGTTGTTCCTGCCCAATTGAATATTGAATACTATAATTATTTTAAAGAACCGCTTTACTATTCCTACAGTTTTTTAAAAAGCTTTTACACTTACCCCTATGATGTTATGCCACCATTTTTGATTGGTCGTGAGGTATATCATAGTAATGTGACTCATGCAAACAATGGTTTTATGAGTGATGCATATATAAACTTGGGTTTATATGGTTTGTATGGCTTTACCTTTATAGTATCCCTAACCTTGAAATATTTTGATCGATTGAATATCGATGCTCGATTTTTTGGAATATTCTTTCTATTGTTAAACTTTTTTAGATCTTCCGCTTTACCGACGACATTTTTAACTCATGGTCTCTGGTTTTTTATTCTGACTGGCTTTTTTATTCTAAGGAGAGACGAAATAAGTAATTTCTTAGTTACTAAAAAGCAGTGAAAAGTCAGATTCATAAGTTCTTGAATATTGAAATAGTAAAAAACGTATCGGTTCTTTCTATTGGCACTATTGGTTCTCAGTTAATACCGCTTCTGTTCGCTCCCATAATTGCACGTTTATACTCACCAAATGAATTTGGATTATTTGCTTTTGTGCTTGGGGGGGTAAATATAGCGGCAGTGGTTATTAATGGGAGATATGATTTAAGCGTTGTATTACCAAGGAATCAGTCTCAAGCAATTGATTTAGTTAAAGGCTCTTGGATAATTGGATTTACTCTTAGTGCTTTATTTACGATTATCCTTCTGCTTACTAGAAATGATCTGGCTGAGTTTTTAGATTATCAGATTTCAATAATAGAGTGCATAATATTAGGCTTAATTGTTTCAAATATTGCAATCAGTCAACCTTTAAATTTTTATTTAATCAGAGAAAAAGCCTTTGCACAAATAGCTAAAAATAAAATTGTTAAAGGAGCGGTTCTGGTTCTCATGACTTTACTGTTTGGATATCTAATGCTAGACCTTCCTTTAAATGGTCTAGTTTATGGATTTGGCTTTAGTTGGGCTGCGTTGGCTATTTTTTCGTTATATCAATCTGTGAAATTGAGTTTTAGTGTTTTACCAATTAACTTGTCAAAAATTAAAGTAGCGCTTAAGGAATATATTGAATATCCAAAGTTTAATGCTGTTCCAGCTCTATTTAACTCAATTGCTGCACAACTGGGGATCTATATTTTTATGTTTCATTTTGATCAAACGCAAACAGGATATTATACCTTTTCGAAACAATATGTTTTTGTTCCCATGACTATTGTCGGGATGAGTTTGTCTCAAGTTATTTTTCAAAGAATCTCTGAGAAATTTAATAATAGGGAATCAGTGATTAAGGAATTGAAGATCTTATTTCTAGTTCTAATTTCTTTGGGCGGGATAATTATTTTAATAATCAATTTATTTTCAGTTGAATTATTTGGTTTTTTCTTTGGTGATCAATGGCTAGATAGCGCCATAATGGTCAAAACTTTAGTTTTTTATTTTGCAATACAATTCATTATTTCGCCACTAAGTAATGTACTTCATGCCCTTAAAAGGGTAAAGCTTGCTGCAGTTTTTCCTGTTTTTTATTTACTATGTATGCTCACTTTGTTTTGCATTCCTGCAATGAATACTCAAAGGTTTATAACCCTCTATACAATTGTAGAATCAGTTCCATATTTATTATACTTTGTGCTAATTTCCTATGCTACTTTTAGCTATGAAAGACAATTGAAGTCCTAGCAAATTATAGCAATTGAATTTTGGTTTAATGAATAAGGTCGTACATATTTCTACAGTCCACCCAACCTTTGATGGACGCATATTTCATAAGGAATGCGTTTCTCTCGCTCAAGCTGGTTATGATACTCACCTCATTGTTACTCATGCCAAAAATGAGGAAGTTAATGGTGTTAAAATACACGCACTTTCAAAGTATAAAAACAGAGTAGAACGAATATTTAAAGGAAATAAGGAAGCATTAAAGATTGCACGACAACTTGATGCCGAGATCTTTCATTTGCACGATCCGGAACTCTTACCACTGGGATTAAAGTTAAAAAAAGAAGGTAAAAAAGTAATTTTTGATATGCATGAGCTTGCAGGGCTTATGATAAAGAGCAAAACATGGATTCCGTTTGTTCTTCGTTGGAGCTTATCTTATTTGTATTCGAATTATGAAAGAAGAGCTTTTAAAAATTTTGATAAGATTATAGTTGTTACTGAAAAAATGGTGTCTGATTATACTGATGTCGTTTATCCGAAATACAAAAATAAAGTTGCGGTAATTCGAAACCTTTCATTGATAAGTAAGGTTGAAAATAGTATTCCTGTTTCAATAAAAAATGGAAAAGAAATAGTTTTGATCTATGTTGGTGGCTTAACCTCAGAACGAGGAATTAAGGAAGTTGTCCAATCTATTCAAAGTATATCTAATGTAAAATTATGGCTGCTTGGTCCATGGGAAAATGAAGTGTTCGAGGCCGAATGCGTGACGGCTGATACAAGAAATAAAGTGCAATATTTCGGACTAAAACCCATGTTGGAAGTCTATAATTACATTAAAGCAGCAGACATTGGATTAACCATTTTACATCCAACTGTAAATCACTTGTCTTCTTTGCCCGTAAAAGCTTTTGAGTACATGGCTGCGAATAAACCCCAAATTATGTCAAACTTTCCATTTTGGATGGATGCTTTCGATGGTTGTGCATTATTTATAGATCCAAGTAATCAGCAAGAAATTGAAAATGCAATTAAGAAGCTGGTTCAAGATCTGCCGCTTAGAGAAAAAATGGGAAACTACAGTTACCAAATCGTAGCAGAAAAGTATAGTTGGGAGGAGGAGTCTAAAAAGCTAAAGGCAATTTATACTGAAATTTATGAGTAGTTCTGAAATGGATAAGAAGGATTTCATAGAATATTCCTACACCGTAATAATTCCGTGCCGTAATGAGGAGAAGTATATTGGATTATGTCTCGATTCTATTGTAAACCTCGATTACCCCAAAGACAAATTAACCGTAATTGTTTCTGATGGAAAAAGTACAGATAATACTCGACTAATAATTGAGGATTATTCGAAAAAGCATGCTTTTATTCAATTTCATTTAAATGAAAAACAATCGGCACCGTATGCATTTAATTACGGAATTGAGAATGCGAAAAGTGATGTTCTTATAATTCTGGGAGCGCATTCCGAAGTAGATTCACAATACTTGAAAGAATGCAACAAGGCATTTTGTAAATCAACTGAAATAGGTTGTGTTGGAGGAGTGCTTACTAATGTCTTTTTCGATGATGATTCTAAAGCTATTGGAGCAGCAATGTCAAGTGGATTTGGTGTTGGTAACGCTAGTTTTAGAACTGGAGATTTTGAAGGATATGTCGATACTGTAGCTTTTGGAGCATATAAAATCGGTGTTTTTGAAACTATAGGAAACTTTGATATAAGTCTTACGAGAAATCAAGATGATGAATTAAATTATAGACTCACCTCAGGCGGATTCAAAATTTGGCTGTCAAAGAGTATTAAGTCTAAATATTATGTAAGAGCATCGTTTTCTAAACTTTGGAAGCAATACTATCAGTACGGTTATTGGAAGGTTTATGTAAATAAGAAACACAAAACCATAACCACAGTTCGTCAATTAATTCCCTTTTTGTTTGTTATGTTTTTAATTGCTTCGGGAACCTCAGCATTAATTATTAAAGAAACACTTTTTCTTAGTATTCCAATATTGATGCTTTATATATTATTGGCTTTTTATTCTTCTTTTAAAGCAGAAAAGGTCAATAATTTTAAAGTTGTTTACTCGTTTTTGATTTTACATCTGTCCTATGGAAAAGGCTACTTAGATGGAATTATTCGTTTTATAATTTTCAACAAGCAACCTTCCATAAAGAATGAACAACTTTCAAGATGATATATTCAAGGATTTATAATAAGATTTTATAAAAGAAACTAAAAATTTGGAATATCAAAAGCTATATTTAAAGTTGAAATCTGCTGAGTACAGGCATTTTATTCTTACAATTATCCTAGCTTTTTTAATTCCAGTGCATCAGAATTTGTTGGGAATAACAATAGTGTTACTTGCCGTAAATTCAGCTTTCCTAAAGACAGAAAAAAAGCAAAATAATCTGCGTTATTTGTTTGCGGGGATGTTCCTCTATTTTGGTTATCATATAGCAGGCACTCTGTGGTCTGAAAATCAATCTTTTGCATGGTTTGATGTCCAGATCAAACTTTCTTTTTTGCTTTTGCCATTTATTTTTATGCGCAGTAAATCATTTTGTGAAGAAGACTTTAATAAGGTATTGTCAAGTTACATTATTGGTTGTTCGGTAGCAATGGTAATTGGGGTTTTGAATGCTTTTTATGAATATCAGATAGGAAGCTCAACCTACCTTGATTTTTACGCACAAAAGATTTCTCCTAGTCTCCATATAGGCTACTTTTCGATGTACATGAATTTTGCGATAATCGTATTAATATACAAGCTGTATTTTACTTCTAAAGACCTCTTTTCAGTTATTAATATTATTCGAATTTCATTAATTTTGTTATTCTCTGTCGCCATATTTTTTAGTACTTCCAGAAATGGGTTCTTGGTCTTATTTTTCATTTTTATTCTTGCAATTGTTTATTCTATTGTGAGTAGAAGAAAATGGATGTTTGGAACCTTATTAGTGCTAATATCTTGGATTGCGTTATCATCCTTCCTAAGAGATTATAAGAACTCAACTTCTGACTTTCACGGATTTAAACAGGTAGTAGTTGCCGTTGAAAAAAAGGAAGTCAGAAAAACTGAATGGGAGAGCAGTGCAGTCCGTATTTTGGTTTGGAAAACTGCTGTTGAGATAATACAAGAATATCCTATTCTAGGCACTGGAACAGGAGATATTAAGGATGAGTTGGTAAAGCTCTACAAAGAAAAAGAATATAAATATGCCTATGAACGAAGGTATAACGCACACAATCAATATCTTCAGACTGCTGCGGCATTGGGAATACCAGCAGGACTTATTTTAATATTTATGATTATTTCTCCTTTGTTTTACAGTTGGAAACGATGGCATTTTCTAGGATTTTTTTTAGCAATTATTGTCGGGATTGCTTGCCTTACCGAATCTGTTCTTGAAGTACAGGCTGGAGTAGTGTTTTATGCTTTCTTTGCCTCGCTATTTGCCCAGAATATGCAAAATGATTATCGAACAAATTTCATAGATAATCCTCTACTATATAGAAAAAACAAAATTTAGAATGAGAGTACCTTTTTCACCGCCAAGAATGGATAAAAAAATGGCAGATGCTGTTTTAGATACTTTATACTCAGGTTGGATAACAACCGGTCCTAAGACTAGGGAATTAGAAGAAGAATTAACAAAATATACTGGTGGTAAAGCAACAGTTTGTTTGAACTCTGCTACAGCGGGTTTAGAGTTGGCTTTGAGATGGTTAGGTGTAAAAGAAGGAGATGAGGTCATACTGCCCGCATACACTTATTGTGCAACTGCTAATGTTGTAATGCATTGCGGAGCAACTCCGGTTTTAGTTGATGTTGGTGATGATTTTAATATAGATATCTCTAAAATTGAAGCAGCAATTACAAATAGAACCAAGGTAATAATGCCTGTAGATATTGCCGGAATGCCTATTGATTACGATGAATTGAGACAACTGCTTGCCAAGCCGGTTGTTCGCGAATTATTTCACCCAAGTTCTGAGCAGCAAATTAAACTTGGAAGAATTATGGTGCTGGCAGATGCGGCTCATTCCATTGGCGCTACTTATAAGGGGAAGAACTCGGGTACATTAGCAGATATAAGTTCATTTTCTTTTCATGCAGTAAAGAATTTACCTACAGCCGAAGGTGGAGCGGTAATTTTCAATCTCCCAGATCAGTTTGATTGCCTTGCTGTTCAGAAGCAATTTAAAGTAAAGTCATTGCACGGTCAATCAAAAGATGCTCTGGAGAAATCTAAGGCAGGTGGTTGGCGTTATGACATTACGGAACCGGGCTATAAATGCAATATGACTGATATTAACGCTGCTCTCGGGCTGGTGGAATTAGAGCGTTACGATAGTGATATGCTGGTCAAGCGTAAGTCTATTTTTGATAAGTATAATGTTTTGTTAGAGAAATATGATTGGGCAAATATTCCCGTTTATAAAACTGAGGAAAAGCAAAGCTGCTTTCATATTTACATGCTTCGTATAAATAATGCAACTGAAGATCAACGCGATCGAATAATAGATAAGATTTCCGCTAAGAAAGTGGCGGTAAATGTTCATTTTCAGCCACTACCTTTAATGACTGCCTATAAAGAGTTTGATTTTAAAATGGAAGATTATCCTGTTGCTTGGAATAATTATCAGCAAGAAATATCGTTACCTGTTTTTTATGACATCACAGATGAACAAATTGGTTGGGTAATCGATGCGCTGGTTTCAGCTGTTGAAGAAGTAATATAATGATTCGATTGGCTGATATAGTATTTAGCCTACTTGGCATTTTAGTGCTTTCTCCATTATTCTTAGTATTGGGTCTGTTGGTGAAAATTGACTCAAAAGGCTCCATTCTTTTTAATCAGCAAAGAGTTGGAAGATGGGGTAGGGATTTTTTCCTACATAAAATTAGAACGATGAAGGTGGATTCTGAAGCCTTAGGTCAACTTACGGTTGGCGGCAGAGATCCAAGAATAACTGGTGTTGGTTATATTCTGAGAAAACACAAACTGGATGAACTGCCTCAACTATTTAATGTACTTAAAGGAGAAATGAGTTTGGTAGGGCCGAGGCCAGAAGTTCGAAGATATGTTGAAGAATATAACAGTCAGCAAAAAACAGTGCTCAATGTAAAACCTGGAATTACAGATTATGCATCAATAAGTTTTGTAGATGAAAATGATATTTTAGCAGCTTCGGATGATCCGGAAAAAGCCTATATAGAAGAGGTGATGCCAGAAAAACTAAAGTTGAATCAGAAGTTTATTGAAAATCCTTCTTTTGGAAATTACGTCAAAGTAATTTTATTGACAGGTTCAAAAATTATTCGTTAGTAACGCAATTCATTGGTTTGAGTTCTAACAGAGCCGGAGCGACAGACCCTAAAGCTTCCGCCATAATCAAGTCTTTGCAACCCACATCTATTCGGCCAAAATTAATATGGATAATACCTCTTAATAAAAAGGCATCAGCATCATATTCATTAAGTTCTATAGCTTTGTCAAGGTCGGTTAAGGCTAACTTAAAGTTTTGCATTTCGTTATGCAAGTTCGCTCTTTGAATGACCGCTTTGAATTCATTGGGATAGAGTTTAAGAAGTTTATCGTAAATTTCTAGAGCAAGATATTTATCACCATTTAAGGAATGAATTACGGCCACATAGTAATATAACTCTCTTTTTTTTGGGAATTTTCGAATAGCAGTATTGAAATATTTAAGAGCAAGATCATTTTCAGCATTATTATAATGGCAAAACGGTAAGTAGTAGTAAGGCAGAGCAATAGAACTATCTATTTCAATTACACGACTAAAAGAAGCTCCTGCAGAATCAAAATACTCTAACTTGTAATATGCCATAGCTAGGTTAAAGTGAGCTTTCAGATAATCAGGTTTTAAAGCAATACTAGCTTTAAAATCAACGATAGCAGACTTGAAATCACCGGAATTATAATCAGATTGTCCGTCAATACTTTTTTGAATATGTTCTTGGCCATATGACGTAAGGCAACTTAGTCCAGCGAAGCACGCAGTAATTAACGAAATTTTATACCGATTTAACAAAGTTGAAGGCACCAATTTATTTTAGCTTTGGAAACTTAAGTCTCAATACAAATTTATTTAATTGAATTGAACATTATGAAAAAAGTACTAATAGCAAATCGCGGAGAAATTGCCCTTCGCATAATGCGATCATGTCATGAAATGGGGATCAAAACTGTTGCCATTTTTTCTGAGGCAGATAGAGGTGCTCCTTTTGTTCGTTATGCAGACGAAGCGGTTTGTATTGGACCTGCTCCTTCAAATCAGTCCTATTTGGTCATGAATAACATTTTGGATGTAGCTAGAAAGTTAGATGTGGAAGGAATTCACCCAGGCTATGGCTTCTTGAGTGAGAACGCAGAATTTGCTAAAAAAATTGAAGAAGCTGGCATAATCTTTATTGGCCCAGACACTCTTGCTATAGAAGTAATGGGGAATAAATTAGCAGCAAAGGAGGCTGTTAAAGCTTTTGGAATTCCAATGGTTCCCGGTACTGAAGGAGCAATTAAAGACTTGGCAGAGGCTAAAGAAGTAGCTGAAGAAATCGGTTTTCCTATTCTAATAAAAGCTGCTGCTGGAGGCGGTGGAAAAGGAATGCGAACGGTTCATGAAGCAGAAAGTGTTGAAGAGCAATTAAAACTTGCAATGAATGAAGCAATATCTGCTTTTGGTGATGGATCAGTATTTATTGAACGTTATGTAACAACTCCAAGGCACATTGAATTCCAGATTTTAGCAGATAAACATGGTAATGTTGTGCATCTTTTTGATAGAGAATGTAGTATTCAGCGTCGTCACCAAAAAGTAATAGAAGAGGCACCTAGCTCGGTTTTAACACCTGAATTAAGGCATGAAATGGGTGAATGTGCTAAAAAAGTAGCACGCTCTTGTAATTATGTTGGTGCAGGAACTGTTGAGTTTATATTAGAAAACAATACCGATTATTATTTTCTTGAAATGAATACTCGGTTGCAGGTTGAGCATCCAGTTACTGAGCAAATTACTGGAATTGATTTGGTGAAAGAGCAAATTAAAGTAGCTCGAGGAGAGCAACTTTCCTTTACTCAAGAAGACATTAAAATTATTGGGCATTCCTTAGAAGTCAGAGTTTACGCAGAGGATCCTCAAAATAATTTTTTGCCAGATATAGGAACACTCCATAGATATAGAAAACCAGAAGGTCCTGGAATAAGAGTGGACGATGGTTTTGAAGAGGGAATGCAAATTCCAATTTATTATGATCCCATGATTTCTAAGTTAATAGCAACTGGAGAAAATCGTCAGGAAGCTATTGGTAGAATGGTCAGGGCAATTGACGACTATAAAATTGAGGGAGTTTCTACTACACTGTCTTTTTGTCGTTTTGCGATACAGCATGAGGCTTTTATTAGTGGAGACTTTGATACTCACTTTGTAGAGAAGTACTTTAAACCAGAAATATTAGATCACTTTGATCAAAAAGAGGAAGAATTGGCAGCTTTGGTAATTGGTAAGTTGTTTGATGTATCAAATTCAAATAAATCGCAGGGTTATCCAACTCAAGAGATAACTAATTGGAAATACAATAGAAATTAATTAAAAGAGCAATGGCATTTATAGAAAAATCTTCAAATCCGGCTTTTAGTGCCAAAATATTTGAAAAGCAAGGCTTAGCCGCTGAAGGTCAGAGGATGACGGTACAGGGAACAATTAATAAGTCTCTTATACTGTTTGTTTGTACAATTATTCCCGCATACTATGTTTTCGATATGTTTATGGCTGGAGCTGGAACGACAAGCTTTTTATTGATTGGTTTAGTAGGCGGATTAATCGCTGCTGTGGTAACTATCTTTAAACCAACGGTTGCTCCAATCAGCGCTCCAATATATGCTGCACTGGAAGGCTTGTTTTTAGGCGGTGTTTCTGCATTTGCAGAAAGTATGTATCCAGGAATAGCTTTCCAAGCTGTAATCCTGACTTTTGGGACAATGTTCGTAATGCTTTTTGCTTACAGAACAGGCTTGATCAAGGTTACAGAAAAATTAAAATCTGGGATTATTGCTGCCACTGGAGCAATTTTCGTGATTTACATGATCAATTTCGTAATGTCTATGTTCGGCTCAAGTATGCCAATGATGCATGACAGTGGTTTAATGGGGATTGGGTTCAGTTTATTGGTAATAGGTATCGCTGCAATGAATCTATTATTGGATTTTGATTTTATTGAAAAAAATGCCGCACAAGGTGCTCCAAAGTACATGGAATGGTTCAGTGCATTTGGATTAATGGTGACATTGGTATGGCTTTACTTGGAGATTCTTCGTCTTCTTATGAAGCTAAACAGAGATTAGGCACAAAGGTTGTAATTTTATCATCGTAGAAAAAACGATGAGAATTACACTGTTCATATTAGTACAATTGTTTGGAGGTTTCTCCAAAATAAATGCTCAGCTAGATTCCGCTGCTGGGCATTTGCATTATGCAAAAGTCATAGAGGGTGATACAGTACCCGTTGTTTTTATGAATTCCTACTCAGTTTGGGAGCAACGTGTATTCAAATCGAAAAAGGAAGAGAAGAAGTACAATAGACTTCAACGATATGTCAAAATAGTTTACCCTTATGCTAAAAAAGCAAATGAATTATTAGCAAAGTATCAATCGGAAATTGAAACGGAAGAAGATCCTCGAAAAAGAAAAAAATACTACAAGAAAGTTGAGGAAGAGTTACTTGCTGAATTCGGCGAGGATATGAAGGAAATGACCACTAGCCAAGGTCGAATTCTCATTAAATTGATCGACAGAGAAACAGATAGAACTTCCTATGAGCTGGTCAAAGAGTTTCGAAGTGGGATAACTGCTTTTTTTTGGCAGGGAATTGCAAAAGTATTTAGTCAAGACTTGAAGTCAGAATACGATGCAACCACAGAAGACAGGTACATTGAAGAAATAGTAGTGGCTATTGAGCAAGGCCGATATTAAATAAAAAAAAGCCTGGTTCATTGCGATAGTTATCGCACGAATCAGGCTTTTGTTTTGCGGAGAGACAGGGATTCGAACCCTGGGTACCCTTTTGAGGTACGCTTATTTAGCAAACAAGTCCTTTCGGCCACTCAGGCATCTCTCCGTTATTCTGCAAACGCATTGTAGAATGATGCAAAAGTATAATTAAAACTATTTTGACCAACATAAAGTTCAGTTAAAATGGCCATGCCTTTTACTTTAGTTTAGATAATGATTAAGGTTTTTAGAATCAACTGCTTGTGGCTGATTAAGGCTGCTTTTTCGCCTAAAATTCAAACTCAATTTTCATTTTTTTATGAGCAAGTCCAGCTGAATTCATCTTACCGGTTGGCACTATGTCTTCAAAAGTATCAGATGGCACTTCCCCGCATTTTGGGAATTGCTCTGGTTCAGTAAAATACAAGTAATCTTTGTGACCTCCATTAATTTGCAACGGGTTTAAGAAAGAGCAAGTTCAATGTTATCAATTCTCTGCTATGCTTGTGGAAATGCGTCCTTAGAAATTTGCGTTGTGAAATAGTAATCTCCTCTTGTTCTGAAGACTATAAATAATGAGATATCCCATTCGCGTTTTAAAACTGCAGCTATAGCTAATATTTCTGTGTACCAATCTTAGCCTTTTGGATATTCTACTCTAACGTGATAAATGTTCAAGAGCATTTTCTTAAAAATACTCTTGATAGTAGTAATATCTTTAAATGTAATATCAGCATTAGCAAATTGACCTTCTTTCGCTTGCCCATCGATTATTCCATCAATTAGTTTGTTTACAGACTCAGCAGTATAGGTTTTTAAACTTCTACTTGCCGCCTCGCATGAATCTGCCATCATAAGCACAGCTGTTTCTTTGCTAAACGGAATAGGACCAGGGTAGGAAAAATTCGAAGCATCTATTTCTTGGTTTGGGTTTTCTTCCTTTTCCTTGAACAGAAAGTATTTAACTTGACTTGTTCCATGGTGAGTCCGAATAAAGTCAATAAGAACTTCAGGAAGGTTATGTTTTTTAGCCAATTCAACTCCTTTGATAACATGGTTGATTATAATTCGTGCACTTTCTCTAGGTTCCAAATCATCATGGGGGTTGAATCCGCTTACCTGATTTTCTATAAAAAATTGAGGGGCTTCTAATTTCCCAATATCGTGATACAGTGCGCCTGTTCTAACCAAAAGTGGGTTTCCTCCAATCTTTTGGATGGCGATTTCTGCTAAATTAGCTACCTGCATACTGTGTTGAAATGTGCCTGGAGTTTTAGTTGCTAAGTTTCTAAGCAAAGTGGAGTTAGTGTCGGAAAGCTCCATTAATGTAACATCCGATAAAAATCCGAAAATCTTTTCGAAAACATAAATCAAAGGATAGGAGAGTAATGTTAAAGTTGCTGCTCCTCCAAATGCGTATAAATTGTTGAGTTCAATATTATGCCATGTACCTTCCTGCATAATCATTATAGACAAGTGCGCGATACAATAGGTAACAAAGATGATTCCTGCTGTTCCTAAAAGTTGAGATCGCTTTTTGAGATTTACCAAACTAAACACTGCAATTAAGCCTGCAAGGATTTCGATATACACAAACTCAAACGCATTTGGGACAGAAAACCCAATGAGAATCATTGCCAATATATAAATGAAAGCAGCCATTATTTCATCATAGAAAGCTTTAATCACTATAGGTAAAATACAGAAAGGGAGTAGATAAATATTTAGATCTTCAATGTATAAAGGCGCTATTCCCATAAGTACTACCGAGGTAAAAGTGATTAAGATAAAAACTACTCGATTGTTAACATTCAATATGTTCTGACGAAATACTCCAAGAAATAAGACGAGAACAAAGAAGATTAGGGATACGAATATTATCTTCCCAACTGTGACAAAATAAACCGAAGAATCGTCTCCTTTTGAGTGTTCGAATTCTTGTTTTAATGATGTTAACTTCCAATATATTTCTTCATTTATTAACTCTCCTTTTGCCACAATAAGTTCAGATCGCTCAACTTTACCATGCGTATTAATTATGTTCTGAAGTTTAGATTGTTTTACAGCTCCAGTTTTATTAGCATCATAAAAAACATTATGCTGAATGGCGTTGATTAATTCGTTTTGAATATTTGACGGACTTTGAGAGTTAATAATATCACTATCTAACTGCAATTCTAAAATTGCTTCTTTGATGGATAATAGGTCACCAAATTCAATTTCTTCAAAATGACCGTTTCGTTGGATTACAATTAATTGATTTTGATGGACGTCATTCTTCAATTCTATGGTTTGAACGATACCCGCAGCATATATAGCTTTTACTTTTTTAAGAGAATAGTTTCTTTTTTCTAAGCTCAGGATTATAGCTGAACCTATACTGTCCTCCAAAGATTTCCGTAAGTTGTTAATTGCTAGTCTCGAGATGGAATCAAATTGATTGAAATACAATGAACTATTATTTTCAATTTCAGCTTTCTCGTTTAATAAATTCTCATTTGATTTCAATACTGCAAAATCAAATGGAGCATATAAGTTTTCATGCAACCAAGGTTTCCCCTGTTGAAAGTCATATTTAAACTTACCTTCTTTAGGTAAAGCATATATAATTACTGCTGCGCAAACCGCGAGCAATAAAGCTTTGAAAATTACATCAAGGCTATTCTGAATTTTGAGAAAAAGATTTTTCATTGTATATTGACGAATGTAAAATTTACAATTAAAACAGCGTTCATTATTTCGGCAAGACTATTGTTTACAAACGATTCAGAATAATCTTTTTCCAGGTTTTTATTCAATACAGATAACAGTATTTTTGTTCTAATATGAGCATGCCTAGAATAAATTTAATAATCTTGATATTAGCCGTTTGCAGCGTTTTTTCTTCATACGGGCAAGGGTTTTTGAAAATAGGAGATGACTTGGAAGTTGCTGGTGACACCAATCTCTTAATTGATGCCCAAGTTTTGGAAGACGGCAAGCCTATTGCAAATATTAATGTACTTGTAATCTACAAGGGTCTTGTTATTAGAGAAGCTGAAACTAAAAAAAAAGGTTTTTTTCAATTGAAGATAGGTTTTGATACTCTAGTTACGTTGAAGTTTTCTAAAGATGGCTACTTAACTAAGATGATAGAAATTGATACACGAAATATGCCTGAAGAAGATCGATTTAGAGGCTATGATGCGGGGTTATTTAAACTGAGCATGATTAAATCAAATGATGAAATACCAATCGCACTTTATAAAAAACCAATTGCTAAATTTATTTATGATCCAGCGGCAGTAAATTTTATTTTGGATAGGAAATATAAAAAAGAAGTAAAAAATAATTTTAAAAAGGCCGACGTTCAGCTAGAGATAATTAAGTTTTAGATATGTACAATCAATTAAAATCTTTGATACCCATTTTTATATTTGTTTTCTGCGTTTGTGGAGTTCAAGCTCAAGGTGAAAAGCCTAAGAAAGAAAAGAAAGGCCCACTTTCTAAACGACTATGGGGAGGTTATGACACTAATGCAATAGAAAAGAACCTAGTAATAAAAGATGCTTTTGTTACTGAAGGAGATAGAACGATTGACGGGGTCTTAGTTGAAGTAAAACTAAATAAGACGAATATCGATTCTATGCTAACCGATAAAACGGGTGGATTCAAAACAGATTTAAGATTTGATTATAAGTACATATTGAAGTTTTCTAAAACTGGATTTGTTACAAAATTGGTCGAGATTGATTTGACTAATATACCAACCGAGTTTAAAAGTCAAGGTTATGATCTTGGTCGTTTTCAGCTGGGAATGGTTAGATTTACTGAAGGAATGAATATTCAGGAATATAAAATACCGGTAGCTAGATATTATTTTGATCAAAGAATGAGTATGGTTAATTTAGATCGAGAATATTTGAAGAATAGGAAACAAAAAATTCAACAGCAGAAAGAAGGGAATCAGGCAGTGATTGCAAGTGTTGAAGAAGAGAAGGATGAGTTGCAAGAAGAATACAATATCTTAATTCGAGATGCTGATATTGAGTTTGAAGCTAAAGACTATCAGTTGGCTAAATCATACTATAAAGAAGCTATGCGGCTAAAGCCATTGGCAGAATATCCAAGAACTCAAATAAAAATAATCGATGGTATGCTTGATGGTAAGCTCGCTGATGTTGAAAAATACAAGGCGCTTATTGCACAAGCAAACGAAGCTTACGAGTTAAAAGAGTATAGTGAAGCAAAGGAAATGTACTTGGCCGCAATTAAAGTAAATACTACGGATGCTTTTCCTCGGGAACAAATAAAAAAAATCGATGTTCTTTTAGCCGAAAAAAAAGCTGAAGATAATTCTCCTAAAGAAGAGAATATGGAATTAACCCTCAAAGGCGTTGAAATTTCAAGTGATCGTGCTGAGTTTTGTTCGGAATTGGCAAAAAAATATTCGCAAGGTTTAACTGTAGAGAAATATATGGAAGGCAGTAAATCAATCACAAGAAGGATCATTGTGGAGGGCGAAATAGGTGTTGAATACAAACATGTGGTGCACAATTGGGGAGGTAATTACTTCTTTAAAAATGGTAAACCAACAACACGATTTACTTGGCAAAAAGAGGCATTGCAAAATTAATTTATGCTACGAGGTCTTTATCTCATATTCGGTCTGTTATTACTGAGTCTTTGTATTGTTGGACAAGAAGATTCGGGCGTAAAATTCAGTATTACTGTTAAGCACAAATCAAATACATATCCTAGTGCGTTGATTAAGGTGTATAGAAGCAACTCTTTTCTTGACCAAGCCAATGTAGATCAGGACGGAGAGTTTTCCTATTTGTTACCTTATGGCTTTGTTTATCAATTGCATTTTACAGGCGATGGTATGGCAACTAAGATCATTGAGTTGGATTTAATCTCTAATATTCCAGAGTCAGAAAAAAACATGGTTCACGATTGGAGTATTGGAGAGATAGAGCTTTTTAAATCCTATAAGGAGATAGATATATCCAAGCTAGCACGACCAGTTGCTAGAATTCATTATGAATCTGATATGTCGGAGTTTTCCATAGATTACAAGTTCACAGGAAAGCGGAAAAAGGAATTAGCGGGAGTTGAAGCTCAAGTAGAAAAACTTGAAAAGCAGGAAGCTGCTGTTGAAAAGGAAAATAAAAAAGAATACGAAGATTTAGTTGTAAAAGGCAATAATGCACTGAATAGTATGCAGTTTAAATCTGCGCGAGGTTATTTTGAAAAGGCAATAGTTCTTAACGCCGAAGGCGAAGCAAAGCAAAAGTTAAACGCTATTAATAAGGTGCTCCAAAAAGAAGAAAAGTATGATGAGTTGCTGGCAGAGGGTAATGCACTCTTTGAAAAAGGAGAATTGCAGCAGGCTTCTGAAAGATACGTTTCCGCTTCAACATTAAATCCGACATCTAAATTTCCGAAACAACAAATTGTTGTGATTTCTCAAAAAATTAAGCAAGAAGAAAAACAAGCAAATGCATTCAATAATTACATGGCAGTTGCAAATCGAGCTTATTCAGATGGAAATTATATTGCAGCTTCGGCGGGCTATAAAAAAGCACTGAATATAAACCCTGAAGCATTATTAGCAACTAAAAAATTAGAATTTAGCGAAACTAAAGTCAAACAAAAAGCTGAGGAAGAGGCAATCGATCAGAAATTCAATAATTTAATAGTTGAGGCAAAGAATGCTAGAGTTAAAGGAGACTTGACTGCGGCGGAGAGTTTTTTAGCTCAAGCTGAAGCTGTTAAGCCAGAAAATGAAACATTGGCTTCTGAAAAGTTAACGCTAGCTTTACTTAAAGTTGAGGTAAAGCAAAAAGCTGAGGAAGAGGCAATCGATCAGAAATTCAATAATTTAATAGTTGAGGCAAAGAATGCTCGAGTTAAAGGAGATTTGACTGCAGCGGAGAGTTTTTTAGTTCAAGCCGAAGCTGTTAAGTCAGTAAACGGAACATTGGCTGCTGAAAAGATAGCTTTAGCTTCACTTAAAGTTAAGGTAAAGCAAAAAGCTGAGGAAGAGGCAATCGATCAGAAATTTAATAATTTAATAGTTGAGGCAAAGAATGCTAGATTTAAAGGAGATTTGGCTTCGGCCGAAAGCCTTTTGGCGCAAGCCGAGATAGTGAAACCAAACAATGAAACTCTTACTAATGAAAAGTCTGCTTTAGCCATGATGTTTGAAGAAAAGAAAAGTGCTGAAGCGGCTTCTCAGCTTTCATTGATTGCCGAAAAAGAAAAAGAAGAACAATTCTCTAAGTATATCTCTTTAGCTGAAAATTCTGAAGGTTCTGGAAATGAAAAACAGGCAATTTTCTTTTATAAAAAGGCTCAAGAATTTAAACCTGAATCTACTGAAGTAAATTCTGCCCTTGCTATTTTGAATAAGACTCTCGAAAAAAAGGTGACTTCTAAATTACCATCAACAGATCCAAATATTGATTTGGATAAAATGGATAAGAAAAGCTCAGATTTTATCTCAAAGCTGGCAACTCTGTATCCAGAAGGGAAAACAGTGAATAAAAGTTCTAAAGGAAATAAAGCCATAACTCAAGTTATATTGGTTAACGGAGGTCGAGGAACAGAATACCAAGAAATAAAATACAGTTGGGGCGGGGTCTATTACTTCAGAAACGGCGATCCTATTACCAAATTGGTATTTGATAAAGAGACAAAATAAAAAAACCGCAACGAGTCAAGCTTTTTGCGGTTTCAATACTGAATATATTGTTATTAGTTTTTACTTAATGATAGCTTAGGTATTTTTAATTCGGCTAAATAAAACCCACCGAATAATATTCCACTAAAAAATAAATCACCAGCGATACTATTCATAAAATAGGGTATACCCGCGATATAATTTCCAATTAAACCAGCAAAGGTTAAAGGAAAGTCAAATCCCGTTGTCCAATCGCCGAAGTTTGAGATGATGAAGAAAACTAAAGAAGCACTTAAACTTCCAAGCACTACATGCTTTACAGAAAGCTTATTTATGATCATCGGAGCCAACAAGGAAATTGAACCAATCGCAACATAAGTCCAAATTGCACCTGGGTAAAAGACGGTAAATCCTTCGTTGAATTGAGCAAATACAGTGTTATTAATAATAATATCGGTTATTAAAAGTACAACTAAGGGAAGAGCGATTCTTAAAATTTTACTGCTTAGTGCAGCACCACCAAACAACGCCACTGCTCCTAGTGCAGTAAAATTAGGCGGGTGTGGAAGTAACCTGGATAATCCAGCGATTACTATTAATGTGAAAATAAAAATCCAATTTCCTTTTTTCATAACTCTTAATTTGTGACAAAAATAACAATAAGGCTTTTTAAACATTGCCTATTTCATCAATGTTTTTGTCGGGCTATAAATATATCGATTATGGTGTTTGACAAAAGAGTATAATTCTCTTTATACTGAACCATTAATTAAGAAAGATTGTTCTATTTTTAAACTTTATGTAACGCACTGTTATAAATTTAATATTAGAAATGGATTTACACGCCGCTCTAAAGAAACACTTTGGTTTTGATGCCTTTAAAGGCGATCAAGAAGAGATAATCAAAAGTGTTATCGAAGGGAAAGACACGTTTGTTATAATGCCAACAGGTGGAGGGAAGTCCCTCTGTTATCAATTGCCTGCATTATTACTTGAGGGAACTGCTATTATCGTTTCCCCGCTAATTGCTTTGATGAAAAATCAAGTAGATAGCATCCGAGGGCATTCAGAAGAAGATCACGTTGCTCACTTTCTGAATTCTTCACTTAACAAGGCTGAACAATTAATTGTGAAAGATGATTTAAGAGCTGGTTTTACAAAACTTTTGTTTGTTGCTCCTGAAACATTAAATAAAAAAGAGACCATCGAGTTTTTTAGAGAACTCACAATTAGTTTCGTTGCGGTAGATGAAGCGCATTGTATATCTGAATGGGGACATGATTTTAGGCCAGAATATCGTCGAATTAAAGAGATGATAAAGGGGATTAATGATCAAATTCCAGTAATGGCTTTAACCGCAACTGCAACGCCAAAAGTGCAAGGAGATATTCAGAAAAATCTAGGAATGTCTGATGCTATGGTTTACAAAGCATCGTTTAATCGTCCCAATTTATTTTATGAAGTACGTCCAAAAGTTGAACTTGTTAAACAACTGATTCGATTTGTAAAAGAACGGCAAGGAAAGTCAGGAATAGTTTACTGTTTGAGTAGAAAGAAAGTTGAGGAAATTGCTGAAGCGTTAACGGTAAATGGAATAAAAGCATTGCCATATCATGCTGGCTTTGACTCGGGAACTCGAGCAAGAAATCAAGATATGTTTTTGAATGAAGATGTCGATGTTATTGTAGCTACTATTGCATTTGGTATGGGAATCGATAAGCCAGACGTTCGATTTGTAATTCATCACGATATGCCGAAAAGTTTAGAGGGCTATTATCAAGAAACTGGTCGTGGGGGTCGAGATGGAGGTGAAGGTCACTGCTTAGCATTTTATGATTATAAAGACATTGAGAAACTAGAAAAATTTATGCAAGGCAAGCCTATTGCCGAGCAGGAAGTTGGAAGGATTTTACTCGAAGAAGTGGTTGCTTACGCAGAAACTGCAATGAGTCGAAGAAAGTTCTTATTACATTATTTCGGAGAAGAATTTGATGAAGTGAACGGTGCTGGTGCTAATATGGATGATAATGCCGTTAATCCTAGACCAAGAGAAGAGGGGTCAAAATGGGTGAAACTACTTTTAGATTGCATTGCAGAATTAAAAGAAACTGCAAAGGCAAAGTATGTGATTGAAATTCTAACCGGTAGAGGAAATTCTCAAATCAAGTCTTTTGGACACGATAGAATTTCAACTTTCGGAGCAGGAAAAGAAAGAGATCCGAAATTCTGGATGGCGGTTATTCGTCAGACAACTGTTTCTAAGTTACTAAATAAGGATATTGAAACTTATGGAGTTCTCAAGCTAACAACTACCGGTAAAGCATTTATTGAAAATCCAAAATCTTTTACCGTAATCCTTGATCACGATTATATTGAAAGAGCGGAGGATGATAATCTTATCCTAAATACCAAAGCTCAAGGCAGCGCAATGGATGAGAAGTTATATCAGTTGCTTAAAGAGCTAACTCGTTCTGTTGCCAAGGATAGCGATGTGCCTCCATTTGTAGTATTTCAGGAGCCTTCACTTATGGATATGGCAAATCAATATCCTATTACATTAGAGGAATTAGCTAATATTCAGGGAGTAGGTCAGGGAAAGGCAAAAAAATATGGTGCGGCCTTTATTGAAACGATTGGAGGATACGTTGAAGAAAACGAAATAGAAAGAGCACAAGATATTATTGTTAAATCGGTCATTAATAAATCAGGTACAAAGGTTTATATCATTCAAAATATTGATAGAAAAAGACCAATAGACGAGATTGCAAAAGCGAGAGATATGTCCATAGAAGACGTTCTTACCGAAATTGAAAATATTGTAGACTCAGGAACTAAGGTGAATCTTGATTATTACATTAATGACGCAATTGATGAAGATAAGCAGGATGAACTTTACGACTATTTCATGGAAGATGCTGAAACAGGAACGGTCGAAGAAGCTATGAAAGAAATGGATGACGAAGATTATTCTGAAGAAGAAATTCGTTTAATGCGCATTAAATTTATGAGCGAGGTTGCTAACTAGCTGTTGTTTCTTTTCCAAATTTAAATGTCAGAGAATCTAAACAAACACTCCACAATGGGGACAATGCCTGTTTTTATGACAGCATTAAGCACCATTCTGGGAGCTATTCTATTCTTAAGATTTGGATATGCTGTTGGACATGTAGGGCTTTTAGGAACGCTTGGAATTGTCTTGCTAGGGCATTTGGTTACCATTCCTACAGCAATGGCTGTTGCTGAAATAGCCACAAACAGCAAAGTAGAGGGTGGTGGTGCATACTATATGATTTCCAGATCGTTCGGATTGAATATCGGAGCAGCTATTGGTATTGCATTGTTTCTTTCTCAAGCTATTAGTGTTGCATTTTATGTAATTGCATTTGCAGTTTCTTTTGAACCTCTCGCAGATGTTATTTATCACCACTATGGAGTTTATGTAGATAATAGATTGGCGGGTCTAATATTTATGGCTTTACTTGCGATGTTGATGTTGAGTAAGGGTGCCGATATTGGAGTAAAAGCGCTTTATGTAGTTGTTGCAATATTACTTGTCTCGTTGGGTTTGTTTTTTATAGGAGGGGTATATTCACCCTCTTCAGGAGATATGACTGCTCATATTGAAAACCCCGATAACTTCTTCTATGTTTTTACAATAATATTTCCTGCATTCACTGGAATCGCAGCTGGTTTAGGACTAAGTGGTGATCTTAAAGATCCAAAAAAGTCAATACCCGCAGGTACAATGTGGGCCACGTTAGTGGGTATCATAGTTTATATAGCCGTAGTTTTCAAACTTTTTCTTTCTGCAAGTGCTGAAGACCTTGCAAATACAGATATACTAGTCATGGGAAAAATTGCGATTTGGGAACCAATAATTCCAATTGGACTAGGTTGTGCCGCAATTTCTTCTGCCTTAGGAAGTATGATGATTGCTCCGAGAACCCTGCAAGCTTTGGGAGTAGATAAAGTCTTCCCAATGCAATTAAGTCTTTGGTTTGCGAAAGGTAAAGGAATTAGATTAGAGCCATTTAATGCCGCTATAGTAACAAGTGTATTTGGTTTTTTCTTTGTGGCTATTGGCGATATAAATTTTGTGGCTCAAATAATTTCCATGTTTTTTATGGTGACCTACGGTGCTATTTGTTTGATTTCTTTTCTGGAACACTTTGCAGCTGACCCAAGCTATCGACCAACCTTCAGGTCGCGCTGGTATTTTTCATTAATTGGGGCTATACTTTGTTTCTACCTCATGTTTAAAATGAATACCGCATATGCTTTTTTGTCAATTGCAATAATGGTTGGAATATATCGCTGGGCAATATCTGTTGGTAACACTGAACGAGACGTTGCAAAATTACTACGAGGAGTTCTTTTTCAAATGAATAGAAGGCTTTCAGTTTATATTCAAAAGAAGGCAAGTGCTAACGAACAAGGTTGGAGACCTTTTATTATTTGCTTATCTGCTGATACCTTTAAACGAACAACTTCTTTGGACTTAGTGCGTTGGCTTTCACATAAATATGGTTTTGGTACTTACATCCATTTTATGAAAGGTTTTCTTGATAATAAGGCTTATAAAGAGTCTCGGAAAACTAAGCTTAGGCTTATCGCACTTATTAAAGGTACCAGCAGTCGAGTTTATCTGGATACTATAGTTTCACCTTCTTATACTTCTGCAATTGCTCAAACTATTCAGTTGAGTGGTGTTTCAGGAAGTGGTAATAACTTGATTCTTTTTGAGTACAGTGACGAGGATAGGACAAAGCTTAAAGAGGTAATTGATAATTACGGCTTGCTTCATGCAACCAATTTCGATGTATGTATTCTGCGTAGCACTTACAAAGGGTTTGGGTACAAAAAGTCAATTCATGTTTGGATTTCTGCTAAGGATTATGAGAATTCAAATCTCATGATTTTATTGGCATACATTCTTACGGGTCATCCAGATTGGAAGCAAGCAGAAATCAAAATATTTAGTGGATATTCTAAAGGTGAGTACGAAATTAAACGTCAGGCACTTACTGATTTAATTGCCACAGGAAGATTACCCATTTCGCCTAATAATATAGAATTAATTCCTCAACAAGGGGAGTTGATTTCTAAGATTATTGAGCAAAAATCTGGAGATGCGGATCTTACTATTCTTGGATATACCAGTAATTCTCTTGATGAGCGCGGCGCGGAATTGTTTAACGATTTACCGAATTTAGGAAATACATTATTTGTAAGTGCATTTAACGATAAGGCTATTGAATAACATGGAGCTACAGTTTAGAAACAATAGAATAACAAGAGAAAGAATATTGGGCTCGATTGAAGGATTAACTTTTGATCAGCTTACAAAAACTCCTGAAGGATACAATAATAGTATCCTTTGGAACTTTTGTCATGTTGCAGTAACGCAGCATTTGTTGTGCTTTAAATTGGCTGGAAGAGATTCCATAATTCCAGCAACCTTAATAGAGGTTTATCGAAAGGGAACAGGAAGCGCCGATATTAAAACGCCTAAAGAGGATTTTGAATATTTTAAGTCAAATTATTTTAAATTAATTGACTTAACTGAAGAGGAATATAAAGCTGGAAAACTTAACGAATTCAATGAATATCCTACAAGTTATGGAGTGGTGCTAAAAAATATTGAAGAAGCAATCTGTTTCAATAATATTCATGAAGGACTGCATTTGGGGTATTTAATGGCTCAGAAAAAGTTGATTTAATGATTTCATAAACAATTTAGTTTATGAAACTTTCTGATTATTTACTGGTTTTACTTGTCATTATTATTTCTTTAATCGCTTTTCCTACCTCGATTATATCTTCTAATTGTATTGAATTTTTTAGTTCTATTTTTATTAATGGGAGCTGTGGTTTTTCAATTAAAGGTTGGAATCATGAAAATTTTTATCGATTTATAAGTAATGATTCTAAGCTTCCATTTTTTGAATATTTTTAATTGGAAATTGATCGTACCTATCGAATTAAGCCATAATCTAAAATATTTTTATTTTTATTAAAACAAATAAAAGGAGAATGCCAAAAAAGTAAAAAAACAGAAATAAATGCATTGACTTTTTTAATGTATTCTTTTCTTACCGTTTCAATATTGCTATAATTAGGATTGTAAGACTATTCAAGCAGTATAATTATATAATAATATGAGCGTAATGTTGATAATTCTAATCCTATTCGTTAAAAACTAAAATAGGAAACATTCTATTCCAGAACGGCAAAAGTCCTTTATTTGCCTTGATACAAACACAGTGAAATACGGCATATCTATATTAAGCGTAGTTCCCGGAAGGGAAGAGGCTAGCGATAAGGCAGAGATGGTGACTCAGCTGCTTTTTGGCGACCATTATAAAATCATTGACGAACGCGTAAATTGGGTTAAAATTCGCGTTGCATTTGATAAATACGAATGTTGGATCGATCGTAAGCAGGCTTTTGAAGTAAATAAAGAGATTTATGAAGAGGTGGAAACTTCTAGAGAATGGAACAGTTGTACGGATCTTGTAAATATCATTCAAAATGCTAAAAACAATGAACTACAGCCTATTGCGATGGGCAGTGTGCTCCCGTTTTTTAAGGATAATTTAATAACTATCGGTTCAGAGAATTTTGCATTTGAAGGAACTGCAGTTCACAGTAGTGAAGCACTTTCTCGATCAAAGATTCTTGAAAATGCATTGTTGTACATTAATTCGCCTTACTTATGGGGAGGGAAATCTCCTTTTGGTATAGATTGTTCGGGATTAACCCAAATGGTTTACAAAATAGCAGGAAAGAAGCTACCTCGTGATGCCTATCAGCAGGCAGAGATTGGAACTACTCTAAGTTTTGTTGAAGAAGCAGAAGATGGGGATTTAGCATTTTTCGACAACGAAGATGGAAGTATAATACATGTTGGGATTTTAATGAATGAAAACGAAATTATTCACGCAAGTGGAAAAGTTCGAATTGATAAAATTGACCACCAAGGCATTTTCAATGTCGATACCAATACCTATTCACACAAACTAAGGCTGATAAAGCAAATTATTTGATTACCAGATAGTTGTATTTTTTTTGAAATTTCTTTTGGAATTTTTGGGGTTTCTGCATTCTATAATCAGAAATTAACTCGTGTTGAGGATTAAAACTAAAGATTATTAAACTGAGAGAAATTGGAATTGGAGTTTTACACGTGCTTTCTGGCTTTAAAGCAAACGCATTAGGGAATTGAGTAATTAAAGGAAAAGTGGTCGATTCAGAAGATCAGCCCATAATAGGCGCTTACGCATCTACCTATGTTGGTTCAAATATGAGATGGGCTGTTACAAACCTCGATGGATATTTTACAATAAGACCATTGCCGGTTGGAACCTATGACTTAACCATAACTAGTAGTTCTTTCGATACAATAAAACTTGTAGGAATTAAAGTGAAAGGTGACGGGATATTTTTTTTGAAGAACTAGCAAATGGCTTATAGAAGTATGGTTCTTGTTACAATTACACATTATGTAAAACCTCCAATAAATAAAATGGAACCGAGTTTAATTGATTTACTCCCCGTAACTTTCACTCAATTCGCAACAAAAACAAGTCTAGGTTCAATGATTGCAGCCCAAAGTTCAGAGATATTTCAAGTAGATGAAGGACAGCCTATTTACTTCCGTGGGGCAAGGGCACAATCGGTAGTTTACTTTATAGATGGCGTGAAATTCTTCGCTAATTACAAACACATTACTAATGAAGAATTGTTGAAGCGATTTCAGCAATACAATGACAAAATGGCTTTTGGTATTCTCTACAAGAGTTACTTGCGTTTGTTGTTGGGTACTTTTACACGTTACTTGAAATCTCCAGAAGATGCTGAAGATTTGGTAATGGAGCTTTATGAAAAATGTTTAGACATTCTTAAGTCGTCTAACGAAATTAAATTCCTTAAAACTTACCTGTTTGTTATTGCCAAAAACGCAGCCCTTGGCAAACTAATATCGAAACAAATTTTGATAGAATACCATGATTTAGTTAAGCTTGAAAAAGAGATTGAGGTTGATAATCAATTAATAATCAACAATCAAAAAGAAATTGATTTGCTCAACGGAATGAAATTTCTAACCGAAGAGCAACGTCTTTGTATTGTTCATTTTTATTTTAAAAAAATGAGGTACAAACAAGTTGTTGAAATTTCAGGAATGGACGTAAAGAGTGTGAAAGCTCATCTTCAAAATGGAAAGCGCATGCTGAACAAATACTTACTGAAAATTAGAAATTATGAAAACTAATAAGCTCAAAAGCATATTTCAGTCTAATTTTTTAGTTGACGAATCAGTTAGCGATAACTGGCATACATTAGAATCGGATGCTCTAGAACTTGGATTTTTGGATAATGCACTCGATTTAGTTTCGGATAAAGATGTTGCTAGATTAGAGGAACGTATTAATAGTAAGATTGCGTTAAAATCAAATCTTTTTTTAAATTATTGTCTATCAATTATGCTATTACTAGTATTGGAGATTTTGAGCTACCTAGTCTTTGTCTTTTCAAGATAGAAAGCTAGTTGAGCATAAGCAAGAACCCCTATCTTGAAATGCTATTTATTCACATCAAATTATTTTAAAGGAGGCTAGCTGGTATCCATCTCTTTCTTTGTGCAACTTAAATCAGGTTTATAAAGCAAAAAGTGTATTGGCAAATGTTGTTGAAGGGGTTGGTTTCTGTAAAAAACAAGCAACTTTAAAACCATCAAGTCCAGAAAAGTCTTTTTTGTAAAGTGAATTGCTTTCTTAAAGCCAATAACAAGCTAGTTTTGCCCAATGAAAAAACAAGAACGTGTAGTAGTAATTGGTGCTTCAATAAATCCAGATAGGTATTCATATAGAGCTACAATTGCCTTGAAAAACGAGGGACATACTCCAATTCCAGTTGGTTTGCACGATGGGGAGATTAGTGGGTTAGAAATACTGACAGGAACTCCAAGCATTCCAGCTGTGGATTCTATTACATTGTATCTTGGAGCAGCCCGGCAGCCAGTTATGTATGATTACATTTTAAGCTTAATGCCTAAAAGGATAATATTTAATCCAGGGACTGAGAATGAGGAGCTTAAAGATTTAGCTGCTGCGAAAGGGATAGAGTCTATTGAGGCTTGCACATTAGTTATGTTGTCGGTTGGAAATTTCTAATTTCAATTCTTAAATTGATGCTATAAATGTTCAAGGAGAATTGCAGTAATAATTAGGGTTTCATTTTGGCCAAATAATTACTTTAGTCAGCCACAATAAGCAGCAATGGCAAAAAAAGGTAAACAGCAACTGTCTGAACAGAAAAAAGGCGGTGAATGGAAAGTTGACAACCGTTCAAAAATCAACGTAATTGTGTTGAATACCAGCCAAGAGCAAACTCAAAACTTACTCGATAGCTACTCCAAAATTGGAAATGGAGATCAAGAGCGCGTTTCTTTATCATTTTTTTGTGCTGCAATGTTGTTGGATGCACCTGCCAATGTCAAAAAATACGATCTAGCAACTGTTTCTGATGCCATTAAAATTAGTAAATCTGAAAGCGATGCTAAGTTTATAAAGGTTTTGGACGGTAATAAGCTTTCAAAAAAGTTTGAACTTCAAGACTTAGTGAAGTTGAATGTTGAGAATGCTTCGCTTTATCAAGTCCGTTATGTTGGGCAAGAAGGTCTAGACATCAAGAATAATATAGGATTTGAGGTTGTTGATGCGGAAGTATTGTGCTATGCTGCTGAAATATTACCTGACAACACAGAATTAGACGGTTTAGTGGCCTTTGTTGTGAAAAAGCTATCACTTAAAGCTGAGCTTATAGAACTTCGGAAAAACAGCCCTTTTGCTGCTCGAGTTGCAATTGGTCTTCTTCAAAAAGTCAAACGCTGGTTATGGTGGTATCTAGTTTTACCGCTTAAAGAGTTTAAAAGCAGTCCAATTGATAGGTATTCGTTTTTGGTAGAAGAGTCTTTTTACCGAATGAAATTTATGATTTTTGCATTAATACTGCTAATTGGAATGCCTATAGCTGCCTATAATTCAGGTATATCTGGTGATGAGTTTGTTCAATACAAACAGGGGAAAGCCGTTCTAGATTGGTTCCTGAACTTTGGTGAGGTTACAGATCAGAATAGGACTGCAATCGAAGATCCGAAGACATTATTGCACTTATATGGGAGTTCATTTGATGTTGTCACTGCCGCGTTTAATCGCATTTTTAATATTGAAAACGAATACGAATGGCGGCATGTTTTAAATTCCTTGACGGGTTGGTTGTTGATTGTTTTTTGTGGTTTACTTGCGGTAAAAATTAAGGGGTGGAGAGCAGGTTTGTTGGCTATGTTTTTAGTCTTTGTTTCTCCTCGAATTTTAGGTCACTCTTGGAATAATCCGAAGGATATTCCATTTGCTATGAGCTATATAATTGGCCTCTACTATATTCTTAATTATTTACGAAACCTGCATCAAATCAAATTCAAGCATGTTTTGCTAGTGGCTATGGCAATTGGTGTTTCTATTGGTATTCGAATTGGCGGATTATTGTTGTTTGCTTACCTGTTTCTATTTACTGGACTTTATTATCTCATTCTTAGTCGTGGAATTTTAAAAGCCTTCGCCAGTGAAAATCTGAAGTATTTAAAGCCAATTTTTATATCGTTGGGTGGAATAGTTGTACTTGGATATATTGCTGGAATTGTGCTTTGGCCTTATGCGTTAATCGACCCATTAGCCAATCCAAAAGAGTCACTGGAAGTAATGACAAGTTACGGAACTTCAATTCGGCAACTATTTGAAGGTCATATAGTTTGGAGTGACTACTTGCCGTGGTACTATATATCGAAATATATATTGATTACCACTCCTATTGTAGTTTGGCTTGGTGTAATACTGTTCTTTGTATTTTACTTTAAGTATCGAGATCGATTGGAACTTTTTTGGAAGTTTACAGTCTTCTTTGCCTTCGCTTTTCCAATTGCATATATCATTTACAAAAGCAGTAACGTTTATGGTGGCTGGAGACATGCTTTATTTGTTTATCCGCCTGTCGCAGTTTGTGCCGCAATTGGATACGATCAGTTAGTTTCGATATTTAAAAATAAATGGGTTCAGCGAATTGCGGTCACTGGTGTTGTAGTAATTGCATTTCACCCATTAAAGCACACCTTCTCAAATCATCCTTTCCAATATCAATACTTTAACGAAGTTGTGGGTGGTATCGATGCTGCTGCATCGAAATACGAAACCGATTATTACTATCACAGTACAAGAGAAGCATACTTATGGTTAACCGATAATGTAGATTGGTCAAAGTATTCTAAAAAAAATAAACTTAAAGTTGCTACAAATGGGTTGTTCTCTGTTCGATATTTTGCCAGACACGATCTTAAAGAAAAAGTTCAACTCAGCTATTCTCGCTATTACGTAAGAGGAACGAGTGATTGGGATTATTACATCTGCGTAAATAGCTATATAAATCCTAGTCAGTTAAAAAGAGGCCTTTGGCCTCCAAAGAATACGGCTTATTCGGTAAAAGTTGATAATACTCCTCTTTGCGCAGTCATCGAAAGAAAGACAAGAAAGGATTTATTAGGAAGTAAAGCGCTAGAAGTGGGAGACAATTTCAAGGCTATAGAGTTATTGACCGAGGCTATTGAAGAAAATCCCATGTCTGAGATTGCATATTTAAATTTAGCTCAGGCATATTTGAATATTGAGCAATACGACAAAGGTTTGAAGGTAACTCAAGATATAATGAAGGTTTATCCAAATTACGACAAAGCTTTGTACACTAGATCGGTAATTTACCTGAATAGCGGAAAGCTAAAGGAGGCGATAGAAACGTCGAAAGAAGTGCTGAAAGAGAACCCTAAATACGATAATTCATATTACATAATGGCATTGGCATATCTTACGGCCGGAGATGTGAATTCTGCAAAAACTAATCTAAAGAAATGTATTGATGGAATGCCAAACTTTAAGCCTGCTTACGAGTTGATGGTTCAGATATATCAGCGAGAAGGCAATCAAGAAATGGCTCAGCGGTTTCAAGGATATGTTAATCAACTCTAGCTATAATATTTCAGAAAGATCGAATCCTTTGTCGAATCTTGGACCTCTTTCTGTCTGAATAAGTTTTCCACATTCGTGAACAGCGTCGTGCTCGAACATCAGTGTGTAATCGTTGGTTATTGCCTGTTTAAAAAAGTGTTCTTTTTCGCTTAACGTTAATAGCGGTCTCGTATCATAGCCCATCACCCAAGGCAAAGGCACGTGAGCATGAGAGGGTAGTAGATCTGCCATAAAGACTATCGTTTGATCTTTGTAGGTAATATGTGGAATCATTTGTGATTCAGTATGACCGTTCACCAAAAGAGCCTTAAATCCTGGGAAGATCTCTTCTGTGAAATCACCATTACTGGATATAAATTTCAACTGACCGCTTTCTTCAATTGGCAGTATATTCTCTTTTAAAAACGAAGCTTTTTCTCTTGCATTAGGTTCAGTAGCCCATTTCCAGTGGTCTTGGTGACTCCAATAGGTAGCGTTCTTGAAAGCAGGTCGATAACCATTCTTGCTAGTGTTCCATTCAATTGCACCGCCACAATGATCAAAGTGAAGGTGAGTCAGAAAAACGTCTGTAATATCATTGCGATGAAAGCCGTGTTTCGCCAAACTATTATCCAAAGTGCTATCTCCATGCAGGAAGTAATGACCAAAAAACTTTTCAGATTGTTTGTTTCCAATTCCAGTATCCACCAACACCAATTTGTCGCTGTATTCTAATAATAAACAGCGCATTGCCCAGGTGCATAAATTGTTGCTGTCAGGTTCGTAACGTTTGCTCCACAATGATTTAGGAACTACGCCGAACATTGCTCCTCCGTCTAGTTTAAAAAGTCCGGTTTCAATAGAGTATAACTTCATAATTACTTCTTTTTTGATTGCATACGATCCTTAAGATACTTGGAAGTATAAGACTTTTTATTCTTGGTTAAATCTTCAGGAGTTCCCTCGAAAATAATATATCCCCCAGCGTTACCTCCTTCTGGACCAAGATCGATAATCCAGTCGGCACATTTTATAACATCGATATTGTGCTCAACTACTATTATCGAATGTCCAAGTTCTACTAATGCATTCAGAGCCTTTAAGAGCTTCTTAATATCATGAAAATGCAGTCCAGTTGTAGGCTCATCAAAAATGAATAAGGTTCTGTCATTACTGGCGTTCGCTTGACCTTTCAAAAGAAATGTAGCTAGTTTAATTCTCTGTGCCTCGCCGCCACTTAAAGTATTTGAAGCTTGTCCCAGTTGAACATAACCCAACCCTACTTCATGCAAAGGAGCCAGCTTATCTGCAATTTTCTGAGAAACACGTTCTTCGCCTAAAGCGAAAAAGGAGATTGCATCATCAATGGTTAAAGTCAGCACATCAGATACGTTTTTGCCTCTGTACTTTACCTCAAGAATATCTTCTGTAAATCGCTTTCCATTACATACGTCGCATTTCAACTGAATGTCTGGCATAAACTGCATCTCAACTGTGATAGAGCCATCGCCTTTACATTTTTCGCATCTACCGCCTTCAACATTAAACGAAAATGAAGCGGGTTTGTAGCCGCGCATTTTCGCTAATCCTTGATTTGAAAATAACGTTCGAATATCATCAAAAGCCTTGATGTAAGTAACAGGATTTGATCTGGATGATTTTCCAATAGGATTCTGGTCAACGTACTCGACGTTTCCAATGGATTTGATATCTCCTTCTATTGATACGTGTTTGCCACTGGCTTGAGCGACTCCACCGTGAATCTTTTTAAGAACAGGGTAAAGTATCTTATTCATTAAGGTACTTTTCCCCGATCCGCTGACTCCTGTGATCACGGTTAAGGTATTTAATGGAAAGTCGACATCAATCGATTTTAGGTTGTTTTCGGCTGCTCCTGTTAGTCTGATTGACTTTTTCCAACTTCGACGCATTTCAGGTGTTGAAATTTCCTCTTTTCCTGTTAAATAGCGCGCGGTGAGACTTTCAGTTTCATTGATCAAATCTTTTTGAGAACCTTGAAACATAAGTTTTCCGCCTTCGGTTCCTGCTAGAGGCCCCAAATCGATAATCATATCTGCTTCTCGAATTACTTCTTCTTCATGTTCAACAACAATTACTGTATTCCCTAATTCCTGGAGAGATCTAAGAACAGAAACCAATTGCTCTGTATCTCTAGGGTGCAATCCAATGCTTGGCTCATCTAAAATGTACATACTACCAACTAAACTACTACCCAAAGAAGTAGCTAGGTTTATACGTTGTGTTTCGCCCCCTGAAAGAGTAGAGGCTAAACGGTTTAATTGAAGATAGCCCAAGCCAACTCGGTTTAGAAATCCAATTCGTGTTTTAATTTCAGTAAGAATTCGTTTTGAGATTTCTAAATCAATGCGGGATAATTTTACATTTTCGAAGAATTCTGGTAAATCTTTAATCTCTGTAAGAATGATGTCTGTAATAGATTTCCCTCCAATTTTAACATAATTGGCGTCTTTTCGTAATCGAGTTCCTTTACATTCTGGGCAAGTGGTTTTGCCTCTGTATCTCGAAAGCATTACACGATATTGAATTTTATAAGAGTTTTCTTCCAGCATTCTAAAGAAGTCATTTATTCCTGCAAAATGCTCGTTACCAGTCCATAACATTTCAACTTGCTCTTTAGTTAGTTCTGATATTGATTTGTAAATTGGGAAATCGAATTTGTGAGATACCACTACAAGCTCATCTTTCCAACCACTCATTTTTTCACCTTTCCAACAAACAATCGCTCCATCAAAAACTGAACGGGACTTATCTGGAATTACTAAATCAGGATCAATGCCAATCGTACTGCCAAGTCCTTCGCACTTTTTGCAAGCTCCCACGGGGTTGTTAAAACTAAAAAAGTAATCTGAGGGGACTTCAAATTGAATTCCATCTAATTCAAATCGATTAGAAAAAGTTTTTATTTCTGTTTTGTCTTTTCCTACAATATGCAAATGGCACTCGTTGTTCCCTTCGAAATAGGCAAGCTCGATAGAATCGGCAATTCTACTCTGGTTATTGTCGTCTTCTTTTTTGACCGCGAATCGGTCAATTAGAATCTTAATATCTTTATTTTTTATCGTTTTTTTTGTTATCAGTTCCTCAATTTTAATGGGTTCATTTTTAAATAAAACCCTTGAAAATCCTTGTTGCTGTAATATTTTTAGCCGAACGACAACGGTTTCTTTTTCGCGCAGAACCAATTGCGAAGACAGCATTATTTTGGCACCTTCTTCTAAATCATGAATGAAATTGAAAACGTCTTTTGGCGAATTACGTTTTACTTCTTTACCAGAAATAGGAGACATGGTCTTTCCAATTCTTGCAAAAAGAAGTTTTAAGTAGTCGTAGATTTCTGTCGAAGTGCCAACAGTAGATCGAGATGAGTTAGATCCAGTCTTCTGCTCAATAGCAACTGCAGGGGAAATACCTTTAATGTAATCAACTGCTGGTTTATCAATTTTACCCAGAAATTGCCGAGCATAGGAAGAAAGACTTTCAACATATCTTCTTTGTCCTTCAGCATATAAAGTGTCAAAGGCCAATGAAGATTTCCCACTACCCGACAAACCTGTAATAACTACAAACTTATCACGAGGAATAGCTACATCAATATTCCGTAAATTGTGTTCTTTCGCTCCTTTAACAATGATATAGTCCTTGTGGACTTAGCTTGTCAATATTAATTTCTTTTTTAGCCATAATTTAGAAGTACAAAAGTATTCGGCAGTAATAAAATTTTGGGGTTTGTGGAAATTTTAATCATATTTGCCAAACTAACGTATAGTTAATGCGTTAACACCGTATAACAAAAAACAAAAACGCCTATAGGATACACTTTACTCTTAACAATTAAAACCGCCTTTCCGCACAACCAAAGATTAATTAATTGTTGAATTCGCTCGCTAGAGCAAAACAGAGTAAGTGTATGAAAATCACAAAAATTGATGATAGCGTCCTCATTAGGAGCTATCTAGAAGGAGACGAGAAGTCGTTAGAAAAACTAATATTAAAGCATAAAGACCGTGTTTTTGGCTATGTGTATCTCATTGTAAAAGATCGTGATATCGCCAATGATATTTTTCAGGATACCTTTATGAAGGTTGTAAATACGATGAAGAAAGGGAAGTACAACGAAGAGGGTAAATTCATTCAATGGGTGTTAAGAATAGCTCATAACCTTGCTATTGATCATTTTAGATTTAAGAAAAGAATGCCTACAACTTCAGGTGGGGATGATTACGATATCTTCGATTTAATAGGTCTAGAAGACGATAACATGGAAGAAAAGTTGATTTCCGATCAAATCAAATCAGATGTTGTCAAATTGATGGAGCATTTACCAAAAGATCAGCTGGAAGTATTGAAAATGCGTTTGTTTTTCGAAATGTCTTTTAAGGATATTGCTGAAGAAACAAATGTTAGCATCAATACAGCTTTAGGGAGAATGCGTTATGCTTTAATGAACTTAAGAAAGCTAGTTAAAGAAAGAAACATTGAATTAAGTTGCTAAAAAATAAATTCAGGATACAATAAATAGATTAGAAGGCGTTAGTTTCAAAATTACATGCCTATGCAACATATTTATTCTCCTGAAGAATATCTAAAATTTGAAGAAATACAAGAAGAACTGAAAGAGTTGGAATTAACTCAAACTTTAGATAATACACTAAGACCTAATGTTCATTCAATAAATACAATATTGAATTATTCAAAGTCACTTGAGATACGAAAATCGAAGTGGTTAGGTCAAATCGAAAACATCAACAATTAATTAATAAATCCCGTTCTGAAAGAGCGGGATTTTTTTATGAACAACTTTCCAAATCTGCTATTCTAAAAAGCTAAATTCTTTAGTTTTAACCCAGCCATTTTTTTACTGCAATTTATTTGCATTACATTGATAATAAGTCGAATAGCTCATTATGTATTTAATATTTGATACTGAAACTACTGGTTTACCCAAGAATTATAATGCTCCAGTTTCCGATTCTGAGAATTGGCCAAGAATGGTTCAGTTGGCATGGCAAATCCATGATAAGGAAGGGCAGCTGGTTGAAGTTCAGAACTTTATAGTTAAACCCATTGGTTATACTATTCCATTTAACGCCTCTCAGATTCATGGAATCTCTACAAAAAGGGCACAAAACCAGGGCGTTGATCTGGAATATGTTCTTGAAGAATTTAATAAAGCCCTAGCTAAAGTAGAATACGTTGTTGGTCATAACATTGAATTTGATGTTAACATAGCAGGGGCTGAGTTTTTCCGAAAGGAAGTTGAAACTGACCTTTCCACAATCAAACCATTTGATACCAAGTCCGAAGCAACGGCAACTTTTGTCGGGATTGCAGGAGGAAGAGGTGGAAAATTCAAATGGCCGACACTAACGGAACTGCACGAAAAACTGTTTCACGAAAAATTTGGAGAAGCACATAATGCTTCTGCTGATGTTGAGGCAACAGCAAGATGTTTTTTAGAGATTGTACGTCAGGGAATTGTGGAACCTAAATCCGTTTCATTGGCAGATGATGAGTATGCAGCATTCTTGCTTTCAAATCCAGATGCTATTGCTTTAATAGGATTAAACATCGAACCATATAATCCTAATGAGCTAAAGGGGCAAGCTAAGGAAGATGCTAAATCTGAAGTAATTAAGAATGTCGCGGATACGCCTGCTGTTGAAGTTGGTGACTTGCAGTTTTGCCATTTACACAATCATACGCAGTACTCTGTGCTGCAGGCTACGAGTAATATTTATGCTATGGTCAAAAAGGCAAAAGCTGATGGAATGACTGCTGTAGCGATAACTGATCGTGGTAATATGTATGGTGCATTTGCATTTACAGAAGCGTGCATCGCAGAAGGCATTAAGCCAATTATTGGTTGTGAAGTGTTTGTCGCTGAAGATTATAAAAGGCATAAATTCACAAAAGACGATCCAGATCGGAAGTACCCAATGGTGCTCTTGGCAAAAGATATTAAGGCATATCACAACCTTACGAAAATTGTTTCTGAAGGATTTATCAATGGATTTTATGCCGGAAATCCGCGGGTAAGTAGAGAAGTGATTTCGGAATATAAAGAAGGTCTAATTTGCCTATCAGGCGGCGTTCATAGTGAAGTTTCTGGTACCATATTGAATGTTGGCGAAGAACAAGGAGAAGCCGCGGCTACCTATTGGCACTCAGTGTTTGATGAGGATTATTACTTAGAATTGGTTAATCACCAATTGGATGAAGAAGTCCATTTGAATCAGGTCTTAATTGATATATCAGAAAAGCATGGAATAAAAACCGTTGCAGCAAATAATACTTTTTACCTCAATCAAGAGGATGCAAATGCGCATGATATTTTGATTTGTGTAAAAGAAGGAGCCCTGCAAAGCACACCTATTGGAAGAGGTCGAGGCTTTCGTCCTGGTATGAAGAATAAAGAATATTTCTTCAAAACCCAGCAAGAAATGCGGACAATCTTTAAAGATTATCCCGAAGCACTAGCAAATACTCATCGTATTGCAGAAAGTGTAACACCATTCCAACTCAAAAAGGATCCACTTTTACCTGAATTTGCTTTGCCTGAAGGTTTTACCGATCAGAATGATTTTCTCCGACATATTGCATATGAAGGAGCAAAAGAACGCTACGAAGAAATAACGGCTGAAATTAAAGAAAGGCTGGACTACGAGCTGAAGATTATTAAGGAAATGGGCTTTCCAGGTTATTTCCTAATTGTTCAAGATTTTACATCTCAAGCGCGTAAAATGGGAGTTTCTGTTGGTCCTGGAAGGGGTTCAGCAGCGGGTTCTGCAATTGCATATTGTGTTGGAATTACCAATATTGACCCTATTAAGTATAAACTGCTTTTTGAACGGTTCTTGAATCCGGAAAGAGTATCAATGCCTGATATTGATATTGATTTCGACGATGAAGGTAGAAGTTCTATTATAGACTGGGTGGTCGATAAATATGGTTACAAACAAGTTGCTCAAATTGTTACCTATGGTACAATGGCGGCTAAATCTGCGCTGCGGGATGTAGGTAGAGTTTTAGACATGCCACTGCAAGATGTAAACGCTATTTGTAAGGCATTTCCAGACCATTTAAGCGCATCCTTAAAGAAAGTATTGGCCGATGGTGGAATAGATAAAAAGTTAGAATCTAAATTCAATGGCGAGCAGAAACAGCAAGCTCAAGAGTTTCGAAAGCTTTGGGAAGGTGACGATTTTACCGGTCAATTAATCAAACAAGCTAAAATTTTAGAAGGTTCTATTCGAAACACAGGAACTCATGCATGTGGGGTAATTATCGCTCCAGATGATTTGACTAATTACATTCCTGTAAGCACTAGTAAGGATTCTGATTTACTGATAACCCAATTCGACAATAAGGTTGTTGAAGATGCAGGGTTATTAAAAATGGATTTCTTGGGCCTTAAAACCCTTACCGTTATTAAGCACGCAATTCGGCTGGTTAAGGAAAAGTATGGAATTGAGATTGATATTGATGAAATTCCGCTTGATGATAAAACGACTTTTGAACTTTACCAAAGGGGAGAGACTAACGGAACTTTTCAGTTTGAGTCAGGTGGGATGCAAAAACATTTGCGTAAACTAAAACCAACCGACATAGAAGATCTTATTGCGATGAATGCCTTGTATCGTCCTGGTCCAATGCAGTTTATCGATTCTTTTATTGAGCGGAAACACGGCAGGGAAGAAGTAAAGTATCCCCACCCTCTATTACGTGATATACTTAAAGATACCAATGGTATTATGGTATACCAAGAGCAGATTATGCAGACTGCTCAAATCATTGGAGGTTTTTCATTAGGTGGCGCCGATCTTTTGAGGCGAGCCATGGGTAAGAAGAAAATGGACGTTATGCAACAGCAAAAAGCTGTATTTGCGGAAGGAGCTAAACGTTTACACGATATAGAGGAGTCTGTTGCCATAGAAATTTTCGAGGTAATGGAAAAGTTTGCGGAGTATGGTTTTAACCGTTCTCACTCCGCTGCATATTCATTGATTTCCTACCAGACTGCCTACTTAAAAGCGCATTATCCAGCTGAATTTATGGCAGCTGTTCTTACAAACAGTATGAACGACATAAAGAAGGTTACGTTTTTTATGGATGAATGTCGCCGAATGGGAATGTCAGTTCTTGGTCCTGATGTCAACGAATCGAAATATCGTTTTGCGGTAAATGATGAAGGCCAAATTCGATTTGGAATGGGGGCTATAAAAGGAGTAGGTGAGAGTGCCGTTGAAGCAATTATTAATGAGAGAGAGAACGGTAATTACACTTCCATTTTTGATTTTACTAAACGAGTAGATCTTCGCGCATGTAACAAAAGAACCTTGGAAAGTATGGCATTAGCGGGTGGGTTTGATTCTTTTAAAGGAACACATCGAGCTCAATACATGCATATTGAAGGTAACTCTACTTTCTTGGAAAAGGCTATTAAGTTTGGTTACTCTCATCAAGAAAGTGAAAATTCTGCTCAAGTTTCCTTATTTGGAGAAGCGAGTGACGTGAGTATTCCTGAACCTCTGCCTCCGGTTTGTGAAGAATGGGGAACCTTAGAGCAATTATCAAAAGAAAGAGATTTAGTTGGTGTCTTTATATCTGGACATCCGCTAGATGATTACAAATTAGAAATAGGGCATTTCTGCACTAAGAATTTTCATATTGGGCTATTTGCTGATAATATGGAGGCTCTTATGGGTAAAGGAGATCTCAAGTTTTCAGGTATCGTTACTGAAGCACTCCATTTGCAAACTAAAAAAGGGAAACCTTGGGGAAAATTTAAGTTAGAAGATTATAAAGGAGATTTTGAATTCGTTCTTTTTGGCGATGATTATTTGAATAATCAGCAGTTCTTAAATCCGAATTATTTTTTGTTTGTTTCAGGCAAAGTATTGATGAGTCGATATCGAAATGAACCTGAATTTAAGGTCACCAAGATTACCTTATTGAGTGATTTGCGCGAAAAAATTGCCAAGGAGATCAATCTAACGGTTAACCTTGAGCAAGTAACTGACAGTTTTATTAATGAATTGGATACTTTGATTACCGAGAATGAAGGAAACTGTAGGATAGTGATGAAGTTCTTGCACAAAGGTGAAGAGCTGCACGCCAATGGTTTACTGAAAGGAAAGAAGGTTTTTATTACGGATCCACTCATTGAAACCTTAGATAAAATGGACATTCAGTACGCCTTAAATTAACTAAAAAAAAAAACACTTAAAAAAGTCAATTTGATGCTTGGGAAGATAGTAAGAAATATTACTTTTGCAGCGGAGAATTGGCAGAGTGGTCGAATGCACTAGTCTTGAAAACTAGCGTACCGCAAGGTACCGAGAGTTCGAATCTCTCATTCTCCGCCAAAGTTTTCTTAACACAGCTAAAAGCCCTTTACATCAAGGGCTTTGCTGTTTCTGGTAGTTGAGGTTCTTGACAGATACTCAACATTTAGGTTTTGTTCAAAATGCGCCGCTTTTAGTTTCAGTTTTTAGAGGTTGATTGAGTTGGACAAACGACAATGAACTGAATGAAATAATGGAGATGAAGACGTTTAAGAATTATACTCGATTGGTGCCGAACCTGCACTCAATCAATTTAGCCACAAATTAAATAATATCTAATATGAAAATCGTAACAATTACAATATGTCTATTATGGGCTATCCTTTTGCAAGGACAGGACTATTATAAAACGGCTTACAATCATTCTGGAGATTCATTAAAATTTAGGCTAAATCAAATAATCAAAAATCATACTGAATTTCCCTATACCTCATCTTCAACTGATGTATGGGATATTTTGAAGGATACTGATAGGGATGAAAATGACTCTGACAATGTTATCCTTATTTATTCAGGAAGAAGTGTAAATGCAGCTCAGGAATACAATAGTGCAAAAGGTTGGTCCAGAGAGCATGTATGGGCTAAATCAAGAGGTGACTTTGGTACAGATGAAGGAGCAGGTACAGACGTGCACCATTTGCGACCTTGCGATGTCAGCGTAAACTCAACAAGAAACAATAGAAATTTTGATGATTGTATTACTTGTAGAGAAGTAATAGATGGGGGTTTTAATACAGGGTCTAATACGGATATAAACCTTTGGACATTTGAGCCGCCTGATGAGGTTAAGGGCGATGTGGCTAGAATGATATTCTACATGGTGATTCGCTACGAAGGAGAAGATTTAGAGCCTGATTTGGAGCTCACTAATATATTACTTGATAATACGGATAAAAGTCCTCTACAGGGGGTTAAATCCACGTTATTGAAATGGCATAGAAATGATACTGTTAGTGATTGGGAAAGAAACCGAAATGATATTATTTATAAGGACTATCAAAAGAATCGCAATCCATTTATTGATTATCCTGAACTCGCTGAATATTTATGGGGTGGCAGTATTGGAAAATGGAAAGCACCGTTGATTATTTCTTCAGTTGTTGAATTAAAAAATCAGCCCATTTCAGTTTACCCTAACCCTGCTGGTGGCAAGCTCACTATTGATGCTGAAAACTTTGAGGGTGTTGAGGTTTATGATACTTCAGGACGCTTAATTATTAAGTCTAGCTCAAATACCATTGACCTTGAAGAGCAGTCTAAAGGACTTTACCTATTGAAGGTAAATGCTAACGGAACAACACAAGAGTTTAAGGTTTTTAAGGATTGATTAAAGCCCTTAATGATGGTTTCCGAATAGATTATCGGCATTGATTTTAATTGTCCTATTTTCCCTCCATTTTCCCCTAGTTTCAGAGTGAAAATTATAAAGGATTGAGCTAGATTTTACCAATCTGCTAAATCTCTTTACTGCTAATAAAAATTGCAGTGTAGATCCACATTAAACAGGAAGTTATTCTATAACATGCAGTTATTATCGTCAATGAGGACACACCTCAGGGATTGATTTAATATATTTGTTAATAAATTAAAAAAAATGTTATGAGAAAATTTTTGATAGCGATAGCGGTACTATCATTAGGGTTGTTTTCGTCCTGTGATAAGTGTAAAGACAAAACTTGTGAAAACACAGCTTCCTGCGATAAGAAAACAGGTGATTGTTCAAATGTTTGTGTAAACGGCGGAACTAGTGATGCTTCAACAGGTTCTTGCGCTTGTCCTGAGTTTTACAATGGTGGTACGTGTAGCAATGAAGTAAGAAATGATTATGTGGGAACATACATTGGTACATCAACAGTAACATATGAGGGCATTTCATTTTCAGAGGCAGACACCTACAAGCTTGAGCTTGCTGGGACAGATCCTAAAATGATGTTTTTCGATGATGCTGAAGAAGTAATTGAATTATCTTCAAATACTGCCTTTGGTATGACACTAGTAGAGACCGATAGTGAGTCTGGTGATGTTTCTTCGATTGTTGTTACTGGTACTTTTGGCAGTTCTTCAATCTCTTTTGATCAAACAGAGAGCTACGAAGACGAGGGTGAAGCATTTACTGTATCCAGCAAATTTACTGGAACTAAACAATAGTTCCAACAAATTATTAATAGCAAAGGCAGGTTGCAAAATGTAACCTGCCTTTTTTTTGCATGTTTTTTCACGTTTTGAGAATTAGTAAAATTTGTTGTTTGTAATTCTGTTTTACTCAAGAATCTACACCTGCTAATAAAAGTTATACTTGGATAAATGGGGTCACCTAGACCTCAAATAATACTACTACAACAGAACTTTACCAGCTTCAAATGGCTGTGATAGTATAGTTAGTCTTAATTTGACTATAGTAAGTACCGTTGGAATAGAGATAACCCAATAACTCTAAACGATTTAAAAGTGTATCCAAACCCAATAAGAGGAAAGCTCACTATTGATGCTGAAAACTTTGAGGGTGTTGAGGTTTATGATACTTCAGGACGCTTAATTATTAAGTCTAGCTCAAATACCATTGACCTTGAAGAGCAGTCTAAAGGACTTTATGTTTTGAAGGTAAATGCTAACGGAACAACACAAGACTTTAAGGTTTTTAAGGAGTGATTAAAGCCTTTAATTAGATTTTCTAGTCTAGGTTATCTGCATTGGTCTATACCAAGTACAACAGTATTATTCCACTGTTAAAACCTTCCCTGTACTCCCATCATCATACAAATAGATAAACAATGTATTTGGTTTAAAGGTGGCTTCTCGTCCCATTATATCAAACATTTTAATGAGGGTTTTAGATGAATTGTATTCGTTTATTCCTAAAGCAGATGAAGAACAAGCATTATTGCAATTAGTACTAAACGATGTTTGAGGGTCAATGTCTGTCCAACGTGTTGTTGACCAAGCAACGTCATCAACCTCTATACAAGTAAGATTAGGGTTGTAATTTGCGTTAATGTCATATAAATGGGAGCTGTTGTTGTTGCCGTTTTTTACATTAAGGCAGGTTAACTGATTATCAGAGCAATCTAAATAAATTAATTCAGTATTCTGACTTATATCAAGGCTTGTTAGTTGATTATTACTACATACTAACCAATCTAGAGCAGTATTCTGATTTAAATCAAGACTTGTGAGTTCATTCTCATAACAAACTAAATTGCCTAAAGCAGTATTCTTACTTAAATCAAGGCTTGTTAATTTGTTTCTAAAACAAACTAAATTGCCTAAAGCAGTATTCTGACTTAAATCGAGACTTGTTAATTTGTTACTGTAACAATTCAAATAAGTTAAAGAAGTATTCTGACTTACATTGAGACTTGTGAGCAGCTGATAGCCGCAAGACAAATAAGTTAATGCAGTATTCGAACTGACGTCGAGGCTTTTGAGGCTATTACTGTAACAAGACAAACTGTCTAAAGCAGTATTCTGAGCAATATCTAAATCGTTTAATGGGTTCGAGCTACAATTCAACTTAGTCAAAGCAGTAAAATCCTCAATACCTGTTAAATCTAATATTCCCAGAAATTCAACATCTAAAGATGTAACTGCAACAATAATGGCTGTTGTTACTGAATCATCTATAACAGTATCATATCCTAAATCAATTAATGCCTGTTCAAAATTATCATCAGGCACATAAGTTTGTGGTTGTGCATTTATAACTCCAATAATTGCTAAGATAATTGCTGTGAAGAATACTTTTTTCATAACACTTAATTTACTTATCCTCAAAGCTATACAAATTATCTAAACGAAAAAATATAGGCATAATCTAATGTTACTCTTCAACAATTACAGGTTTTTAAGAAGTGATTAAAGTCCTTAATTAGAGTTTCTAGTCTAGGTTATCTGCATTGGTCATTATACCATTCACAGCAATTATTCTCCCCCTAATTCACAAGCTTTCATGTAATCACTGCAATACGATAAGCCTAACCTTTCTTTTTGCAAGCCAACTGTTGTAATATGCACGAGCATTATCAGGGGTTAAGCCAATAGCAGTTTTGTAATCAGATATGGCCTTACTTATGCTCGCCCAAGCTGGGAGATAAAAGAAGCAGATAGAATTTTAAAACAATAGAATAACATACTGTTTGCAAAAATTATTCTGAAATAATTTTTAGTGGATTTATTTTTTTATTATTCTTAATAATTTCAAAGTGGAGATGATTTCCTGTGGCGGTTCCTGTCATTCCCACTAAACCTATTTTATCTTCTTTATTAACCTTTTCACCTTTCGTAACTAATATTTTATTCATGTGAGCATAAGCAGATTTTATTCCACCATTGTGCTTGATTACGACATAGTTTCCATATCCTCTTGCAAACCCTGCTGAAACAACTGTTCCGCTCTCTATTGATAGTATCGGGGTATTTTCTTTTGTTCCTAAATCAATTCCACTATGAAATCTTCTAGTCTTATACACAGGGTGAGTTCTAAATCCATAAGTGGATGAGAGCCTATATGTGCTTCCAGAAAGAGGATGGATGTATCCGGATTTTTCTAATGAAGTAGATTTAGCAATAGTTGTTACAGTATTTGGTTTTGTTGCAGGAATATTTTCAGTTGCCTCTTCTTTTATTTTAGTTTTTCCTTCAAGTGGATTAATGTTTATGGTTTTTTTTGCTGAAGTAGATTTAGCAATAGTTGTTACAGTATTTGGTTTTGTTGCAGGAATATTTTCAGTTGCCTCTTCTTTTATTTTAGTTTCAGTATTTTTTTTGTCGGGTACTTCAAATTTTACAATTCCCTTTTCTTCAGTTGTAATTAAATTCCAATTCTCTTCATTAGCAATAAACTGTTTTAACTCCTGATCTCTCTTCTCTTCAAAACGTTTATAGTTAGTTCCTTCTTTTTTTTTGTATTCCTCAAATGTTTGTGAATAAGAAGACATAGAAATACACACTATTACTAAAGTCAAAAAAATATTTTTTAATCGCATAATGTGTATTTAATAAATAGTGAAAGGCGTTACTTGTTTTTATGGAACAATAATAAAAGTTGGTGAAACATATAAATCACTGCCTTTCGTAATCCTTATGTTGTAACAATTTGATGAGGGTATTGAATTAGGTAATGTAAAAGTTCTTGCATTATTTGTGAAAAGCAGCCAATTACCAAATGAGTAAACATAAACATTACCATCATACAATGCTGAAGTCGCTGCTTGACCGAATGAATAAACACTACTATACATAGTAATTGTATAGGCGTCACTTTGGTTAAAATAAGATTGCTGTATTGTTTGCATTGTAAAATTAGTTCCAGTAGTTGTAGCTGTCACATTACAAGTAGTATTAGGTAACTGCATTGTTTTAAAATTAACTTCATTACCATACGCAGTGCCTGCACTATTATTAGCAAAAGCCCTGATGTAATAAGTTGTATTTGGTGTAAGTCCGGTAATATTGGAAGTAAAAATACCAGTTCCGCTACCTGAATTAAATAATGAATTAGCAGTTGTTGGATTTTGTGAAGTTGAGTAACAAACTCCACGTGCCGAAACTGTTGCACCACCAGAATATAAAACCTCTGCTGTGATTTGTGCAGATGTTTGGGTAATTGAACTTAATGAAGTTGAGGATATTGTTGCTAAACTTGAGTTTGTATCTTCTGGATCAATAGTTCCGCTGCCGCCGGTGAGAGTATCTAAACAGTTATAATATCTAGTTGGGCTAGATTCGTTATTTCCTGCAAAAGCTTTTAATGAGTAATCAAAATTGAAACCACAATTTTGAATCATAAAAGTGGAATTATCAGTGAAGATATTTTGATCTTTAGCGATAATAAATGAGCTACTATTTGGGTAATTGTTATTTATTAATACAAATCCATCAATTCTCTTGTCTGTTTGTTCCCATGTTATCTTCACTGAATTAGTAGCATCAACTATCAATTCCATGCTGGTAGGTTTCCACAATTCGGGCGAAGTTGCAGAATCGTAAGGACTATTAAAAAGTCTATTACAAGAAAAACTAAAAAGACTTATTAAAACAAAAAATAAAGTTGAAATTTTAAATCCCATATTTCTTTTTCATTTTTCTCATTTTACTCGAGAATATAGCAAAAGGAACGGCTATAAATCCAGCAGAAGAAAATCCAATTATTGCCAAATTATCAAATTGAATAACATTTTTTTCTAGTGTTTGAGCTTCACTACTAATTTCAGTATTATTATAATTAGTCATTTGAGAGTTGGCATATAATTGGGCACTAACCCCACCGATTAAGGCTACGGCAAACAATGTAAAAGATATTGATTTACCGATTTTTAGTGGTCTCATTGCGGTGCTATAATTAACAAGCGAGATATCAATCACGGTTGAAATATTTTCCTCAATCTTAATGGGTCTAGTTTGTTCTACAAATCCTTTCTTTTTAATTGAAACATTGTAATCTCCGATAAGTAACAACTTAGAAATCGGTGTATTACCAATTTTATCATTATCAATATAAACATTTGCACCTCTAGGGTTGGCTTGTATGCTGAGAGTTCCCTGTTTTTTCACCAATTTGAATGTAAATTCATTCAGTTGATCTGGTTTAATGTTAATTATAGTATCAAGGGTAACATAAGAATCTAGTTTTACAAAAAATTGGTTTTTCCCAGCTACATTAGAAAAGTCTTTTTTGTATTCAATGTTGGCATAATTGAATAAAACAGCATTATCTGGGTAGGTGGTGATTTTGACTGTTCCAGTACCCAGCAAATCTTTATTCGTTGTTATGGGAGTCTTTAGTCTGAGCTCATAAGTCTTGCCGCTTTTAATAGCAATTTCAATGGGATAACGGATAACGCCAAAATCTTTATGTTTTATAGTTAATCTCCGAGTTCCATTCGGAACATATAACCAGATTTCACCTGTTTTTTCTTGAGCTGCTCCAATTGGAGCTAAAGCAGAACCAAGTTCGAAAGTAAACCCCTTTTCGGACGTTACAATTTTAATTAGTGCTGCAGGCTCTCCGTTATTATCATTTGGAGGTTTGTTGTGGCTAGCAGCAGAATAATCAGTCGGTAGTAGTTTAAAATCAATGACTTTAAAGTCTTCTTGAGACAATGCAGTAATACTGATAGATAACAGTGTAAATAGAAACAACTCCCTCATTGCTATTCAATTAAAAGTCCCCTAAGCCATAAATAAATCCATCTGGACTTTTCTCAGGCTGCCATGTTCTAACATGAATCAAGGGAATGTTTTGATCGTTAAACTCAACAAATAAAAACAAATAACCTTGATCCCCATAATTTGCCGAAAAATAATTTTGTTTAATCTGTATGCCAAACTGGTTAGAGTGCTTACCACTCTGTAAAATCTTACTTTCTTCAAATTTCAAGTTGATGTATTCTTTGCTATTAAATGAATATTCCAATTTTTTCAGATACTGTTTTTTATCATAACGATTGTATTTTACTATTTTATTATCTGCATATACTTCAGGTACAGGATCAACCTCCACCAAATAACCCGTAATAATAATAGCATCGTCTGCAAAAATGGACTCTATATAATCTATTCTTTTTAATGCGTATGCCGTTTTATAATTTTCTAGAAAATGAATAATTGTCTTTTTCACACCATTCTCCCAGGGTTTTCCATCAATACTTTTGATGGCTACTTCTGATAATCCAAAGCTTATATTATCAACTTTATTACTTTCATTTAATTCCAGAACAACCGTTTCTACAAACTTTTTATTTCCCGAGAAACTAAAGAGATATTCTAATCCACGTACATATTTTTTCCCGCCAAAATCATAGCTTTTTAAGTTGTCCTTATTGAGCAATTTAGCATTACCATATTTCATTAATTTTTCATACACCTCAAGGCCGTGATCACTAAAGAGGTCTTTTTTAGCATTCCTTGGAAAAGCTATTAACTGATCAACTATTGTTTCAACAGGTATAGGTAAACCAACGTTGTTCTTTTTAGGTTTTTGAGATTTTGAGATTTTCAGGTTCACGTAAGCTTTGGGGAAAGGAATAGGCTTAGCAATAGATAACACACCTTCTAACTCCTTATCGATTCTTGCCTCATACATAAACTCATATTCAACCTTAATCTTAAGGTTTTCTAAGTCCGTTGAACTGCCAGACAGTTCCGCTACTCCAATCCCATCTTTTGCTGAATACACGCTTGACCAATCCACTCCATCCCAATAAGTGTAATCTAAATTACCAATAGGTTCACCCTTGTATTTTATATCAAGAACTACTGTTTTAAGATTTTCACTCGCTTCTATATTACTTAATTCAAAAATGATATTTTCATATATGTTGTTTATTAATAATCCAAATTCGGAATTTAATTTTTTTGTTTCGCCTCTTTCGTTTTCAATTGAAAGTTCGAATGAATAGGGGTGAGAGTTGAGCAAAATATTACCCCAATAAGCATACTTAATCGCGTCGGCAATTCTTCTTTCCTTGGCATATTTAACCGAGCTATAGTAGAAGTCTTTTATTTTAGTTGCTCTGGCATCAAATATTTTGTCTATTTCCGATCTTAAAATGTATCTGAATACATGGGCGTTTGGTTCATTCTCTACAATAATTCTTTTAGTATTATTCAACGTCCCTTGAGAAAACGTACCAATAGCGCCCTCACTAGAAGAGCTAAAATTAAAATCATCATTAATTCTGGTTTCCTTACTTTTCATATCAAAGGAACTGCTAACTTGTACCGAAATTTGTGAAATAATATCGTCTAAGGCATGCTTATCAGCCCCTCTTATAGATGTTGCTTTCCCCTCACCCCACAGGTATCTTTTGTCATCTTTTATTTCATTAATAGACTGAGCTTGAGCATAAAATGAACAAATAAAAACGAGCACAATAAAGACATATCTCATAAAATAACTGAACTAGATTTAAGTTTAATAATTTGTTTAATTTCCAATCAAAAAAATTATTTTGACGAAGTTATAAGGAATATAAACCATTTATCTATTTATAGGTAAAATACTAGAGCATAACTAAGTATGGAATCTTTACTTTACATATTTATGTAGTCTTTAAAAAGTGACATCGGTCTTTTACTCCTTCCACCTAAACTACCTAATGTCACATTTCTGATTCTAGAATAGATTTACATAATAAATCTATTATTATTACATGGTAAGCCAAGTGCTAAGGTTAAGGACATATATTCTATAAATGTATTCTTGGGTAGCGTTATTGGCTAGCCCTTCAAATATGAAGGGCTAGGGGATTATAACTGCATCCAACAAACCCAGCTCAAAAGGAAAATCATTTCACTTTCAATCATTCTCTGTCGTTTCTGTTTTTATAGCTGAATAGTTTCAGCTTTTGTTGCGATTATTACTCCACTTTCAGACTCTTAAAAACAATTATAACGTAGTGGCTTTGAAATACTAAAGAGCAGTCAAAAGGACTTTATCTATTGAAGGTAAATGTTAACGATACAAATAAGAGTCTAAGGTTTTTAAGGAGTGATTAAAGTCCTTTATTAGGTTATCTGCATGGGTCATTATACCATTCACAGCACTTCTTTTTTCTTAATTATAAAGTTCTGGTTCCGATTTTATAAAGTAGTTTTTTAAATATACTTCTGAAAAATAGGGATATTCTATTTTTTCACAGATTTGATTATAATCTGCTTGAATAACATTCTTATCACTTATAGTTTCGGTACAAGCATATAAATAGACATTATGTATTAATTTAATCAAATCAAAATAAGAATATCTTGTATAATTCAAGTTAAAAAGCTGTAGATATTTCTTCTGTTTGGTCTTGTTATCAGACAACTTATAGTAAAACAAACACATGAGATAAAATGAATTTAAATGGTGTTTGTGATAATAGAAAAATTGACTCTCGTTCATGATTTTTATAAGATAATTCATAAGAACAGTATTTTTACTAAATATTGCTATCAAGAAAAGTTCATGTGAATAGTCAAGCAACAACGATTTTCTTTCTGAATGTACTTGATAATACTTATCTAAAAGTGCTTCCGTTTTATCATGTTTCTGAGTCAAAATTTTTATAGACATCAAACGACTACATAGAATAGGATTTAGTTTAGCACTAAACGCTTGATTTTCGAAGGAATCGTTAATGCTTCTATTATTTAAAAAATTTCTAAATTCTAGAATGGCTTTGCTGAAGAGTTTAATTTCTTCTGTTTTTGTTTCCTTATCGATTATTTTGGTCCATTCTCCGTAATAGCTGTTAAGACTTGAATAATCAACAAAAGTCAAATAGATACAACGTAAAAAATTTGCATTCCTAAGTAATAATTTGTCCATAAATTGATTTCTCCTAACAAGTAATCCAATTGAATTTCCAATAGTTAAAACTTCCGAATAAGAAAAGTTTTCGTATTTCAATTCTTTTAATCTAAATATTATATCTAAATGATAATAATGCTGATTATAGAGCAATTCTCTAGTTAGGGTAATTATGAAACTAATAAAATCGTTAGAACTTTTTTTTGTTTCCTGAATTAATTCAATTATTTCAGCTTCATCACAGCGATAAATTGCCCCAGAAACCAATTGTGATAAATTGCTTTCTTTTTCATGCAAATAGGTTTGAGTAAAATGGGCGTAACTATTATAATTACAGAACTCTGCGAAGACATTAAGCGTGTTTAGGCTTGTTTTTACAGCTGGCCCCAATCCATATAACCTTCTTATGGTATTGTAGCTTATATTCACACCTAGCGTATGAAAAATAGCATTCGAGAGCAATTCACAATCTCCACGATTTTTAATTTTTATCTCAATTTTTGTTTCGACTTTTTGTTTTAAAATATCAATCATAGATGTATCAAGAATGTATCATAATTAGACTACTTTTTTACTTGATTTGCAAAAGAAACAAAATTTCAGACAGGAAAAAAAAGCAAAATTTCAAACAAGAAGTTATTCTATAACAGGCAGTTATTCTCGTTTATGAGCACATCGTCCACATGTTAATTTAATAATTTCTTCACGATGTAAAATTCTGTGGAATGATTGACAATAAACACCGAAAAAAATAGATTTATGAAAGGAATTACGTTTTTCTTATGTGTGTTATTTGCTACACCTCTTTTGTATTCGCAAGAGACCATAACTACAGCGGGTGGAGAGGCTACAGGCAGTGGAACAGCCAGTTATTCTATTGGCCAAGTAGTATATAGCAATAATACAGGCAGTAATGGCTCAGTAAGCCAAGGTGTGCAGCAAGCCTATACAATTGTGGATGTAGTTGATTTAGTTGGAGGATTAGCAACTATTAATCTTGAGTTAGCTGCCTATCCTAACCCAACAAATAATGCATTGACCCTCAACATTGGTAATTACAACAACCAAAACTTGACCTATCGATTGTGCGATATGCAAGGAAAATTATTGGATAGTAGAAAAGTGAATAATAGTAGCACTGAAATTGGCATGCAAAATTTACCTGCAAGCACATATCTGTTAAATATAATAGACCAAGAGTCTTTAATCAAAACCTTTAGAATAATTAAAAATTAAAACGCCATGAAAAAATTATACACACTTATAGCTTCAGTAGTAATAACGTTAACTGTTTTTGCACAAGCACCTTCAAAAATGAGCTACCAAGCAGTAGTTAGAGATGCAGCAGATGCACTAGTAACTAGCCAGGCAGTTGGCATGCAATTAAGTATAGTCCAAGGTTCAGTTTCTGGTACAGTAGTTTATGTAGAAACACAAACACCTACGTCTAACCTAAATGGATTAGTAAGTGTAGAGATTGGCAGCGGAACTGTTGTCTCTGGCACGTTTAACAGCATAGATTGGAGCAGCGGCCCCTACTTTATAAAAACAGAAACCGATCCTACAGGTGGCACAACGTATACCATAACAGGAACTAGCGAGTTAATGAGTGTACCTTATGCTTTACATGCTAATACAGCAGATAGCATTATCGGTGGAATAGCAGGACCAAAAGGAGACAAAGGTGATACAGGTATTCAAGGAACACAAGGCATACAAGGACTAAAAGGGGACACAGGCGTTGCTGGTATTCAGGGTATTCAGGGCATCCAAGGACTAAAAGGTGATACAGGCGTTGCTGGTATTCAGGGTATTCAAGGATTAAAAGGTGATACAGGCGTCGCTGGTATTCAGGGTATACAAGGTATTCAAGGATTAAAAGGTGATACAGGCGTTGCTGGTATTCAGGGTTTACAAGGTATCCAAGGACTAAAAGGTGCTAATGGTGTAGCAGGAGCGAAAGGATCAAAAGGTGATACAGGTGCTGCGGGTATTCAGGGTATACAAGGTATCCAAGGACTAAAAGGTGCTAATGGTGCAGCAGGAGCGAAAGGATTAAAAGGTGATACAGGTGCTGCGGGTATTCAGGGAATCCAAGGGCTAAAAGGGGATACAGGCGTTGCAGGTATACAGGGAATCCAAGGACTAAAAGGTGATACTGGAGCAGTAGGTCCATTAGTTGCTGGTATTGCAAGTCAAACATTAAGACATAACGGAACTACTTGGGTAGCAACATCTAATTTAAGCAATAATGATACTACTGTAACAACAACAGCAGATATGAATATTAATGGTTTAACAGTAGGCAGGGGATCTGGAGGGGATACCGCCAATACAGCCACAGGATATTTAGCTCTAAATGAAAACACTACAGGAAAGGATAACACAGCTTTAGGAATTTATACCCTGAAAAAAAACACCACAGGAAGTCGAAATACAGCCATAGGAGCATATGCTTTAAGTAAAAACACCACAGGAACTTATAATACAGCCTTAGGATTGGCAGCTTTAAATGAAAACACCTCAGGATATAACAATACAGCCTCAGGAGCTAGTGCGCTCAAATTCAACACTACAGGAAATTCTAACACGGCTGTAGGAAATCAATCCCTATATAAAAACACCACAGGAAATTATAACACAGCTACAGGACGCCAAACCCTCTATAACACCACCACCGGACAGCGGAACACAGCCTCAGGATATGCAGCCCTCTATTATAACACCACAGGAGGTGAAAACACAGCCACAGGATATTATTCCCTGTTAAGAAATACCACAGGAGTACAAAACACAGCTTCAGGATATTATGCCCTATATAAAAACACCACAGGACGTTTCAACAACGCATCAGGGGCTGGTTCGATGCAAAACAACACCACAGGAAGTTACAACACAGCCACAGGAACTGTAGCACTATATAATAACACTACAGGAAATTATAACAACGCATCAGGATATCAGGCCCTGTATAATAACACTACAGGAAGTGAAAACACAGCATCAGGATCTCAAGCCCTATTTTCTAACTCGACAGGAAATACTAACACAGCCATAGGTTGGCAATCACTATATAGAAACACCTCAGGATATAACAATATAGCCTTAGGATGGAGAGCCCTTTTTTCAAATACCACAGGAAGGGCAAACACAGCCTCAGGATATCAGGCTCTATATTCAAACACCATAGGAAAAAATAACATGGCCTCAGGATATTATGCCCTAAATAAAAACACCACAGGAAATTATAATACAGCCTCAGGAGCGGGTTCACTTCAAAACAACACCACAGGACAACAAAATGCAGCATTAGGAAACGCAGCTCTAAATGCAAATACCACAGGACAGCGGAATACTGCTTTGGGGGAAACAGCCCTTTTTTCTAACACCACAGGAAGTTATAACACAGCCTCAGGACAGCGAGCCCTATATAGAAACACCACAGGAGCTAACAACACAGCCTCAGGATATTTTGCCCTATATTCAAACACTACAGGAAGTTATAACACAGCCTCAGGACAGGAAGCCCTATATAAAAACACAACAGGAGGTTATAACATAGCCTCAGGATCGTATGCCCTATATTCAAACACCACAGGAAATTATAATACAGCCTCAGGAGCGTATGCCCTAAATAAAAACACAACAGGGAGTTTTAACACAGCCTCAGGATATCAGGCCCTACAAGCAAACACCACAGGATATGGTAACACAGCCACAGGATATCACACCCTGTATGGAAACACTACAGGACGTTCTAATACAGCCATAGGAGAACGTGCCCTGCATAGAAACACCACAGGATACAACAATACAGCATCAGGATATTTTGCCCTGTATTTCAACACTACAGGATATAATAATACAGCTTCAGGATATCAGACCCTATATAGAAACACCACAGGAAACCGGAACACAGCCTCAGGACATCAGGCCCTATATTCAAACACCACAGGATTTTATAGCACAGCATCAGGATATCAGGCCCTATATTCCAACACCACAGGAACATATAACACAGCCTCAGGCTGGCAATCCCTATATCTTAACACTACAGGGAATGCCAATACAGCCCATGGATTGTATGCCCTAAGGTCAAACACTACAGGAAAAGAAAACACAGCCATTGGAATGTATGCGGGCAATACTGGTAATTTTTCCAATACTACGGCTTTAGGTTATTCTGCAGTAAGAACGGCAAGTAATCAAGTAAGGATAGGTAATAGCTCTGTTACTAGTATTGGCGGTTTCAGAGCCTGGTCTAATGTTTCTGACGCACGTTTTAAGAAAAATATAGAAGAAAAAGTAATTGGTTTAGATTTTATTATGGCACTTCGTCCTGTAACGTACAATCTTGATATGGATGCTATTGCTAATTTTCACGAAACACCAGATAGCCTTCGTTTAGAGGAATCAGAGCGAGAAGCAGGAGAGATTCTACAAACTGGTTTTATTGCCCAAGAAGTAGAATTAGCAGCAAAAAAATTAGGATATGATTTTAGTGGTGTAGATGCTCCTAAAAATGACAAAGACAACTACGGTTTACGTTATTCTGAATTTGTTGTTCCATTGGTGAAAGCAATGCAAGAGCAACAAACACTTATTCAAAGTCAGCTAACGATAGTTGAAGAACAGCAGACACTAATAAAGAAATTAGAAGAAAGAATAACTACCTTGGAACAAAGGTAAATCACTCTCCTTTATAACACTCGAAAGCCCTATTATTAGGGCTTTCTTTATTTTAGGTGTTTTTATTTTCCCTATAATTGAGAATTAATCCAAATTTGGAGGTGTTGAAGTTTATGATGTATCAGGACGCTTAATTATTAAGTCACCATTAAATACCATTGACCTTGAAGAGGAGTCTAAAGGACTTTACCTATTGAAGATAAATGCTAACGGAACAACTCAAGACTTTAAGGTTTTTAAGCAGTGATTAGAACCCTTAATTAGAGTTTCTAAAGAGGTTATCTGCATTGGTCATTATACAGCTCACAGGAGTTATTGAGCTAGATGTTATCATTCTATCAATTTGTATTTATACTTAAATAGAAAAGATTAAAAAAGCAGTCGCTCCTTACAAATTTTTTTTAGGATTATAGCCAGCTAACAATCTTCAATTACCTGCAGCTTTCCGTGATAATAGACTTCATTTGACAACTGTCACAAAAACCCTTGTCTACTTCCATGGTTTTGGCCACAATATTTTATCGACAGCTTCATAACCAGATAATATGGCACTTTGTACAGACCCACGTATAATATTAAAACCTTTAATTTTATAATCTGTGTTATAAGTTTCTCCTGCAAAATATACTTTATCATCAAGAGAAGCATTTAGTTTTTTAGATGAATTTTCAAAATCAGTTGTCCAAGTTCCTTGCGTGAATGTTTGCTGACCCCAATCCTTATATATATAAGACCCTAGATAATTTTCTGACGCAAGTCCATCAAAATAACCATCTAATTCTTCAATAACAGAAGCTACAATTGCATCTGAACTGCCCAAAGAATAATATTCTTCAGCTGAAATACCAGTAGATAATAAACCTAAAACATGATCTTCTGATCCCTTCCCATAGGCTATATCATAATATGTTTTTTCTCCGCTAATTGTTTCACAAGTGATAACATCTGGATAAAATTGATCAGAAAATTTCATAAACAACTTAAACCCTGGTAAAAATTCAACATCTTGTATGGCAGTATTTTTTTTTGCAGGTAAAGCAGGGATGAAAGTAATGTTATTCGATTTAAGTACGCCGACAGAAACAGTTAAAATTACTTTGTCAGCTTCATATTTCGTACCATTTTCTGTCGTTAATATTACTTTATTCCCTGTATAATCTATCGTTTTAACGGTAGAATTATAGACAACATTTTGCTCTACATTTTGCGCAAAATTTTCATTAATAAAATCATACCATGTCGTACTTTTAAATTTATATTCTGTTATATAATCTTCATAGTAATCTACCATTTCTTGATTTGGAACTTTTAAATATTTAGAACCAATGACCCGTTTAACATCCATAGGCTGGTATAAAATAGTTTCAACATTTGGTTCATTTCCTGATTGATTTATTAAAAAATTTAGAATTGATTTATCTTCATGTATCCACTCAGCACCTAAATCGATAGGGAAATCTGCAAAACTTTCATTTTTCTGGACTCTACCACCAACTTTGTCAGTTGCTTCTAATATTCTGTAGCTAATTCCCTTCTCTTCTAATTTATTTGCGGCAGCTAAGCCAGAAGCTCCTGCACCTACAATAATTACATCTCCGTAAAATTTGATGTTTTTATCTTTGTTACATGCCGTAAGTGAAAATGTAAGAATCAAAAATAACAGTGGAACAAGAGCTTTGGTGTATGGCAGTTTTTTCATGCGTTATAAATTTTAAAATTCAAAACACATAATTAATGGATTCTAATTAGAATCTATTTGACATTTGTCACAAAGCAATTACTTAGATCTTATTCTACTTAAAGTTTCTCTACTTACCCCTAGATATGAAGCGATATCGGTAAGGGAGACTTTTTGCAATATTTCAGGAGTTGTTTGAATAATGGATTTATAGCGTTCTTCACTGGTTGTAAATTGTAATTGATATAGTCGTTCTTCAATACATAGTGTATGTTCTATGATAAGATCATTTATTAGATGACTAATCGATAAATCAGTTCGTGTCAGCTCTTTTATTTTTTCGATATTGAATTTTATCAATTCTGAATCTTCCAATAATTCAACCGTTTCTTTTGAGGGTAAACCTTCATATGTTGTCATTGTGCCTATCGCTTCATTTTCGAATGCGAACCACATGCATACGTCTCTTGAATCTCTCGAATAGTAGGACTTGACACCTCCTTCTATGATTAAATAGAAATAATGGTGTCTTCTTCCTTCAGAAATCAATTTTGTACCCTTGGTAGATTTTAAATATGATGAATGTTTCACAAAGGCATTCAGAGACTCATTCTCAAGGCTAGAGAAGTGTGATTTTAGTATTCCTTTGAGCTCTAACTTATCCATTGTCTTATAATTGGCTTCTGCAGGCCAATAAGCATACCGGCGCATTTATTTCCACTGTATACATACAAATGTATCAATCTAATGGACTAACAACATCCTTGGTGTTATGGAAAGCAGCATGGGCATACATCTAAGTTGTTTTTGGTGATGTTGTATCCTAATAATTCTTACATGTAGAGCGAGTCAGTGATGGCTTAATTATTAAGTCAGTAATAAAGACCATTGACCTTGAAGAGCAGTCAAAAGGACTTTATCTATTGAAGATAAATGCTAATGGAACAACTCAAGAGTTTAAGGTATTTAAGGAGTGAGTTGATTTTAATTAATCAGACATATTAGCTCTTTATCTAATCTAAAATATCTGCTTCATTTCAGTGCGTTTTTTAAACGGTGAGCATTTATTGCAGTATTCAGACTTCTACTAGCTTTTAATTAGTAAAAGATCTGCTCTACTTTTTGATGAATCGTGAAATAGTAAATTGTTTTAGATCAAACAATCGAAGTCCAAAGATTAACCCTAGCTGAATAAGTAGAATGATAACGAGTTCCAAATAGGTTTCTAAGCGGTCTTTAATAAAATAGACCAATACCAAAGAAAAAATAATAGTCAGGCAATATTTGACAAGCCATTTGATAGGAAAGTTGATTAATTGAAGATTAGAGCATTTCATCAACATAAATATTCCTGTTCCAATTTGAACGAGCCCGCTTGCAGCTGCAGCTCCTGAAATCTCATAAATAGGTATTAAGACTAGATTTAGTATCAGGTTTAAAACAAAACCTACGAAGGTGATCCGAACCATTTCATTGAGTCTTCCTGCTGCGGTTAACACAGTACCAAATACAGCGGTTAGAGCTAAGCCTGCGAATGCTATAGATAATAGAATCAATACTTGGAAGGAGCCTTCAGAAACATCATTATAAAGGATATTTAAGAATTGATAACCATATCCAAAACTCAGTGGAATAAATAGGATAGCTGGAATTAGTAGGATTTGAGCAACCATATTTACTGTTGCATTTGTGCTTTCGTTTTTTGAAATAACTTTAGAAAGCATCGGAAATAAGAGGCCGGTAAATAAAAAAACAAAATTATTGGCTACATCAAAAAGCCGAAAGCTTTGAGCATAATGGCCTGCTTTTTCAGCACCATTTTCCAATAAACGCTCAATCATAAACGCATCTATCCGATAATAAAAAGTCATAAATAAAATAATGAGCGCAAAAGGATAACTCTGCTTTACAACTGTTTGAAAGTTTATAGATTTTGCTGATTCAGAAGTGAGTAGGGCTCTTCTTTTTGTCTGAGTAATCAATAAAAGTATAACCAATACAAATCCGTAACATCCAATTTGAGCTAGAACCAGCCATTCAATTTGAAATAGGGTGTTTCCATTAAACCATAATAGATAGCTGCATGAAATGACAAGTAGTAATTTATCCAGAACAGAGAATATACTGTCTAACCAAAATAGTTGTAGACCGGCAAGAATTGACCGTTGAAAGAGAATAAAGCTTAAAAGAAACTGGCTCATTGAAAGACCGAGTAACAATTGAAACTCAAGTCCATTGTATCCCGATAATAAGCCTAAACCGAGAGTTCCAATTAGATAGACTCCACCAAAAAGAACTTTAAATAGTGCAAGTTTTTTATATCCAATTCTTAAAAAACTAGGATCACGCGAAATTGACCAAGTGTTGTAATTAGTAATTCCAAAATCGAGTAATGTATTCAATAAAAAGCTAAATCCGAAAAGGGCAAAGTATATTCCGTACGCTTCCGAACCCACGGTATTCTGAATAGTTCTATCTATTCCTAGAATCCAGAAAGGCTTTATAAGTACGTTTAGACTTAATAGAAAAAGAATGTTGACTAAGAACTGCTTACGCAAGGATTAGAAAATTTAATAGAATTTCCACTGAAATCCTAAATGAACGTTGACTCCACTATAATATTCCGGATTGAATAATCCAATTAAGTTTCTTGTGCCTGCTATAACATCAAACTTTGGATGTGTAATGGAAATGCCACTTCCTAAGCCTACGTAATTATAACCACCAAATGATTCATAAAACCTAAGATTCAACCCCGTTTTTTTAGACATATCGTTCATTCTCATCTCTTGGTTTAGTCCTAAAAATGGTAAAGTTTGGCTCATAAAGCGATGTTCCAATGTTGCGATAAGCAAAACCTTTTCGGATAATTGTTCTTGGTAACGAATACTTATTCGTAAAGGCATAAATGTATTTTTAGTGCCAACATTTGTAAAGTCTAATAAGCTCTCTTGCACATCATTGGGGCGCTGTAAGTCAATTAGAGAATCGTTGAGGTCAAAAAGTGAAGGAGCTTTAAAACCACCCCAGCCGTACTCACCTTGAATATCATAAGTCAAGGTATTTTTATTCCAAACAATAAAGCCAAGATCATTTACTTCAAATGTGATATTTCCAATATTTTCATTCTTCTTAAACAGGTCAAAAGGCATTGAAAAGAAAAAGTCAACTGAAGCTCCAATTCCGTTGGGGTCGTAAATCAGTTTTGATGAAGTGTCGGATTGACTCCATCGCCCGGATACTTCAGCATATAAACTATCCCCAATTGATGAAGTATACAAATACCCCCCATTACTTTTAATAGATGCGTACTTATTACCTATAACTAAACCTGGAGCGACACCCAAAGTGTATCCGTTTTTTTCAATGGTGTAGCCAAATTGAATGGTTGTATACTGCAATAAGGTCAAGTCAAGTTTGTCAAGGTTTGCATTTTTACCTGCAAAATCTTTATTCCCGAATGCAATCAATCGCAGAGGATCCTCTCCAAAAACAGTACTTAATTGACGATGGGTAAATACGTTTATGAATCCTGTTGCATTTACAGAATCTCTTTTGCTTTTCATTTTTTGACTGTAATAAATGCGTTCATAACCATTATAACCTCCTCGGTTTGTTGATTGAACGCGACGGCGCATGTTTTGCATCGATTGGTAAGTAGGACCGCTTTTTCTTGCCAAGCTAAACACTACCGTATTGTTGATTACATTAGAATTGAACGATTGTTCAAACCAAAGACCAACTTTAGCTTTAGAAGAATCAGAAATGGCTAATTGTGAAATAGAAAAATCTGTTTGCCCTTTGGCCAAACCACTCAAGAAAATAAAGATAAGTAGTATAAATCGACGCATATTATTCTACAATAAGTCGATATTTAAAGTCACCTACCACTTTTATTTTTGTATTGTATCTAGCGTATATATCCTTGTATTCAGTACCTTCAGTATTAAATCTCAACTTTACAATGGCGCGTTCAGCCTGGTACAACACATCAAATTTAGTTACACTTACTGGCGCCGATAATATGGAATACTCCGCTTCAATCACTGTTTTATCAACTGGAATTCCTGCGCTAATTTCAGAACCTATTTCCATTAAGGAGTCTATTATTATATTGTCTTTATTGAGAGTGTAGATCTGTATTTCTGCTCTGAAAGGATAATAATTATAAGCATGAATTCGAACGAATCCCCCTTCAACCAGTTCAGCGCCTTCGTCTGGATTCCCTAAATCAAAATCAACAGTGTCAATTAATTCTAAATTATTCGCTCGTATATTAAGTGGTATACTCATATTTAATTTTGCTTTAATACCATAATCAGAAAACAGAAAATCATTGCCACCAGAAATATTTCCCAACGGATTAATAATGAAATCCATATCATATTGAACCTCATTCGGCAATATGCTAATGAAGTCTGTAATATTTGAATTCTCCTCGTTTAACTCATACCTTGAAATTGATGGGATTATAGGAACTTCATAAAGCGAATAATCCTCTTTTGCTCGAGATAAATTTAATGACTGAAAAATAAAGTCACCTTCTAAATCAACCGATGTTCCTGATTTTGAGTTAATTGCACTTAATCTATTGACCGATCCTTGGAGGTCAACTCCAATTCTGTTTTCAAACTCAAAGGAGAATTTTGCTTTTTGAACATCAAAGCTACCAGAACGTATTTGCTTAAATGCGTCAAATTCGGAACTAGATTCATCTGGTTTTTCAGTGGTTGTGCTAAATATACCTTTCACCATTTCAGGAGTAATTCCAACAAAACTATTCTCGATTGTAACTATATCAGCACTTGTGTAATTATATAGATTCGATGGTGAGTTTGGATTTGCAAATGTCACAGTGAAATAAAAGAAAATGGTATTGTAATCGTTCAGGTTTTTTCCCCTAAGATTTAAAAGATATCCTGATAAATCTATCTCATTGGTAATTTCTACCGGATTTCCTGGACTACCAGCTGGCATATTTCTAGAAACCAAAAGAGTTTTGCCCTCTTTTTCGGCAGAACTCATGTTGTAAGTTATAGTGGTCGGTTCTGAAATAGTTGAAGTTACTTTAAATTTTATTTTTCCACTTTTAATCAATGCATAGGTTAGGTTGGCATTGGATATTTCAAATTTTGATTCATTAGTATCAGAAATAAGAGGGTTTGCTTTATCCCATGCTAGATTAAATGCCGGCCCTTCATTTATCTGAGATATCGTTGTGTCTGGAATGTTGAAGTCATCAGCTAATTTTAAATCTAAAATTTCATTTTGATAGACCAAATTCAATAGGTCATTATCACCAACTTGAATGAGATCATCGTCAAAGATATTTTCCAAATCTAGCTGACTATCTATCATCGGAACCAATGCATCTATTGTCCAGCCCTCCTTTCTTTTCTTACATGAAAAGAGCGCAAGCAGCACAGCACAGATAAATAAAAAATGTTTTGGGCGTATCAACAACATAATTGGTAAAAATAGAAATTTATATTCAGGGTTATTGCTTAAATTTGTTGTCTTAGATTGCTTTAACCACAGCATGATCATGAGTAATACAAAATTTAAATTAGAATTAAAAATGCCTTTTTTTATGGCATGGATTGTCACTTTCATTATACTCTATTCCTTATCATACACTTGGCATGGAGTAATTTTGAATGATTTGAGCAGAGTTTCCTATTCTAAAAGCGTTTTTCTGTTTTTGATAGCTGCAGTTTATTTCTGTGTTTCATTTGTATTAACCCTTCTGGCTAAGGTGCTTCCCTTCGATTACAAATTACATATCAAAGGTCTTTTAGTAGGTGCGTCGATGGGTATGTTTATCTATCTGATTGCATTCGTTTTTGGAATTAGTTTTTATGCTAATCCAACTTTAGCGCACATACTTTTAGATTTAGGTTGGCAAGTTTTTGAAGGAGCAATAGGTGGTTTAATAGCAGGTGGATTGCTTAGCTTTTTTGGTATGATAGCCAAAGACATGAAGAAATCTAAAGTTTCTTCTTAAGCACCAATTAATAAGCTAACAGCCATAACAACCATTCCGGCAATTAACCCATAAAGTGCTCTATGATGTGATCCGAATTTTTGGGCAGCTGGCAGTAGCTGATCAAATGAAATGAATACCATTATTCCTGCTATAAAAGCGAACACTGTTCCCAGTAGAACGTCAGATAGGAAATTTCTTAGTAAAATATATCCAAATAAAGCACCAACCGGTTCTGCTAAACCAGATAGTACAGAATAGAAAAATGCTTTCTTTTTGTTTCCAGTGGCATAAAAAATTGGTGTAGATACTGCAATTCCTTCCGGAATATTATGAATCGCAACAGCAACCGCAATTGAAATTCCGAGATTTGTATCTTTCATTGCTCCCATAAATGTTGCAATACCCTCCGGAAAATTGTGAATTCCAATTGCAAGGGCTGTAAAGATCCCCATTCTGTATAACTGCTTGTATTTTTGTTCTTCAGGCGGTGGTTCAGGTCCATCGTGAAATTCATGAGGGTTTTCAAAACTTGGAATGAGCATATCAATTATTGCTGTAACCAACATTCCACCAAAAAAAGCACCACAAACAATCCACCCAGCGATAGAATCTCCAAGTTCTGCGCCTACAGTTCTAAACCCTTCAGCTAATAATTCTACAAATGATATGTAAATCATCACACCAGCAGAAAAGCCCATTGCGGTAGAAAGCAATTTAGTATCTGTTTTTTTTGCGAAAAAGGCAATTCCTGCACCAATAGCTGTACTTAGTCCTGCCAGTGTGGTTAAGGTAAATGCAAACAGAAGATTATCCTCATTCATCGCTATATCTATCTTTTACTAACTGAGGAATTGGTACAGCTTCGCCCACTTCATCTATTCTTACAAATACTATACGCGTACTACAAACAACAATTTCTTCTGTGCTATAGACATTGTAACGTTTAGCTTCTACAGAAAGTGCAATTGATGTATTGCCAACTTTTTCAACTTTAGCATAAATTTTAATTTGCTGGCCGGCCTTAACTGCTTTTTGAAAAACTACCTCTTCTATTTTTACCGTAACCATATTGGGAGTATGGCAAATTTGAGCTGCATAAGTTGCAGCAGCTTCATCAATCCAGCTAATCATGGTTCCCCCAAAAAGATTGCCATGAATGCCAATATCCCTTAACATACACAGCTTTTGCGTCAATAGAATCATAGCTTTTTTTTAAAAAGCAAAAGTAGCTAAAGCAGGAAAGGAAAAGACGTGTAAAAGCCTTTCAAATACTTGTAAAATATTGTAAATTATTACAATTGTTTCTTCTATACAGTGCTCTGTGGGAATGGAATGGCAATTCCTGCCTCGTTAAGCACATTTTTTTATTTTTCTAATGTCTCGAAATATGTAGTTTAATAAATAGCTATATCGACCAAGGCATAACTGCAGGTATTGCAGATGAATCTGCCAACAGTAACCGAAAGTGCACGATCTTTTAAAGCCTTTAGTAGGTTGCTTATCACAAACCTTTCCAGCAATTCTTTAGTTTTTTCGATGTCATTATTTTAACTTATTCCAATTGTTATGTCAACCCGCATTTGATTTTGCAAGTAAAGGTTAGTTGCGCTAACATTTGACAATTGAAATGTAGTTATCAGATATATTCATTGTGGTCATAAATATTTGAGGTTATGGAACATACCCGAAATAACCTTGAGCATCTATTAAATCGCTAAGCTTATATATGACCTAAACAAAATTAGAATACTTCATGCAAAATTCGTAATAGTTTATTGAATCACGATGCCAATTAAGGCACCTTCGGAACCAATGATCACTAAAACGATGTGGTTTCTAGACTAATCATACTAGAAGCAATTACATGCAATAGAACTTTAAATAAGGGTCATCATATTGATGATAAGTGGTTTCAAGGTTTCATTAACCCCTTTTTTTTAAAATCCTTTTAATAACAATTTTGAAAATGCCTTTATTACTCTTAACCCTACAAAAATTAACGATAGTGCTAAAGTCATTTTTGGGCTAGATTCCATTAAAACTTGAATCACCTAATCTGATTACTTGTCAATAATCGACATTTCAAAAATTTCCAATGCTTCAACTGAAATCGCAAGAATAGATACTGTTAAACTTAAAAATACCCTTAGCACATGGAATTAAGAGGATAGGTGTAAAGTAGGTCAAACTATTCCAACTCGTTTAAAGTCTCAATAATTATTGAACATCCTTTTCTTATTTCTTTTTTGCTTATTACTAAGGGTGGACTAATTCTAAATCCGTCAGGAACACTTAAAAACCAAAAAAGTAACAGCCCTTTTTCTCTACATTTTAATATCAATTCTGAAACTTGATCGGCGGTTTCTAAGTTAATTCCTATCATTAAACCAGACCTCCGAAATGCTGTAACTTTAGGATGCTTTGACACTAAATTTTGAACCAGTAGACCTTTTTCTTCTATTTCCAAAGAATTTTCTAAACTCTTGTATCTTTCCAATCCTGCATTAGCTGCTGCACATATTACTGGATTCCCACCGAATGTAGTGATGTGACCTAAAGAAGGGTTGTTTTGAATACAATCAAGAATAATCTTGCTGGAAACTACAGCTCCAATGGGAAAGCCTGCGCCTAAAGCTTTTCCTAGACATAAAATATCTGGAATTATTCCAAATTGAGTAAATGCTGAGAACTGTCCACTTCTACCATATCCGCATTGGATTTCATCTAGAATCAACAAAGCCGAGACGGAAGAGCATTTATCTCTAAGAGCAATCATGAACTCATTTGAAGGAATGCGCACTCCTGCATCTCCTTGAATGGTTTCAAGGATAACACATGATGATTCTTCGTCTATTTTATCCAATTCTTCAATTGAATTCCATTTTAAAAACTCAATGCCTGGGAGTAAAGGCCTAAAGGCAGTTTTTTTCTGCTCATTTGAACTTACACTCATACTTCCATGAGTATTTCCGTGATAGGCACCGGTAAATGAAATTATTTTTGACTTTCCGGTATATCGTTTAGCAATTTTAAGAGCCGCTTCGATGGCTTCTGTTCCGCTGTTTAAAGGATAAACCGTGTTTAATGAATGGGGGAGTAGAGCTGTTAAGGTTTTGGAAAACTGAGTAACTGAGCCTTGTTCATACTCCCCATAAACCATAACATGCGTATGCTTTTCAAGCTGCTTTATAATTGCTTCATTGATTTCTTGAATTGAATGTCCCAAATTATTAACCGATACTCCAGCAATAAAATCAAGATATTCTTTGCCAGAATCATCTATTAAATAACAGCCGGTTGCTTTTTTGATTTTTAAGCCTATAGGGAGAGATGTAGTGTTTGCAAGCACTGCGTAAAATTAATATTCTAAAATATCAATAGGATAAGAATTAAAACAAATAAATCTTTTGATTTTAAGAGGTTTACATCAAAAAAAGTGATTTAGAAGTATTAGAACCTGACTTTATTAAGTTTTACACTCTTTTATTTCTTGTTCAATTACTTAGTAGCTATTTTTATTCTAATGAATATTAATGAGATGTTATTAGTTTTTAATGATTCTGAAGGTTTTGATTAAGGATTCATTGTCTACTCTGCTCACCATATATTTAATTACAGGTAAATCGTGAATACAAATTCTAGTACTACGGTTAATCACTTTTTTACTATCCAGTAATTTTCCTTGCATAGCGCACAATCGATAGGTCAAATTTTGATTGTTGCGTTTAGCAAAGTTGAGTGTCAGTCCATTATTTGTTGTTTAGAATAGGTTATTAACTCAAGATTAATCTCTGCTAACCCTCAATTAAATTAATTATATCAACTATTTAATGAGCTTGTTTTACCATGACATTGCTGTCCATATTATTAATGAATAGTAATTGCCGTATGCAGAGAAGCAGAGAAGATTTCAATATAAAAAATTAAGTTTATAGCAGAGGCTTTAGTTCTCCTAAAGAAAAGACTACGACTACCACATTAAATCCTGATGAATTAGAACTTATTTTCAAAGTATTTGGGTAATAATTACTTATAAAACGCTAGAGATTGGCGAATAATTAGCCGTCGGAAAGACTGCAGACTTGTTGATCTTATGAGTAATATGAAATTGTTTATAGGCGATAAGGGAGATTATTCATTGTATGACTGAGAGTCTGCAAGTGACTTGGAAGAAGAGGGCAGTGGAGTATCGTTAATCCATTTTAAGCAACATGAATAAAACATATTTATTAAAAGTAGTGTGGAATCTTTTTTTATATATGTGTTGTCTTCGGATTGCTATTGCACCACAAGTTTTCCACTTAGCCTGTCAACATGGCCTGGAAAGAACAAATGAAATCGTACGATCTTTTTACAGCATCAACAAATTCAATGGTGACTTCTTGACCGTCTATTCAAAAATATTGGGCTGAAGACTATACTATGACTCGCAACACTGAGATAAGCAAAGCTGAAAATTAGTTTTAAAATTAAGTACCTATATTAAATTATTATTAAGCCATTTAAAACTCTTGCTAATAAGAAATTTGAATATTAAATTTGTCTTTGGTTTTCTATTTTTTAATGTAAAAAGACAAATAGGCCAACTCTACTTTAAGGCTAAATCTTCAAAATACTACATTATCAAAAATTCTTTAGAGTCATTTATTAGAGGGCACGTAAACTCCCCAGACACATTTGAAATCGCTGAATTCCTTTCTATCTTTAAGGAGAAAAAATTCAAAAAAGGAGATTTTTTCAAACGACCATTTACTGTTGGGAAAGAAGTAGCTTTTCTCTCCGAAGGGGCGGTTAGAATGGTAATCTATATGGATAATGGAGAAGAAATAACAGGAAATATTGTTCAAGAAAAGGCATTTATTACTGACGTATTTCGATTAGGTAAAGCTTCTTACAATGATCAGGAAATACCTTCTAATTTAGGAATAATATGCATGGAAGATCTTACTTTACTTGTAACTTCCGTTGACGTTTTTACGAGAACATTAGAACGTAATCTAGTCATGAACATAGTTATTCGAAAATTTATGTCAAAAAGATTGTTCGAAATCACTCAAAGACAGATTAGTTTTCTTAGTGGTGGAGCAAAAGAGCGGTATAAATTCATTTTGGAGCAAAACCCCAATTTGTTAAAGAATTGGCCACTGCGTTTTATCGCTTCAATGATTGGGATAACTCCAACTCAATTAAGCAGAATAAGAGGTGAAAAATAGTTTTCAATAATTGCTATTTCTCTTGGTTTACTTATATTCTTTGAAGCCGTTATAGATTCGCGGACTTTATTAAATACCCATCAATAGGTATTGTTCAAACTGAATTCTGACAATAGATTTGTCTCGTTATTTAAAATAAGTCTAAATAAGAATAAAAATCTTACAAGTAAAATATCTCATTTCTATCTTTTTAATAACACTAGTTTCTTTTAGTATTCTTTTACTCTTTCTAAATTAGAATTTAGATCTATTAAGTTCAAAACTCAAAACAATGAAAAAATTAATTTTATTATTCTTAGTAACCCTTACTATAAACATTCAGGCCCAAGACACTACGGGATTTTTGACTGTTAGCACCAGCGCCATATGTGTTGGAGATACTGTTGAACTTTCAGCTGGTACAGTGGGCGCAGATTATGGCAATGGATCTGATGGTATCCTAAATGCAACATCTGGCACAGTGTATACAGATAATGTTCGAACAGCCGTTACCGGAACGAATTCGGCTGGATCTAGTACTTTGGTTACTTCCTCATCCAGTGGCTTTTCGGTTGGTGATGAAGTAATGATTATAACAATGGTTGATAAAGCAACCTCTAATAATACGGTTGGGCAGCACGAATTCAACACTATTAGTAGTATTTCTGGAAACACATTAACTCTTGCCACAGTTAGAACATATGCTTATTCAGCATCAAGTTCTCAAAAACATCAGGTACTTAAAGTGCCCAATTATACAAGTGTGACTGTTGCTTCTGGTGTAACCTTAACTTGTAATTCTTGGGACGGAAGTTCTGGGGGTATTTTAGCATTTAGAGCTAACGGATCTGTAACTAATTCGGGGACAATTACCGTTTCTGAAAAAGGTTATAGAGGTGTTGGTCACGCATCTTCCCTATCTGGAAATGCTCATTGGCGGAATAAGGATGGAGCTCAGGGTGAGGGCATTTATGGAACAGGATATGCAGGAGGAAATTCGAGTGGAGCTAATAATGCTACATGGAATGGTGCAAACGGAAATGGCGGCGGCGGCGGCACTGGACGTGGAGATGCTGGCGGCGGCGGCGGCGGTGGATATGCTGCTAATGGAGCAAAGGGGACAAATAGTGGTGGTCATTTTGGCGGAACAGGAGGAATAGCTGTTGGTATTACAAACCTATCTAAGTTAATCATGGGTGGAGCCGGTGGTGAAGGCGGTGGAGATGAAGATGGACACTTATCAGGTGCTGGAGGAAACGGTGGCGGTATCATTATGATTTCGTGCGCAAACCTTACTAATAATGGAAGCATTACTGCTAATGGAGCAAACGGAGGAAATGGAACAAGCACTAATCCAAACGGCGGCAATGGTGGTGGCTGTGGCATGGCTGGCGGTGGCGGTGGCGCTGGAGGATCAGTAAAGATAGTCTCTAGTTTTAATAGTGCATCGGGTACAATTTCAAGTTTAGCTGGAACTGGAGGTGCAACTAATGGTTGTGGTGGAGCAGGTGCCAAAGGAAGTGTAGGTAGAATCGCTCTAGCTTCAACAGTATCCTCTTATCCAACAACAACTCCAACATCCACAAAGGCAACCCTAAATGTGATTTTAGGCTCGACCTTTTTGTGGAGTACTTTAGATACAGCATCTAGCATTAAAGTTAGTCCTAGTTCTACAACCAAATATTCAGTGATTATTTCTAATGGAAGTTGGAAGGATACACTTATTACAGAGATTTATGTATTCAGTACTCCTAGTTTACCTGTAATAGCGGATCAAGAGCATTGTGCCGGTACTTTTTCCTTTGACGTAACCACTGACAGTCTCGCAGAAACTGTGTGGTATAAAAATGCAACAGGAGGCACTCCAATTCATTATGGAAATAAATTTACCACACCTAATCTTACAGACACAACTACCTATTATTTCTCATCGCGTTTAATTCCATACACCCCGCCTGCTGATCAGGTTGATAATACTATGCAATTAGCGTTGGGGTTACGATTATTAGTATCGAGTTATAAAGGTAAAGCTGTCCTTCTAAGAAAGAGTGCAACTGCTACTGATACTGCATCCTTTGGGTTTAACTCTTTTGGTCAATTAGATAAAGATTCAATAAATAATTGGGCTGGATCAGCTGCTAATATATGGGTCCACACTATATACGATCAAAGTGGAAATAAAAGAAATTTACTTAATACAACTACTAGTCAACAGCCAACTCTTATTCTCAATGGGATTAATAGTAAACCCGTTTTAAGATTTAAAACAGGTACCTTCTTAAGATTCACTGCTAATGTCTTTAAGTATCCAATGTCAATTGTTACAGCAGCCAAGCTTACCTCAAATAGTTGTGGAAGAGTTTTTGGAGCTGCTAATAACTATATATGGGCCTTTTATGCTAACTATGTAAACAGGCATCATTTTAATACTTGGATATCGAATAGTGCTACAAATTATGTTCCTGCTCTTAGCTCTGATACATGGATTCATTCTGGTATGAGTGCTTCAAGTACATCTCACCGATTTTTCGATAATGGAGATGAATGGCCGGCAAACACTATCACTTCCGGAGCTACTCAGCCTCCAAACGGGTTTCAATTAAACGGTTATGCTGGAAACAACCAAACCTCCAACGTTGACATAATGGAAGTCTTCATTTTTAATAATACTATTAGTGATATTGAAAGGAAATATATTGAAGGAAGAATTGCAAGTCAATACAATTGGCAAACCGCTGGTGGGCAAGTTAGTGACATGACCTCAGGTTGCCAATTGAGCAATCCTAATAGAGATTCGGTGACAGCATTTGTAACCGCTCCTAAATTTGGGATTACTAAAGATACGATATCTGTAAATTGTGGGCAGGATACTGTTTTGATTGATGCAGGTAAAGGTTGGAATTCTTACACTTGGTCAAACGAAGATACTGTTCAAGTATGCAAGGCAAAATATACAGGAGATTACACAATTGAAGTTAGTGATGGTCTTTGTACGCTTAAGGATACTGTTTTTGTTAGTCTTCCTCAACCTAAATTAGAGGACTTCGCAATCTGTACAGGAGATACTATCTCTGCCGGATATACATCTTTAGCTGCTTTAATGGTTGGTGGTGTTTTGGATACCGCTAATGGTTCTGTTGTTCAAAAATTTCTTACGAGTGGCACTTTAGTAAACAAAACCTCACAAACTGTGAGAGCATTAATTGTTGCTGGTGGTGCTGGTGGTGGAATGGATATGGGTGGCGGCGGTGGAGCTGGCGGCTTCATTGATACTACTTTTGTATTGCCTGCAGGCACATATAATATAACTGTAGGACAGGGTGGTTCTGGCGCACCAGCTGGCGGAACTACTGGACAAGGTAATAATCATCAATTTAAAATTCCAGCAAAAAATGGAGGTAACTCTTCAATCGGATCAATTTTTACTGCCATTGGCGGTGGAGCAGGAGGTTCAAGTTATATTAACTATACCCCTGGACCATTAGGATCTAATGGCGGTTCTGGTGGAGGTTGCACAGGATACGCCGGCCCTAATGGTTCTGGCGGTGGTTTAGGAACTCCTGGCCAAGGTAATAGAGGTGGACATGGAGCAGGAGCATATCGCTCTGGCGGCGGTGGTGGAGCCGGTGCTATTGGCGGTGGAGGACCAGCTGGTGGTTCATACAACGCAAATGGAGGAGCTGGTTTACAGTCTAATATTTTAGGAACAACGTATTATTTCGCCGGCGGCGGTGGCGGTGGCGGTTATTCGCAGAATGGCGGTAATGGCGGTATCGGCGGCGGTGGCGGCGGTGCTGTTGGAACTACTACTGGTGGAGCTGGATTAAACAATGGATCTGCAGGCGGCGGTGGTAGTACGGGTCAGCAAACAAACAAGCCTGGAGGAAATGCTGGAGCAAACACCGGTGGTGGTGGCGGTGGTGGGTCTCACTATAACCGAACTAACAACGGTGGCAATGGTGGATCAGGTATCGTAGCATTTAGGTATGAACCCAAAAGTGCGTATAAATTTACATGGTCTACTGGAGATTCTACAGCTACTATTAATGTTTCCCCATCTAAGACAACAGATTATTACGTGACTATTACAGATGGTGTAGCAACTTGCTATGATACAATGACCGTGTCTGTAAATGTTCCTACTTACTCATTTACGAATGATACAATTGTGAGTTGTGGTGCAGATACTGCGAAGGTTGTTGCTGGTGCTGGTTGGTCTAAATACAAGTGGAGTCAAGGAGATAGTGCACAACAAGTCTCTCTTACAGGTTCAGGCATGTATAACCTAACTGTTACTAACTCGATAGGTTGCACTGCATCGGATTCTGTATATGTTAGTTTAATAAATTCTGAGATTACTCATGGAGATACGACTATTTGTTATGGAACCTCTCTAACACTTACATCTACCAATTTACCTAATTCATTTAGTTATACTTGGTCTACAACAGATACGGCAACTGCTATAGTTGTATCGCCGACTGCAACTACTACTTACTCTATAACTATAACTGACGGAGTTGGAAGTTGTCTCGATAGTGTTAAAGTTACGGTTCCTTCTCTCACATCAACAGATACTCATACAGCATGTGATAGTTATACTTGGATAGATGGGGTAACGTATACTGCAAGCAATACAACAGCAAAGGATACCTTGGTAAATGCTGCTGGTTGTGACTCGATTGTTACACTTAGTTTAATCACTTAACAAGACAACAACAGCAACAGATACTCATACCGCTTGTGATAGTTATAAGTGGATAGACGGAGCAACGTATACTGCAAGTAATACAACAGCTAAGCATACTTTGGTAAACGCTGCTGGTTGTGATTCGGTTGTTACACTTAGTTTAACGATTAAGGTGTCAACAACAGCGACAGATACTCATACAGCTTGTGATAGTTATAAGTGGATAGACGGAGTAACGTACACTGCAAGTAATACAACAGCTAAGCGATACCTTGGTAAATGCTGCTGGTTGTGACTCTGTTGTTACACTTAGTTTAACCATTAAGAAATCAACAACAGCTACAGATATTCATACAGCTTGTGATAGTTATAAGTGGATAGACGGAGTAACGTATACTGCAAGTAATACAACAGCTAAGCGTACTTTGGTAAATGCTGCTGGTTGTGACTCTGTTGTTACACTTAGTTTAACCATTAAGAAATCAACAACAGCTACAGATGTTCATACCGCTTGTGATAGTTATAAATGGATAGACGGAGTAACGTATACTTCAAGTAATACAACAGCTAAGCGTACTTTGGTAAATGCTGCTGGTTGTGACTCGGTTGTTACACTTAATTTAACCCTTAACAAGTCAACAACAGCTACAGATATTCATACAGCTTGTGATAGTTATAAGTGGATAGACGGAGTAACGTACACTGCAAGTAATACAACAGCTAAGCGTACTTTGGTAAACGCAGCTGGTTGTGACTCTGTTGTTACACTTAGTTTAACCATTAAGAAATCAACAACAGCTACAGATACTCATACAGCTTGTGATAGTTATAAATGGATAGATGGAGTAACGTACACTGCAAGTAATACAACAGCTAAGCGTACTTTGGTAAATGCTGCTGGTTGTGACTCTGTTGTTACACTTAGTTTAACCATTAAGAAATCAACAACAGCTACAGATACTCATACCGCTTGTGATAGTTATAAATGGATAGATGGAGTAACGTATACTGCAAGTAATACAACAGCTAAGCGTACTTTGGTAAATGCTGCTGGTTGTGACTCTGTTGTTACACTTAGTTTAACCATTAAGAAATCAACAACAGCTACAGATGTTCATACCGCTTGTGATAGTTATAAATGGATAGATGGAGTAACGTATACTTCAAGTAATACAACAGCTATTGATACTTTGGTAAATGCTGCTGGTTGTGACTCGGTTGTTACACTTAATTTAACCCTTAACAAGTCAACAACAGCTACAGATATTCATACAGCTTGTGATTCATTTACGTGGATAGACGGAGTAACGTATACTGCAAGTAATACAACAGCTAAGCGTACTTTGGTAAACGCAGCTGGTTGTGACTCTGTTGTTACACTTAGTTTAACCATTAAGAAATCAACAACAGCTACAGATACTCATACAGCTTGTGATTCATTTACGTGGATAGATGGGGTAACGTATACTGCAAGTAATACAACAGCTATTGATACCTTGGTAAATGCTGCTGGTTGTGATTCGGTTGTTACACTTAGTTTGACAATCAAGAAGTCAACAACAGCGACAGATGTTCACACTGCATGTGATTCATTTACGTGGATAGATGGGGTAACGTATACTGCAAGTAATACAACAGCTATTGATACCTTGGTAAATGCTGCTGGTTGTGACTCGGTTGTTACACTTAGTCTAACCCTTAACAAGACAACAACAGCAACAGATACTCATACCGCTTGTGATTCATTTACGTGGATAGATGGAGTAACGTATACTGCAAGTAATACAACAGCTATTGATACTTTGGTAAACGCTGCTGGTTGTGACTCGGTTGTTACACTTAATTTAACCCTTAACAACTCAACAACAGCAACAGATACTCATACCGCTTGTGATTCATTTACGTGGATAGATGGAGTAACGTATACTGCAAGTAATACAACAGCTATTGATACTTTAGTAAATGCTGCTGGTTGTGATTCGGTTGTTACACTTAATTTAACCCTTAACAATTCAACAACAGCAACAGATACGCATACAGCTTGTGATTCATTTAAGTGGATAGATGGAGTAACGTATACTGCAAGTAATACAACAGCTATTGATACCTTGGTAAATGCTGCTGGTTGTGATTCGGTTGTTACACTTAGTTTGACAATCAAGAAGTCAACAACAGCGACAGATGTTCACACTGCATGTGATTCATTTACGTGGATAGATGGGGTAACGTATACTGCAAGTAATACAACAGCTATTGATACCTTGGTAAATGCTGCTGGTTGTGACTCGGTTGTTACACTTGATTTAACCCTTAACAAGACAACAACAGCAACAGATACGCATACAGCTTGTGATTCATTTACGTGGATAGATGGGGTAACGTATACTGCAAGTGATACAACAGCAATGGATACTTTGGTAAATACTTCTGGTTGTGATTCGATTGTTACACTTAATTTAACCATTAACAAGGTCACAACAGCAACAGATACTCATACCGCTTGTGATTCATTTACGTGGATAGATGGAGTAACGTATACTGCAAGTAATACAACAGCTATTGATACTTTGGTAAATGCTGCTGGTTGTGATTCGGTTGTTACACTTAATTTAACCCTTAACAAGTCAACAACAGCAACAGATACTCATACAGCTTGTGATTCATTTACGTGGATAGATGGAGTAACGTATACTGCAAGTGATACAATAGCTAAGCATACCTTGGTAAACGCTGCTGGTTGTGATTCGGTTGTTACACTTAATCTAACGATTAACAAGTCAACCACAACAACATTTGTTCTGTCAGCTTGTGACTCATTTACGTGGATAGATGGAGTAACTTATACTGCAAGTGACTCTTCGGCAACATTTATTCTATCCGGCTCAAATGGCTGTGATAGTATCATTAGTCTTAAATTGAGGATTAACACAATTGACGAAAGTATCACTAGCACATCGGATAGTTTAACAGTATCAGAGCCTGGTGCTCAGTATCAGTGGTTAAGTTGCTCAGCAGTTTTAGGTGATAATAATTACACTCTTGTAATTGGTGATACTGGTCAATCTTTTATTCCTACAGCAAATGGTTCATATGCGGTAGAAATAAACAAAAATGGTTGTACTGATACGTCTGAATGTACTCTTGTAAATACCCTTGGAATAACTCAAAATGTTTTTGGTGGCTTAATAAAAATATATCCTAATCCTACTACTGGAATAGTAAATATAGATGCTGAAAACTATAAAGGAGTTGAAGTTTATGATGTATCAGGACGGTTAATCATTAAGTCAGAATTAAGGACTATTGACCTTGAAGAGCAGTCAAAAGGACTTTACATCTTGAAAGTTAATGCTAACGGTACAATTAAAGAGTTTAAGGTTTTTAAAGAGTAATGACTTTTTTAATTTGATAATAATTTTTGTTTCTCTGAACAAGAGAAGTAAATAAAAAAGGCCCTATAACTATAGGGCCTTTTTTTGTAATGCAACAAAGAGTTTAAATACAGTGCATCACTGACTTATAATAAAGGATATATGATTAAAATTATAAGAATACTTTGGTTAAAAACGCTAAAGACATTTGGTTTATACAGTGCTAGTTGCAGTTGTCACGACATAGAAATACCAGATTGGTGTATAGGAGACTCAATTAATTCTTTTAAGTATGAAATAAGTGAAGAGCAGCAAAAAAAGTGAGAGATTGGTATTTAAAAAACCTACCTGAACAGTGTGAAACCATTACAAATTTTAAAAGTAATTGGATTGGAAGAATTTTTGGCATAGCGTATTACTCTGGTTCTTTTAAGCGCTGGAATGGTTTCAGACTTTGTGTTGGAAACAACGTGTATGTTAGGTTGTGTTAATTACGCCTAACAAAGAGATCCCTACAATTAATGGAATAATCCTACTAAAAGCAACCATCTTCATGTAGGACTTATTTTTCAATAAGTATTTTATTTTCAATACTATAAGTGGTTCAACTTCAAAACTAATCTCCATGATTAGTAAACTCACTTCATCCTAAATATTTCGTATTCTCCATAATTGAAATTGTCGCTGCATTGCAGCAATCATAGCACTAAGCAACTAACAAAGATCAAAAAATAGAGAAAACTCTTAATTTCCTATTTACTTTCAAAAAATAAATTTGGTAAAACAAAGTCTTTACCATTTTGTACAACGACAAATGAATTTATTCCACCTTCAGATAATTGTTTTACCTTTTCCTTGGCAGTTGAGTAACTTTCAAATGGTTCAATAAAATATTTATATAAACCATCAATCCTTATCATAACTAAAGACTCCTTAATGCCAAAATCTTGAGCAACACTCATAACTGATGCATTTCTCCCTAAGGAAGCAATTTGAACTAAAAAAGTTGTCTCCTTAAATTTTGTATCGTATAGCTTCAGTAACTTAGACCTTTTGTCCTCAAATAGCTTACTAGCTGCTAATAGCTCTTGAACATCGGGCTGAATAACATCTTCTATAATTTGTTCTTCGAAAGGTTTATCATTTTCAGAAATTTCTATTTGGATGTCTTCTAGATTCGTAATTTCAACCTTAAGGTTCTTGGATATCTGTTTTACAGTCGTCTCTTGGGTTATAGGAGGCTCTTTTGAGGTTTCTTTGAGAACCATCTTTTCTATGTTGGACTTATCCGTTATACCTAATGAATTTTCCTCAACAGTTTTAACTTTGTCCACAAGAGAAACAATATTGTCTTCGTGTCTCTTTTTAGTTGATTTACTTTTAACTTCACCATACTTCACACTAGCTTTTTTCTCTGTTTTGTGTTCGTTTGTATTGGAGGAATTTAAGAAAGTGGGTGAAGTTTCTGTTGAATGTTTTTTTATAAAGCTATCTTCAATGCCAGTTCTTTTCTCAAAGAAATTGCTGTAAATTGAATTATTAAAATCCCTTTCTGCCTCAGCTTTGTAAAATCTCTCAATATACTCGCCTTCGATAATTTCGCGATTTTTAATATAGCTAACCTGAATATTTAATTGTTCGTTGATTTTAGTGAGATTATCCTTCTCTTGCGCTACGGAAAAAAAACATGCACAATAAGATAAGGAAAATAGAGCGAATTGCTTTTTCATAGAAAAAATTAAAGGTATGAAGCGCACCGCTTCATACCTTTTTTTATGGATAAGTTTATAGAGATTATTTACAATTCACTTTAAAAATGCCTAAAACTTTACAAGTTTTTTGAACTTCTTCTTGCGCATTCGTACTTTCAGTCATGCCGACAAATTTGATAAACTCATCAACTAAAGAAGACTTATTGTCTACTGCATGGAGTAAATTGGTTTGTCCATATTCCATACTTCCTGCTTTAGCCTCTCCGCAACATCCTTCTCTAGTGTCAATTGTATAAGAAGATTTTTTGAGACCATCTTGAACACCTTCAATTTTAGAAAAACGTTCTAGCTGTGCTATTTTCAGATCTAACTCACTACCCTCTCCTCCTTCATTGTCTTCTATGCCGCTTGCTCTTGGATTTGAATATTTTGCACCAAACCCAACTACGTCACAATCAAAATATTCACCAACTTGACTCACCTTATAGATTGGATTAATCAGAATATGCACACCATTCTTTGTGATAGCATTGTAATACGCCTCAGAGCGAGCCAATTTTTCGCTTTTGTGTGATTCTGAAGTTGATCCCTTAATTTCTTTTGTAAAATCAATATCTAAATCTGCCTCATAACTATTAGCAAGTTTAACTGAGGTTTTACCGTGTAAATCTTCTTCAATCAATCTGTAAGAATGAGTAGATTTTTTGATGCTGCACGAGGACAATATCGCCGTAAATATTGCAATCCCGAAAATGTATCTAACCTTCATATTGTATATTTATTAATTTTTCACAGATTATTCTGCTAAACAATACTAGTTTAAAACAGCACGACAAGAAAAAAAACTAGGTTAAACTAGGTAGTGTTAACCTGTTTTTACCTATTTATAGTGCTGATAATCAACTGTTAATAATCCTCTTCAAAGCACTATTTAGCCCACCAATACTCTTATTGTTAAACTTCAACCTACTGAGAGAGTATAAAACAGATGGAAAATCACATATCCAAATGGTCATCAAAACAAATAAAAGTCTTAAATCAGATAGAAAACTGCTCAAATTACTGGATGATTGTGGTAGTGTTTTTAATCTCAGAGGAATAAATCATTACTGTGGAGTAAGGTTATGGGATAGAAAATGTCACCACTTCAGAGTTTAGATGATTTTATAAATGAACATTCTTTTATCTTCAAGGTCTCTAATCCGCGAAATGGTAGTCTCTCCTCTGCTATTAATTGATTTAATGCGTTGACTCCTTAACACCTTAGAGGAATCAGGATTTAAATGGGATATTCTGAGTATTTCATCAAGTTCGTTTCTTGAAATTAGTTTCCCTTTAAATTTTTTTAATTCATGTTGGGTATTATCAAGATGATTCGTTTTGTGTTTTGGATTCGACCTAATTAATTTAACCACAAACCAAGTTATTAAAAGGAAAATTATACACGCTGCAAAAAAAAATGGCGAACTTAGTATGGAATAATCCAAGTCTGATTTTTGATAACGTTTCATAAAATCAATGGATTTAAAAATATTAGATTTTTCAATAGATATTGAATCAACTTTTCCTATATTATTTCTTTTGAAAATAAAATTACCCTTTACATAAACAAATGAATTACCATCAATACACGCTTTCTCATTGAAGAATGTACTGTGTAACATTGTACCTTTTCTTTTATCATATATCGAATAAAAACAATTATCAGAGTTTCCTGTATATTCATGTATAGAATAACTATTATTTGAGGATATCACTATTCCGCCAAATTGCAATCCGGTTTCAAAGTCGTAAGTAAACTTGTTCGATTCATGGTATTGAAACTCTAAAAGGTCTATGTACCCATAAGAGTATTCATTATTCTCTTTAGATTCCAATTCATAAATGATATGTAATTCATCGTCTATAACCCAAGAATTGATGACTCTCGCAATATTGAAAGGAATTGATCCAATTGGTTTTTTGTACCATTCACCAACTTCGAAATCAAACTCAATTATACCAGGAAAACTATTGAATAATCCAGAACCTCCAGCGGAATATAGAGCAGAATCATGATAGAATAAATGTCTACCAAAGTTGAATCCGTGGTATCTAGGATTATTTAGTTTTGTGACTTTGGTAGAATCGTTGATTTTAATTTCAAAAAGGAATAATGTTCCTTGAGGGTTTAAAAAAACTAATGAATCATTAACAATAAGCAAACTACGGAAGATCTCCTCATTCAATCTCAAAATAGATTGGTCATTAACCAATTTCTTTACTTTGCTGATAATAATTGATGTGTCAATTATTGGAGGGTTAATAAAAGAAAATCCTTGTAACAATAAAAAAGAAAAGTAAGTGAGGAGTAGTGCTCTTTTCATCTTACAAATATGGTATTTTCAGTTGTCTAAATTATTATGTGGTATTTCAGTTATTTTATACTGACCATTACCTAGATAAACCATGACCTCTCCAAGCTTCTGATTTATAATTGCACCCAGTGGACTTTGTCTGCCAGTTTGAATATTAGTAGTGACATTAGTAGTTTGACTGTTAGTTTGACTATAACCACAAAGAGAAAATGTGATAATGACTAATGCTGATAAATTTTTTTTATCTATAACTTTATACTAATTAAGGTGTTTTTTGTTGATTGAGATGTGAATGTGATATTTTATTCGGTGAAATGATTTTTAATTCGATGAAAATTTAAAGGCTAGACATCTTTCAAGGTAAATACTAATGTCTTTGTGTTTAGATAATATGCCTGCTATCACTTTTGTATCTCAAGGGCTTGAGTCAGAGTGATACATAGCAGGCAAAAGAGTTGAAAAATAAGCCTGAATAAAATCATTTTTCTAAGGTGGATTAAAAGCTTACTTTTCGTAACTAACTAGCAGAAATACATGAAAAAATAATTTCTTTATCAGTTTTAGCGACAAGGAATTTATTATTTTCTAACATTAAACTCTATGACTGATATTGTGCCTGCTAAGGAAAAAGCAGAGCCTGTAGAACCATAATACAGTTTCATAGTATAGGTGCCTTCCGGATGCCAAAAAGGGAACGGTGCTGGCGGCACATGGCCTATGGCAGAAGCAGGCATTGAAAACAATGCAACATCATTTAAGGTAAACGCAATTTCGTTGCTAATATTATTAACTAGTCCTTTTCTGCTGTCATTATAGCTCAAACAAATAAGAATCATCTTTAACCAAATATCCATACAAACACAGTTACGGACTTAGAAATTGCCCCACCATTTCCAGTGATTTTTTCATTTATAACTTTATTAGATTCCAATTCATTCTGAGCATTCAAGAATAGGGAAAAGAAGCACAGAGCAGAAACCAGGATAAATCTAAAAACCATCATTAGTATATATTAAGGTTTTGTTATTAGAACTATTTTTTTGAATTTCAATTTTATGTGGTTGCCACCCTGCTTCAAATTCTTCAATGGTATGGTATCGGTTCTATAAATTAAAAAACCAACTGAGGGATTTACAACATTATTATTATGCGCTTTTGTCATTTTGGGGGGTAAGAAACCTTTACTGGTTGATTGTAAGTCTAAAATTGCACTGGAATCTGGAGAATTTGTCCCAATTCCAACTTGTTTTAGAGTGTAAATTGTACTGTCTGTTCCGTCCCATTTACTCGGTAACAAAACTTTGTTTCCACCCGAGATTGATAAAGTATCAAAGTCTAAACTTAAAGATTGAATTTCATTTAATACAGATGAATCAGCGTCGGCAACATTAATTTCAATTTCATTTCCATCCGTAATTGCGATCATTTCGTTGCTAATATTATTAACTAGTCCTTTTCTGCTGTCATTATAGCTCAAACAAATAAGAATCATCTTTAACCAAATATCCATTTAACGAATGTCGACCAGTAAGCCCATCCAAAACCTTATTTGATGGAACAATTATTATTGAATAATCCGTTGTTCTGAAATTTTTATTGTCAATTTTATAATCAAAATAGTGCCTTCCGCTTGCACTTGTACGTGGCTCTCCATAGCTTATCAAAAACAACGTGAAACCTGTTTTTACCTTGTATTTGTTCGTGTCAATTACAATAGGCTCAATTTGGGAAGAGGAATCAACAGGATAACCACTAATACTGTTTCGGTAGTAATTAGGATTCGATTTTACTGAGTATTGTGAACTTACAATAGCATTGAATGATCTAATTGTGTGTTTAACATTTCCATTCATTAATAAATCAACTGAAATATCATCAGTAATTCTTAATGCTTTTCCTCTTGGAATTTTAAAGGTATCGCTTGTATTGATAAAAGCTTACTGTCTATTTCTGAGGCTTGTAAATTGCTCTTAATGACCTCTAAAACTCGTTTCTCGCTTTTCTGAAGTTCCTCTTTGAATTGAAGAGTTATTGCGTTGGCTAATTCAATTGACGTTAAATCAATAATTCGTTTACTCTCTGTTACCATAATAATTACATGGCTTTACATTAATTGTCTAATTAGAGGTAATATATTTTGTCTGGATTAGTATATCTATCTACAAATGAGTATGCTTAACAATTTATGAGTAAGGTAAATTCTTTGCATTTCGAGTATTTTACAAAAAATACAAGCAGTCCTGTGCTAGAAAATAAATAAATTGGTCATGTTTAGTTTAGTATATGTTACCGAAAGTTCTACGTAACAATATTTCTAAATAAACTCAGTTGTGGGGAAGATGTGGGGAAGCAAAAAAGGCAACCAACTGATAAACAGTTAATTGCCTTTTATTTGAGTGACCTGGCAGGGGTTCGAACCCTGGACCCTCTCCTTAAAAGGGAGATGCTCTACCAGCTGAGCTACCAGGTCTTTTATGAGGCGGCAAATATAAAATTCTCTTTCGTTTCAACAAGCTGCTTTTTCCTTTTTTTTCTTTCTTTTTCTATCCTGCTGTTATACTACATTTTAGCTTCTTTTGTAGTATGAAAATATTCCTAATTGGACTATCAGGAACGGGTAAAAGCTCTATCGGAAAGCAACTATCAAGTAGATTAAAGGTTGGTTTTTTGGATACTGATACAGTTATTGAAAAAAACGAACAAAAGTCTATCTCAGAGATTTTTAGAATTCATGGAGAGCTCTATTTCAGGGGATTAGAGAGTGATTTACTTTCGGACTTACCCAATATTTGTGAACAAGACTGCGTTGTGTCAACTGGAGGAGGTATGCCATGTTTTAGTCAAAACATGGATAAAATGTTGGAACATGGAGTTGTTATACATTTAATAATGCCTCTTGAAATGTTGGCTAGCCGGCTAGAAAAATCTTCTAATCGACCTTTGTTAACAGAAAACATAAGAGAAAAGTTGAATAATCAATTCAATGAAAGGAATCCAATTTACTCAAAAGCACACTTAACGATTCAAAGTATAAATTGGAATGCAGAAAAAATGAATCTTTTAGTAGAACAACTAAACCAAATAGACTCCATCAGACATTCCTAGTTCAACTTGAATGTGCTCTTTTAGCGTTGTAGTTAAAGAAAGGCCAACAAAGTCTGCGGTAATAGGGTAGCGGTGGTGTTCTCTATTTACCAAAATTGCAGTTTTAATCATTTTTGGATCTAACTGCAATAAATATGCAGCTGCGTAAGCTAATGTCTTGCCTGAGTTTAAAACGTCATCTATAAGTATTACCGCTTTATTTTTTATTGATTCAGGATGTTTTAGCGTAATCTCATTATTTATTGGATTGTCTTTATCCAGATCTATTTGGAGCAATGAAATTTCAAATGCCGCAATAATTTGTAGTTCTTTTTGCAAGCGTTTGGCAAAATCATAACCACGACCAGTAATTCCTACAAGAACTAATTTTTCTTCTTGGTAGCAATTTTCGTTAATTTGATGGGCAATTCGATCAACCTTTGCTTTGATTTCCGTTCCGTTTAAGATTTTATTTCGAGTTTTTGCGTTCACATTTCAAATGTATGAAAACCCTTATTTAGGAGACATTTTTATAAATAATTCTGAGTTTTTTCTTGGTTCAATGGAGTTATGGGCGGTTTTCATTATGTGAATATTGAATAATGGTTCGAATAATTTTCGATATATTTTTTCATCGCCACCAAAAGGAGGATGATCTTTAAATAATTCTTTTTGAAACAAAAGACCAACCAGGACTCCATTTGGCTGCAGTATTTGATTCGCTTTTTCTATGTAATTCATTCTTTCACTTGGATCAATGGCGCAAAAAAAGGTTTGTTCGAGCATGACATCAAAAACTCCTTCAGTTTTAAAAAAATCAGCACAAATGATATTCTTAATTGGGAAATCAGGAATTCTATTTTTTAATTTCCAACAAGCTTCTTCAGAAATATCGATCACGGTGACATTTTCAAACCCTTTAGAATGCAAATATTCTGCTTCATAAGCGTTTCCAGCGCCAGGTATCAATATTCTTACGCTTTTATCAGTAATAGTATCTATGTACTCTTTTAAAGGTCTAGAAGGAGAGCCTAAATCCCAGCCAGTTTCTTTATTGATGTAACGACTGTTCCAGTACTCTTTGTCAAATTTCAAATTCATTTTCAAGATTATAATGGTTACAACTTCATTTGCGCGAGCTTAAATTACGAATACATGATCAAAAAGAAAACATATTTGATCTAAATGCTCTTTTCAGGAAGCTAAGTTTGTTATAAATAATGATTTATGCTGCAAAGGTCAATTTTGATTTTGCTCGCTTTAGTTTTTTCAGTTGATCTTTTCTCTCAAACCATTGATTGGTCAGAAACTATTATAATAGATGAATTTAAAGGCAAATATATTTTGAATAAAGAAATGAATAGCTTAAAACCGAGGTGTTTAATTGGGCGTGAACTAAACTATTGTACTGAAACTGAACTCCTTTTTGATACTAAAGTTCTGGATTTTAGGTTGGAGAAAAAAAATAGTAGTAAAAAGTGAATTGGATATTTCTGTATCTAACAAGGACCTAACAAATATCTAGAGCTTACAATTTTATTCCTAAAACAAGAATATCGTCTAACTGCTCTTCATTATTCCCTTTCCAATCAATGATTGTTTCAATCAGTTTTTTGTGCTGATCACTAGAAGAGCTAGACAAGAGTTCTTTTATAGTTTCTTTCAGGCGTTTACTCATAAAGCGTTTATTCCTTGGCCCTCCAATTTGATCGGTGTAACCATCACTAAAAAGAAATAACTGATCATTTTCTTCAAGTTGAATTTCGGTTTCTTCAAATTTTTTACCTGCAATACTAAATAAGCCAACTGAACTTCTACTACCACGGAATTCTTGTAATACGCCTTTTCTAAAAAGGTAAAGTGGTCGCTTTGCACCGCAAAATCTAATTTTTTTTGTTTTGAAATCATACAAACACAATGCAGCATCAAATCCACTATTAAGATCGCTGATTTCATTAATTAATTCGGTTGTAGGAGTTTCGTTTTCAGACTCATAATCAGATAAGACTTTGTCTATTTGACTAAAAATATCGCCTATTTTATCAGAATAACTTAAAGTTTTAAGAGTATGGTCGAGTTGATAATTTACCAATACAGACATTAGCGCCCCTGGCACACCATGACCGGTGCAGTCAATTACTCCAAATAATAAATTACCATTTGCTAAAACACGATACCAAAAAAAGTCACCCCCTAAATTGTCTTTCGGCATATTTAAAATAAAGGAGTTCGGAAAGTGTGTTTTAAACCCAGATTCGGTCGGTAGAATGGCACTTTGAATTTCTTTTGCGCTTTTAAAACTATCTATTAACTCTTTAGTTTGATATGAAATAGTATCGTAGGCCGCTTGTAGTTCTTGATTTTTTCTCTTTTCAACTTCGCGAATTGAAAGGGCAATAACCAAAGTAGATTTTAATGTTTTTTCATTATATGGTTTTAAGATATAACCCAATGGATAAGTGCTCTTTGCTGAATTTACGGTCTCCTCTTCACCGTCTGCAGTAGCATATATTACTGGAATTCCAAATTTGGTTAAGATGATTTCGGCGGCTTCAATTCCATCCATTTCACCTTCCAAATTAATATCCATTAATACTAAGTCGGGCATGTGTTTTTCGGCTTCAATAATAGATTCTTCACCAGAGACTACACTTGCGCAAACAGAGTAACCCATGTCGGTAATTAGTTTCTTCAAGATAAAAGCCATGGCTGGCTCATCTTCAACAATCAATATCTTAGCTGCTTCTTTTTGCATTCCTTTAATCACAACTAAAGTATCATAAAATGAAGGGCAGTTTTATCTTTACAAAAGCTATTATCCTTAAAAGTTTAATCGGTTTTTGTGTCGTGTTAATTACCGTGTCATGTGGTGAGGGAGAAGCATTAAGCAACGAAGGGGAGGTCGCTGTAAAAGCTGCAATGAAAGGTCAAATGAATAGTTGGAATATTGGAGATATCCCAGCTTTCATGAACTATTATTGGAATAATGATTCATTGCAATTTATAAGTAAAAATGGAATTTCAAAGGGCTGGCAAAAAGTATTGAGCAACTATCAAAAAGCTTACCCTAACCAAGAACAAATGGGGGAACTGCTTTTTGAATTGAAAGAAGTGCGGCAAGTGTCTGACGATTGTGTCTTTGTAGTAGGTTCCTGGAATTTATCCTATTCTGAAAAGCCAAATGTGGGTGGTTATTTCACTCTTTTATGGAAGTTAAAACCTGAAGGTTGGCGAATAGTAATTGACCATACTAGCTAAGCTTTAATCTTTTAAAATCGCTTCCAGATGGATTTTGGAAAAGCTCAATGTCAAAGAAGCCTGCTACTGCCAAAATATGATCAAATATATCGGCTTGTATTTTTTCATAGTTCACCCAGTCCTTATCTTTACTAAAACAATAGACTTCTAGCGGTAAACCTGTTTCTGTAGATTCCAATTGCCGTACCATACAGGTCAGTTCTGTATTTACGTCTGGATGTTTCTTTAAATACTGTTGAATGTATTGTCTAAATAAACCAACATTGGTTAATCGACGACCATTGACCATTGTTGAACCATTTTTTACAGCAGATTTATTGTATTGGTCCAACTCTTCAATTTTTTTGGAAACGTATTCCTCCAAATAATCAATTTGAAGCATTTGATTTAGTAAATCTTGATCGCAATGTTTAATTGAATTTATTGCTACGTTTACTTTTCGTTTTATTCGTCGACCTCCACTTTCTTGCATGGCGCGCCAGTTTTTGAATGAGTCCGAGATGAAAGCATAGGTCGGAACTGTAGTGATAGTGTTGTCAAAATTTTTGACTTTAACTGTATTCAGATTTATTTCTAAAACATCTCCATCTGCCCCATAACTTTCTACACTTACCCAGTCACCGACGCGAATCATGTCGTTAGATGCTAGTTGAATACTAGCAACAAAACCTAAAATGGAATCTCTAAATACCAAAATAAGCACTGCTGTTAAAGCCCCTAGAGCACTAAATAGATACATTGGGGATTTACCAATTAGGATGCTTACTATTATGATTATTGCAATTCCATAGTTTAAAATCGTTGCAACTTGTCTATAACTCGTTAGCGGTTTATCTTTAAAAGATGATCGAGTCTCTGCAATATTTTGAAGCGATTTAATAACGGAGTTTATAAGGGAAGCCGTAACGCCAATAACAAAAATATTTGTTGCGCCAATAATCAAATCTTTTACGGGACCTAAGTGGGCTAAAACAACTTCGTCAAATGCATAAATTGCAAAAGCAGGAAATAGAAAACTAAATTTTTGGAATACCTTATTCTCAAGGAGTATATCATCGTAATTTGTCTTTGACTTTTTTGTTATTTGATTGATTAGCCTCAAGAAAAGGCTTCTACCAACAATATGAAGGATTCCTGCAAGGATGAACAGGACTAGAATTAAGACTCCTGATCTTGCAGATGATGCCCAGAAATCGGATAACCCATAATTGATTAAAAGGTCGTAAATAGGAGTAAATTCTTTATTCATATTCTTATATTAGAAAGGATAACCTATCCCTAAGTTAAAATTAATTCCATATTTATATTCTCGTCCGTTCCACGATTGATAAATATCTTTTGGTTCCCAAAACCACCGTTCAGATTCAGCTAAAGATGGATCTTTAGCCTTAAAACCAAAATCACCCCGAATAACAAAAAAATCGAGATCAATTCGCAATCCTGCACCAATACCAACTGCCAACTCTTTGTAAAAGCGGTTTATATTAAACTCTGCATTTGGTCGAAGTGGATCTTTTTCGCGCAACCAAACATTTCCTATGTCAGTAAAAAATGCGCCTTCTAAACCATCAACGATATTAAATCGATATTCCAAGTTGGCTTCTAAACTTAATTCGCCAATTCGGTCAATCGTATTTAGAGAATCTATCGCTGGTAGACCTCCAGGACCTAAAGTTCGAGCTACCCAAGCTCTATTTGTATTTGCTCCTCCACCAAAGAAGGATTTTTCGAAAGGTAGTACATTCAAGTTTGATAATGGTAAGCCTATTCCTGCATATATCCTGTATACTAATTTCGAATTTTCTGTAAGTATACTATGGTATCTAAAATCACCATCAAGTTTAACATATTGAGCATATCGAATACCCAGTTTTGTATAGTATCCTTCAGCTGGGTCTTCAATACTGCCTGCAATTTTGTCTAAGGCGTGCAGAAGATTACCAGTACTTTCAATATTGGAACGAAAAAACACATAGTTTCTTTCATCAGATTTTTGATTTGTAAACGTGTATTGAAATTTTGTGGCTGCTATTAAATGATCTTGATAGGAATTGATTAGTAGTGAGTTACCTGTAGCTTTTAATCTATTTTCAAATGCTGAATCTTTTTCCAGTCTTACAAAACTGATGTCGAGCGGACTCAATACAAAGCCATGTTTTCTTCCTAGGAACCATTTGTATCGATAGGCTATATTCAGCACATCCCTGTCATAAGAACCGCGATATTGATAGTTGTAAATAACTCCAATTTCAGTACTTGGATTCAAATATTTAGGTAAACCGAATTTTATTTTTGGAATTAGAAGGTCTGGAATTTTTAAAGTTACATCAGCTCCATATTCTAAGGTGTTAAATGGTAACGCGTCATTAATTTGTTCGGTTTGATCCTCAAATAAATCATTATTGGTTTGTTGTGCCTCCAGTCCTCCGAACACACCAATACTCAAAGTCTCCGCTCCTTTAAATGTGTTTTTGTTTGTAAAGTTCACGCTAGAGTTGACGCCGAGATTACCACCTCTGTTAGTTCCTTCAGTTTCAAATGAAATGTTGTATTTCGGACTCATATTCAAGGTGATATAAGCAATCAAATTCGTTCCATTTGGATTAATTGGATCCACTGAAACATCAATATTTATGGTACTGAAAACACCTAGTGCAGTAAGCCTACTGTATGTATATTCTATTTTATTAAGTTGATATAGGTCACCTTTTTCAATAAACACGGCACGGGCAATTACCTTGGGGCGAATTACATTACCCCTATAATTTACAAAGTCATATCCTTTGAATTTTAAGGTATCATCTGCAGCAATTGAATTGCTTTTGTCTCCCATAGAAACCACAATTTTTTTAATGTAAAATTTCTCATGCCTTTTACTTATTAAAGTATCTAGTCCAGCGGTTGTTCGACTTTTTACATAACGATTTTTAATACTAATTTGATAATTTACTTTATGATCATTTAGGTGTGTATCTACCTTATATTCAATGTATTGTCGGCTAAAATTATAATAGCCTCTATTTTTCATAAATCGATCCATACGCTCTCGTTCGGTCGCCAATTTGTACTCATCATAGTTAGCTCCGAGTTCTAACGAAAGGCCTTCGTCTTCCTCATTATTTGAATAGTTTTTTATTACCGGTCTCAAACTGTCTTCATCGAATGCAAATCCATACTTTTTTACAACCCATGGTTTTTTTGGAGTAAGCGAATAGCAGACAAACGCCTTTCTCTTTTTTATTTTTTTCCCATTCCAGTTCGTTTTAACTTTAAAATCCACAGAATCTGAACCAATAGCTTCAAAGTAGCCTTTCTTTTTAAGGTAAAGGAGCATTTGAGTCGAGCTTTTGCTCACTAAATTAGTATCAATGATAACGGGGGGTTCTCCAATTCGCACTAGCCAGTTTCTGAATTTATTGTCTTTTTTTGATCCAAAAGTGTAGACTCTCAAGTGAAATTTGAACAGACCAAGAAGTTTGTTATTTGGTTTTTGTTTTATAATGTCGGAAACATCATCCGTATTCAATTTTTTATAAAACTCGGGATCTCGCTTTTTTGAAGCAAGATCGTAATTAACATCTACCTTTTCAAGAAGGTACTGACCATCAGCCAATTGTTTATAAGGGTTGCAGCTGGATAGAAAAAGTCCAGTAATTATAAGGGCTAATATGGGTTTAAGTAGGTTTTTCAAAGCACGCCCAAAGGCGAAAGTTATACCTTTACAAAATTACTGAAAATGCAATCTAAAGACCTAAGTGCTCACTAAAAACAAAATCAAATTAATTAATTCTCTTGTTCGCAAAAAGAACCGAAAAGAATTCGGACTTTTTATTGTTGAAGGAGAAAAAATGGTCAACGAATTAATCCACGAATGTGAGACACGTGAAAAATGTCCTTATCGTATTTCTGAGCTTTTTTATACGCTTGATTTTAAATCAAAGTATTTTACTGAGTTAGAAAAGTTGAATGTTTCACAAACTGAAATCACTGAAGGTGAATTAGAGAAAATTAGTAATTTTTCTAGTCCGAATCAAGTGTTGGCATTGGTTGAATTGCCGCAAGATAAGATACCTTATTACGAAGAAGATTTGGTATTGATGATTGATGGAGTTATAGATCCAGGCAATTTGGGAAATATAATTCGTTGTGCCGATTGGTTTGGAATAAACCATGTAATCTGTTCTACTAATTGTGTTGGATTGTATAACCCAAAGGTGGTGCAAGCTAGTATGGGAAGTATTTTTAGAATAAATGTTTTGTATCTAGATTTGGTCATTATCCTAGCTAAAATGCGCAAGAACAATCCTCTAAAACCTATCTATGGGGCAACCTTAGAAGGAGAAAATATTTACGGAATGGATCTTAACGAAAACTCTGCAATAGTAATGGGAAGCGAATCCCATGGAATTTCGGAAGAAGTGAAATCTTTTTTGACCAAAGAAGTGAAAATTCCTCAATTGGGACGCGGGGAATCATTAAACGTAGCTTCCGCAACTGCTATTTTGTGTTCTGAATTTAAAAGATTTTCAGTATGAAAAAGCCATTAATTTTAATTTGTAATGATGATGGAGTTACCGCTCCAGGTATCCAATCGCTTATAGAGTCGGTTCGAGATATAGGCGATATTATGGTTGTTGCGCCAGACAAACCACAAAGTGGAACTGGACATGGAATTACTATTAATTCAACCCTCCGAATGCAAAAAATTACTGAAGAAGGTGGGCTAACGATATATAGCTGTTCTGGAACCCCTGTTGATTGTATTAAGCTGGCGATTTATAAAATGGAAGTGAAGCCAGATATTATTTTGTCGGGTATAAATCATGGCAGTAACGCTTCTATCAATGTAATTTATTCGGGAACTATGTCTGCTGCAGTAGAAGGAGCACTGGAGGATATTCCTAGCATAGGGTTTAGTCTTCTTGATCACAGTATTGATGCCGATTTTTCTGCTTCAAAAGAGATTGCAAGGCAAATCACATTAAAAACAATTGAAGAAGGACTGCCAAAGGGGGTTTGTTTGAATGTAAATATTCCAAAACTGCATTTAGAAGAAATTGCCGGAATTAGAGTTTGCCGACAAGCAAAAGGAAATTGGGAAGAAGAATTTGAGGCACGTAAAGATCCTATGGGCAATGAGTATTTTTGGTTAACGGGAACGTTTAAAAATAATGATCATGGCGAGGATACTGATATTTGGACTTTAGAGAATAATTACGTCAGTGTTGTTCCTGTGCAACATGATCTAACAGCGTATACTGCACTTAGTGAAATTAATAATTGGGACCTGTGAAAGACAATTTAATAATAGGCTTAATTGCTGGAGTAATCTTTCCACTAATAGTGGTGGAGACTCTTATTATGTCCGTTAATGAGGATTTATTAACCTTTTCTCAAACCTATTTGGAGAACGTTTGCTTATTGGCAATCGGATTAAATGCCGGGTTGATGTGGGTAGTTCTAAACACCTTCAAAAAAGACAAAATAGGACGAGGAATTTTATTATCCAATTTCGGATACGTGATAGCTTATGTAATTTATTTTTACACTTAGTTTGAAGATTTATATCATATCGGGAGAGGCATCTGGTGATTTGCATGGCTCTAATTTGGTAAAAGCCCTAAAGAAGCAGAATTCTAATTTAGAAATTCGCGCATGGGGTGGAGATCTGATGCAATCTGCTGGAGCCACAATTGTAAAACACATTCGAGATTTAGCTTTTATGGGGTTTTTAGAAGTAATTCTAAATTTAAGAACCATAATTGGGAATATCAGTTTTTGTAAAAAAGATATTGAAGAATTCCAACCTGACGCAATTATATTAATTGATTACCCTGGATTCAATCTGCGCATAGCTAAGTGGGCAAAAGAAAGAGGTATAAAAGTCCTCTACTATATATCTCCTCAAATTTGGGCTTGGAATCAAAAACGAGGATTTAAGATTAAAAAAATCGTAGACGAAATGTTCGTGATTTTACCTTTTGAAAAGGAATTTTATAAAAAGTTTGATTTAAATGTTCATTTCGTAGGTCACCCATTATTAGATGCAGTCAAAGAGTACAAAAATCAAAAACCAGATTTTGCCGCTTTTTGTAAAAAGAACGATTTACCCGAAAAACCAATTGTTGCTTTACTTCCAGGAAGTAGAAAACAAGAAGTAACTAAAATGTTACCAGTTTTCTTGAATGTAGTAGATCGTTTTCCGGACTATCAGTTTGTGTTAGCTGCTGCTCCTGCATTAGAATTAGATTATTATCAACGGTTTTTAATTAAACAGAATGTTTCAATAATTGAAGGTAAAACGTACGAATTACTCTTGCAGGCAAAAGCGGCATTGGTAAGCAGTGGAACCGCTACTTTAGAAACTGCTCTTTTTAAAGTACCCGAAGTTGTTTGTTATAAAGGTGGAGCATTGAGTGTGGGAATTGCAAGAATGCTCATTAAAGTAAAATTCATCTCACTGGTTAATCTTATTATGGATAAGGAGATTGTTACTGAGTTGATTCAATCTGATTTGAATGAAAAACGCTTAGTTCAAGAATTAGATCGTATTTTAAATCGTGAAAATGATAGAAATGAACTATTGGCTAATTATAAAATCCTCATAACTAAATTGGGAGGTGAAGGTGCATCTGAGCTTACTGCCAATCTCATGTTGAAAACTCTGGAGCCAACAGCCTAAGGCCATTTTAAGCCGATTACCTTTGCTAACTAGATGGTGCGTCTGATTCTTATACTATTTATTTCAAGTCTATCCTTTTCCGCATTTGCATTAAGGGAGGTAATCAACGTTGGAATACTTTGGGAAAAAAGACCTGCAAGTTCACTGGTTTCTATTCATACCGGTTCTTACACGTTATACGGAGATAATAATCCTGTAAAGCAATTCATCACCAATCAAACAATGGTTTTGCGTACAAATGGAGCTCTTGTACAAGTTACTTCAGGTGGTAAAGTTGTTGGTAGTTTTAAGAGTATTCGATTGAAAAGAAATACTTGGGGATCTGCTTTTAATTTAAAAGCAATGTCTCCTGCTACTGCCAAAAGAACTTATAATGACAACCTTAAGGTCTCGGTTTATTTGAATAAGTTAAAGCTGATAAACAACGTATATATAGAGCATTATATTGGTGGTGTAGTTGAAGCAGAATCAGGAAGTAGAGAAACCTATGAGTACTATAAGGTACAAGCCATTATTGCTCGTACGTATGTGTTGAGTAATTTGAGTAAGTATTCCAAGTTCGGTTTTAATGTTTGCGATAGAGTAAATAGCCAAGTTTACAAAGGAATGAGTACGAGAAATCCAGATATAATAAAGGCTACTAACGCAACCCGTGGACTAGTTTTGGTGGACAGTGATATCAATTTAATTCAAGCGGTATTTCACTCAAATTCCGGCGGACAAACTGCTAACAGTGAGGATGCTTGGAGTAAAGCGTTAGGGTATTTAAGATCGGTTCCAGATACGTTTAGTCTGAATCAACCTCATTATAATTGGAAAACATTTCTAGAAAAAGAAAAGTGGCTCAACTATTTGAAAAAGAAATACGGTTACCCAATTGAGGATAGCGTTTATTTAGAATACGTGTTGGATTACTGCCCAACAGAGCGTGATCGTTGTTTGTCTCCTTTAGCTCCTAATACGCTCTTAAAAACCATTCGAATAGATTGGGGGTTTCGATCTACTTTCTTCACAATCATAGAAGGAGAAGAAAGTAAGTATGTGTATTTCGAAGGGCGAGGTTTTGGACATGGGGTCGGCTTAAGCCAAGAAGGAGCTATGCGTATGGCTGAATTAGGAATTCCTTATAATAAGATTTTAAAATATTATTATAAAGACACCCATCTCATTCATCTATCCGCTTTAGACTTCTTTAGAGGAGAGTAACCAGATATTTCCTACTTTTAGGAAATGCCAATCCGACTATCGCCTTTTTCCAGGTTACTTCCCTATATAATTTTTGGAATTATCTTTAATGATACATTTTATATGGATCAATCCTTGCTTTGGTCAATGCTATCATTTGGACTTTTTACAGCTCTATTTTTTCATTTTCTTTATTATAAGTACAGCAGGTCGAAAAGAGTCATGGGTTTTCAGCTGGGCGTATTTCTAGTTTTTTCTTCTGTTGGTGCTCTGTTAATCCATGATGCAGAAAATGAAATGGGGATAAAATACCTTCAATACGATACAAAATTCTATGCGAATGCTGTTGTTACGGATGTACATTTATCTGACAGTTCTTCCACGATAAATATTTCAGCACTAAACGGGTATGTTGGCGACTCAGTTTTTAACAACAGTTTTGGGGCTATTATAAAGGATAAGAAGAATGAATTCTTGAATGTATTACCCGACGACCGCATCTTCATTGAAGGAAAAGCACAGAAATTTTTTGAAAATACTAACCCAGGTGCTTTTAATTATCGGGAATATATGCAGGAAAATGGTAATTACCTTCAAATTAGAGCCAATACTATAAAGATCCTTCATCGGCCAAAATGGAGCATTTGGAGGGCAGTGTATCGTGTTAGAAATTATCTGGCAACGATGCTCGAAAGCCATCTAGAAATACGTGAAACGGGTGTTGCACAAGCATTGGTTTTGGGTCAAAAACAATTTTTAGAAATAGAAACGAAACAAGCATTTGCAGGAGTAGGTGCAATGCACATTTTGGCAGTATCTGGATTACATGTAGGTATTGTATTCCTCCTGTTTAGCTGGCTTTTAAAACCACTAATTAGCCTGCCTCAAGGTAATGCTATTCACACTATTTTAGTGATAACTGTAATTGTATGCTATGCAGCGATCACCGGATTTTCGCCTTCGGTAACTCGAGCATCCTTAATGTTTATTCTAATAAGCTTGGGCATTTTATTGCGCAGGGTAGGAGATACCTACAACACCATTTTTGCGTCCGCTTTTTTGATGCTTATTTATCAACCAAAGCTTCTGTTTAACATTGGCTTTCAACTCTCTTATATTGCTGTTTTGGGTATAATTTTTATATATCCTAAGCTTTTTAAATGTCTAGAACCAAAACGCTGGATAACCACTAAAATATGGAGTTTATTATGTTTAGCATTAGCAGCTCAATTGGTTACGTTTCCGCTGGGCTTGTATTATTTTCATCAGTTTCCAACCTATTTTTTTATTACAAACCTTGTTGTAATTCCAGCTGCATTTTTAGTGCTGTTTGGTGGATTTGCTCTGTTCTTTAGTAATGCTTTTACCGAGTTAGGATTTCCAATAATCGAAGAATGTATCGGTAGGCTTCTCCAAAAAGTAATTTGGTTGCTCAATGAATTTATTGAAATTCTCTATTCTTTTCCTTACAGTTCTATTACTCAAATTGAAATATCGTTAGCACATCTCTTCTTGTTATACCTATTTATTCTTTGCGCTATAATTTTTTTGGTATACAGAAAAGGGTTCTTTTTAAAAGCTGGATTTGCTATGGCATTAATGCTGTGTATTTCCTTTTCATGGAGAAAATATGAAGTATTGAGTTCTTCTGGAGTTTTGGTTTATCAATACAATGTCACCTGTGATTGAGGTTTTTGAAGGGGGAAAGAGCAGGTGTTATTCTGGTTTCATCGATACTAAAAAGCAAATCTATTTTAATAGAATGATTAAGGGTTTTAATCGACAAGAAGGAAGGCATACTGATACAATTGTTAAAACTAAGCTGCTTAAGTGGAAAAGCGTTGATTATATTTCAGTTACCCAAGGAGAAAATGAGATTCAGGTGCTAGAAAAAGTAATTTTATTTAAAACGACTGCAGTTTCACAAACACATAATTTTAATTTGGATTCGGCTAGGATGTTCATAGTGTCTAAATAGAAAAAGCGGCTTAAAGCCGCTTTTTCTATTTCATATGTAGGAATTCTTATTTCTTAAAGTTATCGGCAACAATCCAATCTTTAGTACCATGGGTATGGTTGTAAAATCCTTCTCCGCTTTTAGCGCCTAATTTGCCTGCCATAACCATATTTACAAGTAATGGACATGGAGCGTATTTAGAGTTGCCAAATCCATCGTAAAGTACATTCATGATAGACAAACAAACATCTAATCCAATAAAGTCGGCCAATTGCAATGGACCCATTGGATGGGCCATTCCTAATTTCATAACGGTATCAATTTCTTCTACACCAGCCACGCCCTCATGCAAGGTAATAATGGCTTCATTAATCATTGGCATAAGAATTCTGTTGGCTACAAAACCTGGGTAATCATTTACCTCTACTGGCATTTTTCCAAGGCTTTTAGACGCATCCATTATGGTTTTAGTTACCTCGTCAGAAGTTGCATATCCTCTAATGATTTCAACCAATTTCATGATTGGAACTGGATTCATAAAATGCATTCCAATAACTTGCCCTGGTCTGTTGGTAACAGCGGCAATTTTTGTAATTGATATAGAAGAGGTGTTGGTAGCAAGAATGCATGCTTCATTAGCATGTTGATCTAGGTCTTTGAATATCTTAAGCTTTAAATCGATGTTTTCTGTTGCTGCTTCAACTACTAGATCACGATCTTTTACACCTTCAGGAATAGAAGTCAGCGTTGAAATGTTCTTTAAACAATCTTCTTTTTGAACTGCTGTAATTCTTTCCTTTATTATTAGGCGGTCTAGGTTTTTGGTAATAGTGGCAACTGCTTTGTCAAGACTAGATTGCTGGATGTCAATTAAATTTACTTGATAACCACCTTGGGCAAAAACGTGAGCTATTCCATTTCCCATGGTTCCTGCACCTATAACTGCTATTTTTTTCATAATGTAAGTGTAAAAAATGAATAATAAAATTAAATATCCTGCTTAGGATATTTAATTTTATTGCTTAATAATTGTTGAATATCGTTAAGAACTAACGATCAAAAAGGTTCATTATTTTTCTGAAAAAGTCAAGGAATAGCGTAATGATTAGAGTCATAGTCATCAGCCAAATCACTACAATATTTACCCAAAAGGTTTTTATGTAATTCCCGAAGAATTTTTTCTGGGGAGCAAAAAAGTGACTGTTGATAGATTCACTATCTCTATAAATTGGGTTTTCTTGAGGAATTAATCTGCCTTGATACTGTATTATATGACTTATTTCCAGTTTGTTAGAAACCAAATCAGATAAAGCTTGATTTCTATAGTTATTCTTGGCCTCAGTAAAATTAATATTAGCGTCTTTAGTCAAATAGTTGATTGCATCATCTCTATCATCCAAAGTTCTATTGTGTAACTTGTTGTAGAAGGTTCTTTGCAATTTCAAGTAATCTTTAAGAGCTTGAAAGTCTTGATCGGTAACTGTACCAAACACTAAATTTTCCGCACCTGCATAAGCAAGTTTTGGATAGACTTTATTTTGTGCAGTAATTTCGTTACGCACTAGTTCAAGAGATTTCCGAACCTCTTCTTGTTTCTCAGGATCGTTATAATAATTCTCTATGTATCCAATTTTAGAGTTCAATTCGGGTATCCAATACACCTTTTTGAAATTAGCCATCGACTGAATTTTGTCGTAAGGGTAGAGGTATCTTTCAAATTTATTTTCGATAAATTGATTTACAGCTAGTGCTTCAAATGCCCAACGAGAGGCCATTGCTTCTCCAATAAATGGAACTTTAATTCTTGAAGAAATTCTTGGATTTAACTTATCAAATTTCACAATTACACCGCTGAAGATAAGTTGAGGGATAATTATGAATGGGATAAGAATGTAAATGGTAACGGCACTATTGAAACTTGCTGAAATATTAAGACCTAATACATTAGCAAAGCAAGCGATTGTAAACAAGATTAGATAGTAATCCCAAAACATACCTTCAATTCCCAGTATATTATTACCAATAAGTACAAATGTGAATGTCTGAATAGCAGAGATTAAAAACATGATTAGAATTTTACTAATCAAGTATGCGCTATTGTTAAGATTAAGAAAAGATTCTCGTTTACGAATTTTTTGGTCACGGATAATTTCCTCAGCACTCACTGTAAGCCCTATAAAAAGAGCAACTACAACTGACATAAACATGTAAGCTGGAATGTTTTCATTTTCAAGGAAAACGTATTCACTGTCTTGACCGTTAAACGGATAATAGCGAACGAAATAACTCAAAATTAAAGCCAATACAGGAGCTTCCAACATGTTGATCAGCATGTACTGACGGTTCGTTAGTTTTGACAGAATATCTCTTACAACAAATATTTTAAACTGCTTAACTGCACCGGAAAGATTAAAATCAATAGTTGGCGCAGACTGAGGATCTGGCAGCATTTCTACGGTGCTGTCAATTTCTTTTAAATATAAGTTGTACCACTGTTTTGGATCAACTTTCCTGTCTTCGGTTAAGTTTCCGAATTCATCAACTACTTTTTGGTCAATGATATTAAAGATGATTTCTGCATTTACAGTTCCACTAGAATCTTCTTCGTCTGCATTTGCAAATTTTGCTGCTCTTTTGAAATATTTAATTCCTTCTACAGGATTACCATTATAAATCAAATAACCACCTACATCTAAAATCATCAGTTTATCAAACATTTTGAAAATGTCTGAAGATGGTTGATGTATAACCACATAAATCAATTTGCCTTTTAAGGTTAGTTCCTTTAGCAAATCCATAATATTCTGAGAATCCCTAGAGCTTAAGCCTGAAGTAGGCTCATCAACATAAAGCAATGCAGGCTCTCGAATTAGTTCAAGAGCAATGTTCAATCGTTTACGTTGACCACCACTTATATACTTTTCCATTGGGCTACCCACCTTAAGGTCGATAGTTTCTTTCAGTCCAAGACTCACCAATAAGTCCATCACCTTTGTGGTAATTTCTTTATCAGATTTTCCACCAAAAATTAATTTAGCATTGTAATACAAGTTCTGGAATACGGTTAGTTCTTCAATCAAGAGGTCATCTTGAGAAACGTAACCAATTACACCTTTTATTTTTTCTGGATTTTTATGAATATCTATACCATTCAAGGTAACTTGACCTTCTGTAGGTGTATACTCTCCATTAAGAATGTTGAGTAAGGTAGATTTACCTGCACCAGAGCCCCCCATAATACCAATGAGTTTGCCGTTTTCCTCGCACATTTTAAATGGCTGAACTCCTATATTTCCAGTTTTAAAGCGATAAACTAAATCTTGTGCTTTAAAAACAATTTTTTCACTTTCAGTTCGTACCAAAAATGAACTTACTACATCGCTGTAAAAAATTGGAGAAACTTTTCCACTTCTGACACTGGATCCAACATTGAGCGGATACGCTCTGTTGGCAAATAAAATTTGACCATTTAGGTACAAGTCGTCAACTCCCAAATATCGTAACACATACATTTCTACACTTGGAAATTTGAGAAAGATTATTTTTCCTTCAATTCCAGTTCGGTGTATAAATTGTGATTTTTCAAGTTCAGGTTTTTCCTCTGAAGAGACAATAAGAATATCAAGTAGGTCAGGGATGGAATGAGTTTCAGCTTCTAAAAACTTCAAGCAATCGTCAAACTCATCAGTCGGTATTTTAAAGGTTTCAGATGTGGTTCTTAGAAACTGAAATTCGTGATCTGATATATTTTCATCAGCTAAAATGTACTCTAGCAGTCTTATTAGAATTACTACCTTCTGTTTTTGTTGGAGGACTGTATTGATCTTGGTACAAACTTCAATGACATTTCTATCTGCCAACGCATCTGCACCTTCACCGTGATGAATTTCTTTTATATTTTTGTCGTATATTTCTAAGTAAGTTGGAACCAGCTCCGAGTTAAGTTCTTGAGTAAGATAACTCTCAACAATATTTCTACTTTCTTGAGTAATGTCATCGACATCTGAAGCCATTGCAAACAGCTTCATCAGTGCTTTCAGTAACTCTTCACTCATAGGGTATTCAAATTATAAATAATGTTTCTCAGCTTTATTAAAATCAATCAAATATAAACAAGTACTTCAACCGTGCAAATTTTGAAAGGCATCTTATATTAACAGTTTTACTAATTAGGCCTCTCTTTCGATTTGGCGCTTCAAATCTTGCTGTTTAAGGCTTTCTCTTTTATCGTGTAATTTCTTGCCTTTTGCCAAAGAAAACTTGAGTTTTGCTAGCCCGTTTTCATTCACGAAAAGTAAGGTAGGAATAGCTGTGTAGCCTTTTATCAGCATGTGTTTCTTTATTTTTTTTATTTCGTTTTTATTAAGTAATAATTTGCGGTCGCGTTTAGGAATATGATTAGAGTAGGTTCCTTCGGTGTATTCGGCAACGAACATGTTTCTTACAAAGAGTTCTTGGCCTAAAAGACTTACAAAAGCTTCGTTTATGTTCGCCTTGCTTTCTCTAATAGATTTAATTTCCGTTCCAGCCAATTGAATGCCAGCAATGAAGTCATCCATCAGTTCAAACTCGTACCGAGCCTTGTTGTTTTTTATACGAACCTCGTTAGTAAATCTTTTGTTAGCCATTGTGCCACAAATATATTCGTTTAATTGAGCTGATGTCCCCGATCAAACCGATCTGGTACCACAATAAATTTATAATTATTTACTTTTTTTTTTGAAAAATACCTATCGATAGGTATTGTGCAAACTGAATTCTGACAATAGATTTGCCTCGTTATTTAAAATAAGTCTAAATAAGAATAAAAATGAAAAAAATAGGTTTTATACTAGTAGTAGTAGGCAGTTTTTACTGCTTGTAAGAAAGAGGGATGTACTGATAGTGCAGCTAATAATTATGTTGAAAAAGCTAAGAAAGATGATGGGTCTTGTACATATAATGCAGTCATTCCAGTAGCAACCGCACCAAGTACTTATATATTCGAACGAAACGGTGCGTCTTCTGTAAGTTTTTCGGGACAAGTAGAACGTTTGGACATGTTGTCTGAAATGGTCACTTATATGAAAACTGCGAATACGCCTGGTACTTCAGTTGACGCTTCCAAGCTTCTTAATATGTATGCGAATGAAGCTTCTCCTTTTTCGAATGCGGATTTAAATATTTCTACGAAGCAGTTGAAAAATAAAACAGCTGGAGAGGATCCTACCATAGTCGCTGAATTTGAAAAATTGATCAACGATATGGATAAAGCTTCTGATTCTACTGAAACTGGAAAATATGACGCGCAAAGTGGGGAAATAGGTGTAGCTCAATCAGGAACTAAAGCATATTTACAAAGTGCATCCGGTCATGAATACACTCAAATAATTGAGAAAGGTTTGATGGGAGCTGTAATGTTATACCAAATTTCTTTTGTCTATTTAGGAGCTGATAAAATGAATGTTGATAATGAAGCAGTTGTAGAAAGCAAGTCTTATACTAAAATGGAACATCATTGGGATGAAGCATTCGGTTATATGTTTGGAGCAATAGATTTTCCTACTGAAGGTTCCGATCGTTTTTGGGGTAAATATGTAGATGGTAGAAATGACTTGTTAGGATCGAATGCTAAGCTAATGAATGCCTTTATTGAAGGGAGATTTGCTATTACTCAAAAAGATAATGCAGCAAGAGATGCACAAATAGTCATTATCAGGACCGAATTAGAAAAAGTTTGTGCTGCCACAGCTATTCATTATTTAAATTCCACAAAAAGTAAAATAACTGATGACGCTCTAAGAAATCATGCATTAAGTGAAGCTTGGGCTTTTATAGGTGATTTACAATTCGCTAACGGTGGTAAACTTACTGTTGCACAGATTGATGCTCATAAAGCTACGATTGGAACTGACTTTTATGCTGTTACAGCTGCAAATCTTACTGCTGTTAGAGATGCTCTGGCGACAACGTATGGTTTTGAATCTATTAAAGATCAACTATAGACATGCGATTAATTTTAGGATTTTTGATATTAGTTCTTGGTTTATTCTCTTGTAAGAAAGAAGACCCCAAGCTACCTGAGTTGCCAAATACGAGTAGTGACTTTTATTTAGAAGACTTGCTTAAAAGTTGGTCAGGTTCTATCATTGTTCCCAATTATGAAAATTACAATACAGATGCAGCTGACTTAAAGTCAGCTGCATCTGCTTTTCAATCGGATGTTTCTGCATCTAATCTTGAAATTTTGAGAGCTAAATGGAAGGTTGCTTATCTTTCTTGGCAAACAGTATCAATGTACGAATTTGGACCTGCTGCGAATATTACATTACGAGGAGAAACCAATATTTATCCTTTAGATACTGCAGAATTAAACGGTTTAGTGAGAGAAGGTTCAACTAATATTACGGGTGCTAACAGATTGGATGTTAAAGGTTTTCCTGCAATTGATTATTTAATTAATTCTGGTTCAAATGAATCGGTGTTATCCACTTTTACAGATGCTTCATCTGGGAGTAATCGTTTGGGTTATTTATTGGAAGTTGCAACTCAAATTGCTGATAATGCTTCTAGTGTAAGTGCGAAGTGGTCAAGTACTGGAAGTAATTATGTTAGTCAATTTAATTCGGCAATAGGAACAGATGTCGGAAGTAGTTTAGGATTAACTATAAATGCTTTGAACCAGCATATTGAACGTTTTCTTAGAGACGGTAAATTGGGAATACCTAATGGAAATAGAAATTTTTCGGGAACAGCTTTGCCAAATCATGTTGAAGCATTTTATAATGGTGAAAGTTCTAATGAATTAGCACTTCAAAATGTAATAGCAATTCAATCACTTTATTTAGGAAATTCTGCTGATGGAACTGAGGGAATTGGTCTCGATGATTATTTATTAAGTTTAAACGCAACTTATAATAGCGGTTCATTGAATGATGCTATAAAAAGTCAATTTTTGATGTGCATAGAAACTATCGAAGTACTTCCAAAACCATTGAAAGATAATTTGGTAAGCAATAAGACTAAAGTTGACGATGCTGTAAAGTCTCTGCAAAAGCTTGTGGTACTTCTGAAAGTCGATGTTCCATCTGCAACAGGAATATTAATTACGTATCAAGATAATGACGGAGACTAGTAAGTTACTTTTTTCCAGAATTAAAAATAATTTAATCACCAAAGAAGTAGATATTGCTCCTTTGGTGATCTTTCGTTTAATATTTTCTCTATTGATGCTATCGAGTTTAGTTCGTTTTTGGGCTAAAGGTTGGATCTATGATTTATATATTCTACCTACATTTCACTTCAAATATTTTGGATTTGAATGGATAGAAGCACCTGGTGATCCAGGCATCTATGTTTTATTTTCACTTGTAATGTTGTCAACTGTATTTATGTTTTTCGGTTTTTTTTACCGAATAGCGGCTGTAGTATTTTTTCTGGGTTTCACATACATTGAGCTCATTGATAAAACTACTTATTTGAATCACTATTATTTCGTTAGCTTGATTGCTTTTTTAATGGTTTTTTTGCCAGCTAATCGTTACTTTTCTATAGATTGTAAATTGAATCCTAAATTGCAAAATAGAACTATTCAAGCATGGTCTATTAATCTTTTGAAATTGCAATTGGGAATCGTTTATTTCTTCGCTGGAATTGCAAAACTCAATTATGAATGGCTCGTAAATGCAATGCCACTAAAAATGTGGTTACCAGCGCATGCCTCAAAACCAGTTATAGGATTCTTGTTTAAATACACTGGTGTGTCTTATTTGTTTAGTTGGTTTGGTGCATTGTACGATTTGGCAATCCCGTTTTTATTGCTGTCTAAGAAATTTAGAACCTTGGCTTACCTACTGGTTATAATATTTCATGTTTTGACTTATTGGTTGTTTCCAATCGGAATGTTTCCTTTCATCATGATTAGCTGCACCTTGATTTTTTTCTCTGAAGAATTCCATAAAAATTTGCTTCGTAGGTTGGAGGTTATGGTACAATGGAGAAATAAGGACAGTTCAGCATTCTCAACCTCAAGAATTGGGTCTTTTGGAATACTAAGTATCGTTTTACTGGTATGTTTTCAAGTAGTGTTTCCTTTTCGCCATTTAGTATATGAAGGTCCATTGTTTTGGCATGAGCAAGGCTACCGTTTTGGCTGGAGGGTAATGCTAATGGAAAAGGCTGGAACTGCTTTTTTTTATGCTTCAGAACCCAAAACCAACAAACATTTTGAAATACGAAATTCGGATTATCTTACCGCCAACCAAGAGAAAGTGATGGCAACACAACCCGATATGATTTTAGAGTTTGCTCACCATATTGCAGACGATTTAAAGACCAAAGGATGGAAGAATCCAGAGATAAGGTCTGACGTGTATGTTACTTTAAATGGCAGTGGAACTAGACCGTTTATTGATTCAAAAACTAATCTTGTTTCTATCCAAGACTCTTGGAAAGAAAAGCAATGGATTTTACCATTTGAAAATTGAGGATTAGGATTTTCATAACGATTGTGTTGCTTGTCATTGGACAAGTACTTTTTGCTCAAAAAGCAAGTCTTGAAGGGAGAGTTGTGTGGGAAAGTAATGGAAAAGCTGCTACTGAAAGTGAAATAATTCTGAAGTACACACCTTATAAAACCAAAACAGATAAACAAGGAAATTATAAATTAAGTCATTTAAAATCAGGTAATTATACGGTCGTAGCTTTTACATTAGGTCTTGAAACAACCGAACAAGATGTTGTTTTAAAACCAGGAAAAAATACCTTGGATTTTGATTTGGACAGTATTTCTATTGAATTGAATGAATTTGTGGTTCAGGAGGAGGCAAGTTCTAGTTTTGGTCTGATGCACATGTCAGCAGTAGAGGGGATGGATATCTATTCTGCAAAAAAGAGTGAGGTGATTATAATGGATCAAATAGATGTGAACTTGGCGACCAATAACTCTAGACAAATTTACAGTCGAATTGCAGGCCTAACCATTTGGGAAAGTAGTGCTGGTGGTTTGCAATTAGATATTGGTGGAAGAGGTCTAAGTCCAAATAGAACCAGTAATTTCAATACCAGACAAAATGGATATGATATTGCGGCTGATGCTCTAGGATATCCAGAAAGCTATTATACTCCGCCTTCAGAGGCTATCGAACGTATTGAAGTAACGCGTGGAGCATCTAGTTTACAATATGGAACTCAATTTGGTGGGGTATTAAATTTTGATTTAAGAGGACCTAATCCTGATAAAAAAATGGACGTCTTATTGAGACAAAGTTTTGGCTCTTACGGCCTTTTTAATACGTTTAATTCTATTGGTGGAACTAATAAGGATATTGGCTATTACGGTTTTATTAATTATAAACAAGGAAACGGTTGGCGTCCAAATAGTGAGTTTAATTCTATTGTTGGCCATGCGCAGTTGCACCATAAAATCAATGATAAGCTCAGTTATAAAATTGAGTTTACAAAAATGAATTATACCGCCCAGCAACCAGGAGGATTAACAGATACATTGTTTAATAGAGATGCAGGACAGAGTATCCGAGAGAGAAATTGGTTTGCTGTAGATTGGAATGTTGGGGCAGTGGTTTTGAGTTATCGCTTGAATTCAAAGTGGAGATTTGAAATGCGAAATTTTGGTTTAATTGGCTCAAGAGATGCGCTAGGAATTTTGGGCTATATAAACCGACCCGATCCTTTGGGAAAGAGAGATTTAATAAAAGACGAATATCTCAATGTAGGAAATGAAACTCGCATGATTCATACCTACAACTTTTTAGGAAATCCAAATAATTTGTTGTTGGGCGTTAGATATTATCGTGGTTTTACAAAAAGAAAACAAGGAGATGGCTCTATTGACAGTGATGCTAATTTTGAATACGATGATTCCGATAACCCAGAATACAGCAATTATAGATTTCCAAGTCAAAATATAGCTGTTTTTACAGAGAATGTATTTCAATTCTCTGAACGTTGGAGCGTTACCCCAGGACTTAGAATGGAACATATTATTACAGAATCAATAGGAAGTTACAATGTTCAATATTCTAATTTGGCGGGTGAGTCGTTGTTCGACACAACTATTACAGATCATCAAAGTAGTTCCCGTGGTTTTGCGATTGGAGGAATAGGAACAGCATATAAATTCAAGAATAATGAAGTTTATGGCAATATAAGTCAGAATTATCGAGCAATCAATTTTAACGATATGCGCATAAATAATCCTAATCTGCGAGTAGATCCAGATTTGCAAGATGAAACCGGTTTTTCTGCTGATCTTGGTTTACGAGGTAATTTGAGTAAATACTTTATTTACGATGTAAGCCTTTATTATTTACAATACTCAGGTAGAATTGGAACAGTTGCTAGAGTAAATGAAAATACGTTTAGAATTTATCGCTTTAGAACAAATGTATCGGACTCAAGAAATCTTGGAATAGAGTCTTTTGGTGAAGTTGATTTGTTGGGAATTATAACTAAAGGAAAGTCTAAAATGAATTTGAATTTGTTTAGTAATTTCACCTTCAAGACGCTCGATATGTGAACTCTGCAGAAGCAGCCTTTGAAAATAAAAAGGTAGAAAATGCACCAAGCCTGATTTTAAAAACGGGTATGAATATAAAATGGAAAAAATTTAAAATTGGTTATCAATATTCATACAACTCAGAGCAGTTCTCAGATGCTACCAATGCAGTTTACACTGATAATGCCTTGGCAGGAGTTATACCAGCCTTTTGGGTTATGGATTTAAGCGCCAGTTACGAGTACAAAAAATGGAAATTCGAAACGGGTATCAATAACCTAACCGACAATCGATATTTTACAAGACGTGCTGTAGGTTATCCAGGACCTGGAATTATTCCTGCTGATCCAATTAATTTTTATGGAGCAGTTCAGCTACATTTTTAAATTATTTTTCGCTTTTTTTTGAAACAGATTCTCGCCTGCGCTGGAATGCCGAGAGGAACTTTTGTCCAAATACGATTACTAATTAGCGTCTATTAAGCTATTCGTTATTCTCGCGAAGGCTGGAATTTCAAGTTAAATCATCACGTCTTCAACAAGCCGTAAATTATAACTTTGACACTTAGTTAAGTTATGTCTCAAAAGCGTATTTTCCCTATTCTCAGATGGCTTCCTGGATATAAAAGGGAGTGGTTGTTCGGTGATATTTCAGCCGGATTTACTGTTGGTGTAATGCTAATTCCGCAGGGAATGGCATATGCTATGATAGCTGGAGTGCCGCCAATTTATGGGTTATACGCTTCCACTTTTCCACTGATTATTTATGCTCTTTTTGGAACTAGCAGACAATTGGCAGTTGGACCGGTTGCAATCGATTCCTTATTGGTATTAGCTGGTGTTAGCGCTTTTGCTGAGGTAGGTTCTGAATATTTTGTGGAATTGGCAATTCTTTTGGCTTTCATTGAAGGAGTAATTCTTATTTTATTTGGATTTTTGCGCTTGGGTTTTCTCGTCAATTTTTTATCAAAGCCAGTTATTGGTGGGTTTACGGCAGCGGCAGCCATTATTATTGGAGTCAGTCAGCTGCAACATTTATTAGGTATTCAAGTTCAAGGTTCTGGAAATGTCTTTGAAACACTCGTTTTGTCCATTTCTGAATTCTCAAACTGGTCATTACTCAGCATAGTAATTGGTTTGCTTGGGATCGCTTTAATCCTTTTGGTTAAGAGAATCAATCGCAAAATACCAGGAGCTCTCGCGGCAGTTGTTGTTAGTATTTTGGCGGTTTATTTTTTAAATCTTAGTTCAGAATCCATTCGAATTGTAGGAGATATTCCAGCTGGCCTGCCATCTTTTAAATTGCCCAATTTTAATTTGGAAATAATGAAGAAGTTGCTTCCAGCAGCGTTGACCATTGGTTTAATTGCATTTACAGAAGCTATTTCAATTTCTAAGGCCATTCATGCAAAACACAGAGATTACGATATCTTGCCTAATCAAGAATTATTTGCTATCGGAATTGCGAATATTGTAGGTTCAATGTTCCAATCGTTTTCTGTAACTGGTGGTTTAGGAAGAACTGCGGTTAACGATCAAGCAGGAGCTAAGACGGGACTTGCGTCATTGATTAGTGCCGCTTTGGTAATGCTCACATTGCTTTTTCTAACTCCACTTTTTTATTATTTGCCTCAAGCTATTTTAGCTTCTATTATCATGGTAGCGGTATCTCGACTAATCGATATTAAATACGGGAAACACCTATGGAATGCTGATAGAAGAGAGTTTATAATGCTGATTTCAACCTTTGTAGCTACGTTGGTATTTGGAATTGTAAATGGAATTTTGATTGGTGTTTTATTGAGTATCGGTTTGGTTGTTTTTAGAGTAAGTAAACCACACTTTGCAAAATTAGGCCGAATAAAAGGGACCAATTATTACCGAAATATTTTACGATTTAATGAAGCCGAAGAATTTGAGGGGTTACTTATCGTTCGATTTGATGCTCAATTATTTTTTGCCAATTGCGAGTTTTTTAAAGATAGCGTATTGGATTGGGCCGAAAAGAAGCCAAAGCTCAAGACAGTTTTGATTGATGCACAACCGTTAAATCAAATTGATTCTACTGCCTCATACATGCTGCTTGATTTGATAAAACATTTTAATGATAATGGAGTAGAGGTTATGTTTGCTGGAGTCAAAGGTCCCGTTCGAGATAAATTTCGAAAAGCTAAAATCGCAACGGTTTTAGGTTCAAACCACTTTTATATGAATGTGCATGAGGCTGTTTCTCATCACTTAAAAGAAGGCAGTTTACCTCCAGAGAATTTGGTTACGCAGAGTAATGAGGGGTGATCTAGTCATTCTTCTCGGGTCATTCTGAACTCGTTTCAGAATCTCAATATTGCTTGTTAGCGATGCTGAAATAAATTCAGCATGACAGAGTAGTTTTGGAAAACAATAAAGCCCCTTCCGAATAATCGAAAAGGGCTTTTGAATGTTATTTTAAAACTAATTTCTAGTAGTAATGCAATCTTCTCACCTTAGCAATGTACTTCGCTAAACGAATTACCTGTTTAGTATATCCAAATTCGTTATCATACCATACATATAGAACTGCGTTCTTGCCGTCGTTACTCATTATTGTGGCAGGTGAATCGAATACTGAACAACAAGTGTTGCCAATGATATCGCTAGAAACTAATTCTTCGTCCATTGAATAATGGATTTGATTTACCAAGTTTCCTTCTAAAGCAGCTTTCTTCAAAAGGGTATTAATTTCTTCTCTGGTACTTTCCCTCTTCAAATTCAAACTCAAAATAGCCAATGAACCATTTGGAGTAGGAACACGCACTGCATTTGCTGTCAGCTTGTTTTTGAAACTTGGAATTACCTTAGTTACTGCTTTGCCAGCGCCCGTTGACGTAATAACCATATTGATAGCAGCAGAACGGCCTCGACGAGGTTTTTTGTGCATGTTATCTAACAGGTTTTGGTCATTTGTATAAGCGTGTACCGTTTCAATATGACCTCTTTCAACTCCAATATTATCCTCGATTACAGACAAAACTGGAGAGATAGCATTTGTTGTACAAGAAGCTGCTGAATAGATAGTCTCTTTATCAATGTCAACCGTACCTTGGTTAATAGCATAAACGATATTTGGTATCTCTTTTCCTGGAGCAGTCAATAATACTTTATGAACACCTTTAGATTTTTTGTGTCTCATTAGTGCTTCACGATCTGAGAAAACACCTGTATTATCGATCAATAAACATTTATCAATTCCGTAAGAAGTATAATCTACATCTTCTGGATTTTTAGCTTCAATCATTTGAATGCGCTGACCGTTTAAGATCAAACATTTTCCAGCTAAATCGACATCAACAGTTCCTTCGAATTGTCCATGCACCGAATCATTGCTTAACAAAGAAGCTCTTTTCGTAATCTGCACGTCAGAAGCGTCTCTAGTTACAATTGCTCTTAATCTTAATTGTTGACCTTTTCCAGCTTGTTTGATTAACTCACGTGCCGCTAGCCGACCAATTCTACCAAAACCATAAAGGACTACGTCTCTAGGTTCTGTTTTCTTTGTTGAGGTTCCATTAACAATCTCCCCTAATTTATCGCTTATAAATTCAGCTTGGGAGGCGAAATTACTTCCTTCGGTTTTCCACTCGTAAGAAAGCTTTCCAATATCAATTTTCGCTGGAGGCAAGTCCATAGCGTTTAATGCAGAGGCTAATGCTACTGTATCTGCTACTTCAATTGGTTTCTGAACCACGTTTGCAGCGTATTCGTGCAGTCTCAGAATTTCTGAAGAAGAAACATTTACTAAATGATTTCTAAAAAGCACCAATTCAACTTGCTTTTCGTACATTAATTTCCCAACTGCAGAGATTAATTCAATAGCAGCTCTTTCTTTGGAAAGCCACTGACCGTGAGCTTCACTGTAACTTGTTAAACCCGTATTAGCCATAGCGGATAAAAATTTCTTTTAATTAATATTATTAAATAAAACAGCGCTAAATGATTGCTCAAATAGCGCTGCAAAAGTATTATAATTCAATTGTTTAAAAGTGACTTTTATTAACCCAAGTAAGCTCTTAAAAGTTTGCTTCTAGAGTTGTGTCTCAATCTACGAATTGCTTTTTCTTTTAATTGTCTCACTCGCTCGCGAGTCAGGTCAAATTCAGAACCGATTTCATCTAAAGTCATTCCTTGTTTTTTTCCAATTCCGTAGAACATTCTAATCACCTGTCTTTCTTTTTCTGAAAGTGTGGCGAGAGATCTTTCAATTTCTTGTAGTAAGGATTCTTGAATAAGACCATCATCTGTTTTTGGACCATCTCCACTCATCATGTCAATTAATCCAAAATCTTCACCCTCTCTAAATGGAGCATCCACAGAAACGTGCCGTCCAGAGCTTTTCATTGAATCGCGCACCTTTTTAGCATCTAGATCTAAGTGTATTCCAATTTCTGCAGCACTAGGAGCTCTTTCATATTCCTGTTCTAATTGCGAAAAGGTTTTATTGATTTTAGAAATAGTACCAACTTGATTCAAGGGCAAACGAACAATACGAGCTTGCTCAGCCAATGCCTGAAGAATAGATTGTCGAATCCACCAAACCGCATAAGAAATAAACTTGAAACCTCGCGTTTCATCAAAACGTCCTGCAGCTTTTATTAATCCAAGATTACCCTCATTTATTAAATCGGGTAAAGTAAGACCTTGATTTTGATATTGTTTAGAAACCGATACCACAAAACGAAGATTGGCACGAACCAATTTTTCCTTTGCTTTTTCGTCACCTTCTTTAATCTGAATTGCTAGTCGAACTTCTTCTTCAGCCGTTATCATTTCCTCTCGACTTATATCCTGTAGATATTTATCCAAAGATTTATCCGACCGATTTGTAATCGACTTCGATATTTTTAACTGTCTCATAGTTTTCCTTTCGTTTAGTAATTAATGCACCCCTGCTGCTAAATCGAATTTTGGAATAACCAACCAATTATATCCGTCACATACCTAAACCGTAATATGCCATTTTACCATTTGGATAAATCCCCTCAATCAAAACTCCTCCTTGTATTCCCTTGAGTTGAGCGTTTAGTTCATCCTGATTTTTAATGTGCTTTCCATCAACACGTACAATTATAAATCCTTCTCTTACTCCAGCTTTCATAAGTTTACCAGATGATAAGTCTTTCACTTGTACGCCATTTTTTAAACTCAATCGTTTCTTCATTTTATCATTAATAGGCGCAAACTGTGCTCCCAATGATATAGACACTTCAACGACCGTTTTGTCAATTAATTCTGTATTTCCGTATTGATTTCTTAGCGTAATGTCTAGTTTTTTTGATGTGCCTTGACGATCTACCGTTACCGATATTTTATCTCCTGGTCTAAAATTGCTAAGCTGTTCCTGAAATTCTGGAACATTATTTACTTTTTTATCATTGATGTTTGTAACGATATCTCCAACTAATATGCCGCCTATTTTTGCTCCTCCGTTTTCGGCCAGTGCAGCAATGAAAATACCATCTCTTAGGTTTAAGTCATTTTTCTTAATTACGTCTTCAGACAAATCTTGGATCGATACACCCACAAAAGCACGCTGAACCGCCCCAAATTCTATTAAATCGCTCACCACTTTTTTAGTGATGTTTGATGGAATTGCAAAAGAATAACCTGCAAAAGAACCCGTATTTGATTTTATCGCAGCGTTAATTCCAACCAATTCTCCCTGAGTATTTACCAGAGCTCCACCGCTATTTCCTGGGTTCACAGCTGCATCGGTTTGTATAAACGCCTCAACTGGACTAATACCAGAATTTGGATCTGATTGAAGAATATTAATATCTCGCCCTTTTGCGCTAATAATTCCAGCGGTAACGGTTGAATTAAGATTAAACGGATTACCTACTGCCAATACCCATTCACCCACTTTAATGTCATCTGAATTTGCATATTGCAAATATGGAAGGTCGGTAGCATCTATTTTTAATAACGCTAAATCAGTACTTGGATCGCGACCAATAATTTTGGCTGCGTAATGTTTTTTGTTGTTCAGGGTAATTTTTACTTTTTCAGCACCATCAACAACGTGGTTATTGGTAACGATATAACCATTGTCTGTTATGATAACTCCGGATCCTGTTCCCTCAGGTTGTGGTATATATCGTGGACGACCATATAATAAGTCAAATATTGGATTGGAATTGTAATCCTGACCTTTAAAAATGGTTTTTACGTGAACCACTCCAGCTAAGGATTTTTCGGCAGCATAAGTTAAATCGGGAACTCCAGGAGAAATACCCCCCGCGAAATGCACAGGCACTCCTCTTTCTATAAGAGTGGTCTGTAATAAAACTTCTTTGACTAAGAAAGATTCATGGATACCTAAAGCGACAAATCCGCCTACCATGGCACTTGCTATTAATACCAATGTCTTTTTCATTTCTTTTTTGATTTAGAGTTAAACGTTCTACTAGTATAACTCTAAGCCTATTATTTAGTTCAATTTTTTTCGTTAAAATTATATAACCAATTGATATCCAGTATAGTGTTCAGTTTATGAATATTGTTTTATTGTTCCCTGCTACTTAAAAAACGTACTTTTATGGGTTATAGTTGGGGAATAGATGATGGAGTTTTATAAATACCAAGGAGCAGGCAACGATTTTGTAATGGTTGATAACCGAAATGGTGAGTTGGAGCTGGGAAAAAACATAGATAATGCTGACATAAAACGAATTTGCAATAGAAACTTCGGAGTAGGTGCTGACGGTCTAATTTTGTTGGAAAACGACACAGAATCCGACTTTAAAATGGTCTACTTCAACTCGGATGGAAATGAGAGTACCATGTGTGGAAATGGTGGACGTTGCATTGTGGCTTTTGCCAAATTCTTAACTGTTTTTGAAGGGGAAGTTTGCGTCTTTAGAGCCATTGATGGAATTCACCGCGCCAAACTTAATGGAGATTGGGTAGAACTTCAAATGATTGACGTAACCGAAATCGAACAAATTGGAAATGACTATTTCCTAGATACTGGTTCACCACATTACGTTTCATTTAGAGAGCAAGTGAAAAGCCTAGATTTAGTTTCTGAAGGACTTGCTATTAGAAACAACAATCGATTTAAAATTGAGGGTACCAATGTAAATTTCGTAGAAATCCACCAAGAATATTTAGAGGTTCGAACCTATGAACGAGGAGTCGAAAGCGAAACTCTTGCTTGCGGAACTGGAGTAACTGCAGTAGCATTGGTAGCAGAACTGAAAGGTAAAAACACCAATGCTAATGCTTCGAGAATAAAAGCACTTAGGTGGAGAATTAGAAGTGTCTTACCTAAAGAATAATCACGGAACTGACTTTACCAATATCTGGTTAAAAGGATCCGCAATGCAAGTTTTTAGAGGAAAGGTGTAAATGAGTCAGCCAGCTAAGGCTAAACTATTTACCTGCTTTCTTTAATCTCTTTTCCTCTTTTTTCTCTTTTGGAGATTTAGCTGCTTCTTTTTTAACACTCTTCTTTGCGTCTTTTCCTTTACCCATGATATTAATTTTTTTATGTAATAAATTGTTCTAGAAACTTGGCGCAAATTAACGAAATCAATTAAAAATAAGCTGTTTTGAAATTAAGCTTTTAGTCTTTTTTTAGTTCCTCTCTTCTAACTCTAATGTAATTGAGAAATAAGATAGCCAAAATAATATTGAAACTAGCCCAATTAATAAATTGCGCTTGTCCATTTGGGGTAGTTTTTTAGTCTTGACATATTTGCAATAATACTTAGTGAAAACACGCTTCGTTTTATATAAAAAAGTAGTAGTTTATTTTATAAATAGTTCATCTAAACAGACTCACTCTATTTTTTTGTTTTCTCAAAATCGAAAAAAGCTTAAGTAGTGCCAAATTGTTTGTGCACACTTTTAAGATCATTTGCTACCTCATCTACTTCTTTTTCTTTTTCAAATTCAATAAATAAGTGTCCATCGGTCAGAATTTTGGGGTTTATAGACAGATCAAAAATCTCCTTATAAACTTCTCGTTTTGTCTGCTCATCAAAGTCCTTATTCTTTCTCAGTCGTTTTCGATAGGTAATCCAATTTGAGATTAATATGAATGGATAGAATAAAAACATTAACAACACTGAAGTTGGTTTTAAACGCGTAAACTGGATATGTTTGATTTTAAAACCAGATAATTTTGCGAAACAACGCAGCTTTAATACACCAATCAAAAATATGTGACCGTAGTATATTTCGTTAGTTAACTTCTTATCCGACATCCAAATGCTGTCCAATTCGTTAGGGGCTATTATTGAATTAAAACGTTCACTTTCGGATAATAGGTAACTCAATTTGGCCCTTAAATTTGAGTAATTAGGTGTTGTTATTATTAGGCCTCCTCCTTTTTTTAGTATTCGGTTAAACTCTTTAAAGCTACCCAATTGATCTGAAAAATGCTCAATTCCTTCTTGACAAAGCACAAAATCGGCGCTTTTAGATTCTTCAGGAATTCCTTCCGAAATATTAGCTTGCAGGCATTTTAGACTATCAACCTTAAAATATTCAGGGAATAAATCGTAAGGTATAGGATCGGCTCCTATATGTTGTAAAATATTGGTTGTAATTCCATTACCGGCAGGAAAGTCGATTACTTTTTTGCCTGTGAACCTAAGTTTATGTTTTGTTAAGTACTTCTTTACATGATACTTAATACTCCTTGGGTTTTCAGTATAATCCATTTTAACGCAATTAAATTGATAATGTTTTACTTAATAAGCAAAGAAAACAAAGACGAAGACAATCTAATAATTAAAACAACCCATTTTGGAGTGCAGCATTCATGACTTTAGCCTGCGTTAATACTTACAGCGTGATAATTATTTTTGGTCGGAGAGAATCAGAAAACTTTTACTATTTCTTGCAGGGGCCTTCAGAATAGTCAGTTATACTATTGCAGTTTGCGATTCCGGGATTGCTGTATGTGCTTCCATCACAACCGCAAACTGGATCGTACTCTAGTGTAGTTCCACAATTTAGTTTTTCTTGAGGTTGACATTCTTTTTTTTTGCAACAAAACAGCACTACGGCAATTAAAATTCCTAAGGTAATTGTAGCTATTTTTATCATATAGAATGAGAGTTTATTGTTTAATGTTAGATGATTTATCATGTTGATTTACACCAAAATACAATTAATTTCAAGTTGACTTATAATTGCGAAGGATTAGCATTTTTAAAACGTCTTAGTAACTGAACAAATAGTCTATCAACGCAAAATTAATTCAATATGAAATTTAAATTAAGTCTAATTGCCATTTTTTTTATTCGACTTCATGCTCCGGTTATAGCTCAGGATTTGCCCTTAGAGTTTAATTATTCTTTAGATGGGCATCGACTAATAGTTGGTAACACAGTCACGAAAGGTTTTTACGATGAAGCCTATATTGACACTATTTTTCTACAATTCTCGCAATCAAATTTTTTGACTTTATTATCTCAAAACTATGAGGCCAAAATCGAAATTCCTGCCACATTAACTCATAATGGAGTTGCTTATGATAGCGTAGGTGTTCGATTTAAAGGAAATACTTCTTATAAAAGATTAGTTAACTCAGATAAAAAATCATTTGCAATATCTATGGATGCATTTATTGATAACCAAGATGTTGAAGGATATGAGTCGTTGAATTTAAGTAACGCTTTTCAAGATGAATCTGCTATGCGTGAAATTTTGTATCTTAACTCAATAAGGAAAAATATTGCTGCTGCCAAGGGTAATTATGTTCAGCTCTTTTTGAATGGACAAGATTGGGGCATTTATCCAAATGTGCAAGCGCTGAACAAAGAGCATGTAGAGGAATGGTTCTTAGATAAAGATGCTACACGATGGAGATGTGAAAAAACAACTGTGGGTCAACCTGTAATTAAGTTTAACGCAGGATCATCTTCATTAAATTATATGGGTGATGCTGCTTCAGGTTACACAGATCATTATACGTTAAAAAGCTCAGATAAGGATGATCCTTGGCTGGACTTGGCGGCGGCTTGCAGTGCGATAGATAAAACGAGAACAAGCCAGCAGATCGATCAATTATTAGAGCATTTTGATTTAGATCAAGCTCTATGGTTTCTCGCTTCGGAAATAATTTTTACTGACGACGATGGCTATGTATTTAAGGGAGGAATGGATTACTACGCCTACTTTGATATTGCAACAACGCGATTGGTTCCGATTGAATATGATGGGAATTCTTGTATGGCGGCAAATAAGGCTAGAACATGGACTCCTTTCTATCGTTCAGACGACAGTAAGTTTGCATTAATGTATATTTTAATGAAAGTACCTGAAATTCGACAGCGCTATTTAGCTCATTTCAGAACCATGCTTAAAACGTCTTTTGATACAAATATGATGCTGAACCAGATTGATAATTATTCGACTTTAATAAGTCAGCGTTATGTAAATGATCCAAAGGCAATGTCAAGTTCACAGCAGCACTTTGCAGAAGTTGCTAATCTAAAACAGTTCGTCAGAGACAGAAGTGCATATTTATTCTCAAATTCTGAAATTCAACAACAAGGAGTTGAAATTACAGGAGTTTCACATTTTGTAAATAGAATCGAATGGGCCAACCCGAAAAATACAGATTCAACTTTGGTTCTGGCTACTGCATCAAACCCTTCTTTAATCGAGGAAATGAATCTGTATTACGGGACAGGTTTGGCTGGAAGGTTTAAGTATATTGCTATGTATGATGATGGAAGTCATGGTGATGGTGCTTCAGGTGACGGACAATTCGGTGCATATATTCCATCACAAAAAGGAGGACAGCATGTTCGCTATTATATAGAATCAGTCTCAAGTAATTCTTTTGGAACGAGGTTTTATGAGCCTGCTGGTGCTGAGCATGAGGTATTTGTTTACAAAGTAAATGTTGGTGAAAAAGTTGCCAGCGAAGTTGTATTGAATGAGGTGATGACCTCTAATGAATACTCAATTCCAGATCAAGACAATGAATATGATGATTGGATAGAATTATACAACAATGGGACTTCTGCAATTGATTTGACCGGTTACTATCTAACTGATGACGTGACCGAATTTCTCCAATGGGAATTTCCACAAGGAACTAGTATTGATCCTGGTGGATATTTGATTATATGGTGTGATGGCGATGTTGGTCAAACAGGGTTGCATGCTAATTTTAAACTATCTTCAACGGGTGAAAAAGTTATATTGACAACTCCAGAAGGGAACATTGCAGATGAGGTTATTTTTGGTGAGTATAAATCTGAGTATACCTATTCGAGAGTGCCAAATGGTACTGGAAATTTTGAATGGCAACACCCTACCTATGAAATTAGTAATGCTACACCTCTTTCTGTTGAAAATTTTGAAGCTGATTTAGTAGAGTTTTCTATTTATCCAAATCCTGCTCATTCTATTTTTTCAATTGTAACAAACACAGAACTGAAAAACGAAACTCTTTCGATTTTTAACGTTGAAGGGAGATTGATTTTAAGGGAAAATCTAAATCAAAAAGTAATCAAGGTGGACATCTCTGATTGGGAAAGTGGAGTTTATATTGCGAGGCTAGGAAATGGTGAAACTAAAAAATTGGTGGTCAATCCTTAGTTCTTCTTCTTCTTCTTCTTCTTCTTCTTCTGTATTGAATTAATTACTTTTTTCAAGAGAATAGTTACTCTAACAGCAAAATATTGTCGATTTAAATTTGCTAAAAGTTCTTCTGGTATTTCGATTTCATCACCAACAGTTTTCCGAATTTATAAAGTTAGGTCAATTGCTGGAGAAGGAAAAATATGCTTAGTAAAAATGGATTAATTAGAATTAAGAATAGAATATTGCTGCTGAATTCGGTCTCTCATGATTTATTTTCAAATGGTCAAGATTCCTAAATATTCAGAATAATCAAATTTGTGGGTTATTTGTGTCATTTGGTATTCTAGCAAGCTCATCCTTTTCGTTTTGGCCTTTTATAAAACTAAGTGAAAGGATTGTGGCGAGCCCGCAAATAATTAGGGTTCCTAGACCCAAAAACCCATGTGAATTAATGATTTTAAACCATTCGTTCCTCCATAAATCGCCTCCATAACTGGCAATAAAAAACCATGGCAATCCAAACACACAGAGAAGGAGTGCGCTCCTTTTTAGAACTATTTGATAACCAACGGCGCCTATCATAGGCAGCACAAATAGGAAGTGTTCTGTGTCGGTGATTAAAAAAACAGGTACTAATGCTATAGTGAGAAAATAGAAAACAAAGAATTTTCGTTCTTCAGTTTTGTTTAATATTTTGCTTTTAAATAGGCCTGTAAATCCAATAGATTGCCAAAAGAGTAAGAACAAAACGGCAATAGTGATCACCAATAAAATCATTGATGATATGGTGGATATTTCAAAATTGGCATAGGTTTTAGCCAAAGAAGAAATGGTTTGAGCACTCGTCAAATAGGTTGAGTGTTTAGTCATAGATATTATCCATTCTTTGTGAAGGGTCATTCCAATTTCGATTCCTTTAATCAAAAAGACCGACAGCATTAATCCCAGTATAAACAGAACACTCGAAAATAACGTTCTCCATTTGCCAAAAAGTATCAAAGGAAAAAATAAAAGGCCAAAATATGGTTTCGTTAGAATGACTATCGCCAAGAGCAAACCACTAAGAATCGATTGTTTTTTAATTGAAAAATTAAACGCATAAAAGCAGAGTAGCAATAGAAGCAAGTTAGTATTACCTAAGTGTAATTCCCGAATTAAGTGCACTGCAACTGAGAGCATTAAGAAGATTGAAAACCAGAATTTAAGTTGCTGGTTTTTTTCTTTTTTAAACCAAAATTGTGTGATTGATTTTAAAAGAAGTACCACCGCAAAACTTAGCATAAAAAAGTAAATACTCAAGGCTAATGAGTAGGGTAAATAAGCTAACGGAACAAATAAAATAAGAGTCGAGGGTGCATATTTATAGAATCCCGTATCCAATCCGAAATTTTTACCATAAACCTGCTGGTCTGCTAATAATGCATTACAAGCATCGTAGAATACTCGGAAATCATTTAACCAAAGACGTTCATTTATAAACTCGAACGAGAACATAGTGATAAAAAACGCCATAATTAGCACTAATAACCAACGAGAATAAGGCTCAAAAAAATATTTACGAATCAAGTGTAACGTATTTAGTGACTTATTTTGCAAATTTATATAAACGATTGAGTCACGTTGTTCAATATCGATGCAGGAGTGCAAGATCCTTTAAATTAAAAAACCTCGCCAAAAATTTGGAGAGGTCTTTCAATACGTTAGTTGCTTTGCCGATTAACTATTCAGCATAACTGGCATAACTAGCATAAGTAAGTTTTCGTTTTCATCATTCCCTTCTGCTGGCAACAATAATCCAGCGCGATTTGCTGCAGACATTTCTAAAGAAACATTTTCAGTCTCAATATTGCTTAGCATTTCGATTAAGAATCGAGAGTTAAATCCAATTTCGATATCCTCTCCTTGGTGATCGCAAGTTAAACGCTCGTTTGCTTCATTCGAAAAATCAAGATCTTCAGCAGAAACACTTAGTTCGTTTCCAGAAATCTTTAAACGCACTTGGTGTGTAGTTTTATTACTGAAAATAGAAATCCTTTTGATCGAGCTTAAAAAAGCACCTTTTGCAATAACTACTTTATTTGGATTTTCTTTAGGAATTACTGCGTCGTAGTTTGGATATTTGCCATCGATCAAACGGCAAATTAGAGTGATTTGACCAAATTCGAAATAACAATTTGTATCGGTATACTTTACAGTTATATCACCTTCAACGCTGGACAACAAGCCTTTTAATAAATTGGAAGGTTTTTTTGGAAGAATAAATGCAGCGCCTTTTTTAGCCTTGGCGTCAGTTCTTCTGTAGCGCACTAATTTGTGGGCATCAGTTGCAACAAACGTTACATTATCGCTATTTAATTCGAAATAAACACCAGACATTACCGGCCTTAGCTCATCGTTACCACTTGCAAAAAGTGTTTTGTTTACTGCATTGAATAAAATATCAGCAGTCAATGTTATAGTAGCTGGAGATTCTAATTCTGGTGTCTTTGGAAATTCATTTCCGTTGTGACCAGCCAGTTTATATTTACCATTATCGGTAACTACTTCAACTCCAAAATTATCATCAGAAACATTAAAAGTTAATGGCTGCTCAGGAAATGTTTTTAACGTATCCAATAAAAGTTTAGCAGGAATTGCGATATTTCCGTCTTTGTCAGATTTGTCCAATTTTATTTTAGTAAAAATGGTGCTTTCCAAATCAGAAGCTGAAACAGTTAGATCGCCTTTTTTAATGTCGAACAAAAAATTGTCTAATATCGGCAGGGTATTAGACGTGTTTAGAACGCCGGCTATAGCGCTTAGTTCTTTTAAAAGGTGAGAACTGGATACAATGAATTTCATATTATTTCCTTTAATTTAAGTAAAACAAATTTATCGCAATCGAAGGTCTGTTCAAAGAATTAGTAAGTGGGTGTGGGTCTACTTTTCAACAAGTTATGAGGGAGCAATAAACTCGCCCAAACTCACTGTTAATGGGTCAAACACAAAGAATTGAATGATAACTAATTGATCATTGTTAATCGTTGCATACATACGCTCCAAATCATGCGGTATAGTATTTCCCTCCCAATCTTCAGCATCTAATTTCGCGGGTTTTAAATACGATTTTATTTCTGTAATATTCCCTTTTTCATCTTCAAGGGTCCAAACCGTTTTAATCGGAGTCTCTAACAGTAGACTATCGCAATACGCTTTTGTTCTATTTTCTTCAAACCCTTCGTAACTAATAGCTCTGTAACGTTTTAAATACTCATAAAGACCACCCATATCTGGAACTGCAACAGGGCTTCCCTTACCATCTTTTAGGGTGTATTCGCTGTCTGAGTTTTTGCTAATTTCAAAGGATTTTGTTGGTTCTTGTGGATATTCCACCTTAAGGTTTTTTATGCCAGTTATTTTTTCACCTGGGAAGTACCAAATAGCATTGTCTCTCCAATCGTTCATTCTTGGTGAGTATCGACTTTGAATAAAACCATAATGCCCTTCAATGTGCATCAGAAAGGGTACACTTGACTTTTCCAATAACATAAATGTTCCTGTATTTTCTCCATTTGCACCGCCAACATAATAGACTTTCGAAGGCGAGTTTTCTCCATTTTGATAGATGGCTACTTTAGTTGAATTGGCCGCAATCTGTTTTACAGTATAATCAAATCTGGCTTTTGAAACTGGAGCCCTTACGGTCAATTCTTTAATCGTTTTAAGCATGTTTTGAACAACATCTTGACGAGCCTTAAAGTCTTTATCTTCTGATTTAACAGACCATTCACTTGCACTCATACGATCCAGAACCAAGCTGTTACCATTTTTGTCGTTCAAAACAACTTTAGTAATACTTGCGGTATCCTCAATCGCAAAATCATGGAGCTGTTTTTTTAAGGTTGAACCGTTGTTTTTGCTTGCAAAGAAGACCACAAAAGACAATAGCCCAATAGCAATTAGTAAACCTATTATTCCGCTTTTTTTCATCTTTTTGATCCGTATATTTTTTTTCTGAGAAAGAAAACGAGTACCCCAAATAGCGCAATTATCGAAACCGGAATTACTAAATTAACCATTTGCCACTTTGGCTTTTCTTTTACCGTTCTAGTCCTATCTAATAATCTGATTTTAAACTCTTTTGCTCTAACTTCCAATAAACCGGAATCATCCAATAGGTAGTTCATACAATTCAACAAAAAGTCTTTATTAGCATAAATCCTGCGGGTGTACTTATCGTATCCCAAGACGAAAAATTCACCACGCTCTTCATTGGTTTCGTTCTTTATAATATCCGCATCTGACAAGAAAATTTGCTGTGTTGGAGTGCTCATTTCTTTGAACGCAATGGAAGGGTCATTCAGTAATCTCGTTGGAATCCTATTGGTAAAATTGGATTTAAAAACACCCTCGATTAGCACGCCTATTTTTTGAGGCCCATTGTTATACTGCCTTTTATCTGGCTTATTACGCAGTACATTAAAGCTTATTCGAGCAGGAGTACTCACCAACTTTGAATAGTTTGATGATGCTAATAGGGTGGTTTTCTTTAGACCATCATTTTTACCTACATAATCTATGCTCGAAGCAAAATGCACGGCAATTGCATCTAAGTTTTTGACAATTGGGTTTTTTGCTTTTGTCATCACCATTGGAAAATAGGGCCAAGGGAAAAACTCTTGTCTTGGTGCATCTCCAATTTGTCCAGTTACAATTGGCAGGGGCAAGGATTGGATATCCATAATTAAATCACGGTTGACGCGAATGCCGTATTTGAAAAACAGATCATCAAGATTTAAATCACGAGGAATTGACATGGTGGTATTGGCTCCCTTGAGGCTATCCATTGAAGCAATAACTGGCTCGTATAACCACACTACTTTTCCACCTCTCATTACGAATTGATCAATGATAAACTTGTCTTTTTCGTTAATACTAGAGTCAGGACCAGCAACAATAATAGCATGAAAGAGCTTTAGAGCATTTAATTGGCCATCAAGAGTAACATGACTCACACCATAAAATTCGCCTATAGATTTTTCAAAGTCGGCTACATGTAATTCGTCATATTCGCCATGGCCATGAATAAATGCGATTTGCTTTTTGGAAACGTTAGTGAGGTTTTTAAGTAGGCTCGCAAACTCATATTCCAATTGCTGAACTGAATTGTTGATCATTACAGCTTCAGGAACTCCAATCTGAGATTTTAGAATTTGCCAAGGCAAGGTTTTACCGCGATAAGTAACCACTGCACCAGCGAAGATTATTTTTTCAGAAGCTTCCTCAACAGATTGCTTTCTCAGAGTAGTGGGCTGCAGTCCTTCTTTAAATAATTTTTGATAAACCTTTTCGCGTTCTTTTTCATTAATTCCAGCACTAGGATCAATGAATTCGTATTGGATATTATCGCCGGCGTATGCTCTAAACTCGTCCAATAATTCTTTAGCTGCATCCCGCAACATTTTATAATCAGCAGGAAGGTCACCTTCCAAGTATACACGCACAAAAACCACATCTTCCAACTCCGATGCTTGCTGCTCTGATACCTCAGAAAGCGAGTAGCGTTTGTCTGAAGTAAGATCTAGACGCTCGAAGAAATAACCTCCAGCAATGTTGAGCAGTAGAATTAGCACAAGACCTAGAACTAAGCCTAATATATCGTTTAGCTTTTTACTCATTCACTTACCATTTACGACTGTCTAATTTTACTTTGGTAAGCATTAGAAATAAGGCTATTAAACTCAAGAAATAAAGAATATCTCTACTGTCTATAACACCTCGACTCAGAGAAATGTAATGTTCGTTTACACCTAATTTTAAAATGACATGATCAGCAATACCGAATAATTCTAAACTGCTCAATGACTCAAATCCCACGTAAGAGAAAAAGCAAAGGAATAAAGCTATGACGAAACTTACAATTTGGTTGCTACTGATGCTAGAAGCAAATATTCCAATAGAGATAAATGCAGAGGCGAGGAAAAATAATCCAATATAAGAACCCCACATAGCTCCAGTATCTACATTATTTTTTGGTAATCCTAATTCACTCACCGTAAGGAAGTAGATTAATGTAGGTAGAAGAGAAAACATAACCAACAAAACACCAGCAAGATATTTACTCCATACAATTTGCCATTCCGATAGCGGTTTAGTTAGCAGTAATTCAATAGTACCGTTCCTCTGTTCTTCTGAGAACATGCGCATAGTTACTGCCGGAGCAAGAAACATGAATACCCATGGAGCAAGAATGAAAAGCGAATCAATATTGGCATATCCCGAATCCAGTATATTGTATTCGCCAGGGAAAACCCATAGGAAAAGTCCCACTACAACTAGAAAGATGATGATGACCATGTACCCGATAAGCGAGTTCAAAAAATCATTTATTTCTTTTTGCAGTAATACCAGCATTTAAACGTGTTTCGGTGTTCAAAATTAGGATAAATTGATAGGGATAAAATTTGAGGTTGTAAAGAATTCTAAAAGGTATGAATTGGGGTTTTAATGAATCGATTTTCTTTGATGATTAACTGCTGGATGAGCCTTTTTTAAATTCAGAAGGTGCACTGTGAACTATATAGAATCTCTTTTCTTCGATTTATATCATTCTAGATCTATTTTCAGAATATTATTATTTAAATAGCGATAAGAGATACTGAGATAAAATCAGTATGACCACTTGTGGATTTAATGAGCGAAAGTTTGTTTAGCTCATATAGCTAATGAGAGTTGTTTGGAAGTGAATATCGGTATCGAAAAGTTTAAAAACTTTAAGTTCCTTTTACATTTGCAGCCAATTTTAGAATCATGATTATACAAAAGTTTGGAGGTACATCATTAGGCACACCAGAACGAATGCAGTCAATAGCTCATCTAATAGCAAACGGTGAGAGGAAGGTAATTGTGCTTTCTGCTGTTTCTGGAACTACAAATACCTTGGTCGAAGTATGCACTGCATTGCACAAAAGGGATGAAGTTGAAGCTTTGTTGCTTGCGGATAATCTTGAAAGTTTATACAAAGTATTTATCGAGGCTTTATTCTCCAAAACTACTGAGCCCTCATTTAAAGAAGAAACACTCGAAATTATCGAGGCTTATTTACAGGGAATTCGATCGCATTCTAAAAAGTTATTCAGTCCGTTCATTGAGCGTTCAATTCTTGCACAAGGGGAGTTAATATCTACTAATATTTTTCACCAATACTTAAAAAGCGAAGGAAAAAAGTCTGTTTTACTGAATGCATTAGATTTTATGCGCACTGATTCGAGTGGCGAGCCAGATCAAAAATTCATAGAAGAAAACCTACAATTTGAACTTTCAAAACATCCAAAAAAGAATCTTTTTATCTGTCAAGGTTATATCTGTAGAAATGCATTTGGAGAAATTGACAATTTGAAAAGAGGAGGATCGGATTACAGCGCTTCTCTTATTGGTGCTGCAATAAATGCTAAAAACATCCAAATCTGGACAGATATTGACGGAATGCACAACAATGATCCGAGGATAGTAGACAATACAAAGCCTATTAAAGAGTTGTCTTTTAAAGAGGCAGCCGAGTTGGCCTATTTTGGTGCAAAGATTTTACATCCAGCAAGTATTCGACCAGCTGAGGAAAAGAACATTCCTGTTTGGTTAAAAAATACATTGGATTCGAATGCACATGGAACATTGATTCATGCAGAAAGTTTGACGAAAGGATTTAAGGCTGTAGCTGCAAAAGAGGGGATTATTGCCATAAAAATCCGATCGGGAAGAATGCTTATGGCCTATGGTTTCTTAAGAAATGTATTTGAAGTTTTCGAACGATTTAAAACTCCGATTGATATGATTACAACATCAGAAGTTGCCGTTTCTGTGACAATTGATAATGTAATCAATTTAGAAGGAATTGTTAAAGAACTGAAGAATTTTGGTAGCGTTGAAGTAGATCAAGACCAGACAATTGTGTGTGTTGTTGGAAATTATTCGGCAGAAGGAATGGGCTATGCAAGTAAAATATTTACGGCCCTAGATAAAATTCCAATCCGAATGATTTCTTATGGTGGCAGTAATCACAACGTTTCGGTTCTAATAAAGACAGAGCAGAAGAAAGCAGCACTTATGGCATTAAACAAAGGCGTTTTTAATCTTTAATCATGAACTCTAGACTGATAGATCGATTTGGAGTCCAAGATACTCCATTCTTTTACTACGACCTTAAAATGCTGCATGGTAATGTTGATGCATTAAAAGCAGCTTCTAAGCCCCATGGATTTCATGTTCATTATGCAATTAAGTCTAATGCCAATTCGCGGATTCTTGAGTTAATTAGCGAAACCGGGCTAGGTGCAGATTGTGTTAGTGGAAATGAAATAAAAGCTTCAATTGAATCCGGTTTTTCACCAGATAAGGTCGTGTTCGCTGGAGTAGGTAAGAGCGATAAAGAAATTAATTATGCGCTAGAAAAAAACATTTTTTGTTTCAATTGCGAGAGCATTCAAGAGATTGAAGTAATCAACGAATTGGCTGAAAAGCAAGATAAGGTTGCTAAGATTGCTATTCGATTGAATCCAAATGTAAATGCCTACACACATGCCTACATTACTACTGGATTAGAAGAGAATAAGTTTGGAATAAATGCATCGCAGTTAGAAGAGGTGCTGGAAGTGATTTCTAATTCAGAAAACATAAAGTTGATTGGCCTGCATTTTCATATTGGATCTCAAATTACTGACTTGACTCCATTTAAGAACCTTTGCAATAAAATTAACGAATTGCAACAGTGGTTTTTGACTAGAAATGTAACAATTGAGCACATTAATGTTGGTGGTGGTTTAGGTATAGATTATGAAACACCAGACTTGCATCCTATACCACCCTATGAAGAGTATTTCCAGATATTCAAAGATTTCTTGGAATTACAATCCGGCCAAGAAGTACACTTTGAATTGGGACGCAGTATTACTGGAAACATGGGAACATTGGTCAGTAGGGTGCTATATGTGAAGAAAGGAATCAATACTAATTTTCTAATTTTAGATGCAGGAATGACTGAGTTGATTCGACCAGCTTTGTATCAATCCTATCATAAAATTGAAAACCTCTCTAAACGACATCTCGTTGATATTTCTAGAGCGAAGTACGATGTTGTAGGCCCTATTTGCGAGTCATCAGATTGTTTTGGAAAAGATGTAACCCTCGAAGAAACTGAGCGAGGCGACCTCATCGGTATACGCTCTGCAGGTGCTTATGGAGAAGTAATGGCTTCTTCTTATAATTTAAGAGAGAAGGCTAAAGTGTTGTTTTGAACCGATAGCTTCGGCAGTTGTTTATATTAAAACTAAACTATGAAAACAATTTTCAAATTAACACTGGCAATAGGTGTTTTATTATTAAACTTCAATACTATGGCACAATCCTCTATCTATGATTTTAAAGTTGACGGTCTTACGGGCGGAGAAATCAATTTTGCTGACTATAAAGGCAAGAAAATATTAATAGTAAATACTGCTTCTAAATGTGGTTATACCAAACAATATGAGCAGTTACAAGAGTTACATACAAAATATGGAAGTAACATTGTTATTGTTGGATTCCCAGCAAACAACTTTGGTAAACAGGAGCCAGGTTCTAATGAAGAAATCGAGTCTTTCTGTAAAAAGAATTATGGAGTATCTTTTCCAATGGCGGCTAAAGTTTCTGTAAAAGGTGATGATATCCATCCTCTATTTACTTGGTTAAATGCTACAGAAAATCCTGACTTTACAGGAAATATTAATTGGAACTTTGAAAAATTCATGATTAATGAAAACGGTAAGTTAATCCACAGATATCGATCAAGAACTTCTCCAATGGACTCAGAAATTACTAGTGTTCTTTAGGAAACAGTTCGATCAAAAAGTTCAATAAAAAAGGGGTGCAATTATTTGCTCCCCTTTTTTTATTCAATTAGACTCAAGCTGCTATTGCAAAACAATTTGTTTAAATCCTTTACTTGTATTGTCCGTTAGCTCAAGGAAATATACTCCTGATTCCAAATTTGAAATATCAAACTCGAAGCTTTCTAGTTCTTCAACAGAACTAAACGAGTAGCGTTTATGTTGCGTTCCATCGACTGAATACAAAGCGCCAGTAACTTGGGAATTAAAATTCTCAACCTGAATATTAAACCTTCCATTATTAGGATTTGGGAATAACGAAAAACTATAATCAATTACTGACCCATCAATCACTGTTGCGAACTCAATTATTCTATTGCTTACACCGTAAGCCATTGGTTCGTTGCCAAAGAAAGCCGCATGCACGTCAACATTATAATGCGGATTATAACCGGCATTGCAATCTAAACAAGTACTGCCAGAAACGCAGTTTGGATTATTAGGATGACAAAAATCTCTGTAGCTACTGTGAAATTTATAATCTAAGTCTATAGAAGCAGCACTTTTGAAAGTACTCAAATTGATAATATTTGGAGGCGCAATAGCCCCGGGACACCAACCCGCTCTATCATAAGGCCAGGTGCCCTGTTGGTTAAGACAATTGTCAGGATTAGGGTCACAATCGTTCCATAAATCTTGTTCATATTCTTTGTTTCCATTCACCAATAAATCGTGTTTGGCACGATAAAACTCCGCAGCATTGCCTGTATTGTTTTGGCCCCAGCCGTGACCAGAAGTTGACATAATCAGTGAAATTTCCTCAGTATTTCTAGGGATGTACACCTTTTTCTGCGGCACAGGCTCAAGGTTGGCAATATTGCCAAAATCAAATGCACCATCCCAAACTTCAGTAAGGGTAGAATAGGTATATTTTGGTGCTCCCTGAATGTATTCAAAATCTAAAGTAAGTTGCCAGCCTCCAGTTCCCCATGTATCAATGAACACATGAAAATCAACTGTTCCTTGAAGCAAAGAAGCATATTCCGTTACATCAATTTCGTGATTGCATCCAACATTATATGGAGTCATGTAACGAATAATTTGAATCCAATCTCCTCCTGGAGCCTTGATGTCAAAATGTGCCCAACGATCCCAATCGTCACAATTTCCATTTGGACATTCAACGTTTAGCTTGGCAATAACTTTATCGTAAGTGCCTACAAATTGCGGTAGATCATGTGTTCCATAATAATCCCTGCTGTTAGCAGTTTGAAATTCAATTACAACGTCGTCCAAGCTCGTTACCGTCTTAGTGGAACCACCTTCAATAATATTTATTGTTTTTGATAGAGTGGCAGTTTCACCATTAGAGGCAATAGTTGTCATATTAAGAATGTAACTTTTAAAGCTTTTTGGTTTCCAGGCTAGGTAATAGCTGCCTTGAATAATCTCTCTTGCAGTTGCAATTTCGCCTTCTATTTCAATCTCAATTTTATCAATACTCAAAAAATCTTTTTCCTCAATATGTGCATCAATATAAATCATGTAAATACCATTAGAATCCACTAGCTCAATAGGATAGCTTTCCGTTAATCGAGTTGACATAGTAGGCTTGTATGTTGCAAGATCAATTACATCAAATTCGATATCTGTAGAATTTTGATAATGAGTTGCATTTCCATTTATAGAAGCTCTAACGATCACTTTTCCAGCTTGTTTTGTTAAGCTTAGGGTAGAACCATTTACTGCGGCTGGACCAGATACTATGGCATAGGTTAACGCTCCTGGGCCATTAGAATTTGCAATAAGCTGAATAGGGTCTGAGTTGGTTTCTTTTTTGGTAATTCCTGTAAAACGAATAGGCTGATTTTGTTTGCCATTAGACGCGCAGGAGTTTTTGAAAAATCTCAGCTCGGACAATTGTATATCTCCGGCCGTAGAGGTGCATTTTAGTTTGATATAACGGCCTATAACGGCGCCAAAGTAAATTGTGTCTGAAGTATTGCTTTTAGAGTAATCACCAAGACCAAACTGCTCTCCTTGACCCCATTGAGAAGAAATATTCGTTACGAAAATTTCAAAATTGTTTATTTTACCACTTCCTGTCCAACGCGTTTTATAGCTCATCGCGGTTATATCCTGCAGCGAACCTATATCTACGACAATTTCATGGTCAGTTCCGCCTTTGGTTCTCCATCTTGAGTTGTTGTCTGAATCAAAAGTTTTATCTCCAGTATTTGATCCATTTTCGGAAGAAATAGAGTGGACAGAGTAATTTGCAGGCGCAATTAAAATAGTATCGCATTGGGCTTTTGCAACAATAGCTATTGTTATTAATGCAATCGAAAGTATAAGATTTTTCATTTTGAATTTTTAATAAGTATCAAATGTAGCTGTAGAACAATAATTTGCTTAGAATAAATTCATAAGAAACTACATTTTCATTTTTAATACAAAGAAGCTCAGAAAACGTTTACTTAGCCATAGATGGTTTTTCGCCAGTCGAAACAATGAGAAGACCAAGCATAGTGAGCAACGCATTTAGAATTAACAGCTCAAAGCCGAAGGTATAGTCGAATAGTTTTAGACTAAAATCTTTCAGGAAATAACAAAATATCGGGCTAATAATGCAGATTATGGGAATCCAACGATCGTTTGCTTCTTTTTTACTTAGAATTCCAAAAGCGAACATTCCAAGCAATGGACCATAGGTGTAACCGGCCGCTATAAAAAGAGATTTAATTACACTTTCATTATTTATCATTTGAAAGCCAGTAATCACAATTAATAAAACGATTGACATTCCCACATGTACGAGTTTTCTTGTTTTACCTGGATTCGGAAAATTCTTTCTTTCAATTCCTAAAATATCAATGCAAAAACTGGTAGTTAAGGCTGTTAAAGCTGAATCGGCGCTGGAATATGCTGCTGCAATTAAACCCAATATAAACAGCATACCAACCACTGGCCCTAAATATCCACCAACTGCAAGCATAGGGTAAAGGTAATCCGCTTTTTCGGGTAATGGGATTCCTTGTTGGCTGATGAAAATGTACAAGACTGCTCCAAGGGTTAGAAATAAGAGGTTGACTAATACTAGACTAGTACTGAACCAAAACATGTTTTTTTGAGCATCTCTTAAGTTTCTGCAGGTTAGGTTTTTTTGCATCATATCTTGGTCAAGCCCGGTCATGGCTATAGCTATAAATATTCCTGCTAGAAATTGTTTCCAGAAGAATTTTCCAGATTTCCAGTCGTCGAAAAAGAATATTTGAGAGTATTCGTGGTTTGCAATGGTCTCGATTAATCCATATTTGCCATCTAAACTAAGTTCGTTTCCAACTACATAAAGTGTCACACCAACTGCAGTGAGCATGAACAAAGTTTGTAAAGTGTCAGTATAAACTATGGTTTTAATTCCCCCCCTAAACGTATACAACCAAATTAGAAGTATGGTAAACAATACAGTAATGAAAAAGGGTATATCCCAGTTTAAGGGTTTAAAAATGGCCAGTTGAAATACCATAGCTACTAAATAGAGGCGAAAAGAAGCTCCAAGAACTCTACTTACTAAAAAGAACCAAGCACCGGTTGTGTACGCTCTAAATCCAAAACGCGACTCTAAATAACTATAAATCGAAACGAGATTCATTTTGTAATACAGAGGCATCAGCACTAAGCCTATTACTAAATACCCTACTAAGTAGCCCAATACCATTTGCATATAGCTGAATTGGCTAGTTGCTACCCAACCAGGAACCGAAATGAAAGTTACTCCTGACAAGCTTGTCCCAATCATTCCAAAAGCTACGACGTACCAAGGGGACTTTCGGTTTCCTGTGAAAAACGCCTCATTGGAATTGTTTTTGGCTGCAGTGAAATATGAAATTCCTATAAGAAAGGCGAAGTAGCCTAAAATGAAAAGTATGATGATGAATGGAGACATTCTACAAAGAAATCATTAGCTGAAGCGATTTATTGGGTTCTCCTTCATTTTCATACACATTCAGAAGTTGAATAGCATAATTTTGCCGCCTCATGGAATTACCTTCAAAATACCTTCAAGAAGCAGTAGAAGCTATCGCCAGTTTACCTGGTATTGGAAGAAAATCAGCGCTTAGATTGACGTTGCATTTACTGCGACGTGACAATTTGGAAGTGAACCAATTTGCGAATGCAATCACTAGCATGAAGGAAAATGTGAAGTTTTGCGAGATATGCGGGAATATTTCGGATGGTCCAAAATGTAATATTTGTACTCAAGCTAAAAGAGACCAGTCGGTTATTTGTGTGGTTGAAGATTTACGGGATGTGTTAGCAATTGAATCGACTCAGTTGTTTCAGGGATTATATCATGTTTTGGGTGGAATAATTTCTCCTATGGATGGAATAGGACCAAGTGATTTGAATATTTCATCATTATTTGGTAGGGTAGAATCCGGTAAAGTATCAGAAATTATTTTAGCATTAAATGCAACCATGGAAGGAGATACAACCTCCTTTTATTTATACAAAAAACTAGAATCATTTGAATGCAAGGTGACCTCGATTGCGAGAGGAGTTAGCATTGGAGATGAATTGCAGTACACCGATGAAATTACATTGGGTCGCAGCATCCAGCACAGAACTCCCTTCGAACAAACTTTGTCTAGGTAATTTTATGCGTTAACTGATGTACAATTTGAAATTATCCATCCACCTACATTATAGCAGGTATCAGGATTTTATCTCATGTTCGACAACTGATTAAAAAACTAAGTAGTCTACTTCGCTCTGAAGAAAATCGAAATAGGAACTCCTGTAAAATCGTAATGTTTTCTAAGCTTATTTTCTATAAATCGTTTATACGGTTCCTTGATGTATTGAGGCAAATTGCAATAAAAAGCAAATGTTGGATAACGCACAGGAAGTTGGGTTATGTACTTAATTTTAATGTGTTTACCTTTAAGTGCTGGTGGAGGACTTTTCTCAATTATAGGTAGTAGCAAATCATTTAATTCACTAGTTTTTATTTTTTGAGCACGACTTTCATAAACAGCGACTGCTCTTTCGAGTGTCTTGTGCAATCGTTGTTTTTCATGAACGGAAACAAACAGTACATCAACGTCGTCAAAAGGTTCCAACTTTTCTTTGATGCTTATTTCCAAATCGCGAGAAGTATTGGTTTCTTTATCGATCAAATCCCATTTATTAAATAGCACAACAACTCCTTTGTTGTTTTTGATCGCTAGTCCAATAATATTGAGATCTTGAGAGCTAATTCCTTCTACGGCATCGATCATCACAATACACACATCAGCTCGTTCGAGAGCTTTAATGGCTCGCATAACCGAATAGAACTCAAGATCTTCATGTACTTTTTTCTTTCTACGGATACCAGCTGTATCGACTAATACAAAGTCAAATCCATAGGCATTGAATCGGATATCGTTTGTATCTCTGGTTGTACCAGCAATATCGGTTACAATGTTTCTTTCTTGACCGATCAAAGAATTAATCAAAGATGATTTTCCTGCATTTGGCCTTCCAACTACAGCAAAACGAGCAAGGCCCTCATATTCATCAATAAAATCTGTATCCGGCAATGCCTTTACTATTCCGTCTAAAACATCACCAGTGCCGCTTCCATTGATAGAGGAAACACAATAATACTCTTCAAGCCCCAAAGCGTAAAACTCTACTGCATCCTCAGCACGCTTATGGTTGTCAACTTTATTTACTACCAGAAAGACCTTCTTTTGGCTTTGTCGAAGCAATTGTGCAACTTCTTGATCTAAGTCTACAATTCCAGTCATTACATCAACAATAAACACAATTACTTGCGCCTCATCAATTGCAACTTGAACTTGCTTACGAATTTCAGCATCGAACACATTATCCGAGTTTTTAACATAACCACCTGTATCTACAACAGTAAAATCTTTGCCATTCCAGTTAGTTTTTCCATAATGGCGATCTCTAGTCACACCACTAAACTCATCAACGATGGCATCGCGTGTACCGACTAGTCGGTTAAAAAAAGTAGATTTCCCAACATTTGGACGTCCGACAATTGCTACAACTGAATTCATTTTTTGGTAATTTTTTGCAAAGAAACACTTATTTAAATGCTGAAGAGGTAAAGCTTAGTTTAAGTATCCAAATCGTTTTAGCTCAGGATTTTTGTTACGCCAGTCTTTATTGACTTTTACATACATTTCTAAAAAGACTTTTTTATCCAGAAAAACTTCCATTTCCTTTCTTGCTTCAGTCCCAACTCGCTTTAAACCTAGTCCTTTGTGCCCAATGACAATACCCTTTTGACTGTCACGTTCAACATAAATTTCAGCTCTAATTCTTGTAATAGTTGGTTCTTCTTTAAATTCTTCGATTACCACTTCACAGGCATAAGGAATTTCTTTTTTATAATGATTGAAGATTTTTTCTCTTATTATCTCAGACATAAAAAATCGCATAGGCTTGTCTGTAATCTCATCTTTAGGAAAATAAGCCGGAGATTCGGGAAGATTTCTAAGAATATGATCCCAAACAGGTTGAATGTTGGCTCCATGTAATGCCGAAATAGGAATTATTGTCGCTTTGGGCATTCTCTCTTTCCAAAGATTAACTTGTCCTTCCAAAGTTTCTTGATCGCTGAGATCAATTTTATTTAGAACAACTATAACAGGAATGTGCATTTCTTGCACTTTTCGGAAGATTTCTTCATTTTTTATCTTCGTTTCTCCTACTTCACTTACAAATAATAGAATATCGGCATCTTGTAATGAACTCTGTACGAAATTCATCATGCCTTCGTGCATTTTGTAAGCAGGAGTAAGGATTCCCGGGGTATCTGAATACACAATTTGAAAATCTTCACCAGATACAATACCTTGTATTCGATGTCTTGTTGTCTGTGCTTTTGAAGTAATTATTGATAACTTTTCACCGACTAACTTATTCATTAGCGTGCTTTTACCAACATTAGGGTTGCCTATGATGTTTACAAATCCAGCTTTGTGCGACATATTTTAGTTTTATTTAGGTGCAAAATTAAAGAAAGGATGTATATTTGCACTCGCGAAATTAACCAATACCAATTAAGATATATCGCGGGGTGGAGCAGTTGGTAGCTCGTCGGGCTCATAACCCGAAGGTCGCAGGTTCGAGTCCTGTCCCCGCAACTAGAAAAGGCTCAATTTAAAGTTGGGCCTTTTTTTATATCATGAATTTATTTGCCGCTTACCTATTAATGTTCACTTTAAAATTATTCGGATTTTTCCAACTAGAAATAGTTATTGATGTTACAAACATCCTATCGATTAACTAATTTTTTTTTAAGCGTCTGAAATAATTATTATAATTGTTCTTTCTAAATTAATTAAAATTTTTGTTCATGAAAAAAATGCTAATGATTGCTGCAGCAGGTCTAATGATCGCTGGAATGTCCTCTTGTAAAAAAGACTACACCTGTACTTGTACGGCGGCAGGTATCACAATTTTGGGAGTAACGACTCCAGATATATCATCTTCTACTGTTATTAAAGATACAGAAAGTAAAGCTAAATCAACATGCGAAGAAGCTTCAATAGAAGGTGTTACTTGTGCTATAGACTAATGTACTAGAATTACAACACAAAAAAAAGTCGCACTGTGGCTTTTTTTTTGTTCTAATTTTCAGATTACAGAATTTCCAGAAACAATTTTCCATACCAATCTCAGGGATTTTAAAGGAATAAGTTTCATGAATTATTTCTGTTTTTAAACTGAATAATGCAATTTTATTTTATTTACTCTTCTATCGTAATTTTTAAATTCATGGTATGAAAAAGATATCAATGATTGTTGCTACATTGGTTATGATATCAGGAATGTCTTCTTTTAAGAAATATTGCACACGTATTTGTACACCTAAATGTATCTCAATTTTTGGAACTATGGTTCTAGGTGGATGAACTTCTACGACTCTTGAAGATACGAAAAAGAACACTAAATCAGCGTACGAATCACGTTCAATTGATCGTGTTACTTCTGCCATCGTCTAGTTTACTAGAATTGCACTATAATTAAAAAGCGGTATTCTTAGTTTTTTATTTCCTAATTATTAGGATTCAGAATTTCTAAAGTCAATTTTCTATTTTGTTTCGATATTCCAATAATATTGGCAGTTAGAAAAGCCAATTTTGAAATTACGTACTCTAAAAAACAATCAATCGAAATATTTATAATTTGAATTTATTGCATAGGTTATTTTCAAATAATTCTTTACTTTTTTAATCAATTCAAAAAAAACTTAAAAAAAAAAAGTAATGATTGCATGAGTAGGACTAATAATTCCTGTTACGGCTTCTTGCACGAAAGATTGCACTGGTAAATGCTCTGTATACTCTGTTGATGTTTTCGGCATGCAATTAACATAACCAGTTGCTGATAATGAGTTTGGTAAGTAGAAAAAAGCAGACGCAGAAACTGAATATGAGGAAATTGAAGATAATAATAAAACTGAAGTTGCTAATGCAACTTGTGCTTTATAATTCTTTAATTGCCTAATTTGTTAAAAGCTATCATTTTATGACTTTTTTTAATGCCGGGATTCAGAATTTCAAAACTCAATTTTTGATTCTTTCTTTTAATAATTATTGAATTTAAAATGATGAAATCCCATAATTGGGTTGCACAATCAAATTAAAAAATGGAGTTTACTACTTATATTGCAGTAAATTTGAAATTTTAAAATCTACACTATGAAAAATATATTAATAATAGCTGCAGCATTTGCCATGATTGCTGGTGTGGCTTCTTGCAAAAATGATTATGAATGTTGTTATATAGATTCTAACGGAACCAAATTGGGACCTGCATCTGGAGATTTGAGTTGTTCCACCTCTAGTTTAAGCAAAAAAGAGGCTGAAGATTTAGAAGCAGAGAATACTGCTACTGCTGCTGCTGCTTTTAATGGTACCGCTGAATGTGAGAAAAAATAAGAATAGTACTCTTTGTTAAAGCTGTATTCGAAGAAATTAATACGGCTTTTTTGTCTGTTTTGTAAAAAAAAGTTACAAATTGAGCTGTTCCAATGGCCAATAGATGTATTTCAGAAATTTAAGAAAGTAAAAACTTTAGATCAGGTAACATTGTGCGCATTTTAAAAAAATGAAAATGAAGAAAAATAAGTTTCTACTACTATCCTTTGCTCTAACCTTAGGGTTATCCTCTTGCAAAAAGAATTACGAATGTTGTTACTTTAATACTGAAGGAGAAAAAATAGAGGAGGGTAATTTTATTTGCGGCGAAAAAAAAATGAGTAAGGACGAGGTTGTAGATTTAGAAGTAAGGATGAATGAAGCTTCTGCAGAATGGAATGGTTCTGGGAAATGTGAAATAATTACGGTAGTTAAATAGATTTTTCAAGTGAACATGCAAAGTCTTTTTTGTGAAAAGGACATTTTGGCCCCATTGTACCAGCTGAAACAACACGTTTGGTAAAAGATTGAACATGACGATCGATAAAAAATTTGTTTATAGGTATTTCCTTCAAATTCTCCTTTCCACTGTATTTTTAGTTTCGGGTTGGTTAAAACTAGCACCGATAGAGCCCTTTGAATTAACGCTAGTAGATTCCGGTATAATTCCATGGTCTTTGGCTCCATATGTTGCCAGAGTGCTCATTGCTTTAGAAGTTTTTATAGGATTAGCACTTATTTTTAATACTAAGTACACAAGGCTTGTTTTAAAATTTGGTCTTTATCTAACGTTATTTTTTTCTGTTTATCTTCTGCTATTGTGGTGGTTTAGGGGTAACGATATTAATTGTGGTTGTTTCGGTACCCAATTCAGTATGACTCCAATTGAGTCACTCTTAAAAAATGCGCTTCTTATAATTATAATAATGGGAGCATTGAGACTATCTGTTACAACAAAAAGAAACTTTAAATGGGTTTATCTTTTAGGAGGGTTAGGAATTATTGCAATGCCCTTCATTCTAAATCCGCCAGATGGATATTTTTCTTCTGTTGACGAAACCAAGTATCCATATGAATTAAGAACGGAATTGATTCCAGATACTATCAAAACGCATATCCCGTTTAATATTGAAAAAGGAGAATATCTGATTGCTTTTCTAAGCATAACTTGTCCTCATTGTAAGGTGGGTGCTCAAAAACTGTCAGTTGCAGATAAGAAACATGAGCTTCCACGAATACATGCTTTCTTTATAGGAGACGAAGAGAAAATGACTGAGTTTCGGTTTGAATCGAATAGTAACCTACCCTACACAATGTATCGTGAGCAGAGCTTTTTTAAATTTACTAAAGGACTTCTTCCTACGTTTTTACTGATAAAAGATGGGCAAGTTTTAAAGCGTTGGTCAGGATCTGAATTCTCTTATGATGAAATTTCCAGGATTTCAAGTTATATAGAAGAGTAGGGTATTCTCTTAATTTATCATAAGTTAAAACTAAATTTCCTTTATTATTGTAGTGAATAGAAAAATAACGAAAATGAAAAAATTAATAATTGTATTAGCTACGGGAGCACTATTTATAGGAATGTCTTCTTGTACAAAAGATTATGATTGTACATGTGTTACAACCGATCCAATTGTAGGATCTACTACTAACATTAGTACAGTGAAAGGAACAAAGAAAACGTCTGAAACACTCTGTGATGCTGGTGATATTACCATAGGATCAGGAGATGCTGAAGTTAAAACTGAGTGTTCTATTAATTAGGGAACTAAAAATTATTTAAAAAAGCTCTTGAATCTCAAGAGCTTTTTTTTTCTTAAAACTTCCAAATAATCTGACTTTTTATTTCTGCACGTGTTCGGGTTTCAATCAAATCCTTACCACTTCCAAAGTAATCTCTATCAGCTAAGAAGGTTTGGCCAATCTTGAAATTTAAGGTGAGACCTTCTAATATTTTATAGCGAACTACGCCATAAATCCTACTCCCTGTTAGGTAATAAGCAGGGACATTAAATTGATATAATAAATCATGCTCGTAGGCATAGATTCGTGCATTGTAATCGGGTGCATCAAATAATGCATAACGAATCTTTAGGGTCAATTTATCATCTAACATATTAAAATAAAGGTCATTATAATATAAATAGCCAATACTTAAACTTTCTGGTGCATGCTCAAATTGTCTCACCTCGATCCGAGTTCTGAATCCAACCCAATCGGTGATGTTTGCACTAAATTGGAAGCGATATCGACTTGATTTTTCATCTGAAAGTACATTCGTAACAGTTGTTTCTTCTATTGGTGCATTACGTTCCTTAGTCTCATGACGATAGAGCAGAATTACTTCTTGCCCACGTTTTGGCTTAATGGTTAGTTGTCCACTAAATTCTTGGCCCCCAGAAGGTGCATCGGCTCGGAAGGAAAGCCAAGGGAACGAATAGACGTCATAGAATGCATTAAAGATTACTTTCTTGATGGGGTACATCTCCACTCCAAAGTAGATTCCGTTTTCGTTTAGAACTCCATTTTTCTCACCAAAAGCATTTGCAAATTGAGAACGATAATCCTTGGCATAGTAGCGTTGTAAAACACTCATTTTTAAACGACTATCTAGATTCATTAATACTCCATTCAAGGTTGCGTTGCCACCTCCAATGCTTTGTGCCGTTTCCCCGAAAAAGTGAAATTTTCCCAGTGTCCACTGATAATCAACCCCAATATTGGTGAGCTTATCACCTTCAAATTCATGAAATTGATAGTAAGTAAGAGCTCTATCCAATGTTTGATCGTATTCTGATTGAACACCTAAGACCCCAATTTGAAACCCTTTTAAATCTAAACCTAGCCGCGCTGCAATAATTTTTTCTTCAATGGCATCTTTATCTATAAGCTCAGATGGTAAACGGTGCATTCCACTTGCTTGAAATGAACTAAAACTTGATGTTTTTTCACCTGTCAAGGTATCTAATTGAAGGTTTAGGTTTCCATCAATTTGTTTTTGAGAATAGGCGATTGTAAGTTTTAGTTTATCTGTACCCAGAACCGCTGCTGCTCCGCGCAAAAAGTTATTCTCATCAGTAGAGGTATAAGCACGTATTTGCTGTGCATATCGTTTTATGTTTACTGTTTGAGTAGGGGATTTTCTAAAACCAAAACCTGACCAAATAGTCAAACCTTGGCCCATTTGCAATTGGTAATCTCCAATAGCAATCTTGTCTATTGGACCTATGTTTTGTAAAAACAAATGTGCCGAATAAAAATCAAATCCATTTTGTTGACTTCCTGAAGCAAACTCTTCTCCAGGATCTTTTTCACCTGTTATTCCTGCGCTTATAGTTTTACTGTATCGAAAGCGATAACGTGCATAAACCCTATCTGGACTACCTAGGTATTTTGCATTAGCATTTGCGGCCAATATTGAATCGCTTACTTCATTGTATCCTACTGAAGTTGGCAATGTTCTTACGTGACGCACAATGAGTTCGTGTCGCCCATATTTTAATACATTTTTTGGCCGAATTTTTCTTTTCGATACAATCGGTTGAACGTTAATAAAAGGAAGTATTTGCTGAATTATTTCGGGTTCAAACCCATCAATTGTTCGAAGTTCATAAACACTAGCAAATCCTCTATTTTTCGATTGGTAGTAAAGAAGAGCTTGGATTTGAAAATCATTCAATAATTGAAGATCAATTAATTCTTCTTTAGTTGCGTCATTTAGATTGATGGGATTTTCCAAATAGAAGTAAAGTTGGTCAAAAAGTGTGGTCAAATCAACTTCCTCTGCCTCTAAAGATTGCAGCAGGTATTCAATTCTATCCTCAATTATTTTGGTTGATTCTTTTTCCAGTTTTTCTTTTTGTGCAAAACTTAAAAACGAACCCAAGGAAAAGGCAATAAGCAATATGTACTTATTCCATTTAATCATTGCGATTCAGTTGCCATCTAATGGTCATATTGGGTATAAAGCCCAATGCCTGGTGATATTCTGAGGCTATGTCTATTTCCCAATCATCAAGATTGATTCCAGTACCGAAGGAAACTTTACGTTGGAAAGAATTTATCCCGAATCGTACATCAAACTTTTCATGAACGCTATATTCAGTTCCAGCTTTCACGTTCATTTTTGCTTCTAAGTCTTTTTCAATTTCAAAAACAGTTATGAGTTTATCATTAAACTGATAGCTTATTCCTGATTTTAGGATGGTGGGAACTCTATCGTTTAAGGTTTTGTTTAAGCTTGTTCTGGTTGGGTTATATACATGAACACCTAAAACTAAGTTTTCGGTGAGTTTGCCTCGAATTCCAAACTGTGCAAAAAGAACACCTTCACTGCCATAAGGCTCAGTAAATCGAGTTTGCATGTAATCGAGCTGTAGGCCCATAGAAATAATATCTCCAAACTTTTTTGCGAAAGCAAGACCATATTTATTTTCCGCATATTGATCAAACCCAAAAGAAGAAACATTGATTCCAATTACACCAATAGATTTTATTGGAATGGCTAAAGCAGCCGATTTTAGACCAGTTTCGCTTAACAGAAAGTTATTTTTATATGCTATTCCAACTCCAAAATGAGCTATACCAGCAAGGCCAGCTTGGTTATGAAAGTTTGAAAATACATTTACGAAAGTACTCGAAGCATTTCCCATTGCGGAAGATCGGGAGCCAATCGGATAATTATTATTCGAAGCGAATATCGAAGAGGAGGTTAGCAAAAACATTGAAAAACAAACCACCCAAATAGAATTTTTCATTTCTGAAAAATAGGAAGATGCTTTCTGTTCCATGTTTCGATTAGGTTAAGCTATTGCTTAGATTCCATTTCTTTAGCAGAAGCTAAAACCTTAGCTTTTAAATCCGCTTTAAATTTTTCTATATTTTTATAGATTGCAGGATGATGGACGCCAATCATTTGAGCGGCAAGAATACCAGCGTTTTTTGCTCCATCAAGAGCAACGGTAGCTACAGGTATACCATTTGGCATTTGCAGTATAGACAGAATACTGTCCCAGCCATCAATGGAGTTACTCGATTTTATAGGTACTCCAATAACAGGCAGCGAAGTGAACGAAGCTGTCATTCCCGGTAAATGTGCAGCTCCACCTGCACCTGCAATTATTACTTTTAGTCCACGGCCATAAGCTTCTTTAGCATAGTCAAACATCCTTTCTGGCGTGCGGTGCGCAGAAACAACAGTTAGTTCATATTCAACTCCAAGTTCTTTTAAAACGTCAGCTGCATCTTGCATAACAGACAGATCACTTTTACTGCCCATTATGATTCCTACTTTACCAATCATTATTTAAAATTTTGTTGTCGTTCTACTTCCGATAAAATCATTCCTGCCGCAACGGCAACATTGAGTGAAGCCATTTTGCCTCCCATCGGAATTTTAGCAACGTGATTTACTTTCTCTAATGTTTTTGGATGCACACCTTCGCCTTCATCTCCCATGATAATGGCAATTGGCCCTGTAAGATCAGTTTGATAAATATTATCTTTTGCTTGCTCTGAGCTTGCAACCAATTTTACACCGCAACTTTGAATAAATTCAATAGTACTTCCAAAATGAATTTCCTTACATATCGGTAAATTGAAGATCGCTCCAGCAGAGGTTTTTACAACATCAGCATTTATGGGTACAGAATTTCGTGCCGGTAAAACGATTGCATTAACTCCCATGCATTCGGCAGTTCTGACTATAGACCCGAAATTTCTGACATCTGTAATTCCATCAAGAATTAAGATTCTAGGTACAATACCTGCTTCAATTAACTTGGGCAGTATTTCTTCAATAGATCCATTTTCAATTGGAGAGACAAACCCAACGAAACCCTGATGATTTTTTGGTGTTAATCGAAATAATTTCTCAGCAGGAACTTCCTTAACTACTACACCTGCTTTTCGAGCCATACGCTTAAGTTCGGTCGCGTTTTCTCCTTTAAGTCCTGTTTGGACTAGCAGTTTGTCAATCACTTTTCCAGTTAAAATTGCTTCTTTAACTGGGTGAATTCCGTAAATCAGATTATCGTTTTCTTCTTCTTCTTGCATTCTAATAGTTATATACTCTTCCTTGTCTCCAAGTGTCAACCGCATTGTACCAAAATGATTTGTATTCAGGACTTCTTTTAAGCCTAAAATCATTGTCGCTAAACGGGTTAAAGGTTTTTGTAAAATTAAAAGTTAAATTGGGTTGAGATTTGTTGTTTCCATAAATCCAACTTTCGCCAGATACTGATCGGTAAATATTATCGGGAGGCCCAAATACAACGTACACTAATCCTCTATCACTTTTCCAACCAGGAACATGGGAAGTAAAGAATTCATTCGAATCTTCAATACGACTGTAATAGTTACGTATTAATCCCCTCGATTTGTCTGGACTTGATGTTCTATCCAGCCAAAATTCATCTACAGCGTCTTGCGAATCTATCGATTCAGATATGGCTTTATATTCTTTGTTAGTGCTAATAAATCGAAGTGAGGGCAGCATATCTTCATGCTTTTTAATTGCGGGGAAGTATTTGTCAACTCGCATAATGGTTAATCCTTCTGTAGCCGTTGAATCTGACTGAATATGATATAATCCTTCTAGCATAAAATTAGTTTCAAAGGAACTATTCTCGTCTAAAGTCACATAATAGAAACTATCGGGCTCAAAGTCAAATCGTTTAGCATTATAACTTATGAATGGAGGTGGAGAAAGTGGAAATTCTCTATCGTAGTATTTTACGATTATGCGTTTGATCATTTTGTCGTTGTGCGTGATACGTATCGCAACATTATTATTGATTTGATAACTCAGCATTGGCTGTTGAGTTTTTACGTTTTCCGTGAAGTAGTTCTGCCTGTTCTGACGAGAAGTTTTATCAATTTGAATCAACTGCTCTTCCTCAATATCTCGGTTCAAGTCTTTTACAATTACTCTAAGTATGTAACGCTTAGGATACTGTGCTTTTATGTTAAACATGCCAGTAATGGATTTATTAACTTTTTCATTATTTACATCGGAAATGACAAAAGACGACGAATCAATTATGGTGGTTGAAGTAAAAGATTCGTAAAGCAAATACATGAATTTTAGATTAGCGGTATAATCTTTTAAATTTTCAGGTTTGTTATATAATAATCCATTGCTAAGTATTTGAAAATGAACCTCTGAATTACCTTCTGTCTCATGAAAAATAGTAAATTTTGGTTTGATAATAAGCTCGGAGCCTTTGTACAATTTAGCGAAATTGTATTTGCTCATATTCTGGGTTGTAGTGCAGGAGCAGGCTAGACAACTTACTAATATTATAATACCCAAAAGGTGAAAAATGCGCATCCGACAAAGGTAATGGTTCGTCATGGTTTTAGATTTAGAAAAAGTTTACAAATCCAAAATGAATTTTAGCCGCTCTAATTAGAATAGGATTGGACATTTGTTTGCCTAAGGCATAGGAGACAGAGAAGATACCAATTTTTGTATCGAAGCTAATACCAGTTCCAAAACCGAAGGGCGTGTCCGTAATAAAGTCAGTTGAACTTTGATTTTCGTACCACCCTTGGTCATAAAAAATGCTGAAGTATGAGTTTTCTTCTAGTATAAATCGGTATTCGAACGTGAAAACGGAATAACTGCTTGCAAATATTGATTCCTCGTCAAATCCTCTTAAAGTTTTAAGCCCACCTATTCTGAATAATTCATTTGTAAATAGATTTTCATTGATCAAAACACCTGAGTTATTTCCAAACATTATAGTGTGTCTCGCAAAAAGAGGAATAAAATATCTTGCAGTTACTTGTCCCTTAATTCTTGTAGTTTTTAACTTCAGAGAATCATATAAAACCGGATTGATAGAAGGGTTTTGTCTTATTTCTTTGTTGCCAAATCCAACTTGCCCTTCAATATTAAATCCTTTTGTGGGATTAAGCCGATAATCTAATTCTTCAATTTTACTTCCAAATCCAAAGGAGTTTATTATCACATCCGCATATTCTGGTAATGCATTGGCAATGTCCAAATCCAATGTTGAAATGAGGTTGGATTGTTCTTTTTCCCAAAACACTTTTACATAATCTCCACCTCTAAATATGTACTGTATGCCAACATCGGTAGTTACAGTGCTAAAAGTGGTGTCTCTGCGATAAATGTGTAAGGATGCATCAACGCCCAATGGCGTATCGAATAAAAAGGGATATTGGATTCTAGCCTTTAGATCTTGAGTTTGAGTTTGCATTTTTTTCCAACTTACATCTAGAACTTCTCCTTTTCCAATTGCATTTTGAAGTTTCAGCTTAATGTCTCCGGTAACAAGCAGTTTTCCGGTAACATCATCAGGCATAAAACCAATAATTCCATCAAAATCATTGGCTTTTTTATGGTTGATATATACGTATAGTTTAGTTGAATTTGCTTCAATTCCAAACTCAACTTCAGCAGCGCGGTATTCATTAGTAAAAGCGAGTTCTTTAATGCGTAAAGGGATATCTCGAATTAATTTTTCATTGTATAAATCCCCAGATTTAATCCCTAGGTAATTACTTAAATATCGATTGCTGATTTTTGCTGTTCCAGTTATTATTACGGTATCGATTGTTATTTCAATCGATTTGTCAATTTTTAATTGCGCTTCAATTTGCTGCTTTTTCACGTTCACTGAGTCGAATTGAATAGAGGCAAACGGATAACCATTATTTTCATAATAATCGATTACTCTGCCAAAAAGCTCATTTACGCTAGATGATGAAATTGGTCGGTTTTGATAAATTTTGTCTCGAAAACCAATTTTACTGAGCATGCCTTCTTCTGCATTACCAGCATCTAATTTTTTCCATTCAAATTGTTTTCCAATAGCAACTGCAATGATCCATGGTGTTGAGGTTGAATCAAATTTCACGATTTCACTTGAAATGTACCCTTGAGCAGATAGTTTTCCGAACAACCGTTCCTTCTGAATTTCAAATTCCTTGGCTGTTAGGTTTTTTCCATTAGAGTTCTTTTTTAGCTTGTTAGTCGGCTCACTATCAGTCCAGTATACCTGATAGGAGATTTTTTTTTGCTGCTGTCCATATAAAGCGGCTGTAGCAGTTGTAAAAAGGAATATGAGATATAGTCTTACCAATTCAGCTAAATAAATTCAAGAACGATGTTCGTACCAAAATATTGGTCAAAAATAGAGGCACTAATCCAGATAAGTGGCAGTCAGACCGAATTTAGTTCATCATCTTTCCAATTTCAAATAATTAAGAGTTGCTGAATCCTTCTAAAATGGTCAGTTAGTCAAGTTTAAAATGACGTTTTGTAATTTACAATGCCTATTCAAAAAATGTTCATAAGCTCGTTTATAAGCTCGTTCAAAACTTAAATTTTCAGTGTAAAACAATTGTTTGTAATCTCATTTTTATTTGTTGATTTCTGTTTAATCCCGTTACTTTGTAATTATGGACAGTGTTAAAAAAGTGATGCAGAACAAAGGGCCGGGTCAACGAAAAAAACCAACAGTTTTCAAAGGCTTGGAAACGGGTAAATTACCGCCTCAAGCTGTTGATTTGGAAGAGGCTGTGCTGGGTGCTATGATGCTTGAAAAAGAAGCATTAAACGATGTTATCGATATCCTAAAACCGGAATCATTTTACAAAGAATCTCATCAACATATATTTGAAGCTATAGGTCAATTGTTCAATAATTCCGAGCCAGTTGATATTTTAACGGTTACCCAAGAGTTAAAGAACAATGGGAAATTGGATATGGTAGGCGGTCCATATTACATTTCTCAATTAACGAATCGCGTGGCTTCTGCAGCCAATGTAGAGTTTCATGCCAGAATTGTTGCTCAAAAATACATTCTTCGAGAACTGATTCGTATTTCTTCAGATACGATTCGTGATGCCTATGATGATACACAAGATGTATTTGAACTCTTAAATCGTTCAGAACAAGATTTATTTAGCATTGCTGAAGGTAACTTGAAGAGAAGCAGTCAAAAAATGGCTGAATTAATTTCAATGTCCATTAAAAATATTGAGGAGGTTTCTAAGAAAGAAGGTGGTGTTTCTGGCGTTCCAACTGGATTTAGAGACTTGGATCAGTTGACCAGTGGATTTCAGCCATCCGATATGGTGGTCCTCGCAGCAAGACCTGGTATGGGTAAAACTGCATTCGTTTTATCAATGGCCAGAAATACTGCGGTTGATTTTGGGCAAGGTGTAGCTGTGTTTTCTTTAGAAATGAGTGCTGCTCAATTGGTAAATCGTTTAATTTCGAGCGAAACTGAGTTGGCCCAAGATAAACTGAAAAAAGGAACTCTCGAGAAGCATGAATGGAAACAGTTGCATGCAAAAATCACAAAGCTTGCCGATGCTCCTTTATTTATTGATGATACTCCAGCTTTATCCATATTTGAGTTAAGAGCGAAATGTCGAAGATTGAAATCACAGCACGATATTAAAATGGTCATTATTGACTATTTGCAACTCATGACAACTGGCGGTAATGAGGGTAACCGTGAACAAGAAATCTCTTCTATCTCTCGGTCTATTAAGAGTATAGCTAAAGAATTGAACGTTCCAATTATTGCTCTTTCTCAGTTAAGTAGGGCAGTTGAAACTAGGGGAGGCGAAAAAAGACCAATGCTTTCTGACCTTAGAGAATCTGGCGCGATTGAGCAGGATGCAGATATGGTAATGTTTATATATCGGCCCGCATATTATGGTATTGAAGAAGATGACGACGGATTGCCAACTGATGATTTAGCAGAATTAATTCTTGCAAAACACAGAAATGGAAGTTTGGATACTGTCAAGCTTAAATTCGTAGGAAAGCTTGCGAAATTTTCGAACCGTGAGGAGTTTAATGCGGAAGGCGCCTTTGGTGCTTTAGAAGCAAATGGCGGATTTGATGAAGACGGCGGAATGATTATGGGTTCTAAAATGAACGATGATGATAAAGCTCCATTTTAATTTCTAGCCAACTAAGCAGCTATTCAATTGTATTCTAAAGGTCTAAGATGTGCTATACTTAATAGTTACATTTGACGATTTTATTTTTAAGTGGAATCTATGACTCGAATTTTACATTTATGCTTAGCACTGGTTGCCTGTTTTTCTAATGTAACGGCGCAAAATGCTTCATGGACAGAATTGATGATGCAGGACAATGCAAATTACTTTGACATTGTAAAAGCATATGACGATTACTGGGAAGGCTCAGGCAATGAAAAGGTTAAGCATAGCGGCCACAAACAATTTGAGCGTTGGAGATATCATGTAGAGCCAAGAGTTCAAAATGACGGCTCTATTCGGTCTGTAAATGATATAATGCGAGCTTCAAAAGAGTATTACTCTAATCATGCTTCTCGATCTGCTAATGGAAGTTGGACCGAAATTGGTCCTTGGCAAGAAGAAAATTATTCGAGAGGGGTTGGTAGAATGAGTCACATTGCATTCCATCCAACTGATCCTAACATTTTATTTGTAGGAACACCTGCAGGTGGAATTTGGAAGTCCGAAGATAATGGCTCAACTTGGAAAAATGTAGATAATGATCTGCCAAATTTTGGAGTTTCGTTTATCATTTTTGATGAAACAAATTCGTCAATAATGTATGCAGCTACCGGCGATATAAATGCAAACGAAACCGATGGAGTAGGCGTTTATAAAAGCACTGATGGTGGAAAGTCTTGGTTGTCTTCAAACTTGGGCATGGAAAACGAAACGGTAGGAAAAATCATGCAAATTCCTGGTTCTTCAACCGACTTTATTTGTATAACAAAAACGGGAGTTTTTAAGACAACAGATGCAGGTGCAATTTGGGTGAGAAAATCTGCAAATCGTGATTTTAGAGATTTAGAGATGAAACCAAATGATCCTAATATTTGGTTTGCAACCAACTGGACTGCTTCAAGCAGAGGATCGTATTTATATGTTTCAAAGGACAAAGGAGAAACATGGGTAATTAAAAACTATTTCAATAATCTGTTTCCGGATACGAGGTACGAAATAGAAATTTCAAAGGCTGAACCAAATAAATTGTATTTACTTGGTGGGAACCAGATGTACTACTCCTTGAATGATGGAGATTCAATGAAGCTTATGAATGAGGATGGCGCTCATTTGGTAAACTACGATTCACAAGGTTGGTATAACGCTGCATTTGAAATATCAGATGTAGATCCTAATATTATGTATACAGGAAATGTTCGTTTATACAAATCCCAAGATAAGGGCTTAACCTGGATTAGGTTGCATCATACTCATTCGGATAATCACTTTATTACTTATGCGCCCGATAACAAAACACTCTATGTTTTAGATGATGGAGGTATTCACCGATCTTATGACGATGGACGTTCTTTTGAAGATTTGACAAACTTAGGAATCGGAGCTATATACTCAGTTTCCCAGAGTCCATTTGACAGAAACCACACTCTTACAGGTTATCAAGATTGCGGATCTAAATATTACGATGGTTATAAATGGACTTCGGTTTATGGTGCTGACGGAATGCAAGCATTGTATGATCATTTTGATTCAACTCGTTTTTACACAGGATTTCAATATGGAGGAATTGTTCGTCATTTAAAACACATAGGTTCGGCACAAAACGTTCCTAAGGCTGATCATGATTATCGAGGTTCATGGGTAACGCCTTATATATTAGATGCTTATGACCCAGGAAACGATGTACTGTGGCGGTAGGTTTATATGGAAAACTACAAACCTTTATGCTAACAAGACTAATGATATAAAGTGGACAAACATTAGTACAGGAGCTGCAAGTAATCCGAATGGTGACTTTATGAAAATAAAGCTGCACAGAACTAATTCGGCTAGAATGTATGCTCTAAAACGCCTTTCTGGAAGGTCCAGAACACAATTAATAGTGTGCGATGATATATACGCTAACAATCTTGTTTGGACAGATTTAAGTGGAGCCTACCCGTTCACTAGACTTTCTTCTGATTTCGAGACAGATCCTTTTGATAGTCTTTCAATCTACTTGCTCGCAAATAATGAAGTTCTAGTTTCGAGAGATGGTGGTCAAATTTTTACAGATATGAGTGGATCATTGCCTGACGTGCCAATGCACACTATCAAAGTAGATACGGTTACACGTGATCTATATGTTGGATCTCATGCAGGTGTATTCTATCGAGGAGCAAATGATACCGATTGGACATCTTTTAGTTCAGGTCTAAGTATGAACGCTAGAGTGCGAGATATAGATATTTACTATCATCCTACGGATCACAAGTTGAGTAGATTAAAAGCTGCAACTTATGGACGTGGATTGTGGGAAAGTGACTTGGCTGCTGGTGCTGGGCTTCCTGAACCTGCAAAAGCATACATAACAAGTAATGAAGGTGTTTTTAGTTATGATGATACGTATCAAGTAGAAGTTAACTTTAAGAATCATATTCACAAAAAAGCAGTGATCGGTTTTGTTGCAACGGACGTATTAGTTAGTAATGGAACGATTCAATCTTTCACATCAAATGGCGATGGTTTCACATTAGAAATAAAGGCAAGTGGATATGGCAGAGTATCAGCTTCCATAGCCGATGCTGTTGCAAATGATGTCACTTTTAATCTTCCAACACAAAAATCAAATACTTGGAGAGTTAAGTATCAAAAACCTTCTGGACAATTAGGATATATTGGGCCAGGTGGTGTGGGAGATAGTAACTCTCTTGTATTTTGGATGCGAGCTGATCATATTTTAATGAATTCTATTGGAGATACTTTGAAAAATGACGGTGATAAAATTGACCGTTGGAACAATTTTATGGGAAAAGATTATTTCGCTACTCAAGACATTGATAGTTCACGACCGTTTTACAGAACGGATACTGCAGGGATTAATGGTTGGCCAGCAGTTGAATTTGTGCCACCAAATCGTTTTTTAAAAATAAATGAAATTACCCCTGTCGGCGAAAATCTTTCTCTTTTTGCTGTAGCAAAATCGAATAAAGAAAACTGGATAGGACATACTTGGATAGCAAACAGCAGAGAAGACAATGGTTTTTTAATTCATAATAACAACAATTCAAAATCGGTTTATAGTGTGGTGTGTGATGAGGAACGACGTTATGTTGGTACCTCAAGCATGGACGCGGTAGATCCTTCCAATCAACACATTTTTGGAATTCAAACCGATTTTAGTAAATGGAGAAACAACTTTCAAATTGACAATCAGACTACATACGATAATATAAATCAAGACTATTTTAGAGACGGCGAGGATACCATTTCATTGAGGCTAGGCAAAGATAATGGTCAGCGATATGGTGATGGTAAACTGTCTGAAATGATTTACTTTAAAGAAGATGTTGAAGAAGCTAAAAGACTCATTGTTGCCAATTATTTAGCATCGAAATACAATGTTGATTTAAAACAAGATATACGATACGATTTTAGTACAATTCATCCTTTTGAAGTTGCAGGAGTTGGTAGAATAAGTGCGACTGATTATCATGCAGATGCAAAAGGAACTGGAATTATTAGAATGATTGCAGGTTCAGATATGGGGGATTTCGAGTTTCTGTTATGGGGCCATAATGACAAATCATTAACTAGTTGGAATGAAATAAAAGATGTTCAAGATGAAAAATTAGAAGTTCTAGAACGCTCTTGGAGAGTAACCGAAAGAGGTGATATTGGCGCTGTTACAGTGAGAATAGAAAAAGCTGACATGCCTATATTTACAGGTAAAATAGGTTTGATAATGGCCGCTAGTGCAGATTATTCTGATGGAGTAATCTTTGAATTAGCTGATATGGGAGCTTATTTCTCTGCGAATCTCAACTTAAAAGACGCTTCTTATCTATCATTTGCCGCTGCAGAAGACTTTACAATTCGTAGTTCAGAACTTAATTCACTTTCTTCTATTTCATTGTTTCCTAATCCTGCTGAAAATGGGCATACAAATTTGAGTTTCATTAGTGTAAATGCTGGTAATGCAGATATTAATATTTTTGATCAAATGGGACGTGAATTACATTCTAGAAATGAGTATTTGACTCCAGGTGAAAACAACATTGAGTTTGATGTTTCAGATTTTTCAACAGGTGTTTACTTGATTTCGATTAAGGCTGAAGGTGTTAATCAGGTGTTGAGATTGTTGAAGTAATGAGTTATCTGCAAGAATAACTTCACATTCTCCGTGTGCTATAAAGACAGATTCTTCCGCTATCCATAAAATATCCTCGCTATTACTGGCCGATGCTCTAATAGCGACTGTATATTAGCTATGAGATCCTTAATAAAGATTTAATTGTTGAATTTTCTCACAAGTAGTTTCACAATCTAAATTTCACATAAACCCTTTTTGCAATAATACTATATATGCAGTATGTACGTAAATTTCAACACCAGTGAATTCTTTTGGAGTATCCTTCAAGACGAAATAAAGCTCACCTCCATCACCAGAGGCATTATTTGTTGAGTTAGTTTTTTCGCGAAAAACAGAGGTTCGTCGTCTTTTTTAGCCTTTTCGTCATAGCTAGTAGCTCCCTTATCTGTGCAGCCTTTGTTACGGGAAATTAATATTGGTATTACAAATAACGAAATGAGAATTATACACGTTATTTTTGCTATTTTGAATGATTTTATAGGCTGATTTTAAGTTTTAGTAAACTAAAATATGCAATTTTATAGAACTTTTAATATTGGATTTCGTGCAAATTCAGATCTAATTCTAGATTTTTAAATTTCTTTACCAAAAAATATAGGAATACTTAAATCTGTTGCACATAGCATTTAATATTAAAAAATTGATCCAGTTGATTGTTAAAATACGATCCCAATATTGACTCCAAGATTGATTTTAAGATTACTATTATAGATAAACAAATCATTAATCATATCATCATTAATTACTTTTCTATTAGTTCTAGAAACTTCAATAATTTGATTCTTTTTATAACCTGTACCTAGGTATAAATCAAGGGTAAATAATTCATCAAATACAAATTGATAACCAGCGTTGGCTGTTATATTAAGATGTGAAAATTGTATTTGATCGCTTCTATTAGCTCTTTGAAACAGTCGAGCATCACTGTAGGAAACAAGACCAAAAAGAAAGAGGCCCTTTGGTGGAAAAGTTTCTTCAATCGCATTCTTATTTACCATTGCCAATGGGTAGAGTCTATATCCCAATTGTAACCTAAAACCAAGCAAGGCAAAATCTTGGGCAGTTATTCTCGCATTCTGAAATGATGAATCTTGTTCTAAAGAAGATTTAAGGAAAGGACTCATCGTATACAATGAGATTCCACCAGTATAAGAGGATTTATAATCAGCGACGTACTCTATAACCCCTCTATATTCTGAGGCGAAAATCGGGATTTCACCACTTAAAACGGCAAGAGGGTTCGTTTTGAAAACGAATTTAGGTCCCGAATTTTGCTTAGTGGGTTCATGAGATTCTTCAACATATTCTTCGAATTGGGCACTTAGTGAAAAGCTACAAACCAATAATGAGGATAATAGTAATAACCTCATACTGAAAGTCTTGGAGATGCTGTTACTTTTAAATTTGAAAATTCCTCGTTCAAGAAATTATAATAGCCTGATATTCCTATCATAGCAGCATTATCGGTGCAATATTCAAAAGCAGGAATAAATGCTGGGATTCCTAATTCTTTTCCAAGATTAACTATAGTGCAACGCAATTCACTATTTGCAGAGACACCTCCAGCTAAAGCAATGCTTTTTGGCTGGTAGATTTCAATGGCTTTAATCAGTTTTTTTAGCAGTGTTTGTATAATAGTAAACTGAACTGAAGCACATAAGTCGGCTTTATTTTCTTCAATAAAATGAGGGTTTTTCTTTACTTCTTTCTGCAAGAAATACAGCACCGATGTTTTTAATCCACTAAAGCTGTAGTTTAAATCTTTTACTGAACTAATCGGAAACTTGAAAGCTTTAGAGTTGCCTTCTTTTGCTAGTTTATCAATCAAGGGACCGCCGGGATATGGAAGACCAATGGTTTTGGCAATTTTATCAAAAGCTTCACCGGCTGCATCATCTATGGTTTCTCCAACAACTTTAAAATCATATGGTGAGTTAACTACAACCAATTGAGTATGTCCGCCGCTAACGGTTAGGCAAAGCAGGGGAAATTCAACTTCTTGTTCGTAGTTATTATTATCTATGAAGTGCGCTAAAATATGCGCCTTCATATGGTTTATTTCAATCAACGGAATTCCAAGATTTATAGAAAGACCTTTGGCGAAGGAGGTACCCACCAACAAAGATCCAAGAAGACCCGGACCGCGAGTAAAAGCAATTCCATTAAGTTGATCTATAGTGATTCCAGATTTTTCAATTGCGGATTTAACCACTGGAACAATGTTTTTTTGGTGAGCCCTAGATGCTAACTCAGGAACCACACCACCATATTGCTCATGAATTTTTTGCGTCGCAATAACGTTAGAAAGAACCGTTCTGTTCTTTAATACAGCAGCAGATGTATCGTCACATGAAGACTCTATAGCAAGTATGAAAATATCTGATTTCAATTGTTCTACTTTTGCACGAAATTAAGGCTTCAAAGCTATCAAAAAAGCAGTAAAATATTTCTCTTTCGGTCTTACAGGAGTAGTCGCCTTATTGGCTATAGTACTCAGCTTATTGTTTCTTCCTGCAGTTCAGACAATTATTGCCAAAAAAGCACTTAATTACGTTTTTGCAGAGGATACTGTAGATTTCGGTTTAGAGCGCATTGCAATTACTCCATTTTCAGTTGTGGAGGTTTCCGGGCTCTATCTAAGTGATCAGGAAAAGGATACTCTACTTTTTGCCAATTCATTAAAAGTATACCTCGGAGATTGGAATGTCTCTCCTTTTGAATTGAAATTTGACAGCGTCATTCTTGATCACTCCAAATTTTATATTTCTATACACGATGGGGATAGCATTTCTAATTTACAATTTGTAATTGATAGATTTTCCAGTAATTCAAGAGATACCTCTGCGATAGATTACCAGCTTAAATTTGCGACTGTAAGAATGAATAAAGTGTTTTTCCATTGGAATGATTTCAATTTTCCTGACACGGCATATGGAGTCAATTTCCAGCATATAGAGGCGCGAAAAATTTCGGCTTCTTTACAAGATGTTCAAATTGCGCCAGATGAGATTACTGCTTCTATTTCAACGTTGGGTTTGAGTGATAAATCCGGATTTGAATTGACAAATTTGAAAACAGAATTCACATTGAATGATACTGTAATTGACTTAAATAAATTAACGATCAGGACGCCGAAAACATCAATAACAGGTAATTATGCAATGAAGCACAATGCATACAAATCATTTTCAGATTATATACATGATGTAGAAATGATAGCCGTGTTAGATGCAGCTTCTCTCAGCAGTTATGACCTAGCATTCTTTGTTCCTCAACTAGAAGGAATGGATGAAATGATTAGAATTGATGGTGTTTACCGAGGAACTGTAAGTAGTTTTAAAATGGAACATTTTACACTAGAGTATGGGAAGTCTACTTTTTTGACAGGTAAAATGGACATTCATGGACTTCCGGAAATAAAGTCAACACAAATAAACCTTTATTTATCAGATGGTTATTTGCTAAGGTCTGACCTTGAGCGTATTCCATTAGCGCCATTTTCGGCTTCGAATACAGTAAAACTTCCTACCCAATTGAAGAAGTGGAGGTATGCTAAATTAGATGGTAAATATATTGGCACGATTAAAAACTTCATTGCTGATGCAAACTTCGCCACCAATTTAGGGACAATCAAGTCGGATGTTCAAGTGAATGCAAATGCTAATAAAATCAATTATCAAGGAGCTATTGGATTAAAAAGATTTCAAATGGGTAAATTGTTTGACAATCAAAACTTAAATTTGGTGACTGGAAATTTTAAAGTAAATGGAACAGGAACAACTGCAAAATCTGCTAATGTAGAGGCAAAGGGAAATGTTTCAACTTTTGATTTTAAAGGATATCGTTATCAGGATGTAACTATAGACGGCCAATTTTTAAAAGGTCTTTTTAATGGAAAATTGAATGTAAATGATCCATTGTGTAAATTGAATTTTGACGGATCTTTAAATGTCTTGACAAAACGAGATACCTATCGTTTTAAGTTGCAAATGGACACTTTATTCCCTGTTTTACTGGGTATTTATGATCGCGATTCTAGCGCATTTTTTAGCGGGAATATGGACGTTAATGTAATTGGGTCTAGCATTGACACCATTATGGGTTCTGCTCTTTTTTCACATGTTTATTATCAGGAAAATGACAGTACACTGTACATAGACACAATGAGTGTGAAATCCTTTGTGAAGGATAGCTTAAGAGAAATACATATAGTGAGTTCTTTGGGAGATATTTCTCTAAAAGGAGATGCGATTTTGCAAGGGGCCGATGAAGCAATCGCTAAAATTTTGGATAATGCTTTGCCTGCTTATTTTGAAAATCAATACGATGTAAATAAAAATAAAGGAGGTCTGGTTTTGTATGCCAATTTGAATGAAAATCTGAACGATGTATTCAGTATTTTTCTGCCTGAGTTGAGCTTAAATAGTAATTTGGTAGTTCGTTCTAGTTTCTTTCTAGACCCTCCTAAACTTAATTTTTCTGTCAATTCTGAGGGTTTCTCTTACGCTAATTTAATGGTCGATTCTTTTGAATTAAATGGCGGATTTTTAGACTCAACTTTTCATGTTGAGCTGATTTCGGATACTGTAGCTCTGAATAAGAATATAAGAGTTGAAAACCTAAATCTCGTGTGTGATTTTAACGAAGATTCTATAAATCTTTATTTAAATTACTACAATACAGGAGATAAGGTATATGCAGGAAGAGTCAATCTTGGAGGTAAAGTTAATTCTCCAAAAAGTTTTGGTTTTCGCATTTATGATGCCTTTGTTGAAGTTGCAGATTCAGTATGGCGATTTGCACCTGATAACTATGTTGAAATTGACAGTAATTTATTGAAAATTGTCCATTTACAAGTATATAGCCACAATAAGTACATCAAACTTGATGGTGTAATTGGTCCAAGTTTATCGGATTCAATTCAATTGGATTTTAACGATTTAAACCTTTCAAATATTGGCAGGATACTTAATCGAAGCGACCTTAAACTGGCAGGAACATCATCGGGAAGAATTATTTCAAATAAAACTACTACAAGTCCTCTTATCCTTATGGATGTTGCTATTGATGGATTAGAATTGAATGAGATGGCTATAGGAAGTGGTAAATTGGTTTCTGAATGGAACAATGCGTTGGAACGCGCTGAGGTAGATTTTGATTTGATTCGATTACCCGATATTTTGATTCCTGACACTGTTCACAGCTTAAAAATGAGCGGATTTATTTACCCAACCCGAGAAGAAAATAATTTGGATTTAAAGCTTGGGACACAAGGGTTTTACTTGCAATCACTTGAACCATTTACCAGAAGTTTTATGGATAGTTTAGATGGTAGTATTTCTGGATTTATAGGTGTAAGTGGAGAATTTGATCAACCTGTTTTACAAGGGGAATTCGATTTAATGGATTCACGTTTCAGAGTGAAATATTTAAATACTACTTATTATGCTAAGAATGAAAAACTGCGTATTGAAGAAGATTGGTTTGGGTTTGATAATTTGAAATTAACCGATCAAAATGGGAATAAGGCAAATACAATTGCGACTGTTTATCACACCAATTTTTCGGACATTAACTATGATGTCAGTGTAAATATGACTGACTTTTTAGTATTAAACACTACAGCCAACAACAACGATTTGTATTATGGAACAGGCTATTTAACAGGAGATTTAGATATTTCTGGTTATGATGATCAGTTGCTTATAGAATTGAACGCAAAAACAGCAAAACGTAGTGAATTTGTAATTCCTCTAAGTGGTTCGGCTGAAATTGGTAAAAGTGACTTTATAACATTTGTGAATTCTGATGGTTCGGTTGATTCTTCCGATGAAAATAAAATGGATTTAAGTGGCATTGAAATGACGTTTAACTTGAAAGTAGATCCTTCAACAAAAGTCCGAATGTTATTTGACGAAGTTACGGGTGACGAACTTAATGCTAGAGGAGAGGGGAATCTAAAACTAGAAATAAACTCTAAAGGAGACTTTGGTATGTTTGGAAAGTATCGTGTATCAAGAGGGAATTACAGTTTTACATTTAAAAACCTTTTCAGTAAGAAATTTGATTTGGAAGAGGGCGGCACGATTGTATGGAATGGTGATCCTTTGAATGCAGATATGAATATTACCGCTATCTACAATGTGCGTGCTCCGCTTGGCGAGATTCTGAACGATTCTACTATGACCACTAAAGTAAACAATGAGTGTTTGATGAAAATGACCGAGCGCTTATCTCAGCCAAAAATCGACTTTGATATTCGTCTACCAAATGCTTCTCCTGGAATTGCACAGCAAGTTAAAAGTCAAATGAGTACACCAGAAGAAATAAACAAGCAAGTATTTTCGCTGCTGTTATTCAATCGGTATTCTCCACCACAAAGTGGATTGAGCGCTTCTGGCGTTGGTGTAGCAACTTCAAGCGATTTAATATCAAATCAATTAAATAATTGGATTGCAAAAATGAATAACCAGTTATTTGATGTCGGTGTGAGTGAAATTAACACTGGAGAGGTTGAGATTGCATTGTCTAAAAAATTACTAGACGATAGGTTGATTCTTGAAAGTAATGTAGGCGTTAATCGAGCTGATGAAGCATCTCCAGATTCAGAAAGTCAGGGTCAATTTGTAGGAGATTTTAAGTTGGAGTACTTAATTACTGAAAATGGAAAAATCCGAGGCAAAGTATTTAATCGAACTGAAAATAGGTCTTCGATAGAAACTCAAGATGGTGCAAATGCTCAGACTCAGGGAGTAGGAATTGTATTGCGAGAAGATTTTAATTCAGCGGGTGAGCTCTGGAAAAAAGTGTTTAACAATCAAGAAAGAAAGGATAAACGAAAACGAACAAAAGCTGAACATGAGCAGCAAAAGGCGGTTAAGGAAGAGTGAAAATAATGTTGAGTTTCTAGAATAGTGGAACTAATGTTCAACCTTCAACATTTATTTCACCGGTACATTCTCAACAATCTCTAATCCGTATCCAACAAGACCCGTTCTAGATTTAGCATTATTGGTAATCAATCGCATTTTACGAATTCCAAGATCACGAATGATTTGCGCACCAACACCATAATCTTTATCATCCATTTGCAATCCGAGATCAATTTCCTGATTAGGATTTTTATCCAATTGCATTTTGTAAGTTTCTAGTTTGTTGATAAGCCCTAAACCACGAATACCTTGCTGCATATAAACAACAGCACCACTCCCTTGTTTATGTATGGCCTCAAATGCTTTACTTAGTATGGTAGGTTCATCATGCTTGAAAGCATTAAAAATTGCACCTAAACTACTACTTGAATTTACACGAACCATTACAGCCTCGTCTTCACTCCATTCGCCAATGGTAACCGCTAAATGCTCATCACCAGTAGTTTTTTGTCGATAGCCAATTAAAGAAACCTCGCCGTACTCAGTATTCACTTTTACTTCAACTTCTCTGGTAACCAAAGTCTCTTCCTTTAATCGATGCGCTACTAAATTTTCAATCGATATGATTTTCATATCAAATTTTGCTGCAATCTCTTTGAGCTCAGGAAGGCGAGCCATAGTGCCATCTGCATTCATAATTTCAACCAACACACCACCTGGTGTAAGTCCTGCCATTCTGGCTAAATCTATAGTTGCTTCTGTATGTCCCGTTCTTCTTAATACTCCACCTTCTTTAGCTCGTAAAGGGAAAATATGACCCGGTTTTCCAAGGTCGTTTGGATTTGTGTCAGGATTAATTAAAGCTTGAACAGTTAATGCTCTATCTGAAGCAGAGATACCTGTAGTGCAGCCATGTCCATTTAAATCTACAGATACTGTAAATGGTGTTGCATGCAATGCCGTATTATCGGTAACCATTAATTCTAACCCAAGCTCATTACATCTCGATTCAGGTAATGCACAACAGATTAAACCACGCCCATGAGTAGCCATGAAATTGATAATCTCTGGGGTTATATGTTCAGCTGCTGCAATAAAATCACCTTCGTTTTCACGATCTTCATCGTCAACCACAATTACGATTTTTCCTTGTCTAATGTCCTCTATTGCTTCCTTAATGGTATCCAACATGTTCTTTGTTTTACGGCTGCAAAAGTAAGGATTAGATGTTGGCTACTTACTGGTAAATTTTGATAACATTTGTTGTTATGATCGACGGAGAATTTTCTGTTTATTTCGCTTTACTACTAATGCTTCTTGGTATTATTGCTGGAGGATGGTTTGCGCTCAAGCTGGCGAAGTATTTTAAAGGCCGAAGTATAAAAAGTCGATTAAACCGAGGACTACAAAAAGAACAAGAAGCGGCTAAATGGCTGAAGCGTAACGGTTATAAAATCATTGACTACCAAGTGTCTTTGAGTTATTCATTAAAGGAAAACGGAGTAGATAAAAAGATAACGGTATCACCTGATTTTAAAGTTTCTAAAAACGGTCAAGAACAGATTATTGAAGTGAAATCGGGTAAAGCAGCACCTCGAATAGAAAACAGGGATACACGCAGGCAGCTACTTAGAATATCATTTTATTGAGCCTGATATTCCATTATTTCTATTGGATATGGAAAATAATGAACTAAAGAAAATCAATTTTCCTGATCAAGGAACTAAAAGTGCTTCGAAAGTGTGGTTGTTTTGGTTGGTATTTGCACTGGGGGCAGGCTCAACAGTTTTCGTTTTCTATTTGTTGATTGATAGCTGACTCAATAAATACGAGTTACTTCATTTGTTGAATCAATTTTTGCTCTAATCGTGCAATTACTTTTGGATCTGGATTAGGAGGCAGGTTGTACTCCTTTATATACAAATCGTAAGTACTTATGAATAGTGAGTCTTGGAACTTATAACTGTGCGGTTCTATAGTTTTACTTATTTCAGAAATTCCATTTAAAGACATCTTTAGATTGGCCACGTAATTTGTTCCACTGTAGATTTCAAAAGCAGAACTTTTATTATATAGACCAAAGAAATTTAATATAGGTAGAATCGTAAATAGACACAATGAAAGCCAAGTAACACTCCTGTTTTTAAACCAAAACTTTGAATTGTATAAAGGCTCTGATTTTCCAATTCCAAACCAAAGAACCCCAATCATTGCAAGGTTCCAAATCCAGATTACAGAATTGGTATTCAAGCCAATTGGCCCTAGTAGTAAAAGAATGATTCCATGAAACCCAATTAATCCAATTACTGAATATTTCGATATTTTGGGAATTAGAATACCAACTGCAAATAAAATTTCGAGATAAGGGAATGCAGATGAAATGGCATAAATGTCAGTTTTAAAGCTCGATAAATAATTGGTAATAGGAGATACAACATAAGGAATGATATAATCGTTGAAGCCAGGATTCAACTTAAAAATGCCTGCCCAAACATAAAAGCCAACTACACTTATTCTGAAGGCTAAATAAATGTATTCAATAGGTTCATATTTTCTATACAAGCGCTGAAAAGGAATTAGTAAAGCCAGCATTCCAACACATTGCACAAACCATGGCTGAATTCTATTCCAGTCTTGGATACCTACAATGATTAACAATAAAACACCAATACCAAGGGGTAGCCGACTTTTAGGATACAAGAAAACCGCAATTAAATAAGCGATAGTGATGCCTAAAGTTATCTTTTGAACTAGTGGTAAAAGAGCAGGTAAGAAGCTAAATAAAGGGATTTGAGGCAATCCTTCAAATTCAAACCAAAGCCGCCAGGAAAAGGCAATACATAGCAATAGATTCAGAATCAGAATGCGGGTAACCCAAAATAAGCGTTTACCAATGCTCATAAATTCAAATTTAGCTTGCAACATGTGTGAAATCTGTGAATAAACCAGTCCTTTTCAACATGCAGACGTGTATGGTGAAGTGTACTTTTGGACAAATATTTACAAGTATGTATCACCTTCTTATTAAACCCTTATTATTTCTACTCAACCCTGAAAGAGCGCACTATTTCACAACAAATATGTTGGGTAATGTGTTGGCTATTCCGGGAGCAAAGGCCTTGTTTGCCGCACTTTTTCAAGTAAAGGATAAGCGATTAGAGCGAACGGTATTCGGAATAAAATTCCCAAATCCTGTTGGTTTAGCTGCAGGGTTCGATAAAGAAGCAAAGCTTTATAAGAACATGGCGCACCTTGGTTTTGGTTTTATAGAAGTAGGAACGATAACGCCAAAAGGTCAGCCCGGTAATGCGAAACCACGATTGTTTCGCCTTACCCAAGACAATGCTCTAGTTAATCGAATGGGTTTTAATAACGAAGGTCTTGAAGGTGCTGTTGAGCGGTTAAAGTCAAGAAATTCAAACCTCATTATTGGCGGAAATATTGGAAAGAATAAAGTGACCCCAAATGAAAATGCAACAGAAGACTACACCATTTGTTTCGAAGCGCTTTTTCCACATGTCGATTATTTCGTGGTGAATGTTAGTTCTCCAAACACTCCTAATTTAAGGGCCTTACAAGATAAAAAGCCACTTACCGAGTTACTGTCAACATTGCAAGACTTGAACAACAAAAAGGACAGTCCCAAGCCAATTTTGCTAAAGATTGCACCTGATTTAACCACAGAACAATTGGACGATATTGTAGAAATTGTAGCTAATACAAAAATTGCTGGCCTTATTGCTACTAACACTACATTGAGCCGAGAAGGATTAAAAAGCGACTCGAGTTTGGTTCAAGAAATGGGCGGATTGAGCGGAGCTCCTGTTAAGGATAAATCTACCGAAGTAATTCGCTATTTGCGTAAAAAATCAAATGCAAGTTTCCCCATCATTGGAGTAGGGGGAATTCATTCTGCTGAAGACGCTATTGAAAAATTGAATGCTGGTTGTGATTTAGTGCAGGTTTATACTGGTTTTGTATATGAAGGGCCTGGTTTGGTTAAGAAGATTAATAAAGGGATATTGGATAGAATGTAGAAAAAAGCTAATCGTACCTAAATGATATTCTAGTTCAAGTACATTGGGGTATTTCTGTATTTAAACTTTGTAATTAGGTTCGGTTTCGGACTGCTTATTCTTTCTTTCTTTCTTTCTTTCTTTCTTTCTTTCAAAGAGTATGCTTGTTGGTTCAATTTTTCGTTTCGCAATTTCACCAACCTATGATTTGGATCACCATTAGAAATTATATCAATCAGTTTATCAATTATTTGATGTCGTTTTAAAATGATCGGATATTCATCATACTTCAAATCCAATTCCCTAACAATTGTTAAGAATTCACTCAAGCGCAATTGTCTTTTTCCAGCTTCAATTTCTGCAACGGTTGACACCAGCTGAAAATTGCTAGTTTACGAAATTGCAAAGAATAATAAATTTGATTGATAAAACGAACGCGATGCAAATCGCGCTCGAGCACATGTTTATAGTTTCTCATTCCTCTGAAAAAAATCATTTACCAAAATTTCAGGTTTTTTCAAAGTACGCAAACCCCACTCAACTTTTAAAGCTACTTTTTCTTCATCCGATAATTCCCAAACCTCACGATCCATTTTGTTCAATTTAGAGCGCATATTTTGCAGAATAAGAGCAGAAGAAACGGATACGTTAAAGCTTTCTGTAGCTCCATAAATTGGAATTCTAAGGTGAATATCTGCTTTTCCTAATACCAAAGGACTCACCCCCGATTTTTCACTTCCAAAAAAGAATGCGGTTTTTTCAGTTGGAATGTAGTCGTCTAAAATCACATCCTTTTCATGGGGAGTAGCTGCCACAATGGTATATCCTTTAGCCTTTAAATCAGCAACGCAACTCGAAATACCACCTGCTCCTTTGTGCGATTTAATGGAAACCCAATTCTCAGAACCCATAGCCATTCCCCTCTGAACTTTAAATTTGTTTTCGTCTTCCATAACATGCACGTCCTGAATTCCAAAACACTCAGCACTCCTTATAAGTGCACCAGAGTTGTGTTCGTGAAACACGTCTTCTACACCGATAACAATATGACGCGTTCTATGTTCTAAAAGTCGTTCAAACAGTTCATTTCGTTCGTCGGTTAAGAATATGGAAATATCGTTCCATAAATCACATTGGTTTTTATAATCTAACGTTCTCCACATACCGCGAAAATAAATTAGAAAATCAATTTTTCCACTTTCATAAGCTTGGCTAATTTTGCCAACCCACTAAATTGAACCTATGAGACGTAATTTGCTATTAGGAAATTGGAAGCAAAACACCACAAGAGCCTCAGCTTTAGAGCTTTTAGGCGGGTTAAAAGCTGAGTTAGAAAAGTATCCAACAAAGACTGAATTGGGAGTAATTCCACCTGCTTTGTTTATTGATTTGGCGATAGGTCAGCAGTACACATCTTGTTTTGCTGTGGGGATACAGAATATTTCTAAAACAGAAAAAGGTGCCTTTACGGGTGAAATTGGAGCTGATATGGCTGCTTCTGTTGGCGTAAAATATGCGTTAGTAGGGCACTCTGAAAGACGCGCTTATTTTAATGAATCTGACCAGGATTTAACTGAAAAAATAACACGTTGTTTCGAGAATAAAGTGACGCCTGTATATTGTGTTGGTGAGGAGTTAGAGCGTAAGGAAGTCAGGTAAGTACTTGAACTGTTGTTGAGCTACAAATTAAGGCGGTTTTATCAAAGTTGGTCTCAAGTCGATAGTTTCTGAAATATATTATTGCTTATGAACCTGTTTGGGCTATTGGAACAGGTGAAACAGCAACAGCAGAACAGGCGCAAGAAGTGCATGCTCTTATTCGAATCGTTACTAATAAAAAAATCTGGAACTAAAGGGAATGATGTTCCAATTCTATACGGTGGTAGCTGCAAACCTGCAAACGCGGTTTCCTTATTCAGTCAGCCAGATATTGATGGAGGTTTAATTGGAGCAGCGTCTTTAAATGCTCAAGATTTCATTGCCATCGCAAACTCATTTTAGAATATGAAATACATTGAAGTAGAATTTACTTTTAATCCAGAAGAACTAGATGGTGAAATAGTTCTTGCAGAAATAGCTGAGTTGCCTTTTGAAAGTTTTGCAGAAGAGACCGGGAAAATATTAGCCTATGCTCAAGAAGAGGATTTTGATAAAAAGACCTTAGAGGATTTTCAATGGTTAAAAGAAAATTCAGTTGAATACAAATTCAATGAAATCAATGATGTTAATTGGAATGAAGAGTGGGAGAAGAATTTTGATCCTATTGAAGTAAGCGATAAATGCATCGTTAGAGCGACTTTTCATAAGCTCAAAAAGGAATACCAATACGATTTGTTGATTGATCCAAAAATGTCTTTTGGAACGGGGCATCATGCTACAACTTATTTGGTATTAAAGAACATGTTCAATTTTGATTTTGAAGGCGCACAGGTTCTGGATATGGGCACAGGAACAGGTGTTTTGGCAGTGTTGGCTATTAAGCTTGGTGCTAAACATGCATTAGCAATCGATAATAATGAATGGGCATTTGACAATGCTATGGACAACATTAAACTCAACAATTGCGAAGGAAAAATCACGGTTGAAATTGGAGAATCAGAACTTATTGAAGGAAAAACTTTTGATTACATTTTAGCTAATATTAATCGAAATGTGATTTTATCTGATTTGCCGCTTTACGAAAAGTCATTGAATAAAGATGGAGCGTTACTGGTCAGTGGTATTATGACTCATGACGTTGAACATGTTTTGAATAAAGCCAAAGAAGTTGGTTTAATTCTTGAATCGTTAGAAGAGAAAGATAACTGGAATCTATTCGTGTTTAAGAAATAGTTAATAGATTAGTCAGTTGTAATATAAAACTCAATTTGCAAGCACTCCGCTCCCTTATAATTTTTACGTTGTTTTTGCTTATTTCCTTTGCTGGAAAGGCACAAACGGACCGTTCTCCATTCCCGCATGATTCTATAGGATTCTTCAATCGTTTGGAGGATATGTTTAAGGAATTGAATGTTGGAAAAGATGAAGGAAAGAAATTCATCAAAGAATTTGAGCCCATCTGGTTTAGTGATTTTTTTGAGTCTGAAATCCGCGAAGTAATATATAACACCTGTGATAAGATGAACGAGAAGCGGATGCTTCCTCTTTCAGAGTTTAGGGCATATCTAATGGCGGTTATTGCATTCGTGAATTCGGATCATGAGATCGAACAGTTTAATTCTTGGCATAACGCAGTAGACAATAAGTTGTTGGGACGGAGTAAACGACGCTATTATGATTTTCTGATTTTTAGTCAGTATTTGTTTAATGAAAATGCACTCTACAAAACCAACATTACAACATGGAAATCAGACAACTCGAACTACAAAATATTCTGGGATTACGATATAAAGGAGCCCGTCGTTACCATAGAAGAATTGGATTTAATGTGTCTAGCCAAGAAGGATAGTGCTTCTATTTATGTAACTAAAGGAACCTACTATCCGGATCAAAAATTATGGAAAGGATATGGTGGTATTGTGAATTGGCAAAAAGCTGGTTATGAAGAAAATCAGGTAGTAGCTGAAATTAAAGGCTACCAGGTACAAATGAATCATTCTAGTTACAAAGCAGACTCGGCCATCTTTACTAATTCTGTTTATTTTGGATCCTCAAAACTTATGGGAGACATAGAAGACAAGGTTTTGGCAAACGTTTCGGAAGGACGTTCTTCTTATCCAAAATTCGATTCATACAATGACAATTTAGCTATTGAAAATATTTTTCCAAAGGTGGATTACCATGGAGGATTTATTCAAAGAGGCTCAAGTTTTATAGGTAAAGGTAGTGCCGAGAAATTGGCACGTGTGGTAATTAATAGAAATGGAAAACCATTTATTGAGGCTTATGCGCACACCTTCGTAATACGTGAAAGTAAATTAACAGCAGATCCCGCTGAGGTTTTGATATACATTAACGGCGATACTATTTTTCATCCAGGGTTAAATTTTAAATTTGATAACAGTAAAAGAACATTGACGCTTTATCGAAATAAAGTAGGTCGTTCTAAGGCACCTTTCTTCAACCATTTCCATAATTTAGACATGCATGTTGAGGAGATAGAGTGGAATATAGATGGAAATATGTTTCATTTAAAACCAATATTAGGTAATACGGATCGCTCGGCTTTATTTGAATCTAGAGACTACTATAGAGCCTATCGATATGATGAATTGTATGGTTTGGATAATCGTCATCCTTTGGTGATTCTAAAAAAATGTGCTGAAGAAATGGGTAGCAATGAAATGACGGCTACCGACATTGCTGTTTGTTGGCGTCTGCCATTTGTGGAGGTGCAACGGTCATTAATGGTGCTCTCTAATGTAGGATTTGTTCGATACGATTACGATACTAAAATGGTGAGGATTTTACCGAAAACCTTTAATTACGTTCAGGATAGGCTAAGGAAGAGGGATTATGATATTATTCAATTTGTATCTGATCCACCTAAGAGAAACGATAAGCAGTGTGTTGGTAATGAGAATAATGCAGATTTTAATTTAGATTCTTCTTACATGCAGATACATGGAGTTCGTGGAATAAACTTAAGCGATTCACATAATGTGATAATCTATCCACTGAATTGTGAAATACTGCTCCGTCCAAATAGAGATTTTGATTTTTCCGGTGTTGTTGTAGCCGGTAACTTAGAGTTTTTTGGGCGTGATTTTAAGTTTCAATATGATTCTTTTCAAATCAAAATGCCACTTATTGATTCCATGAGAATTAACGTCGAAACTGAGGAAATGGACCGGTATGGAAAGCCTACTATGAAACGAGTGAAAACGGTAATTGAACAAATTAATGGAAAACTTGAAGTAGATAAATTCAATAACAAATCAGGTAAACGCGCCATTAAGCGCTGGCCAGTATTTACCAGTTATAATGATTCATATACCTATTACGATCGACCTGAAATTGAAGGTGGTGTTTATGACAGAGAAGATTTTTATTTTAAGCTTGAACCATTTGAATTTGATAGTCTGGATAACTTTGAGAATTCAAGTATTCAGTTTGCTGGAAGTTTTAAGAGTGCAGGAGTATTTGAAGAATTTGAAGAAGTACTCTCCTTACAGACTGATTTTTCTTTAGGATTTATTCATCCTACGCCTGAAGAGGGAATGCCCATGTATGGTGGTAAAGGAATATTTACAGCAGATATTTTATTAAGTCATGAGGGATTAAAAGGTTCAGGTTATGTCGATTATATAACTTCAACTACTGAATCACAGAGTTTTTTCTTTCATCCAGATTCTGCATATGCAACTGCACAGCAATTTGTAATCGAATCACAATATCCAGGCCCACCGGAATACCCTAATGTAGAGAGCGTAAATGTCGAATGGCATTGGCATCCTTATCAAGATACAATGACGGTTGCAAATTATGGTTCGCCATTTTCAATGTATGAGGCTAATAGGACTTTTGAAGGTACTTTGATTTATAATCCTGATAGTTTGATTGGTACAGGAAAGGGCAACAAGAGAGGGAAGTTTGAATTTGATAAAGCAATTACACTTTCAAATGAAATACGATTTAAATTCTTTGAATTCTTTGCTGATACTGCTGATTTTGCATTAAAAACAGGATCGCTAGGAGAATTAGGGTTTGATACCAAAAACATGAATGCGCACGTAAGCTTTAAGGATAGAATAGGGCATTTTACAGCTAATAGTGAAGAGTCGTCTGAAATTATGTTTAGAAAAAATGAATACATGGCTCGGATGGATGAATTTAGCTGGTACATGGATGATGATATAGTAGATCTTACGGCAAAGAAGCGGAATGTTGATGAAGGTGCTGGAGGCGAAGTAGAAATTGAAGGCGCTAGATTGGTTGACATAAGCAAACACGAGAATACCAACCAAGACAGTCTTTTCTTCTATTCTAGTTCGTGTAAGTTCGACATTAGAAATGAGATAATAACTGCCGATAAAGTACCTTATGTAGATGTAGCAGATTCACGTATAATTCCAGATAGCGGGAGAATCGTAGTACTTCGCGCTGCAAAATTAAAGACATTAAAAAATGCACAAGTTATAGCCAATCGAGAAAATAAATTTCATAGAATTTACGGTGCCACGATTGATATTTCAAATGCAGTTTCTTTTAAAGGCAGGGGGAAATATGATTATAAAGATGTAGATGGAAATGTTGCAGTTATTAAATTTAATAATGTTTTTGTAAGTCCACAATTGCAAACTAATGCTAGTGGTGATATTTCTAAAACTCAAGAGTTTCTATTGAATTCAAGATTTCGTTATCATGGCGGGGTGGCTCTAGAATCAAGTAAAGAACTGTTGTCGTTTTCAGGTTTAACGCAAGTTGTTCATGTCTGTGATCAGTTAAGTAAACCTTGGATTCAGTTTACAGCATACCTTGATCCTAATGATATTTTGATACCAATAGATTCTAATACATCTACAGATAACGGAAAAAAAGTACATGTTGGACAGATGATGGGAAGCTTGCCAAGCAAAGTATATTCTCTTTTTGGTGCTCTTCCATTAAAGCCAACAGATAGAGTCATTTCAAGTGTACAAGGAGTAATGGGATATAATTATGCTCAGAAAGAATTTAGAGTGGGTAGCGAGCAAAAAATAAATATTCCAAATCTTACAGGAAATTATTTTGTTTTGAAATCGGAAGAATGTATCGTTAACTTCGAAGGTAAGCATACTTGGGGAGCCAACCTAGGAAGAGTGGAATTAAGACCGGTAAGTAGGCTTAGACACAACTTGAATAATGATTCCGTAACGCTGAAAACATCTATGTTGCTTAATTTCTTTTTTGAAGATAAAGCGATGAAAATTTTAGCCAAAGATTTTGAAGAATCGGAAAATGAAAGAGTTGATTATGATAATCCTATATATGGCTACGGCCTTAAAACTTTTATTGGAGAAGAGGCTGGAGATAAAATTAGGGCAGATGTTGGTCTTACTGGAAAAATGAAAAGAATCCCAAATGAATTAGCTACCTTGATGTTTATTACCAACATGAATTTGTACTGGAACCCGCAAAAGATGGCCTTTCAAAGTACAGGTACAATTGGACTTGGTAATTCATATAAGAATCAGGTTAACAGGCTAGTAGAAGGTAAGTTTGAAATAAAAATAAAACGATCTGGGGATCGCTTTGTTTTGCAATTGAAGAAAGATAGAAAGTCATATTATTTTTTCACCTACTCTACTGAGATTATGCAAACTGTGTCCACAAATGATAAGTATAATGTTGCTATTAAAGAGGCTAAAAAGACGAAACAAGAAAGATCTAAAGGTCAATCTAAGTATAAATTTATTCCTACGACTAAAGCCAAGGCGAATCAGTTAATTCGTCAATTTTAGTACGTTTTATTTTTTTTCTTTGCATACTGTATGGAGCAAGTACAACTATTTGAAATACTAGGACTTTTAATCGCATACCTCTTGGGTTCAATTCCAACGGCGGTATGGGTGGGTAGGATTTTTTATGGAAAAGATGTACGTGAATTTGGCTCGGGAAATGCCGGCGCTACAAACACGTTTAGAGTATTGGGTAAAAAGGCGGGAATACCAGTACTATTGTTTGATATTCTTAAAGGCTCGATTGCAGTCTATTTAGCCTGTTACTTTGTTGATTATCAGGAGAGAACGTCAGACTTTGTTAATTATCAGTTAGTACTGGGAATTGGTGTTTTAATTGGACATATTTTTCCTGTTTATGTAGGTTTTAGAGGAGGAAAAGGCATTGCGACCTTACTTGGAATAATGATTGCCATTCATCCACAGGCCGCATTCAGTTGTATCGGCATATTTCTGGCAGTATTCTTATTAACAAAGTTCGTTTCATTAGGTTCTATGATTTCAGCTATATGCTTTCCTTTATTAATTATATTGGTCTTTAAGTCTGAGATTCCGTCTTTAGTAATTTTCTCGATTTTCATAGCAATTATGGTACTTATAACGCATCAAAAGAACATAGAGCGATTGTTACGTAAAAATGAAAGCAAGGCCAATATCAATGTATTGGGGCGTAATAAGTCAAAGCCAAGTGGAATTGATGGCTATGAAGAGTTTAATTTAGAAGATGAAGATCAATAATTACCATCACTCAATGATTTACAATTTCATTTATAAACAGAACTTGAAATACCTTTTAGTGTTGATGGTTTTCGCAGTATACTCTTCTAGTTTTGGTCAGGATTATAAAAATGAAAAGCAACTTATAAAAGGCGCCAACGATCAGTTTGATGCTAAAAATTATAAAGAAGTAATTTCATTATTCTCAACATTGGTTAGTAATTATCCAAAAGATCCAACTTATAATTATAAATATGGAGCAAGTCTGCTATACGGAGGAACGGATAAAGAGAAGCCTATCAAATACCTTAAGTTTTCAGTAAGTCGACCTGAGGTGGAACCGATTGCATATTTCTATTATGCAGAAGCATTGCATTTGAATTATGAGTTTGATCAAGCGATTAAGTATTACAAGAAGTTTACAAATGCCGCGAATAATTCGACCATAAAGAAAAATACTGTTGAAAACCAGATTAGACAGTGTGAAAACGGAAAAACGTTGCTTAAAACAATTACCGATCTTATTGTATTGGAACAAAAAAATACATTGGTTAAAGATTTCTACAAGGTATATGATTTGAGTGCTCAAGGTGGTCAAATCTTAGTGAAAACTGATGAATTCAGATCGCCTTATGAAATGAAGAACGATATAAATAGTTTGTTCTATTTTCCTAAGAATGCAGAAAAGATATTTTTTAGTAGTCATACTTTTGAAAATAAAAACGGAAAGGATATTTATTACGCAATACGAAATTCGGATGCTACATGGTCTAAACCAATAAGTCTGGGGAAATCCATAAACACTGAATTCAATGAAGATTATCCATACATGTCTGCAGATGGAAAAACATTGTATTTTGCTTCAGAAGGTCATAATAGTTTAGGGGGCTATGACATATTTGTTACTCGTTTAGATACTGCTTCAGGCAGTTGGACTGAACCTCAAAACCTTGACTTTGCCATTAATACTCCAGCGAATGATTATCTGTTTATCCCGAATTTAACTGGCGAAACTGCTTATTTTGCTTCAGAGCGACAAACACCTCTTGGAGAGGTTAGCGTATATCAAATAAAGATGGAAAGAGTTCCCTTAGATTTTACATTTATCTATGGAACTTTTTCGTCAGAAACAACCAAAAACGCATCGATTAGAGTTGAAAATGCTGAAACAAATGCAATAATCGGTGAGTATCCGACTGATGCGAATGGTAAGTATAAAATTAAACTGCCAAACGTTGGAAAGTTTAGATTCCTAGTGGATTATGAAGGTAGTGAGGTTACTCATTCTGGAGAGGTTGATTTGCAAGAGCGCAATACGTTTAAACCATTAAAACAAGAGATGCTTGTTATGGGGCAGGGAACTGAAAATGAAAAGTTGATTATTAAAAATCTAGTTGACCAAGAAGTCGAGGAAGATGTTGCGCTTACAGCGGAATTCTTTAAAGAAAAAGCAAAGTTAAAAGTTAATAAGAATAAGTATAAAGACAAAAAACCAAAACTAACAACACCCATTGTTGCTGACATAGGAGTAACTGACTTACAGCCTGCCATTATTGACAATAACTCTTCGATTGCTCAAAATGCAGAAGCTGCTGGAAAAGCAGCTAGTGATATTTCTGGAGAAAAAAATATTTCTGAATCAAATGTAATTACTGACGGTCCAGCGTTAGTTGTGAATGAAGAATCTGGAGGTACCGAAGCAGTTTTGCAAAATGAAAACAGATCTCAAATTGCTAAAACTGAAAGTCCGTCGAATGAAAATAGCTCGTCAAAATCTGCTCAAGAAAATGGCAATCAATCTGGGAATAATTCAGAATCTGGAGTAGGTTTAGGTTCTTCAGGAGTTTCGAATGCAGGACTAGGGATAGCAATTGCTGCTAAGTCAGGTGCCTCTGTGGTAGGAGCAAAAGCTTCTTCAACGGTAAATCTAAAACCGTCAGCCAGTTCAAGCAAAGAGGAAATAGAATCTTCAATGCAAGACAATGTTAAGGTGGCTAAAAATTCAGCAAAAATGATTGCGATTCAGGGTGAATCTGCTGAGAATGTAGCTGACAGGAAATCGTCACAGGCCGAACAACTGAAAATAGAAGCTAATAGTGAATTGGCATTAATCGATATAGAAACTGAGGTTGGACTGAATTCGTCTGAATATTTAGATGCTCAGGTTAAACTGAACAAGGCTGAAATATTAGAGCGTCAAGCAACTATCGCTAAGAGAGCAGCTAATAGTTTGTTAGCTAACTCATCAGCCTTAGAGCAAACCGTTGCCACTGGATCTGAAAAACAAAGCAATTTAGATGCTTCAAATACTGCTTCTGGATCTGCTGCTGTGGGTGACTATAATGCATTGATAGAAGCTGAGGCCGATCGAGCTTATAATATCTATGATGAAAGAGAAAAAGCTGAAGCTGCTCATAAAAAGGAAGAAAAAAAACATAAACATTTCGCAGATGAATTGGCTGCATTAAACGCTGAAATTGAAGATTCAAAACAAATAATTAGTCAAAAAGAAACCGCACTTAAGTCAGCTAGAGGTAAAGAAATGAAAACACTAGAAGAGGACTTAGTGAATGAAAGAGCAGCGCAATTGGCTATGCAAGAAAAAAGTAGAATAGATGAACAAGAGTTAATTGTTTTAGAGGCGGAAGCAAGAGAGGAAGAGGCCGAATTAGATGCTTTTGATGCAATTATTGAGGAGTTGGAAAGAAATGAAAATTATAAAGAATTAGCTTTAGCCCCCAACTTGATTGATGGCACTGGCTCTGTAAATGAAAATAGATCAACGGGCAGTAATCTGATAGCCAGTAATGTCTCAAACGGAGGTAATACTGCTAGTGGTAATTCAGTCAATTTAAATTCTGGTAACAAGGCTTCTGAAACTAGTGGAATTACTAATTCTTCCTCGACGGAAACGTCAGGTCCTCAAGAAGTAAATAATGCTGCCGATTTTGGTACTTCTTCGGAAATTACAAACGAGATTGATGAAGAAACAATGACCATTGCAGAAAAAGTTGCGATTGAGAAAGCCCAAGAAGAACTTCAGAGCGACAATGAAAAGCCAACTCAAGCTCCCGGAACTGTGCAGCATGTAAGTGGAGAAGAAATGATTGTTCAAAAAAGAACAATTAGCTCTCAAGAAGAGATTGATATGTTGAATGCTGTTATTAAAGCACCATTAGCAGTAGCTTCCGTTCCCGCAAAATATGCTTCAATAAACAAGACTATTCCTGAAATAGATTCAAAAATGGCGTTGTTTCCTGATCTGGAAGAAGGCGATACATTATCAGCAACAGATAAAGAGTTGATGCCAGAAGAAGGTAATTCGGCCTCAGCTTTTATTCCTGAAAATGCGTTAGCTAGCCTAGAAAATGAAGATCAATCGATCCGTTCTCAAATGAAATCAAATTATCATTTGGCTTATATGGAAGAGTTTTTCGAATTGGCTGAAGAAGAAGATGAATATACAAAATCAGTTAATACATATGTGTTAAATCAAAGTTGGGTGCTTGATATTGAAAAAGAAGTTAGCTACTTACAAAGTATTAAAGACGAAGCGCCTGAAGATAAGTATACAGTAGTTCAAGAAAGGATTAATGTTTTAGAAGATTTTAGAGATACTAAGTTGAATGATTTGGAATCCTCAAAAGAAAGGTTGGATGAAATGAGTCCTAACGGAGATCAAAATGCTGGAGAAATTGCTACAGAGTATCGTTCAGAAATGAATCGAGTATTTGAAGGGAAAAGAAGGTTAAGTGCGCAAGATTTGGCAGCAGAAGAGCAACGGCTTGAAGATGTACAAGTTCAACGAAAATCTGAAATGGCGCAGTTGGTTGTTCAAAATAAGCCTGAAGCGCAAGCAGCAAAAAATACTGGTACTGAAAGTGAAGTTGGCAATGAATACAGCAACGGTTCAAATTCTGAATCAGGAGGAAATCCTAAAAGTGGTGAAGGTGATAGCATTGAAGGATTTGAAAGTAACCAAGGTAATAGCCAATTGAAGGGAGCAGGAAATACTGAGGGAAATAACGCTCAAAATTCTAATTCTTTTGACCAACAAGGAGGCAGTAATGGTTCTAATTCTAATTTAGCAAGCAGTGTTGGAATGAATGCTGGTTCAAGTGAATCTTCTTCTTCTTCTTCTTCTTCTTCTTCTTCAATTGCATATGCTGATAATGGAGAGATTATTCCAAATCAAAAAGATGACAAGTTAGCTTCGGTTTTAAACATGGAGAATTCTGGTACTGTTGAAGCTATAGTAACGAACTATACTGATGAAGTAGAAAAAGAAGAGACTGAGAAAAAAGCGGTAATAGAATCTGAACGAGTTATCATTGAAGATAAGCAAAAAGAGTATGATGGAGCCAAAAAGAAACGCAAAAGAGTTCTTGAAGCTGAGATAAGAGAAGAAGAGCAGATAGTAGAATTAATGGAGCAAGAAACTGCGATGCTCCAGTATAACAAAGAAGCTGTTGCACGTGCAGTCGATAATATTTTGGCATTAGAACCTGGTGAAGAAAGGGATTCTGAAAAAGAACTAAAAAAGGCAGAGACAGTTACTGTTCAAGCAGCAGAAGTAAGAACTGAGGCAGAAACAAAAGCTATTGAAAAAGTAAGAGGAAAAAAGAAAACAAACATCAAATTGGCTCAAGTTGATGACTTGAATCATAAAGCAGATAAGTTGGATTACAAGGCGAATAGCCTTAAAAAACTGTCTAGGGAATTAGCTAAAATAGAGGATGAAGTATTAGCTGCAGAAGAAGGTGGTTCGGGTGCTGCAACGTTACCAAAACCAATCCGTCAAATTTCTCAAGCTGAAGTTCAGGAAGTTCAATCTTCGGAAGAATATCAAGAATATGATGCAACTCGTAAAGAAGCTGTAAAAACTTATAGAGCGGCGCAGGTGCTGTATTCTGAAAAAATGTCTTTAGAGGCTCAGAATAAAGTAATTGATGCTGAGATTCAGAATGTAAAAACTGATATTGAATCAGCAACAGATAGTGCTCAAAAAGAAGAATTTGCAGATAAGTTGGATGAGTTGGTTACCAGTAAAGTTGAAAATACTAAGCTAATGAATCAGAAAGAAAGTCAAGCTAAAAAGAAATATTCGGGATATACTAAATTGAATAATGAGGCTATAAATGGTCTGCGATCTATAGAGGGTATAGAGGGAGAACAGCTAATTGCATTGGCAAATTTGGCTGAGACTCAAGGAGCGTATTCTTTAACGGGTTCTGGCGAAAGCCAATTAATTGCAGCAAATAGGACTGCCACTACTAATAGTACTGTGAGTCCTGCCATTCCTGTAAGTTCTGCGATTAATTCTGGTGGAAGTGCGCAAAGCACTGGAACTACAGAAACTGGATATTCTCCAGAGAAGTTTAATAGAGTAGTACAAGGAATTGATAATTATCCAGCACGACTGTCTGATGCTATATTCAAGATGATTGACTTTAATGAAAGTTTGTACAGCGAGGACAATCCAATTCCGATGAACAATACTATGCCAACTGGATTGGTTTATAAAGTTCAAATTGGAGCATTTAGAAATCCACCACCACAGGATATTTACAAAGGATTTGCGCCGGTTCGTGGAGAGAGCACTCGTCCTGGTTGGATTCGATATACTGCAGGATTATTCCAACAAAAGAATCAGGCTCAACTTAAACGCAATGAGATCAGAACGCTTGGTTACGAAGATGCATTTGTTGTTGCTTACTTAAATGGAGAACGTATTTCTTTGTCTCGTGCTAAGGATCTTGAAACTGGAGTAGAGAAAACCTCAGAAAATTCTGGCAATGCATTGACTGCTGGTGGAATGCCTATTTCAGTAGTCCCAACTTCTGCGGTTTTAGGCGAAGTAAAGCAGCTTTCAGATATTCAAGGCCTTATGTACACCGTTCAAGTAGGTGCATTTAAAAATCAAGTGACTTCGAATGAATTGTTTGGTATTTCGCCGCTGATTGAATATCGAGCTGGAGCATATTACAAATACGGATCGGGTGTTTATAACGATATGAATAAAGCTAGTGACGCAAAAAGTAAAATTCAAGCTCTAGGCGTTTCTGATGCATTTGTAACTGCGTTTTATAATGGAAACAGAGTTTCTATGGACGAGGCAAGTAAGTTAGCTAATGGTGGAACAAGTTTCGCTGCTGAGCAGCCAGTTACTGTTAATGCTCCAAAAAGAGATAATGCTGCTGGAATTAACTTTAGAGTTCAAGTTGGGGCTTACCGTCAAGAAGTACCTGTTGAAGATGCCAAGGTTATCCTTAGTTTATCCAATATTGGGTTGGATACTAAGGTTGATGGTGATATGACTTATTATACGGCCGGAAACTATGGATCTTATGCAGAGGCTAAGCAAATGCAAACACAAATTGCTAACCAAGGATTAAGCGGTGCATTTGTAGTAGCATTGCAAAACGGAAAAAAAATTGATTTACAAGAAGCAATTAGGCTAACTGGATAGTAACTTTGCAAAACTATGAGTGAACAAGTTTTAGAACAAGAATTAATCCTCAGCGAAAAAACAGAAGGACATCGTGTTATTTTGTTTAACGATCATGTCAATTCTTTCGATTACGTAATTGATACGTTGGTCGAAGTATGTGAGCACGACCCAATTCAGGCTGAACAATGCAGTAATATTGTACACTACAAAGGCAAATGCGACGTGAAATCGGGCGACAAACGCAAGCTGATACCTATTTGCAATGAATTACTAAGAAGAGGCCTTACTGCCGAGCTTTCGTAACATTAAACATAGTTTTAAATCGTCATTCCTGCGCAGGCAGGAATCTATTTAGGGGATTCTAAAACCAAATATTTTTTTAGATTTCCAATCTAGTTGGGAATAACGAATAGTAATTAATTCAACAAATAATACTACTCGTCAATAGTCGTATCCGGTAATTCCAAAACATCAGAAGATGCTAATGAATTCCCTGCAATTCCTTTTATTGAACCAAACAAACTAGAAATATTTTCTTGTACTACCCAAATCTGCTTTTCGCGCTGACTCCATATTTTGGTCATAGCCTTCTTCTCTGAGTTTAGTTGGTGTATCATAGAGTCGTAATTTTCTACAATGCGCTTAATATTTTGAATGAACTCATTACCGGTGAGGTAGGTGTAGAGCAATTCCATTTTTTCGCCTTTATTCTCTTGTGAAGCAGCAGCAGCATGTGTTTTAATTAAGATTTCTCTTAACACAACAGCCAAACTCTGTACTTCTTGGTATCCACACACCCAAACGCCATCCTTTTGACCAAAGCGATCCATTTCTTTAGGCATTGTTTCGGTTACCAACACGGCAATATCTGCTTTACAAGTAATTTGATCTTGTTTTAATTTGTCCGTCCAATCGCCAGCAAATGCTTTAGTCCTTTTGCTTTCGTACACTATTTTACCACAAACTTGTTGTGATGAGTTTACTACGTTTTGGATAATATCTGCACCACGAACACCTTTAGGAACTTCTTCAATTTGATCAAACGGAAATTGGCGAGCTAGCATTTGTTCGATAGCTAATTCTTGCACTTCGCCCTGCATTTGCATAGAACCTTGTTCAGCTTTCCGCTTCATTTCTTCAGCAAGCTTTTTGTTGTCGTCAATTTGTTTAATCAGCTTCACTTTTTCCAACTCAAAGGATTCACGTTCTTTTTTACGCGCTTTTTCTTCAATTTCTTGTTGCCGCGAAAGCAGTTCTTTTTCAGTTTTTAAGACTAGGTTTTCTTGTTGCTCAATAAGGGACTGTTCTTTTTTGAGCAGGTCTACCTCTTTTTGTTGAAGCACACGATTTTCATTTTTTCGTTTTTCGTTTTCTTCAACTAAGGCTTTCATTTTTATCGAAACCGATTCGTTGGTTTGCTCCTCAATTTTCTTTTTCTCTTGTTCTAGGCGTTGGTTGAGTTTCTCCTTAAACAGTTCGTTTTCGCGCTCTTTTGTTTTTTGGAATGCCTCGCGTTCTTTTTCAAGCAGGTTTCTTTCCCCTGCAAAACGTTTGGTTTGTTTGGCTAGTTTTTCCTCGAATTCGTGTTTCAAATGCGCTTCAATTTTACCCGCTAAGGCTTCTTCAACGGCAAATTCGTGACTACAATTTGGGCATTTTATTTTATCGGACATGGTTATGCAATTTGCAAAAAGAATTTCAAAGATAAAGGAACAAAATTGAATTAATAAAGCAAAAAAAAGCCCTTTCGAAAAATCGAAAGGGCTTTAATATCGTTCAAAAAATATATTAAATAGTCTTTACGTTCACCGCATTAAGACCTTTTTGACCTTCTTTGAGTTCGAACTCAACTTCGTCTCCTTCTTTAATCTCATCGATCAATCCTGATGCGTGCACGAAATATTCTTTTTCCGTTCCTGTTTCTGTAATAAAACCGAATCCTTTGGTTTCATTAAAAAACTTTACTATTCCTTTATTCATGATATTATTATAAAAATATGAGCCGCAAAATTAATTATAATTAATTGTTGCAAAGGCGATTAATTGCTTTGTTCGGCTCAGCTTATAACGAGGATTTTTTTTAAAAAATTAGTTTAAAGAAAGACAGTTAACACTTCTACTTTTTATCTCACCATTCGTCAATTGCATTGTATTTCCAAGAGGATCAAAAAGAGTGCAAGAGAATTTTGCCGTTGATACGTATTTACTAAAGTCGTCAGTGCTGGCTGTGTGTGTTAATATTTCGAACTTCCCGCCTTGAACTATATTAGAGTCTAAGTAACTTGTCCAATACATTCCACCAGCATCAATATAATATACGCCAATGCCATCAATTCCAGCATTTGGATTAGCATAGACATAAGTACCAACCTTAAACATGGATTCTACTTCGCTGCATAGCGTTACCGAACCAGGAAATGTTTTTACGTTAAATACGCCAGCTTGCTCAGCTCCTGCAAGCGGATTGCTAAGTACCATACTTTGTTCATGCTGTCCAGAAGCAGAAGCAGATTGACCAGCACCCGAACCTGCAGTAAGTGACAAGTCATTAATATCAACACTTTCCCCATCAATAGTGGCCGTAAAATAGAAGTTTGGAGTTGGTGCAGCTACTGGAGCTGGAGTAAAAACTGGAGCAGGCGTAGATTTTTTCTTACAACTGTATAAGCTTAAAAGAATGACTATCGGTAGAAAAAGAATATATTTCAATGTGTTTGATTTTTAAATTTATAATATTAATGAAGGGCTAAAATTGCAATTGTGTTGAAGTTATTGTTTAATAGAAGCTGAATTTACACAGTACCTCAATCCACTAGGCTCTGGACCATCAGGGAAAACATGTCCAAGGTGTGCATCACAGGTATTGCAAAGAATTTCTACTCGAATCATACCAAATGAACTGTCTTGAATATACTTTATGGCATTTTCCTTTATCGGTTGAGTAAAACTCGGCCAACCTGATTTTGATTCGTATTTAATCGTCGAATCGAATAGGGGAGTGTCGCAACATTTGCAATTGTAGACTCCTTCATCGTATCTGTAACAAAGGTCTCCAGAACCAGCCGGTTCGGTTCCATGTTCACGCGCAATTCTATACTCTTCTTCGGTAAGAAAAGCACGCCATTCCGAATCGGATTTTTCTACTCGTTTGTCAGGAGTAGGGTTTCCGTTTTTATCAAAATCTAATATGGAGTTCCATTTTATCATGCTCAATAGTATCAATTTATTTATTGAATTACCAATCTTAAATTCTGTTCGCCTTTGTCCGTTTCTACTTTCAAAATGAAAACTCCTTTTTGATCGAATTCTAATTCTCGTGTTGGACGATTTAAAACTTCAAATGTTTTAAGTAATTTGTCTTCTAAACTAAAAATCTTGAGACCGTTTATGTTTTCTTTTAGAGTTGTAACCGTAAATTTTCCATTTGAGGGATTTGGAAAAATAGAAATTCCATAATTGAGTTGATTCCCAGCGATACTTGTTCGGCGCCATTCGATGCAAGCACTTGTTTTGGGATCTCTGATTATTGGATGTGAAGAGAGATACTAAAACCTATCCGAAAGTTCAGGCAGGCAAGTTCAGAATGAATCAGGGAAGCTATATTGTTTAGTACTAATTCGAAAGAAATCATATCCAATTCTTAGGTATTCCTTTTTGAATTTCGATGTTCTTAAATGAGTTTGTAGGCTTTAATTCTAGTTCTTTTGCCCAATCCCAAACTTCTTTTAGTCCAGACATTAAAGAAACAAAGTCCGATTTCCCAAAATGTTGTATCGCTTTTTCATGATTACTAAAAGCATTCATTACCTCGTTTCTAGCTTCCACATGTATGAGCTCATTTTTTGTATTTGTAATATCCAAAAGCATTGCAGCCAATTCGTTTATTGAAGTGCTTTTATCAGCCCCAAGATTGTAGGTTTCGTTTTCTGTTGCTTCAATTTCAATGCATTGAGCAATAGCGGAGCTTATTGAAGAAATGTGTGTAAACGCTCGTGTTTGTTCGCCATTTCCGTATATGGTTAAGGGAGTATTATTCAAGATTTGGCGCATAAAAATACCTACGACATTGCGGTAAGGGTCGGATAAATTTTGTCCAATTCCATAAACATTATGCGGTCTAAATATGGTGTAATTGAGTCCAAATTGCAGGTGAGCTGCTTCTAAATCCAATTCTACTGCATACTTGGCAATCCCATAAGGATCTTTGGGCTTTGGACTTGTTTCTTCTGTAAAAGGCACTTGGCCTGACCCATAAACGGCAATGGAAGAAGTGAAGATAAAACGCTCTACGTTGTATTTTACAGCAGCGTTAACAAGATTAATGGATCCAATAACGTTGTTGGTATAATTAAACTTTCTTATAAAATGGCTCAATCCTTCTGCAGCATATGCAGCCAAGTGAAATACGTGTTGGAAATTGTATTCTTTAAAAAGTGATTCGATTAAACCTTCATCTAAAATTGACCCTTGAATGAAGATTACTTTATTTGGAATGTTTCTTTTAAAACCACCACTCAAATCGTCTAAAACGACAACTTGATAATTTGATTTTATCAATTCTTTAGCAACGTGGGAACCAATGAAACCAGCACCTCCTGTTACAAGAACATTCACTGTGCCCATTATTTAAAATACTGTTGAATGCCTTCTAAGTAGTTTTTATGCAGTGCAGAATTATCGGCTAAAATTTGTTTGCCAAAAATGTAATCTTCGCCGCCTTTCCAATCCGTAACGGTTCCACCAGCTTGCTGAACAATAAATGCTCCGCCGGCAACATCCCAAGGATTTAAGCCATATTCGTAAAACCCTTCAATTCGACCACAGGCAACATAAACTAAATCAATTGCTGCCGAACCTAAACGACGTAAACCACTGGTGGTTTTCATAAAGTGTTTTAGCAAATCAAGGTATTCATCAACTTCCTCATAATCGTGGTAAGGGAATCCGGTAGCAAGTAACGAAAGATGTTCGTCGTTTTGTTTTGAAACAGCGATTTTATTGCCGTTCAAATAAGCCTTTGAGTCTTTCCAAGCGTAGAATTGTTCTTTAGAGGTCACTTCTAAAACCATTCCGATTACAATTTTATCGTATTCCTTCAGCGCAATGCTAATCGCGTAAATTGGAATGCCATGAATGAAATTTGTAGTACCGTCAATAGGATCAATTATCCAATTAAAGCGTTCTCCAATTTTCGTTGAAGTTCCTTCTTCAGCAATGAATCCGGCTTCAGGTAAAAACTCCGACAATCCTTTAACTAAAAGTTCTTCTGAAAGTTTGTCTATATGAGTTACGTAATTGTGTAAACCCTTTATCTCAATGTTATTCGGATCGAAGTTTTTACGTTCCAATTGAATTCTAGCTCCAACATTTCTGGACAATTCATTGACTTGTTCGCACAATTTTTGATAATCCATTATACCGATATTGGTTCCAAAATAGTGACGAGTACGTTTCCATTCCCATCGATTTTATCTAAAAATACTCTTTGTGTTTTGTTGACTTTCGATATGTCAAATGGTGTTTGAACTTTCACATAATTTTCAGTGAATCCAGTCATAAAACCTTCTTCATCGGTAGCTTCCCACAACACAGTATGTTCTGACCCAATTTGAGATTCGTAGAATTTTCGTTTCTTTTTTGTCGAAAGTATTCTTAGCATTTTACTGCGCTTATTCCTTGTTTCCATAGGAACAATATCATCCAAGCGAACCGCAGTGGTATTATCCCTTTCGGAATAAGTGAACACGTGTAAGTAGGAAACATCCAATTCTATCAAAAAGTCATAGGTTGTCTGAAACTCCTCATCGGTTTCGCCAGGGAAGCCAATAATAACATCTGCACCAATACAGGCGTTTGGCATCAGTTTTTTGATTAATCCAACTCGGTTTCTATATAATTCGGATAAGTATTTACGGCGCATAGCAATCAGCAAATTATCAGATCCAGACTGCAATGGAATATGAAAATGAGGAACAAATCGTTTTGAAGTACTTACGTATTCAATGATTTCGTCTCCTAATAAATTAGGCTCAATGCTCGATATTCTAAATCTATCGATACCTTCAATTTGATCCAGTTCTTTAACCAAATCAAAGAATGTTTCGGTGGTTCCTTTTCCAAAATCGCCAATATTTACCCCAGTAATGACAACTTCTTTGGCTTCGGTTTGTGCAACTTCTTTGGCTGTTTTTATGGTTTCTTCAACGGTGTTACTTCGGCTTCTTCCTCGTGCGAGTGGAATAGTGCAGAATGCACAGAAATAATCGCATCCGTCTTGTATTTTAAGAAAACTACGGGTTCTATCTCCTGATGAAAAGGAAGGGAAGAAGTCTTTTACTTTTCCGATTTTATCATATATAGCGACACCAACCCCTGATTCATTTTTCTCTAAAGATCCTATGTGATCCAATGCATTGAATTTTTCATCGGCACCGAGCACCAAATCAACTCCTTCAATACTTTTAATTTCTTCTGGTTTTAACTGAGCATAACAACCCACTACAATCACAAATCCTTTAGGATTTGTACGCAGTGCCTTGCGAACAATATTTCGACATTTCTTGTCCGCGTTATCGGTAACAGAGCAGGTGTTAATTACATAGCAATCAGAATGTTCAGAGAAGTCAACAGTTGCAAGCCCTTGTTCATTAAAAGACTTAGCAATGCTCGAAGTCTCAGAGAAATTGAGCTTACAACCAAGGGTGTAAAAGGCAACTTTTTTATTCGGGTGCATTACTTATTCTTACAAAGTGCAGATTGTTTTTCGAAAAACATCGTAGTTAAATCCACCGCTAGATTGAGCAGTAGTGGCTGAATCTTCATAAGAATTACACCATTTATCTGCGTCTTGATCCTTTAGTTTTTTATTGTAGGATTCGGTGGTATTGGTTGAAGTGAACAAGGGAAACGGCTGACCATCGGCAGTTGCCGAGCTTGTGGTTGTGCATGAACAGGTTTGATCCTTTGTACAAGATGAGAAATTTACCGCTATTAAAACAGTTAGAAAGGTAATTATGATTTTCATGGGCTACAAATTATAGATTGCAAATTTAAGGTTCTGAAGTTAGATTTGGTTGAATATCTGTTCGAGCTTTTCATCTCGCTTAAAGGTTTCGGATTTCACAGAAATAAACGATTAATCTGAAACTAATTTCTCCAATTCACTAAAAAATTGAGGAAACGATTTGGATACCACCTTTTCGTTGTCAAAAGTAATTGGGCGAATCAGTGAAACCATAGAAAAAGACATTGCCATTCTATGATCGTTATAGGTTTTAATTTCTACTGAATTTTTTGAAGATTGAATTTTGTCGTTGATTTCAATGCTATTTGTGGTTGTTAAGGCAGTGACACCAAGTTTTTTTAATTCAGTTGATAAGGCATTAATTCGATTGGTTTCTTTGATAAGCAAGGATTCAAGGCCTGTTGCAATTAGACGAACTCCTAAACAAGCGCATAATACTGCTAGCGTTTGTGCTAAATCTGGATAATCTGAAAAGTCTAGATTAATCGTTGATGGTAATTGAAAATTTGGAGCTGAAGAAAGAGTGACATCGTTTTCATTAAATGCTGATGAAATACCGAAATAAGTTGAAAACCACTCCACCAAAATCGCATCTCCTTGTGAAGAGTCATAGTTCAAATTGGTTAATTTAACATTCGCTTTTGAACTTAAGGCTGCGACTGCATAAAAGTAACTTGCTGCAGACCAATCTGCTTCTAAATCAATATTTTGCGATTCAAATTTATGAAATTGAACCTTGATAAGGTCTTCTTTAAATTCAGATATCACGCCTGTTTTTTGAAGTAATTTATTAGTCATTTCGATATAAGGTCGAGAAGCAATTTTTCCAGTAAGATGAATTGTCAAGCCATTTGGTAACGAAGGGGCAACTAACATTAATGCAGATATAAATTGGCTACTCGTTTGTGCGGAAATTGAGATCTCCGATGTTAGATTTTCCTTCTTGCAAGGCTCAATTCGAAGAGGAGGGAAGCCTTCTCTGTTAGTATAGGAAACAGAAGCTCCTATTTGATTCAATGCATTCACCAAAGTTCCAATCGGGCGTTCGAGCATTCGGTCACTACCAATAATCTCAACAGTTTGGTTTTGAAACGCCAAATAAGCGGTTAAAAAGCGCATTGCCGTTCCAGCATCCTCAACATCAATAATTGCTTCTAATGATTTCAATGAGCACTCAAGAACAACTGAATCGTTAGCATCTGAAAATTTTTGAATTGAAATTTTATTTTGAGATATTGCAGCTAGAATCAAAGCACGATTGCACATGCTTTTTGAAATAGGCAGATTTACCGTTCCAGTCAATTCTTTATTGATTTCGCAATAATTCAGGAGCATTACTTACAATACTTTTTTATGATTTTGTAAGCTTCACTAAGGCCTAGTTCTCCTGCCTTGCTTAAATCGCTACAAGCCTTTTTAGGATTATCTAAAAATAGATAATTCAATCCTCTATTCAGATAAGCTTCTTTAAAATCTTCGTTAATTTTTATGGCCTTTGTATAGGCTTCTAGTGAACCTTCAAAATCTCTTTGCTCAGCAAGTACTATAGCCATATTAAACCAAGCCAAGTAAAAATCAGGCTCCAAGTCAAGGGCCTTTTTGTAAAGTTTTTCTATTTCTTTTAATCGAATATTGACGGTTTCAACATCCTTTAATTCTATGGATTGATATTCGTCGCCCGCATTTATGAACTCTCCATTTCCCGTTTCTAGTTTAAGCAGTAATTCCAGTAAATCTAGCATAGCGTTAGCTTTATTAAAATAGGCTAAAGCTAAATTTGGATTGTTAACGAGCAAAGTATCGTAAGTGGCAATTGCATGGTTGAAGTCAAATTCTGATTTATAAATTGTAGCCTGCCACAAATAAAATCGATCATCCTTTAATTGTTCTTTAGAGGAATATTGACTTTTATAAATGGCCATCTGTTCTTCTGCAGTGGGTACATTTTCATTCAACAAATAATTTGAAATGTAGAAGAAAGGCTGGTTTTTGTGTTTTTCATTGTACTCGTTTACAAGGGGGGTATTGTAGTATAAATGCGTTTTTTCAACTTGTTTATAGGCAATGCTTTTAATTTCAAAAAATGGCATTGCTAAAATTACGATCCGTTGTTCATCCTCGTCGAAATTGGGATGATAAAAATCGGCGTCCATTTTGGTGAAGCGTTTCAGTATCTCCTCCGTTTCAAGATTGTATTCTTTTTCTCTATTCTGCCCACGAATACTGTTTCCTTTAATGAAATCAAGCTGTGCTCCAGCTTCGTTGCCTTGTTTCCTGCGCACAAATGCACGATTAAACCAAGCATCCTCCATTTCTGGATAGAGTTTAATTACTTGAGAATACTGTTTTTCTGCCTGCTTATACAAGTCCATTTTATGATAAGTAAGTGCCAAATTGAAATGGGCTAAAATATTATCTGGATTTATATCAATAACTTTTTTATAGTCGTATGCCGCACCGTTATAGTTATCTAGTTTTATTCTGATGTTGGCCCGATTATAAAACGCTAATGCGTTATTTGGGTTAAGTTCAACAACTTTTGCATAGTTTTCCTCTGCTTCTCTATAGTCGAGTTGATCTGCATAAACATTCCCTTTGATAAAATACCCAAGCGAAGATTTTGGGTCTCTGGCAATAGCGGAATCGCAGTCTGCTAGTGCACCTTTAGGATTAAGTAATGAGTTTTTAGAAACGGCCTTTCTCAGCCATGGTTCTGCGTCAGTCGGATCTATTTCTATGGCTTTATTAAAATCAACAATTGCCTTTTCGTATTCTTCTAAATGATTTAAAATTATACCCCGAAGCACATAGCCTGATCCTAAGAATGGATTTATAGAAATGGCTTTTTCAGTTGAAGCTAAAGCATCAATAAACTCTTCAATTTGAACTTCACTGCTGGCTTTTTGAATGAAGATAAAATAGTTTAATGGATCAATCTTAATCGCTAGTTTATAGTCTTCAATTGCACCAAAATTATCGTTGTATTGAGCTCGAGCAATTCCTCTGTTTTGAAAAGAAGCAGCACTTAATGGATTGATTAGAATGCATTGGGTATAATCATCAGTAGCCCCTTTGTAATCGCCTAATCGATATTTTGCCATTGCCCGGAGGAAATATGCATCAATTAGATAGGGTTTGGATTTTATTGCAAAATTTAGACGTTGAATAGCCAACGTGTAGTTTTGGTTTTGCATATCCTCCCTAGCCATAGAGATATACTTTTCGGCATTAAGCTGCCCAAATGATTCAACATTTAGGAACAAAGCAAAGAAAAGAATAAGGCAATATCGCACGCCCAAAATTAATGCTTTAGCCATATTTATGACTTTTCGATTTTATTTTTTACAAATAAAATTATACCTTAGTTGTTGTAAATTATTGTGCAAAAACGGTTACAAGAATGAAAGAATATTTGGATGTATTTATCAATGGTTATACTGGTTATGCAGGTTATCTATGGTATGAAATTATGCACCCAACGCTGCATAATTATTTCTATTGGCTAATAGCCATCTCGTTATTTTTTATGGTCTTAGAATGGGTGAAGCCTTGGAGGAAAGATCAACCAAAGTTTCGTAAGGATTTTTGGATAGATGCATTTTATATGTTTTTCAATTTCTTTCTGTTCTCTCTGATTGTCTATAATGGAGTTTCAGATGTAATTGTCAAATTTCTAAATAATACAGTGCAAAGTTTAACGGGATTAAGCTCCTTCACTTTGGATCCTTTGAATGGATTTCCATATTGGTCTATTTTACTTATTGGATTTTTTGTCAGAGATTTTGTACAGTGGAATACACACAGGTTATTGCATGCAACTCCAAGATTATGGGAATTTCACAAGGTGCATCATTCAGTAAAAGAAATGGGTTTTGCTGCGCACCTTCGTTACCATTGGATGGAAACAATATTATACAGAACCATTGAATACTTGCCCCTCGCTTTATTAGGAATAGGGTTGTATGACTTCTTTATTATTCATTTATTTAGTCTTGCTATTGGACATCATAATCATGCTAATTTTAAAGCAAAAGGAGCTTACAAAGCAGGTGTTTTGGGATTATTAGTTGCTTTATTTATTGTGGACCAAACTGGAATGGAGTTAATAAATTCTATTGCATGGATATTAGGGATGCCAATTGTTTTTGGATTTGCAGTTGGTCCTTGGATGAAGTACATCTTCAATAGTCCAGAAATGCACATATGGCATCATGTATCTACTTTGCCTAAAGGTCGAAACAAAGGAATAAATTTTGCTATTTCCTTGTCAATTTGGGATTATTTGTTTGGTACCGCTGTAATTCCTGAAGACGGCCGTGATATTGAACTAGGATTTCCTGGAATTGAAGAATTTCCAGAGTCATTTATTGGTCAATGTACTCATGGAGTAGTTTCTAAAAAGAAATAACTTTTAGGCATTTATTTTAAACTGCTTTCGATACTTTCTTCCAACATAAATTAAATATTACGCACCCAATACATTAGCTAACAGCGAATTAACTATTACAACTTTTGTTACGTTTTGAATAGCACTAAATGCAGTTAAAGCAGCAATAAAGGAAATTGTAAATCGGTTGTAATGTTCAAAAAACCAATACATTTTGTGTTTCGCCAAAGGATGTTTATTGACCCCGAAAAACAGGGTTATAATATCTTTAAAAGAATTAATTCCGAATAATAAATCGAATACAATAAAGATAATTGAGAAGCTGGTGTTACCCAAACAGTAAAGCTAATCGGTAAAAAATATAATAGTTAGGTATTAGGTCAGGCCTAGGGAATTAATGATTGTATTGAGAAGGTATGAGCTAGTTGATAGTTTTTAGGTCTTGTTGGTAGTTTTGTCAAGCTTTATATAGGCTCGTTTACTTCTTCAATTCCAGCATTAGAATCAATGCATAATGCACGATGATAGCGGTTATACAATTAGTTTAGCAGTTGGATTAATTGAATCAAGTTGAATAATTTACACTCTATTTTTTTTATTTAGAAAATAACAGCTAAAACAGTGGTAATGAAACATAGAAAGATAATTATGCAGTATGAAGGTTACATTTTTTAATAATTTATTTGAATTGGATTTTAGAAGTAGAAAAGTAAGCCAATTTTTGGGCAAAAAAAAGCGGGGTATTTTAATACCCCGCTTTAAACATTTATGTGTATTTGTAATTACTGTTTTACAAATCGCTCTACTGAGCTATTACCCTTTGCATCCAAAATACTAATGATATACATTCCGTTTTCAAAATTTGAAACTGAAACATTTAAATCACTTTCATTAGGATTAATAGAATAAACTACGTTGCCAATTACATCCATTATTACTAATTCTGAAATATCTCTAGGACCAGAAATATTTACAAAATCGTTAGAAGGGTTAGGGTAAACCTTAAAGTTATTTGCATTAGAGTTATCATCAACTCCTTCAGGAAAACAAGTTGTGCAAGATTCCCAGCAAACTGCAGGAAGTGTTGTGTCTCCAGCAAGACTTAAAATTCTGTTAATATTAGACCCAGTTTGTTTAATACAGCTTAGGCTTGAATCTAAAGTTTCCTGACCTGTCCATGCATCATGTGCAAATTTATATTCAGTTTGTGATCCTGAGATAGCAACTGTAAGTTCCCAAATATTATCACCGTCAACATCCGTCATTGCTCCACACGATCCACACCAACCATTAAATAGTCCGTTTACTTCTGGAGTTGTAAAAGATCCAGTAAACGTGTTCATATCAACTTGGAAAGTTACATTAGAGGTGTCTGGTATTGGGGGTGTTCCACCGCCTGTTCCCATAAATACATTATCCAAATAATACTCTTTACCAGAACCAGCTCCATTGAAGTCATAGAATACCGAAATCTTATCATATGTTTTTCCAAAATCAAGCGGATTAGTTCCAGCAGCTTGACTAGAAAAGTCAAAAGTCAATGTATCCCAAGCATTGGCAACAGTTGTAGTTGCTTCAGTTTCAACCGTAATTTGGTCGTTTTTATGATCCTCAGCTTTCATTCTAATTATTGTACCTACATCAGGCGAATAGACTAAAGCTTTAATTATGGTCATTCCTGTCGCAAATGGAACTTTAGTTTTTAAACCGTTTGAAGAACTAAGAGAAGTCCCAGCCCAAGTTTGAGAACCTACAGGTTTTACTGTTTTTAAAACTAAGTTCCCCGCCTTAGTCGGACTAGGAGCAATTATAGAAGCGTTTGAGCCAAAATCGGTCACCGAATAGTCAATTTTCGCAGTATCATCCCAAGTTATAGGAAGCTCTATTTGATCTTTTTTCGGAGGAGGAGTTCCACCACCATTTTCAATAAACACATCATTTAAACTATAACTTTTACCAGTACCTTGATTACCGAAGTCATAGAATATAGAAATTTGATCGTATGTATTCGCGAAATTGATTATTGCTGTTCCTGCTGCTGGATTAGCAAAGTCAAAAGTTAAGGTATCCCAACCATTAGCAATTTTCGTTATAGTTTCTGTTTCAACTGAAATTTGATCGTTGGTATGATCCTCAGTTTTCATTCTAATTACTGTACCTGAATCAGGTGAATATACTATTGCTTTGATGATAGTTTTGCCTAGAGCAAAAGGAATTTTATTTTTTAAACCATTTCCATCGCCTAATGTTGTTCCTGCCCATGTTTTAGAACCTATAGGTTTTATTGTTGTGAGAACCATTTTTAAAGATCCAGAATCAGTCAAAATTGAACTGTTATCCCCAAAATCAGTTACTGAATAGTTAATGTTTGCAGTGTCATCCCAAGTAATAGGAAGATCTATTTGAGCTTTAGATGGAGGAGGAGTTCCGCCACCTGAGAAAAAAACATCGTCTAAGTAGTATATTTTTCCTGACCCTCCAGTTCCAAAGTCAAAAAACATCGAAATCATATTGTACGTATTAGCATAATTGATTGCAGCAGTTCCTGTAGCTTCATTTGCGAAATCAAAGGTTAATGTGTCCCAACTGTTTGCAACAGTTGTTCTTGCATCAGTCTCAACAGAGATTTGTTTGTTTGATGCGTCTTCTGCTTTTAGTCTAACAACAATACCTGAATCAGGGGAATAAACAATTGCCTTAATTAATGTAGAACCAGCAGCAAACAGGATTTTCTTATCTAATCCCGCGGGTGTGCTTAGTGTTGTACCAGCCCAAGTTTGAGCGCCTGTAGATTTTTCAACCTTAAGGACAGTATTCATTGATGCGGTCGGGGATGCCGCGAGTGCGGAAGAGTTCAACCCGAAATCGGTAACGGTTAAATCCACAGTGGCAGAATCATTCCAAGTAATAGGAAGATTAATTTTGCTTTTTTGCGCATTAGCAAATGGTGCTATGAGCACTGAGATTAAAATAATAAGTGTACTTTTTTTCATATTTACTTTTTTATTTAATATAAAGAGAGTATAAAGATATAGTAAAATTTACTATAAGGCTATTTTGATTTATTTTTTTACCAAAAAAAATTAACAAATCAGCCAACAATGTTCGTTTTGTAGTACAAAAAGGGAACAACAAAATTTGAATTTCTTTTATTTTTGAAATACTCGTACATAATCTACATGCAAGTATTGAGGGAATGTGGTATTTGTATTTGGACTACCAGGCCATTTACCGCCTACAGCAACATTAAATATAAAAAAATATTTTTCTCGGAATTCATCAAATTGACTGTCTTTAGTATCAATAGCATGAAATGACTGGTCGTCTATATACCAAGTAATTCCGTTCATGTCCCATATTATACTAAATACGTGAAAGTTATCATACAATATGCCACTGGTAATTTTCTTATTACCATTGAATTCTGCATGAGTGTTACTTGCATCAGCCCAATGCACGGTTCCGTGAGTAACATTGTCACCTCTAACAGCAGTGCTTTCGCCGCCAACCATTTCCATAACATCTATTTCTCCACATTGTGGCCAACCAGTTGTGGGGAAATTTTCACCAAGCATCCAGAGTGCTGGCCATATTCCTTGACCGTATGGTGCAGATGCACGAATATCAATTCTGCCGTATTTAAAACTTTGAAGGCCTTGAGATGAAATTCTAGAAGAAGTATAAGAGCTTGAATTAAAAATCTGCTTTTCAGCTGTTATGGTCAATACACCATTTTCAACTTTAGTGTTCTCTTCTTTGTAATACTGAAGTTCAGAATTACCCCAACCATTATTTCCAGTTCCAATTTCATGTTTCCAATTGGTACTTAATAGTGAAGTGCCTTCAAATTCGTCTTGCCAAACCAATGTGTAGTTTGAATAAGAGAGTGGAGTGGAGTATCCAGCAATCGGTGCTTCGCCAATAATTCGGGGTGGCACATTTGACACAATAGACACGTTTTCTATTTTCTCAATGTATTGGTCGTCCAAAACATGAGCACGAATAATAATAGAATATGAGCCCGCAGATTTGAATGTATAAGACGCTTCACCATTATTAGATTGATCAATGACCTCATTGTCATTTTCTGTAAACCTAATGGTATAGAAATTAGCGTTGTTAGCATTAGCCTTTACACTAACAAATCCTAGGTTTGATGTATCCTGATTTACTGAAACAATTAGATTACTTGGTAAAACTACTGCTTGATTTTCATCAGGCTCTACCTTTTTACAAGCATTAATAATTAGCGCTGTGCACAGAACTATACTTAAAAATTTAAAATATTTATTGAAGCGTGAAATTTCTTTTTTCATAATTGGTAGATTATAATTTTTATAAAATAAGAAAAATCAACTCTACTTTTGTTCAATATCGTCCAAATAAAATGTTCCAGCATTAGGCTCATTCCATGCAGGAATTAAAGTTATCCTATCATACAAACCTGGCGAAGTAGAAGAAAAATCTGCAGAAATTTCTACCCATTCATTGGCTTTAGTGATTGAAACAATTTCTTCTTTTATTATTGTGTTATTGCTGGCCTTGTCTTCCAATTTAATCATAAAATCCCCAGTTTTTGGTGCATAAACTTTCAGTGAAATCGACTTTTTAGTCGTAAAGTCTAATTTGCCTTTGTGATTGATAAATAGTCCTGCCCATGTTTCAATCCCCTTTTTTGTTTCTAGTACAAAATTACTACTATCAATTCCCGATTTAAAAGGATTAGGAATAATTGAATCAGCACTTTCTCCGAAAGAGCTTACTACAGGTTTAATGATTTCAAAATCTATGGGAAGAGCAAAGGTGTTTGTATCTTCTGGCTCAACAGGTTCGCCACCACCATCACCAGGATCAACTATTCCAGCATATCCTAAAGGAACTAAACGTAGATACCATAATAATGGAGCATTTGCATCAACATATACGAGTGAGAGTTCATTTTCTGATAATTTTAAAATTTGATAGCTTCTTGTTCCAGCATAAAAACCAATAAAACTTTTGCCGGTTGTGCTTAAATATTTTATTCCGTCTTCTTCAACGATATTCCAGTTTTCATTCAACTGATCTTCTAGAGGTGCATTATAATTATCTGCAGGAGAAGGGTAAGAGCCAGGATAATCTCCAGCAGCGAGATCATCGATAAATACGACTCCTTTGGTTGTCATATCATAGCTAAAACCTTTTAAATGGAAGGTGTATCTGTCATTGTACATATTAACTTCTCTTTGTTCAAATGCTTTCGCTGAATAATATTCAGGCACGAGTCCCGCTGCACTAGCTGGGTTTGGACCTACGCCAAAATGACCGTCCCGCGATGAGTCAATAACCCATGTTTTAAAACCTAGCCCAGAGATACCTCCAGTAAGGTTGACAATGTCGGGGCTACTAAGTAGGGTCAAGTCATCCTCTGCAATAGTGATCTCCTTATTCATAGTAACACTTCCACCTTTTGTAAAGACAGTAATTTTCACCAAATAGGATCCTTTAAGGGGGTAAATTGCTGTAGCAGTTTTTCCTTTTGCTGAAGTTCCGTTTCCAAAATCCCATACTATAATAGATCCTGATTTTACCGCTGTAAATTGAATAATATTAGGACTCTCCGCAGTAGGGGCATAAGAGAATTCTGCATCTTCAAATGCGGGAGCAACTCCTAATTCTGCCTTTTTTTTCTTACAGCCTACAGAAAATAATCCGATAAGTACAGCGATAGCTAAAACTTGAATTCTCATAATAATTTTATCTTTTAATTAATACCCAGAGTTTTGACTCCATTGACTTCCAGAAAGCACAATTTCTACTTGTGGAATTGGAAATAAGTTATGTTTTCCATCAATGAAACCTTCGATTTTATTCGCTGCCTCACCAGTCCTTACCAAGTCAAAAAATCGAAAACCTTCACCGCAAAGTTCAAGTCTTCTTTCATTGTAAATGTCGTTGGTTAACTGCTCTCCTGAACCTGATAGAGCAGGAACTCCAGCTCTAGTTCTGACTTCGTTCACATATCGCAATGCTGGGCCCGCACTTCCAATCTCACTATGGGCTTCCGCGGCCATCAATAAAACGTCAGCATATCTTATAACACGATAGTTTACCGGACTCGTTAAGTCATTGTCTGGCAAACCAAATTCACCAATTCTTTTAATATATTTATTGTTGTAATATCCTGTATGTCCACCTCCACCTACTGCATAGGTAATTTCAGTGCTTGATTGTGCCGCAATAAAAGCGTCAAGATCAAGTACGCTAGCATCTCTTCTTACATTATCATTTGGGCCAAATGCATCATATAAATCCTTCGTAGGTAGGTTGTAACTATTTCCATCTCCATAGACAGGGCCAGAATATTGTCTTATACCTTGAAAGCCTGGTGCAGCGTTACCTTCTAAACAGATTAAACAACTATAGCTTCCACCTTCTAAACCTGAATATTGAACGTCAAAAACAGTTTCAGAATTTCCCTCAGAATTTTCCGCAAAAAGAGTACTGTAGTCGGCTGCTAATTCATATTGACCAGAGTTAATTACTTGATCTAAAACATTAGCACATTCATCGAATTTACTCTGGTATAAGTAGACTCTACCTAGAAGTGACTTTGCCGCTCCAGCCGTTGCCTTACCCTTTATAACTGCGATAGCAGGTAAATTAGCTGAAGCATAAATAAGGTCCTTTTCAATTTGTTCATACACTAGAACTTTAGGAGTTCTTTCCTTTTCTTTTAGTTCATCGATTCCAATTCGTTCATCAACTAATAAAGGAATATCGCCGAAGTATTTAACCAATTGAAAATAATAGTAAGCTCTTAGAAATCTAACCTCGGCAAGTAATTGCTTTTTACCAGTAAAAGAAATATTGTCCTTGTTTTGCATTATATAATTCGTTCTTGTAACCCCGGCATAATTCCACCTAAGAACGTTTCTTAATTCAATATTTACTCCGCCATGACTCATAGTTTCAATATCATGAAGGCCTTTTGAATCGACTACACTTTCGCCACCAGCGATAGAGTTGTCTGAAGCGATTTCTCCAATCCAAAGATTCATAAATGAGCCTTGTAGAAGATCATATGCTCCAACAAGGGCAGTGCGATAATGTTCCTCTTCTGTGAAGAAATTTTCAGCATCTTGACTGTAAAGTGGGTCTGTATCTAAATATTTCTTACATCCTACCGATAGGATAGAGACTAAAATTACCAACGATAATATCTTTAGTGTTTTCATTTCTATTAAAATTTGAAATTAGTACCTAACATGAAAGTTCTTGCTTGAGGATAAAAACCATAATCAACTCCTGCTGATAAAGCTCCACCTGCTGAACCAAACTCTGGATCAAAACCTCTATAACCTGTTATAGTGAAAACATTATTTACTGAGGCGTATACTCTAATTGATCTCATTTTTATTTTTTTGACAAATTTCGAGTTAAAGGTATAACCTACTTGAATATTTCTAAGTCTTACAAAGTTCCCTGATTCAACATAATAATCTGAAAATTCTGAATTTCTGTTAGCTTCTGAGGTAACTCTAGGAACAATGTCAGAAGTACCTTCGCCAACCCAACGATCAATAACATACGCTTGCTGATTTGCATAGGGTTGAAGTCTTTCATAATTTCGAATAATTTGTTGACCAATAGCAGAATATATGTTTGCAGAAGCATCAAAGTTTTTATAAGTCGCGTTTAAGCTTAATCCAAAAGTAAAATCGGGGATAGGTGATCCTAATTCTTTTTTATCAGTATCATCATTAAAGTTAATTACACCATCTCCATTTTGATCCACATAAATCAAATCACCAGGTTTTGCATCTGGTTGAACTACTGCTGCATTGTCAATTTGTTCTTGATTCTGAAAAATACCATCTGTTTCTAGTCCGTGGAAGTACCCAATTGCAAATCCTTCTTGAAAACGAGTTGCTACGTTTCCTCCAACACCAAACTCGGCGCCAGGAATAAACTCAACACCATCGGGAACTTTAGTTACTTTATTGCTAAGTAAGGTGGTGTTGAATTGTCCTCCTACTATAAAATCTTTCATTCTATCTGTGGTGTAACCAATTTCTAATTCAATTCCTCTGTTAGAAACATCTCCAGCATTAATGAATGGAGGCTGACCACCTGGACCGTATGAACCTAGAACAGCAGATACATCAGGTTGGAAGAGTAAATCCTGAGTGTTTTTCATAAAGAAGTTTGTAGTAACATCCCACTTTTCCCATAGCTCTAAATCAAATCCAATATTCAGCTGGCGAGTAGTTTCCCATCTTAAATCTGGATTACCAGCCCTACCGATAGCCACCCCTTGAGTAATAATATCATCAAAGACGTAAACACCTTCTCCATTGAGATCAGCTCGGTATGCAAAATTTTGAATTTGATCGTTTCCTGCAATACCAAAACTCGTTCTCATTTTTCCGAATGTAATAACGTTAGATCCAAAGAACGATTCATCTGAGAAAATCCAAGCACCACTTACCGCAGGGAAGGTGCCGTATTTATTGTTGGGACCAAATTTTGTTGAACCATCTCTCCTTACAATAACAGAAACGAGATATCTATGATCATAACCGTATTCTAATCTCAAGAAAGTTGATAGTAAACGTTCTTCATATTGAAAAGAACCCGTATTATTTAAAAGTCCCCCATCTGCTTGATTGGCAGAAATATCTGCAAAATCTAAAGAATTACCGGGAATATTAAATGCAGATCCGCTTAATTGATCTCCAGTTCTTTTGAAAATTGAAGCACCGGCCGTACCTTTAAGTTGATGTTTCTTATTAAATGTTCTGTCATAATTTAAAAAGGACTCTCCTGAGAGATCTACATAGGTAGTTTTTGCCTCATAAACACTTGCACCTCTTTCAATAAAAGTACTGTCGCCAATTTCGACCAGCGTAGGGTCTAAATTTGCATTAAGTGCTGTGTTTTGGGCTTTTCCAGGGCCATACCATGTAAGTGGGGAGAAACTTTTTGCATCAACTAGCGCGAAATTGTAGTTGAATCTGTTGGTAAACGTGAAGTGCTTGTTGATTTTGAATGCAATTTCTTCTTTACCAACGAATTTGTTTACGACAGCTTGATTGTATGTATTCTCCATTTGGGCAATTGGATTAATCACATCACTTACTTCTTCTAAATAGGAATAATTTCCGTTAGGAGTTTGAACAGGCTTTGTAGGCGATGCATTGATAGTATTGTATAGCACAGAACCAATTCCGTTCTCAGGTAGAGTTTTTCTTTTTTCTTGGGTATATAAGAAAATACTTGTAAGTTTAAACTTGTCGTTGAGTTGAGTCACAAAATTTAAACGAGCATTGTAGCGTTCAAAATTTGATTTGTCACCTCCTATAATTCCATCTTGGTTAAAGTATGACCCCCCTACAGAATAAGAGTTCTTTTTTGAACCACCAGTAATAGAAATATTGTGACTATGCATCATGGCAGTTTGAAAAACTTCATCTTGCCAATTAGTACCTCCACCAAGAGCAGTGTTATTAAAAGGAAGATCCTCACCTGCACTACCAAATATTTCGTTTTTGATTACGGCATATTCTTCAGCATTTAGAAGGTTGAGTTTTCTTGCTGTTTGTTGAATTCCAGCATAAGAGTTAATTTCTATTTTGGTAGGGGAGTTGATTGTTCCTTTTTTGGTTTCGATAATTATTACACCATTTGCTGCTCGAACTCCGTATATACTAGCTGTTGCATCCTTTAAAATGTTTATTGACTCAATATCAGCTGGATTCAATGAATTTAGTCCTTCTGAATCGTAAACAATACCATCAACTAAAATCAGAGGATCGTTATCTCCAAAAGTAGAAAGTCCTCTAATTCTGATGCTAGATGAGCCTCCCGGAGATCCTGAATTGGTGTTTATATTAACACCAGATACTTGACCTTGGAGAGCTTGATCCATTCTAGGAATATTTAATTTTTCCAGAGCGGCTCCTTCTACCTTAGCTGTAGCGCCTGTAACTTCTTTTTTTGTAGTTGTGCCATATCCTACAACCACGACCTCTTCCAGAACACTGGCACTTGATGCAAAATCGATATTTACTTCTAATCTTCCAGCAACTGGAACTTCTTGAGTCTCAAAACCAAGAAATGAAAACACAAGAACCGCTGTGTTGGCATCACTAACAGACATTTGAAAATTTCCATCGAAATCTGTTGTTACCCCGTTAGAAGTACCTTTTTCTAATACGGTTGCACCAGGCACAGTCAATCCCATGTCGTCTTTAACTTTTCCTTTGATGTTTTTTACTTGAGCGGCAGTAGAAAGGCTCAAGAGAAGAATAATTATGCAAAATAACGCACGTGATTTAAAGTCTTTTCTAAAATAATTTGTTACCGACATAGTTATAGTTATTTGTACCATTACTTACGCAATGTTAACATATTTTGATGGTTTTCCAAAAAAAAAATCTTTCATTATTTAGCTAGATTTCTTTTCAACACGATTTTACCAATAAAAATTTTGACATATTGATAATTATTTATTTAAAATTAAATTAATTTGCAAAATGTCTTTTTATTAAAATCAATTTAAACTTCTTTTAAAGTTTTGAGAGGTAGTAATATGAGACAAAAATAGAGTGGGGGTTTGTCGGAAAAATTTGACCTGTGTTAAGAAAACTATTTAGTTATGGCAGTAAAAAAAGAAAATTCTATTGAGAAGGTCTTAGGACACCAGTTTAGTGCATTTTATAAAATTCCGATTGATAACTTTTTCCAGTTTGCGTTATCCGTTGATTGCGTTATTCTAGGATATGATGAAGATACCCTGAAATTATTAGCTATAGAAAGAGGGGCTGAACCGCACATGAGGAAAAAGGCACTTCCAGGTGATTTAGTTTATCCAAATGAAGATATGGATTTGGCTGCTAGTCGAGTTTTAAATGAATTGACCAGCCTCGATGATGTTAATATGACTCAGTTCCATAGTTATGGCCAAGTAGATAGACATCCTGTAGGCAGAGTAATTACTGTGGGTTATTACTCATTAATAAATGTAGATCAATATGAACCATTGGCTAATTCTTGGGCCGACAATGTTTCGTGGTTAGACGTTAAAAGCCTACCAGAATTGGCTTTTGATCATAATGAAATCGTAAATGAAGCACTTCGATCATTAAAGCAAAGGGTTAGGCTTCAGCCAATTGGATTTAAATTACTGCCTAAGCAATTTACATTGGGACAAATGCAAAATTTGTATGAATCAATTCTTGATGTAAATTTTGATAAGGCAAATTTTCGAAAAAAGATTTTAGGAATGAACTTATTAAAAGATTCTGGTAAACTACAAAGTGACGTGCCACACAGACCTGGAAGACTATATTCATTCAATAAAGATGCTTACGAATCTTTATTACAAACTGGTTACACCTTTGAATTATAGTAGCTAGCGTTTTTTTAAAATCATTTGAGTGTATTGTGTATGTCGGATTGTCAATTCAACTCGATTGTCTATATTACTAACTCATTGTCCTTATAGTAGAATAAACCATAAGTATTTTTATATTTGATTTTTTAAAAACAAAAAGTGACTGAAGAATTTGAACTTATAATTTTTGGTGGAGATGGGGATTTATCATATCGAAAAATCTATCCAGCATTATATCACAGACTGAACGAAGGACAAATTTCGAAAAACGTAAGAATTCTTGCTGTTTCTCGAAAACCTTACGAAATAGAAGATTTTCGTCAGAAAGTTAAGTCTGAGATATTGTCTTACGTGAAGGATGCTAACATTAGAATTGTTGATCAATTGATTAGCTTGATTTCTAATGGGCGTATTGACACCAAAAAGGGCGAAGAATGTGCAGTTACGAAAAGCTGGTTTTTAGAATCGTCTAATTATGTAAGAGTGTTTTATTTAGCTACTCCTGCAGTGGTTTTTGGTTCAATATCAAAGTATCTGGACAAAATGCAGTATATAACTGCAAAATCTAGGGTAGTATTGGAAAAACCTCTTGGAAAGAATTTAGAAAGTTCGGAGCAGATAAATGATGAGGTAGCAAAGTATTTTAAAGAAGAACAGATTTATAGAATTGATCATTATCTTGGAAAAGAGACTGTTCAAAATCTAATGGTCCTTCGATTTGCAAATAACATTTTTGAAAGTTCTTGGAACGCTAAGGATATTGATAATGTCCAGATTACAGTGGCAGAATCAATTGGTGTAGGAACTAGGGGGGCTTTTTATGATCAATATGGAGCTTTGCGTGATATGGTTCAAAACCATTTATTACAACTCCTTTGTTTGATTGCAATGGAGCCTCCAGTTAATTTGGAAGCTGACGAAGTTCGGGATGAGAAATTAAAAGTGCTTAAAGCACTCCGATTTTATACTCCGGAAACAATTAATGAAAATACTGTCAGAGGTCAATACACTAGAGGTGGATCAGATACCGATCCATTGCCATCATACTTAGAAGACATTGAAAAGTTCAGTTCAAAGACTGAAACTTTCGTTGCTTTGAAGGCGAATATTGATAATTGGCGCTGGGGCGGTGTTCCGTTTTATTTGAGAACAGGTAAAAGAATGCCACATCGGTATTCGGAGATTATTATCAACTTTAAAAAAGTGCCTCATAATATTTTTCCAGATAAAAAAAATGTTGAAAGTAACCGGTTAACAGTGCGTCTTCAGCCTGATGAAAAAATCGAATTGCTTCAGATGGTTAAAGTTCCAGGTCCAGGAGGGTATCGCTATAAGCCATATGCGCTTGAACTGGACTATGCGGATCATTTTGAACACAGGTTTCCAGAGGCTTATGAGCGCCTACTTATGGATGTAGTGCGGGGAAATCAAACCTTATTTATGAGACGCGATGAAGTAAAGGCATCATGGGAATGGATTGAATCCATTACTAAAAACTGGGAAACCAATAACGTATCTAATGTATTGTATGAAGCTGACTCCTGGGGTCCAGGCGTGGATATATTAGAAGAAGACCATAAGTGGGCAAAATCGCATCATGTAAAGAGGCTAGAAGAAAAACAAAAAGGATAATGTTAGATAGCCCCAATTACAATAGAGAAATAGTTGATTCTGAATTACAAGTGGCAATAATTGCGGCTTTGAAGGATGAAATTCGTGCATTTGGTTCGGCTTCTTTATTGGTCTCAGGTGGTTCAACTCCAAAAAGATTATTTGACCTTTTATCCATTGAGAAATTAGAGTGGGATAAGGTTACACTTTCGCTAGTAGACGAACGATTTCTTCCAAATGGACATACAGATCAAAATGGAGAGTTGATAAAGGAACACCTGTTGAAAAATGAAGCGATTAAAGCTAATTTTATTCCTCTCGTGTTTGACCCAGCTGATGCAGAAAACAACCTAAAGATGGCTGTGAAAGCTTTTGAAAATGTTAGCAGGCCGTTTACTGTTGTGGTTTTGGGTATGGGGACAGACGGCCATACAGCATCTCTTTTTCCAGATTCGCCGATGCTAGATAAGGCTATGGATAAAAACTCTTCAGATGTTTTACTAAATGTAACAACCCCTAGTTCTCCGTATTCTAGAATAACCTTTAGTCGAAAAGTATTATTAGATGCGAAGAATTTATTTCTCCACTATTATGGCGCAGAGAAAAAAGAAATATTGGATAGTGTTTTAGATTGTACTAATCAAGAAAAATATCCAATTTCAGGTTTTGTAAATCAACAAGAAAATGTACTGAAAGTCTATTGGGCAGTTTAAATTATGAACGAAACTATAATGTAAATTATGAACGAAACTATAAAACAAATTACCGATCGAATTAAAAAACGTTCATCAAAATCAAGAGCAGAATATCTGAACTTGATGGAGAAAAGCGCTCAAAATTCTGTTACCAGAAGTGGATTGGCATGCGGCAATCTTGCTCATGCATTTGCGGCTTGTAATGATGATGATAAAATGGAATTGAGTGAAAACATTTCTTCCAACTTTGCCATTATCACCTCTTATAATGATATGCTAAGTGCGCACAAGACTTATGAGGATTACCCGCCCAAATTAAAGGCCTACGCTAATAAATATGGTTCTGTTGCTCAAGTAGCATCAGGAGTTCCTGCCATGTGTGATGGTGTTACACAAGGACAGGCTGGAATGGAGTTGTCATTATTTAGTAGAGATATAATTGCTTTGTCCACTGCAATAGGACTTTCCCACCAAATGTTCGACGGAGGCATGTGCTTAGGTATCTGCGATAAAATAGTTCCTGGAATGCTTATAGGGTCTTTAAGGTTTGGTCATTTGCCATTTGCATTCATACCCGGTGGCCCAATGGAATCTGGAATAACTAATGAAGAAAAAGCTCTTGCAAGAACAGAATATGCTGAGGGTAAAATTGGAAGAAAAGAGCTGTTAGCATCAGAATCAGCATCTTACCACTCTGCTGGAACGTGCACATTCTATGGAACTGCTAACAGTAATCAAATGCTAATGGAAATTATGGGCATTCATTTACCAGGTTCTTCATTCGTTAATCCAGGAACTCCTCTTCGAGACGCACTCAATGAATTTGCTGTAAAGCGTCTTACCCAAATAACACATCAATCAAAAGAATATACTCCCCTTCACAAAGTTGTATCAGAGGAATGTATTGTAAATGCATTAGTCGGATTGGTCGCAACTGGAGGTTCGACGAATCATACGATACATCTTATTGCAATTGCTAGAGCTGCAGGAATCATTATAGACTGGAACGATTTTAATGACGTTTCTGCGGTTGTACCCTCCATAACAAGAGTTTATCCAAATGGTTCTGCAGATATCAATCATTTTCGAGCATGTGGAGGAATGGGATTCCTTATGAAAACACTCATTGATGGTGGATATTTAAATGAAAATGTGAGTACTCTGATGGGACGCGGACTGGACCATTACACTAAGGAACCATTTTTAAATAACGGAAAGTTGGAATGGAGAGCTGCACCTGCTGAGTCGCTTGATGAAACAGTTTTAAGAGGTACTTCAAATCCATTTGCACCTAATGGTGGAATGAGATTACTAGAAGGGAATTTAGGTAGAGCAGTAATAAAAATTTCTGCAGTAAAAGAACAGCATCAAATTGTGCAAGCAGAAGCGGAGGTTTTTGAAGATCAAGATGATGTTCTTATCGCTTTTACTGAGAAAAAACTAAATAAGGATGTTGTGGTCGTTGTGCGAAATCAGTCTGCTACTGAAAATGGAATGCCTGAACTTCATAAGCTGACTCCAACTCTTAGTATACTGCAACAAAATGGATTTAAAGTTGCTTTGGTAACGGACGGAAGAATGTCTGGAGCGTCAGGTAAAGTTCCTGCAGCAATTCATCTTTCTTCAAAGAATGGCAGTAATGCCTTAATTAATAAGTTACAATCTGGTGATCCTATTCTTCTAAATGCTAAGACAGGTGTTTTGAGTTGTTTGAATGCTGATGAAGTTATTTTAAGAGAAAATTCGGCAAAACCTCCAGGTGATGGTCAAGGTGTTGGTCGTGAGTTGTTCGAACGTTTAAGGCCGCTAGTTTCGGAAAGTGAAAATGGAGCTTCATTTATTATTTAATGGTAAAATGAAGAATAATATTAGAGAAATATTAGCACTGAATCCGTTGGTTCCTGTAGTCACATTTCATGAGAATGATGACCCTCTTGCATTCATGGAGTTCTTGCTCAAGCAAAATGTCAATTGTATTGAAATTACACTTCGAACTAACAGTGGATTATCTGCAATTGAAAGTATAAAAAAGGAATTTGACACCGTAAAAGTTGGAGCAGGAACAGTTGTAAATGGAGGTCAAATAAAAATATTGCGTGATTTAGGTGTAGATTTTATGGTTAGTCCAGGTACTACTAGAAAATTGATAAAAGAATTTCTCAATTCAGAGATTCCGTTTATCAATGGAGTGAGTACTGCAAGCGAAATCATTTTAGCAAAAGAGTTGGGCCTAAATACGCTAAAGTTTTTCCCAGCTCATTTATATGGTGGGATAGACGCAATAAAAATGTTTGGTCAACTATTTCCTGATGTGAAATTTTGTCCAACAGGTGGAATTAATGAACAAAGTAGCAAAGAATATCTGGCGCAATCCAACGTCATTGCTGTTGGTGGGTCATGGTTTCAAAAAGAGTATAAGAAATAAAAGAATAAAATTATGATTGCAATCGCTGAAAGCGGATCTACTAAATGCGAATGGGTAATAATTGATGAAAGTTCAATTGAAGTTGCCAGAATTCGCACACAAGGTTTTAACCCTTATTTTCATTCAAGTGAGTTAGTCAAAGCCAAACTTATAGGAACTGATGAATTTTCATCGTTTCTTTCAAAAATTAAAGAAGTGTATTTTTATGGTGCAGGTTGTTCTAGTTCAGAATTGAATGAGATTGTTAAAGTAGGATTAAAGGGAGCTTTTCCCGATGCTAAAATACATGTAGATCATGATTTACTAGCTAGTGCATATTCCCTTTATGAAGGCAAGCCTTTGGTTTCCTGTATTTTAGGTACAGGTTCTAATTCATGTTATTACAATGGAGATGAACTGAATCAAGTAAACCCTGCTCTTGGGTTTATTTTGGGAGATGAAGGTGGTGGGGCTTATTTTGGAAAAAAATTGCTCAATGATTTCTTCTACAAAAAATTGCCCTTAGAGATTTACGAAGACTTTAATAAGACCTTCAATCTAGATTGGGAAGCGGCTAGAAAAAATATCTATTCAAATATTTTTGCAAATGTCTATCTCGCTTCGTTTATGCCATTTATTGCCAAGCATAAGGATAATTACTACGTTAAGGAGATGATCAAGCAGGGCTTTGCAAGGTTTATTGATGTTCACGTAATGAGTTATCCTGTTTCTAAAGATGTTCAGATAGGTTTCGTAGGTTCAATAGCTTCAATTTTTCAAGATATTCTCGAAAAAGAATTGGTGAAAAGAGAACTTGAATTGTATAAAATTGTTCGAAGTCCCATCGATGAATTAGTTAATTATCACATTAAACAATTTGAGTCGAAAATTAGTTCGAATAAAAATAATTCAGTACAGGTTAACTAATGACACTATTAGCAAAATGGAAACATCGAATGCTTAACCTTGGGTTAAAATTTTTGGTATGCTCTATTTTGTATTGTAGCTTATTTTCTTGCTCTGCTCCTAAAATTAAAAACCTTGCAGCTTCTGAAATATTAGGTAATCCGAGTTATCCAGCACTTTGCTACGGAGGTTATCGTTCAAATTCACGCAAAATTGAACCGTCGAGGGCAGAGTTAAAGGAAGATTTAATAATCCTTTCAGCACTCGGGATCAGAATTTTGAGAACTTATCATGCAGCTGAATTCGGGCAAGCAGAAAATCTTTTAAAAGCTATTTCAGAATTAAAAAAGGATAATCCAAGTTTTGAAATGTACGTCATGCTGGGAGCCTGGATTGAGTGTAAGAATGCTTGGACCGATTTACCAGATCATAATTTAGAAAATTTTGAGAAGAATAAAAATGAGGTTAGAGCTGCTATTCGCCTCGCAACTTCATATCCTGAAATTGTAAAAGTAATTGCTATTGGTAACGAATCGATGGTGCATTGGGCAACAAGTTACTTTGTTCATCCTGAGGTAGTATTGCGTTGGGTTAACCTTGTGCAATCAATAAAAAGTAAAGGCAAATTATCAAAAGACTTATGGGTTACTAGCTCTGATAATTTTGCTTCTTGGGGTGGAGCAGATAGCTCTTACCGCGATGCAAGTCTGTTAGAATTGATTGATGCCGTGGATTATGTTTCCATGCACACCTATCCATTTCATGACACTTATTATAATGGCGAATTCTGGATTCAGCCAGACAGCAATGCTGTATTAAATAAGAAATCTCAAATAGATTTTGGAATGGCTAGGGCTATAGAACATGCTCAAAGTCAATACAGTTCGGTTAAGAGTTTCCTGCAGGAAAGTAGAATTAAAAAACCAATTCACATTGGAGAAACTGGTTGGGCAACTATTTCTACTGATAATTATGGCCATAATGGAACTAATGCAGCCGACGAATATATGCAAAGAGCTTACTATTTGGGAATGAAAAACTGGGCAGATTCCATAGGTGTAAGTTGCTTCTTTTTCGAAGCATTTGATGAGCCTTGGAAAGATGCCAAAAATACTAGCGGTTCAGAAAATCATTTTGGTTGGATTGATATAGCAGGTAAGGCTAAATGTCTTTTGTGGGATCAAATTGATCAAGGAAAGCTGAACGGTCTAAAACGAAATAATATAGAAATTACTAAAAGCTACAATGGAAATTTAGACTCTATGCTGCTTTATAGCTCAGCTCCTCCTATAAAAGTTTTAGAAAACGATACATTATGAAACAAAAAAACAGAATTCTAGTTCAAATCGCATTGATTGTTGCCTTAGGTGGGCTTTTAATGGGTTTTGACGCTTCAGTAATATCAGGTGTGATTCAGTTTATTGAGGTGGAATTTGCACTTACAAAACTAGAATTAGGCTGGGCCGTAGCTTCACTTACCCTTACTGCAACTTTAGCGATGATGGTCGCTGGACCTTTGAGTGATCGATTTGGAAGAAGGACTATACTGCGATATGCGGCCATTTTATATACTCTTTCGGCAATTGGGTCCGCTTTTGCACCTTCATTTATTTGGCTAGTTGTAGCTCGAATGGTTGGCGGTTTTGGTGTTGGAGCCTCTCTCATATTGGCTCCCATGTACATTGCTGAAATGGCACCGCCTAGAATTAGAGGTAGACTAGTATCATTTAACCAATTGAATATCGTAATTGGAATATCCTTGGCATTTTTTACCAATTACCTTATTCTTCAATTTGCAAAATCAGATGCTAGCTGGGCCCAATCTTTTGGTTTTAATCAGTACAATTGGCGTTGGATGCTTGGTCTTGAAGCTTTACCTGCTATTCTCTATTATTTAGGTTTATTTTTTGTTCCAAAGAGCCCGCGCTGGTTAATTCTGAAAGGAGAATTTGAAAAAGCGAAAGAAGTAATGTCACGCTTTAATTCTGAAAAAGACACTGAAGAGGTTATTGCTCAAATGATTGAAAAGAACAATAACCCTGGAGTAAAAAAGGAAGGTAAAATTTCAGATTTATTTAAACCTGCAATGCGGCTTGTTCTGACTATTGGTATTGTGGTGGCAGTGCTCCAGCAAATAACGGGAATCAATTCCGTATTTTTCTATGCTCCAATGATTTTTGAGCAATCAGGAATAGGAACAGATGCTTCTTTTATGCAGGCTATATTAGTTGGTGTTGTAAACTTAGTTTTTACATTATTGGCGATGTACTTTATTGACAGGCTGGGACGTAAACCTTTGTTAAGTGTTGGAGTTGCAGGAATTGCACTTTCTATGTTTTTATTGGCGTTCGAATTTAATTCGGCAACCTACCAACTTACTCCAGAAAAAATGAGTCAATTATCTTCAAAAATGGAAATTGGTGGATTAGAATCATTGAACAATATTATTTATGAATCTGAAGGTGAATTTAAAGTTGCGCTTATTACTAATCTAGGTAAAGAAGAATTTGAAGCAAATAAAGAGGTGTTATTGAAAACGGCAGTTTCCATGAATTCGATGCTAATATTATTTGCGATTTTAGGATTTGTAGCCTCCTTTGCATTTTCAATAGGGCCTGTTATGTGGGTGCTATTTTCAGAGTTATTTCCAAATTACATACGAGGTATCGCTATTTCATTTGTTGGTTTAATTAATTCTGGAATTAGCTTCGTTGTTCAGTGGATTTTCCCTTGGGAATTAGAAGTTCTTGGAAGTGATGTGACTTTTTTAATCTATGGAATATTTGCAGCCATCGGATTTGTGTTTATCATCAAGGTAATCCCTGAAACAAAAGGTAAGTCACTAGAAGAAATTGAAGCTCAACTGGTAAAATAGATAATTATGAAAGAAATAATCTTAGGGTCAATTCTTTGTCTTGCCATGGTCGGCTGTAATATGAACAGAGCTATTGATGATGTAGTTCAAACTGAATCTCTTTCCGAGAAGAGAATTGTGGTGCCCTTTGAGAGTTCCAATTTTGAAAGTGAAACGCAAAATTTCACTACAATTATCCAAACTACGGGAAGATACAAGATTTCCGTTTTTGGCTCTAAAGGTAGCGGTGAAATTTGGATCGAAGATTATGTTGAAAATCAAGATCAACGAGAGTACAATATTTCTGGGAGCTTGAAAATAGCTCAAAATTCATCCTCAAGTATCGAAGGCTCGCCCCTTGCTTCTGGAGAGCACAGCATGCAAGTGCATAAATCAATTAATTTTCAAGTTGACAGTTTGGTGTTAGAATTAATCCAGACTAACCAAGATACAAAAGACACCTTAGTTCAAAGCACTATAGGGGAGAAATGGGAATTGGTATGGTCTGATGAATTTGAAAATGCGGGTATTCCAGATAGTACAAAATGGAGCTATAATATTGGAAATTGGGGATGGGGAAATAATGAACTGCAGTATTACACTTCCGATAAATTAGAAAATGCTAAAATTGAAGATGGAAATCTTGTAATAACGGCAATCAAAGATCTTAAAGATTCAACATGGACCTCTGCAAGATTGACCACACAGGGGAATGTTGCATTTAAATATGGGAAAATAGAGTTTAGAGCAAAAGTTCCTTTAGCTCGTGGCACTTGGGCAGCTGGTTGGTTGCTTGGAGATGCATATCGAGATGAAATTTCTTGGCCATATTGTGGTGAAATTGATGTTCTGGAGTGTGTCGGTTATGAAATAAATGATACTACAGAAAAAGGAATAAATCATGCAACTTGTCACACTAGAGCTTATTACTTCAAGCAGAATAATCAAATTGGGAGTGAGATAGAGCTGGATAGTATGCACTCAAAATTTCATATTTATTCTGTAGAATGGTATCCAAATGAAATCAAAGGTTTTGTAGATGGAATTCATTATTACACGTATGATAAAAATGCAAATGATCAAGAATGGCCATTTCACAAGTCACAGAATATTATTCTAAACTTAGCTATTGGTGGTGGTTGGGGAGGATTAAAAGGTGTTGATCAATCTATGATTAGCCAACAGTACACGATCGATTACGTAAGAGTTTTTGAAAAAAGATAAGCTTGAACTTTAGGTTATTACTCATATTTTTCGTGTTTGTTGCATGCAATTCAAAGCACAAACAGCATTTAAGTGTTCGAGTTTTTCAGACGAGTGCTAGTGGTGACAAACTGACTGAGAAAAGTTTGTCTAAATCGCAGAAAATTCCGGAACATACAATTCAAATAAATCCAAATAAAAAATTTCAAGTCATAACAGGCATGGGTGGAGCTTTTACTGAATCTTCAGCATCTATTCTAAATCAATTGAGCAAATCCAATAGGGATAAAATAATGAATGCCTATTTTTCAGATAGTGGGGCTAATTATTCCTTGACTAGAACTCACATAAATTCCTGCGATTTTTCTTTAGGCAACTACTCTTATGATTCCGTAGTAAATGATACTCAACTGCAGTATTTTGATATTTCTCCAGATAAGGACGATCTTATTCCGATGATAAAGGAAGCCCAAGCTATTTCTAACGAGGGGTTTAAAATCATTGCTTCTCCTTGGACTGCGCCGCCGTGGATGAAGGATAATAACAACTGGAAAGGAGGGAAGTTACTTCCTAAATATTATCCAACTTGGGCAAATTATTTGGTCAAGTACATTCATGAATACAAAAAAGAGGGAATACCAATTTGGGCTTTAACAATAGAAAATGAACCACTAGGAAATGGAGGGAATTGGGAAAGTATGCACTATACACCTCAAGAAATGGCCAGTTTTATAAAAAGCCATTTGGGTCCAACCTTAAAGAATAATAACCTAGAAACTGAATTGTTGGTTTATGATCAAAATAGAGGAGAAGATTTAAATGAGTGGTCCTCAATTTTACTAACAGATAGCATTTTAGAACCATATATTTACGGAACAGCGGTTCATTGGTACTCAAGTACTTTTGATTATTTCCCTAAGTCTTTGCAGCAAACGCACGCACATGCACCACAAAAACATATTATTCAAACAGAGGGCTGCATTGATGCAGAAATTCCTAAGTGGAAAGACGATGCTTGGTACTGGAAAAAAGAAGCGACTGATTGGGGGTGGGATTGGGCAACTGAAGAAGATAAACCAAATCACCCAAAATACGTTCCTACATACAGGTATGCCCGTGATATAATTGGTTGTATGAATAACTGGGTAGAAGGTTGGGTAGATTGGAATATGGTTTTGGATAAGAAAGGAGGTCCAAATTGGGCAAATAACTGGTGCATTGCTCCAGTAATAGTCGATCCAGAAAGAGATGAAGTGTATTTTACGCCTTTGTATTATGTAATGGCTCATTTTAGTAAGTATTTCCGGCCCAATTCAAGGAGAATAGAATGTACTTCAACTTCAAATGGTGTGCTAGTTACAGCTGTTGAAAATACTGATGGAAGTATAGCTGTTGCTGTTTTAAATGAACAGAATATCCCACTTACTTTCAATTTAAAAATAGGGTTACAATCTCAGATAGTAGAAATTGAAGGGAAGGCATTGCAAACTATCTTAGTTAACGGAAAATCAATACTGAAAAAAGCAAATTAGAATGGAGGAGTTAAACCCAGAAATATTAGGTGAATACACTACACTGAGTGACGGAGATTACTTTGTGATCAGAAACTTTAATAAAATGCGTGCGTTTTTCATGACGGTTGTAAGTGCAAATAACCATTGGATGTTTATATCGAGCAATGGTGCTCTAACGGCTGGCAGAATTAACCCCGATAGCGCATTTTTTCCATACTATACAGATGATAAAATAACGGATTCCGCAGGAATTACAGGCTCAAAAACTATCATTCGCGTGCAAACAGAAGATGGTATTAAAGTATGGCAGCCATTTAATGGTCAGCTTGAGGGTTTTTATAATACAACCAGCAACTTATACAAAAACAGAGAAGGTAACAAACTAGTTTTCGAAGAAGTGAATCACGATTTAGACATAATTTTTCGATATTCTTGGTCTTTTTCGGAGAAGTATGGAATCGTAAAAAAGTCCGAATTAATCAATATTGGAAAAGATGACCGCAGTATAAACCTATTAGATGGAATTCAAAATATTCTTCCATTTGGTATAATGCAGGCATTACAAAATGAACGAAGCACACTTACTGATGCTTATAAAACAGCAGTTTGGGATGATTCTAAAAAGTTAGGAATTTATTCTTTGAGTTCAATGGTCGTTGATAAAGCGGAACCAAGTGAGGCGCTGAAAGCGACGACGGTCTGGACAAATGGAATTGACTGCAAAAATATTTTGCTTTCATCGGTTCAAGTAGCTGAATTTAATAGATCAGGAAAAATTGAGTCTGAGCATATCGTAAAGGCTGAGAAAGGTGCATTTTTTGTTAATTCTGAATTTACTTTAAAATCAAAAGAAAATAAAGAATGGTCTTTAATTGGAGAGGTAAATCAGTCTTCAAGTGATTTGGCTAAGCTTTCGAATGTAATTTCCAATAATTCAAAAATTGGGCGCGAATTAGAAGATGATATATGGAAAAACAAACAAGATCTTAGAAAAAAAATAGGACTAAGTGATGGTATTCAATTATCAAAAGACAGATTAGGAACAGGCCGGCATTTTTCTAACGTTTTGTTTAATATTATGCGTGGAGGAACTTATGAGGATGAATATCAGATAGATACTCAAGATTTATCAGAGCATATTGCTGTAATGAACAAGACAGCACATGCCGAGCTTCAGCCAATATTAACTGAGCTACCAGATTTTATTTCTTATCACCAATTGCGTTATTTTTTACAGGCTTCTAAGCATAAGGGAATAATGCGTTACTATTTGGAATACCTTCCACTTTCCTTTAGCAGAAGACACGGTGACCCCAGCAGACCATGGAACTACTTTAGTATTAAGCTAAAGAATGAAAAAGGAAAAGGAGTGAAAAATTACGAAGGGAATTGGCGTGATATTTTTCAGAATTGGGAAGCGCTTGCATACAGTTATCCAGAATATGCACTTGGAATGATTTCCAAATTTGTAAATGCCTCTAGCATAGATGGGTATAATCCTTACCGAATTACAAAAGATGGAATAGATTGGGAGGTTGTAGATCCTGCTGATCCTTGGTCGCATATTGGATATTGGGGAGATCATCAGGTGATATACTTAACCAAGCTTTTAGAGTTTTCAGATAATTTTCATCCCATTAGATTAAGGAAATTATTAAATCAACCCATTTTCTCTTATGCTAATGTACCATATCGAATTAAAGGATATGATGCGATTGTAAACGATGCTAAGCATACAATAAATTTCGATTTTGAAGTGGAGAAGTCCATCAAAAAGCAAGTCGAAAAATTAGGTTCAGATGGTAAATTGGTTCACAATTCTACAGGAAATATCGTTTTGGTAAATTTGACTGAGAAGTTGCTGGTAATGATACTTACCAAGCTTTACAACTTTGTTCCGGAAGGTGGAATATGGTTGAATACACAGCGGCCTGAATGGAATGATGCTAATAATGCTTTAGTTGGTAATGGGGTTTCAATGGTTACACTTTATTACTTGCACCGTCTACTGAAATTTTCAGAGACATTATTTTGCAATTTAGAAAAAAGCAGTGTTTCTATTAATAAACCTGTTATTGACCTAATGGATGCAATATCTAGGTCATTTAGTGATTATAATGAGTCTCTTCTTAATGGATTTAATGATGTGGACCGAAGAAGCTTTATGGATAGTGTTGGTGTTGCAGGTGAGCATTATAGAACTACTGCTTACGGCGGTTTTACTGGTGAAAAACGTGAATTGACCTATTCTAAACTCAAAGACTTTTTAGCAACTGCGCGGAAATATTTGAGCCATTCGATTGCAATTAACAAACGAAAAGATGGGTTATTTCATTCTTATAATCTTTTAGAGTTTTCCAGTAATAAGGCTAGAATTAGTCATTTGTATAAAATGCTAGAAGGTCAAGTGTCTGTTCTAAGTGCGAACTACTTATCTCCAAAAGAATCCGTTCATATTTTAGACGCTTTAAAGTCAAGCGACATGTTTCGAGCGGATCAGTATAGTTATATGCTTTATCCAGATCGTGACTTGTCCTCTTTTGTGAATAAGAACAATATAAATGCTGAAGACTTGGAAAATTCAAGATTAGCTGATGCCTTGCTGTCTAATAATAATACTTCAATTATAGAAAAAGATATTAATGGGGTAGCCCATTTCAATGGTGAGTTTCATAATTCGGAAGATTTAGAAAATGCGTTGGATAAATTGACTGGACCAATTTGGACGCGTCTCGTTAGAAGCGAAAAAAAGAAGTTTATTGCTCTTTTCGAGAAAGTATTTAATCACAAATCATTCACTGGACGTTCTGGTGCATTTTATGGCTATGAAGGACTAGGAAGTATTTATTGGCATATGGTTTCTAAGTTATTGTTGGCAATTCAAGAAAATATTTATAAGCTCAATGACTCAGATAAAGGAACAGAAACGTATGGAAAATTAGTCGAACATTATTTTGAGGTTAGAGCTGGAATTGGGATCAATAAGTCTCCAAAATTGTATGGGGCATTTCCGACAGATGCATATTCGCATACTCCTAAACATGCAGGAGCAAAGCAGCCTGGAATGACAGGGCAGGTGAAGGAAGACATCATAAACCGTTGGGCAGAATTGGGAGTACAAGCCCATCAAGGAAGACTCTCTTACAAACCGACATTCTTAAGGAAGTCAGAGTTTATTGATCAAGAAGATTCACTTTCTTGTTATTCATACCTAGGAGAAGTAATTAAGGTTATTGTTCCCAAAAATGGATTAGGATTTACTTACTGCCAAACACCTGTTGTCTACAAAATTGCAGATAACAATGATCTCAACATTTTTTATACCGATGGTAGTTCTAAAAAAGTAGAAGGCTGCACGTTGGATCTTGAGGATTCGAAAAGTGTTTTTAAGAGAAAAGGGAAAATCTTAAGAATTGAATTATCCATTAAGGAAGAAAATCTTTTGCCTTAATCAGAGTTATAATGGCACTTTCTAAAAATTATAAAATATCCTTTGCGCTCATTACTGTTCTATTCTTTTTTTTAGGATTTATTACTGTGCTGGTTGACTCGTTAATCCCCCGATTAAGAGAGCTTTTTGATTTAAGTTATTTTGAGGCTGGGACTGTACAATTTGCTTTTTTCAGTGCTTATTTTGCCTTATCGATTCCGTCAAGTTACTTTTTGACAAAAATTGGATATAAGGGAGGAATTATTACTGGATTGCTCGTAATGGCTTTAGGATGTGCGTTGTTCTATCCTGCTGCAGAATATCGATCATTTGGAATATTTATTTCTGGTTATTTTATTTTAGCAGGAGGTATGACGTTATTGCAAGTAGCCATAAATCCTTTTGTAGCTGTTTTAGGTGATGAAAAATCTTCATCAAGTAGATTGACGCTAGCACAAGCATTCAACTCATTGGGGACGGCTATAGCGCCTGCTGTTGGAGCTTTTTTTATTCTGTCTGATACCATTAAAACTAAAGCTCAAATAGCAGGTTTAACCCATTCTATGAAAGAATCATATTTTGCTGCAGAAGCCGCAGCGGTGCAACTTCCATTCGTAACAATTGCAGCTGTTATTGCTTTGGTGGCAATTGTTTTTCTTTTTGCAAAACTCCCTAAGCTCATTGAGTCGAATGAAAGAACTTCTTATTGGGATTTATTACATCATAAAAATTTATTGTATGGAGTGCTAGGTATCTTCTTTTATGTGGGAGCAGAAGTTGCAATTGGCAGTTATTTGGTCAACTACTTATTAGATATGGACCTAGTGCCTATAATAAAGAATAATACATTTATGAAATCCATAGCTGAGGGCATATTGAATGCCGAATTGATACAAAAAGATCAAAAAGCGATAGTTGGAGTTTTCGTTACATTTTATTGGTCAGGAGCGATGATTGGAAGATTCTTAGGCGCTTACCTTACCAAAAAATATAGCCCTGGCAAAGTAATCGGAATATTCGCCTTCTGTGCGATCGTCTTGGCCCTTGTTTCAATTTCAACTACTGGTTTAACAGCTATGTGGAGTCTAATTACAATAGGTTTATTCAATTCTATCATGTTCCCAACAATCTTCAGTCTTGCAATTGGAGGTTTGGGAGTGCTTAAACCTAAAGCATCTGGTTTGCTGTGTATGGCAATTGTTGGAGGTGCACTAGTCCCGCCAATGTTTGGCTTTTTAGCAGATACAGGTGGATTTAAAATTGCTCTTTTGCTGGTCGTATTTTGCTATGCCTATATAGCCTTCTTCGGCTTTAGGAATTATAGAATGAAAAATTCAATACTCTAGTTGAACAAGTTTTTTAATCTTAACCGCTTTTTCAAAGTGATCTAATTTATGGGTCTTAATACACCATTCGGCTAATTTCATAAGTAGCCTCTGGATTATCGTTTTTATTAGCGAAAAAGGTATAAAACGATAGGCCCATGTTAACGACTTTTTTGAAGATTTTTTCGTTACAGATTTGAGCAATCTTTAGTTTTGGATCTTTTTTCATAAGATTTGGTTGTGGCAACTCTGTAATATTTCCCTCGCCCTTTCCTCAGTTCTTCCCTCAGCATAAGTCCTCAGAACAGGCTCGGTTCCAGAAGGTCGAATCATTAGCCATTCGTCTGCATTGAAGTAATATTTCCAGCCGTCTAAATCTTCAATGCGCTCAACTTTCCAGTTGCCAAATGAGCTGTATTTCCCTGCTTTGCAATTAGAAACAACTTCTTGTTTTTTAGCTTCAGAAAGCTTTAAATCAATACGCTGAAATGCAAAGCTGCCAACTAAATCAGTCACTTCCTTCAATAATTCTGGAAGCGTTTTTTTGGTTTCCATCATGGCTTGAATCAAGACCAACCCATTCCATATACCATCACGCTCCGGAATGTGTCCCTTTACTGCAATACCACCGGACTCTTCACCGCCAACTAAAATGTCTTCGTTCACCATTAGACTACAAATATGTTTGAATCCAATAGGTACAACCTCTAAATTTAGATTATGCATTTTGCAGAATTGAGTAATTTTTACTGTGGAGCTAAAGCCAGTGGCTACTTTTCCTTTCCAGCCTTTGTAATTGCACAAATAATGGAGTAGCAGTAATATAATATTGTGTGAATTGATATAATTGCCTTCCCCATCAAATAAGCCTATTCGATCGGCGTCGCCATCATTTACCAATCCAAAATCAAGATTTGGAGTATCTTGAAGGTGGTTTTGATAAGCACCTAAATTCTTGAGAATAGGTTCTGGATTTATACCGAAAAAAGTAGGGTTCCATTCGCAACGAAAAAGGTCAGCATCTGGAAACAGTTCTTGCATAATAAATTGGCCACTGCCATACATAGCGTCGTAGGAAAGGTTTAGTCCAGAGTTTCGGATAGCTTCAATATCGAAGGCCACATGAATTTTATCCAAGTACAATTTCTTTAAGTCTACTTCTTGAGCCGAATTATTGTCGAATGCTTCAAAGTCATAAGAAATATTATCAGGAATAAGTTCTTCGATTTCTGAAATAGCCTCTGCCAATAGTGGGCCTCCAAAAGCTCCCTTTAGTTTGTAACCATTGTAGTTTGCCGGATTGTGTGAAGCAGTTAGAATTATTCCTAAATCACAATCCAACTCCTTAGCCGCAAGACTAATTGCTGGCGTTGTAATCGGTTGATTGTAGATTATTGTTTCAATACCCTCATGCAATAACACTTTAGAAACCACATCCATAAACTGTTTACCGGCAAAGCGACAATCAAAACCAATAACTACTTTGTGTTTGGAATTAATGTTGAGGTGAGAGTTCGACTTGGCATGCTTTAACCAAGTAGCTACTCCGTAGGTTATCCGAGCAACATTGTAATTAGTAAATTCTTTTGCGATTATGGCTCTCCAACCATCTGTTCCAAATTTTATTTTCATCTTAATTGTAGATTTTTCGCTCGTTCAAAGCCTGTTGATATCGCCTTGCATTATTAATATGATCTCTATAGTTTGTGGCAAAATTGTGGTATCCTGAAAAATCTTCCTTAGCACAGAAATACAAGAACATGTGGTTTTGTGGATTTAGAACAGCATCAACAGAGGAAATTTCAGGAATTCTGATAGGGCCAGGAGGTAGCCCTTTGTACAAATAGGTGTTGTATGGGGAATTTATTTTTTTATGAATATTCAGCACTCTTCTAATGGAAAAATCACCAATACCGAAAATTAGAGTAGGGTCGGCCTGTAGCAGCATGTTTTTTCTCAATCGATTTAAATATACTCCGGCAACTTGCGGTTTTTCATCATTCATTTTAGTTTCTTCCTCAACGATACTAGCAAGTGTAACCACCTCACTTTGAGTGAGATTAAGTTTAGTTGCTTTTGCTTTTCGCTTAGTATTCCAAAAACTCTTAAATTCTTGAGCCATACGATTTACGAATTTTTCTGGACTAGTATTCCAGAAAAACTGATAGGTATTAGGAATAAACAAAGCTGGAAATGTTGCTTTGTTAAATCCATACTTGCCAACTGTTTTATTATCGATGAAATAGTTGAGAAATTCTACTGAATCTGCTTCTAAGTATTTAGAAACTGCACCAGCTAGCTGTGCAATGGTTCTTTGATTATTGAAGGTAACTTTTACAGGGATTTGCTCTCCAGATCTAAGTCTATCTATTATTTGGGCATTATTCCAATTGGCTTCAATCTTATACTTACCAGGTTTTACACGATTTGGATAGTTTTTTTGTTGGGCAACCCAATCAAAGTTACTTGCACTCTCCAACCAAACGGAGTCTTTAAGAGCCATTAACAGTGTTTTGTAATCCCAGTTACTACTTATATATAGGACCTTATATTCTGAGCTTATAACTGCAGGCGCATAAATTTTTTGATAATAGTTGTAGCCAATATAGCCTCCAATAGCGATAATTAGAACGAGTAGAAGTAGTATTATTTTTTTCAATTATTCAAATATTTTCTGAAGTAAAACTTCATCATGGATTTCCTTACCAATTCTTATCCAATCTTTTTTAACTCCAATTGCATGAAATCCGAAATACTCGAATAGATTTAGACTAATCTGATTTGTAGTGAGCACATTACAATATACTTGGTGACATTCTAAAATGTCTCTGCAATATTCAAGAATAAGTTCAATAGACTCTTTTCCAAACCCTCGTTTACGCTGGTCAACTTCACTAATCAAAATTCCAACACCAACTCTACGATGATTTGGTTCAAAATCAAAAAGATCAACACAACCAAGGGCTTTTTGCGTTCCAAGTTCCTCAATAATAAATCGAATTTGCTTTTGTGCATATATATCTTGAACACTATTTACGTACTGTTCAAGTGAAAATCTACTATAGGGTTGAATCGTATCTGAGATTTGCCAAACCTCGCTGTTATTTTCCCATTCAAATAATAGATCAATATCAGATGGTTCTAAGGCGCGAAGTTTTATATGTTTACCATTGAGCATAAAACAAATTTGAAATAAAATATGGATTAATTGTTCGTAAAACTGAATAATACTAATTTGGCTGATATAAGATTTGAATAATTATGAATACTACTCCAAATAGACAGAGTGAAACTCTTCAAGAAAGCGAATTAGTTTTAAATGATGATTGCAGCGTTTATCATTTGCACTTGAAACCAGAACATATAGCAGATACAGTGCTATTAGTTGGAGATCAAGGAAGGGTAGAGCAGATTTGCGCGAAATTTGACACTATTGAATTCTCTATTCAAAATCGTGAGTTTTATACCCAAACAGGAAGCTTTAATGGAAAACGAATTACCGTTATGTCAACCGGTATTGGAACAGACAACATAGATATTGCCATAAATGAATTGGATGCGGCGGTTAATATTGATTTAGTAAACAGGTCAATTAAACCTGAAATAACGTCTTTAAACCTTATTAGAATTGGGACTTGTGGAGCTTTGCAGCCTGATGTTCCTGTGGATTCCTTTGCAATTTCTTCCTATGGGATAGGTTTTGATGGATTACTGAATTTTTATGAGCATTCCAAAACTGAGAATGAATCTCAAATACAAACTGATTTTATTGATTTCTATAAAAATAATGGGCACGAAATAGACGTATATGTGAGCGAAGGAAATAAAGAACTAATAGCAATGTTGGAGCCGGGGATGATTAAGGGGATTACTGCAACGGCCAATGGATTCTATGGTCCCCAAGGAAGAGTTTTGCGTTTACAGGCTCAAATTCCAGATCAAAATGAGTTGCTTAGAGATTTTAGATCCGGTGAAAGTCGAATTATCAATTTTGAAATGGAAACTTCGGGTTTATATGGAATTGGGAGTTTATTAGGTCACAATTGTTGTACGGTTTGCGCTGTTATTGCTAATCGATTTAGTAAAACCTATTCAGAAGATTATAAGTTGACAGTTGATAAATTGATTGATACAGTTTTGGATAAACTAACAGTTTAGTATTTATAACTAAAGAAACTGCGAAGTTTAGAATGCAATGTTGCCTCTACATTTGCTCCAATGGCAACTGTGAACGACGAAATAAAAGCCTTAATCTCCTTATTAGATGATCCTGATGAATTGATTTTTGATCAAATTCGATTAAAAATTCAATCTTTAGGAGAAGAAATAATTCCAGTGCTGGAAGATGCATGGGAACATGAAGCCTATGGGATTTTATTTCAAAGTAGGGTAGAGAATATTATTCATAATATCCAATTTGATAATGTAAAAGCAGATTTGGGCGCTTGGGCGGCTACTGAAGAAAAGGACTTGTTAGATGGAATGTTGGCACTTGCAAAGTATCAGTATCCTGAAATTAATGATGCTGAAATTCGAGTTCACATAAATAAGCTTGAAAAAGATATTTGGTTGGAATTTCATGATGGATTAACTGCATTAGAGAAGCTGAAAGTATTCAATCATATCATGTTTGACGTACATGGTTTTGAGGCAAATAAAAAGCATTATCATTCTCCAGACAACTCTTTTATTAATAGAGTCTTAGAGAGTAAAAGAGGTAATCCAATATCGTTAGCCGTCTTATATTTAATTTTATCTGATCGATTAGATTTACCTGTTTACGGAGTTAATCTACCACGTCATTTTATATTGGCTTGGGGTGACTTAATGGATATTTCCGTCAATGAAGGTGATGATGCTAAAATTTTGTTTTATATCAATCCTTTTTCAGGCGGAAGTGTTTTCGGGAAAAGTGATATAGATGCTTTTTTAAAAGAACTGAAATTAAAGCCCAATCCTATTTTCTTTTTGCCATGCTCTAATTACGATATTATGGTACGTTCTATGAATAACCTTATTCATTCTTATGATCAGGAAGGGCATGGGCATAAAGCCGAAGAAATACGCGAATTACAGAGAATCATTAAGCTATAATAAAGCTTAATATTCGATTAACGAAACAACTAATTACTAGTAAAAAAAACTATTGAAGAAGTGGAGTATCGCTCTAAGGAATTCTGCTATTGAACTTGATATAGGATCGTTATAACTTCGTCCTACTACATAAAATAGAAAGAGAACGTAAAGACCTAATAGGATGAAAGACTTAATTTTTCCAACAGTTTCTCCAAGATAGAAAATAAAGAACACTACAATTGTGAGTAGGAATAATAGTACCCGAAGTTCACCACTAAGCTCATTAATTTCAGGCGTCATTTGAATTGGCCCGTGCAACAATGTGAATAGGAACAATGGGAACCCCAGAGCAAAACATATATCGAACATGTTACTGCCCAGTGCGTTAGAAACGGCATCATCATAGTTGCCCTTTTGGGCATCCTTCATACTAATAATTGTATCAGGAATTGAAGAGGCCATTGATGCAATTATTAAAGCTACAAATAGAATTGGTATATCTAAACCTTCAAAAGTCCCTATGAGTGGAACAGTGTAAGATTTTGCACCAATCCATTCACATGCTAACACTAATAAATAGCAACTTACAGCTATGGTTAGAGTGCTTGTGATAAGCAAAGGCCAAGCATTTGCATTTGTCATTTTCTGACCACCAATGAAAATGCCTTCGAAATCTAATGTCATACCTTGTTGAAGTCTAGAGCTATCTTTTTCTTCACTTTCAACTATTCCTAAAGATTCCGATTGTTTTTGTTCGTGATAAGTCTCGTTGTCAACCTTGTCACCTTTAGTCATTGTAGTGAGCATGTAAGTAATGTATATTACATATATCCCCATTAAGATTGCTCCATGCCACCAATGCAAACTGTTGCCTGAAATAAGAACGATTAATATGGCTTCTGTGAGAATAAGAGCAATACCATCTCTTCGAATAACTTTTTTAGAAACGGTCACCACTTTAGTCATCCCAGCATAAATAACAGCTAGAATAGCAATGGCAGGAATTATCATGGCATTAAATATGGCTGATCCAGCGGTAGTTCCAATTCCTCCGCTAAAACCGTCAACGTCGTTTAAAAAGAATAAAAAGAAAATGGTAGTGAACAATTCTGGCATTGAACTGGCAATTGCGTTAATTGTAGCACCCTTTACACCATCGCTTAAATTACGTCCTAAATAGTCAGACGCAACAGTAAAACCATCGACACTTCTCCAAATAACGATGGAACAAAATGCAACAAGAATAATTGGAATTAATAGCCCCATAAAATTAGTGGTTAAAATCCGCCCTCCTCAGTTTTAAACATTTCTTCAATTTTTACAGAGGCAGCACCATTCATAATCATAATTAAATAATCACCAGATTCTATGGTAATGTCATAACTCGGGTTTTTGATTAAATTTCGTTCACCTTCCTTAACCTTAGATAAACCAATTAAAATTACATTAGAGTCCTTTTTCAGTTGCAAGAATACATCGTTATATGCCATGCCTGCAAGTGGGTTTTCAGAATTAACACGGTATTCTTTGATATCATAATCATCATCACTTTCTGCAAAGGAGAGAATGTCCTCGCTGTAACGAGCTACATCTGGTTCAAAAATGTAGCTAGCCAATAATTTAGATGAAATTTCATTTTTTGATATAGTATAGGTGACTCCCGCACTTAGGAAGGTGTTTTTTAAGTTGGAATTGTCTAGTGTAACGATAAATTTCAGATCGTTATAATGTTTCTTGATATTTAAAATTTGAACTAATTTCTCTGTATCATCCTCAAAATTCACGTAAACGACCGCTGAATTAGAAATATTGACTTTTTCCAACATTTCTATTTTGTTATAATCAGCAAGTAAAGTGAAAACTTGTTTGTCTGAATAACTTTCTCGTATTAAATCGATGTCATCCCTTTTGTTGGTGACTATAGCTGCTTTCTTTCCTACGCCTATGAGTTGCTCCAGCACCTCATAACCAATATTGTTCCAGCCAATGATTACAGCATGGTTAGTAAAATTTGTACCTTGAAAACCCAATTTTCGCTCTTCTAATCGTTCTGACATATAGTTGGAAATCTGTCCAATGAGAAACCCAAAAATACTAAAACTACCCAGTATAAAAATGGCTCCAATTAATTTCCCTCCAATAGTATGTGGATACATGTCTCCATATCCAACGGTAGTAAGCGTTACTATTGAATACCAGAGTCCATCATAAAAATCTCGGATAGCACTTTCTTGACTTGCATTTTCAAAAAACACAAGTGTAAATAAGAGAACAACATATGACACAACTACGGTTGTCAAGATGAGAATTTTACGTTGCTTGCTGGAGAGTGATTTTAGTTTAGATGTTGCCACTAGTAGACATTAAATTTTGAATGCATTCAAAAATATTAAAATTCCAATACAAGAAGTAATTGTAGTAGGAACGAATTTTTATATTTGCAGCCTGAAACTGAGTTTGTAGTTTTTTAAATTACTGTCTTACGTTTATGTTAGTAATGATTGTAAAATAAAGCGAAGCGATAAGAACTCTTTATTTCATAAACATTTAAAGTTAAAAAAAGGTCGCGTAGCTCAGCTGGATAGAGCATCTGCCTTCTAAGCAGACGGTCCCAGGTTCGAATCCTGGCGCGATCACTGTAAAGCCTCTCACGAAAGTGAGAGGCTTTTTTATTTGAATAAACCCTGATTTGGATTAAATGTTATTGATCTAAAAAAAGCTTTTTTCAATCGTTGAGAAAGGTTTTTATGGGTCACTAAAATTAATGTGGTTTTGGTTTTATGAAGCTTTTTATTCGCTTAGGATAAGATTTCTGTCGGTTACGAGATTAAAGAGTTGAGCTTTTTGATGCTTTAAAAGCTTTGAAAAAGCAAAAACCAATACTTCTCAGCATTCAAAATGAGAAAATGATACTCTATTTGAGTTGGTTTATCTACCATTTATTCTATTAACGTTTGAAGTTTATTTGTTTTTTGAATGCATTTCATTTAGGCTATTTAATTTCAATTAAATAGTTCTTGATATTTATTAAACGTATTAACTTTGCAGCGTTGCAATTTCAATGGACAATATGATGAATAAACTTTCACTATTTTTTCTTACAATTTATTTTGGTTGTAGCATCGGTGTATTTGCTCAAAGCGACTTCGTTGTAACGGGCTCAAATCAAACTAGTGCAACAGGTTCGGTTTCGCTGACTGTTGGTCAGGTTTCTTACAGCAATGAAGATTCAACGTCTGGCTCCATAAGTGGTGGTGTTCAACAGGTTTACAATATTGAAATAATTAATGGTGTTGAACAGAATAACATTAACCTCAATTTAACGGCGTATCCAAATCCTACAACAGAAAATGTATGGCTTAGAATTGATTCTGAGTTCGACATACCTATGTCTTGTGTTCTTATAGAAAATTCAGGAAAGATAGTTTTGGAATCTGAGATTTCCAATATAGAAACAGAAATTATTATGAGAGATTTGGCAAGCGGTTCATATTATCTCATAGTAAAAGAGGGGCAAATCAATATCAAAATATTTAAAATTCAAAAATCAAATTAAGCATGAAAAAAATTCATCTATTCTTAGGAATGTTCTTGATGGTTGCGACATCGTTTGCGCAAGCGCCAAATAAAATGAGTTATCAAGCTGTTGTTAGAGATGCAAATAATGCACTTTTAATAAGTAAATCAATTGGTGTTCAAATTAGTATCCTGCAAGGGGGGGCTCAGGGTACTTCAGTTTATACAGAGACTTTTGCACCAACAACGAATGCTAATGGATTGGTAACATTAGAAATGGGCACTGGAATAGTTGTGTCAGGAGATATCACAACAATTGATTGGAATAATGGACCTTATTTCATGAAAACCGAAACTGACCCAACAGGGGGCATAGCGTATTCTATTTCTGGTACATCTCAATTAATGAGTGTTCCTTATTCTATGCAAGCGCAAAGAGCTGTATTGGCTGATAGCATAGTGGGTGGGGCAACTGAAAATGATCCGATTTTTATGGCATCACCTGCAGGAAGTATCACAGTGGGTGATAAAACCAATTGGGACAATAAATTAGATTCAGAAGTGGATGGATCAGTAACCAATGAAATTCAAAAATTAAGTATTTCAAACGATACTATTTACCTTTCAGATGGTGGATTCGTAACACTTACAAATCTCAGCACCTGGATAAAAAAATCGAGTGATATCTATTTTGAAACTGGAAATGTTGCTGTTGGACATGATACTCCAGAGCAGCCACTTCATATATACGATAGTATTACACATGGTAGTTCAGGTAGCTATGAAAATGGATTGCTGGTCCAATCTAGAGTAACCAACTCTACTGCGAATAGCCATTATTCTGGTATCTTTTCTGAAGTAAAAGGAACAGATGCATACAATACATCTGTAGATGGTACCTCTGATGGAGTATCGACAGGAATTAACTATGGTTTGGGAGGATATGCAAGAAATGCGGCCACCAATGTTGGTGTTGAAGCATTTGCCGATGGAACAAATCAAAAGAACTTTGGCTTAGATGGATATGCTTGGAACGGTTTTGAAAATTATGGTGTAAAAGGATTCGCAAAAGCGAATACGGATACAGCAAACAAACATGTTGGTGTGCACGCAAGTGTGGAGGCTAAAAATGGACTAGGAACTGCACTATGGGCAAAATCTACTGGGACAAGACCGGGGAATGCAATTTATGCTGAGGCTATTAATGACAGTTCAAATGTTGGGATTGATGGTTTTGCACGATCAAGTAGTACAAATAATTTCGATCAATATGGTGTGAAAGGAACAGCTGAAGGTGCTGCGGCTGCTGGAACTGGAACTCACTATGGTTTATACGGAACAGCTTCCGGTGCGGGGTTTAATAATATTGGAACCTATGGGTTTGCAACAAGTTCTAGTAGCGCTGCCAATTCTGCAAATAGAGGCGTATTTGGAGAAGCAAGCTCGACCTCAGCTACTTATCAATCAAGGTATCCTAGGTATTGCCATTTCCGAACAGATTACTTCTACGGAACTGGTTATAATGCTGGGGTATGTAGGCGAAGCAGCTGGTCATTACAATGCCCTTAACTACGGGCTTCGTCAGTCTGTGGTTACGGTAAGAGGAAACGCTGAATTACGGCAGGTGCTGATTTTGTTTATGCAACATGTATACTGGTGGATTAAAAAAGAACATAGCTACTGCTGGCTTTGCGTCTGGTGCAGATACCAATATTGCAATTAGAGGATATGCTAAGGAGGATCCGGGAGCTGTGAATTATGGTGTTTATTCTGAAGCTGCTGGCTTAACAGGTTCTTTGGCAGGTCGTTTTTTAGGTAATGTAAGAGTAGAAGGAAATCTTGATGTTACGGGTTCAATTAGTAAAGGTTCAGGTACCTTTAAAATTGATCATCCAGATGATCCAGAAAATAAATTCCTAGTACACAGTTTTGTTGAGAGTCCTGATATGATGAATATTTATAATGGAAATGCTACAACAGATGCTAATGGACTGGTTACCGTTGAATTACCAGATTATGCAAAGAATACTAATAAAGATTATAGATATCAATTAACTCCAATTGGACAGTTTGCTCAATGTATTATTAAGGAAAAAGTAAGCGGAAATAAGTTTGTGATTCAGACTGACAAGCCCAATGTTGAGGTGAGTTGGATGATTACTGGTATTAGAAATGATCCTTATGCTAATCAAAATAGAATAGTGCCAGTGGTAGACAAAGACCAAAACGAAAAAGGAAAGTATTTACACCCTGAAGCTTATGGAAAAGACGATTCTTTTAATATGTATAAGCCACTTGAGCTTGGAGATGCAAAAGAAGAATTGGAAATGCTGAAGAAATCCTCTGCAGGTAGAAATGTCGCAGGAGGAAAGTAAACGCGAGATATATTAAGTTTAAAAGCCCCAATTATTATTAATTGGGGCTTTTTTTTATAGTAATTGTCATCTAAACTAGAAATTAATAAGTAGAGTTCATTTACTTACTCTTCTTGCTTTTTGATTTAGACTTTGCTTTAGCAGAAGATACTTTTTCATTCAATTCCGTATTGCCGTATCTAAAACCAATCGACTTATTCTTCTTGGCTACAGCTTCTTCAATTTCTTCCGTCTTTTTTGTCAAATTCTCAAGAGGCTCACAATGGTCGTCAATCGTTACTATATTAATCCCCATTGTTTTGGCTAGCTCATCGTGCAGTACTTTTTCGCTTTGTTCGAATACTCCTGTAGAAACTGAGATGTCTCGTACTTCAGAAAGGATTTTCTTCACCACAATTTCATCAATGGTATCTGTAGTCGCAATCTGTTTCGCAATTATTAGCAAATGTTCTTTTTGTTTATCTTCTTCAATAGTATTGAACCATTGCAAGGATTCGCGCATTATCATTTCGTATTGATCCACATTGCGATAACTCAAATCCAACCATTCGGCAATTTTCCGTTTGATAGACATCTCTTGTGCTAGCGGAATTTCATTATTCGATAGCTTAGCAAAGCCTATGTATAAGAAGGTGAGAAGGTGAAAGAATGAAGGGTTTTCCATTTTTTGATATTTTTAAAAAATTCAGCTTTTTTTATAAGATTCAGCAATCTCTGAATCTAATCCCTAGGCCTTTTTTTTCGCTCCAGCTTTTTGCCTTCTTCACCAGCAAATGGTTTTCGTTTTGGCTTAAACTCAGGCTTTTGAATAACAGGAGGAGTTTTAGGTTTTGGTGTTCTTGCCGCAGAATTTTCTTCCGGTTTTTTACGTTCCATAATGCCACGCTTTTCGATGACAAGTCCATTCAAGAAATTCCGTAGAATTTGATCTTGTAACTCCATGTATTTCGCATGTTCTTCTGAACGAAAAAAGGCACCCAATTCGCCTTTGGTTATCTCGTAATCCACATGCCCTAAGATTCGTACAATATCGTCATCTCTTAGTTTCAGAGCAACTCGAATCTTCTTTAGTATATCGTTGTTTGTTAATCCCATATTTTATCTTTTAAAGAGATAATTCCGAAAATAGATTTTAAGGAGCAAGTCATGCGACATTTAAAACCCTTTTCGGTATTAGTAACCGTATTTCGATTTCCATTTTTCCCTCAGGTCTAATTGTATTCCTTGTTCTCGTTTGTTAGTTCCTGGAATGTAAAATGCTTTTCCAGAAATCTCTTCAGGCAAAAACTCATGCTCTACAAAGTTACCTTCATAATTGTGAGCGTATTCATAATCTTTCCCATAATCTAATTCCTGCAAAAGTTTCGTTGGTGCATTTCTTAAGTTCAGTGGAATAGAGAGGTTTCCAGTATCACGTACAAACTTTCTTGTTTCGCGAATAGCTTTATAGGTTGAGTTGCTTTTTGGTGAGGTCGCTAAATATACGACGGTTTGACTCAGAATAATATCACATTCTGGATATCCAATTTTTGCAACGGCATCGAAACAAGTATTTGCCATAACGAGTGCAGTGGGATTTGCCATTCCAATATCTTCAGAAGCAAAAATGAGCATGCGTCTAGCAATGAACTTCGGATCTTCGCCGCCTTCAACCATTCTAGCTAAATAGTAAACCGCAGCATTTGGATCAGAACCTCGCATTGATTTGATAAAAGCCGAAATAACATCGTAATGCATTTCGCCTGCCTTATCATAAAGCGCTGTGTTTTGCTGAATGATCTCAATGACCATTTCGTTGTCTATCGTAATTTTATTCTTGCCATCACCCAAGCTATTCACAACAATCTCAAGTGTATTGAGCATTTTTCTTGCGTCCCCACCGCTCAATCGAAACAAAGCCTCTTCTTCCTTAACTTCAATTTTCATTGAGCTTAGTCGCTCGTCAGTCGTTAAAGCTGATTTCAATAAATCTTGTAAGTCTGCTTTTTCAAACGACTTCAAAACATATACCTGACAACGAGATAGTAGGGCGGAGATCACTTCGAATGAGGGATTCTCAGTAGTAGCTCCAATTAACGTAACCGTTCCTTTTTCAACAGCTCCAAGCAATGAGTCTTGTTGCGATTTTGAAAATCGGTGAATCTCATCAATAAATAAAATAGGGTTGTTGGTTCCGAAGAATTGAGATTTTTCAGCTTTCTGAATAGCCTCACGAACATCTTTAACGCCCGAATTGATAGCCGATAGAATGTAAAATGGTCGTTTTAAAGTTTGGCTTATAATTGACGCTAAGGTTGTTTTTCCAACTCCCGGAGGGCCCCAAAGAATAATGGAGGGAATGAGTCCTGAATCAATCGAATTGCGCAAAACGGCGCCCTTACCAACCAGGTGTTGCTGGCCAATGTACGTGTCCAATGATTTTGGGCGAAGCCTTTCAGCTAAAGGAGTTGTCGCAACTGTAGACACTAGAACTTCGCTTGAATGCTAAACAAGATATTTGTGTTGCTTGCTATGTAAGAAACCCCGCCAAGATTAGCTTGATTAACACCTTGATCGTATCTAAAAATAGGAGAGGTATTGCTAAACGCGCGACCTTCCAATTTGAATTTGATGTTGTCGTTCGCGAAGTATTCCAATCCACCAGAGTAACTTAAGGTTTCAAATTTTCCTACGATTGGAGTAAAGTATATGCCATCAGGGTCATTATATGCTTCAAAACGACCTGCAACGGCCCATTTGTCAAATACATAATATCGTGCTAAAAAGCTTCCTACAAACAATGCCGATTGAGTACTAGTTACTCGATTATCCGCCATGGCGTAATCAAACCCTGCAACTATATCCAACTTTTCGAAAGGACTATAAGTTGCGTACAAATTGTTGTACAATACAAAAACCGCGGTGCTATCAGGTGAATCATTGCTGTATAGGTTACTGTAATTAATCGTTAGCTTATCATTTGGAGTAAAGGTTATTTGCACTCCAAGTGCTTTGTTAGTGTTTGCTTCTGATTCGGTAATATTCTGATTTCCATTAGCTATGGTTAAAGAGAAATACCATTTTTCAAAGGGTTTGTAACCCAACTTAGCTCCAGCTAAATAATACGGAGTCCATTCGCTAGCCAATGAATGTGAAGTCAATAAATTATCGAATGACAATGCCGATTCAAATCCCATGTGAGAAGAGAACATGCCTACTGTAAGTTCCAAATCTTCGGTAAATCTATAATTGATATTTGCTTCGTACAGTGCATTTAAAAGGTCCCTTTCGTGGGCCATGTTAGCTGAAGGAAAATCGCCAAAATTGAATCCGATATTCGCAGACATTTTACCTTTTACATAAGAGAAATCGGCTATGGCCATATTGATGCTCATTTGGTCGTGTTTGTTGTACTGGTACAAAAGCAAAGGGCGTTCGTGATTGAATGGTTGATTCAAGTCGTAGCTGTAGTAAAAGTCTAATGCAAACTGTTTTGAGAATCCTTCTTTTAAAGAATCCAATTGAGAAAAACCTGAAATTGAGCAGGTTAAAATTGCAATGGCTATGAGTGATTTCTTCATAATCAATAATTTAAGCCTTTGTGGCTTTCCGTTTTATTTTGATATTAAATGCCGCAAAAATGATGGACATTATAGGACTAAGATAATTGAAAAAGCAAAAAGGTAAGTAGGCAAAAGTCGCTACACCAAGCACCGCACTTTGAGTTGCCCCGCAGGTATTCCAAGGAATTAGTACAGAGGTAACCGTTCCGCTATCTTCCAATGTTCGGCTTAGGTTAACGGGGGCTAATCCTTTCGCATCAAATGCGTCTTTATACATTCTTCCCGGAACCACAATTGCCAAATACTGATCACTTGCAGTTAAGTTGATAAACAAACATGAGCCAACAGTAGTGGCAACCAAACCTCCTAACGATTTAACACCAGATATTAACCAACCTGCGATGCGCTCTAGTGCACCAATTGCTTCCATAGCACCACCAAATACCATTGCACAGATAATGAGCCAAACGGTATTCAACATACCAGCCATTCCTCCCGAACTCAGCAGATCAGTTAAGGCTACATTTCCTGTTTCAATACTAGTTTCAGATCCAGCTGCTGAAAGCAATACGTAATAACTATTTTGGAAGTAGTCTGGTTTGCCTCCAAGTCTTTCCAGTAATTCGGGTTGAAAGATGACTGCACAGACTCCTGCGCTTAAAATTCCCACAAACAGAGCCGGAATAGGATCTACTTTTTTGATGATAAGAAACACTACTAATGCCGGAACTAAAAAGAGAAATGGAGTGATATTAAAATTTGAAACTAACGCAGTGTTCAATTCCTCTAGTCCAATTGCGCTAGACTCTGGAGTGTAATTAAGTCCGATAATAAAAAAGAGAATTAGATTGATAATGTAGGAAGGAACTGTAGTTAGGAACATGTAACGAATGTGGTCGAACAGTTGCGCGCCACTCACAGCAGCAGCGAGGTTGGTAGTATCACTCAACGGGCTCATTTTATCACCGAAATAAGCGCCAGTAATAATTGCTCCACCAACAACTGCTTCACTAAATCCAAGTGCTTTTCCAATGCCAAGTAAGGCAACTCCAATAGTAGCGATTGTACTCCATGAGCTTCCTGAAGCAACTGAAATAATAGCGCAAACAACAGATGCCGCTACTAAAAAGTAGGAGGGATGCGCTATTTGAAGTCCGTAATAAATCAAAGCTGGAATTACTCCAGATATTAGCCAAGTACCCGCCAAAGCGCCAATGAGCAATAGAATAATGATGGCTCCAAGGGTGGAATTAATTGCGTTTTTTATGTATTCTAAAATGGCATCAAAAGAGAGATTTTGACTAAAACCAATCAGTGTTGCAACTGCTGCGGCTAACAAAAGCGCCAATTGATTTGAACCTCCTAAACTGTTGTCACCAAAGAAAAAAACATTGGCCGCAAGCAAAGGAATTAGCACGATTATAGGCAGGAAGGACTGGATTAAACTAATGGGTTTCTTTTGCTGCATAATGGCTTCAAATATAGTTTAATGAGTTGCAACAGCTTGTTTCTTCCTGCTTCTAAAAAAGTCGATTAATCCCCATGTAATCACGACCACATACTCTAAGGCAATTATAAAACTACTCTCTTCATAAGGCAGCGTTCTGTAGGTGAAATAGGTAAGCCCTATGAGGTAGCTCCAAACTAAAATATACTTTAATTCTTGAAAAATATTTAAGGCCAATAACGTCACCAAGTACCAAGGATGCACAACCGCTGAAAAGAAGTAATATAAGGAATGTACCCAAAAACTGCGTTGCATTAGGTTTTCGAAATTCGAGTTCTTGAAAGCTAAGCGCAATACTGCAAATGCAGGGACAAGTGCTAAAACAAAGGCAATCCATTTTTTGCTTTCATCGCCTGAAATATCGATTAAAATACTGTAAACGAAAGAGTTAAATATGAAACTTTGAAAGTATAAATCAATGCTATTGAGCATGTTTAATGCCAATTCAAGATTCATGAAGGGAATGAATAACAGAGCAGAAACAATTCCAACAATGCTGATATATTTGGTGGTTTTTATAAAGCCAAGAAAGGGCAGTACTAGTGGCAAGTATAGCAAAGGAATAAGCTTTGTGCAAACGCCAAATGCCATAAAAACTGCCGATACTGCCCAACGTTCTGTTTTGAGATAATAGAAAGCCATGATCAGAAAAGTGGCCATCAGTCCTTCGAAATGAAGGTTTCCTGTTACTTCAATAATCACCAAAGGATTCAAGAAATACAAAGCAACCAAAGCTCTATTTTTGTTCAGATGTTTCAGCAGCTTAACTGCATACTGAAACAATAAAACTTCGCCAGCAATCAGGATTATTTTGATGACAAATTGTGCTTTAAAAAAACCAAGAGGAGCAATTAGAGCGGCAATTCCAAAGATGAATTGATTGATAGGCGGATAGATGGCAAAGTATTGTTTGGAATTCAGTTTTGGATACAGCTCATCAAGGCCAATAAGATTTCCTTGGTTTTCATTGAAGTATTGCGGTATGTGTTGAAAAGGGTTTTCTCCTTGAACCCACAGTCTCCCATCCCACAAAAAACGGTAAATATCATCGCTTAATGATGGAGTCGAAAAAAGGAATATTACTCGAGCAATCATACCAATCACAAAAATGGATTGAATACTTAAATCGTTTCGAACTAAATAGAAGTATCCAACAAAAAGGGCGGAGTAAACCGCTAGAAAAGAGGTGAATTCCATTCTTGGAATAGCCAAGGCTATCAAGGAATACCCAATTATTAGTAGGCCAATTTGTACGATAGACTTTGTTTGGAATAGTTCTTTTACCACGTTACAAACGTAACCCTTAGGATTGTTCGAAAAATGAAAGGGAAATTACTTTTCGTTGTTTTGCTTTTATGCTCGTGCCGCAGAGCTTTCTATAAATTATGGCAGTGTCAGTTCGATTATTTTTGCGGATCTGGTGGAACAAGAATGTATCGAGAACTACTTAACCTTTACCACCTCTTCAACACTCCAAGCCTCGGGCTTTTTAGAAAAAAGTGCTTTAGTAGCAGGCCAAACAATTCCGAAGGTATTGGAATTACGGTAATTATTGAGTTCTTCTTGGCTATCCCACCAACTGTAGGTCATGAAGATATTGGTATTGGTTATGTCGCGAAGCAAGGAGAGTTTATTGCAACCTGGTTGACTAACAATCTCTGACTTGTAATTTTCGAATAAAGCTTGAAAATCCTTCACCGCTTCCGGTTTGAAGGTCATTTTCACGATACGTATAATCATTGTAAGGAAAATTCTACGCGGACAACGTCGTTTACTTTAAGCCCCATAAGATTTGAGGAATGACCAAGGTTCATAGCGATTTCTAGATATCCCGAAGAATTGAATAATGCCAATCGCTCGCCTTCTTTGGTGGAGTGGTAGTTGTCACTCAATCGTCGAATGTTGTACCCTCGTAGTTTGGTAGAAATTGTAAAGTCTCGGCCGCTACTCATTTGGTTAAAATACGATTCGGTGATGTTGGTGATTGCGTTTCCAAATGCATCTACGTAAATCACTTCGCCGCGAATATTTTCACCCTCAGATCTTGCCTGAACAATATCGCCTTGATTCAAAGAATCTCTTGAAGATCCTAAGACTTCTAAAGTTCCACCGCGCGCTATGTGAGCAGCAGCTTTTGCAAATACATCTTTGGTGGGAAAGGATTCTTTAGCAGTATCTTTTTGAACCGAAAGTGTGAAGACTTTATCGGGAGCAAAATCTAGCAAATAGCTAAAAATACCATTGTCTGCACCTATGAAATAGTGACCGTCGTATTCAAGCGCAACGTGATCTACTGCTTCTAAATTTTTCTCTCTTTCTTTAATCGCAACACGAGTATGCGTCATCACGCCAATAATGTGAATACTGCCTTTAGGGAAATGTCGATAAGCGTTTTTGAGTACAAAGGCTGCTTCTAGAATGTTATACTTACTAATACCGTGGCTAATGTCTTCGATTTTGATTTCGGGAAACAAAGAATATAAGGTGCCTTTTACGGCAGCTGCGTAGTAGTCTTTGTATCCAAAATCAGTAGTTAGTGTAACGATTGCCATGAGTAAAAACTAGTAAATGCCTTAAGTTTAAATATCTTTGCTAAGTTGCAAAAATAAACAAATGCTTCGCCATATATTGTCCTTTTAAAGGCTTTGATTTATGGTTGAAGTAAATTACGTAAAATACATATAATCAGGATATTTGCAAGAAAGAGTAATTGAATTCGAGGCTGTTAATCCAGTAGAAATATTTGGAACAGAAAACAGCAATATAGATTTACTAAAATCGTATTTTCCTAAGCTGAGAATAATTGCTCGGGGTAATACAATCAAGATAATGGGTAGCGATGTAGAAATGGATCGGCTGGAATTAATTGTGCACAGTATGTACAAGTTTTACCAGAAGTACAATCAACTGCATCCCAAAGATATTGAAGCAATGATTGCCGAAGACGGCGGCCAAAAACCCGATGAATTTGACAATGCAGTAATTTTGCATGGCGTTCATGGTGAGCAGATAAAAGCACGTACTCCAAACCAATTGGAAATGGTGAAACAAATCGCTACCAATGATATGATGTTTGCGCTAGGACCTGCCGGAACCGGAAAGACCTATACTGCCGTTGCTTTGGCCGTAAGAGCTTTAAAAGATCGAGAAGTAAAAAAGATAATTCTAACTAGACCTGCAGTGGAAGCTGGAGAGAATTTAGGTTTTCTTCCAGGAGACTTAAAAGAAAAGTTAGATCCTTATTTACAACCCCTTTACGATGCACTAAGAGACATGGTTCCTTCGGAAAAGCTTGCTGAATATGTAGATAAGGGAATCATACAAATTGCGCCACTTGCTTTTATGCGTGGACGTACATTAGATAAAGCTTTTGTGATACTTGACGAAGCTCAAAATGCTACTGAAAGTCAGTTGAAAATGTTCCTTACGCGGATGGGAAAGTCAGCTAAGTTTATCATTACAGGTGACCGTACTCAAATTGATTTACCGCCCAAACAAAAGAGCGGATTGATCCAAGCTGTTGTGTATTTGGAAGGAGTAGAAGGCATTGCATTTATTCACATGAAAGGAACGGATGTATTGCGGCATCGACTGGTGCGAAAAATTATCGATCGCTACCAAAAATTTGAAGAAGATCCTTCGGATAAGTCAACTAAAAAGTAAATGGAAACGGTTAGAATAATTCAGAGTAATTTGGAATAGTAGAGTGTTATGCTGAATTTATTTCAGTATTTCAAACGAGTAGTTCAATAGTGAGATTCTGAAATAAATTCAGAATGACTAATAAATAATGAGAACAAGAAGCTCCACAATATTTTACAACAACACATAAAACAAAACACAATGAGTAACACACTCGGAACAACCAATTTCAAATTTCCTGGCCAGCTCAATCATTATAAAGGTAAGGTGCGGGAAGTGTATACCTTGGAGAATAATTTGGTAGTGATGATAGCCAGCGACCGTATTTCGGCTTTCGATTACATTTTGCCAAAAGGCATTCCTTACAAGGGTCAGGTGCTAAATCAGATTGCAGAATTGATGTTGGATGCTACTTCTGATATTGTTCCGAATTGGAAAATGGGTACTCCAGACCCAAGTGTTACCCTAGGTAAAACCTGCAAGGTATTCCCAATTGAAATGGTGATACGTGGTTATTTGGCTGGGCATGCTTGGCGCGAATACAAAGCCGGAAAACGCATGTTGTGCGGAGTTGCAATGCCGGAAGGCATGCAAGAAAACGATAAATTTCCTGAGCCGATACTTACTCCAGCGACCAAAGCAGAGGAAGGACATGATGAGGATATTACTCGTGAAGAGATAATCAAACAAGGCATTATTTCAGAAGCCAATTTTTTGATGTTGGAAGATTACACCCGCAAACTGTTCCAGCGTGGAACCGAGCTAGCCGAAGACCGAGGATTGATTTTGGTGGATACCAAGTACGAGTTTGGACGCGCTGCTAATGACGAGATATTGTTGATTGACGAGATTCATACTCCCGATTCTAGCCGCTATTTTTATGCAGAAGGTTATGCCGAGAGACAAGCCAAAGGCGAAAAGCAAAAGCAGCTCTCTAAAGAATTTGTTCGTGAATGGCTCATGGAGAACGGTTTTCAAGGCCTTGAAGGGCAAACTATGCCACATATGACCGACGAGTTTGTAACGCTGGTTTCTGAGCGTTATATTGAGTTATTCGAGAACATTACGGGTAAGGCTTTTGTAAAAGCAGATATTTCTAAGATTGAGAATAGGGTTGAGGGGAATGTTTTGGATTGGTTGGAAATGTAGTTTGAATTATTTCGATACTAACGCCATGCAATCCCTCAAGAGCTGGGAAACATTAGTGTGTGTTGGGAAGGATAACCCTCTCTGAAGCATGTTTCTAATGCTTCAATTGCTTATGGGGTATGTTATGAAGGAGTTAATATTTGAGAAAGTGGCAGCGCTAATATGACTATTCTAATGGTCTAGCTAATTGTGCGTATCCAATGTGTCAATATTAGTTTATCGGTTAATTGGACACTAGTATTTTTCAATAGTTTTAAATGAATAGGTACTTGAATAAAAGCAGTGCTTAATGCTATCACCCTCATTAGACCAACATTTGGTGAATGATATAAATTGGGTTTGTGATAAATTAAACAGAGCCCAGTTGCAAGTTCGATCATTATTGAGGGAGCAGTTATAAAACCTGTTCGATAGTTTTTCCTTTCATAATTTGAAAAATCTCTAGTTTTATTTGATGAAAAAGTGGGTAACGTACAATTTGAACAAACTAGTACACTCTAGCCATAAAATAGCTAGATAATAAGGGAATAATAGAGATAGTATTCATAAGAGCTTTGAACCGTTTAATTGGATGATTCCTGTTATTTTATTTTTAAACGATATGCCTAAATACTTATTGGTTGATGGTCTAATACTAAGGCGGTTTTGTTTTTGTTGATTACAATAAGGCAAGACCAGATGACCCACCAAGCGTCCATTCCAAAGGTGATTTTCTGAAGAAACGGAAGGTAGTAGAATCCAATTTTTGTCTCAAAAATAAAGAAGACGATTATACTCAGTGTATAGCATAAGTACACTAGTTTTTTTAGTCCTTTTATTTTGTAATTTCTAAGTTCTATAAAAAATGGGATAAGAGTAATTGTACCTAGGATGCCTGTGATAGTTACTATTAGATCATGATACTCGGTATACATGAAAATGAACACCGACATAGTAGCTATTCCGAAAAAGGCAATCAACATCGTATTGCGATTTTTTACATGAAATATTTTAGGAAGGACGTAGAAGAAGGAGATCATGGTGAAGCTCAGAATCAAGTGTGAAATGATCGCCATGAATCTAGCGTTATTTATACTTCCACTGTGCGCAGTAGGATGCATGACATCACACAAAAAATTATGAGAAAAACTATAACCAATCGCATTTGGATAATTTATGGAACCTCCTGGATAATATGAGGCAGCAAAGATGAATACTAAGACGTACAATCCTAAGCCCACTATTGGGAAATAGGGTAGGTATTTTGCTTCAAACTTTTTCATTTATTTTGATTAGACATAATAAGACGCATTTGGTTTTAAAAATGTGCAAGTTATTATTGTTATTCACCAATCAACTCGAAATTAGGTAACATTATATCTAAAAATTAACTGTAGCATATATTTTTCATTACAAACCTAAATTTAGACTGACGCCTTATTTTATTTTTTAATTCACGCTAATATAATTTGCATTAGTTGGAGTTAAAATGGTGTCATTGGTAATGAGTTTTATGTATAAAGGACTTTTATTTTTTGTTAATCAGCTTTCCTTTTATGGAATAGAGGTAAAGTCTTTTGAATCTGAACTCATCTCAATATTCCCAATGACTATTCAAAAGTCCATTTTCTTTAATTGCGATTCCTTTTATATTTACATTGCTGCAAGAATAAACACACAATTTCCGCTTTATTTCATCTTTCGTTATTTACTGATTGTATTCGCCTTATAATTTCTGGGAATAGTTTTGTTTTTTATTATGGCCATATTCTCAAGCGTGTATTTTATTGCAGTGTAAACATTTATAATACCACCAGTTCTTGAAAGCTCTGAAAATCTCATTTTATCTCTGTTTTTACTGGCCAAGTTTCAATTTAAAACTTTTTTAGTTTTTTTTGAGTTTATAAGAGCTTTGCATTAAAACGATAATTAATTCTTGTGGAGTAAGTTCAAGGTCGCGGGTTAGAATAAGGTCAGTAATTCCCATTAAATTGCGCCACTATATTTGTTCCGTCTGTCGGGTTGTAAGTATCTCCAATGCCTAAAGACTACTTTTTGATATTGAGTGATCAACTCGATGAAGAATACTCTATTGAAAGTGCTGTCTAAATTCAAATCAATGGTATTGATATTGAGATCAATAATTTTTAAGGCTGAATTATGTGCAGTTGATTTATAGGATCAGTTGATTTTGCTATGGCTAGGTTTTGAGGGAATAGTGAATCTTTTTTCAGAGTTTTTTTCATTAATTCATAATTTAAATATTGATAAGTCACTTGTGTAATCTGTAATAGAAACCTAAATTATGAACCTTAAAACAGCTTTAACCATGATTTGGATATCCAACAAACTCAGAATCATTTAGTAACTATCCTAGATTTAAATTTTCCACATTCGATATTTTTAAGTGCTAAATATTTGCGGCCTTTTCAAGCAAATTCCGTATGTCTAGAATCGTAAAATAAAAAGCCCTTTAAGGTTTCTCCTAAAGGGCTTTTTATTTATATCATGGCAGACTATTAGTTCTGAATAACGACTTTATGTGTGGTTAAATCTTTACCAGAATTAATACGCAATACGTAAGTTCCATTGTATAAGGTTTGTGTGTCTATATACCAAATGGTAGATCCTTGTTTTATTTGAGAAGAACGTACAATCGAACCCTCCATATCAATCAAGTCAATATTTATGTTTGATTTTACTAGTCCTCCAGCTTGAATAGCTATAAAATTTTGAGCAGGATTTGGAAATACATTAAAGCTTGGAATTACTGAATTAATATTAATCGAAGCAGTGGTATCTGTATTATCAGTTACTTCCATTATATAAACGTCAGTAGTTTCTCTCACAGCATTCACTTTAGAGGCAGTTACATTGCCATAAAAGGTGGGTCCAACAACATATGGATAAGCTGAGTTCCAATTAGCATCAACGGTTGCGAAATAAGCATAAATGCCATCAGGATATTCTGGAGTAACAGAAAACCGTCCGTTATGCTCATCTAAATCTCCGTTTGCTGAGTTGTATTCGTAATCTTCGCGGTAGTGACCAATGGGATATCTAACATTTACGGCAGGACCAGCTGTTACATTAGAACCATTTGAATATTGAGTCCTGACAGTTATACTTCTAAGTTTATAAGAAGATTCAACTCTTGCAATTCCACCAGTTCCGTCAACATTTGCATAGCCATATGCACCATATATTGGAAAGCCGTCGTAGGCAAAACCAATAAGTGGAGAATGACTATTTGCATTTATAGCATATAAACCATCGGCGTCATAAAGGTTGCAAATAGTAGATATTACATTTTTATCCAATTTAAACGCTGAAGGGTTTTGATGATGGTGATAATTGCCCATTGCAGGGTGGCCTTTTGAGCAATCAAAGCCAGCCATTTCTGCTGGTACGGCATCTCTGTTCCAAACACCATCGCCTCGACCGCCACTTGGTCCACCTTGATCTGTTGCAGCGCTCAAGCTATACGATACCCCATCTCTGTAGTCAAAAAGAGCAACACCATTGATAAAAATACCTATGTTACCTCCATTTGTTGAAGTCGATGTACCCGCATTCTGAGCTGGGTTCAATGGGAATTTGAATATTGCATTTTGAGCAGTTGCCAAAGATGGGTTTCTATCTAAAAATGGACCTGTAGCATATGCTGGAATTCCATTAGTATGGATATAAACACTGCTAGCGGAGTATTCTACCTTTTGAACGTTGGCTAAATCATTATCTTGAATTACTGTAGAATTCCCAGACACGTAATGGCTACCTTTTATACTGTCATTTTGCAACCATTCAAGGATTGCAGGGTTTGTTTGAGCAAAAAGAAGATTGCCCATTAAAGTGATCGTGGTAAAGAATAGTATTTTTTTCATGGTATTCATTGTTTTCCTAATAGACGCTTTATATTATTAGTTCCTTCTTTTCTTATCAAATTAGTTTCTAGGGAATCCATAGTCTGGATTAAACAGAAACTCCCTATCGGATAAAGTGAGTAAAAATGCAATTAGATCCACTTTTTGATGTTCAGTGATTTCAATAACGGGTTTGTTCTGATGGTTTATAATATTTAATTCCTGATCAGCTCTATAATGATTGAGCACTTCGTTCAAATTGTTGTAGCGACCATCGTGCATATATGGAAAGGAATATTGAATGTTTCTTAGTGTTGGAACCTTAAATTTGAATAAATCTTTACTCAGTCGAGTAACCTGATATCTTCCTGAATCTCTAAGATTTGCATCTGGTTGCAGTCCGTTGTTCTCGAATTCAGTAGTTGTAAATAAAGGCTCTTTATGGCAGCCGTTGCAATTTTGCTGAAACAACTTATAGCCATTTGCCTCTTGTTCAGTAAACTTCAAAACACCAGCTTTTACTTTATCGTATTTAGAGTTTGCAGAAACTAGCGTTAATTGAAATTGGGCAAGTGCCAATAATAGTTGTTTCGAAGCTATTTTTTCTTCACCAAAAGCAGTTTTAAAAAGTGCAGGATAGGTATCATGTTCATTAAGCTTTGGAAGCAAAGTAATTAAGTCGTTTCCCATTTCGGAAGCATGAGAAATAGGAGCAAGGGCCTGAACTTCAATATTATTTACTGCGCCATCCCACATAAATAGTTTGTTCCAAGCTAAATTTATAAGTACTGGAGCATTTCGAGTTCCAATACTGTCGTTGATTCCATGACTCAGCGCATGATCAACATGGGTAAATGCGGTAAAAGAAAGATGACAACTGGCACACGATACCATGCCATTTCCTGATAAAACAGGGTCGTAGAAAAGCTTTCGTCCTAATTCTACACGATTTTTGTATAAAGGTTTTTTCTCAAAATCGTAATTCGGTTTTGGCCAATTTGAGGGATACCTTATCTCGATTCGGGTTTGGCTCAATTCGGCTGCTCCAAATCCAAATAGAAAAATTGAAGGCATTAGAATGAGTATCCATCTATTCATTTTTTAACGAGAAAATAGGAATAAGTAATTCGGAAAGTAGTTTAGCATTTTTTCCTGGAGACATTATCTTGGTTGGCAACTCTGCCGGTATACTCTTCAAGAACTTCTCAAGGTCAACTATAATTACAATTTTTTTAGAAATCAAGATATCTAATCGAATTTCTTGAACGGTTTCAAAAGGGTTTAAATAGCCGCCTAAATGATATTGAAATTCTCTATTCCCATTTTCAGTAGTATAAAAACCTTCCAGTTTAAAATTTATATACCCACTTTGCCATGTCCAATACATGCCTAGAGTAGGGTCCAGGTCACCGCCATATGCTCCTGAAACATTATTAATACTGTCAACTCCAAGTTTAAATCGAAAACCGTTTATTAATAATTCCTCTTGAGATTCTAGCCGTAATTTTGTTGATTCGGGCTTAGCCAAGTCTATAAGATGATAGCTGCTGTCGGTTTTAACTTTTTGTTTTTTGTGATTAACTAAATGCAATGCTCCGACATAGAATTTGAGATTGGAAATAACAACTTCATTGCTATTAACAGTATACAATCCTGCTGAATCTAAAAACAGTTTTTGACCATTCAGAATAGTTTTGAATTCTATTGTATACTGACAATTAGCTAAGCAGTGCAAAAGGCATAAACCGATAGTAATTAGGAAATTTTTCAAGACTCTAAAATTAGGAGATTTAAGTTTGAAAATAGAAGACTTACCACTACTTCAGTTAATTAACGTCCAAATTTGAAGACTTGCTTCCCATTAGGATATCAGTTCTAGATGGAATAGGGGGAAATATAAAGGTGAGGCTTGGCTTTTATTCGAGCGAAAAGGATATCAGGGCTTGAACGAATTAAATTAGATCAGCTTTACCTTATCCGATCATATAATTATTCAACTCATCAATCATTCCTGCTAATAAATCTTTGTTCTCAGGATCATCCATTATTGCATCCTTAAGTTGAGTATTTACCTCTACAATTTCCTCATCTGTGGGTGCATTTTTAAAGGACTCAACAATAGTCAAACACTCTAGTGTTATCATATAATCTGACTTGATCGCTAGGTTCACAATTTCATCTAAATATGGAAGTGCATCTAATCTAGATTGCCAGAATGTTTGCAGAATAAAAATACGAATTCCCTCATACTTTTCATCGTTTAAAGCATCTATCAATGGTTTAGCAGCATCTTGGTCCTTAAGGTCATTAAGTAAGCTAACTACTGTACTAAAAACAGTATCGTTTTCAGTGGAAGATAACAAATCCAATAAAGGAACTATTAACTCTGGGTGACCGTTTTCACGCAGTTTTTTTACAGCTTTAACTGTTTTTTCCTCGTCATTCGAAGCGAACACTTTTCTTAATGTTTCTTCCTGTTTTGCCAATTGCACCTTTGATTTTACCACTTTCATTAATTATAATTTCTTGAACCAAAAATTGCACTTCCTATTCGCACCATATTACTGCCACAATCTATGGCCAACGGATAATCTCCACTCATACCCATACTTAGATGTATGAGATTCGAGTTCAATGCTTTTTTTTCGTCAAAAAAGGTTTTGAGTATTGTGAATTCTTCTCTAATTTGTTTTTGATCTTCTGTGTTAGAGGCCATTCCCATAAGGCCAACAACTCGCACGTTTGGAAATTCGTCAGCTTTCAATGCTGCGAGTAAATCCGTTGCCTCAGGATAGGGCAGACCAAATTTAGTTTCTTCCTTTGCTATCCTCAATTGAACCAAAATGTCAATTGTTCTTTCGCATTGGCCTGCTCTTTTCTGAATTTCTTTTGTCAGTTTTCGACTGTCAACAGCATGAATCAGATTTACAAATGGAGCGATGTACTTTACTTTGTTGGTTTGGAGATGTCCAATTAAATGCCATTTGATATCTTGCGGAAGAGCTTCATATTTATCGCAAAGTTCTTGAACTTTATTTTCACCGAAATCACGATGTCCAATTTCATAAGCTTCTTGAATTGATTCAATAGGCTTAGTTTTAGAAACTGCTACTAAGGTTAATCCAGTGCTAAGGCTTTTCTTTATTTTTTTGAGGTTATCTGAAATGCTCATACTACTTTTTATACTTATCGGATTCTATTCAAACTTTTAATCAGTTTTTCGTCTTTTTTTATTCCTCGAAGTGCTAATACCAAGAAAACAACTGCTGCTATTGGCAGAAAGCTAGCAAACGTATAGTTCACTTGTGGCATAGTTCCCTCAAGAATGCCAACGGGTAAGGTTGAAATAGCAAAGAGCACCAAACCTACACTCGCTAATTGAGCAATTATGGCTAAGGTTACGAGCTGTATTTGAACACTTCTTTTTTTGAAGTTAAATACTGCGGAAATAGAAAGTAGAATACTAAAGAAAACGACTGCGCTTAAACTCATATTCGGAGCTTCAAAAAGTACTTCGCTGGTGTCCTGATAATAAAGTCCCATTACCTTCATGAAATAGACATTGTCATTCACCTCAAAACTTGCAAAGCTTAAAAAAGCAAATAGAAAGGTTAGGATTACGGAAACAAGCAAATAAGCGGACTGAATTCGTTGAATCATAATAAAATTTTGCTGCAAAAATAGACTTATCGATACATTTAGACTTCTTTACTATTCTTAAAACAATGGAAGTGACACACTATTTTATCACAAAAGAGTGATTCGATGAAAAGAAACGGAAACGAATTTTATGGAGAAACGCTATTATGTGCTTTCCTTACTTGAACGAAAACGATTTTAAACCAGCCCAATCGGTCAGAGTTTCTGTAGAATAACCAAACTACAATAGGAAGGTAAAACTCATTAAGATTTTGAGGCAGTACCACCCAAAAAAGTATACAAAAGAGTAAAATTACATTAATACCATGCATTATCAAATTCAAAAACTTGACTTTGGGCGCAATTAGATGGGCAATTCCAAAAGGGAAGTATAATGGCATTGCCCAAAGCATATTCCAGTTTGGGCGTGTTCCATTATGATCGGTAATAAACCATAAAAAGAAAATTAGGCAACCAGTCAGACCAACTATAGTGTAAAGCAAGCCATCAAAAGTACCAATCAAGAAACGAATTTTAGTCATTAGCACGAGTTCGTGTAAAATAATAAAAGCTAAAAATATTACCAAGGGATGCAACCAGTTGAACCCTTGTTCAACTATTGGTCGAGCATCAATTATCAGCTTGTTTTCAGTAACCAACGGAATTTCTCTATTATCAGTAATTATGGTAGCTCTATCGAATTCATCCATTAAATAATCTGGAAGAAAAGTTTTAAGTAAAGGAGTGCAAAGCTTGTCGCATGGGGTTCCAAGGCCCAAGTCAATTCCAGCATCAGACCATGGCATTTGGCGTAAATATAGATCAATCATATTTCTAAAAGTTTTTTCCTTTTCCAAAGCCAGAAAGTTGAATTTAAGTTGATTGCCCAATATATTTTCAAAGACATTTCGAGGTTTAGTGCTACAATTATCGTAGAAAAAGTCATACCGGTAATAACTGTTTTCTGGTTTTGCATTATTGATTAGAAACTCAAATGCTAGCTGTTTTTGATTTGAATCGAGGTTTAGTACTTGTTCTCTGACCCAACGTTTTTCGTATTGGTAGTTTGCCACAAAACGATCATACGATTCAGCAGCTAATCGGTAATTCAGTTTACCCATTGTAAATTGAAAGTAGAAATCGTTAGAAAATGCAAATGTCCCATAGTTGAATACTACGTCGACATTTTGTGCGTCGTCCTTTATTCGAATAGCAGTATGACCAAAAATAGAGTAGAGGTCATTTCCGGGTCCACATGTAAGTAAACTGACTTTGGCTTTGCTAGACAGAGGCCGCAGTTGTCCTGAAACTTCTTTGGCTAAAAATGAACTTATGATTAAAGCTAAAAAGGAAAGGAATCGAATCACAGAAATGGTGTTTTAAATTCAGCTAACGTTGGAAGTAATAGATCTCGATCGGAATGAATGCCGTTTTTAGTGGGCCAAGCGCAGCCAAACGAATCAAAATGAATGCCTCCATCATTTGATGCACTGTGGACGGTACTAGTGAGATAGACCATACAGGTATTGTCTTCTTTTACACAAAATCCATGAGCAGTTCCAGTAGGAAGATATACCCCCTTTGCATTCATACCACTCAATTCTACACTGATAAATTGTCCGTATGTTGGAGAGGTCTTACGAATATCAACGATAACGTCGACTAAACTTCCAGAAGTACAATACACGATTTTTGCGTGATCGTCTGGAGGTGATTGGAAATGCATGCCTCGAATAACATCTTTGTTATTGACTGAATAAAAACTTTCCTTAAAATCTGTTTCGAGTCCCTGCTCTTCCAGTTTTCCAGCGTGAAATGTTTTTACGAATGCTCCACGATCATCTTTAATATTGAAAAAATCAATTTCAAAAACACCTTCAATTGCAGTAGGAGTAAAATTGGTCATTAGTCCTTAAAGAATGAAATGATTTGGGATTCTGTAAAAGACTTAATATCTTCTTCAGCTTTAGTTGCCTTGTACCAAGCTATTGTTTGTTGAACTGCTTCCTTAGCATTGTATTTAGGTTCCCAGCCAAGTTCATTTCTAGACTTATCAATATTCAGCCTTAAAAGACCAGCTTCGTGCAGTTTATTTGGGTTAGCGCTAACTTCATAGTTGCCCGAACCCCAAATTTTAATAGCCGTTTCAACCAACTCTTGTACGTTCATGCGCTCCTTTGGATCAGGACCAAAGTTGTAGGCTTCAGCAAACTTTGCAGGATTATTTTCCATTCTAGCACCTAAAATGAGATAACCATGAAGAGGGTCAAGTACATGCTGCCAAGGACGAACTGAATTGGGATTTCTAACTAAAATAATTTCATCAGAAATTAATGCTCTTGCAATATCAGGGATAATTCTATTGTCGCTCCAATCTCCACCGCCAATTACGTTTCCAGAACGAACCGAAGCAATAGAAATCTTGTGCTCGTCATATTGTTCTGGATTAAAGAATGAAAGTCTGTAGCTGCTGATTGCCAACTCACAACAAGCTTTTGAATTGCTGTAAGGATCATATCCTCCTAATGGTTCGTTCTCTTTATAGGGAGCCTCATGCTCTTGATTTTCATACACCTTGTCGGTAGTAATCATAATACCGTTGCAGGGCTTGTTCAATCCTCGCATTGCATCAAGCACATGCACAGTTCCCATTACATTGGTTTGAAAAGTCTCAACAGGATTTAAGTATGAATCAATTACTAAGGCTTGAGCGGCCATATGAAATATAAAGTCCGGTTGGAACTTATCAATTTCTCGATGTAGTTTTTCACGGTTTCGTATATCGCCAATTACACTTTCGCAATACAATTCAGCGCGCACCTGATGATACAATGCATTGTGTTCTATGGGAGGAAGAGAGTATCCTTTTACTTCGGCACCTAATTGCTTGAGCAAAAGAACCATCCAAGTTCCTTTAAAACCCGTGTGGCCTGTTAGGAAAACCTTTTTTCCTGTATAAACCGATTTTAGTTCTTCAAAAGTCATTAATAGTATTTACCAGTTTTTCCATTTAGGATGCTCATCCCACATTTCATTCAGTTGCTGATTATCTCTCATTGTATCCATACACTTCCAGAATCCAATGTGTTTGTATGCCACCAATTGATCAGCTAAGGTAATGTCTTCTAGCGGTTGACGTTCCCACATGATATCGTCTGCGTCATCGTGCAGATATTCAAAGACTTCAGGGTTTAGAATGAAGAATCCACCATTAATCCAAGCACCATCTTCTTTTGGTTTTTCAGCAAAAGCTTTTACATTTTGATTTTCATCAATTTCAATCATTCCAAAACGACTTCCTGGCTGAACAATACTCATTGTTGCCATCTTGCCATGTTTTTTATGAAATTCGAGTTGCGCATTCATATCGATATCACAAACACCATCTCCGTAAGTAAGCATGAAGGTTTCATTTCCTACATATTTCTGAATGCGTTTTAATCGTCCACCTGTCATAGTTTCTAAACCCGTATCTACCAAAGTAACCGTAAATGGCTCAGCATTAGTTTCGTGAACTGTTACGTTATTGGTTTGAAGGTCTATAGTGACGTCAGAATTATGCTTGAAATAATTCAAGAAGTATTCTTTAATCATGTGCCCTTTGTAGCCTAAACAAACAATAAATTCTTTATGTCCATAAGAAGCATAAGTCTTCATAATGTGCCAAAGGATTGGTTTGCCACCAATCTCTATCATTGGTTTTGGTCTAAGATGTGATTCTTCTGAGATTCGAGTGCCTTTTCCTCCAGCAAATAATACGACTTTCATAGTGTGTTTTCGTCCAAGTTTAGAAGTAAACAAATATATCAAATTAGCTAGGCGGGGATATTCTTTGCTAATGAAGGGCTGTTGTTAATTAGAGTCAAAAGCTGAATTATACAAAGTACTTAATAAAAGTAGAAACCCTTCCGTCTCATTCCTCATCACCTTCCCCGTTGGCCGGGACAAAGAAGTGCAAATTAGATTAATTGGTACTTATTACTGGTCGATCTAAAGCCTTAAGAAATGCATTGTAAACTTGAACCAATCCGTAGACGTCCATTTTACAATATTCTACCAAATTATCCAATTCGAGTTTTTCATTTTTGTCGTGTTGCTCATCACACAAGACCTGGTACAGTTGAGAGGCGGCTCTTCCTGACTGGACAGAAAGTGATTTATAAGTATTCGTTGGATCCACTGCTGGCAGCACATGTTTCATAGACGATAAACCTTTCATGGCTGGCAAGTAAAAGTGTTTGTTCGCTATTGGTTTAGCAAGGTCAATGATTTTATTAAGGATGGAATCTAAATCCTCAGTCAACTCCGGGTATTCACGTATCAATCCTCTAATAACTTGTTTTTCGGTCATTGGATCATAAACCAAAATAGTTTCAATTGAAGCACAGATTTCAATTAATTCCTTAGCAAATTGTTGTCTTGGATCTTCTTTTGGAGTTCCGATATAGGAATGAAAAGTTAAAGAACTATCAATTGACTCGCACTTATAAGCTGCAAACAAAAATGGAATAATTTGAAATGGTTTTATTCCTTGAAAGGGCGGTAGGGCGGGTAAATAACCTTCAAAATCCAAAAACAAAATTGGAAACTCAATAGGATTAATGAATACATTAAGTGATTCATGATCCACATATTTTTCAGCTTGGGTTTCAGAAAGCAAACTGCCTGCTTCAAACTTTGAATGTTTTAATTCATCAATAGTTTTTACTCCACTGTTCCACCATTTGAATTTCGTTTCTCTTGAAACTCTCCTAAGATTAAAAACTGAATTTTCAGGTACATGTTTCCAGCATCTTGATTTGAATTCGCAGCTATACGGACTCAAACAATATTCTCCAATAGGCAAGTCTGGTGGAGTCTCTAATTTTAAGGTTTTTCGAAGTTCTAGAAGTGTTGACTTCAGTTCAGTTTCAAGTTTGTTTAGGGTTGGTAAAACATCAGTTTTTTTGAATAGCTGGTGGTAGTCAATTTTTTCTGACCTGCTGTATTTGGTGTTAATCGTTAGCACATAAAAGTGCGAGATTTTTAATCCAGCTTCTCTTAAAGTATGCAATTGGAAAGTAGCATTTTCCTTACTGTTGTCAGAGATTTTAGTTGAGGCTTTAACGATAAACGCCTTCCAAGAGCCCGATTTGTTTTTCTGTAAATATTGAATGTCGCACATCAAATCCATTCCGTAGAAAGAAGGAAAAGCCAAAACAGTTTCTCCATTTTCAATAGCCAATTGTGTTGCTTCAACAGAAGCATTCCAATCTTTAGTTCCTTCTGGATTTACCTTAGCGCATAAATAGGGTTTAATAGGAAATATTTGTGCAGCAGAATCAACCAATTGGTTAGAAGCGAGCTTTATTAGTTTTCCGTCATTTGGCAAACTCCTGGTGTCTTTGGATCGATTGCGATGCAACCAAAGAGATTTGGCGCACCTAGAGCCTCGGCTATACGAAGACCGGCTTATTACAGTTTTAAAATTAATCAACGAAGCAAGTTATTCTAAAAATCTATTTGTAGAGATTTTAATTGTTGGCAAATTAATCGATTTTTCAAGGACAATTTCTGATTTAAGGTATTTATTCTATGTTATTTCGCAGCTGCTGTAAATCTACATTTTGAAACAAGGAAACGCTGCTAAATTTTTCATTTTCGTCACCATTCTGGTCGACGTAATTGGCTTTGGAATTATTATTCCTATTGTTCCTGAGCTTATCATAAGCCTTGAGGGAGGTTCTTTCAGCGATGCGGCAATTATTGGTGGCTGGTTAACCTTTGCTTTTGCGATTATGCAGTTCATATTTGCTCCTATTCTTGGAGGTTTAAGCGATCAGTTTGGACGAAAGCCTGTTTTGATTTTAGCTTTATTTTTTCTAGGGCTTGACTATATTTTACACGCTTTCGCGCCAACTATTTTCTGGTTGTTTATTGGACGGTTTATTGCTGGAATTTTCGGTTCAAGTTTCACTGTTGCATCTGCTTACATGGCCGATATAAGTAAGCCAGAGGACAAGGCAAAGAATTTTGGGTTAATCGGTGCAGCATTTGGATTAGGCTTTATTATAGGTCCTGTTATTGGTGGAATTGCAGGGCAATGGGGCGTTCAAATGCCTTTCTTTATTGCTGCAGGTTTGAGTTTATTGAATGTATTATATGGAATTTTTGTAGTGCCAGAATCCTTAAAACCTGAAAATAGAAGACCCTTTAATTGGAAAAGAGCCAATCCCGTAAGCGCGTTATTGAACTTGAGAACCTATCCTAAAATCATGGGATTGGTAGCAGGTTTTTTCTTGATTTACTTGGCTGGAAAATGCGTTGAATCGGTTTGGAGTTTTTATACCATGTACCGTTTTGATTGGGATACTGCACATGTTGGTTATTCCTTAGGTGTAGTAGGAATATTGGTGACCATTGTACAAGGTGGTTTGATTGGTAAGGTGGTAAGTACTTTTGGAGAGCATAAAACGATATTCATCGGTTACATCTTCTGGGTATTGGGCATGGTATTATTTGGATTAGCCAGTGAAGGTTGGATGATGTATTCATTTATTGTTGTCTATTGTTTAGGTGGCATCGCAGGGCCCACTTTACAAGGCTTAATCAGTAATGAAGTACCTGATAATGCGCAAGGTGAGTTACAAGGAGCTTTAACTAGTTTAATAAGTGTAACCAGTATTATAGGACCTCTATTATTTACTTGGGTTTTCGGTGTTTTTAGTGGTGCTGATGCACCGTTTCATCTGCCAGGAGCCTCTTTCTTTTTGGGCGCTATGTTGGCTGGAATTTCAATGTTTTTAGTGGTTAGAAACTTAAGGAAATCGTCTAGTAGCTAATCAATTCGAATTGATTTACCGTCAATAGACGTAGTGTTTTTTAATTCTTGGTATTCGCGAACTCCATCGTCTCCTTTCTTTTCTGCCCAAAGACCAAGCGTATCTCTGTCTCCTTTATAATCGTAATAAGGAATACCGAATCCACAAGAATTTTGAACTAGGTCTACCTTTAAGCTAATAATTTGACGACTTCCTTTTGTTGGAGGGAATAAGCTTGCCAATTCAACCCATTTTTCGTGAGTAGGAAGAATGGATACTGCTTTTCCGTATAAACGTAAAATATTGGGAGCACCTTCAAATGCACACATCATAATGATCATTCGACCATTTTCATCAACATGTGCTTGAGTTTCGTTTCCACTGCCGGTAAGGTTAAGCCACACAACATGGTTTTCATTGATTACCCTAAACGAATCAATTCCCTTTGGCGACAGATTTATCTTGCCCGAATCGGGAGCAGTAGCAACAAAGAACATTTTTTGTTGTGCTATAAAATCTTGTTCCTTTTGGCCTATGTGATCTAGCTTACCCATTGTTATTGTCTGGTCAGTTTTGTAATCACCTCTTTATGATCAGGAAATAAATCTAGTAGTTTATTTCTGGTAGGTAACTCAAAATCAGAAAAATCAAATCCAGGAGAAACAGTACAACTTACTAGTGCAAAATCATTTTCGTTAACTACTTCAGCAGCAAACCAATCGCCGCCTTTGACCACCAACTGAGGTATTTGCTCATTTGCCAAATCATTTCCAATGATATGCTCATCATGAACACCATCAGGAGATATCGTATGCAAGCGTATTGGAGAACCTTGATGGAAAAACCAAAACTCGTCTTGAATTATTCTGTGAAATGCGGAAAAAGTATCGGAAGTCAGCAAAAAGTAAATTGCTGTAGAATAGTTCCGTGAACCATTGTATGCTTCGTCTAATTCAGATTGTGGTATCTCCTCCTTGCACCTATAGGTTTCTTTATAAAACCCACCTTCAGGATGTGGTTTAAGGTCTAATTCCCTTACTATTTCTTCTATTGAATTCATTAATAAACTAATAATCGAGGTTCAGTCATTTCTTCCATTGTGTACTTTATGCCTTCCCGGCCCAATCCAGAATCTTTAACTCCGCCATAAGGCATGCTGTCTATTCTAAATCCGGGGATATTGTTAATCATTACACCACCAACTTCCAAGTCTTCATGTGCCATTTTTACATGATCAAATTGATTGGTAAATACACCAGCTTGAAGACCAAAAGTAGAGTCATTACTCATTGTAATTGCTTCTTCAAATGAATCAAATTTTTCAAGAACTGCAATAGGACCAAAGGCTTCCAAATCGCAAACTTTCATGCCTTTTTTTGTGTTGGTTAGCAGTGTTGGAGCATATAACCCATGCGCTTGATCAATTACTTTGCCGCCTGTTAAGACTTCAGCACCAGCTTCAACGGCTTCGTTCACCCAGTCACCAATTCGTTTTACATGAACCGGTTGAATAATTGAACTAATCACTACATCCTCATCGCGAGGATCGCCAATTTTGAGTTTTTCAATTTCTGCAATCAAAAGAGGTTTGAAGGCATTGAAAACGGTTGCGTGCACTAAAATCTTTTGAGTTGAAATACAAATTTGACCAGCATACAAGAAAGCACCGATTGCGCACAATTTAGCCGCTGCTTCAAGATTTGCAGATTCATCAACAATTGCCGTTGCGTTTCCACCCAATTCTAAAGCGACTTTCTTTTTGCCAATGATATTTTTGAGGTGCCACCCAATTTGGGGAGAACCTGTAAAAGACAGCATTTTCATTCTTTCGTCTGTAACCAATTTTTCAGCCTCAGGAATATCAGCAACTAAAATGCTAAGTGCACCTGGAGGTAGGCAATCTAATTCGTCTACCATTTTTGCGAATGCTAATGCAACTAATGGAGTTTGAGGTGCTGGTTTTAGAACTACAGTACAACCGCAGGCAATTGCAGGCGCAATTTTGTGCAGTGCTAGGTTCAGCGGAAAATTAAATGGAGAAATACAAGCAATCGGGCCTAGTGGAAATCGACGCGTGAAAGCTACCTTTCCAGCTCCATTGTTGTAATCCATTGGCACCATTTCTCCATCGAAACGCACGGTTTCTGAAACCGCTGTTTTTAATGTGTCAACACATCTTGCTACTTCTCCACGGGCATAACCAATTGGTTTTCCAGCTTCAGCAGCTATTAGTTGAGCAAATTCTTCTTGGTTTTCAATAAGGCCAATGCGCATTTTTTCTAATGCATCACTGCGTTGACCAGCAGACCATTTTTTAAGATCTTCAAATGCAGTAACTGAAGATTGAATGGCTTCTTCCATTTGTTCATTTGAGCAAAATGGAACCTTTGTTATTTCTTCTTGAGTGTACTTGTCAATTATCCGAAGCGATTTCCCGTTTCCAGATTTATGCCAGCGTCCATTAATGTAGTTTTCGCTGATCAGAATTTTTTTATAGAGATTCACCATAACTTCCTGTGGAATTATATACAACAAAGGTCTTTATTCTTCGGGTATTTTTTCTGTTTTTAAACGAATATTTTAGTTTTATAAAAAAGTTTTTAATCTCTGATTGATAATTTTATATTCAGTTAAGCAGCCCGCAAAATCTTTGTTTTGTGATTACTATCCGAGCGATTATCTTGTTGTCATTTTTAATGACTTTTATTATCATTCAATTTTTCTATTCACAATTTATTGTCTTGGGGCAAGTAAGGCGATCTAAGCATTTGATGATTGACCAAAAAATAAGTAGGATCAAAATCAACTTCTTATTTCGGCAAGGACTGCAAGTCTTTATTCAGTTGATCTTTTGTAAAAAAGACTTCATGAGAGTAGTCAATTGCGTTAACGAGTGCCGAATTTTGTGTTTCCCAACCCATGGAATCAATACCGATTATTTCTCTATTATCTTGAGCTAGGATAGCGCTAGTGGTACATAAAATAATTAAGATAAGAAAAGTTGAAACGGACATTAAGCTTTCATGAGTATGGCTGATTAAATCGAAAGGTCTTTATTGAAAAAAATCTTACTTAGGTTTATCTGAAATTTTTCTTCTACAAAATTTTCAAATCCAAATTGTCTTTTTTTATTTGGCCATCGGATTTCACATTCCATTTTCTCTAAATCATAAATTGCTGTATACAAGGTCCCAAAACCTTTTTCAAACTCAGTGTTGTATAGAGGGGGTTGCATAAACTTACCTTTAATTGAATTAGTGTTTTCCTCAGGATTGTACAAACATTTTTCAAGAAATTGCATACGCGGAAGGGTTGCAGACATAGATGCATAATTTTCCCATTCAATACTGTGCTGGTGGTTAGTTCCTATAGGTGTTGCAACCACACTAACGGGTCTGTCGGGAGAAAGAAATACCGTTACAAATTGCTTCGTTTTATCCAATATAGTTACGTTATAGCTCATATGAATCGGAACACGGCGAAAAACTGCAATTGCTTCGTCAACGGTAGAACAAGTCTCTAATACATACCTTAATACCAAAGGAATTCCAAACCCTTCACCTGATATATTTCTTCCACCAAAGGTTAATGAAACAGCTAGTCCATCGCCATTCATTCCGTCCAGTAATCCCCAAATACAATCTCCAATCCCAATTACAGGTTTAAGCCAATTGGATTTGAGTAAAACCCCTTCAAACAACTTTGGTGAGTAATCGTAATTTCGGATAAGAAAGTTAGCGTCCTTAGTCCAAGCAATTTGAGAACAACCGCTCATAAATGGAGGAGGAGAGAACTGACTTAAAAACCTGGATTCTACATCACCACCTCCAGCTAATTCGCACAATTCCTCGTATATTGGATAGATTTCAGGCATAGCGTTTCGCAATGCCATGCTGGAAGTAAGAAAGCCGGGACGATTCCGATATCCTTCTTGAAGAAACCACTTTTTGTAGTGTGCCCATGTGCGATCAAAAATTTCCTTCCATTTTTCACCGGGCTTATCTTCTGAAATACTTCTAAGGTAGAGGAACATTTATTTTATATCAGATTCCGTTACCCCATAATACTCCGATTGATATCGAAGAGTTACAAAGTATCTTAATTTTATTCTTGTAGAATAATAAGTTGCTGAAACAAGTTCAGCTTAAACAACGGCTACACCAATCTGCGCTACTTTATTCCTAGATTAACAAGAGCTCGCTTACATCATTTTAAAGCCGCCAATTTCAGCAATTTTATCTTGAATTTGATTCACTTTAGTGGGCTCAATTGATTCAAATTTATTTTGGATAGCTGCCAACCATTTTTTCGATTTTTCAGTAAGATTAAAGTTGTCAGTCATCATTCTTCCTCTCATTACCAAAATACCTAAATCAGCACCTTTGTAAACGTATTCACCTTCTTTCATTATCCGCAAGAAAAACGCTTCATCATCACCATCAACTGATCTCCGATGTGTATCCATCCTATCGTAATCAATAGACCCGTCTTCTTTCATTTTCCAAATACCTGATTTAGGAGAGCGTGTCACTTGTTTGATAGTATCATCGGTATGTTTAATGACCATTTGAGACCATGAATCAATGTTTTCTGGACGTGCCCAGCGTCGATTGAGTTGATCTACATTTATTTCATAATCAACATCCATGAACTCCAAAATATGGAACAAAAACAAAGGAACATCTGCCAAGGCAAATACTGCATGATTGGTAATGGAACTAGCCCCAGTAACCCTAGGGTTCAGTTCTCCAAGATACAATTCATTGGTATCTGTATCTATTAAAAAGTCAAGTTCAAAATAGCCCTTATATCCTTCTTTTAATAGTTGATCACCAAAAAGGCGTGTATATTTTCTAGCCTTGTCGCGTATCGATTTTGTAAAACAATCGGCATAAATTTCATTTCCACACCAGCCACCTTTGTAAGGAGTAAGCTCTTTGAATCCAACCAGTTCAGTCATAAGTGGAGCTACAACGGTACCATGCTTGGTAACGCATGCTTCAATAGCTGATCCCATACAGTTGATTCGCTTCATGACTTTTACCTCTTTTTCAGCTTCAATTTCTTCAGCGTGTTTATTTAATCCTCTTCAGTTTTAATGAAGAAAGTAGTATGTCCACTATCACCAAAAGGAGTTTGAACAACCCAGTCATGACCTAGTTTATCACCTTTATTTTCTAAATCTTTATAACTACTAATTTTGGTTAAAACATTTGGTACACAAGGTACTCCAGCTTTTTCTGCAACACGATTGGTAATTACTTTATTGTCTAAATCGTTTCTCAATTTAGCAGATGGAAATGCTACATCTAAACCAATTTTCTTGGCTAATTTCTCGGTCTTTTCATCAAACATCAAGAAAAGCGCTTTGCCTTTATTTTTTCCTTTTGCTCTACTTTGAATGTAATCGACTACCTGCTTGTGTTCAAGCATATAATTATTGATGTCCTCAATACTTTGAAATTCATCATGTGGAATTTCATCTGGAGAGAACACATTTGGATGCTGACCATCAAAACATTCTATATAACAAATGAACTTAAATCCCTTTACCCATTCATCGGCTCCCAATAAGTTGAAGTTAGTAGCACTAATGAAATAGATTGGAGTTTCATTTCTGTAGAAAAACCTTCGGATATCTGAAATACCTTTTAACGGTTTAGTGCGTTCATTTATCTTTTTAGCAATTTTCTTTTTAGCAGCCATAGTGTGTTTTTTAAGAAGCTAAAAAATACAAAATTTTGACTACTCGAATTAATTTGTCAGGGCATAAATATTTTATTCTGGTTTGTTATTGATGCGAGTTGGTCTAGGTGTCAATTATTATTCAAAGAGTCTTAATCTAGCGTTGCACAATCCCTAAAATATCTTGATCAGTTTGATATATTATTGGTTTTATTAAGGTCGATTTTTGAACTTTAGAAGTATTTAAAAGTGATGCTATATTTTCATTTACTTCTTCAACACCAATGAGTTGCATGCAGATGTTATTGCCATTGCAAGGTGCAATTTCAAAATCGTGAACACATGGACTACAATAAGTATTCTTGTAAATTACATGAGCGTTATTACTCCTGCCGTATTGATCTGGTGAGCAAGGTCCAAATAAACAAATCACCTCTTTTTTTAATGCAAAAGCCAAATGCATCGGTCCAGTATCGTTTGTGATCATTATTTCAGCACTGTCGATTAATGCAATAACCTCTGATATCGAAGTTTTACCAGCTGTACTTATCAATCTTGGGTCATTGATTATTGTTGAAATTGACTCGGTATATTCCTGTTCGTCTTTGCTGCCAATAAGGAAGATATTGTAGTCTGAAAATTCATTGAGTGTTTTACGGATAATTTGGATAAAATTATTGGAATCCCAGCGCCGTTCTAATCTAAGGTCTGATGAGTTTGGATTAATAACCAAATATTTTCTACTGTGAGAAAAGGGTTTTTGAATTGATTTTTTCAAAGGATATAATTCTTGATGTTCATCATTACAACCTATAAGCTTAGACATTTGTAAGTAAACATTTGAAATGGGCACCTTTGGGTTGAAAAACATCATATGGGTATAAATTCCCATTCTAAAAGAACTTGAACGCAAGTAGAATCCAACTCGATTAGTGGATAATGAGAACAGGGTGAAAAGAGTAGAGAAGTCAGAATAGATTTCTAAATCAAAATAGACTCCTGGGCGCTTTTTAATTAATTGATAAAGTGCTGAAATATTGGAAGTGATAAAATTGATTAAGCTGCTTTCATCAATCGTTATGATGGTATCAATATGATCAATCTTTTCAAGAATTGATCGATTTGATTTGGTGCTAATAAAAACTAATTTAGAATTAGGATGTTGAACTTTTATAGCAGCAAGCATCGGTGTAGCCTGAATAATACTGCCCATTCCTTTGAACTTGCATACCGCTATTGTCTGGTATTCTCTTTTTAAATCGTGGTTGATGGAAAGTATTTGCCCTAGGGCTCTCACTATGAAATTTAATGAGAATGCTATCGGCTTAGCGATAAAGGAATCTAGGAAGATTTGCTGCTTAATATTCATTTCTAATATCTTGATAGAAGTTTAAAGCACCAATGGAAAATGCTTCATTTACAGGAACTCTGATATGCGATACGGAAGTATTAAACCAACCCCAGTGATTGCTTATTGGAACTATATACTGCAATTGATTTGGTGTGATATCGAAATAGGTGGTACCTAAGTAAATTGAATCATTAAATACATCAATTTTAAATTGATCGTTCCAATTAACTTGACCAAGCTCAACATTGATTAGGACTCGTTCTTGGTTTTTAATCTCCTGTCCAATATTAAATTCAATAAATTGATCGCTGGTCTGATTAACTTCTATATTTCTTAGGAGCACTATTTTGTCTTTTATATTCTCGTTGTAATAGGTACTTAGAAAACGCGCAATCTGTCCGTATTGATATGTTTTTGCTTTTGGTATTGGCTGTGCTTTCAGAGTATCTCTGCTTACTATTTTCTTAGATTTCGATATCCAAATTGCTCTGTTGTTAATTATCTGATAGGGTTGATAGTTTTTGTGAATGAATTCAATAATCATATTTTGGCGCATGGCATTGTGTATGCCATCCGTAGCATCCCACCATGATAACGGAGAATTTGAATAAATAACTATAGGTATATTAGCGGTATCTAATTGATTTAATTGTTCATTTTGTAAGTACTCGTCTATAGTGTTTTGTAGATTTTGACAGAAATATGATGGAATCTTTCGCTGGCAATAGTAGTAAAGCATTGGAGAATTTGAAAAATCATAAAACGTTTGATGTTCTGTCAAATTTTCATCTAAAAACATTTTAAAATCAGTGTGATTTTCATCTGCAAAAGAAGAGGTATTTAAAATTCTTCCTTCAAATTTTTCATTGAATTGAGTATCAAGATTGGCAATAGAAGGTTTTTCTAAGAAGGTATTAAAGGTTGTTCTGTCTTTACCGATTGAGTAATATTTTAAACCGAAAATAGAGAAGAACCCGATAAGAAAAAGCTGCAAAAAAACAGGGTTTTTCCCTTTTTGCTTAATAAGGCTAATGACAAATAAAGAGATCCCAAGAAACAGAGTTGAGATTAAATAGAAATCTTGTTTTTCCATAAACCCATGTCGCACAAGGCCGCGTTGGAAATTGAAAATATAAATTAATAATAGAAATAGGGTTGCTCTCAAAAGAAACTTTTCGTTTCTAGAGGGATTGGAACGCAATCTCACAGAGGCGAGTATGATTAATCCAATACTCAGTAAAGGAAAAATTACATGGTGCAGAAAGTACTGTTGGTTAAATTCATAGGCTAAACTGGATAATCCATGGGCTTGTCCACCGGAGAAGTAATGCAAAGCAATTGATATATTTCCAAAAACATATTCTTGGGACGTGAGTAAAGCTAAGACGAATAATATTGAAATTACAAGTGCTAAAAAAAATACAATTGACTTTAGAAGATTCGGAATCTTAATTTTTTCCGTTTGTGTAAACAGTATTATCGGAATGAAAAATATGATCGCAGATACAGCTGCGACTCCTGTGTCTAATCTCCAAAAACAGATTGCAGATAGTATTAAAAATAACAAAAAGTAATTTTTTACAGATTGATTAACGGCCAATTTTTCAATGTGAAAGAAAGCAATAATGCCCATGAATAAGTAGGTATTGAAAAGCTCAGGAACTAGAGGAAACGTCAGAATGAATACGAAAGCGATTAAATCGGAACGAAATAATTGCTTAAGAAAAAAATAGATAATGAAATAGAGTACTATGGAATTAAAGAACTCATATACTATAAATTCTAAGGTTCCAGAGTAACCAAAAATTAGATGATAGATTATTCCATACCACTGTTCAGAAAACATATGTGAGGATAGAAAATCAACAAAAGGAATTTCATGAAATTTAAAAATGCGCAGTTGAGAAACAGCAGGGTTGGCTAACTCAAATAGTTCATGAGGCTGCTCCATAAATGGAAAAAAATCAATCAGTAAAACAAAGGTTGAAATCGCAGAAGGAATAAAGAAATAGGAGAATAGTTTTTGTGTTGGAATGTGTGATTTTTTAGTCGATAAATAGGTATTCCAAATGATTAAGCACCCAGTGATTAAGCCGATGAAAAATGATTTATAAGAAGTGTTTACTCCAGGTTCCATTTTTTGATAAAACAGGAACTCAACAGAAAAAAAAATAAGAAGGGGTGCTAGAAAAAGTGGAAGTAAACGAGTGAAAAGTGAATTTGATTCAATTTTAAAAAATCGATTTGCCACATAATGGAGAGCAATAAAAGCTATGAAAACGAGCACAAATGAGGTGGCCCCATTTTTAATTATTTCATCTGTAGAATTAGTTAGAAATAATACGATTCCGTTAACGATTAAACTTAAAACTAGTAATCGTAAAAGTAGAGTCGGCTGGACATAATATCGAGGAATAATCTTTTGCTGTTGAAGCAGGAAAAGAACATAACAAGCACAAAGAATAAAAGCAACAAGCTGAATAACACTTAAGAATTCAATACCATATAACTGAGCTAGGATCAAAACCGAACCAATACCAGCACCGTTTTTCAGAAAAAGCCATTGATTTATGCTGAACTGAGTATATCTAGCCACTTTTGATTGCAACAGATACAATGCAATAAGCAAGATCGTGAACCCGAATAAAACGGTGTAGAATAGTTTAATTCGTTCAGAAATATCAATTCCATTTGCACTTGCTTCACTGATAGTTATATGCGAGATTTCATCCAGAATGAAATTAGAATTGCCAAAAAGATGCAATAGAATGAATAATGATGCAAAAAGAGAAGTGAAAATCAATTCGCTTTTCTTCAATCCTATAAATTCAGTGCTAAAAATCATATCTCGCTACTTGAGCGCTTATACTTTTTGCTTTTCTTTTAAGTTTTCTTTCAAGCACGAAGTCATTGAAAACTTGCAGACCAAGATCAGGTTGAAAACCGTGAATTTCTTTCACATCTAAAGCAATCATAAATTCAAGAATATCTTCACTAATTACTTGTCCTGGAACTAGTACTGGAAATCCTGGAGGATAAGGAATAACAAAAGCACAAGACACGATAGTTTTTCCTTTTTTAACCTGATCCAAACATTCTGCCAATGAAATGAAATCATAATTCTCTTCGTCGTATGCCAAATAATAGGCGCTTCTTATATCTCCACCTGGAACATCTTCTTTATGTCTGAATGCCTTGTGAAAAGCGCTAAAATCAGGCAGAGAGGGATAATCTTCGCACAAACTTTTTATTTGAACTTGACGAATGGTTGCTTCAGTTTTTGTCCAGCTTCTAGTCTCTTCATCGAGTTCTTTAGAAATTTGAAGCAATACTGAAATTAGATAGGCAATACTTCCTCTTCGAGTTCCGATGTTAGTCATGAATAAAACCGAATTTCTTGACGTTTTATTGATTTGGATATTGAATTTATCCATCAGAAATCGATTTTTGAAGGTATCGCCATCAACTCCTGTCCTTCCAATATGCAAGTTGATTTTTGTTGGATCTAAAACGAATTCATCTTCACCCCAGGCTTTTTCTAATCGATTCCAGCCCTTTTTTGGATCATAATATCCATTAAGACCAGATTTACGGAATTCTTCAGGTATAAAATCTTGAACGGTTAATACATCAAAGTACTTTTTTAGTTGAGGATTATCATTGATCTTAGCACGCAGAATCATGCTTAATTCAATGCACTTTTCAACCATCTCAAAACCTTCAAACTGAACTTGACGACGACCAACGTCTAATGAAGCTAATATTTGATAATTAGCTGATGTCGAGGTATGTGTCATATAGGCTTCTAAGAAAGCATCCTTCTTTTTAGGGAAATCTTCATCGTAAACATGTATCATAGAACCTTGACGAAAGCTAGAAAGTGTTTTGTGAGTAGACTGGGTAGAATAAGCTCGCACAACTACTTTTTCTGGATCGGGCATAATAGAAACCTCACCTTCTTGTAAGGTCTTTTTGTATGCAATATATTGTTCTTTATATGTTTTCGAAGCATAGCGATAGTGCAACTTTCGTGCAACATACATTGCAGTGCGTTTCTTATAAGTATGTGTAAACGCGGCAAAACCAAACCAAGCTTCATCCCACAAGAAAACCATATCTGGTTTTATGGCAAGAACCTCTTGCATTAACTTCTCTACATTGTAAACCAGTCCATCGAAGGTACAATTTGTAAGTACCAACATTTTTACTTGATCCAAAACACCTTTATCCTTCATAAGCATCAGTTTTGCTTTGATTTCGCGCAAAGGAACTGCTCCGTACATGCTATATTTTTCGATCGGATAAGAATCTAAATAAACCGGAAACCCACCAGATAATACTTGAGAATAATGATGACTTTTATGACAATCTCTATCAATTAGCACATAATCGCCAGGTTTAACTATAGCTTGTTGAACTATTTTATTGGCTGTACTTGTCCCATTAGTAACAAAATAGGTATTCTTGGATCCAAAGGCTTTAGCTGCCATTTCCTGGGCCTTTTTTAATGGCCCTGTTGGTTGCAATAAACTGTCTAATCCACCTGTAGTTGCTGATGTTTCTGCTAAGAATAAATTTCTACCATAAAACTCACCAAAATCTTGAATCCAAAAACTTTTATATACTGAATTACCCCTAGAAATAGGCATTGCATGAAATACAGAAGTAGGTTGCTGAGAGTATTTTACTAATGCAGAGAAAAACGGAGTTTCGTAGCGTTCTTCTAAACCATGATGAATACTCAAATGCAGTTCTTGCAAGTCTTCTTGTCGATAAAATATTTTTCTGAACGTTGAAACTACTTCATCGTCTAAATCAAGCAGAGAATGGTTGGTTACGTAATATATGTCAATCTCGGGTCTGAATTTTTTGATAGACCAGGCAAGATAAGTTGCCAAATGTTCGTGATCTAAATCGTCGTAATCTAGTCCAGTAAGCGATGAAATGAAAGGTCGAAGTAACTTCAGTTTATTGGTTGATTTTGCAATAATGTCAAAACGAATTACAACTACTTGAATGTTGTAATTGAATAGCATTGCAATTATTGCGTCTTCAAAGCTTCTAGCAAAAACTGGATTATAGACAAACTGATCTTTGGGTTCTCTAAGTTTCCCTAAATTTTCTTGAAGTTCATGCTCTTCTTCAAGATTTATATTGTCTACAAATAGTGTTTCAAAGTAGTGTTGATTGTTATTTAATTCAGAAACGTCACCTTCATCTTCAAATAGATCTAAATCTTTTTGGTGACCGGGGTTAAATCGATACGACTCGCTAATCAAATGCCTCGAAAAACGTGATGTTTTCTCATACATTGCTGAGGTATCACCTTTTCCTAAAAGTGATTTTAGTTCTGAAATCTGCTGCCAACCCGGAAAAGCCCAATAGCGTTCCATAATCATCAGATCGGCTAAAATTTCATTTGCCCGAGTTGTTAACTCTTCTGTATTTTCAATCTTAGATCGCTTTAGTTTGCTTGTTACTTCTTTCAGATCCCCCCAACGCTCAAATCGCAGTTGTCCTATCGTATAATAAGTTTTGTCTTTTAATCGTAAGTCGCTATCTATTTTTTTTTCTACGTCCATTATTTGTCAAGTTCATCTGCTGGGTGTTGTTCTAATACTGTCTAAGCTTGGTGTTCTGGTTTTTTGTTTAGGCTTTAGTAATGGACCTAATGAGTCCAAAAAAGGTAGCTTTTTATCTTTATCGTAGATATCAAAAATGGTTTTATGGTCCCTAAAAGATTTTAGCGTTTGTCCTAATCTTAGAACGCCCCTCTCTCGGCTACTTCGTACCCTATCCATATCAATTTCAATAGGTATAAACTCAGGGCCTGTGCTCGCCTGATAAATGATTCTACCATCAGGGCCACAAACAATAGAACGTCCAGTTCCACCATCGGCTAAACCATTAATATCAATTACAAAACATTGGTTTATAGCCGCAGTAGCCTGAGCATTTGCCAACTCAATATCTCTATCAATGGTACCCGTAAGTGAAGGATGTAGAATTACTTCTACGCCATTAACAGCAAGTGTTCTTGATGTTTCAGGAAACCACATATCGTAACAAATAGACATTCCAAAACGACCCACTTCAGGTATGTCGAAAATCATAAACTCTTCTCCATTTGCTACCCCTTCTTCATAAGGTAGAAAAGGAAACATTTTATCGTAACGCCCAATCACTTCTCCTTCAGGATTAATAACTGAAGCTGTATTGTAAATTTTCCCGTGTTTCTTTTGAAACATAGAACCAGGTATTAGCCAAACACCGTGTTTTTTAGCCATTTCTCTGAACTCATCTTCAATAGTGTTTGGAAAATCTATTGCATTGCGTGTTAAAGGGCCAAAAGGAGCAAGCTCTGAGAATAATACCATATCTACCCATGGGTAGATTGACATCAAAACATCAAGTTTATGTTTCATCATGGCTACGTTACTGGTTCCAGCATTTACCCTCATTTGTATTCCCGCAATTGAAAATGGTGTCATATAAAACTCTAAAGAATTATTTGTGAAATGAAAATGTTATCCAACAGAAAAGTGATTGGCGAATATACAAAAGAGCGCAAACACTAAATTCTAATCTTCTTAACCTCTTTCAATTGACCAACTTTCATGTTTTGCAATTCAAGGCGTTCAATGGAAACTCGAACCAATCGCAAACAAGGAAATCCAACTGCAGCGCACATTTTTCTTACCTGCCGGTTTTTGCCTTCGGTCAAGGTAATTTCAATCCAACTGGTAGGTACGTTTTTCCGGAACCGAACAGGTGGCTCGCGATCGGATAAAGTAGGGGCGTCAATGATTTTAGCAACACAGGGTTTTGTCTGGTGTTCGGTTTTTCCAACTTTGATAGCAACGCCATTTTCTAACGCTGCAATTGCCTTCGGAGTAACAACAGTATCCACTTGTACCCAATAGGTTCTGTTGTGGTTGTTGTCTGGGTTTAATAATCTGAAATTCAGTTTCTTTAATTAAGTAATCCTTATTATTATATATAAAAACTTCATTAGCATTAGATCTCGCATTGGGTAAATCAATCAACTTAGACAATCCGGGATTGCCATCTTCATCGGTGAATTGGCTTAAATAACCAAAAGGTTTGTAGAATATAAAGTATCTGAAGTCAATTTTATCTTCTTCCATTTCGGGGCATTTTTATTGTTTTCTTAATAGCTTTTTATACTCTTCAATTTCATCTCTATATCGAGCTGCTTCAATAAAATCTAATTCCTTAGCAGCCTTTTCCATGAGCTTTCTTCGGTCTTGTATTTGTTTTTCAATCTCGGTATTTGACATGTATTTTACAACTGGATCAGCCGCTAGAGAACTCATTTCGGGTTCAATATACGCTTTGCTTAACTTTCTTCCTACTCCGGCTATAGCCGACTGTTCAATGATTTGCTCTTTAGATTTTACCAGCGCTTTTGGACTCAAGCCATGAAATTCGTTGTATTGCATTTGCATAGTGCGCTGTCGGTCGGTTTGATCCATAGTTTTACGCATGGATTCTGTTATTTTATCTGCGTACAAAATGGCTTTACCTTCTACGTTTCTTGCTGCTCTACCTATAGTCTGCGTAAGCGATCTATGACTTCTTAAGAAACCTTCTTTATCGGCATCTAAAATAGCGACTAATGATACTTCTGGTAATATCCAACCCCTCTCTCAGTAAATTGATGCCTACTAAAACATCAAAATTTCCCAATCTCAAATCTCTAATAATTTCTGTTCGCTCAACAGTATCGACATCAGAGTGAATGTAACTACAAGAAATTCCTAATCGATCTAAATATTTTTGAAGCTCCTCGGCCATACGTTTGGTCAATGTAGTGACAAGCGTTCGTTCATTTTTGGAAATACGTATATGAATTTCTTCTATTAAATTGTCAATTTGATTTTTACTAGGTCTAACTTCTATAACCGGGTCTAAAAGGCCTGTTGGGCGAATTACTTGTTCTACGATAACACCACCGCTGCGTTCCAATTCAAAATCGGCAGGGGTAGCGCTTACAAAGACTGTTTGAGTCATCATAGATTCAAATTCTTCGAATTTTAAGGGCCTATTATCCATTGCAGCAGGCAATCGGAATCCGTAGTCAACTAAATTGACTTTTCGGCTTCTGTCACCTCCATACATTGCTTTAACCTGTGGAATGGTCTGATGACTTTCATCGATTACCATCAAGTAATCATCAGGAAAATAATCTAATAAACAGAAAGGTCGCGTTCCTGGAGCACGTTGATCCAAATAGCGCGAGTAGTTCTCAATGCCCGAGCAGTAACCTAATTCACGCATCATTTCAAGATCGTAATTTACTCTATCGTCAATCCGTTTTGCTTCTAAATGTTTTCCTTGCTCTTTAAAATAGTCAATGTGCTCTAGCAAATCGTGCTGAATTTGCTTCATGCTATTTTGCAAGGTATCTTTAGAAGTAATAAATATATTGGCCGGATAAATATTGATGCTTTCTAAGGCGGTTATGGTTGTTCCATGCTCAGGGTTAAAGGTTTCGAGCGATTCTATTTCATCTCCCCAAAAAAGTATACGGACTGCAAAATCCGAATATGCTGGAAAAATATCAACGGTATCGCCAGTTACGCGGAAGTTGCCACGTTTAAATTCTTCAGTGGTTCTAGAGTAGAGGCAGTCTACAAACTGACCCAATAATTTGTTCCTAGAAATCACCGTTCCTACTTCAATCGTAATCAGGTTTTTTTTAAATTCTACAGGATTTCCAATTCCATAAATACAAGAAACAGAAGCGACTACTAAAACGTCTCTTCGGCCGCTCAAAAGTGATGAAGTAGCACTCAAACGAAGCTTTTCGATTTCTTCGTTTATACTCATATCCTTCTCGATAAAAGTGTCTGTAGTTGGCAGATAAGCTTCAGGTTGATAGTAATCGTAGTAACTCACAAAATACTCGACGGCATTGTTTGGGAAGAATTGTTTAAACTCTCCATAAAGCTGAGCAGCAAGGGTTTTGTTGTGACTTAATACCAAGGTAGGTCGATTCAATTCTTTAACCATGTTGGCCACGGTAAAGGTTTTTCCCGACCCTGTAACTCCAAGAAGTGTTTGAAACTGCTCGCCTTGCTCAATTCCTTTAACCAACGATATTATCGCTTGTGGCTGATCTCCAGTAGGTTCAAAAGGAGATATGAGTTCAAAATCCATTCTGCAAAATTAGTGGAAATGAGTAGCATAGAGCTGTTGAAAAAGAAGTCCAAACAGACATTTAATATTCTTTAAATTCGTTGCCTATGTTTTGGAAACGACTGCTGTATTACTTTGATATTACCTCGCTTTTTAGAAAAAGAAAAGGTGATAAAAACATCAATTTATCATTAATGCACGGTATGAATAGGTTCACGATTTTGGCGTTTATTATTTGTTTGATAGTTTTAGCGATTAAGTTCTGTTCTAAAATCATATTGATCGTCATTCTGAACTTGCTTGCCTGACTTATCAGGCAGGTTTCAGAATCTCACATAATTCGAAAAATGAAAAACTACCTTGAAATAAACAAAGCCAGTTGGGGCGAAAAGTTAGCACCGCACTTGGCTTCAGCCTTTTATGATATGAAGGCATTCATGGCTGGGAAAAGCTCTCTCAAGCAAATCGAATTGGACTTGCTGGGGGATGTTTCTGGTAAGCGCATTCTTCATTTGCAATGTCATTTTGGACAAGACAGTATTTCACTCAGTAGAATGGGGGCGAAGGTTACTGCGGTAGATTTTTCTGAAAAGTCAATTGCAAAAGCAAAAGAACTAGCTAAAGAGCTTGAAGTGGATACAGAATTTGTCTGTTCTGATATTTACGAATTACCCAATAATTTGAGCGATAAATTTGATGTTGTTTTTACCAGTTATGGAACCGTTATCTGGTTGCCAGATACTCAGAAATGGGCGAATGTGATCAGTCACTTCCTTGCTCCTAATGGTCACTTTGTTTTTGTGGATTTCCATCCTGTAGTTTGGATGTACGATGATGATTTAAAGGAAGTGATATACAAGTACAGTAGTTCTGACGCAATTGTAGAAGATGAAGAAGGAACCTACGCCGATAGAAATGCAGATGTTCAGCTAAGGTCAGTTACTTGGAATCATGGAATAGGACAAACAGTAAATGCGCTTATCTCAGAGGGACTTATGATTAAGGATTTACAGGAGTACGATTATGCTCCCTACCCATTTATTGGTCATACAGAAGAGTTTGAGCCTGGGAAATACAGAATCAAACATTTTGAGAATAAAGTGCCACTGGTATATTCAGTTGTGTCGCAAAATGTAAAATAACGTAGGTTGGAACTGAAAACAAAACGTTTATTGCTTCGTCCAGTAAAACATGCTGATTCAAAAGCAATATTTGAATATAGATCGGATAAAAAGGCAAATCAATACCAAGGTTTTGTTCCAGAAACAGTAGAAGAAGTCAGTGCATTTATTTCAAAATTACCAGCCGGGTTTAATGTTGAAGGAACGTGGTTTCAATTGGTGGTAATTTTAGAACCGGCACATCAAATAATAGGTGATGTAGGTCTGCATTTTATCCAAGACCAAAACGATACAGTTGAGCTAGGTTGCACAATTTCAAAGTCATTTCAAGGAAACGGTTTTGCAACAGAAGCATTAACGTCGATCAAAGATTTTCTACTTCATGAATTGGGAAAGAAAAAATTGAAAGGTTCAGTAGACCCAAGAAATTTAGCTTCGATTAAAATGTTGAAGAATATTGGAATGTCGCAAATTGATTTTTATGAAAAATCATACAATTTGAAAAATTAATCGCTGATGTAAAAACCTTACAAGCAGAATAATCTGAGCTTACTTAGTCTTTCCCTCGTAATAGATTTTCTCATTTACACCTTCATTCATTGGATAAACATTATTCGTTAAATCCAAATCTGCTACTCGTTCCTGAGGGTCAAGTGTCATTGATTTGATGTCGCCTTTTTTTATAGGAATAGTTAGGCGATAGTTGGGGTGTGTCCAAGGCCAAGTGCTGCAAATAGTTGTGTTAGAATTTTCAGCAAAGTTTTTCTTCTCCTCTTAAGTTAAATAAAGGAATATAGAATTGCTGCTGCGAGCCATCAGTTAAGGTTACTAGCAATTCAACCGGCATTGGCATTTGCCCAATTCGTTCGATGATTACTTCAGTATTTTTTTTGCTTTCATTGACTTCGGAAATGGCATAGTCTATTGTTTTTGTGCCGCCAATCCAATGGGTGAAATACCAATCCAAATCCATATCGGCGGCCTTTTCCATAATTCTTTTAAAATCGTCAGGAGTAGGGTGCTTGTATCTCCAAGTGTAATAGTATTTCCGCATTGCAGGAAAAAAAACAGCGTCTCCAACTATGTATGAAAGTTGGGAAAGGAAGGTCGCGCCTTTGTAGTAAGAGTTGATTCCATAAACTCGGTTAGAATGAAAGTAATCTGCGTGTGTGGTCATTGGTTCGTAATCCTTGTCTACTGCAATTCTCCGATAATTCTTCAAGGCAGCAGCAGCAGGGTTTGTTAACCGTCTATGAAACAAAGAATCTAAGACGATATATTGAGCAAATTGTGTGAATCCTTCATCCATCCACGGGTATTTGTTTTCATTGGTTGCCAGTAGGCCATAAAACCAGCTATGTATAGACTCATGAACAGTTACGCTTACCAACCCACCCAGCGATCCTGTGCCAGAAATTAAGGTTGCCATAGGGTATTCCATTCCACCATCTCCGCCTTGTATCACTGAATATTGTTTGTATGGATACTCGCCGAAAACTTCATTTACAATACTGAAACTCTTCTCAGTATAGCTTTGCAATTTTTGCCAGTTGTTAGCTATGTTTGAATCGTTTTTGTAGATAAAATGTAAGTCCAAGCCAAATGAAGTTGTACGAATATCGTGCACATAATCTGGATCCGCTGCCCAAGCAAAGTCATGTACTTGAGGTGCAATAAAATGCCAAGTCAATTCTTTAGAATTTGGTCGTTTAACCTTTGATGCATCAATGTATCCATGTCCAATTTCCTCTGGGTTTTGCAAATAACCAGAGCCTCCGATTGTGAAAGATGAATCAATTGTTATTTTGACATCAAAGTCACTCCAAACACCATGAAACTCTCTACCTATATAGGGGTCGGTCATCCAGCCATCTTTGTCGTATTCAGCCATTTTAGGATACCATTGTGTCATGCTATAAGCAACGCCTTCCGAATTATTTCTACCTGACCGTCTAATTTGAATAGGAACTTGAGACTCGAAATTGATATTGAATGTCGAGGATTTGCCTGGAAGTAACGGCGTGTTTAACTCAACAGTTAATAGCGTTTGATCAATGCTCCATTTAACGTCTGCACCGTTTTGTTTCAGCACATTGATTTTTTGATAGCCAATTTAACCAGCAGATAATTTTTTTATTCTACTACCAACTCTTGAATCAGGGTCTGCAATTGTAAGCGAACGAACATCCATTTCACTTCCTGGCTGAAAAGCATTAAAGTATAAGTGATAAAACACGACACTTAAATCATCAGGAGAGTTATTGGTGTAGACAAGTTGTTGTGTTCCGGTTACCTTATGGTTGTCCACGTTTAAGGCAACTTCCATTTTATACTCGGCACGCTGCTGCCAATATCCATTTTGTGCAAATGAGAGTTGAACAAGAGAAATAAATAGTAAAATAAGACTTAACGGTTTTTTAGACATTGTTTTTTTGTTGCGAAGCCGAAAGTAACACCTTTGTTGGAGAATTGAGATTCAAATACAGCAATGGAAAATAAGAAGGACGTAAAAGGAGATTGGGATTCTTTAAGAGAGCAATTAAAGGAAGAAGGCAATTATCCAAAAGTGTATTTGTTTAAGTTCATCGTACCTGGCGATAATCGGTCTATAGCTTTGCTTCAAGCAGTTTTTGGTGAAGAGGCTCAAGTAAACTTGCGGATGTCTAAAAATGGAAAATACGCAAGCTTTTCGGTCAAAGAAATGATGTTGGATACTAACTCTATTATCGAACGCTACGAAAAGGCAATGCGGATAGAGAGCTGTATGGCTTTGTAGGTGGCAGAAAATTTAATCGGATTATCAGACTAAAAGAATTTACCCATTGATACTACACGTCATTCCCACGCAGGTGGGAATCTAAAGTGATAACAACCAACGAATCATGTGGAAGAGCGTCTATCGGTTTAATTATAAAGTATAAGTAAAGTGAAACAAGTAATTTTACAAATACCACTTTACCAAGAAATATGATAGAACTTTTGGGAAAATACGGTGTATGAAAAAACCATTATTGCAAATAATCAAGTAGAAATTCAATTGCCGTATAATTTAGTTGGAGTATTTTATTTAAAAGTTGAGAGTACAAAAGATAAAGTTTGTCATGTTTTATAGTAAGCTTAAATAATTTTATAGGGCTACCCCCTTTAAGTAGCATATTTAATATTTGATTTATAGCTAGTTGGTGAATGTAGTATCATTTTTTCAATCAACTTATTTAGCATGGACTCCCTGAAATTCAATCTGTTAAGCCATAAAATACTCATCAATATATTTATGAATATTTGCCTTACTGCAATAAGAATGTACTCCTCTTAGCCAGTTTTTGAAATTCCTTATTTGCAAATGAAGCATTGTAAAATTCTTTCCATTATCTGAAAGTCGTTGTTCTAATTTGGGATAGCTTTTAAGCAACGGCTTGTATCCAGCCCATCCATCGGTAACCACTTTTGCAGCCTGTTTTATGTGAATTTCAAAAATTGGTTTTAAGGATTTACAGCTGTAATCATCTATTACTTAAGCATAACCCCTCCCCACTGTTCCATTTCTATATTCAACTGCAATTATTACCCGTACTTTTTTTTTAGATTTACTTCTCCCTTGCTCACATTTTTGCGGAGTTCCTATTTCGAATTCAGCTACATGAACTTCATTTTCTAATGGGAACTTTTCACTGCTTTTAATTGCTAGTTGCACTTTGTGTCGGAAAAACCATGCTGTAGTTTACTTTACACCATATTTTTCAGCAAGCCAAATACTACTTGCCCCTTTTTTACTTGTGGCAATATCAAAGGTCATTTCAAACGCATTTTCAATCCCAAATTTTACTTTATGAAAAAGTGTATTTGATGTCGGTGACTCGTCATATCCACACTTTGTACAACGTCTGTTTTGTGCCTTTTTTCCAACTAAATGTTTTTTGTTTTTACACTTTAGGCATGAAAAACCTAACTTCCTTTTCTGTTGACATAAATATTCTAAGCATTGTTCTTCTCATCCAAATTTTCCCCTAAATTCTTTCCGAGTTATTCCTTTTGCTATTTTCATTTAACTTAATTTTTAGCAAATAAAATTCCTCAAAACGTAATCTATTTACGTTTTAAAGATTTAAAGGGGTAACCCTATAGTTTTTATTAGGTTTATAGCTACATAAATTGCTAGAACGGTAATTTTTGTAATCATACGTTTTATTGAGTTAATTTTTCAGCTAACTTTCCTCCTATCCAAGCCATCGGAATATAAGCTATTAATATATCTGCTAATGCAAACCAAGAGGGACCAGGTAACATAAAATTAACCATAATACCTCCTAATAGAAATAATCCTCCAATTGCGAGTGAAAATTTCATTTTATGAGTAGTTGCTATTCTCCCTGCTATTAAAGCACCAACTATAGTTCCTAAAGCGTGTGCTAAAAATAATAAAACAGTGAACACGTATAATAATAGCAAAACCATTATATACGCAAAATGGTTTAGGTCTATTCCTTCAATAGGAAAGACCTAAACCTTAAGGTTTGGCGCGTTGTGAGCTTACTTAAGCTCAACCTCTGCTCCAGCTTCTTCTAACTGTGCTTTTAAAGCTTCAGCTTCATCTTTTGCTACACCTTCCTTAATTGGAATTGTTTCATCTGTGCGCATTTCTTCAACTCATTGCTTCACAATTAGCGTCTCTAAGACCTAGTCCTGTATGTTCAGCTAGATAAGCTTTCGCTTGGTTGTCCTATTCGAATTGCAATATTTAGGAATGCTTATGACTAAAAAAAGCTGAGCATTTTATTGGCGTAAAATCTATAACGTTGTTCTTAATCTTTTTTAGTTGCCTAAGCTTCTTTTTTTGAGAATTGAAATAATAATACCTTCGCCAACCAATAAGTTAAATAACAAAATTATAAATAGATGAAAAAAATTACATTATTAGCTGCAACTGCAGCATTTACATTTGCAATGACAGCATGTGGCGGTGGCGAAAAGATGGCGGTGTTGCTGTAATTCGTGTCGGTGCTGCTACTGAAGTTGAAATGAAAGAAAAGAAAGATTTGATGCTGCTGCTAGTTCAGTAGAATGGAAAGGAACTATGGCTGGAATGTACTCGCACACAGGAACAGTTGCAGTAAAAGAAGGAAACATAGCGTTTAAAAGGAAAAGATCTTGTTGGTTGGTTATTGGTTATTGATATGGGTTCAATTACTCCAACAGACAGCAACTACAGTGAGGAGAATACTTCTGAGCAATTGATTGGTCATTTAGCAACTGCTGATTTCTTTGATGTTGCGAATAATCCAACAGCATCTTTCGAAATTACTGGTTCTGATATGACAGCAGGAACAGTTATGGGAAATCTTACAGTTAGAGGAAAAACAAACGCAGAAACAGTAAGTAATGTAGTATTTGATGAAGCTACAGGAGCAGCTACCGGTGTATTGACTTTCAATCGTCAGAATTATGAAGTTGCTTATGCGGCTACTATGAAAGATATGGTTCTTAGTGATGATATCGAGTTGACTATTTCTTTGATGCCAGCAATGTAAACGATTCTCGTTAACAATATTTGGAAGCCTTAATCTCAAACTCTTGGGATTAAGGCTTTTTTTATTTCATACTATTGGGTGTGCGAATATCTAAATCATCATATTGGGCAATAATTACAACAGCAGCCATTCATTTGGTCACGATATTGTTTTTTGCTTTTACACAAATTGATTTTGACAAGAATAAAGCTTGGTCGTACATCAATATGAGTTTGCAGGAAATTAAACCACTATCTAAATTACGTGAAATTGAAAAGGTTAAGATTCCAGAGAATTTCGAGGAGAAGGGGCTGGATGCAAAAAAATACTCAGTAGCGAAAACAAACCAAGCAGTAAACGAAGCTACCAATGAACTGAGCAAGGCTCAGAAGGCCAAAATAGACCAAGAAATTACAAAACAAGTGTCTGACATGGCTCGCAACGAAAGCACCACGGATTTGGGTCGAAAAGGAGTCGGAAGTTTGGAAGGAGACATCTCCGATAAGAAGATCAGTAAAAAGAAAACTTCAACTGGGGCAAAAGGCAAATCCGATCTTGGTAACAAGCACAATGAAGTCACCAACATTACTTATTATTTAAAAAATAGAACTGAAGGGGTTATTGGTCTTAACAATCCTATCTTCGTTCTCAATGGGCAATCTATGATTATTATAATAATCAATCCATTTTTGGTACCTTTTTAGATATAATTCTTCCGTATCAAAGTAGGATGTACAAAAGATAAGTGTCTTCAAGAAGCCGCTAAGAATGCTGCTTTGACTTCTACTTTTAATGAAGATCTAACTTCGGAAACCAAGCAAGATGGAACAATTTCTTACAATTTTGTTGGTCAGTGAGTATGTCCAAATACATCAGTAAAATGATGCAGTGAATACATTGCGATAGTAAAAATCGTTGTACTCCATAAAAACACTTTTGAAGTTAGTATGCTTTTATTACTGTGTGTTTCGCATTCACAATCTATTTCTGGTTGGGGCTTATACACTTGATAAAAAGAAAAGCCTAAAGCTAAAATTGAAAAGCCAATTAAATAAGGCTCGGCAGGTTCTATCCAAGATAGGGTAGAAGCCGCACCAGATAATCCCCCTAAAACTACAACAAGAGGTAATACGCAGCAAAAGGAATGCATTAACATAGCAATAAAGCTAGCACCAATAATTGTTTTTAATCTACTTGAATCCATAGTTATTGTGCAAAGGTAGTGAACTGTTTCTATATCAATGTTACAATTAGCACTCAGTTAGAAGAATGTCAGCTCTTTTAACAACTCTAACCTTACCTATCATTTACAGTTTCTGAAAACTGCTCATGGGTATGCTTCATTCGGAAAGTTTTTAATGATTTGTCTAAGTGTTGTCAAATCGTTATAACGGTGTAATTGGTTCTGGGTATGTCATTTGGATGTGGTTACTGTAAACAAGGCGATTTGAAAGGTGGGGAATTACTCCATATCGAATCTTCTAATACTGTAATTTTAAAAAATATCTTGATTTTTCTCGAAAACAATAATGCTAAAGGAGTTAATTATAATGTAGGATACCTTGTCGCAATTCGTATAAATAAAGTGAATTTGACCATTATTGAATGGTCGCAGCGAGTGGTGGATTATTATCCATGTTTACTGGCTTTTTCTCTTAAAATACTACCCTATTTATTAGACAAGGATCTCTTCTATTTTATCTCGAAATTCCGGATAATCAATTAGATCGGAGTGCGTTGCACCTTTAATGGTTGTTAGTTCAATAGTATCACTCAGCTTAGTCAATTTAACACTTGATTCGTAAGGTACCAATTCATCTTCAGTGCCATGTAAAAGGTAAATAGGGCAAGTGAGATTTTTTAGGTATTCGTTGGTTTTGAATTTGTACTTCAGTAAAACCGATACGGGTACAAGCGGATAATTGTATTTAA
>CAJIZH010000002.1 GCA_905181875.1 Flavobacteriales bacterium UBA6770
ATAGATGGATTGGGTCGCGTTAATCCTTCTCTACTCCAATAACCTTCTCAATAGCACCGATAATTGGCCCCGCTTTAGCGTAACCTTTACAAACCACATAAAACTTACCTTCATGGTCGAGCAATAGAGCAGGGAAACCAGAAACACTCATCTGGGTGGCTAACTGAAAGTCTTTTTTTACTTCCATTTTTGCCCATTGACTGTCAAATGTGTTTTCAAATTCTTCAGAATCTACTTCATGTTTCTCCAATAAAGGAAGGTAAACCTTTACATCATTTGTGTTTTTGTTCTGCTCGTAAAACAGATGCTGAACTTCTTTAAAAAACTCAAATTCGGCATCTTTATTCAGCTCTCTCATCACTATTACTGCTCGCGCTGGTGGTTCGGTGTCGTAGACAAATGTTTTGTCTTCGATGATGCCATAGTTGAATGGCTGTTCACTTCGTTTTTCTACCGCCTCCCAATGCTCTTTCAACAAATCCCCAACGTCCGCCATCGTCTCCGTATTATATGGCCTAAGCCCACCTATAACCAACTTGAAAGTGAAGCGATTCGAAATGCTCCTTTCACCTTTGCAATCTCAGGCGCGAAACCATAGCACCAGCTGCATAATGGGTCTCCAACGTAAATTATTTTCGTTTTTTGGGCTCTTGCGTTCATAGTAAAGATGACAATTAGGATTGAAATTAAGGCGATGCGCATCTTTGCAAAAGTAGATTAGGAAAGGGGTTTGGCTTGTTTAATTTTTGACAATTATTTCACAGCAATTAACAGAATGAGCAAGAATCATAATTTTCCAATCGTCATTCCCTACTTGATCGGAAACTCGAAGAAGGAGTTCAGCGCAGCTACTCTCTCTAATCGATTATAGGTTCCCGCCGGAGTTTCTCCCGTCATAAGGCGGGCGCGAATGACGTAGTAGAGGGTTTCAGGGAATGACGGTGAACGGCTCAGTCTAATTTATCTGATACAGCTCCAACTCATAAATAACTGAAGTAAAAGCCGGAACCTGACCATTTGAAGAGCCCGTTTCGCCAAAAGCAAATGAAGAAGGTAAATACAATTTCACTTTATCTCCTTCATTCATCTTACTCAACGCAATCTCGAAACCTCGAATAACCTGATCGGGTTTTCCCAACTGAAAATCGAGCATTTGCCCTCGTTTATAAGTATTATCAAACTCTTTTCCATTCAAGAAATAGCCTTTGTAATTTATCCACACTGCATCGCCGGATTGTGCTCTTTTACCGTTTCCAAATCTTACTTTTTCAAAATAAATCCCATCAACATACAAACGAGTTGATACTTCTTCATTTTCCACAAAGTAGTCGTTTAAATCTCTTAGTTCTTGCAACTCCAAATCATCTTCCACTACCTGCATCTTATTTGCATTTTGTTCTTGCTCAGAGATCAGTTTCCACAGTTTTATGGAGAGCATTATTTCTCCTGGGTAATCTTTGATTTTGCCTTGTGTAAGCTTATCAAGATTCAACTTATCCCCAACTAAAGAAAACGTAGCTGAATCTCCTTCGTGCATAACACTAAACATCTTATTCCAAATGCTTTTAGTTGCTGATACATCAAATCGATGTATGGCTCCTGATTTAAGACTATTGCTATAAATTAGCTTTCCGGAAGACCCATAAACATCAAGCTGAGAATAGATTTTATCGCCTGATTTTGCTTTTTCATTTCCATCTCCAAGGGAGTGAATTTTGAAATATACATCCTCTTCCAATTTTGAAAACCCGTCTGTTAACTTGGAATCGCAGGAAACCAAAACAATTGAAAATAGTATTATTAGAAGTCTTGTTTTCATTCGTCAATAACTTGAATATCATAGATTAAGGTCGCATTCATTGGTATTTTGTTCATATCTCCAATAAGTCCATGTGCCAAATGTGGTGGCAGAATCAGCCTGGCCTTCTCCCCTTTTTTCATGTACTTAATTCCCTCATGTAACCCACTCTCAACTTGATCAAAATCCACAGTAAACTGCTCAGATTGATCCCAACGTTTATAACAGGTGTCACCGGTAAGCAACAGAATATTATAGCGTACTTTCACTATATCTCGTTCTTTTACTGAATCTCCTTCCGAAGTTTCATAAACCCAATATTTCAATCCAGTTCCAGTAGATGAAACCGGCCAACGGTTTCGTTTAATGAAATGGTTTATTCTGCTGCGCTCTTCATTCATTAAGCGCTTATTCATCTTAAACAATTCTTCCTGGGTTGGATTGGGTTGTTTAATTGATTGATTCGATGAAGTAGTTTCTCCAGAGCTATCACCTTTGCAAGCATTCAATAACACTAGAGTCATTAATACTGAAAGAAAAAAATACAAATTCCGTGTAATCATAAGTTTTATAATACTTTTTACAAAGTTAGCTTTGCAGTAGTTTTAACCCATCAAATAAAAAATCACTTGTTATGACTAAGTTGTTAATTGCCATTATATTCATTTGCACATTAGTCCAAGGCCTGGCTCAAAACGTTTATTATAGGCCCTTCAGTAAAGATTATAATGAATCTGTAGGTGGAATGAAAGATGTTCAACTAATGGTTTCTAAAGAGTTTCAATATCCTGTAAAAATGGTAAAACAAGCATTAGAAGGTGAAGTAAAGCTTTCGTTTCAGTTGAATCGTAAAGGAGTTGCAACTGATTTGAAAGTTGTTTCGAGTACCACTCTCGAAATGGCTAAAGAAGCTACTCGATTATTCAAGAAAATACAATGGACAAAATCGGAGTACCGCCCGACACATATGACATTTAGAGATGAATTTATAGTAGAATTTAGTCTTAAAAAATGGGTTAAGCTATATAACAAAAGAGGCTATAAATACATTGATTATCCAGTTATGCCAATCGATACAAGCGAAAAAATCTACTTTTTTAAAGCGGTTAAAACTAAACCCATTCCCGCATTTGAAGCTGAGGAATACAATAGTTTCAACCATTACATTTCTCGAAAAATGCGCTATCCAGAAACAGCCCAAAAACTAAATTTAAAAGGAACTGTTCTGATTGCCTTCGTTATTGAACCAAGCGGTCAGATAAGTAATATAGAAGTCCGAAAAGCAATGAACGGTGGTTGCACTCAAGAGGCAATGCGATTGGTAAAAGAAGTGACTTGGATTCCCGGTCAGCAAGAAGGTACAGCGGTAAGAACTCAAATGATCACTTCAATTGGATTTGGAATGAGTTCCGATGCTTTTTACGAAACCTTCAACCAAGGAAGTCAAGGGGCAAATTGATAAAACGACTTTTGGTAAAGTGCTATTAGAGTTTTGAATTCTAGACCATTCTATTTTCCTCGTTTAGTTCAGCAATATCACTGCTGTGTATTGCCGAATATTATGCAACTGTATCAGTTTTGATTATCATGCTTTCTATGGATAAATCTGGAAAGCCAGTTTTATCTATTCTAACTATTATGTTCACTAGCTAATTTATGACTCAGCATCTAAACGTTTACTTAAACCTATATTTATGGGAAAAATGCATAGTAAACAGCTGCTCTAGCAAGGTCTTGTAATTAATACTAGTTTACATATTTTAATAAACGAACAATAAGCTCCACGCTAAAAAACAAAAAAACCGAAACGGCCATGTAATTGTGGAATAAAATCAATACTTTCACTGATATAAATTTAATACTAAAAGCAAAAATATATAAGCATGCTTAAAAAATTCACAACTGCGGACAAACTCCTTTTTGTTGCTGCTCTTTTATCATTAGTGTTTTCTGAACTACTCTACTTTCAAGGGGAAAAAGCAGATGGAACTTTTATTGGACTTTGGGTCCCTTCAATATTAGCATTTGGAATTTATTTAAAACTAATTAATAACTCAAAAAATGATTGATATAATTCCATATTTCGCAGGGCTAATAACTCTACTTTTTGGCTTTGGATTTTACTTAGCAATCAGAGTAACTAAAAAGTAAAATAGACCAGTATTTTTTAATCTTCAGTCATTAAACCTACTTCGAATAGACTCGATTCTGTCCCTATTGATATTAGCCTAAAATGATCTTGAGAAATTTATGACTTTAATAATTACAGAGTCTGATTGTAAAATCATCGCAAAAAATACTAATGACCTATAAAAGCTTTAAATATTAGGTTATTAAGCAACTGAAAGTCTTAATCAATATGATCAGTGGTAAAGGTTTACTTAAGATTATTTGTATTTAAGTAGGTTCTTTAAATTGTTCAAATTTTAGTAAGAAGGCAATTACCTTACTCCTACTTTAGTTGGGAAAACATCTTTAAGCTTTTTTTAAATATAATCATCGAAATAGTTTTTAGAGTGCCATTTAACTGTTAAATAAGAAAATACTATTGAACTTGGCTACAGATTATAACTACATCAATTATACGAGTTGAAATTCATTAATTTGTCGATTAAATAGCTCAATTAATTTTCACCAATGGCAAATAAGACACCTCAAAAAATGCGAACAATCCATCGCTATTTGGGTTTTACTTTAACCGGAATAATGGCCATTTACGCCATCAGTGGTATCGTACTTATTTTTCGCGATTCGGATACCTTTAAACAAGAAAAACTAATATCCAAACAACTAACGCCCAATGCTCCTCCTAAAGTACTGGGTAAGCTGCTAGATATCCAGCGACTAAAAATTGAAAAAGAAGACAACAACAATATCTATTTTAAGGATGGTGTATATAACAAAAAGACCGGTGTAGCTGATTATACGGTTAAGTCGCTTCCTTTTATTTTAGATAAGTTGACTCATTTTCATAAGGCCAAATCTGGACAGCCACTCTTCTTCTTTAACATCTTGTTTGGACTCTCTTTGCTCTTCTTTGTAATCTCAGCTTTTTGGATGTATACACCGAGTAGCTCTATCTTTAAAAAAGGCATGTACTTCATGCTTGGAGGAATGACATTAGCCTTGGTCTTGTTATTTGTTTGATATTAATAAATAGGTTATTCTTTGTATTTGTCCCGCAGTTAAACTTAACTCTGTTTTATGAAAGAACTAATTGAACCTAGTTTTTTATAAAACGAATTACCTGTTGGTCTGCTGCCAAGTGCAATTGCAACAAATACAGACCAGTTTCTAAAGATCGAACAGCAATACTATTTTTCTCAATACCAATGTGTCCTTCTTTGTAAATCTTGCATTGAATATCATAAATCTTAAAAGTAGAATTCTGTAGAATCCTACTTTTTAAATTCAAATTGTCTATTACAGGATTGGGATAAATACTCAATCTTTCATCTATCGGTTACGGTTGGTATATTCCGTTTCGTTTCTGATGTAAGGCTTAATTCGAGTAATTGATTGATTTCTTACCCATAAAGGATAAGCACCTTCATAACTTTCAACAAATTCAACTGAATAATCAAAGTAAACTTTAAACAACCAAATTTTCCTGTAAAGATAACCTGCAGGACAAACGTTTCTTCCAATTGAAAATACAAGTTCGACATGATCATGGTGTATTGAATCCAAAATATTATCACCATCTCAACTTTCGGGTAGGTTTCAGCATCTCAGTTAGAGCTAATATTGAAAGATGCTGAAATAAATTGAGCATGACGATAAGAGGGTGAAACAGCGAAAGATTGTGAAGGCCTGGCTGTAAAAACAAAAAGCCCCGATTAATCGGGGCTTTTTCAAATCAATATGTTTTGTAATACTATACGTTCTCGATAATCATAGCAGAAGCACCACCGCCTCCATTACAAATACCTGCACCACCATACTTTCCGTTGTTTTGTTTCAACACGTTAATCAAGGTTACAATGATTCTAGAACCAGAGTTCCCAAGTGGATGTCCCAATGAAACAGCACCACCGTTAACGTCCACCTTAGCAGGATCTAATCCCAACTCTTTAGTATTCGCTAATCCAACTACAGAAAACGCTTCGTTCAATTCCCAGTAATCAACATCAGCTAGTAGCTAATCCTGCTTTTCCTAATGCAATAGGAATTGCTTTAGAAGGAGCAGTTGTAAACCATTCTGGAGCTTGAGCTGCGTCAGCATAAGAAGTCACTTTTGCCAAAGGAGTTAAACCGTATTTTTTAACTGCTTCGCCACTTGCTAAAATCAATGCAGAAGCACCGTCATTCAATGTTGAAGCATTTGCAGCTGTAACCGTTCCGTCTTTTTGGAATGCAGGACGTAAAGTTGGAATCTTATCCATTCTTACGTTTGAGTACTCTTCGTCTTTATCAACGATAACTGCGTCACCTCTTCTTTGAGGAACTTCTACAGGTACAATTTCATCGTTGAATTTTCCTGCTTCCCAAGCAGCAGCAGACTCTTTTGTAAGATTCAATTGCAAAGTTGTCTTGATCCTCTCTAGAAAATCCGTACTCCTTAGCACACATATCGGCACAAACTCCCATGTGCGTATCGTTATAAACGTCGGTAAGGCCATCTTTAACCATTCCGTCAATCATATTGATATTACCCAATTTAACGCCGTTTCTAGCTTGCATGTAATGAGGAACTGAACTCATGTTCTCCATTCCACCTGCAACAACAACTTCGTTATCTCCAGCTTTTATAGACTGAGCAGCCATTGCAATTGCCTTCATTCCTGAAGCACAAACTTTATTTACCGTAGTACAAGGAACGTCCTGATCCAAACCAGCAAACATTGCAGCTTGACGAGCAGGTGCTTGGCCCAAGATTGGCAGACATTACATTACCCATAATTACTTCATCGATAATCTTATGATCAATTCCACTCTTTTCCAGTGCGCCTTTGATAGCAGCAGCACCCAATTTTGGTGCAGGAACTGAAGATAAACTTCCCATGAAACTTCCGATTGGTGTACGTGCGGCCGATACGATATATACTTCCTTCATAATATTTGATTTTGAGGCTGCAAAAGTAAGGAAAGTGGGAGCTTGATTTGAGTACTGGAATTGACGTTTTGGAATGTTTAATCAAAGTCCACTCAAACGGATTTGTTCGTAGCAAGAGATGATAGTATACATTAACCTACTCACGTCATTCTGAAATTATTTCAGAATCTCATTTCATAACTTACCACAAGAGATGCTGAAATAAATTCAGCATCACACATTAATTCATAAAACTCATCATTGATAAACTACTACATCCTGCGGAATCACCCCCGTTTCAAAATCGTACAATAATTGACCAGAAGAACTTAAAACGTAAGCAATCCCCTTCTTGCTGTAATCCTTAGCGTCTGTCACAATAACATTTCCAGATAGAGCATCTATCCCTAACCCATAAAAATTAGCGCCTTCCTGTTTGAATATTTCGATTGGGGTTGTGGTTGGTGCTATTTCACTCAAATCAACAGGAAATGAATAAACCGCTCGATTGATAAAATACAGTCTTTGATTGGTGACATTGTAATTCAATCGTGTTGGCGAATGTTCAATGTCCTCGAACTCATAATAAAAAGTTACTGCAAATGAAATTGGATCGATTCTAAGCAGACGAGCCTTTTCTCTATCCCTTGGATTAAAACCACCATCACACAACACCCAAAGCATACCGTCGCTGTCTATAACGATACTTTGTGGCTGCTTTCCTACTGCAATTGACTTTACTCTATCGCCTTCGAGTGAATAGACATCAATGGTATTTTCATTGACGTTACAAGCAAAAACATGGTTATCCGTTTCCACCAATTCCTCTAGCCAATTGGAAGCCTCCAAGATTTTAGTGATTTTCAAGTTGGTTGTATCGAGAACGAAAATGTCTTTTTTGTTGAGTGAGGTCACCCACAACTCGCCTTTTGAAGTAATAAGTCCATACCGAGGGCTTTGGACGGAAGCTCTAGTTTGCGCCTTCAAACTTGGCATTGAAACTTTAATGACCTCATTAGAATTATTGACAAAAAGGTATCCTGTTTTTCCATCAATCAATAAGGATTGAGCTACATCTCCTAACGCATTTTCATTGGCTTGTTTAAAGGCAGTTTGACGGGTTGTTGCTGTTTCAATTTCGTAGTCCGTTATCGATGCATTTGAAAAGGTGAAATTCCCTTCATTGATAATTAGTACATGGGTTGCATTGGTGTCAACTTCAGAAACCACTTCCTCTAAGTATTGAGGATCAAAAGGTTTGTCCTTTTTGCAAGAAAAAATCAAAAGTGCTACTATAAGTAAAATCCACAACCTCATGATTTAATGAATTTTATATTAACGATAAAGTAACGATTTGGCATTGGTCGATTTGCAACTTCTTGATAAGGTTCGTTGTATAAATTCTCCACCTGAAAGCCCAAAATCAAACGTCCTTCTTTGCCTGTATTCAAGGTGTAATTCACTCCTGCAGTTGCATTAAAAAACGAAGGCAAATAGGCAGTATTAAAGTTATTCAAAAAGCGTTTTTCAGTAAAGCGATGGCCATAAGTAATTCCAACACTCCGCCATTCCAATAGACCTTGCATTGACACTCTTTGCGCTGGAATATAGGCCAATTGATTACCTGCACTATCCACAGCAGAATTGTAGCTATAATTCAAAACAACGTTGCTTTTAACCGCATTCCACAACAACTTTTTATAGGAGATAGACGACTCGATTCCAGTATTTGTAACACTTGACACATTACTAGCGATCCATACTCCGCTCAACTGAGGTTGCCACAAAATCCGATTTTCTATGCTGCTTAAAAAACCAGTAATACTATAATTGAAACCTGTATCTCTTTCCGAACTTAGACTAAATTCACCAGTCCACCCCTTTTCTGGCTTTAAGTCAGGATTTCCTCCCACACTCCAATACAAATCATTTAAAGAAGGTGCCATCGCATGATATGCTCCATTTCCTTTAACTACCAACCAAGATTTATTTGACTTCCATCTCGCTCCCAAAGAAGGCAATACAGGAAGAAAATTATCGTCAATTACTTGTGTTTTGATTAGCCCATGAAATAACCATTGTTTCCATTCGTAGCTCGCCTGCTGAATGTGCTGCAAGTCTATTTGCTGCTGCCAACCATTATACTCAGGGTGATTTGCAAAAGAGTGATTGTAAAGCACTGCATTTTCCATTTTCAGTTTTTGAAACAACCAATACTTTACTCTAAATTGAGCAAAAACACTGCGCTCCGATCCAATATCATTAATCCCTATTGCATCATTTTGGTATTGTAATTCACTGGCTTTAAACCCTACAACGGCCTTTATCTCTGTTGTTCCAAATTGCTTGGAATAATTTAGGTTTGATAAGAGTGTTTTGTCTTTTTGCGTCTCAGCAACTACTTTCTGATAAGTCAAGTGCGGTAATCGGCGTTCTCCCAACTGCAGAAAGGAATTCCACTTTAAAACTCCATTTTTCTTCAATTTCCACGCAAATTTCTGCTGTCCAGATAACACCTGGTTCTCCGCTCCAAGCATTCTTTGTTTCACCACCTCTTGCCCAGTTGGGTTTTGAAAGGAGAATTCATTTGACCCGTATTGTGCCGTAAAGTGGGTTGAAGAAACAAATTGTCCGCTAGAACGACGATACATCAATCCTGTAGAAGCATTGTTTACAGTTGAAATTGCCTGCTCAAATTTCAGTGTTTCACCTTTTTTAAACTCAGGATTAGCGTTGAATTTCAAGGTTCCACCTAGCCCACCAGACCCATTTATCATTCCAGCAGCACCATACTGTATCGACACTTCTTCGGCCATAAACGTAGGAAATAATCCGCCGTCGAATGTTTTGTTCATTGCACTAGTAACGGGCATGTCTTCCCAAAAAACGGCAGTATGCCTGGAACTATAACCCCGAAAAGAAATCGAACTCAGCGCTCCCGAGCCATAATCCCGGACGTATAAATTGGTTTGATATTTCAGAATTTGATCAATGGAAAAGGCTGGCATTGCTTGAATCAAACTGGTATCCAATACCACATTCTTAAATACCGGATCAGGTTTAATCTGCCCCAACACCTCAAATTCATTCAGGCTGGAAGATATAACGGTATCGTTTTGCGCAAAGAGAACTGTGTGACTGCCGAAAAGCAAACCAACACAAAGCGTTGCCTTGCTCAGGCTATTGCAAGACCAATTTTGAAACAAAATGTTCCTTTTCGTTTAGTACTGAAACTGAATACAAACCTCGAGGTAAGTCATTTAAATCTAGGTTATTTGACCCAAAGTTAATCCTCTGAGAAAACCACAATTTTCCGTTTACATCGTGAATTTGAATTTCCGATTGTTTTTCAACTGTAATCGTTATATCAGAAATCGCAGGATTTGGATATATTCTTACTCTCGATTTTTGTTCTGATAATTCATTAGCTCCCAAGAAGATCTCACCTTCATAATTAATCAAACCAACAGACTCTAAATCAAAGCCTCCCGTATAAAATCCATTGTTCTGAAAATCGGTTGGATATGGATCATTTATCATTCGACCTTTAGCGTCTTTTGAACCAATTGTAGAATCGATACTTCCCACTACATCTACAATCCGGATATAACGTATGGAATCCATGCCAATATCGTCTAAATCGAAAGGCGTTCCATATTGGACTTTGTATTTGCCCGCTAAATTGTTAATATTGGTGGCATCTAACAAATCAAAGGAACCGACCTGAGTAACTGAACTGGTTTCACTAGAAGCTGGAAAACGGATAAAATTTGTGCCATCCTTACTAACTTCAACGAAAGCCAACTCTAAAAACTCATGATTAAAGCTGTTTTCAAAAACGGCGAAATCCGGACCTGATTTATTTAAAACATACCCTTCAAAAGAAACATTAGCCACACCACTATCACCAAGACTGATAACACTTTTATTACTCATTCCAATAGCATTTATCGATTCGCCAAAGTTGACTGTACCAAGCGACTTGTTTGCTATATCCTGATATCCGCGAATTACCTTAATATCTGAAGCCCATGATATGAATTTGTTATTAGTAAAATGCAAAGCATCCGTGCCTGCAGTTTCTGAATTAGGAGCATAAGGACCTTGCCCGTAGGAAAATCCTACGGTGCAAAAAAGTCCAATAAATGCAATTAATAACTTCACAGTTTTATGATGCGCTTTGTAATCGTTTTGTTAGCTGTTGATATCGATATAAAGTAAACACCGTTGCTAGCATCTGATAAATCGAATTCATTCTCAGTATTCAAAGCAGTCTCAATAGCTTCTCCTCGAATATTCAACACCCTTAAAGCAGTAATTTCATTGGATAATCCAGCAATCTTTACTATTCCATTAGTTGGATTAGGATAAAATGAAATTGAACTAATAGAAATCTCAGAAACACCTACTACATTCTGAATCTTCAGATACACATAGCCAGTATCACAATACCCATAAAGATCGCAAATGAGGTAACTGCAAGTATCTAAACCTTCAAAATCGGTATCCGCTATGTATTCTAGCTTATTAGCAACTATAGATACATTGCCATTTTTTGTAGTATCCAATAAGCTGACTCTTAAGTTAGCGATTTGCTCATCCCAGTCGTTGGCCAAGATATCCAATTCAAGTACCCCGTCTCCACCTCTAGTAAAAGTATCGTTAGCAGCAATTGGAACATCATTAACCAAAAATTCAATCCAACTTGTATCACAGATGTTTCCCTGATTACAAATCGAAAACCAAACAGTATCGTACCCGTTAAAACTAGCCATTGGTTTGTAAGAGATCAATGAATCGCTTATCAAAACTGCAGTTCCATTACTAGGCTGATCAACGAGTGTTGCAGTTAAAGAATCAACTGTATTGCCAGGATTTATACTGTGTTTAGTAACATTATAATTGGCAACTGCAGAATTATAACCAACCTGATAATCAAGCACTGAAGCTAAAGGCTGAAATAAAGTTGAAGAGTTTTTATAAACTAGGCTATCGATACAAGCGTAAGTAGGTGTATTAATCCCAAACTGACCTACATCAGAAGAGTTGAACTCCATATCTAAATATCGGATACGACCTAAAGAAGACAGGTCTACCCATGTCCAATCTTTCACCAAATAATCATTGGCATTATTCGCATCTCTAAAGTCTGCCAAGTAGAAAACAACACTATCAGTCATGTCGAAATCAGCATCATAACCAAAAAAAGTAACCGTAAGGAAATCAGGATCGTTACCGGTCTTTCCTCCAAATTTCTTTGTGAATGCATCTCCTGTTTGCATATTTCTGTATGCGTAGGTTGAATTGTTAATACTTAATCCTTTGATAGAATCTCCACCAACCGAATGTGTAAACATAACAGTTGAATTGCTGTATGAAACCGCATATGCAGCTGAGTTGTTTGCTCCGTTTCCGGAAATTGATGAATACTGATTTGCCCAACCTCCAGTAACGGTATCGGTGGTTTTAGAAATTGAAAAACCACTCCAACTCCCCCATCTAGGATTATAATCATTAAGGAAGAAACCTGCTCCGTTTACTACTCCATTACTTAAATCTGAACCGTTCCAAGTGGAATCTCCACCAGTCAAAACGTTTTCGAAATTTGAAACTGTTTGTCCTTTTGCTATTGAAATAGCGCATATCAATCCTAAGGTTAGGAATGATCCAATAATTCTCTTTTTCATTTTTATGAATAATAAAGTTAGAAGGTTATCCTATCCCGGAACTTCCTTGCAAAATAGCCGGTGGCAGGTCTTCTGACTCGGTTCACTTTTGCATCTTCCCTCCATTTCTCGGAAGTGACTGTAGACAAAAGCCTTTATAGAACCTTACAGCTGCGGGAACAGTTTCGGAGTTACACCGAATTCCCTTTTCACTCTTCTTGGTGAATTCCAAGTTGAGAACCAATAGCTTTGCAAAAGTAGAATTTAAACTGAAAAAATAGTTCTAAATTAATCAACTTTTATGTTTCTGAAGCGTAGTATATTTGTTCAACATATAACAATCACAAGATGTACTCAAGCATACTCCTAATTGACGATGATCCTATTCAAAACCTGATTAATACCAAGTTGATTAATACAATCAATCTAACCAAAAACTTAATTGTTGCAACAAATGGCCATGAAGCAAATGAAAATTTTTTAAGATCAAACGCTAGTTTCCCTGAAGTAATTTTTCTTGATATCAATATGCCTCTGATGGGTGGCTGGGAATTTCTAGATTTATTATCGCAGGATTACAATGATTTTAAACCTAGAATATTTATACTCACTTCTTCGGTTAGTCCTGATGATATAAGCCGATCAGAAAAACACGGATTAGTAGAAGGTTTTATTACCAAACCACTAACAATCAGTAAAATAAAATTCCTTCAGAAGGACATTAATCCAACTTGATTCGTTCCATTATAAAACTCACTGCAGGACAGATCATTGCATTTTCATAGGTAATATCCAAAATTTCTTTCATCTTCTTTCTATTCGTATGCGGGAATTCGGCACATGCCTTTGGTCGAACATCATAAATCTTACAGGTGTTATCTGTATTCAAAAACGTGCATGGTGCTGATTGCAAAACAAAATCACCATCTTCATCCATTTGTAAATAGCTGGTAATAAATTTTCCCACAGGCAATTTTATACTTTTAGAAATACGATCAATATCAGCTTGCTCAAAAATTGGACTAGTGGTTTTACAGCAATTAGCACATTGCAAACAATCAATATTCTCGAAGGCTCTATCGTGTAATTGATGAATGTGATTATCCACCGCTTCTGAAGCCATTGTTTTTAAACTATCCAGCTTAACCTTGACCTTTTTACGGTTTGATTTTGATCTTTCTATTTGAAGTTTGTATTCCGCTTTCATAAGCATTCAAACTTACAATTTGGGTTGAGATATAGAATCGACTTATCGTTTAGTGTGTTTATCTCAGATAATTTTATGAGAATTTGCAATAAAACTGATGAGCGCTTGATAACTTAATTTCATGAATTAACCTTAGTAAAATTCTCAATTGACAACAACCTATTCGAAGGTACTTTATCATGTCTTATTTAAAATAATTCCTATTCGCATTACTCATTAGTGATTTGTACATTTGTAAATCTTTCAGAACAAACAATAATTATTATGCTTTTTATAAACCGAATTAAGAAAGAATTTTAACAGCAATCTCAGATACTCCTCAATAGCATGTCAGCGAAAATAATTTACACAAAGACCGACGAAGCACCTGCATTAGCAACCTATTCATTCCTGCCAATTGTACAATCCTTTACAGGCGTTGCTGGAGTTGAAGTTGAAACTAGAGACATTTCATTGGCCGCACGAATAATTTCTGCGTTTCCAGAGGTTATGACTGCAGAACAACAAGTCACTGATGACTTAGCGGAATTGGGCAGTTTAGCAAAAACGGCTGAAGCCAACATAATCAAGTTACCTAATATTAGCGCATCTGCTCCGCAATTGGAAGCTGCAATTACTGAACTGCAAGCTAAAGGATACCAACTTTACGATTATCCTTCTAATCCATCAAGCGATACTGAAAAAGAAATAAAAGCGCGCTACGACAAGATAAAAGGTAGCGCTGTTAATCCTGTTTTACGTGAAGGCAACTCTGACAGAAGAGCACCGAAAGCAGTTAAGAATTATGCAAAAAAGCACCCGCATTCTATGGGGGCCTGGAGCAAGAATTCAAAGACTCATGTTGCAAGCATGACTGAAGGTGACTTTTATGGATCTGAAAAATCGGTAACGATTTCAGACGCTGGAAATGTTGCTATTGAATTGCACCAAAACAATGGAGAAAAAACGATTCTAAAAGCTAAAACTACGATCTTGAATGGTGAAATAATCGATTCTTCAGTGATGAGTGCAAAAGCGCTACAATCGTTTATTGAAGATGAAATAGCTGATGCAAAAAGTAAATCCGTGCTGTTTTCGGTGCATTTAAAGGCTACTATGATGAAAGTTTCCGATCCTATCATTTTCAGCCATGTAGTTCAGGTTTATTTCAAATCGGTATTTACAAAACATGCTGAATTATTCAATGAACTTGGAGTAAATACACGCAGTGGATTTGGAGATGTATTGGCTAAAATTGCTACTCTTCCTGCTGATAAAAAAACAGAAATCGAAAACGATATTCAGGCTTGTTATAGCGCTCAACCAGATTTAGCAATGGTGAATTCTGACAAAGGAATTACCAATTTACATGTACCGAGTGATGTAATTATTGATGCTTCAATGCCTGCTGCCATTCGTACTTCTGGACAAATGTGGAATAAAGACAATCAGCTACAGGATATGAAGGCGCTGATTCCAGATCGTAGTTATGCTGGTATTTATCAAGCTACTATTGATTTTTGCAGAGAAAACGGAGCGTTTAATCCTTCAACAATGGGTACCGTTTCCAATGTTGGATTGATGGCTCAGAAAGCTGAAGAATATGGCTCTCACGACAAAACATTTGAAATTCAAGCTGCTGGAACAGTAAAGGTTATCGACCAAAACGGAACAGTTTTGATGGAGCAGCAAGTTGAGCCTGGAGATATTTGGAGAATGTGTCAAGTAAAGGACGCACCAATACAAGACTGGGTAAAGCTGGCGGTAAACAGAGCGAGAGCAACTGGAGCTCCAGCAATTTTCTGGTTAGATAGTAACCGTGCACACGATGTTAACGTGATTGCTAAAGTGAATACTTACTTGAAAGATCACGATACCACTGGATTGGATATTCAAATCTTGAATCCAATTGAGGCTACCTTGTATTCATTGAAAAGAGTAAAAGAAGGCAAAGAAACGATTTCAGTTTCTGGTAATGTGCTTAGAGATTATTTGACGGACCTCTTCCCTATTTTAGAATTAGGAACCAGTGCTAAAATGTTATCTATCGTTCCTCTTATGAATGGCGGTGGTTTGTTTGAAACGGGTGCTGGCGGTTCTGCCCCAAAACATGTTGAGCAACTGGTTAATGAAAACCATTTACGTTGGGATTCTCTTGGAGAGTTTTTAGCATTAGCAGTATCTCTAGAGCATTTAAGCACAACGTACAACAATCCAAAAGCAAAAATTCTTTCTGAAACATTGGACGCAGCAACCGATAAATTCTTGGATACGGATAAGTCTCCAAGCCGAAAAGCTGGTGAGTTAGATAACAGAGGAAGTCACTTTTACTTAGCCATGTATTGGGCTGAAGCACTAGCAGCTCAATCTTCAGATGCTGAAATTCAAGATCAATTTGGCGCTATAGCCAAGCAACTAGCGGATAATGAAGACACTATTGTGTCTGAATTAAATTCGGTTCAAGGAAAAGCAGTAGACATTGGTGGTTATTACTTACTTAGCACCGAACTTACTAGCGGTATTATGCGTCCTAGCGCTACATTGAATTCAATATTAGCAGCACTTTAATAAAAGCATATGTCTAAAGCAGATTGGAAAACCGTAACGAAATTTGAGGATATCACTTATCAAAAAAGTGGTTCTGTAGCTCGAATAGCCTTTAATCGCCCTAATGTTCGAAATGCTTTTCGCCCCAAAACGGTTGGTGAATTGTACAAAGCATTTCTTGATGCTAGAGAGGATGTCAATATTGGTGTTGTCTTGCTATCTGCTGAAGGGCCTTCGACTAAAGACGGCATTTACTCTTTCTGCAGTGGTGGCGATCAAAATGCACGTGGACACCAAGGATACGTTGATGATGACGGAATGCCACGACTGAATATCTTGGAGGTTCAACGGTTAATTCGCTTTATGCCGAAAGTTGTGATTGCAGTAGTTCCAGGTTGGGCTGTTGGCGGTGGTCATAGCTTACACACCGTTTGTGACTTAACATTAGCAAGTAAAGAACACGCTATTTTCAAACAAACTGATGCTGATGTTACCAGCTTCGATGGTGGTTATGGATCTGCTTACTTAGCAAAAATGGTTGGCCAGAAACGAGCAAGAGAAATCTTCTTTTTAGGTAGAAACTACAGCGCTCAAGAAGCTTTTGACATGGGAATGGTTAACGCTGTTATTCCGCACGAAAAACTAGAAGAAGAAGCCTATAACTGGGCTCAAGAGATTTTAGAAAAATCGCCTACCTCTATCAAAATGCTCAAATTTGCTTTTAATCTAACCGACGACGGTATGGTTGGACAACAAGTTTTTGCTGGAGAAGCTACTCGCTTAGCCTACATGACTGATGAAGCTAAAGAAGGACGCAACGCATTCCTAGAAAAAAGAAAACCAGATTTCACCAACATAAAATGGATTCCTTAATAATTACCTGATCGTATTATGTTGATTTACAAACAATTTACTTTTGATTCGGCGCACCAATTGCCAAATGTTCCTGAAGGACATAAATGTAAAAATTTGCACGGACATACCTATCACCTAACGGTTTATCTCGAAGGCGACTTGGACGAAAAGCTGGGATGGGTTATGGATTTTAGCGAAGTTAAAGCGGCGATGAAGCCCGTCTTAAACCAAATGGACCACAATTACCTCAACGACATCAAAGGACTCGAAAACCCTACTTCTGAGGTTTTGGTGGTATGGATTTGGAATCAGATTAAACCAGCATTATCAATGTTGAAGAAATTGGAACTGAAAGAAACACCTACTTCTGGAGCTATTTATGAAGGGTGAAAATTGTCTGACGTATCTTGTTAAACGTATCACGCAAGTCTTTTTATATAGGACGCTGTAAGTTGTGCAAACAGGCATAGGATCAATGGTCAATCAGCATTAACCACAGGAAGCATTTTCTAATAGTACCGCTTCACAATTTCCTAAAAGCCTTAACTTGAAAGGAATACTCTTCCAATCTGGTTTCGTGTTCTTGGATTAACTGAAAACCAAGAGCATCAATTAAAGCTAAACTAACGTTACCTTCACTTGCTGCAAAGTGGCTGTCCCAAAGGTATATGTCGCCTTTTTTTACATCAGAAATACTTTTGAATTCTCCATTAAAGTAGAAACGTTTTTCGAATGTATCCTTAGGGTTTGCGTCTAGTTGTATTGCTGCAAACGGATGATAATAGAACAAGTTGTTTCCAGCTCGCTCTTTATCCAATGCCTCTTTGTCGATTTTCCGAATAGTGAGAATTTCAAGATCTTCGTTAATCGGAAAATCGTACTTATGCTCAGCAACTGCTACCATAACAGCAATAGCAGCAACTGAAAATACGCCTTGCACCCACTTATTACCAAACACCTTCTCCCATTGCAATGCTTTTAGAGAAAACAAAGCAATAAGGGGAATAATGACCATCATTACTCTTACCAACCCTGCTGAAGCTCCAGCGCCCATCCACCAGACGAAAGAGTGCGCAAAGAAGAAGCTCACAATCAAACTCAGCACCAATAATTCCAGCTTAAGTGCATCCGTGATTTGTTTCCTTTTTGAGATTACATCAAACGGAAAACGAATCAAACTTATCAGCAATAAAACACTTAATAACTGATGAATTACTTGGTCGTAAGATTCGGCATAATGCCAGAAACCTCCACTACCATATTTTGCAGATGCATCAGCGTAAGGTTGCTTAGTAATTATCCAAAAAAGATCTTCGTAAAATGGCCAACCGATAAAACTGTAGAGCACAAAACCCAAGGCTAAATAGGGCGCCGATTTCAAGGATTTCGATCCCCATAAAAAGAAAATGAACAGCGGGTAGAATATGAATATTTCTGTTCTGCAAAGAATTAAAAATGAGAATATTATACTACCTAACTTGAAATTTTTAATTGAATAAAAATACACGCCAGCAATTAGCACTAATGCTGCGACGGGTTCTGTTAATGAACTGAAGATTCCGTTGTACATAACCGGAGCAAAAACGGTAAAAACTACGGCCAAAAAATGGAACTTATAACCCAAGCTTTTGGCGGTTAATGCAGCAAAAACTCCCGATAGAATTCCGCAAGCAATGTTCATTGCCTCTTCTCCTTTTAAACCCAATTGTGCAAATGGAGCAGCGAATAAAGTAAAGAAGGGTTTGCCCCAATGATTCACAAAATTTTCGGGATGCTGAAAAGCGTATTTAGCAAAAAGGAAATGCGTGTAAGTATCTCCTCCACCCGAAGTCCAATTCATTACCGATAAATAATAACCGAAATAGACTGCGCAAAGCAATGCTAGGACTATGGTTAATGTATTTTCTTTAAGGACATTCACAGTAGTCAAAAATGAGGAATTCTTAATTAATGGTCTTACACTTTTGAAATAAAGTTTAATTTGGGCTGATAATAAAACTGATTACAAATGTTTACAACCATTTACAAACGAATAGTTGCGTTTAGCCCCTAGTTAGCGAAAATGCAGAACCATTGAATTATAACTCTCTTGAACTGATTTAATGATAGTAGACTTATCTGAATCCAAACCTTCTATATCATCTATTTTATTAAACTCTTGCATATTATCAGTTCCCCACAAACTAAATTCAATAACTATTGGGGTTAAACGAACTCCTTTTTCAGTTAGTAAATAAATATTTTCTTTTTTATTTTCAGGAAGCTTTGTTTTGGCTACTAATTTATAAGATTCCAACAATTTTAATCTCGCAGATAAAATACTAGGTGCAATTCTTTCGTGCGAATCGGATATTTCCTTAAAAGTCTTCTTATGCTTAAGCAGCATATCTCTAATAATTAGCAAAGACCATTTATCTCCTACAACATCCAGTGCAGAACAGATTGGACAGCCAGACCTAAATTCTTTTTTCATTTTATACAGATTATTACTATTAATTCGATAGTAATTATTACTTTTACTTTCAATTCGATAGTAAAAATACAAAAAAATAAACAAAAACTATGTTAGCAGGACATTTTACAACCGCATTAATAGCAAAACAGAAATTCCCAAAAGGAATGTTACTTTATTTTTTAATCATCTCACAATTACAAGATTTGCTATGGTTTACTTTTCACTATTTAGGATTGGAACATACAGACCCAACTGATGCGTTTGATGCAACCTTAAGTAATATGGCAGTTGACATGCTTTATAGTCACGATTTGCTGCCTTTATTAATTTGGCTACCTGTTGTTTTCCTTATTGGAAAATTCTTATATAAAAGCACACAAATAGGATTAGTAAGTATGGCTTTAGTATTAGCTCACTTTGTATTGGATTATTTTTCTGGTCACATGCACCACCTATTTGGAGCCGATACAATGGAAGCTGGTCTTGGTTTGTATGCATCTAGCCCATATATAGCAATTGCAATAGAAGCCGTTTTTAGTATTGTTGCTCTTTGTTATTTCTTTAGCGAAGAAGCTAAAAAGGGAATTATAAGAACCACTAAAAACAGAATTGCAATTATTTCTGTTTTTGCCTACGGAATTATCTTTATGATGCTTATTGCTACAAGTTCTTTCAGAGAATTATTAAGTATCCCAGAATTTGATTTAGGTTTTAATACCAATATGCCTACCTTGATATTTACTTATGGTGCAATGCTTTGTTGCCTAAATTATTTTATGCCAAAATTTACTACTAGTAAAAACTTATAAAACTATGTTGGAAGGTGTTTTAGACTTCATCAAAGAATTAAAACTTCGTAACGAAGAGTTATTTTATTTGGGTACATTATGTTTAGCTCTTTCCATTGTTTGTTTCGTTTTATCTAGATTCACATCAACACAAGTTGGTGGAGTAAATGCATGGCTTAAGCCATTCAAATTTGCAGTTTCCATAGGCTCTTATGCTTGGACAATGGCTTGGTATTGTCATTATTTATCCAATTTCAATACAACATTATTCAGCTGGACAGTCATCATTTTATTTGGCTTTGTACAGTTTTATATCGTATTTCAAGCAGCAAGAGGGCAGTTATCGCATTTCAACATTAGCTCACCTACCTATTCCATGTTGTATTCATTCATGGGGTTAGCGGCAGTTATTGTTTCGCTTTATACTGCATATGTTGGGTTATTATTTTTTACCCAATCATTTCCCGATTTGCCGAATTATTACCTTTGGGCAATTCGGTTGGGAATACTAATTTTTGTGATTTTTTCTTTCGAAGGTGGGTTAATGGGATCACGAATGAACCACAGTATGGGTGCATTAAATGACAATTCCAATTGGTTTATTGTAGGTTGGAGCAAAACGGTTGGTGATCTTCGTGTTTCACATTTCATTGGAATGCACGCACTACAATTATTACCACTGCTTTCTTTTTATGCATTTAAAAGCACCAAAGCAATCATTATAATTTCAATACTATACGGACTTCTTGCAACTACAACTCTAGTTCAAGCTTTGAAAGGAAAACCTCTTTTCGCACAAAAAGAAATAAAAAATAATTAAAAATGCTCCACTTCCTTTAGTATAGTATTAAAAGTGAAATTCCCCACAATAACACTTACTTTTTTTCCTTTAATTTCTAGCACCTCACCAGGTTTGGCTTGATTTTTTATTCTCACCTTATCCCCTACTAATATTGGTTTCTTTGGAGCAGTTTCTTTCTCTATAATTAACTCTTTTTCTACTTGTTGTAATTGTTGTACTTGCTCTATTTCAGGTTTCACCTTAGTTAATTTTGGTGCTTCTAAGTTTTTATTGAATACCACAGGCTTATCTTGAGCCAATAATTTCGATTTTTCAATCTCCACAATTTTCTTCACTGCTTCGTAAAGCGTTTTGTTCGATTTGTTTTTCTTGTGTTTACCAATTAAGTCATAAATCTTCTTCCCCATGTTCACAAACTTATTCTGCTGTTCAAAATATTGAATTTGTGTACTTTGCTTGGTAGTCAAGGCTATTAGCTTTTTATCGTATTGAGTTATTTTTCCTCTGGCCTCATACTTTGCTATGTTTTGTTCGTTATTTATTTTCTTAAATCGCGATTTTTCTTTTTGTAATTCTGTAGTTAACTCATCAATCTTAATCTTACTTTCCGAAACTTTAGTTTTGGCTTTATCCAGTAAATCTGTTGTAATACCATTGTGCTGAGCTACTTCAAAAGTAAACGAAGAACCTGGCTGACCAACAGATAATTCATACAAGGGTTTAAGATTCTTAGTATCAAACAACATACATGCATTAACTGCATTTGGCAAACTAGCTGTAAGTATTTTTATATTGGTGTAGTGAGTTGTAATTACAGCAAATGTTTTTCTTGCATACAATTCTTCGTAAAACACTTCTGCCAAAGCTCCTCCCAGCTCTGGGTCCGATCCACTTCCAAATTCATCTAATAATAACATGGTGTTTTCATTGGCTGCTCCCAAAAAGAACTTCATTCTATTAATTCGATAGCTATACGTACTCAATTGGTTTTCTATCGATTGGTTGTCTCCAATATCTGAGTATACGTTATCAAACCAACAACATTGGCTGCCAGAATTTAATGGTAAAAACAATCCCGATTGAAACATCATTTGTATTAAACCAACCGTTTTTAACGTAATTGATTTCCCTCCTGCATTGGGTCCAGAGATTACCAAAAATCGAGTTTCATCATCCATCTCAATGTTTTGACCTATAGTTTCTAGTTCTAGTTCGGTATTTTTTATTTTAAGTAAAGGATGAGTCGCATTTTCCCAGTACAGTTTTCTGTGAGAGTTTACTTTAGGAATAATTCCCTCATACACATCAGCAAATCTTATTTTAGCATTATACACGTCAAACCTTACTAATAGTCTTTGAAATGCCTTTAAATTATGTCTCTGAGAGCGAAGTTCAATCGTAATCTTTTCAAAAATCAAATACAACTCGTGTTTCTCTTGTATATTTAATTGCTCTTGATTTCTATTTAATTGAATATTAGATTCTGGCTCAATATAGCTCACCACTCCTTTGGAACTAATCCCTACAATTCGTCCTTTTACTCTTTTTTTATAAGTAGAAGTTACTGTAAGTAGTCTCCTATTATCCAAATGAGTTTCTTCTGTCTCTCCTAAAAATCCTTCATTGCGGTAATGAATAAGGGCTTTTTCAAAATTCTTGTTAATCGCTTTTTTGTTGGATCTTAGTTGGTTTCTAACCTCATATAATTCTTTAGATGCTTTGTCTTTTATATCAAACTTCTTTTCATCCAACACTTCTATAATCACTGCAAGCACTTCATCAATACTGTTTATATGCGAACAGGCTTCAAAAATTAAAGGAGCCTCTACTCTATTTGCATTCGAAAATTTCAGCAACTCTTTAGTTCCTAAACAAAGTGCAAATATCTTTAATAATTCATCCAGAATAAGAACACCATTCTCTACTCTCAATAATTTTAGAGCTCCATCAATATCTTCGGAATTTGGGTGAGGCAGGTTTAAACTTTCACTTTGGTGGATGTATTGAATCTCTTTAAGTAATTCAAATTCCTTTTTAAGAGTGTTTGCATCCGAAAAAAACTTGAGGTTTGTTGCAAGCTCTTTCGCCTTGGTAGATTTGCAAAACTTAGACATCAATTCGCAAATGGAATCAAATTCTAGGTCTTCTTTAGTTTGTTGGTCTAGTTGCATAATGAATTAAAACACGAAGGTAAAAAAATGTTATTTGAGAAACTGATTTAAGAAAAGTAATAAGATACCGTTCAGTAAGATAATTTCTTCCTTTGGTAAAATCGTGAAAATTAGTGCCTTTAAAAAGCTGACGAACAAACGTCTGTAAATCATTTAAATATATAACACCAAGCTAGCCAATACCAACAGAAGTTTAAAAGCGAAGGTTGGGTGGCTTCAAACAAACTAAACACTGATAGTACAACTGCATTAAAAAGTTATAGAAAAACGTTTTCGAACTATCAAGTAACTCAAGAAAACATGGATTTAATTCGTTTAAAAAAGATAAAGCATACTCACATGAAAATGAATTCAGATTTGTTTCCGTGTTAAAGCCTGAGAACATTAACTCAAATACTATTGGCTTCTCACTTAATATTTATTCTATCACAAACAAGTTTGAACTAACTGCTCACCCAAAGCAGCCTTATTGGATGAAAAAAACTCTGAACGATACACTTAAGCTTTTCGGAATTCAACAGGAATTAAAAAGCTCTAATATTAAAATTAGGTAATCTAGAATTATGTAGCCAAGTGTTAACCGGCCATTACGTAACAGCCAATGTAAGAAAAATGCTTACGATCGTATAAATTTGAAACTGTATGCCTCGAATAAATTATAGAAAGAAGTCCAAAGTTCAACCCTTTAACTCCGCACTTGGCGCAGTGCAGTGGCCTTAAATCTATAAAGAGTTTTTGTAAATGATATTTAGTGTGAGTCTAATTAATCAAGTGCTAGGTTAAAGCCACTCATCCTATTGCTTCGAAGGGCATTTGTGATCGCCATGCGTACAAAAAACACAACAATCCCCTTCTTTTGGATGCATTACATACTCGCAACTATCGCAGTGGTATACCAATAAACATTGTTCGGTGGGTAGCTTTTCATTCTTGCTAAACCCACACTCCGGACAAGTAATCAAAGAGGTTTCAGAGGTAGTAGATTTCATGGACTGCTTGTTTGCAGAACAAGCCACCATGAAGAAAAGAAGCAAAACAAGAAGTTGTTTCATAGACCAAAGTTAGGGCTATTCCTTCACCAACTTCTCAATTCGTTGCACACCATCTGCACTACTCAAAGAAATAAAGTACATCCCTTGATTCAAGTCAGAAATATCCAACTGATTTTGATCTCCAGAGATGGATTCCGTTTTAACTACTCTGCCCACTGCATCAATAAATTGAATTTGAATCGTTTGCGTTACAGCACCTAAATCTACCGTCAATACATCCGTTGCAGGGTTAGGATAAACTTGAATTTCAGAAAGCAACTGCTGCTCAATGCCTGTTGTATCCTCTACCTCTTCCTCAATCACTCTATTGGTATCGTTAGGCGTAGCAATATCAAACTTCATCCAATTAGCAGCACCGTCGGTTTCTCTACCGTAAGACTGGTCGTTGGTCAATGCTGGAATATCGATAACATCAACTTCCAAAGTATCTCCACCTTGAGCATAATACAGCCCCAGTTGTTCTCCACTTTTTGACAATTTAAAATTAGCATACCAATCTCCAAGAGTAGCATCTCCACTAGCCCAAACTACTTGGTAACCTTTAGAAGCAATGATTTTGTTTAGCAATGGCCATTGTGTTGGATCATCGCTATCGTCACTTAAAAAGTAGTTAGCAGTCGATATTGCAGTAGCACCGCCATTGTATAGTTCAATCCAATCGTCGAAGGCTCCGTTATCGTTAGCAATCGTTGTTTTGTTTGAAGACATTACTTCATTAATCACCAACAAACCTGCAGGAGAAAGCGTGTAAAACTCATGCTCTGCTCTTCTTGGAGAAAACAATCCTGCATTTGCATTTTCAGCATATACATAATACTCCATTTTTAAACTTTGCATGGTCAATTGCGCTCCAAAATCACCATCGCCAGCTGCTCCATCACCATGTGCTCCATCGTCATACATTAACTCAAAAACAAATGGGCTATTTGACTTAAATCGATAGCCGATATAAACTGCATTTTGATTGCTTACTGCAGTTGTAATTGCAAAGTTGTCATTAACTGCTGGTGCTGCATTCGAACTCACCGGAGTCGAAATTGTTGGAGTTGTTGCCGTAAAATCAGACTGAGCTAATAAATGAGTTGCTCTGCCATCCATTAGGTTTCCAATTCCATTGGTCGTTCCACCGCCAGGGCCACCACCTCCGCTAGAGATATCTGATCTCAGATTTGCACTAAAATTAGCATAGGTGAAAAATTTGTTGTTATCAGCTTGAACCGCTGCGTCGATTGTTTTTTGCAAGGCATCTCCTGTCGTCAAATAACTTCCATCAGAAAAATTCTCCTGCAACATTGTTTTGCAATGCGCTATATACATTCGCTTGTACATTGGATTCGCAAATAGCTTTGAAATTAAGGGGTAATTGGATTCATTTTCATGCAACAAGTGCGTCATTTGTTGTTTGTCGGCTGTACTTCGAAGACTAACCGAACCTGAGCCCGTTTGCGTAAACCGTCCAAATGACTCGTTTAAGTCCCAAACTACAGGCAAGAATTGGTTGTAATCGGAACGGTACAGATAGTAATTCTGAGCAAAACCACCTGAATAGCTATCCAAGTTCACCAGTACATTATTGAATGCCAACATCCATAATGCACGATTGACATCAAGAATTTCATCTACATTTCCAACGCTGTTATTCAATGTATCGGTCAAATAAATCAATTCATCCCATCCGCCATCAGATTTAATCTCATAGGATGCATAATACTTCGTACTGTCTGTTCCTAAATAAGTGAGATTTGGATAACTGGTGGTTCCAGGACCTGCACCTGCTGGTGGATTGCATTTTACGAAGGTGTTATTCTTTGAATCAAATCTATCTTTTAAAAAGGTTTTTGAAATGGCTTCGGCATTGGAATACAGACCAATTAAATTTCCGTTTACATAAACATTGGCATAGTTGCACAAAGGCGCATCCATGTATTGTCTCAATATTTGATAAGACAACACCTCTCTAACAAATGAAGGGTCGTTTGCTACATTGCTCAGTTTAATATCCTTATATCCCTCATAATCTTGATCTTTATAAGTATCCAATTCAATATGAAAAGGATTTTTCGTCTGACGATCATTATATGTACTATTTCCCTTGTACTTTACTCCTGCACTATCGAAAACAGTTCCGTTAATTTCTACACTTGTTGCCATAGTGTATTCTTCTGCGCCAGCTTTTTGAGCATCAAGAATTGCATCCCAATTGGATTGAGCGAACGTTATTTTGATTTCTTGAATGGAGTTCAGGTCATAGAATTGACCGAAAAGCAGATTGGATGTCGTTAAAAAAGCAAAGAGGAATGTGATAATTTTCATTACTGTTAGTTTATATGTTCAATTAAGTGCTTTGACGCCTTTAAGTGGCCTTCCCTCCGATAACTGCCAACTATTTTAAATTAAAGTTTCAGGAATCTAGAATTACCTAATTATTTCTGAAATATTAGGTAAAATAAATCAACTTATTTAAAAGTAAATTGTTTTACTTAAAAACGGAATAATATGAGAAAAATAGGAATGTTACTGGGATGCTCAGCTATGATATTGGCGAGTTGTGGCGGTGGAACTGGTGAGACAAAAGCACCTGCAGAAAAGAAAATTCAATTGCAATCTGGACCTGAAGAAGTAGCTAAGTCGGCTGATATTCCAGCAGTAGCGGAACTTGTGATTGAAGGAAATGATCAAATGAAATTCAACACTAAACGTATGAAGGTGTATGAAGGACAAAAGGTAAAGTTAACGTTGAAAAATGTGGGTGAATTGCCCGTGGAGTCAATGGGTCACAATTGGGTATTACTGAAAAAAGGTACCGATAAAAACGCATTCGCTGAAGCATGTATTGGCGCTAAAGAAACGGGCTATATTGCTCTTGATCAACAAGATAAAGTAATAGCGAACACTAAAACTATTGGTGGTGGTGAAGAAGTAACTATTGAGTTTGATGCTCCTGCAAAAGGATCGTACAATTTCATTTGCTCTTTCCCTGGTCATGTGGGTATGATGAGTGGAAAGTTGGTAGTGCAATAGCATTTCAAAAGACAAGAAACACATAAAAAGGGGGTGATATTATCACCCCTTTTTCATGCAATATAAGGCAGGCTTCCACTCCTAGAAACTCATTTATCTGAACTTTTTTAGAAATTGTAAAACAATACTTAAAGAGCGTTTAATGACCTACACCGTCATATAACGTTACTTGTCTGATTAAATAAACGTGCGAAATGAGTTATGCATTCAAAAAATAAATAACTAATTTTCCATTCTTAAATTTGTTTATGGCTTACATAGAAACTGTTGACTACGAAGACGCGAAAGGAAAACTCAAGGAAGTTTATGATCATTTGATTAAAACTCGAGGTAAATTAGCAGAGCTTCATAAGATACAGAGCCTTGATCCCGAGGGAGTTATCCGTCATATGGATTTGTATGTCCACCTTATGTATGGTAAGTCGCCATTAAAACGTGAGCAACGTGAAATGATTGGTGTCGTGGTAAGTATTTGTAATTCTTGCATGTACTGCGTAAAACACCATAGTGAGGCTTTAAATCACTTTTGGAAAGACAGCAAGCGTTTGGGACTCTTTTTAAGAGATTACACTAAAGCGGGTTTATCCGATCAAGATTTACTGCTGTGTCTGTTAAGTGAACAATTGACTATCAAACCTGCTTTTAGTGGCAAAGAAGAGTTGATACGACGCATAAAAGATAACGGCTTAGATGATAGAGCAGTATTAGATGCTCATATGATTATCTCGTATTTCAATTTCGTAAACCGTTTGGTTGTTGGCCTGGGTGTTGACGGAGACACCAGTGAAAATGGCGGATACCAATACGATTAGTCCTCTTTTAATTTCTTGAAAAAATCGAATTGCTGTTCAGAAACTTTGGATTGGTATTCAAACCAAATACCTTGTTCAAAGGCCTCTTGTTTTTTATGAGCTTCTTCCCAAGCAAATAAAAGTCTTCCTTTAGACAATTCATAATTTCCACTTTCACCTCTATTTTCTGCTCTAAGATAGGTTTGCATGTTGTTACATAAATTCGAAATTCGAATCGAAACATGATCATAGCCCTCAAAACCTTTAGGAAGGAAATACAGTTCGAACAATTGATTTAAAGTATCAGAAACTTGTTTGCCCAATTTAGTTAAGTCTTTTTTTGCTGAATCTTCCAGCAAACTCATATTTGACGTAACTGTTTTCATAACTGCTTCCATGTCTTTTAATCGTTCCACGTCTTTCAAAATAGGCTTAACTATTTCCGAGACCTCAACATAGGCAGCTCTTTGTGCAATTCTATATTCGTTGGTTTTACCATTTTCTGGGTGTTCTTTTACAATGAAATTATGCTCAACAAAGACAGAATCTAAAACCGCTACAACAGAGTAGCTTCCAGCTAAAAGAGGTTTTCCTGGAGGCATAATTGCACGCTTACCTTTTAAATCTATTTTCTTTCTGCTCAACCAATCTGGACCAGCTTCATGCAAGGAAATCCAACTATTAGTGGTTATTAAACTGTCTACTTTTCTGCGGTTATAGTTTATGGTATCTCCCATATTGTTTTTGGTAAAAAACTCAACCTCAGGTTTCTTCTTTCCAACTTTTCCACTTGCTTTTTTGTACATTTCCGGAGAAACCCATAAGCGAACAGAGTAATTACTGCTTCGGTTGGTTCCTTTGAATTCACTATCTCCAGTAAATCGTATTCCTTTAGCTTGCTTCCATGGAGTTTGGTACGCTTCTCTGTGTCCAAAAATCAATAAGGAATCGTTACGCATCTCTTCTTTTTTATCAGCCAAGGCTCGCAATGGAGAAATGTCATCAATTATAATGATAGCTCTTCCAAATGTTCCTAAAACCAAATCGTGCTCACGAGGATGAATCTTCATATCTCGAATAGGCATAGAAGGTAATTCATCATTCCATTTGTTCCATGTGTTTCCACCGTCTAAGCTTACGTGCAAACCTTGTTGGGTTCCTAAGAATAATAAGCTTCGATTCAGAGGATCTTGCACAACACTCAAACAGTAACCGTTTACATTGCTTTCTGTGGCAATTCGAGACCATGTTTTCCCATAATCTATGGTCTTGTACAAGTAAGGTTTCCAATCATTTTGACGGTAATTGTTAACTACCACAAAAGCCTCCCCTGCCATTTGCTCTGAACATACAATTTGAGGAATCCATGCATTCTTAGGCATTCCAGGTAGTTTAGAACTTAGGTTACTCCAAGTCTTCCCTCCATCAATCGTCGCTTGAAGGTTTCCATCATCAGTTCCTACATATATTAAGTTACTATCCAAAGGACTTGGGGCAATAGCCAAAATCGTGGTATGATTTTCTGCCTTCGTAGCATCAATAGTTAATCCGCCACTTTCAACTTGCTTCTGTTTGTTAGTGTCGTTGGTCGTTAAATCGGGAGAAAGTACCAACCAGTTTTTACCGCAGTCATTTGAATAATGAACGTATTGACTACCAAAATAAACTCCGCAATCGTTAAATGGATCTTGAGACAAGGCGGCATTCCAACTGTAGCGTAAAGGAATAGAGTCTTGTGTTTGGGGTTGAATAAAACTAGAATAACCCGTTTTCTTATCTACCTCTGTCAACGTACCACCCTGGTACATAGCGTACAATTTATCTGGATTCGATTTGTTAGGCATAACATCAAAACCATCACCAAAAAGCACCTCTGACCAATGATGATTTCGAATTCCACCTTGCTCATAAACATAGGATGGGCCTACCCAACTTCCATTGTCTTGTAATCCTCCATAAATATTATAAGGAATTTTATCATCTAAATTTATATGGTAAAATTGGCCTAGCGGAAGGTTGGAAACGTATTGCCAATTGTCACCTCCATTTCTTGAGATAAGTAATCCTCCATCATTTCCATCAATGATAAACTTCCCTTCTTTGGGTTCTATCCAAAATGCATGATGATCGGGATGTGCTTTATGATATGGCGCGATTCCTTTAAAGGTTTTGCCTCCGTCTTCGCTCCTAGTCACTGTCGAATATAAATTGAACAGTCGATTTTCATTGGTTGGATCCACATAAATATCTGCGTAATAAAATGGACGATTTCCAATATTCTTTGTAGAAACTAATTTCCAATTTTCTCCACCGTCGACACTCTTGTACAATCCAGTCTTTTTCGCTTCCACCAATGCATAAACTATGTTTGGTTTATTCGTTGCAAAAGATAGCCCAACTCTACCCAAAGTTCCAGCTGGTAATCCTTCTTTTTCTGTTTTTTGTTTCCAAGTTTTTCCACCATCATAACTTACATGAATTCCAGATCCTTTTCCACCTGAAGTAAAGGTCCAAGGCTTTCGATAATAGTGCCACATAGCAGCAATTAACTTATTTGGATTGGACGGATCCATTACCAAATCAGCACAACCAGTGGTATCATTCATAAACAGCATCTTCTCCCACGTTTCACCGCCATTTATCGTCTTAAACACGCCTCTATCCTCATTGGGTCCCCAAGCAGATCCTAGACTAGCGACATACACAACAGCTGAATTTGTTGGATCTACAATGATTCGGTGAATGGTTTTAGTATGCTCCAATCCTGCCAGTTCCCAGTTTTTCCCTCCGTCGATAGATTTATAAATTCCAATACCACTACTCTGACTATTTCGAGGGTTTCCTTCTCCTGTTCCTGCCCATACAATACTTGGGTTACTTGGATCAAATGTCACTGCTCCAATAGACTGAATCGGTTGTTTGTCAAAAATTGGATCAAATGAAATACCACCATTTTTTGATTCCCACACTCCACCCGAAGCAGTTCCAATTAAGAGATGATCTAAATCATTAGGATGAACATCAACACTTGTTACTCTTCCGCTCATTCCAGCTGGACCAATGAATCGAGGTTTCATACCTTTCATTAAATCCATAATAGGTTCTTGACCAAAAAGCATAAACTGAAAGGACACCAATAGCAAAAGGAATACAAGCTTCTTCATAGACAAATTTTATAAGATTCAAATGTAGCTATCACCTGCTAAAGAAAACAAATGACCGTGATGATTAGATCTAGAGTAACTCTTTTTCTACTAGTGCCCAATCCATCAGTCCACCAACATTTCTATCATCAATAAAAACATCAGCATCGACTAGTCGATTCATTCCGTCTTTCCATACTTCATTAGGTTCAGAAGCATTAATGGCATAAAACTCTATACCATTGGATTTGCAATATTGAACCGCGTCTTCAAGCGTTTCGCCATGTCTGTACGTCCACATAATTAAGATATGACCCGCTGCGTTCAGTTTTTTCAGTACTTCAATTGCATTTGCAATCGGACGACCAATTCGAGGGAATTGATGTTCTACTATAGTTCCGTCAAAGTCTACTGCAATTCTCATTTAAAAATGGAAATTATGCGTTTAATGATTGACGGTTTTCCAAACTCATTATTTTCTTGAAATCCTTGACCCGTCATTTCTCTAATCTCTTGCCATGCCTCTCCCCAGCCGGGCATTCCGCCAATGTTTTTATCACTGATAAATACTTCACAGTTAATTTTTCGACTGGCAGTATTCTCAAATTTCTCCTCTGGGTAGCTTGCGTTTACAGCGTAAAATTCAACTCCATTTTGTTTACAAAAAACAACTGCTTCTTTCAAGCTTTCGCCTGTTCGGTTTGTCCAAAGTATGAGTTGATGGTTGTTTTTTTGAATTTCACGTAAGGTCTCAAATGAGAAGATTTTAGGCTCACCAATTTCAGGGTAGCAATCTTCTACAATGGTTCCGTCAAAATCTACTGCTATTACCAAATCTTAATTTTTGGGTTAGATAAACTCTGCTGATGTAATATTAAGGTCATCACTTAAATCGTAAATATAGGGAGTCCCAGTTGAAATCTCTTTAAGAAGGATTTCTTTTGGACTTAGATGCTCCAAGTGCATTACCAATGCTCTTAAGCTATTGCCATGCGCCACAATTATTACATCTTTTCCAGATCTCAATACCGGCTCAATATGCTCTAAGTAATAAGGAATGACTCTTTCTCTAGTATCTTTTAAACTTTCGCCACCTGGAGGCGGAATGTCATAACTTCTTCTCCAAATATTAACTTGCTCTGCTCCAAATTCGGCAGAAACTTCATCCTTATTTTTTCCTTGTAAGTCACCGTACATTCTTTCATTCAAGTTTTCGTTGCGCTCGACGTGCAAATCGTCTTGCCCAATTCCTTTTAGAATAAAATCTAACGTACGGTTAGCTCTTTTTAATAAAGAAGAAAAAGCATTATCGAAATGATATCCTTTTAACTTCTCCCCAGCGCTAATAGCCTCATTTACACCTTTTTCGGTTAGATCTACATCCACCCAACCGGTAAATTTATTTTGAAGATTCCATACTGATTGCCCATGACGGACACATACTAATTTTGGCATGTATTGTTATTTTAACTAAACCCAAAGGTAAACGGTGCAACCTATAATTCGAATGCTCAAACAACTAAGATTTCTACTTTTTTAAACAGGTTTTACACTTTATAAAAAGTGCACCGTAAAACGTAAGACGCAATACGTTTTACGGTCTACTTGTTACCTTTTTACCAATTAACAAGATTTTATTCCATTCTAATTCCCGCTGCGTCGTAATCCCATTATATATTTGATGCTTAGCTTTATTATTAATTTAAAATCTATATACCATGGCATTTAATTTACCTGCATTAAAATACGACTATAACGCACTTGAGCCACATATTGACGCTAGAACAATGGAAATCCATCATTCTAAACATCATGCTGGTTATACAGCAAAACTAAACGCAGCATTAGCTGGCACTGATCATGAAAATTCTAGTATTGATGAGATTTTAAGAAATGTTGATACTCTAGGTGCTGGAATTAGAAACAATGGCGGTGGATTTTACAATCATTCTTTGTTTTGGAGCATTATGTCTGCAAACGGCGGTGGTTTACCAACTGGATTATTGGCTGATTCAATAGACACAGAATTAGGTGGTTTTGAGGCATTTAAAGATGCTTTTAGTAATGCAGCAGCAACGCAATTTGGATCAGGTTGGGCTTGGCTTTGTGTTAAAGATGGCAAGCTTTCTGTTTGCTCTTCAGCTAATCAAGACAATCCAATGATGCCTGGCGTAGGTTGTGGTGGTACTCCAATATTAGGATTAGATGTTTGGGAACATGCTTATTACTTGAATTACCAAAACAGAAGACCTGATTATATTGAAGCATTCTTCAACGTTATCAATTGGGATGAAGTGAACAACAGATATAACGCTGCTAAATAAGCGCGATTCCAATTAAATGGTTAAAAGCCTCTTTTGAATTATTCGAAAGAGGCTTTTTTTTAATCAAATAATCTTATAATTTCACCTCAAACAACAACTAAAACTTTCAAATCATGAATATCAAACTGGCCCTTCGAACACTTTTATCGGGTTTATTAATAGCAACACTTATTGTATCCCTAGGGTCTTGCTTCAGAAAATTGAAAGGAGAAAATTTACTGAATGAAGGAACCTAGCTAACGGATATTTGAGCACTCCTTATAGTTATTCATTTTATGGAGATGATGAACAACCTGCAAGTAAGCAATGGGTATCAGGTGGAGAAACCATTACAATCCAAGCCAATGGCAAGGGTTCTTACTCTTCCTTTTCTTCGTCTGGAGGAGCAACAAGTTCCAAAGAAATTGACTGGAAGTCGAAAATAAAAAAAGACAAATTGACTATTAAATTCTCCATTATCAAAGAGAAATTTGAGATTACTAAATCTCCTTCTGAAGATAATTACGGATGGTACATGGTTTTGGATACTGATACATTTGGACGTATCGACCAAATAATTAAGTGAGGTGCTTTTTAATTGTCTGCACGTATTCCTCAATAAACTCACTTTTTCTTTTTAATCGATATTGCATTACCCATCTGGGATGCGGAAGCACTTCTATTTTTTCGAAATAGCCCTCTTTTTTGTTTAAAGCATTCAAAAATTTCAGGTTCTTTCCTTTTCCAATACAAAATGCAACATCTCTTCTAAGGAATGGCAGTTGTTTTTCAAATTGCTCTTTTATATAAAGAGTAAGCTCCTCTTCTAATTCTTTAATGTCGTAGTAATTAAGATTTATGTCTCTTTTCACAAACCCTAATGGCACAACTGAAGAAATATAAACATCTTTGTAATACGCCTCTACCCCTCCAAAGGATTCGATCATTTCGTACACAAATCTTGAACTTAATTCTTGTTTCTTATTAAAGGAATTTTCAATTCCACATACACTTTCTAAATGCACAGGATCAGTAAAACCTATGCCCGTCAATCCAGAACCTAGCCTCCCTGGATTGATTCCAATAAAAGCCAGTCTATTCTCATTATCGCTGTAATATTTAGAATAGAACGTACTTACTATTTCTTTAGTTTCCTTCCTCAATAATGGATTTAAGACTTCAACTTCGGGAGTTGATATCACTGGCGATTCCAATTGATTAAAAAACTCTATAATTTTATTTGCGGTATTCATAATTGCTAAGATGTTGCATTTATAATTTAAAAGAGCATTTTAAACGTAAAAAAATAACATGGAATAAAGGATTTCATAATATTAAACGTCTAAAGAATTACATTTACAATTTTTTTTAATGAAAAATTTACTCCTAATTTTCGCCTTACTATCGGGCCTGCATTTGTTTGCACAGGATGTCGTCATTAATGAAATATTGTCTCAGAACAAAGGTTTGGTTAAAAATGATGCTGGAAATTCCTTCGATTACATTGAGTTGTATAATTCAAGTGCTAAAACTGTCGATTTATCGGGTTATTTTTTGTCGGATCATAAAGACACTCTTAAAATGTTCACCATTCCTGCGGGGACTAAAATTGCACCCAAAGGATTCATTTTACTTTGGGCCAATGGAGATGCAAATGCAAAGGAGTTGAACACCAACTTTAAATTGAATCAAAAAGGTGAAAAGCTCTTTTTAAGTTTTCCAGATGGCACACTTTGTCATGCTCTAAAATACAAAAGACAATTTTCAAACATTAGCTATGGTCTTTTACCTGACGGTGGAATAGATAAAGACTATTTGATTCCTACTCCAGAAAAAGTGAATAAAACTGGTAGCATTTTTGTTTCCGATTTAAAAGGAAAATCAGAAACTTTGGTTACCATTACTATGACTGAAAACAAGTACTCCGTGAAGTTATTAAACCCCGAAGGAGAAACACATATCGTTAAAGTATTAGATAACAAAACGGACAAAGTTCTTTACAAGACGAAACTTGAAAGTGCTTCTGCTACCATTTATTTTTCTACCTACGAAAAAGGGAAATACAAATTATTGATTGGCAAAGATACCTATCGGATTTTAAAAAGATAATTTATGAATACTACAAAATATCTAGCAATCGCCCTAATCGCTTTTGCATTTATGGCATGTAATAAAGAGCCAGGAACTGGAGGTAAAACAACGCTGAAAGGAAAATTAATTGGAACCTATTTATGCGAAGACGATGGCAGAACATTAGCAGCTGAAATAGCTGTACCAGACGAGCGTGTATATATTAGCTATGGTGCTACAGGAACATTAGACGACGATATTCGCACTGCACCAGATGGCTCATTCAAATTTGAGTATCTGCAGCCTGGTAAATACTCAATTATCACCTATTCTGAATGTCTGACTTGCCCTACTGGAAAAGAAGAAGTTATTCAAGAAATTGAAATTCCGAAAAAAGCAGATGAGCTGGAATTGGAAACAACAAGCGTGGTAAGGATTACTGGTAGAGGTTGTAATGTTGGGATTGGAGCTGGAAAAGGCGGCGTTGCAACATTAAAAGGAAAACTAATTGCAATATATATTGATGACAATGAGGTTAGTGACACGCTTGGAATAGTAGGGCAACCGGACACGCGCGTGTATATTATATATGGTGATGGAACTACACAAAGTGATGATGTAAGAAGCAGTGCAGATGGTTCCTTCGAATTTAAAGAACTTAAGGCTGGTAATTATACGCTGTACGCTATGTCAGAATGTAAAACATTAAATTGTCCTTCTGGTTTAACACAGGTTTCAACCTCTGTAACTATTGCGGCAACCGATACTAATGTTGATGCTGGTGAACTAATCGTAATTGACTTTCGTAATCCTTGATTTCAAACGACTTACATATCGTAAAAGAATTCAAGCGAATTGATTTGAAAACGTTAGCTCAGGTTGATTTTGATGCTCGAGTTGACACTAAGTTCATGTTTCCGGCATCCAAGCTGAATGACTTTTTTACTGCATTAAAAGGACAGGTCTGCGTCTTAGATATGAATGGAGAACGTCAGTTTCATTACAAAAACGTGTACTTCGACTACCCCAACTTTGAATTCTTCAGACAACACCATGCGGGTTACTTAAATCGCATTAAAGTCAGGTCTAGACAATACAGTGAAAAGGGTCCTTTTGTATTCGAAATAAAAAAGAAAACCAATAAGTCGAAAACAGAAAAAAGAAGGATAGCACTTCCCTCCTTTTCTGATGGTAAAAGTGACATCAGCACTATCTTCAAGGTCAACTTGCCCTCTGGAATTTAGCGACCTTACCGAAACCATTGGAATTAACTATAGCAGAATTACCATGGCTGATATAGCTATGACCGAAAAATTCACGCTAGACATTAATCTTGAGGCAGTTTATAACGGAAAGACTCATTTATTTGAGGACTTAGCTATTGCAGAGATTAAACAAGAGCGATTTTCTAATAACAGCTTGTTCGTTAGAGAACTCAAAAAATTAAAAATATACCCAAATAGCTTTTCAAAATATTGCGCAGCAGTTTTAGTGCACAGGCCCGATATTAAACACAATCGTTTTAAGCCGTTAAAAGATAAATTAACATCTTCAATTAAATAATCATGAATATTCTCTCCGATATAATACTCCTTGATTCAGAAAGTCTTAGACTCTTCGGAATAAAACTTTTTAATGAAGATTTGTATGAATTGTTGTTTCGTTTAGCAATAAATCTATTGTTTTCTTACACTATCATTTTGAAGGTGTATAAAGCCACCAGAAGAGACAGTGAATACTTGTTTAGTTACCTCGTGTTTAGTCCAATGGTATTCTTTATTTGCCATTTATTCGCCTCTACTAAGCTAAGTATTGGATTCGCATTTGGACTTTTTGCAGTGTTCTCAATCCTAAGATATAGAACTACCACTATTCCTGTAAAAGAAATGACTTACATGTTTGTGATTATTGGACTTTCGGTTTTGAATGCTATTAGCACTAAAAAAGTAAGCTATGCAGAACTTGTTTTTACCAACTTTTTTATCCTAGGATTAATGTATTTATTAGAACGTTATATTTTAACTTCGGGTATTGAAATTCAGACGGTTAACTACGAAAAAATCGAGAATATAAAACCCCAAAACGAATCCATTCTTATTGCAGATCTGGAAGAAAGAACGGGTAAATTGATCGATAAAGTTGAATTACTGGAAGCGGATTATTTAAAAGATTCGGCTCGAATCAGGGTATACTTTAAAAAGCAGAAATAAGCTTGAAAAGAAACCTACATATCGTTGGCTTGCTTTGTTTGGCATTTCTGATTACCGATAGCCTTGTTGCACAACAAATGGACTTTCAGTTATGGACTAGTGCAGGAATAAGTAAAGAATTCAGTAAAAAATTCACAGTAGGTGGTCAATTCCAAACACGTTTGAATCAAAACGTAAGTAGGGTCAATACGACCTTTGGTGAACTAGGCGCTAAGTATTCATTATCAGACTGGTACAAAGTAGGTGCGAATTATAGATTTGGAAGTAAAGGCTCTGGCCTGAACCAAAGAGTAGATTTTGAAAACACCTTTAGGATCAAGCTTGATGGAGAACGTTTTTACTTGAGAATATTAGTTCAGCGAGATTTTTATAGAAATACTATTGAGGATAATAATCTGCGATTTAGATTAAAATACCAGCACAAGTTCAATAAGAAATTCAAAGGCTACATAGCTGGAGAATACTTCTATGCTTGGGAATACTCTGATGGTTTCAGCAATTGGAAAAGACAACGCTACACTGGAGGATTTGAGTACGAATTCAAAAAGAAAAGCTTCATTGAACTTTTCTACCGCTACCAAGGCGATATGAACCAAGCTCGACCTGATCAAGATTACATTTTTGGAATTGGGTATAAATTGGAGTTGGATTAGATCTTTCCGACACAAAAACCGATACTCTCTTCGAGGAAATTAGAACTTGAAGTAGTTTTTAACTGCGCCAATACTTTGACACAAATCAACACATATAACTACTGCTTAAAAAAAAGCCGTCGATAAAAGGCTGAAAAGAAAGAACAAGATTAGCTTTCTATTGCCTATTTTAATATATGCGCATTATTGGGTAACGTTTGTGCTCTGGTTCATAATATTTTGAACGCTGAAATATCCACAGCAACTGCCCCATGTGATCTCCTGCAAATTTACTATCGTTCTTTCTTTTTTCTTCAAATTCTAGGTTAAGCCTTTCATCAGCTTCTAACAATTCTTTAGCAATTGGATCAAAAGCAAAATCTGAAAACCATTCCTTCTGTTGCAACACATTATCAAAGTAATTCCATCTGAAAAATGCATCGGCTGCATTTGGCTCCAGGGTCTCTACCAAGTATCTTCTTGCGTCCTGATTCAAGGAAATAATAACGTCTCCTTTATAAAATCGAACGGATTGAAAGTTCTCATTCACTCGAACATCAGCATGAAAATAGTGTTTCTCATATGGCTCTTTAGGGGCAGTTACACCTTCTAAATAATACATTCCACCATTGAGTATTGTATCGTTTTCAAAACGATCTAGTGCTATTTCTTGACGTTTTAGAACTTCAATTAGTTTTGGATAACATTGCGGAATCACATAATATTGTGGAACGCTAACGCCTTGTATCGAAATATAGCTTCGGTAATGAGGCACTGGAAAAGTCTCTTCTTTAGTGTTATCGTATGACCTTCTCAATAAACCCGTAGTTTCGCTTTTCACTAGTTTCATTTCATAACCTTTAAACGATAATGTATCAGCCGACATAGTATCTAATAACCAGTTAATTGTAAACTGATTTTGCTCTCGATCCGTTTGATTGGCCAATTCTTTTGTCCGAATCAAATCATTACTATTTCCATTTGAAAAAACACAAAGTGTGTTCAATAACTCATAGGTATACTCTACTCTATTTTCAAAACTTGTGTACTTATGCGCTTCACTAATTAGCCCAATGGTATTAAACAAGTTCACGTATCCACTGGAGTATCTTGGGGTTTCTAAGAAATCCTTTATTCCTTCATTTGGAATACTTTTCATTAAGTGCACATAGGGCACTATTTCCTTTTCTTTCTCCGCCATTTTCTGGTACAAATAGTTTTCCAACTTACCATAAGTGTATTCAGCCAAAATCGGATTCATTTTATTACGCTGCGAAACAATAAGGGTCAGTGGATATTGATGATCACTGCCATTAGTAGTATGCGTATCCATAAATAAATGAGGCTTCCAAGCATGAAATATTTTATGAAAAGCAGCGGTGTTTAATGCGTCAGATTTTATAAAATCTCGATTTAAATCCAAATGCTGATAATTTGCTCGAAACCCACATTCGACTGGTCCAGGTTGACCACTTCGACTATATTTTGAACGATTTAGCATTCCTCCAATATTATATACTGGAATGGCTACAACTATCAAATTCTCAAATTCCTTTTCATGCGTCGACAGGTATTCGAACAACTTAACGGTTGCATCTACTCCGCAAGACTCCCCGGGATGAATTGCATTATTGATCAATAAAACAGCTTTTTTAGATCGATCAATTTTAGTCGGATCAAACTCTTTATTGAAATTAAAAACGACAGTATGCAACCGTCTCCCAACATCGGTTTTTCCTTGTTCTATTATTTCTATATATGGGCTGACATTAGAGAGTTTGGTAAGTTCTTCAATCGCCTGATCGTAAGTAAAACTTTCGTTTTTTAGATGAGGAAATTTTATTTGAGACAGTGAAGTCAATGTCAAAAAAGCAAATATCACCACTAAACCAAGACTGCGCATACCTAGACTATAATTTAAAAACCAACGGGAAGTACCATTTATTAGATTCATTTTCACCGTCAAATATAACGCTTGAAATACTAGATTTGTATTATGAATAAACTGCTATCACTACTATGCATTCTAGTACTTTTAAGTTGTAAGAATTCAGAGAAAAAAATATCTACAGAAGGAACTAAAAATGAAGTGCAAAAGGAAACTAAAACAGTAACCTTTTCTATCCAAGTGATTCAGCCCTATTGCGGAGGAGCTGCACCATCAGATGAAATGGAAAATATAAGAATGAAAGGTGAAGCTGCTCAGGAATTTGTTTTTTATGTAAAAGCTGATAACGGAACTCCAATGAAGTTGGTTACAAATATGGAAGGCTCGGCTACTGTAGAACTAATCAACGGGGGTTACTGCGTTAAAGAAGGTTATAAGTCTGATCCTAAAATGATTAAAGGTTTAGAAAATAGCGATTGGGAATTTGATCAAGAGTGTTATTCGCAATGGAAAGAACAATGCAACCATGCTTTTGTAGTATCAGATACTTCCTCAAACCAAATTAACTTCACATACAGACCTCGTTGCGGTTGGGAAGGTCCAGTTCCTTGCATTACGAATACAGGTTTTCCACCTCCATGATTCCAAAAGATCAAGACCTGAAATTGTGGCTTGAAACTGAATTATTGGAAAATCGTTCCAAATAAAACGTCTTGCGTATTGCTCATTTAGCACAATAGGAACCTAAGCTTATTGATGCAGTTTTTGAGTGTATTGCAGAAGGTAAAGATAACATCGATTGGCGTTCAGCATGGGTTTTAGATCACCTCAACCAAATTTCCAAAGAAACAGTTCGTCCTCACCGTAGCCAAATGATAGTGTTTCTTAGCGCGTCGAATAACGAATCACTGCAAAGAACTTATTTGAAAATATTAGGTCAAAATGAGATTCCAGAAGAAAATAGTGGAGTACTTATAGACCTTTGTTTTGAGTTGCTAAACAACCCGAAATCAGCTGTTGCGGTTAGAGCTTGGTGCATGTTCATTCTTATGGAGTTTGCTACAAAGTATCCGAAAATCAAAAATGAGCTTAAATCTATATTGGAATTGATTTCACAAACCGATACTGCTGAAGAAAAATCCCGAGCACAGGTAGTTCTTAAAACTTTGGACAAGGAATCATACAGCGACTTTCTTTATCTGCTCTTAAGGTTTTGTCCGTTGAGTGTTTTTTAAGAATGTAACGAAGAAGAAATTTGTCGAGAACCTCAATATTTCAGCTTCTCGATACGATTCTCCTGAGCTCGAATCACTCGAAGTGACATTTTAAAGTTTCGGCTCCCCAATTAATAGTGTATTCACCTGTTGCAATTGTGGTTTGAAGTAAGAGATTATAAACAGTTCTGTTGCAATGAATCCACTTCGAAGTTGCGCTTGCAGTTCCATTTCCACATATAATTCTAGGGCACTGTGCATGACGCCGTTATCTGAAGTAGAATCAGAAAACATAGGACTACGAAACCACACAATGGGCTCATTAATTCAGTTTAATATAGGGGTTCAACGATACCGGGTATTGAACAAAAATCAGAAAATTTGTTCTGTATACTAACCCTAAACGATAACTTTTCCAATAAGGTTAATACTATTTTAATTTTTCACTCTAGAGTACCACATTGCCTTCAGCATCCAATCGGGTAATGGTTTTTTTGGATCACGGTTTTTTAAGTTTTTATACCAGCCTAACTTTTTCATTATAGGTAACTTATGAGTTTCAACAAATTCAATTAATGAGCCATCAGGGTCTTCTATGTAGGAAAATCTTCCCGCTGCCTCTCCCATGTCAAAACTATTGGCACTATCTACTGTAAACGGATAGCCTTTTGAAGCGCAAAGTTCTTTTAATTCATCCATTCCGTTTATGTCAAAACATAAATGAATGTAGCCTCTATCTCCCCAATCCCTGCCTTCGAAAATCTTTTTCTGAGTTCTATCTTTTGCAACAATCAATTCAATTTCCGATGGCCCCATCATTCTACTAAACGATCCTTGCCTCGGTTTACTATGCGTTAAAACCAATCGACGATAGTTTTCTTTTCCACCATTTAATCCATTGAAATCGTCAAAAACCGCAGTTTCATCAGCTAATATTTTATCATAGCCCAAAATATCTCGGTACAATGTCAATGACTTTTCAATATCAGTGACTCCAATAGAGCAGCCCATTGGCCCTGCCGTAGAATCTCCGGTATTTCGGAATCGATAGCTGTCCTGAACCATTTGAAAAACGTTTTCATATGGGTCTTTTAGATAAAACGTTGGATTTCCTTTAGGATCATTTTTAAACTCAGTAAGTATGTTTACACCCAATTTTTGAAATTTCTTGAATGTCGACTCAACGTCGTAAGTTCTTATTTTACAGACGTTTATCCCTAAGTCGCCAAGTGCAATCTCAAATTCTGGCATTACCGGAGTTCGACTGGTGTATTGCCAAATTTCAAACCCACCACCACTCTGATTATTCAAAGACAGAATAGCATGTCTGCTTCTTACTTCGTTTTGAGTATAAGGAAGCATCAATGCTGCTTCTGCTGCTTCTTCGAAGACTTTAATATCCATATCAAAGTGCTTTCTATACCAATCAAAAGCTTCTTGAACGTTTGGAATTCCAATACCAATTTGCTGAATTCCGCTTATAACAACTCCCATAATCTCTAGGTAGGACTAATCCTACTCACTATTTTATAAAATAACCAAGGTGTATATCTTCTAATGAAAACCATTAGAAGTTCCTTACCTCCAACTAAAATTTCCTTTTTTCCTTTTGATAAATCTCTCACAATTTTCTTTGCAGCAATTTCAGGACTAATTCCTTCATCCAGTCCCTTGTCCATTGTTTCGGTTGCCGTTCCTTTTCCGTCCAAAGCATGTTTGGATATTTCTGTTCTTACTCTTCCTGGAATAATAATATTGACTCCAATATTATAAGGCAATAATTCAGTTCGAAGTGATTCAAAATATCCTTGTACCGCATGCTTGCTGGCAGAGTAAGACGTTCTTAATGGAAACCCAAATTTTCCTGCGATACTTGAAGTTACCGCCAATTGGCCGCTCTTTTGACGCATTAATATTGGCATTACCAACTTGGTAAGGTAAATTGTTCCAAAATAATTTACCTCCATAATGTTGCGTTCCACATCAGAATTGGTTTCTGCTGCAACCGCCCGCTGACTAATTCCTCCGTTATTGATTAGTAAATCGATATGGGTATATTTTTCTTGAAAGCTTTTGAATGAATCTTCTATGATGGAGGGGACGCCTAAATCAATAGGCAATATAAGAGTCTCCGCTGCGCCATACTGCATACAACGTTTCGCTACTTGAGAAAGCTTAGCTTCACTTCTTGCAGATAAAACTAAATGAGCTCCATGTTTGGCCAATTCATATGCAATTGCCTCACCAATACCTGATGACGCTCCAGTAATCCAACATATTTTATTTTGATAATACACGCCTAATCTTTTCGACCAAAAACAAAAGAATTTACATGCAAAATTGAGGCTGGATTTCCATGAGCGGAGGAGGAGGATGAAATCAGCTCGAACCCTTCATCATTTAAACGATTAAAAATATCAACTAGTCTGTTGGAGTTATACTCGTGATGCTCAGAGTCCAATTTTTCAACTGCAATACGCTCCGATTTATCTTTTCCATAGGCTATAATAATCTCTCCGGATTTATGAATTGGTTCATAGATTTTCACGACTACATAATTGGTTCCTTGATTGGTTTTTTGTCCAAATCCATTTAAAACAATTAGACACAAAGTGAGAATTATTAAGGATTGTAAATACTTCATAACAGAGGAATTTAATTGTGAAAATCAAATGTAGCATATTCTAAAAACTGATTAGCATTTTAGATTTTAAGTATGTGGTATCCTTCAAGTTTTATGTCAATATTTAATATGAATTCAACACCAAATTCATTCTGATAGAATTTCATTTAGATTAGTTTTGCAGCCCTTAGAAGCCTATGCTTAATCATAAGTTAAGAAAAACACTGTCAATTGTAGTCCTAGTCTGCGTTGGGCTCATAACCCTTGCGGCAATTTCTCTATTACCCCAAGTGAAGTTTGATTACAAATTCGAGAAGTTTTTGCCACCAAGTGACGATGATCTTCAATTTTATTGGGAGCATATTGACCGTTTTGAATCTGATAATGATTTTCTGCTGGTTGGAATAGGTAATGATGAAGGGGTTTTTCAAGAAGACTTCTTAATAAAGATCGACAGCCTCACTTCCGTTTTTGAAATGAAAAGCTATATCGAAAAAGTTGCTTCACCAACCAATATAGAAAACCCCATTATTGGTCCACTTGGCGTAATTAAAAGTTCTTACATTCATGTTTCACAGCCTGAACTTTACGATACAGACTCAGCTAGAGTTTATGATACTCCTGGTTTAAAAGGTTCATTGTTCTCGGAAGATGGAAAAAAAGTAAGTCTGTTTCTAAAGATAAAACCATCTGACGATAGAACACAAAATGACCAAACTATTTCTGAGATAGAATCAATTATTGAATCCTATCAATTTGACGATGCGCATGTTGCTGGGAAAATAAAAGGTGCCTTCTATTTTATTAAAAAAATGGAGTCTGATTTGATGTTATTCATGGCGCTTTCCTGTATTTTATTAATCGTATTCCTCTATATCTCTTTTCGATCTCTTTGGGGAATATTGATTCCGATGGCCGTCGTGGGAATTACCATTTTATGGATGATTGCATTTATGACTTTGATCGGAAAACCAATCAACTTTATGACTACACTCTTACCCACAATTCTATTTGTAGTCTGTATTTCTAATGTGGTTCACATTGTAGAAAAGTATCTAGATGAACTTCGAAAGAAAAAGACCAAATTAGAGTCGTTAAGCACAGCTTTCAAGGAAATTGGTTTAGCAACTTTCTTTACCGCTTTTACAACTGCTGTTGGATTCTTATCGCTGTACACCGCAATGATTTTACCGATAAAAGAATTCGGCTGGATTACCGCTATCGGTGTCTATGTGGCTTTCTTCCTTTCATTTTCATTATTACCCGCTCTACTCTATTTAATGAAGACTCCAAAGGTTAAGGGTAAACATAGCGATGATTCTTTTTGGACAAAAAGATTGCACACACTATTCTTGTGGGTTATTCCTCAACGACAAAAAATATTCAGTGTTGTTTTAGTCGTAATGTGCATTTCATTTATTGGAATTCACCAACTGGAATTTGATAATAAGTTCTTAGACGATTATGCTAGTGGTGAAGAAATGAGAAACGATTACAGTTTCTTTGAAGAGAACTTCTCTGGGTTTAGACCATTTGAAATGGCCGTTACTCTTAAAGACACTAATCGCTCCTTCTTTGACTTAGAAGTGATGCAAGAGGTAGATAAGATCGAAACGGGAATCAAGGAAGTTTATGGGGCTGGTTTTATAGTTTCTCCAAACACGTTCATCAAAGGCACCAGAAGAGCTATGAATGGTGGTAAAAATAAAGAGTACAAACTTCCAGCAACTAAAAGTGAACTTAAAAAAATCAAACGTGGCCTCCGCAGATTACCAAAAGCCAATATTCGCAGTTACGTTACAGACAATGGCTATGAAGGCAGAATAAATGCTAAGGTTAAAGACGTCGGAGGTAAACAAATGCGAATCAAAAATCAGAAATTTGAACAGTATTTGACAGCGAACGTAAACAAAGATTTATTTGTATTTAGAGTAACTGGAATGCCGTTTTTAGTGGATAAAACGAATGAGTTTTTAGCAAATAATATTATTTCTAGTCTCACCATTGCATTTATCATTATTGCTATTATCATGGGAATACTCTTTCAATCGTTCCGAATGATCATTATAGCGGTGCTTCCTAATTTACTACCCTTACTAGTTATTGCCGGTTTTATGGGGCTTGCTGGAATAACTATTAAAATTTCTACTTCTATCATATTTGCGATTGCCTTTGGAATTGCAGTTGATGATACCATTCACTTCATGAGCAAACTGCGCATCGAATTAAATAAAGGAAAGAGTATTGTTTACGCTCTCAAACGAACCTACCTTTCTACCGGTAAAGCAATTATAGTAACCAGCCTTATTCTTTGTAGCGGATTTTTAATTCTAGTTGGTTCTGCTATATCCAGCACGTTCTACATTGGTCTATTAGTTAGCCTTACGCTCCTATTCGCAGTATTAAGTGACCTGTTTTTCTTACCGGTACTTATTCTTATGTTTTTCCAAGAACCCAAAAAAAAACGAACTCTTTTCGGTAAAAAAACTAAAACTGTCTAACTTTGGCATTGATATTGATTAAAGATTCAAAACTTATAATAAATCTAAAGCAAACATTATGAAACGAATATTTTCGATTGCAACGCTAGCAATACTTGCAATGACCGTAACTTTTACTTCATGTAAAAATAAAAAGTCAACTCCTAAGAAAGAAGGCGAAGTTCTTTTAACTCAATATTGTTCTGGTCCAGATTATTTCTCAAATAAGAAATATTTCCGTGCTAATGCGATTGGCGAAAGTTTAGATCAAATGACAGCTCGTAAAAAAGCAATGTCTGCAGCTAAGGAACAATTGGCAGGAGACATTAACACTACAATGAAAGTTGTAGGAGATAATTACGTAAAGTCTTCTGAATTTAATAATAAAGAAGAAGTATTAGAACGTTTTGAGTCTAATGCAAGAACAGTAGTTAACCAATCACTTAGTGGAACTAAAACCATTTGTGAAAAAGTTACTAAAACTACAGAAGGAAAATTTAAATATTACGTAGCTATTGAGTTATCTGGTGATGAGTTAGTTGGGAAATACAACGCGACTCTTAAAAAAGACGAGAACTTGAAAATTGATTACAATTACGAAAAGTTCAAAGAAACTTTTGATAAGGAAATGGAAAAAATGGAGAATAATTAAATTTCTCTTTTAAGATAATGAAAGCTCTATCGATTTGTTTCGGTGGGGCTTTTTTGATTTTAAGAAACTTATAATAGTACTATCGAAAGCTCACAATCATTATCCTATAGTAGGATCTCCTTAATGTATTTCAGGCTGTCTGCATTCATTAGGAGTTAGATTAAATTCTAGAGATACTGAAATAAATTCAGCATGACGCTGTTAAATGGATTGGGTACTATTGAAGGCCATCAATTAACCACCAACCACAAACTGCTCCAACAGTTTTTTAATCTGGTGTTTAGTTTCGGCAGCTGAACCTTCGTAATTGTTTACTAAAATACAGAAGGTAAACTTCTTACCCTGAAGTGTTTCGATATACCCTGCATAACTTCTCACACGTTCCATATATCCACTTTTAGCTTTTATTTTTCCTTTTGCAGGACTGCTAGTAAACATTCGTTTTAATGTACCCGATTCACCTGCAACGGACAGCGACTTATTAAAGGTGGCAGCATTCTCTGAGGTCTTCATGTAATCTAATAAACCCACCATTTGGGTTGGTGTTAATGCGTTGAACCTAGAAAGACCGCTGCCGTCCACTAGAAACATTCCTTTGGTATCTATTCCCATTTTACGAATTCCTTCTTTTACACTTTGCGCACCCAACTCTATGGTTAATTTTTCTCCCCGGTTTTCGTTCAACCAAATGGCCATATGCTCGGCGTAAAGGTTTATGCTGTGTTTGTTCGTAAGGGTCACTATTTCAGATAAATAAGGGCTTTTATGGGTATGCAAAAGCTGCTTTTGATCATCATTAAAAGTTTTCCCACCAACTGCTATTCCCTTTTGAGTTAAAACCTCAACAAGCCAGCGCTCAGCAACTAATTCGGGATTTGAAATTGAGCCTTTTATAGAAAACTCTTTGCGACCTTTGGGGATCGTTCCTTTAATGAAACGCAATGTGCTACCTTCAGCCCCATATATATAAGCATTGTCAACACGGTCATTTGAGCCTGTTACTTGAGAGTCAAATCGTAAGTGTTTCATTTCAGGTTCGGTGCGTACCACCTTGCAAACCGCACCTACTTCAAAGGGTGAATTAAGTACCATTTTATAGGTGTTGTCATGAAAAGAAAGCCCACTCGGAACTGCTCCATAGTAATTACCTAGATCTTCCCAAATCCAAGTTCTAGGCGTTGAGTATTTAGGAAATACTGTGGCATCTACCTTAACTGAACCTGAAATCGACTTAATGCCTGCCTTTTGAATTTCACTCACCCAAATTTGATTGAGCTTTTCTACTCCTCCAAAACGATCAGAACCCAAAGTAGGATCGCCACCTCCTTGAATCCAAAGATCGCCCTTAAGCACTCCAGCTTCATCAATCGACCCTGAATACCAAATTTTTGTTTCAAATTGAAAACGAGAGCCTAACTGTTCAAGTGCAACAGCGGTTGTCAGTAATTTTTGAGTAGAAGCAGGAATTAAAGATGTATTAGCATTGTGCTCCAAAACAACTTCTCCAGTTGCATTTTTAACTAGAATACCAATCGAGGCAGATGCTAGATTGGACTGGCTAACCCACTGATTAAAATACTGCTGAACAGCAACTTTATTTTCTTGTTTATCAACTTGAGCACGAGAAGAAAGCCCAAAAATGAGTTGCAAAAGCAAAAATCCACCACTCAAAATTTTGAACCTAAACGCCATTGCTATTTTTGGAAAGGATAAATATTAAGGTAACAATCCTTCATTTTACCCAACATAAAACACATTTCTCGTTCGTCTGCAATTTTATCGAAGTTATAAACCACTATTTTGTGAGGCCCTACATCTTGCAAGATTTCCCAAATTACTACTTGACTATTCTTTGAATCGTTTGAGTAGACAATATCATCGGGGTTTAACTTCGTCTTCTTTTCAACGCCATCTTCATTAATAAGAACAGAACCAAGAACTAGATTCATTCCAATGAGAACTGGAACAGTAAGTTGCTGCATTTCACCATTTTTAGTAACGTGTCGTGAATAATAATCGAGTTTTTGACCGAAAATTGGTGCAGCAAAAATAAAGAGTAGAGCAAGGATGAAAAGTCGCTTCATAAGTTCAAGTTTATTATTTTTTCAAAACTATAAACTAAGCACTCAATTGAGCTTGGGTTTCTCAAGAGTTATTCAGAAAGAACGTTTAATTAAGCAAACTCAAATCCATTAGAATTTTGTCGGAATTCTCGTTAATCTCAATAATTATCGGTAGAATGAGGAAATAAAAAGACCTGTAAGTGCAAAACTATAACGACATACAACTCTCTATCCGCATTGCCTTTTCGTAGCGTTCGATAATAGAGTTAGTATCCAACATCATTTCTTTGACCGAAAAGCTTGCGTATTTTCCATTTTTAGACATCCGCAAGTTTACTTGAGCCTCTTCACCAAAAACTGCTTGAAGCAAAGCTATAGACCGATTATCACCAGGTACGATGAACTTAAACAAATACACTTTTGGATAATTGCCTTCTTCCTTTAATTGCTCTCTTAAAGAATCCCAATCTCCTTTTACGTCCTTCTTATTTTCCATTGCTGTATTTGAATCTCAATTCTCCAACAAAGGTGTTACTTTCGGCTTCGCAACAAAAAAACAATGTCTAAAAAACCGTTAAGTCTTATTTTACTATTTATTTCTCTTGTTCAACTCTCATTTGCACAAAATGGATATTGGCAGCAGCGTGCCGAGTATAAAATGGAAGTTGCCTTAAATGTGGAAAATCATAAGTTAACTGGCTCACAAGAACTGAAGTATTTCAACAACAGCCCCGACACTTTAAAGAAGGTTTATTATCATTTATACTTTAACGCCTTTCAACCAGGAAGTATGATGGATGCTCGATCTAGATCCATTCAGGATCCTGATTCAAGAGTTGGTAGCAGAATAAAAAAATTATCTGCTGAAGAAATTGGCTATCAAAAAATCAATGTGCTGAAACAAAACGGTGCAGACGTTAAATGGAGCATTGATCAAACACTATTAACTGTTGAGTTAAACACGCCGTTACTTCCAGGTAAATCCTCGACATTCAATATCAATTTCGAATCTCAAGTTCCTATTCAAATTAGACGGTCAGGTAGAAATAATTCGGAAGGCGTTGCTTATAGCATGACACAATGGTATCCTAAAATGGCTGAATACGACAAAGATGGCTGGATGACCGACCCCTATATAGGTAGAGAGTTTCATGGTGTCTGGAGTGACTTTGATGTCAAAATAACTATTGATTCATCTTTCACAATCGGAGGTTCCGGTTATTTGCAAAACCCAGAAGAAATTGGTCATGGCTACATTGATGTATCAAAGGTTAAACGACCAAATTCTAAAGAATTGACTTGGCATTTTATTGCACCTCAAGTACATGACTTTGCTTGGGCAGCGGATCCAGATTATGTGCACGATATTCGTACAACTTCATTTGGCTTGGACTTACATTTTATCTACAAAAACGATTCAAACATAGCTAACAACTGGCAAAAATTGCAAAGCTATACTGAGAAGAGTTTCAGTATTGTAAATGAAGTTTTCGGCGAGTATCCATACAAACAATATTCAGTGATACAAGGCGGAGATGGTGGAATGGAATACCCTATGGCAACCTTAATTTCTGGCACAGGATCGCTGGGTGGGTTGGTAAGCGTAACTGTTCATGAGTCTATACATAGCTGGTTTTATGGCCTACTGGCAACCAATGAAAACAAATACCCGTGGATGGATGAAGGATTCACACAATTTGCTCAATATATCGTCTTAGATTCTTTGTTTCATAGACGGTTAACAAACCCTGCTGCTGCTGCCTTGAAGAATTATCGGAGAATTGCAGTAGACAAGGATTACGAACCAATGACCACACACGCAGATTACTTTCATTCTAACCGAGTTTATGGAATCAACTCTTACTACAAAGGCGCGACCTTCCTTTCCCAACTTTCATACATAGTTGGAGACGCTGTTTTTTTTCCTGCAATGCGGAAATACTATTACACTTGGAGATACAAGCACCCCACTCCTGGTGACTTCAAACGCATTATGGAAAAGGCCGCCGACATGGATTTGGATTGGTATTTCACCCATTGGATTGGCGGTACAAAAACAATAGACTATGCCATTTCCGAAGTCAATGAAAGCAAAAAAAACACGAAAGTAATCATCGAACGAATTGGGCAAATGCCAATGCCGGTTGAATTGCTAGTAACCTTAACTGATGGCTCGCAGCAGCAATTCTATATTCCTTTATTTAACTTAAGAGGAGAGAAAAACTTTGCTGAAAATTCTAACACAACTATTTGCAGCACTTGGCCTTGGACACACCCCAACTATCGCCTAACTATTCCTATAAAAAAAGGCGACATCAAATCAATGACACTTGACCCTCAGGAACGAGTAGCAGATTTGGATTTAACGAATAATGTTTATCCAATGAATGAAGGTGTAAATGAGAAAATCTATTACGAGGGAAAGACTAAGTAAGCTCAGATTATTCTGCTTGTAAGGTTTTTACATCAGCGATTAATTTGTTCACTGAACCTTTATTGAGGCCATTGTAAATTCCGCGAATTCTTCGTTTCTTATCCAATAATACAAAGTTTTCTGTGTGCAGAAAATCATCTGGTTTTTTTGTAAGTCCTAAATCTTCTTCAACAAAATAGGCATTTCTTCCTAGTCCATAAATCAATGACCTATCCCCTGTCAGTAAATGCCATTTCCCATCTTGAATTTGATGTTCGTTCGCATATTCTCGCAAAGCACTAACCGAATCAATTCGAGGAGTAACAGAATGAGACAGAATTATCACTTGTTCATCATTCTTAAAGGCAGACTGCACGAAATGCATATTCTCGGTCATTTTCGGACAAATACCAGGGCAAGTAGCAAAGAAAAAATCAGCAATAACAATTTTACCCGTAATAGTCTCTTCTGTAATGGATATCCCATTCTGGTTGCTCAATTCGAAGGCAGGAATTGAATGAAACGAGGATAAGCTATCACTTTCCAAATTAAACCAATGAGGAGTAAACGAAGCCTCATTATAAAAAGGCAAAGTAGCTACACGACTCGATTTTTCAGAATTATCCGTACAACCAAAGCTCAGCAAAAGCAATAGTCCAGCAAGTATATTTATTGATGATTTATTTAATCTTTTCATCTTCTAAGTCGTAACATAGGTTTGATCTTTTCAAACCAAATACTCTCCCATTTTTAGCTTCGTAATTGGCGTAAATTTTTCCGTTTTCTCGAAACGCCTTCTGCATTCCGCTTTCTTTTCCAGCCGAGTAGTTTTGAATTTTAAAAACACTGCCGCTCTTAAACCATTTCTTTTGCTCGCCTTCTAATAATCCTTCTTTAAAATTTGACTGGGAACGAATGGCGCCATTGTTCCACCATGATTTTGAAAACCCATCTAGTTTCCCATTCTTGTAATCTGCGACATAGCTTTTCTCTCCATTTGAAAACCATTTAGTTCGCAATCCTTGCCTTTTTCCAAAAATATATTTGTTGCTTTCAGCCTTTTTACCGTCTTTAAAATAGCTTACCCCTGCACCAGAAAATGGCTTTCCATTATAATGCACCAAACCTAATTCTTGGTCTAGAATTAATGAATCTGCATCGACATTCACAATGCCCTCGTTGCTGAAATTTATGCACCCAACAAGCAAAAAAAAGCATAAGCCAATTAGCGTAAAACAACTAACCAACTTATGTTTCGCAATGAAAGTCAATATTGTTTTAATTGATTGAATTTGGTGTTCCTTGATAATCTTCAGAAAATAAAATGTAATACTTATTCAAGTACAATTCATTCTTTGCATGATAATGATATTCAGCATCAGTTGCATGTTGTGTTTTGGAAGTATGCCCGCCAGAAGAGTCCAAATCCTTGGGATAATCTCCTGTAGAATTGCACTTTCGTCCATATAAGAAAAACCCATCAGCTATAATTCCAATAAGCGCATCGTCGTCATTTGACCACGCTTTTGGCTCAAGATGATAATGGTAACTCTGAGGTCCAGTATGTGCTCCAGAAACATCTAATGAAGGCGCAGCATCGTCTAAAGGAACGTTTGGCCCTTCTTGGTCATTGTAAATCATTGATCCACTAACTGCAAAACCTATAGACCCTAATCCTGTTGAACTTGTACTTGAAGCTTTAGCCGGCGATTTTGGAACTCTAAGTGTGTATGAACCATTAAAGTCGTCAATATTTCCAGGCGCCATTTGTGCCGTGCTTGTAACTGTTGGAGCAACATACAAAGCATGAGAAGTTGACCAATATGGTGAAGTGTGATTTGGTAAACCATTAGTTTCCAACACTATTTCATCACCATCTGCGTAAATTGCAAAGTTGTTATCATCGAATTCAGAAAAAGCATTGTGTAGCCCAGTTCTATTATCTGTTCCGCTTGTTGTTGCAGGAGTTGTTGGAGGTTCAGCAACTTCATCTTCATCTTTTTTACAAGCATAAATGGTCAATGCGGAGATTGTCAATAGCAAGGTTATTTTGAATGTACTTATCATAAACTTCAAATTAGGGTTCAAATAATAGACGCTATAAACAATGATATCCTGCTAATAAATTAATCACCTTTTTCTAACTGGTAAATTACATCATCTACCCACTCGCCTCTCAATTTTAGGATTTTTCGGAATAACTAATTTGTTGCATTCCTATATTTTGGAGCATTTTGATGGAAGTACTATTTTTTGGATTAACTGAACCATTCAATTTTGCTTTCCAAGTTCACTGATTAGAAATTCTTTTATTGTCTTTAATAACTCTGATGCAAAACCCTTTCCTTGGAAGGACTCTGAAATTGTGAAACCTAGCTCAACTGTATAGTTTTGGACTTGGATAAAATGCTGACCTACATCACCTATTATTTGATGTTCAATAAGTAAGACACTAGAGTTCAGAATAACAATAAAAAAATTAGGATAGAAACTTAATCAACATAATAACAAGGCAAACAAGAAACACCGAAATGGTAATTCTGTTCATGCCGTGCATGAGTGATAAGTTAATATCTCTTGCTCCTTTTCTTTTTCTAAAGAGCGATGTAATATCTAGGTAATATAGTAGTCGCTTCCAAAACATAAGCACAAATTTAAATAACTATTCCGAACTAATTCAATAAAGTACGTCATTACAGCTTGACAAGAAATCCCTTACAAATTCAAAATAGATTCCATATCGCACTGAGAAATCACGATTGATTGTTTCAAATAGCTCGATTCTTGTGACTTTTATAAATTTTCAAATAATACAATCTGTAGGTTAAATTACGTCTTAATCTAGCAGCTCTATGCTACTCATTTCCACTAATTTTGCAGAATGGATTTTGAACTCATATCTCCTTTTGAACCTACTGGAGATCAGCCACAAGCGATAATATCGTTGGTTAAAGGAATTGAGCAAGGCGAGCAGTTTCAAACACTTCTTGGAGTTACAGGGTCGGGAAAAACCTTTACCGTGGCCAACATGGTTAAAGAATTGAATCGACCTACCTTGGTATTAAGTCACAACAAAACCCTTGCTGCTCAGCTTTATGGAGAGTTCAAACAGTTCTTTCCAAATAATGCGGTTGAGTATTTTGTGAGTTACTACGACTACTATCAACCCGAGGCATATTTACCGACTACCGATACGTTTATTGAAAAAGACATGAGTATAAACGAAGAAATCGAAAAGCTTCGTTTGAGTGCTACTTCATCGCTTTTGAGCGGCCGAAGAGACGTTTTAGTAGTCGCTTCTGTTTCTTGTATTTATGGAATTGGAAATCCAGTCGAATTCAACAAGAATCTAATCACAATTGAAGTTGGAACTGTTGTTTCTAGGAATAAATTATTAGGCCAGTTCGTTGACTGCCTTTACTCAAGAACCACTGAAGAATTTAAACGTGGCAACTTCCGCGTAACTGGCGATACCGTTGATATTTTTCCAGCATATTCGGATTTTGCAGTCCGTATACTTTTTTGGGGAGATGAAATAGAATCGCTCGAAACCTTTAACCCTGAGCATGGAACAACCATAACCGCCTTAGAAAGCATCAATATTTATCCGGCCAATATATTTATTACTTCTAAAGATACCTTGCAAAATAGCATGAAGCAAATTCAGCACGATTTGCTAGAGCACATTGACTATTTTAAAGAGCAAGGAAAACATTTAGAAGCAAAACGGATTGACGATAGAGTAAATTACGATCTTGAAATGATGCGTGAATTAGGCTATTGTTCTGGTATTGAGAACTACTCTCGTTATCTTGATCAGCGTGCTCCAGGAACACGACCGTTCTGTTTATTAGATTATTTTCCTGATGATTACTTGATGGTAATCGATGAAAGTCATCAGACCATTCCACAGGTTAAAGCAATGTATGGAGGTGACAGAAGCCGAAAAGTCAATTTAGTTGACTACGGATTCCGATTGCCTGCTGCAATGGATAATAGGCCCTTAAAATTCGAAGAATTTGAATCTATGATGACTCAAACAGTCTTTGTAAGCGCTACCCCTGCCGATTTTGAATTGGAACGCAGCGGTGGTGTTATCGTAGAACAAGTCATTCGCCCTACAGGCCTTTTAGACCCCGTTATTGAAGTAAGACCTTGTACCAATCAGGTAGATGACTTGTTGGAACAAGTGCAACTTCGAATTGAAAAAGACGAACGTGTATTAGTAACTACGTTGACCAAACGGATGGCCGAGGAGCTTACCAAGTACATGAGTAAATTGGATATAAAATGTCGCTACATTCATAGCGATGTCGATACCATTGAACGAGTTGAAATCCTCAGGGATTTGCGTTTAGGGGTGTTTGATGTTTTGGTAGGCATCAACTTACTTCGTGAAGGACTCGATTTACCAGAAGTCTCGTTGGTTGCCGTCCTTGACGCAGATAAAGAGGGTTTCTTAAGGTCAGCACGAGCTCTGACACAAACAGCAGGACGTGCGGCAAGAAACATAGACGGACGAGTAATTTTTTATGCAGATAAAATAACAGAATCCATGCGTAAAACTATGGATCAAACCGACCGACAGCGCACTATGCAAATGCAATACAACGAATTTCATGGCTTGAGTCCAAAAGCGCTGGTAAAATCTAAAGAGCAAATCATTGAACAGTCGGCTATAGCCGGAGTAGGAAGAAAGTTAAGCAAAGCGTATATTGAACCCGAAATGAGTTCCCTAGCGGCTGATCCAGTTGTAAAATACATGTCGAATACCGAGATTGAAAAACAAATACAAGACCGAAGAAAGCTCATGGAAAAGGCTGCTAAGGAATTAGATTTTATTGAAGCAGCTCGATATAGAGATGAAATTGAAGAGTATAAAAAGCTATTAAGAAAACAATAAAAATGCCCCGAAATGGAAGAAGATAAAATTGACTTCAGATACTTTATATTCTACAAACCTTTTGGTTATTTAAGCCAATTCACCGATGAAGATGGCAATCCCGGATTGTCTAAGTTGATTGATTTACCCAAGGATATATACCCTATCGGAAGATTAGATAAAGATAGTGAGGGACTACTTTTATTAAGTAATGACAAGAAGTTGAACTTTAAATTGCTAAACCCTGAAAATAATCATAATCGGACCTATTGGGTGCAAGTCGATACTGTCGTTACTGCCGAAGCAATTTTGGCATTAGAAAATGGTGTTTCTATCAAAGTTGGAAAAACTCAACACCAGACAAAACCTTGTGTTGCAAAGGTAATTGATACTCCTAATCTGCCCGATCGCGAACCAACTGTTCGATTCCGAAAAAATGTACCTACAAGTTGGATTGAAATTACGCTTACAGAGGGCAAGAACCGACAAGTAAGAAAAATGTGTGCTGCAGTTGGTTTTCCTTGTTTACGATTGGTAAGAGTATCTATTGAACGCCTTGAGTTGCAAAACATGAAGGTTGGGCAATTGAGAGAAGTTAAGAAGATTCGGATTTAGTGTTTCAATGGTTATTTTTGAATAACAAAAAAGATAACACTTCTTAATATCCCGCAAAATTCTGTTGCTTCCGCAGAACATTTGTCCGATTATAAAAACAGTTAGTCGAATTTTAGCCGATTAATTAAACCGCTAAAAACTTAGATTTAAGGTATTCAACAATGTAGTTTTATGAAAAGTTAGGTTGTTTGTCCTATTTTACTCGGAAATGGTGTAAACGCAAGATAAAGTAAAAGAAACTTCGACGATTGATATAATCACCTCCAACTATCTTAGTTGAATTATCTATTCAAGTAGCTTCAATACTTTTCTCTCGACTTTGCATTAGTCGGTAATTACTAACTTATCAGTGCTTACTATTTTACCATCTTGTAATAATTTAGTATAGTATAGTCCGCTTGATAAACCTTCCCGTTGCAGCACAAATGATTGACCAGTAATATTCTTCATCTCTTTTACTACTCGACCGAATGAGTTGTAAACTATTAAACTTGCGACTTCTAAGTTTTCACTAGAATGAAAAACTGTTTCGCTTGAGAATGGATTTGGGTACATTTCAAAAGTGAAGTCATTCGTATTATTAAATTCTACTGATTTAATATTAGAATAGCTAATTCCACCATCATAATCCGTCTGTTTTAGGCGATAATAAGACACTCCTGATAATGGAGCAAGATCTATTGACTGAATAGCTTAAGGTCTGTGAACTATTCCCAGCGCCCTCTATTTGACTGATGGAGGTGAAGTTAACTCCATCAGAAGAACCAGAGCGTTCAACATTAAAATAATTCTGATTAATTTCAGTAGCAGTTATCCAATCAATCTGAACATGTTCAGATTGTATTTTGGCAGTAAAGCTGGACAAATCAATAGGTAAAGGAGCATTCAAAGGAGGAAAACACAAAGGATCATCATAAATTACAGCAGTACTTAATCCTATTGCACCACCTGTAGAAAGCATTCTTCCTTCTATAAATCCACCGGCCCCCATATTATTTGCCCCTTTATTCGCTAAAACCGTTCCCTTCATGTAAGCGAAAGCACCTAAAGAGCTCGCTCCTTCTGAGATCCAGAAAACATTACAACGACGTGTTCCATTAATAAAAATTACTTTTGATTGCGCTGCTGCTGTAAAGGCACCATTGAACCTGAAAATAAATACTGCATCAGGAATATTATTACCGTCTAATATAATTGTCCCTGCTAAAGATCCCGCACCTCCAATATAGTAAACTCCTGCGTCCATGGTATCTCCGGAACCAAAAGCTGCCGCGTGACCAGAGTCTGTAACTGCTATTTTAACAAGTTTGCTATAACCTGTATCCAAATCTTTTGCTGCTTGAGCCATAAAAGCTGCTGAAGGAGCAGAAGATCCAACATGAGTTGAAGAAAGTAAACCACTTACCGCACCACCATTTGCTCCAACATTGCCAACAATTCCAGATGACGAAGTATTCGCAACCGCACCAAAACTAGTAAAGAGAGTAAAGTCTCCAGCAGGTTCCTAAAACATCTACAGCAGGTGCAGGGGTAAACTTACCTGTGCATTCTACTGGAATGGTGATAGCACTCGGAGGACCAGTTACCACACTTCCACGTCCAATAGTAATTGCACCTTGGGTAGCAAGCATTTTTCCCTTTAAATCCACATTTGTACCTAGCGAAATAGCACCAGGATGTGAAAATAATGATCCTTGTATTTGACTGCTTGCACCAATAGAAATAGCACCTTCAGCAATCCAAAATATATTAGCAACTCGCGTTCCTTTTGTTATAATGACCTCTGATCCAACCCCAGCTGTAAATGCTCCTTGAAATTTGATTATAAATACAGCATTAGTATCTCCACCTCCATCAAGAGTCAATGTGCCTGCTAATGATCCAGCTCCAGATACAGAATAAACACCAGCTGCGATAGTTTCACCATTTCCAAAAATCGGCGCATGGGTTCCTGAATTTGTAACGAAAATATTGTTAAGATGAATGTATACCCTTAGAATATCTACTTTAGCCTGGTCGGTTACAGAATCATTATTAAATACTGAACCAATAAAATTTGATGTTGCGCCAAATCCACTTAATACTCCTATACTTGTTCCAACATCGCCTTTAAATATTCCCGAGTTTGTTAGTCTGTTTTAACCGATAATAAGACACCCCTGATAAGGGAGCATAATCTAATACAGAATAACTTAAAGTTTGAGCACTATTTCCAGCACCAACTATTTCGCTGATTGAGTTAAAATTAATTCCTTGAGCATAAACCGATCGCTCTACATTAAAATAATCTTGGTTAATTTCAGCAGACGTTACCCAATCAATCTGAACATGCTCGTCTATAATCGTAGCAGTAAAACTTGATAATTCTATAGGCAATGCAGCACCCGGAGTCGGAAAACATAATGGATCATTATAGACTACACTAGCATCTAATCCTATAGCACCACCTGTGGAAAGCATTCTCCCCTCTACAAAGCCACCTACCGCCAAATTATTCGCCCCTCCATTAGCAATAATCGTCCCCTTCATGTATGTGTAGGTACCCATATTAGTAGCACCTTCAGAAATCCAAAAAACGTTACAGCGCCGGGTTCCGTTAGTGAAAATCACTTTTGATTTTGCTCCTGTAGTAAAAGCCCCGCCAAACTTAAAAATGAATATCGCATTGGGATCATTTTCACCGTCTAACGTAATAGTCCCCGCTAACGAACCAGCTCCTGACACGGAATATACTCCTTTTTTCAGAGTTTCGCCAGATCCAAAAGCTGCAGCATGAGTGGAAACAGTGACAGCTATTCTCATAAGTTTGGCATAGGCGGAATCCAAATCTGTCTTAGCCTGGGAAATAATGGCAGCTGAAGGAGTCGCAGACCCAATATGAGTTGAAGAACCAAAACCACTTAGGGAGCCACCATTCGTGGCAATGTCTCCGACAATTCCAGATGAAGCAGTATTTGCTATCGCACCAAGGCTAGTAAAAAGAGCGAAATCTCCCACACTTCCAAGAACATCAGCATCAGGAGCAGGAGTATACTTACCTGAACAAGATAAGGGTATTGTGTTAAGACCATTAGGCCCAATTACCGTATCTCCAGCAGCAAAGGTAATAGCTCCTTCTGTGGTAAGCACTTTTCCTGTTATGTTAGCATTTACGCCAACAGAAATAGCTCCTGCATGACAAAGTAAAGATCCTCTGATCACACAGCCTGACGCAATTGTAATGGCACCTTCAGCAATCAAAAATACATTAGCCCCTCTCGTTCCTCTAGTTAAAACGACCTCTGCACCAACCCCTGTGGTAAGCGCTCCTTCATATTTAATAATAAATACTGAATTAGTATCTCCCTGTCCATCAAGATTAACAGCACCAGCTATTGACCCAGCTCCTGGTATAGAATAAACACCTGGCGTAAGAGTCTCACCACCCCCAAATACGGGTGCGTGAGTATTTGGATCGGTGACAAACATGTCGTTAAGATGAATATAAACTCTAAGTATATCTACTTTAGCTTGATTAGTTAACGAATCAGCATTGTGAACGGTACCAGTAAAAAGTGACCCCGAAAACCCAGATATTATCCCTAAATTCGATCCGACATTACCTTTAAAAATTCCTGAATTTGTCGCTGCTCCTGCCCCAGTATAGGCCACAAATTCATTAAGGGCACCAAATTGAACTACCTGACAATATATTAATGTTGGAAGATTTAACAGCAATAAGAACACAGTCAGGCGCATTAATCGTCTTTTCATAAGTGATTACTTCTAGTTTTTTTTAAATAATATTTTGAAACATTACTAGTTATAGTACCATCAATCTAATGTTGACAAAGTAAAGCATAAAAGCTTCCGAATTACTATACAGATTTAACGAAAGTTAACAGCGTTATTTTAGTGAACATGAAGGGCGGTTCACTAGTGTTTTTAGACATTAAAATCTACAGCCTCCTTCAATTATCGGCTATTTCCTTGAATTCTAATTTTAATTCTCAAAATTATTATGGATTCCAGAACTAAAACTTAGCTAATAATTCTATCAAGAAATCGAATTTGACTATATACTGCTCGCAATAAGGCTATCAGTGCAATTCAAACTAATCATTTATGTTAAAATTCAATTAACGAAGTTCAAAATTAAATAGAGCTGGTAATAAGCTAGCGCACAGAACCATGAGGTATAATCTTAGATTATATCTGGCAAAAATTAAAATAAATTTATCTTAGGTAAATATATGAATCAAAGAAGCACCAGCAACTTTAGTCCCAACGACAGCATTCTTATCAGTAAATCATTCTTACATTTAAATTAAAATTTGGGTGAAAAGCTATCCTAACTTTTTAGCCTTAGAATGTTATGATTAATTAAAATGAAAATATTACTTACAGGTTCCACAGGATATATTGGCAAACGACTTCTTCCCATTCTAATTGAGGCTGGACATGATGTAATTTGCTGTGTCAGAGATGTTAAGCGATTTAACCCTCCTGAATCCCTAAAAAAAAATGTTTCAGTTATAAAGGTAGACCTTCTAGATGAAGCATCTTTAGATGCAATCCCAGAAGACATTGATGGAGCGTACTATTTAGTACATTCTATGTCTTCCGAAGGAGACTATACGGCGTTAGAAGAACTTTCTGCTATAAACTTTCGCAATGCACTTAGAAAAACTAACGTTCAACACTTAATTTACTTAGGAGGCATAATAAATGAATCTGACCTTTCAAAGCACTTAAGCTCTAGAAAAAATGTCGAAACAGAGCTAAGTAAAGGAGATTACAATTTTACAGCTTTACGGGCTGGAATAATTATTGGTTCAGGAAGTGCTTCTTTTGAAATCATAAGAGACCTAGTTGAAAAACTACCAATAATGATTACTCCAAAGTGGCTTACCACCAAATGCCAGCCAATTGGAGTGACTGATGTTATTGCATTTCTCTCCAAGTCCATATTTAACCCAAAAACATTTAATCAGAATTTTGATATCGGTGGTCCTGATGTGTTATCCTACAAAAACATGCTTTTGGATTTTGGTAAAATGCGTAACTTAAAACGTACAATAATAATTATTCCAGTAATGACTCCAAAACTTTCATCATACTGGCTTTATTTTGTAACCTCGACTTCTTATAATCTTGCAACATCACTTGTAAGCAGCATGAAAGTTGAAGTGATTTGTCGTGATAATATGCTGAGTACTCTTCTTGGAGTTCAACCCTTGAGTTATAAGGAAGCTTTAAAAAAAGCATTTAATAAAATTGACAATGACCAGACGCTATCAAGTTGGAAAGACGCCTATGCTAGTAGCGGATTAACATTTAATATATCTGAATTTATTACTGTCCCCTCTTTCGGTTGTTTTAAAGACAGCAGAATTCGGGTTATGGAAAATCGTAAAAATAGTATTGATAAAATTTGGAGTATAGGTGGAAAAACTGGCTGGTATTATGGCACCTGGTTGTGGAAAAGTAGAGGTGTTTTGGATAAATTTTTTGGTGGCGTTGGTCTTAGAAGAGGAAGAACGAACCAAGCTAAGATAAACGTTGGTGACTCTATTGATTTCTGGCGTGTGCTCTACGCGAATAAAAAAGAAGGTCACCTGCTACTGTTTGCAGAAATGAAACTTCCCGGAGAAGCTTGGCTTGAGTTTAAGGTTGTAAACAATAAACTTACGCAAACCGCAACATTTAGACCTTTAGGTCTGGCAGGTAGATTATACTGGTACTCAGTATTACCATTTCATGGCTTTATCTTTAATGGAATGCTTAAGCAGATAACCAAGTATAAACGGCATAAAAACTAACGTTTATTAAAACCTTATTCAAACTATATATTATGAAATACTTTATTTGTACTATGATATTATCTTCCTCAATGAGCCTAGCAGTAATTTTTGATTTCAACAAAAAATCCAACGTTGAAGATTGGGTAATTGTAGACGATGGAGTGATGGGTGGAAGGTCAAAAGGCAACTTTAAGTTAAGTAAAGATGGTTTTGGTGTTTTTGAAGGAAAAATCTCATTAGAAAATAACGGCGGATTCTCATCGCTGCGCTATAAATTCCCAAAAATTGAAACTAAGGAATACTCTAAAGTGGTTCTTAAACTTAAAGGTGATGGCAAACAATATCAGTTTAGAGTAAAAACTAATTCCGGAGATTACTATTCTTATATAACAACCTTTTCCACCTCTGGAAAATGGCAAGAAATAGAAATTCCGTTAAAAGATATGTACCCTGGTTATAGAGGGCGAAAGTTGGATCAACCGAACTTTTCTGGTGATTACATAGAAGAAATCATGTTTCTGATTGGAAACAAAAAAGAGGAAAACTTTAAATTATTATTAGACAACTTAGAATTGAAGTAATACGAAATTCCCATTGAACCAAATGCGAGTTATTCGCAAATGGCTTAATGTAAAAAAACAAAAATCCTGAATCAAAGATTATCTCGTCTCAAGCTGATTTATCTAGCATTTCCTTACTTAATCGACACAAACAATCAAACCAATCACACTGTAATCTGTCATTAACACTATGATGGAATTTTCAGAAAGAGATCACGATCGAATTATTGAGATGGCCTGGGAAGATCGCACTCCTTTCGAAGCAATTGATTTTCAATTTGGATTAAAAGAAAACGAGATTATCCAAGTAATGCGCAGCACGCTAAAACCAAAATCATTTCGGTTATGGAGAAAAAGAGTGAACAGCGGAATAAGCAGTAAACATCTAAAAAAGCGCAGTGCTGAAATGACTCGATTCAAATGTTCACGTCAGCGCGGTATTTCGAACAATAAAATTACCAAGCGATGAATTTTCCTGCAGATTTAAAATCAATCCAAGAGCGCGTTCTAGCTATCAACCCAAAAAAATACGGAGCATCTAGAAACCATAAATCTGGATCAGTAACTCGATTAAGTCCTTACATAGCAAGAGGAGTGATTTCCACTAGAATGGTATTCCAACATATTCTTGATTTGGACCTCCCCTATTTTCATTCAGTAAAATTGATTCAAGAATTAGCCTGGCGAGACTATTGGCAGCAAGTGTGGATTGTAAAAGGAAATGCAATCGATAGCGATTTAAAACACGAACAATCCGCAGTATCAAATCATGCAGTTCCAACTGCACTGATTCAAGCAAGAACAGGAATCGAGGCTATAGACATAGCAACTCAAGAACTATACAACACTGGCTACATGCACAACCACATGCGCATGTATATAGCTTCTATTACTTGTAATATTAGTCATTCGCATTGGTTTCAACCTGCCCAATGGATGTATGCCAATTTGTTAGACGGAGATTGGGCCAGTAATGCCTTAAGCTGGCAATGGGTTGCAGGTGCAAATGCTAACAAGAAATATTATGCCAATCAAGAAAACATAAACAACTTCTTTGAAAGCGATCAATCCGACACCTTTTTAGACGTTAGCTACGAACAATTTGAAACGATGGAAACGCCACCTATACTTAAGGTAACAGAAAACTTCGAGTTAAAAACTGAGCTTCCAACAAACAAGAATTTAGTGCTAAATGCTCAACTGCCAACCTGTGTCTACAGCTACTATAATCTTGACCCTAAATGGAGACAAGACAAAACAGCTAACCGTGTTTTGATATTGGAACCTAGCTTTTTCACTAAATATCCAGTTGCTCAAAAACCACTTGATTTTGCGCTTTCATTGTCTGAAAATATTGAAGGTATTCAAGTTTTTGTGGGTGAATTCGATGAGCTTCAGAAATTAGCAGGAACATCAACCATGATTTTTAAAGAGCATCCTACTAATCTCCATTTTAAAGGAACTCAAGACGAACGAGATTGGATGTTTTCTGTCAAAGGATTCTTTCCTTCTTTTTTCGCCTTTTGGAAAAAGTGCAATAAAGAGCTCAAGTAATTACAAAAATGAAATTGGGTTTTTTATAATCGTATCGATTGAGTAACTGACTTATTCTTATGAATAATTGAAAGTTCAACTTTGTTGATTAAAAATTCAGAAATGGAAATCCTGATTTTATAATTAATCCTCGGTTTCCCAATGCATGAGAACTAGCGGCAGCATAATAATGAATAAAGGATAAAATGCTATTTTCAATAAAGACTGTGGGCACTATTATTGGATTTGCTTAAACGCTTATTTTCAATTCAAAACTCACCTAAAAATTGATACAAATTAAATATAAAATGAATCACAAGTTAAATCGTTGAAACGTATTTATTTTCGTTAAATTGCATTTTTTAAGATATGTAAATACTTTGTCTATGAACCAACCTTTTGACGAGAAACGTCTTGAAGACCTAAATCAATTGCAACTTCTAGACTCTCTTCCCGAAAAAGAATACGACAATATAACCAGTCTAGCCGCTCTAATATGTGACACTCCTATCTCTTTAGTTTCTCTTGTTTCTGACAAACGGCAGTTCTTCAAATCAAATCATGGATTAGATATCAACGAGACGCCAATCGAGCAGTCGTTTTGTACCCATGCTATTAACAATCCTCTGCAGTATTTTATTGTAGAAGATGCACGAGAGGATGATCGCTTCAAGAACAATCCACTCGTTACTGGAAACCCTGAAATTGTTTTTTATACAGGAATACCTTTAGTAAGTAATGAGGGTAATGCTTTAGGCACACTTTGCGTAATCGATACTAAACCCCGAAAGCTCGAGCCAAAACAATTGAAAGCTTTAAAATCACTGGCTTATCAGGTATTGCAGTTTTTTAAACATCGTAAGGAGCACTTTGGTCTTAAAAAAATGACAGAGAACTTCACAATTAAATCACAGTACTTAAATAATATTATTGATGCAGCTGGAATTAATGTCGACATTACCCAAATCAGAAATACTGAAGCTCAATTTAAAACCATTACCAATAATATTCCCGGTGTAGTTTTTCGCTACAAGCTTCGCCCAGATGGCAGCGACGATTTGCTATTGGTAAGCGAAGGAGCTGTAAATCTTTGGGGTTTCTCTGCTGAAGAAGTCATGAAAAATAGCCAGCTTATTTGGGAGAATATTGAAGAAGAAGATATAGAAGTACTCGTACAATCCATTCAGAAATCGGCGCAAGAACTTAGCTTTTGGGAGCACGTATGGCGCCATCGCCATACCGACGGTGCCATCCGTTGGTGCAGGGGTGCTGGAAATCCAATACGCGCAGAAGACGGGAGTACTATTTGGGACACGATTATTCTAGATATTACCATTGAAAAAGAAAACGAGTTGGAAGTTGAGCAAAGTGAAAGAAGATTTAAAGGCCTTGTTCAAAATGGATCTGATTTAATTACAATTATGGACTATGAAGGCAACAACAAATACATAAGCCCTTCTTCCACAAAAATTTTAGGAATTAATCCGAAGGAATTAATCCCTAAAAATAACTTTGATATTATTCATCCAAATGATAAAAAAGCGGTTACTAAAAGTCTCCTAAAATTAAAAACTAAAAAACAGCTCACGCTTAAACCTTACAGAATTAAACATGGTAATGGATCTTGGCGCTGGCTAGAAAGCGATTTAACTGACCTTATGAATGATTCAGCTATAGTTGGAATAGTAGCAAACTCTAGAGATATAACAACGCGAGTCCTTATCGAAAAGAAACTAAAAAAGAGTAAATCATATTACAAAGGTTTATCCGAATCACAAACCAACTTTGTTATTCGAACTGATATAAATTTGATTTTCACCTATGTAAACAAAAAATTTATTAACGAATTTGGTTGGCTTTACCCTGATGGGAAAATATTAGGGAACAACTATTTTTCATCAATTTCGGAATACCATCATAAAAGAACAAAAGAAATAGTAGAAAAATGTATTGCAGAACCTAAAAAGGTGTTTAAAATTGAAATCAACAAACCAACCAGCGATGGAAAAACTCGCACTACTCTTTGGGACTTTGTATGTATTACAGATGCTCAAGGAAAACCTTCTGAAATACAATGTATAGGGATGGACATATCAAAACGTATTAAATCCGAAAACGCTCTTAAAGAATCAGAACACCGCTATTCTGATCTATTTAACCTTAGCCCACAGCCTCAGTATATTTTCGAAATAGCTACTTTAAAGTTTCTGGATGTTAATAAAGCTGCAATTGAGCGCTACGGATATTCTTACAAGGAATTCCTGAATATGACATTAAGAGGAATAAGACCAAAATCTGAATACTCAAAATTAGATGAGGCTCTAAAATTTCCGGCACAAAAGGGAGCACGCCACTTCTTTGGCGAACATGTGCATAAAAATAAAAACGGAAAAGAAATCATTGTCGATCTTCGAGCTCATAATATATTATACAAAGGAAAAGAGGCTAAAGTCGTATTAGTAACAGACATTACGGAACGCTATAAGCATATAAAGGCCATTGAAGCTCAAAACGAAAAACTAAAACAAATTGCATGGACCCAATCGCATGAAGTGCGAGCACCATTAACAAACATAATGGGATTGATAGATGTATTGAGTTCCGTGACCTTATCAGCTGATGAAAAAGAAGAGTTTTCAAAGCACCTAATGGCCTCAGCAAATGAATTGGATAGCGTTATTAAAAATATCGTTAAAACCACAGAACAAGTGTTGGTTACAAAATAAAGTGAGTTCTTCTATTAATAAGCTACCCGTTCATTGCCAGAAAACCGGCAGACTATAAAAAGAAATGATTCAACTTATTGATAACTAAAGGAAGTACAGCCAAAAATTTTATTTTCATTTTCAGTTATTAACTAAATATTGATATCTGATGAAAAAAGCGGTCTTATTTACTGCCGTTGTATTCCTGTTAAGCTCTTCAATTTGGGCTCAAATAAACCTTGTTTTTGAAAACAAATCTTCAAAGGTTAATGACGAAATCGCTCAGCAAATTAAAGAGGCTTACTTAAACTTAAAGAATGGCGACGAATTATTGATTAGTGTTCTTTCTTCAAAAGAATTGAAGAAATTAGAGGATCAAGATAAAATTGGATTTAGTAGAAGTAGAAGTAACAAAATCATCAATTATTGCACGAATTCTTTAACGATACAGCCTCTTAATATTAAATATGTTTTTACCCCATTAGCCAGTCCTAAAAAGGTTATTTCATCTATAAATAAAGCATACAGAAACTTTACCAATAGAAGCGGTATTTACAATTTAGTTATTTATAGGCCAGATACTTACACGCATTCAGGAATAGTAGATACCTCTAGATTAAAATCAAAAATAACCACAATAAAAAAATCTGAAGAGGAATACATATATGGCGAATTTGTTAAAATTCGTATTCCAGAAAACTCCTTCGATTGTTCTTGCGAAAAGATTGAATTTGAAATGAATGAAGAACAGTTTAATGAAATTGATAAGATTTTTATTACTACTAATAAGTTAGGGTGTATCAACGCTGACAAATTCATTGAGTCAGAAGAAAATACCAATTTAATAGTAAAAATGAACACAACTTCGCCTAGGCTATGTGCTCGACTCATTTTTAAAAATAACAAAAAGACTCTGCCAGGATATTTTACAAATCACGATAAAACTATCCTTGAATTCAACAAAATTCCGAATGGAAAAAATCAAGTCTTTTAGTTTATGAATTTATAAATAAAACAACTATTAATTGGAACATTGTAGAGTTAACAACTGGAGATAAAAATGTAATTGAAAATCTTATTCTAAAAAAGTCTTCCATGGATGAGTTTAAAAATTCCACTAGGGTATTGTGGTAGAAGTCTTTCATCCATTTCAATACACAACCAATTACCAAGCAATTCCTTTCTTCAATTTCTCCAAAGTCTGCTGCTCTTCGCTGTTTTCTTTTGGTTGAAAGTTATATGGCCAGCTAACATGTGTAGGCAAGGACATCAGAATAGATTCAATTCGTCCGTTCGTTTCCAAACCAAATTTGGTTCCTTTATCGTAAACCAAATTAAATTCCACGTAACGCCCTCTCCTGATCAGTTGCCAGTTCTTGTTCTCTTCGCTAAAGGGTTTGTTTGCATTTGCATTTACAATGGGCAAATACGCCTTTAAGAAAGTATCGCCTATGGCTTTGTTATAATCGAAGAGTTCGCTCCAATCTCTGTCGTTTAATCGATCGTAGAAAATGCCACCTACTCCCCTCGTTTCGTTCCTGTGTTTTATAAAGAAATAATTATCTGCCCATTCTTTAAATTTCGGAAAATACTCAGCGTCAAATTGATCGCAAGTGGATTTTAGTTCCGAATGAAATCCTTTGGTTTCTTGGTCGTTAATATAAATTGGAGTCAAATCAATTCCACCACCAAACCACCAAGTTTCTCCTTCAATCTCGAAGAAGCGTGTATTCATGTGAATAATAGGAACCCATGGATTTTTTGGATGCAAAACGATGGATACTCCTGCGGCAAAAAACTCGGATTTTGAAACACCCAAAGCCTTTTTAATAGTATCGGGCAGCACACCGTGAACTGCAGAAAAATTAACCCCTCCTTTTTCAAAAACGTTTCCGTCTTGAATAACACGAGATCTTCCGCCTCCACCTTCTGGACGACTCCAATTATCTTCTTGAAACTTTGCTAATCCGTCGGCTTTTTCCAATCCTGCACAGATATTATCCTGCAAAGATTTATACCATTCAATTACTTGCTCTTGGTAACTCATTTATTCAACCTCAACGTAAAAATAGTTTTCAATTTTCACCATTTTTAGAGCAGTATTTTCAAAACCGCCGTTTGGATTTAATCTTGAAAATTTGAAATCCTTACTCACTCCTCGGTAGGTGTCCGTTGGATAATTTTCATAGAAACCATTACCGTATTTCTGCAACGATTCTAAAAAGTACAACCCTATATCATAGCCTAAAAAGGTCCAGTCATTTGGATCCGATTTGTAGATTTTTCTATATTTCACAATAAACTCAGCGGTTGCACTGTAATTGTAATCTACAAACTGATTGTAAGGGATATGCACCTTTAGATTATTCAAATATTTAATATCTAAATAACCGAAAGTGCTCCACGAATCCATTCCTACAACTGTAATATCATAATCTTTTGAATATCGGTTCAAAGCATTCAACATTCTAGTTACAAAAGTCTTACTATTCAACGGCATCACCAATACATTTGGAATTGAATCGTCTAACAGGTATTTGATTTTTGCAGTGTCAAAATCCCAAATCTTAAGACGTTGGAAGTTCGTATTCACTTCACTGAAAATTACTTCGTTTGTATCACCGTTGTAAATTCCTTTGAAGTGTTCCACTAACAAAACATCTTTTAATTCATTATTTTCAATCAAAACCAGGTTCTTATCTTTAAAATTAGTCAGAGCCATATTTCGAATAAAATCTACTTGAGCTTTACTTCCTGAGTTCACTTTTATTGTTCTAAGATTCGTATCCAAAATGCTGTTACTCTGAGGTACTGGCGAAATACTCGCTGCCCCAATTGCATCTGCGTATTTCTGAACTACCTCAAAATTTGGACGATATAATGGCCCGATAAATAAATCCGTATTAACTAATTCCATGTCCAAAAGGATATCTTTAACTACTTGATTGCTTCTTGATTTCCGATCGTATTTGCTATCATACACCAGCACTTTGAATTTATAGCCTTTAGTTCGTAAACTATCCAACGCAAGTTTAACTCCTGTATAAATTCCCATAGCAACTTCAGATGCTGGTAGAATTTTTTCGGGTTCAAAACTTCTCCGCTTTTGTTCTAAGGTATCGTTTAAATCAAAATAAAACGGAAGCATTATCACTATCTGGTATTCTTCTTTAAAAACACTTGAGTCTTCCTTTAATGGAATAATATCTGCTAATGCATCAGAAACAGAAATCGATTTTGCTTTAGCAATGGGCAATCGAATGGTTGTACCCACTTTTAGACCATCAGCTAATCCATTATTTACGATTCGAATACTATCCATGTTCAAATCATATTCCTTGGCTAAAGAATAAAGTGTCTCTTTAGGTTCTACAAAATGCAATTCAAAAGAATCTTCAACTGCTGGTACAATTACATTTTCACTCACATTAGTAACAATATTTTGCTCTATTGGAATTCTTAGTTCCATCCCTTCTTTAAGGCCCTCCTTAGTTTGAGGATTGCTCTTTACGAGATTATCGGCACTTATCTCATACTTTCGAGATAAAGAATACATTGTTTCTTTAGCGATTACATTATGAACCAAGTATTTACCTTCGGCTTTAGGTGGATTATTTGCCGCTGCTTTAGTATCCACTTTTTTAACCGGAATTCGAATTACTTGTCCAATCTTCAGCCCTTCCTCCAATTGAGGATTTTCCCTAATTAAATCTTTAATCTTAACCGAATACATTTTACTTAAAGAATACAGCGTATTGCCTTTTTCAATCCTATGGAGGTAATACGTTTTACCATCAATCAACTGAACTTGCTTTTGATTAAACTGCTGAGCAATAGCACTTTCTGCAGTATAAAACACAGGTAAAAACAAAAATTATTCTTAGTAAAACTTTCAAATTACTCCCATTCAATTGTAGCTGGTGGTTTAGAGCTAATGTCATAAACTACCCTGTTAATTCCTTTTACTTTATTGATAACCTCAGACGAAATACGTGCCAAAAATTCATAAGGTAAATGACACCAATCTGCAGTCATTCCATCTGTAGAGGAAACTGCTCTCAAAGCTACTGCATTTTCATAAGTACGCTCATCACCCATTACCCCTACCGTTTGCACTGGCAAAAGTATTGCTCCTGCTTGCCATACCTCATCATACAAGCCTTCATCTTTTAATCCTTGAATAAAAATATGATCGACTTCTTGCAGCGTTGCCACTTTTTCTGGAGTAATATCTCCTAAAATTCGAATTGCCAAGCCAGGACCGGGAAAAGGGTGTCTTCCTAGTAAATCTGCTGCTAATCCTAACTCTTTTCCAACTCTGCGAACCTCATCTTTAAACAATGACCGCAATGGCTCGACCACTTTTAGTTTCATATAATCAGGCAATCCACCAACGTTATGATGCGATTTTATAGTTGCCGATGGACCATTTACAGAAACTGATTCAATCACATCTGGATAAATAGTTCCTTGACCAAGCCATTTTGCATCTTCTACCAAATGCGATTCTTCGTCAAATACTTCTATAAAAACTCGACCTATTATTTTTCGTTTCGTTTCTGGATCAGATTCGCCCTCTAATTCCTTATAAAATTTCGATTTAGAATCTACTCCTTTAACGTTTAAGCCTAAGTGCTCATATTGTTTTAAAACGCTTTCAAATTCATATTTACGCAGCAATCCATTATCAACGAATATACAATACAAGTTTTCACCAATCGCTTTGCTTAAAAGTGTTGCAGCAACGGTAGAATCTACTCCACCCGAAAGGCCAAGAATCACTCTATCGTTTCCTATTTTTTCCTTGAGTTCGGCTACAGTTGTGTCAATATAAGAAGCAGGAGTCCAGTTTTGATCACAACCACAAATTTTGACTACAAAGTTTTTTAGAAGGATAAGTCCGTCAGTTGTATGATAAACTTCTGGGTGGAATTGAATAGCGTAGGTTGTTTCATCTTCAATTTTAAAGGCCGCATTTTCAACAGCCTTTGAACTACCAATCCGCGAATAGTTTTCCGGTAATTTAGAAATGGTATCACCATGACTCATCCATACTTGAGATCCAGTTTCTATTCCGGAAAACAACTCAGATGCTTTATCGATATAGGTAAGATTAGCTCTTCCGTATTCTCGATGCCAAGAAGCTACTACCTCTCCTCCATAATGATTCGCTAAAAACTGTGCGCCATAGCATACGCCTAGTAAAGGTAGTTTACCTTTAATTGCACTTAAATCTGGAATCGGAGATTTCTCATCTCTAACAGAGAAAGGTGACCCTGAAAGAATAACTCCTTTTATATCAGAAGTAATTTTAGGGAAATTATTAAAAGGATGAATTTCACAGTAAATGTTTAATTCTCTTACCCGTCTAGCAATGAGTTGAGTGTACTGAGAACCAAAATCTAGAATGAGGATTGTATCTTGCATACGCAAAAGTATCTTTACCCTAGAATGAGACCAATCAAAACGCTCCCTTTTTATAACAAAAACATAAACAATCCGCAATATCAATCAAATTACAAAAACATTAACTTAAATTGAGTAGGAAACCAAACATAAATCAAAGAATAACTCAACTAATCCTTCTCTCTTTTACTACTATATTTTTTTTTAATTCTTAAAGTCAGACGACTTTGTATGTCGAAAATTTCACGAGTCAAAACAATAAGGACGTTCTTGGATCTCCATCTGTTATAACTATAGACACTGCTGGAGTAAATTAGAGTGCGGACACTTCACATATTAATTTACAAAATGCCTCAGGATATATTTCAGTCGTAAATGAAAAAATAGAATTTAGAGATACTGAAGGAAATGCGAAATGGATTTCTCCTGCAATTTCTATAACTATCTATTCTCTCTCACCCTTTACATTGATCTGAGTGGATCAAGAACTGTGGAAGGCTCTGATAGCTTATCGATATAATTCAAAATTGACAATGGCCATTCCGAAAACAGGAACCTTATCAGGAAAGTGAATATCAAACGATTTAAACAAGTACAGTTTAGTTGGATATCAAACTGATTTTGGTATAAATTACTACCGATTAAGTCAAATATATTGTAACTAGAAAAAAGATTGACTTTGTGATTGAAGAGGCTGGAGTTCAAATGATAACTATCCAACTAAGCCAGCTCGAAAGAGGTATACACTTTTTGGTATTGAGAAATGAAATTGCTGAGCTGAAGACCTTAAAATTCTTCCGCTAATTAAAACTCAAGCACTGTAATATCAGGCTGTAATGGATTAAATGCTTCAAATAGTTTATCGAAAAGTTCATCACCTATTCTTGGGTAAAACTCAGCAATATTGTAATAACGCTCTTGAAAATTTCCGCTAGGAAATACAGAACCTTTTACCCGATACATCATTTCAAGATCAGTTTCTAAATTCAACTTTTCACCTCTAATTAGTTTTTTCTCTAAGCGATTAATAGATTTTAAAGAACGCGTTTTAGAAACTTCTGAAGATGGCTCTAAAGTAGTGTCAACAGAACCCGACAGTAATTTCAACTCTTTAAAAATTGACTCAATTTTGGAACGATAAGCATCGAGATTCAAGTTTTTATTTCCATGAATCTCCACAAGCATCTTTTCTATATCACTCTCAGACTTAAAAAGGTCTTCCCACTCCAGTTTTAATTTAGAAAGTCGCTCCGCATCTCTTTTAGAAACTAACACAGCAGAATTCCTAAGCATTAAAATCGGAAAATCAATTTCAAAATTCTCAAACATGGATTTAAGTTCGAACCAATAGCTCATTTCACCAGCTCCACCAATATAAGCTAGGTTAGGTAAAATGGTTTCTTGATAAAGTGGACGCAATAAAACGTTTGGACTAAATAATTCTGGACGCGATGTTATTTCGTTTACAATCTCAACATTCGTCCATGTTTTGGATTTATCGGCCAATTCAAAGCCTGCCGCCTTCTTGGTAATCCTTATTCTCGATGTTTTTGATAAGTAAAACAAGTTGATATCTCGAGGTGAAACTTGCTCCTTATATCCAATTTTATTGAGTTGCTTTATCGTCTTTGCAACTGAATTAAAGCTAGTTTGATGCTCGATTTCTTGTTTCATTTTAGGAGCAAAAATTTGCTTCAACTGCGCATCATCGCCATCAATTATAACCACTCCAAATTTCCCTAAAAAACAATGCACCAAATTACGTGTAGCACTTGCCAAATCCTTTTTAGAATAAGCTTCTTTAAGAAGTTCCAACCATTTTTTACTTGAAGTGTTTTTTTCAATATCATTTTCAAGTTCTAGAATAAGGTCATTAACCTCAGGTTCTTTCCATCCTACAGCAATGTCGTTTTCACCTCTCCACTCGTAGAGCTTTTTTGAAGTGTTAAAGTGATTGATTTCTAAAAAATCATGATCTTCAGTTGCCATCCAGTAAATAGGAATAAAATCATTCTCAGGAAATTCTTTTTTAAGTTTTACAGAAAGCTTAACAACTGATAAAATCTTATAAATAAAATACATTGGACCTGTCCCCAAACACAATTGATGTCCAGTCGTAACGGTAAAGGTTGTTGGTTTTTTTAGCAATTCAATTGCAGAAAGTTGCTGATTAGCATTATCAATTCCCAGATATTGACTTTTCAATACTTCACTTAAAACAGCTCTTTTATCGTCAGAAAATTGACGATTTTCAATTGTGCTTTTAAACCCTTTGAGGGTTGGAGGCTGATTAAACAAAGACCCAAGGTTTGGTTCTCTTTCTAAATAATCGGACATTAACTTGGGTAAAAAATCAATGTCTTTGTAGCTAATACAGTCTAACTCCATAGAACAAATGTAAATTATCTAAAATTTGAGAGTTTCTAAAATTGTTTAAATCCTTTTCTTGAAATAGAATTTAGATTCGCAGTATGAAAAAAGCAGAAAAAATTGACTTCGTACTTGAGACTTTGGAGAGGCTCTATCCCGAAACTCCCGTTCCATTAGATCATAAGGACCCATACACGTTATTGATTGCTGTGCTTCTTTCTGCCCAATGCACGGATGTTAGAGTAAATACAGTCACTCCTGCCCTTTTTGAATTGGCGGATAATCCAAAAACAATGGCTAAACAGGACACTGAAGAGGTTAGAGTAATAATAAGGCCTTGCGGACTTTCTCCCACAAAATCAAAAGCAATAGTAAATCTTTCAAAGTTGCTGATGGAACATCATAATGGAGTTGTCCCCAAATCATTCGAAGAATTAGAAAAACTACCTGGAGTTGGTCATAAGACAGCTTCAGTTGTTATGGCTCAAGCTTTTGGAATACCGGCTTTTCCTGTAGATACGCACATACACCGATTAATGAAACGTTGGAAGCTCACGAATGGGAAGTCTGTTGAACAAACAGAGAAGGATGCGAAACGATTGTTTCCGAGGGAATTGTGGAATAAACTCCATCTTCAAATTATTTTTTATGGAAGAGAATACAGTCCAGCGCGAGGTTTTAAACCCGAAAATAGTCCTATTGATTTTGCCTTTGGAGTAAAAGTTTAGTTAACTCCCTTTACTTTTCCAGTTATTTGATAAATTCCTCCAACGCGTTCAGGGTGAATCTTTTTTATTGAATATTTTTCGTCTTTTTCTTCGATAAACCCTTTTGCAGAGAAGAAAGTTGATTGTTTTTTAAAGCCAACTTTAGTAGCTTGGATTTCATGAATATCACCGTATCTTGTAAATCGGAGAATTGCATTTTGCAGAGGATAGAAGTTTCCTTTCTTATTAATCTTCAGGCTATTATCTAACGTTTTTATTTCACAATCATATGGTTTAAACACCTCAATTCCTTCGATGTATACATCCCCTTTCTTTAGGTCAATTTTTACTTTGTTTGCCAACCAAGTAGTACTATCCTGATAACCATTATAATACACTAATTGACTTCTTTCAAAAATTAAAAATTCATCAGTTACCAATGGATTCATAAGCGCAGGTTGGTCGCTTCGAATATCAAAATCCATTTCAATAATTTGAATTTTCAGTTTTGTAGGGATTATAAAAGTCTCCGTGTAACTTTTTCTGAAATAAACTTTAGCCGCATTAGTAGCTGGATTTAATTCTAAATCAACTTCAGCTAAATCAATACCAATATTTCCTGTTTGGAAGAAGTATTTGCAGCTTTCACAGCGCATAATAGTGCTATCTTCATTAAAGGAAACCTTTCCTTCGAATTGATGTTCATTACCTAAAATAAGATCCGCATGCATATACTTTGCACCGTCAATTAATCGAATGTTTTTGTTGACCGATAACACCGTGGTATCCTGAGCAACAGCAAACACAGATATTAATAAAAACATAAAAAAAGCAATCAAAAAATACATTTTATTGCTTTTCAAATTCATAAAAACTCGAGTTCTAATACGCTCTATTTTTTAAATTTCTTGAGAGTATCCTGATAGTCTTTTAACTCAATATCAGGCATGCCATTTTCTTTCCCTAGTTCAATTGCTTCGGTTTGAACTTTTATCACTTCTTCTTTCCTATCTAATTTAAAAAGTAAAGTCGCTTTAGTGTCTAATACTCCTAGATTTGGAAGCTTTGCAATAACGATATCAGTCCAGTTTATTGCCTCCAATAAACATTCCTTATTGTCCGTATTCTCAAACACTGTCCAAGCAAAACTATTTAAAGCTATTAGTCATCTGCAAAATACTGTCCCACATCGGCAGCAGCGATTTCACAAAATTAGCCATTCGCTTTTCTTTTTGTAACTCCTTTAAATCTAGAGTTAAAATAATTTTTTACCAACCTGTAATGTTGCGTTTTTTAACAGCAATCATTCTTTTTTCCATTTCCTTTCTATTTGCCTGTTTCCCCGAAACGTGCTCCATTACCCATGACTCATGATTTCTGTATAAAAATTCACCATCTTGCTCAGGATAAGCCGATTTAACTTCATCTCTATGCTCTAGAATATAGGTCATGGCTTTTGAGTCAACAGATTTGTCGTATAAAGTAATAATATCCGATGTTTCAGGGTTTAAAGACTGATTTTCAGAAAGGCCTTCATAATAGATATTCAAAACTTCATCGGTTGGTTCGTATGCTGATTTAAGCACCTTCAGATACTTCTCAATGGATTCCTGCGATTTTTCTCCTCCAGTAAATCGTTGATACATACCTAACAAATTTTCCTTTGGATTATTAGTATTCTTTCCTAAATCGACATAACTCTGAGAAGCTCTCATAGTGCCAACCTGCTTGTGAAAAAGCTCCCCATTTTTATTTATAAATAATAGGGTCGGATAAAACCGAATTGAATGCGTTTTCGCAAATTCTTTTCCATCGCCTTTCTCCATATTTAACTTTAAATTAATGAAGTTTTCATTGTGAAAATCAGCAACAGTGTAGTTCGTAAACATATTTGCTGCCATCCATTTACATGGACCACACCAAGCAGTATAAGTATCAAAAAAAATAAGCTTGTCTGTTTTTGTGCCTTTACGATTGCCTTGTCAATCGAATTATCAATAAATTTTATTGACCGATTTTGAGAAAAAGTGCTTACCAAAACTCCTATAAACAGAGTAGTTATGATTATTATTTTCATGATTTATCCGTTCTTAATAACAATCAAAATAATTTTCTAAAGGTAAGATTTATCCTAATTCCTTTTGATTTTAAAGTTTTTGGAAGAGTATGCTCGTATAAATCTTGACATCCTGGTTTCATCACAAACAGTGAATTATTGCGCAGTGCAATAGAAAAAGAACTCCCTTTTTCTCGCTTTGATCTAATGCGAAAATTTCGCTCAGCTCCAAATGAAAGTGATGACACTATTGGTGCTAAGCCCAGTTCTTTTTCATTATCTGAATGCCAACCCATACTATCTCGACCATCACGATAAAGATTTAATAACACTCCGTTATAGATAGTTTCTGTTTCCAATTCGACAGCTTTTTTCAATAAATACACCGTTTCTGAAAATGGCGCAGCAGACCAGATACCACCGGAATACTTATAGGGTAAATCACCTTGCCACGCAACTAATCTTGGCTGATTATATGTTTTTCCGAAAATTTTAATTTCTCTTTCTTCCCAGCTAACTTCATCAGTCAGTTTTTCGAGAATAGTATCACTATCTGATAGGAAATCATCAATTAATTCAAAATAGTTACTATTCATAATCAGAAAAAAATGTAGGATTAAAATTAACTAAAAACACTTTTTCTGTAGCCCTAGTTATGGCGGTATACAACCAACGTGTATATTCTACACCCATATGATCTGGATTTAAATACCCTTGATCTACATAGATTTCTTTCCATTGCCCACCCTGAGCTTTGTGGCATGTTACGGCATATGCAAACTTTATTTGCAAAGCATTATAATAAGAATCCTCTTTAATTTTAAAATGAATAGCCTTCTTATTTTTCAGGTGGCTATATTCTACCATAAGCTCGTTATATAACCTATCCAAATCTTTTTGGGGTAGCGATGGCGACTCAACGTAAAGTGTATCCAACAGCACTTTTACGTTTATTGGTTTTTCGTTAGGATAATCCACCATTCTGACCTCCACATTAGCGAATTCAAAACCATATTTATTTTCTAATTGCCCAACACTCAGCACCTCCAATGCATCCCCATTGGCGATAAATCCAGGCTTACTAGTAGCTTCAATCCAGAAATAATTATTTTTCACCACCATCAACATATCTCCACCTTCAATTCGTTCCTCACGAAATAAAATCCGGTGTCTAATTTCTTGATTGAACTTATTTGCTGATTTATTTGAACGACACAATAACAACGTTTGCTCAATTCCAGATCGCCCGTATGAATCCTCTAAAAAATCTGATAATTCGCCACCTGAAATGGACTGAATATCTGAAAAATCATCCAAATCAAATTGAGGAGTAAACTGATTATCGAAGAGCTGATTTCGCAATTTTGTAGCATTAAACAAAATCCCTGAGTCCTTTGCCTGACGAAGGACCTCTCTTATTTCAATCATTTCGCTGTCCATACCAAACTGTCCTCGCAACAACGATTTACTTAAGGCCGGACTAACCTTTTCATTTATTGGCGGTAACTGAGCAATATCACCAATAAATACAAGTTGACAGTTTTCACCATCTCGCACATAATCAATAAGATCAGACAGTAAATGCATTTGTCCAAATCCCTCTCCTTGATGCTGACTTTTTCCATTAATCATACTCGCTTCATCAACAAAAAACACTGTATTTTTTGCAGTGTTTTTAGCCAATCTAAAACCAACAGTACCTCCGCCTCTATCTACTGTTTGATAAATTTTTCGGTGTATAGTACTTGCGCGTTTACTGGTATACAATGTGAGTACTTTGGCTGCGCGCCCTGTAGGAGCTAATAAAACTGAAAATAACTTTAGATGCGGTAATGCTTTAACCAGAGTATTTACCATTGTGGTTTTACCGGTACCAGCATACCCACGTAAAATAAAAACCTGAACATTCAATTCTCCTGCAATAAAGTCACTGAAACTTTTAATAAATCTAAATTGATCCTGAGTAGGAGTTAGATTTAATTGTTTTAATATTTGATTGCGAACTTCTGTTCCTTGCATGTGTCAAAAATAGGTTAATTACTAGTTTTTGTATTTATGATTATGTCAATGTTTATAGGAGTTTTAAGGAATTATCATCCGTAATTTTTCGTTTAAAAAAAATTGTAAGTTTGTGCGTTTCTTATAGTAAAAAATTAAAGATTTATGCAAATTAAAAATGCCATTGCCCCTATAGTTTTAGCCTTCGCTGGATTAGCTATTTTGTTATTTGGATTAACCAATACGCAAACTGGGTGGTTTAACTTTGGAGGTTCAGCCATTTTATTGGTTGGCATTATTGCAACCCTAAGCACTTTAGACCTCTTTTCTAAGTCTACTCGTTTGATAGTGTTTGCCCTTTTAGTTGTTGTTTCTATTGGATTAATGTTCGTCAATTACAAATCAATTAAAGATCCTCTGGATTTTCAAGCTGAAAAGAACAAGAGATACTCGTATGTAATTCAGAATTTGAAAGATATTCGTGAAGTTCAAATGAAATATAAAGAGAAGTACGGGAAATTTACATCTGAACTGGATACTATGATGACGTTTTTAAAAAACGACTCTATATTGGTAATCAAATCGGTAGGAACTGCACCAGATACTCTAACTGAAGCTCAAGCAATTGAATTGGGAATTATTAAACGCGATACCACTGCTATTCCAGCTGGAATATCAATCTTTAATACAGAATACTTAGGGGATAGAAAAGGTACTTTTCACATTGATTCGCTTCCTTTTGTACCATTTTCTAGAATGGCTTTTAAGATGAATGCAGGACATGTTGAAAGAGGTAGAGTTAAAGTTCCTGTTTTTAAAGTAACAGACGCTGCTCCATTTGATATTTACGATGTACTTCAAGTTGGGTCAATGGTTGATCCAAGTACCGCAGGTAATTGGGGAGAATAAATCACAATCGCTATTTCTTCGCTCGCTCAATCGGATAACTATACAGTCGAAACTGTAAATTGGGATGACGAAACAAGTTTGTTGCTCCTTGTTTTCTTTTCTGAAAAATCGATTTCTTTCAGCACTTATTCAAAGAATGGAAGTCGTTTTCTTTCGCATCACAAATTCTCGTTACTGAGTTCCAAATCTGTAGATGAATCTTGCAATGAAGCTTTTGCAAAACTTCCTTATCAACGTGCAGATTTCTTAGAAACTAAAGTTGGATTTTACAGTCCCATAGTGACTCTTTTTCCAAGTGCACTTGATAATGAAACAATTCAAAAAATATTTGTGTTTGAGCATGGGTTACCTCAAGAGGATTGTAAAATGATGCGTATTAAATCTGCTTCATTTGGTAAACTAGCCTATATATTTCCTGAGGAAGAGGCAACGTGGGCTTCTCAAAAATTCAAAGCTCCAGAATTATTTTCTTCAAGAGAATTGTATGTCAATTTCACTATGCAGTCTATTTCCAAAGATGTATTGCTTTTGATTGTGCTAGACGAAGCAATTGAGTTGATTATTAAATCTAACGGCGAACTCCAATTTCACAACCATTTTAAGGTAAATACAACAGAGGATATTCTTTACTACACGCTCTATACCCTGGAGCAAATAGGAATTAACAAAGATTTTATAGACTGTTATATTGGTGGAAATTTGATTTCTACTGAGTTCGATCTTGCTGAAATTAAACGATTTATTAAAATCAAATCCTTACCACAGAAGGACAGTTTTCATAGTTCAAAAGAATTAAATGCAACATATTTCTCCTCATTTCAACTACTGCTTTGCGAGTAATTAAAGGAAAACATAAAGGGAGAAGATTGGTCGCTCCCAAAAACATCCCTACTAGACCTACTACCGATTTTGCGAAAGAAGGTCTCTTCAATATACTCGATCATAAAATATATTTTGAAGGTCTCCGTGTGTTAGACCTTTTTAGCGGAACTGGAAATATTGGATTAGAGTTTTCAAGCAGAGGCGCTGAAATGGTACTCTCCGTTGAACAAAACAGAAATTGTATTGCATTTCAAATTAGCACCATCAAGGATTTAAATTTAGAAATTCGTGTTTCTAAACAAAATGTTTTCAAATTCTTGAAGAAGGAAAATGAAAAATCCTTTGATTTAATTTTTGCAGATCCTCCTTATCAATCTCCAGAACTTACTGACCTGCCAGATTTAGTGTTTGCACATAATTGGCTCGATAGTGAAGGTTGGTTTATTTTAGAACATGGAAAAGAACACAACTTTGAAATGAAAACTCATTTTCGTTTTACTAGAAAGTTTGGTCATGTGAATTTTAGCTTCTTTAGCGCTAGCGAAGAGGATTAAGTAAGTTTGTCGAATGAAAAGGGCTGTTTTTCCAGGAAGTTTTGATCCCATTACCGTCGGACATGAAGCGATAATTAATCGCGCTCTACCGCTATTTGACGAAATAATACTCGCTATTGGTGTCAATAGTAACAAGAACTACTTCTTCACACTTGAAGAAAGAATCTCGACACTGAAAAATTGCTTTAAAAATGAACCCAAAATCAGTGTTTCGTCCTACCAAGGATTGACAATTGAATATTGTAAATCCATAGGTGCTGATCATATATTGAGAGGGCTGAGAACTGCCAGTGATTTTGAGTTTGAAAGAACTATAGCACTTATGAATAAAAAAATGGCTCCAGAATTGGACACCGTATTTCTTATAAGTGAACCTGAACATTCTGCTATTAGTTCCACAGTAGTCAGAGAAATTTTAAAAAATGGCGGAGATATCTCTGAATTTGTTCCTGCCAATTTTCTAAAAAAATGAGAGCATTAATTGTATTCACAATTCTTTGTAGTACCCTAAGTAATTTTGCTTCTACCTTCAGTGGTGTGGCGAAAAGTTATATCGGTGAACCGATAAAGTTAATTTTCTATACTGATTTATTTAGCCAACAACCAATTTTAGTGGGTGAGTCTGTCGTCGGAAATGATGGAAGTTTCTCGTTTGAACACCAGGTAAAGGAAACCCGCTTAATTGCAATTAAAATTAAGGATTATCGAAGTAATTTTTACGTCGCGCCCAACTCAAACTACAATGTTCAATTGGGGGAATTTGATCCTTTATCCGCTCCACCTCTCAGTAAGGATAAATACTTACCTGCTAAACTGACTGCCCAAGATGATGATAAAATTAATACAGCAAAAGGCCTATTGAATGTAAGCTTAGACTCTTTTGAACAAAAACATTATAAAGCATTTCTAAATCACAAGGCTAAGCCAGCAGTTCAGGAATTCATTCTTGTTTTAACAAGAAATACGCTTTACGAAAAGAATGATTTTTTTAGAAAATATACAGATGCTGTTATTGGTTCGCTTTTATATAAAGCCCAATATACCTTCAAAGAAGTTTATGAAAAAAGTTTAATGATTCCAGTTGATTATCAAAATGTTGGCTATAGAAATCTGATCACAGATTTTTATAATAAGTGGTTTAATCGTTACAATATAACTAAAGAAAGTGAGCAATTAAAAACCGCTATTTCCACATCGAACTATAGCGAACTAAGTGCATTTTTAGCAACTAATGATTTCCTTAAAAATGATACACTTCGTGAGATTATTATTATTAGGGAGCTGTTCCGTTTAGCCGTAAATAATAATAATATTGACCCTGTAGCAGTTGATAAAATCTTATTTAAAATTTCAACCATAGCAAAGACAAGAGAAAACAAACAGATAGCTAGATATTATTTAGAACGTTTAAGAAAACTAGGAATAGGAGCTGAGGCTCCCAATTTTATCCTGTCCAATGTAAAAGGAGAAACGGTCCAATTAAAGGACTTTAGAGGAAAGTATGTGTATTTAGATTTTTGGGCAACATGGTGCAAACCTTGCATAAAATCTATGCAGGTAATGAAGCAGATACACCCTAAGTACCAGGATAATGTCGAATTCATAAGCATCAATATTGATGAGCGAAAAAAACGTTTTAACGAACACATGGAAGTCTTTTCTTACCCATGGACTGTATTGTATGCAGGATCAAATGAAAGTATCATTGATGCCTACGATATCGTCTTAATTCCTTTGTACTATTTAATCGACCCAAATGGTAAACTTATCCAATCTCCTGCATTCAGCCCCGGTGGTGGAATCGAGGCAACTTTTTCCAAGCTCTTCAACTCAGAAATAAAAGAAGAAATAAAGATCTGGGATTGGAATTTTGACCCAAAAAACAATGACAAATAATGTCTCTCGGATAAGGCTGGATGCTAATTGATTTTCATATTTTTGAAGGTAAGGTGCAAATCCATTAAATGATTAATAAATTCCTATACAATAGCATTTTAGCTGTTTTTTTAATACTGCTTAGTAGTGCCATTATTATTCCTGACATCCCAGTTGATGTTGAGAAGGGAAAGCTTGAAATTTCAGGTAGGATTAAGAATGAAAAGAAAAAAAACTTAGATAGTGTACTAGTAACAGTTACAGATAGTTCAGGCCGCAAAACGCTTCATGAGTTCTATACTGATGAAAAAGGAAAATTCAAGTTTACTTTAGATTACAATGAAAAAGTTAGAGTATACTTCAAGGACTCTGGTTACGTAACAATGTTTGGAACATTTGATACTAAAGTTCCTGGATCTAAAGCTTATAAAAACCTGTACTATGAAGCTTCCATTGTTTTATTAGGAGCATCTTCAAATTTCAACAAACAAACAGCTAAAATTGAGCCTTTTATGAAGGTTGCTTACAATTTTGGTTATGAGATTTTCATTGAAGACATTGATCACACATTTGCCTTCTTGGAACAAGTTACTGAACCCAATGTAGGAAAACTTACCCTATCAGGAATGGTACAAGATTCCACCACTGATTCTTTAAGTGTTATAATTGAAGCAATTGACACACTAGGTCGCGTAGTAGCTAATACTAAATCTGATGCTAAAGGCAGATACGAAATTGAAGTACCACTAATGAGTAAAACGAGACTTGCTCTTATTAGCGACCAACATCATCCTTCGAGTGCTTCTATCGAAGGACTTGTACCTAGTATTAATAAAGAGGATTATTACACATTAAAACACAATTTCATATTGATTCCTGAAGAAGAGCGAATTACAGAAAGCGTAAAAATACTCCTAGAAGATAACATCCTTTTTGATCCAAAAAAACAAAGTTTTCGCGCAGATACTTTGGTTAGAAAAAAATACGATTACGCTGTAGCGGTTTCAAAACGACGTTTATCACTTGCTGGATCGCTTGTCGATACGAGCGGAGGCAGAGTTCTACCGCTAGATATTGAAGTTTTTGATGGTAATGTTTTGTATGGTTCATATGAAATAGATTCTCCCAATTACAAAATAGAAATTCCCTACCAGTCCATGGTACGTATTAATTATAAAGCGAAAGGATATCATCCAATTTTTGTAAGTATCAATACCAATATGGAACTTGATGAAATGGACAAAACTCCAGAATTCAATGTTCCTATTGAAATGTTCAATAAGGATAATACAGCAAATAATGCGGATGCGTTTCTACTTCCGGTAAAAAAATTCTATTTCGAATCAGGCAAAGAATCGTTCATCTTGGATACTGCAGCATCCTCCGAGTTTGATAATATATTAACTAAAGAAGATTCGGAAATTTTTGATACAGTGGGAGTAAAAGGACTCCTTATGCTCTCTGCTAAACTAATCAACCCTATTACAAAGGATAAAATTTCTGAAGGAAGAGTTCATATTTTAAATGAAAATAAAGTTGAAGTAAGTTCAATTTTAACTGATAACAAGGGTAAATTTTCTACTCAATTGGATTTGAACAAATTGTACTTTTTAGAGTTTGAAAAGGAAGGCTATCATCTGACTCGTATAAAAATTGACACTAAAGTTCCTTTAGGAATGGAGAACACGGAGATTAGTCAAGGAGGACTCGTTGCAATTGCAGTGCATAAAGATGACGATATAAACGGGAAAATTGTACCCGTTGAATTAATTGAAAATACAAACATAGCAGGATACTATTTTGATAAGGAAGAAGATGCATTCGTCGAAGATATTACGATTTATGATGCATTTATGGAATCTATTAAGGCATATGTGCCGCCGGTTACAGATTTAGTTCCTTTAGATACCGTTAAAGAAGATCCCTTACCTACCGTGATTGCAATGAAAGGTACGTTTGTAGATAAACTCAATGCACCTATTTCAGACCTTGATATTGACTTCCTGCAAGAAGGAAAAAAAATCACGTCAACCGCTACCAACGAAAATGGGGAATATAGTGTTGAGCTGCCTTTAGATAGAGAGTTTACAGCTGAAATGAGTAAAAAAGGTTATTACACAACAACGGTTGCCCTAAATACTAAAGTAGGTGACAAACCTCAAATAGTAAATAAAGGATTATCTCTTCCTGCTTTAAAAATGTACCAAGAAGATGATCTTGACGCAAATCCAGCAGCATTTAATAAAGTGTCTTCTAAATTTGTATATGATCCTGCTTCTGGAACTATGAAATCAGATCCTAAAATTGAACAAGAATTTGAAAAAACATTGGCTACAATTCCAGATAATCAAAAACTTGCTTTAAAAGGAAAAACAATAGACTCTAAAGGAAAACCAATTGGCTCTGCAATGGTTATGGTTTACGAAGGTGCTTCCCTCATTGACTCTGTAAGGTCTGACGAAAAGGGTAATTACGAACTGTTACTTTCTTATCAAAAGGATTATCGAGTGGTAGTAGAAGATGCTAGTTATTATCGATCTTATGCGGCAGTGAGTACTAAAACGACCGCGACAAATCAACGATTAGTTGATAGAAAAGTTAAAGGTTTAGATTTGGTTATCGTAAATAGAAAAGAAGCTAAAGTGAATGCCATGGCATTTTTAAAACCATTCTCTAGAGTGAAATTTGATGCGGATAAAAATGAATTTGTTGAAATAAGCGAGGTTGAAGAAGCTTTTATGGCCAATTTGTTTATCAAACCACCTCCAGCTCCGGAAAAAGAAAAAAAAGAAAAGAAATCTGTTAAGTTAAAAACAGAAGTTCTTGCTGTTAAGACAATAATTGCCAGTCCCATTTTAGATAAAGATTACGCCCCTTCAACCACGAGCACTGCTGGTGCAGAAAGACAAGCACAAAAGAAAACCAATAGAAACCTCGCAGCTAAGAGTGAACTTATGAATGATTTTCATGATATGATGAAAGGCGTTCAAGGACGAAAAGTTACGAGCATGCGGAATGTAAACTTGGACATGAAACGAATCCTTAATACGGGTTATGCTGTATCTCAACCTCCTGAAGCAGAGGTGAATGAAAATATGGTTAAAGCACTTGAGACACGTCAAATGCTGAATCAAATAGTAGCTGAAGCATTGGGATTTAGAAGAAGTGATATTCCCCCAATTTCTACAGATAGTATCTTTAAATTAGATTTCAATTATAGAATTGAGCACAGTAATTCAGGTAAAGGTGTATATCTAATTGAGTTAGATCGAGTGCTTCAAAAAAGTAAAATCACTGAGTACATTAAAGAAACAGAGTGGTGGATATTTGACGATTATTACAAAGACGGAAAGTTAATTTCTGAAGTCGAATACGAAAAGGATATTGCAGCACTGAAGAAAAATGCTAGCTCTATAACAATGAACTAAATTGTGGCCAACCAAAGTCCACATAATTTCTGGAGTAGTTTAAAGGTTGAGCGCGATAAGGCGGTATTTGCTGATGAGTTCTACAGTAATGTCTTCGAAGTAGAAAATATTATCCGATTCGATACGGAAAGTGAACGAGATATTGACTTTCAAAGGGCTGACATCGATGTTCAACTGCATGCATGGGAAAGACACTCCAATGTATCTGAAAAGTTTAGAGCTATCGACTATAACGATTTATATATTGAATTGTACAGCATGTATCCCAATGTAAAAGGTTGGATGCAGAACAGTTCGGCTGATCATTTAGCCTACTTCTTCCCTACTCGTTTGATTTGGATAGATAAAAAAGAACTTATCAGAGCTTTTGAAACTCATGTATTATCCAATATTAATGCTGCCAAGATTGAAGAGCTACAGACTAATTATCAGCAGCAAAATGGGAGCTTAACAGATGAAATATCAATAAACTCAAGCAGTCACAAAGTGCGCTATATAAAAGCCTACAATAAGACAAAATCAAAAGATTGGGATACTATTGGACTGAGTTTACCTTTTGATTTACTGGAAGCTATCGGAATGAAACTAAAAGTGTACGCACTATAAAAGCAACTATAATGCAGCTAACCTTCCCTCTGCAAATTCTAAATAAGTAGGATTCATTTCGAAACCAATAAAATCTCTTTTGAGCATTTTAGCTGCCACAGCAGTTGTACCTGAACCCATAAATGGATCCAAAATTAGGTCACCTTCATTCGAGCTAATCTCTATATAGGGAACACAAACTTTCAATGGTTTTTGGGTTTTGTGTTTGGTTCTTTCTTTCCCCATGCAAATCGGAGTTTGAATAAAGTTGTGCATTTCATTCACATGTTTATGGTTCCATGTCTTTGGAGTTCCTTTACTAAAATGCACCATCATTTCCATGGAATTTGCATACATTTTTCTGGTATAAATAGCTGGAAACGGATTCGTCTTGTGCCAGTGAATCACCTTTCTAAAGTTGAATCCTACTTTCTCGACAATTCTATTGATGTACGAAACAAAATCATCCCCACAGAACAAGTATCCTGCACCTCCCGTTTTTGTGACTCTATAGCACTCCAACATCACCTCTTCTAAAAATTGCAAGTACTCTTCTTCAGATTTGTAACCGTCAAATTCAAATTCAGTAACTACATCCTTATGGTTTTTCAACGCTTTTAAGTTCTTGGCTCTAAACTGGTAATAAGGAGGATCAGTAAACACCAAGTCTACCGAATCATCATCAATTTTTTTCAAGCCTTCAAGGCAAGATTCCAAATATATTTTGTTGAGTTCAAGCATTAATTATTTCTTCGTTTCAACTAAAAACCGTTTGATCCTAGCTTTTTGTTCTTCTGATGTTTCAAACGAGTTTACTGTTTTCTCCACCAGCTCTTTGTAGTCTGAATTGTAAAAATGTCGAATTAAAATACCGCAAGACTTCGATAGTTTCCAGTTTGCTTTCTGAACTCCAAAACAAAGATTTATGATCAGCTGTTCGTTGCAAAAGCTCAATCTTTTCAAAGCCGCTATAGCCTTCTGACGCGTTATAAAATCAAACGAATTAGAGGTGTAATCCACCAGTTCATCATACAGCACTTGTTCTTTACTTTTTCCAGCCTTTATTTCTAACCACTGAATTCTAACATTTTTACCTCGTGTACCAACAACGCCTTCGGTTTGCTCCAGATAGTAATCGGTGTTTTCCTTGAAATTCATGACTCCGCGAACCAATGCGATTTGAATTACATCATACGATTTAGCATGCAGTAAAGCTGTTATTGCAGATTCATATTCACCGGATATACTTGCCCAACTCGACAACACAGTCTTCTGCAATTGTGGTGTTCCTTTTTCCACCAGCCAATTCACTTCCTTTTTTACATTTACACCTGCTTTTATTAACTGATTCAAGGCCTCTGCTTGCGTATAATAATATTGTTCTTTAGAAAATACTGCTCGTAAAACTTGCTCTTTTTTCTTCATTGAAACCAATCGCAATGCAACTAAGGCCTCATAACGGTCTAACATGTTATTTGCATTACTGGCTTGAGTCAATAGCCATTCCAACGGACGCTCGAAGTTCATTTGCTTCAGGATTTCTTGATTCGGATCAAACAATACATAGCTTATTTTTTCCTTGCCCTTTATTTCTAGTTGAAAGGTGTCTTTGTGATTTTTCAACCAAAATTGCTTTCGTGCTTTTTTTCCAGACTCAAAATAAATCTCCACCCATACCGGCATTTTAAAGGTCGCCACCAACGGAGTTGTGTCTTGGAGTTGCTCGACAAAAAGATCATAGGTTCCCGCTTTTTTATTGATGCTAAAATCTACCTGTAAATGAGGTTCTCCACCTTTGCTTACCCACTGATCTATAAACCAACCAATTTCTTGTCCGGTAGTATCGTGAAAAGCATCAATCAAGTCTTGTGTGTTTGCATTTTGGAATTGATGGTCTTTCAGGTATTTCTGCAATCCCATTCTAAACTCCTCGTCTCCAACAACATAACGCAACATTTTAAGCACATAACTTCCTTTCAGATAATGCCGACTGCTGTTTGCCTGTGAATGCCCTACTCCTCGATGATCGCTGTGACCTGCCTTTAGGGAAGCAACTTGATTTTCAAACATCATTCTGCGAAATTCATCATCACCAAAAACATGACCACTGGTCAAGCAATGAAAGTAAGTTGCAAAGCTTTCATGCAACCAATGGTGTGCTGGACTTCGACTAGTAACCAAATCTCCAAACCATTGGTGAGCCAATTCGTGTCCATTTACATAGACATAGTTTGCATCGTTAAAGGATTTATCATCTACACAAAAGAAGTCGCCAAAAATGGTGGCAGAGGTGTTTTCCATTGCACCATACGGAAAATCTTGTACCGGAATTTGAGAATATTTACCCCAAGGATAAGGAACACCAATCTCTGTTTCCAAGAAATCAAAAATCTTTTTCGAATATCTATAAGTAGGCTCTAGTGTCTCTTTTTGTTTGGGGTAATAATATTGGTTCAATAAAATTCCTGATGTGGATCGCTCTTGGTTTATAGCGTAATCCCCTATTCCAATCATCATTAAGTAAGGGGAATGCGGTTTTTCCATTTGGTACAACCATATTAAATTTCCATCACCATCAGGCTCTGAAGCAAGTAAAAGCCCATTAGAAAGAACTTTATATTTTGAATTAAAATTAATTCCAATCGTGGTTGTAATTTTATCCGTCATATCATCGAACAGCGGCACCCAGTTCCGATTATCAATTCCTTGACCTTGCGTCCAAATTTGTTTCCTACTCCTTCCTGTTGGATCATCCCAACCAATAAAGTACATTCCTCTTTTTGGTTTTGCCGAATAGCTAATGACTAACAGATGCACAGAGTTTAAGACCAGTGCAGAGTCAAATCGAAATACGATTCCCTTTTTTGAAACTTCATATAATACTGGCTTTCCGTCAAATTGACAAGAGACAATAGTCATATTAATCCCGTCTAAAAACAAGGAATCTACATTTGATCGAAGTACATTAAATCGATGCACTACATTACCGATAATCTTTCCTGAATCGGGCTGAAAGCTGACCATAAGATTCATATCCTCAAAATCGACAAATCGCTCTCTAGGAAAACGATTCATATCATCCAAGTAGCACAGTGTGTCTTGTGCGCTTATCGGAATACAACTGATTAAACCGATTACAATTACTAATAGTCTTTTCAATTTAATGCTTGTTTATTTTTAGATGTGCCTTTATTTCCCATCAGACTATTTAATACTGAAAGTAGAAAACTTAATAATATCGCCCACCAAAAACTGTCAATTTCAAAACCGTCAACGGCATAATCAGCTAAAAGGAGTATTAGCGCATTGATAGCAAATAAGAACAGTCCAAATGTTATTATAGTAGCAGGAAGCGTAAGAATAATCAATAGGGGCTTAACAATCACATTAAAAATCGACAATACAATTGCCACAACAATAGCAGTCCAAAAATTATCTACCTCAACTCCAGGAAGAATGTAAGCAGCAATAACTACTGCAACTGAAGAAATTATTGTTCGAGTAAACCAGTTCATAATGTCAATTTAGCTTGCCGCAGCAAGTTCTAAGAGTATTGTGCATGCAATTGCTGCAACTGTTCCAACGGCGTAGCCCACAACTGCCAATAACACACCTACTGTGGCTAAAGAAGGATGAAACGCCGATGCTACAATCGGCGCCGAAGCGGCTCCACCAACATTTGCTTGACTTCCAACTGCTAAGAAAAAATAAGGTGCTTTTATCAATTTAGCCACCAGTATCAATAATCCAGCATGTATGGTCATCCAAACCAATCCAATGGCAATCAATCCCACGTTATCAAATATCATAGCTAGGTCCATTTTCATTCCAATGGTTGCTACCAAAATGTAGATAAATACACTTCCAAACTTACTGGCACCTGCACCTTCATAGTTTTTGGCTTTTGTAAATGATAATAGCACAGCAATTATAGTCGAGATACTAATCATCCAAAAGAAACTAGAAGAAAGAAAGGTAAACATGTTTCTTGTAGTAATCGATTCTATACCCGCAACCAAGTCACCAAAAAATGGAGCCAAAAAGCCTGACCCAATATGTGCAAAGCTGACTGTTCCAAAACCAATTGCGGCAATAATCATCATATCTGTAAGCGTTGGAGTGCGTTTTACACCTTCAGAAAATTTTGACATTTTCTCTTTCAATTCTTCAATCGAAGAATTATCGGCATTTAACCATTTGTCAATTTTGTCAGATTTTCCAATTCCAATAAGGAGGATAGCCATCCAGATATTAGCTATAACAATATCCACGAATACCATTCCTCCATACAGTTTTTGATTGTAACCATAAATCTCAAGCATTGCCGTTTGATTTGCACCACCACCAATCCAGCTTCCTGCAAGGGTTGACAAACCTCTCCAAACTGCATCAGGACCAACCCCTCCAACAGTTTCTGGAGAAACCATAGATATCAAAAGAATGGCTATTGGACCGCCAATTACAATCCCTAAAGTTCCTGTAAAAAACATGACCAATGCTTTCCAACCTAAATTAAAAACTGCTTTTAAATCAATGCTCAATGTCATGAGTACCAAAGCTGCTGGTAGTAAATATCGGCTAGCCATAAAGTAAAGCTTACCCCCAGTCATTATTGGCTCACCTTTCGAGTCCAACATTGGTTCCCCTAATTCATTGAGTACATTCCATTCCGGAGCTATTATGCCCATTGTGGTGAATACTGCAGGCACCATGTAGGCAATAAATAGACCTGGAACTATTTTATAAAATTTACTCCAAAATCCAGATTTGATAGACTCACTATAGAAAATGAGGCCTAGAGCCAACATTAGGAGTCCAAAAGCCTGTGTATCCTTTAATAAAAATGGTTCTGCTATTATTGAAATTTCTTCACCCATTGCGAAACTCTAAAGTTTAAAAAATGAAATCGTCCTTAAGCCGTAAAGAAATAAAATTCTAGGGAGAATAGTGCAGTTGTACACTTCCATTCTTCAACGCTTTGTTAACGTTCGCTGCAACAGATTTTATTGTTGCGCTATTAATGATTTTTAGCTTTATGACTAAATAGGTAATTACAAAATGAACATTGAATGTAGAAGAGTATTCCTAACAACGGAATTTAAAGAAAGGCACCTGTCACAAGTAATTCATGCAGCGATGGAAAGCAAAATTACTAGCTCTTTAGATTAAATATATTTGTGTTTGCTATAAGCCTGATATATCTACCGGTAGATATATCCAATTGTTTGTGTATAATATCGATTAAGAAAATGCGTTGACAAACTTTTAACCTAAGATTAGAAAACATGAAGAAGATTCTAAAATTATCATTTATAGCAATTTGTCTCTTATCACTTACGAACTGTAACAAAGAAGAAATAGAGAATGTAGTCAGTAAGGTAGACGTAACTATCAATAATTTTGATGACTATGAACTTGATTTAATGTTCTCAGGGGATGAAGAAGGGGCAACTATCAAGACTCAAGCGCAACATTTTCAAAAAAGTGAATTGATTAGAGACTCAAGCACAAATTGGAGTGTAGTTTATAAATATGAGCCTCTTCCAAACTATGCTGGAATGGACTTTGTTGAAATTGAAACTTGCACTGGAGGTGAGTCAACTGGATGTTCCAATGTTGAAATTGTGAGAATTAATTTCACAATAACTAATTGAAAACTACACAAAACAAAACCTATACGCAATACCCTTCGGGATACTGCGCATAGCCAAACCGCAGCGTACGTAGGCAATTAAAAATGAACACCGTTAAAACATATCAAAAAGTTAATTCTTCAAATGAAAATGTAAGTTTTGGAATTGCCAAAATGGAGGATGTTTTTATTAGAGGAAGTGGAAAAGTTGATGAGCCCCACAGACACGATTTTTTCACGGTATTAGTGGTCAATAAAGCTAAAGGGATACATAAAATTGATTTTAACGCCTATGATTTGGGTAATAATCAAATTTATTTTGTGTCTCCCGGTCAAGTACACCAAGTAATTGAGGAGGAGCCTAGCATAGGTTATGCTATGACATTTTCCTCACAATTCTTAATTGAGAATTCTATTCAATTGTCGTTTATTGAGGGGCTCAATCTTTTTCATGATTACGGACAAAGCCCACCCTTATCACCCAATAATGAGCAGTTTAAGAAGTTAGATACCTATGCTAGTGAAGTACTAAACTTATTCAATAACTCATCAAAAATGAAAGAACTCTCAATTGGTTCTTTTTTAAAATTATTTTTAATTGAGTGCAACAATCTATCTTCTATTAACCCGGTAGAATCAAATTCTGACACCACAGAAAATTACATTATCACTGAGTTTAAGAAACAAGTCAATGAATCTTATAAAACGGAACATTCGATAAGCTATTATGCAAATCAATTACATGTTACACCAGATCATTTAAACCGAATAATTAAAAGTACGATTGGTAAAACAGCAAAAGAATACATTCAATCCAGAATTATAACTGAAGCCAAAAGACTTTTGTATTTCTCAAAGCTCTCTAATAAAGAAATTGGATTTGAACTAAGTTTTAACGAACCAGCAAACTTCAGTGCATTTTTTAAAAAATGCACTGGTTTATCTCCTTCAAATTTCCAAAAAAAAGAGGTTTTACCTTCGGAATAAACCCATATCGGATTTTCATAAGTTAATCCCGATTTCTTATATCCCCCACCTGTTTATGTTGTGAGAGATTCGTACTGTAATAAAAAACAAGTTTATGGACCGCAAAGATTTTATCACAAAGTCAATTTTAGCCAGTGCAATTGGAGCTATAGCTCCTCATTTATTGATCGCAGCTAATGTTAAACAAGCAGAATCGACTTATGATAAGTTGATTAAAAAAGTAGGTTTTAATCATTTACCTAATAAAGAATATAAAACTATGAATACTGTAATTCACAAAGCAGAAACAAGAGGAAATGCGAATCACGGTTGGTTAAACTCGAACCATACCTTCAGTTTTGCTAATTACCACAATCCTGAAAGAATGAATTTCGGCGTACTTCGAGTCTTAAATGACGATAGAGTGCAAGCAGGTATGGGATTTGGAACGCACCCTCACGACAATATGGAAATTATCTCTATTCCACTAGAAGGTGATTTGGAGCATAAAGACAGTATAGGAAATGTCGCAGTAATCAAAGAAGGAGACGTTCAAGTATTAAGTGCAGGAACTGGTATAACACATTCCGAATACAATAAAAATAAAGACAAAGAAGTGAAATTTCTTCAAATTTGGGTATTTCCGAAAGAGAAAAACGTAAGCCCACGTTATGATCAGATTTCGATAAGAGATATAGAAAAGGAAAACAAATTTTACCAAGTACTCTCTCCTAGTAAAGAAGACCAAGGTGTATGGATAAATCAAGATGCATGGTTTAACCTTGGAAAGTTCACAAAAGGAAGTAGAGATCAATATAAAATTCAAAAACCTGGAAATGGGGTTTATGTTTTTGTACTAGAAGGAGACGTTGAAATAAACGGGGAGCAACTTTCGCTGAGAGATGGAATGGGCATCTGGGACGCTGAAAGCATAAATTTAATGGCCAATAGCGATGCTCGTGTATTATTAATGGATGTACCAATGAACTTATAAACTCAAAAAATAAATAATGGAATTGATAGAAAATTTAAAATGGAGATATGCCACTAAGCAGTATGACATTTCAAAAAAAGTAAAAGACACAGACCTAGAAAAAATAAAAGAAGCCATTCAACTGTCTGCGTCTTCTTATGGACTGCAGTTATTCAAAGTATTGAATATAGAAAACAAGTCTATCAGGGAAAAACTGAAACCAGCATCTTGGGGACAATCTCCAATAACTGATGCATCGCACCTTTTGGTATTCTGCAATTACACTGATACACAAGAAAAGCACATAGATGATTTCCTCAATTTAAAAGCTGAAGTACAAGGGTTAGAAATATCTGATTTAAAAGGATATGGAGACTTCATGAAGTCTAAAATGAAGGAAAAAAGCAGCGACGAAATAAGTAATTGGACGTCCAAGCAAACCTATTTGGCCCTGGCTAATGCTTTAAATGCTTGTGCGGAATTAAAAATTGACAGTACTCCCATCGAGGGCTTTGAACAGGATAAATACAATGAAATCTTAGGACTCAATGAAAAAGGTTTAGCAGCAAGTGTAGTTGTTGCAATTGGTTATCGGAGCAACGATGATAACACCCAAAACGCTAAAAAAGTTAGAAAGCCATTAGCAGTTCTCTTTGAGGAAATCTAAGTTCTACTAATAAATAACTACTATGAGGAGTATAAGTAGTTGCACCCTCGTCACAAGTTGATTTACTATCCTATATAGTTGGAACTAGACTTAGTTATAAATTTACGGATTCAAAAGAGTAGCCACTTTTTAATTTAAATACCTACTTAAGAGTAGAAAAATTATTGAATGTAAGCTGTCGAGGTTATTTAAATCGGCAAAGGTGCTTACTGATGAACAAGAAATGAAGTTATGGAAATGATGGAAATCACTTACAGACAAGACAGCATAATTCTGTTCTTTGGTATAATTTACTTATGAAAAACACACTATTCGTATTACTATTTCTCCTTTTCACAAGTACACCAGCATCCTATGCTCAGATTAGTATCGATTCTTTAAGAGTTGTCTGGGAGGATGAAACTCAAACTGACTCTGCACGATTTGATGCGTTAAGAAAATACACTAAGGTAAATAGCCCCGTGCAGCCAGATTCAACATTAATTCATTTGGATTATTACTATCAGCTCGCTAAAAAGAAAGGTGCCAATCGCCATGTTTATCGGGCATTAAATCAAAAAGCAAATATTTATAGAAATAAAGGTGAACTTGAAAAAGCTTTGAACCTTTATAAGGAAGCTGAAGTTGTCGCAAAACAACTAGAGAATCGCGAATTACAGGCTATTATAACTGGAAATATTGGTAATGTATTTCTTTTTCAACAACAATATTTGGAAGCTAATAGAAGGTATACTACCGCTTTAAAGTTTTATCAAGAGCAACAAAATAAAGAAGGCGAAGCGCGTATATTATCAGCGTTAGGAAGTGTCTATCTAGAAATTGGCAATTACGATTTAGGTTTAGAATATTATCAAAAGTCTTCAATCATCTACAAAGAAATTAAAGCAGTTGAATCAGCTATAGCTGTTGTTGAGATGAATATAGGTTTGTTGCAGTTTAGGATTAAAGCCTACAGTGAAGCTAAATCATCTTTCGAAAAAGCGCTTGACTTGCTCCAAGTTGATAACAATAAATTTCTTACTGCCGGTTGCTACTCCCTTTTAGCCAAAATACACCTTGAGTTAAATCAATTAGAAGAAGCAAATGTTTATGCAAAAAAAAACCTATACCTAAATAAAGAATTGGATATTGAAAGTGGCATATTGGAGTCCGAAATTATTATTGCTCAAATCACTTATAAAATCAATATAGACAGTGCAACTAAAAAAGGAAAATTAATTCTAACTCACCTTCCGAAAAAAACATCAAAAGAATTAAAAAAAGAACTGTATGAGTTGCTCTACATGTGTTATAAATCTCAAAATAATTTAGGATTATCACTTAAAATGCATGAAAATTTTACACTCTATCAAGACAGTATTCAAATTGAAAAAAATAGTTACGCTGTTATCAGAGAAACTGTTAAAACAGATTATGAGCTAAGAATAGCTGAGAACAAATTAGAAAGCCAAAAAAGAAAAGCAGAGCTTGAGGTTAGACAACTCAAAAGAACATTTGGTATTATTTCAATTTCCGCAATTATTATTTCACTACTTATCTTCTTCCTCTTCTCCATGAGTAGAAAGAATAAAAAAAGAAGAAACCAATTACTTGACGAAATAAAAAAACTAAAGAGAAATACTAACAACGAATTAGTTTTAGACTCTAATAAGTTTGATTTATCGCGAGAAAAAATAGAATCAAAATTAGATCGAAAATTAAATGAAACAGATTGGAAAGTCTTAAATTTATTGCTCGATGATCCTTCAATAACGAATAAAGAAATAGCCGAAAAAGCTTTTTTGAGTTTAGATGGAATAGGGTCAACCCTGCGAAGAATGTATGAATACTTCGAAATAAAAGAATCCAAATACAAAAAAATACTATTACTGCTGGAAGCCATTAAGGTTTCTAATGTCCCCGCCCCGAACTCGGATATTTAAAATTCACTTATAAGGGTAATTACTGCGTTTTCACGGTTAGGCGTGAAGGTCTTCTGCCCTTTTATCACCATTTTCGCAGTTAAATTAAAAAATAAAATAGCTAATTCTAAGATGAACAAAATGACATATTTAAAAGCTCTTTTCTCCATAATTGCAGTGTTTTCATTACTAACAACACACGCTCAAGTATGGATTCCCCACCAAAGCCCACAAAAAATTAATGATCTGGTTGATAATGGCAGTGAATTGATTTTGGCAACAGATAATGGTCTTGTTGTTATGGATAAAACTACGCTTGAAAAGACCACTTTCACTAACCGAAATTCTAAACTTGCTAATAATCACATCAGCTCAATAACCGAAGCACCAAATGGCGATATTTATTTGAGCATGGTCCAAACTATTGGAATATTTGATGGTTCAGATGTAATAGATGTGCAAGTTCCTGCATCTGTAAAAGTCAATATTAATACACTTGAATTTTTGGATGTAGAAGTAGCTTCAAATGGCGATTTATGGATCGGGACTTCGGAAGGGATCATACGAAGACAAGGTCAGAATTGGACAAAATATGATAAGACTGAGCTTGGAGCATTTTTTAGAGTGTGGGATATTGAAATTGATAGCGATGGTGATGTCTTTGCAGGTGCTCAAAACGGTGTTCATAAATTCGAAAAAGGTTCTTGGTCTAATATTTCAAAAAACGATTCACTCCAAGGTTACCGCAATGCAGAACTGTTTTTTAGCAAGTCAGGGGATTTATTTTTTGGTGGTGACTTAACTAAAACTGCCCGGTATGATGGAAGTAATTGGGAAGTATACAATCAAACAAGCGGAAGTGATCGTGTGCAGTTTGTGGAAGATAAAGACAGCAACATTTTCATGAATTATGAATCTAAAATTTTTCAATTACAAAACAGTACTTGGAAACCCTACACCGATGCACAAACAGTGGCAGTGGATCTTAACGTTTTTGATGATTCTTACTACTACATAGATGCTCAAAACCAACGTTGGTTTTGCAACAATATCTATCTATCTGTAAATGATAAGGGTACTATTCGATCAACAAGTATTTCCTCAAACACCATAGAGGTTAACAACATTACTGGATTGCACAAGGGCAGCAATGGACAACTGTTTTTTACAATGGGTAGAACAACAACATGGTCTATTGCCGCAGTTGACCCAAAAGGTAATTGGTCTTCTCTTGAATTGCCAGACAGTCTCAATTGGAGATTCGGGATAAATGACATTCTTTTTATAGCAGATGATGATATATGGTTAACTTCATATGAAGGGCTAACTCATTATGATGGTAAAAAATGGTCAACGAATAAATTGGTGATTGGTGGTCAGCAGATGGTTTCAGATTCACAAGGGAAAATCTATGTGTTAGCTTCGAAACGTATGTATATTGTTGAGAATGGTATTGTTTCAGAGTTTGATACAACTAATTCACCAATATCTAATTTAGAAGCAACTTCGGGCCTTGGTATTGATGCTAATAATAACTTGTGGATTGCATCTTTCAGTTGGAGTGGAGACGCTTCTATACAAAAAGTAGATACCAAAGGAAATTGGACAACTTTTGACCAGACAAATCATCCCGTCTTAGATCAACCACAAGGAGCATTTCATTTTGATAAAAATGGAAATGTTTGGATACCAGCAAAAATCGGCGCAATTAAATATGATGGTGAAAATTTCACGAATCCGATAAAGGAAAACATAAGTAATATAAATAATTACCGCGCAAAATCAATTGAAAGCGACTCAGAAGGAAGAATGTATTTTGCACATCAATACGGGGTAACTACATTGCTTGACAGTGTTTGGGGAGAGTTGCTCATCGATGATGTCCCAAATAGAAAAACATCTGCTAGTACAATTATCAAATTTGACGACGCTGGAATCTTATGGTGGGCAAGTAACTTCTCCGGATTATACTCTTATAAACCAGAAACACCTGCTACCCCTACTGCTATATTCAATAGAGATGAGATGGTTTCCATTTTCTCAATTTACCCTAACCCTTCCAATGGGTATATTAATATTGAAATGGACTCAAAGTCACAAAAGGATATAGAGATCTTTGATTTGACAGGAAGAATTGTTTTAAGTGAAAGTTTATCTGAATCAAAATGGGAAGTCTATTTAAACGAAGTACCCGGAATCTACCTAGTGCGTTTAACAATCGATAATAGTGTATATACAAGGAAAATTCAATTGAAGTAATGCAATATATTCGCTAACAATGTGTATGATGCATGGCACCCTTCGGGATACTGAGGTACCATAGACTTAAGGTTGTGCTCAATATATCACTCCTGAAATAGTTAGGTTTAATTTTTAAACCTTGATATACTGAAATGAAAATAAACTTGATAAAACAAATTTTATTCTTGATGTTATTTGCATCCTTCTATGGTGAACTAAATGCGCAAGTATGGAGTAAATCTTTCACCGCAGGAGGCTATGATTCAAATAAAAAATTACTAGGGGGATCGGAAGTGTTGCAATTAATTGGTCACAAAGACATGTTGTTTGCATCTGTTGGTTACTGGGAAGATGCTAACAATATTTGGTATGGAGGTTCAAACAGAAATATTGGTTGGGGCCAAATTAACCGTTTGGATAATCCTTTAGCAAATTGGCAGGAAGATTTTTTTCTTGGTTCAAGTTATCTTCGTCCTGAAGTTCTTAAACAAATCATTTTTACTAAAGATCCATCTGGTAATGCACTCTCATCTCCAGATACAGTTTTGATTTGCGCGGGTTACTCATCAAACTTTGTCACTAGATCTGTTATTGTAAAAAGTTTTGTGCGAAACGATGCGAATGGTTCTTGGGGAGAAAGTCAAATTGTGCAAGGAAGTTTCCCAGCTGGGGAAAACTATTCCATTAGAGATATTGAAATTCATGTCGACCAACAAACTGGTTTAGAATATGTATTTGCTACTGTTGGAACCCAAGGGATTTATAAAGGGAAATACAATGCGTCAAATCCTGGAAAAATCGATTGGATTTCGACAGCAGAATTTGGTCCATTAGATATTAGACCTTTAGGAATTGAAGTCGCAAATGGTGCACTCCATTTTTCATCTGGAAGTAAACTCTATAGACGTATTGACGGAATTTCACCAAATTATGTCATAGATCATGATTTCAGTGATCTTGGCGCTAAAATCAATTCTGCTGTTGGTGGGATTAGAGGTTTAACAAAAATCGATAATCCAAGTGGGATTAATGATGCCTTACTATTGATGTGGTGCCCGAATGGTCAGTCTCAAGGAATCATTTATCGCCTCGAACCTGATGGTGTTGGAGGTTTTAATCGCATTTATGAAACTGAATTAGCCTCATTGATAGAAGGTTTTTTACCAGGGGCAATTACAAGTTATGTACTTGGAGGATACAATGAGTTTTACAATTATATTGATCCTTTAAGTTCTGATACTTTTCATTTGGTAGGATTTGAAGCAAATATATCTGGAGGTGGTCACCCAACATGGAACGGCTACTATAAAGGCGCTTTGTTTGCTAAACGATTTTCTAATGGTCTGTATTCGATAGAAGAAATAAATGGAACTATCAATATAAATAGTGAGTCTTTGGTTGCCAACAGGTGCTATGTGTCATCTCCATTTTCGGATGAAAATGCACTTTATTTTGGCGGTTTTGATCCAAACAGTAATACAGCAACAAACATGGCTTGGGTATATAAGAAAGACTATCAATTAAATGCTGTAAATGAGTTTACTGAAAATGAAAGTAACTTTGTTATTTATCCAAACCCAGCTAGCAATCAACTTTTTATTGAAAGTAAAACCCAAGTAGGTCAAGCGTTCAGTATTATTAATCTTTTAGGAGAAACAATAATCTCAGCTCAGTTAAATGGACAAATTGAAGCTCTTGACATTTCATCGCTACCTCCAAATATTTACTTTATTAGGATAGATAATGAGTCAATTAAATTTGTCAAAACAGAGTGATGTACACACCTAAACTGCAGTAAAACGCAGTTTATACTATCCGTTTTAAGAAATTGAGAAAATGCAGGAGGACAAATCAAGCTTTTTCTGCACTTAATGCTCGCAGGTAGAAATTATAGGAATGGTAATACTGTGGATTGTGTACATTCCTGCTCTTCCATTTTAGAACTGACAAAGGGAATCAACATCGTTTAAAGAATCATAGAGCCCTTAGTTTGTTCGAGACTCTAAGCAAACATCTAACGAACATTTCATCATGGAAATATGACCCAAATAAAAGACGGATTATTCGATGCAATTGATTCTTGAAAACCAAGACATAAACTATAATTTTGCAAATTCTTAAACTTAGTACAGTTCGGTATATTCCCAAATACGTATTTCTATGATATTAGATGTCCAAATTACCAAGAGAGCATAAATTTCTTGATCTTTCAGATTATGGAAGACCAATTGCAAAAATTATAGCGAACTCCTTAAAGCATAGCACTTTCACTCCAATTCACGTTACTATTGGTTTTATAATATCTGGACTAATAGCCACTTATTGTATCCTGAAAGGACACTTCTTGCTAGCAGCATTTTTTTTGATTCTTAAGTCTATTTTGGATGCTGCCGATGGAGAATTGGCTCGTGTAAAAGAAAAGCCTTCGTATACTGGTCGTTATTTAGATTCGGTAGCAGACATTGTATTAAACGCAATATTCTTTATTTCTATCTGGTACATTACCAACACTGCATTCCTTATTTGCCTATTGGCATTCCTAGGCATGCAATTACAAGGCACGCTTTACAATTACTACTATGTTATTCTAAGAAATAAATTTGGTGGCGATACAACTAGTCGCGTCTTTGAATACAAAACACCCATCGCATTAGAAGGGGAAAAACAAAAGCATGTGAACATTCTTTTTGCATTATATAAAACACTTTATGGTGCTTTTGATAAAACCATTTACGTCTTAGATAGCAATGCAGATAAGGGAAAGATATTACCAAACTGGCTAATGACGAGTGTTTCTACGTTTGGCTTGGGCTTTCAGTTGCTCATTATTTCAGTCCTACTTGTGGCAGGCTTAAAATCAATCATTCTGCCTTTCTTTTTAGGTTATACCGTAATGATTTTTGTGTTTATTGGAATCCGAAAGGTGTTCTATTAACAGGCAATATCAGCGCCGTTTGAATAGTGACAAATACACCGCTACCAAGTACACGACATCTAAGCAACTCTAACTCTGCCCTTGATACATTTAGTGCTTTGCAAATGCTAAATGAAGCCAAAAACCAATAAACACCATGGTTCAATTAAATTAACACAGGACCACTTCATTTTAAGTATAAAACCTTAACAAGGAAAATTTGATTCAAAAAACAGCCAATACCGTCAAGCAAAAAGTATCCGAATAAAACTACCTCAGAAAACTGGAGTTGAGTGCAACCCTTTCAAAATTGCATTTGAATGTAACCACACAGTTTTGAACGAATTTATTTTTCTAAAGCTTTTTACCGAAAAATGACCTAAAACAACGAATTTTATCAATAACTCGGGTAAAAAAGGGCAAAAACGTGTAAAAGTGCCTTCTTTTCGCTAAATCTTCATAAAAAAGGTGCTCAGTCTATTCTCTCTTGTTATAATGGGGCTAAATAAACTGAAGAATATGACTGAAACAAGAGTTTTCGACCCATTTAATAAGCCATCATCGATTGAAAAGTCAGAAATCGTCAATTTTCTATTTGAAAATTTAGAGGAATATGGCGATCCAAAAACAGACATTGAAAAGGCGATAGATTATTCTCTTAAAGAGTTCACCTCCTTCGGCGGTTTTGTTCTCTGTCTCTATTCAGACGATCAGATAAAAGGAGCAGTTGTAATAAACTGCACAGGTATGGGAGGATACATTCCTGAGAATATTTTGGTTTATGTAGCCATTGACAAAAAACACAGAGGAGAAGGACTTGGTAAAAAAATAATGAAACAAACAATAGAGCACACTGATGGTGACATCGCCTTGCATGTAGAAGCTAATAACCCAGCAAAGTTCTTGTACGAATTAATGGGATTTACAACTCCTTATTTAGAAATGCGATTGAAGAAATAAACTATGGGAATTCATATCGTCGATTTATCGATTTTTATTGGTTACCTCGTTTTTATGCTCGGCATTGGATTTTACTTCCTTCGCAAAAACAAATCAAAAGAAGATTATTTTGTTGGAGGTCGCTCTATGTCGGCAGGTCATATTGGTCTCTCAGTAGTCGCAACCGACGTTGGTGGAGGCTTTTCTATTGGTTTGGGTGGTCTTGGTTTTGCTATGGGAATTTCGGGAAGTTGGATGCTACTTACCGGGTTAATCGGGGCCTGGCTGAGTGCGGTGTTTTTAATTCCTAAGATTTATCCCATAGCTAAAAAACACCACTTTCTTACCTTTCCAGAAACACTCTCTTTTCATTATAATGCCACCGTTGCGTTAGTGGCAGGCATCATTTCCTTAATTGGCTATGTAGGTTTTACAAGCTCCCAAATATTAGCTGGTGCAAAATTGGCTTCAGCTACCTTCCCTGAGCTTTCTATTCATCATGCAGCGATATTGATGGGAATAATTGCAGTAGTCTATACTGTAATTGGGGGTATAAAAGCAGTGATTTATACCGATACCATTCAGTGGATAATTTTAATGGTTGGGCTCATTTTTATAGGCATTCCGCTAAGTTATGTCCACATTGGAGGCTGGGATGCACTCCAGAATCATCTACCGCAAAGTTTCCTTTCATTGGGAAACGTTGGATTTATTCAGTTTTTTAATTGGCTCATTACTATTGTGCCCATATGGTTTATCGGTATGACGTTATATCAGCGAATTTATGCCTGTAAAGACGTTGAAACAGCAAAAAAAGCGTGGCGAATTGCCGGCCTATTTGAATGGCCAATAATGGCTTTTATGGGTGTTTTGTTGGGCTTGTTTTCTAGAGTTGCTTTTGAGCAAGGAATGTTCGCCGATATAGGTTTTGCAGCTAATACTGCTTTCGATCCAGAACTAGGTCTCCCCTTATTGTTGAGTCATATTTTACCGGTTGGTTTAATGGGTTTAATGATGTCGGCCTATTTCTCAGCAATTATGTCAACCGCTGATAGTTGTTTGATGGCTGCTAGTGGAAATTTAATCACCGATATTTTAGATAAAATAAGGCCTACCAAAGAACAGCATAGCATATTAAAATCACAACTCATTACGTTTATTATTGGAGTAATTGCAATCGCTCTATCTACAGTAATGACGAGTGTATTAGATCTCATGTTGTACTCATATGCCTTTATGGTTTCTGGCTTATTTGTGCCTGTATTGGGCACTTTGATTTATAAAAAGCCCGACTCCTCTGCCGCGCTGTTATCGATGATATTTGGCGGCAGTACTACTCTTCTACTAATTCTGTTCGAGACCCAATTGCCCTGGGAAATTGATGCCAATTTTTTCGGAATTTCTATTTCAGCAATTATTTTTTTAATCGTTCAAAATACCCCAAAAACGAATGCTCAGTTCAAAACAGTTGGATAAATTAGCACAGGTACGGCGGACGTTGCATGCAAACCCAGAGGTTTCTGAGCAGGAATTCGAAACTCAAAAACGTATTCTTCAATTCTTAGAAAAAGAAACTGAAAGCGATTTTAAAAAAGTGGGGAAAACAGGTGTAATCTCCACTTTTCAAAGCAATAAGCCAGGACCAACCGTAATGATTCGAGGCGATATCGATGCCTTACCCATTGTTGAAATAAATGACTTTGAGCACAAATCAAAAACCGAAGGAGTTTCTCACAAATGTGGGCACGATGGACATACTACTATTTTATTAGGCTTAGCTATACTCCTATCAGAAAGACCTATAGCTAAAGGAAAGGTACTCCTACTTTTTCAGCCTGCAGAAGAAAATGGTATGGGTGCCAAAGCGGTATTAGAAGATAAAGAATTCCAAAAAGAAAAAATAGATTTCGTATTCGCATTGCACAATTTACCAGGTTATAAAACTCACCAAATAGTAGTAAAAGAAAATGAGTTTACCGGAAATGTAAAGAGCATCATTCTAAAAATGACAGGTAAAACTGCCCATGCAGCAGAACCAGAAAAAGGATACAACCCAAGTATGGCTATATCTCAAATATTTGCCTTTGCCAATGATATTACGCACAACAAACCTGAAGAGCAGGATTTTTTCTTAATGACTCCCATATTCGCCACTTTGGGCGATTTAGCTTATGGAATTTCTGCTGGTTATGGCGAAGTACATTTTACGATAAGAAGTTGGTCAACGGATTTGATGACACAGAGGAGCAAAGAGATTGTAGCTTTTATAGAAAAAACTTGTAAAACCAATCAACTATTGGCCGACGTTTCGTGGACACAAATCTTCCATGCCAACAACAATCATCCAGATGCAGTGCAACTGATTAGAACTGCAGCCGAAAAAAACAGTTATGAACTTGACGAAAGAGCATACCCCTTTAGATGGGGTGAAGATTTCGGCCTTTTTACGCAACAATATATGGGAGCCATGTTTGGAATAGGATCAGGAACAAGCACCCCTGCCCTGCACAATCCGGATTATGATTATCCAGATGAGATTACAGAAACTGGAATTGGAATGTTTTACCAAATAATTAATCAAATTCTATAAACTATGTTTCAAACTTCGTACATAGAACTTTCTGAAACTGCTGTAAAAAACAACATTGATTTCATTCATAATTTCATAGGTGAAGATGTTACATTTTCTTCAGTTGTAAAGGGAAATGCATATGGACATGGAATTGCAAATTATTGCCCTATAGCCTACAAGTATGGTGTACGTCATTTTAGTGTGTTTAGTGCACAAGAAGCCTTTAATGTATCGGCTGCACTGCCAAATCATGAACAAGCGGTTATGATTATGGGTCAGATCGAAAATGAGGAATTAGAATGGGCTATTGAGCACAACATTGAGTTTTATGTTTTTGAAGCAGACCGACTAGAGCACGCTATTGGTATTGCCAAAAAAATGAATAAAAAGGCACTCATTCATGTTGAATTAGAAACTGGAATGAACCGAACAGGTTTTCCTCAAAAAGGACTGCCTGAAGTTTTAAAAAGTATAGAAAACAACCTACAGTGCCTAGAGGTAAAAGGAGTTTGCACGCATTTAGCAGGAGCTGAGAGCATAGCTAATTATAAACGCATAAAAGATCAATTGAATCGTTTTAAGCGCTATCAACTCAAGCTAAAAGATACGCCTTGGAATACTGCAAAAAAACACATTGCCAGTTCCTCTGCTACTATGCGATACACCAATTCACAGCTAGACATGGTGCGTATTGGCATCCTTCAATTTGGTTTTTTTCCAACAGAAGAAATATTTGTGCATTACTGCGCCAAAAAGAAAACCAGTATCGACCCAATGAAACGTATCTTGAGTTGGAAAGCGAGTGTAATGGACACAAAAACAGTAAAAGCTGGTGAATTTATCGGTTATGGCACCTCCTATTTAACGAATCAAACCTCCAAGATTGCGTTGATCCCAATTGGTTATTCCTTTGGATACAGTCGCTCGCTTAGCAATCAAGGTAAAGTGCTTATCAATGGAGGTCGTTTTGATGTGGTTGGTACCGTAAATATGAGCATGCTCGCGGTTAATATTACCTCAGACCCAGCCATAAAAAAAGGAGACGAAGTTGTTTTGATTGGAAGCCAAGGAGACCAAGAGCTTTCGGTATCATCCTTCAGCGATTTTAGTCAACTTATAAATTACGAATTACTTACTAGATTACCTCAAGATATTCCAAGAATAATAACTAAATAACTATGGCTGAATTAATTATACAAACAGAAAAGATTAAAGACAATATAAAAACGCTAAGCAGCTATTTTAATAAGCACGGCATACATTGGAGTTTGATTACCAAAGTATTTTCTGGTGATCAAGAGTTTTTGAAAAACTTACTGACCGATGATGTTATTGAAAAAATAGATGCCGTTGGAGATTCGCGTTTAACAAGCTTAAAAAATTTAAAAGCTGTGAATCCAAAAATGCGCACCATATACATTAAACCACCTGCTAAAATTTACGCAGATGATTTAGTAAAATATGCAGATATTTCATTAAACAGTTCCTTTAGTACCATAATAGCTCTGAATGAAGCCGCAAAAAAAGCTAAAAAAACACATGACATTATTATCATGGTCGAGTTGGGCGAATTGAGAGAAGGTGTGAAACGATCAGATATTATGAATTTCTATGAAAAGGTGTTTAACCTTTCCAATATTGACGTAATTGGCATTGGATCCAACTTAGGTTGTATGTACGGAGTAGAACCTTCCTACGACAAACTGTTGCAATTGGTTCTTTACAAGGAGTTGATCTCTGCTAAATTCAATAAAGAATTAAAGTACATTTCTGGTGGTACATCTATCACGTTACCACTTATTGAAATGGGAACACTGCCGAAAGAAATAAACCATTTCAGAATAGGTGAGGCTGCTTTTTTTGGACTGAGTCCTTTAGAAAACAAGCAGTTTAAAGAACTCCATACCGATACCTTCGAATTTTCAGCCAATATTATTGAGCTAGAAGAAAAAAAGATTGTTCCAGAAGGAATTATAAGTGACGCAAATATTGGTCATACAGCAGAAATTGATGAAGACGATTTAAACGAAACAACGGTTAAAGCCATTTTAGATTTTGGTCTACTTGACGTAGCTAAGGAAGATATAGAAGCTCAAGATTCGAGTTTATCTTTTGTAGGTATTACCTCAGATATGCTAGTTATGGATTTAGGTAAAAACCGTACCAAGCAAGGAAAGCAGAAGTACAATATTGGAGACCAAGTTATGTTCACACCTAATTACATGGCTGTTGCTCGTCTGCTTAACTCTAAGTTTATTGCAAAGCGTTTTGAATAACATTTATCCAATCGGCTGACGTGCTGAATAAGTAGTTATTGTTTTACACAAAGGAATAAGTTTGGAATAGTAACCCTAATTAGGTTGAAATTGCTGCATTTAAACTGCAGAGTTGTCTGCACATGCTAAAACCCAATTCAACAGTATAAAAAAATCTGCATAAGAGCTATTTGGTAAATAATCTGAGCATTTTTTCCAAAAAAATGATGCGTGTGTTTGGCTTAAAAATCCATAAATGCACTGGAACAGATGATGAAAGAACTTGCGGAAAAAGGTTAACAGCTCAACAGAATCTACTAGTATTCTTAATTGAATTGGAAACCATAACAGCAGTATTACTGCAGACCGCAATTAGCGTACTATTTTAGTTGAACTTGGGTAAGCAGAACATCAGTTATCATTTTTTATCCTGAATAGCTTATTACTGTATAATACAAGTAAAACTAAAACGTCTAAATTCAGTTTAATACAATTCACAGAACGCATGAAGTCCATTAATGCTGATTAGATTCAAACGCAGAAAAATCGCACGCAAATCACTGACTATATGCGCAGTAAATAACGCAAACAGGCACACGTTGACCTATAATTAAAGCAATAGATGCAACAACTATTTAGGTAATTTAGAGACTTACTTATTTGTTAGCACCCAAAGCTCTACCTCTTCCGAAGAGCGCCAATGTGGATCTCTTTTTGTTTTATTAGACGATGGTTTCACTGATTTTTTGTAACACTTTTCCAATTCAAATCTACCACCTTCGGCCAATTCTTTTTCTACGGGATGCACCTTTGCTGCATTTGTAATTTGTGCTAAGTTGGAGAAGAATACTACCAATTTCCCATCAGGCAAAAGTCTTTTTTTTGCTTCAGCAAAAAAATCTGGAAACAGCTGCTCGTTGTAGTAAATAGCTTTATCAATGCTACTTAAATCATGCGTTTTAGGCAACCAAGGAGGATTAAAAACAATCAGTTCAGTCTCCTTTTCCCACTTGCCAAAAAGGTGTCCTGCATCCAACTCAATCTTTCGAGAAAGTTTTGTTGTTCCCATAAACTCCTGCAAGCCAACAATTGCATTAGGATTTATATCCGTTGCAAATACCTTTTGAAAACCATATTGTACCATTTGAAAAGACAGCACTCCGCAGCCAGTTCCAACATCGATTGCCGATTTTTTTGGTCCTTTGTAACGCTTCAACCAATTATCAAATACCTCTAAATGCTCAAAACGCGTTGGAAAATAGGTGCCGTAATAAGGATGAATTTTGTTGCGCAATACCGGTATCGAAATTCCATTTTGGTACCATTGCCAAGCACTATTCATTCCCTGAATTTGAGGGAATGTCAAAAAGAAATGATTGTTTTCTGGATACAGTTTTTCTAACCAGCCAATACTAGGAGCTTTCTTTGCACTAAGTTGTTGGTCAAGCACTTCTATTAAAACCCGGTTGGAAAGTTTAAAGAACTCTGAACGATACTTTTGCTGTTCTTTAAAAGATTTATTAGGCAGTTTTAGATTTAGATAACTGTGTATTTCCTTAAGTAGAGAAACCCCATCACTATAATAGTCCTGAATTAAAATGGATTTACCCTCGACTAAGTCCTTGATGGTAAGCTCAACATCATTTCCGTCTTTGTAGGATTGTAGGTCCTCACTAACTGGAATTGGCTCTGGCTTATGTGTTTTTATTTGAGTAATCATATACTGATTTCCTTTTTTGATAATAATAGGTAATCCTTTCTGTCTAGGGCATTGATTTGGGGATTATTTAAAAAATAACTTAAGTAGCACTAAATTACAGATTCCTATTGATGCAGATAAGTAGTATACAGTTGCATAACGGGTCACCATAAATCGCTTCATCACCTAACTCGTTTCGGTCTTCTATTGGCGTTATGGTAATTCTATTTTTATTAGACTGTTTGATTCCATAAATGGAAAACTGTCGGTTTTCCTAATTTGAGCTTTTGGTCTTTGTATTCCCATCCTTTTTCACGTCGTCCAATGTTTTGGGAATAGCAATGTCACGGATTGAAGCTGCGGCGATTGATTGAATCGTCGATTGTACAACGGTTAGCCCTGATAAGAAGCCTAGGAACGGTATTGGTAGGTCAGGCTCTTTTTTGCAATAGCATTGATACTTCAAAAAACGCTGTCAAATAAGAGTCGAACAATGAAGAGAAAAATGGACGGATCAAGCAGATGCTATTATAATTGGTCTTTTTAAATCTGATGTGAGTAGCAATGAAATCGCTGCTCAACAAAAGCGAAAAAGAGGTTCAATTCGAAGTCGTTTGGGAATAGTTCTGAGTTATCATTTTTGCAATTTCCTTCATGGTAGCAGTACGGGTCATCAATATTGTTTCCCGCTTGAATGAAAGAATCCTTGTGCGGTGCAAAATATTAAATAGTATGCCTGAGGGTTAGACCATTGTAAAGCGACAAAATTATTCGTCTGAAGTTCAAATTAAGGAATTGGTGCGAAGTATTCGTTCTGTATTCCTGCCGTTTTTCAAGCCGTTTAGAAGGACCAGACCAGTCATATTCTCACTACCTTTTGGATTGTAGTTTCATCTCACCGCCTGCCTTTCTTTCCGTCTTTGGTCAAGTGCGCATTACGGTCGGCCTGTTTATAAATCCAACCTCTTGAAGCCTAGGTGCTTTGAATAATGCTTTCGAGTCTATGTCTCTTTGACTTGTGCTCCAGCTGAAGTTGATCGTTGCTTCATTTATGGTTTTGTAAGTGCTTACAACTAGTCGCTAAGGTAAACTTTCCTTTAAAAGTTTCGCTTATTTCGCATATAGCTTCTATCGGTAAATAATGCATAACGCACTAGTATTCAATTCTTTAGTTATTTTTAAACGCTTTCAATCATTTACCAACAGTAAATGCTTGCATAGAAAAACTGCTTGTTTTACGAAATTAAATTTTTGGACTTTTCTTCTGATGGCTCTACGTAGTAACACGGGCAAAATTCAGTAGTAACACGTAGTGGAAATATCCATTGTTCTCAATATTAACTATCAATCAAAACTCTCGAAAGAATAACTTTCTAAGTCAGTTTTTGTGTGAATTAAAGTGGGTGTTTACCAATTATTGATTTCTTTTGACAGCGTTTTAGGATAAAAAAAATTACGAATTGCTAGGATTAAAGTACTTGCCGTTTTTTTACCGATTGCTCACAAATAACTCATAATTAGTAATTTAGATTTTAAATTTAGACATAGTAATAATTGGCGCTGGCCCTGCGGGTTGTATTAGCGCATTTCAGTTAGCGGATACTCAGCTAAAGACTGCCCTAATCGACAAGGCAACTTTCACCTGGGAAAGGAAACGATCATGCTCCAGAAACGGATTAAAAGAACAACTAATATTCTGAAAAACAAAGCGCTTGGTAAGCATCTACTTTGTGGAATTTCTTGTGTTTTAAGACAAAAAAAAGTGGGTAATAAAACAATTTTGAATTTTTAAAAGAACAATTCCATCTCTCTCAGCTTTTCAGTAAATTTACCAATTGCCTGCGCCAATAGATAAAAGGCAACGCAGAAGTCAATTCTGCATATTATTATTGTGAACTTTATGAATCAATTGCACCGCTTTGTTCTTTGCGTTTCTATGCTCCTTGCTGGCATTACGCTGGATGCGCACAACGACGGGTTTGCAGAGTTTGAATTCATAAAAAACCAAGGCCAGTGGCACAACAATATTGCTTACAAAGTCCAACTTCCCGAAGGCAATATCTATCTAGAACAAGGCCGACTTAAATTTCACTTAGCCGATATGAGTGTAATTTCTCAAATCCACGTGGGTATTTTTAAAGGAAATACAAAGCATGCAAAAATCAAAAACCACGTTTACAACGCCAACTTTATTGGCTGTAATACCAATTGTGAAATTGTACAAGAAGATATCCAAGATAATTACTACAATTACTACTTAGGTAATGATAAAACGAAGTGGTCAAGAGAGACTCCAGTTAGTCATGCTGTGCGATACAAGAGCCTTTACAATGGAGTCGATCTGCTGATTTTCTCCAAAGATGGTGGAATTAAATACGAGTTTCATTGCAAGGATTATGCTGCCTCTCAACAGATTAAAATTGAATACGAGGGTCAAGATGATTTAAAATTAAAAGATGGCATTTTTACGGTTTACACCAGTTTAGGAGATGTAAGTGAAAGTGCTCCTATTGTTTTTCATTCATCCGAATCCAATCAGGATACGGTTTCTGCAAAGTATTCGCTTTCAAAAAACATACTATCCTATGATTTTAAAGTAAAAGAGCAACACAAAAATATCCCTATCGTAATTGATCCAGATCTTATTTTTTCTACCTATTCTGGTAGCACTACTACCAATTTTGGCGCTACGGCAACCTATGATTCAGAAGGATTTTTATATTCTGGAAGTATCATTTTTGGTACTGGATACCCGACTACAATTGGAGCATTTGACAGAATATTTAATGGCGGTTCTGGTGTATTTGGATTACCGGGATGCGATGTAGCTATAACGAAATACGATACCAATGGAAGGACTGCACTTTTCTCTACTTATCTAGGCGGATCAGGTGATGAAATGCCACATTCCATTGTAGTTAATAGTCGCGACCAATTGTACGTTTACGGAACTACCGGCTCACAAAACTTCCCAACCACAGCGCGTTCTTATCAAGATACACTGACACGGCCAAATGCGGCAAATGCTCGAACTTTGGAAGTTGCAGTTAGCTATCACTTTTGGTTCTGACATGTTCGTGACAGCATTTCAATCTGACGGGAAAAAGCTATTGGCAAGCACCTATATTGGAGGAAGTGAAAATGATGGTTTAAACAACCCTAGCCCATTTGGGTTTGGAAACCCCAGAGTATTAAATTACAACTATGCGGATGTTGCTCGCGGAGAAATAGATATTGATAAAGATGATAATATTTATGTGGTGACCTCCACCCAATCTACAGATTTTCCAATAAAAGGAAACCCTGTTTATCCGAACTATCGCGGAGGAACTCAAGACGGAATTATTGTAAAATTCAAACCACTATTAGACACGCTAATTTGGAGTAGTTATTTTGGAGGTGCATTTTCTGATGCTATCTACTCTCTGGCATTTCGAAAGAATGGAAACATCACCATTGCTGGCGGAACCACATCATCTGTTCTATTTCCTTCAGGTGCCCTTCCAGGATATACTGGATTTCAAGGAGGAAGAGCTGATGGATTTGTAGCAGAAATAAGTAACGATGGACAAACAGTTGTTGCTTCAACCTATTTTGGAACCAGTGAATACGATCAAATCTATTTTGTAGAACGCGATCGCTTTGAGAATGTATATGTGTTTGGCCAAACTGAAGACGCATCAAGCAAACTCGTCCAAAATGCTCAATATTCCGTTCCAACTGCAGGACAATTCGTAACCAAATTCACTCCATCCATCGATTCTATAATCTGGTCAACCAAATTTGGCACACCAGTTACTACTGGAAACGCAACACCGAATATCTCTCCTACTGCCTTTTTAGTTGATTTATGCAATTCCGTGTATTTATCTGGCTGGGGAGGAACTACAAATTCTGGAAAAGGCAACAATTCAACCTTAGTAACTGGCATGGACACTACCAGTGATGCTTTTCAAGCTACTACGACAGGCAGCGATTTGTATTTAATGGTTTTGGCAGATGATGCGAGTAGAAAAATTTACGGCTCCTTTTTTGGCGGTACGTTTGCCGCAGAGCATGTCGATGGGGGGACTTCACGATTTGATCGCAAAGGAAAAATTTATCAGGCAGTTTGCGCGGGTTGCCCAACCGCTGCTAGACCATCTGGATCAAGTGATTTTCCAACCAAACCTAATCCCGGAGCAGTTTCAAATCAAAACAGAGCCAATGGAGGTTGCAACAACGCAATTTTTAAAATGGATTTCTTATTACCTGCAGTTGTAGCTGAATTCCAGTTGCCACGCACTATTTGCACCAACGACAGTATTCTTTTGCGGAATCTATCGCTGGAACAAAAGGCAACAAACTACAAATGGTATTTTGGGAATGGTGATTCTTCAGAATTAAAAAACCCAAAGGTCAATTACGACTCTGTAGGAACCTTTGAAATATTATTAGTGGTTTACGATTCTGGATCCTGCAACCTCAACGATAGTATAACTAAGAAAGTAACCCTAATAAATCCAACTGCATTGACATTGCCTAACGATAGTATTTGCATTGGAGATACGGTGCTGTTAGGAAAATCAAATCCAAGTGAATACGATTACAGCTGGTCGCCTGGAATCCTTTTGGATGATTCAACCAAAAGAAACCCTTTAACCTCACCTAATGCCCCCACCCAATTTACGTTGCTTATCGATAACGGTATTTGTATAGACTCTAATTTTCAATTCATTCAAGTAGATTCTTTCATTAGAGCCGATTTTACGATTCCTGATTCGATTTGCACTCCTGATACTATTAAACTTGCTAACCGCAGCGATATCCTTATTGAAACTATTTTACGTTGGGATTTAGCCGGAGGCACAACGGATACAGTGCTTTCTCCAAATTATACGATAACAAAACCAGGAACTTACAAATTTCTTTTGGTGCTAAGTGACTCTAATTCATGCAATGAATCAGATTCCATTCAGAAAACAATTCAAGCCAACTCCGATACTACTTTTAAATTGAAGGATATTTTAATTTGCAATGAGGATGCATTGCCGATCGGACTTCCTAACGATACGAACTACGTTTACAATTGGAATACCTCTTTTGGAATAAGTGATTCTACAACTTCAAATCCTTTTGGTAGCACGAGAGTAGATACTACCTTCAAATTATTCATAAATAAAGGCGTTTGTGTTGATACAGCTTTGCAATTACTACAGGCTGACAGCATTCGGATTTTTACACATGGAGATACGATCATCTGTTCCAATGTTCCTTCGTTGGTTCTTGATGGAAACCATTTTGGAACGGGAACCCTGTACCAATGGAGTTCAAATAAAAGATTTGATGACCAACTAAACACCTCCATTCTAGATAGTTCAGCAAGGGTGTTTTATGGTTCTTTATTTGAAAACACCTACTACATGCGTTCCGTTTCTTCAAGGGGATGTAACGCATATGACTCAACAAAAATATTCCTCAATGATTTTGGAATTCGAGTTTCCGACTCGGTTAATTTGTGTTTAAACGACACAACATTCCTTAACATTGTTAGCCTAATAAAAGATGACACCCTTAGTGTATTATGGACACCATTCAAAGATATTTATGGTCCAAATGACACAACGACAATCAAAGTAAACCCAAGCGAAAGCCGCACCTATTTTGTAGATGTTGAGACAGCATTCAACTGCCGTGCTTCCAGAGAAGTATTTGTTTTTGTATCGGATATGGACTCTTCTACTGCCCTACTAACTGGAACTAGAGACACCATAGTTAAAGTCTTAAATTCAGAACTGAATGTTGAGCCAAAAGGCTATGCTTACTTGTGGTCTCCGACTATTGGCTTGAGCGATCCAAACTCAGATAATCCAATTGCTAAACCTGCAGAAACTACAACATACACCGTCACGGTTTTCGATCCTGAAGTACCGAAATGCAATGTTGAACGAAGTTTTATAGTGCACGTTGAAGAATTGTTCTGCGAACCTCCTTACATCTTTTTGCCGAATACCTTCACTCCAAATGGAGATGGAATAAATGACGAATTAGAGTTGTTGGGGAAATATGTTGAGAAAATGAATCTTCAAATTTTCAACCGGTGGGGTGAGTTGGTTTTTGAGGCAAATGATCAATCGGAAACTTGGGATGGATCGTACAAAGGAAATGAAAATTGGCCCGAAGTATTCGTTTACACATTATATGTTAAGTGTATTGACGGTCAGGAATATAAAAGTAAAGGTGATATAACTTTAGTTAAATAAAATTGAAACTAAAAAAACTCATATTACTTACTCTTTTAGGTGGTTTTTTACAGCTTACCTCCTACAGTCAGGACCTTCATTTCAGTCAGTTTTTATACTCCCCACACAACCTAAACCCCGGCATGACGGGAAACTTTGATGGACGATATCGCGTTGCTTTTAACCACCGTCAACAGTGGCAATCATTTATTAATCCCTTCCAAACCACCTCTATTGGAGTTGATGCTAGAGACTTTCTGAATCTCAAGAATTTTGGTTTGGGATTAAACTTCAATTACGATCAAGTTGGCACTACTAATTTCAAAACCATTCAATTTAGCATACCCGTTTCCTACCGCATAGGTATTACCAAAGACAGCGTTCATAGCATTACACTTGGCGCTCAGGCTGGACTCGAAAGTCAATCGCTTGATGGTAGTCAGTCTACCTTTGGGTCTCAATTCAATGGCAACCGATACGATGGGGATAACGCTGGTGAAAACGTATCGGGTAGCAGCGGAGTCAATCCGGTATTTGCAGCTGGCGCGGTTTACAATTTAGACATCAGTCGTAGCTTAAGATTCAAAGCTGGAGTAGGTATTTACAACCTGAATCAACCTGCAATTGAATTCACTAACGGAGCTGGAGGCCAATTGGATAGACGATTTAACTATCATTTAGGCGCAACAGTTTATTTAACGCCAAATTGGTTTCTTACTCCGGGTATGATTCACTCTAGGCAAGGACTATTCCAAGAAACGGTTTTTGGAACAGAAATCAATTATGAATTTGACGCAGCACTTTATCGCTACCGCGCAGTGTTTGTAGGGGCATGGAACAGAAACGATGACGCTGCCATTGCTGATGTTGGGTTTTATTACAACTCATGGCGCGTTGGATTCAGTTATGATGTTAATTATTCTCAGCTAGAAACTGCCTCTCGAAACCGTGGCGGTTGGGAAGTTTCAGTTATTTATATCTTGCGCGAATTGCTTCCAAAACGAAGCAATTACAAGTATTGTCCAAACTTTTTATAGCGTGAATTTCAAAAAAGGCATACTCCTTTCCTGTTGCACTTTTTGGATAGCATTAAGCTTTGCACAATCCCCTATTCAATGGGCTAAATTCGGCAATATCGCTTTTGAAGAAGGAGACCTTTATGCTGCGATTGACTATTTCGGAAAAGCATACAGAGCAGACACCACACAACTCCAGAACCTTATGAAACTGGGCGATTCGTATCGTTTAAACAACAACTACGTAATGGCCGAAAAATCTTACCAAGAAGTATATTCGAGACCAACACCAATGCTTTCTAGAGCTAATTATGGAATGAGCGCTTATTGGCTCGCTCGCATGCAACAGTCGCAAGGCAAGTACGACACTGCAGGTCAAAATTTTGAACGGTACGCGAATTACGAAGCAACCCCTGGATCCTTCTTCTGGAAAGATGCGAAGCAGCAAATCAAGTCTTGCGCATGGGCACAAAGTAATATCAAAGACTCTACAGACATATCCTTCAATAACACCAATTTTGCTAGTAATTACACCGATTTCGGAGGCACCTTAATCAACGATACAACCCTACTGTATTCTTCTTTACGTTTTCTAAAAAAGGACAGTACACTTGCGCTTGCGAAGTCAGAACGCAGCAAAAAAGTACAGACTATTGGCGCTAGACAGCAAGAGTCAAATTGGACACGCGAGCCAAGCTGGGACACGCTGTTCACCGAAACGGAACTGCACATTGGGAATGCTAGTTATTTTGCGGACAGCAATTGGCTGCTCTACTCCGAATGTCCCGATTATAACAATTGTAAAATCAAATACCGAAAGTTTAAAGATGGAATATGGAGCGCAGCCATTGAGTTACCTGCTACCGTAAATCTTGAAGGCTTTTCAGCCACACAACCTGTTATGGCCATTATAAAAGGTAAGCCCACCTTATTCTTCGTATCAAACAGACCGCAAGGTCGAGGTAAATTGGATATCTGGTACTCTACCTTCGAAAAGCGTTTAAACGACTTTAAATACCCTAGGAACATGGGCAGAAAAGTGAATTCTGCAGGAAATGAGGTAACTCCATTCTACTCATCAGATAGTAACCAACTCTACTTCAGCTCTGACTGGTGGGAAGGTTATGGCGGATATGATGTTTTTAAAGTTGGTGTAACCAATCTTAGATCAACCAGTAAATCGCAAAATGCCTCACAGCCAATCAACACTCCTACAAACGACTTATACTTTTGGGAATCGCCAAAACAAACCATTTTCGTCAGCTCCAATAGACCTGGTGGAACTAAAATGGTTGGCCAAACTTGCTGCAACGATATTTATTTTGCAGGAATTCAACCACCACAGGAACTCGTCGAGCCTATTCCAATTATAGATACGATAGCCCCTTCTTTAGATACCTTAAAGGATACGCTTCCATTAATTGTCACAATTCCAGAACTGAACAATTATTTACCTGTTTTGTATTTCGAAAACGACCAACCCAACCCAGGTAGTTTTAACACTACAACCAATGCGGATTATGCTGATTTACTGAAACAGTTTACGGAAAATAAAAACACTTACTTATCTGAATTTATATCAGTTGCAGAATCTAACGAAAGTGATAGTTTAAAACAATTAGTTAATAATTTATTCAATAAAAAAGTCAAAAATGGACTCACTGATTTGAATCGATTTATCGATTTGATGTTACCCGAACTTAAGGCAGGAAAAAAGATAAAAGTCACGATAAAAGGTTATGCGTCTCCGCTTGCGGGCCCAACATATAACCTCAAACTTTCGCAGCGAAGAATTTCGTCTATCATTAATTACCTCAACAGTTATCAAGAGGGTGTTTTAAAGCCGTTTTTAAGCGACACATCAACTTCGGGAAGGATTATCATAGAACAAGCTTCCTTTGGAGAATCAGAAGCCTCAAACACAGTTAGCGATAATCGCAGAAACAAAGCCTTATCGGTTTATAGTCCTGCTGCGATATTAGAAAGACGAATTGAGGTGATTAAGGTAACCGAAGAGGAATAATTCGATTTTGAAGTTGAGGCTCATTGGTTTCGAAAGGTAAGGTTGTTCCATCAACACTATTTCCGCAAACGCGATCTAAATTCATCTGCTGTTCAGCTGAATTAACTCCACGATGAAATTGTACGATCGCTCCTAGCAGGCTCAAATAGAAAAGACATCCTAAACTAAAACTCAATAATGTTGAAATGATAATAACAACGAAACCGTAATTCTTGTACTTTCGAATTATCATGCAAGTCGCAATTCCCGTAGTCGTTTTAATAGTAGTGGTTTTAATAGCCTTGGGCATGCTGCTATTCTTGTATCTGCGTCAAGAGAAAATGATTTTCTTAGCAGAGAAACTTCCTAGAAATCATGTCTTTAATTTCCCAGGTGATGTAGAAGAACGTTTCATGAAATTAGAATCAGGAGAAACGGTTCATGCATTACAATTCAGAGTAAAAGAACCAAAAGGTATCGTTTTTTACTTTCATGGAAATGCGCGGATCGCTTGCAAGTTGGGGACAATGGGCAAGTGTTTTTCAAGAGCACGACTGGGATGTGCTGATGTACGATTATCGAGGTTATGGAAAGTCAACGGGTTGGATTCACAATGAAACACAACTCCATGTAGAAGCGGAAGAAGTATACAAAAAGATTATTCCCGAATACCATGAAAAGCGAGTGGTGCTTTATGGACGAAGCCTTGGGACCGGCATTGCGGCTAAATTAGCTACTCTGCACCAACCAGAATCGCTGGTGTTGTGCACCCCCTATTTCAATTTTGACGATGTGGTTAAATACACCTACCCACTGGTTCCTGTATCGGTATTACTGAAGTATAAATTTAGAACCAATGAATACCTAAAGCAACTCAATTGCCATATTTACCTATTGCATGGAACGGAGGATGAATTAGTACCCTACGAATCCAGCGTTAAGTTGAATAAATTGGGCGATAACATTGAACTGACCACCATTGCAGGTGCAACGCATTCTGACCTTATCGACTACCCTGAATTCCGAGAAAAAATAGAAAAGATACTGGTATAACCAAAGAGTTATTTAAGAAAGGCGGTATTAAAAGCTAGTGATCTATTGAACTTTTAAAGTAGCTATCTGAAAGTTAAAAATCTCATTACTTATACTTAAAGCGACAATCTATATTAATATATAATTGAATTTTTCCGCGTATTAATTATTTTGATACATCTAAACTTTACATGCTTTAGAGAGTCGAAACTATTCTATTCGTGGCGTTTTAATTTATTCCAAACTGTCTGTTTGCACCAACAGATTTAAAACTTAAGTTCCTTAAATAATTCTGCTGTGGATTTACTAACAAACGGAAACGACCCAATAAAACTTGGCCAAATAAAACAACTACAAATTCAGTTGAATACCTCTGCAATAAATAACCATGGTTAAAGGTTGTTGATTAAGAAGTTGTTCTTCTTTCAAAGTGATAAATGTAACCTTGAATTCTTAAAGGTTCACTACTTTTGCACCACACTTATGGATTCCAGCAGATTAAAAACAATTATTGGTGCTAGCTTTATTGCTATGTTAATGCATTCCTTTTGCTGCGTATTACCTCTTGTTGTAGTTTTAGGGGGATTATCTGGTGCGGCTTCTACCCTATCTTGGATAGAACCTGCCGAGCCTTATTTAATTGGCTTTTCAATTTTAGCTTTAGGCTTTTCTTTTTATCAAGTGTATAAGCCCCAACCAGAAATAGATTGTGAATGTGAAACACACAGTCACACAAACAAACTCACTTCAAAAGTGTTTTTATGGAGTACAACGATTTTTACTATCGCAATGTATTCACTGCATCATTTTACTGATGTATTTGGACATACTCACTGACCAACAAAATTGTAAGAAATTGTTCCATCTTGCTTGGTTTCCGAAGTTAGATCTTCATTAAAAGTAGAAGTCAAAGCTGCATTCTTAGCGGCTTCTTGAAGACACTTATCTTTTGTATTGGTTTTTACTGAATTAACACTTGCTGATATTACTTCTCCAAAACGATTGACAGAAATATTTACAACGACCGTGCCTCCACCTTGACAAACATATACCGGATTATTGATGCCTATAATACCCTCTATCCTATTCTTTAGATAATAGGTAATATTGGTTACCTCATCGTGTTTGTTGCCTAAGTCAGACTTACCCTTTGCTCCAATTGAAGTTTTCTTTTTGCTTTTCTTTTTATCAGAAATTTCGCCCTCCAAGCTTCCAGCCCCTTTTCGACCTAGATCAGTAGTGCTTTCACTCCTGAGCCATATCAGATACTTGTTTGGTAATCTCTTGGTCAATTTTAGCCTTCTGAGCTTTACTCAGTTCATTGGTAGCTTCATTAATTGCCTGATTGGTTTTTACTACCGAATATTTTTTGGCATTCAGCCCCTTTTCTTCGAAATTCTCTGGAATCTTAACCTTTTCAATTTCACGTAATTTAGATAGTGGTTTAATTTCCTGCAAACTCATATTGATGTACGACCAAGCTTTATTCTTGTCAAAATCAATTTGTGTAAAAGCAAAAAACAATATCGTGACCAAATGAATGGCTGCTGTTGTAATTATTGCCCAATATGATGATTTAGATATTCGCACACCCAATAGTATGAAATAAAAAAAGCCTTAATCCCAAGAGTTTGAGATTAAGGCTTCCAAATATTGTTAACGAGAATCGTTTACATTGCTGGCATCAAAGAAATAGTCAACTCGATATCATCACTAAGAACCATATCTTTCATAGTAGCCGCGTAAGCAACTTCATAATTCTGACGATTGAAAGTCAATACACCAGTAGCTGCTCCTGTAGCTTCATCAAATACTACATTACTTACTGTTTCTGCGTTTGTTTTTCCTCTAACTGTAAGATTTCCCATAACTGTTCCTGCTGTCATATCAGAACCAGTAATTTCGAAAGATGCTGTTGGATTATTCGCAACATCAAAGAAATCAGCAGTTGCTAAATGACCCACCAATTGCTCTACAGTATTCTCTTCGCTATAGTTGCTGTCTGTTGGAGTAATTGAACCCATATCAATAACAAAATTGCCACCAACAAGATCCTTTCCTTTCCAATCTAAATTTCCTTCTTTTACTACAACAGTTCCCGTGTGTGAGTACATTCCAGCCATAGTTCCTTTCCATGCTACTGAGCTAGCAGCTGCATCAACCGTAAATGACTTCATCTCAACTTCAGCAGTATCTTTTGCTGTAGCTACTTCTTCAGTTTTCTTTTCGCCACCGCCACATGCTGTCATTGCAAATGTAAATGCTGCAGTTGCAGCTAATAATGTAATTTTTTTCATCTATTTATAATTTTGTTATTTAACTTATTGGTTGGCGAAGGTATAATTATAAAAAGGATAATTAATGTATGTACATCTATATTTTACGACTTTTTAATGCTCAGCTTTTTAGTAATAAGCATTTAAATATCAATTCGTATAGGTCTTCCAGCGCTTTTCTAGCTTTGTTGTAGTGTTGAATAGCATCTTTAAGTGATAATAACCCACAGCTGATAATACAATTGGTTCCAAACCTTTTAGTTTCAATTCTAATAAATCAGAACATTGATTTGACTCTACCTCTGCATAGGAGTAGTCTATATGCAATGATGTCGCAGCAATAACTGAAATCCAAATGGTGTATGTTTTAACTGAATTCTTCTTTTATCGTCACTTATATCCCGCTGAAATATTTGGTTAGAAGACATTTACTTCGAACATAAGAATTACTACATCTTGATGATCAATTCGAGGGTTATATTGAAAAATCGGCCTTTCAGATTGCGAAAAGATCGTTTTTAACTAAAGACAAACCAAATAAAAGTTTAATTCTTTATAAGTCTTTCTCGAACAATTACACCTTCATTATCAATTTGAACAATATAGATTCCTGGGTCCAATTCAATCAGAGAAATAGTTGACTCAGATTTAGAAATTGTTTGTTTTGTAATAAGTTTTCCATTTAAGTCAAACAAGCAAACCGAAGTTTCTGAATCTGAGTCAATCTGAAAGTTAAGAACATCAGATGCTGGGTTGGGAAACATTTGAAAATTACTTTCACCAAATAAACTTTCTACTCCAACAGTTAAATTTGGGTCAGTTTCTTCCTCTTCTATTGTAGATAAATCGAAAGATAGCATTTGATTTAAACGCAATCCAGAAGCGTCTTCTCCTCCTACTAAATAAACCATATTATCAATAACAAAAGTACCTGTAGCCCATCTGCTTCCATTTCCAGGATGCGACTCTTGTTTTATCCAAGAGTCTAAATCTGGTGTATACTGATAAAAATATCCAGAATCAAAGTTTTGATGTTGTTCATTCTCTCCACTTATTATGTAACCGTATTTACCGTTATTAAATTGACTTCCAGCCACTCTTCCTTCTCCAGGAAAATCACTCAGTTTTGTCCATGAATTATTTACTGTGTTAAATTTATAAAAGTCATTATAAATATTTGTTGAAGTCAATCTAAAACCAGGAACAAAAGTTGTTCCGTGTCCCATGCCAACGTATGCATCCGTACCAATACCAAAGAAATACGGGTGATGTCTTGTATCTCCCGGCAAATCAGGATGTTTCAACCAAGAATTTGAAGAAATGTTGTATTCGTACCAGTCTTTGCGATTTCCTGTAGCGCTGCCACCTGCACCAACAAAGAGCTTTCCGTTCGCAGTAGAAACAAAAGCTGGATGAAAACGACCAACACAAGAACAAGAAGCAAGTTGCTTCCAAGTATTGGCAATTGGATCATACTCCCACAAATCATTTAAATATTGATTTGTTGAACTTATCCCAAAACCTACATAAGCTTTTCCATTATTTGTTACAGCGTATGAGAAGCTTCTGGCTACTCCAGGAAAATCGGCCATTTTTGTCCAAGTATTGGAAACAGGATCATATCTGTAAAAATCCTTAACATAAGTATCTGCGCCACCTGCTTGTGCTCCAGCTGTACCTGCTAAAACATAACCGTTGCCAATTAATGAAAAAGCGATAGGATGATGCCTTGCTACGCCAGGAAACGGGGCTTTAGTTTTCCAATTTGATTGACCGATAGCAAACAAACAGCTTATTAAAAAAATAAAAGAAATATGTAGATTTTTCATGTATTTATCTTTGTACTTAATATGAACAATCAAAAAAGTTAATGGTTTGACACTATAATCAAACAGTCATTTAACTGACAAAAAACAGTTCATAAACCTGAGTTCTTACGTTAATCAAAGGTAATACAAGAACTGCTGTTTCACTTAAACCGTTGATTTACTTCTTTAAATTTCTCATTGAGTAATATAAAATCTAACTCTCCTTTATATTCGATGAGATGTTCTATAATTCCTAGTGCCTTTCTAATTCTGGCATCAATAATCTTTAGATTAAATATAGAATAGCTGAGCGTTCGTTACTTTCCAGAAGCTTATTTATGAAAGAATTGGCTAGCTAGTTCCTCCTGAATTAGTATTTCTTCGAATTCTTATGGCATAGACATCTTATTTGTGCTTTCTTCTTTTTCTAAGTGAATGTTAATGAGTTCAGCAATTTTCAGCCCTATTCTTTTTAGAATTGAACCATTAACTAAAATATAGCGTTCATTAACTCTACTTTTTACCTAGATATGGGGTCCATTTTTATCATTAAACACTGCCTTAACTATTGGATATTTATTTGTACCAAACTTAGCTATTAAATTCTCAGGTACAGAAACGATAAAATACCACCTCAATAAAGTGTAGAGTTTTTCGAGCGGTGCATAAAACTATCGAGCTATTATTAATTATTGGTTCAAAAAAAAATCCCTTACCAAATAAATTGGTAAAGGATTTTTTTAATTGCAAAATTTATCTACTCTGCTGCTGCACCTTCAGCGTCACCAAATGCATCAGATACTTCATCCTCGTATCCAGTCATGAGAATTACGCAACCTTTAATAAGGGAAGAACCGTCCTCAGCAATATATGCTGGGATTAAAAAATTGACATATACCTCTGAAAATCCTAAATCAGGATCTGGCTCAAAATTGAATTGTTTTTGTGAACTTTCGAACTCAGCCAATTGCTCTCTTTTCTTTTCAGTTTGAGGTTTATCGTAAATTCTAATTTTAATGTCTTTAGGAATTAGTTCAGTATTAAATACAAAACGATATCTCGCATCATAATATATTGGAATACTAATTTCCTTGATATGATTGAAACGTTTAAATACAATACGGTTAGTAACCATATTCGTATATTTAAAAGGCACTAAAGCCTTTCTACATTTAATGACCACATCTCCCTTTGGACAATATGATGTTGGAGTTTGTTGAGCATGCAGATAACTCGAGGCAAGTAAAACTACAATTGATAGCAATATTCTCATAATTCTTACTTTCTAATATTAAACTTCAGTAATTCGATTTCTCAATTCAATAATCATAATAGATAGTTCTTCCAAATGTTCTTTCGAAATTTTATAATCTCTAAAAGATGCAATATTTTGGGAGTTTTTATTCTCTTCTAATCGTATAAAGAACTTATCAAGTTTGTTCAAATCCTTGGTAAATTGCTCGATATCTTCAGTTTGATTATTGTTTGACCGAAGGGCTTTAACCAAATTATCCAGAACAGTCATTTGCTCTACCAGTCTCCCTGAAATCATATGTTGATTATTCGAATTAGAAGCCTTAACTCCTAAATACATCCCTTCTATCCATGCTCCAGCAAAAATAATATGCGTTACTTCTTGTAAATTGTTTTCATCCACAAACATGTCTGTTTGCATTTGAATATCAATCATAACATTTAAAATCGAATCTTCATTTCCTAAGCTATTTTGAAACCTATTCAACAATTCTTCTGATTCAAACACAGCGCCAAATCCAATTTTATCTGAAAGACTTTTTATTGTTTTCAAGTAAGCAGTTGCATCCTGGCTTTGTCCATTCAGAATTATGTAGGCTAAATCGGCAGAATAAACTCCAAAGTTCAAAATCTTCTGAGACTTCGTGATGTATTGTTCTTGATTGGAAGGAGAATTAGTGAGGCCTTCTATGTAACTTAATCCTGATTTTTGGAAAATAGAACCTATTTGCAATGCTGAAGGTAAATAAAATACTTCAGGTTCTTTATCTTCTCCTTCCTCTGCCATTTCATTCAGTAAATCATCTTGGGCTTGCTCCTCTTGAGAAACTTGTTGCGTTGTGTTTTCACCACATGACGTCAATATCATTGTTGAAATAAACAAAGCTGTAATTACATTCTTATCCATTGTTTTGGAAATTAGTTTAGTACTTGATATTAATTCTTAAATCCTGAGTAAAAAATCACACAACCCTTATCGATTACGCTTGCGTCACTATTATTTGAAGCAGGAATAATATAATCAATATAGATTCTATTGTGAGTTACGTTTTTTGGTGGATCGTATACGAAATGTCGCTCATTACTGGTTCCATCATAGACTTTTATTCGGCTTGAATTACTAGCAGGCTTGTCGTAAATTTCAATTTTCACGTCTTGGTGCAGACCTTCTGTGTTAAACACAAATCGATAATTAGCATCATGAAAAAGAGGCACTTCTACTTCTTTAAACTGACTTTCCGAATTAAAAGTAATTTTTGTGATTTTGAAAGCATAGTAATGAAATGGCTTTAAGTCCTGTTTACATTTTTTCTTTACTTCTTCATCCCATTTACACGAGTTCCTAACTGTTTGAGCGTGGATTGAAAGAGCACCACATAAAAGAGCCAGAACTAAAAATAAATTTCTCATTTTATATAAATTTTAAAGTAATAATTACGATTTGGTTATTTCGCTACGCAAATCTCTTACCATTTCGTAAAGTCTCTTCCAATCTGAATCTGTAAGTGCCGTTTCATCGTAAGAATATTTATCAGCTCCATTTACACCCTTAATGCTTAAAAAGTAATCCAAAATCGCTTGATATTTCCCTTCAATTGCAATAGTTTCTTCATTTCTATTTGGCTGAAACTGCAAACCCTTAATAAGATTCTCTACAATACCCATTTGCTCCGCTAAACGAGCTTTAAGGTTATCATTACCACTATTTTTAACAGCATCTAATCCTATAAACATTCCTTCAATCCATGCTCCAGCAAAAATTACCATTGCTGTATGCTCTTCATTATTCTCCGCAATAAGCATATCTGTTTTTTCTTGAAACTCTAGCATTATAGTGAAAACTGAATCTTTATTCCCAATATTTGCCTCAAAACGTTCAAATAAAGGACCGGTATTAAAAATTCCGGACATTCCTGTTTCGTCAGCTAGTTGTCTAACAGCTTTTAAATATTGTATCGACATTTGAGACTGGTCGTTAAGAATACAATAAAATAAATCGCCACTGTAAACACCAAAATTCAATAGTTTCTCGAACTTTGAATTGTAGTCAGAAACTTTTACTGGATTATTGGTAATTCCGTCTAAGTAAGAAAGACCAGAATTCTTGAACATCGCACTAATCTGCAGCGCTGATGGAATTACAAATTCAGGTTGATCACTATTACCTTCAAATACTTCAACTTCCTGAACTACTGCTTCCTCGTTATCTTCGACGGGATTAGCATCAGGAGTATTTGAGTCTCCGCATGAAACTGCAAAAACACAAACTAATATTGCTATTATTGGACTGACTTTTTTAATCATATTTTATCATTTAGGGCTTATTGTTGCGAATATATGTAAATTACTCTATTAGGTTTTCTAACCCTTTTCATTTTTTAAAAATCTACATCCTCAAATCCAGTTCCGATTAGTATACAACCTCTATTTCTTATGTGGTTGTTAAATTCTGCGTCACCAGGAATTTTAACAGATAAATATATTCTTGATCCTTCAAAATCTGAAGGGGTTTCATAGGTAAATGTTTTAGAGGTCGACTGAGATAATACTTTAGAACCCGAAACCTTGTGAGGTTTGTCAGTAATCTTCATTTCTACTCCAGTTGCCATACCTTCCGCATTAATCACAAACTTATATTGTGTTGTATGGTAGATAGGAATTGCGACTTCCTTGACTTGAGTATACGCTTTGTAGTGAATTTTCGCTGGAGTAATCTTTTCCAATTTAAATGGAGCAATTTCCACCTTAATTTTCTCTGCAGTTACTTTAAATGTACAACTCTCTTTGATTATAATTTCTTCAGGATCGGAATTACCAAACCTTACTTTTTTCTTTTGACCAAAAGAAAAATTCGAAAGAAACACTGTAATTAAAACTGCTAGCCCTATACCTTTTATACTCATTTTATTGATTTTTAGACGTGCGACTAAAATAGGAAACTAAATAAGGTTTCTGAATTACTTAGTTAAGAGGCTATCAACAAAAAAATTAAACATAACTTTTTGATATACAGTATTTTAAATTAATATTTATGATTAGTTCACATTCTTAAAAGTTTCTTAGTTTTGGGCGAAACACACAAAAAATAAAATCTAACACACAAAATCAATTAAAATGAAAGGTAACTGGAAGTTCTTATTTATGTCCATAATTGGACTTTTTATGATCGGCTTGTCATACGGACAAACAAACGATGACCAAGCAGCTATTGATGAACAAGTAACCAATTTAGAACAAAATGTAGAAACATCCAAACAAGTAATGTCGGAGTTAGAACAGGAAGAAACTGTTGAAGATGTCATTACAGCTGAACCTATTGGAGAACATTCAAAAGAGGCTGTTGAAGAGGAAGGACATAATAGTCATGGTCATGAGGGCATGAACACCTTGGATCTTATCGCATTATTAGTATTGCTTGCTGCGCTATTCACGTTTATCAATATTCACTATATAAAGCTTCCAGGAACAATTGGACTTATGCTTCAAGCTTTGTTTTTGAGTTTAGCAATTGTGGGGGCTGGATTTATATTCCCTTCAATACGAGAAGGTGCAGAAAACATAATGCGTAATGTTGATTTCACAGAAGTACTGCTAAACATTATGCTTAGCTTCTTGCTTTATGCTGGTGCATTACATGTTGATATTGATAAGCTTAAAGAAGAATCCGCTTCAGTTGTTGTTCTTGCAATTTTCGGAACGTTAATGTCGACTTTTTTAATTGCTACAGCAATTTACTATTTCTTAGGATTATTTGAATTAGGCTTTGAAATTGAATATATCCACTGTTTATTGCTTGGAGCTCTGATTTCTCCGACTGATCCAATTGCAGTATTAGCTATCCTAAAAACAACCAATATTTCAAAAAACCTTCAAATTAAAATTGAAGGTGAATCTCTTTTTAATGATGGTATTGGTGTAGTTGTCTTTATTACCATTCTTGCTATTGCTTCGGGTGGTTCTAGTCATGGTGGCGGTGAAGAAGTTACTGCTGGATCCGTAGCTTTCTTATTTGGTAAAGAAGTATTTGGTGGCCTGCTATTAGGTGGGGTTTTTGGAGCATTTGGTTATTGGTTGTTAGTTGTTATTGATAATGCTCATGAAGAATTAGAAGTACTTACTACACTGGCTTTAGTTTTAGTAGGAACTCAGATAGCTGTTCATTTGCATATTTCGGCTCCACTTGCTATGGTAGTGATGGGCTTAATAGTAGGAAGAGGTAATTCTACTGCTGGACAGTTAGATGAAAATGGAGTAGAAATTGAAGGAATTGCAGGTGAGTATGTAATGAAATTCTGGCACCTAGTTGATGAAGCGATGAACGCTATCCTATTCATTCTTATTGGATTAGAAATGTTAATTATTATTGAAGAAAGTACAGGTGCATTCTTGCAAATTGGTGTTATAAGTATATTTATCATTCTAGCAGGTAGATTTCTTGGAGTTGCTATTCCCGTTACTATTCTTGACTTCTTCAAACGATCGGCAACAGGAACTATTCCGATTCTTACATGGGGCGGTTTAAGAGGTGGTATTTCTATTGCATTAGCACTATCTCTAAGTAACGCTGATCTTGGTGGAGAGGTAGATGGAAAGCAAATAAAATATTTGATTGTTACAATTACCTATTGTGTGGTTGTCTTCTCTATTCTTGTACAAGGAATGACCATCGAAAAACTGGTTAAGAAGTATCTTTAAAATATCTAAAGAGTGATTTAAAAAGCTCCTATCGGAATTACGGTAGGAGCTTTTTTTTAACTTTCCATTTCAGTAACTTACTTGTTAATGAATATCCCTATTATTCTTTTAATACAAGCAAAATACTATCGCAACTTAAGGTCAATTTTCTTATCTATTATAATCAATTAATCTTCAAAATACCTGGACACCGTTTTTGCAAATAGATCTAGTCTAAAGAATGTCAAACAGAATATTGAAGTTTCAATTCTTCTTCAACTGGTTTGTTTTGAGATTTAAAGCCAAGGTGATTTTCTCCTAAAGTATCTTCATGATTTGAGAATCACTTCCAAATAAACCCAAGCAAACCAATCTTGAATCCAAACTGAATTATAAAATCCATGGTATACATTTTATTGTGCTTTTAATTAACCATATAAGATATTGATTTGAGTAAATTACCCATTTATAGATAGCTATATTATCCACAATACAATATTCAATACATCTGATTTTCTTGTTTTACTCGCTGAACATTCAGAAAAATTTTCTTCAAATTCTAAATGGGTAAATTGCAATTCAATTAGCCCCTAGTTCAATTAATCCAGCGCATCCTGCTAATTTTATGATAGCTTATCACTAATAGTAATGATTCCCCATAACTTTTGAGCCGCTAAACGATGATAGAAAAAACTAGGATTATTTTAGCGATTCATATCAAGTTGCGAAGAAAAAAGAAACCGAGGATTTAAAAGATATGCTTAAATCCAAAAAGGTTATTCTCTGTTCTTAATTTTTAACTCGAATCAAATGGTTTCAAACCAAATTTCATTGGCTAATACAGTAATTTTGTAGCATTGAAAACTGAGCAAAAAAGATGGTTTATAGAACTGAGTTATAATGGTGCAGCCTTCAGTGGTTGGCAACGTCAGTTAAATGCTTCGTCTGTTCAGCAAACAATTGAAGAAGCTATCAGTCTTATTTTTCAAAAACCTACGGAAATCTTAGGTTGTGGAAGAACCGATTCAGGAGTCCATGCAAAGTCCTTCTTCGCCCATTTTGATACTGAAATGTCATTTGAACCAGTTGATTTAATATTTAAACTCAATAGCATTTTAAATAATGATATAGGAATTTCAAGGATTTGCTCTGTAGATAATGAGCTCCATGCTAGGTTTGATGCAACCTTAAGAACTTATAAGTACTTCGTTCTTTTTGAGAAAAATCCTTTTGAAATCCCCTTCAGTCATTATATCTATGGTACTAAACCAGATATAGAAAAAATGAATGTAGCAGCACAGCTGCTTTTAGGAGAGCATGATTTTTCATGCTTCGAGAAAATAGGGTCCGATAATTCTACCAGTATTTGCAAAATCTCGCATGCTAAATGGACTAAAAATGAAAGCGGTACTGTTTTCGAAATTTCAGCGAATAGATTTCTTAGAAATATGGTTCGAGCAATTACAGGGACCTTGTTGGAAGTCGGTCTAGATGATATTTCAATGGAAAAATTCAAAACTATTCTTAAAAGTAAAGACCGAAGTCAAGCAGGACCTTCAGCTCCAGCAAAGGGCTTATTCCTTTGGGAAATCACCTATCCAAATCTTAAAAGTTATGAGTGATGTAACGGGTAACGTTTTCGATGTCAAGATATTTAAACGTGTCCTAAAGTACGTTCGGCCTTATCGAAAGCAATTTAATTTTACAGCTTTACTCACTATAATACTTGCCTTCCTCGGTCCCTCTAGACCATTATTAGTTAAATATACTGTAGATAATTCAATTATCATCCCTGATTCAGAATTGCTGATCAAGCTGACTTTAGCAATGGTGGCATTGGTAATAATAGAAACGATTGTACAATTCTACCAAACCTATATGGCCAACTGGGTCGGTCAAAGTGTAATTAAAGATCTTAGAGAAGAAACTTTCCATCAAATTTCAGCATTCAAACTCAAGTATTTCGATCAAACGCCAATAGGAACTATGGTAACTAGAGTAGTTTCTGATATTGAAACTATTGCTGACTTATTCTCAAATGGTATCCTCATTATAATTGGAGATATCATGAAACTTTTAGTTGTAATTATAATAATGTTCATCACTGATTGGCGTTTGGCTTTGCTCAGTTTGGCTTCAATTCCACTATTATTAGTGGCTACTAAAATGTTCAATAAGTCTATTAAATCAGCTTTTCAAGATGTTAGAACCGAGGTTTCTAGACTGAATGCGTTTATTCAGGAACACCTAACGGGGATGAGTATTGTTCAGATTTTTAATCGTGAACAAAAGGAATATGAAAAATTTAAAGGGATAAATAAAAAACATAGAAACGCACATGTTAGAACAGTTTGGGCCAATGCTATCTTTTTTCCAATTGTGGAGTTATTCAGTGCAACTTCTCTTGCGTTATTAGTTTGGCTTGGTTCCAAAGGAATTATAGATGAGAAAATAACATTTGGAAGTCTGCTTGCGTTTATACTATATATTCATATGCTATTCCGCCCTATCCGACAACTTGCTGACCGATTCAACACATTGCAATTGGGAATGGTCAGTTCCGAGCGTGTTTTTCGAGTATTGGATACAGATGCTAAAATTGAAAATGTAGGAAACATAATACTGAATAATCCAAAAGGGCAGATTGATTTTAAGAATGTCTGGTTTGCATATAATGAGCCTGAATGGATTCTTAGAGATATTAACTTTACCGTTGCTCCAGGTGAAAAAGTTGCTTTAGTAGGGCCAACAGGAGCGGGAAAATCCTCTATTATAAATCTTCTTGGACGATTCTATGAATACCAAAAAGGTTCTGTGAGTATTGACGGAAACTTGATTCAAGACATTGACTTACAATCGCTAAGAAAACATGTGGGAATCGTGGTTCAAGACGTTTTCTTATTCTCAGACACCATCTACAATAATATTACACTCAACAATCCTAGAATTTCAATGGAGGAAGTTAGAACAGCTGCTAAGGAAATTGGTGCTGATGATTTCATTATGCGATTGCCTGGTGATTACCAATATGCAGTTGGTGAGCGCGGGGGAACTTTATCTGTTGGACAAAGACAATTATTAGCCTTTATACGTGCTTACCTTTATAACCCTGGTATTCTGATATTAGACGAGGCTACATCATCAGTCGATACTGAATCAGAAGAAATGATTCAAAAAGCTACGGAAAAAATCACTGAAAATCGGACTTCAATTATTATCGCTCACCGTTTAGCAACAATTCAAAAATCAGATAGAATTATGGTAGTTGATGACGGAAAAATCATTGAAAGTGGAAGTCATACAAAATTGTTAAAGCAAAATGGTTTTTACAAAAATTTATACGATATGCAATTCGCAACTGAATTAAAATCATGAGAATAATTCTCGCCATACTGTTGTCCAGTCTTTCGTTTCAGCTAATCTATGCGCAAGAATCTAAAAGTACATCTCGAGAAAACCTTGATTTTGAAGCGGATAAAGTTGTTAAAGAAGCTACAACCAACATCCTTAATTACATTGGCTTACCTCCAGACTTCAAAGTAATTCAATTAGATATCCCTAATGTTATTGCTTACACCAAACACGGAGATCGTTACATTGGATACAATCCAAATTTTATTCAACGTCTACGGATTCAATCTGAAACTGATTGGAGCGCTTACAGTGTTTTAGCACATGAAATAGGACATCACCTTGCAGGTCACACTGAAAAAAGCGGTAGATCAAATCCAGGAAATGAATTGGTAGCGGACCATTTTAGTGGGTTTATTCTTCAACGAATGGGCGCTACTTTAGCACAAGCAGAATCTGCTTTGTTGAACTTAGAAAAAATTGGTGGAATTTCCGACACCATTCACCATCCGCCTGTTCATTCTCGAATTACCTCATTGGCAGAAGGATGGATGCAAGCGGCTTCATTAAATTTAAACCATAAAATTCTGGAAAAGACTGATAACCCTGAATCTCCTTCGAATGATCGTTATCAATATAAATGCACATTCAACGGTGATGAAAATGTCTATTATATCAATCAAAACGATCAAGTCATTTGGATTAATGAAAGAGGACGTCCTATAGAAATTGGAAAAAAAATGCCTTCTGAAACAACAAATTTTGCTTGGAATATCAAATATGGACGGAGTATTTATGGCGTTGACGCCAAAGGTGTTATTTGGTCTAACACCAACTACAGCTCCAGTTTTAAGGTCGGAATAATTGATAAATTCAATTATGATCCAGAACAGATTGACGAGAATTCAACCCTTGGCAAATAAGCTTACAAACTTCGAATTAGTTCAGTAAAAATAGTAGTCATTAATGGCTCTGCATTATTTGCAACCTCTTGCACATCAGTATGTGTTACTTCTACTATTTTTCCTTCCACACCCAAATCAGAAATTATAGAACAGGCAAAACACGGAATTCCCATATGGCGAGCCGCAATAACTTCTGGAACGGTCGACATTCCAACTACATCGGCACCAATAACTCTTACGTATTTGTATTCTGCTGGAGTTTCTAGACAAGGACCGCTTACTCCTGCATAAACACCTTCTTGAACTTTAATATCATTTTGTGTTGCAATCTTATGCGCCTCAGCAATCATAGACTTATCATAAGCTTCACTCATATCGGGAAACCTTGTTCCTAATTCGTCAATGTTTGATCCCATTAACGGATTATCGCCAAACAAATTAATATGATCATTTATGATCATTAGATCTCCAATTTCATAAGTTTCATTGACTCCGCCGCACGCGTTAGAAAGTAACAAGTGTTTAATTCCCAATTGCTTCATAACACGAATTGGAAAAACTACCTTATTCATCCCATAGCCTTCGTAAAAATGAAATCGTCCTTGCATCGCAACAACATTTTTCCCACCTAGTTTTCCAAAAATTAATTTTCCGGCATGTCCTTCAACAGTTGAAATAGGAAAGTTTGGAATATCAGAATAATCCAATTCTAACTCTGCCTCAATTTTATCTACTAATCCGCCTAAACCAGAACCCAGAACGATTCCAACGCTAGGCTGATTTTGAATTTTACTTCTTAAGAAATCAGCAGTGTTATTTATTTCTTGTAACATATTCTATAATTTGCTCATCAAACTCCTCTTTGTCCTTTCCATGAAATTGTACTTGAACAGGAATAAAGTATATGGGTTTATCTCCCAAAAGTTCTCTAATTCCATCAGATTGTAACCGAACAGCATCCTTCTCGGTTGTAATGATAATTTTATTTTTTCCTTTTATTTGATCAAATTCTCTAAGAATTTTCATAATGTCATTGATCATAAAATTGTGGTGGTCTCCAAACCTCAAATGACGAATTGAATTGACTGCATCTTTTAAATGATATTCCAGAATTGAAGGTTTTGCAATTCCCGTAAATAGTAAAATGTCTTTTTCTTTTCCTAGTTTGATATTCTTTGGATGACTGTTTTCATAAACTGGCTTTACGCTATTGTAGGACAAGTAGGAGAAATAAACCTTTTGGTAAGGTTTTGTCTTCAATTGTTTACGAATTGCTCTTGCATCAACAGGTGAGAATATGGATGGACATTTAGTAACTACAATAATATCAGCACGAAGAGCACCCCAACGCGGTTCTCTTAAACCACCCGTAGGAAGCATAATATCCTTGATATATAATTTACTATAATCTGTCAACAAAATTGAAAGCCCCGGTTTTAAAGACCTGTGCTGAAAAGCATCATCCAAAATAACGCATTTCGTCTCAGGGTATTTTTCGATGATATTTTTGATACCACGATTCCGATTAGCATCAACAAATACGTTTAAGTATGGATAATTATCTTTAAAAACTTTAGGTTCATCTCCTACATCCAAAAACGAGTGTTTGTGAGATACATTAATAAAGCCAGTAGTTTTTCTTCCATAACCCCTACTTAAAGTGGCAATTTTAATTTTTCTTTTTAATAGGCGTATTAAATATTCAACATGTGGACTTTTCCCTGTCCCACCCATAGATAAATTCCCAACAGAAATAACTGGAAAATCATGCATTTTAGAACTCAAAAAACCCATGTCATAGAAGAAATTGCGCACAGTCATTATCCCTCCGTAGAAAAAGGCAATGGGATACAGAAAAAATCTAATTATTTTCATTGAAGTGCGAAGTTAAAAGTTTAACCATATTAGGCATAGATTATATGTATTTCTGTAATCACCTCCACCAATTAACTCTTAATAAACCGCTCCGCAAGGATTACAGTTACAATAAGACCCGCAATATTCTCTTCATATAATCATGAAAGAAGTCTATGTGCTCTAGACCAACAAATTCCATTGTGGAAGAGAGCTTCAGTGCACGTCTTAATCTCTAGCTTATCTGCTCTAGAAAATAACTCATACGATACCACCAAGTACATTTAAGATTTCTATTCAAGCTGAAAATAACCACTGGATTATTTTAAATGATTAGAATTAATCGATAATTACTCCCAAACTTTTATCTCCGTTAAAATGTGAGAGAATTGAAGTAAAAACAATCAAAACTCCGATTTTCAATTAAATGCAAGGGAAAACCTAATTTTGAGTTTGAAAATTCAATAACATGAAACTCGCTCAAATCATACAGGCACTCGAAAGTCTAGCTCCCCAAACCCTTCAGGAATCCTATGATAATTCTGGATTGTTGCTAGGAAACCAAGAAATGGAAATTTCGGGTGCTTTAATCTGCTTAGATTCTATTGAGGAGGTCATTAATGAGGCTATTTCCAAAAAATGTAACTTGGTAATCGCCCACCACCCTATCGTTTTTAAAGGTCTGAAAAGTCTAACTGGAAAAAACTATATCGAACGCTCGCTATTAAAAGCAATCAAAAACGACATTGCCATTTATGCCATTCACACCAACTTGGATAATGTGCAACAGGGTGTCAATGCCAAGATCGGGCAATTATTAGGAATAAATAATCCTCAAATTCTACAACCAAAAAATCAAATTTTAGAAAAACTCGTAACGTATTGTCCAGTTGATCATTTGGAGGCTGTGCGAGATGGATTGTTTGCTGCTGGTGCAGGAACTATTGGGAATTATTCTGAATGTTCTTTCGATTCTATTGGAACTGGAACCTTTACGCCTAATGAAAATACTACGCCTTTTGTAGGAATTCATAATCAACGACACCACGAAAAAGAACATAAAATTGAAGTGATTTTTGAAAATTACAATCGCTTTAAAGTTTTAGCTAAATTGAACGAATTCCACCCCTACGAATCGGTTGCGTATGAATTGTATTCCACCTTAAATGAACACCCTAACATTGGCTCTGGTATGTATGGTGAATTGGAACAAGGACTAGAAATGAATGCCTTTTTTGATTTACTCAAACAGCAATTCAAGTTGAAAATAATCCGACACACTACCGGAGCAAAATCGGCCGTAAAAAAAATAGCTTGGTGTGGTGGTTCAGGAGGCTTTTTGTTGGAGAAAGCAAAAGCTGTAAAAGCAGATGTTTTTATTACTGGAGATTTTAAGTATCATGAGTTTTTTGATCATGAGAATAGCTTGGTAATTGCGGACATTGGACACTATGAAAGTGAACAATTCACAATTGATTTATTAGGCCATTTTCTGAAGGAAAAATTCCCTAAATTTGCAGTCCATTTGACGGAAATAAACACAAATCCGGTAAACTACTATTAATTAAGTATATATGGCTAAAAAGGCTGCAGTTGCAAGTATCGAAGAGAAGTTAAGATCATTATACGACTTACAATTAATTGATTCTAAGATCGATGAAATCCGTGCGACTAGAGGTGAATTACCTAAGGAAGTTGGAAATTTAGAAGATGAAATTGAAGAAATTCAAAGTCGCGTAGACAAGCTGAATGGCGAAATCACTTCCTTAGACGGTGACATTTCTAAGAAAAAACTAACTATAAAAGATTCTGAAACTCAAATCAAGAGATTCAATAAACAATTAGAGGAAGTAAAAAACAATAGAGAATTTGAGGCTCTTACTAAGGAGGTTGAATTCCAGAACTTAGAAATTGAGTTAGCTGAGAAAAGAATAAACGAATACAAGGTTAAAATTGCTAACAAAAAAGACGTTCTCGGATTGGCTGATGAGAAGTTGAAAGAGCGTTCTGAAGATTTGGCTGTCAAAAAAGGCGAATTGGATAACATCGTTTCTGCAAACGAGAAGAAAGAAAAAGCACTTACCAAATTATCTGACGACTACGCAACGAAAATCGAAACTCGTCTTCTAGAAGGTTATAAAAGAATTAGAAACAACTCTATTCACGGATTAGCAGTTGTTCCTGTAATTGACGGAGCTACACAAGGTTCTTTCTTTATGATTCCACCACAACGTGAGTTGGACATTAGAGCAAGAAAGAAAATCATTATTAGCGAACACTGTGGTAGAATTTTGGTTGATGAAGAATTAGCAAATGAAGAAACAGAAAAAATGATTGCTATTTTCAAGTAGTCACTTTTACATAAAATTTAGGAAGCCCTTCTCATTCAATTGAGAGGGGCTTTTTTTATAACTTAGTTCGATACCAATAAACTCATGTCTTCACAAATAAAGAAACAAGAAAAATCAAGGTTACATGCTCGCAATAAAAATCGAGAACGTTATGACTTAGCTGCATTAATGGCGTCTAACCCTGAATTAAAAGAATTTATAGTGCTCAATAAACACGGGGTAGATTCTATCGATTTTTCAAATCCAAAAGCAGTAAAGGTTTTAAATAAAGCACTACTCCACTATTATTACGGAATAAAAAACTGGAATTTCCCAGATAATAATTTGTGTCCCTCCCATTCCTGGAAGAGCGGATTACCTGCACCATATTGCCGATATATTGACTGAAGGTAATATTGGGGATTTACCAGTGGGCAATGCCGTTACTTGTCTTGATATTGGTGTAGGCGCAAATTGTATTTACCCCATTATTGGAGTTACTGAATACGATTGGAATTTTATAGGCTCAGACATTGATCCAAAATCAATTGCTTCGGCTCAGCGAATTATTGATGCCAATGCATCGCTTGCTCTTAAAATTGAATGCCGATTACAAGAAAGTCCAACGGCAATTTTTCGCGATGTGATTAAAGAAGAAGAAAAGATTGACTTTACAATGTGCAATCCTCCTTTTCATGCCTCGATGGAAGATGCTCAAAAAGGAACACGAAGAAAAATCAAGAATCTTTCCGGAAAAAAAGTAAAGAAGCCAGAATTAAATTTTGCTGGAATTAGCAATGAATTGATTTGTGAAGGTGGTGAACACCAATTTATTCAGGATATGATTGGGGAAAGTAAATCGTTCTCTACAAACTGCTATTGGTTTTCGACTTTAGTATCCAAACAATCTAACCTGAAAGGGATATACAAAGCCTTGAATAAAATTTCGGTTCAGCAAGTAAAAACCATTCCTATGGGAACAGGCAATAAATCCAGTCGAATTGTAGCTTGGTCTTTCCTGTCTATAGAAGAACAAAAGGAATGGAGAACAACACGTTGGTACAAGAATTGACCTATGAGGCAACTGAAAATAGGAATACTACGCTCAAAAAGTAGTTACTACCTACATTTCAGATAGCCCTTCTCATCCCGATAGCTATCGGGAGAGAGGGTCCTTACTTACTTTACTTCAAATAAACCGCAAAGCTCAACACAACTTGGTGTTGCTCAGTTTTGAATTGGCTAGCCGCTAAATTGATATTTTCAGCAAAATGTATGTAGCGCTCTCCAACTGCAGAAACTGCATACCCATATCCAATATCAAAAGCAAAGAGTTCTCTTCGGTAGCCAAATCCTAAACCGAATTGGTGACGGTCTAATAAGGTTGTATTCTCAATTCCTTGATTAAAGGAATACCCTGCTCTTAGGCTATAAGGCCCTATTGGTTTTTCTATTCCCGATCTGAAAATTGAATGTAGGTTTAAAAGCTGCGGAGAGTTCATTGTTCAACCGAGTAAAATCAACAGGAAATTCACCAAAAGACTTAAACTGAATCGCACGGTAATCGATATAGTCTACATCGATATTAATTGCTCCAATTTTCTTTTTCGCTGCGCCGAAGCTTAACCCTAAAGTATATGGGCTGCGCATACGATAATCGTTCAATCCTTCAGGAGATTCAGCACTCGTTAACGGTCTATCCTCCCAATTAGCCACCAAAGTATTGGTGTACGTTTCTGAGAGTTTAAAAAATTCTTGACTTTTGAACGAAGCACCCATTCTCAAAATTTTATTGATTCGATATATGGCGCCCATTTTTAACTGAAAGCCGTTTCCACGGATATTCAATTCGCTGGTTTGTTTCCAACTCGTCACAAAAGTGTTAGGATCGTTCTCAGACATTACTTCTGAATACGTTGAGGTATTGGAATATCGCAAGGCAGAAACTCCTATAGAAGCACCTAAATGCAGTTTATCGCGATAGTTCCCTCCTACTCCAAAATTATAATGTCCAATTCCTCGTCGTTCTTGATCTTCTCTGCCCTGGGTTTGTCCGTGCAATTCGTTAGCGTGAATGTATTCTCCATTTGCAGTATCAATCAGAAACGCCCCCCAAGCCAAGCCTGCCCCAAAAGGAAAAAACGCCTCCACCGATTCTAAAGTAACATTTGGATCCTCTATAATATCCAAGAAATACAAATCGAGCAAAGAACTTTGATTATTAACTCCCTCAAACTTTGATTTTGTAGTAAACATAGATTGTTGGTTGTAAGAAAAAAATGCATTTACGAACTCCCAATCTGGATGTTCGACTTCTTCCGACAACACAATAGAAAAGTTAGATAATCGACCCAAACCAATTACTGCTTCTGATTCACTACCATAATGCGTCGTACTATTTTTACTTTGGCCAATGGTCAGACTTGCTGTAAACTGACCTGTTCTAAAAACACCTATTCCGGCTGGATTAGAGTTTACCGCACTGGCTTCTCCACCAAGTGCACCAAAAGAACCTGCCATTCCTACAAATCGAGCAGTTCCTAATGTTTGAGGCGCAGAAAATCGAACTGCGTCTTCAATATTTTGAGAAAATAGAGGGTTTTGAACAAGCAAGAAACCAAAAAAAACAGCAAAACCAAGTAAAGGCAGCCGCATATTATCGTCTCCTTGCACCACTTACTGACTCGGAACTTCTAGAGCCACCTGAACTACTGCCAGAGTTACTTCTCGAGTTATTATGGTAACCAGGGTTAGACCATGCACCAGTTCCAGGGCTGTCACCCGTTTTGTATTTACGACTTGCGTTGGAATTATATCCAGAGGGTTTTGAAGAGGAACTTGAACTACTTTGAGCAGATACAGGACGAATAGGCTGTCTCATTTTTGCTACTCGATCTGCTTCGTAACGTGAGTTCGAAACATTTGGACGATAAGGTTCTGGGGAAACCACAACAACAGGACGTTGGTTTGTAGCAGGCATGTAATAAGTTCCAGCACCGTAGTTAGTATATTGAGGGTTGTTGTAACCCATATAATATGGACTAGTGTGAATCTGATAAGGAGAAATTAAGTACCCGCCGCCAGAAACCATTAATCTGGCTGCCCCGGCTATGTATGGAGATTGTGGCTGCATCCATGTTCTATCGTTTGGTTCGTATGTTGAATTTTCATCTTCGACTTCATAAGCTGCAATTCTGTCTTCGAAACTTGGGTTGATTCTGCTAGACTCTTCTTCGTCGTAATAGACCACAGCATCTTCTGGCATAGCAATATTTTCATTATTGAGCATTGCCGAAGTGTTGAAATTGTGCGTTACGTCATTGTTGTAATAAAGGTCGTCGGTATAATAGCTAGCTGTTTCTATACTCGAACAGCTGGAAAAAAGAACCGTAATTAAAAGAAGTTGAGTGAAATATTTCATGCTTTGATTAATACAATAATTGTGCCTTAGGATAAGTTCATTTTTAAAATGTAATTCAAAGCAAAATCAAATTGCTCCGAGCTTACATCCAAATGTGTAACCAATCGAATACTTGTAGGGGTTAAAGTTAAGGCATGTATGTCATTTTTGATCAATAAATCCATAATAATCTCAGTTGTATCTGGTGAATCAAAGTGCACCATTACAATATTAGATTCCACTGGTGTGACTTTGGTAACAAAGGCTAAGTTTTCAAACGCTTTTCCCAGTTCAATTGCATTTTCATGATCTAATTTCAATCGATCTACATTATTATCCAAAGCATAAATTCCTGCAGCAGCTAGATATCCTGCCTGCCTCATACCCCCCCCAAACCGTTTTCGAACACGTCTAGCTTGATGAATAAATTCCTGAGTTCCAACCAATACACTTCCGACAGGAGCACCCAATCCTTTACTCAAACAAATACTAATCGAATCGAAGCATTTACCAATATCTAAAGACGAATAGCCTGCAGCTTCAAAGGCATTAAACACTCTCGCACCGTCTAAATGCAAAGCCATGTTTTTGGTTTTGCACAAATTCTGAATTTCTTTAATCTGGTTCAAATCGTACACGGTTCCACCTGCTTTGTTGCAAGTATTTTCCAAGGATACCAATGTCGAATTTGGAAAGTGAACGTTGTCAGATTTTATAGCCGCTTCAATCTGGGAAGCCGTAATTTGACCTTTTTCACCGCTCAAAAGTGTGGTTGAAACTCCAGAATTTGCCGCAATTCCTCCGCCTTCATATACATGAATATGGGACAATACATCACAAATTACTTCGTCTCCAGGTCGGGTATGCGCGTTAATCGCAATTTGATTGGTTTGCGTTCCGCTTGGACAAAACAACCCCGCTTCCAACCCAAATAATTTTGCAGATTTTTGCTCCAATGCATTTATTGTTGGGTCTTCCACAAAAACATCGTCTCCCACCTCAGCAGAAAACATTGCATCTAACATTCCTTGGGTTGGCTTGGTAACTGTATCGCTTCTAAAATCTACTCGCATGCGTCTCTATTTTGCCGACAATTCAAATTTAACAAACACTTGATCGCTTAACGTTATTGTCGCTGGTGTTACATCGATGTTTGCCGCTCCACTAGACCTAACCGCTGTTGCATCCATAGCCATCTTGTAATTTCTTGGTTGTGGACTATCTATGCGCCCACCATAAACCATTTTTTTAATCCCTATGACTTCCATATTTGCTGCTGCAGCCAATAATTTAGCTTTTGACTTTGCATCATTAACTACCATTTGCATAAGCTCAGCTTCATACTTTTTTCTATTAGACAAACCAAAACTCAATCGCATGTTCACTTCCACTTTAGAATCTCGAATGGCGCCGTAAACCATTTTCATAGTTTCTTTATCAAAAGCTATGCGGACGTTTATGTTGTGCATGGCCTTATAACCGTCTTGAAAACGTTTTCCATTTTCGTGTTTCCAATTTTCGTCGATGGAGTAATTAGTAGTTTTAATGTTCTTGTCTTCGACTTTCGACTTCTTCAATTGACTTTTAATAGCACTTATCTTGGTATTTAATTCATCCAATGCCACACCAAAATCTACATTTTCTTGATGCACAGTAATCGAAAAAATCACTTCATCAGGCATGACGCTCATTCGTGCTTGACCATTTATTTCTAACGTTGGTTTATTATTTGCTTGAGCAAGTCCTCCGAAACAAATCACAGAAAATATAGTGGCAACTAGTAAGTTTTTCATAGAATTTCTTTCAAAGTTTCCTAGCAACCATTAGACCATCTCTAATCGGCAACAATACATTTTGCACCCGCTGATCGTCCTGAATTTTTTTATTGTATTCCAGTAACATTCGTGTTTCTTCATCTTTAGGATCCAAAGGTTCTATAACCTTTCCACTCCACAATACATTATCAGCAATGATATATCCACCTTTATTGACACGATCAATCGTCTGATCGTAATAATTACAATAGTTCTCTTTATCGGCATCAATATAAACCAAATCAAAATTGCCTTCGATCTTTGGGATTACTTCAAGCGCTTTTCCTGCATGCTGAACAATTTGATCTGAGCAACCACTTTTCTTAAAATACTCGCTTTGGAAACTTTCCAATTCTTCATTCAAATCGATGGTATGAATCACTCCGTTATCTGCCAGTCCTTCTGCAAAACAAATGGCTGAGTAACCCGTGTAAGTTCCAATTTCCAAAATGGTAGTTGGTTTTATCATATGACTTAACATACTCAAAACTCTTCCTTGATAATGTCCTGCCAACATGCGTGGAATCAAAATTTTCAAATGAGTTTGACGGTTTAATTCTGCCAAAACATCATTTTCAGCTTCGGAATGTGCAGTAACGTAGTCGTCTAATTTTTCATCTAAAAACTCCATATAATTTATTTAAAATTTACCACGATTGGCAAATGATCTGAGTAACCGGCAAAGTACTTTTTACCGCTGTGTGTTCTACTTGGAAACCAATCACCATTTCTAGTTTGATACAACATGTATGATCTTTTGTGCACATAAACCGAATCTATATCCGCCATTAGGTTATTCGATAAAATGGCATGATCCAACACTCCCCAATGTCCTCTGAAAGCATGTGTTCCTTGAGTTGAATCTGCATGAATTGGAAAAGTTGCATTGTAGAGTCTTCCTCCGATTACAGAATCAGCTCCTAATACAGAAATTACACTTTCATTAATAGGATAATCATTTAAATCACCCATAATCATAATCTTACAACCTAATTCTTCTTTATCCAAATCCATTTTTAAAGCAGTTGCGGCAGCTATTCTTTTACGATTAGATGCTTCTCTACCACCCCATCTGGATGGCCAATGATTTACATAAATCAAAATCGTATCGTAAGAATTATCAACCAGTCTCGCTTTTAGAATATCTCGTGTTGTTTTGCCACTGTCGTTTATATCTACTTCGATAAAATTGCTTTCAATTTCTTTTAAAATCTTTGGGTTGTAAAGCAAAGCGACATCAATTCCGCGAAAATCAGGACTTTCTTTATGAAGTATTTGAAGACCCAAATGAGCGATGCTTTTGTGCTTCGATAAGTCTTCCAAAACCAAACGATTTTCAATTTCCGCTAATCCAATTGCGGCTAGAGGCTCTAAAGAATCAATTGAAGCAATTACCTGTGCAATTCTATCTAATTTCTGAAGATATTTTTCTGTATTCCATTCTTTAGAGCCTTCGGGAGTGTATTCACCATCTCTTTTCTCAGGAGCATTTATAGTATCGAATAAGTTCTCGACATTATAGAATGCAATTTGATAGTTTTTAGCTGATTTTACAGCTGGAGTTTTAACCGCAGTGCAAGAGAGTATTATACAAGAAGCGACTGAAAAAAGTATATAATTCATATTACAAAAATGCATGATTTAGACACTAAGTCAGAGTCTCTTTTTCTTTTATTCTCCCAGCGCGTTGAATTTACTTTGGCACTTCTGTTAATAAATATTCATTTTTCAGATTCTCTATCCTTCAGGAACATTCATACGAGTGCATTCAGAACTGATCGCTATCGATTGCCAGATTAAGAATAACTGCGATAATTCAAGTGTAAAATAAAACCTTATGTCTCCTTAATAGTGGAAAACAACAAGTGTTTAAGAAATAATTCTAATGAAAGATCAGAATCACTTTCAGTAAGCGAGCAAAGGTGTGTACTAAAAAATCGCTGAAAATGTGCGCTTTCGATAATTGTACTTATCAATGCAGAAGGAAACTTATAATCTGAATTAACTTCCAAAATAACCTTACTTAATTCATGTACTAAGCTTTGAAAGCTTATAAAGTATCCTTCTTCGTTATCCGAATCAACTTCTTTTGTGAGATATGCTTTAGAACTTTCAGAAATTACAATCCTATGCAGCGCCACTTCATCAATATGACTGAAAGTAGGGTCAACTTTTACGGGATGAGTAATATGCTCTACAAAAATTTCCAATCGACGTTCTGCTGACTCAATATTTTGCATGGCGAACGTTAAGCGATAATCTAGCCAATTCCAATACCAAGAAACCAAATAAATAAGCAGCTTGTGTTTATTCTCAAAATATCTATATACTGAAGCTTCTGTGGACTCTATTCGTTTAGCTAATTTCTTAAAAGTGAAGGCTTCGAAACCAATTTCATCAATTAACGAAATACTATTTGCAATAATATTTTGCCCCAACTCAGAAGTATCAGGATCTTTTATGAAACAACGTTCTTGGATTTTTACTTGGACTATCATAAGGTTACCTTCTAATTGACTTTATCTTGGGAAAAACCTTTCATAAATACAGTAATATTCCGCTCATGAGCAGTGCTCTCGAATTCTTTAATCAAATCATAAATATCATAGGGGATACTGACCGCTTTTGTACCGTCAATAATAACTTCCTCATTATGTTTCACATGCTCTAAAGCATCAAGTAAAGCACCCTTATTTAGAAAGCTAACTTCTTCAGAAAGAATGATTCTTAGAATGTGTTTTCCATCGTCTTCTTCTTTGATTTTAACGTGATCAGTTTCGAGATTTCTTTGAAGAATGAAAAAGATTGCGACTAGCAGTCCAATTCCGATTCCTATCAGAAGATCGGAAAATAGAATTGCAAAAACCGTTACTAAAAAAGGGATATATTGCTCTTTTCCTTTCGAAAGCATGTCTTTAAACACACTTATTTTAGCCAATTTATAACCAACAACAATTAGAATTGCCGCTAATGCCGAAAGAGGAATCTTGCTTAATATCCCAGGAATAAACACTACCGAAACCAATAATAAAACGCCGTGAAAAACGGTAGACACTTTTGTTTGTCCTCCTGAATCAATATTGGCACTGCTTCGGACAATTACTTGCGTAACCGGTAAACCTCCGATTAAACCCGATATCATATTTCCTAGTCCCTGAGCCTTTAATTCCCTATTTGCAGGTGTAATTCTTTTGTGAGGATCTAATTTATCAGTTGCCTCAACACACAATAGTGTTTCTAGGGAAGCAACAATAGCAATTGTCACTCCAACTAACCACACATCCAAATTAAAAATAGAATTCCAGTCAGGAAAAGTGACAAAATCCCTAAGACCGGCAAATGAGCTAATCTTTGGAATGCGCACTAAATGTTCAGCACTGACAGATAATGCGGGATTTATAGAATCTAAAACAATATTCATTGTAGCACCTAAAACTACTACTACCAATGCGCCGGGAAGCAGCTTCATAAGACCACCCTTAGGAGTTAAATACTTATCCCATAAAAGCAGCACCAGAAGACAGGTTCCTGAAATTATTATTGCACCAACAGAAAAATAATCTAAAGCTTGTAATATCTCCGTAAATGTATTTTCTCCATCAGATTGAAAAAATGAAGTATCTCCTTCTTGGTCCCTGTCAAAACCCAGTGCATGGGGAATTTGCTTGAGTATTAATATGATTCCAATACTTGCCAACATACCTCGAATAACAGAATTGGGGAAATAATAGGCAATCATTCCCGCCTTTAGAAAGCCCATTGCTATTTGAAGAAAGCCTCCTATCACCACAGCTAATAAAAAAGGAGGAAACCCTAACTCATTTACAGAGGTAAATACAATCACAGCAAGGCCAGCTGCAGGTCCACTTGCTCCTACCTGCGAACCACTTGCAATCCCTACAATTATTCCTCCAACTATCCCCGATATGATACCTGCAACCAGTGAAAAAGTATCGGGACTTGAACCAGAAGCTGAAGCTATACCAAGACACAAAGGCAAGGCAACTAAAAAGACAACTAAACCGGCTGGAATGTCAGACTTTAAATTCTTGAGATAATTATTTTCCATACGTGAATTAAAAGTAAAACGCTAAGTTATGATAGCATTACTATTATCATTAGGAAAAACCAAATATTTACTAACTCTTGGAGTATTTTAACAACTTACCACTTTAAGCAAGGCTTTAACTTCTCTAGCCTTATTATATGCCTGATCTATATCATGGTGTGTTATTGTAACGTGCCCCATCTTTCTATACGGTTTAGTTAAATGCTTGCCATACAAGTGAATATGGACTTGTGGCATTGCCATTACCTTTTCTAGATTTTCATATTTAGCTTCGCCTGTATAAGATGGATCACCGAGCACGTTCAGCATAACACTTGGCTGTAAAATGGACGTATCACCTAACGGTAAATTCAGGACCGCTCGCATATGTTGCTCAAACTGAGAAGTTACGTTCCCTTCAATAGTTTGATGTCCACTGTTGTGTGTTCTTGGCGCCACTTCGTTCACCAATAATTCACCGGATTTAGTCAAGAAAAATTCAACTGCAAGCAATCCAACTATATCAAGTTTTTCCGCAACTTTTTTGGCCAACATCTCTGCAGCTCCTTCAATTTCTTTTGAGACCTTAGCTGGGCACTTCAAATATTCCACCAAATTGGCTATTGGATTAAATTCTAATTCAACGATTGGATAGGTAACCACTTCCCCACTTTCATTTCGAGCAACAATGACACTCAATTCCTTCTCAAAATCGACAAACTTCTCCAAAATACTTGGTGAATCAAATGCTTTTTCAATATCTGCAATTGACTTTAATAAATGCACGCCTTTACCATCGTAACCTCCAGTTCTTGCCTTTTGCATAAAAGGAAAACCTTGAATGTGATCACTTAATTCAGCCCTAGAATTCACCAAAACATATGGAGCAGTGGGGATTCCGTTTTCTGAATAAAATTGTTTTTGAAGGCCTTTATCTTTTATCAACTCCAAGACACGCGGTTGAGGAAATACTTTTAACCCGTTTTTTTCTAGTTGCTTTAAGGCATCAGTGTTTACATGCTCAATTTCTATAGTAAGCACATCTTTGTCTTTTCCAAAATCAAGAACAGTTTGGTAATCTTTAAAATCTCCTTGTTCGAATTCGTGCGCAATCAGACGACACGGCGCATTTTTATCAGGATCTAGAACACATACTTGAACATTGTAGTTTACTGCTTCTTGAATAAACATTTTCCCGAGTTGTCCACCACCTAACATCCCGAGTTTAAAATCCTTGCTATAAAAATTCATGCGTTTGACCTTTTCCTAATTTTGAAGCACAAAAATACCTAATGCCTCCTATGTCGAATACGTCTAAAGTCAATTTCATTCAACAAGCCTCGAAACTGAGCAATAAGTATATTAAAAATTGCGTTGATTTAATCGAAGATGGCGCAACTATTCCGTTTATCGCTCGATACAGAAAAGACTCAACTGGCGGTATGGATGAAGTTGAAATTGAATCTGTTCATACTCAACTTTCAATTTGGAATAAATTGAAGGAACGCAAAAAAAATATTCTTAAAAACCTGGAGGAACAAAATGTCCTTACGGTTGAATTAAAAACGAAAATCGTCGAATGCTATAATCTTATTGCACTTGAAGATCTATTTCTACCCTTCAAAAAGAAAACAAAAACTAAGGCTGCAATTGCTTTAGAAGCTGGATTAAAACCATTAGCCGTGGCAATAATGAAAGAAACCGATAATGACCCTGTTCATTTTGCTAAAAAACTTATTTCTAACAAGTTCCCGACAGAACAAGCTGCAATACAAGGTGCAATAGATATTGCTGCTGATTGGATCAATAATAACGAATGGATTAGAAATCGTTTGCGCAGGATATTCAATAGTAAGGCACTAATTTCCAGCAAACTCATCAAAGGAAAAGACATTGAAGCAGAAAAATTCAGTGATTTCTTTGACTATTCCGAAAGCTTAAATCGCATTAAACCCCATCGTTTTATGGCATTAAGGCGAGGTAAAAACTTAGGGGTTTTAGCTATAGGAATAGTGCCTTTGAAGGCTGACGCAATTGATGCAATGCAGCATGCTCTGGTAAAGTCCAAAACTTTATATTCTACTCTTCTAAAAAAAGCGATTACTCAGGCTTATTCTAAACAATTAAAACCTGCTTTAGAAAGAGAAGTATTTAATCGTCTTTCTGAAACATCAGATCGTTCAGCGGTTACCATATTCAGAAAAAACTTGGAGCAAATTCTTATGACTGCTCCGCTTAGAAATAAGAAGATTTTAGCAATTGACCCAGGCTTTAAATCCGGGTGTAAACTGGTTTGTTTGGATGAAACTGGGGATCTACAACACAATGAAACTATTTACCCAAATGCACCACAATTGGATAGTAAAGCATTGAATAAAATAAACACTTTGGTTCGTTCTTATAAAATTGACGCCATTGCAATTGGAAACGGCACAGCAAGCCGCGAAACCGAACAATTGATTCAAAAAATCAGATTCGATCGTGATATTCAGGTATTTGTGGTAAGTGAAGCAGGAGCTTCAGTTTATAGTGCTTCAAGAATTGCAAGAGCTGAATTTCCAAATTATGATGTCACCGTTAGGGGCTCCGTTTCCATTGGAAGGAGGCTAATTGATCCCTTGTCTGAACTGGTGAAAATTGAACCGAAAGCATTGGGAGTTGGACAATATCAGCATGACATTCCCATGATTCAGTTAGAAAGTGGATTGAGCCGAAGCATTGAATATTGTGTGAATAAAGTAGGTGTCGATATTAATACGTCAAGCGCCCACTTGCTAACATATGTGAGTGGAATCGGTCCAAAAATGGCAGAATCAATTGTTTCATTTAGAAACGAACAATCCATCTTTCAATCCAAAAAAGATATACTTAAAGTCTCAGGATTAGGCAAAAAAGCTTTTGAGCAATGCGCGGGATTTATTAGAATTTCAAACTCAAAAAACCCTTTGGATAATTCTGCAATCCACCCTGAATCTTACGATGTGGTTAAATCAATTTCTAAAAAACTAAATCTACCAATTAACGAATTGTTAGGCAATAAAGACATTCTTCAGACATTAAACGCAGAAGATTTTGTAACAGAAAAGACTGGAATAGAAACCATTTCTTTTATTCTTATGGAACTTGAAAAACCAAACCGTGATCCACGAAAAACTGCAAAAATCTTTCAATTTAGGAAGGATCTAAAAACAATTCATGACTTAAAGGTTGGTGATATTGTGCCCGGTATTGTTTCCAACGTCACAGGATTTGGCGCCTTTGTGGATATAGGAATCAAGGAAAATGGATTACTTCATCTTTCAGAAATGGCCGATGAATATGTATCAGACCCACATGACATAGTGTCTATGAATCAAACCATAGAAGCTAAAGTGAAGAGTATAGATTTAGAAAGAAAACGAATTGCCCTTAGCTTAAAGGGAGTCTCTTAGGTCAACAAGCGCACCTCCAGTAACTCTATCTGTTATACTAAGAGCATCTTCCCCGTCAAACTCTATCGTACCTTGAGACATATTTACATCTAACAAGCCCGTTGCATATGTTTTAAATGAGCTTGAAGCATCCATTTTCACATAAGTCGTATCGGTTATTAAATACTGAGCATTGTAGGTTGATGATGAGTTAAAATTCGCTGTGTGAATCTGGGCATATCCTTGGGTTGTAATATTAGCAGCACCATTTAAATCAACTTGTAATTCATCTACATAAAAGAATGCATCTAATGAAGCAGATTCATTGAACACCAAGTGGAAATTATCTCCATAAATAGCTTTTGAAGTGAAAATTTTAGAAGGTGAATTAATGACTAACTTCTCTAGCGAGTTGACAAATAAATGGAATTGAATTTCTTTATGCTCCCTAAAACATCCATCAAAACCTACTGTAATTGAGCCATTAACATCAATTACTTCAATTTGTTCAGCGACATTTTCTTGCGCTAAAACCATTACTTCACTGCGAGAACGGTTACTATCGAAGTGAATATAAAGTTCAGCAGGAATATCTAGAGTAAAAGTGTGATAGTTCTCAAACGATCTCCGATCTTCAAATACATCACCTGTCCCTTTTTCGCAATCTTGCCACGGCCACTTTTTGCAACCAGAACAAGTTACAATAAATGCTAAAAGAAAAAAATATGATAACTTAATTGAGTTCACAGCCGTAATATTGATGCAAATATATCCCTTTTATTAGGGGTTTTTTATTCTCCATGAACGCAAAAAAAGTAAACTAGTTATGACGAGCGACGATAAGATTAAGAAGGCATTCAAAGACAAAAACTGGAATGAAATAAAAACCAATGATTCTTGGCAGATTTTTAAAATTATGTCAGAATTTGTGATTGGATTTGAAAAGCTTTCTAAAATAGGACCCTGTGTTTCTATTTTCGGTTCAGCTCGTACAGACGAAAATCATCCCCACTACCTCCTAACAGAAGAAATCGCATATAAACTCACTCTTTCAGGTTTTGGCGTAATTAGCGGTGGCGGACCCGGAATTATGGAAGCAGCGAATAAAGGTGCACAAAAAGGTGGAGGAAGATCAGTAGGTCTGAATATTGAATTACCCTTTGAACAGACTGAAAACCCTTACATTGACAAGGATAAACTGATCAACTTCGATTATTTCTTTGTTAGAAAACTTATGTTCATTAAGTACGCTCAAGGTTTTATTGTAATGCCTGGAGGCTTTGGAACATTGGATGAACTTTTTGAAGCATTAACCCTAATACAAACTCAAAAAATCGCCAAATTCCCAATCATTCTAGTTGGTAAAAAATACTGGAGCGGATTAACAGACTGGATTAAAACTGCCATGTTGGAAGAAAAAAATATCAATAAAGCAGATCTCGATTTATTCAGCGTTGTAGATACATCCGATGAAGTGATTGAGGAAATTGAAGCTTTTTATACAAAATATCTTCTAAAACCGAATTTCTAGAATAATCATAGTAATCAACACCCCTATCTTTATAAGTAGGGTCATTCATGATCTATTTAAAAAACAGAAGAAGTTAATTATAAGTATCTGAAAAACAGTAGTATAATTAAATTAAAACGTCATCTAACCTTACCTTGTACACAGCTTCGTGTTTAGAAGTGCAGAGTATATCTTACCATGTCCGTATACCTTAAAAATAGATTTGTAGAAATAGCCCCTAAACTAAAGATCTATGCTTCGCACGCTCATTGCATTCCTACATATAATTTCGTTTTCATTCATATTTACGACTGATGTAAGCGAATTAAAAAAAGAAGATTTTAAAGCAGAGATAAACACGCCAAAAATTATAGAAAAAGGTTCAGAAGGAATTGTAGAAATCAAATTCACTACAGGAAATGTAAAAGGTTTCGCAAAACTGACGGATAACTTTCCGCCAGGAGTAATTGCTGAAGCAGTCGATATGGGGGATGCTACATTCACCTTCAATAATGGGGTCTTGAAAATTATTTGGCTCAACTTTCCCACAGACAGAGAGTTCTCGGTTAAATATAAAGTCAAAGTAGACCAATCAGCTGCAAACGACTTCGATATTGGAGGTAAATTCTCTTACTTGGAGAATAATGAAAAAATAAGTTATTCTATCTTTAAAAAAGCCATTGCAACTGGAGTAGAAACCTTAGCATCAAAAACTAAAACCGAAATAAAAGAAGAGGAAGTCTCTTCTTTTATTGAAGTAATTAGAACCGTTGAAGCACTTGGTAATGACAAATACCAGGTTACTCTAGATATAACAAAACGAGGAATTGACGGATTTTGCAAAATTCAAGAATTCACTTCGTTTGGAGGCATAATGAGTGAAGTTGAGATCAAAGGGGCTATCTTCAGCTTCATCAAGAATAAAGGAAAGTTTGTTTGGATGTCATTACCAATAGAAAAAAACTTCAAAGTTTCTTACAACTTAGACCTCAGTTCAGCTAAAGACAAAAACGTTACAGTTTTAAAAGGAGATTTTTCCTTTCTAGAGGGAAACGTTACCAAAAAAGTGGAGATAAATAATGAATCCCATGATTCGATGTCAGTTTCCTATTCAAAACCTCCTATCGATAATTCAAGCTCTTCTCAAGACGAAAATGTCGAAGAAAAAAATACCAAAGAGCCCGAAACCATGGTAAGTGATGAAACTGAACCTTCTGCACCAATAGACACATCTGCGATAAGTCCAACGATCCCCATTGTTGAAGATGACTTAGAAATAACAACCATAAACGAGGAAGAAGAAATAAACACCTCTCAAGAGTCGTTGATTACTCCTAATGAAGAAATGGAAAACAAAGAGACGATAACCGATGAGACGTTAGCTGCAGCTAACAATGATAAACCTGAAAACGATAATACCGAAGCACCCATTGATATTACTTCTGATTCTATTGAAGAAGAGGTTATAGTAGAAGTTGAAATTCTTGATGAGACGCCTCTACTTGAAAATATAGAACTTGAGAAAGTGGCAGCAAACGATGAAAACGAAATTGCTAAGGATTTTGGAGCAGTTAGAGAGGAAGAAGTTGTTCCGTTAAAGAAAAAAAACCGATAGAAAAAAAAACCGGACCAGTTCTAGAAAATAATTTTGGAGTTAGAAAAAGATTAAACTATCGCGTGCAGATAGCTGCTGGAAAAAATGTAGTAGACAAAGCATACTTTGAAAAACGACATAATTGGACAAGTGACTTCGTAATCGAAAATCACAATGGCTGGGTTAAATATACAACCGGTTCTTACCAAGTATACAGAATTGCCCGTGATAATAGAGAATCTGTTAATGGCGGTGAGCATAAGTTTAATGGTCCTTTTGTAACGGCGTACAATGAAGGTATCAGAATTACGGTTCAAGAGGCGCTAATGATTAGTAAACAGAAATGGTTTAAGTAGCAAAAAATCAACTGCAACAATCATTATTTATTTACTTTAGGCCAATTATTGTGATAAGTCAAATGAAGTCAATCCTAACAGGAGTATTTATTGTAGTGTTTTCGGCGATTTCGGTTGCCCAAACTGACACCAGTTCCACTGAAGAATTTGTTCCTGAGTCTGCAGAGACAACTGAATCCATTAGCGGTTTCAGACCGATAGTTTCGTTATCTGGAGGATGGCTTACTTTTTTTGGTGACGTTTCTAACAAGCAAAAAGCAAACGGAATATTACTTTCAAATCTTGCAGTTGATTTGAGCGTTTCTTTTCCATTAAAAAGTAGTTTTTACTTAACCTTCAGAAGCATTCTGGGAAAAGTTTCTGCAAATGAAAGAAGTGCTAGTAGAAATTTAAATTTCAGCAGTAGAATTCAAACTTTTGGAATTGAAACAAGTTACAATTTCAATCACTTCTTAAATGAGAAAAGAGCAATTGACCCCTATCTATCTATAGGTTTTGACGCATTGGTTTTTAATTCAAAAACAGACCTATTCGATGCCAATGGAAATCAATATCACTACTGGACTTCTGGAGACATTATGGATAGGGCTGAAACTCCTGAGAATCTAGCTTCTGCAAACAAACTGCAGAGAGATTACGATTACGAAACTGACTTAAGAAAAAGTGGAGTTACTGGAGCTCCTGAATTCGATAAATTCTCTTTTGTTATTCCATTTGGTGCAGGTGTTAATATGCGATTAAGTCACAAATTCCATGTCCATATAGGAGCAACATACAATGTATTACTCACTGACAGAGTTGATGGAGTTACTGCCGATGGGGTTGCTGATTATAAAGGTCCAGGTAAATTAGATGGTTTTTTATTTAGTCACATTGGATTAAGCTATGATCTCTCAAATCATGGTACTTCCAATTCAGAAGAAGGTGGAATTAGCGATGAAGAATTGGCAGATTTAGCAACAGGAGATAAAGATTTGGATGGTGTAAATAATTTAGCCGATGAGTGTTCCGAAACTCCTGCAGGAGTTGAAGTTGACGAAAAGGGTTGTCCTTTTGATGAAGACAAGGATGGTGTTCCAGATTACATAGATCTTGAGTTAGGGACTGATTCTACTTTGATTGTTGATACTAATGGTGTTGGTATGACCCAAGAGCAAATCCAAATGATTGCCTTAAGGTTCCTTGATGAATCTGGAGCGCTAACTGCTATCGAAGACACTATATATACAAACGAGCTACCTAGTAAAACTGAACGTATAACCAAGAAAAAATATAGCGTTCAAGTAGCTAGTGACTCTTTATCTGCAGAACAGGCAGTAGACTTGCTAAGTAATGAAAAACTTAAAAGCGTTAAAGATGGCGATAACTCAACTGTATTAGTTGGTGAATTCGATGAAATAAGTGAAGCACTTGCAAAAAATAAAGAACTTAGAGAAAAAGGGATTTCAACACGTGCCATTGTTGAAGAAACTGTCACCGGAAAGATTATAATAGCAGATACACGTGGTGAAATTGTTGGCGCTACTATCGGAAAAACTGCTCCTCCAGGTACTCAATTTAGAATTCAAGTTGGTGCATTTAAAAAGCCAATTAAAAAAAGCGTATTTAGTAATTTAAATATAATTGGAATAAAAAGTAGCGATGGTTTTACAAGATATTACATCTCTGAAGGTTACTCATCATATGATGCAGCAGCAGCCGCTAAGGTTGCATTGAAAGGACAAGGTATTGGAAATTCATTAATTAAAGCATTTAGTGAAGGAGAACAAGTTTCATTATCAAGTGCAGGCGCCACATTTGACGCTACTAATACTACTCCTGCTTCGCCAAAAGATAAGAGTAAGGTCAGTTTTAAAGTTCAGTTGGGAGCTTATGCAAACGCAATACCAATGTCAGAGTTCAACAAATTTGTAAAACTTGGAAAAATTGCTATTGAAAAAGGATCAGATGGGAAGACTAGATACTTCGTTGGTTCATTCTCAAGCTATAACAAGGCAAGTTCTTATATTAACGAATTAGGTGACTTCAATATAAATGAAGCATTTGTTGTTGGAGAATACAACGGTAAAACTATCTCCGCTAAAGAAGCAATGGACATTGTAGAATAAAATAGAAGGGCATCGTTTACCGTAAATTTGAGTGCTATAGATTGCTTATGAAGGCATACATTCAACTTTTTATATTTTTAATCCTTTCCATTTTATCGGTAAGTGCTTACTCGCAATCCAAATTACTGATTGGAGAAGTAATCTCAAAGAAGGATAGTACTAAGCTATTTGGTGTTCACGTTGTAAACATCAGCTCGAACAAAGCAACCAACTCCATATCTGATGGTTCTTTTTCTATGCCTTATCAAAATGGCGATACTATTATCTTGACTTCGATAGGTTATAAAAATCATAAACTGTTTACCGGAATGTTTTGGATAGCGAGTGATCAATCAATAATAATTTATATGTCTCCTCAAGTATATGATTTGCCCAGTTTTGATGTCAATCAATACAACACTAAAGAAGAATTTAAAGAGGATTTTATAAATCAAACCCCTGTTAAACCAATTAATCCTGAGCTGTTTGAATACAAAAAGCCAAGTAAATTAGAAGATGTAGACACTGACCTAAATGCACATATTCCACTAAATAGTCCTATTTCATTTCTGTACAATAAATTTGGAAAGGAAGCCAGACAAGCAAAAAAATTAGCGGAAGCTCAAAAAGAAACTGAAGAAGAAAAAATAATTAAAGAAAAATACAATCCCCAAGTAGTGCGAAAAATTTTAGAATTTGAAACCAAACAAGAGGCACAGCGGTTTATGGAAGAGTGTCCGTTAGAAATAGAGTTTATTCTTAAAGCCAAAGAATACGACATTGTAAAAGCAATTTTGGATTGTGAGAAAAGGAAATCTGGTGCTGAATAATTAGCTGTCTTCTGAGATATCTCAGTATTTACTGTTCTTAAGCCTTACAAGTAGAGTATATTAGTTGAGTCTTTAAAACTTATAACTATGAAAATTGTAAAAATCGTTGCCGCTGCAACTGGAACTCTAGCTCTCGGAGCTGTCTCAAACAATGCTAATGCTGCAGACTTATTTACTGTTGATCATTTAGGGTCAGGATCTGAAGTACGTTCAAATATAATTGAACTTAATTCTGACTTTATCGCTGATAATAGAATGGTTAGCAACTTGAATATTGAACTAAAGTGCGGTGAAGGAAAATGTGGAGAAGGAAAGTGTGGAGAAGGAAAATCTGGTGATGAAAAAGATGGCGATGAAAAAGAAGACGCTGTAAAATCAGAAACTAAAGAAGATACTAAAGAAGAAACTGAAAAAGACGATAAGTCTAAAGAAGGAAAATGTGGTAACTAGAATTACCATTCAATTAATATTTAGATGCCCAAACAGTAGTTTGGGCATTTTTTATTTCTATCTCAAATGAAATATGTAGGTATAGGTTTTAGACGCGATATTGCTCAAGACATAATTGATCTAGAACCCGAAAGACGTCCAAGTTTTATTGAGGTTGCACCAGAAAACTGGATGAACATGGGCGGATATTGGAAAAATATATTGGATAAAGCAGCCAGCCAATACCAAGTTAACTGCCACGGCTTATCATTGAGCATAGGAAGCCCCGATGAACTGAATAAAGAGTTTGTAAATGAAATAAAAGACTTTATAAGTAACTACGATATATCAATTTATTCAGAGCACTTGTCCTACAGTCAATGTGATAATGCTCATTTATACGATCTGCTTCCAATTCCTTTTCGAAAGGATGCCATAGACCATATAGTCGATCGGATTAAAACAGTACAAGATATTCTGGGGAAATCCATTACGCTAGAAAATGTGAGCTACTACACTCCCCTAGCTGCTGAAATGGGTGAGGCTGAATTCATTTCGGAAATATTGGAACGCAGCGATTGCACTATGCTTTTAGATGTGAACAACGTTTATGTAAATGCCTTTAACCATCAATATGATGCACAAACATTCATCAAAAACTTACCATTGGATAAAGTTGCCTATATGCACATGGCCGGTCACAAAAAGATCTCTGATGATTTAATTATTGATACGCACGGAAGTCCAATAATAGATCCAGTATTTGATTTATTTGAATGGACAATTCAATATTTAAAACCAATTCCAGTGTTACTAGAGCGAGATTTTAATTTCCCAGAAATGTCGGAGCTATTAAATGAAGCTCATCATTTAGAATCTATTTGCGCGAAACAATGGGATCTAGCAACAGCCTAAAAGCCGATACAAAAAAGCAGCAGCAACTGCTTGCCGAATATTGTAGAACAGGGAATATTCCAATGGGTTTAATGGCCAAACCAGAGCGCTTGCCGCATTACCGACGTTTGGTTTACAACGTCATTTATGACACACTTGCGAGCGCTTACCCAATAACAAAAGCTTATTTGGGGAAAGAAAAATGGAAATTTCTAATCGATGATTTTTTCAAAAAATTTCCAAATCAGAGCCCTCAAATATGGCGAATGCCTTTTGGTCTTTTTAAATATTTGAAAGACTATCCCAATCCCCATAGCGAAGCCTTGCCATTTTTGGCCGAACTCGTTTATTTTGAATGGTTAGAGATTGAATTGTATGCCGAAAAAGATCTAGCATTAAAACAAAACTCCTCTACTCTAGATTCAGTTAATCTAAATCCACACCATCGAATTATTCAATTGAAATATCCTTTTCATTTTTTATCCGTCGATGAGGCTATTAAAGCTCCTAAAGCAACCTTTATTGTGCTTTTCAGGAATTTAGAGAATTATAAAATTGAATTTAGCGAGGTGTCTGTGCTTGTGGCAAAAGTATTAGAAGCTCTTCCAGAAAACAACTTTGACTTCTTACATTCAATGAAAAAAGTTGCTGCACAAAATGACATAAACGACATAGAAATCATTGAAAAACAAGCGAATAAGTTGCTTATTAAGTTCAAGCAACTTGGCTTATTTCTGTAATTATTCTTTAATCAAACTTACTGTTTCGGAAACAATTCCATCTTCAATAATTGATAAAAAGTAAACACCTTGAGTTACTGAAGTCAGTTTAATTTTTCTTCCTACAGCTACGAAAGATTCTTCCATATAAATAGTTCTTCCAGTCACATCTGTTAACTTTAGAATTGCAGATTTTGATACATTTCGTATTTCTAAAACCTGTGTGAAAGGATTTGGATAAACCTGAATCTTCAAATTTAGATTCTCTTCATTCATTCCAGTGCAGTTATCGAGCCGAATGAATTCAGAAGCACTTCCTTCGCAATTGTTAGCATCTGCAAATACATAGGTTATTCTTCTAACTCCAGGCGTAATTACCCTAGGATCAAATTGTGCGTTTTGCGAGCCATCAATCGAATATTTCCCCCCTAAAGGTATTCCTCCAGTTAATATAAATCGAGGAGCATTATTACAGATTCTAGTTTCTTCCAGTGCAAGTGATACCTCTGGATTGGCTCGAATTTTTACCGTTATTGTTTTTATATCCTCGCAGCCTATTGCATTTTTAAGCGTATGAATTGCTGTATAATCCCCTGGCTGTAATAAGCTAGGTCTAAACTTACAAGAATCTAAATAAGGCATCCAACTGCCACCGCTCCATTTTCCATTTTGATCAATTGGAGTAAGTACGATCGATGTCTTTTCAGACAGACAATATGCCGTATCAGCTTCAAGTACTCCTGCATCTGGTTTTTCTCCGATGGTAACATTTACGGTTTTAGTATCGAATAATAGTCCTTTAAAACTCCTTAAAGTTGCAACATAAACTCCTGAGGCTTTATAAACACCATACGGGTTTTGCTGATTTGAATTTGCTGGAAGTGCACCACCAAAACTCCATTGCCAAGCAGTAACTCCACCAGTAGATCTATCGGTAAAATAAATGGTATCACCAATACAACCCGTAAGTGAGGATGCGGTAAAATCAGCTCTAGGACCTTCAATAAAACCTTCAGCGATTAATGAAAAATCCTGATTTCCAGTTGATAAGCTACCTTTGTGGGTTACTCTTAAATAGTAACTTCCTGCAGGAATGTTTGAGTAATAAATTTGCTCTACGTTATCTCTAAAATTATCTGCTTTAGTTGCTGCAGAAGCAGGTACAAGAGGATTCATTCGGTAAGGATAATATACAGATCCGTTATTAATATTTACCAACCTCACATCTAAATCATTAACCAGTGTAATATTGGTAGGATTGAGACTTGGAGAATTTGTTGAACCTTCAATATCTGTCCAGCACATCGTAACTCGAACAGGATTGGTTCCATTTGAAAAAACTACTTTTTCATATTTAGCAGAATTATTTAATGTCAGTTCCTCAACTTGAATTTCAGTATCATTCATAGCCTCAACTGCTTTAAATGTGTTCATTATTCCCCAACCAAAAACATAATCAGGACCAGCAGAAGCTCCTGCTTCATCTGCAGAATGAATGACGAGTCCCTTGAGTGTCGCAGCCCTCATGTATTTTCTTTTTATACTGTTATAATGCTGCTGTAGCAAAAGGCATGAGCCCGCAACACTGGGACTGGACATGCTTGTTCCGCTAGAACTGTAATAGGCCGAATTTCCAGTGCTATTGCAACTATAAACTCCAGCTCCATTCCCCACAATATCGGGTTTAATTCTGCCATCATCAGTTGGTCCCCAGGAACTAAAACTAGTCATTGAAACTCCGTTGGCAATTACATAACCGTTGGTCAAATCATTGACAGCTCCCACAGTTAAAATATTCTTTGCAGTAGCATATGTAGAAACACAATCGTATTGTCCATCTGGATCTCTTACCGTAGAACTTGTAGCATAGGAGCTACCAGTCCAAACTTGGTACGATCCACTAGGTTGTTTATCGTTTCTATCATTTCCAGCTGCTTTTACAATTAAGTAATAAGGAGCTAATCGAGCAATTCTATCCCATGCCCTTGTTCGTGAATCATAAAAACCAAATTTGTAATCCTCTACTGAACTAATCGAAGTGTTGCCGTACCAATAATCATTACCATTACTACTGCCCCATCCTGTTGCTGTGCCATAAGAATGATTTGAAACCATAATTCCTTTAGATGCGGCATCTGCCATTTCCGAAGCATCACTATTCCAATCGTAAGCCCATAATTTTGCTTGAGGAGCCATTCCTTTTGCGTTTGCTGATACACCGGATGCTATAAGAGTACCTGCAACATGAGTAGCATGGGAACTATTTCCAGAAGCATTATCACTGCGCGTTACCCTATTTCCAAACTCGCGATGAGAAGCTCGAACACCACCACCATCCCACTCAGCAATAGTCATATTTTGTCCTTCCAAGTTTAATCCTTGACCACCTCCGTTGTGTAATTTATGCGTTCCAATACTACGAGCCGCTACTCTGTTAAAAGCCTCATTATATCTTGGAGAACCGTCTGAATGTAAACCAACCAACTGAATGTAAACACCTTCTCCCTCAATTTCTGTAGGCCAATTGTGCACCTTAGCAAGGTTTAAAGCGGTTTTTAGTTCAATACTATCACTAACTTTAAGTTCTTTAGAAAGCTGCAGAAGTTCCTCAATATTGGTGTTCTCTAAAACCACTTCAGACGCAGTTTGAGCAAACAAACTGAGGTTACTGAAAACGATTATTAAGATAACTGATACTAAATGTTTTGTAATTTGCATGCTGCAAATATGCCTCTAAAATGGATTTATTCTGCAACAATTTGAAAATTCATTTTCTACAAAATATTTATGAAATTCTGTTTTTACACAACCACTTTAGTTCTGCTAACAATTTTACTTTCCTTGGGACTAAATGCCCAAAATGAAAAACCTAATGCTGGCGACAAAATCATTACAGATGAAAAAAAACGTGATTTTTCGTGGGAAGATTGGAAAGAAAGAAGCAATAAGCATTGGAGAGGTTTAGATGTAGGAATTAATATGCTGCTTTTTGATGACGGTAGCGAAATTCCAGAAGCTAAGTACAATGTATTAACCCCGGATATTGGAAAATCATTTTATTTTGGATTAAATGTTTTAGAAAAAGACATTACACTAAACGGTGAATACATAAAGTTCATAACAGGATTTGGCTTCGATTTTTATAATTTTCATTTAGATAAAAATGCGATTCTTCTTTCGCAAAGAGACACGCTGGCTTCAGTAATTGATACTGTAAATACATTTACGAAAAACAACCTAAAAAGTGCTCATTTAACCGTGCCCCTGCTCATCGCATTTAACACAAATGTGAAGCATTCAAAAGCATTTCATTTTGCTACTGGACTTATTTTAAGCTATCGACTATCTGGTAAGCAAAAGATAGAATACGACGATGGAAACGTTGAAACAGCTTTAGAAAGAAAGGGACAAATGCACCAAAATCCATGGAAGGTTGCAGCAACATTTAGAATAGGATATGCTAACTACCACGTTTTTGGAAATTATGCATTAACCAATTTCTTTGTCAGCGGACAAGGGCCGCAGGCTACAAGTGTTGTGTTTGGTGTAAAGATGTTGCCCTGGTAGGGGTAGTTTTGAATGTTGAATGTTGAATGTTGAATGTTGAATGTTGAATGTTGAATGTTGATTGTTGAATGTTGAATGTTGAATGTTGAGTGTTGAATGTTGAATGTTGAATGTTGAAATTAAAAACGAAACATTCAAAACTCAAAATATTCAGAAAAATCGCACCACCAAAAAATAAACAGCAAATCCGGCCAAGAAAACCAAACTTCCTATGGAAAGTGCATTCAATCCATTGGGTAAAGTATAGCCTGTTTCTTTCTTAAGTTCAACAAAAGATTTATAATTCAAAAACGCTAACAACGGTGTTGTCAAAAATGAAATAGTTGTGGCAAAATCTACCAACTGCCGCATGTTTTCCAATACAAAAATCAGAATCAATCCCGCTCCAAGTGTTAGAATAACCAACAATACTTTATAGTTGATTCGTCTACTCCATTTTGTGTCAACCAACCTAAAAGCAACTGCTAACGACCTGGGAAATGCATCAAGGCAGGTAATACAAGTACTAAACATAGTAACCACGGCCGCCAGTCCTATAATTGGCAAAGTCCATTGTCCTATTACAGAGGTATAAACTCCTATCAATTGCGCACTAAAATCTACCCCACCAGGTTTCAATTCAATTCCTGTCCCGTAAAGTGTAAATGCTCCCAATCCTAAAAACAGAAAAGCTAATACCGCTGTTCCAAAATAACCGATATGAAAATCTAAATTGCTGGATTTTTGTTTTTTAAATTGAGTTTTGTTTTTTTCCAATCGCCATACAGAATGCCAAATCGAAATATCCATTGGAGCTGGCATCCAACCAAAAAAGGCAATTAGAAAAAACAGATTTGTGGTATTCGACCAATCAAAAGCAATAGCTGATTCTTTAGCACTACCCGATTCATTTACTGCAAATAGAAATGCAACTGCAGTTGCCAAACTCAGCACAATTACTACCCATTTCATGGCTTTATCTAAAAACGAATAACCGCTAAAAAACAGCACTATCATGCAACCCGTTAGAATTACCAAACTCCATATTTGAGCAGACCATCCGATATTAAACAAATACTCAGCTAAGCCACCCGTTACTATAGAAATAGCCGCAATGACTGCGAACATCGTTGAAGCGGTTAGCAAAATAAAAAGCACCAAAGCCCATTTACCTTGTTTTTTATAGCCATCTAGTATTGTATGGCCTGTTTGATCCGCATACAATGGTCCCATTAAAAAGAACGGGTATTTCACCAAATGTGCAATCAGAATAACCCAAATTAACTCAAATCCAAACTCTGCTCCTGCTCTTGTACTTTGCACCAAATGAGATACGCCAACGGCGGCTCCTGCATAGAGTAATCCAGGACCTATTTGTTTGAATATGGAGTTTATACTGGACACCTAATTCAACATCCTATCTAAATGTTTTAGCTCATCAGTTTGTATATAATCTGGATTCATTTCAATTGCTGCTCTGTTTTTTGATTTTGAATTGGCTCCAAATAGAGCAACACGCAGATCATTGTCATGGGCTTTTAAAATCTCCGCTGCGGTTACATTATCCATTGACAAGGTAATCCCATAGAATCCATACTCCGACGCCTTTTCAAAAGCATATTCAAAAACATTGTAAGCAAATATTTTTAAGTTGGAATTCTTTAGTTGGACCGATCTAGCAAATTCCAAATCATTGAATTCTAACAACACTTGATTTTCAATTCCCTGTTTTTTGATAATAGCAATTAATGCATTTGAATACTCCTCAATTTTCGCTTCTGAGAGTGTTGATTTATAGGTCTTTATATCCAATATCAGAATCAAATCCGAATTATAATCTAAACACTTAAGGAGCTCATCTAAACTCAATATCTGGTGTTGAGGAATAGTTGCACTGGAAAATTTTGCATCATTAATTTCAGACCAATTTTTCTCGAAAATGCGACCTTCTTTGTTTGAACCATCTTGTAGTTTTTCATTGTGAAAAACTACAAAGACATTGTCTTTAGTTATTTGAATATCTAACTCAACACCATCTGCACCGGAATCGATTGCTTTCTCAAATGATTTTAGAGAATTAATTGGAGTAAGCCCTTTGATTCCCATTCCACCATGACCAATAACTTCAATTTCATTTCCATTCAGATTCTTTATATCAAAGTCTTTTTTGTTACAAGATGAAAATGAAAGCAGAACAATTGTTGCCGATAAGTAGATCCTGAATGGAATATTAAATTGGTAATTGTGCTGCATTGACAACAAAGATAAACTGAAAAATTTCAGCTGTTTTTCAGCTGATTGGGCCACACAATTTAAAGGTGGGGTATCATTGGGATTCAATCGTGCGTGATCTAGGGGCTCATAGTCTATCAAAAATAGATATTATTTCAGCTGATGCTCAGCTGATTAGACCATACGATGCAACCGAGTTTGCGAGCTCAACGAAGCTAATCGTGCGGGAGCTGAGGAATAAATGGTAGTGTTTTAGAAAAATATGATAAAATGTACGATACTATATTTTCGTTGTCATTCCTGAGCAGGCGGCAATATATTTCTTCATTCTAAAAAAATATTAATCAATTGAATTTCAGATTCCTGCCCGCCTGAATTCGATCAGGCCTCAGCAAGAATGACGGGTTATTTAACTTGGTAAGTTCGAAAATATCTAAAGCACTACTTCCCATTATCTAAGCATTTAGGTTTATTTTGCCATTGTGACTACCTACTTTGCAGATGTAATTGTTCCTTTGCCGTTACCCAGATTGTTTACCTATCGTATTCCGCTGGGAATGGAGCAAGATGCGCGTCCACTAATGCGTGTTGTAGTGCCGTTTGGTCGTAAAAAACTCTATGCTGGACTCATTGCAAAAGTGCACAACACTCCACCTGCCCAGTACCAAGCAAAATACATTGAGCAGGTCCTGGATGAAACCCCCATTATCAACGAAGTCAACTATAAATTGTGGCAATGGATTTCAGACTATTACATGTGTCCAATGGGATCGGTTATGAACGTAGCCCTGCCAGCTGGATTTAAAATCTCTTCAGAAACTAAAATTACACGCCACCCAGAACTCGACGAAATAAAGGGAACAGTAAACGATAAGGAGTATTTAATTCTTGAAGCTCTAGAATCTCAGACACATTTAAGTTTGGAAGAAATTGCAGATTTATTGCAGCAAAAAACCATTTTGCCTACCGTAAATGCAATGATCAATAAACGCATGTTGATTACCGAAGAGGATATGAAACTGCGTTTTAAACCGAAAATGGTTCCCTACGTGCGGTTAGCAGAACAATACCGAAACGAGAAAAAATTAAATGAGGTCTTAAATGTGTTGAGTTCTGCTCCTAAGCAAATGGAAGCGCTTATGCAGTACTTAAAAATATCGGGTTGGCATACTGAAAATAAGGTCGAAGTCCGAAAGCAGATCTTGAACGAGGCAATGCAAAAAAGTGCCAGTTCTATTAAGGCATTAATTGATAAGGCCGTTTTTGAAATCTACGAACGAGAAGAAGGTCGGTTGAATCCTTTTGTACTTGATACCGAACTAAAATTAAAACTAACCGAACAGCAAACTATAGCAATTGAAAAAATCCAAGAGTTTTGGAAAGAAAAAAAGCCCGTTTTGCTGCACGGAGTTACTTCTTCTGGAAAAACCGAGGTTTATATTCAGTTGATTAAAGATTGTATTCAACAAGGAAAACAAGCTTTATTTCTTGTTCCTGAAATTGCACTGACCACCCAATTGGTAAATCGATTGAAAGCCCATTTTGGCGATCAAATGGGAGTGTATCATTCTAGGTTTAACGATAATGAGCGTGTTGAAACTTGGAATGCAATTTTGGGTATTCACAAGTATTCAAAATTCAAATTAATTGTTGGTGCGCGATCTTCATTATTTCTTCCTTTTGATAATTTAGGGTTGATTATCGTTGATGAAGAGCAAGAAAACTCCTTCAAACAATTTGACCCAGAACCTAGGTATCATGCAAGAGATGCAGCGATAGTAGCTGCAACTATTTCCAAGGCAAACATTGTCATGGGCACAGCCACTCCCTCCTACGAAAGTTATGATAATGCGCTGAAGGAAAAATATGGCTTAGTAGAAATGAAACAGCGTTTTGGTAATCGTGAAATGCCCAAGATTGAAATCGCTGATCTTAAAAAAGCACATGCCGAAAAAGCAATGCATGGTAGTTTTTCACCTGAATTGTATCAAGAAATTAAGCAAGCGTTAGAGCGTAAAGAACAAATTATTTTGTTCCGAAATCGACGTGGATTTGCACCTCGAGCTCAATGCACCACTTGCGGTTGGACAACCGATTGTAAGAACTGCGACATCAGCCTTACTTATCATAAGTTCAGAAAAGAAATGGTTTGCCATTATTGTGGCTTTAGTGTTCCTTTTCCCAAAACCTGCGGCCAGTGTGGTTCCCCAACTGTGAATCTGCAAGGTCAAGGCACCGAAAAAATTGAAGAAGAAATATCTGAATTGTTTCCGCATGCTCGGGTAGCACGAATGGATTTAGAAACCACTCGACAAAAACACAGCTATCAAAAGCTAATTTCAAATTTTGAGGATAGGCAAATTGATGTTTTGGTAGGAACTCAAATGCTTTCCAAAGGATTGGATTTTGACAATGTAAGTTTAGTCGGAATCATTAGCGCTGACTCTATTTTGCATTATCCAGATTTTAGAGCTTATGAAAAAGCTTACAGTCTAATGGAACAGGTGGCAGGAAGAGCTGGCCGAAAAAATAAAAAAGGGAGAGTGATCATTCAGTCCTTTGACAATGAAAATCCTATCTTAAAAAAGGTTCAAGATCACGATTATAAAGGCACCTATTTAGAGCAATTAAAGCATAGAAAAGAATTCTTTTACCCTCCCTACTCTCGATTAATTCAGATAACTTTAAAACATAAGGATCCCCAGTTTTTAAGAATTGCTGCGGAACATTTTGGAAAATATTTAAAACCAACCTTTAAATCAAACATGCTTGGACCTGAACCTCCAACTATTGCTCGAATAAGAAATTGGTACATCGAACACTTGCTTCTCAAAATACCGGCAAACCAAACCAACAAAACATTGAAGCGTATGATTCTAGAGTCAATTAACCATTTTAAAAGTCAAAAGGAATTTAACGGTGTTCGTGTTATTTTAGACGTTGACCCACAATAAACTTTATAATTTTACTGATTATACAGGCGAAAGTCGAAACAATTGAAATACAGTTACTTATATATAATCCTACTATTACCCGCTTTACTTTTTGGGCAACAAAGCAAGCGCAAAAGAAATTTCGGAAAAAAAAGCTATAAATTTTATAAGCACGAATTTGACGCGGGCATAGGTGTACTGAATTATTTGGGTGAATTAGGAGGTAATGATGGTCCTGCAAAAAAGTACTCAATTGGAGATTTAGAACCCACACAATTCAAATTTGCTTTTACTGGAGCATGGCGTTACAATATTGCTCCAAAACTTGCGATAAGAACTAGCTATACCGTTGGTCAAATATCTGGAAGTGACCAACTTACCAATGAACCAACAAGAAACTATAGAAACCTAGCATTTAGAACAAACATAAATGAACTTATGGTTCTGGGAGAGTTTTTTGTAAAACGAGCGGATTATGGCCATGGCTTTCATAGAACGGGAGTTACGGGCAAAACAGGTAAAAGCGTATCTCTTAGTTTACATACAGGGCTAGGTTTTCTGAAATTTAACCCGACCTATAACGGAGTACCACTTCAACCATTAAATACTGAGGGTCAAGGATTAGTAGGCGCAGAAAGTCCATACAAACTAACCACTTTGATTTTGCCGATTGGATTTAATGTTGGCTATGAAATTACTAAATGGATGAGAATCGGTATCGATGTAACACAACGTTTTACAAGAACCGATTATCTTGATGATGTAAGCGGTATTTATTATGATAAAGAATTAATTAGAGCTGCGTATGGTGATTTAGCAGCTGAAATGTCGGATAGAACAGAGGGAAGTAAACCATGGACAGAACCAGGAGCACCTAGAGGAAATCCAAAAAACAAAGACAGTTATTTTTCGTTGATGGTGGTTGCTACCTATACGCCGTTTATTAAGTCCTATAGAGTTACTAAAAAAAGGTACAAAGCAAGATTTTAAGGGAATAATGGCCTTTCGTTTTAAGCAATTTGAGATCAATCAAGACCATTCCCCTTTCAAAATAGGAACCGACGGATTATTATTAGGTGCTTGGTCGACCAATGAACTACCAAAATACATTTTAGATATTGGAACCGGAACTGGCTTAATTGCACTTATGATGGCGCAGCGCTTTCCGACATCAGCGGTTGAGGCTATTGAGTTGAATTCTGATGCTTTTGAAATCGCAAGATCAAATTTTGTGAATAGTCCCTGGCAGAGCAGGATTACAATTAAAAATGGTGATTTTAAAAACCAACTATTTTCTAAAACATTCGACTTGATTGTTTCCAATCCACCGTTTTTTAGTGGTAGTAAACTTTCTGAAAAGGCAGGCAAAAATATTGCTCGACACACTATTGAATTGACGCTAATTGATTTGATTAGAAGAAGCTCTACATTGCTTTCCAAATTTGGTGTTTTAGGAATTGTATTGCCATTTGAACTGAAAGATGAAGCTCTATCAATTGGCTCCATATTTAACCTATTTCCAAAACGGATGTGCAATGTGCTGCCTACCCCTACTTCAAATCCAAAACGAATTTTAATTGAATTTACAGTATTTGTTTCCGCACTTGAAGAATCAGAACTAATTATTGAAGAGTTTGGAAGGCACCAATATTCTGCAGATTACAAAGACCTTATCAATGAATTTCTCTTGGATAAATAACGGGATCTGAAAGAACCTATTTTAGAATTGACTTATGATTGAACTATTGTCAAGTAATCAGTTGTTTTTAATTGCTTCAGCTCTTGTTTTTCAACTAGCGAGTATAGCCTTGAATATTTATTACAAACACAATTATTCTGTATTATTTCTTATTGCATCAGGGCTTTCGATATTCAGTTTTTCGTCCTTTTATAAACCTGTGGGATAGACGCTTTCATGCTTTAGTTAATAAAAACATGCTGTTACAACATGTGTTAACATCAGCTTTGTATGATAATGCCATTGTAAATGAAGCTAATCAAGGCTTGGATTAAACTAAACGGCTTTAATATCCTCAGTAAGCTGTTTTGACTGCTCCCAATCCATATGCATAATGGGCAATGAATAAATCTCGGGCAAACCAGTTGGATACTTTTCGTTCAATAGTTTATCGATATTAGTAAATAATAAACCTTTAGTTTTTCCAGTAAGTAAAAAAAGATCGTAGGATACTACTTTTCCATTTTCTAAACTCAATCGTTTGTGATTAGGTAGTGGGTTTAAATCAATCGCGTAACGCTCTTTAATTAGTAATTCGGCAATCTATAATATCTGCTTCTCAGGTGTTAAAGAAACTCTTAATTGAATCATAGTGTCTGATTTAAAATTCCGTAAACATAATTAGCTGTAAGCCTAGCTTTCTGGTTTTTACTCATCAATTCTATCAACTTTAGCCTTGCTTTCAAATAACCTACTTCTCTGCTATTCACCATAAATAGGGAACTCTCTCCTGCCTCAAACATTGACCGCTCACCTTCTAACAATCGATTGTAATCAATAACTGTTTGACGATAGAGTTCAATTTGATCTAGAGTGATTCTCCAACTATTTAAGGAAGCTGTAGCTTTATATGATATTTGCACCCGTTTATTCGCCATTTGAAGTTGCGCTTCGTTTTGTTTTATTTGAGTAAGCTTCAAATCTCCCCGCTCTTTCCTTAGTGCAATAGGCATACTGAATATTACACCCCAATTGTAATTATTTGTTGAATACTCGCTGAACACATCATCTCCAACAGGTTGACTAATAGCGTTGTATTTTAAGTTTAAATCTGGTTTCAGCTGCTCTCGTTTCAGACGTGCATCAATCTCTAATGTTTCTATTTTGTATTTATACTGCAACAGTTCTGGGTGATTTTGAATCAAACTATCCATCTTAGAATAAAAATCACCTGAAAGCTCTTTTGTGTTCATCCCTTCAACGGTAAACGGGATGGTAGTTGTTTCTAACTCGAGGGGAATAATTCCGTCCTTCCACAAAAAAACCGAGAGATAGGCTGATGAGTTTAAAAAATTAAGCTGAAACTGCTGTAATTCTAAAGAACGGTTTTGCAACTGAATCCAGCTTTCTACAGTATCTATTATTGGTGCATCACCAAAAATGGCCTTGTTCTTCACTCCTTTAAAACGTACTTTGGCAAGCGAATAACCTTCTTCTAACACAATCATATCATTATAAGCTTCAAACCAAGCCCAATAGGCTTTTCCTGCTTCGTATAACACATCATTTAAAATTATTTTCTGCTGCGCCTTACTACTTTCTCTATAAATTTTTGCCCGTTTCAGTTCCGCTCTTCGCTGGTCAATAAACAATCCATTACCTAAAGGCAACTCCACACCAGCATACCACAAACCACTACCAGGTGTTTTGTTTTCTGGATTTAAGTTGGTTCCTTCATTGTTTTCATAACCTGCTTTTACAGACAAACCGAACCAGGTAGGTACTTTCAGACCTGCATCTAGTAATTCATAATATTCATCTCCTTGGAATTGTTTTTGTGAAAAATCTCCATATAGTTTCGGATCAAAACCACCCTTTGCTTTTAGCAGATTAGCATTTCCTCTATCAATTGCCAAATCAGCTTGTTTAGAAAGCGGATGATTTTGCTTGACCATGGACATAAAATTTTGATAAGTAAATACCACCGAACTACTGTCTCCTTGAGCTTTAAGGGACATGAAAGAGGACGCTAAAAATCCAGCTATCAATATTATTGACGAAATTCTCATAAATTATTTCTTTCCCTTTTCCCCTTTATTGGGTTTCCCACCTGTTGCTTCTATATCGTAATAATCTGGAGGAAATCCATTTACTTGTCGCCATAACTCATACCAAATTGGTACATCTTTAAGAAGAAGCATATTGGTGGTTCCTGCTCCCACACGCAATGCATCTGGCCATAAGTAGTCAGTTGCATCAGGCTTAACCAAAACTCTATAAAGGCCATTATTGCTAATGAAATTATCAATTGCAAATACTTCCCCCCCATAGGTTCCATAGCTACTATTTGGCCAACCTGAAAATATAATGGCAGGCCAACCATCAAATTGAATTCGAGTTTTCTCGCCTTTTCTTATCAATGGAAGATCAATTGGTTTAACATACATCTCAATTGCCAAATCGTACTTCGCCGGCATAATACTAACAATGGAAGCGCCTTCCTTAATCGTTTCTCCAATACCCGATTGAATTGCTTTAGTGACATAACCAGATTGCGGAGAGGTAATGTAATACATGCCTGTTCGCACCGAATAATTCATGTATTGGTTTTGCAATTTTGTTACTACCGCCTCAGCATCGTACATACTTGATAATGCTGTGTACTTGTTAGACTCAGCTTTTGCAATATCGTCTCTGTATTGAGCTCCTATTGATGTCAATTCTACACGTGCATTTATAACTTGATTGACGCTTGATAATAATTTATTTTCATAGCCAATCATATCCGATTCGCTTTTCCTCAGCTTTAGTTTTTTGTTTTCTAAATCCGTCATTGATTTAAGTCCTTGCTGTTGCAAGTTTTCAAATCGATCAAATTGCTTTTGCGCTATTTCGAAATCTATAACTGCCGCTTTATAAGCAATACTGTCACTCTGAACCTTTAATTGATCCTGGCGCAATTTGTTTTTACCTTGCTCAATCTTTAGTCTACTAGTTTGTGCTAAGGCATCTATTTGATTATCCAATGCCTTTACTTTTTCCATGTACGATTTAACGGACATTTTCTTTGACTTTAGCTGTTCTTCAGTTCGCAGTAAAAGATTAGGATCAAAATATGCATCCTTTATTTCTGAAATAAACATAATGGTATCCCCTTTATTGACGTAGTCTCCTTCTTTTACATACCATGCCTCTATTCGTCCTGCAATTATAGAATTAATAGTTTGCGGACGTTGATCTGGTCTCAAGGTAGTAACGAGACCCTTAGCTCTAATATTTTGAGTCCAAGGAAGAAAAAGTAAAATGAAACCTACCGCGGAAAGAGACAGAATCAGTCTAAGAAAAACCTTTCCTGATACCTTGGATTCTACATAACTTAAAGAAGAGTATTTCTCAATTTTTATCCGAGAAGAAATACTTGTTTGCGAAATATTAAGCATGGCCGTTGGTATTAAATTTAGCGACTGTTTTTAGAGAGTCATAATCTCCATCATGTATAACTTGTCCTTGCTCCATTATGATGACACGATTACATTTTTGAGCTAAGTACGGGTCATTAGATACCGCTACTAAAGTCCATTTGTTTTCTGGATTCGTTACAAAATCCATGATTTTTCGATTGTCATCTTCTCCCAAGTGCTCAAAAACATCTTCTAATAATAGCAACTTTGGTCTATCAACAACTGAACGAGCCAGCATCAACTTCTGGACAATACTTCTTGGTAAATGCTCACCTTGTGGGCCTAGAATGGTGTCATAACCTTTTGGTAGAGACCGTATATAATGTTCCAATCCGAATTCATGAACCACCCATTGAACATTTTCTAAAGTTGCTCTAGGTCTACCCATTGTGATATTATCGTATAAACTTCCATGGAATAATCGCTCTTGAGACAGACAATCGCCAATGATACTTCTCAAAGAAGCCATTTCAATATTATCAACTGGTAATTGATTATAGGTAATCCCTCCTTCTTGAATCTCATATAAACCAGCAAGAACTTGCAATAGCGTACTTCTTCCTGAAACATTTTGCCCGGTCACCATTATCTTATCACCCTCATTGATTTGCAGCGATAAAGCATTTAAAGTTTTGTTCTTTTGACCTGGAAATGTAAAATCTACATTCTCCAATGTCACTTCCATTCCTTCAGTTTTAATCTGCTCTATTGCATCAACTCCATCTTCATGTTCTAATGGCATATCCGTTACTTGACCCAACTTCTCTATTCCAGTAAGAATATCATAAATTGTTTCTAAACTTAAAATCAGCTTTTCAACAGATGTCATTACCAAAAGAATAATAATCTCTGCTGCCACAAATTGTCCAATATTCATGCTTTGTTCCATTACCAAGACGCCACCTAAAATGAGCAAACCTGATGCTACAATTACCTTAAAGGCAACCATTAACCAGTATTGCTTTAACAAGGTCTTGAAATGACTTTCTCTAGCACCTATATAGTCACCGACGTGAGCATTTACTCTGTTTAATGGCATATCGGTTCTTCCAGCTAGTTTTATCGTTAATGAAGTTCTAGCCAATTCCTCTAACCAATGAGCGACTTCATATTTGTGCTTCGATTCTTTAAGGCTAGTTTTCAATCCAATTTTACCAGTAAACTGAAAAATGAAATAGACTAGGAATACCATGATTACACTAAACAGCATAAAAAATGGATGATAAAGAGACAGCAACAACAAACCAAAAAGCACTTGCAAACCTGCAGCTGAAAACTCAATCAATAATTTAGAAAGTCCTTTTTGAACGGCAATAATGTCAAAAAACCGATTCATTAGCTCTGGTGCATAATGCTTAAACATAGCATCCAACCTTATTCGAGGAATACGATAAGCAAATTCAAAAGCAGCTCTACTAAAAATCTTTTGCTGAAGGTTTTCCGTAATTCTTAGTTGAAAGATTTGCAATACACCATTTGCGGCAACTCCTAGCACAACACACATGACTAAAATAATCCACGAGGTACTCATTCTACCTCCCTGAATAAGATTAACAATAGCCTGAATACCAAGTGGCAAACTCAAATTAACTACACCACTAAACAAGGAATAGATATAAACGTTTCTGATTTCAGGCCAATCAGGTTTAAGCATATTCCAAAAACGCTGGGTTGGAGATAAAGAATTTTCTAAATTCATAATTGTATTTACTTGGTAATTGTTTTGAAAACCATTTTTTGATAAAACTCGCAAATTGCGTCTTCACCTTTAACTTGGTTAGTTAGTCTAGGTAAATGTTCTGCAAAAAATCGTTGATTGTGTGCGCCTTCAATTACGGTAGATATTAGCATATTAGGATATTTAAATTCTGGATTAATCTCAAGTACAATTTCACCGACCCGCTCCACTAAATGTTTGTATCCCAAAAAAATACCTGCTTCATTTTCCTGATCAACATCCTTAGTCAAATACGCTTTAGAAGATTCGATAATGACTATGCTAGACAGTTTTATAACATCAATGTTTAAACCTGAAAAACCCTCTTCTATTTCAGAAGTTAGTAAATGAATTGCCCTTTTTAAACGATCATCTGGAGCTTCAACATTGGCTAAAGTAAATTCTAGCCTATATTCCGTAAATGACCAGTACCAAGTAGTTAGATACAAGAGTAGTTTGTGTTTACTCTCAAAATATCGATATATAGAAGCTTCTACAGATTTAATGGATTGGGCAAGCTTTCGAAATGTAAATGAATCAAAACCGATTTCATTGATTAAATCTATACTTGACTCCAAAATTCGATTACCTAACTCGCTAGTTTGAGGGTCTTTGACATAGGTCGATTCCTTTACATCAAACACAACTTTTGAAAGTATATTATTCATAATAAAAATTTATTGTGCAATAATAATAGTATTACTATCAATAATCAAAGTAAAATTAACTGAATTAGTAAATTTTAGTTAATTATGCCAAGTCTAAATTTTAATAGTTGTTGTTAAATCTGTAATATACTCAGTTCACTAAACAAATTTTTTAATGCCTTGCAAGAGCCTCAAAAAACTGAAGAACTTCATATTGGAATAATAAAAGCTCACGATTAGATTTTGAATATCGGGTTCAAAGTGATAGAAAAAAATGAAGATTTTACCAATTCCTGTAAATGAAGACTTTCCTCTGCATCAAATAAAAGAAGCGTTACAAACCGCCATGATACTCTAAAAACAGGCTAAAAACTTACTTACAATTGCAGTTGAGCCATTGCTCTATAATGAGAAACAACGGCAGCAGTATTTGTATCTAATGCGAATACTGGTCGCTCTTGCACATTTACACTAAGCTTTGAAGAATGGTTGCCAGTAATAAACCAATTTATACCTGTTTCGTGCATTACCATGGGCTGATAAAGCACTTGAAAAACTATTAATTAAGTTATAAAATAAGAGTACAATCTGCCCTTTTACATAAATAGTGAATCTTCTACTAAATTGATCACAAAGTCCTGTGGTTGACAATTGATATAATGGCCCAACTAATGCCATCATTGAACCAAAAACAGGCATAGAATATATGCTTAAACCTGACCAAGCATTATGCCCTCCTACAATTGACGTCTTTTTTTCTACAACTTTTATTTGATCAATAGGGTCGTGAAAAAATGCACCTTTAAAATATGGTGAATGAATCCCAAAATTATTCAACCCAAATTAAACATAGAAAAACCATAATCGTTTAACTGACTCATCACATGAAACCGTGATCTTATAATTCCCATATCAGTATGCTGAATAGCTGGAGAATTATAAATCATACCTCCGGAGTTTATTTCGGTATATCTCACCAGTATTGCCCTAAGCCCAACAATCAGATACAAAGGGCCTCTTCTTTTTTAAGGTTGAACTGGACTTTCTCCGTTTTGATAGAATTAGCGCAAAACGAATTTTCTATCAAAAACAAAAAAACAGCAGACTATATTTTAGAATTTTCATTTTATGAAGTGTAAATACTTTTAAGTTCGTTTAGAATCTCAGTTTTTGATTTTGTATTTTCAAAGTAGGATAAAAGTTGATCCAATACCATGTCTACTGCAGCATCTGGACATGAGGCTCCGCTGGTTAATATTATCCGCGTTTTTTCTTTTTTCACCAACCAATTAGAAGTGGTTAACATCTTATGATTCGCATAATCAAAATGATTAATTAGCTGCTCATTTTCAATTTCAGACACATCCGAAATATAATAGGTAGGAAAGTTCTGCTCAAGAAGTTCTACCAAATGACTTGTGTTAGAACTATTATAACCACCCACTACTATAGCAAGATCAGCCGGTTCAAGCATCAAGCCATACGTAGCTTCTTGATTATCATTTGTAGCATAACACAAGGTATCTCGGGTATCTACAAAATGATTTTTAATTTCATTTTCGCCAAACTTGACGACCATTAGTTGCTTAAAAAACTCAGCTATTTCATGAGTTTCACTGGCTAACATGGTCGTTTGATTGACTACACCTACTTTGCTAAATGCCGTTTTTGGATTGAAGCCTTCTGAATGTTTCCCTTTAAATTCAGTGAAAAACTCTTCCATTGGTTTTTCACCATTCGCATATTTTTCAAGACTTTTTGCCTCGTTTAAATCTTTGATCACAACCGAAGGTCCATTTTCCTTGCTGTGAGAAAAAGTTGCCCTAGTTTCTTCATGAATATGCTTCCCATGAATAATTACAGTAGCTTCTTGCCCACCCAATTTCTCACTCATAGTCCAAACCTTCTTTACAAAAGGACAAGTCGTATCATAAGAGTCAATTTTAATTCCAATTTCTTTCAGCTTAGTTTCTATTTCTATGGTAGTTCCAAATGCAGGTATAAGAACAATATCTTCACTAGTTAAGTCTTCCCAAGGTATGATTTGATTGCCTTTAGTATCCATAATAAATTCAATCCCCTTTTCAGTCAAATCATTATTTACCAGTGGATTATGTATCATTTGACTTAACAAGAAAACTCTTTTATTAGGATTTTCATCGACGGTTCTAAAGCTAATTTCTATTGCATTTTCTACACCGTAACAAAACCCAAAATGACGAGCAATTAAAAACTGAACCGAACCAAAATCCAGAATAGCAGGAGTAAAATCTTTTTTTCGTGGATCTAAAACTTTCCTAGCATCCTTTATTTGTCCAATAAATGAGCTGCGATAATGTTGTGGAATCTCAAATTTTTTCATCGTCAAACAAATGTAAAATATAGAGACCAATAGAAACATACTATACTAATTAAGGTTGATTAATTTTCTTTACTAATTCTCCATAATGATAGGTTTGATGTTCATTAAATATGTTAATTGGATTACTTTTGCACCATACCCAGGTGGTGGAATTGGTAGACACGCCAGCTTGAGGGGCTGGTGCTCATTAGGGCATGCTGGTTCGAGTCCAGTTCTGGGTACCAAAACAAAAAACCGCACTTAGCGGTTTTTTTGTTTGCAATTAAACTAAATCCTTGATTTAAAGATTATAACGCTGTTTGTAAAATACACTTATCAAGAATATGCGAAAGATTGCATGGAAATAATTCCCAATTTTGATTTCAAGAAAAAAGCATGCAATTGCTAACAAAAAGTACATCTACTTTAAACAAATAACATGGGATTACAACAATTACTAGAATACAGCATCTTTGTAGTTGGCAGCTTTAACCTTTCAGTATATAAAATATTGATGCTCGTAGTTGTGCTATTCAGCGCAAAACTTCTTGTTTGCGGAATAAAAAAGACATTAACCAGACATTGCAAAAATAGAATGCTGGATCAAGTTAGTGAATATGCATTAATTGCAATTACTAGATATGTCATTTGGATAGTAGCCATAGTTTTTGTTCTTGAGCTCATGGACGTGCGTGTTACAATTCTAATTGCTGGATCTGCTGCACTTTTGGTAGTAGTTGGACTTGGTTTACAGCAAACTTTTAATGACATTATTTCTGGAATTATTCTTTCAGTGGAAGGAAGCACAAAGGTTGGAGATATTCTGCAAGTTGATGAAATGATTATTAAACTTGAAAAAGTAGGTTTACGTGCCTCTACAGTAATAAATAAAGACGATATAGTTGTAATAATCCCAAACTCCGTGATTTTCGCAAATAAGGTGATCAATTGGAGTCACCAAATAAATGAATCTAGATTCAAGGTAAGTGTCGGGTTAGCTTATGGGAGTGTTGTTGAGCTTGTAATGCTTTTGCTAGAGAATAGTGAAGAGGAACATAAGTTATGCAGTTCGAGAAATCCTCCTCAAACTCGATTTATCAATTTTGGTGATAGTTCATTGGATTTTGAAGTACTTTTTCGGAGTCTAGAAATGTTTCGAATTGATAGCTTCCTAAGTGATATTCGAACTACTATTGATCTGAAATTCAGAGAGAACAAAATAATTATCCCTTTTCCTCAACGCGACTTGCATATTAGGTCTAGTAACGTTAATTTCAAATAAACAAAAGTATAAACTCTTTAGTCTAACTGTTAAAATTTAAGTAGTAACAAAATGAAAAATAAATACCAAGTAGAAGTTGTTGAGTTTACAGAAGTTCATGAACTGCCTGAAGCCTGGAGTAGAAAGGATTTCTTAAACTTATTGAATCTAATTGAGTTTGAAGATGGAGCGTCTATTTTAGCTGAAGAATTAAAGGAAATGACCATAGCGGCGATTTCTGATCTTGGAATAGAAGAAGCTATAATAGCGGTTTTGAATCTTCGTTTTGGTGATAAATTGAGCAGTGACCAAAAGAATAATTTAATTAACGAACTTAAAGATGATCGAATTTGGGAGGAATACTCTGAAATCAAACACCACGAAGAAATTTTCAATGTTTGCTGCATGATGCATTGGGCTTTTCCACGAGAATTTTCTCTTCCGGATATTGTAAGAATTCAATTAAAAATCACAGCTCTTAACACTGCTTCATTGTCCAATTTAAGACAACCAAAGGCTTCATTTCTTGCGAGATTGCTTGGGGATGGAATGGATGAACACAATATTATTTATCGTCTATTTGATGAAAATATTGTTGGTAATTATTTTCCTAATGCAGCAGATATTATATGGAAATTTGAAGAGTCTGGATTTAATGGATCTAACAATTCTAATGATATTACTATCTACTCTTCTTGGAATTGGGTAGATGAATTAAAAGAAGTCGATCGCTTTGAATCTGCGGCTCATAGTGATGGCCAATTAGGTTAGACAAGGATGAAAATAAATGATCTTTAATTACAGATTTTGTAGCGAGGGTCCTTAAATAGTCTGCCAAGGAAAAAGGATTACCACTCTACTTCGAATTCTGTAATATGAGGAGAACAAACTTGCTGAAGAAGAAATAAAAACCGCAGATGAGATTGGAAATTCAAAACTAAAGGCAGCTTACTTTGGCTAAATATTGATGTTGTTTATAATGCATAATTGAAAAACGTTGGTGACAATTCGACTTAAGCTCCTTTTACGTTCAGAAATATTACATACTCAACAAAAGACTTGGGATAACAGAGTTTGACAACTGCATATTTATTGTATTAAAGACAATAAGCATTATCGAGAAGTTGGACAATTAATTTCACAGCAACTTTCCATTGTAATAGGAGAAACTTTTTTATTTAATCATTCAAGAACAAAATGATGGTGTATCTGGACCAGTAAAAGAAAGAATACTAATAGGACGCAAGAGCATTAAAACTTCTGGTGCAGATTAGTTGGCTTTTACTTTATTAAAGTTTCTTCTCTCTCATTAATTACCTAATATGAAAATTAAAGATCTTAAAATTCTTGAATTAGCGAGTGTATTGGCTGGACCTTCAGTAGGTTCTTTTTTTGCTGAATTGGGTGCTCAAGTAATCAAGGTGGAAAACCCTCTTTTGGGAGGTGACTTAACGCGCAAGTGGAAACAGCCAGGCGAAAACCCAGAAAATAATATCTCAGCTTATTATGCTGCGGCAAACACCAACAAACAAATCAAATACTTAAATTTTCTTGACAACACAGATCGTCAGCTACTAAACCTTGAGATAAAAGAATGTGATATTCTAATTGTCAACTTTAAACCTGGAGATGCAGGTAGATTTAATCTGACTTTTGAAAACTGCAAACAACAAAATTCAGATATTATTTATGCTGAAATTACTGGATATGGTTCAGATAGTAATAGGAGTGCTTTTGATTTGGTTTTACAAGCCGAAACAGGTTATTTATCAATCAATGGTTCTAAAGAAACTCCGGCTAAACTGCCTGTTGCTTTCATTGATTTATTTGCAGCTCACCAATTAAAAGCTGGCGTTTTAGTGGCTTTATTAGAACAAAGAGCGCCTTGTAAGGTCAGCGTATCACTTTACGATGCTGCAGTTTCATCATTGGCCAATCAAGCAACTAATCAACTTATGAACGATAATACACCTTCAAGACTCGGTACACTTCATCCGAATATAGCGCCTTACGGAGAAGTTGCTTTGTGCTCAGATGGTGTTTCATTTGTTCTTGCAGTTGGAAACAACGCTCAGTTTGCGAACTTATTAAAGATCCTTCATTTAAAAACTAAAAACGAATTCGAAACCAATACATTACGTTTAAAAAACAGGAAAGCTTTATTTGACCTTCTCAAACCAAAAATAGCGAGAATCAGCAGTATTGATTTCTCGTTAAAGTGCAATGCTATGGGCGTTCCGATTGGGAAGATACTGAACTTAAAGGAAGTCTTTGAAACTAAAAAAGCACAAAACCTAATAATGGAGGAAATACAAGAAGGTGAAGAAACGAAAAAGGTAAAAACCGCGATATTCGTTATTACTTCTTGAAATGCTTTCTAATTATTCCAATCAATTTAGCTGCTTCGCGCTCTTCTATTTGCATACCAAACGTAACTTTTTGACCTAAATGAACAAAACCAATGGTTTCTCCACCAACTATCCAAAAAGATTTAAAATAAACATTTCCAAAAGACTTCGGATTACTAGTTAACCAGCCAAAATCTTTAATATTCTCAGTGAAAAATTTCAAACTTTTTCCTCTGCCTAAAATATCGTTTTTCAAGAACAACTCACCATTTTCAATGATTATCGACTCAAAACCGAATTTCCTCCAAAACCATGCATGAATCGCTTTGTATTCGAAAAACGTCCAGAAAGCTAAATAAACAGATAGAAATATTTTTTGATCACGAGGCCAATCGCTAAATAAATATTGAACAATAAAAAGGCCGCAGAGGCTCCAGGCTAAAACCCAAAAAAACAAAAGGGATTCTTGCCACTTAGGGATTTTACCAGAAATAGAAACTTCCAATTTCCCAGCTTCGGTTTTACAGTTTATTCGTTCGCCTATTTTAGTAGTTCCTTTCAATATTTTTAACTTAGGAGCGCAAAATAAGGCTTCATTTTTCTATTGAACGATAATTAGTTCGTTATTTATTTTTTGTCCTGCTTATTTTTGTGAACTTTGGCTCAGTTTTAGTAAAGTGAATCACGCTATGAAGAAAATTTCAGTTTTATTTTTTTGTATTACAGTACTGTTTCAAGCAAATGGTCAAGTAATAGATGGATTACACGACAAACTATTTGACCAATATCTTTTGGGTAATTATGCTAATTGTCACGACAGGGCTCAAAAAATGATTGCTAATGATAAGTACAAATATGACCCAGAGCCGTATTTATACATTAGCATGTGCTTAGTGAAGTTATTAGAGGATCCTAAGCAAGTAGATGAGTACGATAATATTTTAAAGGATGCTTTAAAGTTTTCAGAAAAATCCAAAAAATATAATGTTAAAGCTCTGAAAAAAGAAATAATAACATTTCCAATGGATGAGAATCTTGACTTCTTTGACGAGTTAATTATGATTGGAGTTGATGAAGCTCAGTACCATTTTAACGAAGATAAATTCAGTAAATCCGCTTCTTGGTTTAAAAAAGTAGGAAAGATAGCACCAGATGATGATAACATCCAATTTGCAATGGCAGCTAATATGTTGTTATCTAGAAATATGGAAGGCCAAAAAATCATGAACGTGTTGCTTCCCGAAATGAAAAAAAAATATTCGAATGGTGATGAAGTCCCTAGTGAAGCGTCGAGAGATGCCTTGGTTATTGGTTTCCTCGCTTACAGTAAATATCTAGTTGATAAAGGTGAATCTGCTAAGGCAATAGAAATCATAACTTTTGGACATGAATTAATGCCTGATAATAGGAAGGTTTCTATGAAATTCGAAGATCTCACAAAATAAGGATTTCTACAAATGCGCATTGATATCATTTCTGTAGTTCCTGCTCTACTGGAAAGTCCATTATCTAATTCAATTCTCAAAAGAGCGCAAGACAAGGGTCTCGCGACTCTGCATATTCATGACTTAAGAGAATATGGCAAAGGAAATTATCGTCAAATAGACGATGCTCAATACGGAGGTGGCGCTGGAATGGTAATTATGCCTGAACCCCTAGCGAAAATGATTGATGCATTGAGCGAAAATATCAACTATGATGAAATTATCTTTTTGACTCCTGATGGAGAAACACTGCAGCAAGACACATCAAACCAACTCAGCTTAAAAAAGAACTTACTGCTAGTATGTGGACACTATAAAGGAATAGATGAACGCATCAGGCAGAAATATGTGACAAAAGAAATTTCTATTGGAGATTATGTTCTAACGGGAGGCGAGTTGCCTGCTTGTATACTTATTGATAGTATTGTTAGACTGATTCCGGGTGTTTTAAACGACGAAACTTCTGCATTAAATGATTCCTTTCAAGATGGTTTATTGTCTCCTCCCGTATACACTAGGCCTCAAAATTGGAGGGATATGGGCGTTCCTGAAGTACTAACTTCTGGTAATTTCAAAAAGATTGAAGAATGGCGTTCAAATGAAGCTCAAAAGCGCACAAAAAGTAGACGTCCAGATTTACTTGAAAAGAAATAATTTTCTTTTAGAAATTGTGCTGTAATTATTACTCAAATAACTATTTTTGCAGCCTCAAAATTTACTGTAATACTATTGTAATGGATCAAATAATAAAAGAGATAGAAGCCTTTAACGTTTTAGCAAGAGAAGATAAATCTTTCAAGGCGGGCGATACTATTACTCTTGACTATAAAATTAAAGAAGGCGAAAAAGAACGTGTTCAGCAGTTTCGTGGAGTTGTAATCCAAAAAAAGGGTTCAAAAACCAACGGAACGTTTACTGTAAGAAAAGTATCTAACGGTATAGGTGTTGAACGTATCTTCCCTATTTCTTCTCCAGCTATTTCAAATATTCAAGTAAATAAAGTTGGCGTTGTAAGAAGAGCAAGAATATACTACCTAAGAGAGCTTAAAGGAAAAGCAGCTCGTATTCAGGAAAAAAGAAGATAGTTATTGCTAAACAATATTGCAGCCCAACCGTCATTTGGTTGGGCTTTTTTTTGCAAAAATTTATATTTCTGAATGGAAAAAATAGGATTGTTTTACGGATCTGACACTGGGTGTACTGAGGCGGTTGCTCGATTAATAAGAGATTTAATTGGACTAGACAAAGTAGACGTTTACGATGTCTATGATATAAAGGGTGACGAACCAAGAAATTATAATAAACTCATTTTAGGCCTTTCAACTTGGCACGATGGTCAACTTCAAAGTTCTTGGGACGATTACTATTCTAAGTTTCACGATTTAGACTTTACAAATAAAACAGTTGCATTATTTGGTCTAGGCGATCAATATGGTTACAGTACCTATTTCTGTGATGGAATTGGAGTAATTGGAAAGCAGGCCGAAAAAAATGGAGCAACTATCATTGGGAATTGGTCAACCGAGGGGTATGAGCATGACGACTCTAAAGCCTTAATTACCGAGGATACCTTTATCGGATTGTGTCTGGACGAAGACAACCAAGAAGAGCAAACTGATCAGCGTATTCATGCTTGGGTCAAACAAATCGTTCAAGAATTCGGAATTTAATCTTCCTTTTGCTTAAAAATATATGTAATAATGGTTTGTGGTGGGTCAATTTTTCGTTTTGGATCCCAATAGCGTTCACCAAAACGCTCTTCTAGCTTAGCTATGTCTTCTGTTTCATTTTCCACTTCCCAAGAATATTTTTTCCTCCTAAAAACAACTACTTTCCTGTAGATTATCGCTAGCATACTGCCTGACACGGCGCCCAAAAGGTGAGATTCCCAGCTTATTTTCCAATCAAAAGGAAACACTCCCCAAATCAAACTACCGTAAAGAAATACAATCATTAAAGAGACCGCCATATGACGATAGGACTTTCTAAGAAAACCACTCCAAAATAAAAATGCCGCTAGCATATAAATCAATCCACTAGCACCAATATGATAAGAAGGTCGAGCTGCTACCCAAACCCAAAAACCGGTAATTAACCATCCGTAACCCATGACCTTATAAAATACGGGGCGATAAAAAAAATAAACCATTGCAATAAGCATAAACATAGGAAAGGAATTACTAATCAAGTGATTCATATCTCCATGCACAAATGGAGAAGTAATAATTCCTATTAATCCAAAAATCTCTCTAGGGTAAACGCCTAAAAAACCGAAATCCATATTAGCCTGAACTTCAATAAAATAGACGAACCACATTAACAACACAAAAAGTGCTGAGAAGGTAAAAACATTGCTAATATTTTTAGATATCATATTTTCATTCTTATCAATTGCCAATCCAATCCAATTTTCAGACTTTATGGCAGTCAAATATAACAGCTCGCTGTTAAAAAAACGACTAATAGATGACACTCATGATCTTTATCTGTGGCTAATTTCGTAGCTATGAAAGTTCACTTTATAGCTATTGGTGGAAGCGCCATGCACAACTTGGCATTAGCCTTAAACGATATGGATTATAATATAACCGGTTCAGATGATGAAATATTTGAACCATCGAAGGGAAGGCTTGCAAAAAAAGGAATCTTACCTGATCAAATTGGCTGGAATGCAGAATTAATTCACCAAAATTTGGATGCTGTCATTTTAGGGATGCATGCACGAAAAGATAACCCTGAGTTACTAAGAGCGCAAGAACTAAACCTTCCAATCTACAGCTATCCAGAATACTTATTTGAAGCTTCCAAAAGCAAAACAAGAGTAGTTATCGGAGGTTCTCACGGCAAAACGTCTATTACTTCCATGATTCTGCATGTTGTGCAAAGTGTAGGTCTTGAATGCGATTATATGGTTGGAGCTCAATTGGAAGGTTTTGATAACATGGTTAAGCTTACTGAATCTGCCAAATACATTATTCTAGAAGGAGACGAATACCTCTCGTCTCCGATCGATCGCAGACCAAAGTTTCATTTGTATCAACCCCATATTGCCTTACTAAGTGGAATCGCTTGGGATCATATTAATGTTTTTCCAACCTTCGGAAACTACGTAGATCAATTCAGGATTTTTATAGATAAAATTGATAGAGCTGGTAGTCTTATTTTCTTTGAAAAAGATTCCGAAATTGCAAAATTAGTTGCTGAGCAGGATGAGGGTTTTGACTCAATTGGATACAATATCCCAGAATATCAAATAGAAAATGGAATCACCAATATCACTATCGATGGAAATAAATATCCTTTAGAAATGTTCGGAGAACACAATTTACAAAACCTCTTAGGGGCATTGCTAGTCCTAGAGAAAATGGGAATTAAAAAACACGACTCACTTACAGCATTAAGCAATTTCAAAGGTGCAAGTAAACGACTAGAATTAGTGAAGCGAGCTGAAACAAGTGTTATTTATAATGACTTTGCACATTCTCCTTCTAAGTTAAAAGCAACAACGGCAGCTATGCAACACCAGTTTCCAAATCGACAGCTAGTTGCTTGTATGGAATTGCATACCTTCAGTTCTTTGAGTAAAAAATTCTTATCGCATTACGACGGAGCTATGCAAACCGCAGACACGGCTATAGTTTATTACAATCCCAAAACGTTAGAGCATAAGAAGCTTGACCCTATTTCTAAAGAAATGGTTTCTAATGGTTTTAATCAAAAGGGATTGATGGTATTTACGGATGCTCTTGAATTGAGAGAATTCTTAAACGCGCAGAAATGGGAAAACAAAAACTTGCTTTTAATGAGTTCAGGGAACTTTGATGGAATTGATTATGAAGAATTAGCTGAAGAATTACTCGGTTAAGCAACTCTATTATCGACACTTTATAATCGTAATTGAACCATTTTGTCTAGTAGAATTAGTGAGATATTTTTGCGGAATCTCAATCGATTAAACCTAGTTTAATGATAATTTAAATCCTAAACTTACTCAATGATGCTTATAAAGCAGCGATAATAAATTAGAGTTTATAGAAGTTGCCCAGACAATAACAGAGGACCTATAGAAAGCAGCTACTCTGCTAGATCTTCCTCATTAGCGGAACCTTTCGGAAAATAAAAGCTACTAAAATACTGTAACTTATTCCTAAAAGTGTAAACAAGAATATTGTTAAGGGGATGTAGAGAACTAAACTGAATACAGATTCCATGTTCGCAGACATTTTCTCTATGTCTTCAATCGGATATCCTTTTGACCTCGCTTCATCGAGTCGAGATTCTACTAGTCCAATAAAATAAGTTGTATCAAAAAGCTTATAGAATACAAATGTGAAACCTCCAACCAAAAGTGAGAATAGTGCACTTGCTCTTGCTCCTATCTTAAATAATTGCACAAAACTACTTTCTGGTTTTCCAACGAAATATGCGCGAATATCAAAGAAAACCGCTAGTAATAAAAACAGGAAATATAGTTGAGTAGCTACTGTACGATCCCAATCTATTGCAAATACAAGCATTCTTGAACTCATTCCAAAAATGGCAAACGCAATAGCAAATAATGACGGTGAATTCATAATAACCAATAAAAAAGGTCGCACTAGGCGACCTTTAATTTTTAAGCGTTCATTGAAATCAAGAATTCTTCGTTACTACGAGTTCCTCTCATTCTATTTTTTAAGAATTCCATTGCTTCAACTGGTTTCATATCAGAAAGATGCTTTCTTAGAATCCAAATTCGTTGTTGCATTGCTGCATCCAATAACAACTCATCTCTACGCGTACTAGAAGCCACAAGATCAATTGCTGGGAAAACTCTACGATTAGCAATGTTTCTATCCAATTGCAATTCCATATTACCTGTACCCTTGAATTCTTCAAAAATTACTTCGTCCATTTTAGAACCTGTTTCGGTAAGCGCAGTTGCAATAATGGTTAATGAACCACCATTTTCAATATTTCGAGCAGCACCAAAGAAACGTTTTGGTTTGTGCAACGCCTGAGCATCTATACCACCTGTAAGCACTTTACCTGAACCTGGTGCAACCGTATTGTAAGCTCTAGCCAAACGTGTAATAGAATCTAGAAGAATCACTACATCGTGACCACATTCTACCATTCGTTTTGCTTTCTCTAAAACAATGTTCGCTACTTTTACGTGCTTGTCTGCTGGTTCATCAAATGTACTTGCAACAACTTCAGCATTTACACTGCGCTTCATGTCTGTAACTTCCTCAGGACGCTCATCAATTAACAGTACAATCAAATATACCTCAGGATGGTTTGCAGCAATTGCGTTAGCTACATCCTTCAGTAACATAGTTTTACCCGTTTTTGGCTGCGCAACGATTAATCCACGCTGTCCCTTACCAACAGGAGCAAACATATCCATAACGCGTGCTGACATATTTTCTTTAGCATGACCCGTTAAGGTTAACTTCTCTTCCGGGTGCAATGGAGTTAAATACTCAAATGGTACTCTATCTCTAATGTCTTTAGCGTCGCGACCATTTACTTTATCCACTTTAACGAGTGGGAAATACTTCTCACCTTCTTTTGGTGGACGCACAGCTCCCCGGATTGTATCACCTGTTTTTAAACCAAATAGTTTGATTTGTGACTGAGATACATAAACGTCATCTGGAGAAGAGTGATAGTTAAAATCACTAGAACGCATAAATCCGTATCCATCGTTCATCATTTCCAATACACCTTCTGCCTCTACTAAATCACCAAAATCGTATTGAGGCTCTTGCGGCTTATCAGTTCTTGGCTGATTTCCGTTGCGATTTCCACGATTGTCGTTTCCACGATTTTCGATTCTATTATTGTTACGATTATCGCCGTTATTTCGAGGATTATTAGGATTATTGCTATTTGCCTTACGATCGTTATTATTATTATTCCTAGGGTTAGGCTTAGTATTCGAGTTTTTACGATCGTTGTTTCTAGGATTGTTAATTTCCCCTTTTTCTTCTGAAGGTTTGCTGCTCTCTGATGATTTATCATCTTCAGTCTTCGGAACATCTTCTGTTTTGGGCGTTTCCTTTGACGCTTCTATGGGTTTAGTTACGTTTTTAACTGCAGTCTTAGCAGGTCTGCGCTTAACCGGTTTAGCTGAAACAGCTCCGACGTCAGAAGTATTTACTTCAGCAGTCTTAGTTTCTGCAGGCTCGCCCTTTGCAGGTTTATCCTTTTTTGGTGCTTCGTCTTTTTTCTTTTGAGCTCTAGGTCTGGGAGTTCTTTTAGGCTTATCCTCAATATCTCCTTCAGGAACTGATTTTGTTGAGTTCTCTGCTTGGGTATCTAGAATTTTGTAGATCAAGTCTTGCTTCTTCAGCTTATCTATTTTGTCTACACCAACTTCTTTGGCAATGGTTTTTAAATCTTCGAGGAGTTTTTCCCCGAGTCCTTTCATATCATGCATCTGATAAAAATATTATGTTTTGGAAAAATTGTAAAATCAATCTATTTTGAAAACTAAACCGTAATGAAAATTAGTGATTTGGTTGCCTTGAGTAAAGGCTTACTCAGCAATTATACAACATTTTTAATTGCTTTGTTAATCTATGGATTGGATTTATTAACAGGTCTCTTGACCGAATAGTTAAATTAAATTCGCGTTCAATAAAATTAGGGAAATTAAATATGACTAGTCATTTCCGCGCAGGCAGGAATCTATATTATATTTAGATTCCCAATCAAGTTGGGAATGACGAAGACTCAATTAATAAGTAATAGCAACAATGAAAGTTTTTATATCAGGTGCATCGGGATTAGTTGGTGGAAATTGCCATAAATACTTTACAGTTAAAGGCTTAGATGTAGTCGGGTCGCATTTCTCTTTTGAAACAGACAAAACCGTTCCTTTTAATACTCTTGATCTTTCTAACGAAAATAATTTTGATCTGTTAGGTTTTGCTCCAGATTACATTCTTCATTGTGGAGCGCTCACTTGGGTCGATTACTGTGAAGATCATCAAGAAGAGAGTTTCGAAAAAACGGTACAATCGACCAAAAATCTGATTGAAATTGCTAAAAAATGCGGATCAAAACTGATTTTTATTGGAACCGATTACATTTTCGATGGAAAAAACGGACCATATTTCGAAGACACCCCTCCTAACCCCGTCAATATTTATGGCCGCCACAAGTTAGATGCAGAAAACCTAGTTCTAAAAGAACTTCCTGAAAGTCTCATAATCAGAATTACTAACGTGTATGGAAAAGAAATAAGGAACAAAAACTTCATCATGCGATTAGTGGATAACGTGAAAAACGAAGAAGATGATACGCTCAAATTACCATTTGACCAATACGCTACGCCAGTGAATGCAGAGGATATTGCCAAAGCCTTGTACTTACTAATGAACGATAACAAGTCGGGAATTTATAACATTGCTTCAACCGACTTTGTAAATAGAGTGCAATTGGCTGAGCGTGTTTTAGGCTATTTTCCGAATCATAAAATGAAAATTGAGACCATTAGCACGGCAGAATTAGCCCCTCCAGCAGAGCGACCTTTGAATGGTGGCTTACTAAGTACCAAGTTTTTAAAAGAATACCCAAACTTTATTTTCAAAAATGTTGATGATTTCATGAAAGAAATCCTTAGTTAATTGTTTTAATAAGAAACAAACGTAAATTCGCGTTCTCATTCAAAAAAATTATGGAAAATATTCATGTTCCTTACGGATGTACCGTTCACGGTGAAGAAGAAATTGCTGCAGTAACTGAAGTTTTAAGAACCTCAACCCAAATGGGTAAGAACGTCCGGGAAATGGAAGTACGGATAGCTAAGTTGTTTGATAAAAAACACGGAATCATGGTAAACTCTGGTTCTTCTGCTTTGTATTTGGCAGTTGAGATATTAGATTTACCAAAAGGATCCGAAGTAATCACTCCTGCCCTAACCTTTGCTACTACAGTTGCACCTCAAATCAAAAATGGACTAATTCCTGTTTTGGTGGATGCAGAACCAGGCACCTATTGCATTGACGCTGATAAGGTGGAGGAAATGATTACCGATAAAACTTCGGCTATGATTATTCCAAACCTAATTGGTAACTTACCCGATTGGGACAAGTTAGCTGCCATTGCAAGAAAATACGATCTAAAAATTATTGAAGATTCTGCCGATACATTAGGTGGAACTCTCAATGGCGAAAGTTCTGGTAAACATTCCGATATTTCGATTACTAGTTTTTACGGTTCACACGTAATTAACGCTGCTGGAAACGGCGGTATGCTCTGCGTCAATGACGACAAACTAAACGATAAAGCGCGTCTATTAAGATCTTGGGGCCGTTCTTCTTCACTGTTTGTAGAATCAGAGAAAATAGAAAATCGATTTAACGTCCAAGTAGACGGAATTGACTACGATGCAAAATTTGTTTTTGAATCGTTAGGTTACAACCTAGAGCCCTCTGAAATGGGAGCTGCTTTTGGATTGGTACAATTGAGTAAATTGGATTACAATATTGCCGAAAGAGAAAGGAATTTTGATTTTATGACTAACTTTTTCAAACCATATGAAGAGTGGTTTATACTTCCAAAACAATTTCCAAATTCTAGAACAGGTTGGTTGGCTTACGCAATAACTATAAAGGGCTCCGCTCCTTTTAGCCGTAAGGAATTTCAAATCTTTATGGAAAAAAGAAACATACAAACACGCACAGTATTCACGGGAAACATTGCCCGTCAGCCATTGTTTAAAACGGTTGACTTTAGAATTGCAGAAGGTGGATGTAAACATACTGATGACGTAATGCGCGGCGGTGTTTTGTTAGCTTGTCATCATGGCCTGACTGATGAAATGCGTGAAGCAGTTACTAGAAATGCTGCTGAATTTTTGAATCAGTATAAGTAGATCTTGCGTTATAAAAGCTGAAAGCCTGCTCATTAAATTGAACGGGCTTTTTTGTGTTTTATAAATTTCAGGGAGCCCTTGGTAGCGCAATATATTTCGTCTTGTTAATTTAGAAATGCACAAAAAGTAAGCTAAAAGGAAACTCTTTGTGCTTTCATAATGAACTCGCAACTATGAAGAATTTGCTGCTGTTAATACTTCGTGAGCTATTTCCGTTGTTTCAATGGCTACTTCATTAGCAACCCATTTTAAATCATAGCTCTATTTTTTTGGCCATGCATTTATTTATGTCCATGTTAACTATTTTCCATCTTTGCACTTTATATTTTGCATTATATATTTGGTAGAATAGAATATTACCGTGGACCAGTAAGCTTGAAAAAAAAGAACTTAGGAATATTTGTATGTCACAGAATCTTTCTTGTATTGTAATAAATAGCTAAAGCTTGATACATTATAAAAAGCTAGAATAAGTGTTAACTAAAAATGAATGTGTTTGTCTATTTTAAAGTAGTTTGAAAGGTACATTTGACAAACAAAAAGTGAAAAATAAAATGAATAGAATACAGCACATAGAAAATGAGATTTCTGATTTAAGGAATCAATTGAAGCATCACAAACTTTATGAAAGTTTAAATCATATAGGTGACGTAAAAATCTTCATGGAAAATCATGTATTTGCTGTATGGGATTTTATGTCTCTTTTAAAAAATCTTCAAATAAACCTGACAACGGTTAAGACTCCTTGGACACCACCAAAAAACGCAACCTTATCAAGATTTATAAACGAAATTGTTCACGGAGAAGAGAGTGATATTAATGAATTAGGAGAACCTAACAGTCACTTTAAAATGTATTTAGATGCAATGGTGCAGGTAAATGCTAGTACTGATGAAATTAATAATTTTATTAAACTTATAGAGTTGGGAAATTCAATTGATTATTCATTAAGCCAAATTGATATAGACAGAAAAGTAGCTGATTTTGTGAAGTTTTCGTTTTCAGTTATTGAAACAAATAAACCACACCTAGTTGCTTCCGCTTTTACATTTGGTCGAGAAGATGTTATTCCAGACATGTTTATCGAAATTCTAAAATATTCTGATTCCGAAAACAAGTTATATAACAAACTTACCTACTATCTGGAGCGCCATATAGAACTTGATGGTGATGAACATGGCCCCCTTTCTCTTCAAATGATAACCGAGCTATGCGGAAATGATGATCAAAAATGGAGCGAAGCATTAACCGTTGCGAAACAATCCTTGGAAAAAAGAATTGAGCTTTGGAATTCAATTAACGAATTAATTCAAAAAGAAAATTCAGCAAATAACGCACTGAAAGTGACATAGAATAATAAGACGAGTGATCTTAATTGCACTGATTCCATAACTTTTAGTTTAGTGCTTAAAAAGAAGCTAGGTTAAAATAAAATGATCAGCTCTGTATAAGTTCAAAAAGTATAGTACTTTTTACATTCTAATTTTCACTTACCAAACTTTATAGCCAAAGTGAAGCTCTCTATTTTAGTAAATCGAATAAACTCGATATGGACATTCAAGATAAATCAAAAGAAGAACTCATAAGCGAGTTGCAAAAACTGCTTGAAGAAAATAAATATTTAAAGGTTTTAAAAGAAAAACGATCAGCAGAACTAATCTTTGCTCACCAAGAGCTTCTTATTAAGGACGCAGAAAAGGAAAAACGAGCAGCAGAACTATATATTGCTAATGAAGAGCTTGCCTTTCAGGACAAGGAAAAGGGAAAACGAGCACTAGAGCTAGGTATTGCCAATGAAGAACTTGTTTTTCAAGGTGAAGAAAAGGAAAAACGAGCACTAGAGCTAGGTATTGCCAATGAAGAACTTGTTTTTCAAGGTGAAGAAAAGGAAAAACGAGCAGTAGAACTAGTTATTGCTAATGAAGAACTTGCCTTTCAAGATGAAGAAAAAGAAAAACGAGCACTAGAGCTAGGTATTGCCAATGAAGAACTTGCCTTTCAAGGTGAAGAAAAAGAAAAACGAGCTGCTGAATTAATCATTGCAAATAAAGAACTGCTTTTTGAAAATGAAGAGAAAGATAAACGAGCAGAGGAATTAGCTCATGCCAACAAAAAACTTGCCTTTCAAAATGAAGAAAAAGATAAACGAGCAGATGAATTAGCTATCGCCAACAGAGAAAAAAGCAAGCGGGAATATGAATTAATTCTTGCCAACGAGGAGAAAGAAAAAAGAGCAGATGAATTAGTCCTCGCAAACAAAGAACTACTTTTTGAAAATGAAGAGAAAGATAAGCGGGCAGAGGAATTAGCTGATGCCAACAAAAAACTTGCCTTTCAAAACGAAGAAAAAGATAAACGAGCAGATGAATTAGCTATCGCCAATAAAGAAAAAAGCAAGCGGGAATATGAATTAATTCTTGCCAACGAGGAAAAAGAAAAAAGAGCAGATGAATTAGTCCTCGCAAACAAAGAACTTACCTTCCAAAATGAGCTCGAAAAAAACCGTGCTGAAACAGAATCCATAGCCAAGGAATTACGTCAGTTTATTGAAACTGCCAATGCACCAATTTTTGGAATAGACAGTAAAGGACTAGTAAACGAATGGAACGAAACTTCTGGAAAAATTACAGGGTTCAAAAAAAAAGAGGTATTAGGCAAAGATTTGGTTGAAACCTATATCACAGAAGATTACAGAAATGCCGTAAAACAAGTATTAGATAATGCATTAAAAGGTAAAGAAACTGCAAACTACGAATTTCCGTTATTTACTAAAGATGGTAGAAGAGTAATAGTGCTGCTAAATTCATCAACGCGTAGAAATGCAGCAGGTGAAATTGTTGGAGTGCTAGGTGTAGGTCAGGATATTTCCGAAATTGATAAACTGCGAACAGAATCAGAATCCGTCGCCAAAGAGCTTCGTATGTTTATTGAAACAGCAAATGCACCTATTTTTGGAATAGACAGTAAAGGACTGGTAAACGAATGGAACGAAACTTCTGGAAAAATTACTGGGTTTAAAAAAGAAGAGGTACTGGGTAAAGATTTAGTTAAAACCTACATCACCGAAGACTACCGAAATGCAGTAAAACAAGTACTGGACAATGCACTAAAAGGTAAAGAAACTGCCAACTACGAATTTCCGTTATTTACCAAAGATGGTAAACGGGTAATGGTATTACTTAACTCATCAACACGCAGAAATGCTGTTGGTGAAATTGTTGGAGTACTTGGTGTAGGTCAAGATATTTCTGAAATGGATAAGCTACGAACAGAATCAGAATCTGTGGCCAAGGAATTGCGTCAGTTTATTGAAACTGCAAATGCACCAATTTTTGGAATAGACAGTAAGGGACTAGTAAATGAATGGAACGAGACTTCTGAAAAAATTACAGGGTTCAAAAAAGAAGAGGTGTTGGGGAAAGATTTAGTTAAAACCTACATTACCGAAGACTACCGAGATGCTGTAAAACAAGTGTTAGACAATGCATTAGAAGGAAAAGAAACTGCCAACTATGAATTTCCTCTTTTTACCAAAGACGGCAAACGGGTAATGGTACTGCTCAATTCATCAACTCGAAGAGATACAGTTGGTAAAATAGTTGGGGTACTTGGTGTAGGTCAGGATATAACTATTCTGAACGAATACAAAGAAAACTTAGAGTTTAAAGTAAAATATCGTACACAAGAACTTGCCTTTCAAAATGATGAAAAGGATAAGAGAGCTGCGGAACTCGTTATCGCAAACAAAGAACTTGCTTTTCAAAACAATGAAAAAGAAAAGCGTGCACTAGAATTAGTTATTGCAAAAGAAAAAGCAGAAGAAAGTGACCGATTAAAATCAGCTTTTTTAGCTAATATGAGTCATGAAATAAGGACTCCGATGAATGGCATACTTGGTTTTGCCGATTTATTAAGAGAAGCTGATCTGACCGGAGAAGAGCAACAGGAATTTATCACAATCATTGAAACAAGTGGAACACGAATGCTAAATATCATCAATGATATTATAAGTATTTCGAAAATAGAATCGGGATTAATGGAGGTTAATATCCAAGAATCAAATATTAATCAGCAAATCGAATTTATCTATACCTTTTTTAAACCTCAGGTTGAGGCTAAAGGAATGCAATTTTTAATTAAAAAAACTCTATCGGAAAAAGAAGCATTTATTAATACAGACACTGAAAAAGTCTATTCTATCCTCACCAACTTAGTCAAAAATGCTATCAAATATACTGTGGAAGGATCAATAGAATTAGGCTACAGATTAAAAAAGGGTGTTGCATCTTCAGAATTAGAGTTTTATATAAAGGATACAGGTATAGGGATTCATAAAGATCGACATAAAGCCATTTTTGAGCGTTTTATACAAGCTGATATTGCGGATAAAAGAGCTTATCAGGGAGCAGGTTTGGGTTTGTCTATATCAAGAGCTTATGCAGAAATGCTTAATGGTCGAATTTGGATGGAGAGTGAAGAAGGAAAAGGATCAATATTTTATTTAACCCTACCCTACCAAACTGAAATTGAAGAAAAAATCATTGTTAACAGTATAGATAAGTCTAACGAAATTGTAAATCCAGAAATTTCGGGGTTAAAAGTATTAGTCGCTGAAGACGATGAGACTAATGGAATGCTTATCTCAGTCATTGTAAAAGAACTTAAATTGGTATTACTCGAAGCAACTACAGGAATAGAAGCTGTAGATCTTTGTCGTGCCAATCCTGATATCGATTTAATTCTAATGGATATTCAAATGCCTGATTTAAATGGATATGAAGCAACCCGTCAAATCCGACAATTTAATCAAGACGTTATCATAATTGCACAAACGGCTTTTGGATTAGCTGGAGATAAAGAAAAATCAATTAAAGCAGGTTGCAACGACTATATTTCCAAACCATTTAATAAATCCAAATTACTTACAGTAATTGGAAAGTATTTGAAAAAATAATTACTTAAAATTAAGTAAGCAGATAAATTTTGAGTAAGTAAAAAATAGCTTTTTAAAACCATTAATGGCTTTGCGTGCTCGTTCAACTTTACTTTTCTTAGATGAGCAAATCAATCAACTACTGATCTTATTGCCTAAATCGTTAGTATTATTGTATAAAATAAGCCTTCTTTATAAAGCAGTACTATTTTGAAATTTGAAAATAAAACCACAAATGTCGAAACTTGAAATAGTAAATGAAAACAAAGATTATATAGTCGTAAACAAAATTGCTGGACTTATTAGTGAAAAAAGTCCTTATGAGGATTGCACTGTTGAAGTTCAAGTTCTTAATCACCTATTAAAAAGCAAATCCAAACCCTATATAGGAGTAATACATAGACTTGATCGCGTGACCAGCGGTGTGCTGGTTTTTGCAAAGAAAAAACGAATTCTTATTGCATTTAATAATCTCTTTAGTAAACGAAAAGTTGAAAAAACTTATTTAGCAATCGTTAAAAAAAAGCCATTAGAGGACAACGACAACCTTATTAATTTTCTTGTAAAAAATAACCTAGAAAAAAGAGCTGATATAGTACAATATAAATCAAAAGAGGCGCACGAATGTATTCTATCCTATGAGATTTTAGACAAAAATGATATTGGTTATCTTCTGAAAATAAAACCTAAAACTGGTAGATTTCATCAAATAAGAGCTCAATTAGCAAATATTGGCCTTCCTATTATTGGAGATGAAAAATATGGTTCAGATCAGGACTATCTCCCTTTATCTATTTGTCTTCATGCATGGAAGTTAACCTATCAGGATGATCATTCTAAATCAACTATAACCTTCAAAGCTCCTTTACCAAAAAATGCTTTTTGGAAATTCAAATCCATTTGATAATAGGGTTAACTTCTTAAATCGTATATCGTAAATAGCTTGCTTAGTGAATAGATTCTTTTTGTAAAAATTAGATTCAATAAAAATATCAAAAGGAATAACCCAAAAAAAGTTTGGAGAAAATTACGGGTCAAAAACACAATGTTTCGATTATTTAAGTCAGCACAAATGGAGCTTAGAATTTTTTAAGTCGTATTTGGTTTGCTGAAAAGTATGAAGTAGAATAAACTATTGCATAATTATTCCGACTCAAAGTTCACTTTAAGAAAAGCAGTGAAGATTTCCTTGGAAGACGAAGTTGATACAGTTGAATTTGAAATAGGAACAAAATGGAAAGAGAACTGTGCAATGCTTCATTTGCAGATTTCAAAAATTAGCTAAAAAGAGTGCATTATTAATTGTAGCAAAACAAACCTTCATAAATCTATTGACAAATACTTTTATCGACTTAATAGACTGTATTTAAAGGACTAAGTAATTTGTACGTGGATTGGCAGAGCAGCTTCATCCTTCAACTAATAATAAATCAATAATTTAAAATATTTATTATCGGAGGGTACTCTGAAATAAAAAAAGGGGACCGAAGCCCCCTAATTTAAACAACCATAATAATCTTTTAAGTTATTCAACAATCAATTTACGTGACTCAAGACCATTATCTGTTACGATATTAACAATGTATAATCCAGTAACAAAATCAGTTGTTTCAATTTGAAGAATATTATTACCCAACTCCAAGTTCGTTAACTCAATTTGTTTTCCAGTAATATCAACTATCTCAATATCATTGATTATGCTCGAAGCATTTATATTCAATACTTGACCATTTCTTATTGGGTTAGGGCCAAATGTAAAGTTAGAAGTATTTGATAAATCAAATACTGAACTTGCCGCCTCACCAGTAGTTAAATCAAGTTTATAATCTCCCGAAGCTACACTATCAATTCCAGCAAATGCATGTACTTTCCATTTTAAGTTCACAGTACTTTCTTTTGCTACACCCGCTCCACTTAAGATTGCATAAATTGTTGAATATTTCAACGTTAATGCAGTATCTGTTCCTGAGTTATTTGACGCTAATCCGGCTACAAGTGCAGTAGAATAGTCACCAGTAGAAACATCTAGAAACCATTTGTAGGTTGCTCCCTCACCAGCATTGTTCCATAATACAGTTAATTCTTTTGTGCTATCATTATCAATGGTAGTAGCAAATCCATCAGTTGGAAAAGACAACATAAAAGAGCTAATTACAGCACCTCTAGTTAAGTCTAGTGTGTACTCCATACTCGATGTTTTTTGTGAAGCGCCAGTTTTAGCCACTACTCTCCATTTTAAATTAGCGGTTGCTCCAATAGTAACACCTGCTCCTGACAATACTGAATTTATGGTTGCAAAATCAAGTGTAAGCACTGTATCCATTGCCATGTTGTTGCTTGGAACTGTTACAAGTGGGTTTGAAAAATCACCTGTTGCCAGATCTAAAGACCACTCATAAGTTGCATCGATTGCAGCAGTCTTCCAGCTAATATCAAGTTCGGTATCAGCACTTCCTTCAATAGTAGCTGCGAATCCATTTCTTGGAAATACTAAATCAAAATCATTCAATACAGTTCCTTTAGTTAAGTCAAGGTTAAAGCTAGAAGTAGAAGCAATACTATCTAAACCAGCATATGCATGTACTTTCCATTTTAAATTTACCGTTTGACCTTTTGTTAGACCTGCACCCGCAAGTACTGCGTCAATTGTAGCGAAATCGAGAGTCAACACAGTATCGATTCCTGAATTGTTACTAGCTAATGGCCCTACGATTGGATTTGAAAAATTTCCAGCAGCTACATCGAGGAACCAAGCATAAGTAGCTCCTTCGCCAGCTGAATTCCAAGTAATGTCAAGGTCAGTGTTTGCATCACCTTCTATAGTTGCAGCAAATCCATTTGTTGGAAAAGTCAAATCGTATGCAGAGATCGACGCTCCTCTAACTAGATTAATATTGAAAACATCTGGCGAAAAAATGGTTGAAATGCCATTTGAAGCAGTTACAGTCCATTTTAATCTAGCAGTATCTCCAATTGAAACTCCAGCATTTGCTAAAACAGCATTCACTTCTGCAAAATCTACTGTCAAATTGGTATCTGCACCCATATTATTTGAAAGCACAGATACAATTGGCGAGGTAAAATTTCCTGTCAAAGCATCAAGATGCCACGTGTATGAAACTGTTCCAGTTAAAGTAGTTTCTGCTCCCCAACCAATATTAACTGGGGTTGAACCTAGACCTTCAGCTTTTAAATTGGCATTAGTTGCTGGTCCGGATAGTCTGAACTGAGCTAAACCCACAGTAGACATTAGTAATAATGAGGTGATAATTGTAAAATGCTTCATACTTTGTTTTTAATTTATTTGTGAATAGTTATAATGCTGACAAAATAGCGTGAATATGGTTTTTTATTGAGGTGTTAAAAAGTGTGACTTCAAAATATTAATAAATTAATTTTAAAAAAAAAATACTGTTACATTTTTTAGTTTATTAGATTATATGTCCAATTAGGTATCGTTTAAAAAAATGCACAGAACGAATAGTTGATTGTTCTATGTAACTCTTAATTAAAAAAGTTCAAATGCTTTAATTTTACACTAATCTACTTTAAAAGTTGTTAGTGCCATTTCATATCCAAATAAACCAAATCCACTAACAACTCCTTTACAGTTTTTAGCCATAAGGGATTGGTGACGAATCGTTTCATGGCGAGCATAAACATTAGAAATATGAACCTCAACAACTGAAGTTTCAATTGCAGCAACAGCATCAGCAATCGCGACTGAAGTGTGCGTGTAACCACCTGCATTAAAAACGATTCCATCGAAAGAAAAACCTACTTCTTGAAGTTTATTAACCAACTCCCCTTCTAAATTGCTTTGGTAATATTCCAATTCAATAGTTGAGAATTTGGTTTTCAATTCTTGAAAATAATCATCGAATGATCGATTACCGTATATCTCAGGTTCTCGTTTTCCAAGTAGATTCAAATTGGGTCCGTTCAATATCAATATCCTCATTCTGTTGTTAACGTTTAGGTGACTTCAAATGTAGTACAAAGGTCCGATTCGCTTTTATTTGAACTATGGACTCAGCTGGATTAATAAAAGGTTTTAAGCGTTATTTAGCATTAGAGCGCTCATTGTCCAAGAATTCGGTTGAAGCTTACATATCGGACGTTAAAAAGCTACACCAGTTTCTAAATCAAGACGAGTCTTCAACTAGTATTCTCAAATTAAAATTGGATGACCTACGTTCATTCCTGGTTTGGTTAAACGAATTCAACATTTCGAATACCACTCAAGCGCGAATTGTTAGCGGGATTAAATCCTTTTACAATTATTTGATTTTAGAAGAAATAATTACCGTTGACCCTAGTGAATTATTGGAAACGCCACGAATTGGCAGAAAACTTCCCGTCACTTTAAGTATTGATGAAATAGACAAAATTGAATCGGTCATTGACCTAAGTACACTTGAAGGATCTCGAAACAAAGCAATTATTGAAACTTTATACGGCTGTGGTTTGCGAGTTACGGAATTATTAGAACTGAAATTGAGTAATCTATTTGTCGATGAAGGTTTTGTGCGAGTAATTGGAAAAGGAGATAAAGAACGTCTTGTACCCATTGGCCAAAGCGCTTTAAAGTTCATTTCGATATATGTGAATGAGGTGCGTGTTCATGTCAACATCAAGCCTAAGAATGAAGACTTTGTATTCTTAAACAAACGTGGGACAAAGCTTTCGAGAATAATGATATTCAATATTGTAAAAGACTTAGTAGAAAAAGCCGGAATTGGAAAGGTGGTTTCACCGCATACTTTCCGTCACTCCTTTGCAACTCATTTAGTAGAAGGTGGAGCAGATTTAAGAGCGGTACAAGAAATGTTAGGACACGAATCAATTACTACAACAGAAATCTACACGCATCTCGATAGACAATATCTTCGCGCCACAATAACGGATTTTCATCCAAGACAAATTCAAGAACGAAATGGATAAGTTCCTTTTTACAATCGTTGCTGTTTTTACAACCACATTATCATTTACTCAGACAGTCGAGGACAGAGCATATTCTGCGAAGCTTCAAATGTTATTGAGCCATACTGTTACTGAAGTAAGCGTTTCAGAAGTTGATACTAACGAATCAATTGTATTTATTGATGCACGTGAAGAGAATGAATATGAGGTGTCGCACATAAAAAAAGCGGTTTGGGTAGGTTACGACAAATTAAATTTGTCAAAACTAAAGGATACTCATAAAAATCAGAAAATCATTGTTTATTGTTCTGTAGGATATCGAAGCGAAAAGGTCTCAGAAAAATTGATTAAACAAGGCTTTACTGATGTTTCAAACCTTTATGGAGGCATATTTGAATGGAAAAACAGAGGAAGGCCAGTGTATAAAAATGAAACCCAGACCACAGAAAAAGTGCATGCTTACGATAAAACTTGGGGTCAATGGTTAAAAAGAGGACAGAAATGTTATTAGTAATAATTCTTAACGTAAATTTAGAACGAACAACGAGGCAGAGATCTCCTCTAAAACCAAATTCTATTAATTAAAATCTCATTATCAGTTAGTTTAATTCTTGTGCCGCAGCATTAAAAGACTCATTACCTACTTTCAATTACTTTAAGTTTTTGCCTAAACGCCCGAGTCAATTCTTACCGAGTAAATACTAATAGATCCAACTTACAAATTGAATTTATTAGTATTTAATCTACGATTAAACCAACGGTCTGACGAAATTAGCACAGAGAATAAATCTGATCTCATAGTGTATTTCACTCACCTAAATAAACTACACAATTTCTTTCAGTCTCGAACAATGTAATTTTCAAGTCTAAATCATCAGACAATTCTTTTCGCAATCTATTCCAAATAACAACCGCTATATATTCTGCTGTTGGATTGAGCGTGGAAAACTCCTCTATTTGTTCGTTTAGATTTTTGTGATCCATATATTCACAAACTTGGGCATTAATCATATCCTTAAGAACTTTGAGATCAATTACATATCCTGTTTCTGGATCAATAGTTCCGGTTACTTCAACCCAAAAATCATAATTGTGGCCGTGATAATGAGGATTACTGCATAAACCAAAAATTTCAGAGTTTTTTGCATCACTCCAATCTTTCCTATATAAACGATGTGCAGCGTTAAAATGTGCTTTTCTTTTGACAGTAACTCGCATAACTAAGATAAATATTCTTTTACTCTAGGGAATGCAATTTTAAACCATTCCGTATATTGTTCTGGATTTTCTTTTATCTCGCCTTCGATTTCAAGAATAGAAAGAAACTTCCACTCTTCTACTTCTTCAGGATTTGGCGCAGCAACTCCATTAAACTTTCCAATCAGAACATGATCGTACTCATGTTCTGTTAAACCATTATCAAATTCTGCCTTGTACGTAAATTCAAAAGCAGCACTCATTGGACAATCGAAACCCATTTCTTCTTTCATTCTTCTGTGAGCGGCATGTCTTGTCTCTTCATCTTTTCGCTGGTGACTGCAACAAGTGTTTGTCCACAAACCCGGAGAATGATATTTACTCAACGCACGTCGTTGAAGCATTATTTCGCCACTAGGATTAACCACAAAAACAGAAAATGCCCTATGCAAAATACCCTTTTCATGCGCCTCCATTTTATCCATAAATCCAACGCTAAGGTCAAATTCATTTACCAATATTACTTCATCTCTATCCGTATTCACTGTGACTAATTCTGAAATCATAATAAACCAATATTATGACGTACATATGAACTTACGAATAAACCATATTTTCCAATATTGGGGATACGAATGCGTTCTTTTTTAATTTGACTACTCGGTATGTTCTGAATTTTCTTGAATAATCCAAAATAGTATACATAAGCTAAATAAACACCAAAACGCGCACGCTTAGGCAATTGTAATATTCCCTCATAACCAGCATCAAAATCTGATTGAATATCAGCCTCTATTTCAGCTTTTTCTTCATTAGTCATATTAGCAATATTGACGTTTGGAAAGTAATTACGACCTAAATCTTCATAATCATCTTTTACATCACGCAAAAAATTGATTTTCTGAAATGCAGCTCCTAATTTCATTGCATTCGGTTTGAGTTTATGATATAATTTCTCATCTCCTATTACAAAAATCTTAAGACACATTAGCCCGACTACCTCTGCCGAACCCAAAATATATTTCTCATAATTGGCTTGAGTATATTTTACATCTTGAAGGTCCATTTCCATACTATCCAAAAAAGTATGGATTAGATCATGATCTATGTTAAAATCATTAATAGCATGCTGAAAACTATTAAGGATTGGATTAAGGCTAATTCCTCTATTAATAGCTTTAAATGTGTCTTGACGAAACTCTTCTAGTAATTCTTTTTTGTCATAATCGTGAAATGTATCCACGATTTCGTCAGCAAAACGAACAAATCCATAAATACCATAAATAGGATCTTTAATGGTTGGATTTAAATATGAAATACCTAGAGAAAATGAAGTGGAATAAGCTTGAGTGGTTTGTTGAGATGTACGTTGAGAGACGTTATCAAAGAGCTGTTTAGCATCCATGGGGCTAGAGTTTTTTGTTTAACATAAAATCAGCAACTACTTGACCAGAAATAATGGAAGGTGGAACTCCAGGACCAGGTGTAGTAAGCTGTCCTGTGTAAAACAAATTGGGAAGATATTTGTTTTGTAATTTAGGTTTTAAAAATGCAGTCTGTGTTAAAGTGTTCGCTAATCCATAGGCATTTCCCTTGTATGAATTATAGTCTGATTTAAAGTCGTCAACACAATAAGAGCGTTTGTATATCACATTATCTTTTATTTTTTCGCCAGTAATTTCCTCCAATCTACTCAACAGAATATTGTAATAGCGCTCTCTCATTTCTTCATTATCGGATAAATCAGGTGCTATTGGCATTAACACAAATAAATTTTCACAACCAGTTGGAGCCACTGAATCATCTGTTATTGAAGGAACGCATACATAAAACAGAGGATCTGAGGGCCATTGTGGTTGGTCATATATTTCTTCTGAGTGTTTTGTAAAATCAGTATCGAAGAAAAGGTTGTGATGTTTCAAGTTGGTTAGCTTTTTATTTACCCCTAAATAAAAAAGTAACGAGGAAGGAGCTAGTACTCGACTATCCCAATATTTCTCAGAATACATACGTTTACTTTCCGGTAAAAGATTTTTGTCTACATGGTGATAATCAGCTCCCGCAATTACGGCCTTACTATCTATTTGCTGTCCCCTAACCTGAACCCCTTTCACTGATTTTTTATTGAGTACTAGATTTTCCACAGGCGAATTATAGTGAAATTCAACACCCTTTTCTTCAGCTAAACTCACCATTCCTTCTACTATCTTATGCATTCCACCTTTTGGGTACCAAGTACCTAACTCAAGGTCAGCATAGTTCATTAGAGTATATAAAGAAGGCATATTCTCTGGTTTTGCACCCAAAAATAAAACTGGAAATTTTAAAATCTGACGCAGCTTCTCGTTCTTAAATTGCTTATTAATTTGTTTAGCAATAGAAGAAAAAAGATTCAACTTTAAAGCTCCACCTATAACTTCTGCATTTGCAAACTCCAATATCGAAGTTGATGGTTTGTACACTAATTTGTTTACACCAACCTCATATTTGTATGCAGCATCTTTAAGGAACAAATCAAGTTCATGGGCACTTCCAGCTTCAATAGACTCAAATAATTCAAATAAATCTTTTTTATTTGCTGGTACATCTACAAAATCATCTTTGCCGAAATAGACACGGTAAGACGGTGAGAGTCTTATTAAGTCATAATAATCCGAAACTGATTTTCCAAATCGATTAAAATACTTTTCAAAAACTTCGGGCATCCAATACCAACTCGGCCCCATGTCAAAAGTAAACCCATCTGACTCAAACTTTCGGGCGCGACCACCTGCAGATTCATTTTTTTCATAAACGTGAACCTTTTCACCGGCAGCTGCAAGTGTTGTTGCTGCTGCTAATGAAGCAAATCCTGATCCTATGACAGAAACCAAATTAGACATTTCTATTAAACTCTGGTAATTTGGACATTAACTGTTTTCTTGCAAGAAAAATCCTGCTTTTTACTGTACCGATTGGAATTCCCATTTCATCACCAATTTCCTTGTACTTGAACCCCTCCAATTTTCGTTGGAATGGAATTCTATAGTCATCTGATAGATTTTCAATAGCGTCTTCCATATTTAAAACATTAATTTTCTTATCTGGCGGAATTGAAACATTAGAGGAACCTGTGCTCACGTATGCTTGAGCCTGCATTTTATCCATAATTTGGTTAAACTTAGAACCTCTTCTGTATTGGTTTATGAAAGTATTCTTCATAATCGTGTATAACCAACCTTTTATCGAAGATTTTGTCAATAACTTATCCCTATACGTAAGAGCTTTCAACATAGTTTCCTGCAATAAATCTTTTGCTTCTTCTTCATCTGCGGTAAGCTTCAAGGCAAAAAACTGAAGAGGGCTTTTGTAGCTTACCAGTAGTTCATTAAATTCAAGTGTAGACATGGTGTTTAATCTTTAATTGTTTTCGTTAAACAAATATACACTCTATTTCTAATAATACCCTTTTTTGTTTAGACTTTTTAAGTAAAGATTAAACAAGAACCGCTAAAACTCCTTTTAAAAAACAAAACCCTAATGAAAATAATTCCATGAGGGCTTAATAATCTGACACTTACTGTTTATCAACTGAATTAAATAGACAGCTAGTTTAAATAATCGATAAAATCGGATACTCCGTTAATAATTTTTACATTTTTAGAAGGCTGCCAGTTCATCTTATCACGATAGTAGCTTAGACCACTGTAAATAATTCGTGTATCCGGGAAGGCCTTATCATAATTTTTAAGCATATTCTCATACTCAAGTGGCGTACGACTTGCTGTAAAAATAGAAAGTATATGAGAAGGCTTACTTTCTTCTACAATTTGCTGTACATCTTTCGCAGGAACATTTTGACCCAAATAAATTACTTGATAACCACGACTTCTCAGTATATAATTTGCTAATATCAATCCTATCTCATGCGATTCACCTTCAGATAGAAATAAAACATATTTGTAACTATCTTTTGTTGGAATTTGAATTGGAAGATCGTCAATTCCTGCAATTATTTTTTGACGGATTAGACAGCTAATAAAATGTTCTTGACCAATGTTTACTTCGTCAGTGATAAACATCATACCAATTTTTACCAAAAAAGGATAAATAAATTCAGTTATGGTAGGTAAAAAACCTATCTCGTTGACAGATTTTTCAAATAGATTATTAAATCTAGCTTCATCAAGTTCCAACATTGCTACTAATAGTGCCTGTATATAAAACTCTGTTTGTTCACTTAAAGATTTTCCATCTTGTATGAACTCAGCTATCATTTCTTTTAATTCACTATCATCAAATTCACTTATTTTTGAGATACGCATCCCTTTATCCAAAAGCATTGAAACATTCAATAGTTTTTTAAGATCATTATCCTGATAATATCTTATGTTGGTTTCAGTCCTCATTGGCTGCAGCAAGTTATAACGTTGCTCCCAAATGCGAATTGTACCAGCCTTAACTCCTGAAATCCGCTCTAAATCTTTTATGGCGTACTGGCTCATAGTTACGTTTAGCTTGTAAACAAGCAAAAAAGAAAAGAGTTTAATAAAGTTTAATATAAATTATCACAAGAGCTCTTGTACTTATAGCTTAGCAGAAAACTTCCAGCCTCTTTCAATTTTTAATTTTGAACTTTGAAACATTCCTTTAGATCCCTTCAGCATTAAGTGAGTACCAACTAATCCAACACCTGTTCCAAATACAGCTCCCAATGCCCCCCAGATAACCCCAGTGCTATTCGGATCGATTTGTTGAAATGAGAAGACAGCTATTCCAGCTCCTACGGCCGCAACTCCAGTCCCAAATGCGAAACGAGTTAATCCGACAGTGCGCCAACCCATAGTTTTAACGAACTTCTTTTTAACCATAACTAAACTTGAAATCTTTACCCGTTTACCGGCTATTTTCACGTATTCTTTATCTATTTCTTCAACTTCCCCTCTAAGATTTTTTTTATTGGTTTTTGTTTTAAAGGTTACTTTCTCTCCTATTTTGAACTCCCTTACCAACTTTTGCTTTGAATTGTTGGCTAGCAATAGTGGGCCTTCTTTTTTCGATTTTTCTTTTTTACTGACTTTATCTTTCTTATCTTTTTTCTTTTTTGGAATAGCTTGGAGCTGATTTACAGCTTCTTGATTATTCTTAAGTTCCTTGTCAGTTAACTCCTGTGTTGAATTTACTGGATCGGTTGGATAAGTAACATCTTCCTGTCCCAATAAGACTTGAACCAATAGGAAGCAGCTAAGAAGTCCTAATATGTGCTTTATTCCCATAATTAAATGTATCCAGCAATTTTATAACTAATCAAACCAAGCCATTCGTGAATTATTATGTTCCACTTAAAAAGAGTTTCTGCATTTGGAATAAACAGGTGATCGAAATAGAATTTTCTTTCTCCAGTTAAACCATCGACCCGATATTCATCAAATTCGATTTTCTGTTTATGGAAGCAAGCTGAAGATCTTTTCATGTGTATTGTTGAAGTAATCAGAAGCACCTTACCTTCTATATCTAGACTATCTATCACTTTTTTAGCTTCTACTGCGTTTTGATAGGTATTTTTAGAATTAGGTTCTACTATAACATGTCTCGATTTTATCCCGATAGACTTTAGATACTCATTAATATAATTAGCTTCTGCACCATTAAAATCGTACAAGTTTCCTGCTCCACCAGAAAGTAAAATGCGTTTTATTTTTCCAGATTGATACAATGGTAACACACAGTTTAATCGATCCGCCGTCGTTCCAAAATTCACTTGATTTACTGCTGGCGCATATGATGAATAACCTCCCAATACTACCGCTAAATCGTATTTCTCTTCCGTTGAAACAGTGTTCATTCCAGGCTCCCAAATACCCACAATTTCATCAAATACAAACGAATTTGAAAAAAGGTAAAGGGTTAGCAATGCAGTTATTAAGAACCGTTTTTTCTTCTTAGAATTCTTAACAATGATGCCCAGAAGAAATAAAATGCAAATCCAAACTATAGGGGTGCTAAAAACAAATAAAATTTTGGAAATTACATGAAACATTTTACAAATGTATGTTAGAGCCTATATGAGCTTATTAATTATATTATTTAGTTATGACCAATTTTTTTGTCATTTTGGAATATGCTCCTTTTACTTCAATATAATACACTCCTGAAGGCAACTCGGATGCATTTATTGTTGAAGTTTTCTCGAAATCATTGATTTGACCTTCTAGTTTTACCCGTCCAATTTCATCATATAGCACAAATGATGAAAGTTGTTCAATTGAGTTTTCCCAATTTAAATGCACAACTCCCCTACTTGGATTCGGATAAACATTCACTTTAAAATTATTAACGGTTTTAGCATCTTCCATTCCAATTAATGAGGAACTTGTAACATGTACTCCAAATATTCCACTTCCATGAGTAGCAATTGCTAAATAATTATCAGCATCTCTTGTGTCCATTTTGTCGATTATCGCATTTCCAATAAGAGTTGGAGACTGCTGACTCCAAATAGTATTTTCGCCATCCAATATGTCAGTTGCAAAGAGACCGATACTGGTTCCAACAAAATATGCTGTGCCAGAATCCGTCTCTAAAATAGCAGCACTCCGCACAGAAGGGCCATTTCCAAGACCTCTTGCTGCATCCGGAATCCCATTAGGTAATTCATCTTCTAAATTCCCTGCAGCAGTTTTCCAATTATCACCTCCATCTTCAGAATAAAAAATGCTGTATGCATTATAATTAGAAAAGACTACCATAACCTTATCTGCATCTTCAGGGTGAACAGCGAAATCACTTACATATGTACCTTTTAATACTCCAGTAATATCAGAGATAGGCGTCACTAACGCACCAGCAGTATTTGCATTTTCTACTCTATATATAGATCCATTAGATGTTCCGACATATAATCTATGTTTTGGATTGGTACGGCTACTTACCATAGCTGTAATTGATCTTGAGAAGGTAAAGTTCATGGTGGACCAATCATTTCTAGTGGCATTAGTATTATCTATATTAATTGATTTTAATGAATTATGTACTTTAATCTTGGAAGGTCCTCCAGCAGCATCCTTATACAACATGTACATTATGTTGTTATCTGCATAATCTAATTCGAAAGGATTTATAAAATCGAAATTTATTGATCTATTAAATTGATTTGTCGGCGTAGGTTCAAGCCGTACAGAGGCAATTTTTTCACCACTTCCATTCATTCTAATTCTAAATGTTCTACCGTACTGACTTGAAACATAATAGACTCCTGAACCATCTGAAAGTGTTCCATCTTCAACTGCACAATAAGAGCCATCTGACTGCAGTGGATCTTTCCAATCCTTTCTAGCACTCGCACTATTAGTAAAATAAGTTCCATTATCCTGCAAACCTCCAATTACAGCAGAGTTTTTTACTAGGTGATCTATCGCAACTGTATAAAATTGAGAAGTAAAATACCCCGTATTTTTAAACTGCCATACTACCTCATTTGCTTTTATGTTATTGGTAAAAGAAATCCCACCATCAGAAGCAGAGAAAGCTTCACTGGAATTATTTGGAAGGAAGATCAAATTATGTTGATCAGGATGTTGATTGGAATAACGATATTCTGTTGGATCTGAAAATGGCTTGGGGTTATAGCCTCCTATTTGAACTATATTGTTTCGAGTAGTAAATCCATCATCCGAACGAAATAGGTTTGTTGAACCAATGTAGACGATAGTCTTATCAAACGGATCAATTCGGACCATCATATTGTAATTACCTTGAGTATCAAAAGAATAGTACGCATTCTGATTGGAAGGAATATTAGTAGAAAGGCTAGTCCATGAGCCTCCCGAACCACTTCCGTCTCCATTTATATAGTTGTATTTAAACAAACTAGAATATTCGTTGTCTGCTGAGCTTGGATCAGCTATTGAGCCAGAACCAGGCGTTCGAGCAAGGAATATCAATTCATTTTCATCGGCTCCAGCAATATCAAATACTATTCTTTCAAAATTACTCGGCCAAATAGCTCCAGTAATATTCACCCAAGTCTCTCCATCAGTTGATCTGTATACTCCAGGATCAGCTTGATTGAATTGTTTTGCTAATGCGGCATAAACAACTCCATTAGAAGTTACTTTAACATCTGCATAAAATGAAGCCGAAGAATTATTCTCACCTAATACCTTCTTCCAAGTTGCGCCGCCATCAAGACTTTTCATAATAACGCCATTAGCCGCAGCGTATACTTCATCCTCCAGCGTATTACTAGGATCAACAGCAATACTCCAAGATATTCCCCAGTCTCCAGCATTATTAACTTTTTCAACTTGAGTTGATTTCAGAGGTGTCCAAGTAACTCCTTTATCGATTGATTTTAATAAACCATTGCCTAACAGCGTGAAATCATTTCCAATCAAAGAGCCTCTTCCTTCTCCCGTCCCTGCGTACCATATATCTTTTTTTCCAGGTCGAGGGTCCTGAGCTATACAGCTAATGTTTTGCGCATAATCATTACTTGAAACCTTAGCCCACGAAAGTCCAAAATTGGTACTTCTCCAAATTCCACCTGAAACACCACCAGCTAAGATATTTGATGTATTTGACAAATCAACAGCTAACGCTCTAGTTCTTCCACCAACATTATGCGGTCCTCTTCGCGCGAACACCAAAGAATCTTCAGCTCTGCTTCCATAAGAATTATGAAATGCTTTTGGTAATGTTCTACCAAAAGCCAACTCTTTATGTCTCATGTTTATTGGAATCTCGCCAGTTTGTGGATCAACTAATCTAGACCGCATCCACTTTGCACGAGCTTCAGCATGTCCATCTGCATTCTGAAATTCAGTTGATTTAGAAAACCTTTCCTTGTTTAAAAAAAATAAAGAAATTATGCCTAAAACTATTACTGAAAGTCCTATTCTGGTTCTAATCATACTGCTATTTCAAATTTTTATACATGTCAACTTGGTAGAGTTTTTGATTATTCACTTCTCCAACCAGTTTTATAGTTGCAATTATTTTATCGCTTTGTTTTAGTGCATCAAAAATCTCCTGCAACCCCTTATGCGTAGTACTATCTGCACCATCTGCACCGTAAGTAAAATACGCAAGAATTGGCTTTTCCTGTTCAAAATTCTTTGTGAAATCCCGACCAGTTTCTTTAACTTTTTCGATTTGTATTTTAGCGTAACAATGTTTATTCCCACAGTCTATGCCTTTAGAGATACTCTCCTCAAATTGAATTAACTTCCCAATAACTACTGCCTCATCTCTTGACGCTTTCATTGTTGGAAGCTTAGATGCTTGATTATTTTGACAACCAACGATAACTATGAAACACAAAATAAAAATTCGGGACACCATAAATTAAATTTTTACGAATCGACTTATATAAAGTTTAGCATCAACAGAGAACTTAATAATATACGTTCCTACTGGTAAATGCTGAATATTTCCAGAAATTTTATTGTTTTCGACATGCCATTCAATATTCACCGCTTTTCCACGTGAATTATAAACTTGGATATCTTGAGTAGAAAACTCATCAATTTCGTGGACTCTCAATGCAACGTTCGTTCTTGCTGGATTTGGAAACAGAATTGCTTTTTGAAATTGTTGTTCAGTAACATCAGCAATTATATTACCGGATTGGGTCACATAAGAACTAAATACTCCACCACCATGAGTAGCAACACCTAAATACCCATCTGCTGCTCTATAATCAATTGCAGTTACAACGTGAGAACCAATTTCTGACTCACTTACCCGATCCCAAACCGTGCTATTACTATCAATATTTAAAGTACCGAATAAACCCACACTTGTACCCAGCAGCAGCCAAGAAGCATCTCTCAATTCGACGAATTTTGCTACCCTGCAGGATGGTCCATCGTTAATTTGAGCAAATTGAGCAGGTATCCCTGGCTGAATTTCACCTTCAATATTTCCTGATATATTTTCCCATGAATCTCCTCCTGTTTCAGAATAAAAAACACTGTATACATTATAATTTGAAAACACGACAACGACTTTATTTCCATCTTTTGGATGAATTGCAATTGAAGAAACAAAGCCATTAGAGTTTGGAATAGTTACATTTTTATATGTGTAATTAGCATTTGAACTATCTACTCGAACAACGGCGCCACCACTAGTCCCAAAATACAAAATATTTGCAGGTTCTCTGCTTACTTCAACTGCGCTGATTAATCCTGATACTCCTAAAATGTTTAGTTGTTCCCAATTTTCAGTTTGCTTGACAAACTGGTTGTCTAATTCAAAAACGGAAATATCGTTATTGCGCCACAAGACATTCCCATTTGGCAGAAACAATATTCTGTTGTCATTAGGATCAATAGTATATGGATTTATAAACAAATAATTACTGGGAGCGATTGGATCTATACGAGCAAATCCAATACGATTTCCCGATCCATCAACAGCAACTTTAAATAATCCCGCTTGTTGTTTTGCAGCCAGAAAATAAGGGGAGTAATCAAGGAAATGGCAATAAGCCCCATCATAATCAACTGGCATACTCCAAGAATGAAGACTATCCGCCAAGTAATATAATGTTCCATTATCTTGAAGACCACCAACCATCTTTTTGGAACCTACTTTTTTATCCAATGCCAAAGTGTAAAATTGAGTAGTGACGTAGCCGTTATTCAGTGATTCCCAAACAACTTGTTTAGAATATAAATCTCTACTCAAATGAATTCCGCCATCTGAGCCAGTTAAAATAATCTTAGAATCAGTTGGATGAAAAACTACTGTATGCACATCGGGATGATGATTTGGATATATCTGATAAAAAGGAGTATCTATTTTATGGTAATATCCACCGGCAAATTTATCATCACCTTTAGTAGAGAATCCATTATGACTAATATTTAAGTTTACTCCAGCTAATGCAACGGTATTACTATCATAAGGTGAAACTTTAATGTCCATGCAATATCCCGTCTGAGAATGATAATCATCAAAAGGCCATATTCCTTTTGGTAAATTCATAGAAAGATTCTCCCAGTTCCCGCCTAATCCGCTACCATTTCCTGAGATGTAGGTGTATTTGAAAAGTGAGTGATACCCGTTACGTCCTAAAAACTCGCTTTTTTGTCCTGAATTTGGACTTTCAAATAATACAAACATTGAGTTTTCATTCTGATGATTCAAACCAATTATTCCTCGGCCTAAATTAGGTGCTGGGGTTTTTACTAAGTTAAAACTAACACCATCTGTACTTCTAAATAAACCGCTTGCACTTCCTATTCCTGAACTTATCGCAGCATACCAAATTCCAGAACTAGTTTGTACAAGATCGATGATTTGATTTGTCGCTCCATTTCCATGAACGTTGAGCCAGGTTACTCCTTGATTTTTACTTCTAAAGATACCACTAGGTGTTGCCAACAACAAAACAGTGCTAGAAGATTGATTATCTACCAGTATCTTCCAACTCAGATCTAAGCTATCTTGTCGCTGAGGAGAGTCATTTATGAAACTGCCCAATCTATTCCAAGTTTCGCCAAAATCATTTGAAACTAAAACACCATCTCCACCAAAATGTGCCGAAAAATTTGCAGCTCCTTGAGAAGCTCCCCTTGCCTCTCCAGTACTTGCGTACCACATGTTTTCTTTACCGATACGTGGATCTTGTGTTATCCAAGTAATGGATAAATTGTGTTCGTGAGTACTTGCTTTTTTCCAGCTTTTACCTTCGTTTCTACTTAGAAAAATTCCGCCAGAGGCAGCTCCAGCGATAATTCTACTTGGATTTGATCGATCAATAGCAAGTGCTCTTGTTCTGCCTCCAATATTGTATGGACCTCTATTCTTCCAATGCAATTCTCCCGATCTTGCCCCTAGAGGAAAGTGTTCGGAAACAAAGTCTAAATCTGATTTTCGAATATTAGCTGGCACTTTGCCTGTAGAGGGATCCTGCAACTGCATTTTCCACCAATTAGCATCGGCTTTTTCTGCAATAGGATTGCTTTTGCCTAGGAGTTCTTTCCGATTGTTGAATCCAAACCAAATCAGTAAGAACGTGAGAATAATAAACCCACTAATTGTAAATCCCTTTGAACCCATAAAACATTTCAAATTTAAGTTTAAACAAGCTTATAAACATTGATTTTAATCGTTTTCTAAAACCGGTCGAATCTAAATTTTTTCTTCCAATTTTTCGTATAAATGAATGTCTTTCACATTAAGGTGTGTAGACCCGTCTCTGTAAGTTTTATACGCTGGTTTGAACTTAGCATTAAAAACTATATCGCTTCTAGTATAAGAGAACCTCGAATGAACAACTTGGCTAAATGAATCATCGAATCCTTTCAAAAGGACAAGTATCTCAGGGTTTAATTTCATTATTTCAGCTGGTGATTTATCACAAAACGGACTTTCTTCGTCGATAGGATGCACTAAAGTCCAGTTTAACGGAAAGAAGTCAATGTTAGAAATATCTAATTTTAGTCGACTGTATGTTCTTCGGTACTCTCCATTAATTTCTTTGGTCGTTGCCAAGAGAAGCTTTGCCTCCATTTCCATAAGGACATTATTTCTCATATTAACCGCTCTAAACATTAGACTAAACCCTCCTTTAAATGGACTTAATAAAATATTATTACTGTATAAAATAATTGCTGAAGGCTGAGCAAATCGGCCATATAACACACCAGTGGCAATCGAAAAACTCATAAAACCAACTAGTGCTTGAAACGATGCTATTATATTAACAGCTATTCCTACAGGAGCTAAACCACCATAACCAACCGTGGTGAACGTTTGAAAACTAAAAAATAATGCTGTTAGAAAATCACTTCCAAATTTATGAGTGCGATAACCTTGAATGCCATCTACTCCTACCAATAAATATGAAAGAGCGAATAGCGCATTGGTGGCTATGTAAGTCACAAGAATAATGGTAATGAACTTGAGCCAACTTATATTTAGAAAAAACTGATATAAATGTCGAATAGCAGGCCCTAGACCCTCTCTATATATATTAAACGATCCATCGGGGTTAATAATCCTTTGTGTTTGTTTATCATATTCTTCGCCTAATCTAGGATCACTTACGTGCTCTTTCGCCATGTATCAAATATAGAAGATTCAATGACCTTAGCAATGCAATGAATGGTCTTCAACTATCTGTCAATCGAAACCCTATACCATGCACATTTTCTATTTTTATCGCAGTATCTGGACTTAAATATTTTCGCAATCTACTTATAAACACATCCATGCTTCTTCCTAGAAAATAATCGTTTTCACCCCAAACCAACTTCAGTGCTACTTCTCTTTCCAAGACACTATTTGGATGAATAAAAAGTAATCTTAGTAATTCAGCTTCTTTTTTTGTGAGTTCAGAAACCGATCCATTTGCAGTCAATTTCAAATTTCTATAATCAAATTTAGAATTAGCTAATTCAAATATTTCTTTTCCTTTAACTTCATCTATTGACTTTCTCATTGAACGATGAAGAATAGCGTTTATTCTGGCTAATAATTCTTCAAACGCAAATGGCTTTGTTAGATAGTCATCTGCACCAGCACCAAACCCTTCGACCTTATCAGAAATCATACTTTTAGCTGTCAAGAATAAAATAGGTATATCTAGATTCATTTTCCGAATATCATTTGCCAATGTAAACCCGTCTTTTTTCGGCAACATAACATCAAGAATGCAAATATCAAATTTGCCTTCGTAAAAAACCTCAAAGCCAGCAAGTCCGTCTTTCGCAAGTGTCACTTTAGCTCCTGCATCAACCAAGTTATCCTTAATTACAAAGCCTAAACTGGCATCATCTTCTACTAATAATATTGACTTTCCTTCAATCATTTAATTATTGGAATTTTAAGTACAAAAACACTTCCCGAGTCTTCATTTTTTTCTACAGAAATTGAACCTTTATGTGCTTCCATAATCACTTGTGCGTAATATAAACCAAGTCCAAATCCCTTCACATTATGCAAGTTGCCCGTTGGAACTCTATAGAATTTATCAAAAATGTATTTCGCATCTACCGATTTCATTCCTATTCCGTTGTCCTCAACTCTAATTTCGATATTATTTCCTTTTTCATTCACAAGAATTTTAATTTCAGGATCTACTTCACAATACTTTATTGCATTGTCAATCAAATTACTCAACACATTATAAATATGAATTTTATCCAGTTTAACCTCAAGGTTTTTATTGGAAATATTACTTCGGATTGTCCCTGACTTTTCCTCAATTATAGTTTTAAAAGTTGATATACCATCTGAGATAAGTGCATCTAAATTGCAGATTTCAAATTGCATTTCTACCTTATCTTTATCCAAACTAGCTATTTGCAAAACCTTTTCTACCTGCAGCTGCAATCGCTCATTCTCTTTTTTTATAATCTCAGCATAATTACGAATCCGCTCTGGTTGATTCTCTATACCTGGTTTCAATAAAACTTCGGTAGAAAGTGAAATGGTCGAAATTGGCGTTTTCAATTCATGAGTCATATTATCTATAAAGTCATTTTTAGTATCTCCAAGCCGTTTTTGCTTTAGGATAATATTGATTGTATAGGCAAAGAAGGCTGCAAGTACCAATAACAACAAAGAAGAAAAAATCCAAAAATTCAAACGATCTATGACCATTTTGGTTTTATTGGAAAAATAGACCGAGAAATAATGACCGTCATCGCTCCGCCAATTCACAATAGTGGATGGTGTTTCCTTTTCCACTGCTTTACCTTGGTCAATCTTTACAACCTTTGTAAAAACAACAGAATCATTAAAACAGTTGTATAAGTTATATTCAAAATCAAGGTTAATTTCTTGCTTTTTAAACTCTTGTGTAAGCAATGCCTCAATAAAGTCTGGATCAGGATTTTCATTAGTTTTTACAATAAAAGTTTGATCTTCTACCTGTTTAACTGGGTCTAGCAATAAACTCTCATCTCCCTGGTGTTTTTGAATAGCACGCGAGGCTTGAATAAGTGCTTGTGTAATATCATAATTGAGCTGAGTAACTTGCAGTTCGTAAGCTCTGCGAATCCAAATGAGCTGAACTGATACAATTCCTACCAGCAAAATGGTCGCCATTATTATTACAAGTCTTATCGTGGAATTTTTCACGTTGTAAAGCTATACCCAAAAATGAGAGCAAATAGCAAAGTTAACAACGGTTTAAGAAAAGAAATAACATGGACTGCAAGTTGAATTGTACTTTTTTTCTTATTTCAATATACTTTCGCAGTATGGGAATGATAAATACGTTTATAAACGAAGTGAGACACGATTTTAGTAACCAAGAATTGGATGAAAAATCAGTAGAACCAACACCTATAAAGCAAGTCGAAAAATGGATTCAAGAAGCTGTTGATTCAAAAGTTCCGGAAGCAAATGCAATGAGTATCTGCACTGTCAATCAAAACGGCGCTCCGTCCTCAAGAATTGTTTATGCAAGAGGGATAAGCGAAGACGGAATTATTCTTTACACCAATTACAACAGTCAAAAAGGAAAAGATTTAGAAGTAAATCCACTTGTTTCTCTGCTATTTTTCTATCCAGAATTGGAAAGGCAAATTCGTATTGATGGAACAATTCAAAAACTCCCAGAACAAGAATCGGATAATTACTTTAATGCGCGTCCAACAGAAAGCAAACTTGGAGCATGGGCTAGTGAACAAAGCAGCACTATTGAATCTAGAGCAACATTAGAAAAACGTACTGAGTTTTTCAGAGAAAAATTCGGCACAGAAATACCTCGTCCTCCGCATTGGGGCGGATATATTGTAAAACCAACCAAATTTGAGTTTTGGCAAGGTAGACCTGCACGATTACACGACAGATTGGTTTTTGAAAAAGCGGTTAAGGGTTGGTCAATATTCAGAATAGCACCATAGAATGACCAACAATTACTTACAAAAATTTAGTTTTGTTGAACCTCAAATAAAAGAAACTCCAAATCCAAATGTGGGATTATTTGTGGTTATCCCTTGCTTTGACGAACCTGACCTTATCTCAACACTTCAGAGTTTAAATAACTGCGATAGACCCAAATTAGATGTAGAAATTATTACTGTAATTAACGCTGGTAAAAACACAGATTCTTCTATAAAGCAAAGAAATTCGGAAACCTTAATAAGAGCCAAAAATTGGGCTATAGAAAACACAAAAGAAGGATTCACATTTCTTTTTCTTGAACAACAAAACTTACCAGAAAAACATGCTGGAGTTGGTCTGGCTAGAAAAATTGGAATGGATGAAGCTGTTCACCGAATCGATCAGTTGCAGTTAGTTGACGCACCTATTATTTGCTTTGATGCAGATACTACATGTGATAGAAATCATTTAGTAGAAATAGAAAAAGCTTTTAAAGCAAATCCAACAGCCAAAGGAGCATCAATTTACTTTGAACATCCAATAACCGGAGCTGAATTTGATCCTTTTGTATACCAATCTATTATCGATTATGAATTGCATTTGCGTTATTACAAAAATGCTTTTGAATTTACCAGCCATCCGCAGGCATGTTACACAATCGGAAGCAGTATGGCAGTAATGTCAAGTGCCTATCAAAGCCAAGGGGGTATGAATAAAAGAAAGGCGGGTGAGGACTTCTATTTCATGCAAAAAATTGTGGAGCGATTTCCTGTTATTGAAATAAATACTACTAGAGTAATCCCATCGCCGAGACCTTCACACCGTGTTCCGTTTGGCACAGGAAGAGCGATAAGTGAATTTCAAGAAGGGAAAAATTCAGACGAAACCTATGCGTTTGAATCTTTCAATGATTTACGTCTGTTTATTGATCAACTGCCTTTAATTTACAAAAAGCAACAATTGGAAAATCTAAATACCGTAGAATCTATACCTTCAAGTATTCGAGATTTTCTAGTGGATCAAAATTTTGAAGAACGTATTCCTGATTTATTAGAATACGGAAAAACATGGGAAACCTTTCAAAAGCGATTTTTCAACTGGTTCAATGCATTTCGAGCCTTAAAGTTCGTCCATTTTGCTAGAGATAATTATTATCCGAATAAATCACTAAGTTTTGAAATGACAAAACTTTGTACGGTAAAGAAAATGAAATCAGTCTCTATGAATTCGAACTCTGAAATATTGGCAATATTTCGCAAAACAGATAAAGAGCATGTTTAATATTTCTACAAAAACAGCTAAACCTATTTCTTTAACGAATCGCAAATTGCAGGTTTCTACTGCATTTTGTATTTGTAAAATGCTCCGCAACAATTTTTTGAGCAACTTGAGCTTCACTATTCAAAACAGTTAGGATAGCGAATAAGGAAATATAAATACTTTTCATTTTCTATTGAATTAGAATGCAAAAAAAACAGGAAAGCTTTGCAACTTTCTGTGCGCTTCAAGACAATTTAATTTAAGAAGGAATAATTTATGGAATCTGCATGTACTTATGAGTCTGCAATGATATTTGCCACTCTGAATTCGCTTTAACGAAGTTAATCACTTGAGGTAGCATCTCTTCTTCCCTGCTCCATTCTGGCTGAAAGTACAAAGCGCAATTCTCAGAAACGGATTTAGCATGTTCCTTAGCCCAATCAAAATCCATAGAACGGACCACCACCACCTTTAATTCATGAGCTTTTTTCAAACTTGAAGGCAAACAAGGTTTCCTGCGTTTAGGCGAAACTACAATCCAATCCCAAACACCGGTGATTTCATATGCTCCGGAAGTTTCTAACCAAAGATTAAATCCGGCAGATTTCAATTCCTTCGTCAATTCAACAAGATCATACATGCATGGCTCACCGCCAGTGATAACAATGTTTTTTGCTTCTGCTTCGCTGGCTAAATTGATAATTTCTTCAATTGTCATTTTAGGGTGACCATCGTCCCAGCTTTCCTTAACATCACACCAAGGGCAACCTACATCGCAGCCACCTATTCTAAAAAAATAAGATGCTTTACCTGCATTTCTTCCTTCACCTTGAATGGTGTAGAAGTGTTCCATAATAGGAAAAGAAATTGGGGAAGTGTTTGCCATAATTGGTCGGCAAAAATAACATTAACGCAATTGCGAAAGACTAATCAATTAGGATCAGAAAAATCTTTATTATTTAAGAAGTCAGAGTCGCTTAAAGCCTTTAAAAAAGCGACTAAATCAGCTTTTTCTTGATTTGTCAAGTTCAATCCATCTGCTATTCCGCTTCCTGAGCCATTAGCAGTATCGCCAGAAACCATAATTGGCTCAATATTTATTGAGTTTTTACGAATTCCTGAATTATAAAACTCCACTACTTCCTCTAATGTTTCAAACCGACCATCATGCATATATGGACCTGTATGCTCAACATTTCTTAATGTAGGAACTTTAAATTGACCTCTGTTTCTTTCATTTCTAGTGACAACAAAAAAGCCTTCCGAAGGATTATCATCTAAACCATTATTCATGAAACCATTATTGGTAAACAGCATATTATCTGCTGAATGGCAATGAAAACAATCTCCTCCTCCACCGTTTTTACTAACCTCTCCGTTGAAAATTCTAAAACCTCTAGAAATTTGTTCTTCACCTGATCCGAACTGAGGGCCAATATTTCTATCGTTTCCTGTTCTATCAACTGCCTTATCGTAGATTGAATTACTTGAAACTAAGGTCAACTCAAATTGAGTGATTGCTTTGGCCGCATGAGTAGAGTCATATTCTGCAGTACAAAATGCTTCGTAAAACATTCTATTGTATACTTCTTCACCCTTCAGTTTTGTGATTGCATTTTTCCAAGTTTCGTGCATTTCAATAGGATCAATTACAGGAACTAATACTTGTTTTTCTAATGTTGAGCTTCTACCATCCCAAAAGAAAGCGGGAGAATATGCGAGAGTTGAATAATGCCATTGAATTTTTAGTTCCCGGTTTCCCATCGATTCCTACCGAAAATTGCGCTCTCTTATTATCGGTAAATGCATCATTTCTGATTGTGGCAGCTTGCGCACGACATGGTGTTGTCTCCGCTCAATTTCTGTCTCATAGAACAACTTACGTCCCAACGCAATTCGCTCTTCAGTCATCTCAATATTCAATATTGGCGTCGGATAAGGAGGGAAATAGGTGGGCTGGATTAAACTATAGGGTGTTGTTTTACATTGATAACCTGCAGTAGTCTCTGTCATATCAGGGACAGGAGGTAATTCAATTTCATCCTTTTTACAAGATAAAATAACTATGAAAAACAGTCCAAAGAACCCTAATATTTTTAATAAATTAATCAATTTTCAATAATTATTTTTTTTCTAAAAACCTGATTATCTGTAATAAAATTCAATAAATACATTCCAGCATGACATCCATTGAGTCTCTATTAAAGTTGATGTGTTTTCAATTTTTTTTCGAAGGATTAGAACTCCATTTATATCAAAAATTTCAATACTTCCAATATAGACTGTTTCAAATGTAAAGCTTCCTTTACTTGGATTAGGAAAGACCTTGGCACTAATTGATAAACTTTGCTTATCAATTGCAGAAAGTACAGGGGCATCTTGCGCAATCATTACTGCTTTATGCAAATCCAAACGACCACCGCTAGTTGTAATAGTCTCAAATACCTCCAAAAGCTCAACACTTTGCCTCAGATATATTGCGCTTCTTAGAGCCATTGAATCAGGACTTGAAGAGTAAAATTCTTGAGGATAAATCGCATACATTAAGCCCAAAGCCGCGGTTGCCATTGGAGCTGCGAATGATGAACCCCCTGCCTGACTTGTTGAGTTAACTGGAGAGGTTGTAAATATTTGCTTGCCAGGCGCGGCCATATCCATCGACTCTTTTCCGTATCCTCCACCAAATAATTTGTCTTGCTCATCACTACGCGTTACTGTAATTAAATACTCTGAAGGGCAAGTACACGGAATATCTCCAACATCATCAATATCCACTACACTATTAGGCCCTGCTCCAATACTTACAATTCCTACTCTACCCAATTGATCTAACAAACCGCACCAAATAGGAAACTCTGCAGGGAACTTTTTATCGACACCAAACGATGAGTTTTGAGCGACAATGAATGCACCCGAATCTCCATTTGTCCTATTGTAGGTGCTTCGCATTTCAAGTATGTAATTGTATGATTTAATTACAACAGCCTCATTTGTAGAAGATCCTTGGACTGGAAGCATTTTTACCTTCCAGTTTAATCCAGCTATGTCTCTTCTATTATTTCCAACTCCTCCTATTATTCCTGCTATCTGAGTTCCGTGCTTATCTATGGATCCTGCTGGAGTTTTAGAAGAAACATAACCGGTATCATCGTAGACATTCCAACCATCATAATCATCTATATAACCATTCTTGTCATCGTCAATTCCATTCAAAGGAATTTCATGTTTGTTTTTCCAAAAATTGTCCTTAAGATCATCATGTGAAATTTCGAAGCTTACATCTACAATTGCTATTACAATTTCCTCACGTTCTATAGTAGAGCCTCCAGTAGTATAATCCCATGCCTGTGGAGCATTTATTTTATCTAAATACCATTGCCCAATCGCATTAGGATCATTTGACGTTTTGCGCATTTCAATATTTGTATGGTTGGGCTGTGCTATTTTCACCAGCGGTTCGTTGGTAAGGATTTTAATAGCAGCAGCAACGCCTATGTGAGGATCTGAAAAAGAAAAAGAATAAATATTAGCAGAAGGAACGAGTGCCTCGTTAATAGTAAATTGTAATCCAGAGCTAAAACTCAGTTCGTTTAAAAAGTAATTGACATCAACACCATCCTCGATCTGGACAATAACTATACCCTCTTCCCACTCGGTTTGAGCGGAAATTGAATTAAAAACAACAAAACAGAAAAATGCAAAAAGAAATTTCATACAATAACAATACGCCGCAAACTACAAAGGGTTTAGTTATCTAGACTTAATAAATCCAATTATTGCCAATAAAAGTACTCCAACACTTAAAACCATCACACCTAATCTTAGTTTATAGTCTGGAATAAACTTTCGACGGTATCTTCCAAGCGTCAAGTTGTTCAATTGATTACTTGTACTTTCATCAATTCGTTTAATTCCAAAGTAGTAAACAAGTCGGTCTCCTTTCTTCTCGTTATAACGTTCAAAGTGAAGTTTGTATTCTATAAGTAAGGTTTCAAAATAGTTTGCCTGATCAGGTTTAGTAAAATGATAAACGTTATAACTTTTATCGGTAGGGTGAATACGGTAATTCGTTAAATCGAAAAAATGATCCATTATATAACTCTAATTTTTTGCCCAACTTGGAGCGGTGTGTTTCTTCGAATTCCGTTTATCTTACAAAGATCATTGCACGTTATTCCGTATTCCTCTGCAATCTTAAATAAATAATCTCCTTTACGAACGGTATAATATTCTACTCCATCGGGAATGACTGTAAATCCCCATGAGCTTTTTACTAGCGTTACTTTATTAGAAATTAGAGATTTTTCCTTAAAATTTATAAGCTGATCAGGATTAAGAGCAATACCTTTAAACCGGACTTCAAAATGCAAATGACTACCAGAACTATTTCCAGAACTACCGCCTAAGGCAATTATATCTCCCGCTTTTACATCGTCTCCAGCTACAACCTTAAACCTGTGCAGGTGTGCATACAATGTTTCAAGTCCGTTATCATGCCTAACAACCACTACTCTTCCATAACCTCCAAAATAACCTGCGAATCGTACTTTTCCAGAAAAGGCACTTTTCACTTGATCCCATACCTGTAGGTCTAAATCTATACCTCGATGCGCCCTACCCCAGCGATATCCAAATCTAGAGGTAATGACTATTTTATCCACTGGCGAAACATAATCACCAAAACTTTTATCCATCAGTTTTAGACGCTGTGTAGTATCTGATTTATATAATTCAGGGCTATAAGGATGCGGTTTGGTAGTTATCCAAGAACCATAGATTAAATGTGCAGGATAATCTGAATTGTGATCTAAATAAGCAAACTCTTCTTCAGCATCTGAAAAATCATGATCGATTAAAAACAAATTTATTTGATTGATAAGCGCGTAATGTTCATCGCCAGACTCAAACAAACTATCCAACAGCAGAGCTGCTTCTAGCTTTGTAAGTGTTTTTACAGTCAAAAACAATTCAATTTGACTCATTATTAAAGGTGGTGGTTTTTCTAACTTCTTTAACGAATCATAATGCCATTGAATGTGTTCATCATCCAATTTTTCCAGCGTATTGAAAAGCGTTTGATCTCCATACATTACAACCGCTTTCTTGACTGGCTTTTCGGTTTCAGTTTCTTTAGTGATAAACGATAGGCTAAGACCAGCATATATCACCAGCACAAATAGGTATTTTAGGGACGGATTCAAGATCGGGCAAATTTATAAGATTATTCCCTTGACATTAAATGCAAGGCAATTGTTCAAAATCATAAAGGGCCTTCCTAGTCTATTTTTGCAAAAAATAAGATTTGGAATATTTAAAAATTATAGCAGTAGGAATTTTCACTCTACTTGTAGCTTTCTTATCACTTTGTGTCTTATCACCAAAAAAAGTTGCAGCTTCAAAAACAATTGTAGTACACCATTCTAAGGAAAGCGTAATTGAGGATTTGACTGATCTAAAATTCTGGCAGCAATGGCATCCTTATTTAGACTCAGCTAAAGAAGGAAGTATTACTAATAGCTCTAACTCCATTGAATGGCTCAGTAATACAAATACAGGAGGGAAAATTGAAGTAGATTTCCATCCCGATAGTGGGCGAATTTCTTTCACGACTGCATTTGAAAAAGATGGCATTTGGAAAGCATATCAGGGAGAGTTTTTGTTTGAAGGAAACGAGAGAGAAACTAAAATTAGTTGGATTTACGTGGGCGAAGAATTTCCCTTTCTAAAACGTCCTGCGAATTATTTCATTAAAGAAGTAATAGAGAAAACGATGGAGCGTGGGCTATTTCGCCTCAAGAATTCACTCCGTCAAAAAGATTACCCTCAGTAAAAAAATGGTATTTCCGTTAAATATCAGAACACTTAACCGCACTTAAAAAGATGAAAAGCCTGACAACAAGTATAACGACACTAGCAATTTTTTCGATTGCATTTTTCGGATGTAAAAAAGAGCAAATCGAAATTCCTGCTCTTCCTGAAGTTATTGTTGCCGAAACTTCTGCAGTTTACACATTAAGGTTTGAGGGGAATTGGAATTTAGCGAATCAACCTCAAGAATATCCAGTAAACGCCCATTTTTCGCCACTAATAGGTTTGGTGCACAATAGCAGAACTGAAGTCATTCGGTTGGATAGAATTGCTTCACCAGGAATTAAAAACATGGCACAATCTGGAATAACTAGTCCGTTGAGTATTGAATTGGGTAATGTTATCTCTAATGGCGATGGAGCTACTTTAATTGTTGCTGACAATGGGCTTGCTACTGGCATTGAATCTTGGACAGACCAATTCTCAGTAAACACAACCCATCATTTGATCAGTCTCGTTAGTATGTTAGCTCCCTCTCCCGATTGGTTTGTAGGTATCTCAAACGTTGATTTATATGACGGAACACGATTTCTAGACAAATTGACTCTTGACATGACCGTTTACGATGCAGGAACGGATAGCGGAAACAGTTTTACTTCAAGTGATTCATTAACCTCACCGGCCGTATATGTTTTTAAATTACTTGATTCACCTATTGGAAACGGCTCTGAACTTAGTAAGCCTTTTGCTCGAATTATATTGACTAAAGAGTTAAAAGATTAAACCACCTTTAGTAACGTCTTTTTAATTGCAGCTGATTTTACCAAATCTACTTTGGCTTTTTTTGAAAAGTAAGCCCAATTATTGATGGTTTCCTGAACTTCTGCAATAATTTTCTTAGCTCGCTTAATGTTCATAGATTTCCCAACAGCAAGAAAATCTTCCATAAGGATTCCTTCTCGTTTTCCATTCACACTTAGTGCATGTTGGCTAACCCATATACTTCCTGGTCGGTAAGCATAACAAATATCATAGGCAGGTGCTAATTCCCATTTTCCATTTTTTTTGAGCAGAAAGGAAAAGTTTTTCTTTCATTTTTCAGATAGAATGAAGTTATTTAGAAAAATACTGATAACTGTAATTTACCTTGGACTAATTGGCATGTTCATTTTCAGTGTAAATGAAACTTTAAATAAGAACTACTTCAATGGTATAACCTTATGTTTAATAACGGTAGCAGGAAACTTACTGTTACCAATCATTTATAAAAAACTCTTTGAAATAGACAACGAAACAGACAACATAAAAACAAAAAACCCTTGAAAGTATGAACTAACAAGGGTTTTGAATTAATGTTGGCGGTCCGGACGAGACTCGAACTCGCGACCCCCTGCGTGACAGGCAGGTATTCTAACCAACTGAACTACCGGACCTTTTAAATTTCCAAAAGAAATTTAAAACGATTACTCTTCCGAGCAATCTAAAAATCTTATTTCTTAGAACTATCGTCTACGTCTGTACGAGCGGCAAAATTAATCGTTTTTAATACCTCTACAAGCGATTAAAAATATTTTTCAAAATAATTTCAATTATTGTTTTTCGCCTCTTCCCAGAGTACATCCATTTCATCCAAAGTCATCTTACTCAACTCCTTACCCTGCTCTTTCACCTTACTTTCTAAAAACTGAAATCGCTTTATAAATTTTTTATTAGTCCTTTCCAGTGCAGTTTCAGGATCAATGTCAATAAATCGAGCATAATTTATGACCGAAAAGAGCACATCTCCCATTTCATCTTCAATACGATTAATATCTGAATTAGCATCAACCTCAACCTTCAATTCATCTAGTTCTTCCTGAACTTTTGCCCAAACTTGCTCCTTATTATCCCAATCAAAACCAACACCTCTTGCTTTTTCTTGAATTCTATTTGCTTTTACCATAGCAGGTAAAGATTTTGGTACTCCTTGCAAAACAGATGTTTTTCCTTCTTTCAATTTTAACTGCTCCCAATTAGCCTTTACCTCCTCCTCATCTGCAACTTCCACATCACCATAAATATGAGGGTGGCGGTGTACCAGTTTATCGCAAATTTCATTCAATACATCAGTTATGTCAAATGCTCCTTTTTCGTCTGCAATTTTCGAATAGAAAACCATGTGAAGCATAATGTCACCTATCTCTCCTTTTAATTCCTCTAAATCGTTTTCTACAATTGCATCAGCAAGTTCATAGGTTTCTTCTATGGTTAGTTTCCTCAAAGATTCTAAGGTTTGCTTTTTATCCCATGGACACTTTTCCCTAAGTTCATCCATTATATCCAACAGCCTTTTAAAGGCAGTAAGTCGTGTATCCATAATTATTATTGACAGTATATTCACAAAAATCATCCAATTTAAAATTGTGTAACTAAATTCGCTGAACTATTTAACAAGTTTGACACAAAGAATTCTCATAATCCTTTTTCTAGTTCTGCTTCAGTTTTGTTTTGCACATGCTCAAGAACAGGACACTTCAAAATTTCGCCTAATAACTAAGATTAGTTATCACAATGGTTTACTGCTTCCCCATAGAATCGCCATGCAGCACATTCCAAAAGAAACCACCAACGGATTCGAATTAAACTTTGAAAAATCTTCTAACGGAACAAAAGCTTGGGAAAAGCTTTATAATAATCCAACTTTTGGAGTCTCTTTACTATACACCTCCACCGGAAATTATGAGGCTTTAGGCAATGCTTTTGGCGCCAATGCCTATTTGCTTCTACCAATTTTCAGTACTGCTAAATTTAAACTCCAAACTAGTTGGGGTTGGGGATTTGGATACATTGGAAAGAAGTTTGACCGTATCAGCAACTATAAAAACAACGCTATTGGATCCCACTTTAATCTTTTTGGTTCAATAAAGATAAAATCAGAAATATATGTTAGTCCCGTTGATGCTATATTAATAGGTGCTGCATTCAACCATTGGAGTAATAGTGGTATTCGAAAACCCAATTTAGGAATCAATATTCCTACTTGGAGCATTGGATATCTACATAAGTTTTATGAACCTTCTCCCAAATCTCAGAAACTTACAAAGCTCGAAAGAAAAGCATATAATCCAGCGCTTAAAAATGAATTTACCGTAATGCCTATTCTGGGATTTACCTCAATAGGTATTCATGATCAGAATATTTATCAAGCCTATGTCTTTCAATTAAATTACAGCCGATTATGGAGCGCTAAATACAAGATTAATTGGAGTTGGGACCTGTTTTATAACACCGCTTTTAAAGAGATGATGCAACGAAATATCGAAACAAAAGACAATACTGCTTTACAATCAGGAATTATGGCATCTTATGAGCAAACAATAGGTAGAGTAGGCATTATTTTCGGGTGGGGAACATACATATTTGATCAGACAAAGCGTGGCGACCCTTTCTATCACCGATTTGGTACTCGCTTCGGTATTACCGAAAACATAATCATTAACACCACTCTGCATACTCATTGGGCTGTTTCAGACCACTTGGAAATAGGTGTAGGTTATAAATTTAGAAGATAGATGAAAGTAATTTTATGTTCATTTTTCATCGCAATTTTATCTTTATTAGGTGGCTGCAAAAAATGTTTAAATAAAAAAGGGGCTGTGCAAACTGTCCAGCATTCTCTAGAGCCTTTTAACGAATTAGATATTGAAGGTAAATTCAATATAACACTGGTTCAGAATACAAAAAACAGAATAACATTTTTAGCACATCAAGGTATAATAGAATTACTTAGATATGAAGTCGTAGACAAAAAACTCACGCTAATTAACGATAACAAATGCAGCAATATCAATGGTTACGATGATTGGGTTGATATAAAAATTGAAATGGACTCACTTTCATATGGGAGGTTTTCTGTACCAGGTATATTAACGAATCAGGGCATTCTTAAATGGACGGCATGCTCTCTGTTTATTGATAATTGTAATTTAGAAACGAACCTGAATATTAACATGAACCAATTTGAAATTACTTTGGATGGGGGCAGCTCAACAATCAATTTATCTGGTAAATGCAATCGAACAGAATACTATAACAATGGCGTAGGCCACATTTATGGTAAAGACCTTATCAGCAAAAAACTCTTCATCTACTCTATCGGTACTGGAATTCATGAGGGCACTGCAAAAGATTATTTCGCTACTTCATTACATGGATCAGCTGTAGCGCATTACTATGGAAACCCAACAACAGTTTCTATTGATATAGTTGGAAATGAAGGTGCCGAGGCAATTAAGTTATAATTAATCAACCATTTGCATTCCAGTATAATTCTGCGGAGTAATTTGCATAAGTTCAATTTTAACAGTTTCTGAAATATCCAGTTCTTTTACAAACTCAGCAATGGATTGAGCAGTTATTTTTTCATTCTTTCGTGTTAACGCCTTCAGAGCCTCATAAGGTTTAGGAAATCCTTCTCTTCGCAATACCGTTTGAATCGCTTCTGCAACTACTGCCCAATTATTTTCTAAATATATAATTCTTGTTGTATTAAGTAATAATTTGCCCATACCTTTTAACAAGGATTCGTAGGCTATCAGGCTATTTCCAAATGGGACTCCAACATTTCTTAATACCGTTGAATCTGTTAAATCTCGCTGTAATCTTGAAATTGGCAACTTAGCAGATAAATGTTCAAATAAAGCATTTGCAATTCCTAAGTTTCCCTCAGCATTTTCAAAATCAATAGGATTTACTTTATGAGGCATTGCTGATGATCCTACCTCTCCTTCTTTTATTTTCTGCTTGAAATAATCCATAGAAACATAAGTCCAAATATCTCGTGAGAAATCAATTAGAATTGTGTTAATTCTTTTTAGCACATCACATAATGCAGCAAAATGATCGTAATGTTCAATTTGTGTGGTAGTTTGACTTCGATCCAAACCAAGTTCTTGTTTCAAAAATGCATTTCCAAAGTCAGCCCAATTAATTGTTGAATAAGCTACAAAATGTGCATTGAAGTTACCGGTAGCACCGCCAAATTTAGCAGCAACTGGCACAGCATATAAATATTCTAATTGCTCTTTAATTCGTTCAGAAAACACCTGAATCTCTTTTCCTAATCGAGTTGGTGAAGCTGGCTGTCCGTGAGTTCTTGCTAGCATAGGTATGTTTTTCCACTCTCGTGAAAAGTACTCCAATTGATCTACAATATCTCTAATTTTTGGCGCTATTACGTTATCAAGAGCATCTCTAATCATCATTGGGTTAGCAGTATTGTTTATATCCTGAGAGGTTAATCCAAAATGAACAAATTCCGAATGACTTTCTAAACCTAGGCCCTTCATTTTATCCTTGATAAAATACTCAACCGCCTTTACGTCGTGATTGGTTACTTTTTCAATATCCTTTATCTGCTGCGCTTCTTCAACAGTAAATTCAGTATACATTTTTCTCAATTCCAAAAAAACTGATTTTTCAACACCTTGCAATTGAGGAAGAGGCAGTTCACATAACGCTATAAAGTACTCAACCTCTACCCAAACTCGATATTTGAACAATGCATATTCAGAGAAATATTGTGAAAGTGGTGCGGTTTTACTGGCGTATCTACCGTCTATTGGGGAAATTGCTTCTAATGACTTCATAATGTTAAAATAGGGCGGCAAATTTAACTGAAACTAAAGCGCTCTTATAGTAAAGCCTACGAAAACTATCAACTAGTTAAGAACGTTTAGTTATTCTATAAACCAACTGATAAAATGTGTCACTTTATCTTCTCTCAAAGCCTGATGCAACAACAAGCCAGGATAGGCAGAACAGGTAGCTAAATACAGGATATAAAAACCAACCGAATTACTTTTATAATAAAACAGAAAGCCAGGAATAAGAAAGAGCAGAGGAATAATGGGATAAAATGTAAAAAGATTGAAATCGGAGTCAAATCGAAATACTTTCCCATTAGGCTTTTGCACGCTGTAACCAGTAAACTCTTGCAGCATTCCCGTGTAATTCGCATAAAAAGTATCTCCGCTGCTGACTTTCAAATGAACCAATTCAGGAACATCCACTGTGGATCCATCAACAAAAATTATAGTGTTTCGATTAAAGTATTCGTAATAAACCTTGGCTTCTACTTCTTTTCCTATTTGCTTAAAAGGCAACCAATAATCAAACAAGAGTGACAGACCAAACAAACAAGAAATTGCCGCCGCTATTCGAACCACATTCCAAGGCCAACCCTTTGTAAGAATTAATAAAACTCTTTTTTCAATTTCTTCAGCTTCTTCTTTGTGCGCCTTCGCATATTCGTTAGCACGCTGACGCATCTGTTCTCGTGCATTTTGTCGTGCTTCATATTCATTTAACGGACTATTGCGAGTTTGTGCTCCAGAATTTCGGGCTTTATATTCCGAGTACATGTCCTTAAGTTGGTCTCCTTCGTTCAATAAATATTGATAAGCTTTGAGGTAATTAATGAATTTTATTTTGGCGTCCGGTTCATTATTTACATCCGGATGATATTGCAAGGCCAATTCTCTAAAGCGCTTTTTAATATCCTCTGGGGTTACTGAATGAGACAAGCCCAAAATATCTAAACAAAAATTCCGATTCATCAGTTACTTTGCTTCTGGAGAGCAGGTATCGAGCTCTTTTACAGCTAACTTTTCTAACTCAACTCTAAAATCTCCTCTATTTTCAGGCTCGAAAAGAAACCGATATTTCACTTTCTTTTTTGGAGCTAAACACTCACTTTTTTCCTCGCTCATACTTTCAGCTATTCCATTGACATATAAGTACAGTTGAAAGTTCAGTTCTTGATGTTTTTCTGTCACATTTTTAATCTTGAGTTTCAGAACTTGACTCTTTGTTTTTTTGTAAGATTTGAAATTTTTCTTTACGACAAATCCTCTATCCTCCATAGACTTAATGTTGACCTGAGCAAGACATGTCGAGAAGGTAAAAGCAGCTAAAATCATTAATACAGTTGTAATTATTGCTCTCATATCACCTCCACTTCTAGCATATTAAATGGAATTGACATAATAATGTTATAATCTTCACCTGCCTCTAACATATCTTCATCATCAGTTTCATAATACCAATTAACTTTTACCACACTTAGACCTTCATTTTGCAACTTCTCCACTTTTTTGAAAACATCGAGTAAACATTTAGAGCTGCTTGTATTAAAGTACTCCAACCGAATTTCTACTGTAGTATTTTCTTTAGCAACAGAATGATATTCATCCAACCATTCATAAATAGGTCTGTAAAAATCAACAGCATTTTCAGGAATACATCTTCCGCTTAATAAGATTGTACCGTTTTCTAAATCCAACTTAACCGTCGGAGTTTTAGTTCCACCTTCTATTTTAAAACTATTCATTCTTATTTACTTTTATATTGATGGTGAAATAGGATACATCAACATTAACTCCAGAAAAGTTATAATTCAATCGTTCACCAGTTTTTCTAGCAATATCCATCAACCCGAGACCGCTCCCTCCTGATTTTGTTCGAGCATTATTATTTAGCGTCATTCGATAATTCTCTCTTAATTCGTCCTTTTCCTGACCATTAATTTGATCAATATTCTTTTTAAGTCTTATGATATCATCGTTCCAAATATAATTTCCTATAATCAACTCATAAAAATCAATTTTTCGAGCAATAACCATAGTTATTTCTTGCATTTCAGCATCGTTTGCTAAGACTTTGTTTTGGTGTTTATAGGAGTTTTGAATACCTTCCAAACAGACTCTGAAAATTTTGCGTTTCACGCTAGTTTTCACCCTTTCAGCTTTAAGCTTAATTTCAGCCAGTTGAAGTATATCATTGACTACATCATCATCCACATAACCTTGATAGGCAAATATTAAATCCTGCTCCGACATGTTCTCGGCTATTTTCTTTAAATCTATCAATGAATCCAAATCTCAGTATTACAAAAATATGGTTTTGAGGTTCAAAGTACATAACAACTTTTGACCTTTGATAAGGACATGTGACCAATCTTATCTTTTGTGCTTTTTGCACCCTTATGAATTCATTATGTTTGCCGCTATGTTAAAAATCAGAATGACTATGTTTAGAAAAAGTATTTTATTGTGCGCTACTATCGCACTTATGTTTCAGCCAAGTGCAAAAGCTGACGAAGGCATGTGGTTGCCTATGTTGGTAAAAAGGTTGAACTATGTAGACATGCAGAAAGCTGGACTTAAATTAACTCCAGAAGAAATCTACAGTGTGAATAATGCTTCGCTTAAAGATGCTATAGTTGGATTGGGAAGTCCTGCTCGTAACTTTTGCTCTGGCGAAATCGTTTCTGATCAAGGTTTATTCATAACCAATCATCATTGCGGCTTTGGAGTAATTCAGGATAATAGTACCACAGAACACAACTACTTAAAAGATGGTTTCTGGGCAATGACCAAAGAAGAGGAAATTCCAGCGGGATTTTCTATTTCTATTTTACATCATATGGATGATGTTACTTCACTCATAATGGAAGCAATGTCGGATACAATGAACGAAATGCAACGCGCTAATGCTGCTAGACCAATTATAGACAGTGTTTCTAAAGCAAATAGTGAAGATGGGCGTTTTACTGCGGTAATTAAAAGCTTTTTTGCCGGAAACGAATACTACATGTTTGTTTACGAAGTATTTCCAGATGTCCGTTTAGTAGGTGCGCCTCCTTCGTCTATTGGAAAATTTGGTGGAGATACAGATAACTGGATGTGGCCTCGTCACACAGGAGATTTTACTATGTTCCGTATTTATGCAAATGAGGATAACAAACCCTCCGAATATTCAAAAGATAACAAACCATTCGAACCAAAACATCACCTTCCAGTAAACATTAAAGGAACTGAAAAAGGCGACTTTTCAATGATATTTGGTTTTCCAGGCGGAACCGATAGATATATGAGTTCTTATGGCGTTGATCACAAAGTGAATGTAGATTATCCTGATCGCATTAAGCTTAGAAGAACAAAATTGGATTTGTATGAAAAAGGAATGAATATCGATGAGGCTACTCAAATTCAATATGCAAGCAAGCATGCTGGAGTAAGTAACTACTGGAAAAACTTTATAGGAATGACTAAGGCATTAAATGCTTTAGGTGTTGCCGATAAAAAACGTTCTGAAGAAGCTGATTTTGAAAAATGGGCAAATGAAAACTCAGAAAGAAAAGCTAAGTATGGCGAAGTAATGAATCTTTATAAAAACGGTCATAACGAGCTTAAGAATACACAAACAAAGTACAACTATTTCGTTGAAGGATTCGCTTCTCAAGGTGTTGAAATGGCTGCTCTAGCTCGCAATTACGGGAAACTTTCAGCGATGCTTGAGAAAGGTGATACAGATCCTAAAGTGGTTGACGAAATGACTCAAAAACTAAAAGATCAAAATGCAAAGCATTTTAAAAACTACAACAAAACAGTAGATATCAATGTAACAGCTGCAATGTTTGAAATGTACGCAAAGGCTATCCCGGAAGAGCAGCGTCCAGAGTATTTTCAGACTTTGATTAAAAAAGCGAAAGGTGATTATATGAGTCTAGCAAAATGGATTGCCAAAAAATCTATGTTCGATGATGAAGATAAAATGGAAGCATTCTTAAATAAAGTAAGTGCTAAGTCAATTTTAAAAGATCCTTCTTACAAAATTTCTAAGGCAATTTGGGACGATTTTTACAAACAAGTAGTTCCTGCTAGGCGAGCAGCTAATATGAAAATTGCTAAAGCCGAACGCTTGTATATCGATGCAATTCGTCAAATGAATCCAAATAAATCCTACTACCCAGACGCAAATTCTACTTTGAGATTAACTTATGGGAAAATTCTTCCTTACGAAGCTAGAGATGCTGTATTCTATGAGTACTACACAACTGCCGAAGGTATTTTGGAAAAATTTAGTCCCGGTGATTTAGAATTTGATGCTCCAGCCAAATTAATCAAAATGATAAAAGACAAGGATTATGGACGTTATGGAAAAGATGGTGAATTGAGAGTTTGTTTCTTATCCAATAACGATATCACTGGAGGAAACTCGGGCTCAGGTGTCGTTAATGCTGAAGGACATCTTATAGGTACTGCATTTGACGGAAACTGGGAAGCAATGAGTGGTGATGTTGCTTTTGAGCAAAACCTTCAAAGAACCATTTCAGTTGATATTAGATACACACTTTTTATTATCGACAAATTTGCTGGTGCAGGTCATCTCGTAAAAGAAATGACGGTTATCGAGTAAATATTGTTTGAGAAGAAATTACTTTTGAAAGCTTTCCCTTATTTGGGAGGGCTTTTTTTTGGTTACAACAATCTAAGAGTATCCTAATTCTGCCTTGTGCCTCATTCTGAATATATTTTCAGAATTTCAATATTCAATGAGTGGTGAGATACTGAAATAAATCAGTGTCAGCGTGATTTACTAGCTAATACAAATTTGGTTTTATGGAAAAATGTAATGAAAATTGGTTCTCAGATTGGTTTAATACTTCTTATTACCACCTACTCTACCAAGATCGCGATGAGAGTGAAGCCAATTTTTTCATCGAAAACCTTATTCAGTATCTAAACCCAAAATTAGATGCTAAAATATTAGATCTGGCCTGCGGTAAAGGTCGGCACTCTCTCATTATCAATGAACTGGGATATGATGTAACTGGAATTGACCTATCAAAGAATTCGATTGAAGAAGCGAAAAAAAATGAAAACGAGAAATTGAATTTCGCAGTTCATGATATGAGAGAAGCGTTTGAACCTGATAGCTTCGATTATGTATTCAACCTGTTTACCAGTTTTGGCTATTTCAATGACGCTATAGATAATCAAAAAGTTCTTGACGCTGTTGCTGAAAATCTAGCATCAAATGGTTGGTTTGTGTTAGATTTTTTGAACTCCGTAAAAGTCGTTGATGAATTAGTACCTTTTGAAGAAAAGCAAATTGGAGGTGTGCATTTTAACATTTCAAAAACCTTTGAAAGCAACGTAATTCGCAAAAAAATCGAATTCACTGATCGTGGAAGAGATTATAGTTTTACAGAACAAGTAACGGCATTTTCAAAGAAAGAATTGGAACAGTTATTTAAAAATAGCCGACTCGAAATCATAGATTGTTTCGGCAATTATAAGCTGGAAGAGTTTAAAAGGGAAAATAGTGATCGACTGATTATTATTGCCAAGAAGGCTTTTTAAGTCAGCCCTTGGCATGCTTTACTGAAAACAATCCAATTACACCAAATCCGAATGCCAACATAATATGAAAAGGCATTAAACCGCTATCGCCAAGATAGATGCCAATTCCAATTGCTGCAATAAAATAGACTGACAACAACAATTCAACATAAGTAAGTGGATTAATCTTTCTGGAAATGTATTTGTTTTTTTTCCAAACACCATCATTCTTAACTAAATTAAATTTTGGTGTTCTTACAAACGGACTTTTTTTACCCGCGTAACCCTCACAAACTGCAATTGTATTATGTAAAGACAAACCCATGTATACAGAAAGAAATATTGGAAAAGAACTGATAAACTTTAAAAAACCCTTTGTCTTATTCTCATAATTCATTGCAGTTGATGTCCAATAGAAAAAGGCTAGAAAAACAAAACTTAATGAGAAAACTGCAGCTACTTGAAATAGGTATCCTAACTCGAAATAAACGCTTTTAATGTACATTAAGGGCACTGACAACAAGCCTGTTAGGAGAATGCAAACAAAAACAAAACTGTTCATTAGATGAAAAATCGCATGTATTTTGGTCGAATTTGAAACGTCTTTTGACTTTATTACTTTATCTAAATTCTTTACCGCACATTCCGCTGCACCTTTATTCCAACGGTATTGTTGAGTCTTAAGCGCATTCATAGCTGCTGGTAGTTCGGCCGGAGAACCAATTCCTTCTAAATACTTAAACTCCCAACCTTTCAATTGAGCACGGTAGCTTAAATCTAAATCCTCTGTCAATGTATCCGATTCCCAGCCACCAGCTTCGTTTATGCACTGTTTTCGCCAAACTCCTGCTGTTCCATTAAAGTTAATGAAATGACCTGCAGCGTTTCGACCTCCTTGCTCTACAGTAAAATGAGCATCTAAACCAAAGGCTTGCAACCGAGTAAGGAAGTTATAATTCTTGTTTAAATGCAACCATTTAGTTTGAACTAATCCAATCTTTTCGTTTGTAAAATGAATCAAACTGTCCATCAAAAAATTCTTTGCAGGTATAAAATCCGCATCGAAAATAGCAACGAATTCTCCTTCACAAATCACCAGACCTTCAGCTAAAGCGCCAGCCTTAAAACCTTGTCGAATAACCCTATGTATGTGTTTAATATTAAAGCCCTCTTGCTGAAGAGCTCCAACTTTATTGGCAATTAATTCAAAGGTTTCATCAGTAGAATCATCCAAAACTTGAATTTCAAATTTATCTTTAGGGTAATCAATTTTAACTGTAGCATCAATGAGTCGCTCACTTACATATTGCTCATTAAATATGGGTAATTGTATGGTAACCATAGGGAATTTAACCAATGCCGGTGGTTGCAACTGTAGCGGATCTCTCTTGGACTTTCTGTACTTTAAAGTCAAGGTGAGCTGAATGAGAGAATACAAGAAAATGAAGAGGATTAACACTCCATATATTATAATAACAGACCAAACTAAGATGAGCATATTATGCGTATTTAAAAATGGTTTGAATTATTTTATAACCTGCAAGAACAGTCCCTTTAACAGTTCCCGAAATCTTTGAAACTCCAACTCTATTTTTATAATTCACTGGAACTTCGGTAGTTTTTAGATTCATTTTAGCTGCTTTTACTTGCATTTCTACTGTCCAACCGTAGGTTTTATCTTGCATTTGAATCGCATTTAAAGCTTTTGTTGTTATTGCTCTAAAAGGCCCTAAATCAGTGTACTTAACACCAAAAAATAACTGTACTAATTTCGTAGCTAACCAATTCCCGAAAAGCTGTGGGACCGTCATCGATCCTGGTTCGCGATTACCTAATGCTCTTGAGCCGATAACCAGGTCCATTTGCTGTGTAAATATTGGTTCTACTACTTTGGTTAGTTCCTCTGGAAAATCAGCATAATCAGCATCTAGAAAGACAATGATATCCGGAACGATATCTTGATCGAGCAGATAATTGATTCCACAAAGACAGGATGCTCCATACCCTTGATAGGTTTCTTCCAAAACAATAGCTCCTTGGTCCAACGCTTTTTCTTTTGTAAAGTCAGACGAATTATTATCTACGACTACAATCAAGTCTACCCAATCTTTTGGAATATCTTTAAGTACCATTCCTATGGCATTTTCTTCATTAAATGCAGGAATTACAACAGCAATTGAAATATCAGCAGGTTTACTCGTCATCTTCAATTTTTATAATACGATCGAATTCACCATCTTCCTTATAATAACGCCATTCTCCAGTCGGATCGTCGTTATAATAGTACCCTTCGGTCTTAAGAGTACTATCTGAGTAATACGTTTTGTAAAACCCACTTTTTACATTATTCGCATAATCCCCTTCTTCTAACATATTTCCAGTTGAATCCCAAAATCGCCACCACCCTACTTTTACATTATTAGAGAAATACCCTTCTTCTTTACCTTCACCATTCGAATGGTAATACTTCCATAAACCTGTCTTTTGATTGTTTTCGAACTCACCAACCCATTTTACTTTTCCATTCTCAATAAACCGTTTAGCCCAACCATTTTGCTTTCCTAAGTTCCAGTTGACTTCTAATTCTGTTTGCCCATTTTCGTACCGTGATTCCCAGAATCCTTCTCTCAAGTCATCTGCTATATTCACCTTGCTTTCTTATAACTCCATTCCTGAAATATTCTTTCCAGTAGCCTTCTTTTAAATCATTACTAAAAATGGATTCAGACATGATGTTTCCGTTTTCATAATAACTTTCCCAAAAACCATCTTTCATTCCTGCATCGTAAATTTCTTTTGCTGCTAATTGTTCGTTAGGGTAGTCTTTTTTCCAATTTCCTACTTTCTTTCCAGCATCAAAATTTCCTGTTTTAGAAATTTCTCCGTTTTCATGATAATATTTCCAATAGCCTTGCTTTAAGTCTTCTTTATACTCGCCAATAGACAAAACTGATTTAGTGTCAGAATAGGTTTTCCACCAACCCGTTTTTTTCGCATTAAGCAATCGCCCTTCTTCTTTTATAGCGCCATTATCAAAATAATTTTTGGTGTAGATTGGTTTTATAGTCCAATCAGATGTAGCCACATTTTTAACTGCCAACACTTCCGGTTTAAAGGAAATATTAAAAATAGCGGCAGCAATCAATATCGCCTGAAGGAGAAAAAGAAGCCAATAATTTTTCATTAAACCTTAAATAATTTCTTTATTCAATTCTGTTTTTTCATGACCAATTAAAATTGGATTATCTGTAACTCTGTTTTCTTCTGGACCATTTTCCAGTTTTAAAACGCCACGAGGACAAACTGCTGAACAAACACCACAACCAACACAAGAAGCACGTACAATATTCTGACCTTTTTGAGCATACGCACGGACATCAATTCCTTGTTCGCAATACGTTGAACAATTACCACACGAAATACATTGCCCACCGTTGGTTGTAATTCTAAATCTAGACTTAAATCGTTGAACAATTCCCATATAAGCTGCCATAGGGCAACCGAACCGGCACCAAACTCTATTACCTAATAATGGATAAAATCCAACTCCTATAATTCCTGAGAACGCTGCTCCAATAAGAAATGCATATGGTTTTCTGAAATAGGTGTAAATATCAAGTCCCATGAACGAACTTGAATTAGTAAAATATGCATATAACACAACTGCCGTAACAACAGTTATGTAAACCAATACACCATGAATTAACCACCGTTCTAACTTCCAAGATTTTATGCTTTTATCGGATAAATGACGAAATGGATCTCCTGCAGTTTCAGCCAGTCCTCCGCACCCGCAAATCCAACTGCAATACCATCTCTTACCAACATAGTAAGTTATAATTGGAGTCAAAACAGTAAAACCAAGAATTCCCCAAACCATGTAAAACATACCCATAGAACCAGAAGCTTGGTCTGTCATATTATTAAGGTGCCAGTCTTCAAAAAAGTAATAATTTAAAGGCCAGAAATGCTTCAAATCTTTAACAAAATAAGGTTGATCTTGATTCATTCCTTCCAAAATTTCAGGAATAAAATAAGCCAAGAATAGTTGCGCTGCCATTACCGAAATGGTACGCCACATTTGATAGCGACTGTGTCTGTATTTGAAAATAAATTTAACTCCTAATCCTACAATGCAAATTGTGTAGATGGTACCGTAAACAAACCATTGACTAGCTGGAGCTCCTTTTAAAGCATAACTAAGAGGGTCAAAAAACGCGATTAATCCAGTATTTGTTCCTTCTGCGCTTAACCCTAGCATTTCTGGAAACCAATACAACTCTACATAAAACCCAGTAATTACTACTCCACTTACCCAGGCTAAAAGGCCTCTGTTAGTAAGTGTGTTCGTCCATATCCCATTATTTTTAATTCCCTCAGACTCTCCTGCATAGGTTGAGATACCAAATACCATCATTCCTGTTAGCAAACTTCCTAAGCATATCCACATAAAAATTGGGGATAAACTAACTCCAACCCATGATAATATCAAAATTACTAATCCAATAAAACTGAGCATTAATCCAGTCGGTACTCCCAAGGATTTCACCAAATTGTTTTCGTTTGTGTTACTCATTTTTCAGGTATTTGATTTTGTAAATAAATGCAGCGCTGCCGCCAATAGATTGTCCAACGTTTCTTCCCGTCAAAATAGAATAAGCGCCAAATGCAACGCCCATTTTACCTTCGTTAAATGGCTTATAAAAAGTCCCACCTAATTTGTGATAGGAAACTCCTAAAGTTGTGAAGGGGCGATTATTTCCATCTCGATAATCGGACCCACCATCAGCATTTTGAAAATCATAATAAATATCAAAATAATAATTATAAGCTGCTTTTCCAATTTTCACTGCAACTGGAACTGAGCTTGGAGTGAGATTTGAACGACTTGTGAAGCCTCCTTGAAGCATTCCGAACCAGCCATTATTTGCAAAATACTGAAACACCAATCGAGCATCTAAGGCCTTTGCCTGCTGCCCAATTGCATTTAAGCCTTGAGTTGGGTAATTTGAAATTGGAGTGCTGAACCCTGTTGTAACGAGACTAGAAAACGTTCCTTTTCTTGTTGCCTTATTTAGAAATCTACCCTTCAAAAAGACCGAAACATCTTGCAAATTTGACCAATTTGAAGCAGTCATTACGTAAGGTAAGTTTATTTGAGCATCCAGCCAATTGGTTATTCCAGCTGAAGCAAAAAAACTGGCGCTAGTAGTTGTTCTGCTCAACGAAACTAACCCATCAGATGCATGAAACTTTGAGAAGCTATCGAAAGTCAAACCTCCCACTAGATCTATATTTCCTTTACCCTTCATAAAACCATCAACAGCAGGCTGAGCAATAGCTGAAAAGGAAAAACAAAGACTCAAAAATCCTATGAAAAAATCCTTGCCCATTTCTTTTTTTTGATTTGAATGTTTTTACCGAAATGACCGTTGTAGGCATTCACTATTTCGCTTCCGTATTGTTTATAAAGTTCAGGATCGAAGTTAACATCTTCGAGATGCTCCATCACAAAATCAATTGATTTTGATTGAGTTAGCCATTTATCAAACAACTCGTGGCGCATTCTAATTCCGAACGTATTGATACCCACAAATTGTTCACTAGACTTATTAAAAACGAATTTCACACCCAGCCTTCCATTGGTATGTTCCCAATAAAATTGTTCGTTTTCCTCCTCAACCTGCGCCGATACAACTCCATAAGTCTGGTATTCAATGTCAAAGAACTTAGCAGAATTGAACCAATTTCCTGGTTTATATTCTGTTTTTTTACCAGTTAAGGTTTTCGCTAATGTTTCTCCCATCATTCGGCCAGTATACCATACTTGTTCAATATTTCGGCGCCCTTTTGGTGCTACTTTAAACTGAGCGCAATCTCCGAGAGCATAAACATTAGGTTGACTTGTTTCTAAGAACTCATTTACTACTATTCCTCGATCGGTTTCTAGCTCTGCTTCTTTTAGGAATTGAATATTTGGACTTACACCAGCAGTAAGACCAACAAACTGGCATTCAATTTCTCCATGTGTATCTGTTTTGACTGCCCTAACCCGTCCATTTTCATCAGACAAAATCTCTAGTAAGTTAGTTTCTAGTAATAGTTTTACTCCATGCTCCCCTATGTGTCTGTGCACTAAATCACCTTCTTCTTTAGGAAGTACATTCCCCCAAAACCGATTTTCTCGAACTAAAAAATCTACTTCAATATTTCGACTTCGAAACATTTCTGCCATTTCAACTCCAATAAGTCCACCGCCAACAATAACTGCTTTACGCAAGTTTTTAGAGTTTTCTTCCATCAACTCCAAGTCATTATAAGAATACAACCCTTGAACTCCATCAAGGTCTTGACCTAGCCAACCAAATTTGTTGGGTTTGGATCCTAATGCAAGAACCAGTTTGGTATAATTCGATTGTTTTCCATTTGAAAAATGGAGCTTTTGATTATTAAAATCAATGGTATTCACGTGCGCAAAACACAATTCAATTCTATTTTTAGCCCAGAAATTGTCTTCATAAGGTTTCATGTGTTCTTTTTTCATATGCCCCATGTAAGCATACATAAGAGCGGTGCGAGAGAAAAAGTACTTTGTCTCCGATGATATCACAATAATTTGTGCCTGACTATTTTGCTTTCGCACGTTTCTAGCAGTGGTTATCCCAGATATTCCGTTGCCTATTATTACAATTCGTTCCATAATCTTAAAAGAACGACAAAGAAACACAGTTGACTCAGGTAATCTTGTCATTTGTTGGACAATAAAACAAAGAATCAAAACCTTTCAATAACTTAAACAGAAATGTAATCAATACAACACTTTTGAGCTGCAAGTTGGTCGACTTTTGCAGCATACTTTAAACTACTAAAATGCGCTTTCTACTTCTTCTTTCTGCACTTTGTTTAGCGGTTTCATTGCCGGCTCAAGACTTCTTTGAAAAAAGTAACTTGTTCTTTGCCGAAAACGTGACAAACAATAAGGTAGGTTACTCCAAACTTGCTGCAAACTCAAAAAGTTTAAACGAATTGATTACGATTATTGCAAAACAAGACTTAACCCAATTAGAAGAACCTAATAAAAAAGCATTTCTAATTAATAGCTATAACTTACTGGTAATTAATCAAATAATCGAAAAATGGCAAATTGAATCAGTCATGGACATTGGAGGGTTTTTTGAAGCAAACAAGGTTGTTATAGGTGGAAATAAAATGACTTTGAATGATTTGGAAAACAAGGAAATAAGGAAAATTTATAAGGACCCACGAGTTCATTTTGTTCTGGTTTGTGGAGCAATCGGTTGTCCCCCTATTATTAACGAGGCATACCTACCTGCAACACTCGACGCTCAATTGGACAGACAAACTAAAATTGCTATGAACAACCCAACTTTCATTCAAGTAAGTGAAGATGGAAACATTAAAATCTCAGAGATTTTTAATTGGTATAAGGAGGATTTTGTTGCAAAAGGAAGCATTATTGAATATATTAACTCTTTCAGAACGACAGCAATTTCAACTGAACAAAAACCAAAATATTATCCTTACGATTGGAGTATTAACGCTGGATCTTCATTGTCAGGTGCTTCCTCTAAGGCCGTTCAACCTTTTATTCCAGATGAAATGCTAATAGATCCATACGCAGTTAATTTACAGACCTACAATGCAGGTTCATTATTAAAAGAGAACCAAGCAGATTTTACAATTTTCAATTCCATTTATACGGAGAGTGAAAACAATTGGCAAGGACAAGATTACTCCGGTTACCGGACAACTTTTGCCAGTTCACTAATCCAATTCACTTACGGAGTAACAAAGAGCGCCAGAATTAACCTAGGAATGGACATTAGCCTCAAGGGTTCCGGAAAAGCAAAAAATGATGACGGATATGACCAAATTGGACGGGCATTTGATTTTAGAAACGACGATTCAACAAGAGTTGGAGTGTCATATATAGCACCAAAAATCAAAATTCAACCATTTAAAAATGTTGCTGATTTTACGTTGCAAAGTTCCTTCAATATCGTACTACCAAAACATCCTGAAGGCTACTCCAACCCAGACGGAAGCGGCGTTGGAAACCTACTTTGGATTGAATGGAATAGACACGTATGGTGGACACAATTCTTTTATACCAAAATGATTTTAGACGATAAATTTCAAGTATTTGCTGAATTGGATCTGCTATTCCGTTTTAAAAGCAGTAAATCGCAAATAACGCATTTTGATTTGCCTGCAAGTGTTTTATTAAGTTACTTCCCAACCAAAAAAACCACCATCTATGGTATGATCCAACATGTTCCTCGTTTCTTATACGATACTAAAGATCCGCAAATTAACGACTGGTTGATCAGTTCAAATTTCACTCAATTTGGTTTAGGTTTCAAGTATCAACTAAAACCTTCTATTAATATAGAATTACTCTATACCAACTTCTTTAGAGCACAAAACGGAGGCCGTGGAGAAACCTTTAATCTAGGAATAAAATATGTTTTGTTTTAACGGACGATTATGATAAAACCAGTGAGCCTAACTATGTCACCATTGTATTTCTTGAATTGCCCTCGGTATACTAGTTTTGAATTTGTTGGCCAAGGATTTCCTCTATACACACCATTCCATTGAACATTCAAGTCGCTAAAAGTATAGAGCTCTTCTCCCCATAGGTTATCGCCCCAACCGAAAGGTTTGTGAATTGAATTGGATTTTAATCCGATAAGCAAAATGTATCGGATACAGTGCTTTAATCAGCTTTGGAAGCTCCAACCGTTACAAATATTTTTATCTTAACTATATCTGCACAGCCAATTTCAACTCGAAAGACATGCGTAACATCATATGCTCCTGCTAGAAATGTCTCTGTCGGATTGGCAAGAGAACTAGTTGAGCCGTCACCAAAAATCTCAAGAATGTGTTAAGGGAGCCAAGGCAGAGGAATTACTTTTAAATCTCACCGAATGTGGCTCTTTACAACTGCTTGCCTGTCCGATAGTAGTGAATTTAGCTACTGCCCGAGTTAGAATAGGTAGCCGAAGGAAAGGGGTCATTTGAATTTGAAGATGCTCCTTGCCCAAAACTCCATTGTCTTGAAGTAATTCTACCACCAGTTGAAATGTCTTTAAATTTCACTGCCAATGGAGGACAAAACGCTAAGGTATCTGCTTCAAAATCAGCCTTAAGTTGAGCTGATCCAATCAAACAGCATAGGATGATAAATGAGAAAAATAGTATGGTTTTTTTGTTATTCATTTAACGGCTGAAATACTAAGATAAGATACTATAAAATTCTCCTTTAATTTTAAAACAAGACCAATTGCAATAAGCGCCTTTTCACTAGTAAGTCAGTCTAGCGAAACAGCGTAAAAAACCCTTCTTTTGTTATTTCTTCTTCTGAAATAGAAATTGCTTTAACGAACCATAAATACGTTTCTTGGTTCTGTAATTCTCCTTTGTAATATCCATCCCAACCTAATTGGGCAGGAGTAGATTCAAAAATAATTTCTCCCCATCGGTTAAATACTTTAAACTCTAAAATTTCTTTAAGTCCCCAGCCAGCTGGATATATGATATCATTAAATCCATCGCCATTTGGTGTAAAACCTTCTGCTACGTCTATTGAGTGTTTCTCATCAACGATGACATAGAACACTTTACTCGATTCAAAACAACCTAATGAATCGGTAACAAATAGCGTGTAATTTGTGCTTACAACTGGATCAAAATCTGTTTTTAGGCAAGTGTCACAATTCAATCCGTTAATAGGCTCCCACCTGAATTTGGTTCCAAATTTAGAAAGTGCTGAAGCGGTGAACTTCTCGCCAATAATTATAGAAGTATCATTTGGTAATGTTATCTTAGGGATTTGTTGAACTCGAACTAACACCGAATCTTTGCTTTGACATTTATTACTATCTGTTCCTAAGACAATGTATGTTATTGTATTTAATGGACCAACCTTAGGATTTCTAATGTTCCTATTGCTCATATAGGAAATGGGTAACCAACGATATGTCAGTGCCCCTGTTGCATTGATTTGAAGACTATCTCCTCGACAAATAGTGCTATCACCAAATGCAATTACTTGAGGACTGGGCTGAACTACAATTATTCTTGTAGCAGTATCCTTACATCCATTTTGAGTATTCAAAGCAATTAATTGAGCAGTATAATTTCCATCGTTTAAATAAGTGTTATCCGAGTTTTGAGCGCTAGAAAGATTCTTATCTCCAAAATCCCAAGTCCAATTATTACCACCTATAGATTGATCTGTAAATATTCCATCAAATGGCTCACAGCCAATACTATCTGTTACTAAAAACTTTGCAATTACCTGTTCAATAACCAATGGAACGGTGAATGCTCGCTCACAGGTTAAAGCGCTATCTCGATAAACCAATACTGGATTAAGCAGACCTTTTTTGTAATAAACATTTGATAATTGTTTGACTGTTGCATCTGTTGTATCCACTCTACCATCACTAAAATCCCATTCAAACTCGTAGGTATATATGTTGGTTGTATCAAGGCTAAATGTAACTGAATCAAAAACACATATTGAATCGTCACTTACCAAAAACCGAGCATAAGGTCCTTTTACACTTATATACTCGTTATAGGTAATTGAATCTTTACAGCCGAACGAGGTTTCAACTATTAGCTTCACATTAAATTCTCCGGGGTCAGTAAAGGTTTTAGTTAATGAATCTTTTAACGGAGAACGAATTAGACTTCTTCCATCTCCAAAATCCCAATATCGCCATGTTATGCTATCTCCTGCACTTTGATCAAAGAAATAGGTGGTTGCTGGATAACACGTTGTGTCAGTTAACGAAGCATAGAACTTTAACGAATCTATTCCTTGAATGGTTATAGGAATTATGGAGCTATCCTTACAAATTGAAGCTTCAGTAATGTAGGTAGCATTAAATACTCCTCTAGAAGAATATGCATGCGTGGGGCCAGGCAAAAAGCTACTGACTCCATCTCCGAATTTCCATGTAAATTTTGAAAGACCGAATTGGGACGTATCTTGAAAAGTAATTGGTTGACCTGCACATGCAGCAGAATCGTCAGTGTTAAAAATTGGATTAAGATCGTGAATTACAATTTGAACCTTAACATCTTGAATACAACCTTGGAGGTCTCCATATAAATAACGCTCGGGTTTTAATGGTGTTAGCCTATGGTGGTAATGATAGGCAGAATCTACTGCTTTCAAACTAAGCGTCATCGTATCCGAAACATAACCCCTTTTTAGTTTTGTACTGTCTACCCGTATTATTTGCTCGTAAAATCTCGAATTATTTACAATATCTGTATCATTTCTTTGCCAGAAATAAAATAGGTTGTTTCTGTTTCCTTTGAACACATTATTGATGGTATCAAAATAATCTTGGTAGTCACCGTGCTGAATTAAACTCTTTCCCAAATGCATTCCAAAACTATCAGCAGCATTTATCCTAAGGGTGTCTCCATCACAAAAATCTAAAACTGGAAGCGCAAAGGCTGGTTTGTTTGGCATAATATAAACAGCCATAATCGCTGTATCTGCGCAACTATCGACATCAGTTACAATAAGTCTAACGTTGTAAATACCCTCCTTGATAAACCTAGTTTTGGGTCTAGGATTGAATGTTGCTGTTTGTCCATTATCAAAATTCCAGTTAAATCGAAATCCAATATTTCCGCTGGATGTTGTTCCATCAAATTGAAAAACACTATCAGCACATCCCACTTCATTCTGCAGTATTGTTGCTTTTACAGGGAGGGGCTGTATAACCAGTTCAGTCTCTACGAAACAACCTGTTGTGTCGTTAATAACGCTCAATTTAACTTTATATTTTCCTTGTTTTGCGTATAGATGCGTTGGATTTCGATTTACCGAATCTATAGCCGTACTATCTCCAAAATCCCAATAAAATCGATTGTAACTGCCAATGGAATTCAAAAGAAATGATTGCTGCAAGGGTAAAAAACAAGAACTCGAATTATTACTTCCAATGTTAGCCGCAGGGCCACTGATATAAACTGAAAGTGAAGTATCGTCAAAACAACTATTATCCTCTACGATTAATTTGATTTTATACACTCCAACCGAATCGTAGAAGTGTGTTAGCCTGGTGCCGTTTCCGCCTTGTCTATCTCCAAATTCCCACTCCCAATTATCAATTTTCGTGGAATCGGTTGAGATACTTCTAAATTTAAAAACCTCCCTATAGCATAAGGTATCGTCTTCGATTATAAAGTTGGCAAGGGGCTTTTCACCTACACTGTAAGCAGATCTTGTAGAATAAACACAACCAAGAGAATCCGTTACAATTAATTTTGACAAATACGCTCCTGAAGAATCAAGAATAATAACATTTGTAGGGTTTTCCAAATTGGACGTATCCCCTACTATACCAGTTCCAAAATCCCAACTGAAAGTTTTAGCTCCATTCAAAAAACAGCCCCCAGATCTATACGTCAAAGTATCTTTTATACAATGATCTCCACCTATGATTTGAATCGCAGCTTGTGAATTAGCATATTCAATAATATTCTTTAAAGTTGTGTCCTTACAACCATGAATTGTTTGAGCCACATAGGTAAGCTGTCGTTGAGTCTTATTGCAGTATGACGGAAAGAATGTCGTTGTTGTATCCAATCCTCCAGCAGTAATACTTTTAGTTCCTTGAATCCAAGAGTACATTCCTGTAACTGCTTTAGATATTCTAGATGAATCGTAAAAATTTACCTGATTCAGGTAACAAGGATCGGGATAAGTAACCCTATAATCGGCAACAATTTCCTGAACGTAAACCGTCTTTATTGCTGTATCAGTGCACGCTGGACTAGAAGTCGCTACTAGTTTAATTGTCTTTAGGCCTTGCGTTTTAAAAGCAAAAACGGGTTCTCTTTGCGCGGAAGTATCACTAACCCCAAAGATCCAGAGAAATTTTTGTGCACCAACAGACACATTTTTAAAACTATCAGTCTGATGCAAACAAATCGTATCACGAATTGTAAAATCGGCTTTGGTTTGACCTATGGTTACATATTTAGCACCCGCTAAAGTATCCTTGCAACCATTTCCATCAGTAACAATAAGCCTAACATCATAAGAACCCATTGCGGTATAAGTGTGGGAAGGTGATTTGGCAGTTGATGTTCCCCCGTCTCCAAAAGTCCAGCTGTAAGTTAGGGGCGCTTTTCCTAAACTGTTACCAGAAAAGACCGTATTTAATGGAGGTTTACAATCGGATCGATTCACTGCGCTAAACCTGGCCTGAGGCTTTTCGACCACAATTATGTCTTTTCTTTCAAATGCCCCTTTACAACCATTGGTATCCTTAACGGTTAGGATTACTGAATAACGTCCTTCATATTCATACAAATGCGTTGGGTTTTTAAGTCCACTTGGAATGGATAAATCACCAAAATCCCACGACCAGGTTTTAATTGGCGCATCTCCTACAGTCGTTGAGTCTTTGAAGCTAGCATTAATGGGTGGACAATTTGTAAGCTTTTGAAAACTAAAATTAACAACTGGGTTTTTGAAAACAGTTATGTAATTGGTCACTGTTTTTCTCGCTGTATCTACCCCATCATATACAGTAAGCGTCACGGTATATTTTCCACTCGTAGCATATACTCTAGATGGTGCAGGATTATTAGTATTTGAAAAACCACCATTGCCAAAATCCCATTCTCTGTAAATTATGGTTCCGCCACCAGAACTTAAATCGGAGAAATTGACTCTTAACGGCGCACACCCTTCTAAAGTGTCAGCAGAAAAATTACAGGTAAGCTTTGCTTGCACTGGACTGGAGAGCAAAAAGATCAGGCAAATTGCGAAGATTAATTGAAGGTTTTTCATCTTAATTTCCAAATATAACTAGACTCAAAACTCTTTGGGTGCCACTTTGTTAGGCTTTCACGAATCGAAGGTTTGGGTTTGTTAACCAAATGAGATTGTGTATTGCTAAATCACATTATTTCAGCAATTTTGATTTTATGTGTTTTAAACATGTCACAACCTTCTCCATCTTTTTTCTGGTATTGCTTTCAACTGCTTTACTGCAGGCACAAGATGTACATTTCAGCCAGTTTTACATGAGTCCATTAACCATTAACCCAGCGCAAACAGGTAATATGGATGGGCAATGGCGTTTTTCAGGTAACCACAGAAACCAATGGCGAACAATAGGAAAACCCTTTAATACAACAGCAATAGGATACGATAGAAACTTCTTTTATTACAACGAGCAATTTTCTGGAGGTCTAGTCTACTTGTTTGATGAAACTGGTGGTTCTAATCTTAAAATGCACAAGATTGCATTGAGTGGAGCTTACCATAAGACTTATGACATTCATGAATTTCACTTTGGGTTTCAGCCAACATACGTGCACAAGTCGTATGACTTATCTGGAACATCTTTCCCATCTCAGTACGATAGAAATACTGGACAATTCAATGCCAACCTACCAAACGGAGACCCCTTTTTAAACGATCAAATTAATTACTTCGATTTTAATGCAGGTGTTGCTTACGGAATTGACTTGGATAAATTTAGACCTGAGGTTGGCGTTGCGCTTATTTCATATTAACAAACCGAATGAATCCTTTTTTGGAACAGATTATCAAGTTCCCATTCGCACCACGTTTTCCTTTAATGCCCAAGTAGATGTATTGAGTAATATATCGTTGTTACCTAATATTATGTATATGGCGCATGGCAAGGCTTCAGAATTGCTATACGGAACAAATGTTCTATTTCATTTGAAAGAGAATCAAATGGAGGCTACCGGAGTTTATGGCGGAGTGCTTTTAAGAGATGGGTTTAATAGAAATACTGATGCTGCCGTGGTAATAGTTGGCATGCGGTTTCCAAATTTAGAAATTGGTTTCAATTATGACCTCAACATATCTGAGCTAAAAGCAAGCACAGACCTAAGGGGTGCTTTTGAACTTTCAGTTATTTACACCAGTCCTAGTATGCTGCTTAAAAAAACCGCTATTCCTTGTGATCGCTATTAGACACCTACTCATAACCGCGCTTTTGTTTGTTGCACTTTTTCAACTTAGCGCTCAAGAAACGGAAATTGTTGATCTTAAAAACTCGCAGCTTAAGCAGTATTATAAAAGCGCCTTAAGAGCCAACGATTACTACACCCAAATTGACTACTTAAAAGAGTTGGTAATTAGAGATGATGAGAAATTAAAATACCACTTTCAAATTGCTCGAGCTTATGACCAAAGTCGGGACTTTCAGAGTGCACTTACCGAGTATTCAAAAGCTTATTACGGAGATCAAGATAAGTATGCGGTGTGTTTGTTTCATATGGCACGTATTATGAAAACTCGAGAGCAGTACAAGTTTGCAAAACTTTATTTAGACAAATTTGAAAAGCAAAACAAGGGTAAAAATGATGGCGATAAATACAAAAAGCTTATAAAAGCTGAACTCGCTGGAATTGAAATGGCAACAAAAGAGGATGAAAACGATACAGAAACGACAGAAACTCATTTAGAAAATGAAATCAATCATGCTAATATTGAATTTTCGCCATTTATTATTGACAGCAATAACTTTTGGTTTGTTGCTTTAATTAGCGATTCTGTCGTGTTTAAAGTAGACAATGAAGATGGTGCAGTTATCCCAAAGCGAAAGGTTTATCAAGCAACAAAATCAGATGGTGAATGGAAATTACAAGGTGAAGCTGATATTGCCATAAATGCTTTAAACGATAAAAACATTGGAAGTTTTACGCAATCAGAAGATGGAAATAGAATCTATTTCACTTCTTGTAGGCCCAACTGGAAAAACCAAATTCGCTGTCAGCTTTTTATGCTTAGAAAAGATGAATCTGGGGCATGGAGCGAACCTTTAGAGCTACACGAAGAAATAAACAGTAACAAATTCACCAACACCCACCCCACGGTTGGAAAAAGTGCCAAACCAGATCGTGAAATCATCTATTTTATATCGGACCGTAAAGGGGGGAAAGGTGGATTGGACGTGTGGTATACTCGATACAGAATAAGTAAACAAAGATTCGATAAACCGAGGAATTGCGGAACCAAGGTGAACACTATGGGCGAGGAAATGACGCCCAGTTTCGACAACAAAAGCTACAAATTGTACTTCTCCTCTACTGGCTGGCCATCTTACGGTGGACTTGATGTACAATATGTTACTGGCGAACGAAGTCGTTGGAATGGTAAGGCACAAAATGCTGGAATTGAAGTAAACTCACCAGTTGACGACATGTATTATCAAATCTTCCCGAATCGCAAGGATGCTATAATAGTTTCGAATAGAGCAGGAAGTATATCTTTAAAACACCCGCATTGCTGCGACGATTTATTCATGCTAGAATGGAATAGCCTAATTCGTCATGAGCTCACCGGAACCATAATTAATGAAGAAACGAATAAACCTGAACCCGGTGTCGAAGTACGCCTAATTATTAGAAACGATGAAGAAAACTCAGAGTATTTAGCCGATAAAGTAATTACTGATGAAAACGGGAATTACAAAATACTGCTTGAAGAAAATACTGATTATCAATTAGTTTATCACAAGGAAAGGTTTTTCAATAAAGCAGATTCGACCACTACGGTAAATATTAAAGAGCCTTATGAAATTAAAAAAGACCAGTCCTTAAAATCGATTCCAGATATTGAAATCGTTATTCCTAATATTCTGTATGCTTTTGACGATGCTTCGCTAAGTGATATTGCAATGCAAACTATTGACACTTCTATCTATGTTTTATTGATAGAAAACCCGACTTTAATTATTGAAATAGGATCTCATACAGATAACAAAGGATCGGATTCATACAACCTAACGTTATCGCAACGCAGGGCTGAATCGGTTATCAATTATTTACAGAGAATAGGAATCGATAAAAAGCGAATTCTAGCAAAAGGGTATGGTGAATCTAAACCCATTGCAGCTAATATGCAGACCGATGGAACAGATAATCCAACTGGCCGAGCCAAAAATAGAAGAACCTCTTTTAGAGTTATTGGTGAACTTGATATTTCGGTGACCTATGACGACGATGACGACGATGACGATGATGATGGTGACTAAAGATATTTCATGATAGTAGTTAGTCTATTGACCTACTGAATTTATTTCAGCCACTCCAAGTAGTATTATATCACAAGATTATAACCTCGAAGATTCGGAACAGCATGACATCGAGATTAGTGTAAACCTCTGCTTTACAATCTCACTTTATTCCACAATATCAAGTTATTTTCGCGCCTTGAAATAATTTCAAATTTCTATTTAAGTGAATCCCTCAGAGCAAATTTCTTATAAGAATATCCTCAGTATTGCTGTGCCTATGATGATCATGGGATTATCGATGACTGTTGTAAATCTTACCGATACGGCTTTCCTCGGTCAATTAGGACCCGTTGAATTAGGTGGTGCAGGAAATGCCGGCCTAACTTATATGTTATTGATAATGATTGGCATGGGCTTCTCGTCAGGAGTGCAAATTATTATCGCTCGTCGAAATGGTGAACAACACTACTTATCCATTGGAACTTTAGTACATCATACCCTACTCTTTTTGATGCTTTATGGAGTTTTACTTCAACTATTTTTAATCAATGGGTTGCCAACTGTTTTACCTTTTATTACTGAATCGGATGCTGTGGCATCTATCATTGAACGCTTCCTAAATTATCGATCTTGGGGCTTGTATTTCAATTTTATTAATGTTACGGTAATGGCACTATTGGTTGGTACCGCCAACACAAAGATCTTAGGAATTGTAACGCCAATTACAGCGGTATTAAACATTGTCTTAGACTATTCACTGATTTTCGGAAATTGGGGATTTCCTGCTCTTGGTGTTGAAGGTGCAGCTATTGCTTCTAACATTGCCGAAGGTGCTAGCAGCGTGTTACTGGTTCTTTACCTCATTTTCTCCTATCCGCACCAGAAGTATGAGTTGTTTTCTAAGCTAAAAATTCAGTTGAGCGTTTACCAAAATATTCTAAGAACTGCTAGTCCGCTAATGATTCAAAATTTTGTTTCCTTCTTCTCTTGGTTTGCATTTTTTACGCTGATCGAAGGACTTGGGGAGCGCGAATTGGCTGCCTCTCACATTTCTAGAAGTATTTATATGGTGCTTATTATTCCCGTATTTGGTTTGGGCGATGCCGCTAATTCACTGACAGGAAACTTAATGGGGGAAAACAGATCGGATTTAGTTTTAAAGATGGTGGGCAGAGTTTGTGTGCTTAGTATTGGATTCGCATTGTTGTTTCAGCCTATAATTTGGCTCGGAGGTATGCACTTACTAACGCCTTTTTCTAGTGATACCGAAACCTTGAATTTGGCACTTCCTGTGCTCCGAGTAATTGCTTTTGTATTGTTTTTATTTGGTGTTGTTATCGTTGGTTTTAGAGCGGTATCAGGAACAGGAAGAACGTTAACAGCTTTATTTATTGAAGTAGTAGTCGTTTCCTTTTACTTAATGGTAACTTATTATTTGACCACCAAAAGCGGAATTGAATTGTATGAAGTTTGGTATGCTGAATTTGCATATTTCATTGCCTTTGGACTTCTTATTTTTGGCTACTTATGGAAAGGAGATTGGCAATCTTCTAAAGTCTAAATTGAACAAATGAGAATTGTATTTATAGGAACTCCCGAATTTGCAGTAACATCACTTGAAGCGCTTATTGCAGCTGGCGAAAATATTGTAGGAGTAATAACCGCTCCCGAAAAACCAGCAGGAAGAGGAAAAAAACTTCAGGGTTCTGCTGTAAAACAATGTGCCGAAAAGCATGGATTAACACTGTTGCAGCCAACGAACCTTAAAGATCCTGATTTTCTAGGCGAGCTTACAGCATTGAATGCCGACTTACAAATTGTAGTTGCTTTTAGAATGATGCCTGAGTCCGTTTGGAATATGCCCAGACTTGGCACTTTTAATCTTCATGGAAGTTTACTGCCTCAATACCGTGGAGCCGCTCCAATTAATTGGGCAATTATGAATGGAGAAAAAGAAACGGGTGTTACGACCTTCTTTTTAAAACATGAAATAGACTCTGGTTCTATTATCGATCAAGAAAAGGTTGCTATTGGACCCGATGAAAACGTTGGTGTTTTATACGAGCGATTGATGCATGTAGGTGCAGATTTAGTGGTAAAAACAGTTGGCAAAATAAAGACCGATGATTATACGTTAACCAATCAGGAAGACGCACTCAAACAATTGACCCATGTAAAAAACGCTCCAAAACTGAATAAAGACATTTGCAAAATTGATTGGAATCAATCTATCGATCAATTGCACAATTACATTAGAGGACTGAGCCCATACCCTTGTGCTTTTACCGAGGTAAATGTAGATAACAAGCAACTTAAATTGAAGTTATATCGTACGACCAAAGAAGCTGAGGTAAAAGCGTCTACGCCTACTATAATTTGCGAGAAGAAACGCATTGGAGTTAGCAATTCATCTGGAACTATTTGGATTACAGAATTGCAATTGGAAGGCAAAAAAAGAATGGAGGCGGTGAGTTTCTTAGCAGGCTTAAAAACAGAAATTACACTTGCTCTATGATAAAATCGATTACCTCAATTTTTGCTGTACTTATTATTAGTTCTACTATTCAAGCACAAGAATATTTTAATGTTGATGCGCTCAAAAATACCTCTCCCGATCACAATGTTAACGTTCATTCCTTGTGTTCTGATAGTTACGAGTCTTCGTACATTATTTGGGTTCAAGATTCCGTAAAACCGCATTATCACAAACAGCATACTGAACTGATATATGTGCTCGAAGGAAAAGGAAGATTTTTTATAGGTGACACCAGCTATCTAATCCGACCTGGAGATTACCTGCGTATTCCTCAAGGAAAGATTCATTCCTTTAAAAACAATACAGAAAATGAAGTTAAAGTGATCAGCATTCAAACCCCTGAGTTTAAAGGAAAGGATAGGATTTGGGTAGAAAAACAACACTAATTTTTTCCTTTCTGTTATAGTAAATCACGTTTTAGTTGATCTAATTCCAAAGAATACAATCAACTAAAAAACCCTGTTGTTGAATAATGTGCAGTATTTCCATTCTGTTATTCACCCATGCTTGATAATTGCAACATAAATGCTACACTCCTTAATTTTGATAAATAGATAGTGACTATCGTTTTCTTACAATTAGAATTTCGTCGTCTGAGAATTCCATCCATGCCAAGTCATAATTATAATGGAAGGTTTTTCCTTGAGAATTAACGTGGAAATGAGTCAAATACTTGAATCTAAATTTCTTTTTCTCCAATACAATTCGAGGTACTTTTTTTTGAGTTCCATTTTTTCCAATAATTTCTAAAAGGATGGATCGATTGCGGTGAAGAATACTATCAATTTCGAGTGTTTGAATGTCGGTTGCGTTTCGAAGATTTACGTGATAATAGTTTTTACACTTAGAGGAGCAGAATATTTTATCTGCTCTACCTACCAATGTTTTTTTACAAATCTTACACTTTAATCTCATAATATACCACCAAATATAAGGCTTTATCCATTAAGCGTTTATAACGGTTAAAAATGACTATTAATTAAAATGATTTTGTTTTTAGTTTAATTGTTGCTTTTTTTACAAAAAAAACCAATGGATCGGAAAACTAAATATGTGACCTTAAAGCATCTCTTAATTGAAAATCAAAAAAAAATTGGAATTCAATTTTATCCCAATAAATTGATACAGACTGTTGTAAAAGGACTCCCAAAACCAAAGTGGAGCAAGGAATACAACATGGCTTACGTTGAAAATACACCCAATAATTTGAATCTTATTTTAAAAGATTTTAAAGGTGTAGCTTGGGTGAATTGCAGCAACTTTTTTCCAAAACAGGCACAGACCAAACAGAGCGAAGTGGCTTCAGTTGAACACTACCGAAATAGAAAACTGGAAAATGATTATCGAGCTTGCCCAGAGGAATTTTTACAAAAACTAGAGCTAAAGCACTATGCATTAAACACTTCCAAGACATACATAGGAATGTTTGAACAATTTATCAATCATTTTAAAGAAATAGAACTTTTAGAAATTGATGAAGAAATGATCAGATCCTACCTTCAGTCTTTGGTAATTGAGAACAAATCGGATTCCTACATTAACCAAATGATCAATAGCGTAAAGTTCTATTATGAAGTCGTTTTGGGTATGCCCAATCGTTTTTACGCTGTTGAGCGTCCTCGAAAAAGGGAAACCTTACCTAAGGTGATTAGCAAAGAAGAAGTGAAACTGATTATAGAAAACACTAACAACATAAAACATAAGTGTATTGTGAGTTTGCTGTATTCAGCAGGATTAAGACGCGGCGAACTAATTGACCTTAAACTTAGTGACATTGACAGTAAAAGAATGGTAATTAACGTAAGGCAGGGCAAAGGAAATAAAGATAGAATAACCCTGCTAAGCCCTTCTGTATTAGAGGAGTTAAGGGTGTATTTTAAAGAATGGAAACCAAAGGTCTATTTATTTGAAGGGCCCAGTGGAAATAAATATAGTACTACAAGTGTTATGAATATCATACGCTCTGCGGCTAAAAAAGCTGGCCTAAAAAAGTCTATAACACCGCATGCTTTGAGACATAGCTTCGCAACCCACCTTTTAGAATCAGGAACCAATTTGCGCTATATACAGGCGCTTCTTGGACATAAGAGCAGCAAAACAACTGAAATATATACGCAAGTAGCTATCACAAATATCAAGGAAATAAAAAGTCCCTTGGATTAATTAAATTTGAGATTAGTATAGTGCGGATATAATACATGTACTATACTCAATTGTTGTATGCCATTGAAAAAAGAAAAGCCCACCGCACGTTCAAGCACATTTGTCGCTTCGTACCTCAGCACCAAAAGAGCTTTCACTTCCCCACCGCCACCCAAACTGAATGATTATTTTAATGCTCATTTAATGAGATACTAAATATATCCCTATTTCACTGACTTAGTTCGCTTACTAATGCAATTTTTAGACTCGCAATTAAATAATTCAAAAATGAACCGAATAAAAGAGGTTTTAGAAGGTAAAGGAATCAAGCAGAAATGGTTGGCTAATCAAATTGGCTAAAAGCTATAATATGGTGAACGCATATGTGCAAAACAGACAGCAACCAAGACTAGAAATACTATTTGAAATTGCAAAACTACTAAATATTGACCCTAAAGAATTAATTCAATCTGACCATGAATAAAAAAGACCTATCAGAATCAGACATAAAAGCAAAATTCATCACACCTGCCATAACTGGTGCTGGTTGGGATGAGCAAACGCAGCTTGGGCGAGAAATCTTTTTTACAGATGGTAGAATCTATGTGAAAGGAAGAATGACAGCCAGAGGAAAGCGAAAGTTTGCTGACCTACATCCTATTCTACAAACCCAATGTGCCTATTGCAGTTATTGAAGCAAAAGACAATAATCATTCAGTTAGCGGTGGAATTCAACAAGCACTCGGTTACGCAAATACACTGGATATTCCTTTTGTGTTTAGCAGCAACGGAGATGGATTTTATTTCCATGACAAAACTGCAACAGACGGTGTAATCGAGAAGGAACTTTCTCTTGAAGAATTTCCTAGTCCTGAATTATTATGGGCGAAATACAAAAAGTATAAAGGGCATAGATGCTCCTGAAGTTGAAGAAAGATAATCACACAAGATTTCTACCAAGACGGTTCAGGGAGATCTCCAAGATATTATCAGCAAAATGCCGTAAATAGAACTATTGAAGCTGTTGCCAAAAAGCAAGACCGAATCCTTTTGGTTATGGCTACTGGAACAGGAAAAACATATACCGCATTTCAATTCATTTATAGACTTTGGAAAAGTGGAGCTAAAAAAAGAATCCTCTTTTTAGCGGATAGAACTGCCTTAATTGACCAAACTGCAAGAGGTGATTTCAGGCATTTCAAAGATGCTATGACCATCATCAAACACAAAAAAATTGATACTGCTTACAATGTCTATTTAGCATTATATCAAGGCTTGTCAGATAGTCAAGGAGCTGATGCTTACAAACAATTTAGCCCAGACTTTTTTGATTTAGTTGTAATTGATGAGTGCCACAGAGGAAGTGCAAAAGAAGACAGTGCTTGGCGAGAAATACTACGTTATTTCAATACGTGCCACTCATATCGGTATGACTGCAACGCCAAAAGAAACAGACAAGGTTTCCAATATTGAATATTTCGGTGACCCAATCTATACTTACTCTCTTAAACAAGGAATAGATGATGGTTTTCTTGCACCATACAAAGTGGTAAAAGTGACTTTGGATATTGATGCAGAAGGATGGCGACCACCAAAAGGATATGTAGATAAAGACGGAAATCCTGTAGAAGACAGAATCTACAATCGAACAGATTTTGATAGAAATATAGTTGTTGAAGAACGCAGAAAAATTGTTGCTGCAAAAATTACCGAATTCTTAAAAGGATACGACCGATTTGCAAAAGAGTATTGTTTTTTGTATTGACATAGAACATGCTGAAGGTATGAGAACCGCCTTGGCTAACGCCAATGCAGATTTAGTTGCTCAAAACAGCAAGTATATCATGCAAATTACGGGCGACAACCAAGAAGGAAACGTGAATTAGACAATTTCACTAATCCAATTGAACGCTATCCTGTCATTGCTACAACCTCAAAATTAATGACTACTGGTGTTGATGCTCAAACTTGTAAACTGATTGTCTTAGACAGTAATATTGGCTCAATGACTGAGTTTAAACAAATTATTGGCAGAGGTACTAGAGTAAATGAGGAGTACGGAAAAACTTATTTCACCATCATGGATTTTAGAAATGTAACCAACTTATTTGCTGACCCTGATTTTGATGGTGACCCAGTAATGATAAAGCAAGTTGGTGAAATGATGATTTAACGGGACAGAGGAAGAAACTACAGATGATGTAATCACTAGATGTTGATGGTGAAGAAGTAGATTTCCCTGAAACACCAGAACTATCCAGAAATAGAAGGTAGGTGGTGATATTGCTGGAAGCTAGAGTTAAAATCCGTGTAGATGGTGTTCAAGTAAGATTGTGAACGAGCGTGTTCAGTATTTAGGAGCAGATCGGTAAAATCATTGAAATGCCTACAAGACTAGCACAAGAAAAATATAACGAACATTTTAAAACTATTGATGACTTTTTATCGCTTGGAATCAATCCGACAAGAAGAAAGCAATTGTTGATGAACTTGAAGAGCAAGGTGTATTTTTTGAAGCATTGAAAGAAGAAGTTGGGAAAGATTTTGACCCTTTTGATTTGATATGTCACATTGCTTTTGAGTCCAAACCATTAACTCGAAAAGAACGAGCAGATAATGTGAAGAAACGAAACTACTTCACAAAATATGGTGAAAAGGCTCAAGCAGTAATTAATAGCCTACTTGACAAATACACAGATGATGGCTTGTTAACCATAGAAAGTACAGAGGTTTTAAAACTTGACCCTTTGAATAAGTTAGGTACACCGATAGAATTGGTAAAAGCTTTTGGTGGAAAGCCTACAATACACGGCAGCACTAAAAGAATTAGAAAACGAATTATACAAAACCGCATAAATGGCAAACGTAAGCGCTGTAGTTAGCAGCATAAGAAATATTATGCGTCAAGACAGAGGTATCTCTGGTGACGCACAACGATTAGAGCAATTGGGTTGGATGTTGTTCTTGAAAATTATTGACGATAAAGACCAAGACTTGAAATACTAAAAGACAATTACGTTTCAGTAGTTCCTGAAAAATTTCAATGGAGAACTTGGGCATCAGACCCTGAAGGAATTACTGGTGATGAACTTATTAGAATTTATTGACAGTAATTCTGAAAGCAACAGAGGTCTTTTTGCATCATTAAGGAATCTTACAAGTATTACGAATCCGAAAAGAGCTGCTATTGTAAAAGAAGTTTTTGACGGTTCTAATAACTACATGAAGTCTGGTTACGAGATGCGTAAGGTCATTAACAAGCTGAATGAGGTTGACTTCAATAATTCTGACGACAAACACTGTATTGGTGACATCTATGAAAGCATTTTAGTTGAACTGCGTGATGCAGGAAATAAAGGGGAATACTACACCCCAAGAGCTGTAACACAGCTT
>CAJIZH010000003.1 GCA_905181875.1 Flavobacteriales bacterium UBA6770
ATATGTTATCAGAAACTAAAATTTTTGGCTCTATTTTTTCATCACATATTTTAAATATTATGAAATACTCACTTTCTATTTTCTTTTTATTAATCTTCCTACAAGGATCTTATGCCCAAATTGGTGTAAACAATTCTAATCCAGATGATAATTCCGTTCTGGACTTAAAAGCAACTAATAAAGGGCTGCTTATTCCTAGGTTATCTACTACTCAGCGTGAGGCAATGAGCACTGGTACTGGGTTTTCCCAGGGAATGATGGTTTATGATATTACCCTTGATATTCTTTTTGTAGGATATGGTAATGGAGCTTCGGCTAATACTAAATGGTATGCAATGAACTCTTGGAAAACTGAATATAGTTCATATAATAACGCAGATACAGCCCATATGACTGCTATGACTACCACAGGTGTAAAACACGGAAATGTTGGAATTGGAGTCTCTGTTCCAACTAAAAAACTAGAAGTAGATGGATGGGTAAAATCAACAGGATTTATAGGGTATGGCGCAACACCAATAGGAGGTATAATTATGTGGAGTGGTTCAACTGTGCCAGATGGGTGGACTCTTTGTAACGGAGTAACTAACAACGGAATTACTCCGCCAAATTTATCAGGCAGGTTTGTTGTCGGAATTGGCACTAATGGAACGACCTTATACAGTCATAGTAATACCGGTGGTCAGGATGCCGTAACCTTATCGGCTAGCCAAATGCCACAACATAATCATACTTTTACCACAAGCAGCAATGGAAATCATACTCATCAAATTGAAAGGCTTCCATATGATTCTCAGAGTAGTGGATACAGTATGCAATCTATGACGGAATCTAGCAACAGTGACGAAGGATGGACGGGAGTGGATACAAGAGGTAGAGGAGCTTCAATTTCAACTAATGGGAATCATAATCATAGTGGAACAACAGCTAATAAAGGGTCTTCAACTGCCCATGAGAATCGTCCAGCTTATTACGCAATAGCCTACATAATGAGAGTTAAATAATTAGCACTTTTTATCCGTTTTAGCGTTTTATTAACCGTGTAATCAACATTAATGCTTTTGCCATGAAAATATACCACGAGCCTAAAGCTAAGCTTTGAGTTATAAGTATGCCAAATGTCCTATTATATAAGAGGAAATTGGGCTTATTACTTCAACAGAGCACTTGACTTCAAAAGGAAAACAACTTTCAAATTACCCAATATCCCAGGGGTTTTAAAGATTCCAAATCAGGTTTTAACGTTATTCTGCTCATAGATATGCAACTCTGATTAATTACTAGATGATTTAAAAGGATAATAATGGAAAGTAGTATGCAGAAATGAGGAATCATGATAACCTACCACATGTATTTATTGCACTAATCTGTACCATATTTATAACTTATAATTGTAAATAACTGATAGTGAGTATTAGTTACTTTTTTTATTTGTAAGTAACCTACACAGCATAAAATAATTTCAGGCATAATCTAATGTTACCCTTCAACAATCAAAGGTTTTTAAAGAGTGATTAAAGCCTTTAATTAGAGTTTCTAGTCTAGGTTATCTGCATTGGTCTATACCAAGTACAACAGTATTATTCAACTTAAAAATAACCTATTTTTCATCCCTATATTGAACATTAAAGGGTTTAAAAGTAGCTTAACTACTCATTAATATTAATTATTTTGATGAGGTGATTTAATGGCCTTAGTGTGCTGCTTATCCTTGGCTGCAAAATTTGTTAACGATCGAGCGGTGAGTCATATGAGAATTCTCTAATTAGTAATTGTTCCCTAACTAAAATTAAAATTATAATAGTACGTAAATTACATACTTTTTTTAAATATTTTCGCCGTTAAAAATTAAAAAATAATGAAAAATATTTTCTGAATTTTTTCCTCTGCTCTCTAGCGCATTGCTAATGGGCCAAGCCGCCACCTCAATTACTTTGCTTGGAACAGGCTCACAACTAAGCGTAACTAAAAACGTTGGAACTATCGTTGATTCAAATATCTCGATAACAGCAAACGGAACAATTGATGGTTTTAAAGTTCAAATAACCCAGTCAAATACTTCGGGTGATGTTTTAATCGCGCCAACTTCTTTACCTACTGGTATTTCAGCAAGCTTTAATAGTTCGATTGGTGTTTTGACATTTCAGGAACGACTACAGCTCCGAAATGGGATACATTTTGAGAGGAGTGACATTTAAGGCAAGTAATGCAACTTGTTATCCTTCTTTGCGCGAAATTACTTTTGTAGCTGGTACGGTTTTTTACAATCCTTTAACTGAGCACTTCTATGAAACCGTTTCTAGTTCTGGCAATTGGTCATCGGCAAAATCAAAAGCAGCGCTGCGCTCATACTTTGGAAAAGTGGGTTATCTGGCAACGATGCAAAGTGCAGCAGAAAATAATTTTATATGGAAGATTATGAATTCAGCCGCTTGGATGGGGGCTTCTGATGATTTCGCTCAAATTAATGATGCCGTAGGCTCAACCAAATATGCAAACCAAAGTGCATCAGAACAGAAGTGGACTTGGGTTACAGGTCCTGAAGCAGGTACCCAATTCTCAAACCATCGAACAAAAATATCCGGTCAGTATTCGAATTGGAACGGAGGAGAGCCAAATAATTCTGGCAGGAGTGAGCATGTTGGTCAATTCTATTCCAGTAATGGAGGACGATGGAATGACTTAAACATAGCTAGTTCCCTGAGTAATTATCTAGTAGAGTATGGTGGAATGCCAAATGACAAAACAACCAACACCCCTATTAGTTCGAGACGTATAGCTGTTTCAGGTTCTTCAAGTGGTGTCTATTAGTGGTGGTAGGCGTCAATGTTTGTGCATCCTCAAATTCTACAACTTTAACAATCACTGGATTAACAGGCACAGTTGTTAAGTGGGAGTACTCTTATGATAATTTTTTTACTGCAGGTGTCAGCAATCTCAAATACAACTTTAACTTATACCGCAACTAACATAACACAAACAACATACTACAGAGCAGTAGTAAATGCTACTAGCCCAAGTACATGTAACGGATTAGCAACATCAAGTGCTGCTATTACGGTTAAGCCAACACTTCCAGGAAATATAACGGCTCTTAAACTCTTCTATATGCACTGGTGGCCAGGTGGAGCTTGTCCTTTCTGGTTATCAAGGGAGTATAGTAAAATGGCAAACCTCAACAAACAACACTACATGGACTGATATAACAAATACCAGTAACACTCTAAAACGAACAATAACCACCGCAGGAACAGTTTACTTTAGAGCAGTTGTGCAAACAACAGGCTGTGGAGCAGCTAAAAACTCAAATTCAAAATCAATAACAGTGATCTCAGGCACTCCGCCTACTGGAGGATCCTTAAGTAGTGTTTTACTTTGCAGTCCCATCAACTCCGAGTGGAACTCTTACACTGACGAGTTACACTGGGACTATTCAAAAATGGCAAAAATCAATTAATCAAGGAGTGGTGTGGACAGACATTACCAATACAAGCGCAACTTATAGTTTAACTAATATTTCTTCTGAAGTTCAATATCGTGTTGTTTTAGTAAATGGATCATGTGGTTTAGCATATAGCTCTATTGGAAAAGCTAGCTTAAGTTCAGGGCTTAACTGCTTCCATTCTCTCAAAAACTAATGTAACTTGTAATGGTCTGGGCAATGGAATTATAGTTGCATCCTCCACAGGTGGTATAAGTCCATATAGCTATTCATGGAGTAATTCTTCTGCAAATGATACTATAACTGGCCTTTCACCTGGAACATATACGGTAACCGTAACTGACAATAATACCTGTACAACGACGATTGTAGATTCAATTGTAGAGCCTGTGCTTTCTACCTCTAGTATTAGTGATACTGCATGTGATAGCTATACTTGGTCGCAAAGCAATAGAACTTACACTTCAAGTGGAACCTATATAGACACAACCACTAATACTGCTGGTTGTGATTCGATTGTTACTTTAAACCTGATTATTAAGAGCTCCAGTAATTCAAGTAGTAATGATACGGTTTGCGACAGTTATACTTGGGCGCAAAACAATGTAACTTATACTTCCAGCGGAGCTTATATCGATACCGTTACTAATGCTGCTGGTTGTGATTCTATTATCACTTTAAACCTTGACTGTGAATAAGCTCGAGTAATTCAAGTAGTAACGTAATACGGCTTGCGATAGCTATACTTGGCCGCAAAACAATGTAACCTATGCTTCCAGCGGAGCTTATACCGATACCGTTACCAATGCTGCTGGTTGTGATTCTATTATCACTTTAAACTTGATTGTTAATCGCTCTAATAATTCAAGCATCAGTGACACTGCATGTGATAGCTATACTTGGGCTCAAAATAATGTAACTTACACTATAAGTGGAACCTATATAGACACAACTACTAATACTGCTGGTTGTGATTCTATTGTTACCCTAACACTGACCATAAGGAACTCGAGTAATTCAATTAGTAATAATACGGTTTGTGACAGTTATACTTGGATGCAAAACAATGTCACTTATACATCAAGTGGAGTTTATACCGATACCGTCACTAACGCTGTTGGTTGTGATTCTATTATCACTTTAAACTTGACTGTTAATAGCTCTAATAAATCAAGTATAAGTAATACTGCATGTGATAGCTATACTTGGCCGCAAAACAATGTAACTTACACTTCAAATGGAACTTATATAGACACAACTACTAATTCTGCTGGTTGTGATTCTATTGTTACCTTAACCTTGACCATAAGGAACTCGAGTAATTCAAGTAGCCTGCAGACAGCATGCGCCAGCTATACTTGGGCTCAAAACAATGTAACTTATACAGTCAGTGGAGCTTTTACAGATACTGTGACTAATGCTGTTGGTTGTGATTCTATTATCACTTTAAACTTGACTATCAACAATTCAAGTTCAACTATTAATGCTATAGCATGCGCCAGTTATACTTGGGCTCAAAACAATATAACCTATGCAACCAGTGGATCTTACTGCGGATACTATGCCTAATGCTGTCGGTTGTGATTCAGTTATCACTCTAAACTTGAGTATTATTAATTTAGATCTAACAATTTCAGAATCTAATGATTCGTTAGTATCGAATGACCTGACTGCTAAGAGTTATCAATGGATAATATGCGGTAATAGTATTGAAATTATAGATGGTGCCGAAAGTGCATCATATCAACCAATTTCTACTGGTTACTATGCTGTGATTGTTACTGATAGTATATGTTCAGATACATCGGAATGTAAAGAATTTAATTTCACTTCTATTGCAGAGAGCATAGTTAATTCTACTCTAAACATATACCCAAACCCAACAACCGGACATAGTTTACATTGAAATTGAAAATAATTTCAATGTAAATGAGCGTATTAAAATCTATAATCCAATGGGACAATTGATAAAGGAACTTGATGTCGATTCTAATAAAGTTTCTTTCAGTTTAAGCGGATTTGAAAATGGAACATACTTTATAAAATATGGGACAACAATGAATAAGTTTATTTTAAACAAATAAGCGTTGAGCACAAAGTTTTACAAAAGCCCTATTTTCAATAGAAAATGGGGCTTTTGTAATTTATAGCAGAGAAACTTCAGAACTGCAGGCCGCTTAATTATTAAGTCAGCATTAGAGACCATTGACCTTGAAGAGCAGTCAAAAGGACTTTATTTATTGAAGATAAATGCTAACGGAACAACACAAGAGTTTAAGGTTTTTAAGGAGTGATTAAAGCCCTTAATTAGAGTTTCTAGTCTAGGTTATCTACATTGATTTTAATTGTCCTAAATCTCCCCTATTTTCCACTAGTGTCAGTGAGAAAATTATAAAGCATTGAGCTAGATTTTACCTATCTGTCAAATGTCTTTTTTAGTGCTAATAAAAACTAAAGTGTAGCACCACATTAAATAGGAAATTATTCTATAACAGGCTGTTATTCTCGTTTATGAGCTCATCTTCCACATGTTAATTCAATAACTTTTAACAAGTATTTAATCATCTCATTTTTAAAATGATTGTATTTGAAAATTAAATTGAGTACAATAAAACCCAAAATAGACTAATATACAGTTTAGCTCAACTTATAATTGCATTGTAAATAATCGAAATAAATTAAATTTTTATACTAATTAGTTAATTTAGCAAACTAGTGTCTTAAGATGAACATTTCGCATTAACGTTAATGAAGTATGAAGTATGATCGACTCATTAGCCTATTTAGTCACTATGGATTAGTTTTAATGAAAGGATAATTTCAATAGATGTCGACTTATAATCATTATGATATAGTTTTTGTTGGCTGGGGAGCCAGCACCTGTATTTTGATTATTGAAATGGAAAAGCAGTCATTATTGAAGGGGAAAAATATTTTAATTATTGATCCAAATGAAAAGAAAGAAAATGATAAAACATTTTGTTTTTGGTCAAAAAAAGAAGACGAAATATATCAAAACTTCAAAACTATTGTTTCCAAAAGCTGGAATAGCATACAGATAAACGACAATAAAAGTTGTTTAATTGATCCATTAGAATATTTTCATATTGATTGCTCAGATCTTTATAGTTGGTCTAGAAAAATCGCGTCAGAATATAATATTTCTCATGTAAAAGAATCAGTATTAAAAGTAGATGAAAATCTAAATTTAGCAATACAAACAGATGAAAACAATTATTCAGCTTCTTGGGTTTTTGACAGTAGACCGCCAGATTTAGAGAATTTATACGAAGATAATTTCAATATATCCCAATCTTTTTATGGATTAAAAGTTAAATTATTTGAAGCAATACTAGATCCTTCTGTATATCGTATGATGGATTTTAGAGTTCCTCAAAACACAGCTACGCAGTTTGTTTATATATTACCATATAGCTCAAATTCTGCTCTGATTGAACTTACAAGATTTGGAAAAAAGATAATTAACAAATCGGAGGCGAAAAAAGAATTAGATGTATACATTAGAGCACAATTTGGATCTTACGAAATAATAGACACAGAACAAGGGATAATTCCAATGAGTTCTAAATTGCCAAGAATATCTTCAGGTAAAAAATGGATAAGTATAGGAACTAGAGCTGGAAATGTAAAGCCAAGTACAGGATATGCATTTAAAAATATGTATCGTCATGCTCAATTGATTTGTTCGGGTGGAACATTGAAAGCACATAAACTCATACCTAAGAGGAGATTCCTTTTTTATGATCAACTTTTATTAATTATTCTTACCCTTTGGCCTAGCAAAGGCAAATTAATATTTGAAAGATTATTTACTGCTAAATCTCCTGTATTTGTTTTGAATTTTTTGGATGAGAAAACTTCTTTTAAAGACGATCTATCCATGTTTTATAAATTACAAATTGGTTTGTTTGTGAAATCTTTGTTGTACTGGATTTATTGGAGAATTAAAGATATTTTTTTTCCTATTCTAATGATAATTTACATACTATTTGATCATACTGTATCAGTAAATAGCTTATTAAGTTTATCATATAATAATGTTGTTGTTTTATCTCTAGGCATGTTTTTTCTTGGAATCCCACATGGAGCATTGGATCATCTTACCGGGCCAAAAAATAAGACCCCAAAGGTTGATTTGAGTTTTATAGCCTACTACTTGTTAATGATGTTGCCTATTCTTCTGCTATGGATTTATATCCCCATAGCTGGACTTACCCTATTTTTAATTTATTCTGCTTGGCATTTCGGACAAACCGAAATGAAAAACTGGAAAATTGAATCTAAATTTTTAAGTTTTTGCTGGGGTACCATTTTATTGAGTTCTATATTTCTAAATCACTTTCAAGAGTTTTCAAATATTCTATTGGTTATGTCAATTAAGGTTCCTCAAACGCATTTTGATACAGTTTTTCTTGCCAATATGATATTAACGCTTCCGTTATTATATGCCTGTTATAAACGAAATTTAGAATGGTTACTGATCATAGTATTTTTGTTTCTGTCCTCTGAGGTAAGTTTACTTTTAACTTTTGGTTTGTATTTCATCTTTCAACACAGCAGGATTGGCTGGTTGCATTTAAAAAAGAAGACTCATTACACACATCTAAAAATGTTTCAATGCGCACTACCCTTTAATATTGGAGCGCTGTTGATGTACATGATATTTATATATATATTGAAATTAGATGTTGAGCAATGCGTTGCTTATTTTTTTATTTTTATTTCAGCAATCAGCTTTCCTCATGTAATTAAAATGCATATTTTTTATGAAAACCTTTCACTTTTATCGTTAAAACAACTTTTCATAAAACCATAGAAATCAATATATGGATCTACTCTAACGACTCACTCTTTGAAAATCGTAAGCTCCTAAATTGTAACATTAGCATATACCTTGAGAAATAGGTATTATAACCTATTCTAACTATTTTTTTTCTTCCGTTTAAATAATTTCTCTTTTTTACAGAAACATCAAGTAAATTTTTAGAAAAAAAAAGAGTTCCTTACATCAATTATCGTAGCAATAATTTGAATTATAAATGCACAACCAAAAACTTATATCTCTGATGATAATTTTGAACAAGGATTAATAGACAAAGAATATGACGCTGTTTTAGATAATTCTGTAACTACAACTGATATTAACACTATAACTTCTTTAGGTGTGTATAATTTAGCCACAGGGGCTTTAATAGGCATTGAAAACTTTTGCTTTAGATACTTTGGAGTATGACAATGATCAACTTACAAGCCCTGATTTAGACACAAATACTGCTTTATCTTATTTGGGTTTTAATAATCAACTGACCTGCCTTAATTTTAAGAATGGCAAGAACTACAACATATCTTCCATTCGTGCTTCACAAAATCCAAACCTTGCCTGTGTAAAAGCGGATGACGCTGCTTGGCCAACTGCTAATTGAGCAAATCTTGACTCATAAACTTCTTTCAGTGAAAACTGTAACAACAATTGTTATTCTTCTAATGTAGGAATAAGCGAATATGCCTCATTTTAAACCCTCATCAGAATATTTAATATAATGGGAAGAGAAACTAACTTTAAACTAAATAAACTATTTATTTATATTGTTGCGTGAACACAGAGAAGGTTTTTACTGTGGAATAATACGCCTGCATTAAATACTATAAGAACCCAACCGATAATCTTACTTAGAAACTGTCATGAGGCCAAAAAAAAATTTTAATGTGGTTTACCTTCTTTTACCTTCAATTTATGAATAATTGATTAACAAAGCAGATTGCATTCTGTATCGGAAATAAAAAAAGGGGGACTCCTCCCCCTTTCACTCTAACCATGAAAACAGGTTGGCTACTCCTAACCAACCAGTCGGTAACTAAACCAACATTGTCTCTCTAATCTAAAAACAACCTAATACTAGAAATGTTTAGAATTCAATTGACTATTTTAAAATTAATTTAGCGCTACTAAAATGGAAAACGAAATACTAAAATCTTTGCTAATTATTAAGATGCCTTATGGGAAGTATAAGGATACTATTTTGGCGAAAATCCCAGTTTCATATTTAGAATGGATGGCTCGAGAAAATGCCTTTCCTGCTGGGCAATTGGGAATGCAATTGCATACGGTCTATGAAATTAAAATAAACGGATTAGAGAAACTCCTTTACAATCAAAAATAAGTTGTCCTTTATTTGCTTGTATTCTTAATTATTACGTGAATATTTCCTTTCACATACAATACAATGCATCCTATTATTCTTATACAAAGACATAGAGACTGTTTATTAAATCAAAAGAAATCTTAGTCTAAAAATCTAGAAAATATGGGGGTATTAACGAGAAAAATAAGGATAGAAAATCGCTAAATGAAAAAGTTCTTAAATCTCAAATGAAATTGACCTTCCCTTTTTAGCTGTAAGGTTGTTCTTTTTCTCGTTTTCCACCAGGTGATAATTTTGGTGTTTCTTTTTGCAATTTCTTAAGTGCCTTCTTTCGAGCCTTAATTTTTTTCTTGCGGTACTTTTTAATTTTCTTAGGTAAATTGATACTTGCTTGACGACCATTCTCCATCCCGAAGAGCAAGGCTACTTCATGTGTTCCAGAATGATAAGAACCCAATTGAGATCCAACTTGAGTATTAAAAGCATAGCCTATTTTAAACAATTTACTTATTCTATAATTAGCCATGATATTCAAAGAACGAGTTGTGCGATAGGATAAACCAAAACCAATCATCTCGCGATATTCTATCATAGCATTAATATCTATTTGCATTGCAGAAGCAATTTCATACTTCACCAAAAAAGAAGGTTGTAACGAAAAGAACTTACCTAATTCTTTTTCCCAACCTCCAGTCAAATTCAACGGAATTTGCTTTATATCGAATCCAATTGTACCCTTATTCTCTGATCCTGATGGCTCAAAATGATTGTACAACAAGGTTGGGAGCGCTAAACCTGCATAGAATTTTTTGTTAAAATAAAAGACCCCTGCTCCCATGTTCATTGAGAATAAAGAAGTCGCTGATCCTTGAAAAGTTGGATCATCAGGGAAATCTGTTTGAATTTGAGTATAATCACTTTGGATAAACTCTAGTCCCGGTGCGGCAGAAAGTGAAAAGAAACTTGTTCTATCTATTCTAAATTTATGCGCATATATTCCAGAAATACGCACATTATTATGTATCCCTATATTGTCATTTGTCACTAGAATACCAGCAAAACGGTTCGGCGATTTAAGCGGCATATTAAAGTTCATAAACAAACTTGACGGAGCGCCTTCATATCCAATCCATTGTTGTTTAAAAATTAAGGCTCCATTTTGCGCGCCTGATTTTGTAATTGCTGCTGTATTTACAAAAGGCTGATGAATCACATATTGGGAAACGTCGGGCGACTGCTGTGCTTTAACTCCAAATGAAATAAAGAGTAACACTGATATGGCATATAGTAAAACTCGCATCAATTCGATTTCATTTCAATTGATCCTTTAATAGGCTCACCATCGTTTGTAATTAAAACGTAGAAGAAAATTCCATCACCAACTTTATCACTTCCTCCAATTCCTTTATTCGCCTGACCTTCCCACTCATTTAGATAGGGTGCTGCTTGAAAAATTAAATCGCCCCAGCGATTATAGATATATAATTGATTTTCTGGAAAAGCTTCAATTCCAGGAATAACCCATCTATCATTCATTCCATCTCCATTTGGGCTAAATCCATTTGGAATAAAATCATATGGATCACCTAAAACATTAAAAATTAATTGAGCGGTATCACATAAATTGGTACAAATTATATCACAAACCTTGTAATTTATGGTGTCTCTCCTTCGATACTCTGGATCCGGTTGATAATAAATACTGGAGAGAATATCTTGTTTTTTACCTTGTTCTTGATAGAACTGTGTCGCATTTTCAGGTTGATTAAGTAGGGTTATTTCTCCAATCAACTCCACCGTATCCGCAGGATAAGCATCTAGAATATCAATCGTTACTTCCCCTCTCTTTTTGAGAGTGATAGTAGTTTCTTTTCCTGTTATAATAGAACCATCAGAAAGTTCAACCAAAACACTTGCAGAATCCTTGCAACCATTAATATTTGTAGTAGTTACAAAATACTTAGTTGCTGAGTCTTGTATAATAGGCAGAGGGTTTATAGTACTATCATTATCCCACAGATAAGTAATACCTCCTTGCCCTTCTATTTCGAAGTCAATTCCAGCGCAAGCAAAGGGAATTGGTTTGATGGAAGCATTTGGACTAAAGGAAATACGAAGGAATCTAGTAGCTGTATCAGAACATCCTGTACTACTATAATCATATATGTATTGAAGCCTGCTTAAAGTTGCGGTATCCGATCCTAAAGGCAAATAATCCCAACCTCTAAAAATAGAAATTACCTCACCATATTCATCCAAGAATCGTCCTCCGTTTGCAGGTGGTGGTGAAAATAAGGTATCGCCCATTGCAAATAAGTCTATAGAATCATTATTACAAAGTCTATTTAGAGTCAAAACTGGATTAAACACTAGACCATTTAACCTTCGAATTAAAAGACTAGCAATTCCTATAGATGTACAATTGTTTGTATCGGTATAAGTATAAACTACAGAATCTTGAATACTTCCTGGAAGTACTGGAAATTTTGACGGATCCAATAATCCATTTACAAGTATCTGCCCTCTAACAGAGTAAGTTCCTCCCGCAGGGGCGCCTCCAGTAATCAATCTAGAATTTTCGTTTTCGCAAATTGGTGGAACAGCTGCAATACTAACTCCAGGCAACGAATTAACTATCAAGTTTTGACTTACCGAGTCTTGACAACCTTTTTGATTAACAAAGACATAAGTTACTGGGTGAGTTCCAACTCCGGAGAGTCTAGGAAAAAAGTTTCCTGAACTTACCCAAGGACTTTTATATTGTCCATTACCCTGCAAAGAAGGAGTGCCTTCAGTAAGATTAATCAATGAATCGCTGGTACATATTTTAGTTGTGTATAAAAACGATACAATAGGAACAGTATCAACATTAAAAATAACAGAAGCTGTATCTGAACATCCTAAATTATCCTTAAATGAAAAATTAGCCCTATCGGTTATTGAAGTGGCTAAAGAGGGTGTGTATGTGGCATTTGAAGAATCCACAGAATTGCCCCAGTAATATCCTCCAGGTTGATTTCCACCTACCAAAGTAAAAGACAATGTGTTGCTACAAAATGGACTTGGTGACGAAAAGTTGAACAACACATTTGGTTTGGGATTAACAACTATTGAGGCTGTCCTAGCACTTTTACATCCAATTGAATCTATAGTATGATAGATTACTGAATGTCCGGGAGTTTGATTTGCCGGCAACGAATCACTTCTAAAGACAATACTATCTTGAATTCCATATGAATTAGCTCCTGAAATCTCATAGTAACTTGTTCCTTTTGGCACAACGCTAGAACCAAATTTAAGAGTGTCCTTTGAATCTCCTTCACAATAGATAGGAAGAGTTCCAAAACTAATTACTGGATTCGCACGCACTTCATAAGTAGCGATATCACTACCTCTACAGCCATTAATATCCTCAAATACATAAACGATAGTATCAATTCCCGCCCCAGCGAATACACTAAAAAACTCGCCGGTACTTTGGTTAATTCCTGGGCTTCCCGTTAACGAACCGCCATTAGTGAGAGAATATGCAGGAGATAGGGTTATTAAAAATTGTCCTTTACCATCGCAAACTATTGTATCCTCAATTGTAGGCGTAACGGGATCCTCAACATGAATTTTAATAAAACGTGAAGTGTCTGCACAACTTTTTACAATGTCAGTTATCACCAAGCGAAAAGAATCCGTTTGTTTTGTTTGGAAGTTTTGATTAGTTGCTCCAGTAATTAACCCAATAGAATTATACCATTGGTACCTATAAGAAGTTGACGTTGCCAGAGCGCTTAACTGACCTGAATCAGCAAAACAGAGCAAAGCACTATCTCCAGCAATATTATAGCGAAGATTTGATGCCAACGAAACACTATCATCAATCGGGCAATAAATTTCTTTAGCACTTGCACTCGCTAAATACCCATCGAAAAAAGAAACCGCTTTTGAAGCAAATGTTCCTGCATTGCTAAAGCTTACAATCCTTCTGAATTTACCTGAAAAATATATTCTACTGCCCCCCAGTTTCATGCTTTTTGCAGTAACAATATTAGAACCTGTTCCAGCTATTGCACCGTGAGCTGAGAATTCCGTAAGTGAGTTATTCCAAGAAAGTAAGAAAACATCGTTTGAAGAATTGGCGGTTGCTGAATAACTTCCAAAAGTCAGGTTCGAACCAAACTCTCCAAATGCAAAAAGGTTATTATCTGCTTCTAACTGCGTTATTTTTTCTGAATTAACTCCTCCGTAACTCTTTAAGGCAGAAGCCGTAAGGGTTGTTGGATTTACTTTTCCAATAAAAATATCCTCTCCTCCAGCTGAATTAAAACTACGTGTACCATCATTTATTGAAGCGGTAAATCCACCACCAATAGCAATATCACCACCCGTCATGATTACCAAATCTGTACATATTACATTTCCGCTACTGTAAAATGGTCTTGTATTCAATCCTAAAACACCACTGGAATTATAAGCTGCAATAAACACATCATAAGCACCATTTGAAGCAGGATTTAAAAAGCTACTTACTGCAAGTTGAATAGTTTGATTGAAGTTTCCTAAAACTAATAATCTAGCGTTTGTGTTATCATATTCTAAGCTCACTACTTCCTCATTACCAGAACCTGTAATTGAATTCAACCATTGAGCAACGCCAGAAGAATTGTACTTGTAGATAAATATGTCATTATTAATTCCTTGAGAAACAATAGTGTCTGTTCCCGATATCATGGTGCCTTTGAAAACTCCTGCTACATAAATATTTCCTGCTGCGTCAACTGTAACCGCTTGACCTTCGCTAAGAAGGTTATTAGTGCTCGGAACTACCCAATCCGCATTTCCAGAAGCATTTACTTTTGCCAGAAAATAACTTCCAGCACCATAAGTACCAGTAATATTCGTTGAGCCATTTGTGACTACTAGTGTACCATGGAGTTTTCCCGTAACATAAGTAACATTCGAACTACCTACCGCAGCATTAATCGCATCATTCGCACCAGTTGATATAAAATGGAGCGGATTAAAATTGGCACTACCATTTTTATTGGTTCCTCTTACAAATACGTCTTTACCCCCACTTGCAGCTGCTGTTCCTGTTAGTGTACCTCCAAAAAAACCAGCACCTACTATGACGTTATCACTATTTGTGCTGGCGAGCGCTGAAACTTCATCTGAACCCGCAGATGAGCCAACTTGTTTGGCCCATTCAAATTTCTGACTCAACAATGAACCGGAAACCATGATAAAAAATACCGATGCTATTATTCTGATCATCTCCTCTATTACCTATCGATTAACTATGATCTCACGAGTAATTACAGTTTCGTTTTGAATAAACTGAACATAATATAAACCACTGCTTATCTCAGGCAAAATTACTGATTGAGTTGACCCTTGCAAGCTAGAATCAATACCATTTTGATACCTGATTTTCCCATGTATGTCGTATACTATCAATTGCCCTCCATAGGTATCAAGTCCAGTTAGTTTTATTTGGAAAGAACCATTACTAGGATTTGGCCATACTAAGAATGAAACTTCTTCTTGAACCTTACTGCTAATCCCAACTAACTTCATTCCAAAATCTCGGCTTAAATTAGAAATTGTTGAAATTCCTACATCACCACAATTGGTCAATCCTTTGATTCCAACATAATAATAAAGAACAGTGCTGTTGTTTGGCACATTGTAATCTATAAAAGAATTAATACCATTAATACTATCAAGTAATTGCAATCCAAACTGAGAAGAATAACGGTATGCATAGTAGTCGCCAAATACAGATCCTTGGTAGTTACTCCAACTCAATTCGATAAGTGTGCTATCTGTTTGTTTTGCACTTAATAAGATAGCCTTATGCACTGGGCTAAATTCGCTTTCACTCTTACATGCATCTATTGCAACAACTGAATAACTTCCGATTGAAGACCAATTAGTAAAGGAGTTGTCTTCGAATCTTGGCGCTTGAGACCTTCCAAAAGTTGCCATTTTGAAATATTGATTTCTTACAGAAGACTCTCTATACACATAGAAAGAATCTGCTGTGGAACCAGTCGTATCCCAAACCAACACATTGGCAAATATCAAGGAATCATTAGTCACTTTACAAATCACAGGTACAGTTGGCTTTTTCCCTTCAACATCAAACTGTTCAATAGTAGAACAACCACTTGTATCGCTTGCTGTAATTACATACGAGCCAATAGACAGATTATTGATAATTGCTGTTGTATCTCCATTTGACCAATTGAAGTTGCTAATCAGATCAATACCTGAAACTCCTAATAAACCATTACTTTGATTACAATCTACAAACTGGATTGAATCCAATTTAATTCTAGGAGCAGTAGCAGTATTTAAACTTAGCGTCACTGTGTCGATACAGCCTAGTTTGTTAGATACAGCAACGTTATAAATTCCTGCTCGAATACTGTTCAGCGTATCTCCAACAGGTTGATTTACCCATGTGTAAGTTACCGAATCTAGGCTATTAGTTAATTGCAAGTAAATAGAACCGTTTGCAGAATCACAATCAGGTTGTTCGACTATCGATTGATATTTGTAAGCTTTTGGGCTCTTTATTTCAATTGATTTAAAAGAGCTACAGCCGTCTGCTCCAATAACCGACAATTCATAAATTCCACTCTTAAGGTTCGTCAATTTAGTTCCTGTTGCGCCATTGTTCCACTGAATAGTATAAGCAGTATCGTTTGAAACACTGACTTCAATTTCGCCGCTTTCATTTCCAGCACAAGTGTTATGGACTAATGAAGTAACGGTAACCTGTGGTCCATCTTCGTTACTAATACCAACTACTCCATACTGTGTACAGCCGTTCTTGTCATTCACGGTTACTTGATAATTACCAGCGAACAATTGTCTTGAATTTGATGATCTTTGACCTGTAGACCATAAATAATTGTAAGGTTTGACTCCACCTGCAACTGATGTAAAGGCTGTTCCGTTTGCCTGATTACAAGACGCATTAACCGAAGACGTAAAAACTGATATTTGATCAAATACTGTGACCCCAATATTCTTAGAAACTACACAGTTAAATGAATTTGTAGCAGTTACACTGTAGCTTAATGTTTTCAAAGGACTCACCTGAATTGTAGAAAGGTAATCTCCGTTACTCCAATTGTAACCGTAATTACCTGAAACCATTAACTGAATTTTATCTCCTTGACAAATTCCCGTATCCGAAGAAACTTGAATATCAGGTAATGGTAGAATAACAACTGTATCATAGGCCGCAGTGGTACAATTATTACTATCAGTATATGTATAACTCATTGCAAATCTTCCTGTATCCAATAGGTTAGCATTAAAGTTAGATCCAAACACATTTGCTCCCTTATACGTTCCACCTAATGGACTGTAATAAGCTGAAAGATCTAAAACAGCTGTTCCTTTGCAAATATCTGGAAGTGGAATTGCAGTTATAATAGCAGAAGAATCAAAGAATACGAAAACGGTATCTGTATTTTCACAGCCATAAGTATCAGTATAACTATAGACTAGCGTATCAATTAATGCAGTTACCAAAGAAGGATCATACAATGTTCCTGCAACACCTTGACCACCATACGCGCCGCCAACTCCAATTGGTGAACCTCCATTTAAAGCAAGAGGCGTTGCATTGTCACAGAATTTATTGCTAAAGTTCAATTGGGCTGCTGGTAAAGCACGTACTCTTTGAGTCTGTGTAATATCATTTTCACAACCATTTGTATCTATATAATTGTACTTAATATTCCATATTCCAATACTATCAGGACTAAATACAGCAGAAGCACTATCAACATTCACTCCGCTATAAATTCCACCGATTGGCAATGCACCTGATAATATAATCGTTGTATCAAATAGACATAAGTCGGCCAAACTAACCGCAGTTAAAATTGGTAATGCATTAATCACGACTATCTCTGTATCTGAAGTTGAACAATTGTTATTGTCAGTAAATCGATAGACAATGTCGTGACTGCCTGCTTTCGCTATCGAAGCGTAAAACTGGGTTCCCACAATTCCTTTACCAGAATAAATACCAGTTCCTCCAGTTTTCGGATTTCCTTTACTAAGCGCAATAGGTGCATTATTTATACAATAATCTGGGAAGGTGTCTAACGTCGTTACAGGAATAGCATGTACTAAAATTGTATTGAAAATACTATCAGCACAACCTGTTGAAGAATTAATTCCAACATATCCTAACGTATCTAGACCAACACCAGACTGTGCTGGCAAATACTTTCCAGTTGCAGCATTAGTAAGTCCTGTTGAGTTATAGAAGTAGCTTGTATCACCCGAAGTAGAAGCGTTTCGAAGAGAAATTTCAGCAACATTCAGACAAATTGCAGCTTGTGCACCAAATTGAGTACTTGGAACTGAATTAATGGTAAAGGTTGCAGATGCTTGAGAAATACAGCCATCGCTATTTGTTAAAGCGTAAGTCATTGTTCTAGGTCCTGTTCCTGCTGCTGAGGGCACAAATAGAGAATCGCTAATCATTCCACCACCACTGTACTTATAGATTCCAATAGTAGGAGTTCCTCCTCTAATTATTGTAGTATCATCATTTAAACAGAAGGTTTGATCTGCATATGTCACTGGAGTAATTGCATTTACTTTAATGGTATCTATAATTACACTTTTACAATTACCTCCATTGGTGTAAGCATAAGTAATGAAGTTGTTTCCTAAATCAGCATTGGCAGGAGTGAACTTATTTCCAACCAGACCTTTTCCAGTATAGATTCCACCAATTGGTTTTGCAGAAGAAAGATTAAACGTTACTTCATTTTCACAAACCTCAGCTCTTACTGTTGAGATGCTGAAGGTAACAACGGTTGTATCAAGAACTGTTATGTTTTGAGATAAGCTATCGCTACAACCAACACCATCTGTATAGATGTATGTGATCTTGTCAATACCAGTATCTGCCAGAATTGGAGAATATTTCCCGCCAATTAAAGTGTCAAGTTTAGTTGAAACATAATGGGCTCCTGTATTAAATTTACCTTCTGTAAAAGTATACTCAACCCCATTTAAACACTGATCAGGAATTAATGCAAGTGTGATACTAGGAACAGAATCCACTATAAACGTATCAACTACAAAATCTGAACAGCCATTAGTATCTGTATAGGTATACGTAAGCGTTTTGTTGGAATCAGCTCCAACTATACTAGGATTGAAATATCCTGATGAATCGATTCCTACTCCGGAAAATACACCTCCTACTCCAAATGGGCTAGCAAATACTGTATCAGGAATTTGGTTCAAACAAATTCTTGAAAAAGGTGTTGTAAATGCAGGTTGCGGAATTGCATGCACAATAACTGAGTCAGAAGTAGAGTCGGCACACCCAAATTGGTCTGTATACTTAAATTGAACAACGTGTGTACCAACACCATTAACAGAAGCCTCAAATTGATTGACTGAATCTCCGAGAATGCTAAAAATTCCTTTACCAAATGCAGCAGCAGTTACGGGACTATGACCCGTAAACGCAAATGGTATAGCATCAACACAACGCTCTGTGCTAAATGAAGGAAGTTCGAAAGTGACAACTGGAATCTGACGAATTAAGAATACTGCTTCAGCGGTATCAGAACAGCCGTTGCTTTGAGTGAATCGATAATTTATAGTATCTAAACCAACTCCAGCTGAATCAGGATAGTAAGTTCCAGAACCAACTCCAACACCATAATAATAAGTACCTCCAGTTGGCAGACCTCCAGCCATCATCTCGCTAGGAGCGTTTACACAAAAGGTATCCAATTGAAGACTAACCACTGGAATACCGTTTACGGTAATATCGCGATACGCAATACTTGTACAATTATCATCATTTACAACTGTATACTTAAGGGTTTGTATTCCTGTATCAGCAATAAATGGATTAAATCCGTGTGTTCCAAAAACAGCATTATTTGCATTCGTATCCAGGTAATAACTTGAGTAACTAGATACAATACCTGATGGCTTAGACAATGTTACCTTACCATCATTGATACAATAATCAGCTGCAGTAAATGCAATGTTAAAGGTATCGTTGACCGTAATTGTATTTGAATCTACCGAAGAACATCCAGTTGAGGTATCGGTATAGGTATAATAAATCGTGTGTGTTCCTGTATCCGCAACAGCAGGATCAAAAATTCCAATGCTGTCATTTACGATCCCTATGCCAGCAAAAATGCCACTTATGGTATCAACCGGACTATTTTCAGATATAAAATAAGGAGCTTCATTAATACATAAATCAGTAAAAGTAGACAGGGCTACACTTGGACGTTTGTATACAATCAAAACTGTATCAGCAAATCCTGAACACCCATTGGTATCCGTGTAAGTATATTTTACTGGATAATTTCCAGAACCCTGAGGTGTTAACGTATCTCTAGAAATATAAGAAACAGATCCCGATCCAGTATATATACCACCTGCACCTGCAGGTTTTGCATGATTTAAAATTATTGGATTTCCAAAAGAACAAGCCGCTTGAATGGTAGAATCAAAAGCTACAATTGGATCAGAATAAACAGTAAGGTTAAAGGTATCGGCGTTAACACAATTGTTTTGATCCGTTACTCGTAGAATGTATTCAAAAGTAGAATCTACCACTATTTGAGGTGTTGTTTCTCCGTTATTCCATAAGTAGGCATATTGGGTATTTTCATTTGCAGAAAGCGTGAAAGAGGTACTTCCGCAAATAGAATCATCAGCAGGTAATCTAACAATTATGGCACTATCCATCGCAAATGTATTGGTGTAATCTGCCGAACAACCCAATGAATCAAAAGCGGTAAGGGTATACGCTCCAATCATATTGGTATCCGAAAACAATCGTATTACAGTATCGCCAGTATTCGTGAAACTATTTGGCCCTGACCAAACGTAATTGATACCACCTGAAGCGATTAATATTATAGAATCAGATAAACACGCCTTTTGTACAACAAAATTGGAAAGAGGTATTGCGCGAATGGAAAAAGTATCGAATACAAGATTGTTTTGAGGTGTATTGTCTAAGTATCCTATGTTCTGACTTCCTTCAATGGTATCTGCATCTACTTCAATTTCATAATCGGTACTTCCTATAAAATTGAATTTACCTAATGTAACCCAAGCTGTATCGTTTTTAGCTAATGTTCCTGAATAGTAAGCAGTTGTATCCAATGATGTTACTGAACTCGCTGCAGTAACAGTCCAATTGAAAGCAACCTTTTTTACGGTAGAATCTCCAACATTCTTAACCAATGCTTTTACTTCAAAGAGTCCTGCGCATAAGGTATCGAGAGCGATACTATCTACCTGTACATCAAATACAATTGGATCGAATTGGTAAGCACCTATGTCTGGCGGAGTTCCACGCAAAACACTTTCAATATCGGCTGTAATACCAGTAATCGAGATACCCGAATCATTCATAGCGGCACGATAAGGTTTAAGCAGCGTATCTGAAAGGAAGTATGGGTTTACTGAAACTGAATTAGAATCTACTTGAGCATAAGAAATGAATTCCGCTAATGTTGTTGCTGAGCTATCGTTCGTTTTAACTAGCGTATCACCATCGGTGTATAAGTTATTGTAATCCCCTTCATAAATCAAATCTGAGGCATTTCCCTTCACCTCAATCACATTACCAGAATTAGTATGATATAGAATATTGTTCTTTAATACCAGCTTCTGACTACTGGTACCCCATGCATTACCATACTGAAGCACTGGGAAGTCTGCTGCATTGGAAATCAAAGTATTATGACTTATTTCGCACCTTTTTGTCGTTACATGAGTGTTGCTAATTGCACTAGAAGATTCAGAACTAATTACATTGTTTATAATGTAATTCGTAAGACTAGAATTGTCTCCATCGATATTGACTCCTTTGTTTGAAATAAATATTTTGTTTCGTCTGATTTGAAACGCACTTGTCGAAATCCCTATTCCGTCAAAGCCGTCAATAATTGTGTTATCTAAAATTTCCAAATATGAATGGTTGTTCAAGTAAACGGACTTGTAGCAGTTATTGAAGAGATTATTTTGTACAAGAGTATAGTTCCCATATCTAGGATAATTGGAGTCGTTTTGTGCTAAAATAGACACAGCGCCACGACCATCAGGTGCTCCTGCTCTGGTATTAAGAAACCTGTTGTTAGTTATCAAAATAGAATCGACAAAAACTTTATTAGGCCATGAGCCAGCATTAATTAATCCGGAAGATTCATTTAATGCATCAAACGTGCAGCTATCTACAGTTAAGTTTCTAACAGAGTCGTTTAAAAAAAGTATGGCCGATTGCCCGTTTCCTTTAGCTTTAAAAGTCAAATTTCTAAATTCAATATTGGATACTTCACCAATTTCTAACAAATATGGATTTACATTTGAATCTAAGTTATCGTATAGAATGGCTTCAAGTGTATTTGATGGGTCATCCCTAAATACAATCTTACCGCTATCGGGAGAGTTGTATACTTTTTCAAGCTTGTAGCTTCCAGTATAAGTTCCTTGTCGAATATTAAAGGTCACATCATCACAAATACCAACCTCATTTATATCTTCAACTGCTGCTGCAATACTTGAGTAATCGGGCGTTGTTCCGCCTACAGTATATGTTCCACTTAATCCACCACAAGTGTAGCTGTACTCATAAGCGCCAATACTTGGGGTTCCATCTCTACTTACCCCCAAAATATCATCAGTAATATCGCTTATAGAATCTCCTGCATCAACTAATTCGGTTACATGGGGTTCTAATAAAGTATCGTTGTTGAACCGTGGGTTTAGAGACAAAGAACTGAAATCATATCCTAGCGTATGAAGACTATCTAATGTAGGATATTCAACTCCCCCAAGTAAACCAATAGAACCCGATTTACTATAAACGTTATTGTAATCTAAATCGTAATTATGGCCACTTGGTCTGTCCAAGTCGTAGACATAGCCATTGGTTCCATTAAAAATGACGTTGTTATTTTTAAAATTTAGGTTTTTCACGTCATCTACACTAAAAACTTTGTGATGAGCAGTGTCTTCGATATTTGTTTCCAAATAAATGGTATTGTTAAAGAAGCTATAGTGATCATCAGAGCGGATATTAAATCCAATTCGTTGAGAGGTAGAAGCTGACCGTTCGCTTCTAAATACATTATTGGTGATAAGAATAGGATTTGAGGCTGAAACCAAGTTACCTAGTCCACTCAAGAATGATACATGATTATCCCCTACGCTAAAGAATTTGTTTTTATCAATCGTAACCGATTTGTTGCCTGTCAAACTTAGAAGAAGTGAAGATCCACTTACTTCACTAGAAGAAAAGACTAAAGTATCTAAATGGCTGCCAAAAAAGGAATAATTACTTACTCCAGTCATAGTACAATTGATCACTTTTCCAACAGGACTATCTGCGAGAATAAAATGAGTGGAGCGTCCATTGATGTTAACAGGATAGCCAAATCCAACCATAGTACTATTGCTTATCTCCATTCTTTCTGATTGATAGGTCATTCCAGAAGGATAGTCAGTTGATATTTCCACATGTGACTCTCCAGTACCGATGGCTGATCTATAATAATTATTGAAATTAGAGCTATTGGCTTTGAAGTTACAACTGTCCACATAGAAATCTGTACACAATCCTTCCAATCGAATACAGGAAGAAGTGTTAACGCTTAAACCATCTTCCTCAAAGTTGAGTCCTATAATCTTAACGTAACCTGAGTTTTTGAATGTGAATAAACCAGGATTGTCTTTGGTTAAAGAATCCTTTATTAGAACTGTACCTGTAAAGTTAGTATCATTTCTAAAAGTCACCAATTTACTAGAATCCGCACCTATTATAGTATCCACAAACATATGTTCCACATAGGTATCTGGTCTAATAAGAAAAGTAACTGCCGCAGATATTCCTCTTGCATTAAGATCCATGGCTGCTGAATCTAAGGTTGGGTAATCTGGAGTTGTACCGCCAATTGTATAAATACCGGCTAATGGGGGTATTGTAATTTCATAGGCCCCAATATCAGGTAAAGTCGTACTTCTTATCGTTCCATTTATATCATTAGGCACCTCACTTAAATAGAAACCGGCCCCATCAATAGCAGCGTTAGTCGGATAAAGTGAATCTAATGCAGTGAAATTTGGATTAATAGTTGCAGAATGTACCCCAAAACCTGTATTTGTACGATGGTTCGCTAAGTTACTATTATAGCTAGGGCCGTATGTGAATGAACCTGCGCCGCTTCTATATAAGACATTATAATCACAACTATCTATCCCGGTCAAATCAGAAAAATAAAATAGATATCCACCTGTCTTATCTGAAATTATATTATTATAAATCTTATAATGACTCCCTTGTCCAGCTTCAAGAAACATACCATAGTCATTGTTTATGCCACTTTCCTTATGAATGGAATTATTATATATTTCAAAGTCGGAGTTAACAGTTCTTATACCATACCATCTTCCCGAATTAAATGCATCAGAAAAGGCAATTTCATTATTAACCACTTTACTAGCTTTCCCACTAATTGTATCTGGATTGTTTAACATCATACCATTACCACCAGATGTACCTTGTAAATTGATACGATTGCTAGAAATAATCAAAGAATCATAAAAATAAGCGTCGATACCAATAACACTGTAGGAAGTGCTTCTATTCTTAATTAAATTACCATCAAGAGTTGCTCCAGTAACCCAATACAATCTTATACCAACAAAAGAAAAACTATCTATTTCATTGTCCGAAATTCGTATATCATTTTCTCTGTCATTCCAGTGCCCTCTTAAGTATATTCCTATTGAACCATTTTTGATAAGATTATTGCTTATTTCAATATTTTCCAAAGAATCTTTTAAACTAAATTCATCTTTGATAACAGCCATATATTGGCCCGTATTACTTGTTGTTGGTCCTTCGATTTGACAACTTTTAATAGTAATATCATAGTTATAGTTTTCAAACGAAATCGCAGTACCATATTGCACACCGAGTGCTATGATATTTAAACTATCCAATATGACATTACGAGTACCCGAAAATCTTAGCGTATAATTTTCCAGAAAATCACTCGATGAGTCTGTCAAAATGGGCATAGTAGCATTTGCTGGGTCACTTTTGAAGGTTACCGTATTTGTTATACTTGTGCCGTCAATTTCTTCAATCGTGATTTTCTCATTATAAATACTCGATCGAACATGAAAAACAACCGGCCCACAAACTCCAAATTCATTTAAGCCATCAATTGCTTCTTGAAAAGTTGAATAACTGGGTAAGTTACCACCAATGGTATAGGTGCCTTTTAAACTTATCGACAAATCTGAAATAAGCGAATCATTATCGTTATTGCCATCTGTTGTTGAGTTCGGAGAAGATGTATAAGCAACCACTTTGTAAGAATTACCAACAACCGAAGTAAAACTACCAACGCTTATTAGCGAATCATCACAAGCTACTAATGAACCGGAATAATTTATGGGAGTTTGAGCAACATAAGCACCTCCGTTAGTTGAAAGTGACCAATTTATAGTGACCGATGTTATTGTATTTACCCCTACGTTTCTTAAATCTACATAAACAGAAGCACTACCACCAGCACAACCTCCATTTGTTGTAATCTCATTGATTGCAACATCAACACTATTAAGCGAAACCTCATCAGCCCCAATATCTGGATTTGAAGCATGCCGAGTATCTCCATCAAAATCAAGAGGCAAATCAGTATCAGCAACTGCTTGGCCTTTTAAAGCACCGCACTGAACGTGAAGATTGGTATCAGATAGATAAAATGGATCGACATTTAACCCGTTAGCTCCTTGAGCTGTACCTAAAACATTTCTAGTGCCTGAGCCACCATAAAAATTGTTATTTGACCGAGTTGGAGTATTTGTCAATTCTAAAGCATAACCATCACCATCATTAACAAAACAGTTGTTTTTTAGGACCATATCGTTGTAAAAATCATCAATTTCAAAAATTGATTCACTAGAATCTTGGTGTCTTCCAAAAAAGTTATTGTTAATTATTTTGATACCGTTTGAATACCTAATTCTACTGTGATTCTGTTGGTGAGAGCTTGGCTTAGGTATGGAAACCATGTTGTTGGCAAACAAACATTTTGAATAAATCCAAAGATCTACACCTTGTGCATAATCAGCAGCCCGAACAACTATATCATTACCAATAACGTCACACACATAAATAGATACAGTTTCAATTCCCGTAGCATCAGGATGATCAGTGTTGATTCGTATCTTGTTGTAATTTATTTTACATGAATCTGTTCTAAGGAAATGTATGCCTCGATAGTATGGGTATAATATTTCGTTCCTTAAAACATGTGCATTTGTCACAATGGCACCCGAATTTGATCCTCCAAGACTTATACCTTTTGCTCCATTTTTAATTACATTATCAGTTATTGACAAATGGTTACATGAGGTACCATCTACAACTATTAAAACATCATTAGTTGATGACGTGGAAGTTGTGATTGCTCCGTTTAGAATACAATTGGAAAACGTTAAATTTTCAGATTGCCCATAAATGCGTACAACATTTCCTGCCCCAGACATACCCATTTCTAAACTATCAAATGTGATGAAGTTCGATCCTTCGCCAAAACCAGCGACGTATCCAGAATCAAAATTTAAAAACACGGAAGAATATGCTCCAGCATCTGGTTTAACAGAGATGCTATTTACTAAGCCAACCCCTTCAATCGACTCAAAATCAATTTGTTCAAAATAAGTTCCTGCTCTTATTTTAAAATTAACTGGTCCACATACTCCGTATTTATTTAAATCAGCAACTGCCAAACTCATTGAAGAATAACTCGGTGAAGTTCCTCCAATAGTATAATCGCCTGTCATTCCAGCACTAAAGCCTGCTTGGGCTGTATCATTTGAATTATTGTTATCGGTGCCTGAGCTAGGTCCAGTTGTATAGGTTTTAATCGAATAGGAATTACCAACTACGAGCGTAAAATTGCCTAAGGTGATAAGTGTATCTGCTGCACTGGAAATACTGTATAAAAGGCTTGCATCGTTTTGAGAAACATAAACGCCTCCATTTGTAGATATAGCCCATTTTACGGTTAATGAAGTAATGGTATTAGATCCATAATTCCGAACTAACACTTTGATTGGTTGACTTACCGAACAAATCTTATCAATAACAGTACTAGCTATGCCTGCATCATTAGTTGGAAAAGTTAATTCATATACCCCAATATGAGGAGCCGAACCACTTCTTGTCACTCCTTCAAGATCTTTTATTACTGTTGCAATTGGGGTGCCTTTGCCTGCCAATACTGGAGACTTACTTTTGTAATCATTCAATGGGTCAACATCAGGGTTGACTGTTATTCCATTAGTATTAGAAACAGTAGAAGCAAAGTTTGATATTCCATTGTTTCCATAAAAATTATTATTTGACAAACTAGCGCCCCCTGAACTCACAGCCATGGCAACTGCAGAACCAGCATTATAAACACAATTGTTCTTAAAAGAAGTTTGGGTTGAAGTTCCCGCGAGATAGCAAAAAGAAGACGCATTGTACTTTTTTCCTATAAAAGTGTTGTGCACGATATCCATATATTTACATAAAATGAAATATCCTACTCTACTGTTAGAATAAGATTTTACTTTTTCTACTATTAAGTTATTAGCTACAATAGTTTTATTAGCAAAAGTTCCAGAACAATCGTATAGAAAGAATTCATCTGTTGACATTTCTGACCAACTAATGATTTGGTTATTTACAATATCTATTTCATGCACCCCATAAAAATAGATACCATGACCATAAGAGTTGGTGTTAGACGGATCCAGATTAATAACATTATTTTCAAAGTTACCCGCTGTAGCATAACGAAAAAAGTACCCCGTGGCTGCAGAGTCAGACAAGTTGTTTTCAATTACAATATTTGAATCCAAAAGAGTATCATTTAAGCCCCTTAAGTATAAGATACCCGCTCCTCCAATTGTATGATTATCCTTAAAAGTAAAATTGAAAGTATTGCGACCAATATTATCCTGTATCAAAGCGTAAGCATCGTAACCATAGCTACTGTGGCTCCCTCTCAGCTCACAGTTTGTAATAGAAATATTTCGATTTATTCCTCTCAAATAAACCACATTTCCATAACTCGGTTGATGCATATATAAACTGTCTATAGTTACAAAAGCTGCACCAGTATCGAAAGCGAAAAAATAACTTCCACTCGTTTTGAGTTCAGCAAAGCTTGAACTTCCCGGCTCTGTTTTAAATGTCACATTATTAGTTGCTGTAACTCCTGGAATCGAATCATAATCTACCTGCTCAGTATATGTTCCTGGTCGAATATGAAAAGTAACCGATCCACTTACACCATAAGTTTCTAAGGAATCAACGGCTTCAGAAATCGTCGCAAATTTTGGACTCGTTCCACCAATAGTATAAGTACCAATCAATTGCGCAAACCCAATCTGGGTAGCTAACAATAAAATTGCGATGCCTAAACTTTTTTTAATAATTCTTATTAATTGCATTACTTACTTAATCACTTGAATTCTTTCCATAAATACTTCATCTGCTGCATCGATTCTCAATTGATACATTCCTGCTGCATTGTTCATTAAGTCAATTGGCAGAGTTACCAAACCAAAGACATTGCCCAACTTAGTATTCCATACCTCTCTCCCACTCATATCGGTAATACGTAAATCGACATTTGTCTCAGCATTAAAGCCTAATTGCAATGTAAACTGTCCACCATTTGGATTCGGATATAATTTACGAATTGCAAGATTTCCTGGGTGTTCAACATTGATATTAAACGAACCGAAATTCATTGATTTATTAGACCAAGAATAATCGTAATAATCGGCAGGACCACAACTTTCTGGTGCCGCAACTCTCACTACATAGAATATTTTTCTAGCTTCAAATTCTTCATCCGAAATAACGAGTTCATTGGTGCCAATACCTGTTCTACCGTATTCTGTCATTACTCCGTTTTCTAATCTCATTATTTCATATTCAGAGAATTTGAAACCAGCGTATGCAGTCCAACGTAGGGTAATATCATTGTTTTTCTCTAACTGACTCGTCATTAAAATCGTTTGGTGTAAGCTGCTTAATTCGCTTACTCCACCACAACTATCTGTCGACTTAATTGCATAGCTGTGTGACTTAAAGATAATTGAAGAAAGACTATCGGTATAAACGTTAGGGTTTATAGGAGTTGATTCCAATACAGTGAAGTCATTTCGACCCAATGCCTTAGTATAAATCTCTATTTCTTTAGCTCCCGTGTTTGACCAAACTATTTGAGCTAGACCAGTTGCAGTATCGATTGTAGCAACACAAAGTTCTTTTGCTCTTGGTGTAATACTGTTTAGAGTAATACTTGTTAGTCCTCGACAACCAGCAGTATCCGTCGCAGTTGCTCTGTAAATACCGTGCACCAAGTTCTTGATAATGTAAGTAGAATCACCGGTATTCCAACTGAAATGAGTCAGTGTATCCTTATTCACATCAATGTGCAGCTCACCATTGTTTACACCACAATCTGGCTGAATAACCTTAATAAGCGTGATAACCGGAGCACCATAATCACTAACAACTACTTCAATACTGTCTTTACAACTGTTATTATCGGTAACCGTCACTTTATATACACCTGAAGTGGCAGATAACAGTGTATCGTTTGAGGTACTGTTAGACCAATCGTATCGATATGGTGATTTACCACCTACAACATTCAAGGTTATAAATCCATTGTTGCTAGCACATGTCGGTGCCTCAACCATTGCTGCAATTTGCATTGCATCAGGAGCTGTAATGGTAAACTCTCGTGTCGTTATACAGCTATCAGCAGCAGTAACTGTCAGAATATACTTTCCTGGTGACAATCCACTGATATCTTCTGTAGTTGCACCATTAGACCATTGAATAGCTAATACTGCACCTTGAATATCCAACGCAATTGAGCCATCTGCTACGCCAGCACAACTTGCATCAGTAATTCCATTTACGATTACGTTTGGACCATTAGTATTTTTAATTACCGCTGAAGCACTCTTGATACAAACGTTAGCATCAGTAACTGTAACTTCATAAAAACCAGCCTTTAATCCTGTCGCAATTGAGTTTTTACTTCCACTTGTCCATAAATAACTAAATGGCGGTAAACCACCAGCAACCGAAACATTTGCAATTCCATCCGATGCAATACAACCTGCATTTTGATTTGAAGTTGTCAATATAATTTCTGGAAGTACTTCAACTTTAACCGTTTTCTGATCCGAACAACCATTCGTATCTAATCCAATTACTGAGTAGCTAGCAGTTTTAGACGGCGTAACGCTTATGTTAGGGTTTTGAACTCCGTTACTCCAAGTATACAATGCACCTTTTCCAGCTCCTGTTGCAAAAATATTAGCCAATGTGTTAGCGCAAAGAACGGTGTCATTACTTACATTCAAAATTGGATTTACTGCAACTAATAATTTAACCGTATCCGTATTGTTACAATTATTTGAATCGGTAAATTGATAAACAATATCTATATACCCCGTTCCTGACGATTGAGTGTAAAGCTGATTTTGGAAAATTCCTTTACCAAGATATGTCCCTCCTATTGGCAATCCACCGGTCACTTTCACCAAGTTTTCGCTATAACAAGCAATTGAATCTTCCAACACAAATGATACACTCGGTTGCGGAAGAATATCAATAACCGCGCTTGCAGTATCCCAACAACCATTAGCACCATAATACTCATAAATAATTTTTTGAGACCTAGCACTGCCCGTTGCAGTGTATCTGTTCATTGCAATCGTATTTGCACTCAACAAGGTATCTGCGAAATATAATCCTCCTTGTGGCAATCCAAATCCTAAAATCTGAGTTGTATTTAAACATAAGTCTGGTGCATTTTGAAGCGCAATTGTCGGAGAACTGTTCACTGTAAGAACATGCTTTGAACTATCTGCACAAGTATATCCGAAGCTTGTGTCGAAATAGGCTACTTGAATATTATGAATACCCACACCTGCAGAATCAACATTAAATATTGAATCGTTTGTCACCCCTTTACCGCTGTAGATTCCAAATCCATTCCCAACTGTATTGATTGCAAAACTCAAGGTATCAATACCATCTTTATCACAATATTTAAGTGCGCTACTTACTTGAATTGCAGGTGCTACTTTTACTCTGAAAGAAGCAGCAGCCGTATCAATACAACCGTTGGTGCCAGTAAAGATATATTGCATAGTATCTAATCCTGCGCTTGCAAATTGAGGGAAGAACGTTCCGCTAAATACTCCTGAACCTCCATAAAATCCAGTTCCACCTGTTTTAGGGAATCCTTCAATTAACTGATAAGGACTTTCGTTTGTGCAGAACTTAAGCGCAGAACTATCCAGAAATGCAACAGGAGTATTCAATATTGTAAATACTCTACTTGCCGAATCCGAACATTGAGCCGTATCAGTGAAGGTATAAGTAACTCTATACGAATTACCAGCAGTGTAATTCGTTGGATCAAACACATTGTTTGCAATTGCTGCAGAATCAAGGGTGTATTTACTTGTAAATCTGCCGTTAAAGCTAATTTGAGATCCACCAGATAATGTGAATGAAGTTCCGTTTTCGCAAATGTCATTGAGCGCATTTAAGCTTACCAGTGGAAGTGGATTAACTAAAGCAAATTCAGAAGTTGAATCACTACATCCGTTTGTATCACTTACAAAGCACCAAAGTTCATGCACCCCAGATCCAGCAACAGTTGGATCGAAAATAGAATCTAAAACAATTCCTTTTCCTTTAAATGAAGTTAAGTATCTACTAGAACCTCTTGGACCAACTTTATTGCTTAAATGTATAGTATCCGCATTTTCACAATATCCTATGGTGTCTAGAGGACTAAATGTGGCAACAGGAACATCTTTAAGAACAATAGTTTTAGCAGCACTATCAATACAACCAAAGTTGTTTTCATACACGTAACTTATTATGGCGGTATTAGCAACTACAGCTGAAGGATCGAAATATCCGTTTTGCACACCTATACCTTTGTAAGAACTGTTTACTCCAACCGGAGTTCCACCAGTAAGATAGAACGTATCTAAGTTTTCACATATCGGAACGAATGAAGATAAGGAAACTAAAGGTTGAGGGTGCACTACTATACTAAATGTAGTATCGCTAAAACAACCCAGATTTTCCAAGTTATAAGTAACCAAATGAGTTCCTGCTTTTGCTGAATCTGGTAAGAAGCTTAATCTATCCGCACCTATTCCACGTTGACCTGTATAGAACCCGTTACCATTTCCAATGTTCAACTGTACTGAATCATCAGCTGCACAGAAGGTAGGAATCGTTCCAAGATTAATAACAGGAATAGAATCTATGTGAACAAAATCTGTATCCGAATTACTACAACCGTTTGCATCAGTATAAGTATAAGAGATTGTATCGTTTCTTGTTGTGTTTGTATCCGATAGATAGTTGTTGTTATTCACTCTACCGTCGATATTACTAAATACACCACCAAGCTGATTTACTCCGCTTAATGCAATCGAAGTTCCACCATGACACAAGGTATCATCAGCAGCAGGTAAGTTAAAAGTAACAACAGGCAATGCGTCAATTCCAAATACTTGAATTGCAGTACCAATACAACCATTACCATCTGCAGCGGCGTAAGTGATAGTATCGATAGTTCCACCTGAATTCAGTGTTTTCAAGAAGTAGGTTCCAAGTGCTGTAGTATCTATTCTGTTTAACGTTGAAGCAGTAAAAACGCCACCAAGCGGCAAGCCACCAGTTAGTAAAACAGAATCTATATCCTCACAAACTGAATTGAAAGCTGAAAGAGTTACTGCAGGTATCGTATCAACTCTAATACTATCCGTTACTGAAGCTAAACAGCCATTAGTATCTGTAAATGCATAAGTAATATTGAACAATCCTGTTCCTGATATTGCGGTAATGATAGAATCATTTCGAACTCCAGGACCTGAATAGACTCCTGTCTCAAATGCATGAGTTGCTATTGGACTTCCAAAATTGATTTGTTTAAACTCTTCATTGAAACATAATCTTCCTAAACTTTGATTGAAGAATACAACGGGAAGCGTATCGACGTAAATGGAGCCTGTGGCAGTATCCACACATCCATATTGATTATCAACAACATAACTTAGTGTGTTGTTCATTTTATCAATTGAAGTATCGGCAACAAAACTGGTATCGTTAATTACTCCTAGACCAAAATACCTTCCTCCGTATGGAGTGGCAGCGGTAAGTGTGAAGGTATCCGCATCAGCACATACATCACTCAAGGTATTAAATACTACAACTGGTGTAGGTCGAACTACTATTGAAAACTGAGTATCAGCTTTACAACTGTTTATATCTGTAAATGAATAGCTTATAACGTGCGTTCCAACGCCTGCAAAAGCTGGGTCGAAAGTCAGACTATCGATTGTAGAAACACCGTTTCCAATATAATTAGTTTGATTTGGGGTCCATACACTATCTAAAGAAAATGAAGTATCATTCACACAAAGATCACTCAACAGATTTGGTCGAAGAATAGGTAATGAATCTACCACAATTGTAAACATCACTGAATCTGAACAACCTGTTACTGCTTCTGTAAACCTGTACTGAATATTTGCTGTATCTGCACCTGCAATTGAAGGGAAGTATTTGTTTCCAACTACTGAATTCTTAGAAGTATCAGAATAAACACCTATTCCACCAATTCTAGGGCTTCCATTGGTAAGTGTAAATGCTGGAGCATCTAAACAAACGTTACTAGCAGCGCTTGCCAATACTGTTGGAATTGTATCTACGCCTGCTATTTTAAAGGCAGAATCTGTACAACCAAATTGATTTGTAAATACATAATTCAAAGTATCATTAACTACCTGATTAGAAGGGTTGTAAGTTAAGCTATCGTTGGCAATATTATCACCATAGAAGTGTCCTCCGGAAGGAGACCCTATGCCTAACAATACATCAGGTGTATTGGTACAAATGGAGCCCAAATTACCAATAGCAGCCACTGGATTAGGATTCAATCTAATTGTATCAGTCATGCTAGCGATACAGGATCTTTCAATTCTGGTATAGGTAATAACGTGTGATCCGGCCGATAGCAAATTAGGATTAAATCTTTTATTCGTTACGCCATTTCCTGAAAATACACCGTCATTTGCTGGTAAACCTACAAGCAATCTAGAAGTATCTTTATTACAAATAACCGAATCAGGAAATGTGAAAATCGACCTTAACGTATCGAGCGCAGGCAAGCTCACTGAAATAGAATCAACGCATCCAAGGGCATCTGTAACAGTAACCCCATAATTACCTGGAATAAGTTTAGTTAAAAGCGTATCTGTTTGGGAAAGATTATCATTCCATAAGTAAGTATGTGTTCCAGTACCACCATTGGAAGTAACTTTTACTGACCCAATAGTATCCAAAGTACAAAGTGGTTGTACCTTATTGAGAATACTCAATGATAATTGAACTCCAGGTTCAGTGATTAGTTGAGAAATAGAATCAGAACAATTATTAGAATCAGTTACCACCAACTGGTAGGTTCCCGCTCCCAAATTAAGTGCATGAGAATCAATTTGAATTTTATTATCATTCCAAGAATAAACGTAAGGAGAAACGCCACCTGAAGCAACGACAGAAACTAACCCTGTGCTATCCGATTTACAGAATACGTCTCGTTTATTACCAATAGCAGCCACTGGATTAGGATTCAATCTAATTGTATCAGTCATGCTAGCGATACAGGATCTTTCAGTTCTGGTATAGGTAATAACGTGTGATCCGGCCGATAGCAAATTAGGATTAAATCTTTTATTCGTTACGCCATTTCCTGAAAATACACCGTCATTTGCTGGTAAACCTACAAGCAATCTAGAAGTATCTTTATTACAAATAACCGAATCAGGAAATGTGAAAATCGACCTTAACGTATCGAGCGCAGGCAAGCTCACTGAAATAGAATCAACGCATCCAAGGGCATCTGTAACAGTAACCCCATAATTACCTGGAATAAGTTTAGTTAAAAGCGTATCTGTTTGGGAAAGATTATCATTCCATAAGTAAGTATGTGTTCCAGTACCACCATTGGAAGTAACTTTTACTGACCCAATAGTATCCAAAGTACAAAGTGGTTGTACCTTATTGAGAATACTCAATGATAATTGAACTCCAGGTTCAGTGATTAGTTGAGAAATAGAATCAGAACAATTATTAGAATCAGTTACCACTAACTGGTAGGTTCCCGCTCCCAAATTAAGTGCATGAGAATCAATTTGAATTTTATTATCATTCCAAGAATAAACGTAAGGAGAAACGCCACCTAAAGCAACGACAGAAACTAACCCTGTGCTATCCGATTTACAGAATACGTCTCGTTTAGTTCTGATATGAACGTCAACAGACTTAGACGGTTCTGTAATAGTAAATACTGTTCTATCTTTACAGTTATTGGCATCAGTAATTGTTACTTTGTATGAACCCGCAGCGAGAGTTTGAGCAACTCTATTTCCCATGCCAGATAGATTAGAAGAAGAAACTAGCCAATCAAAAGAGTATCCTGATTTTCCACCGATTCCATCTAAGTACAGTGATCCTGTTCTGTCTCCTTTGCAAAGAACATTCAAAGTAGTGTCCCTAAACTGAGGAACTTCAAACGTATCAATGTCAATTGTATCAATATTGATACAAGCGTTTGCATCAGTAATGCTTACGTAATAAATTCCCTTAGAATTTACTTCTAAGGTATCAGAAGAAGAAGAAGAAGAGTTATTCCAAATGTAATTTCCTTTATTAGCCCCAGCACGAATCGTGTAAGCTGCGTTCTTGCAGAATGCAGTATCAGGACCTAAATCAACAGAAGGCAAAGAATCTATTTGGATGAAGATAACTGTCGTATCGGATAATTGTCCCTTATCTGTGGCAATAATAAACACAGGTATGCGGGCAGTTAATGAAGTATCTGGAAGTGACACTCTAAGAGCTCTAATTGTGTCCTTAGAACTATTATTGTAGAAGGTGAATGCAGCGCTTGGAAGTATATTCGTGTCTGATGCAATCGCCGTTAATTTCATAAGCTCCAGATCACCAACATCAACATCCTTAATGGAGAATAGTAGTGAATCTCCAATTGAGCCAGAGCATATCGTGTCATTTTTAATAAAAGAAATTTTAGGAGCCTTATTTGACAATTCGTAATCTACAAACCCAACAAAACTTCTTGGGTAATAATTTGCTTTGCCGCTATTTTCAATACCAAAACCAACATTGGGACCTACGGTAATTTTACACTCATTATTGTTGTGCCATGATTTTGGAAGAGAACTGTTGTAAGTCATATAATTCATGCTATTGCCAGTTTTTGAGAAGATTGCAAATCCATAAGTCTTATTAGCAGGAATAATTAAATTGAGTCCCTTATTAGTTAAACTGATCGGAGTAGAGTTGTTACCCGTAGAAGCAAAAGTCCCTAATTTAATCCAACTATTAGCAGACAAGCTTTCAGTTGAGGATTTTGGAGTTGTTGTTGGATAAGAGGATACTGTTGAAGCTAGAGCGATTCTACCTACACTTCCTTTGGCACCTGCTCCACCACAACCATTAGTTGCACCTCCATTTCCAGCTAAACTTGCAATTGTACCCGATGCACTATTAAAACTAGAGACTATCTTTACTGATCCTCCAGCGCCACCGCCACCGCCAGCCATGCCACAGCCACGGCCATTGCCGCCTTTTGGATTAGTGTTTGTTCCATTTCCTCCGTTTGCTCCATTAGCAGTAATGCTTCCATTATTAGTAAGGTTTGCGCACGAAATCATAATGATACCGCCACCGTTTCCTCCAGCACCTGATAAGTGTCCATCTTCATCTCCACCGCCTTCACCACCGGCTCCACCCATGATTAACTTAGATAGGTTTGTAATACCAACAGCTATTCCTCCTGTTCCGCCAAAATGACCACCACTATTTGTCCCCTTTGCTCCATTAGCAGCATATCCACCGCCGCCGCCGCCGCCAGCATCTCCACGTCCAGTGCCGCCGCCGCCGCCATTTCCGTTTGCACCATTCCATGTAGCATTATTAGATCCACTCGAATTTCCTCCAGCATATCCTGTTCCATAAATTCCCTCACCCTGAGCTCCATCCTTATTCCGCCAATGAGCATTTCCAGATAGGGAAGATGCGTGACCAACACCTCTATATCCTTTTTCAGAAACAGTAATTGTCCCTGAATTAGCTACAAATCCGTTAGCTCTAAATGCTAAAATACCCCCAGAACTTCCGTCCCAAGAATTACAAGTTAAGGTTACACCAGAAGCAACAGTCACACTTGTATAATTAGGCACTTTAAGTACCTGATGTTTTTGAGAACTTGATGCTGAATAAGCATATGTTCTAACTGTGGCAAGAGTTAATGTGTTTCCAGAAATACTATTAATAGTATTGAATTCGTGCTGCCCTGCCGTATTACTAGAGGTCGATTTATCAACCATTGTTATAATCATTACTTCATCACCAACCGAAAAGCCACTGGATGAGGAAGTAACCAAAGTACTAGATCCAGCCGAATTCGTTCCGGTAACGGCTGTTCGAACATTATCTGTATACACAGTGCCAGATGTTGCATTTAGGATACCATCAGATCCATTGCCATAATCTGAATCTTTAATAAACCAGCCTGCGGTTGAAGTGTTAATTGGTTTATCTTTATAATAAATACCATAGGCTCCGGCACCATTTGTTATCGCTCCGAAATCTTTAATGATAATATCGGATCCACCAGCGCCGACGTTAAATGATATTCCCGCTTGACTGTTATTTTTGTACAAAGGTGGAGTGTTGATAATACGTTTAGTTTGACCAAACCCCACTGAACAATAGACAATCATTAACAATGATGATTGCAATATTTTTGTTTTTATTGAAAAAAACTTTGTCATATTTCTATTCTTCTGTTTTATCAGGCTCAAATAAAACCTAAATTAAATTTGATTTAAGTTTTAAAAACTGCGTATCCCCCTCCTTATACATTTAACTTTTTGCATTATCCCTTATACGGTAACCCGTCTAAATCAGTTAGTTAAACGATAAAAACTTAATTAAAAATGAAACTATAAAATAACCAAAAAATATTGACAATATGCTGTTAATATCGGTCTCAATTAGGAATTAAGCCAAACTAATAAATTACCCGACAAATTACGACACTAAAAACCAATCAATCTACTATGATAAATATGTTTCCACCAATGCTAGTATACTTCTATAAGAGTTTTCTTTAAAAACCTCAAGAACTTTATCTTTTCTAATCCATTCAACTTTATCTATTCCCTCCTCTGTTTGAGGTGATAAATTTTGCAAGTTCGTTTTACTGGTCATTTTATACCAGAAAGTAGGTTTTAAAACAAAACTATTTTTGTGATAATATACATGATAAGTAATTTCAAAACTAGCATCAGAACAAGTGGATACAGAAACAGCAGTCTCCTCTTCAACCTCTCTGATAGCACATTGTTTTATCTTCTCACTTTTCTCGAGCTTTCCTTTGGGTAAATCCCATTTACCATTTCGATAAATCACTAACAAATCGCCACGCTCATTTTCAACTATTCCGCCAGCAGCTTCAATTAACTTGAAATGAAATTTAAATCGATTGAACAAATCAATAGGCGAATCACAAGAACACCTTACCGTTGCTGGTTGATCTGCAGTCAACCAACTTTCCCAATTTTCTGGTAACAATAATTCAGATTCTGAGACTCCAGTTACCTCTTCGCTTACTTCCGCTATATTTGACGATTCTTCGACGAAAACCAAAACTTGGTTGAAGAAAACTTTATACTTTCGCTGTTTAAAATTTATACTCATATTTCATGTTGATTTCTAATGATGTTTCGCTCAACGTAAGTGAGTTTCTTTTACAAATTAAAGCAATAAAACTTCAGCCAAACAATCCGTTCACATGGGCTTCAGGAATTAAATCTCCGATTTATTGTGATAATAGAAAAGTTTTGTCCTACCCAAAAATCAGGACCTTTATTCGTCAAGAAATGGTAAAGGTTTTAGAAGATAATTATGGTCGACCTGATGTAATTGCTGGGGTAGCAACAGGTGGTATAGCTCTGGGCGCTCTAGTAGCGCAAGAATTAGGACTTCCATTTGTGTATGTTCGCTCAAAACAAAAAGAACATGGCTTGTCAAATCAAATTGAAGGGTATGTTGAAAAAGGTCAGAGCGTAATTGTGATTGAAGATTTAATTTCAACAGGTGCAAGCTCTTTAAAAGCTGTTGATGCTTTAAGAGACTTTGGTTGTAGTATCAAAGGAATGGTTGCAATATTTTCATATGGTTTAGCCGAATCAAAAGAAAATTTCAAAAAAGCAAAATGTCCGCTAGTAACATTAGCCAGTTATGATTCTATGCTGACCAAAGCAATCGAAACAAATTACATAACTTCCAAAGACTCAAAATTGCTCCGAGATTGGAAAAAAGACCCTAAAAACTGGATGAAATAATGACTCATATTGAAAGTAACAAAGTAGCTATAAACACCAACCCGAAACAAATCTTTGATTTCGTCCTAAATATGAACAATATTATTGAACTTTTACCGCAAGAAAAAGTCGAAAATTGGAAAGGAGAAGAAGACAATTGCTCCTTTACCATAAAGGGATTATCAGGTATAGGAATGAAAATAGATTCAAGCGAAGAACCTACCAGAATTGCTATCGTTTCTTATGGGAAAAATCCATTCGACTTCACTATGAATCTGCATATTAAAGAAATTTTCGAAAATAAATCTGAAGCCTATTTAGATTTTGATGCAAACATGAACATGATGATTGAAATGATGGCGAAAGGTCCATTGACTAATCTTTTTAATATTATGGCTGAAAAACTTAAAGATAAGTTCAATTAGTTAGGAACCTATTCAAACAAGAATCGAAGTTTTTTTTGTTCAAAAAGTTGTTCTTTTTGGTCGATCAAAACCCTCAATTTTCCGGCAGTATTTATTCCGATTATTTCGCCAAAAATTTCCTTACCGTCAATACTAAATTTTCGTACCTCATTTAGACCTAGAAGTAAATCTAAATATCTATTGTTCAAAAGCACTGGCCTGTCGATAAAATCTTGGACTTTGTACAAATAATCGATCAATTCTTCAGCTACTACTTTAGTATAAAAGAGCTCTTGCATTTCATTGGAAATACTCGTTGAGTTGCTATTTGATAGTATCGTAGATTGATTTACATTTAAACCAACACCTATAATAGTGTGCAACAATTCATTCTTGAGCAATGTATTCTCGATTAATATCCCACAAACCTTTTTATGATTTACCATAATATCGTTAGGCCATTTTATTTGTACACCTTTTACACCTAAATTCTTTAAGTAATCAGAAATTAATATTGAAACTGCTTGATTTAATTTAAAAGCATCCATAACATACAGATTATTGGGCTGAAAGTAAAAACTAAAAGTTAAATTTTTCCCATAATCAGACTCCCATTTTGCCTCACGCTGTCCTTTGCCATTTGTCTGAAAATTTGCAACGATAGCATCAAAATTCTTTAAAGAATTTTGATGCTTCAACCTCCGTTTCATCTCCTCATTTGTAGAATCAATCGAATCCAACCAAATAACACTCCTCTTCACTACTAATATATGTTAAGCTTTATACAAATTTGGGGCTTTTTGACCTACACCTATCGTTATTATTCACCTATAAAATGGTTACTTTTGCACACTATAATTTTTCATGGAAACAACAACTGAAATATCCGATTCAAGAAGACTAGCAAATTCAATTCTTAAAGGTTTAATAGACAAAAAAGGGATTGATATAATTGAATTAGACTTACGTAAAGTCGAAAGTGCAGTTTGCGAATATTTTATAATCTGTTCTGGGGGCTCCGATCGGCAGGTCAATGCTTTGGCAAATGCAGTAAAAGATATTGTAATTGAGGAAGAGAGCGAAAAGCCTTGGCACATTGAAGGAATGGACAATTGCAGTTGGGTGTTATTAGATTATGCTAACGTAGTGGTTCACATTTTTCAAGAAGAAACACGAGAATTTTACAAATTAGAAGAACTTTGGGCTGATGCAACTGTCAGGTCTATTGAAATAATTGACTAATAACAAGAATGTCTGAAAATAAAAAACAAACGGGCCCATCTAAAGGTCCAAAATCATCGAAGAAAGGCGATAAAAAGCCATTTAATTTCTACTGGATTTACGCCATTATTGGAGTAGTTCTGCTTTCGCAATTACTTTTCAGTTGGAATGCGTCTTTGCCAGCAATTAGTCCGCAGGAATTTAGATCCATGGTGGAGCAAAGCGAGGTAAAACAAGTTTTAGTTATTAATAAAGAAACCGCTAGGATTTACCTTAAAAATGATGCTCTTTCAAATTATGAGCAAAAGCTTAAAAACACGAACACTGAAGAAGGTACAAATTATGGTCCTCACTTCAAGTTAAATATTGGGTCGCCGGAACGTTTTGATGAAGAACTGGATAACTTTAGCAAGAAATATGATTTTAAATATGAGTACCGGACTGAGGAAAATTGGGGACGCGACGCTCTTGGTTGGTTAATTCCAATTGCTGTAATGGTAGCCATTTGGTTATTTATAATGCGCCGAATGGGTGGCGGTGCTGGAGGTGCTGGAGGACAAATATTTAATATTGGAAAATCAAAGGCCAGACTTTTCGATGAAAACGATAGCGTTAAAATAACGTTTGACGACGTAGCTGGTCAAGAAGAAGCAAAAGAAGAGGTTAAAGAAATTGTTGATTTCCTTAAAAACCCAAAGCGATATACTGACTTAGGTGCAAGAATACCTAAAGGTGCTTTATTGATAGGTTCGCCTGGTACTGGAAAAACACTGCTAGCAAAAGCCGTTGCTGGAGAAGCCCAAGTTCCATTCTTCTCATTATCGGGATCTGATTTCGTAGAAATGTTTGTAGGAGTTGGAGCATCTCGTGTGCGGGACTTATTCAAACAAGCCAAAGAAAAAGCACCAAGTATCATTTTCATAGATGAAATCGATGCCGTTGGTCGTGCTCGAGGAAAAAATTCAATGCAAGGCTCAAATGATGAGCGAGAAAACACACTAAACCAGTTGCTTACGGAAATGGATGGTTTCGGAAATAATTCCGGTGTAATCATTCTTGCAGCTACTAACCGTGCTGATGTGTTAGACAAAGCACTATTGCGTCCCGGTCGATTTGATCGCCAAATCATGGTTGATATGCCTGATTTACACGGAAGAAAAGCTATTTTTAATGTGCATTTAAAGCCACTTAAAAAAGATGATTCTTTAGATATTGATTTATTGTCTCGTCAAACTCCAGGATTTTCTGGAGCAGATATAGCTAACGTTTGTAACGAAGCGGCACTCATCGCGGCTAGAAATAAAAAGAAACAGGTCACAAAACAAGACTTTATTGATGCCGTTGATCGTGTAGTTGGCGGTTTAGAGAAGAAAAATAAAATTATTACTCCTACTGAGAAAAAAACAATTGCATACCACGAAGCTGGCCATGCAACGGTTAGCTGGTTATTAGAACATGCTCACCCACTTGTTAAAGTGACAATTGTGCCACGTGGTCAATCTTTAGGAGCAGCCTGGTATTTGCCAGAAGAACGTCAAATTACTACTGAAGAGCAATTGAATCACGATATATGTGCGGCGCTTGGCGGAAGAGCAGCTGAAGAAATTGTATTTGGAAAAATTTCAACTGGTGCTTTAAGTGATCTTGAGAAAGTAACTAAGCAAGTTTATGGAATGATTGTTTATTACGGTCTTAACCCTAAAATTGGTAATGTATCCTATTATGATTCTTCAGGTCAAAACGAATATTCATTTCAAAAACCTTACTCTGAAAGCACTGCTCAACTTATTGATGAAGAAGTTAGTAAGTATATTGAAAAGGCATATCAAGATACGTTGATACTTCTTAAAGCAAGCCGAGAAAAACTAAATGCTCTGGCTGAACAGCTTCTTGATAAAGAAGTGATTTTTAAAGAGGACATGGAAACAATTTTTGGTAAAAGAACATTTGACCGTGATATTGAGCGTGAACAAGAAGAAAAAGACATAGACGAACGCAGATCAAAAGAAGCGGAAGAACGTAAAGAAAGGAAACAAAATGCGGCGGCAGAAAAGGAAAATGGAATTCCTAATGAAAAATCCACCAATAAGCCCAAAGTTTCAACCAAGGATGTAATTAAGAAAACAGTAGAAAATGGAAAAGCTTCAGAAAACGTTGAAAACAATTCTGCAACTTCCGAAAATGTAACTGCTCCCAAAAAAAAGGTTTAACTACATTTGAACCTTAGCCTATGGAAGTAAATTGGACTAAGGTATTTACCACGAATCAATCAATGCAAGCGGAATTGATAAAAGCACGACTTGCAGAAGATGACATCCAAGTCGCTTTTGTAAGTAAACAAGACTCTATGCATTTACATCTTAATATGCAATTTGGAGTAGAAGTGTTTGTGCCCAAAGACAATGCTTTCAAGGCTGTTCAAATCATAACTAAGATGGTCCTTAATGAGTGATCTTAAACAAAGGCTCTCTACAGGATCAATATTCATTGTTGTTCTATTCGGATCTACAATTGTTAGCCCGTATACTTACGCTTGTATTTTTCTACTAGCCAGCACATTAGGGCAAATTGAATTTTATCGCCTCATAAAAAAATCAGGAGGAAACCCACAGACTATCACAGGTGTGATTGGTGGGATTTTGTTGTTTACCACTAATTTTCTATTTGTTCAAAGTTCGTTTGATAATATTAGCATTCTGGTTTACAATATGCCATTACTATTTTTGGTCTTTTTAATTGAGCTTTTCCGTAAAAATAAAAATCCATTTATCAATATTTCTTATACCATTATTGGAATAATTTATATAGCGTTACCCTTCTCTTTGTTGAATTATTTAATGATTGACCCAAGGTATTATCCTAGTTATGAATTCTACCCTCATATTACAGCCGGGGTACTTTTCTGTATGTGGGCAAACGATAGTTGGGCATATTTAATAGGTAAGAAGTTTGGGAAAACTAAACTTTTTGAAAGTGTTTCACCAAAAAAAACTTGGGAGGGCTTTTTAGGAGGAATTTTCTTTTGTGTCGGATTTGCAATACTTATAAGTTTTATTGCCACCGCTCTTTCTTTGGTTGACTGGATAGTCATGGGATTTATAATATCTATTGCAGGCACAGCAGGCGATCTCATTGAATCAAAACTAAAAAGAAGTTTAAATCTAAAGGACTCTGGAAACATATTACCAGGTCATGGTGGAATTCTAGATCGTTTTGATGCCCTTATATTGGCAATTCCGTTTATTATTGTGTACTTATTTATCAGATTCTAGATTAGTTTTTATGACACTACACCGAGAAGGCTCAAAAATCATGATATTTACCTTTATTGGTTTATTGGTTTTTAATCTAGCACTAACTCCATTCCTATCTGAAAACCCAATAGCAAGGGGAGTAATTGGATCTTTCTCTCTTTTTATATTTGTGGTAGTAGTTCAGTTTTTCAGAGTACCTAATCGTAAAATTGAAATAAATGATGGCCAAATAATTAGTCCTGCTGATGGAAAAGTAGTGGTTATCGAAAGAGTCTTTGAAGATGAATTTTATAAAGAAGAAAGGATTCAAGTATCCATCTTCATGTCTCCGTTTAATGTTCATATTAATTGGGCACCAATAGCCGGATTAGTCAAATATGCCAAGTATCACCCCGGAAAGTTTCTTGTAGCTTGGCATCCAAAATCTTCTACTGAAAACGAACGTACTACTTTTGTTTTTGAAAACTCTAAAGGATCTGTTTTAGTGAGACAAATCGCAGGATTCTTAGCTAGAAGAATAGTTTATTTTGTAGAAAAGGATGACCAAATTGGACAATGTGATGAATTTGGGTTTATTAAGTTTGGTAGTAGAGTAGATTTATTATTGCCAATAAATGCTAAAATAAAAGTTGATCTGGATCAGAAAGTAATTGGAAAACAGACGGTTATCGCTGAGCTGTAGTATAGCGCTGTTAAACTATTGTTAAAGCATTTTGAAAACTAGTTTTAAGCTTACAAATTTGAAGAATGTAAGTTGGTGGTGCATCCATTCAATAAAATCAAATGAATATGAGTTTAAAAAATCTTTCAGTTACGTTTCTAGTATTAATTGCTTTTGGAACAAGCACTATTGCTGCTAAAAAAGAGAAATCCAGTCCAGCAAAAAAATATCAATTTGAATTTACTATTTCTGACTCAGAGGATAGTTTAGTATTTCTGGCAAACTATTACGGGAAAAAACAATATTATTACGATACTGCTTTTGCTTTAGAAAAAGGAAAATTCAAATTTGAAACCGATTCTATTCCAGGTGGAATTTACCTCATCGTTATGCCCGATAAATCGCAATACTTTGAAATAGTGGTAAGTGGAAATGAAACTCGCGTGACATTAAGCACGACTCGAGCTAATATGGTTGCTGATATGAAAGTATCGGAGTCTGAAGAAAACAAATTATTCTACGAATTTCAGCAGGAAATGAACACAAAAGGTGAACAAGCTGCTCCGATTCAAAAAAGAATAGAAATTTTAAAAGCAGATACCTTAAATCCAAAACTCGACGAAATCAAAGCCGAGCAAACAAAATTAGAAACGATAAACAAAGAAGTAAATGAATATAAAAAGCAATTTATAGAGGCTCACGAAGGAACCTTTACATCAAAAATTTTCTTGACTTCTCAAGAACCAGATGTCCCCGTATCTCCTGAGTTACCAGCTGGAGCTAATGTTGATTTATGGAAATTCCAAGAATATAAAAGACAATATTTAGAAAATGTTGATTTTACTGACGAACGATTACTTCGGTCTCCAGTCTTTGCTAAAAAATTGGAATATTACATGACTAAATTAGTTGTTCAAATGCCCGACTCTATTAATAAAGCAGCTGATGAATTAGTTGAACGCGCTAGACCGAGCAAGGAAATGTTTAAATACGTAGTACACTGGAATACAAATTTTTACGAGCGATCTAAGATCATGGGAATGGATGGTGTATTTGTGCACATGTCTGATAATTATTACACAAAAAAACAAGCTCATTGGGTTGATAGTGCTGGTCTTGCAAAAATAAATGAGAGAGCTTCAACTTTACGCCCTTTGCTACTAGGTAAAGTGGCTTCAAACATTATCTTACCTGACACTACTGGTAAATGGCATGACTTATTGAAATTACCAGCAGAGTATACTATTCTCTATTTCTGGAGCCCTACTTGTGGTCATTGTAAAAAATCCACCCCTAAATTGGAGAAGTTTTACCAAAATTATAAATCCAAGGGTATTCAAGTTTTTGGTGTTTGTACAGAATTAGATATTGCAGGAATGAAAACATTTGTAAAGACAAACAAGCTTACATTCATAAACGTTTCAGATACCCCAGAAATCAATAAAAATGCTTACGATTATTTAGATAAAACAACCATTAATAGCCTGAATTTCAGGACAATATATGACATATATTCTACTCCGCAAGTATACGTTTTGGATAAGGATAAGAAAATTATTGCTAAGAAATTAGGCGTTGAACAGTTGGCAGATTTTATAGATAATCACTCAAAGGAAAAATCCACTAATTAATAAACTACTCTTAGGGCTTTTATGTCACTGGAAAATTGTTCCCAGCCAGCAAATTCGCCATCTTGATCATAATATTCCATTTCTAGAACCAAACAATTTGGTTCTCCATCAATAAAATAAATACTATCGTTTGATGCTGCTTGATAAACAAATATCAAACCTGGATCAAATTGCTTTATTCTGCTGCAATTATAGTTCTTACTGTATAATCGCTTTTCCCCAACACTAACATTCAAGGAAAGCATTATGCCATTATTTCGGCTATCTAAATTATTTGAATCCAATTGCCTATTCCAATCCTTTACCGTGTCTAAATCAAAGGTTATGGTGCGGTGGTCGATACGAGTAAGTTCTTCAGGGACACCAAATCGTTCTTCAAAAGCAGATGTAGTTAAACACTCTCTATCATCTATTCCATCATCATAGCAAACTGAGTCTGGAGTTTTTGTTAAAGAAAGCATTGAATGGTCGTTACAATACAGTTCGTATTCCTGATTTTTGTTAACCATATTCTCATAAAAATAACGCGTATAACAAGCCTTTTTTGAGAGATAAAATTCTTGTGGCCATTCATTCTTAGGCTTGTCTGGAGCTGTTTCACAACTAACAAAAAAAATAGACAACCCTAAGACTAAACCTTTACCAACTTTTGTCAAACTTTTTAAAACATAAACGTTCATCCTTCCTTTTATTTTTTTCGCTAAGGTAGAATTTCAGACAGCAAATTCAAACGGAAAAAAAACGCAAAGAATTTTTTTTAATAACACCTTGGCTTCACCTTTACTTTCCGAAAACCCAAAGAAACCAATTTATACTCTGGGGAAATCGCTTCAGAATCACTCAATTTTAAAGGAAAGTTATTCCATATATTCCCAAGGAAGATGGAAAGTAGAACTTAGCACTAATGACAAAACATAAGTAAAAACACTATTTGCAGTATTCAGTTCTATTTCTTAAACTCAACTATTAGTTTATCCATAGATAATAGTCCGTTTGTTACATTTGTTTGTGTGACTATTATCTGGCTATTTACATAAATTGAAAAGTCAATCCAGATTATTCATTTAATATCGATTACTAGTTTAAAGGCATTATGACGAAAAGTAATTTAAATAAGAGGTTTGTTACCGCTGTACCTGCTGATAAATTTGGAAAAATCAGATTGACAGGGAAGAAGAATTATGCAGCTGGAATGCCTGCTGTTATTTCTTCACTAAAACATTTGAAGCGAGAAGTCGGCCTCTTTAAAGGAATAAAAGTGCTGAGCCGAATGAACAAAAAAAATGGCTTTGACTGTCCTGGATGTGCTTGGCCTGATCCTGATGGTAAACGATCAACCCTTGGAGAATATTGCGAAAATGGAGTAAAAGCAATTGCAGAAGAAATTACGGTGAGACGAGTCGATGCCGAATTCTTCAGGAAAAACAACATTGAAGAACTCAGCAAACAGTCCGATTTTTGGATTGGTAAGCAAGGTCGAATTACTGAACCCATGATTTTAGAAGTTGGCTCCAAAAACTTCAAGCCTATTTCATGGGACGCTGCATTCAATAAAATCGGAAATCAACTCAAATCTCTCAATAGTCCCGATGAAGCTGTCTTTTACACATCTGGCAGAACAAGCAATGAAGCGGCCTATATGTATCAACTTTTTGCGCGTCAAATTGGTACAAATAACCTACCCGATTGCTCAAATATGTGCCATGAATCCAGCGGAATTGGTTTGGGTGAAACGGTCGGAATTGGCAAAGGATCCGTTAAACTAGAAGATTTGCATGAGGCTGAAGTAATTATTGTTATGGGCCAAAATCCAGGCACCAATCATCCTAGAATGTTGTCTGCATTGGCAAAGTGCAAAACAAACGGAGGAACAGTTGTCAGTATTAATCCAATACCCGAGGCAGGTAATGAAGCTTTTGCAGATCCACAAGACCCAGTCTCAATGATTAGAGGCGGCGAAAAATTAACGGATTTGTACTTACAGGTTAAAATAAATGGAGATGTAGCCGTATTAAAGGCCGCCTGCATGCTTATGCTAGAAGCCGAAAAAACCAATCCAGGAACTGTATTTGATCTAGATTTTATTGAAAAAAATTGCGACGGATACGAAATATTAATTGCTGACTTAGAAACAACTAGCTATGAGGATTGCATCAAACAAAGTGGTGTTCAAGAAAGCCAAGTAAGGCAATTTGCAGACTTACTTATTAAGAATAAAAAAATCATTATCTGTTGGGCAATGGGAATTACTCAACACAAGAATGGTGTTGAAAATGTTCGTGAAATTGTAAATACGTTACTTCTTAAAGGAAGTATTGGAAAACCAGGTGCAGGAACTTGCCCAGCTCGTGGACACAGTAATGTACAGGGTGATAGAACTATGGGGATTTGGGAGAAACCTAAAGCTGCATTTCTAGAAAGTTTAGACAGTCATTTCGGAATCAACACGCCTAAAGAGCATGGTTATGACGTTGTCGACTGTATTGAGGCTATGCACAGCAACAAAGTGAAAATCTTTATGGCTATGGGAGGCAACTTCGTTTCTGCAACTCCCGATACAGAATATACCGCTGAGGCTATTCAGAAATGTGAATTAACTGTGCATGTTTCCACCAAGTTGAACCGATCACATCTTATTCCAGGTGTTGAATCCATCATACTGCCTTGCATTTCAAGAACTGAAAGTGATACACAAGAGAGCGGTTTACAGTTTATTTCTGTAGAAAATTCAATGGGGATAGTACACAGAAGTACCGGGAAATTTCCTCCAGCATCTAACAATCTAAAAAGTGAGCCAGCCATTATTGCAGGAGTTGCCAATTCTACTTTTGGTGAGAATTCGCCTGTTAACTGGTCTGAGATGGTCGTTAATTATGATACGGTAAGAAATCATATTGAAGCAACAATAGTTGGGTTTGACGATTATAACAGAAGAGTGAGACAATCGGGTGGGTTTTATTTACCCAATGGGGCTCGCGAAGGTCAATTTAAAACTGCTACGGATAAGGCTAGGTTTACCATTAACCCGCTACCCGATCAAAAAGTGAAAGATGGTAACTTAATTATGATGACCATTCGATCGCATGACCAATATAATACAACGATATACGGAATGGATGACCGCTATCGAGGGGTATTTAATGAAAGGCGTGTAGTTTTTATCCATCCAGAAGACATGAAAAATTTGGGTTTGGCGAAACTTGATATCGTCAATCTTAAAAGTCATTTTATGGGTGAAGTTCGAGAAGCATTCAATTTTAAAATTATTCCTTATGATATAGCTCGAGGCTGTGTGGCAACCTACTTTCCCGAGACAAATGTACTTGTACCTTTAAAGAGCTTTGCTAATAAAAGTCAAACTCCAGTTTCTAAGTTTGTTGAAATAGAAATCAGTAAGGTTTAGTTTGAATTACAGTGGTATTATATTAGTGTAATTCAAATAATTAAAGGTTAAATTTACAAGTATGCATAGAAAGTCCTTTATTATTTTAAGTCTCTGTTTTATCCTTGGATTTTTGAATGCCTGCAGTGATTCAAACTATGAATCAAAAGAAGAAATCATTGATGTTATAGAAGTAATAAATACGAATTTTCCTAATAAAAGAAGTGAGCTGTCGATGCTTATGCGAACGTTATATAATGATACAAAAGCAGAAAAAAAACTACTTATAAACAAGGAGCACTCTTCTGTTGATTGGATATCAAAATATGGTAATTTGCTTACTGCAAAACAAACTGATGATTCTAATAATGGCGAAGTGTTTGACAACTTTGGAAATTCTTTTCTTAGCCTACTTAAAGCATATCAAAACACTACTAAAAACAACAGAATTTCAAATTACAATCTGCTGATAACCACTTGCATGAATTGCCACCAAGCATACTGCATAGGACCTATTTTAGTTATCAAAAAGCTACCAATAACCAACAAAAAATAAAGTATGCGAGCGATTATTCAAAGAGTTAGCGAAGCATCAGTAACCATTGAAAACGTAAAAATTTCAAGTATAAAAACGGGTCTAATGATTCTGTTAGGAATTGAACAGGAAGACTCCGAAGAAGATGCTCAATGGTTGGTTCGGAAAATTTGTTCCCTCAGAATATTTGGTGATGAAAAGAGGAATATGAATCATTCTCTTCAAGATATTAGAGGGGAAGTTTTACTGGTCTCGCAATTTACTTTGCATGCTAAAATTAAAAAAGGAAATCGTCCGTCATTTATAAAAGCTGCTGCTCCCGATTACGCAGAAAAACTATACACCGATACTAGAGAGTTATTTGCTGCGCAACTCCATGGCAAAATTGAAACCGGTAAATTTGGTGCGGACATGGATGTTACTCTAGTTAATAAAGGACCCGTAACTCTAATTTTAGATACCAAAAACAGAGAATAGTGTTATTTAACTCAGTAGAATTTCTTTTTTTCTTTCCTGTTGTAATAGCACTGTATTATGCCACCAACTATAAGTGGCGTTGGCTGCTGTTATTATTGGCTAGTTATGTGTTCTATGGTTCTTGGAAAATTGAATTTCTAAGCCTAATTGCATTATCCACTCTAGTTGATTTTTACATCGGTAAAAATTTAGCAAGTACCGATAACTCTAAAAAGCGATTTCGCTTACTGTTGGTGAGTCTTATATGCAATTTAGGATTATTGGTCTTCTTCAAGTACGGATCATTTGTTGCAAGTTTCACTATGCCTATAATGCCAATTCCTGAATGGAGAAAAGACCAAATTATTAACTTTCTTTCATTTGACCTTCCTGTAGGTATTTCCTTTTACACATTCCAAACTATGGCCTATACCATTGACATTTTCAAACGAAAGATAAAGCCTGAAATTCATCTTGGGAAATTTGCACTGTATGTGAGTTACTTCCCTCAATTAGTTGCTGGACCTATTGAACGTTTTAATCATTTACAACCTCAACTATTATCAAACCATAAATTGACCTATGAAAACCTTTCTCACGGCGCGCGTTTAATGTTATATGGCTTTTTCATTAAAATGGTTATTGCAGATAATATTGCTCCATTAGTCGATCTCATTTTTGAAGCTCCTCTAGAGTATTCATTAACAACCAAATGGGTTGGTATATTTGGTTTTGGCTGGCAGATATATGCTGATTTTTATGGTTATTCACTTATCGCGATTGGAGCGGCTCGTTTTATGGGAGTTGAACTCATGACGAATTTCAGAACCCCTTATTTCGCCGACTCGATTCAAGATTTTTGGAGGAGATGGCACATTAGTCTCAGTACTTGGTTTAGAGATTATGTTTTTGTTCCTCTAGGTGGTTCCGAGATAAATCAATTCATTTGGGTAAGAAACGTTCTGGTGGTCTTTATTCTAAGTGGGCTTTGGCATGGCGCAAATTATACATTCATTATTTGGGGCACAATTCACGGTGTTTTTTATTTAATTGAACGGTTTATTAAAATCCCTAAACGTAGTTTTTCAAAACCCGTTCATTGGCTAAAAACTTATTTAATAGTGTCATTGGCTTGGCTATTCTTCAGGGCTTCTGATGTCTCAAATGCAAATGATGTTCTACTGGGATTTCACACTCTCGCAATTCCTAAAACGTTGGACCTACCTATGGAATTGATCTTAGGGTTTTCCATTTTTATTGTGCTCGAGTTTATATTTAGAAAAGAATCACTAAATCTTGTTTTAAATAGAACACCTTTCTTCATTCGATGGTCAGGATATGCAATTGTTTTATTTTTCATTCTTGCGTTTTCTGGAACGACTAATCACCCTTTCATTTACTTTCAATTCTAATGGAGATTCTAAAAAAAATAGGCATTCGAGTTCTGCTTTTAACGTTCATTATTTTAGCTGCGGCCTTTATTTACAAACGCTACTTTTTTTCCGATTTTTTAAAGGAAGAAGGGCACTTACTTTATATGCTAAATCGATCAGTAAATGCCGACTATTTGTTTTTCTCTGCAAGTAGTGACTATACTTTTGACACTATCAACGATAAAGACACAGGCAGAGTTAGCTTTTTAACAATGAATTATTGCGATAAAAGTATAAAGTCTATTGCAGAAGGACATCACCATGCAGGTGTGTTTAAAGAATTAATAAAACATATTCCGGAAAATACAATTGAAGGAATTATTGTAGCAATGAATTTGAGAAGTTTCTGCCCAAAATGGCTTACAGACGAAAAAAGTGAAAACGCACTTCAACAATATGCAGCAGCCTACGCGCCCAATTTCCCATTAGTCACTAGACTTAGATTAGCGCTAAAAAATTATCCTATTAAAACAGAGAGTGAGTTAAAGGAAACAAGAGCCGAATATTTCAAAACATGGGTTCTACCCTATCCTTTTCCTAAAAACAACATAGAAAACTGGTGTGCCATTGAAAAGTATGGTGATTGGAAAAACGCAAAAAGACAACTTGCCGATCATTATATAAAAAGCTACGGTTTTGTAATCGAAAAGGATCACATCAGAATAAATGACTTTGATCAAATAGTAGAATTGGCCAATACTAAAAACCTAAGATTAATTTTCCATATTCTTCCAGAGGACATTGAAGAGGCTCAAATTCTTATTGGCGATTCATTGACAAATTTGATAGCAAAAAATCGAAATTTTATGATTCAACGTTATCACCAACCTCAAAATAATGTTTGGGTAATTGACAATCTTGAAAAAGTAAGTCACGCCGATTTTACGGACCGAGATTTTCCAACTGAACACTACAACCAAAATGGGAGAACGATTATTGCAAAGGCAATTGCACAACAATTAAATGCTATAAAATGACAATAGAAGAAGCACAAAAAACAGTTGACGAATGGATAAACACTATCGGTGTTCGATATTTTAATGAATTGACCAATATGGCTCAACTTACAGAAGAAGTCGGAGAAGTGGCACGAATTATTGCTCGACGATATGGAGAACAAAGCGAAAAGGAGTCAGATAAAGACAAGGATTTAGGAGAAGAATTTGCCGACGTTTTATTTGTGCTTATTTGTCTTGCCAATCAGACAGGAATAGATTTAACAGAAGCATTTAATAAGAGGATGGACAACAAAACCAAGCGCGATAAAGACCGACACAAAAACAACGAAAAATTGAAATAAGCTCTAAAATTTAGCTCTTCTTCCCCGCTTCTTGAAGGAGTGCGAACCACCAGGTCGTTTGCTTTTCTTGCTTACTAAGTTACCGAAGTTATAACTAACGATTGCTGACAAACTGAAATAGTGATCATTATTCTTCGGGTTTCCTCTGGGAGCACCAGTAGAGCTCCACCCCGGATTACTTCCATCAGTTCTATCAGCATAAGATGCCGATGAGCCTCCCAATTCTTGAGCTAGTTTTGTATTGTCGTAATATACTGTACTTGCATCATCTAAGTAGTCGGTAAGCGTATACCTGTAGTTAATATCCAATCCAAACTTCAACCACATTTTGTAGGTGTAATTAACTTGAATTCCAGCAGGAAAAGAAATTGAAAATGGTAAATATGGTGCAGGGCCACCTTCTAATCCCTGCCCTTCTGTTCTTAATGGCCTTAAAGGAGTACCATCAGATTTAGAGTTAAAATAAAACAATGCAGCACCTCCATATGCAATAACCTCTATTGGGAAACCTCGCATTCCCTGAATGCCCTTGATATTGTATACATGTCCTGGTTTAGCTCTCAGTATAAAAAAATCATATAAAAAGCCGCCTTCATAAATTTTAGACTGAAAAGATAAGTTGCGATATTTTCTAGTTATATCACCCGAGAGCTCATCAGCACCTCTAACTTGTCCATAAAAACCTGAAACTCTAAGAGCCGATCTGTAAGCAATATTGAATCTATAAGATAAACTGTAACACGCTTTAAACTGAGAGAACTCCGTGTCCAATAACCAAGGTCTACCCTCTCCAGAACCTCCGCCTAATTCACCTAAATAATTCGAAAGACCTACACCACCAATTAATTCGTGACGGTACTTTTTCCAATGCCTGTGTTTATCAAAGTGCTGAGCGTAAATAGCTTGCATTGATAGGGTCAACATTAATATACAAATGTACTTTTTCAATATTGAGTCAAAATACTTCGGAACATCCTGATAGATTTTCTATCGAGGTAAAGCAGCAAAATACCTATTTTTAATAACATTTACAGTCATATGAGAAATTCATCAAGCATTTGGGTAGATACTCTTGAATCTCTTCTTGTACTTCTCTTTTTACTGGATTTACTCTCATATCAATCACTTTCAATGATTTAATCTCCTGCAACGATTCTGGAAGATTTATCAACCGATTAGCCCATAAATCGAGTACTTCAAGTTTTCTCAAATCCCCAATCGATTTATCAATTTCCCATAAATAATTATTGCTCGCTTCCAAAACCACCAAATTTTTCAAGCTACCGATAGACTCAGTTAAATAATTAATAGAATTTCTATTGAGAACAATCACCACCAAGTTTGATAAAGTAGCTAATCGTTGGGGAAACGTATCCAACTTATTTCTGGATAAATCGAGATATTGCAAGTTTTTAAATTGATAAATCTCTTCAGGAATTTCTTTTAATTTCTGTTTCTTAAGCTCTAAGCGATAGACTTCTAATGGACTTTTAATGGCATCTTCCAGAGAAGTAAAAACATTTACAGAATCAAGTTGCTCCAAAGAAAAAAGCTCTTGAGCAAAAGTATGAGTTGAAAAAAAGAACGTAAAAAAACTAAAACAAAATAGCTTCGCATTTCGCTTTGTCAAATTCCAATTGTTGTTTAAGTAAATCAATATTTTCAAATTTCTGTTCTTCTCTAATTTTCTCAGTTAACCCTACACTAATTTCAAGACCATACAATTCTTCATCCAGTCCAAAAATATGCACTTCTATTGTTATTCCACCTTTATCATTTATGGATGGACGAATACCAATATTCAACATACCAATATATGCTTCTTCCTTGATTTTTACGTGAACCGCATAAACTCCATTTGGCGGAATTATTTTAAAACGATCCTTAATTTCAATATTTGCTGTTTTAAATCCAAGTGTTCTGCCAATTCCTGCACCCCTTACAACTTTACCCGAAAGTAAAAAAGGATAGCCCAAAAAATGTCTTACCATTTTCATGTCCCCCTCCTGAATAGCAGATCTAATCTTTGTTGAACTTACCTGAGTATCTTTAAATTCCTGTGCTTCGATTTGTTCAACTTCAAAACCATACAAACTAGCCAATTCCAATAAGTCGTCAAAAGTTCCTTCTCGGTTTCTCCCAAAATGGTGATCGTAACCAATTATCAGCTTTGAAACCCCCAACTGATTGACGAGAACGTCTCTTACAAATTCTACTGAATTTAATCTTGAAAATTCTCGGCTAAAAGGATGAATAATTAAGTGATCCAAGTTAGACTTAGCCAACAAGTCGACCTTCTCATCTTGAGTATTCAACATTTTCAGGTCGTTATTCTCAGGGAATAACACCATTCTTGGGTGAGGGTAAAACGTTAATAGAACGGATGCACCATTTCGCTTTTCCGCCTCAGTTTCGAGGCGGTCCAAAATGTAAGAATGACCAAGATGAACCCCATCAAAAGTGCCAACAGTGGCAACTAAATTTTCTACAGGTTCAAATTCTTCAATATTCGAGTAAACTTTCAAGCTTAAAGCAATGTTTTTTATTAACGATAATAATTAGCTAAACTGTTGATTATCAAAATAATAATAGAGTAATTAACAATAATAATATAGTTAGCGAAAATAGGCATATATAAATATTGAAAGTCCTATAATTTTTAGTTCTGAATTTAATACTTTTGCAGCTTATTTTAACACAAGGTTTTATAACAATTTATTCCAAAAAAATGTCTGCACTAGTAGGGAAAATTTCACAGATAATCGGGCCAGTAATCGACGTAACATTTAATTCAGAAGGCTCTGAGCTTCCTAATATTTATGACGCTCTAACAGTAACAACTGAAACTGGATCTGCCATTGTTCTTGAATGTCAAAAACATGTTGGTGAAGATACCATTAGAGCTATATCAATGGAAGCAACTGATGGTCTTCGAAGAGGATTAGAAGTAACTGCTACAGGTTCTGCTATCAAAATGCCTACTGGTGACGCAATAAACGGACGTCTTTTCAATGTTGTTGGTGATACAATTGACGGTATTGGCCAAATTGATAAAACAAATGGTAGCCCAATTCACAGAGAAGCGCCTCGCTTTGAGGATTTATCTACAGCTTCTGAAGTTTTGTTCACTGGTATTAAAGTAATTGATTTAATTGAGCCATACTCGAAAGGTGGTAAAATTGGTTTGTTTGGTGGAGCTGGTGTTGGTAAAACAGTGCTAATCCAAGAATTAATCAACAATATTGCAAAAGGACATGATGGCCTTTCTGTGTTTGCTGGTGTTGGAGAAAGAACTCGTGAAGGAAATGATTTACTTCGTGAGATGCTTGAATCAGGCATTATTAAATATGGTGATGCATTCATGGAATCTATGGAAAAAGGTGGATGGGATGTATCTAAAGTGGATCCTGTTCAATTAAAAGAATCAAAAGCAGCTTTCGTATTCGGTCAAATGAACGAACCTCCAGGAGCACGTGCGCGTGTTGCACTTTCAGGTCTTACTTTAGCTGAGTATTACCGTGATGGTGACGCAAGCGGAGCAGGCAGAGATATTCTATTCTTTATTGACAATATTTTTCGCTTTACTCAAGCGGGTTCAGAAGTATCAGCATTGCTGGGTCGTATGCCTTCTGCCGTAGGATATCAGCCTACCCTTTCTTCTGAAATGGGAGCTATGCAAGAGCGTATTACTTCTACAAAAAACGGATCTATTACTTCGGTTCAGGCGGTTTATGTGCCTGCAGATGATCTTACAGATCCTGCTCCTGCAACTACGTTTGCTCACTTGGATGCAACAACAGTACTTTCAAGAAAGATTGCCGAATTAGGTATCTATCCAGCTGTAGATCCTTTGGATTCTACATCAAGAATCTTAACTGAAGAAATCGTTGGAGCAGAGCATTACAAATGTGCCCAAGATGTAAAAGAAATATTACAACGGTATAAAGAACTTCAAGACATCATCGCAATCTTAGGAATGGATGAATTGTCAGAAGGAGATAAACTAGCTGTGCACCGAGCACGAAGAGTTCAACGTTTCCTTTCTCAACCTTTCCATGTAGCTGAGCAGTTCACTGGTTTGACTGGAGTATTCGTTTCTATTGACGAGACAATCAAAGGTTTCAATATGATTATGGACGGTGAAGTTGACAAATATCCTGAAGCAGCATTTAACCTAAAAGGTAGCATTGAAGAAGCTATTGAAGCAGGTGAGCAAATGCTTGCAATGGATTAGTGTCATTCAACTAATTAGCACATTATTATGCAAATAGAAATATTAACAGCGGACAAGAGTATTTTCAATGGTGAAGCTACACTTGCGAATTTTCCTGGAAAGGATGGATCATTTGGAATTATGAGCGATCATGCTCCAATGATCGCAGCACTTAAAAAAGGAAATATTGTTATCACTACGTCTAATGGTGAGCAATCTTTTGAGGTATCAGGCGGTGTTGTCGAAGTACTTAAAAATAAAGTAATGGTACTTGCGGAATAAATGTGTTTTTGTAGTTAATAATTAATTAATTCCGCATTTAAAAGGGACCCTCTGGTCCCTTTTTTCATTTTTACCTTTTGGGTTCAATTTGTGTAAGTTTATTATACTTGCGAAGTGATTATGAAAGATCGAGATACAACAAATTTACAGAATAAAATTCACGAAATAATTTTCGGGCATACAACTTTTGCTGGAAAGACTTTCGATATCATTTTATTGCTTTTTATTCTATCCAGTGTTGCTGTTTTAATGTTAGATAGCGTCGGATCAATTGCGATGCGTTATGGAATATTACTTCATGGACTGGAATGGGGATTCACTATTTTCTTTAGTGCGGAATATATTTTACGTGTTTATTCAGCTCGCAATCCTCTAAAGTACATCATAAGCTTTTTTGGAATTATCGATCTTCTCTCGATTATCCCAACCTATCTAGGAATTTTCATGACTGGCTCTCACTACCTTCAGACTATTCGAACTTTTAGATTATTAAGAGTATTCAGGATTTTAGGATTATCTACCTATGTAGGACAAGCAACAGCCTTAATGGAAGGATTTAAACAAAATCGTCAAAAAATCATAGTGTTCTTTGGTGTTGTGCTGAGTATTAATATTCTTATTGGAACATTAATGTTTTTAATTGAAGGACCTGAACATGGATTTACGAGTATCCCTAGAAGTATTTATTGGGCAATAGTCACGATGACTACTGTTGGATATGGAGACATTGCCCCTCAAACAACCTTAGGCCAAGCGATTGCAGCGTTTGCAATGATAATAGCCTATGCGATAATAGCGACTGGAATTGTATCCTTAAATATACAGGGCTCGCAAGACAAAAATAAGACAGAACCTGAAGAGGGATTAGATAAGTGTAATTCCTGCGAAAAAACTGCGCTAGAATCCAAGCAGAAATTCTGCTCAAATTGCGGAAACAAGTTTTAAGTTTATAAATATCGCAAATTGAGTTTGTTACAACTGGATTACTTACTTAACTTATCATTAAATTTGGTAAAACTTAAATCAAATCACTATGAAAAAAATAAGCCTACTCGTTTTAAGCGCAATCTTGGCTATGAGCATATCGGCACAAGACTTAGGCGTTGAAAGTATTGTGATAAAAGCAAACATCGATACAGGATGGCAAAATATTACAAATGATACCGTTTTATTGAATGAAACAGTACACCTAGGTGTCGTATTCAGAAATTATGCTGGAACACCAGTAAACAACACAGATTCTATCTCGTTTGGTGTTTCTGTTAATGGTATCTCAATTGGGAATTTAGGAGCAATTGTCGGTAAAAACTTAATACCAACTGCTGGGTTTGATACAGCTGAAATGATTCTTAAGAAAGATCAAATATTTAGCACTGCAATTGCTTCAGCTAAGGTTTGTGCTTGGCCAATTTTTTGGTCTAAACAAAATATGGGCGGTTCTGCCGCAAACGATACTGGCTGCGCTACTTATACAATATGGAATAGAGTGATTACCATATCAAACTTTGCTCCCGAAGCAGGTAAGGCAGGAACAGATATTACCATTAATGGTTCTTATTTTGGAGCAGACCCAACAAGTAACATGGTTAAATTTAATGGCGAGATAGCGGTTATCAAAAGCGCTACAGTAAACACTATAATTGCTACTGTTCCTGGCACTGCAGTTTCAGGAAACATTACAGTAGAAACTAACGGTAAAACAGGAACTAGTGCTGAAGGATTTGTTGTTTTAGATGAAAATGGAAATCCAAAGGATGCTCTTTCTCTAGCTGATATTCAAAATATTTCTTCATTTATAGGTTTTTCAAATAACCAACTGGTTATTTCAACTGGAAATACAGTCTCTGATCTGAAAATATTTGATTTAACCGGTAAGATTGTTTCATCTGCATCAAGAATCCCCTCAAATACAGTGCACAGCCAAAACCTTTCTAGTTTGCAATCAGGTGTTTATATTGCTACTTATGGGTCTGAATATTTTAAATTTTCGAAATAGTAGTCTAACTAAATAATATTTTAGAAAGCCTCTTGAGATTCGGGAGGCTTTTTTATTTTTAGCTTTTTAAAAAATCGAATAATAATGAACGTACAAGACTCAATAACCAAACTTAAAGCTGGAAATGCAAAGTACATAGCCGATCAAATGCAGCACAATCACTCAGATAATAATCGTAGAGTTAGCCAAACAGGAGGTCAGTCCCCTTTTGCAATTGTTTTGAGTTGTGCAGATTCTCGTGTTGTTCCGGAATTAATCTTTGATCAAGGTATAGGAGATATTTTTGTGATTCGAGTTGCAGGAAATACTGCAAACCCAGCCTCTATCGCCTCCATTGAATACGCTGTAGCGCATTTAGGATCAAAATTAATTATGGTTCTAGGCCATGAATCATGTGGAGCTTGCGGCGCAGCAATTGCGGGCGGAGATAATGGCCCAAATTTAAATCACTTATTAAGTTTTATTGCGCCTGCTGTCAATCAGTCAAACTCAAAGAACATCAATGATGTTGTTAATATTAATGCTAAAAATCAAGCAGCATCTCTTATTACTAACTCAAAAATTATTAGTGCTGCGGTTGCTAATAACGGAGTTGAAATAGTTACCGCTTTTTATAATTTGAGCGGTGGTAAAGTAGATTTCCATTAGACGTTATGTCTGTTTTTTTAAGGTTTTCAATAAATCAAAAACTTATTTGATTCACAAGGTTTAAAAACACACAAACCTTTTATTTCTCCGAAAAAATTGAAGAAAGCTGAATTAAAATTATTATTACCGTGGTTGGTTTTCATCTAGCTGAACTTCTTGTCAATGAATCTTTTGATATTATACTAATTGATCTTGATAAAAAAGGAGTTAAAATACTCAGAATAAAATACTTATGTGCTAATTTAACACAATGATGCTATCTGAGTTAGCACATTAGAAGAAGCTAGAATAAAAAATACCGATTTATTAATCGCTATAACTAATCTTGAAACAACGAACATTACCATTACTATACTATATAAGTGATTGGGAACGAAGAAGACCAAAGCGCCAATTTCTAATATCGAATTAATACATAATTACGATCTTTTAAAGTTTGATATACTAGGGATTGATTCGTTGATTTCTTCTGAAAACCTTACGGTAGAGGAAATTGAATTCCTGGCAAAATAGGCAGCCTTTGCTGATGCATTTCAGTTTTAAAAAGATAAACTAAATCTTACTGGAACTTACAACGGAGATAAAACACCGATTCTTGAAAAAACCATTAGACAAGCAACAGATTTAAATCCTAGTCTAAATTTCAGAGGCATAGCACTTCATCGAAATGGGAAAATAACTATTCCCAGAGAAGATACACTCATTAAAAAAGGTGATGACTATTATTTCATAGCTCACAAAAAAGGAATTCAGCCCGTTTTAAATCTTATCCGAAATAAGTCGGTTAAATTCAAAAATATAATGGCATTTGATAGAAGTAAAATTGCAGAAAAAACATGTAAAGTGCTTTGTAACGATTATAGTGTAAAGCTTGTTGAACAGAATAAGGAGAAAGCATTTGAGTTAGCTGATAAACTAAATAATGTTCTAATTATTCATGGTGATTACAGGAGTTAACTTTACGGTAACATATTTCGCATTAAAAGGGAATTTCAAGCGCCTCATCAATAACGAAGAGTTCAAGTATTACAGCCTTGCGGCAGTTGGAAGCAGCATCATGATCTCCATACTAATATACACCCTAAACGACTACAGTATTTCATCGAATCTTACTGAAGGGTTTTTTATGGTCCCAGCTATTGGAACCAGTACAGATTTTGTAGCATCCAATTATACAACTTGGACACCTGTAGTGACTGTAATTTTATTTTGGTTAATGTTTATGAGTGCTTCAGCTATCAGGACATCTGGAGGAGTAAAAGAGATTCGGCATCTTATTCATATTCAAAAACAGTATCCTTGAACTTAAAAAGCTCATTCACCCATCTGCAATCATTCCGGCAGAACTGAACAACAAAACAGTATCTAATGAAATTGTCTTTAATGTTCTTTCCTTCTTCTACTGTACTTGATAATCTTCATTTTCAGAGCAGTTTTTATAGCAATCGTGGGACTCGATTTTGAAACTACAGTTGGTGCTTCAATTGCAGTTGAAAGCAATATTGGTCCAGGATTAAGAGGTGTTGGTCCTGCTCATAACCATACTGGAATACCTACTATTGGAAAATGGTTTTTATCCTTTCTGATGTTATTAGGAAGACGAGAGCTATTGACACCTTTCTTTTGGAGAAAAAGCTAAACTAATTTTTCTTCTTTCTTTTTAATCTCTTTTCTGGGTCTTCGTGAAAAAAATATCTAAAATCAAGTGTTAAATAATTTCCATTAATTATTTGAAGCAACCTAACAGGCTGCACAAGGGGGTCTTGTGCATCATAATCGTATTCCATTAAGTAACTATAAATAGGCCCAAAAGGTCGATGAAATGTTCCGCCGATATAAAAGATTCCAGATTTAGGAGTTCGATATTCCCAACCAATATTTGCCGATAAAAAGGCAAGCACCCAGCTATTTCTGCGCCCTTCCATTACAACCTGATTTTCAGACGAAAACAGTGCCACATCACTTGGAAAAATGTCCAGTCCCCCACCAAATGAGGCATCCATAAATATCCGTTGATCCAATTGGATATATACCAAACCTAGAATTGGTAATTCGTAACCAACTACCCCAAAATTCTGTTTGAAATCAAAATCGCTACTCTCATCGTTCACTTGAAGTGAAAAATTTCTCTGCGTGTATGTAATGCCTGTTTCTAAACTGAATGTCTTGTTAAATCCTTTCCGAACAACCATTCCAAGGTTATAGCCAAATTGTTTTGGGACTAAATATTTTACGCCACCCTCGCTCTCTACGTTTTCACTTTCGTTAATAAAACCACCCGAAAGCATTGGCTTGTAAGTAATACCAAAAGTCGTTAGCGCCTCCTGAGCATTTAAACTTAAAATTGCTGAAATAAAAAACACAATAATGATTAGATTTTTCATTGATTAAAAACAAAATTAATGAATTTGAACAGCTATAAAACTTACATTAGCAATCGGTCTTCTTATCATTCAAATGCAACTATCAGTATACAAATCATCAGCAGGTTCAGGTAAAACTTTTACACTAGTAAAAGATTTTTTAACGCTAGCTTTAGCCTCTAAAAAACCAGAATTAGTCAGAAATATTCTAGCGCTAACCTTTACCAACAAGGCGGCACAAGAAATGAAAGACCGTATTTTAGAAAGCTTAAGTGCCTTTTCAAAAGAAAATGTCTCTGAAAAGAGCTTGGCATTGCTTGGTGCACTTATTGAATCAAAAAAACTAAATCTACCCGAAGAAGAAATAAAGAATAGATCAAAAAAATTACTGAATTACATACTACACAATTATTCAAGTTTTTCAGTTAGTACGATTGATAAATTCAATTATCGACTTATACAAACTTTTGCACAAGATTTAGGTGTCTCATCAAATGCCGAGGTAGAGTTGGATGAACTTGAATTATTAGAACAATCTATTGATGTATTACTAAAAGAATCTGCTACTAACGAAGTGCTTTCTGAATGGCTAACTGATTTCCTCATTTCACAGCTTAACGAAGATAAAAGCTGGAATATTAAAAGACATTTTATCGATTTTTCGAAAATCACTTTAAATGAAAATGACCAATTTCTAATTGATCAACTCAGTGAATTAGAACTTCCAGATTTCACGATTATTCTAAAGAACATAAGAAAAAAAATATCGAAAATAGAAATTGAAGCTAAGGCTCTGGCCAAAATCGGTTATGACTTGTTAGAAGCTCATGATATTGACCCTCTTAATTTTTTTGGTGGAAAAAATAGTATGACAATTTTTCTTCGAAACCTTTCTCTCTCGACCTTTGAAAAATTCCCAAACCCGGGTATTATCAAAATGCTGGATAAAGAGGATTGGTCAATGGGTAAAGCTCTAGCAGATCAAAAAGAAAAAATAGCAGCGAGCCAGGATGAATTTGCTTTGCTCATAAATAAAAGCTTAGAATTCGGTGAAAGAGAAATTGAAAATTGGATTGTTTTAAAGGCGCTTCTTAAAAACATACATGGTGTTGGTTTACTCTCAGAAGTCAGAAAAAAATTCAAGAAACTTACAGAAGAGCTTAATGTAATTCCAATAAGCACTTTTAACAGAAACATAGCCAATGTGGTCCGCAATGAGCCGTCTCCATATATCTATGAGCGGCTAGGCAATCGATATCGGAACTTTTTATTGGATGAATTTCAAGATACTAGTAAAATGCAATGGCACAATCTATTGCCTCTGGTTGAAAATGGATTGTCAACTGAAGGTCAAAGCCTAGTAGTGGGTGATGCTAAACAGGCCATCTATCGCTGGCGCGGCGGAGATGCTGATCAATTTGTTTACTTGCCTAAAATAATAGATCCCAATGCTGATGAGTTGACTATTGAAAGAAGTTCTCTCTTAGAGCAATACATCGAGAATAAGACCCTTGATTCTAACTGGAGATCATGCGCAGAAATCGTCAATTTTAATAATAATTTCTTTTCTGGATTAGCGAAACTAAAAGGCGGACTAATTGCTGACGTTTATAAGTCGGTAGAACAAGTTCCTCAGAAAAAAGATACAAGCGGATACATAAATTACTCTCTGATTCCAGCAGAAATTGAAGAAAATGAATTAGAAGAAGAACTTTTTCAAGAAGAACGAATGTTCGATGCTGTTTTCAATAAAATTCAGACACTACTTAATGCTGATTATTCAAAAGGTGATATTGCAATTCTATGCAGAAGTAATAAGCAAATAAGTGCATTGAGTCAATATCTAGAGCCTAAAATTGATATTGTAACCAGCGAAGGATTATTACTATTTAGCCATCCTAGTTCACTTTTACTTCATACAGCATTCAAACACGCGCAATTAAATGGCACTCTTACTAAAAATGAACAAACTATAAAAACCAATTTATCAGTTCAACTCATTCTATTATTGAGCAAATTAGGAAAGATAGCTAGTGAGCATGTACACGATTATTTAAGCAGTATTACTGAAGATAAATCCGAAACAAATTTGGCATTGGTGCTAGCTTCTTTAGGTGTTGATTATAAAGTTGAGGAAGTTCAGAGACTGACTATTTACCAGCAGCTACTTGGACTTTGTAGAATATTTCATCTGTCCAAAAAACCTTCTCCTTATGTCATATTATTGCTAGAAAAAACATTAGAATACTCTAAAAAATATCCTGCTAATACCGCTTCTCAGTTCATTAAATGGATTGAATTAAAAGCGGAAAAAACAAGCTTAGAATTACCAGAAAACAAAGATGCCATTAAAATAATGACCATCCACAAAGCAAAAGGACTAGAGTTTCCTGCAGTCATATTTCCGTTTGCCAATACCTTGGTAAAATCTGACGCTAAACTCTGGGTGAATTCCGATTATTTAGATGTTGGTTTACCTTTTGGGTTAATAAACTCATCTGCAACCTTGGAGCGCACAAAGTTTTCTGAAATTTATGAATCAGAGAAAGCAAAAACTTGGCTCGACTCAATAAATACATATTACGTTGCATTTACTAGAGCGGAAAATGCATTATTTATACTTGCCCATGAGTATAAGCGTTCCAAGTCCGATATGCGGTCTATTTATCAGCCAATACTTGAAAAATATCCAGAATTCAATAAAGAAAAAAACACACTTGAATTAGGTCAACTAATTGCGCCAGAAAATACTAAAAAGGATAAATATACTGCAATTGAAACTGAGGATTTAGAGACTATTTATACCGAAAACTGGTTGGAGAATATTGCGATTGCGCCAACTGAAAAAACTGATATTACCACCTTATCCCCTTCAGAATATGGAGATCTTGTCCATGAACTAATGCGCTCCATAACCAATTCAGATCAGTATAAAAACCAGTTAAAAACTAGACTTTCGCTAAACGCAATTGATTCCAAGACAAAGGAAAAGATTGAAAGTGGATTTGAATCTTTGTTTAACAACAAAATTTTTAAAGGATTATTCGATACGCCAGGCCAAAGATATCTTGAGCGCGATATGATTGCATCTAATGGGAAAATTATTAGACCCGATTGTGTAATAATGGGAAATGAAAACGTAATTCTTATGGACTACAAAACAGGAGTGCCTGAACCTTCTCATGAAAAACAGATTTTGGAGTACAAAAACAATATTGAAGTCATGCAAAAGAGACCGGTAAAAGCTTATTTAGTATACACTGAAAACGCCGAAATTAAAAGCGTAAACTAATGATTGAACAATATACTTACATCGAATTATCTAAGGAAGACTTGTACGAAGTCCTAAATTTGCGAACTGAAGTTTTTGTGGTAGAACAAAATTGCCCTTATCAAGAATGTGACAATTTAGACCAACTTTCTATCCATTATTTATATCGAAAAAACGGCAAAATAGTGGCTTATTTAAGATTGCTGCTTCCGGAAAAAAATGTGGTAAAAATTGGACGAGTGGTTGTCAAAAAATCAGAACGACAAAATGGGTTTGGAATTGATATAATGAATGCCGCAATAGAAGATTTCAAAATACAGTTTTATGATAGTATCTTAAAAATATCCGCTCAACAATATCTAGATAAATTTTACACCCGTTTAGGATTTGTAGCAACAGGAAAAAAGTATTTGGAAGATGATATTCCTCACCAAGAAATGATTTTCAAGAAGGATTAATGCTAACCTTAGATCTTAATTTCTGATAATCCGTTGCAGTTATTGACTCCCAGAATTTATTTTCATTTTTAAGCATATCCTGTATTCTAACTTTATCGGGATAAATCTCTGCTTTGAAAAGAAATATGTCATACTTATCTCCTATCACAGTAATTTCTTCAAACTCAGTGTGAGATAGAATTTTAAAAAAATGTTTGTCGTTATTAAATTTCAGATAAATTGGAAAGCCCATTTGTCAAAAATATACCTTTGACAAATAGTATTATGGAACTCATTTTTGCAACAAACAACGCACGCAAGCTAGAAGAAGTTCAAGCGATTGTTGGATCACATTTTAAAATATTAAGTCTAAACGATATTGGATTTAATGATGATATTCCGGAAACGCAGCCCACTATTGAGGGAAATGCTTTGCAAAAAGTAGAATATATTTTCGAACGCTTCAATAAACCCGTATTTGCAGATGATACCGGTTTAGAAGTTAAAGTACTCAATGGAGAACCTGGAGTATACAGTGCACGTTATGCTGGATCCAATTGCTCTTTTAGCGATAACGTAAATCTTTTATTACAAAATTTAAAAGGTAAAAAAGATAGATATGCTCGATTTAAAACCGTAATTGCTTTGAAAATGTCAGCTCATCAATCCGAATTGTTTGAGGGTATAATTAACGGAGTGATTACTGAAACATTAGCTGGCGAGGGAGGATTTGGTTACGACCCAATTTTCCAACCGAATGGATTTAATGAAACATTCTCCGAAATGAGTCCCAAAACCAAGAACGAAATCAGTCACCGAGGATTGGCTACTCAAAAATTAGTTGCATTCTTAAAAACACTTTAATGAAAAAATTCAAAATAATTTCTGCCCTAGCTATAATTGTAGTTCTCGGAATTACAGGCTATTACTTCTTTTTTGCTGCATATAGCAACGGCTATAGGGTAGGTACGATAATAAAAATGAGTCAACGAGGTGTTGTTTTTAAAACTAATGAAGGTCAATTGCATACAGGTGGAGTTACTGCAGGTGGCGAGGGTGGACTAGCCTCAACTATTTGGGACTTCTCAGTTGAAAGAGGAAGTGATCAAATTTTAAATAAAATCAGTAAAGCTGCTGATGAACAAAAAAGAGTGAAGCTGTTTTATAAAGAAAAGTTTTACAAGTGGTCCTTCTTCGGTGATACTAAATATTTTATTGAAGAAGTGGAAATACTGGAATCCAAAACAGCACCTGCACCCGAGTTAAAGATAGAACCTAAATTAGAAATTGAAGCAGAACTAGAAAACGAAGAAGAACAGTTCAGTGATGAAAACACAATGTTCTAAGCTGAGTGGTTTGGTTTTAGTAAATCCAATACTGTTTTTACTGGATTAAACGTGTGCAAAGGGACCTCAATAAAGTAAGTAATCCAATCTGCCATTGCACCATTCCATAAACCTGGTAACTCTAAAGCTTTTATAGGTGCTCCTTGAAATGATTTCTCAGTTATAAAACCTGTTTCATCATCTCTGTATTTCAGCAAGTCAAACGTATTTCCTTTGAAGTCAGTTAACCAACAGGCAAGATCTACGGGATTAAAATGCGTGCTATTTTGTAATATTTCTAACTGCTTCTTATCACTTATATCAATTTGAGCTTTCTCAACAATTTGCAAAGTAGAATTCCCCTCCATATCTTTTACCCAAAAAGGACCTCCACCAGGTTCTCCTGTATTTTTAACCATTCCACAAACTCGAATGGGTCGATTTAAAGCAAGTTTCAATGCTTCAACATCGATAATATTTAGTCCAAGTTCCTTTTCAACAAAAGCCATTGCAGCTTTAATTTCGCCTTTATCCAGTTCATTCAAAAGCTGAAAAATCGTTTTCTTCTTTTCTAAAAGTAGTCCTGCTAATAGTTTCTTATACTTTGAACTTTCAGGCTCTAATTCAGGTTTTACGACATTATCAATGTTTTTGATAAACACCAAATCTGCATGAAGTGTGTTTAAATTCTCCAACAATGCTCCATGTCCAGATGGTCGCATTAGAAATTCTCCCTCAGTTAAAATTGGTTGATTGTCTAAATTAACTGCTACAGTATACGTTTCTTGTAATTGGTTTGAAAAATGAATATTAAAATCAACGGTTGGGAATTCTTTCAAATACCTATCCACCAAATCATTAAATAGCTCTTCGTGTTCGTTGGAAATGGTAAAATGGATCTGAACTTTATTTTCTGACCCTGCGTAAGAAAGCCCCTCTAAAATATGATTAAAAACGGGAGTCTCTGCATTACCGTAAACTTCATGAAAAGGAATTGCGCCTTTTGGTTTATTGCCAAACCCTAGTCCATTATCATACAATATTGTTTTTAAAATGACCAATTGGTTAGCTACTTCCATTGGATTTTCAAGAACTCCGGAACTACTAGATAATAATTCCTTCAATGCTCTATAAAAAACAAAATTTGGAAGATTATTAATGAAAATTGTAGCTGCAGCATTTAATGATTTCCCGTTTTCTAATTCAATAACTCCAGCAAACAACTCTTTAAACATTCGGGTTGCAGCACCACTTGCTGGGACAAACTTTAAAATCCTAAAATCCTTTTTTTCATTCTCATAGTCAGCTATTAATGACTCTGTCTCTGATTCTGAAAAAGAAAGTATACCATCTTCTAAAACCGCTGACCTATCCAAATTAATGAATGGAAAGCCAGATTTAAATCGCTCTAATTGTGATTCAATGTTTGAATTCATGGGTAATTTTTATAGATTCAAACCTAAAGTTTTGAATTCAACTAACAACTAAAAAACTTTCAAGAATTTACTTTTCTAAAATTAGCTTTGAATGCGAGACGATTAAAAAACATTTCGCAATTTCGCAATTCTATATTTGACTTCAACTTTGTTGTTCAATTTAATAAAAAATTCAAAATGAGATTATTAAGCTATCTAATTCTAGCAGTAACTTTAATTACTGAATTAACTTCGTGCAAGCCAGTAAAAAAAGAGAAAGAAGAAGCAAAAGAAACGATGATGAAGTTTGAAGACAAGCACACTTATGCAAAACCTCAAGAAGCTGTAATTACTCATCTTGATTGGACTGCAAATGTTGATTTCGAGACCAAAATAATCACTGCGACTGCAGTCTACAATATCAAAACTGCTGAATCAGCCTCAAAAATTATTTTTGATACAAAAGATAGCTTGAATATTATAGCTGTTCGGGTTGATGGAAAAGTAGCTAAATATGAAATTGGTGCAACGGATGAGTTTTTAGGTGCGCCATTAACAGTTGAGTTAGCAAAAGAAGCAAAACAAGTTGAAATTGATTACAAAACCAACCCTACTGCAGCTGCGGTTCAATGGTTAAGTCCGCAGCAAACTGCAAACAAGACTACTCCATTCTTATTCACACAATCGCAAGCTATTTTAGCCCGTAGTTGGTTTCCTATTCAGGACGGACCCGGAATCCGTTTTACTTATGAGGCAGAAGTCACAGTCCCAAAAGGCATGATTGCTCTAATGAGTGCAGAGAACCCTACCGAGAAAAATGAAACAGGAATTTATAGTTTCTCAATGAAACAACCGGTTCCTGCATACTTAATGGCATTGACTATTGGAGATGTAGATTACAGAAAACTGGGAGCTCATACAGGAATTTATGCTGAATCTACTTTAATGGGAAAAGCAGCTTACGAATTTGCTGAAATGGAAGATATGCTTGTAGCAGCAGAAAAACTTTATGGGAAGTACCAATGGGAAGTTTACGATATGATTATCCTGCCTCCTTCTTTCCCTTTTGGAGGAATGGAAAATCCCCGTCTGACCTTCGCTACTCCTACTATTATTGCTGGTGATCGATCATTAACCGCTTTAGTTGCTCATGAATTAGCACATAGCTGGAGCGGAAATTTAGTTACCAATGCAACCTGGGATGATTTCTGGCTAAATGAAGGATTTACAGTTTACTTCGAAAGAAGAATAATGGAATCACTTTATGGGAAAAATTACGCTGAGATGTTAGCTCAATTGGGTTATCAAGATTTGTTGGAAACGGTGGACGATTACATGGAAAACAATCAACCAGAAGACACTCATTTAAAGTTAAACTTAGATGGTCGTAACCCAGATGATGGTATGTCAGATATTGCTTATGAAAAGGGTTATTTCTTTTTACGATTAGTCGAAAACACTGTAGGACGAGAAAAATTTGACGTCTTTCTAAAAGACTATTTCCAGGGAAATGCTTTTAAAGTAATGACTACAGAAGCATTCATTATTCACCTTAAAGCTAATCTATTAGACTCTGCCACTTATACTTCAATCGGCGCTGATCAATGGATTTATGGCGAGGGTCTTCCTGACAACTTGCCTACTCCAAACAGTAATAAATTTGAATTGGTTAATGCTGAAATTGAAGCTTGGAAAAACGGAACAATCGCTAAAAAGTTGGAAACCACAGATTGGTCTTCACATGAATGGTTGCACTTCATAAGAACTTTGCCTAGTGGGCTTTCTTTCGATAAAATGAAAGAATTGGATACTACTTTTAGATTCACCAAATCCGGGAACACTGAAGTTCTATCGGCTTGGTTTCAACACACTATCAAAAACAACTACGTACCTGCAAATCAAGTTATGAAAGACTTTTTAGTTTCTGTTGGAAGACGTAAGTTTTTGACTCCAACTTACACTGCTCTTAAAGAATCAGGAAAGTTATCAATGGCTAAAGAAATTTATAAAGAAGCAAGACCAAACTACCACAGTGTGAGTCAACAAACTATGGATGAATTATTAGGATTTTAAATCGAACTGAATGAGCAATATTCCGTCATTTAGCAACACCGAAGTTGCTTTTAAGTCGAAATCAACTATAGAACTAAAATTTACCAGATTAATTTTCAAATTGATGGGAAGCCCCGGCTTGGTCAATATTCTGACGGATCTGACCACTTTCGCCTTAAAAATACGCCTTCCTATTCAATGGATTATTAAAAAAACGATCTTCAAACAATTTTGTGGAGGAGAGAGAATTGATGAATGCACTGGAACTTATGAATTACTCAAAAAAAATAATATTGAAGCAATTCTAGATTACAGTGTGGAAGGGCAATCATTAGAGTCTGATTTTGACTATGTGAAAGATGAGTTACTTCAGTTAATTGTTAATGCTAAAAAATATGCAAAGGTTCCAACAACTTGTTTGAAAATTACTGGAATTGCAAACTTTTCTATTTTGGAGAAAGTATCTGCAAATTCACAATTAAACGAGACAGAAAAGCATGAATATAATCAAGTAATAAAACGTCTGGACTCCATTTGTAAAAAAGCGTTTGACAATAATGTTGAAATTTATATTGACGCTGAAGAAACTTGGATTCAGGTTGCCATTGATCGACTGGCGGAGGTTATGATGCAAAAGTATAATGGTAAAGTGGCAATTGTTTTTACTACTCTTCAAATGTACCGCCACGATCGGCTTAAATACCTTCAAGAATTAATTGAAAAAACGACTAAGCAAAATTTTGTTTTAGGGGCTAAAATAGTTCGAGGTGCGTATTTAGAAAAAGAAAACGAAAGAGCTAATAGTAACGGCTACTCAACTCCTATGCAACCTAATAAGTCTGCAACAGATAACGACTACAATTCAGCGCTAAAATTAATGGTCGATAATATCGAAAAAGTGGAACTTTGCGCTGGAACTCATAACGAAGACAGTGCAAAATTACTTTGTAAATTGATGGCTGATAAAGGATTAGAAAATTCTTACAGAGGTATATTCTTCTCACAACTTTACGGTATGTCTGACAATATTAGTTTTAACCTTGCCCATTCAGGTTATAATGTTTCTAAATATCTTCCTTATGGTCCGGTTCGAGATACACTTCCTTACCTCATTCGCCGAGCTAGAGAAAACACCTCAATTGCAGGTCAAATGGGTCGTGAATTAGCTTTGATAACGAAAGAGTTATCAAGAAGGAAAGCTCAGCCAACTATTAATTAAAACTGCCGTCTTACAATGTGAGGCTCATAAGGTTCATTGTAATAGCTTCGCTTATCGTATTTTTACCCCAAAATCTAAAAACAATGCGTTTACTAATTGCTTTATCAACTTTTTTGTTTTTTGTTAATACTACTTCCGCTCAGTATTGCACACCTATAGGGAACTGTGTATTTGATGATTACATTGATAATTTTCAATTCAATACTATTTCAAATTTAAATACCCAAGGAACAAACTGCGGTTCTCGATTTAACCCAGGAAACGCATACTCAAGTACTGGTCTCAGAACAACAATTACACACGGCCAGAAATACTATATGCGCATTACCTCGAGAGCCTCAGTGAATAGACAACAAGGCTTTGCCATTTGGATTGATTATAATCAGGATAACGACTTCGACGATGTAGGTGAATTTGTTTGGAGTTCTCCAAAAGCGGATACCGTTTTCACGGATTCAATTCTAATCCCATATTCAACCTTAACTGGATTAACAAGAATGCGTGTTAGAAGCCAACGAAATTCAACTATTAGCTCAATAGAATCTTGTTCAACGATTAATCGCGGAGAATCTGAAGACTATCTAGTCGATATTAAAGCTTCTCAAATCGCTCCGCTAACAGATTTCACTTCAAATACAACCTTCACTTGTGACGGAACTGTCAAATTTCAAGATATTACTCCCAATCAAGTTACTACAAGGCTTTGGGAATTTGGAGATGGAGACACGTCTATTTTACAAGATCCAACGCACAACTACAAGACAACAGGAACCTATACTGTTAAGCTCACTTGTACAAATAGTTTTGGTTCAAAGCAAGAAGTTAAAACCAACTTGATTACTTACAATGCAAGTGGCTTAAAACGAGCGTCATGCTCACCTGCGACAGGTTCAGTAAATTCAGGTTTTGGTGTTACAAATTTTTCCTTTACAACTATAAATAATTCCAGTGTCGATGCTACTGCTGGTTTTGAGGATTTATCATGTATTCAAGGATCCGCCTCTCAAGGTGTGAGTTATCAAATGATCATTTCAGCTCCTAATGCACCTGCAAATCAAAACTTTAGAGCTTGGATAGATTACAACAATGATGGACTTTTTAGTAATTCTACAGAATTGGTTTTATCGCAAGATGATCAAAAATCAGGTTTGGAAACAATCAGAGTTCCAGCTAATGTAGTTCTTGGCATCCCTCTAAGAATAAGGGTTGCTGCAGTCTATACCTTGAGCGCCCCAGTATCCGGACGCTTTAACGCATGCTCTAATCTGAGCTATGGTCAAATGGAAGATTATGGTATTGTAGTATCACTAAACACTAGCCCCCCAGTTACAGAATTCGAAACCGCAACTTTAAAGTCTTGTGATGGACGAGTAGATTTTTTAGACCTTTCCACAAACGTTCCTACCTCTTGGACTTGGGACTTTGGTGACGGAAATCAAAGTTCGCTTCAAAACCCAACACACACTTATGCTGCCAGTGGAACTTACACCGTCAAATTGATCACATCGAATCTATATGGTTCAGACAATACCACCAAGACTTCTTACATCACGGTCAAACTAGCTGATGCAGTAAAAAGCGCTTGCATACCTACAACCAATTCACACAGAGAAGATTATGGTATTCACTCTGTACTTTTCGAATCAATAAACAATAAATCTGAAGATGGCCGAGTGGGTTACGAAGACTTTAGTTGTGCACAACAAGTAGTCGTGGCAGAGAGTAAAACCTACAATATTGAAGTCAAAACTGGCTCCTTAAATCTTGAAGATGTCTATGTATGGATAGATTTTAACAATGATGGAATTTTAGACTCTGGTACTGAACAAGTATTTTATTCTGGAAGCGATAGTCTCCATAAAGGGACGATAACTATTCCATCCGCCAGCATTAAATTTAAGTCGCTTAGGATGAGAGTTATGAGTGATATATTAGGAACAAATCTAAATGCTTGTACAAATCCCACCTATGGACAAGCTGAAGACTATGGATTAATAATTACTGGTGATACTTCAGGCCAACCTCAAGCTCCAACTGCAAGCTTTAGTGCCGATTCCGTTCAATCTTGTTTGGGTCTAATTAAATTTAGTGAGAACTCAAGTAACTCTCCAACAAGTTGGTCTTGGGATTTTGGAGATGGTAAAACAAGTATCATCAAAGATCCAGTGCATCAATACACTTCTGCAGGAATCTTTACGATAAAGCTAACCGCTAGTAACAGCATTGGAAATGATGTTGAAACAAAAATTAGTTACTTAGAAGTTGATGAACGATTTTGTGCACCTGGCGGCAAAAATGGTGGTAACGATGTTGGGATTGACATTGTCACATTTGAAGAATCAATATTGATCTATCCAAATCCTGCTGAAGACCTTATAAACATTGAATTTCCAGTATCTTATGTTCAAAAGTTTGAAGTTGCACTAATTTCAGTTCAAGGACAAATTCTATATTTGAATAAAATAGAAGCTGGAGAGACTAAAAAAATTCAATTGGAATTAGAAGGTTTTCCTACTGGCCTTCACTTTTTACAAATTAAAATAGGTGAATCAATATTCACTAAAAAGCTGATAATCAATTAAATGATTACTAAACTATTAACCCTTATTTGCTCTTTAAGCTTTATTTTCGCTTTAACAAATCAAGGCAAAGCAGCGCACCTTTACGGTGGTGATCTTTCGTATGCTTATGTAAGTTCTTCAATGGGTGGAACAATGCATGAATATGCAATTACATTAACTCTATACCAGGATTGCGCTGCCAATAATTGGCTTAGCGCCCACCCGCAGTCTAGCGTTGCTGTCAGTGTTCATGAAGGTGCTTTGAATGCAACTTCACTTCTTCTTTCCACACAAAGAGCGACGGCTAACTTGACATTGATAGATTCATCTAAGGTTGAAAGCAACTTACCTGCTGGTTGCATTGTTGGAGGCCCTTGCATATATAAAACAATCTATTTCGGAACAGTAACTGTGCCGACAACCTTCACTGGATATCATTTTATTTACGACCGATGCTGTCGCACAACCGCTGTTAGAAACCTTTTAGTAGCTACAAATACAGATGGTTCACTAATCCACAGTTGGACAGCATCTACTTCCACAAAAAATACCTCTCCAAAGTTTAGAGACTTCGATTTTCCATTTATCTGTATTAACAAGACCAATAGTGTACTAAATATTGCTCAAGATCCTGATGGTGACTTACTAAATTATGCATTTTATGCACCTTTTGATGGAGATGCAAGTCCTGGTGATTACACTAATGGTTACACAACTTTCACTCCTGGTGTAGTTAATTACAATGCAGGATATACTGCCCAACAGCCACTAGGTACTTTAGGAACAATTTCGTTAAATGGTCTAACTGGATATACAACTATGAGCACCTCTCAAGCTGGAGATTATGTTGTAGGTATAAAGGTTACTGAGATCGATAAAAACGGGAAAACCGTCGGTGTTGTGCACCGAGAATATCAATTTCCTTTTGTGAATTGTAACGACACAAATAAAAGTCAACCACAATTAATCGGTAGTGCAAAATCAGATTTTGAAATTAATGCTGGAGATACTTTGTGTTTTGATATTGAATTTGAAGATAAAGGTGGTTCTCCTCTTGATTATCTATACAGAGTTGAAGGTTTAATATTCGATACCAATTTCACAAAACCAGCGGCCAATTTATCAACTCCAATTTTTAGTCCTGGTAAGTCTGAACAAAAGTTTTGTTGGCCGACAACCTGTGAGCAAGGAAGATCAACTAAATATTATTTTTCTGCTACAGTTGCTGATTCTGCTTGTGTTCCAAATCAAAATAGTGTTGTCTTTTCTGTTTTGGTGAACCCTGCTGAAACTCCTAAAACTATAAGTGGCCCCTCAAGTTTATGCTCAGGTGCATCCAATGTTGTTTATACCACAGATACAATACCTGGTTTAATTTATAATTGGATGGTTACTGGTGGAAGTATTATCTCTGGTGGAACGGGGCCTTCTATCACTGTAAACTGGGGGAATGGTCCTGGAGGAAACATCCAGGTTTCTGGAGTTAATGCTACAGGATGTATTGGTGATACCATAGATAAAGCTGTTTTTGTAGCAACATTTCCTATTAATGCTGGTAGAGATACGTTAATGTGTATTGGGGATACCGTTATTCTTGGAGGGAATACTTTAAATCCAACTGCTCCAAATGGCTATTCTATTAAATGGAGTTCGGGAAATTTCCTGAATGATGATACAATATCAAATCCAAAAGCATTTCCTAATATAACAACTAATTTCTTGTTGTCGGTAACAGATACTACTGGAAAATGTACTGTTATTGACACTATTATAGTGCGAGTAGGGCTTAATCCAAATGCCAGCACCAGCAATGACACCACATTATGTGAAGGAAATCAAATCACTTTAGCAGCGAGTGGTGGTACAAAATACACTTGGTCACCTGGTAGTTTACTAAATGACAGCACCATATCCAACCCAATTACCAATATCACTAGCGATCAATTGTTTATTGTGAAAATTGAAGATCCCGGTAATGCATGTTTAACTCTAGATTCAGTTTTGGTAACAATTGATGAACAATCAGACCTCAATCCAGGTGTAGATTCCACGATTTGTTTTGGATTAACTCATATTTTAGGAGGAATACCTTCCGGAGTTCCAAATGCCATTTTTAATTGGACTCCTTCTGCTAATCTGAGCAGTGCAACTGACTCAAATCCAGTTTATACTCCCACAGGAATTGACACAACAACCTTTTTCGTAACAATGACTACACCTGCAGGTTGTATATTCAACGATTCGATAGAAATAAGAATAGACAGTATTCCAATTATCGACTTACTGTTTGGTAGAGATACAATCTGTCAGCAAGACACGACTTTCATTCAAGCTAGTGGCGGAGATAAATATACATGGAATGTTACAGGTATAACTGGTGCTGGACCGCACATAATTACACCGGATACTGGATTTTTATATAAAGTAATCGTAACAGATGCTAATTTTTGTTCTGCTATCGATAGTCAGTATATAGACGTGAAAACTATACCTCAAATATTAATACCTTTTGATACAATTTTCTTATGTAATCTAGATACCTTAAAAATCCCAGTACCTGTAGGTGCTGCAAGCTACCAATGGTCTCCCAACTATAACATATTGCCAAATACAACTGTTGCCGAACCAAATGTTTTTCCTCGAGTCGATACTACATATGTTGTAACCATTACTAATTTCTTTGGCTGTGATGCTGTTGATTCAATCCATATTGAAGTTGGTGGAGAAGTTCCAACTGAAGCAGGCCCTTCAATAACACTTTGTGCTCCTGATACCCTTCAAATAGGAGGCAATCCTACTTCTCCTCTTTTCAGTACCACCTATTCTTGGACTCCAGTTACTGGATTAAATAATTCTACTTTAGCGAATCCAGCAACCTTTGCTGATACGACTCGGATGTATAAAGTAAATACTGTTAATGGAAAATGTGGAGGAATTGACAGTGTATTAGTCACAGTAAAACAGAGACCTACAGTAACTTTTGCGAGAAATCCCTATGAGGTTTGTATGGGTGATACTGTTCAAATTGATACGCTGAGCTCAACAGGAACTTTAGCTAGTGCTCTAATTAATCCACTTCCTGCAGTTCTCGTAGGTGGTTTTGGAATTAAATTAAACATTGCCCCATTAGTTAGCGCAACTTATGATGTAATTCTAGTTGACACTAATGGCTGTATAGACACTTCTAAATTATTTATAAACGTAGTGGATCCGCCTAATGTTTATGCTGGAAAAGATACCATTGAATGTGCTGGTATACCTTTTCAATTAGTGGCAACTGGAGCAAGTACTTATTCTTGGTCTCCATCAGAATTGTTGGATAAACCAAATAGTCCTACTCCAGTAGCTAATGCAGACTCCCTTACAGAATTTATAGTCACAGGAACAACTCAGGCTGGTTGTATTGCTTCGGATACAGTGATTGTTGACGTAAAAGCACTACCAAGAGTTGATGCTGGAAATCCACTTATTGTTTGTTCAGATACTGTTACAACTATTCGACTTGGAGGCTCTCCAACTGGAGATTCAACAACTAAATTTGTCTGGAGTCCAAACATTGATTTGGATAATCCTAGTGCTCTGAATCCAATTTGCACATTTACATTACCTAGAACCTATCTATTATTGGGGGTTGATACAAATGGTTGTGTTAATTCTGACACCGCTGATATTAGAATATATTCCTTCAAAATCAATAACGTAACTGCTGATTGTTCTAATGACACCATTCAATTAAATCTTTATGACACTTTTGGAACTCCGCCATTCATTTACGAATGGACTCCAGCATTAGGGCTTTCCGATCCAACTATTCCCAACCCTAAAGTAATTGTAGATAGTAGTATTATTTATCAAGTTAAGGTTACGGATACCGTTGGTTGCTCAGATAGCGCTCTTGTAGATGTTTTTGTTGGAGGGTTGGTTAAATCAGCATTCGATCTTCAGATTCAAGCAGATTGTGATAATACCACGGTTACTGCGCTTAACAGGTCTGAAAATGCTACTGAATTTAGCTGGACACTGAATGGCGAGCCAATTAGTACCGTAGAATCTCCTGTATTTACATTTCCATATGAAAGTAGTTTTAGTATTAGCTTAACAGCAACTAGTGCTGAAGGTTGTGTTGACGTTAATTCTTCTGATACAGCTACAGTTAAGTTTGATGATTATTTTACCGGAAAAATTCCTAACGTTTTTACCCCTAATGGCGATGGAATAAATGATTTATTTGATTTTAGATTGGGCAACCGACTTGAACAATGTTCAGAAATCAGAATCTATAATCGTTGGGGAGCACTTGTATTTGAATCTCGTGAAAATTCTCACATTTGGGATGGACGAACTTTTACTGGTGCTGAATGTGCTGGAGGTGTTTACTTTTTCACTCTTTCAGTAAATGGAACAAGCTACAAAGGAAACGTTACGTTAGTCAGAAACTAATATTTCCTATCTTATTACTTGATTTTTAGTTAGTTATTATTTATTTTAAACTTGAAATAAAGGCTATTCAATTAAGTCGTTTCTAATCTATAAGAAATTATGAACGACATTGAAAACCGATAGACACACAAGAAGTAATGAAGCTATTTTTGAATACATATTAAGTGGCCGGAAAACGAACCTATTTTTTTGATGTAAAAGCAACCAGAAGCAACGATTAATACCTAGCTATTACAGAAAGTAAAAAGCGATTTAAAGAAGATGGAACTTTTGATTTTCAAAAGCATAAAGTCTTCCAGTATAAAGAGGACTTCGATAAATTTTAAGGTGCACTTAAAACCTGTATAACTAAGATTTAAGAATTACAATCTGGTCATTAACTCTAATATGTTAGATAGACTTTTAATTAAACTTCACTATCCATAACATCTGTCATGACATAATATCTAGGATCATCAATCGAACTTTCAATTACCTCATGTAAACTAGGGTTTGCCTTTAAAAGAAGTACTTTACACTCAGGACTTAAATGCGTTAAGCGCAATTCCTTGCCTAGTCTCAAGTATTTCTTAGCCAAAATATCTACCGCTTCAATTCCTGAATGATCAGTGACTTTGCTTTCAATAAAATCGATCTCTACTCTATCAGGATCTGTTTTAGCATCAAACTTTGAATTAAAGTTTTGCACTGAACCAAAAAACAATGGACCCCAAATCTCATAAACCTTTGTTCCGTCTTCTTTAATTCTTTTTCGTGCTCTAATCATAGTCGCATTATTCCAAGCAAAAACCAACGCGGACATTATTACACCAGCTATTACTGCAATCGCCAAATCTTGCCACACCGTAATTGCAGAAACAGCAATTAAAACAAATGCATCGGCCTTTGGTATCTTATGTAAGATTCTGAAACTACTCCATGCAAAGGTTCCAATAACCACCATAAACATAACGCCGACTAGAGCAGCTAACGGAATTTGCTCTATTAATCCAGCTCCAAAAAGAACAAATGCTAAAAGAGCTAACGCCGCAACTATTCCCGAAAGACGTCCACGACCACCAGCTTCAACATTAATAATCGACTGTCCTATCATTGCACATCCGCCCATTCCACCGAATAGTCCGTTGAGTATGTTAGCTCCACCCTGTGCAATACACTCCCGGTTTCCACTGCCTCTTGACTCGGTAATGTCGTCTACAAGGTTCAGTGTCATTAATGACTCAATAAGGCCTACAGCAGCAAGTAAAAATGCAGTTGATATAACTAGTCCCCAATGTCCTTCAACAGTATCTAATAGACTAAAAATTTGTATTTGAAATGTTGGCAACCCACCTTCTAAACCTGAACCACCGCCATCTTTAATAAAACTACCTACCGTTCCCACTTCCAATCCACCAAAAATGGTAATACTGGCAACTACAATAATTGCAGTTAGTGCAGCTGGTATTTTATCAGTAAGTTTTGGTAGAAAATGCATTATTGCCATCGTAAGCCCGACAAGTCCTAGCATTATAAACATAGAACTTCCTTGTAACCATTGAGTACTTCCCATTACTAGTTTCTGTAAAAAGCCCTAATTGAGATAAGAAAATTACAATTGCCAAACCATTTACAAAACCCATCATCACTGGATGTGGGATAAGTCGGACAAATTTACCAAGCTTAAAAACACCTGCAGATATTTGAATCAAACCCACAATAGGCAGAGCGATAAAAAGCCATTGTAATCCAAGATTTTCGATAGGTTGATCTAATGCCAAACCGACTTGATTTCCTTGTTGAATCATATGCACCATAACTACAGCCATTGCCCCAGTAGCACCAGAAATCATTCCTGGACGTCCACCAAATAATGCAGTAACAATTCCCATCATAAATGCACCATACAATCCTACTAAAGGATCTATTCCGGCAACAAAAGAAAATGCAACTGCTTCAGGCACTAAAGCAAGGGCTACTGTAAGACCAGATAAAATGTCGTTTTTCGGATTAAGGGTAAAGTTGTGTATGATTTTTTTCATGCTATTGAGTCTTCAAAAATGGCGGCAAAAGTAACCTTAAAAATCATCCTGCATTATATATTAAAATAACCTTCTTTGTTCTGTGATATTTCTTGAAGGCTATTTAATTGGTTTGGCAATGATTGTTTTCATTGGTCCCGTATTTTTCACCCTACTTCAGAGTGCTTTGCGATTTGGTAAATTATCAGGAACTATGGTCGCCTTTGGAATTATTGTAAGCGATATCGTGTGTATTCTGATCTACTTTTTTGGATTAAATAGCATTGAATTACCGGCCTATTTCAATAATATTGTTGCGGCAATTGGTGCTCTAGTTCTAATCGCGCTGGGTTTAAAATATCTACTTCAAAAACCACCAAATAGTGAAGTCGTATTTGCTTCAACGCTCAATTTAGTTTCTTCGTTTACCAATGGTTTCCTTGTCAACTTCGTTAACCCATTCGTATTTGTGGTTTGGGCAGGAATAGTTTTGTTTGCAAAAGAATCTTATTCAACCCCAACTGAAGTTCAAGTGCACTTAATCGGAGTATTAGCTGGAATCATTACCACTGATCTGCTGAAGGTGCTCTTGGCAGATAAGATCAAACCCTTTTTAAAGCCAAAAATTCTTGAAAAAACTACAAGGTTTTTTGGAATTGTAATGATAGGATTTGCCTTTAGACTTATTCTATACTTGCTACCAAAATAAATCATAAATTCATTATTATCAAATAGTTGACAATTATAGAAGCTGCTTTTATTCCTATGATTATTGGCTTTACAGTATCACTCTAAAGTTGTTGGGAGCTTGGATGAAAGCCTCTGGCATGAATCTTTTTGCACTTCCGATTTTAGCAACAAGTGCAGTATTTGAATGGTGAAACTTTAAATATATTGTGGTAAATGCTGGTTATTGGATAATTTCTATTGGTCTAATGGGAGTTGTAATAAGCCACTGGGCGAAAATATTAATCTGATACTCTGAAACCTGCCAGAATGCTCAAGCGGGTAAATTCAGAATCATTAGTGACAATAATCTAATTCCCTTTAAGTCGAGACCAGAGAATGGCAAACATTTCTTTAGCGTTATCTATTTCCGGTTGTCTTTGAGTTACGTTAAGAGCTCCGTCAACGTATATAAGATTATATCGAAAAACAAACTCCTCGGTTTCTTCTGCAAACGAGAACATACCAAAGCGTAAATCATTGAAAGCGTATCCTTCCTCTGTCTTTTGAATGATATACCAACCTTTGCACAGCTTAATAAGTCGCTGAACTAATTCCTCTTTCATTATTTCTTTAAAATCATCTCGATTTTTATCTAGCTGATTAAATGATATTTGATCTTGTGTGTCAAAAATTGAATAGTATCCAATAAAATAGCTGCTATCAGCATCGACATTTGCGGTCCAAAGAATACTATTCAAAGGTGTCGGCCGATTAGAAATCTCATTGTATTCAATATCCTGTGCTTTCAAACTATTCTCAAACTTAAAGTAGGCATACCCCTTTAAACCTAAGGTGAGCGCCATATAACTCGTACTCAAAATTATCCCTAGTCTATTGATCGAACTTCTTCTAGAATTTGTTCTGTGGTAGAACATTGCAGCTGCAGTGCAAACCAAAAATGGCAGGGTATATAGAGGATCAGCAACAAAAATATTTTGGTAGGAAACTTTTAAATCTAAAGGCCAAAACAACTGTGTTCCCCATGTGGTGTGTGCATCCAATAAAGGATGTGTAATCAAACTCCAAAAAAATAACCAAGACCATTGTTTCCAAGTTGCTTCTTTAGATTTTCTGTATATTTTACTAACCAGCCATCCAAATATTGGTGCCGCCACAACACTAAATAATATGGAGTGGGAAAAACCCCTGTGCATTTCATTAGCAGTTACAATATCGGTGAACTGCTTAGCCAAGACATCCAAATCGGGAATCGTTCCAGCAACTGCTCCCCAAAGCATAGCTTTATTCCCTATTTTTTTACCCAGCGTTACCTCAGCAACAGCTGCTCCAAGTACAATTTGTGTTAATGAGTCCATTAGCCAAAGGTAAAGTTTGCCTTGAAAGGATTTCTCAATTCAAACTCGCTTGGATTTATAGAGGAAATGATAGGTTTCAACAACTGATTCGATAATTTATTCCTGTGTCGAATGTATAATTTCATGTCTATTGGTAAAGCACCCAATGTACTTTTAAGCTCCTCTGCAGTTCGGCCAAAATGAATCTTACTTAAGCCCTTCTCTATAGCAAAAGCAACCAAGTTGTACAACATTCTCTGGTACAATGCATTTGATCTATTTACTTCGTAATCTAATCCGACGTAATTAGCTTCAATGCTCCCATTGCTTAAAATAGTGGCACAACAAAAACCTACTAGTGTTTCGTTTAAATAGTATCCAGTAAACTTCAATTTAACGCCAATAGCTCTCTTTAACTCTATGAATGTATTCGCCTTTAATTCACCCAAACTAAATTCAGATTGATCTACTACATTATCGAATAACTCTTGAATTCTTGCACTGTTATCTTCTATTTCAGTTGCGGAGAGCTGACGATGTGCAAGTTCAGCAGACTTCTTAAATGCACTCTTTGCCTTGGTTCTGAATTTGGTAGTCATACTGGCAAGGTAATCATCGAAAGATTTCCACTCTTTATGAATGGGTAAAACCATATTCACATCAATCATAAAGTCCTTGAAATCATGTTTGCGCAATGCATCACTTTGAGGAAAAGATTCCGGCCAAAACTCCTTAAGTAAATAATAAGAAATTTGATTGTTATTGATGTTTTCTGACTCTCTAATTCGCTTTAAACCATTATTGAGCATTTGCATGGTATCTTCACTAGATATACTTTTTTCAAAGGCATAGCCATTTTCTCCACAAGAGAAAAGATTTCCACACACCAATATCTTAGCATCAATCGTCTTCAATAATTTTTTACGAATATTCTCGGCAACAGAACAAAAAATAGCATCGTGATTTTCAACATTATCCCTTACAGAAACAATTTGAACAACTGCCATTCCTATAGGTTTGTTTTCTTCATCGTAAAACTGCAAGTAACGAAAGCTTAACTCATCTAAAAGCGTACTTTCAATTGCCTTTAAGTATGGGATAGAGAGATAAATATTATCAATGCTATTGGTTTGATTCCAATGTTCTTTATGTATCAATTCAATAGAATCGCACAGACTAATCTTAATTTTACTTTTCTCCTTAACACACTTGGGTTTCCGCACCATCATTTTAAATTAATCGGCAAAACTATGTTACTCTTTATATTTCCGTTGCTTAATAAATGGTAAGAAAAGATACTTATTCCCACCACTTCTCTAATGGCAAATCAACTCCAACTGCAAATCGTCCTCCAATTACTGGAGTCACATAACTCACTTGTTCTTCAATTGCTTTTTTAGTAAACCTTAGAATTGGATCTTGCCAAACATGTGGTGCTAAATCAAATGCTCCCCAATGTATTGGCATAATTGTTTTTCCTTTAACATCTATGCCGGCTTGAACTGATTCCTCAGGCATCATATGTATCGCTGCCCAGTCCTCATTATACTGACCACATTCTATCATGGCAAAATCAAATGGTCCTAGCTTCTCGCCTATTTCTTTAAAGTGAGGTCCGTAGCCACCATCTCCACTAAAATAGATATTGTCTTTTACACCTTGAATTACCCAACTCGCCCACTGCGTTTTATTCCTGTCATTAATAGCTCTTCCAGAAAAATGTCTAGAAGGTGCTGCCGTAAATGTCAATCCGTTGAAATCTACATTTTGCCACCAGTCTAATTCTGTAATATTTTCTGCTGGTACGCCCCAAGATTTTAGATGTGAGCCTACACCAAGTGCTGTGAAAAAGTGATCGGTTTTATCTTTCAACTTTATGATAGACTCATGGTCTAAATGATCGTAATGATCGTGAGAAATTATGATAGCATCAATGTGAGGCAATTCTTCAAAATTTATCGGTTCTTCATAACCAAAACGCTGGGTTATAAAACTTACGGGAGCAGATGCCGCGCCCAGCATTGGATCAATTAAAATTGTTTTTCGATCAATTTCAAGCATAACTGCAGAGTGGCCGTACCAAGTTATGTAGCTTAATGAATCCACATGAGTTTCATTGCCTTCTTCCCAATCAGTAGGTAAGGGTTTGCCTGGGTTTTTTCCTTTTGGTGGTGAAAGAAAAGTCAACAACATTCCGGGTATTTTTGAAAGCTTCATATCCATCCTAGTTTCAATAAGGTTTTCGAATCCACCTTCTAGATAATGTTCAGATTGCTTTATCCTCTCTAAATCAGCACCTTCCGGCTTTTTACCAAATTGAGGAGAAAAAGAAACAAATACAGTAACACCTATGGAAAACAGAACTATTACAAGTAATACGATCATAACAAAACGTTTTAAGAATTTAAGCATAACAAGAAACTTGATTATTAATAAGTTAGGGCAATAGTATTAGAGAGCGTTGGATAAACTCTAACACATTATAAGGAAGTTTGAATACAAAACGCCGATTTTTACTTTCAATGCCCTATTCTAATTTCAAGACAATAGGCACAGCAAATGATAATTTGAGAACTTGAAAGGTTCCTAAAAAAAGGACTTAAAATTAAACTGAATCTCCTCTAACATCAGAATTAACATCGTAGATATGATCACCTAACTTCTCAGCTGAAGATATTAAATCAACGAATATCAATCCAGCTTTTATATTATAATCGCCTTTTTCAATACTCTTAAGATGTTGTTTTCTAAACTTAGATCTAAGGTAGTTGATTTCATCTTCTACTTTCCTAGCATCATCTTTCTCAACGTTAGCATAAGATCCATCAAGATTATCTTGCATGATTACGATAGCCTCATTTACTTTCAGAAAAAGCTCTATTAAATGTTCGCGCTGCTCTGGTGTAAACCAAACTTTCGCTTCAACCTTACGCTCAATAACCTTAGACATTTGATACATTACGTCTGCCGCTCTTTCCAAATCGTTAATAGCACTTAACATGCTTCGGATAGTGATAGAGCTTTTTTCGGATAATTCAGTTTCTGAGAGTTTAATTAAATATTGGCCTACCTCTACCTCTAACTGATCGGCAATGTCTTCATATTTATGTATCTTCTTGAGCTTTTTCCGAATAACAGAAGCATCGGTTTCTAAAAGAAGCAGATCTAAATGTTTCATCATCTTAGCAATAACTTTCCCGAAATTGCTTATCTCTTTTTTGGCTTCTAGAAGTGATAATTCCACGGAAGCCATAACACCACCACCAATATACTCTAATGAAAATTTCTCATCATCTTCATCTTTTGGCTTTACCATTTTCTCTGCTATTGCAGCTAGTTTGTGAGCGAACCCAATTAACACCACCACATTAATTAGATTAAACATAGTATGAAATGCCGACAATCCATAAGTAACGGCTGTAACACGTGTTTTCATATCAACTTCATTCAAGTTAGCTAAATCCATATTATTCCCCCATTGCAATGGAGAAGGAAAGCCCATACCCATAGCAACAAATTCTACGAACTGAAGGAAAAACGGAAAAATCAATAACATCCACGTTACTCCAATAATATTGAATAATGAGTGAATTCTTGCCGAACGTTTCGCATGCACATTTCCTACTATTGATGCCAACTCAGCGGTAATTGTTGTACCGATATTTTCTCCTAAAACCATCGCTGCAGCTACATCAAAAGGAATCCAACCTTTTGCCACTAAAACCAAGGTAATTGTCATTGATGCACTTGAAGACTGCACTACAATCGTTAAAATTGTGCCTATTGCAATAAAAATCAAATAAGAACCATATCCCCAATTTGCAAAACCTTGTAAGAACTGCAATATATCAGGGTTGTGTTTAATATCAGGCACAGCACTTTTAAGAAAATCCAGCCCCATAAAGAGCAATGCAAACCCAATTAAAAATTCAGCCCAAAAACGCCAATTACCCTTTCGAATAAACATCATAGGAAAAGCGACGGCAATTATTGGTAGTGCCATAGCGGCAATCTTTATTTTAAAGCCAAGAATAGAAACCAGCCAAGCGGTTATGGTTGTCCCAATGTTTGCACCCATCATAATTCCTGCCGATTGAATTAGTGAAAGCAAACCCGCATTCACAAAACTCACAGTCATTACTGTAGTTACAGAAGAAGATTGGACCAATGCAGTAATCAAAAAACCAGAAAGAACTCCTAGGTAGCGATTCCTAGTCATAGTACCTAAAACTTTTTTAAGCTGAGCTCCTGCTGCCTTTTGAATGCCTTCACTCATCACCTTCATCCCATAGATAAAGAACCCTAAGGCACCTATTACTTTTATTGCATCAAATACTCCAAATTCCATGACTAGATTTTTAACAAAAATACCTCAGGTTTCTAACCCGCAATTAGGTTCAATGTTAACTAAATGTTAGGCTTTTTAACATTAAAAAAAACATTCCTTCTGAGTAGCCTGAAAACCCTACAAAACTACATTAAGGTTATGTAAATATTAAGATTGTGTTAACACCCAGAAAATAACTCTAATAATTTTGCTGCATATATTAATTCAATATATCTCTAATGTTAAGAAAAGTACTCGTTTTCGTTACCACAATATTAATTTCACTTGCGTCATTCAGTCAAACTTCAAAACTGTCAAAAGAGAAATATGCAAAGGGAATTCGCTTTACAGGCCCTGACAGTTCTTTTTACATCAAATTTGGGCTAAGAATGCAAAACCTTGTAGTAGTTACTGCACCTGAAGATGGGCCCTCAGAAACAAGAGCATTAGTTAGAAGGTTCCGATTCAAGTTTGATGGTTGGATACTAAATCCTGACTTTGTTTACAAGGTTGAAATAGGACAATCTAATATTGATGTTGGTGGTGGTAGTAATTTGTTGCTTGACGCTGTGCTAAAGTACCATGCAGGAAAAAACCTATGGATATGGTTTGGTCAAACTAAGCTTCCTGGAAACAGAGAAAGAGTGGTATCATCACAAACACTTGAAACTGTAGATCGGAGTGCATTAAACTCGGCTTATAATGTTGATCGAGATATGGGAGTTCAAATAAGGCACTCTATGACTCTAGGTAAAATGGTAATTCGAGAAGCGGCTTCTGTTAGTGGAGGTGAAGGACGAAATTGGTCCGTAGGAAATTCCGGAGGACTTTGTTATACTGGTCGCATTGAAATCTTACCCTTCGGTAATTTCTCCAGTAAAGGAGATTATTTTCTTGCAGATCTAAAACACGAGCAAAAACCAAAAATTGCTTTTGGTACAACATATGATTTGAATGATCTAGCATCAAAATCGAAAGGTCAAAGGGGAACGGAACTTCAATTTCAACGTTCGTTAAACTCTTACATGGCCGATATGATTTTTAAGTTTAAAGGATTCTCTATATTCTCAGAGTTTATTCGAAAAGAAACAAATGACCCCTACGGAAGGAAAGAGAAATTTCTAGACCCTACAATAGCAGGGACCTTTACAACTGGTTATGGCTTTAATGGTCAAGCTGGATATGTTACAAAATCAGGTTGGGGTGCGGTAGGACGTTTCACTAATGTAACACCAGACTCTCAAACATTACTGACTGAGAACAATCAATACACTCTTGCATTTTCAAAATATATAGTGAACCATAAGTTTAAAATTCAAACCGATGGAACCTACATTGATAACCTTGGCGCAAAAACAAATGTATTTATGTGGAGATTCCACATGGAAGTTGGATTCTAAAGATTAAATTCCATTTTTCTTCTCGAACATTTGAATTAATTCTTCATCCGAAAGTGTCAGATTTTTAATTGCTACTCGAGCGTCTTGTGCCAAAGTATGATCTGGATATTCATCTATCACGTCTTGATATTTAGCTTCTGCAATTCCAAGATTATTCAAATAATTATGATAAATAAATGCAATCAAATATTTAGTCTCAACGACTTTATCATGCGAGGGAAAGCTTTTATTTAGTTGCTCAAAAATCTCAATACTTTTAATAAACTGACCAATACCCATTCGCAATTCACCCGATTTAAACATGAACTCACAGGCTATACTGTCCTCTAAATTATTGAGTGAATACGTAAAATAGAGTTTGGAAAGTTTTGACGCTTTCATAGTGTCCATTATACCATCTTGAAAAGCCATCAATGATTTTTCCATTGCCATAACTTCATCAAACGCCTCTTTCTTTATTTCCTCAGCTGTAAGCTGTTTTGGATTTGAACCTTCAGAATTATCACATGCACCAAATGCAATGGCTAGAACTATTAAAAAAATTACTCGTTTCATCATTTTGAAAATCTCATTTTATAACCAGGATCAATATTACCTTTCTTAATGTTCAAAAGCTTTCTTTGCATCAATCTTTTTTTAATCGGGCTAATTTTGTCTGTGAACAGTACTCCTTCAATATGATCATATTCATGCTGAATAACTCTGGCTGCAAACCCCACATAGGTTTCTTCTTTTAATTTCCAGTTTTCATCGAAATACTCAATTGTTACATTTTCTGGACGATTTACATCTGCTCTAATTTCGGGAATACTTAAACAACCTTCTTCAAATGCCCATTCATCACCAGTTTCTTCAACGATAATTGGATTGATAAATACCTTTTTGAAATCTTTCAGGTTTTCATATTCGTCTCGCTCTTCTGGATCTTTAGACTCTTTGTAATCATCAGCATATCGAGTTGCATCAACAATAAACACTCTGATATTCATACCGACTTGTGGTGCTGCTAAACCTACACCGTTTGCAGCATACATAGTTTCAAACATATCCTTTAATATTTGCTTTACAGCAGGATCTTTTTCTTCTAACTCTTCACATTCTTTTCTAAGAACAGGGTGTCCGTAGGCATAAATGGGCAACTTCATAATATATTTTTTGCAGATAAATAAGATTGTAAAATTATAGTAGCACTAACCTCGTCAAGCAGTTCTTTTTTTCGTCTGTCCTTTTTCTTTACTCCGCTAGTAATAAGACTATCCATTGCTAAGCTAGAAGTGAATCGTTCATCAACTCTTTTAACAGGAAGATCAGGAAGTAATTTTCTAACCTTACTCAAAAATGACTGAATATCTCTTTCTACATCATTCAATTCATTATTCCAACGTCTTGCCTCACCAACGACAAGCAATTCAACTTCTTCTTTCAGAGTATAATCAAAAATAAATTGAGGCGCTTCAGCGGAACTTACTGTCGTCAATCCTGTTGCAATAATTTGCAATGAATCAGTCACCGCAATTCCAACGCGTTTTGTTCCATAATCTATTGCCATCACTCTTGCCATAATTTTACTTTACAAAGATATATAGTTAACTCAAGATTAGTATTCGAATATTAGCTTCAAATCCTACTTTTGCGGAAAGAATTAGCATCGATGCGAGAAAAAATAGAATCTGCTTGGAAAAACCAGGAATTACTGAAGAAATCAGAATATCAAGAAGCTGTTAGAACAGTAGTTGCACAGCTAGATGAAGGTGAATTGCGCGTTGCTGAACCAAAAGCTGATGGTACATGGCAAGTAAACGAATGGATTAAAAAAGCTGTTGTTATGTATTTTCCTATTCAGAAAATGGAAACCATTGAAGTTGGACCTTTCGAGTTTCACGATAAAATTGCTTTAAAAACAAATTATAAAGAAAAAGGTGTTCGTGTTGTGCCTCATGCAATTGCTCGATACGGTTCTTACGTTGCCAAGGGTGTAATCATGATGCCGTCCTACATAAACATCGGTGCATATGTAGACTCAGGAACTATGGTCGACACATGGGCCACTGTTGGATCTTGCGCTCAAATCGGGAAAAATGTTCACTTGAGCGGTGGTGTTGGTATTGGTGGAGTTTTAGAACCTTTGCAAGCAGCGCCTGTTGTTATTGAAGATAATGCATTTATTGGCTCAAGATGTATTGTGGTAGAAGGCGTAAGAGTAGAATCGGAAGCGGTGCTAGGCGCGAATGTGGTATTGACAGCAAGCACCAAAATTATTGATGTAAGCGGAGACGAGCCTATCTTCTACAAGGGTCGAATTCCAGCAGGTTCGGTGGTAATTCCCGGAACAATGCCAAAAAAATTCCCGGCTGGAGAATACCAAGTTCCTTGTGCTTTAATCATTGGAAAGAGAAAAGAAAGCACTGATAAAAAAACATCCTTAAACAACGCGTTGAGAGAATACGACGTAGCAGTATAAATGAATCTAGGATTTGATGCAAAACGTGCATTTCACAATGCAAGTGGATTGGGTAATTACAGTCGATTCGTAATACGAACTTTGGCTGAGAATTTTCCTGAATCCTCCTTCCTGTTATTTAACCCCAAAGCGAGCGATAAATGGGAAATGAATACAAATGATTCCATTCGAGAAGTACTTCCACCTAAAAGCACGTGGGGCTCTTATTGGCGTTCCTTTCAAGGAAATAAAAAAATTACCGAATTCAATCTTGATATTTACCACGGATTAAGCAACGAACTTCCGTTTGGAATAGCTTCCAACAAAGTGAATAAAATCGTTACAATTCACGATTTAATTTTCAAAAGATTTCCAGAATTATACAAATTTACGGATCGTTTAATTTACGATAAGAAATTTAAACATGCGGTTTCAGTAGCCGACACAGTGATTGCCGTTAGTGAAACTACCAAGCAAGATATCATCCAGTATTATGGGATTTCAGAAGAAAAAATCAAGGTAGTTTATCAAGGATGTAATCCTTTGTTTTATCAAACAACATCAGCAGAAAACCTTAATCAAACCCGAAAAAAACATAAGCTTCCAAAAGACTTTATCATTTGTGTAGGAACTATTGAAGAACGAAAAAACGGATTGCAAATTCTTAAGGCATTAGTCAATTGTAACATCAATATTCCAATTGTGTTTGTTGGCCGGCCTACGAAATACAAAGAACTCCTGCTCGATGAAATTTCAAAAAACGATCAGTTAAAAAACCAAGTCATTTTTATTGAAAATGCTAGTAACGGAGAGCTTAAAGAACTATACCAATTGGCACAACTTAGTGTCTACCCTAGTATTTTTGAAGGATTTGGAATTCCTGTTTTAGAAAGCATTGCAGCAGGTACTCCAGTTATTACGAATAAAGCAGGTTGCTTCAAAGAAGCCGGAGGGGAAGCCGCATTTTATATTGATCCAAATAATTCAGAGGAATTTGGAAGTGCAATTAAATTGCTAACCGAAAATACAGAAGCACTCAATCGCTTAAAATTAGCCGCAACGCATCATTTAGAGAATTTTAAAGAAGCTGAGCTAGCCGCTCAACTAATGTCAATTTACAAAGGGGCTTAATGGATATTAAAGAAGAAATTCGCACAACAATCACGGCATTAAAAGAAGGTAAAGTCCTACTCTACCCTACAGACACTATTTGGGGATTGGGTTGTGATGCTGCTCATCAAGAAGCTTGCGATAAAATTGGAGTCATTAAACAAAGGGATGCTTCAAAAAGCTTCGTTTGTCTGGTTAGTTCAGACGCAATGTTGAATAGAGTTATTAAGGATGTTCCTGAAATAGCTTGGGATTTATTTGATGAAGCTGTTGAACCACTCACGTTAATTCTTCCAGACGCAAAAGGACTAGCAAAAGGTGTTGCTGCTGAAGACGGAACCGCAGCTTTTAGAATGATTAAAGAAGGGCCTTTACATCGGATTATTCATCAATTTGGAAAGCCAATTGTAAGCACCTCAGCTAATGTTTCAGGAAATGCACCTGCCCTTACATTAGAGGAAGTTGATCAAGAGATAAAAAAACAAGTTGACCATATAGTTAGTCCTGAAGGATTTCCAAAAGGAACAAAAAAGCCTTCAGCGATTATTAAAATTGGTCTCGGAAGTGAAATTAAAATAATTCGACAGTGATGAATCTTAAACATAAGTTACATCACCCCGTTTTCAAGGTGCTAAATGAGGCTGCAAATGAATCTGGAACAAAGACATTTGTAGTTGGAGGTTTCGTAAGGGATATTTTATTGCAAAGACCTAATAAGGACATTGACATTGTAGTTGAAGGAAATGGAATTGAATTTGCTAGAAAAGTTGCTAATAAACTAGAAAACGTTAGAGGCTTTTCCGTTTTCAAAAACTTTGGTACAGCAATGATTAAACTTGACGACTATGAACTAGAATTTGTAGGTGCACGTAAAGAATCTTACCGAGCAGAGAGTCGAAAGCCAATCGTTGAAAATGGCACAATTGCAGAAGATCAAGAGCGGCGAGATTTTACGATCAATGCAATGTCCATCAGCTTAAATAATGTAGATTTCGGTGAACTGATTGATCCTTTTGAAGGACAAAAGGATTTAGATAACGGTATTCTTAAAACTCCGCTACACTCGGACCAAACCTACTCTGACGATCCACTTCGAATGATGCGAGCTATTCGTTTTGCAAGCCAATTACATTTTAAAATAGAAGATCAATCCTTTAATTCCATTGTAAAAAACCAAGAACGTCTTTCTATCGTTTCTGCCGAGCGAATAAATATCGAGTTGAATAAAATAATGGAATCGCCACAACCATCGATTGGTTTAGAGTTATTGTATCTAACAGGTATAATGGAACAGATTTTACCTGAAGTTCATGCGCTTCAAGGCGTTGATGAAATTGACGGCCAAACACACAAAGACAACTTTTACCATACGATTGAGGTTGTTGACAATACTGCTGAAACAAGCACTAATGTATGGTTAAGATGGGCGGCATTATTGCATGATATCGGTAAACCTCCAACAAAACGTTTTGATCAAGAAATAGGTTGGACGTTTCATAGTCATGAGATGCGCGGTGCGAAAATGGTTCCAGCTATTTTTAAGCGTTTGAAACTGCCCATGAACGATAAAATGAAGTATGTAAAGGAACTCGTATACCTCAGTTCAAGACCAGCTGCATTATCAAAAGACATAGTTTCGGATAGTGCAGTTAGAAGATTGTTACACGATGCAGGAGATTACATTGATGATCTTATGCTTTTGGTAGAGGCTGATATTACTTCAAAAAACAAAGAGCGTGTAAAACGCTACAAAGACAATTTTAAGGAAGTACGCAAAAAGCTGAAGGAAATTGAGGAAAAAGACCAGGTACGCAATTTCCAACCGCCAGTTAGTGGAGAGGAAATCATGTCAACATTCAGCTTAAAACCCTGCAAAGCTATCGGAGATTTAAAAAGTGCGATCAAAGAGGCGATTTTGGAAGGCGAAATTCCAAATGAGCGAGAAGCTGCTTTTAATTTTATGCTCAAAAAAGGAGAAGAATTAGGACTCAAACAATAAGTGAACAGAAAATACTTACTTTCATTGCTATAAAATAATTTTATGGTTTCAAAAGAAACAATTCTTGCACTTATACTATCGGTCTTATTAGTTGGTTCTTGTAAAAAAGACGAAATCGAACTGCCTGCCGCACCTGCGACTCAAACCATTGATTCAACCGTAATTCCAACAGCAACGCAATCACAACCAAAATCTCCGATACTTTCTTTTGCGAAAGGTGGTAGAAATTTCACCTATAGAAAATGTATTATTACTTATTCTCCAAGTAGAGATTCACTAGTTGATACCGTCAAATTTTCAATTACAGGCTTTAATGCCCCGAATAATTACACGCTCGATTTAAGTTCCAGCCCTTTTTATGGCAACATTTATTTGGATTCAACGTCGTTTAGTGTAAATAAAAAATCAAATGTGCTTTTAGAAGCTAACGCAAATGTTGGTGATCGTAAAAAAGACTATAAGGTAATGAGTATTGACACGACTCTTATGTATAAAGGACAGCCTCAGAAATGTCATTGGGTTCAATTTAATGACGCAGATGATCTTATTACCAATTATTTTATCTCTTCAGATAAAGGTGTCGTTAAATACACTCATGACGTATTCATTACCACAACGGAATATAAGTACGATTTAATTGAAACAAATTTTGATTGATCAAACCCGAATGATTGCTTTCCGTTAATCGTCAAAGGGATTAAATTCAGTTGTATCAATTTTTCTCCATTAGTAATGACAAAGTCCCTTTCCTTAGCTTTAATCTTGCTTTTTTCTATTAGCTTGTATTCTCAAGCTCCAAATATCATTGTTATAATAGCCGATGATTATGGAATTGATGTGGATAACGGGTTCGTTTTAGGTACAAGAAAACCGAATACTCCTCATATCGATAGCCTTCGAAACGCAGGATTATCTTTCACCCAAGCATGGTCATACCCAGTTTGTACACCAACCCGAGCAGCAATAATGAGCGGAAAATATGGAAGTAAAACTGGCGTAAAAACTGCACCTGGAAATTTAGACACTAGCGAAATTTCGATATTCAAAGCATTAAAAAATTCTTCTGCAAATTACAGCACAGCAGCAATTGGAAAATGGCACGTAGCCAAGCCTGTTATTGAACAGCATCCTAATTGGCATGGTGTAGATCATTATACAGGAATACTTGGAGCCTCCTGGCCAGCATACGATAATTGGTCGAAAACCGAAAATGGAGTTACAACTACTTCAACAGATTATGCAACAAGCTATTTTACTGATGATGCTATTTCTTGGATAAGAACTCAAAATGCAAGTAAGCCATTCTTCCTCTGGTTGGCTCATATTGCCCCTCACACTCCGTTTCACGTCCCTCCTGCCCACATGTATACCAGAACTAACACAACAGGAAGGCTGAACCGATATTTAGCAATGATAGAATCCCTAGATTATGAGGTAGGGCGTTTATTAGATTCTATGACAACTATTCAAAAGGCTAATACCATAATTATCTTTATTGGTGACAATGGAACACCAAATAACACACTTCAAGGATACCCTGCAAATCATGGAAAAGAGAGTTTGTATCAAGGCGGAGTGCACGTGCCAATGTTTGTATCAGGAAAAGGAGTAACAAGAAAAGGAAAAACTGAATCTGCACTGGTAAATGTATTAGACATTTATGCAACAGCGATAGAGCTTGGTGGCGAAAATTTACCGGGAGGGAAATTTAATAGCTTGAGCTTTTTGCCTTTGCTATCTAATTCATCAATGCATTCGAGACAATACAATTTTAGCGAATTAGACACGAATCAGAATGACATAACAACTCAAGGATTCACTATTCGAGATTCAGCATATAAGCTGATTGAATATTTTGACAGTAGACAAGAATTTTTCAATTTGACTATTGATCCACTGGAGCAAAATAATCTTGTTCTTGCAGGCTTATCAAATTACGAATTTGAATTGATAAAGAACCTGCGAAAAGAGGCCATTATTAGAATAACTGACTGGTCTTGTGACGATAATATTCAAAACGGCGATGAAACTGGAATTGATTCAGGAGGAAGCGTTTGCACAATCTTTCTTGACGACGCTATCCAGGAAATAACCTTAAACAGGCAATTCGAAATCTTCCCAAATCCAGCAAGCTCAGTCATCACTATTTCTAGTGATTTAAAGGAAATAAATCAAATCACTATTTATAATATACAAGGCGTAACAATTGCATCAATCAAAATTGATAAACTCAAGAAATATCGAATTGATATTAACGAACTCAAAAAAGGAACTTACATTCTTGAAATAAATAACTCCGAAAGACATAATATACTTGTTCTTGATTAAATTAGCTAAGCTAAGAATCAGGCAGAAGCCACAACCTCGAATACTCCACAAGAGTATCCTCATTTTTATCAACTTGAGCTAACATCAATGGACTTTCATCTTTTTCAAGGAGCTTTTGAATCTCCTTTTTGGATAAAATATCTTGTTTCGAATAACTATTCAAGCTGAATAAAAAAGGCTTTTTAAGCACCACAAAAAGTCCTTCGGACACATTATCCCATGCCGAATGATACATCCATATACCTTTAGTTGAAAATGGATTTAATTGATCATTTTCAAATTGTCCTAATTGCTCATTATAAAACAACATTCCTTTTAGCAATCCTCTGGATTCAGAACTATTTACTCCTATTTCTTGGAGGGTTTCAATTCCATTTTGAGATTTCCCGAGTTGCAGTTGCTGATTTTTTAGTTTAGAAACCTTGCCTTGAAACACATCTTTCAACTGTGTTCCCCAGCAGCCTTCTAATGCTAATTGAGGTTGGTGGCATAAGTAAAACTTAATGCTTACTTCCCAATGCTCAAATTTTTGTGCTTCTAAATTTTCAACTATAAAGTCAAATTCGCCTTGGGTTTGTTGGTTGTTTTGAACTTGAAGATTAGCTGCTTTTAATGTATAAATCTCAGAGACCTGAATCCATAAACGAATCAATGCCTCAAAATAGAATCCAAGTTTAAAGGACTGGATTTCTAAAGAACCCAATTGAATAACTCTAAGTTCTTGAGCATCTGAAAGCGGCTTTAGTTCAATTTCATTTAACACTTCAAAATTAAGAAGACTTGGGTTTTCACTTACCCAATTAAGATCTTGGATAAGTTGTTTGGTTGTTATTTGAATGGACTGTTTTTTACTAATCAACCGCTTTTACTTCGTTTAGTTTTCCATTAACGCAAGCTTCAGTTTTGATAACTGAAAGGGCAAATAGCGAAACAAATATCAGCTGCGATACAGGAATTTTAATTATTCCTTAGTTGTAAATGCAATATCTTCAGAAGCAGCTACAAAATAACCTAAAGCTCCATTATCAAAATTAGTAGAAATATTCGCCTGTGGTCCATCAAATAGTCCACCTCGAAAAACTTGTTGACGCAATCCAACTAGAAAATCATAATACCCTTTCGAAATACCAAACATTTGCAACCTAACTATACTACCTGGAACTATCTCTGAAGTTGGGATTCTATCAAAAAACACCCAGCCATCTGGAGGAGACTTACCTTCTACAAATTCATCAGGGAAGAATATCCAATCTGTAAATGTTGGAGTCATATCTTTATATGCAGTATCTGGCTTTTTCACTTGATATTTCCATAGATAATAATCACCTATACCTTCAGTTTCTCGAACAAATACAGCTATAGAAGCAAGCAATTTCATTTTACCGTCTCCAAAAATAAGATCTTCGCTTTCAAATGTTTCAATACTATCGATATCATTAATGCTATTCATATAATCCGAAGCAGTATATGTTTTACCCTTATAATCAATTGTTAATGTATAATTTTTTTCTAATTCAAAAGCCAATTCTCTCGTGTAGTAATTGCCAGGTGTTTCTTCAATACACAAGTAACTTTCGACCCCATCGGACAGGACCACGTTAGCATTTTCAGCAGCAGGTGCTTCTTCATACGTTTTAAAAAACGAAGTTGTCCTTGTTATTTTAATCAAATGCTTCTGCTTTACATTTGTTATAAAACCATCTATAACTATTCGTTCTTGTTCCTCATTCAAATCAAAGTCAATATCCTTTGTACATGATAAGACAGATATAGCAGTTATAAATATCGGTAAAAAGATTCTGATTTTCATAATTCTAAAATTCAAAGTTCCAAGTTATTGAGGGAATTATACTGAATAAATAAGTCATTCTTGCTGTTGGAAGATTCACTTCATTATCAACAAAATTGATTGCGAAGGCATTTTTTCGTCCGTATACATTATAAATGGAAAAGTTTAATGAGTTTTTCCATCGCTGGTCATCATCACTTAACTTCCAATTCAATCCAACATCAGCACGGTGATAATCTGGCATTTTAGAAGCATTACGGTCAGAATAGACAGGTACTAACTCAGTTCCGTAATTGAACCTTCCTGTTGGCGCTGTCAATCGTGTACCAGTATTATATACCCAAGTTGCTGACAAATCCAGTTTATCATTTAACGCATACATAGCAACGATACTAACACTATGAGGACGATGATAATTAGCCAAATAAGCATTGCCATTATTTATACCATCTACCGTTCGGGTTGCTCTACTTAATGTATATGAAACCCAACCAGTTATTTTTCCAGTTTGCTTTTTTACGTAAAATTCAGCACCGAAGGATTCACCACCACCTTGTCTAATGACACCTTCTAATTGTTTGTTCAATAAAATATTGGCATTATCTGCAAAATCAATTTGATTCTGCAGCACTTTGTAATAAACCTCAACAGAAGTCTCAAACATATTTTTACTCAAGTTTCGGAAATAACCCAAGGCAATTTGATCAGCAACACCAGGAGCAGTATTAGTAGAACTTGGCATCCAAACATCTAACGGTGCGCCTCCTGTAGAGTTTGTTGCTAGGTGTAAATATTGTGTCATTCTATTGTAAGACGCCTTTACTGAGCTATTGTCATCTATAGTGAATTTCGCAGCCAAACGTGGTTCCAAATTTGCGAACGTATTATAAATGTCACCCGACTCATATGCATTAAAACCTGTGTTGTTGTATTCGTCATCATAGGTATAGACAGTATCTTGACCAATATTGCTAAATGAGCTCAAACGCAGACCATATTGAAGTGTAAACCTTCCTCCAATCTTTTGCTCATTACTTACATAAATCCCATTTTCCAGAGCATAACGATTAAAATATTCGACCTTATTAAATGATTCATTCTCTCCTCCAGGCTCTATTAATGCTGGCTTAAAGGTGTGATAGGTAGATTGAATTCCAAATTTGACTGTATTATTGGTGTTCAAATAATAGGTATAATCATTTTTGAAACTATAGTTTAAAATTTTACTGGTCCAAACAAATTCATTTGGACCACTAGGTACACCTAGATTATAATTAAAATTCGAGTAAATTCCTGTAAAATTTGAAAATAATTTATCATTGAAAATATGATTCCAACGAGCAGAAATAGTCTGATTTCCCCACCCCAAATTAAATAGGTCCCCAGCACCTAAAACATCACGTCCCGTATATGCAGAAATAAACACTCTATTTTTATCATTTATTCTCCAGTTTATCTTTCCATTTAAATCGTAGAAAAATAATTGCGCATCACTGGCAGGATTATCATCGGGTAAAAGTTTTAAAAATAAATCTCCATAAGTTCTTCTACCTGAAATCACATATGAAATTTTGTCTTTAATTAGTGGACCTTCAATCGTAAGTCTTGAACTAATAAGGCCAATTCCACCACTAACCTTTGTCTTTTTTGAATTCCCTTCTTTCATTCTAACATCCAGCACACTTGAAAGCCTTCCGCCATATCTTGCAGGAATCCCTCCTTTATATAACTCCGCATTCTTTATAGCATCTTGATTAAAAACACTAAAAATTCCGAATAAATGAGATGCATTATAAATTGGCGCCTCGTCTAATAGAATTAAGTTTTGATCCAAACCACCACCTCGCACAAAAAATCCAGTACTCCCTTCTCCACCACTCTGCACTCCTGGCAACAACTGAATTGCCCTGATAACATCAACTTCACCCATTAAAGCAGGAATCTTTTTTATTGTTTCCATTTTCATGTCAATCGTACTCATTTGTACTTCTTCAACATTTCTATTTTGTGCTTCGCCAACTACTTCAACCATATTCAATCTAGCCGCGCTGGGCAGTAATTCAATATTCATTGTTTGACTCGCAGTTAGATCAACTTGTTCAGTAATTGATTTACTACCAATAAAAGAAAATTCAATAGTGTATTGACCTGGTTCTACACTAACTGAGTAAAAGCCATATAGATTAGCAACTCCTCCTGTTTTTAATTCTTTTATAAAAGGTTTTAATTTTTCATTTCTTAGCCTGTCTCAGCATCACGAATATATCCGCTAAGGGTGCTTTTTTGGGAAAATAATAAGGTAGAAAAGGAAATTGTGATTAGTAGTATTAGTATTTTTTTCACGGCACCATATTTAGAGTTGTGCAAAAGTGAGTACAATGCATAATAATAGGTGGTTTCATTATCATAAGTAAAGTTAAGACAACTTAAATATTTTTTGCACTAGTTAGAAACAATGAACCCTTCGAATAACTCATTATTATACTGGCTATCTATTGATAGTGGGTTTAATTGATTTCTTGCAAAGAGTGGGACGTTTCAACCGCCGGTAAGTTACAGTTACCGCTGTTTCATTCGTTAACAATACTTATGTAATAGTGAAGGCTTATAAATTCAAAGCACACACGCGGTACTATCTTTGTTAAATCTAAAAATAAAAGATGATTCAATACAAAAACGTTGTTGCAGTTTCTGCACTATTATTTACTAGCCTATTCCCCAGCATTTCAAGCGCACAAAGCACAAGTCAAGAAGCAAATCAAAAATTCAATCAGTTACTCAATGTAGTTTCGGCTGTATATGTTGATTCTGTCGATGAAATGAGAATGGTGGATGATGCAATTGTACGATTGCTTGCAGACCTTGATCCTCATTCAGTTTATATCCCTAAAAAAGACAAGGAAAAAATGAACGAACCATTACAAGGGAAATTCGAAGGCGTTGGAATTCAATTCAATATATTTTTAGATACCATATTAGTTGTGTCTCCTATCTCGGGTGGACCAAGCGAAAAATTAGGGATTTTGAGTGGTGATAAAATTGTAACAATAGAAAACGATACTGTTGCTGGAACTGGAATCAACAATTCTGATGTAGTTAAATACCTGAGAGGAAAAAAAGGTACCATCGTAAATGTTGGAATTAAGCGCAGCGGAGAAACTGAATTACTGCGTTTTGATATTAAACGAGATAAAATCCCAATTTATAGTGTAGAAGAGGGGTACCTTGTAAATGAAAAAATTGGCTATGTCAAAGTGACTCGTTTCGCAAGAAATACAGTTGCAGAATTCAATGCACAGCTTTCAGCTCTGCAAAAAGAAGGAATGGAAGATTTAATTTTAGACCTTAGGGGAAATGGGGGCGGGTATTTGAGTACTGCAATTTCTTTAGCGGATCAATTTTTGAATGAAAATAAATTACTCGTATATACCCAAGGAAGGTCCATGCAAAAAGATGAAGCTTTATCATCTCGAGGAGGTTCTTTTAGAAAAGGAAAATTGGTAATTCTGATTGATGAAGGTTCAGCCAGTGCGAGTGAAATCGTTTCAGGAGCAATTCAAGATTGGGACCGAGGATTGATTGTTGGCAGGCGTTCTTTTGGAAAAGGATTGGTTCAAAAGCCATTTCCTCTGCCTGATGGATCAGAATTTAGACTCACCATATCTAGATACTACACTCCTTCGGGCAGGTGTATCCAAAAACCTTATGATAAAGGAAAAAAAGCATATCGAAATGATATTAATGAACGATTTAAGAGTGGAGAACTTACTAACCCTGATAGTATTCAAATGCCTGATTTGTTAAAATTCAGCACTAAAATAAACGGAAGAACAGTTTATGGTGGTGGTGGAATAATGCCCGATGTCTTTGTGCCTATCGATACTAGTACAAGAAGTGATTACTATATGAATCTGCTGCGAAAAGGAGTATTTAATACGTTTTCATTGAGCTATTTGGACAAAAACAGAAACAAGTTGTCTAAAATCTACAATGATAAATATGAATTTGCGAAAAACTTCGTTGTTACGGATGAACTTTTAGCCGACTTCATTAAATTTGGTGAGAAGAAAAAGGTCGATAAAGTTGAAGAAGATTTAGAGAAATCTAAAGTTGAAATAACAAATTTGTTGAAAGCATACCTGGCAAGAGGCCTGTTTAACGCAGGTTCGTATTTCCAAACCCTGAATTCAGAAGATGATGCATTTAAAAAAGCCGTAGATATACTTTCTGATGATACATTTGATAAATTGAAAGTGAATTATAAAACACAATAAAAATGAACGACTGGAAAGAACTTACGAAAATTGGATTACTAGCAGTTTTAGCGGTGACCTTAGTTTATGGTACCTTTTTTAAATCGTCGAAAAGCAGGGAACGGAAACGCCCCCAAATTGGAAGATCGGCAACTGCGGCGCCAAATCCAATTCAACAGCAACCTACTTCCGATCCTAACGAGTTTAATGCTGAAAATGCTAAATTTCCTGCAAACGATCAATCGGCAAACAAAAGCCAATTCGCAAATACAGCAGTAGTTTTTGAAACTGAAGAGCACGATTTTGGAACTGTAAAGCAACACTCAGAAAATGATTTCATTTTTACGTTCAAAAACACTGGTGAAGAACCGTTGTTAATCGAAAATGCTCAAGGATCGTGTGGTTGTACTGTTCCTGATTTTCCAAAAGAACCTATTATGCCAGGCGAGGAAGGGGTAATTAAAGTGAAATACTCCCCAGGAACTCAAATTGGTTCTCAAACCAAAACAGTTGCTATTACTTCTAACACAGAACCTAGAGTTCGAAATTTGTTTATCAAAGCAAACGTTGTTGATGCTCCAGACCCAGCTTTATAAATAGACACAATGTTTGATAAACCCCTTTTTTATAAAAATCAGGGGCTTATCTATGTCTTTATGACCACCAATGAAGTCTCAATTGCATATCGAATCAATTCTGCTGGAGTTTTAAAATGCAGTTTACCCATTATATTCTTTCTGTGTGTGTTTATTGTGTGCTTACTTAAGCTTAAATCATCTGCGATTTGAGCAGTAGTAAAACCATCACAAACCAGTTGTACGATTTCAATTTCGCGTTTGGTTAAAATTGTTGGATCGCAATTAAGATCAAAATCTTTTTTATCGATTAAACTGTCCAACACCTTGTTACAAAAGAATTTTTCGCCTTTGGTTGCGCTTTCAACCGCCTCTAAAATTTCTTCTTCACTACAGTCTTTGGTGATGCAAGCATTTATACCGTTCTGAAGTGTTGTAAGTATGAATGGACGAGAAAGCTCACTGCTTATGCTTATTACACAAGCTTTGGTTTGTTTATCAAAGTCCTTAACTCTACCAATTTTCACATGAACAGGATCCGAAATAATGATATCAAAGACCTCTTTTTTAAGCGCTTTTTTAAAATCTAAATCACAATCTACTTCTTTGAAAGTAAGGTTATCATACTTATGAGTAAGGACCGATTTAACCCCTTCTCTAAACAAAACACTTGTATCCGCTACTAGTACATTCATAAATCTTATTTAGAATTAATCTAAACAAAACAAAGATAGAATAGGTCTCTGATTATCTGCGTCATTTGCTTCAGCTTTTTGAATAATTAATAAATATGTTTGGACAATACAATTTATAAGTTCTATGCCAGCAAACAAATACGCTCTGCTCCGTTATCGAGTAATAGATAAATGCATTCGCAATAAATACAAACCTTATCCTTCAAAAGAAGACATTAGGCAAGCTTGTGAGGATTTCCTTTACAATAGCTTTAAAGAAAGAGTTTCGATTTCTACAGTAGAAAAGGACCTCTATGCTATGCGAAACGAAGAAGGATTAGGATATATGGCACCGATAAAATTCAGTCGTGACCTAGGTGGCTATTTCTACAGCGAACCCTCCTATTCTATTGATAAACTGCCACTGAATGAAGATGATATTGAAGCAGTGAAATTTGCTGCGCATACCCTCTCTCAATTTAAAAAAATAAATGTTTTTGACCAGTTTTCTAGTGCTATAGAAAAACTAATGGATAGGATTGAACTCACCGATAACATTCAAGATGAATCTATAGATCAGCTGGTAATATTTGAGACCGGATCAACAGCAGCTGGATCAGAGCATTTGGGCTTTATCTTTAAAGCAATAAAACAAAAAACCTCTATTTCAATTGAATATAAAAGCTTTCAAGCTGGTGTAAGTTCACTTCGAAAGATTGAGCCCTATCTTCTAAAGCAATATGAAAATAGGTGGTATGTCATTGCTTTTGAGCCAAAGAGTTCTAAAATCAAAACTTTTGGATTAGACAGAATTGAAAAAGTAATCTTGGAAGATCACAAATTTCAAATTATTTCTAATTTCTCACGTGAAGACTTCTTCAAATATTCGGTGGGTATTACCACTGGTAATTATAAGTATCAAAAAGTTGAAATTCAGTTCTCGCAATTTTCTGCTGGTTATATAAAATCAAAACCTATTCACAACTCTCAAAAATCAATATCTCACAACTCTAATGGAGAAGTATTTAGTTTTGATATATATATAACTCCAGAATTAACCCAGAAAATAATGTCATGGGGAAACCACGCAAAGGTTTTAAAACCACTGGAATTAAAACTTGAAATAAAAACGGTACTGGAAAAAACTTTAAAAGAATATTAAGCCGAAACTTGCGGTTGCTTGCCGTTCCATGCAGGAACCTTTCCCTGTCTTATAAGCATTTTTGCTTTTCGGGCATGCTCTTCAAAATCACCAAAGCACAATGCGTCTAATGCATCTTTTGGTGATTGAATCTCGTCACCCAAGGCACTTTTAATTTCAGAAAAAGCGCGTTCAACATAAAGCTCAAATCGCTCAGGAGCCCAGATATAATCAGATTTATGCCAGTCTGGCTGAGTTCTATCAATTTGAAATTCCTTAGGAAGCTCGCCATTAATTCTCTTTTTCACCGTAAGACCGTCAAACTTTTTTGGAATTAACCTATTATCAAAAACGAAAGGTTTAGAAACAGAAATAGCATTTTGTCTACGTGCATGATCAACTACTACCATACCTTCTATAACAAGCCCCTTTTTTTCAAGGTGCTTAAATTTAACGCGAAAACGGTCGAGAATTTGAAGCATAAAAAATGATTTTTCTGTTACTAAAATAAATTGCGCAGTCTACAAATTTATTAACATTGCAGAAACCTTCAAGGATTTTATACATAAAAATTTCAAATTAAAAGATTAAGCAGTTCTTATGCCAGTATTACGTAAAGATGCTTTAGGTAAAATAGTACTTTTAAAACGATTACTTATCATGATATTAGGCCTCATTGGCTATTATAGACTGGTAATCAGAAATAAAGCTCGTATTGAAGGAATGAATCATTTAAAGGGGCTTCCAAAAGAAAATGTTCTTTTTGTCAGTAACCATCAAACCTATTTTATGGATGTGGTTTTAATGTATATGGCTTTTTGCGCAAACAAAAATGGCTTTAGTAAAACCGTCAAAAATCCATTCTATTTATTTAACCCACTAACCACTCTCTATTACGTAGCTGCCAAAGAAACCATGAATAGCAGCATTCTCTCAAAAATCCTGGCTTATACTGGAGCGGTTACAATTAAAAGAACTTGGAGAGAAAAAGGAAAAGACATAAATCGTACAGTGGATCTGCGAGACTTGAGTAATATTTTTCAAGCGCTGGATAGTGGTTGGTTGGTGACTTTTCCTCAAGGAACAACGACTCCATATGCAAAGGGGCGAAAAGGTATTGCACATATTGTCAAGCACAATAAACCCATAGTGGTTCCAATTCAAATTGAAGGTTTTAGAAAAGCATTCAATAAAAGCGGAATTATGCTTAAAAAAAGAGGCACCGATATTTCATTAACAATTAAGAAACCAATCCGTTTTTCTGGTGAAGAACTGCCTGGAGAAATCTTAAATACGCTAATGACCCAAATTGGCCAAAATGAGGAAGATATCCCTGAAGTTTTAAAGGAAAAAATACGAAACTAATATCTACATCAACGCAACAAACTTAACATGGTAAGATTGCGTTAGTACTAGTGTAATATTGTTTGACATTTGTCAATAACAAATTAAACCTTATTTAATGTCAGTTGAAAGAGTAAAAAGTACTCGAGAAAAAGCGCTTAAAATAAACTTAGATAGAGATATCTATGGTTCATTTGGAGAAATCGGTGCTGGACAAGAAGTGGCCAACCACTTTTATCGTGCTGGAGGTGCTTCTGGAACAATTGCATTTTCATTATCTGCCTATGATATGAAAATCAGTGATTTCATTTATGGAGAATCTGATCGATACGTGAGTGAAGATAGACTTAAGCAGATGATAAATTTTGAGTACAAGCTTACTACTCGGAAATTAAATGCTCGGTCAAAACATACTCGATTCTTTACATTTTCAAATACAGTTGAAGTTCTAAACTTCAGCAAGACTAATAAGGGTCATGGTTGGCTTGGTGTTAGGTTCCAGCTTAAACCCATGACAGAACCAAATGAGTGTATCATTCATGTCAACATGCACGACAATGATCAAAAATTACAACAAAATGCTCTAGGGGTGCTTGGAGTAAATCTTCTATATGCTTGCTATTTCTTCAGTCATGATCCTAAGCTTTTCTTAAAATCATTACTGGACAACGTTGAAGATAATCGCCTAGAGGTTAATATGTTTAGCCTAAAAGGTCCTGATTTTAAACATATTGACAACAGGCTTATGGCCCTTAGGTTGGTTAAATATGGTATGACAGAAGCAACCATTTTTGGTAGCAACGGAAACTTACTTCAACCAGCAGAATACTTGTACAAAAAGAATGTTTTGGTTATGCGTGGAAGGTTTAGACCGGTTACACACGTTAATATTGACATGTTAAACAAGGGAAAAGAGCTTTTTGAAAAAGAAGAAGATGTTGATTCAGATAGATCACGAATTGTTTTCGAACTGACTCTGAAGGATTTAAGCGCAGAAGGAGCAATCATTGATAAAGATTTCTTAGACCGAGTAGATATTTTATGTTCGTTAGGACACACAGTAATGATTTCAAACTATGTGAAATATTACAAGGTGGTAAACTATCTTTCTCAAATTACCAACGGACGTAAAATTGGAGTAATTCTTGGAATTTCAAATCTCAAAACTATATTTGAAGAAAAGTATTATGAAAATCTACAAGGTGGAATTTTAGAGGCATTTGGTTTAGGATTTGGTAATAATATCAAACTTTATGTATATCCTGCAATTGATGAACAATCGAATAAACTGATTGACACAAAATCCTTAGACCTAGAAAATCATTTACTGGGATTAATGAATTATCTCAAGTCTTGCAATAAGATTTGTGATATTGAAAATGCAGATAAAAGTATACTGAATATTTTTTCTGATGACGTTCTTAAACTGATATATGAGAACAAAGATGGCTGGGAAGAAATGGTTCCAAAAGCAGTAGCGGATAGAATAAAAGAAAAAGAATTATTTGAATATGAAGCTCCAATAAAAGAACCTTCATAATTTGAAATTCAATAACCATTATAAGCTAGCCCTATTAATTTGTTTTATTGGATTGGCAATTGGTCATTTTACCTATGCTCAAGAATCTCGTAGTTCTTCTGATTTTACAATTTTTGGAGATACTTTATTTCAAGGAAAATGGTCACCAAGAGGACTAAGTAATCAAGCAGGTCAGGTTGCCTTTGCAGAGTATGATATATACGACTCTAGCTATACTTTTATTACTACCGAAGGTTATATTTACACCACTAAGGAATCCGCAATTGATTGGGTATTACTAAATCCTCAAAATATATTTGATCATCCAATAGTAGGTTTTAGCAGATTTTCAACCGGTGGAAAAACATACTTAAATGTGGTTTCAAGAGATGGTGTTTATTACCATTCTGCAGATGCTGGTAAAACTTGGGTATCTGGAATTGGCATAAAAGCTATTGAAGGATTTGCTACTGTTCAAAAGCTGGTTCAAGCTGGTAATGGAGATGTTTTACTGCTTCTAGAAGAGAAATTAGGTCAAGCAGACATTACACTTTACGAGTCCAATGACTTCGGTGCAAGTTTTAGTAAAATCAAAACTTTCCGTTCGCCTATTTCATTAGCATTAAATAATTACGACATTTCCAAGCCAATTGGAAATGACAGTATTGTACTAATACTGTATGTAGACACTTTATCAATATATAATGTATTCACAGATAGTTTTAAGTTTCATTCTAAGGTTCCTGCTTTTTCATTTAGAGAAGCTAGAATTTCAGGTTCATTTTCTAATGGTAATAGTAATTTCTATTTGTGCCGTGGCGGCTCAATCTATCAATATGATCGCATCAATTCATTTTGGAATAGAAAATCTCAAATATCATTTGAATCAAGACTTCCTCATACCTTTTCTGCAAGTAGCACGAAAATAAATAGCTTATTCATTGGAGGATATGATTTTCATAAATCAACAGATACCGCGAAAACCTGGTCAGTTCAAAACACTTTGAATGATTTCTTGGTCAACAAAAGTTCGAAACTGCACCCAGGAATAAACTTTATTCAATCTTTTAAAAATGTGCGTCAATCTGAAATATTTTTAATTGCCTCGGATGGGGGATTATTTTTGAGTCAAGATCAACTTAATACCGTGATTAATCTTACTCCTAACGGAATTCAAATTGGTAATCATTATGACTTGAAGATTCTAAAAGAGAATACTTCTAAGCTTTACACTTCAATGGAATCACAAGGGTTGCATACCTACACAAATTACAATCCTGATAGTACTATTAACTCTGAACACATTGCATGGAGTAGTAATTTTGGATTGGGGAGTAGCAAGTCAAACAACAATTTATGGACTGCTTCAGAACATGAAGTTGGTTATGTCTCTAGTTTGACTGATAGGTTCTACAGAACAAGCTGGACATACTCTGATAGTTTAACACTTGGTGGTAATAAACCAATTTTAGAAGCTCACCCTAACATTTCAACTGAAGCATTTTGTTCAGGCTTATATCCTAAAAATGATCCAGACAAAAAAAGCTATATATATAAATTGAGCTACGATGGAACCGATATTAATGCGGAGCCCATGAATAAGAACTTCAACCTAAATTTATCTAAAACAGAGTTTATTTCGGCCTTTGAAATATCAGAAATTAATGATAGTAATTGGTATGTAATTACTAACGAGGGAAACTTTTATGGGTCAGCTGATGCCGGCGCAACATGGAAACGTTCAGCCTTTTTCAATGGACTGCTTTCAAACAGAAAATTTGGAAGTACAATTTTAGTATCACCAATTACAGAAGGATTGGTTTATGTTGGAGGAAGAGGAAATGGGAATGGCAGTATTTACTGCTCCCAAAATTTCGGAAAAGACTTTAAACTATTGGGAAGTGGATTAAAAAACACTGAAGTTTTTGGAATTTCAAGTGTCAAAAACGATAGTCTCCTATTTGTTGCAACCAAGAACGGTCCATACGTATATTCAGAAAAATTTGGAGCTTGGGAATCGTTATCAACGAGCGACATACCAATCATAAACTGGACTTGTGTTCAAGCATTTGAAAATGAAAATTCAGTTTGGTTTGGGACTTTTGGTCGTGGATTATGGGAGTTTGACTATCAATATTTTAAAGGTTCCATAAACTCAATGTCTAATGTACCTTCCACTGAATCCTCAATCCAATTATATCCGAACCCAACAAATGGAATTCTTAAAATTGAGACCTTAGTCGAATTCGAATCGGTTTCTTTATTCTCAATTGAAGGTAAAAAAGTTGAGTCTTTCAAAATGAACGATTCAAATGAAATCGATATTCATAGCTTGGACAATGGAATATATGTCTTGCGATTTCAACTCGAAAACGGCCAAGTGTCAAACCATAAAATCATTAAAGAATAATTACTTTTTATTGGTAATTTCCTTTAAAGCATTTATACACATTTCATTTTCACGTGGAATTCCAACTGTTATTCTTAGACAATGCGGAAGGCCAAAAGCTTTAAGTGGGCGGACAAATACTCCCAATTTCATTAACTCTTCAAAATAAAAATGAACGGTTTCCTCATTTTTTAAATCAAGCATTACGAAGTTTCCAAAGCTTGGTGTATAATTCAAGTTTAGATCTTCAAAAGTTTGATAATATTTTTTGATCTCAGCTGAATTATTTTCAATGGTATTCTTTAAATATTCTGTATCGCTAAGGGCTCCAATTCCTGCTGCCTGAGCAAGGTTTGATGGCTCGAATGTTAACTTTACTTTCATTATGGCCTCGATTAGTTTTTCGTGACCAATTGCATACCCTATTCGAATTGCTGCAATTCCATACGCTTTGGAAAAAGTACGCAGTGTAAGTACATTTTCATAATCGTAACTCGCGCTATTTGGAAATTCTGAAGATAAATCATGCGCAAATTCATAATATGCTTCATCCACAATGATTAAAATATCATTCGGTACTTTTTGAATAAATGCTACCAAATCCTTTTCTGAAATCATTGATCCAGTCGGATTATTTGGGTTTGATAAATATATCGCCTTTGTTTTATCATTAATCGCGTTATATAAAGCATCTAAATCAAATCCAAAACCTTCTGCCAAAGGAACTGTTTGAACCTTCACATTATTCGCTTTTGCCCAAATATATACCGCAACAAAAGTCCCTGAACAGGTCAATAATTCAGCGCCATTTTCAAAAAACGCATTAAACAAATTATTAAAAATAGATTCACTTCCGTTTCCTACAGCAACCTCCTCAAATTTCCGATTCCACTTAGTTGCCAATAAGTTTCGCAATTCTGTACATACTGGATCTGGATAATAATGTGAATTAGAAAGCGAAGTAGTAACATGGTTCATTGCCTTAGGTGAAGGACCAAAATTATTTTCATTGTTCCATAAAACAGCAACTTCCTTTAGTTGAAGTTCTTTTATGATTTGCTCCAAAGGCTTGCCAGGCTTGTAACTTTTTAATTCAGCAATATTTTCAGGGATTTGAATCATGTCTTTTTCTTTGATCCAAATATAAATTAGTCGAGTACAAAAAGAGACAGATTCTTTCAGTTGATTAAAAGATTTACTTTGCAGCATATTAATGAAGAGATAAAAGTGCAAATGAAGATTTTTAAAAGTTTTTTCCTAATTATTAATTATAAAACTATAATAACCTCTCTCATATCCTTGGGGGCCGCATTTTTATGTAATATTTACGAAATCAAAGCCGAATTTCCGCTTTACCTAATAAGTATCGCAATCGTATTTCCTATAGTTTTTTCGATTGATAGCGCTTATAAACGAAGAGAGTTTGCTTTACAGCAATACGCTGACCTTAAGGCACATGCCCTGTCTTATTACTTTGGAGTGCGAGAATGGGTGCAACCATATAAACCAGAAATCGCAACTGAAGTTAAGATTGAAATAAATGCACTGTTTGAAAATATGAGTGCCAACTTTTTATTAGAGCCAGAAGAAGCGAAAAAGAAGGAACATGAAATGTACGTGAGATTCTCAAATCTTTCGGCCAGAGTTGCAGATTTCAAAGAATATGGCAGTGCCGGAAGTGAAAATTCACGTTTACACCAATACGTAAGTAAAATGATTGTTTCTTACGGTATTATGAAGAACATCTTCTACTACCGAACTCCAATAACCTTGCGTGCTTACAGTAAAGTTTTTATTTATTTCTTCCCAATACTTTATGGCCCATTCTGTGCGAGTACTTTTTCTGACTATTCACATGGCATCGGTTACGTAATAGCAGTTTTGTATAGCGTAATTCTAGTGAGCTTGGATAACCTTCAAGAACATATAGAAAATCCATTTGATCAGGTTGGAGAGGATGATATTAAGTTTGACGTTGAAGAGCTAAATGATGCAATGATTAAATGAAATAACCAACTATGCAAGACCCATTTGAAAAAATGCACTATAACAAAAAGTCAATGCTAGCACTTTTTGTATTGATGTCGAAATCCGATAATGATATTGACGAAAAGGAGGAGATTTTCATTTAAGAAATGCGCGAAAAATTGGGTGTTTCAAAAGATGAACTCAGTCACATTTGGAAAAACGGAGTTGATTACCCAATAGATCCGCCTAAGTCAGAGAGGCACCGTATGACCATTATGTTTCAGTTGCTATACCTAATGGCTATTGATGGTGTAATAACCAATGAGGAACGCACCTTTATGCATGTCGTCGGATTGGAATTAGCCGTAAAACCTGCTTTGACTGAAGACTTAATTGACAAAACGGAAGAGCACTTAGGAGAAGAGCTCCCAGATGGGTTACTTGCTTCTATTATTACCAAGCACTTGAACTAGTGTTTAACAGTTAAAGACACTAAATCTGCCTCAACGCATATTTTGTCTTGCTCCTCCAAAAGTTCTAGCACTTTTATCACTGAAAGGTCATCGTATTTAGCCAGAGCTTCCAACAATTCGTGCATTAGTACCGTTGAATTTTCCAATTGAAATAAAATAGAATTTGCGATGGTAGTAAAAGAATCCGAGCCTCCTGCTTTGTCTTTTTGAGTTAGACAATAATCACATTTCCCACAATACTTATTCGAAACTTCACCAAAGTACTCCAGTAACATTAGTGAACGGCAATCGCGCTTTTCCAGCAATTGTTTCATTGCTTTAAACCGTTCAATCGCTCTACTTTTTAAGGTGTTATAATTAGCATGCTTAAAGTTTATTTCTTTGCTTTTTAGACGTTCACGAGTCAACAAAACCGAAGTAGACTCCAACGATTCTTGATAGTCTACAATTCCTTTTTTAGACATTAAACGCAGCACCTTTTGAACTTCAGATAAATTCAAATCCAATCGCTCTGCCAACTCGGGCTCGCGAATGGCAGTTGGAAAATCAAACAGGCCAGAATAAGATCGAAGCAATACATCAAACATCTGGCTTTCTCTAGACTCTTCCTCATTAAAATAGCGTCTACTTACTTTGATTTTTATTCTAGAAAGCTCAAAACTCGCTTCAGGAATATTAATAAGACCTTCTAGAGCTAAAAGCCTGAGAGCTGCCATTGCATCTAGTTGCTTGATCTTGTATTTTTTGCAAAACAAGGCCAAATCAAATTGATAAAATTCTTCTAGCCCCGAGCCTATTGCAACTTTCAAATGGTTCATAAACCAGTCGTACACTTTTCGAATAAATTCTTTAGAAGGATATTTTCGTATCACACTTTGCTCCAATGCAGCTAAATCACTTTGATCGTACATTAGAACAGCATAGGATTTCTTGCCATCTCTCCCTGCCCTGCCCGCTTCTTGAAAATAGGATTCAGGGTTTTCTGGAATATCGAAATGAACAACCCAACGCACATCAGGTTTATCTATTCCCATTCCAAATGCATTAGTAGCCACAATTACCTGAACCTCATTGTTAATCCATTTTTCTTGGGCTTCAGAGCGTTGAAATGAATCCAGTCCAGCATGGTAAGCCAATGCCGAAACATCTCTATTTATTAAAAGCTGAGCGTATTCCTCCGTTTTTCTGCGATTTTGTACGTATAGAATTCCAGAACCGCCTGTTTTTTGAATCAGTCGCTCCAGACGGTAAAACTTATCTTCTTCTTGTTTGATGATATATGCCAGGTTGGTTCTTTCAAAACTTTTTTGAATCAAGTTCGGACATTTAAAATCCAATTTTTCTTGAATATCAATTGCTACCGAAGGAGTTGCCGTTGCGGTTAACGCAATTATCGGAACATTTGGAAGAAACGCTCTTATTTCAGCAACTTCCAAATAGTCTGGTCTAAAATCGTAACCCCATTGAGAAATACAATGTGCTTCGTCTACTGCAATCAAATTGCATTTTATGGATGGTAACCGCGCCAGAAAAAGTTCAGTTTTTAATCGCTCTGGCGATACATATAAAAACTTTGTATTTCCATAAATACAATTATCCAATGCCTGATCGATCGCTGTTTTTGACATTCCTGAAACCAGACAATCTGCGTTAATTCCGAGCTTTTTAAGCTGACGAACTTGATCCTTCATCAAAGCTATCAATGGCGACACAACAAGGGTACAACCACCTAAATACAGACCTGGAATTTGAAAACAAACCGATTTACCTCCTCCAGTTGGGAGCAAAGCCAAGGTATCTTTTCCAGCCAATACCGATTCAATAATATCCTGCTGTTTACTCCTAAAGGAATCAAATCCCCAATGGGATTTCAGCAGTTGATGAATCGATTTAGCCACTTTTCAAAAATAACGCAATCTTATTCTTTCAGCCCTATGCAGCGTTTCTATGATTCTGACGTTTTGATAACAAATTAGCCAACAAACCATTTGCTTTTGGATGTCCCAATGCACGTGCAAATTGTAAGTCATTCAATGCCGATTTTTCTTCAACTTTAAACTCAATCTTTATCAACGCTAATTTTACAATTGCCTCCGCGTTATGCGGCTCTATTGCAAGAACGCTTTTAAATATTTTATATGCTTTAGGCCATTTTTTTTCTTCAAACAATACTGTTCCCTTTAACATTAGCGTTTCTATATGATTTGGAATTAAAGCCTCCATTTTCTCCATGTCTTCAATCGCCAAATCAATATTTTTTAAAGCAATCCGCAAATATGCTCTACCCTTTAAGGCCGAATAGCTGTTTGGATTCAATAGCAATGCAAAGTTCAAATCGTTTAATGCTCTGCCATCTTGGTCTAAGTGAGAATACAATTTAGCACGTTGAATATAAATGCTTTCATCGTTAGGCTTAATATGTACTGCCTCATTTATATTACTTAATGCCGCTCTATACAATCCTTGTTGTTTCAGACAGTCGGCTAACTGCAACCTTCCATTTACTGATGTTGTATCGAGGGACAAGTGCAATTTTAATTTTTCGATTGCTGCATCAATAGCACCGTGCTTCATTAAATTAATTGCTTCCATCAATAATTCGTTGCTCCAAGTTTTGATATGTCCGTTATTTGCAAATCGAATCAAAGACTTATTGTCTAAAATCAAATTTCCTTCTGTATCCAAAAGCATTTCGTAAAATTCTTTGCAAGAGATCATTACTTTTCTCCTAACAGAAATACCTTTATCGTGTTCTTTCCAAAGTTCGGCTGCTACTTTTTTCAATACATCCCAAACTCTAGGGTTCATTCCTACTGGTCTTACTGTTGTTGTTTTTTCGTTATTTTTCATATCCTTGTTTATTTATTACGAAGCGAAGAAACTGTCTGAGAACGTAAAGTATTTACGTTGTAGAATTTTAATTCTAAGTCCCCTTTTAATCAGTCACTTAAAGGGCGTTTTTATTTCATATAAAACCTAAAAAACATGCATAAACCTCAACAATCAGAATACGCTAATTACTATGAGACTTACGTTTCGCTAACTGAAAACGAACCTATTATTCATCAGTTGAATGAACATAGTGAATCGACTTTAGAATTGCTGGAAAGCCTGAATGAGGAACAACTTGATTTTGCTTATGCTGATGGAAAATGGACAATTCGAGAATTGTTTCAGCACATTATTGACACTGAAATTGTGTTTGCTTACCGCGCGTTTTCTATTGCACGTGGCGAATCAAAACCATTACCCGGTTTTGATCAAGATGAATATGCCGCTTTGGCTGCAAAGGACAAGTTGAGCAAACAAGAGTTGATTGATGCTTTTACACATACAAGACAATTTACTGTTACACTTTTTAGCTATTTAAAAAATGCTGATCTCAAAAGAATTGGAACTGCCTCTGGAAATCCGCTTTCGGCAAATGCAGCTGGACATATTATTATAGGTCATGAAATCCATCATATTAATGTGCTAAAGAACAAGTACATTAATGAGTAATGAATTAGTTTAGACTTTGTAGTTCGTTGATCGTTTAGGTAACGGTTCGTGTAAAAAGTCGTTTTAATGCTTTTTACATAGTGTTAGCATTTTTTATTTAATTTCTAATGCAGAACAATAAACTTTGTAGTGAATATTTCTTTTTCGCTTTCTAACACTAAAAAGTATAATCCATTCTTTAAAAAAGCTGTATTTATTGAAGAGTTCACAATTTCAACATCCATACCGATGTATTGACCATGGGTATTAACAATTCGAGCATTCTTAATCTCCCGTTCTGACTGAATAAAAAGTAAATTATTTATTGGGTTAGGATAAAGTAATACATTAAAAAAAGAACTGTTCTCTGCGTTGAGAGTAATATCTGAATATTCAAATGCACCAATGTCTGGAAACAAATTATATGGAACAAAAGAATTGTCAAAATCAGCGTTTAAATTAACATCAACACCATTTTCTATTGCGGGTGATATAGAAGTTAGATGAAAATCACTTCCAGCAAGATCTACAAATTCAGGTTTAGCAAAAAAACTGTTCGAATCTTGTCCAAAAGTTGTTTGATAATTTGGTAAAGAGTAATTGGTTGTGGTAGAACTAGAATAAATTGTGACGACACTATCTGGAGTATAATAGATATTATTATCAAATTCAAAGGTGGGATGATCTGGAGGGCGAGTAGGGGTTAAAAAACGCATGACTCTGCTCATGCTTCCTTGTAGCGTTGTAAAAATGTTGTTTTTCACTATCACATTTTCAATTTCATTACTTAAATCAAACAAACTGCCTCCACCGTCCCAAACGAAAACATTGTTATAAATTTCAACATTGTCTCCGTCAATCAATAATAAGTGATGCCCATCACCTATTATTTGGCTATAAATAAGTTTTACATTTCTTGCATCTCCTCCTATTTTTATAGCTGCAGAGGTTGGTAACGTGGGTTCATAAAGGCTTGTGTGATTTTGAATAGTAACGCTATCAGCAGAATGGCCAACAACTACGCCTCCCGCGCTATTATTTTTGGAAATGTTATTCAGCAATAATACATTTGTCCCTGTAGTGATGTCAAATCCTTGTTCTCCGCATAATTCTGCATAATTATTTCGAAAAATAAAATTTGAACCAGCTGAGTGAAGACTACCGTCTTGATGCACTACGATGCCGTCATTATTAGTAACGCCAGAAACGTAACAGTTCTCTACTATAACATTACTGAGTTTGTCAAACTCAGAACCGTTAAGGTATATACCATTATTTAATGCGGTAATTACTCGTACATCGTCAATTAAAATATCAGATCCTCCTTTGCTTATAGATAGTGCGTTTTTACCAGAATTAAAGATTTCAACTCTTAATACATTAATGCCATAACAACCGCCAATTACCGCGATAGATAAATTAGTAGCTGTACTATTTTTAAGTACTAAATCTTGAAAAGTAATGTAAGATTTATAACAAGTAATTGCACTGACATCACTTGATAAGACATCAATAATAGGTTTGTTACCGGCCCCATAAGCTCCAAATAATATGTTTGAGTCAATGACTCCAGCTGTAGGAACTTGAAGTCTTTCATTCCAAGTGTCATTCCTATTAAATAAAATGCTATCTCCTGGAAGAAAAGTCGAAGCGTTGACTTTGTTAATTGTTAACCAAGGGGCTGTAGGAGATAACCCGCTAACAGTATCGTTACCACTATTAGAGACATAATATGTTGTAGCAAACAAATTATTGCTTGCTAAGCTTAGAATAATTGAGACGATAAGTATTTTTTTCATAATATTTTTCAATTAATACTAACGTTTAGTGTACAGTGTCGTAGCATCCCGCAGGGTGCTATGCACTATACACATTGTTGTGCATTGTTGGATTTTAATAAACTAATTGATACAGTAGCAAAATCAGAATTTGGAAACTTTCTGAACTTGTTCATATCTGGGATTAAACCAGCTTCCTGAATTATATCTATGAACTCGTCTACTTCAAGTATATACTGATCTGAATATCCATGTGTCAAGTCATATGCAGTAGCGGCTGTTTTTCCCATATTTTGTGCAACTAGGTCTGGCTTCACAGTGTGTAGTTCAATCAGTAACAAGCCAAACTTCTCTACATAAGGAGTCCATTTTCCAATGTGTTCCTTCAATGATTCCGCAACCAAGATTATTGTTGATTCTTTTGCCTTCGTAGGCATATGCACCAGTGGATGAACTTACTCTTGATGAATTAGTTTGAGGCTCTTTCCAAATTCTATTATGATCCAAAAAGGTTCTTACGTTGAGCAATTCTCCTAACTCGATATCGTAATTTTCTTTCAGATCTTTAGCCAAAAGAGCAGGATTTCCAATGTCTCCCCAGATAATTTTCGCCCATATATCCGCTTGAATGAGATTCGCTTTAGAAACTTTTAATGCAGCCTCATTATAGTCTACACCTATTATTTTCAAAGGGTATTCATCTAAAATAGTGCCTCGATGTGTTTGACTTTCAATAACTGAAAACAAATGCTGAAGAAATGCACCGTTACCACAACCCATATCAAGTATACCTTTGGGTTGTTCCTCGATTGGTTTATTGAAAAGATCGATGATGATTTCATCTACTACTTTAAAGTACGCACTATGGGCTCCGCCACTTCCCCAGATATTCATTTCCCTATCAACATGTATTTCCTCAGATCCTGTTGCTAGATTTTTAAGGATTAATGGATCTCCAAAGATCAGATTGTCCAATTTTCTTAGCGTAGGAATGTAAGAAACTGTAACACCATATGCGCTGGCTCTTTTTGCAAAGAATAACCCAATCTCTGTGAACGCATAAGCACCATTTTTTTCGTCAAACCATCCAAGTTCAGTTAATATTTTGAGCAGTTTATCAAATTCTTGATGATTTTCATGGAATTCTTCTGGCCTGAATCTCGACTCCATGAAATATTTGTGAAACATACCTGTTATGCCCAAGTGTACAAGCGTTGGACCTACAATTACACCTTCAATATGTGTTAAGATTTGTTCCTCAATTTTTCTCCGAGTCTTCTCTTGAGACAGTTCAATTCCATAGTTGGTTTTCCACTTTTTGTAAATACTCTCCAGTTTCAGAAATGGTTCGATTTCAAATTTTCTAGGATGGTAATCTTCGGACATTTGTAGTAAGTCTGTGACATCTTCAAAGAGATAAAAATAATTAAACGCTATTTCTGATTCTTTATTGGTTTCATAACTAATAGCATTATTTTGATTGTCAACATGTTGAATAAGCCACCCTTGAGAACAGAGTCCTCTTAGCGCAATGTTCAAATAACCTTCGTTAGCCTTGAATTTTGTTGTCAGCTCTTTCAGCTCTACTTTCTTATTTTGTAGTAAATAATCTGTTATACCATGTTTTTTTAAGGCATAGGCAGTAGGTGAAATAACAATACCGTCAAGGTGACGGAATAGTTTGCTTCTTAAGGATGTTTTTTGAACTGAATTCATATTAATTTAATAATGCACAACAATTGAATAAGCGCACCGGTACGCTTATTTCTCTTATAGGTAATTTTATGAAAATTAATTAATTGCTTATAATCAGTAGCTTATCACAAATAAACATTTACAACCGTTTACAAATGGTAAAAGCCTAACTTCCTTCAATATTTAATTAATTATCATCGCTAGCTTCACTGTTTTTTTCTTTAAAGTTGATTTATGGGTTTGTTGTATTACCTTCTTAAGGTATTAAAACAAAGATAATTGTATTAGACGAAGTCAAGCTTTGAATCGATCTTTATAGCTTATGCACCTTAATGCGCAACTAAAAAACGCTGCACCTTCGACTTACCTTCTCCGTTAACCCTCAAAAAATAAACACCATCTGCTAAATCCAATTGATAACTGAGTTCAAACGCTCCTTTTTCAATTGCTTCATCTTTCTTTAAAACAGTCCTTCCCATTACGTTCACAATGCTAATTTGAACATCAATATGCTCATTAGCAAAAGACTTTACATGGAACTGTCCGTTATTCGGATTTGGAAACAAAGTGAATTGAGCGGTATTGAAACTCTCAGAAACAAACACCACAGGTTCCTCAATTACAGTGTCTTTTTTCGTTGTGTCTTGAGGAAAAACATGAATCGTATCTATAGCACCAACTGACCATATTCCTCTTCCAAAAGTTGAAGCGTATAATCTCCTATCCTTCATATGTATTTCTAAATCAGACACAATTACGTTTGGAAATGACTTCGCATAGAGCTGCCAATTGGCTAAACTATCGTTGGTATAATAAACTCCAACATCACAACCTACATAGAGCGTATTGTTTTTCGATTTAAGATCCTGAACAATCGTATTAACCGGTACATCGGGTAAATTCTTGCTAATGTTAACCCACGTTTTTCCACCGTCACCTGAACGAAAAACTTTTTGACCTTGCGAAAAACCTCCAAATGTGGCCCAAACGATATAGGGGTTTCTATCATCAATAGCAACTGCAGTACAGTACAAACTATCGGGTAAACCCAATGTTATGTCTGTCCAAACGCCGCCTTCATTCTCGGTGTAATACAATTTGGTAGCTACATTATTTGAAAAATAAGGTCGTTTAGCTACAATTAAATGACGCTTATTTAATCCAGAAATTGCAAATGCAGAAATGGGTTCGTTACTACTACCAGGAATAAAACCTAATTGACTTGAACCTGTTGTAGAAGAACTAATTATCACATTCTCTCCTCCTACATAATAGTCTCCTGGAGTAGTTGGACTTTGCTCAATTGGAGTCGTCCAACCGCCAGATCCACTCATAAATGTGCTTAAATTAAAGGTGTTAGATCCATAATTATTAAATCTATAAAACCGACCATATTGTGAAGAGGAGACTCCTTGTTTTGGATCGGCTCTATGAATAACCGCATCCATTCCATCACCACCGGTAATGTTCATCCATTTTCCTTTATCGTCTCTATAAAAAGTTCCGTTATCCTGCGCTCCAGAGATGATATAGCCTGAAACACTATCACACAATCCAACACGATATAAAGAGGTGATTTGCATACCGCTAGAAACGTCTTGCCATTTGGTCGGAAACTCATAATTAGCTGCTGTGTCAGTCGCTCTCCAAGATCCTATTAAAATAGAATCTGTTCTAAAAACACCTCCATCATTACACATATAATACTTATTATCTAAGGGGTTGTGCGTCAAAAAATGTTGGTCCGCATGCGGTGTAAAACCATAATACCTTAACCAATAAGAACAACCATCCCAAGTTAATCCTCCGTCGTCTGTTCCCCAAATATTTACGCCTCCAACAAATACTTTTTCCTTGTCCTTTTTATCCACATAAATGGTCAAATCATAAGCTCCTTGACCTCCAGTTCCTCCGCCTTCACTCCACTCCAAAATATTGGGTCCTCTTGCTGCACTGATTTGCTGTGTCCAAGTGTTCCCTGCATCAATACTTTTATAAAACCCAAACAGTCCTTGATCTTTACCACAAGAAACAGCATACATATAATTCGTATCAAGACTAGAAATCGTTATTTCTACCCGTGACATAGCCTGACTCGCATTAAATTGACTCGTGCCAATCGTTTTCCAAGTATCCCCAAAATCATGTGACACCATCATTTTTGGTTCTCCGATTCCAAGATTATAGAGATATCCCGAACTTGCGAATAATGTATTGGGATTTAATGGGTTCTGTTCAAAATCCCATATCAATCCATTGTGTTTTTTTGTCCAAGTATCTCCTCCATCTAAAGATTTTAAGATCCCTTCTACACCCGCACAAATCAACTCCTGAGCGTTTTTAGGACTTACAAAAGTTCTTCGAATCAAGGAATAATCGTATTGATCTTGTTTGTAGGTAAGTCCGGTTGGGTTCCAACTTAAACCACCGTCATAACTCTTGTACAAACCTGCTCCGTAGTGAGTATTCCGTTTTCGGTCATCTGTACTAAGGGCAATTCCTATATAGGCGTAATCGCACACAGAAGCATACAAGGTATCCGGATGGTTTTTATCTACTGCGATATCACTGATTCGCAGAATAGGAAGCCCATCGTTCATTGGCGTATAGGTTTTTCCACTATTGGTTGTTTTCCATATTCCACCTTGAGAGACTCCAACCCAATAGGTATTGGTATCGGTAGGATGAAATGTTATCGTGTTTACTCGCGCAACTCCGTGACTGGAAGCTGAATTATACGCCTCAGTCAATGTATCAGGTCCTTCAGGAGCCCAAGTTGAATCGGATGCTCTAGAACCAAAGCTCGACCCTTTTTGCAGCGTAACTTGTGCCGCCGCGTCCAAATAACTTTTGATTGAAACCGATTGACCATAAGCTCCTGTTCTGGTTTCAGTAAAGTTTAACCAGCGCATGTGCCATTTATATCCTTTTTGGTTTTCATCGATATTCTCTCTCCAAGCATCAAATTGCTTTTGATAATCTAAAAAAGAATTTGACGGTGTTGGCGGCAAAAAATCTTGTTGAGCCAGAGTTGACAAGCTCAATAGAATAGAGGTTACAATTAGAAGTGCTTTCATGAATAAGAATTGAATGACAAATAAACCATTTTATTGGGGTACTATTTGAACAACTTGAGACGAATTAGGGTTTGGTTAAAATGCCATTTTTAAAACCGGGTAATAGAAAAATTGAGTCACTCCAATGGAATGGGTGCGAACCTTCCGATATTATTCTTCATTAGTGACTTCTTCAACCTCAGACTATAGGTTAAACCCAGCTTCTATAAAAACAAAAGAATTGTCGTTCAAGTTATAATAAGCTTGCTTTTCGTTGGATTGAAGCAAAATGAGAGTCTCAGTTATTTCTTCAATTTTCTCGTATTTTACGGAAAGCACAACCTCATTATTTCGATTTATTAAACCGTAAAATCCATCCTTTTTGACTCGAAGTAGGTTTTGCTCAAAGTCGTCCATTTCGTCATACTCAGCTGGAACAACAAACTTTCCATCGTTATTGATGATACCATATTTATCCTTGACTTTTACTTTAGCCAAACCAAATTCAAAATCGCCAGCATACTGATATTTATAATTGATTTTCAATTTAACACTCTCGTTTGCATAACCCCATTTCTGGTAACGCATAACGGCGGTCAATCCAGTTTGGTTAAATGATCCGATTTGTTCAAACATAACAGGATAAACCTTCTTGCCATTGGAATCGATTACACCAAAAAGGCCTTTTGAATTTCGCACTTCTTTGTAGCCATTCTTAAATCCATTATTCACACCAACCAACTGACTGTATGCATATTTTAAATCGATTACATGCTCACCTTCCTTCGATACAAATCCATATTTACCGTCTAATGCTACCATTATTTTACCCTCTGACAATTCGCCTACGAATTGATATACGAATGGTAAAATTGTATCCAATTTCAAATTTAATAAGCCATAATTGTCGTCAATCTTAAGCTTTAGCAAAGAATCATTTAGGAATGAAATCCAATCAAATTGTGGTTGTAAAACATATTTTCCCTGCCTATTTATTAAGCCTTTTTTTTCGTTTTCAGTAACTACAGCAAATCCATTTTCAAAAGGCTTAGCTCTGTCAAATCTGAAGGCAATTTTTAGGCTAATAGCATTTGAATAATAACCGTATTTACCTTCTCGCTGAACCCGAATCCTATCATTTTGCATCTCTCCAACATTATCGTATCGGGCAGGTAAAACCAATTGACCGTGATTATTTACTAATCCATAAAAATCACCCTTCTGCACCCATGCAAAGCCATTGATAAAATTGCCAGCATCGTCATAGGTAATTGGTACAATTACATTTCCAGACTTATCTATAAACCCTGAAAAGTCAACTCTCCCAACCATAGCCAAGCCTTCGCTAAACGGTTCCACCCAATCGTATTTTGGCTTTAACTTCTCCTTGCCTTTATCGTTGATATATCCCCAAAGGTTTCCATTTCTAAAAGGAAAAAAATCTTCGTTCAATAAATCAACATTGAGCAGCATCTCATTTTTGTTTGGATAATCTGGATATTTAGCAAGAAAGGCTTGAATTTGAGCAGGATCATTTTGAGTTACAGTTAGAATGTACACGCGTTTCCATGCTTCTTTTACATTTTTATTATTCGGATGTTGTACTATGAAATCATGGTACATTTTCGAAGATTCTGTTGCTGTGCTTCGTGCATAAATTTCATCTTGAGCTTCCCCTACATAAGTACTCATTGGATGGTCTTTTATGAAACTCTTAAAATCAGCAATTTTCTTAGACTGAGTTTTGTATTCGTAGTATAATCTATCGTAATTATGACGTGCTGTTGCAGACTGTTTTGCCTCAGGATAATTTGTAAAAAATGCTTCAAGACTTTGCCAGGTATTTTTATTTGTTGCCTCACGATAAGCTACTCGATTTCTAAAGGCAACAGCCTCGTCCATATCTTTAAACCATGAATGATCTTTTATAAATGAGTTAAGGGCAATAGAGCTATTTTCCTTTTTTGCTTTTTTGAAAAACAAATGGCTAACCTTCTCTTTTTGCTCTTGAATCTCCATTAAATCAATTCCCAAGACAAAAAGCTTTGCTTTTTTCTTGTCGTCCAATTGTAAGAATGCCTTTTCCGAAGTAAGAATGAATTTATAAGCCGAATCGGGTTGATGAAAAGGATTATTTTGACGTAAATAAATTATACTCAAACCATAACCAGAACCAGCTGTGTCTTTTTTATAGCTTTTCTCAAATAACTCTTTTGCTTTAAAGTAGTTATGAATTTTTAGTGCTTGGTAGCCTTTTTCTAGTTTTCCTGCAGAAACAGAACTCACAAAAAAAACCAAAATAAATACGCCAACTATTCTTCCCATACCGTTACAAAATTAAGTTTTAGAATTAGCGAGTTTTAAAAGAGTAGAAATCATTTATTAACGCGCATTGTTGGCAGTTTTAACAGCGTAATTAGCATTTATTGGCAACTGGAAACTACTTTATCTCATTTCAGAAAGAAGTGGAAAATAAATAAGGTTTTCTTTGCAAAAATTATGGGACAAAAAAAATCCTTTTACACTTTTCAGTTTTGGTTATTGTGCACAAGCTCCGTCCTTTTTATGGCGAGTTTCAACATGATTATTCCTGAACTCCCCTCCTATTTGGACGCGATGGGAGGAGAAGATTACAAAGGATTAATCATAGGTCTTTTTGCAAGTACAGCTCTTATTTCCCGTCCATTCTCGGGCAGATTAGCCGATACTATTGGCAGAATTCCCGTTATGATTATTGGTCCATTGGTTTGCGTCACATTGGGTTTATTATATCCAGCTTTCACTACCATTTGGGGGTTCCTATTCTTGCGTATTCTGCATGGATTTAGTACAGGATTTAAACCAACTGGAACAACGGCATATTTAGCGGATATCGTTTCTAGTAAAAATCGAGGCGAAGCAATGGGTATTCTTGGCGTTGCGGGAAGTATTGGAATGGCCGCAGGCCCAGCAATTGGAAGTTATATTGCCATGGAGTTTTCATTAAACGCTATGTTCTACGCTTCATCTTTTACTGCATTATTATCAGTATTGGTGCTTTTTGGGATGAAGGAAACACTGCAGGATAAAGTGAAATTCAAACCTAGTTTATTGTTGATTCACCCCAAAGATGTTGTTGAACCAAGGGTCATACAGCCTTCAATTATAATGTTTTTGAGCGTTTATGCTTTTGGAACAGTATTAACGGTTACACCAGATTTAAGCGATCATTTAGGCATAGGGAATCGAGGCTTATTTTTTACCGCTACGCTGCTTGCTTCTGTAGTCACACGTCTTTTTGCAGGAAAAGCAAGTGATCGATTTGGAAGAGAAAAAATTATGATGATTGGAATGACTCTGCTCATTGCTTCAACAATTTTACTTGGCTTTTCTGACACGCCTCAACTGTTTTATATGAGCGCAGCTATTTACGGAATCGCAGCTGGAATAAATTCTCCTACACTGTTCGCATGGACAGTCGATCTTGCAGATGAATTAAACCGAGGAAAAGGAATGTCTACTATGTTTATAGCTTTGGAGTTAGGAGTCATTCTAGGGTCGATTTTTGGAGCAGAGATTTACGACAATGATGTCACTAGATTTAAATATGCTTTCTGGTTTAGCAGCTTCATGGCAACGGTTGGGTTGAGTTATTTAATAAGATTGCTTGCATTGAAGAAAAAAGAGAAATAGTGGATCATAACTTTTACTCAATGTCATTCCAGCCTTGTAACTGAACAAAACATGAAGTTTTCCTGAAATAGGTATCAGGAATCTGCACACATAGGATTTAGATTCCTTCTGACGTTTCTCAAAACCTAATTCGTCAGAAAACTCATCTATTCTTACGGAATAGCGGTAGCTGGAGGAATTTGTTGACCAAAGCTATCTTCGTACTAAACAATAGTTGCAGAGATTCCCGTTTTCACGGTAATGACGGTGAATTATATCTTCGCGAGATCAACTAGATAAAACGACTTACATATTCCTTCTATACTGCCCACCGACCTCGAACAACGCACTTGTTATCTGGCCTAACGAACAGTACTTTGTTACTTCCATCAATAGTTCAAAAATATTTTCATTTTGAATAGCAGCTTCTTGAATTGATTTAATCAACTCATCAGTTTTATGAGCATTTCCTTCATGCAGTTCTTTAAGCATACTGATTTGGTATTCCTTTTCTTCAGATGTTGCTCTAATTACTTCCTGAGGCAATACTGTTGGGGAACCTTTAGAACTTAAAAAAGTGTTTACCCCAATAATTGGGAATTCACCATTGTGTTTCAAAGTTTCATAATACAACGATTCCTCTTGAATCTTAGAACGCTGATACATCGTTTCCATCGCTCCTAACACTCCACCTCTTTCAGTGATTCTTTCAAATTCCAGCAATACAGCTTCTTCAACCAATTCAGTCAATTCATCAATTATAAATGAACCTTGAAGTGGGTTTTCGTTTTTCGCCAATCCCAATTCCTTATTGATAATCAATTGAATTGCCATGGCTCTTCTTACAGACTCCTCCGTTGGTGTTGTAATTGCCTCATCATAAGCATTGGTATGCAGTGAATTACAGTTATCGTAAATCGCATACAGAGCCTGAAGAGTAGTTCTAATATCGTTAAAGTCAATCTCTTGAGCATGCAATGATCTTCCCGAAGTTTGAATATGATACTTCAACATTTGAGCACGAGAATTTGCTCCGTACTTCATTTTCAGAGCCTTAGCCCAAATACGTCGAGCAACACGACCAATAACAGCATATTCTGGATCAACTCCATTACTAAAAAAGAACGATAGATTTGGTCCGAATTTATCAATATCCATTCCTCTACTTAAATAGTATTCTACATAGGTAAATCCGTTGGAAAGTGTAAATGCTAATTGAGTAATTGGATTTGCCCCAGCTTCGGCAATATGGTATCCTGAAATAGAGACAGAGTAAAAGTTTCGTACATTATTTGTAATGAAATACTCCTGAACATCACCCATCAAACGCAATGCAAATTCAGTAGAGAATATACACGTATTTTGAGCTTGGTCCTCTTTTAGAATATCCGCCTGAACCGTTCCACGAACTTTGGTTAGGGTTTCGATTTTAATTTTATTGTACACGTCTTTCGGAAGCACCTGATCACCAGTTATTCCTATTAACATAAGACCTAGTCCGTCATTGCCTTCTGGTAAATCTCCTTGGTAACTAGGGCGAGTTACCCCCGCCTTTTTGTACAACTCAGCAATCTTTGCTTCAATTTCTGTCTCAAGGCCATTTTCTTTAATGTACTTCTCACAATTTTGATCAATTGCTGCATTCATAAAGAAACCCAACAACATTGGTGCAGGTCCATTGATTGTCATCGAAACTGAAGTCATTGGATTCGATAAATCAAACCCTGAATACAACTTCTTTGCATCGTCTAGGCAACAAATAGAAACTCCAGCATTCCCGATTTTACCATAAATGTCTGGTCTAAAATCTGGATCATTACCGTATAAGGTTACCGAATCAAAAGCAGTAGAAAGTCGCTTTGCGGGCATACCCAAGCTCACATAATGAAAACGTTTGTTTGTTCTTTCTGGGCCACCTTCTCCAGCAAACATTCTAGTTGGATCTTCACCTTCTCTTTTAAAAGGAAATAGCCCAGCAGTATAAGGAAATTCTCCAGGTACATTTTCTTGAAGACTCCACTTAAGAATATCACCCCAACTGCGATATTTTGGTAATACCACTTTTGGAATTTGAGAGTGAGATAAAGACTCTGAATGCGTTTTAATTTTCAATTCCTTATCACGCACTTTGAAGATATATTCTGGAGCTTTATACCTTGCTTTTTTCTCTTCGAATTCCTCTATTATTTTCAGATTTCGAGGATCTAAATCAAGCTTTACGGTTTCATAGGATTCTTGCAATTTTTTAATCAGACGATCCTTATCATCAATGGTAGAATCTTTTAACGTATTCATGCTGAGTTGCAGTCCATATAAGCTTTCTGCAATATCTGCTTGGTCATTCACCCACTGATCGTAGGAGCGATTGCTCTCTGCAATCTCAGCCAAATAACGGTTTCTTTTGGGTGGGATAATGTAGATCTTTTCAGACATTTCATTGGTAATTTCAAATGAACTTTCCAACTGATTTCCTGTCTTCTCAACCAATTTCTGCATTATTTTCTTGTACAATGTATTCATCCCTGGATCGTTGAATTGAGAAGCAATTGTTCCAAAAACAGGCATGGTATCTATATCATCATCAAACAGAGTGTGATTGCGCTGGTATTGCTTTTTTACGTCTCTTATAGCATCTAAAGCACCTCTTTTGTCGAATTTATTCAGCGCAATGATATCTGCAAAATCGAGCATATCAATCTTTTCCAATTGAGTAGCAGCACCGTATTCTGGTGTCATTACATATAAACTAACATCTGAATGATCCAAAATTTCCGTATCCGATTGGCCAATTCCTGATGTTTCCAGAATGATTAAGTCAAACTTTGCAGCTTTAATAATCTGCAATGCTTCATTTACGTGCTTTGATAAAGCCAAGTTGGATTGGCGAGTTGCCAAAGAACGCATGTAAACACGATTCGTGTTTATGCTATTCATTCTAATTCTATCCCCTAACAATGCTCCTCCAGTTCTCCGTTTTGAAGGGTCAACTGACACAACTGCAATACTTTTATCTTGAAAATCAATCAAAAACCGTCTTACCAATTCATCTACAAGCGAAGATTTACCTGCACCGCCAGTTCCTGTAATTCCTAGAACTGGCGTATCGATAGATTTCACCATTTCATGAATTTCATCCAAGGTTGTTTTAGTTTGTTCTGGAAAGTTCTCCGCAGCAGAAATTAATCTAGCAATTAAAGGAGTATTTTCTTTTGATAAATCTTTTAATTCACCATTTAAAACACCTCCAAGTGGATAATCTGATTGTTTCACCAAATCATTTATCATTCCTTGTAACCCAAGAGAACGACCATCGTCGGGAGAATATATCTTGGTAATTCCATATTCGTGCAATTCCTTGATCTCATCTGGAAGAATTACCCCTCCTCCACCACCGAACAATTTGATATGGGTAGAGTTTTTCTCTTTCAGTAAATCGTACATATACTTAAAGTACTCGACATGACCTCCTTGGTATGAAGTCATCGCAATTGCATTTGCATCTTCTTGAATTGCACAATTCACGACCTCTTCAACACTTCTATCGTGCCCTAAGTGAATTACCTCAACGCCAGTTGCTTGAATAATTCGGCGCATAACATTAATAGCTGCATCGTGCCCATCAAATAATGATGCCGCTGTAACTATCCTAACTTTATTAATTGGTTTGTAAGGTGCAATTTGTTCCATAATCTAGCAATTTTAAGGAGCGCAATAGTACGCTATAAAAGAGCTAGGAGCAAATACTAGAACTGTTTTTGGTACTTCACAAATCCAAAGATGTTATTCATAAAACGTAGCCACACATACGAACAGTTTATGGTTCTTTTTAAAGATATGAGTTAGAAAGAGTCAAACGAAATATTACTTTAGTTGCTCAATGAAAACGAAAAAAGTAGCTTTTTTACTATTATTTCTAGGAATAGGTTTCCTTGGCTTTGCCCAACAAAACCTTGACGAAAAAAATAAACTACAAATTAGTGAACCGCTATTTGAATCGATCATTCAAACTAAAAGTGAAGTAATTTGTAATGGAGAAGCTAAGTTCATTAAGATTAATATTTCTGAAAAAGACATCCTTTCTTATACTCCAAAAAATACCGTTGTTAAGTTTGAAAATGATGGTATTTGGGTTCAACCATTAGAAAATACTATCTATAAAATTATTTACCAGTTAAAGGATGGTTCAATAGAAACACTCAAAATAGAAACTGAACTTGAATTTGTAACGGCTCGTTTTTCTGTAAATCCAAGTATTGGAACTGCACCATTCAGAATAGAAATATTTAACGAAAGTAAAAATGCTGTCGCCTACAAATGGGATTTAGGAACAGAACTTTCTAATGAAACTTCACCACGTATTTTATATAATGAACAAGGAACTCATGAAATTAAATTAATTGCAAAAGGTGCTTTAGGTTGTGAGGATGTTGCGATTAGAAAAGATATTAAAGTTTTTGAAGAAGGAGAATTCTTTATTCCAAATGCTTTTACTCCAAATTTTGATGGAAGAAATGAAACATTCTTTGTGATTCCAAAAAATATTAAAGAATTCTCATGTTTGGTTTATAACCAACACGGCGATTTAGTGAACACTCTTTCTTCGAAAAAAGAGGCCTGGGATGGTTATTTTAACGGTTATCCTGCTCCTTCTGGAAGCTACATATACAAAATCCAATACACCAACTTGGCTGATGAAATAAAGAAAATAATTGGCGCTGTTGAATTAAGAAGATAATTTATCCTCTACAGCATTTTCTGAATCTCTATTCGGGCACATTTAAACTTGTCAGTTAAGTTAGTGGCTGCCTCATGCGCCACATTCCAGTCTGGTAAAATCTTTTCCATTTCATTCTCAAGGATTTCCGCTAAAGAAATAAAATCTTTCACACCAACTATACTCAAAGGTGACTTGACCTTGTGTGCTATTTGAGAAATCTTTATTTTATCTCGACTAGAAATACTTTTTTCTAGTTCTTTAAAATACTCGGGAATTTCTTTTTCAAAAGTTTTAAAAACTAATTGAACAAATGCTGAATCGCTATTTGACTGTTGAATAACGCTCTCCACATCTAGTGGAAATGTTCCTAAATAATTAGCCTCTTTCTGCTTTAAAATAGAAATGAAATTTTCTTTTCCTGAAACCTTATCAGCAAATGTAGTAAGTTCAATTTGCGTAAAGTTGGAACTAAGGAAAGTCTTTATTCCAAAATCTAGAAGCATTAATTGTATCCTCGAAGAAATATCATCTCCGAATACACCTATTTCAATATCGTTTGACATATTTGCAAAACGCAGAAAAGTCATTGTTTTTCTGAGTCCCTGTGGTTTAAAAAATGGATCAACGTTTATAAGTACTAGTTTACAATTCCCTAATCTAAACAATCCAATAGCAGAGAGCCCATCCATGACATGTACAGCATTTATATTTACTAGTTCTCCTTCCTTTTTTATTTGATTAAAGGTAGATTGGTTCATTTCAAAAACAAGCATTTTAATGTTTTCTGTCATTAGGGTAGGATTCCAGCTATTAATTCTGTAAAATTGATAAATGTATTGGATTAAATATTCAATATACAACCTAAAACTATAAACGCGAATGAATTGTGTAATTGTAGATGACGAAAAACTGTCTCTAACATTAGTTGAAAAGTTTGTTCAAGATACCAAATCTTTAAATTTAGTAGGTTCATATTCAAATGGTAATGATCTGCACAAAGCCTTAAATTCTAAGCAAGTCGATCTTATTTTTTTAGATATCAATATGCCAGAAATCAATGGTATTGATTTGATAAAAACAACTAAAAACATTCCTCAAGTAATTTTTATAACCAGTCATCCCGATTATGCAATTGAAGCATTCGAGCATGATGTTACTGATTATCTTGTAAAACCAATAAACTTTCAACGTTTCCTGAAATCTGTTGCTAGAGCGGAAAAAATCCACAATGCATTTGGAATTGAAGAAACCGAAAAAAACACGATATATGTAAAGAGTGATAGTAGATTAATAAAAGTAGACCTCACTAAACTTACTTACATCGAAGCATTAGGTGATTATGTCAGAATTCATTCTAAGCTGGGGAAATACACTGTTTTAAGTACTATGAAAGCGATGGAGGTGAAGCTTCCTGATGATCAATTCATGCGTGTCCATAAATCATACATTGTACGTATCGATAAAATTCAAAAAGTGATTAAAAACGAAGCGTATTTGGAAGGGTATACAGTACCCATATCAAGAAGTTACAAGGATGCTCTTAAAGAAAGGCTCCCTCTGCTCTAAAATTCAGGTTGTTGAGCGCTTCACTCCATTTAGAATGCGATTGTATTTAATGCTGCATCACGGATATAAGTCGATAGGTTTTAGGAATTCTTGTTCTGCATAGCTTACCAATCTTAAGTTTGGTCGTTTGGTGTTTCAACTTACTTATTACTCCCTCATTAACCATTCTTATTGTTGGCAACAATTGCTCTTACTCCAAATTGTAATTGACACCGAATTTTTAATCGGTGCTCAAAGCAGCATAAATTCGTAAAACCAGACAATAGCTTCTAAAGAATTGATAATTATCGTGGTTTTTTTACTATTGATAATCAAAAATATTAAATCGATGATCTTGATTTCTATAGAGACCGGCAATTAAACATCTTATTTGTCACGCTCGATATAGTCTATTTTGAAACTACTTTCAGTGTGTACTGCAATGAATGGGGTATCTGAAAAAGAATGAAAGTGAACATTCCGAATTAATATACGGTAGAACATCAGAGAATTACTGTTATTTCGTGAAAAATATTTATGAGAAACAAAAACTCATTATAGCCGAGTTTAAGGCCATAGCCTTTAATACTTGGTCACTTTACGTTGTGGCAGTCTTTTATAAAATGAGTATTTTTTTTGTAAACAGAATTAAATTTAATTCCTAGGTTATTAATTTAGCATCACTATGGAACATGAAAAATTAAGGATTCCTGATTCTTTTAGTTAATATTCGAAGAAATGTCAGCTTAGTCGATTTTAATAATGCTTTTAATTTCGTAGCCTAGGCTAGCCATATTAGAGGCCTTATAATAATAGCAGTAGAAAGATGAAAAGATGCTACTCAAAACAATCGAACTTCGATTAAAAAAAGAAGGATAAAATATCGTAGCGACTTAGAATGAAAAAGTAGTCTTATTCTTCAAAAAAATTAACCACTTAATATGTCTAAACTTATTTTAATAGGAGAAAGTGGTTCAACTAAAACAGATTGGGTTTTAGTTTCCGACTCTCATCAAAAACATATCACCACTATTGGTCTTAACCCATTTATTGTTGACTCAGCAACTGTAATAGAAACTATTGATGAGCATGATTTCTTCTCTGAGATAAGCAATCAAGAACTTACAATTCATTTTTATGGGTCTGGTTGTTCTGCACCTGAGCGAAATGAAGTTATCTCGTCTGGGTTAGAGCTTTCTTTTCCAAAAGCTGTTGTAACTATATATCATGATATTCAAGCGGCGGTAAATGCAACCTGTAACGAAACACCTGGTTTAGTTGGAATAATTGGAACAGGATCAAATTGCGTTTATTTCGATGGGAAGTCGATAAATTACGGACACCCTTCACCAGGTTATTTATTAGGTGATGAGGGCGCTGGCAGTAATATTGGTAAGATTTTATTAAGGGATATTTTATATGAAATTGCTCCAAATGATCTACTAGAATCTTTCCGTGAAACCTATAACCTATCGCCTACTCAATTAATTAATGAGGTATATAATTCTCGTCTTCCCAACGCATATATCGCATCTTATGTGCAATTTTTAGGACAATACAGCAAACATCAGTATACCGAAGAATTATTACATCGCTGTTTTACCCAATTTGTAAAGTTTCATGTAGTTCAATTTCCCGAATCAATGCATGTCCCTTTGCATTTGGTAGGTTCAATTGCGTATCACTTTGAGAATATTATTACTGATGTACTTGATGAGTGGAATATTGAAAAAGGCCAAATTCTTAAATCACCATTGGAAGGACTAATCAATTTTCACAAACCATAAATCTGTTTTCTTTTTCTATTGCAGCTTTATCTTCAGTGACTACTTTTGTATAATGGACAAATTAAAAGAGCGGTGGGGAATCACTTCCAATTTTCAGGTAATTCTGATTATCATCGTTTTTGCAATAAATGGCTCATTGTCAGCTTGGGTTGCAAAGCCAATTACTGAATTTATCGGTATTTCGTCAGAAGAAAACGGTTGGCTGGTTTATCTTCCGACTAGAATTTTATTGATTTTCCCTATTTACCAAACAACACTTCCGCTAGTTGGATTTCTATTTGGTCAATTTAAGTTTTTCTGGAATTTCGAAAAGAAAATGTTGACTCGAATGGGATTGGGTTTTCTGTTTAAAAAAGAAAACTAAAAATAAATGAACACAACCAACCAAGGTATTCTTAACACAGCGTTATATTTCCTAAAAGGATAGAATCTATCTTAATCTTTACTCCACAGCTCTATATCTAAACGACAATTAGATACTGAATTCGCATTATACTCTGAATTTTCTAATACAAATAATTCGATATATAGGCGGTCTTTATTCAAAAAAAAATCATCTTGTTGATAGGGCTGGGTATTTTTGTTGAATTGGTAACATTAGCAGTTGATTTCTCTCTAATTCCCAATTGATTATTTAAGAGAAATAATTTTCCGTAAGTATTATTGACTTTGTCAAACAGAAAAATTCTTGAACTATTTAAGGCCTAACTTATCCAAACGTTTCAAAACAGTTTCTTCTTTCATTGATTTCTCTAATTCAGCGTATTCATGCTTTAAAATTGGATTCGAAAATTCCCCTTTTTTCAGAAGAAATATCTGATCACATGTATCACTTAACGTAGAGAAAATGTGTGACGATAGAATTATCGTTTTATTGAGTACTTTCAATTTTAAAATAATCTCAGAAATCAATATATTGCTTTGAATATCAACGCCATTAAAAGGTTCGTCAAGAATAAACACTTTATTCTCTTGCAATAGAATTGCCGTTAAAGCAAGCTTTTTCTTCATACCAGTGGAATAAGTTTCAGCATATCGGTTAAGTGGAAGATCAAAAACATTTCTTTCTAAGAGGTTCCCAGAGTTTATACTTCGAGCTTGACACATAAATTTCAAATATTCCAAGCCAGTAATCTTGGTCATAAAAAAAGGTTCAGTTAACAGTAATCCTAATTCATTTTTTAGCATTCCTCCATCGTACTCGATTTCACCTTTATAATTTTCAAGTCCAGCCAAACACCTAAACAAGGTTGTTTTACCCGAACCATTTTCACCAACAATACCATAAACATTGCCCTCTACTAAAGTTGCAGTTACTCCATTTAGCACTTGATTTTCGCCAAATTCCTTTTTAAGATTTAATATTTTAATCATGCAAAATTATTTTTAAACTTCTTATTGATTGATTGTAGAAATATGGAATCAATGCTAATAATAACGGAGGAAAAAACAGAGAAAAACCTACTAAAAGACCCTTAGGAAGGGGGACTTCTCTCGGGAAGGTAGAATACTTAAGCAAAATCACGACTAGTAGGAATACATAACCTAAGCCGATAAAAGCAGCAAGAATGAGAGCTTGAGCTTTAAAAAAAATCAACAAAAAAATTGAAGTAGGAGCAATAATCAAGGAACTAAAAAATACCGCAAATTTCATTTTATGAAATAGGAATTTTTTGGCATTGCTTTTATAAACCCAAACATAAATCTCATTCTCTGGTATACCATAAAACGAAATACAGGTTAGCAGTAAAAGCAATAATGAGAAAATGCCTAGGTTTGGGTTTCCTACTTTAAAAGCAATAAATAGTAATACATATGATCCAAGTATTACTAAATAGGTTTTCCTCAATCCAACCGAAAACTCAAATGGAAATTCAGAAAAAGGTCTTGGAATTGGAAAAGTATAATTTGAAGAAAAACTAAAAACTCGTATTGCAATGATCGTTGATAAAAGAAGAAGCGTAATAATCAAGATCCATTCTTGAAAAACTAGGAACACAATAAGAATCGGAATTGAAATAATGGTGTTTTCAATAATTCTAATTCTGAAATATTGAATCAAACTCATTGAGCTTTTTAGAAAATCATTTCGCTTTTTTATGGTCAAAGGAAACAACCAACTCATTGAGACAATTAAAAGAATATGCCCACCAAATTCTGTTTTAGTCATTAAAACATTAGAGCCAATAACAAATAATGCTAATATGGCCAATGACGCAAAGATTGGATTCACGCCAAAATCTCTAAGTTTCCGAACCTGTCTTGTAAATTGAAGTTGGAAATAATATTTAATCATTAATGGACTTTGAATTCAAGAAACGAGATTTTCAAAAAAAGAACAAACCGTTCATCACAATAGTAATTACCTTCTTTTTACCAAACTCAATAGAGCAACTCCAGCCCAAAACACATTTATAATAATAAATGGATAAGAACCCAAGTGGAAAGCATTTAAAGTGAGCAGCACCGCACTTACTAAATTTGCAACCTGATAAGATTTATCAGAAGCAGTAATTTTCCCGGTAGAATTCAAGTAAAAAGCAACCAATAATCCTGCTGCTCCAATCCAACCACATGCTTGAAATAAAATATCCATAGAACCTCCTTTAATGTTTCGCTAAAGTAGTTTTTCTGGAATTACAATTAATAGACTTTATTGGCCTTAGATTAGGTTCTACCCAATTATGACGAGCCTTAACTGAGATCAACAATTCTTCTGAATAAAACTGCAATTGAAAATTATTTTTTTTAAAATCGGATATTATAAAATCGTAAGTGTTTCGTTCTAGGTCTTCTAAATCTTGAGCTTCTAAAAACTGATCTGAAATCATTAATCAGAACTTAGTTATGATTACATAGTAGCCATCATTATCACCGTTTATAGTACCAACCGAAATGTTGTGTTTCGTGATTCGATTTCATACAAGTGCTAATGCCTTTTCAAAACCTAGTTTTGATACATACCAAATAGCAACAGCCAAATGAGCTTCATGCGTCCATTCCGATTTTGGCAATTCTTCTTTTTCGAAACGTTGGATTTGGAAACAAATTTGAGGAAATGTGTAAATATCCATTCCTGCAAATGTGTTTTGTTTTTTATTCCCTCTTCTTTTGCTCAAGCTAGCCTGCCTAACGCAGGCAGGCTTGGCAACGCAGTTCAACACGAGAGTGCCTGCGGCTTTCTCGACCTTTCCCGATAAGTGGAAATAAAAAACCACCTCGCAAAGCGAAGTGGTTTCATCATCTAGTGGAGCCGGCGAGAGTCGAACTCGCGTCCAAACATGGAACAATTAAGATTTCTACATGCTTAGCTTATCATTAGTTTTCGACTTGAGCACGGCAAAAAGCAACCAAACTCAAGCTTATCTTCTAAATTTCGCATACAATTCGAAGCAGATTGTACACTAGCCTTCCTCAATGAATCTTCATATTCACCAAAGCGTACGGCGAGCTTCAGTGAGAAGATACTTGTCGATACACCTAGTGTACCGATTAAGCCATCCTACTATAATTCGGATTAAGCTGCAAGTGCGTAGTTGTTTTCGCCAACTAAAAACGTTGCAACACTTATTACGGATAGTCTTGCAAAACCCGACATGCTTACACAATCCTTCATCATGCTGTCAAAACCAGTCGGCCCCATTTTATAAAAGAACATTCGTTCAGGCCACAAAAATACAGCAATCTTTCTACTTTTACCGACCTTAAAAAAGCCCTATGTTAAAGATTGGAATCATAAAAGAACGTAAGTCTCCGCCTGACGAACGAGTACCTCTTTCACCTACTCAAATAGCTCAATTGAATAATGAAAATTCAGATGTAAAATTCGTTGTAGAATCGAGTGACATCAGAAGATACAAGGATGCTGAATACTCCAATCTTGGAACTGAAATCGTAACGAATGTTTCAGATTGCGATATACTAATGGGCGTTAAGGAGGTTCCAAAAGAAGCATTAATTGAAGGAAAAAGATACTTTTTCTTTTCTCATACGATTAAAATGCAGCCTTATAACAATGCATTACTGCAGACTATTTTAAGAAAGAACATCCAATTGATGGACTACGAATGTTTAGTCAATTCAAAGGGAAGAAGATTAATTGGTTTTGGTCGTTACGCGGGAATTGTAGGTTGTTACAACGCATTCCTAGCATATGGTAAAAGAAACCACTCTTTCGATCTAAAACCTGCTTTTCAATGTGAAGATCGTGTTGAAATGGAAAATGAATTATCAAAAGTAAAATTTGAAGGTAAAGGATTAAAAATTGCTTTAACTGGAAATGGACGCGTTGCTCATGGGGCAATGGAAATTTTGGATTTAATGAACATCCAAAAACTTGAAGTAGAAGAATACTTAGCTTATGCTGGGAATTGATCCTGTGTATTGCCAGCTAAAGGTTACCGATTACAATAAACGTAGCGACGGTTCTGAAGGAAGTATTCCTGAGTTTTTCACATTCTCCGGAATTATACACAGGTGATTTTGCACGGTTTTCTTCAACCTCTGACTTGTATGTCGCTTGTCATTTTTGGGGAGATGGATCTCCTTTTATATTCACTAGAGAGGAAGCAAAACATCCTAATTTCAATCTAAAAGTTATAGCAGATATCAGTTGTGATATCGATGGCCCTGTAGCTTCTACTCTGCGTCCTTCAATTATACCAGATCCAATTTACGGCTATAATGCTCAAACGGAATCTGAGGTTGCCTATGACAACCAAGATGCAATTACTGTAATGGCCGTAGATAATTTACCTTGTGAATTACCTAAAGATGCCTCTACAGATTTTGGTGCAGAGTTTATTAAAAACATCTTTCCAGCTTTAATTAATGGAGATAAAGATGAAATTCTGAAACGTGCTTCGATTACTAAGGATGGTGAATTGACAGAACGATACGAGTATTTAACCGAATACGCTGCTGATTAATGCTGGTCGTTAATGGTGTTCATTTACATAACGTATGAACCTAAACTCATTTCAGAATCTCTAATTACACAAACAGTTGAGATGCTGAAAACCTGCGGAATTCAATGCAACAGGCAAAAGTTAACTACAAAAAAGGTTCATTCTTATTTATTACTCAGCTATCACCAGCTTCTTTTTGGATACCCCCCCTGAACTATCAATAATTTGCACGGCGTATACTCCTACTGAAAAATCGCTAATAGCTACTTGAGCTGTCGAACCTTCAGCTTGGCTAATAGAAAAAACACGTTGCCCTTGCAAATTCGTGATTTGAATGTTGCTTATGGATTTTTCGGACGAAATGGAAATTGAAACTGTAACCGATAATCGACTTATAGGATTTGGATAAATAGATACATTTGATTGATCAACCACTTTTTGCTCAGCTACTGTTGTAAAGGTATCGACAAGCCAAGAACAATCTGTTGCCATCATCTCTTCATAAGTATTGGCTCCTGTTCCATTTCCGTCAATTCTTAATCCGTTCCAGTTATCCTTGTCCCTTTGTGGTAAACTTTCATAGTGATTACCCCAACCGTATCGCATTGCACACAAATCAGTCAGAATTGGATTATTTAAAACATCTGCAACTATTGTTTCAGCACTATTAAACCCTCTAATGCTGTCAAGAATAATATTGCCTTTGATATTAATCCTTTGATAAACTCCCGAATTTACTTCTAAATACTGAAGGCTACTGTCATTTAAAACATCAAGTCTTCTTGCCGCTCCATTAGGGTCATTTATTATTAAGCGGGTTATATTGTTGTTATAAAATTGAACTCTATTGGAAAAGCTACCTCCCCGAGGATTTTCACTAACGTCTTTAAAGTTTAATTCGAATTGTTCCATATCTTGGTTTGAAATCCATAATTCGGAGTTATACTGAAAAAAACCAGTTGGAGGAAATGATTTTAAAGAAGGACAGTTATTAATTCCAACAAGACTTCTATTTATATTTTTTAAACCTGAAAAAGTTTTAAGATGAGGCATGTTTATAAAGTGGATTTGACCTTGATGGAAGGATTTAAACCAAGGCATGTCTTCAATTTCAAAATAAAATAACTTAATGTACAACCACCCATCCTCGTCGAAACCCGATAAGTCTGTAATTCGCTCCGATTCGGGCAATAAGTCATCGTAGTAAAAATGGTAGTAATTGTTTATTGAAGTATCCATCACAACAACAAATGAGTCAACTTGTTGCTGCGTTTCAAAAATAATCTGAGTCTTCCCATTCAAAAACAACAAACTGAAAATCATTACAATTAAATACTTTTTCATAACCTTTTTTTAATCTTTATTAGTATCCTTTCAACGGACAATTAAACTGTATTGGCTCTTCCCAAAACAACTCAAATCCTTCTCCGCATTCTTCAGGCATACAGAATGTTTTGTTCAAATTTAGAGTAATGTTATTGTAATTGTATGTATTGTAAGGGATAGTTGTGCAAAAGGTAGCGCCTGAAAATTGAACGGATTGCATTGCACCGCTAGCAACCTGATAACTGAAATACCAATTTATGAAACAAGCAGCAGGAACATCAGTAGTGCAGGTTTTTGCACATACTACCAAACTCCAAGTAGAAGCATCGTTAGGATCGGGTCTCAAGCAGTTTAACGAATCCTCAAAAGGATCGGCACAAAGCATTTCTGTTCCCGGCTCTGCGCAACATTTAATAATTACCGTTTCTTCACAAGAAGAATTTTCGCTTGTTTTAATAGTAATAATAGCTGGGCCATCAAGAATTACTTGACTACCATAACCTGAAACATATATAGTAGTATTGTTAGGGTCTAGAGAAACTGTAGAGATGTAATATGTACCCAATAAATCTAAAACATAAGGAAAATCGCAATTGTAAATAACATCTGGAAATAGATCCAACTCTTCAGAACCCCAAACCGAATAGTCTTCTCCATCAATTTGATCAGGCAACAAATACAAAAACATACCACCCTCAGTAAAATCAGCGTTTGGATTAATATACTGAGATCCATAGGTTAAATTATTATTTACTGTAACTGCATTTGGTGTAAAAGTAGAACTGGGGTCGTTGCTATCGTCCAAGGTTCCCAATCGACCATTTCCCACAAAATAAAGCTTGCCATCTATGCCTCGTTCAATTTGTCCATGCCCAAAATCTTTTGTGGTAACACCTACTTGGAGTGCACTCCAGTAAGCAAAGTTTGAATTCAATCCTATTCTTCTACAGTGAATAATATTTTTGTCATTGGCAAAAGTTACGGGGTTAATGGTATAATAAGCTATAGATGCATAAACTATGAGGCCATCTTCTGAAAATTCAATTCCATTAACGGATTGATCATGGTTAACTAATGCAGCGTTTTTTGGAATTGGTACTTGATATTCGTTTGTAAAGCTTACAGTACCACTACTTATGGAAACATCGAAAAAATGCAATGCTCCACCTTGGTTACCGCTTAAAGCTGGAGCTTCGAAAAAACTTGAAGCCAGCGTGAATTTTTCAATACCTCCAACTACTTCATATTCGAATACTTCCAATTCCGAGCGATTGTTATCCTGAAAACTCTCTAATTGAGAGAATGAAATATTATTTCCTATGTGATAGATGTCATCATTTTTTATTTCAAAAACACCAATACATTTTGGGTGAGACATAAACAAATAACGTGTTCCGTTTACATTTTCTTTTGTAACCGCAATGTGGTTGTGATACCTAGGTTGTGGATCCACTAGCGTACCTTCTCCACCATCGCTTCGTGTAAAGGCGCAGCCGCTGTTTTTATTGTGTTCCATCAGCGTTCCGTTGGGCATAGTTGCGCTTGCCAAGTGTTACTTATCTTCTTTAATCGACTGTAAATAAGGAAATTATTCACATCTTTTTCACCCTGGCTAAAGGTTGAAATGGCATAATACTCTCCACAACCACCCGGTACAGGCACAAAGGTAAATTCAGAAAAGCCCTTTGAAGCATGAACTTGGCGTTTTAACGTTGTACTGTTGCACCAATAAATTCCCTGCTGCATCATATATAGCACCATCAGCGGCATACAATTCCAAAACACCTTGGTCATTGTGCACCGCATTTTGAGTATGGTCAGGTGAGTTTGTGGTGGGTAATGGTGTACTTGTTCCTGCCTGATAATCAACTAAATGGTTATTGATGGCCCATTTTGTTTGTTGTGCGTTTGCCGTTAAATAAAAAAAGGCGAGAAGAATTGAGAAAGTTGCTATTTTCATTTTGATTAAATTAGTTTTGGAATGCAAAGAGCGTTTGAAATCAATTGAATGTCAAGAAGCTGCACTTCTATTTTAGAAGCATAGCTTCTTATTAAGTAGCATCACTTCTAAAACCAACCTATGAAATCGATACATACTCGGATTAAAGATTTACGCATTAAAAAGGGTTACTCCCAAGAATATTTGGGTGGCAGGATAGGAATTACTCAAAAAGCATATTCAAATTTGGAAGCGGGTAATTGTAAAATTCCTTGGGCTCGTATAGTTGAATTATCGAGAATTCTAGAAGTGGATATTATGTATTTGGCAAAAGATAATATTGACAAAAAAGTTGAATCAATTAAAGATACTGGATTGTCATCGATAGAAAATGAAGCTTCCATGTTTACATTAATGCAACAAATGATTGAATCATTACGCGCAGAAATAAACCTGCTTAAGAAGCAAAATGCACAATTATTAGATTTATTATCCGAAAAAAAGTCACAGACAGACAGACAGACAGACAGACAGACAATAAAAATTAGCACTTATAATATGCCGATACTTATCGCATCTTGACTTGTATAAGCATTACATCTTGCTTGTTGAGAAGCTGAAAATAAATTCAGTATGACACACACTCAATAAAAGAACCTACTTATTCTCTGGCTTATAATACTCTAACGCCTCTGGCATTAACGCTTCTAAATCTTTTACTCGAGTTTCACTTGCAGGGTGAGTAGAAAGAAATTCAGGTGGAGCTTGACCTCCTGATAACGCTGCCATTCGTTCCCAAAAACTAGTAGCTGCTTCTGGATTATAACCTGCTTTTGCCATCAAAATCAATCCGATATGATCCGCTTCAGATTCATTGCTTCTTGAAAATTTCAAAACCCCTAATTGTGTTCCCATTCCAATAGATTGTAAAAGCAATTGTTTGGTCAAAGTAGGATTTTCTCCCATAGCAGCTCCAAGAGTCCCCATTCCCATTTGCGTTATCATTCCTTGGCTCATTCGCTCTCCACCGTGATTTGCTAGTGCGTGAGCAACTTCATGTCCCATAACCACGGCAATACCAGTTTCATCTTCACAAATTGGAAGAATTCCAGTGTAAAAAGCAACTTTACCTCCAGGCATACACCAAGCGTTTACTTGATCAGAAACAATAAGATTATATTCCCAATCGTATCCTACTAGATCATTTTCTAGGTAATTCTCTTTGTAATAATCTTCCGCAGCCGTTTGAATCTTTTGCCCTACTCTTTTGATCATTGCAACTTTTTCCTCGTCTGTACTCAACTTACTTTCGGACAATACTTGAGTATATTGCTCAAAACTCATTGGAAGTAATTGTCCATTCGGAATTAATTTCAATTGCTTTCTTCCAGTAATTGGAACGGTACTACAAGCCACAAAAACCAGCAGAAATATCACGTAAAATGTCTTATTCATTTTCATGATTTATTGTGCGCAATTTGCTAATTCTTGAATCGTTTGTTCAGGATTATTCGACTTAAACACAAAACTTCCTGCAACCAGCACATCCGCTCCTGCTTCAACAAGTCTTTTGCCCGTTTCGGTGTTTACTCCACCATCAATTTCAATTTTAGCAGAACTACTTTTTTGCAGTATCAAGTCTTTCAATTTGGCAGTTTTGGCGATTGTATTCTCTATGAATTTTTGACCACCAAACCCAGGGTTCACCGACATTAGCAATACGAGATCAACATCTTGAATAATGTCTTCTAATAAATGAACCGGAGTATGTGGATTTAACGAAACTCCCGCATGCATATCGGTAGCCTTTATAGCCTGAATTGTTCGGTGCAAATGTGTACAAGCTTCATAATGTACCGTTAGGTTATGTGTGCCTGCATCCTTGTAATCTTGAATATAACGATCAGGATTTACAATCATCAAATGCGAATCGATATACTTCTCCGTATAACTCGCCATTTTTTGAATGATAGCTGGACCATAAGATATGTTTGGAACAAATACTCCGTCCATAACATCCATGTGGAACCATTCGGCAACCGAACGGTCAACCATTTCTACATCTCGCTGCAAGTTTCCAAAGTCTGCAGCCAACATTGAGGGGGCGATAATAGGCTTCATAGTGGCAAAGTTAGAAAACAAAAGCCCCGCCTCGATTGCTATCGGGACGGGGCTTACTATACTTATAAAAAGTTATTAGTACTAGCTAGCAGTCTCTGGTTTTGGCAATAAAACTTTTCTTGAAAGTTTCATTTTTCCAGTCTTGCTATCAATGTCTACCAATTTAACCTCAACGGTATCGCCTTCTTTAAGGTATTCGTTAACGTCATTTACTCGTTTCCAATCAATTTCAGATACGTGTAACAATCCATCTTTTCCAGGAAGTACTTCAACGAATGCTCCGTAAGATTGAATTGACTTAACCTTTCCTTGGTAAATTTCACCAATTTCAGGTAAAGAAACGATTCCTTTGATTCTTGCTTTTGCTGCTTCGATACCTTCTTTGTTAGCAGAAGAAATATCGATAACACCTTTTTTGTCTACTTCTTCAATTGTAATAACTGTTTCAGTAGCTGCTTGAATTTCTTGAATGATTTTTCCACCAGGTCCGATTATAGCACCAATGAATTCTCCAGGAATAACAACTTGCTCCATACGAGGAACGTGTGGTTTGTAATCCGATTTAGCTTCAGTAATGGTTTTGTTCATTTCACCCAAAATATGAAGACGTCCTGCTTTAGATTGCGCTAAAGCTTGTTCCATAATTTCGTAAGAAAGACCACCTACTTTAATGTCCATTTGACAAGCTGTGATACCATCTTTAGTTCCTGCTACTTTAAAATCCATATCACCTAAGTGATCTTCATCTCCTAAAATATCAGATAATACTGCGAAATTTTTTCCATCAGTAATTAAACCCATTGCGATACCAGATACCGCTTTTTTGATTTTAATTCCTGTATCCATCAATGCCATTGAACCAGCACAAACAGTAGCCATTGAACTTGAACCGTTAGACTCAAGAATATCTGACATAATTCTGATCGTGTAAGGATTGTCTTGACCAGTAGGAACCATTGGCTTAAGCGCTCTAAGTGCTAAGTTACCATGACCTACTTCTCTTCTTGAAGTTCCTCTCATTGGACGAGCTTCACCTACAGAGAATGGAGGGAAATTATAATGAAGAATGAATTTATCTGATCCTTTACCCATTGCTCCATCAATATTCTGCTCATCCAATTTACTACCTAAAGTAACTGAAGTCAACGATTGAGTTTCACCTCTTGTAAAGATTGCAGAACCGTGAGTCATTGGTAAGTAATCAACTTCTGACCAAATTGCACGAATCTCATCTAGATTACGACCATCTAAACGTGTTCTATCTTCTAAAATCATTTTACGAACTGCTACTTTCTCCACATCATGGAAATATGTATTGATCAATGATTCGTTTCCAGCTAATTGATCCTCAGATAAAGTAGCTTTATATGCTTCGCGGATTGCTTTAAAACCTTCTCCACGTTCTTTCTTTGAAGTACCTTTTTTAGCTAATTCATAACAGTTGTCATGACAAGCAGCCATTACAGCATCTTTTAAATCAGCATCATGTGTTTCATGACTGTATTCTCTTTTTGTTGGAATACCACCAATCATTTCAGCTAGCTTCAATTGAGCATCACACTGAATTTTAATTGCTTCGTGAGCGATTTTGATTGCCTCTAGCATTTCTGCTTCAGAAATCTCAGTCATTTCACCTTCTACCATTACGATACTGTTTGCTGTAGCAGCAACCATAATATCAATGTCACGTCCTTCGCTAGCCATCTCCGATTTAGTCGGATTGACTTTAAATTCTCCATCAATACGCGCTACTCTTACTTCAGAGATAGGCTCTTGAAATGGAATATCAGAAACTGCAATTGAAGCAGAAGCTGCAAAACATGCAAATGCATCTGGAAGCGTTTCTCCATCAGAAGAAATTAACGAAACCAATACTTGAGTATCAGCATGGTAATCTTCTGGAAATAGTGGACGAAGTGCTCTATCTACTAATCTTGAAGTAAGAATTTCAGAATCTGCAGGTCTGGTTTCTCGTTTTAAAAATCCGCCTGGAAAACGTCCAGCAGCAGAGAATTTTTCACGGTAATCTACCGTAAGGGGCATAAAATCAATACCTTCTTTAGCACTCTTTGCAGAAACAGAAGTTGCTAATAACATCATGCCGTTGCATTTTACTACAACAGATCCATCGGCTTGTGTAGCCAGCTTACCAGTTTCTATGGTAACCTCTTGTCCTTGAATTTCGAACGAATAGTTTTTTCCTATTTGACTCATATAATTGTGTGTATAAAATTTGCGTGGTTGGTAGTTGAATATAAAAAGAAAAAGGCATCCGTTAGGAATGCCTTTTTCAAATAAATTATTTTCTCATTCCGAGTTCTAATATTAATTCCCGGTATCGAACAATGTCTTTTGCTTTAAGATAATTAAGAAGTGACCTTCTTTTTCCTACCAATGCAATCAAAGATTTTTGAGTAGCGTAATCTTTATGGTTTTGCTTTAAGTGACCAGTAAGATGCGTAATTCTATTTGTAAAAAGCGCTATTTGCCCTTCAGTACTTCCTGTGTTGGTATCGGAACCACCAAATTCTTTGAAAATTTCTTTTTTCTTTTCTGACGTTAAAATCATATCAATCAATAAATTATTGCCTCGTTTTTGAAGGCCGCAAATTTAAATAAAACCCAGTACAAAACAAGGAATTAATTCCACCTTATTTTTCAAGCATCGTTAGCATGCTTGAAAGGTTATTTTTTAATTCTTTTCTATCCACTATGTAATCCAAAAACCCGTGCTCTAGCAAGAACTCAGAGGTTTGAAATCCTTCTGGTAAATCTTTTCCAATCGTTTCTTTTACAATTCTAGGTCCAGCAAAACCAATTAATGCTCTTGGTTCAGCTATGTTAACGTCTCCTAACATCGCAAATGATGCAGTTACTCCGCCAGTTGTAGGGTCAGTTAAAATTGAAATAAAAGGCAATTTTGCTCTTGCAAGTAGCGCCAATTTCGCACTGGTTTTAGCCATTTGCATCAAAGAAAACGCCGCTTCCATCATTCTTGCTCCTCCTGATTTTGAAATCATAATAAATGGAACCTTCTTTTTTATGGCCTCATCAATTCCACGAGCGATTTTCTCTCCCACTACAGAACCCATTGACCCCCCAATGAAATTAAAGTCCATACAGCCAATAACCACAGCATGACCGTCTAATTTACCGTGAGCAGTTCTCACTGCATCAACTAATCCTGTTTTACGTTTTGAAGACTCCAATCTATCGACATATTTCTTTGTGTCCTCAAAAATCAATGGATCACCAGAAGAAAGATTTCTGTTGAGTTCAGTGAATTTATTTTCATCAAATAAAATTCGGAAATACTCAATAGAACCTATTCTTTCGTGATAACTGCAAGAATCACATACCCAAGAATTTGCAGAATGATCTTCGGATGTCATTACGCTTTTACACGAGCGACACTTGTACCAAAGTCCTTCTGGAGTTTCTTTTTTCTCTTTTGTCGGAGTTTGAACTCCTTGTTTTGCCCTCTTAAACCAACTACTCATTCGATAGTATTATAGGATTAAACTTTTTAAGCTAAATCAATCTTCGAATCAAGATAGACATCTTGAACCGATTGAATCAATTGAATTCCTTCTGCAACTGGTTTTTGGAAAGCTTTACGTCCCATAATCAATCCTTGACCACCAGCACGTTTATTAATGACGGCAGTTGTAACAGCATCTTGTAAATCAGATGCGCCAGCAGAGGCTCCGCCCGAATTGATTAAGCCAATTTTACCCATGTAACAATTTGCTACTTGATAACGAGTTAAGTCAATTGGGTGGTCTGAAGATAATTTAGAATATACATCAGGATGTGTTTTCCCAACATCAATAGCATTGTATCCTCCATTGTTGGTAGGCAATTTTTGTTTAATAATATCTGCTTGAATAGATACTCCAATATGATTTGCTTGACCAGTTAAATCAGCCGCAGTATGATAATCTACTCCGTCTTTTTTGAAACCCGAGTTTCTCAAATAACACCATAGAATCGTTGCCATTCCCAGTTCGTGCGCTCTTTCAAATGCAGCAGCAACTTCTTGAATTTGTCTTTCCGATTCTTCTGAACCAAAATAAATTGTTGCACCTACAGCTGTTGCACCCATTTCCCATGCATTTTCTACCGAACCAAACATGATTTGATTGAATGATTTTGGGTAAGTCAAAAACTCATTGTGATTCAACTTAACAATGAATGGAATTTTATGTGCGTATTTTCTTGAACATTGCGCAAGAACTCCAAATGTAGAGGCTACAGCATTACAACCTGACTCCATTGCCAATTCAACGATATTAGCTGGATCAAAATATCTTGGATTAGGTGCAAAAGAAGCCGCAGCCGAATGTTCAATTCCTTGATCTACAGGAAGTATGGAAACATAACCTGTCCCACCTAATCTTCCATGATTGTATAATCTAGCAAGATTATTCAATACTTGATTACTTCTGTTTGAACCAATGAAGTGTTCTGTAACAAATTCAGAACCTGGAGTAGCGATACTCTCTTTTGAAATTGTTTTGGAAGTATGACCTAAGTAATATTCAGCTTGATCGCCAAGTAGGTTTTCGATTTGAGATAAATTGCTCATTTCTAAAGTGTATAATTCAAATTATTTTAGGGCGGCAAAAGTAGGAAATATTGGGAAGACAGTAATAGGTTAAATAAAAAAGGCCAGCTAAATGCTGGCCTTTAAATTCAATTCTATTTCAGGTAATTAGCTCAATCCAGAAATAACTCCATCATTATCAATATCCATATGCTCTGATGCTGGCACAGCAGGCAGACCTGGCATGCGCATCATTGCACCAGTAATCGGAATTATAAACCCTGCTCCTGCTGCAAATTCAATCTCACGCACTGTAACTCTAAATCCTGTTGGACGTCCAATTAACTTATCATTATCTGAGAATGATTTCTGAGTTTTTGCCATGCAAATAGGCAGTTTATCTAATCCAAGCTTGTACAACCTTTTCAAATCGATTAAAGCTTTTCCTTGATAGTCTACTCCATCGGCTCCGTAAACTTTTTTAGCAATGGTTTCTACTTTTTCTTCGATCGTAGCATTCCAATCGTAAAGTGGTTTAAAGGCGTTTCCTGCATTTTCAATATTTGCAACAACTTCTCTTGCTAAATCAGAGGTTCCTTCTCCACCATTTGCCCAACCCATGCTTACAACAGCCTTAACGCCCATTTTAGCACATGCTTCTTGCACAAATTTGATTTCGTCTTGGCCATCACCCGTTCTGTGGTTAATTGCGACTACTGGAGTAATTCCGAATTGCTTAGCGTTTTCAATGTGCTTTTCAAGATTTGGAAATCCTGCTTGTACTCTTTCTAAACTTACATCTCCATATTGTTCTTTCTCAGCTCCACCATGATGGCGAAGTGCTCTTATAGTGGCAACTAATACTATTGTACTTGGTTTAAGACCCGCATAACCACACTTAATATCCATGAATTTTTCAGCACCTAAATCAGACCCAAAACCCGCTTCAGTAACTACATAGTCGCTCAATGTCAATCCCATTTTAGTAGCGATAATCGTATTAGTTCCTTGTGCAATATTTGCAAATGGTCCACCGTGAATAATTGCAGGATTTCCTTCAAGCGTTTGAACCAAATTTGGTTTAATTGCATCTTTCAATAAAATCGCCATTGCATTTTGAGCGTTTAAATCTCTAGCATAAATTGGACTCCTATCCATTGTAAAGCCAACGAAAATATTCCCCAATCGCTCTTTTAAATCTTGCCTATCATTAGCTCATACATAGGATAGCCATAACCTCAGATGCTGGAGTTATATTAAATCCATCTTGACGAGGAATACCGTTTCCAGCACCACCCAAGCCAATTGTAATATCTCTTAATGAACGATCATTCATATCCATTACACGCTTCCAGTAAATCAATCTTGGATCTAGATTTAGGCTTCTAGTTTTACTTTGGATATTGTTATCAATCAATGCAGAAAGCAAATTGTTCGCTTTTTCGATAGCAGAAAAATCTCCAGTAAAGTGAAGGTTTATATCCTCCATTGGTACTACTTGAGAGTAGCCACCACCTGCAGCCCCACCTTTAATTCCGAATACAGGTCCTAAAGAAGGCTCTCTAAGCACAACTGTAGCTTGTTTACCTATTTTATTTAACCCTTCAGTAAGTCCAATAGAAACGGTTGTTTTACCTTCTCCTGCAGGAGTTGGTGTAAGAGCAGTAACTAAGATTAACTTATTCAGTTTTGCTTTAGAGTCATCAATTAGGTTCAAAGGCAATTTTGCTTTGTACTTTCCATAATGCTCCAAATCGTCAACACCAATGTTTAGTTTAGAAGCAATATCATTAATGTGCTCCATTTTAGCAGCTTGCGCTATGTCAATATCCGAACCTACTTTTCTTTCTGTACTCATAGTCTTTTATTTTTTGGTGATACAATGATAGGGAAAGTCAGGAGGGGAACTAGTTCTTCCAAACCAGAAACTATTCATTAGTGTTTAAATATAAATCCTGCTCTTGAAATATTCGTTTCTAGTACTTCTGATTTTATCAATATTTCAATCCTGTAAAAAGAAAAAAGGAGAATCTTGGAGAAGTTAACTCAGCAATACTTGCACTTGCTAATTTCAAAGTTTCTGTCTGGAAATTACTTAGTAAGTAAAATTTCCTCAACATTCCCTTTGATCTTTCCACTTAAACTATCCGTTGGCAAATCATTATCGTCCATTCCAAACGGATCTTCAATTTCCTCAGCAATCAACTCTGTACTTACCAGTAAATAAAATAATATACACGTAATTGGAATCGTCCAATAATGAGTAATACTCATAATACCAAAGGGAAGAGTAACAGAATAAGTGAAAATAAATTTCTTAATATACATGTTGTATGAATAAGGAATTGGTGTGTTTTTTATACGCTCACAAGCTCCTAATATGTTCAAAAACTCCTGCATCTCTTGGTCTATTATCCAAAACTGTTCTAAACTTATGGCATTGGCATTCCGAAGTTCATTTAAGCGCTTATACATGCGATTTACAATATGCGCTGGTATGTGATCTTTGGTTACTAATTCCTCTTTAAAATCACCCGATTTCAATTCTTGAATCTCTTCCATTTTTACCCCTTCTCGCAAATGTTCTTTCATTGCAAAAACAAAATTGGAAATCATAACGGCAAAAAATTCTTTGTCTTCTTGATGGCCTTCTGGCAAGCAAGTATTAAACTTTATTGCAATGTTTCTTGAACAATTGACCAATGCTCCCCATTGTTTTCTCCCTTCCCACCATCGATCGTAAGCGGTATTCGTTCTGAAAACCAAGAATAAGCCAAGTACAACTCCAAGCAAGGAATGAATTGCTGTCCCTCCTGGATAATGAAAATTAAAAAAGTGATTAAATATAACTACAACAGCTGTTGTATAAATCAATAACGTAACCATTGGAGGCCACAACTGCTTGAAAATATTTTTGCTATCGTTATTAAATATGAGCTTAAACCAACTGTGTGGATCGTAATCTACCATAACTTTATTTACTTGATTTCGAAAATAACAATACTATCCAAAAACCACTTTAAGAAGCATAATGTTCAATGATTTGACCATCGTTGTTTTTAGTGTAATAAACTGTGAATCGATTATTTCTATCCTCTAAGAACTGTGTATAGGTATCAGAAAAAGCGACTCGCTCTTCAATGCATTCAACATAGTTAAAATTCAATTCCATTAACATTTCACAAGCCTCTCTAACACCATGTTGATCACCAGAAAAAGCTGTTATGTAATCGGTTAATTGATTGTGTTGTACGTATTCAGAAAACGCCACTTTAGCATCAGACCTAACAAAAATCCTTACCCCTACTTCTTTTGCGATGGAAAGATCCAATATATCATCATAAAAGAATGCTATCTCTTCTTTTTTTAGACCGCAATCTTCCATTAAATGCTTGAGCGCTAATTTTTTATCCGCAACTCCAAAGTAAACTTTATCAAAATGTTCCCTCGCTGCAAAATCCAATGAAACTTCATTGTTTGCACCTGTTACAATTGCACTAATTGGCATCGACTTTTGCTGTTTTAGCCAAGTTGAAAACCGCAACATATTTGTACCCATCGAATCAATCTCTGAAAATCCAGAGTGGTTACCACCTCCTTTATTGCCTTCATTAAAAACGCCATCCCAATCAAACAAAATGGCTTTAATGTTCTTTAGTTTTTGAGCTAAAACAAAAGGCGGGGTAATAAATACCCCGCCTTTTGATTCAAAAATATGTTGTGTATGCTCTAAGGAGTTATCCATAGTTCAAATTTTATTTTGCCAAATCTTGAATGTCTAACATTCCAATAGGCTTACCATTTTCAGTTACTAATAAAGTATCTACTTGAGTAGCTTTAAAAATGTCATTAGCATCATTTAATAATGCTCCAGCATCAACCGTTTTGGGAGTTCCGTATTCCATTTCAGATAACTTCATTCCAAGAACTGCATCACCTTTAGAACCAATCAATCTTCTTAAGTCTCCATCGGTAAATACTCCCTTAAGATTTCCATTAGCATCTATAACTGTAACACAACCAAAGCCGTATTCAGTCATTTTCAAAATTGCTTCTGGGATAGCTAATGACTCAGACACTGTTGGATTTACTTCTCTCAACGCAGATTTCACATTATTGGTCATTAACTTTGTGTGCTCAAAAAACTGATCTGTACCTAAAGTAGTAAAGTTATTTTCAGTCAATTGCTTCATAACCTTCCAAGGAACGGTACAAACATGAACTCCAGCATTTATAGCATTTCTAATATGCTCTGGGTAACGGACAGATGAGAACATAATTTTCGTGTCATAACCATAATAGTTTACCGCTTCAACACATTGACTAACCAATTCTAGAGCATCATGACCTTGATCTTGCAAGCGACCTACTAAAGGACAGACATAAGTTGCACCTGCTTCCATTGCCATGTAGGCTTGTTGCAATGTGTACACTAAATGCACGTTCACCATGATATCTTGATCTGTAAGAATCTTACAAGCTTTAACTCCTTCTAAAGAAACTGGAATTTTAAAAACCGAACGATCTTTCTTTAATCCCATTTCTAACTGACGATGGGCTTCAGCAACAATTTCTTCTGCAGTTTGACCTAGTGCCTCAACTTGAAGAATCGGAACCATATCAGCTAGCTTTAAAATCAAGCCATCAATATCAGTAACACCATCGCGGTGCATAAAAGTAGGTGTTGTTGTAAGTCCGGTTAAGAAGCCCAATTTAAATGCTTCTTCTATCTCATTAATGTTTGCCGAATCTAAATATAATTCCATTTTTTTGGTATTGTATATATTGTACTAATTATTATCTGTATTGAACTTCTAAATTATGCATTTCAATCAAAGGTTTTAAAAACTCCTCAAGATCGTATACACATAATTGACTTGCTGCATCGCACAGCGCTTTTTCTGGTTCTGGGTGAGTTTCGATAAAGACACCATCGACTCCAGCCGCTACCCCAGCTCTTGCAATGGTTGGTAAAAACTCTCGGTTGCCTCCTTTTGGATCTGCACTTGGAATCCCATACTTACGAATAGAATGTGTAATGTCAAATACAACTGGATAACCGGGTTGTCTTAAATGATAAAAACTTCTTGGGTCTACAACCAAATCGTTATATCCGAAGGTATAACCTCTTTCGGTTAAAATAATCTGATCATTACCCGATTCTAAAACTTTTTCTACTGGCTTAATCATATTCTCTGGAGCTAAAAACTGACCGTGCTTTATATTAACCACTTTGCCTGTTTTTGCTGATTCAACCAATAATTCCGATTGCATACACAAGTATGCTGGAATCTGTATAACATCAAGAACCTCACCTGCCGGAGCAGCCTGAGCCGGAGTATGAATATCAGACAGAATCGTAAAACCAAATTGATCTTTAATCTTCTGAAGTAATTTCAACCCTTCGTCTATACCTGGTCCTCTATAGAATTTTAAAGAAGATCGATTATCTTTAATAAATGAAGATTTATAAATGATCTTGATATCCATGCTCTCTGAAACTTCTTTTAGTTTCTCAGCAGTTTTCATCATTGTAGACTCATCTTCAATAACACATGGACCCGAGATAAGAAATAGCTCATCAGAACCACAATCAATATCCCCAACTTTTACAATTTTACTTGACATTCTTTCAATTTGATATCCGTTGCAAAAATAGACTTTTGAATTGTCCTACAAGTATCTCTAAACTGCTGTAATTCAACATTAAATTATTGCTGTTCTTTTAATAATAATCTCACCTTTTTTAAATCATCAATTGTATCAACTGGAATGGTATCATGATAGGTCAATTCAACATAAATATCATTTCCATTTTCTATCCAACGGTTTTGCTCTAAAGACTCAACTCGTTCCAATTTAGAACTGGGCAAATTAGCAAACTCTTTTAAAGCACTATAGTTATAAGCATACAATCCTACGTGCTTAAAGTAAGTATGATGTTCCAACCAATGTGTTTGATGAACCCCTCGGATATGAGGAATAACTGAACGACTGAAATACATAGCTCTATTCTTTCTATCGAAGACTACAAAAACTTCACTTTCATTAAATAAATCTTGCACCGACTTAACAGGACTTACTAACGTTGAAAATCTAACATCATTATTCTCAAAAGGTTTCAATAACTCGCTTAACTGATCAGGCTCGAGCATTGGCTCATCACCCTGAACATTTACAATTACATCATATTGCTCATCTAGCTTTTCAGTAATGCTTTCATATGCCTCCAAACATCTGGTCGTACCATTTTCATGATCTGCCGATGTCATTATCACGTTACCACCAAACTCGATTACTACTTGCTTAATACGTTCGTCATCCGTTGCAACAAAAACAGTTGGAATTGCTTTTACCGTTTGCTCATAAACTCTCTGAATCATAGGTTTACCCAGAATGTCTACTAATGGTTTACCTTCTAATCTTGAACTTCCAAAACGCGCTGGAATAATAGCTATAGCCTTCATATTATCTGGAATAAGGTGGCAAAGATAGAAGAAAGATTATCCTACTTTTGTCTTCTTAAAATTCATCACATATTACAACGATACTATGCCGGGATTAGAACTTTTTGGAGACGAGGAAAGAAAAGAAGTAATGGACGTTTTAGACTCAAAATGTTTGTTTAGATACAATCATGAGCACATAAGAAATGGTCACTGGAAAGCTAAAGAACTAGAAGCTGAAGTACGGAATTTTACTGGCGCAAAGTTCGCGCATGCTGTATCTAGTGGCTCAACAGCTGTTGCTTGTGCAATGGCGAGTGCAGGTATTGGTTATGGAGATCACGTTATCGTTCCTCCGTTCACTTACATCGCTACTATTGAGGGCGTTATATTTGGTGGAGGTGTTCCTGTTTTTGCAGAAATTGATGAAAACTTATGTCTTTCAGCTGCTGGAATTGAAGCTGCAATTACTCCAGAAACAAAAGCAGTTTGCTTGGTTCACATGTGCGGTGCAGCTGCTAATATGGATGAAATAATGGAGGTTTGTAATAAACATAACCTTGTGCTTATTGAAGATGCAGGTCAAGCTTTAGGAGCTTTTTACAAAGGAACCTCTGTTGGTCTTTTTGGTAAAACTGGTGCTTATTCTTTCGACTTTTTTAAAATTACTACAGCTGGCGAAGGTGGATTATACGTTACTAATGACGAAGCTTGCTATCGATTAGCTGATTCTTATTCAGATCACGGGCATGATCACCTTGGTGCAAATCGTGGTATGGAACAGCATCATATTCTTGGATTTAATTATCGACTGAGTGAATTGCATGCAGCTATTGGTTTGGCTCAAATGCGGAAAATAAATACGATACGAGATATAAATCGTAAAAATAAAAGTCACCTAAAATCTCTTCTAGCTGGCACTCTTGGTCTTTCATTTAGACCAATTCCGGATGAAGATGGGGACAGTGGAACATTCTTAAACTTCTTTTTACCTAATACAGAAATTGCTCAAAAAGTAATGGCTGAGTTTGGAAAAATGGGTATTGGTGGGTTCAACTATTGGTACACTAACATGTATCATTTCATCAACCAATGGGATCATTTGAAAAATTTAAAATCTGCTGCTCCACTGCATTTACACAAAATGGATCTGCCTCAAGATTATAATAATCTAAATTTACCAAAATCTCAAGAGGTTGTTGGTAAACTAATTTCTCTTGGAATTAGCACTCAATGGTCTGAAAAACAAATGAATGAATTGGCAGCAAATATGAAAACTGCAATCGCAAACGCACAATTATAATTTCGGAGATGCAACACATCAATTTCAATAACATTGGTAAAATTTGCTACGGTCCCGGTAGCTTCTTGCAACTAGGTGAAATCATTGAACCAAGAAGAGCCGACAACAAAGGTTACATGGTCTTCATAGTTGACGATTATTTTGAGGGCAAAGAATTGGCGAATAAAATTCCGAAACAGCATAATGACCGCGTTTATTTTGTAGATGCTAGTCATGATGAGCCAAAAACATCTCAAATAGATGAGTTACGTGACGAACTACTAATTGATCAAGGTCTGCCTTCTGGTATTATTGGAATTGGTGGTGGCAGTATAATGGATATAGCTAAAGCCTTATCGCTTATGGTCACAAACGAAGGTTCTTCAGTGCTATACCAAGGTTTAAACTTGATCAAAAAGCCTGGTATTTATCATTGTGGCGTTCCTACAATATCAGGAACTGGAGCTGAATGTTCTATGACCGCAGTGCTTTCCGGACCAGAAAAAAAATTGGGATTAAAGTGCGAGTGGACCGTTTTTAATCAAGTAGTTTTAGATCCAACCTTAACGGCATCTGTTCCAAATGATCAGTGGTTTTTTACAGGAATGGATACGTATATTCACTGTATTGAAAGTGCTTCTGGAATCAAATACAATACTTTCTCAAAAGCATACGGAGATCAGTCTATTGAACTTTGCAAAGCGGTTTTCTTAGGAGAAAATGCTGGTCAAAATCCTGAGAATGATGAAAAATTAATGCTTGCTTCTTTATTCGGTGGGTTGAGTTTGACTTACTCTGAGGTTGGAGTTTGTCATGCATTATCCTATGGATTAAGTTTTGTTTTTGGAACAAGACATGGCTATGCTAATTGCCTGGCGTTTAATCACTTAAAAGATATTTACGGAGATGCTGTTGACGAATTTCATGGAATGCTGGAGCGCTTTAATGTTGAGCTTCCTAAAAACCTCTCTAAAGATTGGACAGATAAAGAAATTACTGCAATGGCTACAATTGCTATTCGATTGGAACATATGTGGAACCATGCCTTTGGTCCTGAATGGAAGAGCCAAGTTTCAATGGAATATATTGAGGGATTGTACCGCAGAATGTAAGACTGCGCTGTACTTTATTTAATGTACTCTTAATGTTCTAATGGCTTTCTTTATCTTGATTTGCAGGTTAAATTAATTGAATGAAAACAATTTACATTGCAAGACATGCAAAATCAAGCTGGAAAAACAAACAAATTATAGATGTTGACCGCCCATTAAAACCTAGTGGAATAATTGCGCTCCAAAAAATTTCGGAACGATTGAAAAATACTGCCACTGAACTCGATGCTATATATACAAGTCCAGCATTGAGAGCTAAGCATACAGCTTTAATCCATGCTCGATATTTAGATTTTCCAGAGAACAGAATTGAAATAAGAAACTCAATTTATGATCAGAGAAAAGAGGGGCTTTTTGATTTGATAAAATCATTTGACAATAACCTAAACTCAATAATGATTTGTGGTCATGATCCAACATTGACAGATTTTGTAAATGATTTCCTAAGAATTCCGCTAAATAAAATACAAACTTCAGCGGTTATGAAAATACAGTTTCATTCTGATTCTTGGAGTCAAATTCAATTTGCTGATGTGGAGCAATTGATATACTTTAACCGTCAAGAAACAAAGGAATTAAAGTATGCCAAAACATCTAGTTGAACGATTTGTAAACCGAGAATTAAGCTGGTTAAGTTTTAATGAACGTGTACTTCAGGAATCTGCAGATATTAGAAACCCGCTTATTGAGCGACTTCGTTTTTTAGGGATATACTCAAATAATAGGGATGAGTTTTTCAGGGTGCGTGTGGCAGCTGTAAAACGCAGAATACAACTAGAAAAAACAAACTTTGATCTCGTTGAAGGAAACCCAAGACAGTTATTAGAAAAAATTCAATCAACCATAATAAAGCAACAAAAGCGATTTTATAGAATTTATGATGAAATCATAAATAGTCTAAGAGATCAGCACATTTATTTGTTGAACGAAAAACAAATGAATGATAATCAGCAATTATTCGTTGAAGACTACTTTACAAAAAATGTCTACCCCGAATTGGTTCCGATAATGATTTCGAATACCCGAAAGTTCCCGACTATGAATGACAAGTCGGTCTATTTCGCAATTCACATGATTCGCAAGGAAACCGATAAGGGTAAATATGCAATCGTTGAACTTCCATCATCTCTGCCACGCTTTGTTGAACTTCCAACTGAAGGTAGAGATCGCTTTGTAATGATGTTAGACGATGTAATTCGTTACAACCTGAATTATCTATTTGGGATGTATGGCTACTATAAGGTGGAGGCATATACGATAAAATTGACTCGTGATGCTGAGATAGATTTGGATGCAGATGTCTCCAAAAGTTTCTTAGATGCAATGCAAGAAGGGGTTTCTGATCGAAAAAAAGGACAACCCGTTCGCTTTGTGTATGATGAGAGGATTTCGGAATCTCTGCTAAAATATCTTAGAAAACGATTAAAATTGAGCTCTTCAGATAATCTGATTGCTGGAGGACCGATACCATAATTTTAAAGATTTCATGAATTTTCCAAATATAGGAGGAAGGTTGTTAGAGTTTAAAAAAGCGCCACCTGTTCGGCACAAAGACTTAGCTCCATTTTCTAGTGTGATAAATGCTATAAAGAAAAAAGACATTTTGTTACATTATCCTTATCAAACCTTCGATCATCTTATTGATTTTCTAAGAGAAGCAGCAATTGACCCTAAGGTTCGTTCTATTAAAATGACACTTTATCGTGTAGCTAAAAACTCTAGAATCATAAATGCATTAATCAATGCAGCACAAAATGGGAAAGATGTCACCGTTTTAGTTGAACTGCAGGCTCGATTTGATGAAGAAAATAATATCAAATTTGCTAACCTATTGTCTGATGAAGGAATAACTGTATTGTTTGGATATCGCGGACTTAAGGTACATTCTAAGGTCTGCTATATCAGCCGAAGAGAAGACAATAAATTAGTCGGTTACGCACACGTGGGAACCGGAAATTTCCATGAATCTACTGCAAAGGTTTATGGTGATCTTTCTCTTTTAACTCGAAACGTAGAAATCACAAATGAAGTTCGTAGGATGTTCGAATTGTTGGAAGGGAATTTTACTCCATACCATTACAAGCACCTATTAGTGAGTCCGTTAAACATGAGAACCCAATTGGTACGCATGATTAATCAAGAAATACGGAATGCTCAGATCGGGAAAAATGCTTTTATACATCTTAAACTCAATAATATAATCGATCCTGATTTGATGGATAAGATTTATCAAGCTTCCCAGGCTGGGGTGCAAGTCAAGCTGAACATTCGCGGAATATGCGGTATTCGACCAGGAATAAAAAATTTGAGTGAAAATATTGAAGCAATTAGTATCCTAGGAAAATATTTGGAACATACTCGTATTATGATTTTCTGCAATAATGACGAACCAAAATATTTTATTGGCTCGGCCGATTGGATGGAACGAAACCTCGACAGAAGAATTGAAGTTACCTGCCCCATTTATGACAAAGACATTCAGAAAGAATTGCGTTTTATATTTGATCTGCAGTGGAGCGATAATGTAAAGGCACGTCAAATAGATGGTAATTCAAAAAATGAATATCGAAAAACTGATAAAAAAGCTAATACCAGAGCGCAAATGGAATTTTACAAATACTATTCATAAAATCAATAGAAATTGAAACGAAAAAAGTACGGAGCGATTGATATAGGATCAAATGCAATTCGGTTGTTACTAGTAAATGTTTTTACCGAAAATGGAGTTAGTACATTTAAAAAAGTCTCACTTACACGTGTTCCTTTAAGACTAGGAGAAGACGTTTTTATGGACGGGAAAATTTCTCAAGAAAAAGCAATTGATTTTGAGCGCACAATGATTGCATTTGAGCACTTAATGAAAGTTCATAAAGTAGATCAATATCGAGCAACGGCGACAGCCGCAATGCGCGATGCTTCTAATGGGTCAGAAATTGTAGAAGACGTTCGAGAAAGAACTGGAATCAATATCGAAGTAATTTCTGGTGACGAAGAAGCTAAAATTATTAGAAGTACGCATGTTCAAGATCGCCTAACTGCTGGGCAAGATTTTCTTTATGTAGATGTTGGTGGTGGAAGCACTGAAATTAGCCTTTTTGTGAATGGCGATATGGCTGCAAGTCGTTCATTTAATATTGGCACAATTCGTTTGCTAAAAGATCAAGTAAACGCAGCAAAATGGGACGAAATGCAAGTTTGGCTAGATGATATCACCAAGAACTACAAAGGTCTTGAAATCATAGGATCTGGCGGTAACATAAACAAGATTTACAAGATTTTGAATAAACAAGACTGGCAGGCAATTAATTATGATGAATTAAAAGGTGTTGTAAGGGAACTTGCAGATATGACCTATGAACAGCGCATAATGGTCTATCGTTTACATCCAGACAGAGCCGACGTAATCGTGCATGCAGGGCTGATTTTTCAGCGTATTATGAAATGGACTGAAGGCGCTGAAATTCATGTGCCAAAATTAGGTTTGGCTGATGGTTTAGTGAAGTCTATGCATGGCGAATTGTCGTTTAAGGATTACTAGACGTTGACATTTTTTAAAATTGGTTTTGGTGGTGGATGCCATTGTTGTATCGAAGCGGTTTTCCAATCTATTAAAGGAGTGTAAAAAGTAGAACAGGGTTGGATTTCCAATTCAACGCGACAGGCAGTAAAAATGGAAATTCAAGAATTGGACTAGCTAGTTTCACCAACCAATCTCTTTAAAATTCCAAAAGCAGTTTCAGCCATTTTGTTGCCTTTATTATCTAACAAAGGATTGATCTCCACAAACTCAATACAAGCAGTTTTATCGAGATTTAAGAAGTGTTTCAAAATAGAGTACGCTTCTTCTTCATCAAGCCCTTTTTGAACTGGCGTGCCAGTGCCATAGGAGATTAAATCGCAATCCATACTATCAACATCAAAACTGATATAGATTACATCGCAACGGCTCAAGCTTTCCTCCGCTTCCTTCAAGCAAACTTCTAATCCTCTGTATCGGATTTCCTCAACTTTGTAGTTTTTAATATGGTGTTCGATCGCTAAATTATCTTCGGGTTCTTCAGTATCTCTTACAGCAAAAAACACAATATCAGAAGGTTCAATTTTGGGTTGAATACCTCCTAGATTCTTAAGCTCGTTCCAAATCGTTTTTTCCTTTTCAGAAATATCATTGATTTGGCTTTTCAAGTTATCTGCGCCTAATGAAATAGCAACGGGCATACCGTGTATATTTCCAGAAGGTGTTGTGTAAGGCGTGTGCAAATCTCCATGAGCATCAACCCATATAACTCCTACCCTTTTATCAGGATTTGCCGCTTTAATTCCCGCTATAGTTCCTGCAGCATTAGAATGATCACCTGAGAGTACAATTGGAAATTTTCCTTTTTCCAATTCTCCCTTAACACCGTTCATTAATGTCTCTAACACTTTCTTTAATCCTTCGATTCGAATCGCATTAGGCGTATCCACTTTTTCATGAAGTAAGTGGTTTAGATCTTCTAATTCAACTGAATGAACATCACGGAATAACGTGTTTTTATCATTGATAGCAGCTATTTCCAATGCATCAATTCCTAAACTTGCTCCTCTTGTTCCAGCTGCAATTTCGGAGCGAATTTTCACAAATACCTTTTCCTTCCTCATAATAGTGCGAATCTAATTAATTATTGAGCTTATGTTGAAGGTAATCCATTTGACTAATTTTGAGAATAGTGGAGGGAACAAACAGATTATTCAAAACCTTTACACTTATTTCAAAACTTGGGAAGGAGAAAAAATAGCCGCTTTATTTCATTCGGATATTGAATGGAAACAAATGGAAGGTTTTACAAGTGGGGGAACCTATGTTGGACCTAAAGAACTATTTAAAAACGTTTTTGGACAATTTGCTAAATATTGGAAAGGATGGGCTGCTGTTCCTGAAGAGTTTATATCAATAGATAACAGAATTATTGTACTTGGATATGACAAAGGAAAAGCTACTGGCAATTATATGAAGGTACCTCTTTCACACATTTATACCCTAAATGTAGGTTTAATTAACCATTTTAACAATATACAGACAACTAAATTGTAAGGAACGAATTAAATCATGATTGAAACCTTTAAAAATGAAATCAAATTTCGTTTAAACGAAAACTTATCTAGAATTGAGAAATGTCTTAATCTTTTGAATGAAGAGCTTGTATTTTTAAAACTAAATAAAAACACGAATGCGATCGGTAATTTAATTTTGCATTTAGCCAGCTAAATACGTTAATATGCTATTCATAGATTGACACAATCAAAGTATAATCGCAATCGAAATCTGGAATTCTACAGCAGTAAATCAATGAATAAAATGGAACTGCATCAACTTATTTCGCATTCGATAATGTAACCTGGTAAGGTTATTGAACAATTAAGCACTGAACAATTTGAAAATACTATTCGATTCGAGGGTTTAAATTAACTGAGTTTCAGTTGCTGCTCATATTAGCGAGCACCTTAGTATAATGTCGCTGAATTTGCTGTAATAATCAAAATGATTTTCGATAAGGATTTAGAGTTTTATGCTGGTTTAAACCTTAATATCACTGATTAAAACTCTAATTTTCACTAATAACACCAACTAAATCTTGTTTGTTCGAAAGAATTCAATATATTCGCTCAGATGGCGGTTACATAAGCGCCTTAACTAATAAGAAAACAGAGATTACGTTATGGGAAGACCTCCTACAAAACCGAAAAGCCTTAAAGATGGCTGGTATTTAGAAGTTAGAAATAAAGGTTCAAAATCGGGTATTAAAATCCGAAGAGACACCGAAAAAGATATGAAAGCTGCTATTGAAGAATACACAAGAACCAAAGAAGTTATCGTTCTTGGTGAATGTGTGAAAACAAAATTTGTTAATCCGTCAAAAGTAGCGAAGAATAAAGCTAAGTAAGCTAATCTTCATAAATTAAAACTAAGGCTTTCCGATTTCTGGAAGGCCTTTTTTATGCCCTTTTCTTTATTCTTTGACTATTAACTATACCTGAATCAGCAGAAAGTAGATATGAATTTGTACCTAATAAAACAACTGGTAATTTTGAGTTTCTAAAAATAATTTATAGCCGCTGAATTGCTGAAACAAATTCAGCATGCAACTAACATTATAATTTCTTAAAAAAAAAGCCCTCTCAATTTCTCAAGAAGGCTTTCAAATTATAGTATGTGTTTAGACACTAAATATCGATATTAGCGTATTTCGCATTCTTTTCAATAAACTCTCTTCTTGGTGGAACTTCATCCCCCATAAGCATCGAAAATACTCTGTCTGCCTCAGCAGCAGAATCAATTGAAACTTGACGTAAAGTTCTGAATTCAGGATTCATTGTAGTATCCCATAACTGAATAGCATTCATCTCTCCAAGACCCTTGTAACGTTGAACCTTTACAGAGCTTTCATTTCCAGCACCTTTGAATTCACCAATCATTTGATCGCGTTCTGCATCACTCCAACAGTATTTCTCTTGTTTACCTTTTCTAACCAAATAAAGTGGTGGAGTAGCAATATAGATATAACCACTTTCTACTAATGGTCTCATAAATCGGAAGAAGAAAGTAAGAATCAATGTTGCAATATGAGATCCATCAACATCCGCATCACACATGATAATCACTTTGTGGTATCTCAACCCTTCCATGTTCAGTGCTCGTTCATCTTCTTCTGTTCCTACACGAACTCCTAATGCAGTATAAATATTTTTAATCTCTTCGTTTTCAAAGATTTTGTGTGGCATTGCTTTTTCCACATTCAAAATCTTACCTCTAAGAGGCATAATAGCCTGAAAAACTCTATCTCTGCCCTGCTTAGCAGTTCCACCCGCAGAATCTCCCTCAACAAGGTAGATTTCGCATTTCTCTGGATCTCGCTCCTGGCAATCAGCCAATTTACCCGGTAAGCTGTTAGAACCTAAAACAGTTTTACGCTGAACCATCTCACGCGCTTTCTTAGCCGCATTACGAGCTTGGGCTGCAAGAATGATTTTTTGAACGATTGTACGAGCATCTTTTGGATGTTCTTCCAAGTAGTTTTGAAGCATTTCACTCACCAATTGAGAAACTGGAGCTGTTACTTCTCTGTTACCTAACTTAGTCTTCGTTTGACCCTCAAATTGAGGCTCTTGAACTTTAACTGAAACTACTGCTGTAAGTCCTTCTCTAAAATCATCTCCACTAATTTCGAACTTCAGTTTTTGAAGCATTCCGGAATCATCAGCAAATTTCTTTAACGTATTTGTAAGTCCTCTTCTAAAACCAGCAAGATGAGTACCACCTTCATGTGTATTAATATTATTTACGTACGCATGGATATTCTCAGTATAGGTTTCATTATAGACCATAGCAACTTCAACAGGGATTCCACCTTTTTCGCCATCCATGTAAATAATATCATCTATAATTTGATTTCTATTTCCATCTAGGAAATGAACAAATTCTTTAAGACCGCCCTCAGAATAAAACTCCTCTCGAGGGTGCTCACCTTCTTCATTTGTAACTCGTCTATCTGTCATCGAAAGACGAATCCCCTTGTTCAAATAAGAAAGCTCTCTAATTCTATTTGCAAGAGTGTCATAGTTGTACTCAACCGTTTCGAAAATAGAATCATCTGGCAAAAAGGTAACAATAGTACCTCTATCGCCTGTCGTACCTATTTCCTTTACTGGAAACGCAGGAATACCCTTCGAATATTCTTGAATGTATTTTTTACCATCTCTATGGATCTCCGCCGTTAACTTAATAGACAATGCATTCACACAAGAAACTCCAACACCATGCAATCCACCAGAAACTTTATAAGAGTCTTTATCGAACTTACCACCTGCGTGCAACACAGTCATTACAACTTCAAGTGCCGACCTTTGTTCTTTTTCGTGCAGATCTACTGGAATACCTCTACCGTCATCTTTAACTGTAATTGAGTTGTCTTCATTGATCCAAACATCAATCACATTACAATGACCAGCAAGCGCTTCATCGATAGAATTATCAATCACTTCATACACCAAGTGATGCAAACCACGAGAACCCACATCACCGATGTACATTGCAGGTCTTTTTCTAACCGCTTCTAATCCTTCTAGTACCTGAATATTATTGGCACCGTAATCATTCTTTTCGTCACTCATAAATAAGCTTAATTTCTTTGGTGTTAAAAAGGTCTAAGCATCCAGTACTGATGGGGACTTTAGCCACTTTATACAAAGATATTTTTTAAGGGTCCTGGAATGATAAATCAATTGGCTAAATACCCTGTTTTTATCAACATTAAATTAACAGGAAAGTGGTGTATTATCTCTCCTTTCGATTACCCCAAAATGAGTAACTAATTCCGCCGATAATAGTAATACCCTGAGTATTGTATTGATTGTAAAACTGATAATTCTGATTGGCTAAATTATAGCTGCGAATAAAAGCAGTAAATCGCTTTGTAAAGAAGTATTCAATTCCAAGGTTTAAATCTACTAATCCATCTAATTGTTTGGAATAAATCCCACCTCCTAGATCATACCCATCATTAGGGTTAATACTAAATGATGATCGAGTTGATACAGCAATAATATCAGCTGTAAAAACTAGCTTATCACTGATATCATACCAACCACTCAAAGTAACTTTAAAGTCGGGCATATTCCAAGCAGCTTTCTGATTTTCAGGATTGTAAACAAAATAATCCCCTCGAATTAAACCATTGAATTTGTTGATTTTCTGTAATCCAAACTCAGCTCCAATTTGTGTTATTTGAACATTATCATAAACAACTCCAAACTGATTGTTAGCCGAAACAGTTCCGTAGAAATTTGAGTCATTAACAAACAGCGGCATATTATCTACTATCTTATGGCTCACTGTTATATTATAAGAAGAGTTCGAACTAAACTGCCCTCTAATACCACCATAAACCTCTACTCTATTATTTCTATTATTTGTCAAAATATCCTCTCTCACATATGGATTTACTTGAGTAAGCGACTTGAAGTTGTTACGTTCCAAACCTCCTCTTAAACCAAGATAGGGAATTAACAAGCCTTCCACCAAGTCATATTTAGCATATAAATGTGGGTAAATATTAAAATCAGTAAGCGTATCTGAACTAATGTTTCCCTCAATTCCAACAGTAACTTTCCACTTATTTTGACCAGCAGTAACTTGTGGTTTGAAACCAAAAATAGTATTGGAGAATTCCGGTATAATTCCCCCCAATAATGGATCAAATCTGAACTGATTGTAATCTAAAAACAAACCCAACTGAGCAAAATTATCATCATAATATCGATCTAAATCAAGATCTATTCTAATACTGTTTTCAATCGAATTAGCGCGATTTGTATAGTTTGTGAACTTCAGATTAAACTCAGAATTTATAGCTGTAGAATCTTTAAAGTAAGTTTTGAAATTAACCTCAGGTGCAATATTCTGGTAAGAGGTTGCAATATTGTCTTTAGATAGCTCATTTTCGAGAATTATATCTGAAAATAAGCCTTCGTCAAATCCGTAATAATGCAGCGTATTTAACCCATAATTAAGATTAGCACTTAATATTTTATTGTAAAAAAATTTCTTACCGTACAAGTCTATCTTATTATCACTGAAATTTGAGGCTCCTCTTTTTGGAACATTTCCATTTGAACTGTGGTGCCAAGCCTTCAATCCATAATCCCATTTCCTAGATCTTATAGAGTTCAGTACAAACTCTCCACGATTAGAAAGGTTATTACCAGCACCTAGCAAAACATAAGCCCGATATAATTTACTTAAAGGCTCCCCCTTCATTTTAGCCGGCTTTATTGGTTCTGCTTGAAACTCAATTTCAGCTTGAACATCTTTTACATTATATGCTGCTTGTTGATTGATATTAATTACAGTATCCAACACTTTCGGATTATTACTCAGCTTAAATGCATCAGAAATTCTGGGTTGATACTCTCTTACTATATATACATCACTAGACTTTAAAGTGTCCTCATCTGAACGCTGAGCATAAGCTCCAAGGTTAAAAATCACAGCAAATATTATAAAAACCAGAGTTTTATTCATCTTCCAATTCCTCCTCTTCGTCCTCTTCGTCAATAAATAATTTCTCTATCTCGTCATGATCGATATTAAATTCATCCAATTCAATTTCCATTTCTGGAGCCTCCGGTTCTTCTTGTTTTGGATTTTCGATGGCATCAATTTCTTCAATCTTATCTTTCGCAACTTGTCTTAAGTCCTCACCATCATAATTTTCAATGATACTGTTCAAGGTAGCTTTAGCTTGGAAATAATCTTCCCGCACCAGATATATATCAGACAAAAGAATTAGCGATTTTGCAACCCAATAACCGTAAGATGGAATTTGACTTATCAACTCAAAAACCTGAGATTCGGCAGCATTCAAACTATCCTTATCGAAATTAATCTTGGCAATAGAATACTTTGCTTCGGCGCCTATTTCAGTTGCAACCGTATCCTTAACAAAATTCAAGAGGGGCAATGCCTCCTCCGACTTTCCAGCTTCCAAAAACACTCTCGCTCTAAACATTTTAGCCAGCGCTAAATAGCGCAGCTGACTAAACCCCTGTGCAATATAGTTCTCACCAAGCAGAGCCCCTAAAGCATTAGTATCCAATTCTGACACACAATCCAATTGTCCTTCTATGGCAGTCTTCAAACTCCTACCGCTGGTTGCTGCCAATTCTAAATCCATATAGTATGAAAGAGAGATACTGAATTCTTCATTATCGTAATAGGATTTTGATAGTTTGGAAAGAGCAAGTTCACTGTATTCGTTTGGAGGGAGCTGCGCTAACTTTTCAAAGTATACCAAAGCCGAATCTGCAGGTAACTCCTTCTCGGCACAATCGGCCAAGTAATAATTTGCTTTAACACCGAAGATAGCTGGTTTAAATTTATCTAAGTAATTATTCAATGAACCAATCGCTTCCAAACATTCCCCTTCAAAATACCTTGTTCTTGCAGCATCAAAAACTGATGAATCTAAATCAGATCGGGAAATATCAACGAAGCTTAAACCCGCCACTAAATTAGTATATCCATCAACTTGCCCTCGCTCAATATAAATGCTTTTTAAAACGGTAAGTGCTTCTTTAGTATCTTTATAGGTAGGGTAATCCTTTACAATTCTAGTAAAAACCCCAATAGCTTTATTGTCTTTACCATTATTATAATGGATTAATCCTGAGCTTATTAAGGACTTTTTCAAATAAATATTATTAGCATTAGAAGCTATTACAGAATTGAATCGTTCAAGCGCTTTTACATCATCACCCTGTATGTTATAAGTTCTTCCTAATTCATAATAGGCAGCATCTATATACGTTGATCTTGGATTATTTGTGACTAGTTTTTCAAGACTCGCAATTTTACCACCAAAGTCTTTTACAATCCCTAAGCATACCGACTTCTGAAACAATGCGTAATCACTTTCGAATTGATTCAGTGTTTGCGCTTTATCATAAAAGTTAATGGCCTGGTCATATTGCTTTAGAACATAAAAACAATCACCAATTCTTAAAAAAGCATCATTCATTTTCAAAGAATCAATCCCCTTAGTTGAATAGTTGAATTTTCTAAACCATTTAGTAGCAGCAGCATATTTCTCTAATTTAAAATAGGCGTATCCTATATTGTAATTTGCTTCGTTAAAATGAGGAGTTAAAATTGCGCTTGGCTGAAATATGAATGATTTATAACCCATAATCGCCTCATCATAATTTCGCAACCTATAATTAGCCTCGGCCCTCCAATAAATAGCATTTGCGGCTAATTTCATATCTAATCGATAACGCAATGACTTATCATAATAAGACATTGCACCACTATAATTCCTCTCAGAATAAAGAGTTGTAGCCTTATTGAAACTGATTTTTTGATAAGCTTCTTTTAGCTTGGGAGTCTTATTCTCAATATTATCTATTGAAGTTAACGCTGCATCAAAGTTTTTTGTGGTCAAATAAACCGCTAGTAGATATTGATATGCTTCATCAATACGCTCTGAATTAGGATACTTATCAATGTAATTCTTGAAAACTTCAATTGATTTTTGATAAGGATTAATCGATAATTCATAACTTAACTGAGCATAATTAAACATCGCATCTTCCTCAATTTTCTTATCAAAACCTAGCTCATAAGCAGTTTTATATGCCGATCGAGCATAAACATTTTGATTTGTTTTCATAAAACAATCCGCAAGATGGTAAGCTGACAACTGAGCCATTGTATCCTTTAAACTACTCAAACGACTAAATAATTTAGAAGCATTATTATAGTCTTCCGTTTTATAATAAGTGTAAGCCAATTGATACCTATCATCATTATTCAGTATTCTTGATTCCTTTTCATAAGTTTCTAAAAAAGGCAATGCCGACTCATAGTCTTTTTTATAGTAATGTGCTTCTCCAATAAGCCTAGCTACTTCAGGTTTTCGCTTCTCAATCACTTTTTCATAAAGTGGTGGAGCATATTCCAAAAGCTCCTCGTATTTCTTTTGATTATAGTAAATCTGGGTTATATAATAGGGAACAATTGGACCAAATTTCTCATGATTTTCCAATTTCTGAAACTCTTTAAGAGCAGTTTCATACTTCCCATCTAAATAGGAAATATGAGCGAAATAATACTTAGCAGGTGTAGAGTAATCGTTATTAATGTCCTTTATTTCAAAGAATGCTCGAGATGCGTTTTCATTATTCTTTTGTCTAAGATTAGCGTATCCATATTTAAAATAATACTCATACTTTTCTTCTTTAGTCAGGTCATATGGGTCTACTTTACCAAACCATTCGATAACATCTTGATACTCCTTTTTTCTGTAATGGTAAATTCCTAACTGAAAATGCGCATCCTTTACCTTAGGGCTCTCTGGATGATTGCGCATGAAATCTCGCAAACGCATTGAACCGTCTCTGTGAAACAACTGAATCGCACATAAAGATGCCATGTACTCAGAATTTACGGTAATCTCGCTATTAGGATACTCCGCTGCTTCTTGTGCATTTTCAAATTCTTTTTGAGCAGCACTAAATTTTTCTTTATCAAAATATTCAATACCAAGCCTGTAAAACTGAATCGGATTACGAAACAATTGTGTTTGCTGTGCCATTGATGTCACTGCAAATGCAAAAAATAAAAAACTGATAATTAAGTGTTTCAGCACGCTGTTAATCCTCGCTATTAAAGTCTATCTAGTAATAAGTAAAAGTATAGCGCTAGCTTAACGGCCTCAATTGAGTGGTTCAAAGTTTTCAACCTAAATCTGTTGACACGAAAATGTAAGGTCTTAATTCAAAAGGAATACAAATACCACTTTTGAATACTGAGGATGTAATCTGCATTCGCTACCTTTGAAACACACATTGTATTATGAACGCAGAAACCATATTAGAACTAAAGAATGTAAAAGTTTATCAAGGCGATAACCTTGTTCTTAACGATGTTAATTGCACTCTAAATAAAGGCGAGTTTGTATATTTGATAGGTAAAACCGGTAGCGGAAAAAGTAGCTTACTCAAAACCTTGTATGGAGAATTACCATTAACTGAAGGCGAAGGAATAGTAGCAGATATAGTGCTGCAAAAAATAAAAAGGAGTAAGATTCCTTACCTCAGGAGACGCATTGGTATCGTATTTCAAGACTTTCAATTGTTAGCAGATCGATCGATAGAAAAAAACCTAGAATTTGTTTTACGTGCGACAGGTTGGAAAAATAAAAAAGAAATTAAAGCTAAAATCGAAGATGTATTGGAACAGGTTGGTTTACAAACCAAGGGATTTAAATTTCCACACCAGCTTTCAGGAGGCGAACAACAGCGCGTTGCAATTGCAAGGGCATTGCTAAATGATCCTGATCTGATTCTTGCTGATGAGCCTACAGGTAATCTGGACCCAGAAACATCGCACCGAATTCTAAATTTACTAATTGATATTTGCAAAAAAGGAAATACGGTCTTAATGGCCACGCACGATTACTCGTTAATGAATTTATACCATGACCGAACACTTAAGTGTGAAAATGGTAGTTTGATAGAATCGAACGCCATAGAAAGCCTTTAATTTAGAGCTATGATCTCCATTTTAATTCCAATTTACAATGTAGACATAACTGAATTAGTGACCTACCTTTGGGATCAAACCAAGCAGCTAATAGACGAGAAATTTGAAATCCTTTGTCTCGACGATTGCTCAACCAATACCAATATTAAGCAACTAAATAGATTAATCGGTAAGTTGGATCTCGTCAAATATTCGGAGTTGAATGAAAATGTTGGGCGAGGAAATATCCGAATGTTACTCGCTAAAAAAGCAAAATACGAAACGTTAATTTTCTTGGATTGCGACATGAAAATTGTGAGTTCAAATTACCTTCAAAAATTTGTTGAACACAAAGCAAAAAAGGTAGTTATTGGAGGAATTACCTATTCGAATAATCGTCCAGAAAATCCAGATTTTTTATTGCGCTGGAAATATGGAATTCAACGAGAAAAAAAATCAGCATCAGAAAGAAATAGAATGCGATTTAGTCATTTCGTAGCAAGTAACCTTCTGATCAATAAAAAGATATTCCTCTCTCTACCTGTTGATAACGATATTGTTGGTTACGGCCATGAGGATACGCTGCTGGGCCTGAAGTTGCTTAAAATGGGGACACCCCTTTCTCATATTGATAACCCCTTAGAACATTTAGGGCTAGATACAGCAGTAACGTTTATAGAAAAATCAAAATCAGGGACATCAAACCTTGCTACTTTATTTAGCAAACGCATTTGCGGGCCCGAAATACGTCTAATCAGCGTTTATGAATCACTTCATGCTATCGGCTTATCAAAGTTTGTATTTCATATAATCAAACCGTTTATTTCTCTGATTGAGAAAAGTCTAAAAGGACGGAACCCCAATATTCGACTATTCGACATTTGGAAGCTATTCTACTTTATGAAAATGTATAAGTACTAAGCGAATAATTCTTGATAAACGGAAATCAAACGAGCTTCCTCATTCTGCCAATTAAACTCTTTTCGAGCCTCAAGTGCTTTATTTCGAATGTATTGGTAATGGTTTTCATCTTTTAAAAGATGATTTAAGCTACTTGCGATCGTAAATGCATCTAAATCATCCAATAACTTAGCAACTTCATACTTTTTGTTAAACGCTTGGTATTCAGGGTAATTCATCGCCAATTGCGGCATTCCAGCATGCATGTAATCGAAAAAACGATTAGCCATTGAATATTTATTGCTCAATCCTTTTGCCTCAAAAAGTGTCAACCCGATTTTTGCAGCTTTTGTGTAGCGCTTCAATTCTAAAGGTTGAATATAACCAAGCAATTTTACTTTTTTCTCGAGGTGTTCATCATCAATTTTTTTCTTTACAATTTCAAATAAGTCACCATCACCGCAAATGATAAGCGTGCCTTTCACTTTATGCATTGCCTCAATCAAAGAAATTAATCCTCTTCCATAATTAACAGCACCTTGATAAAGTATAATATTTTCCTTTGGAGTATCCGGAATTTCATCAATCAATACAGTTGCGTTGCGTACTATTTTATATTCAACACCATACTGTGATTTAAACAAATCGGCATACCCCTCCGAAACTGTATAGCCATGATTAATAAATGGAACTGTGATTTTTTCAATAATTTTCCAGGCGGTTTTTACCAGCTTTCGATCTGCCAGTTCTTCCATTTCAGTAAAGTACTCGTGTGCATCATAAGTCTGTTTAAAGCCCTTGATAATGCTTGCTAATCTACCTGGTAAAATGGTGTCTAAATCGATGGAACTTACCGCATCAGTTTTATGAGTAATGAGGTATAGAAACAAGCGAATATTGAACTCTAAATAAAATAAAGGACCTTTCTCGAACCAGCACTCAATTCTATGTTGCTTGTGTTTTTCAGCAGTAAGCTCAGGAGATTTTTTCTTTTTTCTTCCTATAAGAAGCACATCATATCCAGCATTTGAGAGACTTGTACAAATCCTTCTCATTCTTTGGTCAAAAACCAAATCAGTGGTAACGGTACAAATTATTTTTTTCATTTCAATTTTTTGTACCAATCTAAAGAAAGAGGAATTTCTGCTTCTTCAGAGACTAATACAGGAGGTTCAAATGCCGGAAAAAATGTTGCACGAAAATATCTTTTCTGCTTTTCCAATGGCCAAGAGGCATCAATCCTTTTTAACTGTTCAATTTCTTTTCGATAATGAAAACTTGTCCCTCGCTCTTCAAACAACTCTGGTTGAGGGGTTAATTGAAAGTTTCGGTTTAAAATTAGCTCTAGTTTTTCTTGAAATAGCTGCAGAGAAAAGCCTAATGTTCGATTATACAAATCTGTAACAAACTCGTTTTCTCTTATTTTAAAACGCTTTTCAAAAATTATTGACCCCGCATCAGTATCTGGCTCTAATACATGCAAGGTTGTTCCAAATTCTTCAGCTTTATCAATCAGTGCAAAAGAAAACTGATTACAGCCTCGATATTCTGGAAGTGGCGCCATATGAAGGTTAACAGCCAATGACTTAGCAACTGCAATTTCTTCAGCAGTTAATATTTGATTGTATTGAACAGAAAAAATAAAATCAACATCTTCTAGTTCAAGCAAATGAGATTTCTCGCTAAAATGAGGGATATTGAACTTATCAGCCAATAATTGAAGGCTTTGATCCTTATTGGACAGCGGCGATCTTGAGTTCTCAAAAACTGCTACAACTTCTAAGTTCAGCTTTTCAGATTGCTCTAACAAAAAAAACAAGCTGGTATATCCAACTTGCTTTCCACCCATAAAAACTATTTTTTTCTTCAATACAATGCTTTATCGCAAATGTACAACTACCATTAAGCCTATTTATTTTATTACAAACTTTTCAATAATTAAATCTTGACCAATTAATATTTCTAAAATGCAGACACTAGGAGCGGAATCTAGCATATTGTATAAAAATTCGTTTTTACCTGCTATTAAAGCAGTATAAAATCCCAAAATCCTTTGACCATGGGTATTCCAAATAGCAATGTCAATTTCTTGTTCCTCCTTTCACAGTTAGCCAATCAACCTGCTGAGCATAACCAGAAAAAGCGAGAATAAGAGCCGGTAAAAGTGATGTGAATATGTCTTTTATCATAATCAAAGTTATTTCAAATAGATTTATTAAAATTACTTCTTTATCAATTGAAAAGACGTTTTATTACAATCTAACGTTTGGTTAATTACTATTATGTTTTTAATCTAGATTCAATACTTTCGTTGTCATGAAAGTTGTTGTTACAGGGGGGGCTGGGTATATAGGTTCACACACTATTATCGAAATAGTTGAATCAACTGACTGGGAGTTAATATCTATCGATTCTTTTATCAATTCTACCCCAGACACATTTAGGAGAGTTGAGGAAATAACTGGTAAAAAAATTGCAAATTTTCGAATAGACTTATGCGATCGCAGTGCATTAGAAAATGTGTTTACTGAAATTGGACCGGTGGATGGGATAATTCATTTTGCTGCTCTAAAAGCTGTAGGTGAATCTGTAGAAAAGCCTCTACTTTACTTCCACAATAACATAACGGGACTTTTAAATATTTTAGAATGTTGTGATAAATTCAATATTCCGAATCTCATTTTTTCTTCCTCGTGCTCCATTTATGGAAATGTTGCTGTTCTGCCAGTCGATGAAATGACTCCATTAGCTAAATCTGAGAGCCCTTATGCAGCGACGAAAGCTATGGGAGAGGACATCCTGAAAGATTTTTCTAAAGTTTCAAATACCAACCTTATCGCGTTGCGTTATTTTAATCCTGTAGGGGCGCATTCATCAGGTTTAATCGGCGAAAACCCAATCAATAAACCAAGCAATTTATTTCCAGTTATTACTCAAACCGCTGTCGGTATTATTAAAGAAATGCAGGTTTTTGGTTCAGATTACAAAACTAGAGATGGTAGTTGTATTCGTGATTATATTCATGTTTCAGATATCGCTAGCGCTCATATTTTAGCGCTTAAATATGCATTAGAGCAAGAAAAATTGGAGAATCTCGAATTTTATAATCTTGGATCAGGAAAAGGAGTGAGTGTTTTAGAAGCAATTTCTACATTTGAAAACATAAGCAACCTAAAGTTGAACTATAATCTAAGCGACAGGAGAGCTGGTGATGTTGAATCTATTTATAGCAATAGCAAAAAGGCCAAATCGAAATTAGATTGGACACCAAAGTTTGAACTTAAGGCAATGATGAATTCTGCTTGGAAATGGCAACAGCAACTTGAAAATGAAAAACTAAAATCTTAAAATCCTAATTACCGGCGGGGCTGGTTTTATTCCTGGATCTCTAGCCGCAAAACTTGCGAAAGACACCTCAAATTTTATCGTGGTAGTGGATAATTTTCTAACCGGAAAAAAGAAGAATATACCGCAAGGTGATAACATTCGATTCATAAAGTGCGATGTAAATCATTATTTGGAAATTGCTCCAATTATGACTAGCCACCAGTTTGACTATGTATTTCATTATGCTGCTGTAGTTGGAGTTAAAAGAACTCTAGCAAATCCTGCAATGGTGTTAGAGGACCTAGCTGGAATAAAAAATATTTTAAGTCTTTGCAAAAATACTGGGGTAAAAAGAGTGTTCTACTCTTCTAGTAGTGAAGTCTATGGCGAGCCTGTTGAGTTGCCTCAACATGAAGAAACCACGCCATTAAATAGCAGACTGCCATATGCAATTGTAAAAAATGCAGGAGAAGCATACTGCAAAGCGTTCAAGCAAGAATACGATTTGGATTATACGATTTTTCGATTTTTCAACACCTATGGCCCTCTTCAAAGTACAGATTTTGTAATGTCAAAATTCATAAAAGCTGCACTAAGAAATGATCCTATCACGATTTATGGTGATGGAAGTCAAACCAGAACGTTTTGCTACATTGACGATAATATTGATTTTACTTCAAGATGCATGTTCGAGGATATATACGTTAACGATGTTGTGAACGTAGGAAACGACGAACAGACAACAATTTTGGAACTTGCACAAATAATTATTGAGGAAAGCAATTCAAAATCTAAAATTGAATTCCTTCCACCTCTTGGCGAAGGTGATATGACAAGACGTCAACCCGATATTGAAAAAATGAGATCTTCATTAAGTAGAGATTTATTGGATATGAGATCAGGAATTCGCTTGCTCTTAAAACAATTCTAAACTTAGTGATGATAAGGTAAATTGTGCTTAATTGAGTATGCTCTATAAATTTGTTCTATCAGAATTAGCCGAATCATTTGATGCGAAAATGTCATTTTAGAAAACGAAATTCTCTCATTAGCTCTTTCATAAACTGAGTCAGAAAAACCATAGGCTCCTCCAACAATAAAGGTTAATGATGATACTCCAGATAGCGCCTTTTTCTCGAACCAATTAAAAAATTCCTTGCTAGAATATTGGTTTCCAGCAGCATCAAATAAAACTACGACATCAGATGTTTTTAACTTTTTGAGAATTAACTCTCCTTCTTTTTCCTTTAGTTCTTGAGTAGATGTTTTTCCTCGACTAGAAATATCTGGAATTTCATCCCAGCTGAACGAAACAAATCTTGACAGTCTTTTTTCATATTCCTTAATACCTGTTATCAAGTATTTCTCCGACGTTTTCCCTACTGTTATTACTCTTATTTTCATATCAAGGAGCCAAATGTAAACAATACATTTGCCTACAAAATCATTGATAATGAACCCAGGAATAGAAAAACATATCCAACTCGCAATTAATGAAGATGTCGGATTAGGTGATCACAGCGCATTAGCAAGCATCCCTTTTGAAGCTGAATCTTCTGCTCAATTAATAATAAAGGATAATGGTGTTTTAAGCGGAATTGAAGTAGCGAAAGCCGTATTCAATTTAGTTGATCCTAACCTTAGGATTCAGCAATTCCTAAATGATGGTGTTGAAATTTCGAAAGGTGATATTGCCTTCAAAGTTAATGGTAACGCGCAATCTATTCTTAAAGCGGAAAGACTTGCATTGAACTATATGCAGCGTATGTCTGGAATAGCCACAACAACAAAAGTTTATGTCAAGAAAATTGAAGGATTAAACTCAAAGATTTTGGATACTCGAAAAACAACTCCAGGGATGCGTGTATTTGAAAAAATGGCTGTGGTTCATGGTGGTGGAGTGAATCATCGTTTTGGACTTTATGATATGATAATGCTAAAAGACAATCATATTGACTATGCGGGCGGGATTAATAAAGCAATGAATGCAACAGCAAGCTATTTAGCTGATAACAAGTTGAATATAAAAGTTGAAGTTGAAGCACGTGATTTAAGCGAAGTTGAGCAAATCCTCAGAAACGGAAAAGCAGATAGAATTATGTTCGATAATTTCAGCTTTGAGGATACTAGAAAAGGCGTTGAGTTGGTGAATAACCTAATGGAAACCGAATCTTCTGGAGGTATTACGCTAGATACTATTCGTGAATATGCGGATTGTGGTGTTGATTATATTTCGGTTGGTGCACTTACACATCAGATTCAGTCACTTGACATGAGCTTAAAAGCTATCGATTAATTACTGAATTTACTTCGAAGTTGTAAATACATTGCGTTAAAATCATCCGATACATTAACCACAATCGCAATGCCTGCGAAAACCAAACTAATTATGCTACTTCTTATAATTATGTCGACAATAAAATTGTCAAACGCAGGAATAAAATAAACCGCAGAATAACTTACTAATGCAATCAGCACTATATAGACATGTTTGATAGAAAAAGGCTGTAATTTGAACTTATTGTAAACCAAGTAAATTCGAATCAAGCTGTAAATCAAAACCGAAATAAAAGATGCCATTGCTGCACCAATAATTCCGAAACTTGGAATGAAAATGAAGTTAGTGGCCACGACAAGCACAGCAAAAACAACAAGCAAATATGCGGTGTATCGATAATGTCTAGAGAGCTGCAATATTTGAGCATTTGCACCTAAAATAGCATTCATTAGATTAGACAAACCGATATAAAAAATCACATATTCTCCTCCTCTAAACTCCTCAGTTAGAATTATGAATACATTGTCAATATTTCCCCAAATTCCAATAAAAACAAGTGCACCAATTAAAAACTGATTGATTGAACTCTTTTTATAAATGGAATTTACGCGTTCCATATTTTTATCTTTTATTGCTTGAGCCAAAACGTTACTCGTAATTCTGCTTAGTGCCCTTGCAGGCATCACTATTAGTAGGCCAAAAAAGAAAGTAGTTCCGTAAATTCCCGTTTCCTCTAGCGTGAGGTAAAAGCTAATCATTACAGTATCTACTCGTTGCACTAGTATATTTCCAAAGCCTTGTAAAATAGAATAAAGGCTAACGCTATAGATTACTTTTCTAAGTCCTTTTCTTAAAAATGAGAACTTGGGAGTAACGTCAAACTGTCCCTTTTTTATCAGGTAATAAATCAGGATTATTCCTGATGTGCTAAATGCTGTAACGTATAGATAAATAAATTTCTCAAAATCAATAAACGGAATAAACCCATAAGACAGAACAGCCAAAAGAAGTAAGACGCGCTGAACGATTTCTTTAATCAGTGCTCCAGTCACGGCATTACCTAGTGCCCTGGCATAAGAATCGAAAAGATTAAACGCAAGTACGAAAGAATGATAGTGGAAACACCAACCACGAGAACTGAAAAAATAATTTGTTAGAAACGTCTTGTGAAACAATAAATGGTGACAAAAAATAGTACACAATTGAGCTAAACAAAAACCCAAAAAACAATACCATTAATGACAAAAAAACAATTCCGTTGTGTCCGTTGGAATTGTTTTTGAAATAGGGAAAAAGCCTTGTAATTGTTGCTCCGAATCCAAAATTACCCAAAATAGAAATAAACTGAGAATAGGTTATAAGTAAGGTTGTAACTCCAATTTGAGCTGGAGTTAACAGTCTTGGGAAACAGAACAGCCGTGGACAAAAAACCAATCAGCACGCCTATGTAGGAATAGCTGCTACCTTTTAAGGTTTGACGACCAATCTCACCTAAATCTATATTTAAAATTCTCTTCAACATTGTTTAGACCGCAAAGTATCAGCAATATTTTCACTTTTTAATTAATCCGCTGCCTTATTTCTTAACAAATGTTCCTTTATTTGCTTTGTATTCACTAAAGTATAATTGAACTTTACTATTTACTGTTTATTTCAGCCCATTGTAAAAGCGTGCAGACGACACTTCTTTATAAAATTAAATAATGGATAAGTTCACAATACCATTTTTCCCTCCTCTCGAAGAGTATCATATCCAGCTTGAAAAAGTTTGGAATAATGAGTGGATTACTAATAATGGCCCATTGTTGCAAACTTTAGAGAAAGAGGTTTCTGAATATCTTGGAACTTCAAAAATGAGTTTTGTTTCTAACGGAACTATTGCGATTCAAATTGCGATTGAAGCGCTGGGTTTAGAAGGTGAAATTATTACAACACCTTTTAGTTATGTCGCCACTTCTTCAGCTATCAAATGGCAAAAATGTACGCCTGTGTTTGTTGATATCAATTATTCAGATTATGCTATCAATCCAGCATTAATCGAAAATAAAATCACCGATAAAACTTGTGCAATTCTTGCAACTCACATTTTCGGAAACTCCTGTGACATTGAGGCAATCGAAACTATTGCTAAAAAGAACAATCTGAAAGTTATTTATGACGCTTCCCATTGTTTTGGAACAGAATACAATGGCGAATCGATATTCAATTTTGGCGATATTAGTACTTGCAGTTTTCATGCAACCAAACTATTTCACACTATTGAAGGTGGTGGAATTTTCTCAAGATCTTCAGGAAGTATTAGGTAAAGCAAACCTCTTAGAAATTTTGGACATAATGGACCGGAGAAATTCTCATCGGAAGGAATTAATGGAAAAAACTCAGAGGTACACGCTGCGATGGGATTAACAAATCTTCCGCATATAGAAGCTGTTAGAGAAAAAAGAAAACATCAATTTCTTTTGTATAAAAACTTCCTCCAAAACACAGTAGTAAAGTTTCAAGAATTAAATGATCTATGCGATTTTAATTACGCATATTGTTCAGTAGTCATTGAAGATAAAGCTAGTTTTAATAGAGTATTGGAAATGACGATTCAGGATAAAGTCGGATTGAGACGATATTTTTATCCGTCGCTCAATACCCTACCTTATTATAATCCTACTGAATGTGCCGTTTCGGAGAAAATTGCAGAAAGCATCTTTTGCCTTCCAATGCATTTTAATCTAACCGACACCGAAATAGAAACCATTGTAAATAAAATTAAGTTATGCTTATAATTGGTGCCGGAGGGTTTTCGAAACAGCTTTGTAGTTCTATTCTGATGAATAATAATACTAGAAGAATTAGTTTTTTTCGACTCATTTACAACAAACAACCAATTCTTAGGCACCTATCAAATTCTTCATACAAATGAAGACGCTCTGGCATATTTACAAAAAGACAATCGGTTTCTTTTAGGCACTGGAAAACCTGCACTTCGAGCTAAAATCGCTAAAGAATTCATTAATCTCGGAGGGAATCCTTACAACTCACATTTCAAACCACGCATTAATATCACAACATATAATTGGTATTAAACAAGGCGCGACTATTCTTCCTCAAGTTCTAATTGAACCCTCTGCAATAATTGGACGAGGCGTGCTTCTAAATGTAAATGCATTTATTGCCCATGATGTAACTATCGGTGATTTTTGTGAAATATCTCCCTCAGCACAACTTTTAGGAGGATGTAAGATTGGTAAAGGCACATTTATAGGAGCCGGAGCTGTTATTTTACCCGGTATTTCTGTTGGAAATAATGTAATTATAGGAGCAGGAGCATTAGTAAATAAAGATGTGTTAGCGAACAAAACAGTAGTTGGAGTGCCTGCTAAATAGAAAAACTTAGCCTAACATTTTCTTAAGACTTTCTTTAACATCCTTTCCTAGAAAACTGATCACCTACATTTTTAGAGAAAATGTATTCAATGAAAAACAGTATTTACTCTGATATCTTTGAGAAAACTCGCTATCCATATCTGAGTAATACGATTGAATTGGAATTTCACCAAAAGCGCTATGTTCTATCATTTGAGAACAATAGCTTAAAGAAGCTCTAGCCAATCTTTTCAGAAGATAATAGGCCACCTTAGTCTGGTATACCTCATTTAAATAGGATTCAGAGTAGGTCCCTCCGCTCTAACCGTGATCAAAAATGTGAGTCTAAGCATTCTTTTTTTTCATTTCCTAAAGCATATATAAAACCAAGGTTTAGATAATATTACTTTTGAATACTAGTTAATTAAAATGGCTTCAATCCTAAAAATACCAAGCGAGACCTCCAAAGGAGTACTCGTATTTACGACCGTAGAACGCGATCTAGTTTTACGGAAAAACTCTGCTATGCTCAAGCGGATTGAAAGGTTAAAATCGAAATGGGTGATTGTTCTTCATCCGAACTATTTCGATCATGACTTTAAACTAGATCCCATTTTTGATGTTACATTTAATTGCGTAGACCTACTGACTTCCTCTACTCCATTTTCGCAGTTAAGTGTTCAGGTTCATAGCTTTACACCTTCTTTTTTCAAGCCATCTAAGCAAGAGAAATTTTGGGATATTCTTCATGTTTCCAGAGCTCAAACGTCCAAAAACATTCCTGAGTTTTTTGAAATTATCAGAAAACTCTACGATCAAGGTAAAATGTACCGCGTTTTATTGATATGCACTATTCCTGAGAAGAACTGGCTGCGAGGAGATATCGTTTATAACATTCGGAATTATTACAATGACCTTTTTACCGAGCCTGAAAAAGACCTTTTTACACTTCTAACCACTAGTTATCGTCAGCCGTATCCATTTGATACACAAACAATTTCTCATTTTTACAATTCTAGTAAAATATTACTGAACAGTGGCGGTGGAGAGCGTCAAGGCAGAATAAATGCCTACGCTTGGTGCACTGGAATGCCGCTAGTTTCATTGAATAGGATGAAGGATTTAATTCCTCATCATTTAAGAAAAGAACCCGTCTTTTACCCCGGAAGAACTTATGACGATCTTCCTGAGCAGGTTATAAAAGCTGTTGATTATTGCGATACAAATCATGACCTAGACGATTTCAAAGAAATGTATCGACATTGTTCTGAAACGTTTAATGAAACAACCTTAAAGAAAGAGCTTGCAGAATATTACTCAACGGAAAATGCGGTTGCAGATGATTCACTTTTCAATGTCACCAATTTAGATCGCAGAGTTGCTCGTCATTGTGGAGTTGGAGATAATATTACCAGCGTAAATGTTCCGCTTTCTGAAGTTGTTAGATTTCTGGAAAACGCAACAAATACAGAGCTATCTGCTTTAATCACAAACGATGATCCTGAAACTCAACTTTTTGAATCAGGCTTTTTAAAACGTGGTAAAAATCCTGAATTTACGGGTATTAAATACACAGTAAAAAGCTTCGTAATGTCAGTCGCTATCAAGATTTACAAGAAATACATAAAACGTAAATAACTTTGGAGACAGTAATAATTAAATTCAATTTTCCAGTTACTTACAGAAGAACTCGATTCGGTTTAATACTTATGTTTGTTTCTATCAATAACTCAATTTTAAACTGTTAATATGTCATGCCCCGTTTGTAATTCTGAAAAGAACACCAAGCTTTTAGATTGGAAAAAATACGAGATGATGCGGTGCAAAAGTTGCGCATTAATTTACAGTACTCCTCTACCTACAGATCAGGAAATTACTGACTTTTACCAAGGCTTTCTATTTCAACAACCTGCTGATTTTGAGATTGATAAGAAACTAAAAACAAGAAAAACGGAGCTAACTAATTTGTTTAAACTTACTAGCAACTCAAAAGGCAAAAAGCTACTTGATTATGGTGGTGGAACTGGAGCCGTTTTTAAATCGGCAACAGAATTAGGATTGGACACTTATTATTACGACCTGGACAAAAAAGCAGAAAACTTTACCAAAGGGAAATTTGGACTAACTGATGCAAAAATCATTGAAGATGTTGCAAATACAGTTGAGAAGTTTGATTATATTTTTTGTGATAACGTGATAGAGCACGTAAAGTATCCAAAGGAACTAGTAGAAATGTTGACTCGATTGCTTAACAAAGACGGGGTATTAATCTTTAAAACACCACATGGAGGAAACACCGAAATCTATTTCAACCCTCTAATTTCAATTAAAGAGTATTGTGGAAAGGCATTGAAATACAATTCAGTTTCAAAAACTATTCAAGGCTATTTTCAAGCTTTTTGGCATGCTGATCCTCCAAGACATATTTTTTCTTTTTCTAAAAAGAGTATGATTGAATTGGTAAATCGTTCTAAATATTCCAGTTATACATCTAAAGTTGATTATTACAATATTCCTGCATACAACAATACTATTACAAAAGATTTTTTCTCTAAAGACAAAAGGCTTAGTCCTTTAAAATCAGTTATAGTAAGACTTATTTTATGGCCAATCGTAATTATAGAAGTATTACTGCATATCGTAAAAAGATCATTAATATCTATTGGTATTGTTTCTGCCGGCGGATTGATCTTGATTATTAAAAATGATTAGAAATTATTCTATTCAAGAATACCTTTCAAATCTCCGCGTTTCATTAAGAATTCCAACCAATCAAAATCGATAGGATCATCAATATCAAAACAATGATGCTCAACTTTATATACCATGGTTTTCTTGGCATAAGGAGTCGTCAATCCTTGATCAAAAAACGACTTTCTGTACATATAAAAAGAACCGTTTAACTCGTAAACTTCAGGAGCAGTTTGACGCGAAATAACCTCACCCGCTCCACAAGGAATGTGGCCAAAATCTCCGTTCATTTCAATCATATTGAAATAAGGGTTTTTCTTGGCCTCTGAAACTGAAAAAATATTCAAGGCCTCTTCGTTCGAATTCAGTTTATTGAAGCAATCTACTAATTCGTCAATGGTTCTTAAAGGGGCAACGACATCTAGATCAATAACAACGTCGTATTCTTTATTCTCTTTTTTTTCTTTCCATTCTTTAAGTGCCTTTATTGTAAGTACCTTACTCACACTGCTACCACTCAAAACCTCAGGACGTAAATATTCTAGGTCGATACCATTCAAATGACTTATACAGTTTTTGATAGTGGCACTGTCAGTAGAAATGGCAATATCGGCGCCTAATATTTCAGCTAGTTTTACTGCTTGTTCGCCTGAATAAGCAACTAGGGGTTTGCCATTCAATTCCTTGTAATTCTTTCCAGGAAGTCCTTTAGAACCGCCTCTAGCACAAATAGTAATTAGTATATTCATGAAAGCAATTTCAGCTGTTTGATGTCTCTTTGAGCTTTTTCAAAATCTTCCATTTTACCAATATCCAACCAGTAATCCAAATGAGCGTAATGCATCACCTTCTTACCTTCTTTCTGAAGTTTTTCCATTAAATCGGTAGAGTTGTAAAACTCACCTTCGGGAATCATTTCCAACAAACTGCGTTTAAGGAAATATATTCCCCCATTAGAATAATAGGTATAAGTAGGTTTTTCTTTAAACGACCTTACAGCATCATCTTCAGTTTCCAAAACAGCATAAGGAATCTTCACCTCATAGGGTATCGAAACTAACCCCATATCAGCACCAGAACTGATAAAAGCATGATAAAAATCTTCGTAATCTACATTAGTTATTAAGTCCGAATTCATCAAAAGAATAACATCTCTTTGAATCTCTTTTTCAGCATACTTTAAAGATCCAATTGTACCGAGCGGGACAGGTTCCTCAATATAATCAACCTGATGTCTATATTCTGTGGTAGCTATATAATCCTTTATTTTTTGACCCAAATAATTAATTGAAATATGAAACTTTTGAACTCCAAACTTTCTTAATCTTTCAATATTCCATTCCATTACTGGTCGAGAACCAATTTTCAATAATGGTTTTGGCGTTTCTAAAGTTAATGGACGTAATCGACTGCCTAAACCGCCAGCCATAATTGCTACTTCGATTGGTAGAAAACTAAATTGTTTGCGAAGATCAACTATCGATTTCAGCGTTCCATCTGCTGAAACTACCGGAATAATCTGAATGGATTTATCTTTTATCTCTAGCATTTTTTGAAGATCTTTTTCATCTTCGTACATGAAATAACAATTTCGATTAATTACCTTTTCTAGAGTAGTATCTAACTCAAGATCATTCAGCAATGCACGACGAATATCACCATCGGTGATGGTTCCAATGAGTTTATCATTTGCATCAATTGCAAAAAGTGTAACATACTGGGCTAAGCTATCTTGGTTGATTTGCTGCAAAGCTTCCTTAATCGTGCGGTCTGATTTTATTTTAAAATCTTGAAGATTCATGCTAAATAATTTGTGATTGCATTCCAAATTTCAGGAACAGCTCCTCCCTTCCAATAAATGTTTTCAATTTTCTCTTCAGGCAGTTTTTCAATGCGCTCTATTTCTTTCAATATTAGCGATTTTTCAACCGGTAATGTTGTGACATTATTGCTCACCACTCTCCCCTTTTGACGGTTTCCTAGATTAACAACTCGTTTATTGAAAGATGCTGCTTCAACAACTCCACTTGATGTATTTCCAAGCATAAATTCTGAATGCGTTATAGCAGAAAAATATCCTTTCAGACCAAAGCTCTCAATCAACTTCACATTCTCGTTTCCTTCAGCAAAACCCTCATAGATTTTTCTAAAAGCCAAACCAGCAATATCTGCATTAGTTTGAGTAATCACTAATTGATAATTCTCAATGGATTTGAACGTTTTAATAAGTTCAGAAAGTTGACTTCTCCCGGCATCTTCCAACATAGTTTCAGGATGAAACGTAATTAAAATACTGGGAATTGAAAAATCTATCTTGAACCGTTCCAACATTTCCGATTTAGTAAAGGGCTGAAAAATTGATAAACTATCTAATGCTAAAGCACCAACCGTATATACGTTTTTCGGAGATCCTCTTAACTGAGCAATCCTTTCTGAATATGCTTCTGTGGAAGTAAAATGTAAATCACAAAATTGGGTCAATGAATGCCGGAACATATTGTCAAATGCGCCTGTTGTTTCTTCTCCACCATGAATATGCGCAAACTTCTGATGAAAAAACGCGCCAGCAGAAACAGCAGCAAACATTTCATAACGATCTCCTAAACATAGAACAAGATCAAATTTATTATCTGACCAAAATGATGAAAACCTCTCAGCAGTTTTAGCATAGTTCATAGCTACACCTTCACTGCTATCTTCAGCTTTAAAAGTGTCTAACTTATGAATATTACCGGTAAATGTTTTTTCAATTTCCGTTACTGAATTCCCAAAAGCAATCGATATATGTGCTCCAAAAGCGATTACTTCTAATTGGCAAGACTGTTTTTCTATAAACTGAATCAGCGGCTGATAAATGCCATAGTCTGCACGAGAGCTTGTGAGTAATCCTAATTTCATTTGAAATCGGAATATTCAAGTTTGTGACCTGATGGTAAATCTTTGAAAATCATCTTTCCTATAATGTTTCTAAACCCCATAGGGTTTATTCCATCACCAGGACGAAGCATGGAAAAGTGAGATTCTTTTAGCTTTTCACCAGCTTTAAGCGCTTGATTTATGTGAATTGATTTTCTAGCAATGGCAATGTTCTTTTTCTCTGATTCTGTTGGAACCTTTTTATCGGAACCTAATCCTTCCTCTATATTTCTTATTGCAGAAACCATTTGTTTTAGTTCATCTGGTTCGAGCGATGCTGGATGATCTGGGCCTGGTAAAGTGCGGTCTAGTGTAAAGTGTTTTTCAATCACTACAGCACCTAATGCAACTGCCGCAATAGGTATTTCAATTCCAAGTGTATGATCTGAATAACCAATCTGAACACCTAATGACGCTATATCTTTCATTGCTCTTAAATTAACATCCGAAAATGGTGTTGGGTATTCAGTATTACAATGCAAAACTTTGATTTCAGATTTTTTATAACCGAAATTCAAAAATACTTGCAACGCAGCTCCGACTTCCATTAAATTACACATTCCGGTAGAAAGTACAATTGGTTTTTTACTGGAAGCAAACTTTTCTAAGAGCGGTAAATTTGTGATCTCTCCCGAAGCAATTTTCCAAAAATCTAAATCGAAGTCATTCAGCAAATCAAAACTATCTACATCAAATGGAGTAGATAAAAAGCCTATTCCTCTGCTTTTTGAATAATCAGCAAGTTCTTCGAATTGAGCTTTACTAAATTCTAACTTTTTGAGCATTCCGAATTGACCTTCATCTTCGTTTAAATTCAGATTACTCTTTTGATATTCCGCCATTTTAGCTGCAGAAGATGTTAGTTTTTCCGTCTTAAACGTCTGAAATTTAACGTAATCAGCTTTTGCATCAGCGGCAGCATCAACTAACTTTTTAGCGAGTTCAAAATCACCGTTGTGATTGACTCCTGCTTCAGCTATGATTATCGTATTTGGTCGCACAATGTGAATTTAAAGCTTTGGACTACTTGTTATGTTTACTATTCTATCTGCTAACCAAATCGAGTTGGTAAGATCAGTAGTTTGGCATTCTTTAAACATTGGTAACTCATTCATCAATGTCCATGCAGGCCTTGTCATTATGCCATTACTATTAGTTGCTTCAAGAAATTCATCGCGTTCTGCTCTATTTTCAAGTAAAATAGTATTTAGCCAATAGTTAGTTTTATTAGGTGCTTGTTCCGTCTTGAATTCAATAGATTTATCACTAAAGAACTCAATATATCTGTTGGTTAGTTCTCTTTTTGAAGCCAATAAAGTAGGTAGTTTTTCCAATTGCGCCTTCAATAAACTTGCATTGAGGTTTGGCATTCTAAAATTATAGCCCATTTCATCATGAACGTATTCCCATTTATGCGGAACTTTTGCTGTAGTAGTTAAATACTTCGCTTTTTTGGCCAACTCTTCGTCGTTGGTTAGGATTGCACCACCACCACCTGCAGTGATTACTTTGTTGCCATTAAAGCTCAACACTCCAAGTAAACCAAAAGTCCCTAAATGCTTTCCGTCTAAGAAAGAACCTACTGCTTCAGCAGAATCCTCGACCAAAGGAATGTTCCATTCAACACATACCGCTTTAATTTCGATTATAGACGCTGCAAAACCAAAAGTGTGCATAGGCGTTACAGCACTTATTCTTTTGCCAGAGGTTTTATTGAAACATTGCCCATTTTTCATTTCAGCATTTATTTCTAAAAAATCGCGCAAACTCTTAGGACAAAGCCCCATGTTTTCTTTGTCAACGTCAACAAAAACAGGAATGGCTCCGTTATACAAAATAGCGTTTGTAGTTGCAACAAAAGTCATCGCTTGCGTAATAACTTCAGTATCCTTTTCAACGCCAGCTAACCTCAACGCTACTTGTTGAGCAGCAGTTCCATTTACAACCGCAACTGCATATTTTGCCCCAGTGAACTCAACAAGCATTTTCTCGACCTCATCGATTTGTTTTCCTACGCTAGAAACAAACGTACTTTCAATGCACTCTTTTAGATACTGTTGTTCAACATGATCGAAAACTGGGATATGAAGGGGATAAAAATCCTCTTTACCATAAAAGTCTTCTAAAATGGATTTTAATCCATTAACTATTTCTAAACTTATCATCATCAGGATTTAAGATAACGCCATCTTTAATGACTTTATACAAATGTAAGATCCCCTCAGGGACCGTGTAGGTTATATCAAAATCAAGAACTCTTTTTATTTTATCAAAATTGACTCTGTAATCTCTGGGATCTTCGTTCTTCTGAACATATTTAATTTCACAATCTTCAATCACTTTTGAAATTTCTTCAACAAGCATTTTCTTGGTGTAATTCTCTTTTGTATTTCCTACGTTAAAGACCTCAAAAGCAACCTTATCATCGTCTGCTTTAATTACTTCAATAACTGCTCTCGCAAGATCTAAAACATGACAATAAGGTCTCCAAAATTGCTCTCCAAAAATCACTAATTCTCTACCTAAAGCAAGCTCTTTAGTAAATTCATTTACAGTAAGATCAAAACGCATTCTCGGTGACAAACCGTAAACGGTTGAAAATCTTAAACAAGTAGGGTTTGTAGTTGAAGACCCTTTATGGCCCAATAAAAATTGCTCATAAGCAACTTTAGTTTCTGCATAAAGTGATACCGGAGACAATTCAGACTCTTCATTCAAAAAGAGTTCTGGGTCACTCATCTTCCCATAATTACTGCAGGTAGATGAGAACACTAATTTCTTCACTCCATTGGAATTAGCCTTTTCAAATAAATATTTACTTGCATCAAGGTTTACCGCTTTTGTCAACTCAGGGTCGACTGCACAAGCTGGGTCACCTACTATTGCAGCTAAATGAGCTACATGATGCACTCCTTCAAGCGCTTGATCAACAGTATTTTTATCTCTTATGTCTCCAGTTACTAATTCAAAATTAGGATCGTTCATCAATTCAATAATTGATTCTCCTCCAAACATTAAACTATCTAATGTTCTTACGGCATATCCTTCTTTAAGAAGTAATCTACATACTATAGAACCTATATAACCAGCACCTCCAGTGACTAAAACTTTCTCCATATTAAGCTATAATTATTGCATAACAATAATAGCATTTGTTTACCTTGAAAGGACTAGAAAACTATTAACGAATGTTACTTAGCAGACTTGCGAAAAGGGCTGCTTTCCAAAAACTTATTCACCAAGTTATCATTGATAAAATAGTCTTGATAAACATAGTTAGTCAAGGCATACCTCTCCCCTTTAACAAGTGGCTTACCTCTATGAATCCCAGAAGTATCAACCAACAGACAGGTTCCTTTTTTAGCTAGAAACTGAATCTTGGAATATTTCCCATTTTCTAGAATTTTATTGGCTTCTTCATCTGAAACTCGATTTTGATCAAGCGCAACTCCATATTGATTGAATTCAAATAAAGTCCGTTTCCAATGAGTACCTTCTATATATTCAAATGGACCATTGTTCTCATCAACATCACTCAAATAAACAATACTCTTAAACTGATGAATCATATTCGTATCGCGATGCCAGCCACCACCTGAACCTTTGTTATTTCCAATGCCTTTAATTCGCCCTGCCAATGTGGTTAACACTGTTGTATTTGCTTTTAAGTAGCGATTAGATAGATTGTGAAAACGTTTGTCTTCATTGAACTCTTTTATCTTTTCATCGAGTTTCTCTGAGAAATAAATACGGCTATCTGCACCTTCTTCATCCTTCCAAATAGTAGTTGAGTTTTCTTCAATCAATTTGTCAATCCTAGCACATAAGTCATCGCATTGATCAGCAGAATAATAATTCTTCCAAACGTAGTACCCCTTTGTTCTGATGCTGTCAATAATTTCTTCCTTTGCTTCAGCAATTGCTTCAAAGTTCTTTTTATACAAAAGCTCTTGAACGCGTGCTTTATAGTATTCTATTACTGCTTTCATCATGAAATATTGTCTAACAAATTTACCAACCTTTTGGTCAGAGATTCGCGATTAAACTTTTCAAATTCATGATTTTGATTAGGATTCTGAAGAGAATTAAAGGATCCTAATATGGTTTTTTTGATGGATCCTTCATTTCCAGCTTGATATTCAAAATTCCACCCAACTTCAGTTTGCTCCAATATCTTGGCAACATCTCCATCTTCATGACCAAAAGCAATTACCGGTTTATTCATTGCCAAATACTCAAACAATTTTCCAGGAATATTGCCCTTACCAATCTCACTTTCAAAAGTTAAAAGTAGTAACAACGAAGATTTTGAATACCATGTTAGCACCTCTTCATGAGAAATGTATGAATGCACATGCAAACAAGGTTTTAGATATTCAAGTTGATTTAATTCAACCAAAACTCCAGCATCAAGAGTTCCTCCAAGGTGCAATTCAAGTCTTGCACCAAAGGAATTATTTTCAGCACATAGGTCGTTTAATGCACGCCAAAAATATTTAGGATTCCTCATGTGATTAAGCAATCCAAAATGACTAACAATGAACTTATCACTAGTAATGCTTTCTAGCTTAATATCTTCAGCATCGTAGCCATTCGTAATTACCTCTACTCTACTGGCGCCCAATTCACTAAACATTTTTCCCCAGTTATTACTTACTGTTAAGCATACATCTGATTTCGTTAATACCTGCTTTTCAAGCTGCTCATATTTCTTCCTTGAGCTCTTTGAAATATTATAATCATCTAACAAGTCTAATTTTGACCAAGGGTCTCTAAAATCGGCAATCCACGGAATATTCATATGCTTCTTTACTCCCAAAGCAATTAGATGCATACTATGTGGTGGTCCCGTCGAGATTATTACATCTACAGGGTTTTCTTTTAGATATGTTTTCAGAAATGAAACAGATTTATTAACCCAAAATATTTTAGGATCAGGAATCAATACGTTTCCCCTTATCCAAGAAGAAAATTTAGACAAAAGACCTCCTTGTTTCTTATCTAAAATGCCATTGTTCAGATTTTTATCAGCTTTTCCCCGTCTTAGTTTTTGATACAACCCATATGGTTCCCAAATTGACTTTTTAATAATCTCTACCTCGGAAGGAATATCTTTCAAAAGAGAACCATCATGTACTTGATAGCCAGGATTCTCAGGAGTGTAAATTACTGGCTGCCAACCATTTTCGGGTAAATATTTAGAAAATTTAAGCCAACGTTGCACTCCACTTCCCGCGCTTGGAGGCCAATAATAGGAAATGATTAAAACTCGTTTCACGTTAAGCCCCATCAATAGTTTCCTTTCTTACTTGCATAAATAAGAATACAAGTGCGCCAATCAATAATAATGCACTGGATGCATAGCCTATATTTGAGGTAATCTTGTAAGCTTTAGGCTCAAACTTCAAAACAATTTCTTTGGAATTAGCAGGGACATTAAGTCCTCGAAGCAAATAATTAACCTTAGCAATCGGTTGTATTTCACCATCGATATACGCATTCCAACCGTCCTCATAAAAGACTTCAGAAAAAACAGCAAAACCGTCTTGGATTAGATTACAACTATAAACTAGTTCGTTTGCTTTATATAAGGTTTGAGTAATTGTTCCTTGAGCTCCAGCTTTTATTCCTCCAATTTTTTCTACTTCACTAGACTGCATGACAGCTTGTTTATACAAATCTATTTGAGCTAAAGCAGTAATCTCCTCATCTGCCGAATTCACTGTTTTCACTTCTTCTACAAACCAGGCGTTACCATAAGCATAAGGGTTCTCAATTGCTGGTGCCTCTGGATTGTATACAACATATTTCGTGTTGAGCATATTCAAATACTTCCTATTTGAAAACACTTGAAGAATATCAGCTCCTCCATTTTTTAAAGATGCACCAATTGCCCCTATCTCTTGATTTAAATAAAAATCAATAAAATCTTGATACTTCCCCAATTTGACCGCGGAATAGCCACCGACACTCTTATGGAAAAACGAAGTTCTTGATTCATTAAAAGGATTATTGAGTTGGAAAACCCTGAAATTTGAATTTTGATTGTATATCTGGTATTTCTTATTTGTAATGAGGTAGTTTTTAAATGATCTTTCCTCTTTACTTAGACCACTGCCAGCTTTTTGAGCAGCTTGAGCAACGAGTACATTTAGCTCCGGGTTCTTTGCCATTTCATTATTAAGAATTGATTCGTCGGATGCGTTTGGAAGATGCGCCAGAAAATAGGGTCTTTTCTTTTCCCAACGAACGTACTTACCTCTAACTTTTTCGTTATTTACATAACGTTTATCGACCGTCCATAAGTCGACAACCGTTATTATTCCGATAGTTAATGCTAGCAAAATAACACTCTGTCTTTTTATAAAAATAAATGCTAACACACCCGAAAGAAGAATTATAAAAATTGAACGAAAAGCATCTGATGCAACTACGCCAGTTCTGTAATCCAAGATACTATCCATCATTTTAACCACTTGACCAGAATTATTTCCACGATCAATTTGCTCAAATTGTATCAATTCTTTAGGGCTGTAAAAATCAAAAAAGGAATCTGGCATAATAGCAAACGCCAATATGATCAAAATTAGTCCGCCACTAACTGCCAACAATTTCTTCTTCAGCTTATTATCTTTGAGCAAATCAGGCTTTTTCATGAATTTATTTAGCACTAATACAGCGCTCAAAGGCACCAACATTTCAACAACTAATAAAGCCATTGAGGGTGTTCTAAACTTGCTATACATTGGAAGATAATCCACCAATAATTCCGTAAACCACATTGTGTTTCTTCCCCAGGAAATAAGCATAAATAACACTGTAGAAATAATTACCGGCCACTTGAACACGCCCTCTAAAACAAAGAATCCAAGTATAAAAAGTAATAACATAAATGCCCCTACATAGACAGGGCCCGAGGTAAAAGGCTGGTCTCCCCAGTATGAGTTTATTTGTCTTCCGCGCTCATAATCAGCAGCTCCAGAAGCTCCACCTTTAATATCCGGGATAATCAAGGACCATGTTTCACCTATTCCATAACTCCATTGAGTAAGATAATCGATGTCCAGCCCGCTAGTTTGATTTTTATTTTCAGTGCCTTGAGGATTAATCGTTAATTCACTTTTACCACGCATGGTTTCTTTGGAATACTTGTACGTATTGTACAACATAGCTGCATTGCACAATAGAGCTATTACACCAGCCACAACCAACACGGCAGTTTGCTTTAAAAACGCAGGAATTTGTTCTTCTTTAATCGATTGAAACAGATAATAAGCACCAAAAACCAATAGCATTAGCGCAAAATAATAAGTCACTTGAATATGATTACTTAAAATTTCGAATGACATGAAAACAGCAAATAATAGTCCACCTTGCATCAATTTGCCACGATAAACTTGAATAAAACCCGCTAAGGCAGCAGGTAAATATGCAATTGCATGCAATTTAGAGTTATGCCCTGCTTCTATAAGAATAGGAAAGTAGGAAGAAAATGCAAATGCAAAAGCTCCCACCATAGAAAGCCATGGATCAATTTTTAAAGTCAGTAGTAAGATATAAAAACCTATACAACAGAGAAACAAGAGTAGATGAGGCCCTGAGTAGAATAGGCTCAGTATAAATCGATCTACAAAATGAAATAAGTTACTATCGTACCTTGTAGCTATCTGATAGGCTGGCATTCCTGCAAACATTGCATCACTCCAGAGTGCTTCTTCTTCATAAACAGCCCTATGATCCTGAATAGATTTAGCCATGCCCTTAAAGGAAGATATATCACCTTGAACTAAGGAAAGTCCCTCCAAAACAGGATTAAAATAAATTAGTGGTAAAAGGTAAAAAAGTACAAATGCCACCACATGCGGGATAGCCTTTTTAAAGTCCAGATTCTTCAGCATAATATTAAATTCTTAGGATCACAAATTTAGCCATTCAAAACTTTTGATTATTCCTTATTTCGTTTCAATAAATCAAGTTGATTATCTATTTCCTCCCAGGTTCTTCTGGCTACATTTCCGTCTACTTTGAAAAAATTATTCGAGATGAATTCACCAAAATTTCCCACCATTTCCAAAGAATGACTCTCTAATCTTGCAATTTGAAATTGGAGTTCTTCAGAATTAAAACATTCCTGAGCAATTCCTTCAGCCGAGTATCCTGCAATATCTTGTTGTAAAGGATCTATCGTAAGTAGTGGATTATTAAAAAATACAGTTTCTGCTCCAACAGTAGAAAACGCGGTTATTGTAGCCTTTGATTTTGCCAAAAGCTCATATAAATCCTCATTCTCTTCAACCGAACAATTTGGTAATTCTTGAAATTTATGAAATAAATTTTTTCCAATTTGTTTAGGATGTGGTTTCAAAACAAATTGCTCATTCGGTGAGTTTTTTATTGCCTCAAAAGCAATTTCATCAACTTGCTTTAGCAAACTTTTATTAGGTATGGGTTGAGAAGCATAGAGAATAAATTGTTTATGGTCCGTATGTCTATCTTTTATTTTTTTGAGAACATCAGTACGTAACTGACCAACTGTTCTCATTCGTTCTCCAGGCAATTCAAATTTTTCAGCGATAGTCGCTTTCCATTTCTCCCCCCACACAAACTGCAACTGAGGATAGGAAGAAAGTTTATGATCTTTACTATTACTTAAATAAGCTGCAGAATGCTCCGCTATTGCTCCATGTTGATTCCCAACGCTAAGCAATCCCTTGGTTTCCCCTGCCTGCCAGAACGCTCTTGCAAAAGGATTATTCTCATCACGAGAAATTGCAACTTTATTCGATTTGGAAAAAATAGCTTGGTAGCAATAAAATCGGAATAAATGAAATCGAAAATAATTCCAATTACTTTTCATTTCACTATAGATAAATGCATCACCTCCTTCTATTTTCCATTGCTCTAGCTGGTTAAGCAACTTAGCCGAACAAGAAATAGTTTTTCTTATTGGTAAAATTGCGAGAATACCTTTCAATAGAATTGCTTCACTCCAAACTGCATTCTTTGCCCTAAATTGAGTTTCAAGTGAACTACTTGAAATTTTTTTTGGCAATTGAAAATCTAGAATTATTGCACTTTCAACAGTTTTACTGCTCTCTAAAAAACTCAGAACAGGATTAAAGTATCCTTTTGATTCACCATCAATCGAAAGCAACTGTATCATAGATCGATCATACAAAAACACATATTTCGCTTTTGACAATATCGAGAACTTTGTCCAATTGAATAAAGCATTTTTCAAAAACTGAACTCCCAACAAAATCAGATCACCAGCACCACTTTTTGTACTATTTGAATTTACAGAAGCTCTTTGAAAAGAGATCTCGTTTAAGTTTAACTCAGAATTGGAGACTGACCTATCTGAAATTACTAAAAGTGATTTTCGATGTTCGATTGGAACTAACCTGATTTTGGTTTTGAGTAATTCCGAATCTATCATTGAATGGTAGACCCGAAATTTAGCAAAATGCCAAAGGGTATGATTTTCATCGAAAACTAACCTTTCCGATAATGATTTACCTTGATATTTATGATGGGCCTCCTTTAAAACTTTAGAAGATACTTTGTCATAAACTGCTTTTTGTTTGTCTTTTGAAAAATCAAGAACAGTGGAAGGGAATTCAGAAAAAGACTTTAAAGAGAAAACGGTTCCTTGAAAATTGAGCAATTTATCAATAGTTGGCTTTTTGGGCGCGTCTAATACAAGTATATTATGATAGTTACTAAACACGACTCTTTTCCAGAATAAAATTACGTTTTAGAAGCAGTTAGTCCACCTCTTCAAAATCTACATATTCACCACCTTTTGGTTCAATATTATCTTTATTCTTTTTAGGTGGAGGCTTCACAAACACATCTCCATTTTTTTTAAATCCAGAATCACCTTGTTTGCTCGCCTGATTTTTCATTTGATCTTCCATTTTACTCTTAACCCTTTTAAAAAAGCGTTTTACCGCCCAAGGAAGAATGACTTTCATAATTATTCTAACCCCAAAATAAATTAAGCCAATAATTAAAAGTGTTCTGATTAATCCCATAAATTCTGCTGTTTCCACTATCGGCTAAGGTAAAGATTACGTTCAGAAAAAATCTTGCGGAAATAAGTATCTTTTAAATCAGGAATAAAGTGAATCGCCTCTCCAGTTGATTTCATTTCAGGACCTAATTCCTTGCTCACCTCTGGGAATTTATCAAAACTAAACACTGGAATTTTAATTGCATAACCTTCTTTGTGCGGTTTAAAATTAAAATCCTTCACTTTTTTAGCGCCTAGCATGACCTTAGTTGCATAATTCACATAAGGCTCGCGATATGCTTTAGCAATAAAAGGAACCGTTCTACTTGCTCTAGGATTCGCCTCAATTACATAAACGATTTCATCCTTAATCGCGAATTGAATATTAATTAGTCCAACTGTATTCAATTCAACAGCAAGTGTATTCGTTATCTCTTCAATTTGAGAAATCACGAAATCACCCAAGTTGTAAGGAGGCAAAATTGCAAATGAATCACCAGAATGAATTCCTGCTGGTTCTATATGCTGCATTATTCCAAGAATGTGGACATCTTTTCCATCACAAATTGCATCAGCTTCAGCTTCAATTGCACCTTCTAAAAAGTGGTCTAATAATATTTGATTATTTGGCAATTCACGCAAAATATCAACTACGTGATGCTCTAAATCCTCATCATTAATAACGATTTTCATTTTTTGACCGCCTAAAACGTAACTTGGTCTAACCAATAGCGGGTAACCAAGATCTGCCGCTAATTCCAAGGCTTGTTCTGCAGACTCTACAATACCAAATTTAGGATATGGAATATTCTTCTCTGCCAAAAGATTAGAAAATCTTCCTCTATCCTCTGCTAAATCAAGCGCATCGGAAGATGTTCCCATAATTTTAATTCCATATCGAGTAAGCTTCTCTGCCAATTTCAATGCCGTTTGACCTCCAAGTTGAACGATAACGCCTTCTGGCTTTTCATGCAAAATGATATCGTAAATATGCTCCCAGAATACAGGTTCAAAATAAAGCTTATCAGCAGTATCAAAATCAGTAGAAACCGTCTCTGGATTACAGTTTATCATTACAGTTTCGTAACCCGCTTCTTTCGCTGCAATAATGCCGTGAACACAACTGTAATCAAATTCAATTCCTTGCCCAATTCGGTTTGGACCAGAACCCAAGACCACAATTTTTTTCTTACCCGTAACTATCGATTCATTTTCTTGTTCGAAAGTAGAGTAGTAAAAAGGAGTTTTTGCTGGAAATTCGGCAGCACAGGTATCAACCAGTTTATAAACTCTATTAATTCCAGCGTCTGAACGTTTGGTAAAAACTTCACTCTCCAAGCATTTAACAAGATAAGCAATTTGTCTATCAGCGTATCCTTTTTGCTTCGCTTCATATAAAAGTTCATCAGGTAAAGAACCAATACTGTATTTCTCAATCTCATTTTCGAGCATAATCAATTCTTCGATTTGCTTCAAAAACCAGAAATCTATTTTAGTTCTATCATGGATGGTTTTAAATGGAATGCCAATTTTAATAGCATCATAAATATGAAATAAACGGTTCCAACTAGGATGCTTTAGTGAATGCAAGATTTCGTCTTGATTAGTAATCCCTTTTCCATCAGCACCTAAACCATTTCGTCCAATTTCAAGAGATTGACAAGCTTTTTGAAGTGCCTCTTGAAAACTTCTACCAATTCCCATTACTTCACCTACTGACTTCATTTGAAGTCCTAGATCTCTATCTGCGCCTTTAAACTTATCGAAGTTCCAACGCGGAATTTTCACAATTACATAATCCAATGTCGGCTCAAAATAAGCTGACGTTGACTTAGTAATTTGGTTCTCCAATTCATCTAAATGATAACCAATTGCAAGCTTAGCTGCAATCTTAGCAATTGGATAACCCGTTGCTTTAGACGCCAAAGCTGAAGATCTAGAAACCCTCGGGTTAATCTCAATAGCAATAATGTCTTCGTTTTCATCAGGGCTTACCGAAAATTGAACGTTACATCCTCCAGCAAAATCACCAATGGCACGCATCATTTTAATCGCCATATCTCGCATTTTCTGATATGTTTTATCAGAAAGTGTAAGCGCCGGCGCAACTGTTATACTATCACCTGTATGAATGCCCATTGGATCGAAATTCTCAATAGAACAAATAATAATTACATTATCATTTTTATCACGAAGTAGCTCTAATTCAAATTCCTTCCAACCCAATAAGGCTTTATCAATCATCACCTCATGAATAGGCGATTTGTGCAATCCGATGTCTAACAGGTTTTCATATTTTTCTGAATCCCACACGAAAGATGCTCCTGATCCTCCCAATGTAAAAGAAGGTCTAATGCATAAAGGGAAACCAAAATCTTGTGCTATTTCCTTTCCTTCAAGAAGAGATTTAGCGATTTTTTGAGGTGCCATAGGAATCCCAATCTCTTGCATTAGCACTCTAAATTTCTGTCGGTCTTCGGTAATGTTTATTGCATCGATATCAACTCCAACGATGTTCACATTATATTCTTCCCAAATCCCCATTTCATCACACTCGATAGCCAAATTCAAAGCCGTCTGGCCTCCCATAGTTGGCAACACAGCATCAATATCTGGATGTTCTTTAAGTATGAATTCTATACTTTCTGGGTCCAATGAGCGCAAATAGACATTATCGGCAGTTACCGGATCTGTCATAATAGTTGCGGGATTCGAATTGATTAAAGTAACAGTGATACCTTCTTCTCGCAAAGATCGAGATGCTTGTGAACCAGCATAATCAAATTCGCATGCTTGGCCAATAACTATTGGACCGCTTCCGATAATCAAAATATGTTTAATGCTATTATCTCTGGGCATAATATAAATCTTGAAAAATTAATGAAGAATTGAAGTGAGAAAGGTGGGGAAAAAGCATTTGACAGTCCAATTTGGACTTAAAGGAAAATGCATATTTGAGAGTTTCTAAAATGACCTTAATTTTAGGCTGCAAATTTAAAGCAAAGCTTTCGTTTTGCACTTGACAGCTTCCCATTAGTTTTGAACGGTTGTGAATAACTTGAGAATTTTAAAATATAAAACCTTAAAACTATCCTATTTGGTAAAGGGGACGGGCTCCAAAGGACTAATTTGCTTTCATGGGTATGGACGCAAAGCAGACGATTTTATGACTCTTAACCTTACTTCTGAAGTAAAAATCATCAGTATTAATTTACCCTTTCATTCCGAATCACAATTCGAGGAAAAAAATCCAGAAAAAACGCTTTGGAAAGAAGATTTGATTCATTATGTTTCTAAAATAATTGAAGACGAGCAAGTTGAATCAATATTTCTTGTTGGATATAGTCTTGGCGCTAAAGCTGTTCTCACCCTTTTGGAAACTACTACATTCAGTATTCAAGGAGCTGTATTATTTGCACCCGACGGCTTTAAGAGTAATCCTTGGTATTGGTTTGCGAGTCAAACAAAATTTGGTGAGTTTATAAATAGATTTAGTATCAGAGAGCCTTGGGTATTTAATACATTTATTAAAATCAGTAAAATAGGTGGCTTTGCTTCAAAGCGACAGCTGAATTTCGCAAAACAACAAATGAATTCCGCAGAGAAGCGCGAATTAGTTTTTAATATTTGGAGAGCTCATCGAAAATTAAATGCTAATCTAAATAAGGTAAAGTCTAAAATTAACCAGGAGGTTATTTCTGTGAGAATAATTCTAGGTAAATACGACAAAATAATACCTTCTACTCCTATAAGGAAATGGGCCGAATCATCAAATGAGACAATATTAATTGAAGAAAAATGTGGTCATCAAATTCCATTAGAAATAATTGAAAAACACATTTTAGAGCTTATTCAATAACTGTAGTTGGTTTTGACCAGTCGTGTTTTGGGACGAAAAACAATAGAATTAAACCCACTACAAAGAACGCAGCTAAAGCGAATATCGAATTTCTTAGTGATCCTGTAATAGCCTCAATAAGCCCATAAGACAGAGTGCCTATAACTATTCCTATTTTTTCTAAAACATCATAAAAACTGAAATACGAAGCATGATCTTCAGTTTCAGGGAGCATTTTAGAATAAGTACTTCTTGACAATGCTTGAATACCGCCCATTACAAACCCGACAATACCAGCGGTAATATAAAAATCTACAGGCGTTTCAATGAAATATGCCCATGTGCATATTAACACCCACATAAAAACGGCGACCTTCAATACTCTAATATTTCCAAATTTCTTAGACATTCTACTAAACAATCCCGCTCCAATTATTGCTATAAATTGAATGAGAAGTACAGAAATAATTAATCCTGTTTTACCAGCGTCATCGCTTCCCCAATCTACCTCTTTCGCAGCAAACAAAACAGCCATTAAAAGAACCGTCTGAACTCCCATACTATACACAAAAAATGCACCTAAATAACTCTTAATTAACTTAATGTGCTTTAGCTCATTCCACACTTTTTTTAGCTCTTGAATACCTTTCCATAAATTAGGTTTATCGTGTCTATATTCGTTATTATAGGTTGGTAGTTTCAATAAGGAATATTGCGCGAACCCGATCCACCAAACCATAACCATAATGAAAGAATACCGAGCATTCATTCCACCAACCATGATTAAAATTAGAATGATAATCAAGAGAAGAGCACTACCAATATAACCAAGTGAAAAGCCTCTTGCACTTAATTTATCATGATCTTGTGGTTCTGCGATTTCAGGCAGATAAGCATTATAGAACACTAAACTTCCCCAGAAACCAATACTTGCTGTAAAAACAGGAATCATGCTTAATTCCAAATATTCCACATTAAAAAAGTATAATATCCCACAGGATATTGCTCCTAAATAACAGAAAATTTTCAAAAAGAATTTTTTGTTACCCCAAAAATCGGCTAGTCCAGATAGTAATGGAGATAAAAATGACACCACCAAAAACGATGCTGAGATAACATAGGAATACAGTTCAGTGTTAGAAAATAAATATCCAAAAAACTCAACCTTATCTGTAATTACAACTCCAGCTTCGGTCTTTTGAGTGGTAATAGCCTCATAGAAAGTTGGAAATATTGCTGTTGTAACAATTAACGGATAAACTGAATTTGCCCAATCGTAAAATGCCCAAGCCAATTGTAGTTTTTTATCATTTTTTTCTCTCAAAACCTTTAATAATTATTTGAACACTTCGATTTAGTTGTTTTCCCTTATCGGTTGAATTATCTGCGAATGGCCTCAGTTCTCCTTTATTCTCAATCTGTAAATTATTTGAGTTTAAAACATTGCTCAAGATAGATAAAATGTAATCGGAACGTTTTACCGATAAAAAATAATTATAATCAGTGCTTGCATTAGAATCTGCACTCGCAATAATATTTAATTCAAAAACAGCTATACTTCTTAATTTGATTTTCCATTTCACCAATCTTTCAAATTCATTATTATTCAATTCAAACTTATCGTTATCAAAGTAAAAAGTATTTATCCTTTCAATTGTATCAAGACTAGGCTGCTCAGCAACATAATTTTTTTGTCGCAGTACATTTTCACAAGTCTGTTCTGACTCAATCTGAATAATAGAGACGTCATCTAACAAATAATAAGAATTCCAGCCTAAACCTCCATTACTACTAAACTCATTAATACTTTTAACGTGTCTATCAGGTTCTATAAAGTTTCCAATAGTTATAAAACGTTCATTTCCAGAAGCAATAAATTCAGCATTCACTTGCAACCAACCTAATTCTGGAACAATAGGCTCCGAATATTTAGATAAAATTTGTGGTGATTTAAAAATTGGAGCCCACATATCAACATATTGCTTTTTTTCTGAAATTAACATCCCAATTTGGTCAATGTACATGTAGGAATCTGCGGCTCGAATATGAAAAGTGCCACAATACTTAACACCTTCCTCTAGCGTATCAGTTAACTCTACACCTATGTATTCTAAGGCATCAGTATATCCTCCAAAAAGAATTAACCCGGCAAATCCGCGGCCCGAATTTGGTTCCCCGTTAGTGAACTTACAATCTGTTCTAAAGTATTCTGGAGTTCCAGTATTCCCAGCATACCATTTTTTAGTTTTATTCAGTTGGCGCAGGCCTGTTGGGCAGTCATAAAAAAGCTCAAAACCGGGATTTGGAACCAGGTTTTGAGCTAAAATATCTATTGGCAAAAGCCAAATTATACAGATAATTATTTTGTGCAATTACTTTACAATAAATTCCACTCTTCGATTTTCTGCATTGGCTTGAGCGTTCATCCCATCAACTTTAGGATTATTGTAAGCATCACCTCGATGATTAATTCTGTTTGCGTCAATTGCTTTTTCAGTAACCAAATAAGTATAAACTGCTTTTGCTCTATTGGCAGCGACTTCCTCTAACTCTATTTGAGCAACATGACCTACTAACTCAATATTCATATTCGGATTATTAGTTAAAATTCGCGCTACATCATCAGCAGTAGCTTTATCCTGAGATCCAAGTATTGCAAGATTCTTTTTGAAGTGAATAACCATGTGGACTATTTTTTCTTCAGGAGTTCCTTCAATATCAGTACTTACATTTTTCGTATAAACTACATCCAGTTCAGGACCAGTTTCAGGAATAACTTGACAATCACAAGGAATTTCTAAATGACCTAACGCAATAACTGAAACTGCATCCACAAAATAATACCCATCTCTTGTTTGTGGAATTTTAAACTCACGTGGTCTTCTCATCTTTTTAGATTTCACTGCGGCTTGAGGAGCGAAATTTCCTATCGTCACATAACGCTCAGTTCCATCAGCAGTAAAAGGTTGACAAACCTGAACCCAGTCAAACATCTCCTCAACAATTAAGTTACCGCTATGAGTTAACTGTGGAGATATGTCGTAAGCTTCAATATCTTTAGCCTTAATGGCTTTTGACCCCAAAAACATCCCGATATTATCAACTGCATATTTTGAAATGTCACTTAACTGAACATGCATTTTCAAACAGTATCTTTTTCCTTCTACTAATTTCTTAGGAAGTTTGGTTTGCAAGTAGGTACGCGGACTAGCCTCTCTTTCTGAATAAGCCATAAAACCAGCATAATGCTCACCTTCTTTAGTTTCACATCTACCTCTAACATTTAAAGGGACAGAAACTGTTTGTTTTTTAGCGCCAACTTCATATAAATCAGCCTCCGGTGTTCCTTCAGGGGAATACCATTCTAACGCCAACGTAAGTTGACCAGGAGCTTTAATCTTCTTGTCGACATTATCAAAATTTGGATTTGGAATTTTATTTACCTGCGCTGTTGCAGAAACTCCTAGGATTAAAGCTAACGCTACTGCTACAATTGAATTTTTCATAGTTCTAAAATTTATATTCTTTAATAGTATTAATAAATAGCTTCACTTTTTCTGGATTAGTATCGGGATAAACCCCGTGTCCTAGATTGGCAATATGTTTTTGACCACCAAACTTATTCAACATCAATATCGTTTCCTTAACCAAATCTTCATCTGAAGCATATAATAAACAAGGATCTAAATTTCCTTGCAATGTTTTTTCAGTCCCAATCAATCTTCTTGCCATTTCTGGAGAAGTATGCCAATCAAGCCCTATAGTGTTACAATTTAACTTTCCTAATTCTTCCAATACAAACCAAGCCCCTTTGGCAAATACTGTAATGGGAACTTCATTAATCGCATCACATATTTTACGAAGGTACTTTAATCCAAATTCTAGATATTGTTCTTTCGGCAAAATCCCAGCCCACTGATCAAATAGTTGAACAATATCTACCCCAGCTTCAATTTGGGCTTTTAAATAAGCAATTGTACTATCTGTTATTTTACCTAACAAGTCATGAGCCGCAGCTGGTTCTTGATACAAGAACTTTCGTGCTTCCGAAAAGGTTTTTGATCCTTTTCCTTCAATCATGTAGGAAAAAATAGTCCAAGGTGCACCAGCAAAACCAATCAAAGGAACTCTCCAATTCAATTCTTTTTTGGTTATGCTAATGGCATCAGTAACATACTTCAAATCTGAATATGGATCTACAATTTTCAGTCTATTAATATCGGAAACACTCTTAATGGTATCGTCGAATATCGGACCGACTCCCTTTTCCATTCTATAAGGTAAACCCATTGCGTCTGGTATTACCAGAATATCAGAGAAAATTATTGCTGCATCAACACCAAGTAGATCGACAGGCTGAATAGTTACCTCTGCAGCCAATTCTGGCGTTTCTACTAATTCTTTAAATCCTGAGAGGGACGCACGAACCTTTCGATATTCAGGTAAGATTCTACCCGCTTGACGCATCAACCAAACAGGCGTGCGGTCAACGTTTTCGCCATTTGCCGCGCGCAATACTAAATCATTCTTATAATTCACTTTGCAATAGTAATACACCAAATTTAAGAAACCTAAGAAAGAATCTGTAAGTGTTGAGGAAGGCCCAACTTTATGTTGGATACTACATAAAAACTACGCTTGAGGCGCAGTCTTTATAGGATGTTGACTGTAAGCAGGGCATCTTTCATGGCTTTTACATGAAGAAAAAACTAAACTTAAAATCATTAATGAACCTGCAAGAATTGCTATCTTTTTCATATCATTACATATATGAGCGCAAATGTAGCTATATTGAAAACTACTTTATCAATAACAAAAAATAAAAATACTAACATTCTAGTATTAATGAAACTAACAATATCTCAGTCCATCTTTTTATCTCTGCTATTTTTCTGTATCCTTTTTAGTTGCAAGAAAATGGAGGTAGAAAAAAAAGCAATTCCCCAAGTACATTGGATGTCTCCATTAAAAGCCATGGAATTCAGCAAAGGAGAGAATATTGAAGTTGAAGCTTTATTTAAATTTACAAGCAATATTCAGTCAATTACTGTCAGTCTAACTTCTCCCGAGTCCAATCTAAACCTTGAATTACACACTGTTCAGGTTAATAATCGTGCCACTACAGTACAGTTTGTATTTATAATTGACTCTAATATTTCAGAAAAGCAACTACAATTAAACGCCAAAATCATTAGTGATGCTGGCACAAATAACTTTAAAAGAACTTTAAACATTTCTAAAGATTCAATAGCGAATTCAATCGAGTTAGTGAAAATTCTGAAAAATGAATACGGTAAATTCGTTATTCAAAAATTAACTACAAATTTATCTCCAGCTAGCAGTCCAAGAACATTTGATTATGAATTTCAATCTTGTGTTTCGATAAATAAAAACCTTTATATTTCAACTAAGCAAACAGGTGGACTGATAAAGGTGAACTCAAACCTTGAACCTGCTATTTTATTACAAAATACATTTCGTACATATCCATTTATACGTGCTATGGCTGTTTATGAATCTGGCACTTATGCCACGACATCGACTCCCAGTAATCAACTAATTGGGTATAATAATCTGGATAGGGAAATCGTACGCTCTGAACTTCAAATGGACATCTCGGAAGAAATCCTTCCTATAGGTGACATTATTTATAGTATTGAACGACCCACCAATGGGGGCTCGTTCATCATAGCCAACTACAATCAAAGAACCGGTGGGTATATTTCAAGTCAAAATGTCACTCGATTAACCGCGGAGGCACATTTATTTGATTTTGGAAACAAAAAACAGGTATACTTCCTTCACAACGTTGCTCGTAATGTACAAATTGAACGTTTCTCTCAAAATGAGAACAACATATCAATTATTGACATAATGGAAGGTATTTGCTTAAACCAAAAACCACTTAAAGTTTCAGACTCTGAGGTAGTTATTCCGATGAGAAATCAATTGTATTTATTTACCAAAGACCACATTAGAAACGAGATATTTACCTCAAACGAGGTCATTATAGCTGTTAGATTGAACACTGCAAAAAATAGATTAGCCTTATTAACTAGCGCATCAATAGTTATACTGGACTATCCATCGTTTCGGGAAATTTCCAAAACAAATAATATTATGAATGTAGTTGATATTCAATTCATAGACTAACTAGTCCTGAACAAATCCCATGTTACTGAATTTCTCAATTCGTAAATTAACACGTTCATCAGCATCTAACTTCGAAAGTTCCACAATATTTTTCTTGATTGCCTTTCTGACAAAATAAAATGCTTTTTCTTTATCAGAATGAGCGCCTCCACTTGGTTCTGGAATAATCCCATCAATTAATCCATTACCTAACATATTCTCAGCTGTAAGCTTTAATGAATCTGCTGCAGTTTCTTTATGATCCCAGTTTCGCCACAATATTGCCGAGCAGTTCTCGGGAGAAATAACAGAGTACCATGCATTTTCAAGCATCAGAACTTTATCCCCTACTCCTATTCCTAGCGCACCACCAGAAGCTCCTTCGCCGATAATTATACAAATTACAGGGACCGTTAGCTGAGCCATTTCAATCAAATTTCTCGCAATTGCTTCTCCTTGTCCTCTTTCCTCAGCTTCTAAACCTGGATATGCGCCTGGTGTGTCAATTAATGTGACAATCGGTTTATTAAATTTCTCGGCCAATTTCATTAAGCGCAATGCTTTTCTGTACCCTTCTGGATTTGGCATTCCAAAATTTCGATATTGACGCATTTTGGTGTTTTTACCTTTTTGCTGTCCAATAAACATAACTGACTGACCTTCAAACATTCCAAAACCACCTACCATGGCCTTATCATCTTTCACATTCCTATCACCGTGTAATTCGATAAAAGTATCATCAGTCAAAGATTCGATATAAGCGAGTGTATATGGCCTTTCAGGATGTCTAGAGGTTTGTACACGCTGCCAAGGAGTTAAATCCTTGTAAATTTCTTTTCGCGTTTTTTCAAGCTTAGCCTCCAGATCAGCAATAGTATCTTTTACATCAACTTTTCCTTTTGCCTCAGTTTGTTGCGCTTTTTCAAGCTGTTCAAATAAATCGGCTATTGGTTCTTCAAAATCAAGAAATACAGGCATAATTCATTATTTATTCGGCAAAATTAGCATAATACCAGTAAGAGCAGAGATTCTAATTATGTTTGTACGCCATGATTTGTTTCCCAAATTGTAAAATTAATATTGGACTTAATATCTTTAATCAGAGAGATGACGGTTTTCATGAAATTCAAAGCATCTTTTATCCTGTGCCTATTAGGGACGCGCTAGAAATAAACAATTCAAAAGAAACAACCATTTCAATTTATGGTGCAGAAATATCGGGAGACCCAACCTCTAATTTGATCTATAAAGCATGGGAACTTTTGGCTGAAGAATATCATATTGATCCAATTACAATATCGCTTCTAAAAAAAATTCCTTCTGGTGGTGGCTTAGGTGGAGGTTCATCTGACGGATCTTTTATGCTCAACCTATTAAATGGTTTTTTTCATCTTGGGTTATCAATGGAAAAGTTAGAAGGTTATGCTGCTAAATTGGGGAGTGATTGTCCCTTCTTCATAAATAATAAGCCGGCAATAGTGACAGGGAGAGGTGAATACCTGCATACATTAAATTTAGATTTATCTGGATACCATTTACTCCTTGTAAATCCAAAAATTCATATTTCAACAAAAGACGCATTTCAAAGTATAACACCGAGAAGCAGATTCGAGTTAGATATAGACTCAATTGAAAATCTAAAATTCAATTACTGGAACAATTACTTAACCAATGACTTTGAGGAACCCATGCTTCGCAAATACCCACAAATTGAATTTATAAAGCGTCAAATAAGGGATTTGGGTGCGTTATATACCTCTCTTTCAGGAACTGGAAGTACCTATTACGGTATTTTTAGGAACGCACCAAATACCGGAAATCTATTTCCCAATTGCAATGTTTGGAAGGCGAAACTTTGAGTTACTTGGGTGCGCTTCTGTAAATATAAATTGACATTATTCCGTAAATAATATTAGGAATCCAACAAGCGTAAAAAGGAGAAAGTCCCGCATTAGTAGCATAGACAGAGGCAACCTTTATTGCAAAGATATAGGTTACAGCAATTAATAACCCTAAGGCTAAATGAGAACCAATTCCCCCCCTAACCTTTCTACTGCTCATACAAACACCAATAAACACCATTATAAATGTAGCAAATGGCACTGAAGTCCGCTGATGCTTTTCAATCAAATGATAAGTAATGTTTTCTGAGCCACTCAATGTTTCTCTTTCAATATATTCATCTAACTCTGGTGTACTCATCATTTGAGTAGTATACTCTAATCTTTCCTCAAATTCAGATGGGTATAAATCTAGAATAGTATCCAAGGACTTTCCTCTTTCCATTCGCTCTTTATCTCCATCTATATATCTTTTTACATAGTTATGAGCTACCCACGCCTCTTTGGTACTATCCCATTGAGCATAATCCGAACTGATTTTAAAAATCATTTCACGCCCTTTATAATGTTCTAGAGTGAATTTATAACCTATATCGCTTTGAACATTATACTTTTCAAAATAGACAAAGTCATTATCCCCAATTTGCTTATGAATGTTGTTGTCGTAGTTTCTAAAGGTCATTTTAAAGTAATCTTCTTCAAACTTTATCCTGACTTTATTGGCATTTGGAATTAAATAATGATTGAGCATCAATGACATAGAAGCCAAAATAATAGAACATATCAGATACGGAAAGAGCAATCTTTTAAAGGAAACCCCACTGCTTAAAATCGCCACTATTTCCGTTTGGCTCGCCATTTTAGAGGTAAAGAAAATTACAGTGATAAATATGAGAAGGGGACTAAACATATTACCATAAAACAAAACAAAATTGAAGTAATAATCGAAAATTAAGCCAAAGAAAGGCGCCCCTCGTTCAGTGAAATCATCCATTTTCTCACTGTAATCAAAAATGCATGCAATCAGCATAATGATGCCTAGAATGAAGAAGAACGTACTTAGAAACTTCTTAATTATATAAAGATCAATAATCTTCACGTCCTTATAGTTTTCTAGAGATTTTAGGTAACATCATGTTTTTCCAGTCGGTAAATGTTCCGGCTTCAATTTGATTTCTTGCTTCTCCTACTAACCATAAATAGAAACCTAAATTGTGGATTGATGAAATTTGCGCTCCCAACATTTCTCTTGATGTGACTAGATGTCGCAGATAAGCTTTCGAATAAACGGTGTCGACATAAGTATTCCCAGCAACATCTATAGGAGAAAAATCGCGCTCCCACTTTTTGTTTTTGATATTTATAATTCCTTCAGCAGTAAATAATTGTCCATTCCGAGCATTACGTGTCGGCAAAACACAATCGAACATATCAACACCTAATGCGATACACTCCAATAAATTAGCTGGCGTTCCAACTCCCATTAAATACCTTGGCTTTTCTTTTGGAAGAATATCACAAACCAGCTCTGTCATTGCATACAATTCCTCATGTGGCTCTCCTACTGACAGACCGCCTATTGCATTACCAAAAGCATTTTTATTGGCAATATACTCTGCTGACTGTTTTCTTAAATCATTATAAACGCTTCCCTGCACAATTGGAAATAAAGCTTGATTATGTCCATATTTTGGTTCAGTTGAATTCATTTGATTTATGCATCTATCCAGCCAACGATGCGTCATATGCATTGAGTTTTTTGCATAATCATAATCACAAGGATAAGGAGTACATTCATCAAAAGCCATAATAATGTCAGCACCAATTGAGCGCTGGATATCGACCGCTCGTTCCGGAGAAAAGACATGTTTTGATCCGTCAATATGCGATGCAAATTTCACACCTTCTTCTGTAATCTTACGAGTGCCTGACAATGAATAAACTTGGTAACCACCACTATCCGTTAAGATTGGCCTATCCCAGCCTATAAAATTATGTAAACCTCCAGCTTCCTCCAAAATTTCAGTTCCTGGTCGAAGAAACAAATGATAGGTATTTCCTAGAATTATCTGAGCCGAAATTTCGTCAGTTAATTCTCTATGATGCACTGCTTTAACAGAACCAGCGGTTCCGACAGGCATGAAAATTGGCGTTTTTATCGTTCCGTGATCGGTTTCTAAAACACCTGTACGGGCCTTTGATTGAGTATCGGTAGCACTTAACTTGAATTCCATATAGCTAAAAAGTGCACAAAGATAAACGAGACAAGCTTGTTTAAAAGTTAATCCAGTTTTTCTATGTTAAGCATTCATTTTGGAAACCTTTGCAGGATGGAGCAAACCATCGCCTCGCCACTTTTTTTACCACTTATTGGAATTTTCGTTTTGAAAATTTCTATGCTATTATTGGTGAACCTCAAAATGAGCTTAATGCAAGAGCTGCAACCAAAATTCAATAAACCAATTTCAATTGTTATTTGTGCAAGAAATGAATCTGCTAACTTAATGAAGTTCCTTCCACTCATAATGGTTCAAGATTATCCTGACTTTGAAGTTGTTATTGTAAATGATCGCTCATTGGATGACACTGCAGATACTTTAAGAGTATTTGAACAAAAGCATTCTAATCTAAAAGTAACGGTAATCCAAGAAAACGATAAATTCAATTTCAATAAAAAATTCGCGCTTACCATTGGAATAAAAGCTACTTCGTACGACTATATTCTTTTTACCGATGCAGATTGCAAACCGGTTTCAAATCAATGGCTAAAAAATATGGTCGCACCCTTTCAAGACAAGTCCATTGTGGTTGGTTATGGAGGCTACTCAGCAGAAACAGGGATTGTAAATAAAATGATACGAGCCGAAACTCATCTGATTGCCCAGCACTATTTTGGCATAGGTAAACTAGGCATACCCTACATGGCGGTCGGTCGAAATATGGCCTACAATAAAAATTTATTCTTTGAAGGTAAAGGTTTTTCAAATCATCAGCATATAAATAGTGGTGATGATGATTTGTTTATGAATGAAAATGCAAATCAAACAAATACAGCATTCATATTTGACAGTAATTCTTATACTCAATCTATTCCTAAAAAAACTTGGGCAGAATATTTAGAACAAAAGAGAAGACATTTGACTACTGGAGTCCGTTACAAACTTACAACTCAAGTATTGTTGTCTTTGATTACACTAGTCAATTTGACTTTTTATCTATTTGCTGGATTTTGTTTATTTATAGGTTCCGTCAATCTCGCTGCCCTGATAGCATTAATATTAGTATTCGTCGTAAGTATGGCCATTTCGTATAAAGGATTAAAAACCTCCAAATCGTTAGACCTTCTTCCTTGGATTTTTATCTGCGATATCTTTATAATATTGTTTTATCCTTTTGCATTGTGCTATAACTATTTGCAAAGTGGCAGTTTATGGAAAAACTACTAAACAATAACCTTTCAGATAAGGCAAAATATGATTATACCCTAGTTTGCAGAGCCTTGGATAATAATGATGAAAAAGCCTACGCTGAAATAATGGCTCGATACCGAGAACCCATTTATTACATGCTGCTTAAAATGATAAGAAGCGAAGTTGATGTTGAAGATCTCACAATTGAAGCATTTGGAAAAGCATTTAAAAAGCTGGAGCAATATGAACCAACTTACGCATTTAGCACTTGGCTTTATAAAATTGCAACCAACAACTGTATTGATTTTATTCGAAAGAAAAAAATGAAAACTCTTTCTCTTGACGCCAATCAAGAAGGTGAAGAAAACAGCAAGAATTACGAACCTATTTCATACACACTGACTCCAGAGGAAGAAATTATACAGAATCAGAAAATAATATTAATGCATAAAGTGGTTGATCAACTCAAACCGCGTTACAAAGCTTTAATTGAACTTCGTTATTTCAAAGAGTACTCGTATCAAGAAATTGCTACAGAAATGAATCTGCCCCTTGGCACCGTTAAGGCTCAGCTATTTAGAGCAAAGGAATTGCTTTATGAAATATTAAAAGACCGCAGAAACAGTATTTAAACTATGTCAATTCAAATTCTAGAAAAGTATTTCCCTAACCTGACGGATTTACAAAAAGACCAACTTACTGAATTAGGTGGGTTATATTCCGAATGGAATCAAAAAATCAATGTTATATCCAGAAGAGATATTGATGAATTAATGGAGCGTCATATTCTCCATAGCCTTAGTATTTCTCTTTTCTATGATTTGGATAATGGACTGGATGTTTTAGATATAGGAACGGGCGGTGGTTTCCCCGGAATCCCCCTTGCTATTATAAATCCTACTTCAAATTTTGTTTTGATTGATAGCATTGGTAAAAAAATTAAAGTTGTCAATGGGGTCTGTAAATCTTTAGGTCTTAAAAATTGTGTTGGATTGCATGAGAATGCAAAGCATCACAAATCAATATATGATATTGCCTTAAGCAGAGCAGTTACAGCATTTGACCCGTTTCTAGAGTATACAACACCGTTATTAAAAAATAATGGCAAAATCCTTTGTTTGAAAGGAGGCGACTTAAGTCAAGAACTTAAAAACGTGCAAAAAAGCGTCAAGCTGTTTTCTATTTCCGATAAAATTGAAGGTGAATTTTTTGAGACTAAAAAATTGGTTCAATATTCAAAATAAATTGTGCTAAAAACATCATGAATTGCTCACTGCATGATCCTTTTAGTGGAAAAAAAAATATTTGGATAAACTTTGATAGTTAATCTAAAATAGTTCTACTTTTGCGGCTCGTTTTGCGATACAAATAATACACTATAATGAAAAGAACGTTTCAACCGTCGAATAAGAAAAGAATAAACAAACACGGCTTCAGAGAAAGAATGGCTTCTAAAGGTGGACGTAAAGTATTAGCCAGTCGCAGAGCTAAAGGACGTACGAGACTCACCGTTTCTGACGAGATACCTAAGAAATAAATTTGGGGTTTCCCACTTATTATATTTTAAAGGGCGGTTTATCCGCCCTTTTTTTATGTCTTAGAACTTAACTTTGCATTTTAATTTATGGATATGACTTATGATTTTTGTGTAGTTGGTGGAGGTATTGTTGGATTGGCTACTGCCTATAAGCTTCAGTGTAAATTCCCCAATCAAAATATTCTAGTACTGGAAAAAGAGAATCGATTTGCTCCACACCAAAGTGGTAATAACTCTGGAGTAATTCATTCAGGAATCTATTATAAGCCGGGTTCTTACAAGGCAAAAAACTGTGTTGACGGTAGACGTGAATTGGTTGCTTTTGCCAAAGAGCATAACATTGCTTATGACATCTGCGGTAAAATCATAGTTGCAACAGATGAAAGTGAATATCCATTTTTAGATCAGATTCATCAAAATGGCATTCAAAATGGAGTTGAAGATATCGAGGAGATTGGTCCTGATAGAATTAAAGAAATTGAGCCTCATTGTGAAGGAATAAGAGGACTACGTGTCGGATGTACTGGAATTATCGATTATGTGGGAACTACTGATAAATTAGCGGAATTACTTGTGGGTTTAAATCCTAATTCCAAAGCATTAACTAGCCATGAAGTCCTCTCAATAAGTAAAAAAGAAGGAATTAGCATCGTAGGTACAAACAATGGTGATTATAGAGCAAAGCGCATGATTTTTTGCGCAGGACTGCAAGCTGACCGAATGGCCAAAAAAGATGGTATAAATATCAAAGAAAAAGTTGTTGGTTTCCGAGGCGATTATTACGAATTAACAGCAAAAGGAAAACACAAGGTTAAACACCTAATTTACCCTGTTCCAAATCCAGATTTCCCATTTCTAGGAGTACACTTTACCAGAATGACTGATGGTGAAATAGAGTGTGGTCCAAATGCCGTTTTTACATTTAAAAGAGAAGGTTACGGAAAAACAGATTTCAATTTAAAAGATACTATCGATGCCTTAACCTATGGTGGCACATGGAAGCTATTCTTCAAAAACATCTCTTTCGGAATTAATGAATATCGCAGAGCGTTCAGCAAAAAGCTATTCTTAAAAACACTTCAACGCTTAATCCCATCTCTTACAATGGAAGATATTAAACCAGGAAGAGCTGGAGTAAGAGCAATGCTGTTGTCAACAAATGGTGATACTAAAGATGATTTTAGAATTGAATATAAGGACAACAGTATTCATGTTTTAAATGCTCCAAGTCCTGCCGCAACAGCTTGCTTAGCAATCGGGAACGAAGTAGTTAATATGGCTATAAAGCACTTTAAACTATAATCTAACTAGACACCCACGATTTAATGTTTAATTGGTGGGTCCTTTATGAGATAATGAGCCCTGCTGTTTGGATTAATCATTATTGAATCTCTAGGTCCGTACTTTAGCAAATGATGCATAAGCTTCATTTGACATTCAGTCATTCCTTTTCCTCCATCATTAGATTCCATAAAATTATTACAGCCTACTAGTGGACATGGTTCATAGCCCTCACAACTCGTGCAAGGACCCAGCCGATGCTCATAATGCCCCAATCCCAAGCCATGGCCAACTTCATGGGCTATATGAGCTCCTATGCCCCAAATATCAAACTCTTTAGTATAAACCTGATACATGCCTTCAAAATACAAGACGTTATTCTGAAACCCAAAACCATCTTTACAGCTCCTTGTCATACAAATATTTCGACCGCCATAAGCTCGAGGCTTAATCCCTGAAAGCAATACATGAACACAGTGTATTTTTTCGAATTCTGTAAGTGATTCATTTTCTAAAACAAATTCTCGATAAAGATCTTTATGGTCGTACTTCCCATAAACCTGTGCCTTGGCTCCATTGTTAGAATTCCAGAATTTGATATCAATAATCCGAAACCGAATTTTAGAATCCTTTATATGCTTTCCAATTAACGGAATAGGCTTTTCAACATTACTTAAAAATTTATTAGCTCCACGAATTTCACCTCGAAGCCAATCTATATCAGGAGCTCTGTCTTGAAAATTCCCATTCCCAAGCGAATCATTAAACACATGAAAAATAAAGTTCAGTGATTTTATTTCCTCTTTTTCTAATTCAATCTCTAAGAAAGAGTTCGGAATGTTTTGAGTAGGCTCAAATGATTGCTGGATAAGTGAACACCCTAGAGTATTAGATATGAGCAGAATCAGAAATACAAGTAGCCTAAAATTCATCGGTTAAAAATAACCAGATTATGCAACAATAGAAGTGTTATTCTACCAACTTATACTTGGACTTAATCTCCTCCCAATTCCAAATAAAATGTTCTACAATATCATCTAGTCTTTTCAGGAAAAGTGGGTTTGGTGAGTTCATATTTCGAAAATAAGAATCTTGATACTGATTCAATTCGTATTTAAAAAACACCGCCTTACTCATTGCATAATGAATATTCTTAGAAGGCATATTTATACAATTCATATAGCTCTGATAAGATGCTACCAACTGTTTCAACTTTTCCTTATCAATATTCAAGGCTGTTGAAAGCTTATTAAATACACTTTCTACCAATCTAACATCTTGATAATTATTGAAAAGCTTTGGCACGTATAATAAGTTGCCCGCAATTATTATAAGAAGGAATTTATCGGCAGCATTAGCAGAGATAGTTGGAGCTATTTCAAGTTCTGGGTCTTCATTAATTAACAATGCAACTTCTGGAAAGCCAATATCTACTAATTGCAAAATTCCAGCAGTGAAGCTTTCTGCTAGTTTTTCTTCAGAAATTTTTCTCTTAGTTAAAAATGATATCACTTTAATTAGTTTCATCGGTTTGAACAAAGCTAAATATTCTCACAGGGGGCTTTTTTGAATCCCGATTTTCAGTTTTCAACAAAGTTATTAACGATATTTCGGATTGCTAATAACCCTAAATATCCAATAAAACACTAAAAAACAGTAGATTATACTTTAATTTCCACTTAACAGACAGAGGTCTTCGTCGATTTAATAAAATGCAATCTTATTGAATTAACCGAACCAAACGGTCGTTTTCCAAGACAGGAATCACATTCGTATAATCCCTTTGAAGACAAAACTCAATGTCTTTTTCAAGGTCTAACCTACCCAATCTCCTTCGGTGAGAAGAGGTTTTTAAAAAGTTATTTAGATCGCCTTTTGATGATTCAAACAATAAGTTAGCAGACGTGGCTGAATCTGACAAGTCAAATGAATTCTCATCGACTAACAGATTATTAACCACTGCACCTGCGAATAAAGAATCTTCTATATTGTAGCGGCCTTTCCAACCTGCACAAAGCAGCAAAACATCCCTTTTCTCTTTAACCAAATAGCTGCAAATGGCTGAGATATTTAAAAAGGAACCGATAATTACTTGGTGTGCATCTTTAGAAACTTCAATAGCTCTAGTTCCATTTGTCGTAGTTATGACTGTAGTTTCACCCTTCAACTTTTCATTCATATAGTGAAAAGGCGAATTACCTAATTGAAATCCTTCTACTACCTCACCCTTCCGCTCTGCCGCAACAATAAAACCTTGCTTCTTATAATCTAACGCTTGCTCAATATGCTCAACTGGAATCATTGATTTAATCCCGCATTCGAATGCTGTGCAGATTGCAGATGTTGCTCTAAACACATCAATAACTACAACGATGGCATCATCATTTCTATAAAACTGGTAAAGGTCAGGCGAGTATGCTACTTCTAATGTTGACATTACTTAACCTTTATAAAATGGAAGTTTAACTACTGAAGCTTTCACTGACTTATTTCTAATTGAAATAAAAATATCATTACCGACTTTGTTAGTTGGTACATTGATATATCCAAGTCCTACGGCTTTCTTTAATGATGGAGACATGGTTCCTGAAGTTACCACACCAATCTCATTCCCCTCTATATCAACTATTGGATAACCATGTCTGGGAATACCCTTATCAACCATCTCAAAAGCAGCTAACCTTCTGGTAATGCCAGTTTCTTTTTGATTTACTAAATATTCTCTATCTATAAAATCGCCTTTGTTCAGTTTTGTAATCCAACCTAATCCGGCTTCTAGTGGAGAAGTCGTATCGTCAATATCATTTCCATACAGACAAAAGCCCATTTCTAATCGTAAAGTATCTCTAGCAGCTAATCCTATTGGCAAAATATCGTTTGAAGCACCAGCCTTAAAAACGCCAGCCCAAATTGCACTTGCATTCTCATTTGGAAAATAAATCTCGAACCCACCAGCTCCTGTGTAGCCCGTAGCAGAAATAATCACATTATCAATTCCAGCAAATGTCCCAATCTTAAATGAGTAATACTCCATCTCAGCAAGATTAACATTGGTAAGACCTTGCAACGATTCAGTTGTTTTAGGCCCTTGCACTGCTAAAAGTGAAATTGAATCACTTTTATTTTCCATTGTTGCTTTGAAAGTGTTATGAGAAGAAATCCAATCCCAATCCTTATCAATATTTGATGCATTTACCACTAATAAAAACTCTTCACTAGAGATTCTGTAAACTAATAAATCATCCACTATTCCACCTTTACCGTTTGGAAGACATGAATATTGAATTTTACCATCAAATAATTGAGAAACATCATTGCTCGTGACTTTCTGAACGAGTTGCTCTGCCTCCACTCCTTTTATGTAGAACTCACCCATGTGAGAAACATCAAATACTCCAACAGCAGAACGAACATGAGCATGTTCCTGGTTAACTCCAGTATATTGAACTGGCATATTGTAGCCAGCAAAAGGAACCATTTTGGCGCCTAACTTTATGTGCTTATCAGTAAGTGCTGTATTTTTCATGTAATTTTTTTATCAAAAATGAAGTGGGCAAAGTTAATCATCTGGCTGTATCGTAGATTCTACAATTCTTGTAATTTTGACTTCTAATACTCAATCATGGTAATATTTAATACTGAAAATACACCGAGATGGATCATCTTTACGATCGATCTGTTGATTAGTATTTTTTCGCTATTACTCGCCTACCTGCTTCGTTTCAATTTTAACATCCCCATAGATTATATAGAAACGTTTGTTTATATTTTTCCAATTGTGCTTTCTTTAAGAATTGCTAGCTTCTTCATATTCAAAACATACTCAGGAATTATTCGCTACACTTCAACTATTGATATGCAGCGCATCTTTGTTATTATTACGGGTATAAGCTTACTAATAGCTACCATTAATGGCATTTCCTTCTACTTTGTAAATCAATCGTTTCTAATTCCGTTTTCTGTTCTAATAATAGAATACCTGTGCACCATGTTTTTAATGATTGCTTTTAGAATTACCGTAAAGCTGATTTATTTTGAATTCAAAAATGCCTCAAAGGACACGAAGCGAATCGTAATCTATGGAGCTGCTGCAGAAGGAATTGTAACCAAAAGAACCCTAGAACGTGATGAAGATCACAAATACAAAGTGATCGCGTTTATTGCAGATAAAAAAGCAAAAATTGGAAAGAAAATTGAAGGTGTCACTATCTATCCTATCGAAAGACTTGAGTACATAATAGAAAACGAAGAAATTGACGAAATAATTATTGCTGTTAATAATTTAGCCAAAACACGAAAACAAGAAATTGTTGAGCGTGCTATCACAAAAAACGTAAAGGTTCTTCATGTTCCCCCAGTAAAGAATTGGATTAATGACGAATTAAGTTCAAACCAAATTCAAGAAGTAAAAATTGAAGATTTGCTGGGGCGAGAACCTATTCATCTGGATTCCGTAAACATAAAAGGCCAACTGAGTGAAAAAAGAGTTTTGATCACCGGTGCTGCAGGTTCAATAGGTTCTGAAATAGTAAGGCAGGTTTCTCACTTTTTCCCTTCTAAACTTATTTTGTTAGATCAAGCTGAATCTCCACTCTACGATATTGAAAATGAAATAAAAGAACAGTTTGGCGAAAATCTATGTGAAATAGTTGTAGCAGATGTTGCAAATATTTCGAGGATGGAGAACGTTTACAATACCTTTCGGCCTGATGTTGTATACCACTGCGCGGCATACAAGCATGTGCCTATTATGGAGGATAATCCTTCAGAGGCAATTCTCACTAATATACTGGGCACCAAAATCATGGTTGACCTAGCTGACAAGTACAAAGTCGACTCTTTTGTTATGGTGTCAACTGATAAAGCAGTTAACCCAACGAACGTAATGGGAGCTTCTAAACGAGTTGCTGAAATTTATGCTCAAAGTAAAAGCAAGATTTCAAAAACAAAATTTATTACCACTCGATTTGGAAATGTATTGGGCAGTAACGGATCTGTTATTCCACTTTTCAAAAGGCAAATTGCCAATGGGGGTCCTGTCTGCGTTACACATCCAGAAATAACCCGTTATTTCATGACCATCCCCGAAGCTTGTCAACTAGTGCTTGAAGCCGGCGCAATGGGAGCAGGTGGTGAGATTTTCATTTTTGATATGGGTTCACCTATAAAAATCATTGACCTAGCCAAAAAGATGATTAAGCTCTCTGGTTTAAAAGTCGGAAAAGACATTGAAATTAAAATTACGGGGTTACGATCGGGTGAAAAACTTTACGAAGAATTACTAAACAATGCTGAGAACACTATTCCAACACACCATCCTGAAATAATGATTGGAAAGGTGAGAGATTACAACATTGAAGATATAGAAGACGACATAAATTCGCTGGTGGATTCACCTAGCAGTAAGGATAATTTCGAACTTGTTGGGAAAATCAAAAAGTTAGTTCCTGAGTTTATTAGTCAAAACTCAATCTATGGGAAGCTGGATAAAAATTAACCGTGAATATGCTCTGAGGTGCCTAATTTCGAAATAATTTCAGCCTCAAAATCCAAGAATTCAGCCCAAACTTTTTCAACATCAATAACGCCTTCACCGTATTTTCTCGCAAACTTTAAAAATAGTGTATAATGTTCAGCCTCACTTTTCATTAAACCAAAGTAGAATTTCTGCAAGTCTTCATCATTAATATTCTCAGAAAGGACTTTAAAACGTTCACAGCTTCTAGCTTCAATCATTCCAGCAAATAGTAATCGATAAACCAATGACTTTTTTCTGTCTATTCCCTTTGGAATAAACTGAAAAAGTTGATTAACATATGCATCCTTTCGCTTCAAGCCTAATTGAAAACCGCGCTCTTTTAATTTCTTAATTACCATTTGGAAATGAGACAACTCCTCCATAGCTAACTCCGACATTGCCTCGACTAAATCCATATGTTCAGGAAAGTTCACAATCAAGCTAATTGCGGTTGAAGAAGCCTTTTGTTCGCAATAAGCATGATCAATTAGAATTTCTTCAATATTCTTCTCCGCAATATTGACCCATCTAGGATCCGTAGGTAATCTTAGTTTCAGCATAAATTATTTAATAGCAGTGCAAAATTAGATAACACATTGTAAAGAATGGCTTTATTTGTAGAACGTGGTAAAAATAATTGCACATCGAGGGGCTTCTGCCTATGCACCAGAAAACACATTAGCATCTTTTCAAAAAGCTATTGAGCAAAATGCGGACATTATTGAGCTAGATGTTCGCCCTACACTAGATCAAAAAGTAATTGTTTTTCATGATGCTAAACTGAACCGAACAACTGACAAAAAAGGTTTTGTACGAATGCATTCCTTCAATGAACTTCAAAAAATAAATGCCGGACGTTGGTTTGGCCTAAAGGAATTCAAAGACGAAACGATTCCGACGTTTGATGCAGTGCTGCAAAAAACAGAAGGAAAATGCGAGTTACTTGTTGAAATAAAAAGCGAAGGAAGGGTGGTTCGAGTAAATTTTCTCAGAAATTTAATGAATTCAATAATCCAAGCCGATGCTAAAGAACGAGTAATTGTTCAATCCTTCGATACGCGAATATTGAACCTCCTTGATAAATATTACACTGGGTTTAGGTATCAAAAACTCATTATAGTTAAAGTTCCTGGTTTCAAAATCCAACTGGACAAAAGAGTAATGGTCGAGAATATTCTACGTAAAAACCATTATGAATCAATTAATGTTGATCACCGTTTTTTGACCAAAAAATTGATCGACAAAATCCATCTAAACCAAAAGCAAGTCTACTGTTGGACAGTAAACGATCGGAGTCGAATGAAAAGACTTATTGAATTAGGCGTAGACGGCATTATCACAAACTATCCTGACGTATTGAAATCTGTGATTTCAGATCACATTAAGTAAGAAAATTAAAATAATTTTGCCGCCCAATTAATTCTGGAATTTAAAACTATAGCTATGAAAAATATATTGATTGTTTGGAACGTAATATTAACTGGATTAGTGGTGTATTTATTCACAATGAAAACAGGAACACTAGAAGCGGAAGTTATCGCAAATGACACTTCTGAGACAAGTGCACAGGCCACTCTTAATGTAACTGGAAATGTGTATTACTTAAATACAGACAGTTTATTTAACGGCTTAGTTATGTACAAAGACATGCAAGAAGAGCTAGTAGCAGAGCAATTGCGCTTGAAAAAGAGATATGATAATCAACTTGGAAAGCTAGAAGCTGAATACAATGATTTAAAAGAAAGAGCGCCATATATGACTCAAACCCAAGGTGAAGCTGCTCAACAAAAATTAATGCTAAAGCAACAAGATTTAGGTAAAATGGAAGAATCTCTTGGAAACCAATTGGCCAAAAAAGAATCTGAAATGGTTAAAAAAATCAAGACTTCTCTAGATGTTTACCTAGAAGAGATACAAGAAGAGAAAGGCTATCAGTATGTTTTAGGTAAAAGTGAAATTGGTGGAGTTTTACATGCAGACAAACAACTGGATTTAACCAATGAGGTAATGGAAGGATTAAACAAAAAATACACGGAAACTAAGCAAGTAAAAAAATGATTATAGCACTCCAAAAAAAGAAAGAAAATATAGTAGAATATCTTCTTTACATGTTCAATATAGAAGGAATGCTTCGAACTATGAATTTCGACATGGCCGAAATTGAATCTGGACTAGTTGCTCAATACGCTGTTAACGAAGCTAAAAAAGAAGAGATTAGAAATTGGTATTCTGGTATCATTAAAGAAATGCGTTCTTCTGATTTATTAGAAAAAGGTCACTTAGAAGATCTGCATGAAATAATTACTGAACTCAACTTATTGCACAGCACTCTTCTTACATTATATCAAGACGAACATTACATAAAGCTTAACGAGAAAGCCAGTGAAGCCATTGAAGATTTGATAAATAAATCTGGGAACAAAAACATTGGTCCAATTGAAGCAGCAACAAATGGTCTTTTCGGGTTATTATTACTTCGAATGACCAACAAAGAAATTAGCCCAGCAACAGAAGCTGCATTTACAAATATTTCAGAATTATTGGCGGTACTTGCCCATCGGTACAATGAAATGAAAGCTGGTACTTTGGGGTTATCTAAGCATCAGAAAAATTAATTGCCTAAATTCTACTAGGTAAACTGAGATAGCATACCATTCTGCTAGCAAGCAAAAGTTAACTGTAACTTGATCGATTTTATTTTTTATAATTGTTTAATTTTAACCAAAATAAACACTTAATTTACCTAAAATCAGCTTATTAACTCTTGTTTTAATTTCCTGTTAAAATGAACAATATGCCAACCAAGTTATTATCGATTCAAGTTTTAGTGATTATGCAAATACCTACACTTCGGGTTTAATGGGAAGCAAGTCAACTATTAAAATAGTTTTGACTCAACCACAAGCTGGAATTACTCGGGGAAAAATTTTAAAAGAAGGATTTGAAACTATAAATCTTGTCTTTGTAATTATTAAGAAAAGTTTATTCGTGTCCTTTGAATGACTCAAAACCGTTGACTTAAAATACCTTTCAAAACAAGAATTATTTGGAACAAATAGAACCAGCAATTTTGCTAAAGAAAAAGATGTCGAATTATGTCTTTTTGCAAAACAGGAAGGACTTATGGATATCATTTTTGAAGTTGACAAAATAGAATTTGACAAGAGTGTACTATTACAAACAAAGAAAGGGATTCAATTTCTTGAATCCCTTTCTTTAATTATGGGTGGAAGATCGGTCTCGAACCGACGACCCTCGGTACCACAAACCGATGCTCTAACCAACTGAGCTACAACCACCATTTTCTGGGCGGCAAATGTAAAATAAATTCTTTCTGAATTTCAAAATCTATCAGCAATAAAAACCAAATTCTTAGGTTTGTGGAGAATCTCCTCAAGAAATGAGTAAAACACTTAAAATACTAGCATTAGCTAGTTGGTACCCAAATAGCAAAGATCCACAACTGGGGGTTTTTGTTAAACATCAACTGTGTGCTATTGGTTCTAAGCACAAAGTGATTTTACATACACTTGAAGCTCAGGTAAATAATAAAGAAAAGAAGTGCTCAATCAATGGAGGTTTTACACACATTTCACATTACTATACACCGACTAATTCTTTCGTAAAGCCTATGCAATGGTATATCGCTTGGAAGGAAATACTACAATCTCTTGAAAACGAGAAATTTGATTTAATTCATACTCATGTAGCATTTCCAATAGGAATTATAGCCCTTCATGCAAAAAAGAGACTAAACATTCCTCTTATTTTGAGCGAGCATTGGTCCGGGTATGGCTCAAATCAAGAATACAGCGGTTGGCTAAGGAAAAAAATTACAAAATCGTTAATTAATTCCTCCACTTCCGTTGTTGTAAACTCGAACTACCTTCGAGGACTAATGGAAAACCAAAATTTAGTTTCCAAATACTTCACTGTACCCAACATAGTTAGCTTTAGTAAAGAGGAAAAAACTAAGAATGAGCTGCCCTCAGGTAAGTTTGTTTTTATGAATATTGCCGACCACATTGACTCTGACAAGAACATCTCTGGACTATTAGAAGCTTTTTCTCAAGTTAAAAAAACCAATTCGAATATTATTCTTGTTCAAATAGGAGATGGACCAGACAACAATATGCTTCGCTATAAGGCTAAGAACTTAGGAATGGAGAAGGATATCATTTGGAAAGGTCGATTGTCTAACGAAGAAGTTCTAAAGGAAATCAATCACTGCGATGTTGGTGTAATAAATAGTAATCAGGAAACTTTTTCAATCGTTGCTTTTGAATTTTTAGCAGCTAAAAAACCAATAATCATAACCGATTGCGGTGGTCCTATTGAGCACTTGCCTTACGATTTTGGAATTAAAATTCCCGTAAACAATAAAATCGAACTGGCAAAAGCAATTGACAGAATCAGAAAAGGTAAACAAACAATAAATATTGAAAAAAGTGCTATTGAGGTGCGGGAGAAGTTTTCGCAATCTTCGTTTATAAATAAAGTTGAAATAGCTTACCAACATGCCCTAGATCAATGATTAATAAAATTATTGGAACGGCTTTTTCTAGAGGACTAATGGCGATTTTCGGCCTACTCACTCTCATTCTAAATACTCGCTACTTAGGTGCTGGAAAATTAGGAGAATTGGCTGTATACATCATCACTATTACTCTTATGGTCCAAGTATCCGAATTTATCGGTGGTCCTTCTTTGGTTTACCTTCAAAAGAAATTTTCAACGCTTCAAATTTTAACTGTTTCTCATTTATGGTCCATTACCATTGCATTACTGACATTTTTATTTCTGTTTCTTTTTAATGAAAACTTCAACTTCCCCTTTCTGCTTCTTGCTGTAATAATTCTTATTCAAGCCGCCAATCATACTCATTTGCATTTATTAGTAGGCAAGGAAATGATTTACGGCTATAACTTATCGTCCATAATGCAATCCACGATTATGGTATCTGGTATTTTTATCTCTTACCAAATACTTGGCGCGACCGAAATTACAGACTATTTGCATGTTTATCTGATAGGGCAGATTGTTATGTTGTTTTTCACAATCTGGTTTGTTTCAAAAATTTCAGAATCTAATAAACCAATCAGCTCAAATTGGCAAATGATAAAAGAGACATTTAATTATGGAGCTATTATACAAGGAACTAACTTGCTCCAATTTGGCGTTTATCGATTCAATTATTTAATCTTGGAATCCTTTACATCGTTTAGCAACCTTGGCATCTATTCGGTCGGAAATCAACTTAGTGAGAAAGTGCTTATTCCCGGAAACGCAATGAGCACCATACAATACTCTAGAATTGCCAACTCTGAGGAAAAAGAAAAGTCCATCGACCTCACCATTAGCATGATTTTCATTAGTTCAATGGTAACTCTATTTGCAATTATTGGATTGCTCATCATTCCACAATCTATAATTTCACTGATTCTTGGAGTGGAATTTAGTTCTATAAAAAGCCTATTCTTTTATTTAGTTCCTGGTGTGTTTTTCATGTCTGTTTCAACGATATTCAGTCATTATTTTGCTGGCTTAGCTTTGTATAAATATAATTTCCTTACTAGTGGATTAGGGTTAATTTTAAGTTTGCTATTAAGTCTATTATTGATTCCTGTTTTTAATCTCGAAGGAGCTGCCATTACTACTTCAATAGTTTTTACTTTTCAAACTGTATTTCAAATAATAATGTTCAAAAAAGAGACGGATTTGAGCTGGAATTCAATGATTGGAAAATTTATTCATACTTCCTTCGATATAAAGAACACACTTCTAAAAAGAATTTGGTAATGTGTGGTATAAGTGGTGTAATTTCTTCTTCAAACCTTAGCGCCATTCAAATGAGCAATGAGTTGCATCAGATGAATGAGCTTATTAAACACCGTGGACCTGATAATGAAGGAATTACAGTATTTAGTGAAGTAGGAAATCCAATTCCCAATGACTCAGATCAAAATGCCGCCTTTGGTTTTGGTCATAGACGGCTCTCAATAATTGACCTTACGCCAGAAGCAAATCAACCCATGTTTGATTCCAAAGAAGATTTCTGCATTTCTTACAATGGTGAAATTTTCAACTACATCGAAATTCGCAATGAACTCATTTCTAAAGGTCATTCTTTTCAAACCCAATCCGATACGGAGGTCTTAGTTAAGGGCTATGCCGAATGGGGCAGCGACTTATACGCTAAACTGGAGGGAATGTGGGCTTTTGCTCTTTTCTCAAAAAAGGAACAAAAAATCATCCTTAGTAGAGATCGAACAGGAGTTAAGCCTTTATTTTATACTTCTAAGAAAAATGAAATTCGTTTTGCTTCAGAAATTAAGGCTTTGTTGCCATTTACAGACAATAGCATAAACACCGATTCATACTCTAAATTCATAATCGAAAATAAATTTGATTTTGGTTCAAACACCTTCTTCAACTCGATAAACGAAATTGAATCTGGAACTGAATTAATTATTGACTTAGTAACTCTCAAGTCAGAACAGAACCGATATTTTGATCCGATTACAACCTTTTTATCTCAGAAAGTATCAACGACAAAAAACGCTGATCAATTGAGTGAAGAATTGTATGCCATATTATCACATGCCATTAAAATCCATTCAAGATCTGATGTTGCCGTTGGATCCTGTTTGAGTGGTGGATTGGATAGCTCTACGATTGTTTCTTTTTTAAGAAAGTTAAATCCAAAAATTTCGATTCCAGTTTTTTCAGCAATTTTTCCTGGAGAAATAATGGATGAATCATCGTTAATATCTGATTCTGTTTCGAAACATAACCTTGAATGGGAATCAATTTATCCAAACGGGAAAGAACTTACCCAAACACTTGAAGACATATCGTTCACTCAAGAATTTCCACTAATATCTACCAGTACATTCGCTCAGTATGAAGTTATGAAAACAGCGAAAAAGAAAGGTATCAAGGTTTTGGTGAATGGTCAAGGTGCGGATGAGTTACTAGGAGGTTATTATAAGCATGGTCAGTTTCAGCAGCTAAAAGCATTGCAAACTCTAAATTTAAAAAATGCAATAAATGGCCCTTCTAACGCTAAACAGCTATTAAAGGAACTAGGAAAAAACGTGTTAACTGGTGCTCCTAATTTAAAAAAATCATTGCTTTTTAATTTAAAGAATGATGTCAAGTTTTTATCCCCTAATATCCTTTCTCAGTTCGACTTCTCATCAAAAACTACCCCCAAAACATTAAATGAATTCCTGATAAGAGATTATTATCAAGGTTTTCTTACTGGACTTTTACGAGCAGAAGATAGGAATAGTATGCGATTTTCGATTGAAACTCGAGTTCCTTTTGCAAGCAGCCACGCACTTGCAACATGGGCATTTTCATTACCGTCAAACCTCAAATACAATGATTCAACCAACAAACCTCTACTCCGAAACCTTCTTACAAAACATGATTTAATTCCTAAATCTGTATTAGACAAGCAGGTTAAACTAGGTTTTAGCACCCCCATGAATAGTTGGATATCGAGAATCTGAAGACGAGCTGATAGACTATATCGACTATATTCCAAAAGAATTATTAAATAAAAATGATTTGAAAAATCATCTTTCCAAATCAATCTCCAAAAATGCTAATACCTCAGAAGAGCAGCCTGAGGTTTTTAAGTGGATTTCACTTGGAAGCTGGTTCAAAGTTTTCAAAACCTAAAAACTTATCCCAACCTCTTATTAATTGTACCTGTCTTTGTTGGCAAGTCAATATCTATTAATTAACTTTGGGCAAAATTTTCAATATTCAGATAATAATTTTTTAATAAATCACAGACTATGAAAAAACGATTAAGTCTTATTTCTTGCTTTTTTGTTGCAGGTTTTGGGGTAAACGCTCAAACCTCAATTAAAGAAAGCCAGAATATTGCAGTTCCTGCGTCGGTTGAAGAAACCATAAGATGGGACAAATACGGAATTACTTCAGGAGCAAAAAAGAATAACGTTCTATCTCCGGTAAACTTTGGATCAAGAGCTACATCAAGTGCAGGTATCGTCCTCGGAACCTCACAATATGATTTAATGACCAATGCTGCTATTGACAACAGATTTGTTAGTCATTCTGATGGCACCTTTTCTGCTGGCTTTATAATGTCAAGTCAAGGAGATCCTTATGCTAATCGTGGAACTGGATACTTATATCATGACGGAACCTCATGGACTGTTAAGACTCCAGTAAATAGAATCGAGTCTGAAAGAGTTGGTTGGGCATCAATTATGTACACTGGCAATGGTGATGAAATCGTAATTTCACATACCACTGCTTCCAATCAATTGATCATGTTAAAAAGAAATGGCAAAGGTGCTGGTGCTTGGACTGAAACAAAAGATCCAACAGGTGCCAAAGTTGCTCCTACTGTGGGTTCTGGATACCTCATATGGCCGAGAGCTGTAGTTGGAGGACCTAGTAATAATACCGTGCATTTAATTGCTCTTACTGAGCCCGTCGCTCCTGCTACTGGTGGAGGTTTTAATGGTCAATTGGTTGGCGGAATGGATGGTGCCTTGGTCTACAGTAGATCTGATGATGGTGGAGCTACTTGGACAGTAAAAAACAAAATTCTAAAAGGTATTGATGCTAGCGTTTACAGTGGAATTGGTGGTGATTCTTATGCCATTACTGCAGATGGAAACAACGTAGCTATTGCTGTATTTCACCGATTTGGTGACGTAAGAGTAGTAAAATCAAGTGACAATGGAAGAACTTGGAATACACACATTCCTCTTGATTTTCAGCGTGATGCTTTTGATTTAGGTGATTTTGCTATAACAGATACACCTACTACTTCAGATAACACTGGTGATCTAATTATTGACAAAAATGGAATGGTGCATGTTTTCTTTGGAACATGGAGATGGAACGATGATGATATTACAGATAATCCACCAATGTACAATACGTTCCCACTTGCGAATGGACTAGCTTATTGGAAAGAATCTTATGGAGACAACAATCACCAAAGACTATTCAATTTTCAAGATGTAAATGCTGATGGAGTAGTTGGAATAGTTGGATACCCAGCTAATTTTGATGGTCTTACAAATTATGGAGGAAAATCCGTCTGTTCATTCCCATCCGTTGGAATGAATAGTTCAGGTGACCTTTTCTTGAAATTCACAAACCTTATGGAAGACGGATCTTCTACAGGTGGAAAACTTTATAATAACGGTTCACGTCATTTCCGTCACGAATGGGTTACTCGTTCTAATGACGGTGGATGTTCTTGGTCTGCTCCTAAAGACATGACCGATGCTGGTGCTGGTTTTGAAGAATGTGTTTATGGTGTTGTACCTAAAAAAATTGACAGTAAATTCCGTATGATTTATATGGAAGATGGTGCTCCCGGAACTGCAGTTGGTCCTGAAACTCACGCTGTCGGAAACAACGAAATGGTATACTTAGAAGTAAATGCCTCTAGTATTTCTGCTGCAAAAGACATTTGCATTACTACTATTTTTGGATCAAATGAGCTTTGCCCGGGCGATAGTGCTGTTCTTGATGCTAGTGCTTCATGTGGTACTGCCTATACTTGGAAAGATCAGTTTGGTACAACTTTAAGTTCTATTGCTTCATTGAATATTACTACAACAGGAACTTATACTTGTGATATTATGACGGCATGTGGTCTTCAGCAAGAGTCATTTGAAGTAGTAAGACCTTCAAATGGTCAAGGACCAAAAATTAGTGTTTCTTCTTCAGTTTCACAATTATGTGCTACTGGATCTCAAGCTGTACTTACTGTTAATGCCTCTTCTTTTGGATCAAATGGAAGTATTATTTGGGACAGAGGAATACCGGGAACTGTTGACACATTTTCAATTACATCACCTGGAACTTATATTGTTGAAGTAGCAAATTGTGCTGGTAGTTCAATTGACACAATTATTGTTGACACTGTAGATGCAGTTAACGCAACAATAACAGGAGCACAATTCCTATGTCCAGGAGAACAATCAACGCTTAGCGTACCTGAAAATCCAGATGGAACTTACACGTGGAAAGATGGTAGTGGAGCAACAATTGGTTCTACAAGAACTTTAACTGTTAATGCTTCTGGTACCTATACCGTTGATGTAACTGCATGTAGTAGTGCTTTAACAGGCTCAAATTCAATAGTAGTGAGCGCAGAACCTGCACCCACAGCTGCAATTGCAATTGTAAATGGTGGTTCAGCTAAAGTTTGTATTGATGCAGATGGATCAATTGACCTTCTGGCTACAGGACAAACAAATGCTTCCTTTAAATGGAGTAATGGTGGTACAGGTTCTTTAATCAGCATTCCTACTAATGTAATTGGAACTCAAAATATTACTACATATTCTTTCAACTCTTGTGGTGATTCAATTATCTCAAATTCATTAACAATTGAAGTAGTCGCTCTGCCTAATAAACCACTATTATCTGAAAGTAATAATGTTATCACTTCAGGAACAAGTGCAGGTGTAAAATGGTATTTCGACGAATCTCGTGGACAAGGATGGCAGTTTACAGGCGAAACAGGAGCAACTTTCAATGTTGACCTAACTAAGTACAAAAGAAATGGAACTGTTTTCGGTGCTTCAATAACTGACCTTAGCACTGGTTGTGAGTCAGAAGTTGCACTATTGGTTGGATTCCAAGTTGGTGTAGGTTCTGTTATTACAAACGAAGAATCGATTGCTATTTTCCCAAATCCAAATACAGGTGAGTTCAATATTAACTTAAGTGGAATTTCTGGAAATACAACTGTTGAATTAACCATTAACAATAGTGTTGGTCAAGTTGTATATGAAACTATAATTGATGTAATTTCAAATCATTCTGAACCTGTTAGTCTGAAAGGTTTAGATAAAGGGGTTTACTTCCTAAACGTTTCTAACGGAGCTGAAAAAACTACACATAGAATTGTAGTTCAATAAGAAATATTATCTGAATAAAAAAACTCCCTTCCGGTTTCCGGAAGGGAGTTTTTTTTTGATTTAAAAGCTAATAATGGTTTTGGTTGTATGCACCTTGTAATCGTCAACTTTTGAATTTGACTGCATACCATCTCCTTCTAATTAACTCCAGAATAGCATTTTTACTTAAATGCTATTATCCGTCTTAAATTACGAATAGTGAAACCTTCATAAAAAGTCAGGTAAATCAACTCAACATGCCTTCTGAATTTACTTTAACCTCTTATCTGAGATTTAAAATATTGTCTATTCCTATTGGTCTTTCCACAGTAAAACCTTCACCGAATTCTACACCAATCATTCTACCATACTCTCTAGCTCGAGCTTCCAGAAAATCTTTAAATTCTTTAGAGCTAATTGGAGAAGAAGGTTCTTTAGATTTTGGATCGTAAAATTGACTAGAATAAGCCATAATACATTCCGTTTTCTTTGACCAATATGGTGTTATATCAATTACAAAATTTGGTGTCATGCCTCGATCTTGAATGTAATTATATACTGATTTTGGCCGCCAAGGTTTTTGATTGGTTTCTACTTTAACTAATCCACTTAAAAAGCAAGCCCTAGAAACAAGTGTTGCTCCTCTAGCATGATCTGGGTGACGATCAGAAATTGCATTCGCAAAAACTACTTCTGGACGATATTTTCTAATCATTTCAACAACTTTCAATAAGTTGGGTTCATTAATTTCGAAAAAACCATCTTGTAGCCCAAGGTTTACACGCACTGAAAGACCAAGAATTTGCGCTGCTTTATCAGCTTCTTGTAATCTTAAAGTAGCATTTCCTCTAGTTCCTAACTCACCTTGAGTAAGATCAACAGCGCCAATCTTTAGCCCTAAACTGGAATGATGCAATAAGGCGCCCGAAGCAGCCAATTCAATATCGTCAGGATGCGCTCCAAAAGCAAGAATATCTAATTTCATGTTCAATAAGTTTCTACGATTAACTTTGCAAAAGTCAGTATTTATAGCTTAACATATAAAAAGTGGAGTTTAGTCGCGTAAAATCATTGGTACACAAAGAGTTCTTGCTCGATTGGAAAGAGAAAAATAGCATTGCTAGTATTCTTATTTACGTCACCAGCACCGTTTTCGTTTGCTACTTATCCTTCCAAACCATCATCGATACAACAACATTTAATGCATTGCTTTGGATTATCATTCTGTTCACATCTGTGAATACAATAACTAAGAGCTTCGTGCAAGAGTCGGAAAACAGATTGCTATACATGTACTCGCTAGCAAACCCTCAAGAAATTATAATGGGGAAGTTGATTTATAATTCAGTTCTTTTACTAATAATTTCTTTAGTTACATTTTCAGCGTATGCTCTTTTTCTTGGAAATCCTATTGTAGATCTTCCCGGCTTCGTTGGGACCCTAGTGTTAGGGTCTTTAGGCTTATCTATTCTTCTGACAGTGATGGCTGCCATTGCTTCAAAATCATCCAATAATCCAGCGCTAATGGCGATATTGAGTTTCCCAATTATTATCCCATTTTTAATTACAATTATAGCATTGTCACTCAATTTTTCACAAGGTGTTAATGATGCTCAAAATTTTAGATATTTCTTAGCAATTGGCGGTATTATGGCCATCGGCATAACCATGGCCTACATTTTATTTCCATACCTTTGGCGCGACTAAAATCAAGGTGAGATTATGGGCAAAAATTGGTGGAAAATTTTAGGCGTTGTATTGGTTAGCTACAGTATAGTAGGCGGTTTTCTAGTACCAGTTCCAGAGCTCCCAATTCTAAACGAAACCATCCGAAATACTTACTTTCACATTCCGATGTGGTTTGCGATGATGGCCTTGCTCTCCTACTCTCTATTCCATTCAATAAAATTTCTAGCGGGCTTCGATTTACAGCACGATAATAAGGCAGATCAAAGTGTTCAAGTTGCATTAGTATTGGGTTTATTTGGATTACTTACGGGAATGATCTGGGCTCAGTATACTTGGGGCAGCTTTTGGACGAATGATGTAAAGTTAAATGGCACTGCGATTTCCATGCTCACTTATCTTGCGTACATTATACTTAGAGGCTCTATAGAAGATGAGCATCGAAAAGCTAAAGTTGCCGCCGTCTACAACATTTTCGCATGGGTAATGATGATTCTCTTTATAATGGTAATTCCTAGATTGAACGACAGCTTGCATCCAGGCAATGGAGGTAATCCAGCTTTTGGAAGTTATGATATGGACAATACAATGCGTATCGTTTTTTACCCTGCAGTTATAGGTTGGATACTCATAGGAGCCTGGATTACCAGTATTAAAATACGAATTAAAAACATTGATGATACTCAGAAATATGCGTAGTAATATCTCATTTTTTCTCACAACGATTTTTTTCTTCTTAATGAATGGACTCAGCGCACAAGGAGTTGAGATGGCGACAAATATGCGATCAGAAGGAAAGATTTACGTGGTAGTTGCTGTAGTACTTATCATTTTTATAGGCTTAGCAATTTATCTATTCAGCATAGATAAGAAACTTGACAAGTTGGAAAAAAATAATCCAAAATGAAAAAAACACACATCATTGGAATTATTGTAATTGCTATTTCGATTGGAGTGATTTTCGGCTCTATTAATGATTCTAGCACCTACTCAAATTTCACAGAATCTTCAAAAAATGAACAAGCTGAGTTTCACATTGTCGGTTACTTAAACAAAGAGAAGCCGCAAGTGTACGAACCCCAGAAAAATCCAGATCTATTTCAGTTTTATATGTACGATAAGGACAGTGTAGAGCGTAAGGTAGTTCTTCATAAATCGAAACCTCAAGATTTTGATCGGTCAGAACAAATTGTAATTATTGGAAAGTCAAAAAAGAATGAATTTCATGCCGATCAAATTTTAATGAAATGTCCATCTAAATATGATAACGGGTCGCCTGAATTTCAGTCACCTGAAGAACTAGAAAAAGAACGCACAGCGAATTCATGAAATATATAGGTGAACACCTCATTGTAGGTCAATTAGGAAATTTCTTTGTTGTAACAAGTTTCTGCTTTGCATTACTGGCAATGCTTTCGTATTTCTACGCATCTAAAAACGAAGATAAAACATGGAAAAAACTAGCTAATATTTCCTTTATAGGTCATACCGCTAGTGTTTTTGGAATAGTTGCGGTATTGTTTTACATGCTGATGAATCAGTATTTTGAATACTACTATGTATGGCAACATTCAAGTAAAGCACTGCCACTTCGATATATTTTCTCTTGCTTCTGGGAAGGTCAGGAAGGCAGCTTTCTTCTTTGGACATTCTGGCATACCGTTTTAGGGTCAATAATCATTTGGAGAAATGGAAAATTGACAACCAGTGTAATGGCTATATTTTCCTCTGTACAAGTATTTTTGTCGAGTATGCTTCTGGGAGTATATATACTAGAATATAAAGTGGGTTCAAATCCATTTACAGTTCTACTAAGAGATCATCCTGAATTTGTAAACCTACCCCTATTCAAAAGCGCAGACTATCTGTTGCATTTAGATGGCCGAGGCTTAAACCCTCTTTTGCAGAATTATTGGATGACAATCCACCCTCCTACTCTTTTTCTTGGTTTTGCATCAACTCTAGTTCCTTTCGCCTATGCACTCGCTGGACTATGGAAAAAACGATACAATGAATGGATAAAACCTGCAATGCCATGGACTATTTTTAGCGTAATGATTTTAGGTACGGGAATTCTTATGGGCGGTGCTTGGGCATACGAAGCTTTAAGTTTTGGGGGCTTTTGGGCTTGGGATCCCGTTGAGAATGCATCATTAGTTCCTTGGTTAACCCTTGTCGGCGGAATGCATTTAATGCTAATTCAAGAAAAAAAAGGTGGTGTATCTTTTACCATGTTTGGACTGGTTCTTATCTCCTTTATATTGATTTTATATTCGACATTTCTTACCAGAAGTGGAATCTTAGGAGACTCTTCAGTGCATGCATTTACCGATTTAGGAATGTCTGGACAATTACTGTTGTACCTATTATCCTACATCTTTATTGCAATAGTTGCCTTGGTCGTAAACTACAAATCGCTTCCCAGAAATAAAAAAGAAGAAGATTTGTGGACACGAGAGTTTTGGATGTTTACAGGTTCGTTGGTGTTATTTATTTCTTCGTTTCAAATATTAATTAGCACCTCAATTCCAGTAATCAATAAAATATTTGGAAGTTCCCTTGCTCCTCCATCGGATGCTATTTCACATTACAACAGCTGGCAGATTCCGTTTGTAATATTGGTTTTACTTTTCATGAGTTTCAGCCAGTTCTTAAAATATAAAAAGTCTGCTTTTAAGTCCTTCTCAAAAGCAATCTTGAGGTCCCTAATTGCTGCCCTAGTAATTAGCGGTGCAATTGGGTTCCTGCTCAAAATGACCAATCCGTTTGAGTTGTTTTTATTATTTACAGGATCTTTTGCTGTACTCGGTAATCTTGATTATTGGCTCTCTATTTTGAAAGGTAAGTTCAGACATGCTGGATCCTCAATTTCGCACATTGGGTTTGGAGTAATGATGATTGGAGCGCTTATTTCGATGAGCCAGCAAAAAAATATTAGTAACAACACCTCCAGCTTTGACGTTGAACAACTCGGTGAGGAATTTGAGAACAAAGAGAACATTCTCCTTATGGAAAATGACACTCTTCCAATGGATGATTATTACGTAAGCTATCGCGGAAAAGAGGAAGAAGGAGTCAACGTATACTTCTTAGTAGAATATATGAAACGATTGCCAAATGGTGATTTTGAATCCGTTTTCACTCTCAGACCAAGAGTGCAAACGAATCCTAGAATGGGAAATGTTGCAGAACCAGATACGCGGCATTTCTTAGATAAAGATATCTATACCCATGTCACATGGGCTATTCTGGAAGAAGATAAAAAAGATGAAGAAGAATATGGTGAACCCGAGGTTAAGAATGTAAAAGTTGGCGATACACTTTATCTAAAACAAAGCATCGTTATTCTTGATAGTGTAAGACGAATTCTCCCTATAGACATAAAGCAGGTTGAGCTGCAAGAAAGTGATATTGCGGTAGAGGCTAAACTTATAGCTTGGGATTTTAATACTAAGAAACACACGTTAAGACCTTTATTCATTGTAAAGGATACGTCTGAAATTTATGGGTTACCTGATGGTATAGAGGACATAGGATTGAAAGTTTCATTTAATAACATCAATCCTAAAGATGGCTCCATTGAATTAACATTTATCCAAAAGAATGTCTCGCGTGATTTTATAGTTATGCAGGCCATAGTGTTTCCATATATCAATTTACTTTGGTTAGGTTGTTTTATAATGATTATCGGAACCATAATAGCCATTTATTCTCGCGTTAAATTCGGTAAATAATGAAAACTAAGCCAACTATACTAGTAGTTGGGTCAGGCAATGTAGCTTGGCATTTGTGTAATTCATTCAATTTATCAAAATATAAAATTAGGGGAATAGCAGCCAGATCACTTGAAAAACTAGAAGCGTTTAAACGCGATTTTTCTATTGAAGCTTTTAGTTTGAATGATTTTCCAGAAGTTGATATAATACTATTAGCTGTCTCTGATAGCTCAATACCTGCTGTTTCAGAAATATTTAAACACTCCAACTCCACCATCGCGCACACTTCGGGAGCTTTTGGAATAAAAGAGCTTCATGTTACTATTAAAAACAAAGGAGTTTTTTATCCGTTTCAAACTTTTACAAAAGGAAATAATAATTTAGACTACTCTTCTATTCCAACTTTTTTAGAATCTAACTCAGAACAGGTTGACGAACATCTGAAATATCTATCGAAAGCATTTGGGTCAAACCTTTATTTCATTGATACAGAAGCAAAAAAAGGCCTGCATGTAGCTGGTGTAATAGCGAATAATTTTATCAATAAACTACTACAAGAATCTATTGCTTTATTGGAACAAAACAAAATTCCGCAGGAAGTTATTTGGCCGCTTGTCGAAGAAACCTTGAAAAAAGCAAAGCTTACTGGACCTGTAAAAGCGCAAACTGGTCCTGCTATTCGAAATGATCAAACAACAATAAATGAACATTTAGAATATCTCGAAAATGAGCCTAACCTGCAAAACGTCTACCTAAAATTGACTCAACTCATCCAAGAGTAAAATTCTTAACAGTTCGCGCATTCGGTTTAATTTATCTTCGCAAGACATGAGTAAAAGTTATTTAGAAATTCTACCAAACATCAAAGCACTCTTTTTTGATGTCGATGGTGTGCTTACCGATGGATCGGTAAGTTTGATGCCTGATGGAAGTATGACTAGAAGTATGGGGTCAAAAGATGGGTATATTTTGCATCTAGCAGCAAAAATGAACATCCCAATAACGATCATTACAGGAGGAAACTCACAAGTGGTGAAGGACCGACTATTGCAGCTTGGCGTTCAAGATGTTTATCTAAAATCTGCAGATAAATTAGCGGTATTTGAGGAGCATTTGTTGGGCTATGATTTAAAACCTGAAGAATGCCTTTACATGGGTGACGACATTCCCGATTATGAGGTAATGTCAAAAAGTGGGTTTGGCTTGCTGCCCTGCTGACGCCGCCGAAGAATTAAAAAAAATATCACATTACATTTCACCACTAAAAGGTGGAGAAGGTTGTGTAAGAGATATCGTAGAACAATTCCTGAAAATTCACAACAAATGGTTTAAACCAGAGTACTTAAATACTCCGGAGGCCTCAAAATTCACATGGTAATGCATCCCGTAACCGCGTTTCTAAAGGCTATTAGAAGTCAGAATTTATTCATTATCGCATTGGTAATGTACTGCTTGCGTTGGTTCATTCTAAAGCCACTCACCGAGCTGCATGAACTTAAACTACAGTTATCCGAATTAGACTTTGGTGTTCTTGTACTTTCTGTTGTATTGGTTGCTGCGGCAGGAAATATTATTAATGATTATTTCGATTTAAAAATTGATCGTTACAACAAGCCTGATAAAATATTGATTGGAAAACATGTGAAACGTCGTATTGCGATGATGTCTCACATTGTAATGAATATAATTGCAGTTGTTTTAGCAGCCTATGTTTCTTACAAAAGCGGAGTTATAGAGTTGGCTTTAATTCATGTAATCTGGATTTCATCTCTTTGGTTTTACAGCACTAATTTCAAACGAAAATTTCTTTGGGGAAATATAATAATTGCCTTTTGCACAGGGCTTGTTCCTTTTTCAATCGCACTATTCGAAATTCCACCTTTAGTGGCCAACAATCAAGACTTTCTTGCTGAATATCCACAAGCTTATCCTTACTTTAAAGGAGTAGTATACAGCGTACTATATTGGTCTCTTGGATTTGGTGTTTTCGCTTTTCTGATGACTCTAGCCCGCGAAATGACCAAGGATATTATTGACAAGGATGGCGATGAAGTATATGGTTGTAAAACACTTCCTGTTGTTTTAGGAATTAAAAAAACAGCCTTGATAATTGTCTCTATTTATGCGACAATTATAATTGGAATATTTGTTATTCAGCAGAATTATTTAGATGATAAATATAGCCTAGCTTACTTGGCATTTGTATTTTCTCCATTGGTTTTATGGAGTATGTACTTGACCTTAAAGGGAAGTCACAAATCGCATTTTAAGCTTCCTGCATTGCTAAATAAAATAGCCTCTGTTATTGGAATCTTATACTCTGTGGTGGCTTATTTAATTCTTACTGGAAGAATCTAATCATCATGTCATTTAAAATTATCTTAGCAAGCAATTCTCCGCGAAGAAAAGATCTGCTTACTAAAATGGGGGTAGATTTCGAAGTCAGAATCAAAGAAATCAACGAAGATTTTCCAAGTGATTTATCGGCAAAAGAAGTAGCTGAATATTTAGCGAAGAAAAAATCAAATGCCTATCGAGATTCAGTTTCGAAGAATGAACTGGTGATTACTGCTGATACTTTAGTTTCGTCTGAGGATAAGATCCTTAATAAACCGGAAACAAAAGAAGAAGCTCGACAAATGCTTGAATTTCTATCAAATAATACACACGAAGTCATTACTGGAGTCAGTTTAATGACATGTGAAAATCAAATAATTTTTAGCGTTATTTCCAAAGTAACTTTCGGAGAATTATCTGCACTAGATATCAATAAATACGTTGATTCAGGCTTACCAATGGATAAGGCGGGAGCTTACGGAATCCAAGACTGGATTGGGACAATTGCAGTAACTAAAATAGAAGGTAGCTACGAAAATATTGTTGGGTTGCCCACACAAGAATTGTATCGACAACTTAAAGCCTTGGGTGCAATAAATTGATAAATTTATTGCTTAACAACAGGAACTATGTAGTTTTTATCCTGACCTAATAAATGCAAAAAGTACAAACCAGAATTCAGTTGTTGTAGATCCAAAATAGTCTTTTCCTGTCCCAGTTCAAGATCAATATTCCACAACTCTTTTCCTGTAACATCTCTTACATTCAGACTAATTATTTCTGAATTATAGAATTCAAGCATTAACTCGCCATTTGTTGGATTTGGATAAACTCGATAAGCTCTTTGATTATTATGCACATCAATACCTACACTAAGATCATTAATTGTAAACTCTACATTCTGTTTGCAGCCATTATTATCCGTTATAACAACACTAAAAGACCCAGCCGATAAATTGGATGCCTGAAAGCTTGAACTGCCATCAGACCAGTTGAAATTGTAAGGTACTACTCCACCGGTAACCGTTGCAAAAGCATTTCCATCGGCTTTTCCTAGTTTTGACTCATCGGTGATGGACAAGGATATACTTAGCGAATCGGGTTGTGTTAAGGTTATAACATCTTGATTCTGACAGTTTTTTCGGTCGGTGGTAGTAACGATATAGTTTCCTGCTTTTAAACCAACTATGGCTGCTAAAGTATCTCCTGTATTCCAACGATAGTTGTAACCTGGACTTCCTCCATTTGCCAAAACTTTCAATTGCCCAGTAGAATCTCCATAACACAATATACTATCCAACACCGCAATGGTGTTTTCAATTTTATGTGGCTCATAAATTTCTATGGAATCGGTGTAGGCACAACCCAATGTATCGGAAACCGTAATCTTGTACACACCTGCAGCCAACCCTTTGGCGACTATCACCGATTGCACCACTGCTCCAATTGTAGTTGTAATTAGGTATTTGAGAGCTAAGACTAACACTAGCCTTGCCATCGCTGCCATTAAAACAATTGGTAGAATCGCTTGTAAGACTTAAAATCGGTTCGTAGAACTTACAAGCATTGTATGAAAACTTAGCAATAAAACCATCGTCTTCTCCATTTATAACAGGTTGGTAAACGCCCTGTGTTCCTAAACCCGTTGATTTGGTATGGCCCGATAGGGTAATAAAGGGTGCTTTGTAATGAATTGCTAAACCATAATCTCTTTCTGAACCGCCATAGTAGCTCAACATTTTTATATTCAATGAATCGTCGATAATACCAAAAATAGCATCTTCATTACCTCCATAAATTGCATCATAAGGTTGTACAACTTGCAAATTGTTGGAGCGTGTCAATCCTACAAACCCAATGGTTGAGTCGTTAAATTGCTCCACATTGAGTAACGTCTCTAAATCATTACCACCTATATATCTACCGAGCAGTCTTTTGCCGTTTGGAGAAAAGCGCATTAAATAAGCATCTGATAATGCCTGCAAAGTGTCGTTTAGTATATGCCCTGTGCTAATTAAAGAATCATTATCTGTTCTTCCACAAATAAGTATATCGTCGTTATCTAAAACTTTTAAACCCATAATTTGGCTTGGCATGTAAGAAAACCACAATCGTTGTCCTTTAAGGTTAAATTTAGCAAGGAAATTACTAGAAGTAAAACTGCTTCCTGCATAGCTCTCAAGATAAACGCCTTTTGTTGAAAGTGTTGTATCCGACCATGTAATTCCACTTACATAAATAGCACTATCCTTAATGGTTATTTCATTAATATTATCATTTCGATTTCCGCCAAAATAGGTTCCAAATATTTTATTACCAGTTGAATCAAAAGCCATTAAAAAGCCATCCGTTACATCAAAACTACTCGCAGTACTTTTTGGAGGAGTTATTTGGGTTTGATACGCACCCGGTGTAGCAATAGCAGTGTCAGATTTTGTATTCCCAACCACATAAATGTTACCCTTTTTATCCAAATCTAGATTAAGAACATTTTCATTTACGTTGGGCAAACCTCCAAAATAGGTAGTCCAAACGGGTTGCCCTGCTGTATCCATACGCATGAGCAACATGCCTCCACCAGCTTTCGTAGCCTTATGGACTCCAGCGCCATAAGAAAAACTTGTACAAGGTACTTGCATAATAATATAAATTGAATTACTAACAGAGTCAAATTTACTAGCTCTTGTCGAAACACTTGCGGTGCCACAACTTAGATACGTTCCCCATTTTTTAACTTTTCCATTACTAGTTAGTTTTACTAAAAAAGAATTAAGGCCTCTGTTTGAACCTGCACCTACAGTAATATTACTAGTAATAAAAGCACCAGCAGTTGCAATGTTAGTGTAAGACTTCGTCCCACAAAGCAAATATTGAGTGCCTTCTCCATCAACACCAAAATCAGCAACTAAATCTGATTTTTCACCACCGATGTAAGTATGATAAGTGCGCAAAACCTGTGCTTGACCGTTTATAAATAAAACGGTCATGCACAAGAATAGAATGGGTTTTAAATAATTCATTAATCTATACTCAGTTATAATATTTCAATAACCAACAAACCTTTAAGACAATGACCTGAAAAGCTGTTGCATTGGGAATAACCTGCACTCCAGCCAGTTGCTGTCATTTGAGGCTGACAAGGAACAGGGGCAGCAACACCAAAAGTAGCATTTATATGCAGCAAGGTCATTGGCCCACATGGCGTTCCAGACCCTGGATCATATTCTTGAATTTGCATAGCCACTACATTTCTAAAAATTGCAGTAGTTGTTGGCCAAGCCCAGTAATCACAAGCTTCAAACCAAGGGCCTATCACTGCACCACTTACCGCAGTTGTAATTGAACCTTGCGGCATACAAGTTAAAGAATCAACATTTTGTTGCAGAATATTCAATACATACCAATTGACTGTGTTATTTTGGATGTGCCAACCCGTTGCAGGATTAAGCAAACTAGTGTGACAAGAATCACAACTTGGTTGGGCTTTCGAATTGAAACTAGCCCCTATAATCAGAAAGAAAGAAAGAAAGGTTTTTCATAACATATTGATTTTTAAAGTTTTCCAAATTTATCATTTTTAAGTTACTAAGCAAAAAAATCCATTAAGGTACAAGTTCCATTAACGGCATCATTTTTGGTTTGCACATGACTTACCTAAACAATAAGTCATGAAATACACACTCTCCTTTCTTCTTATCGCTTTTAGTCTTTCACTTTCAGCAAAGGAAATTCGAACAAAATCAACAATTAAACACGTTACCGTTTTTCAAAAGGCTGCTCAAATAGAACGTAATGCCCAGGTGAAAATTCCTTCAGGAAAACACCAAATCATTATTTCCAATCTATCTACTCAAATTAACGAAAACTCCATTCAACTTAGTGGAGATAAACAACTCAGTATTCTTTCCATTTATTTTCAGCGTAATTTTTTAAAAGACGCAGTGCCTTCTTCCAAACTTAAAGCAGTCCAAGATTCAATTTCATACATGGAAAGTAAACTCCAAGATGTAAATGATGAACGCTGGTTGCTTCAAGAGGAAAAAGATTTGATTTTGAAAAACAAAGTATTATCACAAACTGGCAATAACAATACAACTGAAGAACTTACCAAAAGGGCCAATTTCTATCGATATAGATTGAGAGAAATTTTAAAAAGCCAAAAATCTGAGAACCAAAAGCATTCAAAGTATCAAAACACTTTAAGAAAATTAAGAGCTCAACAAAACGAGCTCGGAAATCGAAGAAAACATGTGGGCGAAATTGTGGTAGAAATAGAATCAAAAACAACTCAAACCGTAAATTTAAATTTAGCCTATAATATCCAGAATGCAGGTTGGTATCCACTTTATAACCTTAGGAGCAACAGTATAGAAGAACCATTACAATTAGATTATAATGCTAAGGTTTATCAGCGATCTGGGGTAGATTGGGAAAATGTGAAAATTTCATTATCAACCTCAAATCCTCAAGCAAGTATTCAAAAACCCACACTTACTCCGTGGCGGTTGGCTTTTGTAAAGCCACTAAATTATAATAGACCTGACTTATACAAACAATCCAATAAAGCATATGATTATTCTAATTCAAGGGTAACATCAAATGCTGAAAGTGACGATGTAGAAATAGCCGAAATCAGTGCTTTTACTCCTCCTCCTGTTCAAATCTCTCAATTGCAAACTGCTGTTTCTTTTGATCTAAAAACCAGATACAATATTCCTAGCGACAACAAACAACACGGAGTTATTGTAGCTCAATACGAGCTGCTTGCGGATTATACTTATTATGCTGCTCCTAAAATTCAAACGAAAGCATTTCTATTAGCCAAAACCTCTGATTGGCATCAATACAACCTAATTCCTGGAAGAAGTAATTTCTTTTTCCAAAATACCTTTGTAGGTAATGCTGTGCTCAATTTATCAGGAATGCAAGACACCCTAGATATTTCATTGGGTCGAGACGACAACATCCTTATGGAAAGAAAAAGAGTGAAGGATTTTTGTAAAGTGTATGCAATTGGAGCTGATAAGCGTGAGGAAATTGGCATCCGCACAACTATTACAAATAATAAAAATGTAGCAATAGAAATGATTGTTGAAGATCAAATTCCCGTTACTACAAACAATCAAATTGAGGTAAGCCTACTGAGCTCGAAAAGAGCAATCTATAATGAGCACACAGGAAAACTTAAATGGGTAATTAAATTAAAGCCAGGAGAAACCAAAGACCTTAACTTCTCTTACTCTATTAAATATCCGAAAGACAGAAAAATTAACCTATAAGTATATATATTTCATACAATTGTAAAATGCCGTTTTTTGCTAAACGACATTTTACAATTATGAAAACAATAAATCCTAAGTTTTTTTTTATCCCAGTAATATCTTTCGTATTTATTATTGGAGTAATCTTCATTGGAATTGACGTTAGATTTAGATTAAAAGAAGTTGAGTCTCGAGCTAATACCCTCAGCGGTCTCAGCCATATACAGAAAGATTTAAACCTATTTATTTATGATGTTACCTACTACAGAAATATCGCAACCACAACACATCTCCTTTTTCTAGCGGAACAAAAAGAATCTAAACTGATAAAGGCAAAGGAAATAAATCCAATAATTACGTTTTTATCAACTTTAGAAAGTCATGTAAAACTCCGCAAAGCGCAGAAACTTCAAACTAGAATTTCAATACTTATAGATGGCCAACGAAAGCAACTAAGAGTGCTTTCTCAGGAACTAAAAATAAGTTGGATTACGATCTTCCTGATGAGTCTTCTGGGTTGCTTGCTGGCTATTGCTGGCTCAATTTTATCTCTACTTTTTGCGAAACGATCAAAAAATCTAGTCATCTCAGAACGCAAGCCAATAATTGCAATTGACAATGCAGAAGAAAGGAAGAAAATTAAATATGAATTTTTGACTATCGTTTCACACGAATTAAAAACTTACTTAAATGTCATAATTGGTCTAACAAACCTCATTCAAGATAGAAATAAGGATCAAGAATTGGAAGCTGATCTGGAAATGCTTCGCTTATCTAACCAAGGATTAAAAAGTACAATTGACAATTCGATAGATCTTGGTGATATAGAAAAAGGTATGGTGATATTGAATAATACGCCAATACGCTTATCCAAATACATAAAGAGTATTGTTCACTCTTTTATTCCATCTGCTCGGCAAAATAAGGTTGATATTCATTTGGAATATGATGAAAATATACCACTTGAAGTTTCAGTAGATCCTTTTAGATTAAATCAAATTCTGTTTAATTTGATTAAAAATGCTATCAAATTTGGAACAAACGGACTTGTTATCATATCCACAAAATTGATTTCAAATCAAGACAATATTGCAAAAATTAGATTTTCAGTTATTGATAATGCGATTGGCATTGACCCGGTTAAAACCGATAAAATTTTTGAGAGTTTTTCTCAAGTAAATGAAAGAATTACCGAAAATTATAGAGGAGGTGGAATTGGTCTATCAATAATCAAAAACTTACTAATTGTTATGAATAGTGAGATCCAGTTAAAGAGTAAACCAGGACAGGGAAGTATGTTTTACTTTGAACTGGAAATGGAGTTTTCAGAGACATCTGAAGCAAAGAAGAACCCAGTTGGAGGTCCGGTTTTAATCGTTGATGATAATAAAATAAACAGGATTCTTTTAAGCCGATATTTGGAAGTATTAAACATCAGAATAGACGAATCTGAAAGCGCCGATGACGCTATCTTAGCGTGTAAAAAAACCGATTATCGAATTATTTTAATGGATCTACAAATGCCTATCATAGATGGGGTAGAGGCGACAAAAATTATTCGAGAACAAAAATCAAATTTAAATACCGCAATTTTCGCTGTATCTTCCAGTTCTAAGGAAGCAATGAAACTGAAGTGTAAAGGCGTTGACTTTACTGGATTCATTCCAAAGCCTATTGATAGAAAGGAATTAATACAAATCGTAAGTCAATATTGCTAAAGAATTTTCTTTACAAATCGTAAAAAGAAAAACGAACCACCCGATCCTACAGCTAACCAAATCCCTACTTGTTGCCATTCGCCAAAAATCACATAACCCATTACAAACAACAATGAATACGTGCTTATAAGTGCAAAAAACCATGTGATCATCATGTTTTTAAAATACCCTTCTTTTTCGCCTTTTGAGTACTTCGACCACCAACCCCCTGGTCGAACCCTATCGTAAAATTTTTGAAGCAATTCGTTAGGCTCCGGATTTGTCAAGTAAGTTACCGAAACCCAAACTACTGTCGTTAATAATATAGTTGCTAAAAAGTTGTAAGGATATTGCAGAATAATGACATTATTGAAAAAATAATATCCAAATAAAGGAGCCAAACTAGCAGCAATTTCTGACCAAGCATTTATTCTCCACCAAAACCATCTAAGAATTAAAACCAATCCTAGTCCTGCTCCAGCTTGAATTAGGAATTTAGCAGCTGCATCAATTGTCTCAATTTGAGAAGTTACATAAATTGCAACTAGCATAATGCCTAGCGTGAAAAAGCGAGCAGCCGAAACGTAATGCTTTTGTGCTTTTTCTTCAGATTCAAATTGACTTGAAGGTTTTATAAAACGTTTGTATAAGTCGTTAGTCAAGAAACTTGCTCCCCAATTCAACTGGGTAGATATAGTACTCATATAAGCGCTTAAAAACGCCACTAAAAGCAGCCCTTTTAAACCTGAGGGTAACACATCGCGCATGATTAAAACAAAACCTTGCCCTGTTTCATCTTTAGGTAAATCGGGATATAACACCAATGCACAAAGTCCAACCAAAATCCAAGGCCACGGACGCAAACAGTAATGAGTCACTTGAAATAATAATGTTGCCAATACTGACCCACGTTCATTTCTGGTGCTCATCATTCTTTGAGCAACATACCCACCGCCGCCAGGCTCAGCACCAGGATACCAACTGGCCCACCATTGTACTAGAGCAAAAGTTAAAAAGGACGCTAAGGAAATACTATAAACTCCCTCTTCGCTTGAATCTCCATCAAAAACTGGAAAGAAACTAAAACGCCAATCGGGTAATTGCTCTTTTAATCCAGAGATCCCTCCAATTTGAGGTTCATTCACTACAAAAATGGCCATGATTATACAGCCTGCCATTGCAATTACAAATTGGATTGTATCGGTAATTGCGACACCTTTTAATCCTGCTAAAGAGGAATAAAAAACTACAATCAACATTGCTCCAGTCAAGTACCATATAATTTCATTATCAAAAAACGGAATTGAAGCATCGAATGCTGGTATACCAAAGAACACTTGTAGAATGGTCATCATTGCATAATTTACCCAGCCAATAATGACGACATTGAGCAACAATCCCATGTAAACGGCTTTAAACCCTCGTAAAAAACGAGCAGGCGCACCACTATATCGCAACTCAATAAATTCTAATTCAGTAAGAATATCGGCTCTTCTCCAAAGCTTTGCAAAGAAAAAGGTGGTTAACATTCCACCAATAAGCATGTTCCACCAAAGCCAGTTTCCACTTATTCCATGTTGCGCAATTACTTCAGTAACCCAAAGAGGTGTATCTGCTGCAAAAGTTGTGGCTACCATAGAAATTCCAGCAACAAACCAAGGCATATTTCGACCGCCTAGAAAGAAGTCAGAAAGACTTTTGCCTGCTTGATCTTTATAACGGTAGCCAATGTAAAGAGAGAGCAATAAATAAGCCCCTATAATGACCCAATCAATGGTGTCGAGCATAACTTTAATTTTCGCACAAATTACAGATTCTAAGCTCCTACAATCAGCAATTGCTTGACATCTATTGACATTATATCGTGAAAAAAAATTGACCGATTTCAATGCTTACTTTTGAAAATCGATGAAAGAAAATTCTATTAATTACACAATTGTTTTTGTTGTCATGCTTGTGGGGTGTGCAATCGGTGTTAAAGAACTGATTGAACCTGACCTATGGTGGTATATGCGAACAGGAGAATGGATACTAAAAAATACTCAAGTACCAGCCAGCGATTTCCTTTCTTACACTCATTTTGGCGTGGAATGGATTAATGTAAAGTGGCTGTACGAGGTATTAATTTATACTTTCTCAAAAATTGGAGGACCTGAATTTGTGTCTATTTTTCAATCGATAATAAATGTGCTGATCGTTTGGGTACTCTACGGGATTTATGGTCATCTATCCAGTTCAAGAAAAGCGGGAGCTTGGGCATTCGTCACAATTGCTGCACTTGCAATTTGCAGTTATAGAATGACTGCAAGGCCTGAAACAATTAGCCATCTATTCAGCCTATTAACTATCCTGATTTATTTATTAGGAAAAAACAAAAATCTTAAGTGGTTTTATTGGTGGATTCCTTTACAGGTTCTCTGGACCAATATGCATGAGGCCTATGCTACAGGAATAGTGCTGATGTTTTCTTTTGCAGCTTGGGAAGTCTTTTTAGCAGTTAGACAAAAGCAAGTAATTCTAAAAACTCCAATAGTTTATTCAACTGGACTATCAATTTTAGGCGTTTGCTTAAATCCAAGAGGTTATGAAATGCTGTTGCACCCTTTCGAAATATTTAGTCAACTGAATACGAATAAATACACGACTGAATTACTAGATTATCACAGCTCTATTTATTGGGAAAAGTGGCAGTCTATTGCTTTTATTATATCCCTTGCGCTATTTGGTTTGTTTTTAGTTTTTTCTAACGGAAAACAACTAAAAAAATCGATTCAAAATGCATTGAATACTATTTCGGGCGGATATATCTTGATTCTTTTTCTGTTTATTTATCTAGGCTTTTCTGCTCAGCGAAATATTCCTTTTTTCATACTTGCGATTTCTCCCATTTTAGCGATAGGCTTAGGAAACATTATTCCAAAAAAAAATGATAAAATAGTTTCGATAACAGCATTTTTCGTCGGTGTCGTATCCTATTGTTTGGTTGTAAGCAATCAATTCTATACCCTCACCGATTCTAAATATAACTTTGGTCTTAAGGTAGACTCTTATTCCAATCCCATTGGATTAGGACATGAACTTCAAAAAATAGATTACAAACAGGCACACTTCTCTGATTATCTTACCTCCTCCTATCTTCTTTGGAAACACAAAGACTACCAGTCCTATATTGATTTAAGAGATTTAGATGTATTCCCTGCCAGTTTTTTCGAGGAAATGTTATTAGTTTCTCAAAATTATCAGGCATTTAAAGACTTAGATGCAATGAATGATTTCCAATATGTTTATTTAAAACGATTGGATTTTACAGGATTGATTAGCAACTTGAATGCTGACTCAAATTGGACAATGACCTATGCTGATCCAATAGCATGTTTGTTCCAAAAACAAAAGAAAGCTACTCAATCAGATGTATTCAAGGCACCTCAAAAACTGGAAGTTTCCAGCTTATCGTCAGCAATTAACTTTATCCTTAATCCTATTAAAAAAGAGGAAGTGAGCCCAATAAATATGGATTTCATGGCTGCCTCATTTTATAACGCAATAGAAGATCACGAGTTAGCTTTAAACCGGCTTAATAAATTAACTGCTAATACTGAATTTGAGTATCAATCACTTTGTATGCAAGGAAGAATTTTAACTGAATTAGGAGTGCGTGTACAAAGTGATTCGCTGATGGCAGAAGGCCTCTCTAGAACATCAAAAGCCAAGAAACTTTTCCCAAAGAAGAGTGAAGCATTTTACACCGCAGGTTTACAGTTTTATAAACAAGGTCTGCTAAATGAAGCCATAATTGACCTGAAGCTGTGTGTGAAAAGAGATGAAAAAAATGTAAATGCCTTAAGCCAACTGGCATTATGTCAAAATACCTTGGCACAAGTTGACCCCCAAAACAGTGCAATTTACATTGCTGGTTGGTTCAAATACATGGAACAGGCATATGAAATCGATCCCAGCAATCTAATGTTCGCTTATCAACTGGGAGTATCTTATTGCGAAAGAAATAAATGTAAGAAGGCTAAAAAATATCTTGAAAAATTGGGGGAACTCCCCTTTCTTAATACTGCTCAAAATGCAAGTATTGTGAGTTGCAAAAGGAAATGTCTGATTGACTGATTTAGTTCCCTAAGCGAATTTCTTAATCGCCCATTTAGTACTCTTTCCAGTTAATGCCCCTAAAGACAAACCTAGTAGAGCTCCTACAAAAATATCTGCTGGATAATGAACACCAAGATAAATCCTACTGTAAGCAACAGATGTTGCCCAAATAAACAAACCTAAACCTAACTTATTACTTGAAAAAAGTAAACACAAAAAACTGGCTAGACCAAAGGTATTTGCTGCATGACTGGAGACAAACCCATACTGTCCTCCACAATGGTTTTTGACCAAATGCACCAGATGCTGAAGTTCCATATTGTGACAAGGCCGAAAACGCACAAATACTTCTTTAAAAGCTTTGACGGAAAGTTGATCGGTAAGGGTTATGGTTAACACAACCCCGATAATAATGAGTGTTAATGATTTCCAACCGTATTTTTTATAAAGCCCAAATAATAGAATAGCATAGAGAGGAACCCAGGTAATTTCCTCAGAAAACCAGTACATCACTACATCCCAAAAACTAGAATGCAATCCGTTCAATATTAGAAACAGTGCAACATCAAGTTGCTCCAGATACTCAAACATAACTCAAAGAAAAGAAATTAAGATGGATTAGTCTACTTCAAATTTGCTCCAAAGCAAATCCTTAAGTTCCATAAGCCCTTCTTGGACAACTGATGATATGAACATCCACTCAATATTTATATTAAGATCTTTAGTAATTTCAGCTCGAAGTTCTTGATCGAGCATATCACTTTTAGAAATCGCTAAGACGCGTTCCTTATCCATTAATTCTGGATTATACTTCCTTAATTCTTCAAGAAGGATATTATATTCCGCTTGAATATCATCAGCATCTGCAGGAACTAAAAATAGCAATACCGAATTTCGTTCTATATGTCTCAGAAATCGAACTCCGAGTCCTTTACCTTCAGCCGCACCTTCAATTATTCCTGGGATATCGGCCATGACAAAACTCTTATGCTCACGATATTTCACAATACCTAGGTTAGGTACTAGAGTAGTAAACTGATAATTTGCAATTTCTGGTTTTGCAGCTGAGACAACTGACAAAAGAGTAGATTTTCCAGCGTTAGGAAATCCCACCAAACCAACATCGGCTAATACTTTTAATTCAAGAACTCTCCAATGCTCGGTTCCTTCCTCTCCATCTTGAGCGTATCTAGGTGTTTGATTAACTGATGTTTTGAAGTTCCAGTTTCCTAGACCACCACGTCCACCTTTAGAAAGAATATATTCTTGTCCGTCTTCAGTTATTTCAACAAGCTGTTCGTCCGTTTCTGGGTCTCGAATAATTGTACCAAGCGGCACATCCATATACATGTCTTCTCCCTGTTTTCCAGATGCACGTTGTTTTTGTCCGTTGTCACCATCGGTAGCTCTTACATGCTTGCGATATTTAAGAGGGAGTAACGTCCACATTTGCACATTTCCGCGAATAATAACATGTCCCCCTCTTCCACCGTCACCACCATCGGGACCGCCTTTTGGAACATACTTTTCACGACGTAAATGAGCAGACCCACTTCCACCATCACCAGATTTGGCGCACACTTTTACGTAATCAACAAAGTTCGAGGAAACAATTTTTCGGTTAAATGACATTCGTTTTATCGTGCGTTAATCGCTTGTATTAATCGGTCAAAAATTTCTTCAATTGTTCCGACACCATTAATTTCTACCAACTTATTTTGGTTTTTATAAAACTCTGCTACTGGAGCAGTACTTTTATTATAATTGGCAATTCTTGTTTTAATAATTTCTGGATTAGCATCATCTGCCCTACCCGAAACCTTAGCTCTTTCAAGCAAACGCTCTTTCAACTCATCTTCTGGAACAATCAAAGAAAGCATCAGAGTGACTGCTGTATCCTTTTTATCCAAGAATTTGTCTAAGGCAACGGCTTGATCAGTTGTTCTTGGAAACCCATCATAAATAACCCCGTTAATATCAGTATGCTTCTGAACCTCAGACTCTAATATTTGTATGGTAATTTCATCCGGAACCAAGTTTCCTTTATCGGCATAACTTTTTGCTAACTGAGCCAAATCAGAATTTTCATCCAGCGCTCGAAAAACATCTCCAGTAGAAATATGAACCAAATCATACTGTTTTTTTAGTAATTCAGATTGAGTTCCTTTACCGGCTCCTGGAGGTCCAAATAATACTAGATTCAACATAACTAGTGCTTTTTCAATTTATATATTTTACTCAGATTTCGTCCGAGTCCATCATAATCTAATCCGTAACCTAGTACGAATTCATTGGGAATTTCTATCCCAACAAAATCAATTGGCAAATTCTTTTTATATGCTTCAGGTTTGTAAAGCAATGTTGCCGTTTTTATTGAATTGACCGATTTTTCATTCAATAGTGCGTATAACTTTTCTAACGTGTTTCCTGTATCGACAATATCCTCCACTATTATTACATCAACGCCATTCAAATCTTCAGAAAGACCAATCAACTCACTTACTTTTCCCGTAGTTTCCTGACCTTCATAGGATTGCATTTTCACAAATGAAACTGCACATGAAACAGTGATCTTTTTTAATAAATCGGAACAAAACATAAAAGAACCATTCAAAACAGCAATAAACAAAACATGGCGATCTTGATATTCAGAATTTATAGCGACTGCAATCTTCTGAACGGATGAATCTATTTCATTTTCAGTAAGATAGCTTTCAAATGTGGAATTATGAATCTGTATTTCTTGCATCGGCTGCAAAAGTAAACAAATGACTTATTTGTAATCGCTTTTAATAGGGTATTATCCCTTCTTTAATAGTGTTATAGTTTAATTTTGATACACTATGAAAAATATATTTTCTATTATTTTGAATTTGGTTGTGTTGCTATCATTGGCTCCCTCAGTCTCTGCCAGTAATTCTCAAGATAGTCTTTTGGCTATTTTTAATCAAATTCAAGATACTTCTAAAATTTCTATTGGAATTCAGCTTACCCGTTCGTTTTCAAATACAGATATGCCTCAAGCGCTCCGTCTAGCAAATGAAATGTACGCTGTAGCTAAACTATCAGAGGACACTCGGAGTATTGCGAGTTGCCAAAACATTCTTGGAATTCTTTATAAAAAAAATAGGGAAGGTGATATTGCTCTTACCTTTCTAAACCAAGCTGCAATTAACTATGATAAGATTGGAGACTTAGCAGCAGTAGTTGCTATTGAAAACGACATTGGTCGTCTCTATTATTTAGATGGTAGTTTAATAAAAGCGCTAAACCACTTTTTTAAATCAGACTCCATATCCTCTGCGCGAAACTATTCGGGGAAACATATTACGTTAACCGCAATAAATACAGCTATTGCTTTGTCCGAAGTGGGCTTATTCGATTTATCAAACGAATTTTACAACAAAGCACTATCGACTTTAAATTTTAGTTCACAGGAGAGCTCAATCTATGCTGGTTTATTGTTTAATTCATTAGAGCAAAACAAACTTTACTCTTCCAACAAATACTTTAAAAAGCTTGTAGCAATTGAAGTTGGCACAGCATCTTCAGACTATATAAGAGTCATACTCTCTAAGGCTTATTACCAATTTCTGTCTGGAGATAAAAAAGAAGGAAATAAAAGAGTCTTGGAAGCTGAAAAAGCCCTTGAAGACTCTAATAAAAGTCAAACTGTTGCGCGTCAATATCTGCTTCTTGCTAATGTATTTTTAGCGGGTGATCAGCATCAAAAATCTCTAATTTATGCTCAGCTGGCTAATGAAATTCTAAAAGAAAACAAAAACTTAAACCGACAAAAAAAGGCAGTAAACATTGCTTTATTGGCATCAACTAAACTAAATCTACCAAACGCCTATTCTTTGGCAGTGAGACTCGACTCCATCGACAATGCCATAATTCAGGAAACAGGATTAGATATTTTACGCAACATCAAGATACAAGCTGCATTTAAAGAAGTTACACTAGTGAAAGATCAGGTTACACCAGAAAACGACGAAAAAACATTAGAAATAGCAGCTCGCTCAAAAACAGAAAAAATTGGTATAATGCTAATTTTTGCTCTTTTTATGCTTGGAGCAATGCTGTTTATGGCTATTCGTCAAATGAAGGCTCGTCAAAAGGAATTGGAGGAGCACAAAATATTGCTTAAAGAAAAACATGAAGAAGCTAAAGAATCACACAAAGTGAATGTTGATGAATAGAACAAACTATTAGATTTAATTTTTACTACAGCTTTAGATTTAGTTGTGCTTTGTAAGGTTGAGCAAGACGAACAGATTATAGTAACATCAATCAGCCAGGCTGTCGACATAATCAATTTAAATTTTGGATTAAATCTTAAAAAAAGACCAATTTATTGGTAAAAAACTCTTAAAGTTACAAGTGAAAGTACCTAACACAAACCGAGGTTTTATAGTTTTACCTTCTCAAATTATAAACTATGCAGCGTTTTTCAATTCTATTCTTATCAAGCCTATTTTTATCCTTTAACTCATTTGCACAAAAAACAGAATTCACTCTTTCTGATGCTGTAATTGGAGGCTATTCTAAATTTAAACCTGAGATAAAATCTCAACTCCAATGGCTGCCAAATGAGCATTCGGTTTCCTGGGTTATTACAGATTCTAGTAATATTCGTCTTGTAAAAAGAAGTGTCGATTCTAAAGATGAAATTAGTATTACCTCGCTTAATGAACTCAAAAACTATGAGGAACTCAAGGAACTAAGTCGATTTCCTAGAATAACGTGGCTAACCAATACTCAATATAGATTTCAAGTCAAACAAAATCTATTTCTATTTGATTTTAAAAATAAAGAATTAGATAAAATCATTAGTCTTCCAAAAGGAGCGGCCAATCTAGATGTCTCCTCTAATAATTCTCTTATTGCTTATACCTATGAGAATAGCTTAATAGTGAACGAAACGCCAGTAGGTGTTCCAAAATCAGAGAATGTAGTTTTTGGCCAATCGGTTCATCGCTTTGAATTCGGTATTTCTAAAGGCACTTTTTGGTCAAATAACGGAAGAATGTTAGCGTATTACAAAAAAGATGAGTCCATGGTTACCGGCTACCCGATCACCAATTATGCAATAAAGCCTGCAGCATCAAATGCGGTTAAATATCCAATGGCCGGAATGTCCAGTCATGAAGTTACCGTTGGAATATGGAACTCAACTACTAAGCAATCGATTTGGCTGAAAACTGAAGAGCCGAAAGACCAGTATTTGACTAACATTGCTTGGAGTCCAGACGATAAAGCCATTTTCATAGCAATACTAAATCGTGATCAAAATGAAATGAAATTAAACCAATACGATCCGCTAACTGGAGAGTTTGTACGAACACTTTTTACCGAAAAACACGAAAAATATGTGCAACCACTGCACCCCATGGAATTTATTGGATCTAACGGAGAAAACTTTATTTGGCAAAGCGAGAGAGATGGCTACAACAATCTTTATCTCTACAATAAAAAAGGCAAAATGATGAAGCAGCTTACTGCTCATGAAGCTCCAGTTTCTAAGGTAGTGCAAGTTCAAGGTGAGAACACCATAACCTATGTAGTAGCAGATAATAATGGATTGGATAGAATTGGTTATCAACTGAACCTTGCAACTGGAAAAACCAAAAAAATAACTCCAGGAAGCGGAGTACATGGAATCCGCATGAGTTTTGATGGAAGCTATTACATCGATACGTACACGAGCCTATCAACTCGTAGAAACACGCACGTCCATAATCTTAATGGTAAAAAAGTTATTTCGCTCATCGAAAACAAGAACCCTTATGAAGACTATACTGTTAGGCTTCCAGAATTAGGAACTATTAAAACTAGTGAAGGAATTGTCCTCAATACACGAATGTTCAAACCTGTAGACTTTGATCCTTCTAAAAAGTATAAAGCCTTACTGTATGTTTATAATGGACCAGGAGTTCAACTTATTACCAATAGCTGGATGGCTGGCGGGTCGCCTTGGATGGCTTATCAAGCAAACAAAGGCTATATAGTGTATACAGTTGATGGCAGAGGATCGGAAAATCGAGGTCGCGATTTTGAACAAAAAATATTTAGAAATCTAGGAGAGTTTGAAGTGGTTGATCAGCTTTCTGCAGCTGAATATTTAATCAACTTAGATTATGTAGACCGCAACAAAATGGCCGTTCATGGTTGGAGTTATGGTGGATTTATGACTACCTCATTAATGTTGAAAGCCCCAGGAATATTTCAGGTTGGAGTTGCTGGCGGACCTGTAATAGACTGGAAATATTATGAGATCATGTATACCGAAAGGTATATGGATACCCCTGAACAAAATCCAACTGGATATGCAAAAGCATCATTACTGGACAAAGTTCAGAACCTAAAAGGTGATTTATTGCTTATTCATGGAGCAAATGATGACGTGGTTGTTCCTCAAAATAGTATCGACTTATTGAAGCAATCGGTTGACAAAGGAGTTCAAATAGACTTCTTCTTATATCCTGGCCACAAGCATAATGTGCGTGGAAAAGACCGAGTTCACTTAATGGAAAAAGTGCTATCGTATATCGACGAAAAGCTGGAATAACACAGCAGTAAAACGCTCAATTTGGGTTTGTTGTTTCCGTTAACCTTTTAAACAAATGTTTTGCCGTGCCAGAAAAGGATGCAGAAAACGAAGACTTAATTAAGCAGTTTTATTCCTCTTTTGACAACTTAAACTCGTAAGTAGTTTGACTGATTGATTTATTGACTAATTAACATAATAAACTTACCAGATCCCAATGATTTAAAAAATAATTTGCCCTAAAATCACTGAACATTATTTTACATGTTATCCGTCTTTATAAACTTTAATGCAGAATTCTGCTTACCCTCTTTTAAAATTCGAATGTAATAGACTCCATTTTCAATTTCAGTTAAGTCTAGTTGAAGTTCATTTTCGGAATTCTCGGTAGTTAAAACTACATTTCCTAAAAGATCTATAACCATCAATTTATAAGAAGCACTAAGACCTTTAATGTTAATGTAATTTACTGCTGGGTTTGGATAAAGTGAATACTCACTATTCGAATTTCCCAAATATGCATTCGATAAAGTATCATTAACCACAGTCGTATCTTGTTTCTTTGGCAATGGATATGGATTTGAACAACTGTCATTAAGTGTATCATCTAAAACACCAAGTCCACCATATTCCCAATTTGTCGGTACAAAATTATTGCCGTCAGGTCCTGTATTTACCTTTCTTTTAGCCCAACTGCTCATGTATTCCCATGCTTCTCCTGTCCCGTCAACGTTAGGTAACCCATAGCGATCTATTACCCTTCCATTTTCAAAAAGTTCTAGAGCGTCGTCTCCAGTAAAGTTAGTAGCCGTTGAAGTTCCCATGCCAGCTGCTGTATCTACAAAATCAGCCTCAAAGCCAAAAAATGTTTTGAAAACATCGGGTTGTCTTGTAACAAAATAGGATTGGCCTTTTTTTACTGACACTGCAGGGAATTGAAATTCAATTCCATCCGTACCACCACCATTATTTGCACAACCTAAAGAATAGGTGCTTAGATCAGTAATGTCAGACAAAGGGACAATCTCAACTAAATTCGGGTTTGAGGCCTGTCCACCAACATTTAAAATCCCCGCCAATTTCACCTGTCTTAGAAGGGGAACAGCATTTTCAATTATTAGTTCTAGCGTATCGTTAGCTAAAATCCCATTTGATGGATTCTTGAGGACAAACCAAATATTTTCTTCACTTTCATTTAATGTATCAGAAATAATTTCTACCGTAAAAGGCAACTTTTCATCTGCGTTGCCATTAAAAGATATGATTGTAGGAGAAGTAAACGTTATGTCAGTGGCAACATCTCCAGTTCCATTAAACGCTTGAACCTCTACTGAAGCAGCGGCACCATTTGTATTATCTATATAGACATCAAAAGTTATCTCTCCATCATTTTCACTTTGGGAAACCTCTCGAAATTGAATCTGAATTATTGGAGTAGAGCTACAAGTTGTATTCTTTACTCCAGGAGTACCGTAAACTTTACGTCTATTGAATATAGCAAAGTAATTTGTCGCACGTATCCAGTTTGAAGCAATGGCATTATCGGATGTTGGATCACATAATTCTATAGAACAACCTTGACCATCAGCCAGTGTTGGCCAAGGGGCAATATCGTCATAACTTACAGAGTCTTGCATATTTCCGAAAGAATCTCGTAATTCCAAACGGTAGCCGCCATTAAGAATGTATCCATCATATTCTCTAGCCGATGAATTATACACACTCTGAAATCCTAAAGAATCGTTTGTAAGTAAAAGATATTCACCTGCGTTAATAGTTACGTTTCCAAAGGTGTAAGAGATACCGTTTCTGGCTGTTTGCGGTATCACCCAATCAACAAGATTAACAGGCATAATTCCATCGTTATACAATTCTAAATATTCAACTCCACTCAGTTTTCCTGGACTATTGGGAGTAATTGCATTGTAACTAATTTCATTAATTACAATTTGAGATGATACGTTAGTAGAGCCAAAAGTTAGCATTAACGCAAGCAATGAGTAAACTACTGTTTTCATAAATATCTGATTTACTGAATGATAAAAGTAATTAAAAGTAATTTAACAATAAAGGAGAAATTGAATTAATTAAAACTAGTGACCAATTTCCTTTAATTTAATATTAGCTTTACTTGATTTTAAATCTCTTTTGACACTTGCTATTAGATCATTTACATAATTGACTTTATCAGGAACAACAGCATCATCAACACCTAATAACGACTCAATAACAAATACAATTGTCAATTGATCTTTATCTCTTGCTGGTTGATAAACCATTTGGTTATTTTCTTCCTTAGTTACAACCAAGTTTAATTGAACCAAATCCTCGATAATGGAATTAATTCTATGCTGAGGCAATTCTGTTGCTTCGCTAATTTCTTTAACAGATCGAAACGGTTTTGAGTCTTCATAGTGTTTAATAAGTTCTGACAAAATCATAATTGAGATCTTTAAACGCTCATAAGGCGAGGGTTCCTTTTTACGGTGTTCCATTAACAACTCCTCCATACTGCTGTATGCAAAACTGAGTTCTCCACCAAATAATACCAAGGTCCAACTAATTTGTAACCATACCAAGAATAGCGGCAGTGCTGCAAATGATCCGTAAATAGCATTGTATTTAGAAACGCCTATTTGAAAAGTAATGTACGCCCACTCAAATCCGTAGTAGGTTGTACCTGCAACTATAGCGGCAAACAAAGCACCTTTAAAATTAACTTTTCTATTAGGCATTATCATATAAATAGAAAGGAACAATAACCAGATTACAAATAATGGCGCTAGTTGTAATCCAAAATCTAAAACTGGACCTATAACAGTATCAACTCCAGTTTTCTCTGCAACTGATTTCAAATTAGTAGACAGAAAAACCGTTATGCTACTGCTAAAAATTAGCATAAACGGAGCAAGCAGCATCATAGATAAATAGTCGGTAAACTTGCGCAGTATTGTTCTTGCTTGCTTTACTCGCCAAATCGCATTAAAAGAGTCCTCTATTAAAGAAAGCGTGTTTAGGATAGTATATAACAAGACGATTATTCCAATTCCTGCAACAAGACCTCCTTTGGCATTTTCAAGCGTTTTTTCTGCGAAATCAAAGAGGTATAAAAACATCTCTTGATTTTGACTCGCGGATTCCATTATGTTTTGACGCAGGTTTTCATGTAAACCAAATCCTTTGGCAATTCCAAAAAACAAGGCTAAAATCGGCACTAAAGAAAGTACAGAATAGAACGTTAAAGCTGATGCTCTTAAAGAGCATTTATCTTCAATAAAATCTTGTCCGGATACTATAAAAACCCGAAGAACCTTTAGTAACCAACCCAAAAAACCACCGATATGGCTTCCTATACTCCAAATTTCAACTTCAAAAAATCTTTGAATTTTTTTAATCATATGCCAAAGCTATTAAATAGTATGAATGCTGTTTAATTTGGCCCCAAAACAAAGCTATGTCCAAAATAATTGAAGATTATATAAAGAATAACCAGTTCGGAAAACACTTAGATATGGAGTTCAAAATTTTAGCCCCTGGTCATATTGAATATTACTTGTCTACTAAAAAGAATTTAGAAGCTATTGAAGGAATGACTCATGGAGGAGCTATTGCCGGTTTTATGGATGGAATCCTTGGAGTGGCCGCATTGAGTGAAGTTGAGAACGAGAATAAATTAGTTGCAACTATCGAATTTAAAATCAACTATATGAAGCCTGTTTTTACCAATGAACAATTAACTGGAACGGGAAAAGTACTGCAACGCGGAAAATCTACGTTGGTAGTTGAAGGGAAAATAATGTGTGGTGACGAATTAAAAGTTTGTGCGTTAGGAACCTTTAAGGCTTATTCGAATTCAAATTGATATTTGTCATTGTACGCCTTGATGTATTTCATTAACGTAGCATAATTCCTTTTTTCATTCTGATATTTATTGTACAAATCCTGATCACGTTGTACTATTTCTTCTAAATTCCCTCTTGTTTTTCTTACGATTTCTTTGGCCTCAAAATCAACTATTTCTTCAATATACTCAGATACCTCGCGCGGCTCATTGTATAAGGTTCCTGCTGAAATGGAAAATGGATCTACAATACGGCGATAATACTGAACGTAGCTAATGACGCCTTGTAGGGTTACTTTAATAAAGTTCTCATTCATCGATTCTGACAAGTTTAGATAAGGCGTGCCTAAAACGGTAATAGCGAATACTTCATCCAGACTTACAAATCGCTCTGTACCTGTTGAGTCAACACCATAAGCAAAGCGAGTTTTTATTCTAATATTTCCGTTATAATAGTCTGAAATGCTAATTCCCACTAGGATTCTTCTACGTTCAAGGGAATCTTTTTTTCGCCAATTGTCTTCTGAAAAATCTGCCCATAGCAAGTCTGGGGAATTACTGAAAAATGAACTATCACTCAAATAGATTCCAGCATTGAGCCATATACGAGAGGTATCATCTTCCTTCACCCATTGAGCATTTACGCTAGTCGGTAAAAAAGCTAATTCGAGTGTAAAAAGAAAAATTGAAGCTAGAAAACGCATTACCCCAAAGATGAAAAGAAAATCTAAACTTCTTTTTCAATAAAATGAAAAGTGCTTTAATTAATTAAAGGGTCTGATTAAGCCTTGCAACTATGGCTTAATACTAATAATCTAATAACTGCTGCAACTTCTCTTTAACCTTCTCAGCATTTGGTATCATAGCAGTCTCTAAAACTGAATTCAATGGAATTGCTGGCATATTTTCAGAACCAATCGCCATAACAGGAGCATCTAATTGCTCAAAACATTCATTTTGAATTGCTCCAACTAAACTCATTGCAAAACTATTTTTCAACGGCTCTTCAGTGACTACTAGACACTTACTGTGTTTTTTAACAGTTTCAAAAACTAATTTTTCATCCAATGGATAAAGTGTTCTCAAGTCAATGATTTCAACCTGATCAGCAATATCTTTTGATGCCTCTAATGACCAATAGACGCCCATTCCATAGGTAATAATTGCACATGAGTTCTTGCCTTCATCAGCCGACTGCACTATTCTACCCTTACCAAATGGAATAACATAATCTGAGTCTGGCTCTATTGTTTTAGCACCTTCAGTTCCTTTAATTTTTGACCAATACAAACCCTTATGTTCTAACATTACTACAGGATTAGGATCGTAATAAGCAGCCTTCATTAATCCTTTTAAATCTGCACCTGTACTTGGATATGCTATTTTGATTCCACGAATGCTCGTTAAAATTGACTCTACTGAAGAAGAGTGATATGGACCACCACTTCCATAAGCTCCAATTGGAACTCTAAGAATAGCGCTCACTGGCCATTTTCCGTTCGATAAATAATAACTACGACTAACTTCTGTAAACAACTGATTTAGCCCAGGCCATATATAATCTGCAAATTGAACCTCAACGATTGGCTTTAATCCAACAGCAGACATTCCAACGGTAGAACCAACTATAAACGCTTCTTGAATAGGAGTATTAAACACTCTATCGTCACCAAATTTTTGAGCTAAAGTTGCTGCTTCCCTAAATACTCCTCCTAATCTACCTCCAACATCTTGACCATATAACAAGCAATTTTTTTCTGCCGTCATCAATTCTTGAATGGCAAATAATGCGCTATCAACCATTACGGTTGCTTCTTTACCTTCTGGCTCACGAGTACCTTTTTCTTCGGTAATTGGAGTCGGGGCAAAATCATAATCGAACAAATCAGAAGGCTCAGGATCTGGAGCGTTTTTTGCTGCTTCAAATTCCTTATCAACTAAAGCTGAAATTTCCGTTTGGACTATATCTAAATCTGTTTGAGCAAACCCTAAATCCAGCATTTGATTATGCAATTTTGGAAGTGGGTCACGTGTTTTGTGCTCTTCTAGGTCGTCTCTGTACCATTCACGTCGAACACCTGAAGTATGGTGCCCTAACAATGGAACCTTAGCATGCAAAAGAAAGGGTCTCCGTTCTTTACGCATAGTTCCTATAATTTCTTGCAAAATTGAATACGATTCTTCGAAATTACTCCCATCGATTGACCGAACTTCAATTCCAATAAATCCTTTAGCGTATTCTGCGGCATTCTGAGCTCTAGTTTCTTCTGCATTTGCAGAAATATCCCATTCATTATCTTGAACAAAAAACAAAACAGGAAACTGCTTTAAAGCGGCCATTTGCAGCGCCTCTGAGTATTCCCCCTCGGTAGTTGCGGCATCGCCAATTGAACAAACAGCAATTGGTTTATCGGCTCCAACATCTTCTGCTATGCCCAACTTTTCTTTGTATTGCATTCCCATCGCTACACCAGTTATTGGGATAGCTTGCATACCAGTAGCTGATGACTGGTGAGGAATCTTAGGCATATCATCACGCTTCAAGCTTGGATGACAGTAATAAGTTCTTCCTCCAGAAAAAGGATCGTCTTTTTTTGCAAAAAGCTGAAGCATTAACTCATACGGAGACATTCCTATTCCCAACAAAATAGAATCATCTCTGTAATATGGAGCTACAAAATCTTGAGGTAGCAATTGCATTCCCAGAGCTAACTGAACCGCCTCGTGCCCTCTAGAAGTAGCGTGAACGTATTTAGCAGTAAGCTTTGCATTGTCTTCATACTTATCACTCAATGTTCGAGCGGTAAGCATTAAACGATATGCTTTTTCAAAAACCGTTTTCTTAACCAATGGAACGGGAACTGTCTTGCCTACTTCTGCCATTACTTTCCTCCTTCTACTTCTTCAATTAATGCCACTTTTTCAGCCTCTTCCGCCTTTTTTGCAGCATTAATTTCAATATTCAATTGTTTCATTCTTCCTTCTAATCCTTCTCTTTTATAAACAGTAACTGCGTGATCAGCTTTTGCTTTTTTAATCAATGGATTACTATCGCTACCAGAAAAGAACCCTAGGTTGTTTGCTAACTGAAGTTCTTCGTCTTTCGCTTTGTTAATGTCCTGCCGAACTGAAATCCGCTCATATTCAAGAGATTTTAGGCTGTTTTTACCTGATTTCAATTGTTCAACTCGTTGGCTAAACAACAATTCTTCTTTTTGTTCTTTGGAAACTCCAGCAACTTTATAAGCACTTTCAACAGCCTTTTCAAAAGCTTTTTCTTGTTTCTCTTTTTGCTTGAAAGGGATAAAGCCAACTGCATTATATTTTACAGTTAATTCAACAATAGATTTCAAAGAATCTTCCTGAGTTTTTCCTGCTTTATAAGATTTTAACTCAGCAATAACTTCATCTTTCAGTTTCAGATTTTGCCCTTCCGCATCACGCTGACTTTTATTTTGTTGATCTTTTACTTCAAAAAAATCATCACATGTTTTTCTGAATTTAGACCATAATTTTTGTTCATCTTGACGAATTGCAGAACCCGCATTTTTCCATTCCCGTTGAAGTGAAATGATGTTTTTAGTTGCGTTCGCCCAGTCTTCCTTTGCGTCTTCTTTGACTGAAACTAAAAGTTGCTCAGCTTTAGTAATTAGGTCTTTCTTAACTTTCGTTATTTCCTTTTGCTGTTCCTTAACTTCTCCAAAGAATTCCTTTTTTTTCGCAAAAAGCTCATTACCTGCACTTCTGAACTCATTCCAAATCTTTTGGTTGTATGCAGCAGGCACAAATCCTATTTTCTTCCACTCTTCTTGAAGTTCCTTAATTGTATTGGAAGCACTTTGCCATTGCTTGTTGGTTTTCAAATCCTCACTTAACAACGTTTTTACTTTTTCAATTAAAGCTCTTTTCTTGTTTAGGTTTTCTTTTTGCTCTTCTCGTATCTGTTTGTAATGCGTTTTTATTTTGTCATTAAGCTCATGATAAGTCCCGTAAAAGTCCGTCTTAATCTCTTCCCACTTTTCTTTGAATGTGGGGCCTACAGCATCCCATTCAACTAACAAGGCCCGCATCAGCACCTCTAATTCCTTAATGTTTTCTTCCTTCAAAAGCATTTTTAACCGAGCAATTACATCTTGTTTTTGCTCAAAGTTCTTTTTAAGATCATTTTGCTGTAACTCCTTGTAAATCTGAATTTTGTAATAAAACTCCTCAGTCAATAATCGGAATTCATGCTGCATTTCTTTGACATGATTTTGGGGAATGTTTCCAACATTTGCCCAACGTTCCTTTATACCATTGAAGGAATCGTATGCCGCACTTATTATCTCTTCATTTTCAACTAAATGCTTTAGCTCGGAAAGCAAAAGTTGTTTTATATCGTAATGCTTTTTCTCGGCGGCTTTTTTTGATTCTATAGCATTTTTCAGCTTCTCCTTGAACTGCCCCTTGTAAGCCTCCAACCCATGATCACTATCATCTTTTGGCATGGAAAAAAACTCCGGTTTGTCTCCATCAGAGACAAAAACAGCTAATTTTTCTGCAGTTTCTTTTTCAAAAATGGAATCATATTCTTTAAAGAATGATTCTATTTCTTTTTTAACTTCGAGTATATTGTCAGACTTAATTAAAGTCTTTATTTCTTTTACAAGCTCTTCTTTACGCTCCATTTCAGGCAATTTTTTGGGTCATCAAAAATACACTTATTAGCTAGCTTATAGAAATCAAGAACAATCAATTGGAATGTTAAATTACCCTCAATATTAACTCTATATTAATTTTTACTTAACTTTGAATTAACATTAACTTAATGATTAGGATATTTTTAATACTTGCTCTCGTTATTCCAAGCCTCTGCATAGGGCGTTCGATGACTGAATATAAGTATTACCGTAACGGAAACATTAAGTACGAATATTTCAAACAAAAAAACCAGACCATAAGAGTTACTCAATACTATAAAAGTGGTGCAGTAAAGTCAATAAGTCATTTTAAAAATGGTCATAAACACGGGTTGTGGCAGGACTTTACTGAGGAAGGTCAACAAATTACGAACGCATTTTTCAATAAAAATAAAAAAGATGGTTTCTGGACGTTCTACAACCCAGAGGGGGATGCGCATTGTTCTCTTTATTACAGAGGAAACAAAATAGTTAAGGTGATTCAAGCACCTCCAGTAGCCGCCAGATAAGGACTACTCGAAATCAGAATAAAGCAAATACTTCTTTCTTGTTTTTTTAAATTCTTCCAGCCCTTTTTGCCAGGTTTCTCGTATTTCATCTTCTTTTAATCCACTTTCAATTTGCATTCTCAGTTTATCGGTTCCAGCAAGGAGATCAAAGAAACCATTTTCTAAAAAGAAAGGAGTTTCTTCAGAGTTTATGTCCTTATACATATTTAATAGCCAAAAAAGATAGAGTTGCTTTCTCACTGGTAGAATCGATTCCCCAAAACTTTTCAAATGATAACCTGTACATTTTTGACTCATTAGTTTTGGCGATTTAGCTCCAGGTCCACTCGTTGGCGTAAATTCTAGGTCACCATCCTTTAAGTTTGGATGTCCAATAATTTGAAATGGTGTTTCAGTACCTCTTCCAACACTTACAACCGTGCCCTCAAACAACGCTAGAGATGGATATAAAAAAACAGATGCTGAATTGGGTAAATTAGGCGAAGGTTTAATAGACAACTTGTAGTAATCATTGTGATCGTAATTTAGGCAAGGTACCACCGTAAGGTCACATTTAACTCCGCTTCCTAGCCACCCTTCTTCATTTATCATTTTGGCATATTCCCCTATTGTCATACCATGAACAAGCGGGACCCTATGCATTCCAACAAAAGATTGAAAATCGGGCTCTAATATTGGACCATCGACATAAAATCCATTTGGGTTTGGGCGATCCAATACAACTACTTTAATTTTCATTGCCGCACATGCAGTCATTACATAATGCATAGTCGATATGTAAGTATAAAAACGTACACCCACATCTTGTAAATCCAAGACAACTATATTTACATCAGCCAAATGATCATAGGATGGTTTTTTACTTTTCCCATATAGACTTATCAATTTTAATCCTGTTTTTGCATCACGCTGATCTTTGATGTGTGCTCCGGCATCAGCCTTTCCCCTAAATCCATGTTCAGGAGAAAATACTCGCAGAATATTTATATCTTTTTCTAATAAAAAATCAACTAAATGAAGGCTTTCGTTTATGACTGAACTTTGATTAGCAACTATAGCTACATTCTCTTCTCTAAGAATATTTTCATATTCATTAAATCGCTCAGCTCCGTTTATAACAGTAGCATTCGTTTTGAAAAAAACGGTCGAATCTTGCGCTGAAATCGATTGGCTTAAGAGTGCAAAAGCAAAGAAAATGTTGAAAACCTTAAAACACATAGCTTATAGCATTCAAATGTTGTTCCTTTTTGTATTCCTTTGCCTAAAAAAGAGGGATTCTGTGAACTTTGAATTGTTTATAGCAAAACGAATTATTCGGTCTAAAACTACTGACAATTCTATTAACCAAGGAACTAGGATAATTCTTCGATTCTCTATTCTTGGCGTTGCTTTAGGTATTTTCTTAATGCTGCTATCGCTAGCGGTGGTAAAGGGGTTTCAAGGAGAAATTAGAAATAAGGTAATTGGATTTGGGTCTCACATTCAAATTACTGAATTCAATTATGAAAATCCATTGAACTTTAAACCGTTGGATAAGGATCAACCTTTTTACCCGTCATTAGAGGATGAAGATGGAGTCGCATCTATTCAGATGTATGCGCTCAAAGAGGGGATTATTAAAACCAATGATGAAATTGCAGGAGTAATAGCTAAAGGAATCAGTACTGATTTTAATTGGAAATTCTTTTCACAAAACTTGGAAGAAGGCTCTATTCTTAAAATTGAAGACTCCATCAAATCAAATTCTGTAATCATCTCAAGACACCTATCCAAACAACTCAAGCTTAATTTAAATGATAAACTGCTCATTTATTTTATCCAAAATGGTAAAAGTAGACCTCGGAAACTAACGGTAACAGGCATATATAATACAGGTATGCAACAATTCGACAAGGCATATATATTAATGGACATTAAGCATATACAGCGACTAAATGAATGGGGTGAACATCAAATAAGCGGTTTTGAAGTTCTATTGAACCGTTACGAGGATTTGTTTAGAATGGACAAGATACTTTATAATAAAATTCCAAACCGATTAAACACAACAACCATTACACAGCAATATCGCGAAATTTTTAGTTGGCTAGAGTTACAGGATCTCAATGTCATTGTAATTGTCACTCTGCTTACATTGGTCTGTGGCATTAATATGATTACTGCTCTACTAATTCTCATTCTTGAAAAAACGAATATGATTGGTATAATGAAAGCCGTTGGAGCGACTAACAAGCAGGTTCGTAAAATCTTCATTTATATGGCTGCTTATCTTGTTCTTGCTGGGTTGTTTTGGGGGAACATATTAGGACTTAGCTTCATTTATATGCAAGACAAGTTTCACCTTATAGGGCTCGATAAGTCCTCTTATTATATGGACTATGTTCCCGTTGATTTAGGAATATTCGAATGGGTAATTTTAAACTTGTGCACATTTATTTTATGTGTTTCAATGCTTCTTCTTCCCGCATTTGTTATTAGCAATATTTCACCTTCAAAATCCATTCGCTTTAATTAGATACAAGTACTTTTGCATAAATATTTACTATGAAATATTACAACAACATTCTTGAGACTATTGGCAACACCCCTTTAGTAAAATTGAACCGACTAACTAAAGACATAAGTGCATTAGTACTTGCTAAGGTTGAAACAACCAATCCAGGAAACTCGGTTAAAGATAGAATGGCGTTGCAGATGATGGAAGACGCTGAAGCTGATGGTTTGATTAAACCGGGAGGAACGGTTATCGAAGGAACTAGTGGAAATACTGGAATGGGCCTAGCACTTGCCTGCATAGAGAAAGGATATAAATTAATCTGCACTCTTGCTGATAAACAAAGCAAGGAGAAAATGGATATTCTTCGTGCCATGGGCGCTGAAGTAATAGTTACACCTACTAATGTTGAGCCAGATGACCCTCGGTCTTATTATTCAGTTGCAAAACGATTGGCAAAAGAAATCCCAAATTCATTTTATGTAAACCAATACGATAACCCAGCTAATACTAAAGCACATTACTTGAGCACAGGGCCAGAAATTTGGGAGCAAACCGAAGGCAAAATCACACATTTTGTTGTAGGAGTTGGAACTGGAGGTACTATCTCAGGAGTCGGGAAATACCTGAAAGAAAAAAATCCAAACGTTAAGATTATTGGAATCGATACCTATGGGTCTGTATTTAAAAAATATCATGAAACTGGTGAGTTTGACGAAAATGAAATTTACCCGTATGTAACTGAAGGAATTGGTGAAGATATTCTTCCAAAAAATGTAGACTTCAAAATAATTGATCATTTTGAAAAAGTAACCGATAAAGACGCAGCATTGTTTACACGGCACCTTGCCCGCAAGGAAGGGATCTTTGTAGGAAATTCGGCTGGCGCGGCTATTTCGGGGATTCTTCAGCTGAAAGATATGTTCAAACCAGATGATGTTGTTGTTGTTCTATTTCACGACCATGGCAGTAGATATGTTGGTAAAATGTTCAATGATGATTGGATGAAAGATCGTGGTTTTTTAGAATCTGAACCTAACGCTCTAGGACTTATCGAAAATCACAAAGAGCACGAGCTAGTAACAGCTGAGATAAACGAAAAAATTTCTTCTGTAGTTCAAAAAATGCAACAATTTGGAATTTCTCAAATTCCAGTATTTGATAACGGAAAGAATGTGGGGTCCCTTACAGAGTCTTTAATTTTTTCAAAATTGACAGAAAATACCGATATCCTTAATAGTGATTCGGATTCAATAATGGCAGCGCCTTTTGAATATGTCGAGGCGAATGCTAGCACAGAAGAAATTTCAAAAAAAATCAATAAAGAACAGCCTGCAGTATTGGTTAAAGACATGATAGGCAGTACTCATATCATTACTCAGTATGATATTATTAATGCAATAAAATAATGGATTTAAAATCAGTAGATCAATTAAACAATGAACTGCTGTTTTCTTCCTTCCCTAAAAGAATAATTTCACTTGTTCCTTCAATAAGTGAATTAATCGCCCATTATGAGCCTCATATTGAGTTAATTGGAGTTACGAAGTTTTGTGAACACCCTCAAAACCTAAGGACTTCAAAAAATATAATTGGAGGGACTAAAGATCCCAATCTTGAAAAAATTATTGCACTAAAACCAGACCTTATAATTGCCAACAAAGAAGAAAATAGAAAAGAAGACATTGATTTTCTAAAGCAGTCCATTCCTGTTTGGGTGAGTGATGTTGCTAACTTGGTAGATGCGTCTCAAATGATTGAGCAACTGGAAAAGCTTTTACAAGTTCCTAGTATAAATCAATTATATCAAATAGTACAGAAGCATATAAACAAATCTCCAGGCACCATTAAAGGAACAGTTGCTTACGTCATTTGGAAAAATCCAATTATGATTGCTGGAAACGATACGTTTATTTCAAGTTGGCTAAATCACATTGGGCTAAAAAATATAACAGATGCAACACGATATCCAGAAGTGAATATAGAATGGTTATCCGACCAGCGTCCAGACTATATATTTCTGTCATCTGAACCTTACCCATTCAAAGAAAAGAACCAATTAGAAATTCAATCAATCTGCAAAGACTCAAAAGTTATTTTGGTTGATGGACGCATATTCAGCTGGTACGGGCGAGCTATTATTGACGCACATCCATATTTATCAAAACTAATATCAACTTTGACAGCATAGCGCGTATTCTTTACCTTTGTGTATTGTGAAACTTTTCATTCAAACCTTTCAACTTCTAATATTTTCCAGTTTATTTTTAAGCTCGGCTGTTTACTCTCAAAGCGTAGGTCTAGTTTTAAGTGGCGGTGGTGCAAATGGTATTGCCCATGTTGGTGTAATAAAAGCACTTGAAGAATATGACATTCCAATCGATTATATCACAGGAACAAGCTCCGGAGCTTTTGTTGGTGCAATGTATGCGGCTGGTTTCACACCCAAAGAAATGGAGGCCTTCTTCACCTCAGAACAATTTCAAAGAATGACAGAAGGAGAAATAGAACCTAAAGATCGTTTTTTCTTTAAAGAACACGATGATGGAGCTGGAATGGTGAAACTAAGATTTTCTAAAAATTTATCTATTCCGCTTTCACTTCCTACTAATTTCGTGACTCCCTCAGCGGTTGATTATCAATTAATGCAAATTTTTGCTGGTGCAAATGCTGCTGCAAAAGGCAATTTTGACAGTCTCCTAGTTCCTTTTCGATGCGTTGCTGCTGATATAGATAGGAAGGAAGAATATGTTTTCAAAAACGGAGACTTATCCACTGCAGTTAGAGCATCGTTTACCTATCCTTTTTATCTTAAACCTATTCAAGTTGATGGTCGAATTTTGTTTGATGGAGGTTTGTATAATAACTTCCCACACGATCAAATGACTGACAATTTCAATCCAGATTTTATAATTGGAATTAAAGTAACTAGTAATGAAGACCCTTCAAATGAAGATGACTTATTGAGTCAAATCAAAAATATGCTAATTAGCAAAACAGATTTTAATTTGAAATCAGATGGTATTATTATTGAGCCAGAAACAAATCATGGAACTTTTGAATTTAAAAATATTCAAGATATAATTGACTCTGGCTACGCAATTACTGTGAGAAAAATTGTTGAAATACGATTGTCCGTTCCTAGGAAAGTTTCTCTCGATAAAGTAAACCAAGAACGAGAAAACTTTAATTCTAAAAAGCCTCCATTAATCATTAATAAAATTATTGTGCATGGAGTGAGATCTAAAAAAGCTAAGTATTTAAATAACAATCTGTGGCAGAAAAACCAAAAAAAAGCCGTCAAAAATATTAGGAAAAGTTATTTTAGAACTACCACAGATCCATTTATATCATCAATGTATCCCACCGCAGTATTCAATCCAATTACTAATTTATATGACCTTGATATTAAAGCAAAAAGCGAGAAACCATTTTCAATAGAATTTGGTGGGAATATCTCAAGCAGACCCATAAGTACTGGATATGTAGGACTAAAATTAATGCAATACGGTAAAGTTGGCTGGCGGTTTAGAGCTAACACCTACTTTGGACGTTTTTACAACTCAGGTTTAGTCGGTTTTAGCGTTGATATTCCCTCCGCATTATTACTAGAATTGGAAGGAAATCTGATTCTAAATAATTGGAATTACTTTAAAAGCAAAGCATTTTTCTTTGATGATAAAAAGCCATCATATCTCATACAATCAGAAACATTTGCTGAGGTAAGATTAAATATACCAATTGGAAATAATTCTAAAGTGGGGTTGATATATTCATTTGCAGAACTGAATGATGACTATTATCAATTAAAAGAATTTACCTCTAAAGACTTACCTGACAATACAAACATGAACACAAGTTCTGCAGGACTTGAATATGAGTTCAATACGCAGAATAGAAAAATTTACGCAAGTGCTGGAACACTACTTAAATTAACATATCGATATAGTTCTGGTGAGGAACAAACAAACCCAGGTACTACAGCTGAAAGCGGCTCTGTAATAACAAACACACTTCATGATTGGCATAATGCAAATCTTAAAATAGACTATTTCTATAAAAAAAGAGGGGTAGTAAGAATGGGGATTTACTCAGATATAAACTACAACACTCAGTCATTGTTTTCTAATTACACTGCCAGTATACTGCGTTCCCCAACATTTCAACCAACACCAGAAAGCAAAACACTTTTCTTAGAGTCATTTCGAGCTTATGATTACGCCTCTGTTGGCCAAAAAGTGATAGTAACTCCACTGAATAATTTTGATATTCGTATTGGCGCCTATTTCATGTCACCATACAGAAGAGTAATTAAAAATGAGGACGGAACACAAAGCGAAAAACTAGGATTTGAATCCTTATTCTCGATTGCAACAGGAACTTTAGTCTATAGCTCTCCAGTTGGTCCAATAAGTATTGGATTAAACTATTACTACAACGTTCCTGAAATAGCACCTGAAAACACGACACCACTTACCTTCCTATTTCACTTTGGTTATATTCTGTTTAATAAAAAGGCATTGTTTTAAGCCTGTCCAGCAGGACCACCGAAGTTCAAAGGAACAGAAGGTGGTGTATTTGCACCTGTATCTCTTATTTCTCCATGCATTGCCTCATACTTATTGATATTATCTGCTAATGCACCACTAAGTCGTTTAGCATGCTCAGGAGTAAGAACAATCCTTGCCTTTACCTTAGATTTAGGTGTCCCAGGCATTATATTGATGAAGTCAACTATAAATTCGGAGTTACTGTGCGTAATAATAGCAAGATTAGAATAGATGCCTTCTGCAATCTCTTCTGTCAATTCAATATTAATCTGTCCTTCTTTTTGTTCTTTATTCTCTTCCATTCTTCAAATCTAATAAACAAAAAAGGCCTCACTAGGAGGCCTTTTTTGAATTTTGATAATATTAATCTAAAATAACACTGTCCTCTTTAGTTTCAAGCAACTTATTGTACTCTTCTTTGGAACCTACAATGTAATCGTCATATTCTCTAAGTCCTGTTCCTGCTGGAATTTTATGTCCAACAATAACATTCTCTTTCAATCCTTTCAAATAATCTCTCTTACCTCTCACAGCTGCCTCATTCAAGACTTTTGTTGTCTCTTGGAAAGATGCTGCGGATATGAAACTATCCGTTTGAAGTGATGCTCTTGTTATACCTTGGAGAATTGTTTTACCAATTGCTGGCTTAGCTTCTCTACCTTGAAGTAATGCTAACTCTTTTCTTCCAAGCATACTGTTTTCATCACTAAAGTTCACTTTAGAAATGATTTGACCAGCAACAAACTTTTCAGAACCACCAGCATCTTCAATAATCATTTTACCAATGATTTGATCATTTTCCTCGATAAAATCAGTCTTATTAACCAATTGTTTCTCTAAGAATTTCGTATCAGCAGAATTCATAATTTCAACCTTACGCATCATTTGACGAACAATTACCTCAAAGTGCTTATCGTTAATTTTCACCCCTTGAAGTCGATAAACTTCTTGAACTTCATTTACGATATACTCTTGAACCGCCGTAGGACCTTTGATATTCAAAATATCATTAGGAGTAATTGCTCCATCGCTTAATGGCGTACCAGCTTTAACGAAATCATTTTCTTGAACCAAAATGTGCTTAGATAAAGAAACCAAATATTTCTTAATCATTCCATTTCTTGCCTCAACAATAACCTCGCGATTACCTCTTTTTATTTTTCCAAAAGAAACGATACCATCAATTTCGGAGACAACAGCAGGGTTTGAAGGGTTACGTGCTTCAAAAAGCTCAGTAACTCTTGGCAGACCGCCAGTAATATCACCAGATTTTCCACTCTGACGTGGAATTTTAACTAGAATAGTTCCTCCAGTCACTTTATCACCTTCATTGATAATAATATGTGCTCCGACAGGTATGTTATAAAATCTAAGAGATTCACCTTTCTTATCCAAAATATGGATAGTAGGATTCTTCTTCTTATCTCTATTTTCAATGATTACTTTTTCAGTAAATCCAGTTTGCTCATCAGATTCCTCTTTATAAGTAACACCTTTTTCAATGTTTTCAAACTCAACTTTACCATCAAATTCCGTAAGAATTACCGCATTATATGGATCCCACTTACAAATTTCATCGTCCTTTTTAACCTTATCACCACTCTTATTAAATATTTCAGATCCGTAAGGTATAATACCCGTCATAAGAACATTTCCTTTACTGTCAACTATTCTCATTTCAGCTGAACGACCAATAACCCATTCGATTGAATTTCCTTTGTCATCTTTTTTGACAACAGTTCTCAATTCATCAATCTCAAGCTTACCAGCTGCTTTGGCAATAATCTTAGACTCAGCAGCAATGTTAGAGGCTGTACCCCCAACGTGGAATGTACGAAGCGTAAGCTGAGTACCCGGCTCCCCAATTGACTGAGCAGCAATTACACCAACAGCTTCTCCTTTTTGAACGTCAAATCCGGAAGATAAACTTCTACCATAACACTTAGCACAAGCTCCGCGACGCGTTTCACAAGTAAGAGCAGATCTTATTTCTACTTCCTCAATGCCAGCTGCTTGGATTTTCTTTGCAATGATATCAGTGATAACACCTCCAGCTTCGATAATTATATTGTCACTTTCTGGCTCATAAACATCTGCTAGTGCAGATCTACCTTCGATTCTATCAGATAAAGGTTCAACTATCTCATCATTGTTTTTAAGTGCGGTTGCTGTAAGACCTCTAAGAGTTCCGCAATCGTATTCTGTAATAACAACATCTTGTGAAACATCAACCAAACGACGTGTTAAGTAACCAGCATCCGCCGTTTTAAGGGCAGTATCTGCAAGACCTTTACGTGCACCGTGAGTAGATATAAAGTACTCAAGAATAGAAAGTCCTTCTTTAAAGTTGGACAGAATTGGATTTTCAATAATATCTTGACCACCTGAATTTCCAGATTTCTTAGGCTTAGCCATAAGACCCCTCATTCCACTCAACTGACGAATTTGTTCTTTAGAACCCCTTGCGCCAGAATCAAACATCATATATACCGAGTTGAAACCTTGATTGTCATTTTTCAATCGAGTCATCAACGCATTTGTCAATTTAGAATTCGTATGCGTCCAAATATCAATAATCTGATTGTAACGCTCATTATTGGTGATAAGTCCCATGTTGTAATTAGACAACACACCTTCTACTTCCACATTTGCAGCATTCAATAAAATTTCCTTTTCTGGAGGAACCATTACGTCATTTAGGTTAAAAGATAATCCCCCTCTAAATGCCATAAAATATCCCATTGACTTAATTTCATCTAGAAACGCTGCTGTTTTAGCAAATCCAGTAACCTTAAGAACTCTACCGATAATATCTCTAAGTGACTTTTTAGTTAACAGTTCGTCTATGTAACCTACTTCTACAGGAACAACCTTGTTGAATAAAACACGACCACAAGTAGTATCAATCATGTGTTGAACAGGTTCACCATCCACTACATCATTAACTTTAACTTTGATTATCGCATGCAAGTCAAGTTTCTTTTCGTTGTATGCAACTGTTACTTCCTCAGGTGAGTAGAACATCATTCCTTCACCTTTTACAGGCACCTCTTTAGTATTAGTTCTTTGTTTGGTCATGTAATATAGACCAAGAACCATATCTTGAGAAGGTACCGCAATCGGAGCTCCATTTGCAGGGTTAAGAATGTTGTGAGAAGCTAACATTAACAATTGTGCTTCTAACACAGCAGCATTTCCTAACGGAAGGTGAACCGCCATCTGATCACCATCAAAATCCGCATTAAACGCAGTACAAACTAATGGATGCAACTGAATCGCTTTACCTTCGATCAATTTAGGTTGAAATGCTTGTATACCTAAACGGTGAAGAGTAGGGGCCCTGTTCAACAGAACTGGATGACCTTTCAATACATTTTCAAGAATATCCCAAACGACAGGTTCCTTACGATCTACAATTTTCTTTGCCGATTTGACCGTTTTCACAATACCTCTTTCAATCATCTTGCGAATGATGAAAGGCTTGTAAAGTTCAGCAGCCATTCCTTTCGGAATACCACACTCATGCAATTTTAATTCAGGACCAACAACGATTACCGAACGAGCTGAATAATCAACCCTTTTACCCAAAAGGTTTTGACGGAAACGTCCTTGCTTACCTTTCAATGAATCAGAAAGAGATTTTAAAGCTCTATTGGATTCAGTTTTAACTGCAGAAGATTTTCTAGAGTTATCAAACAATGAATCAACAGCTTCTTGAAGCATACGTTTCTCATTTCTAAGAATTACTTCAGGAGCCTTAATTTCTAGTAGACGTTTAAGACGATTGTTTCTGATAATAACACGACGATAAAGGTCATTTAAATCAGAAGTTGCAAAACGACCTCCATCTAAAGGAACCAAAGGACGTAATTCTGGTGGAATTACAGGCACCACTTTTACAATCATCCACTCTGGCCTATTGTCCATGTGTGATTGTGCTTCTCTGAATGCTTCAACAACTTGAAGTCTTTTCAACGCTTCATTCTTACGTTGCTGGGAAGTTTCAGTGTTTGCCTTGTGTCTTAGTTCATAAGATAACTTGTCCAAATCAGCATTTCTCAACAAATCATAAAGCGCTTCCGCACCCATTTTTGCGATAAACTTGTTCGGATCAGTATCGTCTAGATACTGGTTATCGTTTGGAATTTTGTCTAAAATATCAAGGTATTCTTCTTCTGTTAAGAAATCCAATACATTCAATTCTTCACCTTCTGCGCTTGTTCCTAATCCAGCTTGGATCACGACGTAACGTTCGTAGTAAATAATAGTATCTAACTTCTTACTTGGAAGACCTAGTAAGTAACCGATTTTATTAGGTAGCGATTTGAAGTACCAGATATGAGCGACAGGCACAACAAGTGCGATATGCCCCATTCTTTCTCTTCGAACTTTCTTCTCTGTAACTTCAACACCACAACGGTCACAAATAATACCCTTGTAACGGATACGTTTGTATTTGCCACAATGACATTCGTAATCTTTTACAGGACCGAAAATTCTTTCACAAAATAACCCGTCACGCTCTGGCTTGTAGGTACGATAATTAATCGTCTCTGGCTTGAGCACTTCACCTCTTGACTGCTCCAGAATAAGCTCTGGAGAGGCAAGACTTATGGTAATTCTGTTGAATTCGCTGTTAACTTTATTTTCTTTTCTTAAAGCCATCTTTTATTCTAGTTTGAAACTGGATAATTCTTTAATTAATCTAAAGTGATATTTAAACACAAACCTCTCATTTCGTGCAATAACACGTTAAATGATTCCGGAATTCCCGGTGTTGGCATATTCTCACCTTTCACAATTTTCTCATAAGTTTTTGCCCTTCCGATAACATCATCGGACTTAACCGTAAGAATTTCCTGTAGAATGTTTGCTGCACCAAATGCCTCAAGTGCCCATACTTCCATCTCTCCAAAACGCTGACCCCCAAATTGAGCTTTACCACCCAACGGTTGTTGCGTAATTAATGAGTATGGTCCTATTGAACGTGCATGCATTTTATCATCGACTAAATGATGCAGTTTCAGCATGTAGATAACACCAACTGTTGCAGGTTGATCAAAATTCTCACCTGTTCCTCCATCATACAATTGTGTTCTTCCCATTTCTGGAATTCCTGCTTTTTCAGAATACTCATGAATCTGCTGAAGAGTAGCCCCATCAAAAATTGGAGTTGCGAATTTCACACCCAATCTCAATCCAGCCCAACCTAATACAGTTTCATAAATTTGTCCAAGGTTCATTCTTGAAGGCACACCCAACGGATTCAATACGATATCTACCGGAGTTCCATCTTCCATAAATGGCATATCTTCTTGACGAACAATTTTAGCAACAATACCTTTGTTACCATGACGCCCAGCCATTTTATCACCAACCTTAAGTTTTCTCTTCTTAGCCAAGAAAACTTTTGCTAATTGAACGATTCCTGGAGGCAATTCATCACCGATAGAAATTTTAAATTTCGCACGCTTCATTATACCCACAAACTCGCTGGCCTTAACGTGGAAGTTGTGTAGTAATCTTTTTATCAAGTCATTTTTAGATTCGTCAGTAGTCCAACCTGAAGCACTGATATCACTATAATCAACTGTATTTAAAAGCTTAAGAGTGAATTTTGTTCCTTTAGGAATAATTTCCTCTTTATAGTTATTCAAAACTCCTTGAGAAGTCTTACCACTAACAATGCTGAATAGTTTGTCAACCAATGCAGACTTAAGAGTCTCCAATTCTTTATTGTAACTTCCTTCAACTTCTTCAAGCTGAGTCTTCTCTTCAGCCTTAGCTTTTCTATCTTTTATTTTTCTAGAGAATAATTTCTTCTCTACTACAACACCTTGAACAGAAGGAGATACTTTCAATGATGCATCTTTTACATCACCGGCCTTATCACCAAATATTGCTCGAAGTAATTTTTCCTCTGGAGTTGGATCTGTTTCTCCTTTAGGAGTAATTTTTCCAATGAGAATATCACCCTCCTTAACATGAGTTCCAACTCTAACCAATCCGTTTTCGTCAAGGTTTCTTGTAGCTTCCTCACTTACGTTAGGAATATCAGCTGTTAATTCTTCAAGACCCAATTTTGTATCTCTTACTTCCAAAGAATACTCTTCAATATGAACCGAAGTGTAGATATCGTCTTTTACAACGTTTTCAGAGATAACAATCGCATCTTCGAAGTTGTAACCTTTCCAAGGCATAAAAGCTACCATTAGGTTGCGACCCAATGCTAATTCACCATCTTGAGTTGCATAACCTTCAACCAATACCTGTCCTTTGTATACTCTCTCACCTGGCTTTACGATAGGCTTGTGATTTATACTAGTAGTTTGATTTGTTTTTGCAAACTTGATCAAATTATAAGATTCAACCCCATCACCAAATGAAACTAATTCATCTTCAGAAGTACGGTCATACTTGATCGTAATTTTTCTACCATCAACATACTGAATTGTTCCTTCTGCTTCTGCCGCTAAAAGAACTCTTGAATCTTCTGCAACAGGTTGCTCAAGTCCGGTACCTACAATTGGAGACTCTGCACGCAATAAAGGTACAGCTTGTCTCTGCATGTTAGATCCCATCAATGCACGGTTTGCATCATCATGTTCCAAGAATGGAATAAGTGAAGCCGCAATAGAAGCAATCTGATTTGGTGCTACATCCATTAAAGTAATCTCTTTCGGAGTTACTACAGGGAAGTCACCTTCATAACGTGCTTTAACTTTTTCTGATTGGAATTCGCCTTTATCTGTAATAACAGCATTAGCCTGAGCAATGGTGTGACCATTTTCTTCTTCAGCAGCTAAATAAGTTACATTAGAATTTAAATCAACTACACCATCAGTTACCGCGCGATAAGGTGTCTCAATAAATCCCAACTTATTCACTTTGGCATAAACACACATTGAAGAAATCAAACCAATATTTGGTCCTTCAGGTGTTTCAATTGTACACAATCGGCCGTAGTGCGTGTAATGGACATCACGAACTTCAAAACCAGCTCGCTCTCTAGAAAGACCACCAGGCCCTAGGGCTGACATTCTTCTTTTGTGAGTAACCTCAGACAGTGGATTCGTTTGATCCATGAACTGGGACAACTGGTTTGTTCCAAAAAACGAGTTTATTACGGAAGATAGCGTTTTTGCATTAATCAAGTCAATAGGAGTAAATACCTCGTTGTCTCGAACATTCATTCTTTCACGAATGGTTCTAGCCATACGTGCTAAACCAACACCAAATTGATTAAACAATTGCTCCCCAACTGTTCTTACTCTTCTATTTGATAAGTGATCAATATCATCAACATCAGTCTTAGCGTTGATTAATTTGATTAAATATTTTATAATTTCAATGATATCTTGTTTGGACAATATTTTTGTATCCATATCAATATCAAGACCTAGTTTCTTGTTGATTCTGTAACGTCCAACTTCACCTAAATCATATCGCTTGTCAGAGAAAAACAACTTGTCGATTATTCCACGAGCTGTTTCTTCATCTGGCGGTTCAGCGTTTCTAAGCACACGGTAAACATGCTCTACTGCCTCAATTTCAGAATTTGAAGGATCTTTTTGCAACGTATTATAAATAATGGTATAATCTGCTGCATTCGTATCTTCTTTATGAAGAAGAATAGTCTTTGAACCCGAGTCCATGATAATATCAACGTGCTCATCCTCAAGAATGGTTTCACGATCAACAATTACTTCGTTTCTTTCAATTGATACAACTTCACCTGTATCCTCATCAACGAAATCTTCGAACCAAGTTTTAAGTACACGGGCTGCTAGCTTGCGACCTTTTACTTTTTTTAGCTGAGTTTTATTTACTTTAACTTCATCAGCTAAATCAAAAATCTCAAGGATATCCTTGTCACTTTCGTAGCCAATTGCTCTTAATAAAGTAGTAACAGGCAATTTTTTCTTTCTGTCAATGTATGCATACATTACAGAATTTATGTCCGTTGCAAATTCTATCCAAGAACCTTTAAATGGAATAACCCGAGCAGAATACAATTTGGTTCCATTCGCGTGAAAGCTATGACCAAAAAATACACCAGGAGAACGATGTAATTGAGAAACTACGACACGTTCAGCACCATTAATAATAAAAGCACCTTTTGGTGACATGTAAGGAATAGTTCCCAAATACACATCTTGAACAATAGTTTCAAAATCCTCATGTTCCGGATCGGTACAATAAAGTTTCAGCTTTGCTTTTAGAGGAACACTGTATGTTAATCCTCTTTCTATAGTTTCTTGTATCGAGTAACGTGGAGGATCGATAAAATAATCTAGGAATTCTAATACGAAGTTATTTCTAGCATCCGTAATAGGGAAATTCTCACTAAATACTTTAAAGAGACCTTCCTGCTCTCTATTTTCAGGAGTAGTTTCAAGTTGAAAATAATCTTGAAATGACTTTATTTGAATATCCAGAAAATCTGGGTATTCCAATCGGTTCTTCGTGGTCCCGAAATTTATCCTTTTACTGTTTGTTTCCTGCTGAATCATGGAACTTAAAGGCAATTAATTAGACAAAAAAAATGAGTTACTACTATAAACACCAAAGGGTTTAGACCCGCATGGGGTCTAAACCTTTAGTATAAATTATTGTTGAAAGTTACTTAAGCTCAACCTCAGCCCCAACTTCTTCCAATTGAGCTTTAAGTGCTTCAGCTTCATCTTTAGGAACTCCTTCTTTAATTGCTTCAGGAGCACCGTCTACGAGCGCTTTAGCTTCTTTCAGCCCTTGACCAGTAAGTTCCTTAACCAACTTAACTACTTTAAGTTTGTTTGGACCACCAGCTTTAAGGATTACATCGAATTCAGTCTTTTCCTCAGCAGCTTCAGCGTCTCCGCCTCCACCTGCAGGTGCAGCAACTACTGCAGCAGCAGCAGGCTCAATACCGTATTCTTCTTTTAAGATTTCTGCAAGCTCGCTAACTTCTTTTACCGTTAGGTTAACTAGTTGCTCAGCAAATGCTTTTAAATCAGCCATTTTATTGAATTTTAATTGTGTACTTAATAAATTATTTAATCAAATTATTCAGATCGCTCTGAAAGAGTTTTAACGATTCCAGAAAGAGTATTTCCACCTGAACTAAGAGCCGAAATAACGTTTTTAGCAGGAGATTGCAACAACATTATAACATCTGCAATAAGCTCATTTTTAGATTTGAGACTTGCTAATGTGTCTAACTGCGCATTACCTATATAAACCGATTCTTCAACCCATGCACCTTTTAACAAAGGTAGTTCTCCTTTCTTTCTGAATTCCTTAATCAACTTTGCCGGAACATTGCCCATTTCAGCAGTCATTAATGCAGTATTTCCTTTCAATACTCCAAATAACTCCGAATAGTCACGTCCATCAACATTTTCCATTGCTCTTTTAAGAAGTGTATTCTTTACAACTTGAAGCTGAACTTCTTTAGTTGTACACATTCTTCTGAGTTTAGAAGTTGATTCTGCATTCATACCAGCAGTATCTGCAAGGTATATAACGCCAGCACTAGTTAATCTTTCCGAGAGACCCTCTACGATTTGTGACTTTTCTTCTCTTGTCATAATTGTTTTTTAAAGAGATTCACTCCCCGCCTACGCGGAGATTGTTTTTGGATCCACCGCTACACTTGGACTCATAGTGCTACTAATAAAAATGCTTTTCATATAAACACCTTTAGATGAAGCAGGCTTTAGTTTTACCAAGGTTTGCAACAATTCTTGAGCGTTCTCGTCTAGCTTTTCTACATCAAATGATGCTTTGCCGAATGAAGCGTGTATAATACCGTATTTATCAACTTTAAAATCGATTTTTCCAGCTTTCACTTCAGTTACAGCTTTCGCAATATCCATAGTAACAGTTCCTGTTTTTGGGTTTGGCATAAGACCACGAGGACCTAATATTCTACCCAAAGCACCAACCTTACCCATAACCGAAGGCATAGTGATAATGACGTCAACGTCAGTCCATCCACCTTTGATTTTTTCAACGTACTCATCAAGACCGACAAAATCAGCTCCAGCTTCTTTCGCTTCTTCCTCCTTGTCAGGAGTACAAAGGACCAAAACTTTTGTGTCTTTACCCGTTCCGTGAGGCAAGGTCACTGTACCTCTTACCATTTGATTTGCCTTTCGAGGATCAACCCCCAAACGCACAGCGATATCCACAGTTGCGTCGAATTTAGTTAATGAAACCTCTTTAATAGTGCTTACAGCATCTTTTACAGAGTATAGTTTTTCACTATCTACTTTCGCAATTGCTTCTTTCTTCTTTTTTGTTAATGTAGCCATTACTTGTTTTATTTAAGACTCAATTACTTCTTTACAGTCACACCCATGCTTCGAGCAGTTCCTGCCACCATTTTCATAGCAGACTCAACTGTGAAACAGTTTAAATCAGGCATTTTGTCTTCGGCAATTCTCCTGACGTCGTCCAATTTAATTTCAGCAACTTTCTTTCTATTTGGCTCAGGTGAACCAGACTTCAATTTTAAAGTTTCTTTAATTTGAACGGCAATAGGAGGAGTTTTAATAACAAATTCAAAAGATTTGTCAGAATAAACGGTAATGATAACTGGAAGCACTTTACCGGCTTTATCCTGAGTTCGCCCATTGAACTGTTTACAGAACTCCATAATATTCACACCTTTAGCACCTAATGCAGGCCCCACTGGTGGTGAAGGGTTTGCAGCTCCGCCCTTAATCTGTAACTTGATCAGGCCACTTACTTCTTTCGCCATGTTTTTAAAATTTACCTATTCAGTTCTTACGAACTATTTATAATTATCGCTTGGAAGCAGACATTACTCTTTTTCGACTTGCATATAGCTTAATTCAAGTGGAGTTTTTCTTCCGAAAATCTTCACCATTACCTTAAGCTTTTTCTTCTCTTCGTTAATCTCTTCGATTGTACCAGAGAATGAATTGAACGGGCCATCTATTACTTTCACTGTTTCACCAATGATAAATGGTATGTTCATTTCTTGATCACTTTCTGCAAGCTCGTCAACTTTTCCTAATATTCTATTTACTTCAGTTTGTCTTAATGGCATTGGCTCTCCGCCTTTTTCTCCACCAAGAAAACCGATAACATTCGGCACGTTTTTAATAACGTGAGGAACTTCTCCTAAGAGACATGCCTCAATAAGAACATAACCAGGGAAAAAGTTCCTTTCCTTGGAGACTTTTTTACCGTTTCTAATTTGAAAAACTTTTTCGGTAGGGATTAAAATTTGAGCTACATAGTCCGTCATTTTCATACGATCTACTTCCATCTCAATATATTCCTTTACCTTTTTTTCTTTTCCGCTGATTGCGCGAACAACATACCAACGTTTTTTAATTTCTTGTGCCATGTAAAGACCTGTAGTTTAGTTAAAAATTTTGGTATAAATCAAATCCATCAATTGACCAAAACCTAGATCCATTATATAGATCACAACAGCGAATATGAACGTTGCAAAAAGAACCACAACAGCACTATTCTGTAGGTTCTTCCACGTTGGCCAACTTACCTTATGAATCATCTCGTCATAAGTCTCTTTCATATATGCCCTTACATCTGCCATTTCTTTACTTCTTTTACTTGCACGGGTGGTAGGGATCGAACCTACGACCTTTGGTTTTGGAGACCACTGCTCTACCAGCTGAGCCACACCCGTAGATTAGCGTTAACCGATAATTTCATCCTAGAACTTCCACTGTTCTAACCTTCAAAATCTGAAGGCGCAACACCCACATTAATTAAACAAATGAAAGGTATCCCGAAAACCCGGGACACCTTTCTCTGTATTTTATATCTATAAAGAACAAATTATTATTCAATAATATCAGTAACTTGACCTGCACCTACCGTTCTACCACCTTCACGAATTGCGAACTTCAATCCTTTATTAACAGCTACTGCTGCGATAAGATTTACTTCAATAGTAAGGTTATCTCCAGGAAGCACCATTTCACGATCCTTAGGAAGCACTATTTCTCCAGTAACATCTGTTGTTCTCAAGTAAAACTGAGGACGGTAGTTGTTATGAAATGGAGTATGACGTCCACCTTCTTCTTTTTTCAAAACATAAATCTCTGCTTTGAATTTAGTATGAGGTGTAACCGAACCTGGCTTAACGATAACCATTCCTCGCTTGATAGCTTCTTTTTCGATACCCCTTAAAAGAAGACCCACGTTATCTCCAGCTTCGCCTCTATCCAGAATCTTACGGAACATTTCAACACCAGTAACAACTGATTTTAATTTTTCTGCTCCAAACCCAATAATATCAACTTCTTCTCCAGAGTTAATAATACCAGTCTCAATTCTTCCTGTAGCCACAGTTCCACGGCCAGTGATAGAGAAAACATCCTCAACTGGCATTAGAAAATCTTTATCCACTTCACGTGGTGGTTGCTCAATCCAAGTATCAACAGCACCCATAAGTTCCATGACCTTTTCTTGCCACTCTTCTTTACCTTCTAAAGCACCCAAAGCAGAGCCTTGAATGATTGGCGTATTATCTCCGTCGTAATCATAAAAATCAAGTAATTCTCTGATTTCCATTTCAACTAACTCAAGAAGTTCATCGTCATCAACCATATCCACTTTATTCATGAATACAACCAATCTTGGAACACCTACCTGACGAGCTAAGAGAATATGCTCACGAGTTTGAGGCATAGGACCGTCAGTAGAAGCGACTACTAAAATAGCACCATCCATTTGAGCGGCACCAGTAACCATGTTCTTGACGTAATCAGCGTGACCTGGACAATCTACGTGGGCGTAATGTCTGTTTTCAGTCTGGTATTCTACATGCGAAGTATTGATGGTAATACCTCTTTCTTTCTCTTCAGGAGCATTATCAATTGATGCGAAATCCCGAACTTCTGACAATCCTTTGTCAGCTAGTGTTTTAGTGATCGCTGCCGTCAACGTAGTTTTACCATGATCAACGTGACCAATAGTACCAACATTTAAATGCGGTTTCGAACGATCGAATTTTTCCTTAGCCATAGCTATTTAAATTTACGAGTTGTTATTTGAGTTCAATAATATATATACTACAATCTTTATTCTAAAACCAGAGCCAATGACGAGAATTGAACTCGTGACCTCTTCATTACCAATGAAGCGCTCTACCCCTGAGCTACACCGGCTAAAAAAGAGCGGAAGACGAGATTCGAACTCGCGACCCTCAGCTTGGAAGGCTGATGCTCTACCAACTGAGCTACTTCCGCTTTTAATTATCCACTGACCCAACAGAGGATTTTTGGTGGGGAGAGAAGGATTCGAACCTTCGAAGCTTTCGCAACAGATTTACAGTCTGCCCCATTTGGCCGCTCTGGAACCTCCCCATCAAGGAGCCGGTGGAGGGATTCGAACCCCCGACATGCTGATTACAAATCAGCTGCTCTGGCCAACTGAGCTACACCGGCAATATTCTTAAAAAAAGAACAATTCCCCCACAGCTTTAAAGGCCATAAAAGGGTCTGCAAATGTAAAAAAGAAAAACGTTCGACAGTGAACGTTTTAAAAAAAAATTTAAATGAATGTTTTGGATGCTCCTGATTGGGTTATTGAACGTCTATTTACTGTAAAAAAGAGGCTATACCTGCCTCTTTTTTTCCTTGTATTTCTTTACCTGCCTTCTTAATGCTTCAATTGCAAGGTCAGTTGCCTCTTCAAAAGATCTACATTGTTTCTTCACAAATAAATCTCCTCCCGGTACTAATAATTTAATTTCAGTGATTTTATTTTCGTTATTATCGGCATTATCCAATTTCAAAAACACTTCTCCTTCGATAATGTTATCAAAATATTGATCTAACTTATCTAATCGTTTACCTATAAAGGATTCCAATTTTTCGTCAGCATCGAAATGGATAGAATGAATCTTTACTTTCATGTTTGCTCCTTAATTTTATGCTCGGGGATGAGCTTGTTTATAAATGTTTTTTAATTTCTCAAATGTATTGTGGGTGTATATTTGAGTTGCACTCAGATTAGCATGACCTAAAAGCTCCTTGACAGCATTTAGATCTGCACCATTATTCAATACATGTGTTGCGAAAGTATGTCTAAGAACATGAGGACTTTTCTTGTCCATCGTTGTTATAGTGGACAAGGTAGAGTTTATTGATCGGTAAATCAACTTTGGATATGCTTTTTTTCCCGAATTTGTAATTATTATAAAGTCAGAATTCAGTCCAAGATTAGATTTCAAATTTTGAAATTCTATTATTAGCGCAATCAAATTATCCGAAACAGGAATCAAGCGTTCTTTATTCCTCTTCCCTAAGACTCTAACCTGATTTTGAGTAATATCAATATCGGTATATTTTAAGCCTAATAGTTCAGCCTGTCTCATACCAGTAGCATAAAGTATCTCGAAAATCAAGAAATCTCTTGATTGCTCAAAGGTGTTTTCGTTTTCTTTAACTAAAATATTAAGATTATTAATAGCCTTCTCTTCAACAAACGAAGGAAGACGCTTGCTCATTTTTGGCCCCAAGATATGCTTGCAAGGATTCTTATCTAGATTCCCGTTCTTAATCTCAAATTTATAAAAGCCTCTAAGGGATGATAGTTTTCGATTAACAGATCTTGAAACCATATTCGTCTCAATTAAGGAAGCCATCCAGCTCCTCAGCATTTGTGGAGTCGCAGCAATTAGTTCGGGTTGATCAAATTCTTCTTCTAAAAAACTTTGAAAAGATTCTATATCTGCTTTATAGGCAGTTATGGTATGAGGCGAGTTTCTTTTCTCGCTTTCTAAATATTGAAGATAATTATTAAGTGCCATAAAACAGAACAGGCCATAAATTTAAAAAATCTATGACCTGTACGTCTTGTATATGATGTTAAAAGTATTTCTACTCTTCAGCAAGTCTCTTTTGTTCTAAATAGATAGCTTTTAATAGCTTTTCTCTATTTCGTACAGAAGGTTTAGTGAATTTTTGACGATCACGTAATTCTCTCATAGTGCCCGTACGTTCGAATTTCTTCTTGTACTTTTTAACTGCACGATCAATGTTTTCACCTTCTTTTATTGGAATAATCAGCATAATTAACTATCTTTTTAAATCTACGTGCAAAAGTAATATTACTTTCTACTTGTGCAACAATTTTATTTTAATATTTCTCTAGCAATTACTAGTTTCTGAATTTCACTGGTTCCCTCACCTATAGTACATAACTTACTATCTCTATAGAATTTTTCGACAGGAAAATCTTTTGTATATCCATAACCACCAAAAATCTGAACTGCTTCAGTACTTACTCGGACGCATACTTCAGAAGCAAAATACTTTGCAAAAGCTGACTCTTTTGTCATTTTCTTGCCCTTATTCTTCATATCTCCCGCTTGTAAAATAAGAAGCTCTGAGGCCTCAATTTCGGTAGCCATGTCGGCTAGCTTAAATCCAATGGCTTGAAATTCAGAAATTGGTTTACCGAATTGTTCTCTTTCTTTGGAGTATTTTACTGAAGCTTCAAAAGCTCCTTTTGCAATACCTAATGAAAGGGCAGCAATAGAAATTCTACCACCATCTAAGACTTTCATTGATTGCACGAAACCACCACCAATTTCGCCTAAAACATTTTCTTTAGGAATCTTACAGTCCTGAAAAATCATTTCTGTTGTTTCAGAAGCTCTCATTCCTAATTTACGCTCTTTTTTACCTGCAAAAAAGCCCTCAGTTTCACGTTCTACAACAAAAGCTGTAATACCATGTGAATCTCCTTTTTCACCAGTACGTGCAATTACGACCGCAACATTTCCAGACTTTCCATGAGTGATAAAATTTTTAGATCCGTTCAGTAGGAAATAATCGCCTTTATCAACGGCAACGGTATTCATTCCTCCGGCATCGGAACCCGTATTCTGCTCAGTAAGCCCCCAGGCACCAAGCCATTCTCCAGTTGCCAACTTCGGTAAATATTTTCTCTTCTGTTCCTCATTACCAAAGTACATAATATGCCCTGTACACAAGGAGTTATGGGCAGCTACACTCAAACCAATAGAACCACAGACTTTTGCTATTTCAGAGACTACAGTTATGTATTCCATATAGCCAAATCCGCTTCCACCATACTCCGCCGGAACTAAAACGCCCATTAAGCCCAAATCACCTAATTTATGAAATAAGTCAACTGGAAATTCTTCTGCCTCATCCCACTTCATAATGTTTGGGCGTATTTCTTTTTCCGCAAAATCACGAACCATGTCGCGAATCATTGTTTGGTTTTCTGTTGTTGTAAAATTCATATTACTGCGATTAATAAGTTGTTATGCTATATATTTTTTTTGAATAATCATTCAAAATTGCGCTTCCTTTGAGAGCCTCTAGTTCTACTAAAAATGCAAACCCAGCAATGTTGCCTCCTGACTGTCTTACCAGCTCTGCAGCAGCCATAGCAGTTCCACCTGTCGCTAATAAATCATCATGCACCAATACATTACTACCAGGTTTTATTGCATCAATATGCATTTCAATTTCAGCAGAACCATATTCCAAATCGTACTTATAAGATATAGTTTTATGAGGTAATTTACCCTTTTTTCTTACGGTAACAAATGGGATATTGAAGAGTTGAGCGATTAACATTCCAAACAAAAAACCTCTGGATTCAACTCCAACTACTGCATCAATCTTTATATCAGTAAATTTATCATAAATATCCTGAGTTATTTTCTTACAAAGATTCGCATCCATTAATACTGGAGTAATATCCTTAAAATTAATTCCTACTTTAGGAAAATCGGGAATAGTACGTATTGCTTTATCTAATTCTTTAGAAATCATTTAGTCAAATATTAGGTAATGCCCAACTTTATTAATGTAGCTGTCAGGCAAAGGACCTGTTTTTTTTAGATCCTGCAAATAAATGAATTTTACATGTTCGTTTCGATAATCGAACAAAAGTTTAGTCTCGTAATAATCAAAATAAGGATGAGCAAGCAATTCTTTGAATTCGCAGTTATTTATACTGATCTTTTTTACCTGCTTTCCATCAGTAAAAACGCTTTTTATTATAATATCCATTCTCTCTTTCGGAATTTTTTTGATCTCGTACAATTGTTTCTTGTCAAAATAACCACCTAAAGCATTTCGATATTGGATAATTTTTGCTGCGTAATATGGGCCAACTCCTCTAATTTGCATTAACTGTGCAGTATCGGCAGTATTCAATTCAATAATTTCGTTTTCAAAAGTCTTTAGCGAATTATTTTTACTGAAAAGCTCTAAATACTCAGCGTCTATCTGAACATAAAAAGCATATTTCTTATGATCACTTTCATTATATAGGTATAATTTCAAAAGATCAGTGGAACTTCCAAAGTATTCAATTTTCTCTCTATATTTTATCAAACTAGACGCTTGTTTAGAATGAAAGCCTAGAAGCAGTAAACTATCATAAGAAATTTTGTTTGGATCAAAGACAAATAAACTTGTTCGTGATTCTTTTTTTACCCTTTTAGAAGTTTTCCAACTTGGGGTGAACAGATGCTACACTATCTAGCATCCCGTGAGTTTCTATAGATAGATATGGTTTAATCTTTGAAAATTTAAAACTATCAATTATGTAAATTTTTTGAATGTGTTTAATATCCTTGAACTTACCACCGATGGCTGAACGATAGTTCAAAATTGATTTTACTTGTTTCTCTGAAAATCCAAGCTGCATCCAGCCTATTTTGCCTGCAGTATTTGGGTCAATCGTTTTCGGTTTAACATTCGATTTTCCAGGCACTGATGTATTAGAAACCTCGACTGACTCAGCAATTAAACTATCTAATTGGTGCGTATTAATATTCGGGGCCTCCACCAAATAGTCCATAGAAAAATGAAATGTCAAGACAAGTATAATCAAGAAAGAAAAAAATAAAACTCCTTTTCTTTCGTGCTTGAATGTATCAAAGAGTTCAAGTAAGTGGTCGGTTAAATTGAATTGTCTTTTGACCAAGTCTAATCGAAGCGTTTTATTTCTCCTGTTTTGAGCCTTTTTAAATAGCTCGCTAAATCATCTTTTACTTCAGACGAAAGCATAATTAAACCCAAAATATTTGGAAATGCCATTGCAAAAATCATCGCGTCTCCAAAATCAAAAACAGCACCTAAACTCATACTTGACCCAATTATTATGAAAATACAGAAAATGAACTTATATAAATTTTTAGAGAACGGGTTTTCTCCAAACAAATACGTCCAAGCCTTTAAACCATAGTAGGACCAAGAAATCATAGTAGATAAAGCGAATAATATTACTGCAACAGAAAGTACTATGGGAAACCAGCTGAATACAGACCCAAAGGCGTTCGATGTCAACTGGATGCCAGCATTTGATGAGGCACTTGGGTCGTAACTCCCAGTAACGATTATTACCAAAGCTGTCATAGTACAAACAACTACAGTATCAATAAATGGCTCTAAGAGCGCAACGATTCCTTCGCTCACAGGCTCATCTGTTTTTGCCGCGGAATGCGCAATTGAAGCGGAACCTATTCCCGCTTCATTTGAAAATGCAGCCCTTTTAAAACCTTGAATCAGTACACCAATAAATCCACCAAAAATTGCAGGAGAATCAAACGCACCACTAATTATTTCATTAAAAGCACCAGGAATCGCAGGAATATTGAAAAGGATAACACACATCGCAGCCAATAAATAAACACCAACCATAAATGGAACTATTTTATCAGTGACCTTGGCGATACTCTTAATACCACCAATAATTATGAGTCCAACCACTACAGCCATTACAAGACCAAAAATCCATGATTGTCCATAAAGAAAACTTTCTTCTCCACCAGTGACTGAAATAAATTGTTGAGTCGCTTGATTAATTTGCACCATGTTTCCACCACCAAAAGAACCCCCAATGCATGCTACTGCAAATAGAACTGCCAATACTTTACCCAATCCAGCAAATCTAGTTTTTGCTAAACCTGCACTCAGATAATACATTGGACCACCGCTTACACTACCATCAGGGTTTTGGATTCTATATTTTACACCAAGAGTACACTCTAAAAATTTAGAAGACATACCAAACAATCCTGCGATAATCATCCAAAATGTCGCTCCTGGTCCACCAATGGATATCGCCATAGCGACACCAGCGATATTACCAACGCCTACAGTTCCAGAAAGAGCTGCAGTAAGGGCTTGAAAATGCGAAACTTCACCTGGATCATTTGGATCATCATACTTTCCTCGCACCACATCAATAGCATGTTTAAATCCACGTATATTGATAAACTTAAAATAACCCGTGAACAAAACTGCTCCAAACAAAAGCCAGATTAATACAAAAGGAATCTTAATTTCAGCAGTTATAGGAATAGTAAAGAATATAACTGCGTTAATTGCATCTGTAATTGGCTGAAAATTTTCGTTAATCAGATGATCCAAACTCTTAGAATTTGAATCTTGCGCAAATCCTGAAAAGGCAATTAGGTTTAACAGACAAGAAGCTATTATAAAGCGTAAATTGCTCTTTAAAATCATCAACTATAAATTTTATGCGTGAAATTCAAATATATATGAAAATGCTAAAGAAGCAAGAGTGAATTTGACTGTTACATAAAGACTGATTGGAATTCGGAATCTATATCATGAAAAATAAAATTCACGGCAAGAGCTAGCTTAGATCGAGTTTTCATATGAGAATAATGGTGTGTTTTTTACCGAGAACAAAAACTTTATCTGCTTTTTCAATTTTGTTTCATTGACTTGGATTAAAAATATAGCTCTCACCCTAACACTTTTTCACTCAAATTATGCTCAATAGACTTGAGTCTTTGCTTTCAAAGTCAGAAACTAAAATTACCGGTTGAACAACTGGTTCTAGTGTAAGCTCTTCCAAATTGACAATACCACCACTTAATAATGAAAGTTTATCCAAAAACTCATTTACATCAGTTGCGGTGAGGAGCGCTGCCATATGATTACAACTTAGCAGATCAGGCATAATGACATTATGTGATCCTGAAAATCCTAGTTTTACTTCTGTTTTATGATTAGTTCCACAGATTATTAGGGTCAAATTGAAATTTAGTTGGTGTGCAGTTAGCACTACAAAAACATTATCTGCAGCACGTATAAGATTAGTTATTACAAATTTTACTTTTGAAATACCTGTCCTTACAAAATTAATTTCATCAGCTGCGTCACCTTCAAATACAGCATATTTTTCATGCTTTTTAATTTCTATAAGTCTTTTTTTAAAATGATAAATGGTCTGTTATGCAACATCAAGTGCTGAGTAGATACCTGAAAATTATTGCTAAAGCCATAAATCATAAGGTAATTCCTAAGATTTTTATTTCCTGACTTAATCTTTAAAGCAATAACGGTCTTTAACGCTTCAACACCAATTGAATTAGAAGTATAAAAGAAAGCACTAAAAAAGTAACGATTAAACAGGGAATAACAAATTTTATTAGATCAAAAAGTGGCTTAGTAGACTATAAAAATCTGACTAAACAGTTATAAAATGAATCTAACAATCCATAATCCTCAATATACACGTAGCCAATTATCCCTATAAGGATAATAACTGCTAGGGTTATTATGGAGGTAGAACCCCTTAAAATATTTGAGGGTCTAGCTAAACATGATCTAAAGATCCCATACAGAGTGCTTATTACTTCTGAAAAAAGATCGGTTTTCTAGAAAAAAAGCAAAGATTAGATACAAAATTAAAGGAGACCCTAATGTAATAAATGAAAGATAAATGAAATACTTGCGGATAATAGTAGTTCTGATTCCCAGTTTATTTCCTAAGTATTCGCATACACCGAATGCTTGTTTTTCAAAAAATGCTTGAATTCTTTCTATCACGTTTTTAATATTTGAGCACCGATACTACAAAATAAACATTTTTTTTCCGAACAGTAGTTATTTTTAAGCTCAATCAATGATTGAGTTTTTCCTGCTGATTTTGCTGCAATCCCAATTGATTTCCAATTTGCAACTATCACATTTTCCTCTGGCCTTATTGTTTCAAAAAGCTCGGTACTCTTATTCATCAAATTTTCATCTTTTATCCACCTTGCATAAAAAAACTGAAAAGGAAGAATACTATTAATTAAAATTCCATCAACAGATTTTTCACCCATAGGACGTATTCCATTTACCTTAGGATTTTCAATTCTATCATGACTTTTCCAATAGCCACTAGAATCCGTCTTTAGCCCTTCTTGCGTTTCAACTAAAATTTGATTACCGATAAGTTCAAGTAATGGCCTACCTAACCAAACTAAAAAATTAATTAGCTGAATAATTCTCACAAAAGGCTGATTTGCAGGCCGAACACCTCCATTAACCCAGAGCTTACTTTCCATTACCTCAATACTATACTTTGATTTATGGTACGTAAAAAGCTTAATAAGCTTTTGTATATAAAAATGATTTGAAGACTCCGGTAAAAACCCTGCAGTACCAAGAAACAGTGCTTCGACACTTTCATCACCTTGGTCATATTCTTTTTGAAGTGCCTTGAAACCAATTCTATTGGCCAAAATGCTGAAACCTTCAGCATTTTTTTTAAACCCAAATCCTCTGCATAGTACAACGAAGAAAGTTTGATTCCAATCAAAACCACTTTTCTCAAAAATGGATTGGACAAATTCCGTTTTTCTCTCAAGACGCTCAATCAATAATCTATCTAGCCAAGAGCTTAGAATAAAATCGTCGACAGTATTTATTTCATCCTGACAAGGAATCCATTTTCGATTAGTCATTAAACTCTGGTAATGATCAATTAATTTTAGTGATAGCCCACCTTTCAATTCAAGAGTAGGGATTTTTTGAAATGTAAGTTCTTCAATTTCCTTATCTTCAAAATAAACAACATGGAGAATTATATTTTTATACTTTGGATTATCTGAATGATTGTGTTTTAACCAATCACTTGAGTTGATGTGAATTTCAACATTACCAACCCATTCCTCATTTCCAATTTTGACTCTAGCGTTTAAAAAATCTGGACCATCTGAATTATTCTCCAAACCCGGTTGGATTATACTAATTGATATTCCTGATAAGGTTTGTAATTGTTGATTATCAATCAATTTGAACTTCCAAATAAAATGTAGGAGCTCTTCTTTCAACGTTTAAATGATTTTATGATGCTCTAAATGATCTTGCATTTGCAATTGGATCTTCTGAGCTTCTTTACCTGCTATTGATGCAAAATTATACCCTTTAGAAGCGTAAATTATCCCTCGAGAAGAATTCACTAGTAAACCACAATCATTATTCATACCAAATTCGACTACTTCTTCTAAGCTACCGCCCTGACTTCCCACACCAGGAACCAAAAAGAAGTGATTTGGGGCTTGTTTGCGAACCGCCGCAATATCTTTTCCTCTTGTTGCCCCTACCACAAACATTAGGTTACTATCTGTACCCCATGTTATAACTCTACTAACCACTTCTTCAAACAATCGTTTAGAATTCCTAAGTTCATTTTGCTGAAAATCATTTGAACCAGGGTTACTTGTTAGTCCAAGTACAATAGCCCATTTATTTTGAAATTCTAAAAATGGCGTTATGGAATCTATGCCCATATATGGTGCAACAGTTATTGAGTCAAAGTCAAAGCCTGAACTTGATTTATCAAAAAATGCTTTTGCATACATGCTTGCAGTGTTTCCTATATCAGCTCGTTTTGCGTCTGCGATAGTGAAGCACTCTTTCGGAATTATTTCAAGTGTTTTTCGAAGGCTTTCCATTCCTTTTGCTCCTCTAGACTCATAAAAAGCAATATTCGGTTTATAGGCTACCGCATATTCTTTAGTTGCATCTATTATAGCTCTATTAAACTCAAAAATTGGATCTTCAGATTCTAACAAATGAAATGGAATCTTATTTATATCAGAATCCAAGCCAACACACAAGAAGGATTTTTTACGTTTAATTTGATCAATTAATTCTATTCTTGTCATTAGTTATAATGATAAACCAGCTTGTAATTTTTCAGCGTTTTCTGCAAGCTTCAATGATTCAACAATCTCATCAATATCTCCATTAATAATATTATCCAAGTTATAAAGATTGAGTCCAATTCTATGATCAGTAACTCTACCTTGAGGCCAGTTATAAGTGCGGATTTTTGCTGAACGGTCCCCTGACGAAACTTGAGATTTTCGCTCAGTAGCTCTTTGTAATTCTTGCTTCTCAAACTCGACTTCGTACAATTTTGACCGGAGTACCTTCATTGCCTTATCCTTGTTTTTATGCTGTGACCGGCCATCTTGACATTCTACCACAATCCCAGATGGAATATGAGTTAACCGAACTGCTGATTCCGTTTTATTTACGTGCTGACCACCTGCTCCAGAAGATCGGTAAGTATCTACCCGAATATCATCTTTACGTAATTCAATTTCAACTTCATCGACTTCTGGTAAAACTGCAACTGTTGCAGCAGAAGTATGCACTCGACCCTGACTTTCAGTGGCAGGAACTCTTTGAACTCGGTGCACTCCCCTCTCAAATTTCAACACACCAAAAACAGTTTCCCCGCTCAAAGAGAATGAGATGTCTTTAAACCCACCTGAGGTGCCTTCGTTTAATCCGATTATTTCGGCTTTCCATCCTTTTTTTTCCGCAAACTTTGAATACATTCTATAAAGATCACCTGCAAAAATTGAAGCCTCATCACCGCCAGTACCTGCGCGGATTTCAACAATAACATCCTTAGCATCTTCTGGATCTTTAGGAATCAGAAGCACCTTAATTTCCTCTTCTAAACTATCCTTCCTTGGATTTAATTCATCAAATTCCATCTGAGCCATTTCTTTAAACTCAGCATCTTCTTTAGAGGACAAAATTTCTCTTGCGGATTCAAGATTGCTTATTAGGTTACTGTACTCTTTGTACTTTTCTTCAATTTCCTCAAGATCTTTATATTCCTTATTGAGTTTCACATACCGCTTCATATCAGCGATAATTTCAGGATCTACGATATAATCAGATACTTCTAGGAATCGATTATGAATGTGTTCTAATTTTCCTAATAAATCGGACATGTTTAATATTGAAATTTTCCGTGTTTAGTTTCGATTGTCAATTCTTTTTTATCGCTGGCTTCTACTCTACCAATAATTTGAGCATTGACATTGAATGATTTGGAGATTGAAATTATACTTTCTGCAATTTCTTCAGGACAATATACCTCCATTCTGTGCCCCATGTTGAATACTTTGTACATCTCTTTCCAATCAGTTCCAGATTCTTCTTGAATCAGTTTGAACAAAGGAGGCGTATCAAATAAATTATCTTTAATTATATGAACTCCATCAACAAAATGTAGAACCTTGGTTTGGCCTCCTCCGCTACAATGAACCATTCCAGAAATTTCATTTCGGTGGTGTTCTAACGCTTCTTTAATTATTGGAGCATAAGTCCTAGTGGGACTAAGCACCAATTTTCCAGCATTTAGAGGCGAGTTTTGAATTTCATCAGTAAGTGTTTTCGTGCCAGAATAAACCAAATCTTGAGGAACTGAGTCATCAAATGTCTCTGGATATTTTTTAGCAATTAATTTTGAAAATACATCATGCCTCGCAGATGTAAGACCATTACTTCCCATTCCGCCATTATATTCAGTTTCATATGTTGCTTGGCCAAACGAAGCTATTCCAACAATAACATCACCCGATTTTATGTTTGCATTATTAACTACTTCTGATCTTTTCATTCTTGAAACAACTGTACTATCAACAATAATAGTTCTAACTAAATCACCTACATCAGCAGTCTCTCCGCCGGTCGAAAAGATTTCAACCCCAAATTCATTTAGACTTTGAAGTAATTCTTCTGTTCCATTAATAATTGCAGAGATTACTTCACCTGGAATAAGGTTCTTATTTCTACCAATTGTAGACGAAAGGATTATTTTTTCTGTTGCTCCCACGCATATCAAATCATCAATATTCATAATGAGAGCATCTTGAGCTACGCCTTTCCAAACGGATACGTCACCAGTTTCTTTCCAATATGCATAAGCCAGTGAGGATTTTGTACCTGCTCCATCAGCATGCATAACAATGCAATATTCCTCGCTACCAGTAAGGTAATCTGGGACAATTTTACAAAACGCCTTTGGAAATAAACCTTTATCCACATTTTTTATAGCATTGTGCACATCGGTCTTATCTGCCGATACACCTCGCAAATCATATCTTGAATTTGTTGTCATTTAGCAATAAAAAAAGGCGCCTCAAAAATAAGACGCCTAATGTTTTTATGGGTGCTTATTCTTTACTAATAAGCTACCTAATTTCTTTACTGATCTCCAGCATCTCCTGCACTTCCACCTATGGGAGCTTCAGTCTCAATATTCAGCTCAGGCTCAGAGGGAACATAATCATCACGCAAAATAGAAAATACAGTTCGACGATTTGCCTGATGTGCAGCCTCTTTTTCTTGTTTAGTTGAAAGTGAACCAATGAATGCTTCATCGTAAACTGTTGTAGTCCCATTTTCTAAAATCCTGAGTGGAGAAGTTTCACCTAACCCTTTAGCTACCAGTCTGTCAACGGAAATACCTTTAGATATTAAATAATCTACACAACTTTGAGCCCTTTTTTGAGAAAGCGCCAAATTCGCTGCATCTCCGCCTCTTGCATCAGTATGCGCTAAAAGTTCAATAACAATATTAGGGTTCTCAATAAGCACTTGGTAAAGATCATTCAAACTATCTTTTGAATTAACCTCAGGCGTAACCATTAACTCTGATTGAGCAACTTGATACAATACAGTACTAAAGTTAATCTCACCACAATTTGAGCACTGCAATCCGAAATCCTTTACAAAAGCCGTAGACCTTTCAACAGCAACGGTAGTTTCCTGTCCTTTTGCCTGAAGGTATCCCCTCTTTCTGTAATCCGTTGATGAACAATCAGTAGAGATGTTTTTTGCAGCAGACGACTTTGCAACTACAACCGTATAAGAAGTATTTTCCATTACATATCGCTCATCATTTTCTTTTTTATCAAATTGATAAAATCCCTGTGCATCAGTTAGGGTTTCAACCGAACTTCCATCCGTACCTATTAATTTCACAATTGCACCTGAAACGGGTTTGCTACAATCTATATCCCTAATCGTTCCTGTAAGAGTGTATATAATCGGCGGTAATTTAAAAGAATAGATATCATCTCCTCCTTTACCACCAGGCCTATTAGATGCAAAGAAACCTTTATCTTTATTACCTATAAAAACAATACCGAAATCATGAGAGGGACTATTCAACGGGAATCTTAAGTTTTCGGCCGCTCCCCATTGATTTTTTCCAGTTTGCTCTGCTTTAAACATATCTAAGCCACCCATACCCAAGTGACCAGTTGAAGCAAAATATAAGGTTCCATCTTTTTTAATAAAAGGAAACATTTCATCACCTGGAGTATTTATACTCTCAACGTTTTGGGGCTCTCCCCATGCTTCAGTCTCATCATCCCATGCAACGAACCAAATATCTTTTCCACCCTTACCATTCGGTGCATTCGAAGAGAAAAACAACAACTGATCTTTAGAACTTATAGAAGGATGACCAACCGTAACCGAATCATCAAAGAATTTCATTTTAACCGGTTCTACCCAATCAGTAGCCCTTTTAGTTGCTTTCCAAATTTCACAACCTTGTGATTTATTCTTTTCTATAGGACAATGTGTGTAATAAATTTCTTTATCTCTATCTGTAATGGTTGCAGATCCTTCGTTAAATTCTGTATTGACAGGAGTAGCTAAAGGCTTAGCAATACTCCATTTACCCTTTCGGTCCTGCTCCGAGAAGAATAAATCAGAAAAAGATTCTCCTGATCGGCTATCTAACTCATTTCCCATTGTACCTGGACGAGATGAAACAAAAATCATCTCATCACTTTTGCGACCTAACAGAGCGGGTGAATAGTCATACTGTTTTGAGTTCAATTGAGACTCATTCTCTACTAAATAAGCAGTTGGTTTTTCCGTCCATTTCTCTGCTTTTTCACAAGCTAAGTAACCCTCTTGACCTTTTGGATCGGAGGGAACCAACTCTTTATATTGGTTATAGTACTCTTTCGCTTCTGAATATTTGCCTGTTAATCTGTGCGTCTCTGCAAGATGAAAGAAAAGTAACGGGTCTTCTAAGCCATACTTTGCCTTTTCAGACTTTAAATACCACTCAATTGCCATTTGAGGATTTTCAATTAGCCTGTAACATTCACCAATACGAAAAATTATTCTGATTTTCTCAGTTCTATTTTTCTCTTTTGTGTAAGCCTTTTTATAAAGGTCTACTGCGGTGAAATAAGACTCACTTTTCCAATTATTGTCAGCTTCTTGAGTGTAGTTCTTTTGAGCAAACACTAGAGTTACAAGAAGGATGGAAGAAAATAAGGTTAAAGCTCTTTTCATACAATTCAGGTACGTTTCTTAAACGTTTACCTAGCCATTTACAGGATAAATAAACCAATTAATTATTTTATAACAAAGGTGCTAAAATACTCCAATATGTCATATAAACAAGCATATTAAGCTTCAGAAATGACTAATTCCTTCAATTCAATATCTACTTTGTAAAAAGCATTTCACGATATTTTGGAACCGGCCAAAGCTCATTATCCACTAAAATCTCTAGTTTGTCGATATTGTATCGAATTTCATCGAAACATAAAAATACATTATCGCAATAAGATTTAGCCTGATCCGATGCGTCATCAATCGTATTTGCTAATTTTCTAGCTTGCCTCATCTCTTCAACTTTACCTTGAAGGAAGTTAATCCGTTCAGCAATTTCTTCTATAATCCTGAGCTGTCCAGCACACTTCTGCTCAAACTTAGAACCAAATACTTCTTTTAATCCTAGCACATTATTTACAAGCATTGACTGATACTCGACTGTAGCAGGTATTATTTGGTTCAAAACCATATCTTGAAGACAACGGGACTCAATTTGAACCTTCATTCGATAGAATTCTTGAGCAATCTCATAACGTGCCTCCAATTCTATTTCACTGAATACTCCATGCTTTTTAAACAGTGATTTAACTGAATCTGTAATCATAAAGTCCAACGCATATGGTGTTGTATTTACATTTTTCAACCCTCTCTTTTCCGCTTCAATCACCCAATCATTGCCATATCCATCTCCTTCAAAACGTATACGCTTTGATTCAACGATATAGTTCTTAATAATGAAGAAAATTGCATCATCTTTCTTCTCGCCTTTCATTATTAGAGCATCAACATCTCTTTTGAAACGAGATAACTGTTCAGCCATCATTGTGTTGAGAGTAATCATTGCAGAAGCACAATTACTGCTTGAACCAACAGCTCTGAACTCAAATTTATTTCCCGTAAAAGCAAAAGGAGATGTCCTGTTTCGATCCGTATTATCCAACATTATATCTGGAATTTTACCGATACGAAGTTTCAGGTCAGTTTTTTCATCTGGCGATAAAGTAGCTTTACTAACTTTTTTCTCAACTTCGTCGAGCACAGCAGAAAGCTGTGACCCTATAAAACAAGAAATAATTGCAGGAGGTGCTTCATTTGCACCAAGTCTATGATCGTTTCCCGGAGTTGCAATAGTGGCTCTCAATAGATCATCGTATTTATGAACCGCGGTAATGGTATTAACAAAAAATGCAAGAAACCTAAGGTTAGTTTTAGGATTAACTCCTGGACTTAAAAGATTAATACCCGTATCTGTTGCTAAAGACCAATTATTGTGCTTTCCTGAACCATTCATTCCTTGAAATGGTTTTTCATGAAACAACACATGGAAGTTGTGCTTTACACCAACTTTTTCCATGATGTCCATAATCAATTGATTGTGATCTACAGCAATATTTACTTCTTCAAACATTGGAGCGAGCTCAAATTGATTTGGTGCTACCTCATTATGTCTTGTCGTAACTGGAATTCCAAGTAGATGTGCTTCTGTTTCAAAATCTTGCATGAAAGCCATAACTCGATCTGAAATGGCACCAAAGTAATGATCGTCTAATTGTTGACCTTTGGAAGAAGAATGTCCGAACAAGGTTCTTCCAGTCATGACAAGATCTGGCCGTGCATTGAACAAACCAGAATCCACTAGAAAATATTCCTGCTCCCAGCCCAAAGTAGGAACTACGCGCGAAACATTTTTATCAAAAAACTTCATCACATTAAGTGCTGCTTTTTCAACTGCTGCGCTAGACTTAAGCAAAGGAGCCTTGTAATCTAAAGCTTCTCCTGTATACGAAACAAAAACAGTTGGTATGCACAATGTCTTTCCAATTAAAAAAGCTGGAGAAGTTGGATCCCAAGCAGTATAACCTCTGGCCTCAAATGTATTTCTAATTCCGCCATTTGGAAAACTTGATGCGTCTGGTTCTTGCTGAACCAATGCAGTGCCACCAAACGATTCTATTGCTCTACCATTAGAAAGTGGCTCCATAAATGAATCGTGTTTCTCTGCAGTCCTTCCAGTAAGTGGCTGAAACCAATGCGTATAATGTGTTATTCCTTTGGTCATTGCCCAAGCCTTCATAGATGACGCAACCTGATCAGCAACCTTGCGTTCCATTCTAATTCCTTTCTCCGAAGAATTGACTACGCTTCTAAAAGCTTCTTTAGAAAGATACTCTTGCATCTTTTCCGTGTTAAAAACATTAGCTCCAAAAAAGTCAGAAACTTTGCTTGAAGGAGGAGTTTGCCAATTCGGGGTTCTATCAGCTAGTTTTTCTAGAGCAGCGAAACGTAATGAAGCCATAATTTGAATTTTTTTAATTAAAAGACAAATTTAGGTAATTTTATAGGGGGGTAATCCGAGATAAACAAGAATATTTATTCGCATACCCCATCTTTTCACAATCATTATTGGCTATTTATAGATACTTGAAATTATGTTGTTTCGAACTTAAGTTTTAAAAAAATATTGAGCAAAAAAAAGCCCCTCAAGTTTACACTTGAAGGGCTTAATTAGAAAACCGGCGACGACCTACTCTCCCGCCTGGTGAGGCAGTACCATCGGCGCAATTGGGCTTAACTACTCTGTTCGGAATGGTAAGAGGTGATCCCCAACGCCATAGTCACCGTAAGTTTTCTTTCTACTGCTAACATTACTGTTAGTATAGAAAATTTCTTGATTGATACTTTCAATTCGTTTATATCTAAAAACTAATATCACACATCCATCTTTTAATATAATACCAAAGACAATAATGGACAATTCGAAAAAAACATTGTAATCCTGCTTAAATAAACAGTACTCATGAAGGGAAGACATAGGGTAATTAGTACTGCTCGGCTTTGCCATCACTGACTTTACACCTGCAGCCTATCAACGTCGTCATCTCCAACGACCCTTAAAGGAAATCTCATCTTGAGGCGAGTTTCGCACTTAGATGCTTTCAGTGCTTATCTCTTCCAAACATAGCTACCCAGCGATGCTCCTGGCGGAACAACTGGTACACCAGAGGTTTGTCCAACTCGGTCCTCTCGTACTAGAGTCAGGTCCTCGCAAATTTCCAACGCCCACAGTAGATAGGGACCGAACTGTCTCGCGACGTTCTGAACCCAGCTCGCGTGCCACTTTAATGGGCGAACAGCCCAACCCTTGGGACCTTCTCCAGCCCCAGGATGTGACGAGCCGACATCGAGGTGCCAAACCACTCCGTCGATGTGAGCTCTTGGGAGTGATCAGCCTGTTATCCCCGGAGTACCTTTTATCCTTTGAGCGATAGCCCTTCCATACGGAACTACCGGATCACTATATCCTACTTTCGTACCTGCTCGACTTGTCAGTCTCACAGTCAAGCTCCCTTATGCTATTGCACTCTACGCACGGTTACCAAGCGTGCTGAGGGAACCTTTGAAAGCCTCCGTTACTCTTTTGGAGGCGACCACCCCAGTCAAACTACCCACCATACACTGTCTCCCTTGCGGGATTAGGCTCCAGATAAACGAAGGGTGGTATTTCAAGGTTGACTCCACCAATACTAGCGTATCAGCTTCATAGTCTCCCACCTATCCTACACATCGTTTACCCAAAGTCAATGTAAAGCTATAGTGAAGGTTCACGGGGTCTTTCCGTCCCACTGCGGGTAAACGGCATCTTCACCGTTACTACAATTTCACCGAGCTCATGGCCGAGACAGTGCCCAGATCGTTACACCATTCGTGCAGGTCGGAACTTACCCGACAAGGAATTTCGCTACCTTAGGACCGTTATAGTTACGGCCGCCGTTTACCGGGGCTTCATTTCAATGCTTCATACCGAAGTACTAACATCTCCACTTAACCTTCCGGCACCGGGCAGGTGTCAGACCCTATACATCGTCTTTCAACTTAGCAGAGTCCTGTGTTTTTGATAAACAGTCGCCTGGGCCTTTTCACTGCGCCCTATATTGCTATAGGGGACCCTTCTCCCGAAGTTACGGGTCTATTTTGCCTAGTTCCTTAGCCATGAATCACTCGTCCACCTTAGGATACTCTCCTCGACTACCTGTGTCGGTTTGCGGTACAGGTTCCTTAAACATAAGTTTAGAAGTTTTTCTTGGAAGTCTGATTAGGTACACTATCCAATTGCCCGAAGGCTCTTGGTACTATCAACTTTCAGCTAAAAAGGTGGATTTACCTGCCTCTCCAATACCTACGGTTTTCAACGTACTATTCCGTCAGTACGCGGTACTTTCACTACTCCGTCTCTCCATCACTGTTTAAGCAAGTATGGGAATATTAACCCATTGTCCATCGACTTCCCCGTTAGGGTACGCCTTAGGTCCTGACTAACCCCCGGATGACTAGCATAGCCGGGGAAACCTTAGTCTTGCGGTGGGAGGGGTTCTCGCCCTCCTTATCGTTACTTATGCCTACATTTTCTTTTCTAACCGCTCCAGCAAACCTCACAGTTCACCTTCAATGCAATTAGAATGCTCCCCTACCACTTGAATAAATTCAAGTTCATAGCTTCGGTAGTGTATTTATGCCCGATTATTATCCATGCCAAATCGCTCGACTAGTGAGCTGTTACGCACTCTTTAAATGAATGGCTGCTTCCAAGCCAACATCCTAGCTGTCTAAGCAATCTGACCGCGTTTTGTCAACTTAACACACATTTGGGGACCTTAGCTGATGATCTGGGTTCTTTCCCTCTCGGACATGGACCTTAGCACCCATGCCCTCACTGCTGAGAAACATATTATAGCATTCGGAGTTTGTCAGGGGTTGGTAGGCGGTGAAGCCCCCTAGCCCAATCAGTAGCTCTACCTCTATAATACTTAACTCAACGCTGCACCTAAATGCATTTCGGGGAGTACGAGCTATTTCCGAGTTTGATTAGCCTTTCACCCCTACCCACAGGTCATCCAAACATTTTTCAACATGTACTGGTTCGGTCCTCCACTGTATGTTACTACAGCTTCAACCTGCCCATGGGTAGATCACACGGTTTCGCGTCTACCCCCACTAACTAGTTCGCCCTATTCAGACTCGCTTTCGCTTCGGCTTCGACTCTTAAAGTCTTAACCTTGCTAGTGAGGAGTAACTCGTAGGCTCATTATGCAAAAGGCACGCCGTCACCTCTAAAGGCTCCGACCGCTTGTAAGCGTATGGTTTCAGGTACTATTTCACCCTCCTATTCGGAGTACTTTTCACCTTTCCCTCACGGTACTTGTTCACTATCGGTCTCTCAGGAGTATTTAGCCTTAACGGATGGTCCCGCTAGATTCATACAGGGTTTCCCGTGCCCCGCACTACTCAGGATACTGTTAGGTATAAAATCGATTTCGTCTACAGGGCTGTCACCTTCTCTGGCCTACTGTTCCAAGTAGTTCTACTATCTATTCTAAGTCCACATTACAGTCCTACAACCCCAGGTTTGCCGAAACAATCCTGGTTTGGGCTAGTCCCCGTTCGCTCGCCGCTACTTAGGGAATCACTATTGTTTTCTTCTCCTACAGGTACTTAGATGTTTCAGTTCCCTGCGTTTGCTCCTATTGCTAGGTGACATGTCTTCAACATGCCGGGTTGCCCCATTCGGATATCTACGGATCACTAGTTATGTGCACCTCCCCGTAGCTTTTCGCAGCTTGTCACGTCCTTCTTCGCCTCTGAGAGCCTAGGCATCCGCCATACGCCCTTATCTTCTTCTCTTCTTCATATAAACGTAGTGTTTATATAAGCTTTACTTACTTTGTTTTCTTCAATTATTGTCCATCATGTCAAAGAACTAACACTCACACTTTAAATATGAGCTCCAGTTTATAGTCTCACGACTAATAACCTTCTAGCTAACCACATAGGAGTCGAACCTATCTTTAATACCCCAAGGGTGGCAAATATTTTAAGAACAAATTACTACAACTGCAATAATACTAGTGGAGAATAACGGAGTCGAACCGTTGACCTCCTGCGTGCAAGGCAGGCGCTCTAGCCAGCTGAGCTAATCCCCCATTATTTTAATAGTAGTCCCACGCAGACTCGAACTGCGGACCTCTACATTATCAGTGTAGCGCTCTAACCAGCTGAGCTATGGGACTAATTATTCCCATCGCTATTACCCACGCTTACTGTGGAAGTCCATGGGACTAATAAAAAAAATCAGAAGCAAACAAAAAGGAGGGACAGTATCCTATATCTGTAACGAAACAAGAAATAGAGTAGTCTCTAAAAAGGAGGTATTCCAGCCGCACCTTCCGGTACGGCTACCTTGTTACGACTTAGCCCCAGTTACTAGTTTTACCCTAGGCAGCTCCTTGCGGTGACCGACTTCAGGTACCCCCAGCTTCCATGGCTTGACGGGCGGTGTGTACAAGGCCCGGGAACGTATTCACCGGATCATGGCTGATATCCGATTACTAGCGATTCCAGCTTCACGAAGTCGAGTTGCAGACTTCGATCCGAACTGAGATCGGTTTTGGAGATTTGCTCCCCCTCGCGGGGTGGCTGCCCTCTGTACCGACCATTGTAGCACGTGTGTAGCCCAAGACGTAAGGGCCGTGATGATTTGACGTCATCCCCACCTTCCTCTCACCTTACGGTGGCAGTTTCTCCAGAGTCCCCGGCATTACCCGCTGGCAACTGAAGATAGGGGTTGCGCTCGTTATGGGACTTAACCCGACACTTCACAGCACGAGCTGACGACAACCATGCAGCACCTTGTAAATTGTCCGAAGAAGGAGGTGTTTCCACCCCTGTCAATCTACATTTAAGCCTTGGTAAGGTTCCTCGCGTATCATCGAATTAAACCACATGCTCCACCGCTTGTGCGGGCCCCCGTCAATTCCTTTGAGTTTCATTCTTGCGAACGTACTCCCCAGGTGGGTCACTTAATGCTTTCGCTCAGCCACAGACCGTGTATCGCCTGCAGCGAGTGACCATCGTTTACGGCGTGGACTACCAGGGTATCTAATCCTGTTCGCTCCCCACGCTTTCGTCCCTCAGCGTCAATGCTAACTTAGTGAGCTGCCTTCGCAATCGGTGTTCTACATCATATCTATGCATTTCACCGCTACATGATGTATTCCGCCCACTTCAAATAGATTCAAGCCTTACAGTTTCAATGGCAGTTCTCCCGTTAAGCGGGAGGCTTTCACCACTGACTTATAAGGCCGCCTACGGACCCTTTAAACCCAATGAATCCGGATAACGCTTGCACCCTCCGTATTACCGCGGCTGCTGGCACGGAGTTAGCCGGTGCTTATTCGTATAGTACATTCAGCCCTCTACACGTAGAGAGGTTTATTCCTATATAAAAGTAGTTTACGACGCAGAACGCCTTCTTCCTACACGCGGCATGGCTGGGTCAGAGTTGCCTCCATTGCCCAATATTCCTCACTGCTGCCTCCCGTAGGAGTCTGGTCCGTGTCTCAGTACCAGTGTGGGGGTTCACCCTCTCAGGCCCCCTAATGATCGTAGCCTTGGTGAGCCATTACCTCACCAACTAGCTAATCATACGCATGCCCATCTTATACCGATAAATCTTTAATCATTAAACCATGTAGCTTTATGATATTATGGGATATTAATCCAAATTTCTCTGGGCTATCTCCCTGTATAAGGTAGGTTGCATACGCGTTACGCACCCGTCCGCCGGTCGCCATCTACTGCAAGCAGTAATGCTGCCCCTCGACTTGCATGTGTTAAGCCTGCCGCTAGCGTTCATCCTGAGCCAGGATCAAACTCTTCGTTGTATAAAAGTGTTTAATACTGACTCCATCTCAAAAAAATTTCGTACAAAAAATATTCTACTATTCCTTATCCTTTTTATTATGCTTCCAATCTTTTCAAAGAACTTATAACTCAGCTTTCACCGAATCTGAAACTCACAAGTAATTACCCGTTTCGCTTCTGTATATCTAAATGTTAATCGAACTTCACAGTTAAATTAAGATTATTGTAATATCGTTTTAGAACTGTTCCCGTTAATCGGGGCGGCAAAAGTAATATTATTTTTAATTCAAACAAGAAAATAAAAATATTTTTTTTACCGCTTTTACTTAAGAACTACCCGCTTTTTAAACGGGTGGCAAATGTAAAGTTTTTCTTAAAGATGAATCGCAGTTTTTAAACACTTTTTTATTGAAAAAAGAAAGTAATTGCTCAGCTCCTATTATTCAATAACTTACAATACAAAATTATGGGACCAGATTATTCTTTTTAGGCGCTCCAGCGATAAATTCTGTTACATAGAACAAGCTATTTCAAACTTATCCATGATAGTTTATCTTTGAAGGGTGAGAAAAAAATTAAAAAAAATATTTATCGTTTGCTTATTCAGCGCCATTTGCAGCGTACCTAATTATGCCCTAGCTCAACAATTCGACGACAAAGAAGAACCAGCGCCTGAAAACAACGAGCATCCTGTAAAAGAAAAGTTTCTAAAGAAAGAGAATGTATTTGTTGGCGGCGGGCTTGGTGGTGGCTTTGGAAATGGAGCTGGAATGATTCAAGTCTCCCCATTAATAGGCTATAATGTTACTGAAAGCTTTCAAACTGCCCTGAAAGTTACTTATACCTATATATATGGAACTGAAGGAATAACCGCGCAGCGATATTCTGATCTACACTTATGGAGTTTGATGTAAAGAAGTTTTTTGTGTAGAAAACCCCCTTCCGTCTCGTTCCTCGCCACCTTCCCCGTTGGGAAGGATTAAGAATACCAATCAATGACGAATAGAATCAATCAATCAATCAATCAATGTAAAATAGATTCCCGCCTACGCGGGAATGACGGAGAAAAACAGTTACAGATTAGAGTATTGCATTATTGACAGGCCTCTTCAATAATGATTAGCCTTTCTTATAATACCTTATGTTCTACCCATTCCTTCGCATTCTTAAATGCTAGAATCCAAGGACTAACGTCTTCTTGTTTTTTATCAGCTGGGTAGTAGCCCCAATTCCATGGGAAAATTGATCGTTCGAAATGCGGCATAATAGCTAAATGACGACCATCTTTACTCGCTATACCCGCAACGTTATAATCAGAACCGTTTGGGTTTACCGGATAAGCTGAATCGGCATACTTACCTATTACATTATAATTGGATTCAGCTTCAGGTAGACTGAACTTGCCTTCTCCGTGTGCTGCCCAAATACCCATTTTAGTTCCAGATAAACTTCCAAGCATTACAGAATTGTTTTCTGGCACTTCAACTGCCAAGAAACTAGATTCAAATTTACCTGAAGTATTGTGCTGCAATTTTGGATGTTCTTTATGTTCCGGATATATAAGCCCTAGCTCACCCATTAATTGACAACCATTACAAATTCCGAGTGAAAGGGTATCGGGTCTAGCATAAAAATTATCTAAAGCAGCTTTTGCTTTTTCATTAAACATAAATGCCCCTGCCCACCCTTTTGCTGACCCCAACACATCAGAGTTAGAGAAACCTCCAACAAAAGCAATCATATTTACATCAGAAAGATCTTCTCGACCAGAGATAAGATCAGTCATATGCACATCTTTAACATCAAAACCGGCCAAGAACATAGCGTAGGCCATTTCTCGATCGCCATTAACTCCCTTTTCTCGAATAATAGCAGCTTTTACTCCAGATGCCGTTTTTCGATTAGGATTCAATCCCAATGCATCATAAGTTCCCTTGAAATTTTGAGGGAAAATATAATTCAATGGAAATTTGTCGTGATTATTAAAACGTGAATCAGCATGTTCTTTTCCTGATTGTTTTTGATCTAATAAATGAGAAGTCTTGTACCAAGTCTTTCTTAAAGATGGAACATTAAGAACATACGAATTTGAACTCGTTTTAATTTCTACACTATTCTCATTATTTACAGAACCTATTATGGCATAGGTTGCATTCACGGAATCTAATGCAGAGCTCACCTTAGAACTGTTTTCTTTTTCAACTTGAATTATAATTCCAGCTTTTTCTGAAAACAATAATTGAATATCGTCATTTGAATTCAATACCGACAAATCAACCGATAAACCGACAGTATTCTCAGGAAAACACATTTCTAATAATGTAGTTACCATTCCACCAGCCGAGATATCATGACCGGCAAGAATTTTATCGTCCAGAATTAAGTCTTGAACTACATTAAATGTAGCTGCGAATTTTTTAGCGTCTTTAATTCTAGGTGCTTCATTACCCAATTGATTTAGAATTTGGGCAAATGATGAACCTCCTAATTTGTAACCGTCTTCGGAAAAGTCGATATAGATTAATTGAGAACCTACGATCGGTTGCAATACTGGCTCAACAACTTTCTTTAAATTAATTACCTCGCCTACAGCAGAAATAATTACTGTTCCAGGAGCATAAACAACTCCGTCTTTGTATTTCTGAGTCATAGAAAGTGAATCTTTACCTGTCGGCACATTTAAGCCTAGCTCACAAGCAAAATCACTAATTCCTTTTACAGCCTCGTACAAACGATAATTTTCGCCTTCTTGTTTTGCTGGCCACATCCAGTTTGCACTTAACGAAACTCCTTGAATTCCTTGTTCAATTGGAGCCCAAATCAGGTTGGTTAATGCTTCTGCAATGGAAGCTTGAGAACCTGCAACTGGATCAATCAAAGCACTTACAGGAGAATGCCCTAATGAAGTTGCAATTCCTTTTACTCCACGATAATCCATTGCCATTACTCCAACGTTATTCAATGGAATTTGTAATGGTCCTGCACATTGTTGTTTGGCAACACGCCCAGTAACACATCGATCTACTTTATTGGTCAACCAATCTTTACACGCAACTGCTTCTAATTGTAAAACAGCATTTAAATAATCTTGAAATTTATTCGGGTCGATTTCATAGTTCAATTCAGCATAAGCTGCTGTCTCTGAACTATCTTCTAATATCGTTTTTGGCGAAGAACCAAACATATGCGCCAAATCCCAATCCATTGGGTTTTTACCAGTCTTTTTGTTTTCGAAAACAAATCGATTGTCATCAGTAGTTTCTCCAACAACATAAATTGGGGCTCTTTCGCGGTCGGCAATTTTCGTTAGTAACTCAAGATCGTTTTCCCGAATCACCAATCCCATTCGTTCTTGAGATTCGTTACCGATTATTTCTTTGTCAGATAATGTTGGATCTCCAACAGGCAATTTGTTAACATCGATTCTTCCACCAGTTTCCTCCACCAATTCAGACAAACAATTGAGATGTCCACCTGCGCCATGATCGTGAATAGAAACAATTGGGTTTTTGTCCAATTCAGCCATCGCACGAACTGCATTATAAACACGTTTCTGCATTTCAGGATTAGAACGTTGAATTGCATTCAGCTCAATTCCACTTGAGAATTCGCCAGTTGCAACGGAAGACACAGCGCCACCACCCATTCCAATTCGGTAATTATCACCACCCATTACTACGATTTTATCGCCTGGGTTTGGAATATCTTTTAGTGCTTCTCCTTTCTTACCATAACCAATTCCACCAGCTTGCATGATTACTTTATCGAAACCAAATCGCTTATCCCCTTCTTGATGTTCGAAGGTTAACACAGAACCATTAATAAGTGGTTGACCAAATTTATTTCCAAAATCTGATGCTCCATTTGAAGCTTTGATCAAAATATCCATTGGAGTTTGATACAACCATGGACGTTCATCCATTCCATTTTCCCATGCTCTATCTTCGGTCAGTCGAGAATATGCAGTCATGTACACTGCTGTTCCAGCCAAAGGCATAGAACCTTTTCCGCCAGCCATTCTATCTCGAATTTCACCTCCACTGCCAGTGGCTGCTCCATTAAACGGCTCAACCGTAGTTGGGAAATTATGTGTTTCTGCTTTTATTGAAATTACACTATCAAATTCTTTGGTTTCAAAAAAATCAGATTCGTCTTGGCGTTTTGGAGCAAATTGCTCTGCGCGGGGACCTTCAACAAAGGCAACGTTATCTTTATATGCTGATACTACTCTATTTGGATTATCTGCGGTGGTTTTTTTAATCAGCTTAAATAAGGAAGAAGGCATTTCCTTTCCGTCAATAATAAACTGACCATTGAATATTTTATGACGACAATGTTCAGAGTTTACTTGAGAAAATCCAAAAATCTCACTATCTGTTAGTTTTCTTTTGAGTTGTTCAGCTACTCCTTTTAGGTAATCGATTTCTTCATCGCTTAATGCTAGGCCTTCCTGCTTGTTATAACTGGGAATATCATCTATGTAGATTACCTCTTCTGGCTTTTTGTCTATTGTAAATAGATCTTGCCCAAGCTCTGAATACTTTACCTGAAGCATTGGGTCAAAAGTTGGGTTTTCAATAGTGAATGAGAAAAACTCCTCTATTCTGAAAATTCCGTGGACTCCCATGTTTTGAGTGATTTCAACAGCATTGGTACTCCAAGGTGTAATCATTTCTTTACGGGGACCAACAAAAACTCCCGTTAATGTTTTTTCCTCAGCTGGTTTTGCACCACTAAAAAGCCACTCGAGCTTCGGTAGATCGGAGCTATTTACATCATTTTGAAATCCTACTGCAAAAATTTTGTCTTCACCAGACGAAAAGAACTTTATCATTAGTAACCTTTTAGAGTGTTTTCAATTCCAGCAAACGAAATTCCTAGAATGCACGCAAAGTTAAAAATGAGTTTATCGAAAGGGTTTTAGAAAGGGTCTTTATTATTAACAGAAAAGACGTTTTTATCAAACCTATGAAGCGGGCCAAAATCACTTATTATATATAACATTGCTTCTGAGAAAATGCTTTTCAATATTTCATATCTTATTTTCTGGTGGCTTATCCTTTTGTGGATACTTCCAAAAATTGGATTGGTTAAAAACCTAGGCTTTTCTAACCTCCAAATTCAAGGCTTATTTTCACTAAAAGTATTAGTTGGAATAGGGTTTACACTTTTCTATCACTACTATTATGGTTCTCGTAATACAACGGATGCGTTTCGCTTTTACGATGATGCTAATTTGCTTTTTGAAGTTTTTAAAAACGACCCACTCACCTATTCCAAAGTTATTTTCGGAATAGATATGCAGTCAGAATCCGTTATCCATGCAACAGATCAGCTCAATAACTGGTACAAAAATCATTTGCATGGTGTCTTTAATGACAACATGACCATTATTAGATTTAACGCTTTGGTCCGACTTTTCAGTTTTGATGTTTATCATATTCATACATTAATAATTAACCTACTGGCTTTTCTTGGTCTTGCTGCACTTATTAATGCAATCAAAAACATTGGGATTAACTCTAAACTTACGTTCTTAAGTATTCTGCTTTTCCCTGGAGTAATCTTTTGGAGTTCGGCTGTCTTGAAAGAAAGTCTATTGGTTTTTGTAATGGGTTATCTTATTTATTATGGCCTCAGAACAATTTCGTCTTTTAACCTTAAACACTTAGGCTTTCTTTTACTATTCCTCCTACTAGGGCTCACAATAAAAAGCTACGTCGCTATTTCTATAATTGTTGGCTTTGGACTGCTTTTAGCTTTTAAACTTACTTCACTAAAGTCAAGAATATTAATTCCGATGTACCTATTGCTTGGAATAGGTTTGGTTATTCTCATGGACTTTCTTTTAAAGTTAAAAATTCCAGAGCGTTTTTATCAAAAACAGCACGACTTCCTAAATGAAATAGCTTTATCGAAACCAGGATCCGCCTTTGAACTATTTATATTGGAACCAAAATGGAACAGCCTTTTAGCAACTGCACCATATGCATTTTCCAACGCACTATTTCGTCCATTTATTTGGGAAGCACATTCCGTAATAAGTTTAGTAGCTTCTTTTGAAATTCTACTTTTAATTTCATTGGCAATTATTGCGTTTTGGTTCAGGAAACGACTTAATAAACAACAAACTCAAATCATAGCTTCGTTTTCAATTTCTGTGGTTATCATCTTGTTAATAGCTGGCTGGGTCACGCCCGTTTTTGGTGCTTTGGTTCGATATAAGATACCAGCGTTAATTCTCCTACTTATTATTCTAAACATTTTGGTCGACACCAAAAAAATTCCTTTTATTCAGAAATGGTTTTACTAAGATCCTTTATTCTTTTTGCTGGCGCTACTTGTTTGTTTCTGTCTTGTATAAAACACAAAGACGCAGACCTAATAGTACATAATGGAACGATTTACACTTGTGACATGGAGTTTAGCTCTGCACAGGCGATGGCCATAAAAGATGGCAGAATAGTGGAAATTGGACCAGAACATCAAATTCTGAACAAATACAACTCGAAAAAAAAACTAGACTTAAAAAAGAGAACCGTTGTTCCTGCATTTTTTGACGCCCATAGCTATTTACTTGCAAAAACTTTAAAAAGCAACGCGATTGAATATGATAATTTGACAAAGGAGCAATTAGATAATTCAAAAATCAATTATATATATAATGTCCCAACAGGAGAATTACAGAATCTCGATTACCCTGAATTTCAATTTATACTGCGTTCATTCTCTGGGAATACGATAAAACTAGATCAGAGAACTTTCAAATCAGTTTTTAAAGCCTCAAGAAATGAGAATACGCTAATCCTTGATAAAGATTCAATTTCTAAGGTTATTGATTACTTAGAAAAAAATCAACTAGAAAACTTCATAATTAAAGACTTGACCAATGAGCTGTTCAAAAACGGATACTCTGGCTGTACAAGTTTCGGGGTTAATTCGAACACCGCAGAAAAAATTATTGAAGAAAATAATTCTACTTTTTACCACCAATTGGTATTGGGTGCGAATCCTGATAACTTTCAGTGGCTCACTAAAATCGGAAGAATCGATTCTGGGTCTATTCATTTAAAAGGACTTAGTTATTTTATTGATGGTGGATTTGGAGCAAAAGAAGCTCTTTTGAAGGCGCCCTATGTTTCTGATGTTACTTATGGCAATCTATTCGCCGATTCTTTTGCATTGTATGAACTTCCAGAGTTGTGCGCTTCGTTAAACTTTCAATTGATATTCCATGCTTATGGAGATTCTGCCTTTGCATTAGCTTCAACGCAAATGGGAAAAGCCCTGAAATCTGTAAACGATAACCGCTGGAGAATTGAGCACAATCAACTGGTTCATCAGTCTGATTTCGAGAAATTAAAACCCTACAGTATTCTACCCAGCGTTCAACCAACTCAGGCGACAATGGATAAAGGAAAAGTTGGTTCTATTATCGGAGAAAATCGAGATTGTTCCAGTTATAATTTTTTAGAACTATACACTCAAAATCAATTCCTTGCCTCTGGTTCATTATTCCCAATTGGAGAGATGAATCCTTTTGAACAATTCAAAGCTTTGATCAAATCAGGCGAATGTTCTTATCCCATAGAAAAAAAATACGCTCTTAAAGCACTAACGATTTGGCCCGCTATGTTAGCTTTTTTTGATGATAAAACGGGAAGTTTAGAAGCCGGAAAAAATGCAGATTTTGTTGTTTTAAATATTGACCTAATGAAGGCTCCTATTGACAAAACAAGTGAGACTAAAGTGCAGAGGACATATATCAAGGGGAAATTAGGGTTTAGTATTAATTAGACTATTTATTAACTGTTTTTTTTTCGACCAACACTTTAATTTATATTTGAGCAAAACAGAAATATATGTATGATCATGTAAAGCGCTTATTCGATATACCACGGCACCAGCAAAAAGCTTATCCTCAAAAAGATGCTTTTACAGCAAAAATCAATGGGAAATGGGAACCTACTTCTATTGACACAATGCTTAACGAGGCCATGAAAGTGAGTAAGTCGCTTTTGAAACTAGGCATTGAAAAAGGAGATAAAATTGGCTTGATCTCAAATAACCGACCTGAATGGATATCTATGGATTGCGGCATTCTGCAGGTCGGCGCAGTTGATGTACCTATATACCCAACGATATCAGCTGAAGATTACAAATATATTTTTAATGATGCTGAACTAAAATATTGCTTTGTTAGCGATATGGAGCTGTTTGAAAAAGTAAGCTCTATTAAAGATCAAGTTCCTAGCTTAAAGCATATTTATTCTTTTGAGCAATTGGAAGGCGTCGATCATTGGACAAAATTTCTTGCTGAAGGTGAAGGAAAAGAAGACGCTGAAGTTGAGGCTATAATGAATACCATTAGTGAAAATGATTTAGCCACTCTTATATATACTAGTGGAACAACAGGTGTTCCTAAAGGAGTAATGCTTTCTCATAAAAACTTAGTGAGTAACGCATTGTCCTGTATTGAGCGATTACCGGTAGATAGTAATGGGAAATCTTTAAGTTTTCTCCCTGTATGTCACGTATATGAGCGTATGTTGATCTATCTATACATGATAACCGGTGTTTCTGTTTATTTCGCTGAGTCGATGGAAACGATTGGTGACAACCTTAGAGAAGTAAAGCCTGAAGTTTTTACAGCAGTTCCTAGACTCCTCGAAAAGGTTTATGATAAAATTGTTGCTAAAGGCTCAGAATTAACTGGAATCAAAAAAGTACTATTCTTTTGGGCGCTTTCACTTGGAGAAAAATATGAACCTTATGGTGCAAACGGAGCTTGGTACGAATTTCAATTGAGTATTGCACGAAAACTGATTTTCAGTAAGTGGAAGGAAGCTCTAGGTGGCAATGTGTTAGCTGTTGCCTCAGGATCCGCAGCCTTATCACCGCGATTAGCTAGAGTATTTTTGGCTGCTGGAGTGCCGATAATGGAAGGTTATGGATTAACTGAAACATCACCTGTTGCAACAGTAAATGCATGGCACGATAAAGGATTAATGCTCGGTTCGGTTGGTAGAATTATAGACGGTGTTGAAGTGAAAATTGCAGAAGACGGAGAAATCCTTATCAAAGGTCCGAATATAATGATGGGATATTACAATCAACCTGAAAAAACTAAAGAAGTTCTTTCTAAAGATGGTTGGTTATCGACAGGAGACATTGGAGAGTTTGTTGGTGATAGATTCTTAAAAATAACAGATCGTAAAAAAGAAATTTTCAAAACATCAGGCGGAAAGTATATCGCTCCTCAACCTATGGAAAATAAATTCAAAGAATCTAGGTTCATTGAACAAATCATGGTGATAGGTGAAAATCAGAGGCACCCTGCCGCATATGTAGTTCCTAATTTTGAGTTTCTGAAAAATTGGTGTGACAGAAAAGGTGTTGCGTTTGAATCTAACTCAGTTGCAATAAAAAACGAAAAAGTTATTGCAAGGATCAAAAAAGAAATTGACAATCTAAATACGGGGTTTGGAAGCTGGGAACAAGTCAAAAAGTTTGAATTAGTAGATTCAACTTGGTCAGTAGAAACTAAGGAGCTAACCCCTACTCTTAAACTCAAGCGTAAGTTTATAATGGAAAAATACAAAGACCTTTTTGAAAAAATTTATGCTTAAATCAAATTCAAGCACAAGAAAAGCCCTTTTGGGCTTTTTGTTTTTAGGATTTTCTGGAATAGCATCAGGGCAGCACGTTCGTGAATATTTTCAGCAGACAGTTAATTATGACATTCAAGTTGAATTGGATGATAGTAATCATATTCTTCATGGATTTGAAGAACTCGAATACATAAACAATAGCCATCATGGCATGGATACTATATGGTTTCACTTATGGCCGAATGCATATAAAAATAATGAAACTGCTCTTGGCATACAATTGTTGGAGAATGGATCTACTGCTTTCCAATTCCTTGATGAGGAAGGTCGTGGTTTTATTGATTCGCTATATTTTAAGGTAAATGATACTTCCGTAAAATGGATAAATCATCCTGAGCATATCGATATTTGTGCTTTGATTCTAAACGAAAAGTTAGCTCCTAAAGAACGTATTACTATTTCTACTCCGTTTAGAGTGAAAATTCCCGCTTCCGGGATTAGTAGACTTGGGCATGATGGGAACTCGTATCAAATTACACAATGGTATCCAAAGCCAGCCGTATTTGATAAAGATGGCTGGCATTCAATGCCATATTTGAATCAAGGGGAGTTTTATTCTGAATTCGGAACATTTGATGTACGGATTACCGTTCCGAAAAATTATGTGATTGGAGCAACAGGAGAATTGAAAACAACATCCGAAATCGATTTTTTATCAAAACGAGCCAACTATAGCTTTTCCAAACCAGCAGAAGAGTTAGAATTTGATTCTATTTCTAGTAAAGAATACAAAACCTTGCATTATAGTCAAGCTAATGTGCATGACTTTGCCTGGTTTGGACAAAAGGATTTTATGGTTCTAAAAGATTCTGTGGAATTGCCAAATTCAAAACGATTGATTACTACTTGGGCCTATTTCGCTAAAGAAAATTACAAAGAGTGGAAAGAAGTACCGCGATTTATAAACCAAGCGGTTTATCATTATTCAAAATACAATGGCGATTATCCATATAAACATTGCTCTGCTGTTGAAGCTAGCTTGAAAGCAGGCGGAGGTATGGAATACCCAATGATTACGATTATTGATTATGGTATGACTGGAAAAACATTAGAAAATGTAATCGTACACGAAGTTGGGCACAATTGGTTTTATGGAATGTTAGGTTTCAATGAACGAGACATGCCTAGCTTAGATGAAGGAATCAATTCTTTTTATGAAATGCGCTATTTCGAAGAAATCTATGGCGATTCTAGCCTTTCGGCACAGATTGACATTGTTCCAGATTTCCTTAATTCTTGGTTAAACCTTGACTTAGTTACCGTAAGAGGTGAAAAATATTTCACCTATTTGTTTACAGCACGGAATAATACCGATCAAAAACTTACAGCGCATGCGGCCGATTACACCTACCTTAATTATGGAGCAATTGTTTACGCTAAGATGGCAGTGAGTTTACAAATGCTTAGAGCAGCTTTAGGCGATGAACTATTTGACGGTTCAATGCGGCAGTTTTATAAGAAATGGGAATTCAAACATCCCAATTTACAAAATTTAAAGACCGAATTTGAATTGGTTTCTGAGCAAGATTTAAGTTGGTTTTTTGACCACTATCTTAACTCAACGGAGAAGATCAATATAAAGTTGAAAAAAGTAAAAACAAAAAATGATGTTCATTATATTACTGTAAAAAACAAATCCTCAATAAATCTTCCCGTCACGATAAGTGCATTAGATAAAAACGGAATTGTTTTAACTAGCCATCAAATTAAATCGCTTTCAGGAGTAACTAAAATAGAGTTACCGAATACAGGGGCCAAATCAATAATGGCTGATGCACATTTAAATACTGTTGAAAAAAACAGAAAAAACAATATTTCAAGGACCAAAGGACTGCTTAAGAAAGTGGAACCTATGCAATTGAAGTTTCTTGGTTCACTTGAAAATTCTAACAAAACACAGTTGTTTTATTTACCCATGATTGGTTGGAATTCGAGCGATCAAACAATGCTAGGAATTGGGTTGCACAACAAGTCGATTCTGGAAAAACCCTTTGAGTTTTTTGCGTCTCCTATGTACTCTATTCATCGCAATAAGTTGAATGGAATTTATAATGCAGATTATCACTTCTATTTTTCGAGCTTTATTAAGCGACTTACTTTAACCGGGAACTTGCAACGATTTAGTTATTCTAATCCTACATTGGGATTAAATAATACTCAGTTTGAAAGATATAATCCGAAAATTAATTTTGATTTCAAAAACAAGAATGCACGTTCACCTTGGAGGCACTATCTTTCATTAGGATCTATATATACCACAGAACAAACAAATAGAGAAGGGTTGCCAATTGTGAATGACGACAATCTGTACACAATTCTCGATTGGAATTCAAAACGTAACCGAGAATTGAGTCAATCCGAAATAAACTTTACCTCAACGACCCACGAAAAATTTCAATTGCTAGAATTGGAAGGTATTCAAAACTGGAAATATAATAAGGGAAAACAGAATATCACATTAAGAATGTATGCTGGTGTATTTGCAAATAATCAGACTACTTCGCCTAGATATAACTTGAGAATGGACGGTCAATCAGGGTGGTATGATTATACATTTAATAACACTTTCATAGAACGCGGAACCTCTCATGACTTTTGGCAACAACAAATGAATGATAATCATGGCGGATTCAAAACTCCTACAAATGTTGGTCAATCAAATGACTGGTTGCTTGCATTTAATATGAAGTCCGATTTACCATTGGTGCTGCCTATTGGAGTTTATTATGATATTGGCACAAGTTCAACAGAGTCATTTATGTTCAATGCAGGTGTTCGACTTACTGTTTTAAGGGGTATTATTGAAGTATTCTTGCCTGTTCTTTGGAGCGATTCTATCGAACAGGCCTACACGGCAAACAACGTCACCTATAACGAACAGATTCGATTTACTTTGCATTTGCATAAACTGAATCCATACAAAGCACTGGACGAAATTGTAAAATGAGTTTGAATAAAAAAATATATTTCGCATCTGATTTTCATTTAGGCGCACCAAATCCGGAGAAAAGTCGAGAACGAGAATTAAGAGTTATTCAATGGTTGAATGAAGTTTCAAAAGATGCTTCCGATATCTTTTTGGTTGGTGATGTCTTTGATTTTTGGTTTGAATATAAACATGCTATTCCAAAGGGATTTTCTAGACTGCAAGGCAAAATTGCGGAACTAACTGATGGCGGAATTAATGTCCACTATTTTATCGGAAACCATGACATGTGGGTATTCAATTATTTTGAAGAAGAATTGGGAGTTAAAATGTATCGAGACAATACCGATTTTGAATTTGGCGGAAAGAAATTCCTAGTTGGTCACGGAGATGGTTATGGACCCGGAGATTACGGCTATAAATTTATTAAAAAGGTGTTTGCTAATCCGGTCTGCCAATGGATATTTGGCTGGATTCACCCTAACTTAGGTATTGGTTTGGCTAATTTTTGGAGTGGAAGAAGTCGTTCGGCAAATAGTGGTTCCAATGAAAAATTCTTAGGAGAAGAAAATGAATGGTTAGCTATTTACTCCAGAGAAGTGCTCAAAACTAAACATTATGACTACCTCATATTTGGCCACAGACATTTACCCTTAGATTTAAAGGTTGGTGAAACCAGTCGATACATAAACCTTGGTGAATGGCTCAATTACAACACTTATGGTGTGTTTGATGGAGAACGCTTAGAATTAAAGGAGTTTCACACTTAGATTTTTTCCAAAAGATCCAACAGCCGATTTGAATACCCAATTTCATTATCGTACCAACCCACAACTTTTACCATGTTTCCAATAACTGAAGTTAATTCAGCATCAAATAAACAGGAATGTGGGTTTCCCATAATATCAACCGATACTATTGGGTCTTCTGTGTAATCCAAAATTCCTTTGAGGTAAGTCTTTGATGCAGCTTTGAATTTTTCATTAATCAATTCAACACTTTGTGAGTTTTTCACGACACAAGTAATGTCTGTCATTGAGCCATTAGGCACCGGGACACGAATACCACATCCGCCAATTTTACCTTCTAAATGAGGAAATATTCTCGTAATTGCTTTTGCTGCACCTGTGGTAGTAGGTACAATTGAATTAGGAGCTGAACGCGCTCTTCTAAGATCTTTATGAGGTGCATCATGTAGTTTTTGATCTGATGTATAAGAATGAACCGTAGTAATGTAAGCTGTTTCTATCTCGCATAATTCATCGATTATTTGAATTAATGGTGCTGCATTATTAGTAGTGCAAGAAGCGTTTGAAACGATTACATCGTCTTTTGACAAAACGTCATTATTAACACCCAACACAACTGTTTTTATATCCTTATCGGAGGACGGCGCTGAAAGAATAACTTTTTTAGCCCCTGCTTCTAAATGTTTAGAAGCTAATTTCCTTGTTCTGAAAAAACCAGTAGACTCAATGACAATATCAATATTGAGTGATGCCCAAGGTAATTTCGAAGGATCTGATTCAGCAAACGTTTGAACGGCATTTCCGTTTAACGAAATCTCATTTCCCGAATATGATATCTCCCCCTTAAAACCACCATGCACTGAATCGTATTTTAATAAGTGTGTAAGTGTTTTCGTATCCGCCAAATCATTAATTGCAACCACTTGAAACTGTCCGAGTTCATTGCTTCTTCTTACAAATTCTCGTAAAAAATTTCTTCCAATCCGACCAAATCCATTAATAGCTATTCGCATAAAATTCCTTTGACTCAAATATACCGCGATTAAAAAAATAGACATAAAAAAAGCCCTCACAAGGAGTACTTTTTTACATGTATTTAATCAAGTTTACATTTTAATAAACGTGGTTAGCTTATCAATGCAGCTCGTATACTTGAAGCATTAAATGGTATTCTTAACTTCCAAAAAAGATTTTACTGAATTACAGTAAATTCTCTAAAAATATTTGAGCAAAAAAAAGTCGCTCTAAATACTTAGAGCGACTTCTGAAAAATTATGTTTTGAATTTACATTTTGATAAACTTGGCAACTTTCTGAGAGTTTCCATCAATCAAATTAATGAAATAAGTTCCTGAAGGTAAGTCGTTAACAGGAACATTGATACTGTTCTCGCCTTCCAGTGCAGAAGGAGTGATAGTTTTCATAATGTTTCCTGCAATAGAATAAATTCTCATGGTAACCTCATCTGGATTTGCAACTGTATATTCAATTTGAATATTAAACTTTGCAGGATTTGGGAAAAGTTTAATTTCAGATTCCCAAACTTTAGTACTTGTCAGATTTGGTGCAACTCCAGTTACTACTGAACCTGACTTCCAAATTCCTCTGCCATGTGTACCTAAGTAAATAACCTCTCTGTTACTTGCTTCACCAAAAGGCAATGTTTGTTGATCAACATCAATCACTGGGAAGTTTCCAATTGTTGAGTTTTCTTCAGCATATACAGGACTTGCAGCCCATACGTCATTTGTTGTCCAAACCCCCTTATCTGTACCCAAAATAACTCGGTCTGGATTAGTCATATCAAAGATCGCATCGTATACTGGGAAATTAGGTAAATCACCACCGACAGCTCTGGCAACAGGATTTGCTCCCATAGCACCAGTGACGACATATACATGTGATGAAGTAATACCATAATTTCCGGTAGTAACTAATAGTGTTTCTGGATCATTAGGGTGAATACTAATTCCTGTAACTTTTCCACCTCCAAAACCAGAAATTCTAGTTCTTATAACTTTATCAGCATCGGCCTGAGTGTAAACATCGTTTATTCCGTCTAATCTGTCAACTGAACCACCTACTGAGGCAAACAATTTATCTCCATTCGAAGAAAACACCATTCTGTAACCACTTCCTCCTGGCACAAACAACCATTTCAGTTCTTCTGCTGTGTTAATTGCATCTCTTCCCAACATAATTCCAGAAGTTCTACCTGAACAACTTCTAGCAGCATGAGACTGACCAGATAAACACTCTTGCGATGTGGACATAGCGATTATACTTTGAACTGGATCTTGAATTAATTCTACATCTCCAGGCTCTAAGTTAGTTGATAAAGTGTGTTGTATTGGCAATTGGGCTGTTCTACTCCCTACATTAAGGACAGATCCCGCTTTATAATTGGAAGCATAATAGGCATTTACTTTTGAATTTAATTGAGGTGGAGTATTAAAGGTTACTGAAAACTCCATTGTAGTTTCATCCAATGTACCAATACCATTTCCTGTAAAACCTCCAGCACCATTGTATTTTAATCTATCGTCAATCGTTCCAATTTCTACACTTCCCAGAATAACCTCAGCAGCATCTTGAATTGGTTTAATTGTTCCACTGAATGTTTTTCTTATTCCAGTACCCAAATCAATTGCATCAGCTACAGTATCTGATTCGAAAGCAAGAAAAAACTTACTTGTTTTATCGTCTCTAGATTCCCACAAAGCCAACTTTGTATAAAAGTGTCCTTGATCGTCGCAATATTGACCACATGCAGCACCACCTTTAACAGCTACAATTAGTCCTCTTCCTACATTATTAAATTGAGCAGAAGTATACTTAACATCAGCAATACTTGAAACCACGCAGTCAAAACCATCACCATTAGTAATATTTTCATTAAACACTACTGCTCCAAAATCAGTATCACCAGGTCTCAGGGGAGAAACAATAATATTTCCATTATCTTGTGTTCCACCAATAACGTAATCGAAGTTTGCAATATCGATACTGTAAAATTGGGTTGTCATATATCCTTTATTCACATCAAAAAATTCATAGCCGCCATCTAAAGACTTAAATACGCCGCCGTCATTTCCAAAATACAGTTGATTAGGATTCTTTTTGTTGTAAGTCATAATGTGGTGATCTACATGAACGAAAAATGGATTGTGCCCTCCATTTGCTCTTCCACCTACAGCAGCTTGGGTCCAGTTTCCATCAAATCTCCAGAGGTCAACTCCGCCTATCCATATATTTTCTCTTGTAGAATCAACAGTATTTGGCACTACCTTAAATAATAAATCGTACCATGCTTGACTATTTCCGAAAATATCGAAGTTTGGGTTACTTCTAGGAACATTTGGATTAATGGTCTTAAATGTTTTTCCTCCGTCTACCGATTCTATGATATTAATTAATACATCTCCAGCATCAGTAAGTGCAGCATAAACCTTAAGAGGATTAATTACAGAAGCACTTAATTTCATTCTATTTGACCCAGTAACCCAACCATCAGCAACTTCAGCTCTAACAAACCCACAGGTGTTAGTCGCTGAAATATCGTCTAAGTAAAAGAATCGACCGTCATCAGATCCAACCCATAACATCTTTCCATCTAAACTAAATTCCAGCGAATTAATATCCCCCACAAACGGCGGAGTCCCTGATCCACCAACACAAATAAAATTATCTATCCATGTTAATCCACCATCAAACGACAACTGCAATCCTCTGTATGTCGCAACTGCAATAATCTTAGCATCGATAGGGCTAACTTTCACTTCATTGATAGTCCTGAATCGTTGATCCGTTCCAGCAACTTCAGTACTCTCTAGTAATGTCCATGTTAAACCTTGGTCAATTGACTTCATGATACCTATGCCTGGTTCTTTTGGGGTTGAATTGCCGTTGTCTGATGATCCAGCTAATTCAAAAGAAGATGCTCCAGTAGCTAAATAAACGGCTCCATCTGGGCCTTGTGTTAAGTAACTTGTAGTCAATGTTTTTTCTGTACCGAAACTAGTCGTCCAGGTATTGCCTCCGTTCAAGCTTCTAAAAACACCTCCAGTTACACTTGCCGCAATAATTATTTCTGGATCGTCCATATCAACGACTAACCCTCTTGTTCTACCTCCAATATTGGTTGGTCCAATTGGCTCGAATTCTAAACCGATTCCTCCAGCTCTGCTCGCACGCTTGTTCTCAATTTGAGCGATTACACGATTATAATCTTCCTCTTTCACTTCTCCATTTTCAACTGAACCTCTAATAGATTTCCAGTATTCGACAGCGCCTTGCGCAGAAGCACTATTACTTTTGTTTTCTCTGACCTGATATGACGCTTCAGCCAAATCGCCCTGATTTCTATTTATACCGCTGTAAATCAAAGCAGTAAGACCAGATAAAATGGCAAGGGAAAGTATTTTAATCTTCATATTGTGATAATTAATGTATTCAGCAAAATAGAGTGCAATTTAAATCATTTTCTCAAACAACTTTAATCAAATATTTTAATGGCTAATTGTATAAAATAAGCCACTATGATATAAGAACAAATGACTAGAATAAATGTTTTTCAGCATGATAAGAAGAACGAACTAAAGGACCGCTTTCTACAAATCTAAATCCCATTTCTAAACCAATTTCTTTGTATTTCTGAAAGCGTTCAGGCTTAACAAATTCATAAACCGGTAGATGCTTTTTTGTAGGCTGAAGGTATTGACCTAAAGTTAACACATCGACTTCTACAGACCTCAGATCCTCCATCGTTTCTATAATCTCTTTATCAGTTTCGCCTAAACCCAGCATAACGCCACTTTTAGTCCGCATTCCACCTTTTTTCAATCGGTACAATACCTCAAGACTTCTATCGTATTTTGCTTGAATTCTTACTTCTTTGGTAAGTCGCCTTACTGTTTCTAAATTATGTGAAACAATCTCTGGAGCAACATCAATTACCCTTTGAAGGTTTTCCCAGTTTCCCGCAAAATCAGGAACTAGAGTTTCTAAGGTAGTTGTAGGACTTAATTCTCTAACCTTATTAACAGTCTGTGCCCAAATATCTGAGCCACCGTCTTTAAGGTCATCTCTGTCAACAGAAGTGATAACACAATGTTTCACTTTCATCAACTTAACCGATTTAGCCACGCGCAATGGCTCAAATGGATCAGCCCCTAAAGGTTTACCGGTAAGTACATTACAAAAACCACATGATCGAGTACAAATATTACCCAATATCATAAAAGTTGCAGTTCCTGCACCCCAACACTCTCCCATGTTGGGACAGTTGCCACTCTCACATATAGTGTTCAATTTGTGTTCAGAAACTATGTCACGAACGTGCTTATAGTTCTCACCAGTTGGAAGTTTAACCCGCAACCATTTTGGCTTGCTTATTTTTTGCTTCGATTCTAAAAGTTCACTCATTATTATATATAGGTTTTTCTGCCAAACAGAAAACTGATATAGACGTTAAAAAATACATTGTATTGGCGATTAAACGCTATTTGTGGAATTGGATCAATAAATCCATCTAAAATAATTCCAGCCTCAATCGCCTTAATTTCATCCTCTTCAGGTGAAAATTCAAAATTCAAAGCAAATTTAGCAGATGCTCCTGGAACAATAGTACTACTTCCCAAACCTGAACGCCAAGGCCCTTTTCCTGAAATTCGCTCATATGGATGGCTATATGGATCGTATTGTTCCGAACTTGGTGTAGGGTTTTCATTGAGATCGCCCACTTGAACTTCCACAAAAACAGGTTTTAACCAGCCTGCAGTTAGCGCAAGATTGTAGACACTACTAATTTGAACTCCACGAATAACCAACTTTTTGAACATTACCTTTTGTTGACCAACACCTGCTCTAATCTGATAAAAGCTATTCAGCTTTCCATAGACAATATTAGATTCATCCTGTCCCTGATTAAAACTCTTTTGCTCTTTAACATGCTTAATATTAGAAACATCAATGTTCCAAAAGTTTTTTTGAGTAGCCGTGACGAATTTTTCTTGCCTAAACTCACCACCAATCCCGGTCGTGTGAAGCTTTAAGCCAAGGTTCCAACTCTTTCTGTAAATATTTTTACCGAAATTAGTTGAACTACTATCTTGACAAACTCCCTCAGTTATAAAAACTGCAGAAATCAGCAAAACGACAAAGATATTTAGATTTTTAATTGACATTGAATTAGCAAATATACTGATATACAAAGCTATTGATAACTAAGGCAATTTGCAAAAAAAAGGTTGTCTCGAGAACCTTTTTCTTGAATTTTTATCTAAAATTACGCTCTTCTACTAATGAGATTTAATGCTGAACCTGCACGATACCAATCGATCTGCTGAGCATTATAGGTGTGATTTACCTTAATTGCATTCTTACTTCCATCAGCATGCACAACCTCAATTGTCAGTTGCTTTTCTGGTGCAAAATATTTTAGATCAACAAAATTGAAAGTATCTGATTCTTGGATTTTTTCATAATCAGATTCTTGGTTGAATGTTAATCCTAACATTCCTTGCTTCTTCAAATTAGTTTCATGAATTCTTGCAAACGATTTTACCAAAACAACTTTAACTCCTAAGTGCCTTGGCTCCATTGCAGCATGCTCTCTAGAGGAACCTTCACCGTAATTATGATCTCCTACAACAATTGTTGAAACACCTGCAGCTTTGTATGCTCTTGCAGTTGCGGGAACTTCTCCCAACTCACCAGTTATCTGATTTTTAACAGAATTTCGTTGCACCACCAAAAGCGTTTACAGCACCAATTAAGCAGTTATTAGAAATGTTATCTAAATGCCCTCTATACCTTAACCAAGGCCCAGCCATTGAAATATGATCAGTAGTACATTTTCCGTGAGCTTTAATAAGCAAACGTACTCCAGTTAAATTACCACCATCCCACTCTGCAAAAGGTATCAATAATTGCAACCTCTCAGAGTTTTCTTTTACTAAAACTTCTATCCCACTTCCATTCGTTGAAGGAGCTTGGTATCCATTGTCCTCAACTGCAAATCCTTTTTCTGGCAATTCCCAACCCGTTGGAGGATCTAATTTCACTTCTTCACCAGCTTCGTTAACCAAAGTATCTGTAATTGGATTAAATCCTAAGTTCCCAGATATTGCAATTGCCGCTACCATTTCTGGTGAAGTTACAAAGGCATGCGTATTTGGATTACCATCAGCACGTTTCGAGAAGTTTCTATTAAATGAATGTACAATCGTATTCTTCTCTTCTTTCTCAGCACCAGCTCTTGCCCACTGACCAATACAGGGCCCACAAGCATTTGTGAATATAGTAGCATCTAGTTGCTCAAATGCATCTAAAATTCCATCTCGCGCAACAGTAAATCTTACTTGCTCAGAACCAGGGTTAATTCCAAATTCAGCTTTCGTTTTAAGCCCTTTTTCAACTGCTTGTTTTGCAATTGACGCTGCTCTTGATAAATCTTCGTATGAAGAATTAGTACAAGAACCAATTAATCCCCATTCAACTTTTGTTGGCCAATCGTTTGAAGCCGCCGCAACTGCCATTTCAGAAACTGGTGTAGCTAAATCTGGCGTAAAAGGACCATTAACATGTGGCGCCAATTCCGATAAATTTATTTCAATAACCTGATCAAAGTATTGCTCAGGATTAGCATAAACTTCATCATCGCCTGTTAGGTGTTCTGCAACCTCATCAGCTAATGCAACAACGTCGGCTCTTCCAGTTGCACTTAAATATCTTCTCATTGAATCATCGTAACCGAATGTTGAAGTAGTAGCTCCAATCTCAGCACCCATATTACAAATAGTACCTTTTCCTGTACATGAAATTGACTTAGCACCTTCACCGAAATATTCTACAATACAACCGGTCCCACCTTTAACAGTCAATATACCTGCGACCTTCAAGATAACATCCTTGGGAGATGTCCAGCCGCTTAATGTTCCAGTTAGCTTAATTCCTATCAATTTTGGAAATTTAAGTTCCCAAGGCATTCCTGCCATAACATCAACCGCATCTGCACCGCCAACTCCAATAGCAACCATTCCTAGTCCGCCTGCATTTACTGTGTGACTATCAGTACCTATCATCATTCCACCTGGAAATGCATAGTTTTCAAGTACCACTTGATGTATAATTCCAGCGCCTGGCTTCCAGAATCCTATTCCGTATTTATTAGAAACCGAAGAAAGGAAATTGAAAACCTCGTTGTTTTTATTTAAAGATTCTTGAAGATCTTTATCGGCACCCATTCTAGCTTGAATAAGGTGATCTGCATGCACTGTCGAAGGCACAGCAGCTGTACTTTTTCCAGCTTGCATAAACTGCAACAAAGCCATCTGAGCCGTTGCATCCTGCATAGCTACTCTGTCTGGCGCAAAATCAACATAATTTTTTCCTCGGCCATATTCCGTTTTAGCTTTTCCGTCCCAGAGATGCGTATATAGTATTTTTTCAGAAAGCGTTAATGGTTTATTACAAATCTCTCGTGCTACTTTTATCCTTTCAGGGTACCGTTGGTACACCTTTTTAATCATGCCCAAATCGAATATCATAACTTTGAATTTCTAATTTTATTTTAGCTACTTTTCACTGTCGCGAAGGTAAAAAATTATACCTATAATTTTGCTGTTATAAATTGAGAAAACAAGTACTAAAAGAGAATATTTACGTGGCCCTTAACGCCATTAAAAGTCAGACACTTAGAACGGTTTTAACTGCAATGATCATTGCTATTGGAATTACTGCGCTCATCGGAATATTGACCGCAATTGATTCGATTAAAGCTTCAATTCAATCTGAGTTTACCAATATGGGAGCAAACACTTTTGTTATTCGTCAGTATCGGTCCAGGGCAAAAGTTAAAAACGAAGACAATGAAAAGAAACGCATTACCTATTTCGAAGCTCAAAAGTTTAGAAATGAGTTCGATTCAGATGCGAAAGTCTCCGTTTTCTTGAACGCATCATTCAATTCTACTGTAAAGTACAAAAGTGAAAAAACCAACCAGAACGTTAGTGTTATGGGTATTGATCGCAACTACCTGAAAACAGCTGGATATTCAGTTGAAAAGGGTAGAAACATGAGTAATACCGATTTTCAAAATAATCGGAGAATTGCACTAATAGGAAGCGAAGTCAATAATACTTTATTTAAAAATGTTGACGCAATAGGTAGCAAGATCTCCATTGATGGGGTTCGCTATGCGGTTGCAGGAGTTTTAAAAGAAAAAGGAAGTAGCTCAGGAATGGGAGGGGACCGCCTAGTTATGCTGCCACTTGGTGTCACGAGACAATATTTTGGCAACCCAGATGAAACTTTCACTCTAAACGTGATGACCGAACGCCCAGAACAATTGATGCCAACCATTGACGATGCCACAGGTAAATTCAGACAAATCAGAAAAATTCCATTGTCTAAACCTGATGATTTCGAAATTCGCAGAAGCGACAGTTTAGCAACAAAACTGATTGAGAATATTAGAAACGTGACTATAGCAGCTGGGATAATTGGAATGATCACATTATTGGGAGCGGCAATAGGATTAATGAATATTATGCTGGTTTCGGTCACAGAAAGAACGCACGAAATAGGAGTTCGGAAATCTTTAGGGGCTTCTCCTTCGGTAATAAAAACTCAATTTTTAACTGAGGCAGTTCTTATTTGCCAAATGGGTGGAGTTGCGGGAATTGTTTTTGGAATAATTATCGGAAATGTCACTTCGCTGCTAACAGGAGGTGCATTCATAATTCCTTGGTTGTGGATTTTCTCAGGGTTTAGCTTGTGTTTTGTGGTTGGAGTACTTTCTGGATATTATCCTTCGGTAAAAGCTTCGAAACTCGATCCTATTGAGGCTTTACGCTATGAATAACTAATAATTAAGTCGATACCCAACATACAACCTCGCTTGACCTCTAGTGTAACCAAACCGACCCTCTCCACTATTAAATTTAAACTGCCTGTAGTTATATTCTGCTGAAAAACCACCGAAAAACTTTGGGCCATTATATCCAAGGCCAAAGCGCATTCCTAACCTTGGAATAATATTAATTTTTCTATAAACCAGCAAACCTTCTGCATTTTTTAACCTTGTATTTGCTACAGCAAGACCGGGAGAAAGCGTAAGGTTTGTAAAAACGTGATCACTCAAAACCAGAGTATATGAATATCCAACCAGTGGGGCCAAACTTCTAAATCTTGCATCTTCAAAAAAATTAGCTTGATTAGTAGAATTCGAAAAGTATTCAGGAGAAATAGCGGAGTCTGCAATAATTGCAAAGGAATTTAATGAACTTCCAAGAAAGAAAGATCCAGCGCTTTTTTTCTGCCATTCAGACTGCACATATACCGACTGAAGTGAAAATTTTTCATGATTTAAAACATAATAAACACTTGCTCCTAAACTAGCTGTTCTTAAATCAGTACGCTGCGGATATGGGTCACCCGATTTCCATTCTTTATTAAATGCAGCTGGATTAGATAAATAAAATCCATTGTACAACTGGACATTAACATCTACACCTACTTTCTTTGTAAAAACATGACCTTGAAGATCTAATCGTCTAGTTTTACCATGAGTTGATTCTGGTCCATTTCTACCTAATCGAGCAAACGATACTCCAAATTTCAACCATTTGTACAAAACTCCAAACCCTAAATCGGAGCCGACATTTGGCTCATATCTCGTTTCAAAATTATTCCCTACATCAGAAATCGTGAAATTATTGGTACGATTGAGAGTAAAAAGCTTGAAAGAAATTTTCCCGCTTAAGTCATCAATATATAATGAATCTTGTATATAGTTTTTCTTGAACAATGAATCAGGTCCATCTGAACTAGCGAATCCTGAAACCGAGATTCCAATTACAAAAAGTATAATTAACGATCGAATCATAACATATTTACAAATGCAAAAGTAGACCTCAAATAAAAAAGAGCCGGCATAACCGGCTCTTTTTAACTAGTAATATGTAGCGATTTTTATTTTACTTCTTCAAAATCAACATCAGTAACCTCATCCTCAGCTTTTGCGTCTGAACCTTCTTGCGAAGCATCAGCACCTTGCTGTCCTTCCGCAGCCTGCGCAGCATACATTTCTTCCGATGCAGCTTGAAATGCAATGTTCAGTGTTTCCATTGCAGCATCAATTGCTTCAATATTTTCTGATTTATGAACTTCTTTTAACTCGTTTAATGCAGTTTCAATAGGCTCTTTCTTTTCACTAGGAATTTTATCACCATACTCCTTCAATTGTTTTTCCGTTTGGAAAATTAAATTATCAGCAGCATTTAGCTTATCAGCTTTTTCTTTCGCTTTGTTATCAGCTTCAGCATTTGCTTCTGCTTCTTTTTTCATTTTATCAATTTCTGCATCAGATAAACCACTAGAAGCTTCAATTCTAATTGACTGTTCTTTTCCTGTTGCTTTATCTTTTGCGGAAACATTTAAAATTCCGTTAGCATCAATATCAAATGTTACTTCAATTTGAGGAGTTCCTCTTTGTGCTGGTGGAATATCCAGAAAGGTGAAATCTTCCAATTGTTCTGTTATCCTTCGCCATTGGACGCTCTCCTTGCAAAACATGAATCTCAACCGAAGGCTGATTATCCGAAGCAGTAGAGAAAGTCTCTGATTTTTTTGTAGGAATAGTAGTGTTCGATTCTATTAATCGAGTACTTACACCTCCCATTGTTTCGATCCCTAAAGAAAGGGGAGTAACGTCTAATAAAAGAACGTCTTTTACTTCTCCAGTCAAACGCCACCTTGAATCGCTGCTCCTAGAGCAACAACCTCATCAGGGTTAACACCTTTACTTGGCTCTTTCCCAAAGAATGCTTTTACAGCATCTTGAACTGCTGGAATTCTAGTAGAACCACCTACCAAAATAACTTCATCAATATCTGCTGGAGTCATATCAGCATTTTTCAATGCAGACCTGCAAGGCTCAATTGTTCTTTTAATCAGATCATCTGCTAATTGCTCAAACTTTGCTCTAGATAAAGATCTTACCAAGTGTTTTGGCACACCATCAACCGGCATTATGTATGGCAAGTTAATTTCAGTAGATGTGGTTGAAGACAATTCAATTTTAGCTTTTTCAGCAGCTTCTTTCAAACGCTGCAATGCCATTGGATCTTTAGATACATCTAATCCGTTCTCATCCTTAAATTCAGCAACTAACCAATCGATGATTACATGATCAAAATCATCACCCCCGAGGTGTGTGTCTCCGTCAGTAGACTTTACTTCAAAAACTCCGTCACCCAATTCCAATATGGATACATCATGAGTTCCACCACCACAGTCAAAAACTGCAATTTTAATATCTTGACCTTTCTTGTCCATGCCATAAGCAAGTGACGCAGCCGTTGGTTCGTTAATAATTCGTTTAACTGTAAGACCCGCAATTTCGCCTGCTTCTTTTGTTGCTTGTCTTTGGCTATCGTTGAAATAAGCAGGAACCGTGATTACCGCTTCAGTAACTTCATGTCCAAGATAATCTTCTGCTGTTTTCTTCATTTTTTGAAGAACCATTGCAGATATTTCTTGAGGAGTAAAAAGACGATCGTCGATTTTTACTTTTGGTAATACGCCATCTTTTTCAATTGTGTAAGAAACTCTTTTGATTTCGCTTGAAATTTCAGCAAACGTATGGCCCATAAAACGCTTAATCGAATTAACCGTTTTGGTAGGATTTGTAATAGCCTGACGTTTTGCAGGATCGCCTACTTTTCTTTCACCACCTTCAATAAATGCAACAATTGAAGGGGTTGTTCTTTTTCCTTCACTATTTGGGATTACCACAGGCTCGTTACCTTCCATAACGGCAACGCACGAGTTGGTAGTTCCTAAATCAATTCCAATAATTTTTCCCATGACTTAATTTTGTAATTCGTTTTATAATCTTATTTGAACCGAATAGACAAGCAGTATGCCATTAGAATTTAAAGACATTCTAGCTGACAAAGCTTCTAACTATTTAAGAAAAAAAAGAAATTAATGACAGCTTGTCAGTTATTGGCAAGCCGATGGAAATTTATGTGATGGGTCAGAGCAAAATGCCTTAGCTCCAGTCAAACCAAGCAGAACCCCTGTTGCCAATTCATCATCTGATGCACTGCTTAACAAAAATTCTACCGGCAGGAATCCATGCGCAATTAATTGCTCATTCATGGTTATTACTTGCCTTCCAGCTAGAACTCCAAAGCCATTTACAACATTGGTATATTCTGGTCTATCCTGGGCTATACCCTCTCCAGAGTTTTTAACTTGTCGATAATAAAATAAATCTTCAGAAACAGCAATCATCTTAAAGTCTATAGGTCCTGATTTTCGATACAACAAGTTTGGCGTTTCTGAAGCATCCGGAATTACAGCTGCTATTCTTTCATAAAAGCCTCTCCCCGAAAATTTTACATCAGTTGGTTTAGGGTTTTGCGAATCATTAAAGACTTTTTCACCCAGTTCGAACTCTATAGTTTTTTCTACTTCCTCTGTGGCTCCCAAATAAACTTCATAATAAGTAAAAATCATTTTTAAACTTCCGACCTTCGTTCCGGTAGGATATTTTAAATCAAATTCTAAATCGCTTACATTAACTCCGTTAATAAGAGAAACCGCTCTATTAGCACGCGAACGAAACCCATTAGCAGAACTAAGAAAAAATGGCGCATTAAGACTCTCTTTTACTATACTAAAATTACCTCCGATTTCCTTACCGTCGACCGTACCTTCTAATTTGAAATCAGATTCTGAGTTAAAATACATGGCATCATCAGGATTGTTCTTTGTCGGATAAACATGATAAAGAATTTGATCAGGTCCAAAAAATTCGCCCAATTCCTTATTACTAACTTCTATTCTTATTAAATTCATTCGGCGCCGCTCTTCACCAAAAAGTGACTCAACAAGAACCAAGTCTACATCTCTAAAGTAATTAGAATCTGGGTTTTTGGCATATGCTTGAGGATTACCTACACCCGAGAAAGATTTTGTTATTCTAAAAACCTGAATAGAATCATAAGGGTTTATAACGCCATAAACTATAGCCTGCGCGTCATATTCAGCATTAACCTGAAGATCATTTTTACAACCTAAAAAGAAAGCTGTGATGGTTAATAATGACAGTACTTTAATAAAAACCGAATTGTGTTTTTTTGTGTTCATTCAAGACTTTATAGTAAATTATATTTGCACCTTTTGATTGCGAGTTGGCAAAGATAATAATTTGGCTTGCCTTTGAAATAAGATTTTATAAATGGACAATATGCGCCTATAAATGGTAAAATTATGAGTACTCAAATTAATAAAATAGTAAGTTCTAAAGCAAAAAAGGTGACCACTCATGTTCTTCTTGAAATGAAAGAAAAAGGAGAAAAGATTGCAATGCTTACTGCATATGATTTTTCTATGGCTCGCTTAATTGACCAAGCAGGAATTGACGTTATTTTAGTAGGTGATTCCGCTTCAAATGTTATAGCTGGTCACGAAACTACGCTTCCTATTACGTTAGACCAGATGATATATCATGCAGCATCGGTAATTCGGGGCATAACAAGTTCTTTGGTTGTGGTGGATTTGCCTTTTGGTACTTACCAAGGGAATAGCAAGGAAGCTCTAAATTCTTCTATTAGAATAATGAAAGAATCTGGAGCACATGCCGTTAAAATGGAAGGTGGTAGTGAAATAATGGAATCAGTTCAAAGAATTTTTTCTGCAGGAATTCCTGTTATGGGGCACCTTGGACTTATGCCACAAAGTATCTATAAGTATGGCACTTATATAGTAAGGGCTAAGGAATCAGAAGAAGCAGATAAATTGATTGAAGATGCTATTAAATTAGAAGCAGCGGGTTGTTTTGCAATTGTTTTGGAAAAGATACCTGCTACTTTAGCGGAAAAAGTTGCTAAAACAGTTCGAATTCCGGTGATCGGAATTGGCGCTGGTGGTGAAGTTGATGGTCAAGTTTTAGTGCTTCATGATATGTTAGGCATTACGCAAGAGTTTTCTCCAAGATTCTTAAGACGCTATGGAAACCTTGCTGATCAAATAAAAAGTGGCGTATCGGCATACATTGAAGATGTAAAGCGATCCGATTTTCCCAACAAAAATGAACAGTACTGATGATTAACGTCATTTTTGAAGACAATCATTTAATTGTTGTAAATAAAAGAGCAACCGAGTTAGTTCAAGGTGATATCACTGGCGATGAACCTTTATTGGAAAAAGTTAGAACTTACCTTAAAATAAAATATGACAAGCCCGGTAACGTATTTGTCGGTCTTCCTCACAGATTAGACAGGCCTACTAGCGGGGTTGTAGTTTTCACTAAAACGAGTAAGGCATTAAGTCGAATGAATGATGTTTTCAGAGAACGTACCGTTCAAAAAACATATTGGGCAGTTGTAAAGAACAAGCCTCGGGAAACTGAAGGACTTTTAGTTAACTACCTAAAAAAATCGGAAGAAAAGAATAAATCATATATCGAGAAAAACGATAAGAATGGTGCAAAGTATGCAGACTTACGGTTTAGGCTAATAGGTTCCTCAGGAGGATTTCACTTACTTGAAGTGAGCCCGAAAACTGGTCGGCATCACCAAATAAGATTGCAACTTTCTGCAATTGGTTCTCCAATAAAAGGTGATTTAAAATACGGGTCAGACCTTGTAAATAAAAACGGTTCCATTCATTTACATGCTCGTAAAATTGAATTTATCCACCCTGTAAAAAAAGAAACCGTTTCTTTTGAAGCACAGGTACCTAATGAGAAATTATGGAATGCTTTTAAAAAGTTACTCCAGCTCTGAATTAATCAATAGACTATTCCCGTATTCATTAATCTTACCATTAACATCCGTAACCTGGGCAACCCAGTAAAATAAGTCTCCATTGGAAACTTTCATGTTTTCAGCTGTTGATCCGTCCCACTCATTGTTTAAGTCAATAGAAGTAAATACCGTTTTACCTGCTTGATCAATAATTCTCAATCTGAAACTAACCCCTTCTTTTTTAAGACCTAATGGAAGCCATTTACCAACTTCAGGATTATAGACAGTCGTCGCCATTAAATTATAAGCTCTTAATATTCTTACCGATTTCACTGAAGAGTCCTTGCAGCCAGCTGAAGATCTCACAACCATTTTAACGCTGTACATTCCTTTTGAAGCAAACGTGTATTCAAATTCGTCTGCGGAAGCAATTGATTCTCCATCAATATACCATTCATAATCAGCACTATTTAATGAATTCATTGCGCTAAATTGCACATATGGGTTATCAATATCATAGTTCTTTTTGTAGCCAATTCTCGCCATTGGGGCTTGACAAATAACGTTAACCTGTTGAATGATTTTACCATTTTCCAGTACCTCAAATGCTGTATTTCCAGCACTAGAAAGCCTAAACTGTTTAAATTCGTCAAGAGTCATTCTCTTATTATTCCAATTAAATGACAAGCTTTCTGTTGATTTAGAATCTGAAATAAACTCTAATTTCTCACCTAAACAATAAGTTGTTTTATGCATTGTGAATTTCGGTAATTGAGGATTTAACTTCTCATTTATCGGAATAAAGGCTTCCTCATTAAGAACAATTAGCTCTTGTTTTTTTATATCCAGAGAATTACCTGTGTGCAAAACTGAATTAGTTGTTGATAACTCTTCTGTTTTACTCGGTTCCTCTGCAGCCAATATATCACTAACACTAAAGATTTGAGTTTTACTTTCTTCCAACGGAGTGTTTAAAGCAACATTACTCTCTGTAACTTCAACTTGCTGTTTATCATTAAAAGTTGTTGTGCCAAAATGAACTAAGCCAAGAGCGATACAAGCCACCATACCAAAGGCTGCTCCAATCATAAACTTAGATTTACTAAGTAAATATCTTCTGTTATTGTCTAAAACCTTAGACTCAATTGCACTCCAATCTCCCTTTCGGAATTCGTTTTCGAACCCGTCAAATAGATTTTTTATGTTTTTATCAGCTTGCATATTTTGCCTCCAATAACTTTTTGATGTCTTTTCTCAATTTCTTTTTTGCCTTAAATAAATTAGACTTCGATGTTCCCTCTGAAACTTCTAAAATTTCAGCAACCTCTGCATGAGTAAAACCTTCAATAACAAAAAGATTAAAAACTGCTCGATACATTGGAGTGAGGTTTTGAATGGCCTTAACTAGGTTTTCACGACCGATAGAAATTAGAAGCTCATTTTCTTCCATTTCCTCTTGTTCGGCACTTCTCATGAGATAGTCCTCATTATCACCTTCATTAATACTCAAAAACTGCATCTTCTGTTTCCGGATTTTATCTAAAGCCATGTTAACAAAAACCCGCTTTAGCCAACCTTCAAACGAACCATTACCATCGAAACTATCAATTTTATCAAAGACCTTTATAAACCCATCTTGAACGATATCCTCGGCATCTTGTCTGCAACTACAATAACGATAGCAAATTGCCATCATTAATCCAAAAAACCGATTGTAAAGTTCTTTCTGACTCCTAGCGTCACGATCTTTACAGCCTTTAATGATTTCGGATATTTGCACATTAATAAATCGTTCCATATGGAATTCTATAATAAGACGTTACTTTAATAATATGGTTGCCTTTAGATTCAAATTTACCCAAATGAATTTGTTCGTTGCAATATTTTAATATAATTCAATCTTCTAAATCAATAAAAGTGAAGAGATTATCTACTTTTGCAAGCCAAATTCAAATCACGAAATAACATGAAGGTAACATTAGTTGGAGCAGGTGCAGTAGGAGCAAGTTGCGCAGAATATATTGCAATTAAAAATTTTGCATCGGAAGTAGTGTTGATAGATATTAAAGAAGGATTTGCTGAAGGTAAAGCCATGGATTTAATGCAAACGGCTTCATTAAACGGTTTTGATACTAAAATTACTGGAACTACAAATGATTACTCAAAGACTGCCAGTAGTGATGTAGCAGTTATAACTTCAGGTATTCCTAGAAAACCAGGAATGACTAGAGAAGAACTTATATCTACTAACGCTAGTATTGTAAAAGCTGTAGCTGAAAATTTAATTAAACATTCTCCAGAGGTTATCATAATTGTTGTTTCCAATCCAATGGATACAATGACATACTTAGCTCATCAAGCTATAGATATTCCAAAAAACAGAATTATAGGAATGGGTGGAGCACTAGATTCTGCACGATTCAAGTATCGTCTTGCTGAAGCTTTGGGTTGCCCCGCTTCTGACGTTGACGGAATGGTAATCGGTGGACACAGTGATACCGGAATGATTCCGCTTACAAGATTGGCGACAAGAAATAGTGTTCCTGTTTCTGATTTTTTGAGTGATGATCAAGTGTCTGATGTAAAAGAAGAAACTAAAGTTGGTGGTGCTACTTTAACAAAGCTTTTAGGGACATCTGCTTGGTATGCACCCGGTGCTGCTGTGTCAGCGATGGTTCAAGCAATTGGTTGTGATACTCAAAAAATGTTCCCTTGCTCTTGCCTTCTTGATGGCGAATATGGCCTTAGTGATATTTGTATCGGAGTACCTGCAATAATTGGTAAAAATGGTATTGAAAAAATTGTGGAAATTAATTTAGATGCTGCCGAAAAAGCAAAACTTGAAGAATCTGCAGCTGCGGTTAGAAAAACAAATGGACTACTATAGTCTTTAAACTTAAAATAGAATTTAAAAGCCCCTTTTAACGAATTCAAAAGGGGCTTTTTTCTGTCAAAATTTTACTCAACTTTAGAAGATAAATTCTCCCAATGTACCTAACAAGAATTCAAACAATGATTATTAGTGGATTTTAATACAGGCAAACACTTTGTTTTTCAGTTACTTAATGCTCAGAAAAGTAGTATGTTATCATATAGACTGAAGTTCTATATTTGCACGCTTTAATTTTAACTAAATAGCGGCAACAAATGCAAAACAAAACGGCTATATGGCTCTTTACAATTTTACTGACAGCAGCCAGTATTTATCAGCTTTCGTTTACTTGGATAACCAACAGCGTTGAGAATGATGCTGAGTCTTACGCCAGCGAAAAACTTGACTCTTTATTAGACGTCAAACCTGAAATGAGCAATTATGCTCAAGATTCAGCTTTTACGACAATCGAAAGCAACTACTTGCTTGGTGTTGGTCCAAAAGAAGCTTATCCTCTGCTAGGTTATACTTACCGTGAATGCAAACTTCGAGAATTAAACAAAGGTCTTGACCTGCAAGGTGGCATGAACGTTACACTTGAAGTTTCTGTTGTTGAGCTTGTTAAAGTAATGGCAGCAGAAAGTAAAGATGAAACCTTTCTCAAGTCTATTAACGATGCTGTTGAATTGCAAAAAAATAGTCAAGAAGATTTCACTTCTCTATTTGGACAAGCAGTAGAAGCTAATGATCCTGAATTCAAGTTAAGCTCAATATTTCACAATAGAGAAAATAAAGATCTTTTTCCTCGTGAAGCTACAAACGATGAAGTTCTTAATATAATTAAGAGCGAAGCTGAAGATGCTGTAAAAAGAACAGAACAAGTTCTAAGAAAACGGATTGATGGTTTAGGAGTTGTTCAACCAAAAATTCAAAGACTTGCTACCTCAGACAGAATTATTGTTGAATTACCCGGCGTTAGTGATAAAAAAAGGGTTCGTAAAATCCTCCAAGGAACAGCCAAGTTAGAATTCTGGGAAACATATGACAATCGTGAAGTTTTTCAAGGTTTTGAAAAAGCGAACGAATACATGCGCGAACTTAACAAAGCAGTTAGCTCAAGCCAAGACTCTTCAGTTACAGAGGATAGTGTAAAAGAAAGCTTAAGCGAATTAGAACTTGGAGATGCTGCAAGAGACTCTACTATAATTGATTCAACCACATCAACAGATACCGAAGATTTACTTTCATCATTAGAAGGAGAAAGTAATGACACTTCAGCTGCTGCAAGAGATCAATCATTTAATGAATTTGCAGCTGAAAACCCTCTTTACAGTATTGTTCAAATGAATGTATACCAGGGTACGGAATCAGAAGGATTAACAGTTGGTGAGGGCCCAGTAGTAGGATATGTTAGTCTGAAAAATAAAGCAGAAGTAAATGCTCTTCTAGCTGACAGGAACATTCTTAAAAATTTCCCATCTGATATTAAGTTCATGTGGAGTGCTAAACCAATCTTAGGTGATGATAGAAAACCTACTGATGTATACGCACTGCATGCAATTAAAGTCCTTAGACGAGATGGAAAAGCAAGATTAGAAGGTGATGCAATATCTAACGCTACCGTAACAGCTGACCCGCTTGGGCAACCTGAAATCTCAATGTCAATGAATGCTACAGGTGCTAAAATGTGGAAGCAGATGACACGTGAAGCTTCACAAGGAAACGTAAATGGTACTCCTGCGAATAAAAGTATTGCTGTCGTATTGGATAACCTAGTGTATTCAGCGCCTGTTGTTAATGGTGAAATTCCAGGTGGTCAATCAAGTATTTCGGGACAATTTAGTCCAGAAGAAGCTCAGGATTTAGCTAACGTACTTAAAGCTGGTAAACTTCCAGTGCCGGCTCAAATTATTGAAGAAGCTATTGTTGGACCTTCATTGGGTCAAGAGGCTATTCAGTCTGGAATGTTATCATTCTTAGTTGCTTTTATATTAGTTCTGCTTTACATGGCATTCTTTTACTCAAGCGCTGGTCTAATAGCAGATATTGCATTGATAGCAAACGTGTTTTTTGTATTTGGAGTGCTTACCAGTATTGGAGCAACATTAACGCTTCCTGGAATAGCAGGTATCGTTCTTACAATTGGTATGTCGGTGGATGCCAACGTATTACTTTATGAAAGAATAAGAGAAGAACTTCGATCTGGAAAAGGTTTAAAGTTAGCAATTAGCGAGGCATTTAGTATTCGAGGTGCTATACCTTCAATTATGGATGCTAACATTACTACGGGATTAACAGGTCTTATTCTATTGGTATTTGGAACTGGTCCAATTAAAGGATTCGCGACTACTTTAATTATTGGTATTGCTACTTCATTGTTTTGTGCAATTTTCATCACTCGATTAATCTTTGAATGGCAATTGAGAAGGAAAGAAACTTTATCATTCTCTACTCGATGGACTGAAAATGCTTTTAGAAATATGAACGTCAAGTTCATTATGAGAAGAAAATCATACTATGTACTTTCTTCTATTGTTGTGCTTGCAGGTATCGCTTCTCTAGCGATTCGAGGGTTAGACTCTGGGGTTGATTTTACAGGAGGTAGAAGTTACTTAGTTCGTTTTGTTAATCCAGTTGAAGTTGAGAATGTAGGAAGTACTTTAGAAACAGTCTTTGTTTCTAAAGACGGAATTAAACAACGTCCAGAAGTAAAAACTTATGGAACTTCAAATCAAGTAAAGATCACTACTAAATACTTAATAGAAGAAAAAGGTAGTGAAATAGAAGATCTAGTTGAAGCAAAACTTAAAACCGGCTTAAACACTATTGGAGATGATTTTGAAATAATGAGTTCGCAATTGGTTGAACCTACCATTGCAGATGATATTAAGCAATCGGCCATCTGGTCTGTTCTATTTTCACTTGTAGTAATCTTTTTGTATATCCTATTTAGATTTAGAAGGTGGCAGTATGGCTTAGGAGCCTTGGCAGCTATGTTCCATGATGTATTAGTGGTGTTAGGTGTTTTCTCCTTATTCTATGGTATTGCTCCTTGGTCAATGGAAATTGATCAGGCATTTATTGCCGCAATTCTTACGGTAGTAGGTTATTCTATTAACGATACAGTTGTTGTATTTGATAGGATTAGAGAATTCCTTGGTTTACATAAGAAAATGCCATACAAAACTGTTGTGAATAATGCGTTGAATAGCACATTGAGTCGAACAATTAATACTTCAATGAGTACAATTTTAGTATTGCTCATGATCTTTATTTTTGGAGGCGAAGTTATTAGAGGATTCGTTTTCGCTCTTATGGTTGGTGTTATCGTAGGAACATACAGTTCCCTATGTATAGCTTCTCCAATTGTTGTTGATCTGGCTAACAAAGACGATAGAGACAAAACATAATTTAAAATATGAATGAATTAAAAAGGGGCTTTTCGCCCCTTTTTTGATGATATTAGCTGTATGGTTTTACTCTTTTTTAGTTTGGGCGGTGGAGAAATATTCATAATCTTATTAGTGATTCTTCTGTTATTTGGTTCGAAAAGAATTCCTGAAATTGCACGTGGTATGGGAAAAGGTATTCGTCAGTTTAAAGACGCTACTAATGATATTCAGAGCGACCTTACGGATAGTATTAAAGATGTTAAAAAAGAAATTGACCAGACTAAAAAGGGCCTAGACAAATAATTTCTTTGAAAAGATAAAATCCGCGTGAATATTTCCAAGACAGAAAACATTCGCTTTGCTTTGTTAGGAAACTTAAGGTTGATTCTTGCTTTTATGCTAGCAATTTCATCATTTGAATTATCGGCGCAAACTATAATCGCACAAAAAGATTCGAATAATAGTGAGGATAAGGTTCCAAAATCCTTTATTTTTAAACAGTTTTCTGTCAACCAAATACATCCAGATACGTTTGTCATGGAAGCAATGGATAGCACCTTTACTTCTTTTTTCAACTACGACAATCATCTTTCTAACTTTAATATTAATCTTGGAAATCATGGCTCCGCAACCAAAAGTTTGTTGGTTAATGATTCAATTCTAACAGGACTTAATTATTCGTTCGATAATCTTGACGCATTTAGATGGGGAAAAAATAATCTAAGGTTCAAGGAACTATCACAGCCTTATGCCAGTGTAATGTACTTCAACGGCGCTCAAAGCGAGGAAGGAGTTGAGTTGCATTTATCCCAAAATGTAAGAGAAAATTGGAATATTGGAGTTGGATATAGAAAAATAAGTAGCGTAGGATTTTACATTAGTCAGCGCACTGCAATTAACAATTTCTACATCAACCAGCATCTAAAATCAAAAAATCACCGTTATCAGCTTATTTTTTATGGAATATATAATGAATCTTATAATGAAGAAAATGGGGGTATTCAAAACGATACTTTATTTACAGACTCACCTGAAAAAATCTCACGTAAAGGTCTCCCCGTCAATTTTACTGAAGCTATTAACAGAAGCCGCCAACAAGAGTATTTACTAAAGCAACGTTTCAATTTCGGCCCCTCTAGAAGGTTCTATTATCGGGATGCAAAAGATTCCCTTTATCCAGATTCAATAATTAAAACTCAGATTATCCCAAGAATCACCATTGAGCATACCTTGCAGTATCAGCATCAAGAGTTTGTTTTTGAGGATAAAAATGTAGACTCAACTAACTATTTTTTTAAGCCCATCCCGAGTGGCACCGCAATCTTTGATAAAACACTGTTCAATAAATTTGATAATGAAATAGGCATAATATTACGTCCATGGATAAAAACAGACTCCACTTTCTTAAGTAGTTTAAGGTTTCGTGGTGCAACAGGTTTTGAGTATGGAACCTACGATCAGAATAGTTTTGGTGTCAACCAAACCGATCTTTTTCAGAACAATGTTTATGTTAGCTCATCCTTATATAATCTTCCATTTATGAAAAATCATCTGGTATTAAACGGAAAACTTGTTCTCGCCGGTTATAACGAAGCCGACTTCATGATTACTGGCAAGTACTCGACTGCTGTGTCTAAGAAAATACGCTTAAGTCTTAAAACAGCCTTTGGTTCTCAAAAACCTGCTTTATTGTATGATCGATATTCGGTTTCTGGCTGGAATTGGAATTCAATCCTTAATAAAATGTCTATTTCTAAGGCAGATTTAAACATGAAAATTGATAGCAACTTTTTCACAGTTGGTATTGCTGGACAATCAATAACCAATTACACCTACTTCGGGTGGGATGGTTTACCTCGTCAATATTCTGGCGTCATCAATACTTTCCGCCCTTATATCGAGAAACTTTTTAATCTCGGAAGTTTTCATTTGAAATTGAAGGGTGGGTATCAATTTACAGATCAAGCTGGAATCATGAACCTACCTGAAATATACACGCACAGCTCATTATATTTCGAGACAAAATTATTTCAATCGGAAATGTTGATTCGTTTAGGTTCTGACGTTTTCTATGTCTCAGCTTATAGTGCCGATAGATATAATCCTTCTACAAGACAATTTTATATTCAGAACGAGCAGATGGTCGGAGGATATCCATGGCTTGAGCCATATCTAATGGTTAATGTAGAGCGGTTTTTCTTTTTTGCCAGAATGACAAATGTAGGTGAAGGCATTCCTAGTTATAATTACCTAGCCCGACCGGGGTATCCATTGCAAGATAGAGCATTTAAATTTGCTATTAAATGGACGTTTATTAATTAACCTGTTCTTCTACCCTTTTGGTTTCTTTATAAATTTCTTCAAACATTGCGGACCTATCATGCTTCTCTTTCCAAATAGCGCTGTGTATTGCAACTCCCTCAAAACCAGTTCTTTTTGCCAACTCTATTCTTGAATAAATTACACCACCTAAAGCGATTACTTGATGTCTACTTTTATACAATACCGATCGCAACTGCTTCTCTGAATACGCAGCACTAAACTCTTGCATTTCATGTCTATCAAAAACTGGGCTTAAAAAGACATAATCGTATTGTTTTTTATCATTCACTAAACTTTGAATAGAGTGAAACGATTTTGTCAATTTTAAATTTCGTTTGAAATATCTGGCAATCCCAAATATAATATCTCCCCAAAACGAAGTATGCTTTTTATGAGAAGATATGTGTATCCCTCTTAAATTAAATCGAGTTGCCAAAGAATAGTGAGAGTGCAATACAACTCTGCTCCTAAATTCCTCAGGTATCATAGAGAGGTAATCAACCATTTGTCTTCTTGTGAATTTTTTCTTCTTCACATGAAATACATCAATTCCGATTTTCATAAAATCGATTAAATAAGCCAATTTCTGATTTCGATTTATTAGGACTAGAAACAACAATTAACTTCATGCTCAATTATTAATGTGTTTAATTGTATTCAAAAATTCAGGATCATCTTCGATTGCAGTTCCAATTACAACCAAGTTGGCACCAGCAGCAAAAGCACTTTCTATATTTTGCTTTGTTCTAATACCACCACCAACTATCATAGGTAATTCAATTTCTTTTCTAACAGCAGTAATAAACTCGCGTGAAATAGGTCTTGCAGCACCACTTCCAGCATCTAAATAAATCATTTTAAAGCCTAACATTTCACCAGCCAGTGCAGTTGCAGCACCAATTTGAGGCTTATCGGCAGGAACAGGATTAGTATTACTGATGTAAGATGCTGTAGTCGCTTTTCCGCCATCAACTAAGATATAACCAGTTGCAATACTCTCTAATCCTTGCTTTTTAATGTACGGAGCACTCATAACCTGATGTCCAATTAAAAACTCAGGATTTCTTCCCGATAAAAGAGATAGAAACAAAATGGCATCAGCCTCTGCGGATACTTGTAGTCCCGATCCAGGAAAAAGTATAACGGGTATATCAGTGTGCTTTTTTATTATCTCAATAATTTCGTCTACCTCAGCTCCGTGCACCAAACTTCCTCCAACAAAAATGAATTTTGCATTAGCCGAAGCAATCCGTTTAATTAGTGACTCTAATCCAGTATTTGTTACTTTATCTGGATCAATTAAAATCGCAATATCTTTTGATTTTGAAGAAAGTTCAAATAGATTTTCAAGCATACTGCAATAATAAATGATTCTAATTTGAATGCACTAATATAAAGTCTTCAATAAGACTATAAGAAAGGAACTCTCGCATTACGGTACCATCTGTAAACTCAACCTTTGAATTTAGCACCCTAGAATTTTCGTCGATAGTCTCTATTGCTATTTGTTGTTTGAAAATAAGATGTTCCTTTTGAGAATACTTTTTAAAGAGAGCTTCTTTCGCCGACCAAATAAGCGTCTTATGATAATTCTCATTCATAGAATCAGTAATCAAAAAATCATTTTTATGAATGAATTTTCTAGAAACCTTTACAGCCTTATCACTTATTAACTCAATATCGAGACCTAGATCGTTTTCACCAATCCCTACAACTAAATTTAAATTAGAATGAGAAATTGAAATAAATTTATCCGACTTAGTTAAGGCAGGCTTTCCTTGAACATCATATGAAAGCTCAAGTTGATCAAAAAAATTATCAAGAACATAGCGAATCGCCATTTTCTCAAGTCTTCTGGATGCATTCTTATTATTGCATAAATCCGAAATCAATTGATACTCCATAAAATCTTCTTCAATTCGCCAAACAATAATTTGCGTTAGATTGTCTAAAAATATGTGTCGAAGTAATGGCATATCAATTAAAAAAAGCAGATTGTATTAATCTATCTAATTAGTACATTTGCAAAAATATTCAGAAACAAAATTATGAGTAATACAAGCACACAATCCAAACCTAAGTATAAAGTCAAAGATATTTCTTTAGCTGACTGGGGAAGAAAAGAAATAAATTTAGCTGAGGCAGAAATGCCTGGTCTAATGGCTTTAAGAGAAGAATTCGGAGAATCAAAACCACTTAAAGGCGCTAGAATTGCTGGTTGTCTTCATATGACAATTCAAACTGCTGTTTTAATAGAAACGCTAGTTGAATTAGGTGCAGATGTTACTTGGGCTTCTTGTAATATCTTTTCAACACAAGATCATGCCGCTGCTGCTATTGCCGCTGCTGGAGTTCCTGTTTATGCTTGGAAAGGTATGAATGACGAAGAATTTGATTGGTGTATTGAGCAAACATTATTTGCTTTTGAAGGCGATCAGCCTCTTAATATGATACTTGATGATGGTGGTGATTTAACTAATATGGTTTTTGATCGTTTTCCAGAATTAACTAAAGACATCAAAGGGCTAAGTGAAGAAACTACTACTGGAGTTCACAGATTATACGAAAGATTAAAAAATGGCACTTTAGTTATGCCAGCAATCAACGTCAATGATTCTGTAACAAAATCAAAATTTGATAACAAGTATGGTTGTAAAGAATCCTTAGTAGATTCTATTAGAAGAGCAACCGATACTATGATGGCTGGAAAAGTAGCTGTTGTTTGTGGATATGGTGATGTTGGTAAAGGTTCTGCTGCTTCTTTGCAAGGTGCTGGAGCAAGAGTAATTGTAACTGAAGTTGATCCAATTTGCGCGCTTCAAGCAGCAATGGACGGATTCGCTGTAAGAACATTGGAAAATGCATTACATGAAGTTGATATCGTTGTTACCACTACTGGAAACAAAGACATTGTTCTGGGACATCATTTTGAAGCAATGAAAGACAAAACCATTGTTTGTAATATTGGCCATTTCGATAATGAAATTGACATGTCATGGTTAATTGACAACTACGGATCTTCTAAAATTGAAATCAAACCTCAAGTTGATTTATACAATGTCAAAGGGAACGACATTATTATTTTGGCTGAAGGTAGATTGGTAAATCTTGGTTGCGCAACTGGACACCCTTCTTTTGTAATGAGCAACTCATTTACTAACCAAACTCTAGCTCAATTAGAACTATGGAATAACAGTTCTGCATACGAAAATGAAGTTTACATGCTACCTAAACATCTTGACGAAAAAGTAGCTAAACTTCACCTTGCAAAAATTGGTGTTGAACTTACTGAATTAAGAAAAGATCAAGCTGATTATATTGGAGTCGATGTAAAAGGTCCATACAAACCTGAGCATTACAGATACTAGGATTTAATAATCCACAATTAAAAAAGGCGTTAATCTCAAGTAGGTTAGCGCCTTTTTAGTTATAAACATGCAGTGTTCCTTGAGATTCTTGGGTCTGATATTGAAGTAATGGCACAGAAGCATCTCCTGTTGCTACCGTTCCGTCTAATAGGTAGTATTTAATTCCATCACATTCCTCTACACCGTAAATTCCGGAACTATCAGCAGAAACAAAAGCACATTCTTCATTACTCCTATGTGGAGAATGCCTTTCATACGCTTTATAAGCATCAATAGTGCGGTAAACGATTACCCCCCTTGCCCCTTCGTTTAAATATACGTGTCCACCAATAGCTGATAAGTTAAAATAAGCAGGTTGATCCAGTTGTAAATAAATGTTTATACCTATTTGTGGGATGTTCTCATATTGATTTATATTGCTCTCATTCTTTTTACAAGACATGAAAGACAGCACAATAAAAACCAGAATTAGATCTTTTCGCATAATGCACAAAGTTAACGCTCTATTCATTACAGTATCAGTCATTTTTTCAATTTGTAATCAGAGTTCTTTTGCCCAACAAAAAATTGACTCTAAAAGAAAAATAAGACAGAAAAACAAAAAGATTACAGACAGGAGGGAAAAAGATAGAGCTGCTGAAATAAACATCTCCGAAGATCTCAGAAAACAGCACATTTCCAACCAAAATAAGCAGGTAAGGAAAAGGATGAAGAAAAACAAAAAACGAGCTAAGCGATACAACGATAATATAAAGAAATTCTTCTTATTTCGATGGTTTAAAGAGGTAGAATTAAAAATACGTACGCTATTTTAGCCATCAAATCTTCAGTTAACTCATTGGTTAAAAAACGACTACAAAAACAATCCCACGAATAGTAGAAACCGTTAAATAACAAGGTCTACCGAACGTTCGATGGACTCGTCGGAGGTAAGCATTTATTTATATCTTTACCGCCTTAATTTCGCTTCATTTTTGATTTAATAACATTAATCAAGTATATATGCTTAAAAGATACTTTGCCTTAATTATCACGACTTTAATGTTGTTCACTATTGGGCATGCTCAAACCGGATCCGGAGGAATAAAAGGTAAAGTCCTAGACCAAGAAACGGGCGAAGCACTTCCATTTGTAAATGTTGTTGTTGAACAAAACGGAAGGCAGGTCTCTGGCGCTTCTACTGATTTTGACGGTAAATTTTTCATCAAGCCTCTTTCAGCTGGAACTTATGATATAAAAGTGAAATTTGTTGGTTACGCACCTCTTCAACAAAGTGGTGTTGTTGTAAATTCGGATAAAATTACGTTTACTGACATGAGCATGAAATCAAGTGCATTTGAAATGGATGTTTATGAGGTGGTATCTTACAAGGTTCCTTTAATTTCAAAAGATAATACAAGTTCAGGAGCTACAATCGGCGGTGAAGACATGGATAAGATGGCAACTCGTTCTGTTGCTGGTATTGCGCAGCAAGTAGGTGGTGTAGTTGCCTCGGACAACGGAGATGCTTCATTAAACTTCAGAGGTGCACGTAGTGATGCCAACTACTATTTCATTGATGGTATAAAGGTTAGAGCTTCTGCAAACAGTCTCCCTCAGGCAGCAATTGAGCAGGTTTCTGTTACTACTGGGGGGATTCCTGCCCAGTATGGTGACGTTACTGGTGGTATTATTAGCATTACGACTAAAGGCGCAGCAAGTACTTATGGTGGATCGATAGAATATGTTAGCTCTGGATTCCGGAATAAAAACACAGGAAAAGTCTCTGGTTTTGATTCCTACGCATACAATTTGGTGGAGTTTAGTGCCTACGGTCCTATTCTTTGGAAAAAAGACAGTGCTAACAAAAAAGAAAGTCCAATTCTTGGTTTCTTTCTTTCAGGTAATTTTAACTATGTGGCCGACCCTAGACCTTCCCATATCGGCTATTGGAAAGTTAAGGATGATGTTAGAAATAACCTAATTGATCAGCCATTGAGATATAACCCAAGCGGTGATGGGACCGTGCACCAAGGAGAATTCTTAAGAATGAATGATCTTGAAAATGTACGAACTAAACCAAATGCTCAGCAATATAGCAGTAGTATTCAAGGTAAATTTGATATAAATACAAGTAAAAACACCAATTTAACGGTTGGTGGTAATTTAACCTATAACAACAACAAAGGGGTTGGCGCCAATAGTTTTTATGGTGATGGAACTGGGACAGGAAGTCTGTATCCAAAAGCCCTCATGAATTGGGATAATAATCCCAGGAGAGTTTCTTATGATTCAAGGGGCTTTGTTAGGTTTACTCAACGTTTTAATGATGGAGCAAACGATACTGAAAATAGCTCGGTTATTAAAAACGCGTTTTACACGGTCCAGTTTGATTATTCTAATACCTCAAGAAGAACTTTTAATGATGTGCACAAAGATGACATTTGGAAGTATGGTTACGTAGGCAAATTTCAAAGCTTTGAGAACAAAACATATCGTTTAGAGACTGATTCTGTTTTTCAACGACAAGGTTGGATTCACCAAACTTTTGAAGATACTCTTATTGGATTCACTCCTAGCAGTGATAACGTAGCTTTAGCAAATTACACCTCTCAATATTATGACCTGTTCGGTTGGAAGGGATATGATGCTGAAGGAAACCCAGTATTTGATGCAGCAGCGGCTAGTGATCCAAATGACCCAACTAGAACAAATAAATTTCTTTCAGACAGAACGACAATGCAAACTAACGGTGCACTATTCAATGGTGATTCACCAAGAGAGATTTTAGGTATGTGGGAAAGCCCAGCAGACCAGTACAATAGCAATTCTAGAGTAAATCAAAATCAGTATCGACTTTCTGCTAGTGGATCTGCAGATATTGGAGATCATAACATACTAATTGGTTTTGAATACGAGCAGCGTATTGACAGATCATACACAGTTAGTCCAGCTGCAAGCGCAGGAGGAACTAACGGCCTTTGGGCTCTAGGCCGTTTATACACCAACTCTCATATTACAGAAAAAGATGTTTTTAATCCAGTTATTGACTTTATTCCAGGTTTTGAAGGTGCTCCAAGTTACACTTATCCTAGACTTAATTCAGCTCCTGGAGATTATACTGCTGAAGATGCACAATCTTTCTTTGATTACAATTTAAGAGGGAATAACTCTGATTTAGCTCCTGGTGGCACTGATGGAATTGATTTTGTTGATTTCGATAACATAGATCCAGATAAATTAAGTATTGATTATTTTTCTGCTGATGAACTACTGAATAATGGTAATGGAATCGTTAGTTATTTTGGATACGATGCTTATGGAAATAAAACAACAGACAACCCTACTATTGATGATTTCTTTCAAGCTGAAGACCAATTTGGAAATAAAACGAGACCGATTGGAGCTTTTAGACCAATATACATAGCTGGTTATATCCAAGATAAATTTGCTTTTGATGATTTAGTATTCAATGTTGGTCTTAGAATTGATCGATACGATGCAAACCAAAAAGTTTTGAGCGATCCATTTGTATTCTTTCCTACAGTGAAGGCCGGCGAAGATCAAGCCTTAGAATTAGCCGATGGTGCTCACCCTGATAACATCGGTGAAGATTTTGTAGTTTATGTAGACGATATTAATCAACCTACCGGAATTCAAGGATACCGTGATGGGGCAACGTGGTACAATAAAGAAGGAGTGGAGATTGCAAATCCAGATGTTTTAACAACATCTTCAGGAATTGCCCCACTTTTAGTAGACCCTGAAAGAACTCGTTCAGAACAGATAAACTCTGATGCATTTGAGGATTACAGGCCACAAACTAACTTTATGCCACGTATTGCATTTTCATTCCCAATATCTGACGAGGCGCTATTCTTCGCACATTACGACATATTAACGAAAAGACCAACGACTGGTGATCGACTTGATCCAACTGATTATCTGTTTCTAGAGTCAACAAGCGGAACTGCTAGAAGAAACAACCCTAACCTGCAGTCTGAGAAAACTATAGATTATGAAGCTGGGTTTCAACAAAAATTGACAAATTCAAGCTCTATCAAGATATCAACCTTCTATAGGGAATTCAGAGACCAAGTTCAAGTGGTTCGAGTAAAACAAGCTTTTCCAAGAGAATATACTACTTATGGTAATGTTGATTTTGGAACAGTTAAAGGATTAACATTTGCTTATGATCTCAGAAGAACAGGAAATATATCAGTGAGAGGTTCATATACTATCCAGTTTGCTGAAGGTACTGGATCAGATGCTACCACTGCATCTTCATTAGTAAATGCAGGCTTTGATAACCTTAAAGTTACATCACCTCTAAATTACGATCAAAGACATACAATTCAAGCTGTAGTTGACTATCGATATGCAGATGGAAAAGACTATAATGGGCCAATTATAGCTGGAAAACAAATTTTAGCTAACACAGGTGCCAACTTAACAATGCTAACAAACTCAGGACGACCTTTTAATGGTCAGTCTGAATCTACTGGTAATGCTTTTACAACTAATGTAGGTAACGCGTTTTTAGATGGCACTATCAATGGAAACAATGTCCCCTGGAGTTTTAAAATTGATGCTAGAGTTGACAAGGATTTTTCTCTTAAAATAGGAAAAGAAAAAGAGAAATCTATAGATATGACAGTGTACCTGCAAATACTAAATGTATTGAATAGTCAAAACATATTGGGTGTTTACAGATACACTTCTGATCCTCTTGACGATGGTTATCTAGCGGACGCTAGATGGCAAGGGGATATTGCCGCACAAAACGATACACAATCCTTTGAAGAATTGTATCGAGTCAAAAATGCAGTTGGTTCTAATTTCAACCTACCTCGTAGATTTAGATTAGGTTTAAGAGTAGCATTTTAATTAATTTCTGATTTCATATTTAAGTAAGATGAAAAATTTCCTTCTAATATTAGTAGCAGTTTTAATAAGTACCTTCTCATTTGCTAGAGAAAGTGAAAAGTCAGGAAGCCGTTCTGGCAAAAAGCCCAATGGTAGCCTTGCTGCGAATTGTTCTCCTGCAACTCAGAGTACTGAGCTAGATATTAATAATACTAGAGCTCTTATTCAAACCGGTGGTGACATGTGGTGGGATTTTACAAGACCGCAATATGAAATTCCAAAAAACAGTGGACAAACGGCCTTATTTGCCGGATCATTATGGATGGGTGGTAGAGATATCTCAGGACAACTTAAAGTGGCCGCTCAAATGTTTAGAGCAAGTGGTCAAGATTTTTGGACTGGCCCATTGAGCCTTATTGACGCTGAAATTGACCCAGCTACTTGTGTCGAGTATGATAGACACTTTCCTACGACTAGATCTGAAGTCTCGGAATTTGTAGGTTGGTATGAAGCAGGTATTAACGATGCTGCTAACGGAACGGCAACACAAGCAGATCAATATCCTGGATATTCTATTCCAAGAAGTATTTTAGACTATCCTGCAAAGGGAAGAGCATTTGCTCCTTATAACGAATCTGACGATTTAGCTCCATATGTTGATAGAAATGGAGATGGAGATTATGATCCTACTCAAGGTGATTACCCTGCCTATGATTTAAACAATTCTAGTGACTGTAAGGAGCGTATCGTTAACTTATTCGGTGATCAAAACCTTTGGTGGGTTTTCAACGATAAAGGAAATGTTCATACAGAAACTGGGGCCTCGTCGATTGGAATGGAAATTAGAGCACAAGCATTTGCTTTTGCAACTAATGATGAAATCAATAACATGACTTTTTACAATTACGAGCTTGTAAACAGAAGTACGTTTACCCTAACTGACACTTATTTTGGTCAATGGGTTGATGCTGATTTAGGATGTAGTGCAGATGATTATGTTGGATGTGACGTTCAAAGAGGACTTGGCTATTGTTATAATGGAGATAATAATGATGAAGATTGTAATGGTGTAACTGGTTATGGAAATCTACCTCCAGCAATTGGTGTAGACTTTTTCCAAGGGCCATTTCAAGACAACGACGGAGTTGATAACCCATTAACTGAAAAGTATGCAGAAGCCATAAAAAACGATGGCATACCTTACAAAGGAATTGGTATTGGATATGGTGATGGCGTTATTGATAATGAGCGTTTTGGAATGCGTAAATTTCTTTATCACAATAGAAGTTCAGGTCCTCAAGCAACTCAAGATCCTCAGACTGGTGTTGAATTCTACAACTATTTGCGCAGTGTTTGGAGAGATGGTAGTAAAATGTTGTACGGCGGTACAGGGCACCAAGGTGATAGTAAGGCAGACCCAAATACTGAGGCAGATTATATGTTCCCGAATGACACAGACCCAATAGGCTGGGGTACTGGAGGAAGACCTCAAGATCCTTGGACTGAAGTTACTGCTGGTAATGCTCCAAATGACAGAAGGTTTATGCAATCTGCAGGACCATTTACATTAGAACCTGGTGCAGTAAATAACATTACAGTAGGTGTAGTTTGGGCTAGAGCCACGAACGGAAACAATCTAAGTTCTATAAAATCGCTTAAAAAAGCTGATGATAAAACACAAGCATTATTCGACAACTGCTTTAGAATCTTAAGTGGACCAGATGCTCCGAATCTTGCTATTCGTGAAATGGAAAATGAGCTTATTCTGTACTTAGAAAATCCTCTACTTTCAAACAATTACAATGAAGCTTACAGAGAAACTGATCCTACGATTATTGCTCCTGACTCAATTGGAGGAAGACCTATTACTGATGATGAAATTGACGTATTTAAGACCTATTTCTTCCAAGGTTATATGATTTATCAATTGAAAAATGATGCTGTTTCTACTGGTGACTTAAAAGACCCATCCAAAGCAAGGTTAATTGGTCAGGTCGATGTTAGAGATTCTGTAACCATGATTGTTAATCTACCTTTTGATAGTGATTTAGGTACTGAAGTTCCTACTCTAGAAGTTGTAGGAGAAAACAATGGAATTAGCACCTCATTCTTAATTGATCAAGATGCTTTTGCTGATGGTGTAACTCAACTTGTAAATAATAGAGCTTATTATTACTTAGCTATTGCTTACGGATTTAATCCTAATTCTCAGAACAGAAAATTCATTGGTAGTCGTAAATCTCCAACAGGTGCGATTAAAGCAATAAAAGGAATACCGCATCAAGTAGATAATCAAAACGGTGGTACTGTATTGAATGCTAAATATGGTGATGGAGTTGAAATTACAAGAGTTGAAGGAATTGGAAATGGCGGAAATGTCCTTAGAATTACTCAAAAAAGTATAGACGCTATTTTAGCTTCACCAGATCATAGAGTTAAAGAACTTACCTATGAAAAAGGCGCGGGCCCTGTAACGGTTAAAGTTGTTGACCCTGTTGCCATAAAAGGCGGTGATTATACCATTTGGTTAAGAGATACCAACAGGTATACAAAAGGTGACTTGACTGATGCATTCTGGATGGTAACGAGTTCAAAATTTGCAGACACAATTATATCAACGAGATCTATCGAAGTTGGTACAGAAAAAATACTTGCCGACTTAGGAATTTCAATCACTCTTGGTCAAGTGCATAATTCAGGTGAAAAAGAGGTCCGAGATTTAGATAATGGATTCCTATTCTCAGAAGTTGTGTTTAAAGATCCTTCAAAAGCTTGGTTAAGCGGTGTTGCTGATGCTGACGGAACCATTGAATCCAACTGGATTTTAAGTGGAACAAGTGCTTTGGAAGATGCTGCTGGATCTCCTAGAGATGAAAGTAAATTTGATGATTGGAACTACTATTTCGGTTCAACACCAGGATTTACAAACGTTTCCAAAAAAGGACAGGGACTCGATGATTTGCAAAAATTCGAACAAATTGAAGGTGGTACAATTGCTCCTTTCAGAATGACCTCATACAAATCTGCAAATGGACCAGTACCCGGTTATTTGCAAGCTGAAGTTAAATTAAGTATTGGTTCTCCAATTTTTGGTGCTGGACACTTATGGCAATACGACATACGAGGAATAGACAGACAAAGTGATTCAGATAGAGTTCAACAACTATTTATTCCTGCTGATTCTATCAATCAATTGAATTATTTACATGGTGTTAACATTGTTATTACTGATAATAAAGAACATTGGTCACGTTGTCCTGTAATAGAAATGAGGGATACAATATCTGAAAGTGAAGGAAATGCTATTCGAGGTCAACTTCGTGATGCTGCCTCCGTAGATAAGGAAGGTAATCCTGCTAAAGATACAACTGCAGCGGGTAGTAGTAACCCAAGTGATCCTAATTATATAGCATCAAAAGGTATGGGTTGGTTCCCTGGTTATGCGATTGATGTAGAAACAGGAGAACGATTAAATATGGCTTTTGGAGAGGATTCTTACCTTATTGAAGAAAATGGCCGCGATATGATCTGGAATCCAACTTCAACGGAGTTTGAAGGACCGAGAAGAGAATTTAGAGGCGGTGGAAAACATATTATTTATGTCTTTAGGAATAATGCTGTAGAAGATGAAATAATCAATTTTGATGATTATTCTGCTGCTGATTACAACCGAGCAAAATTCTTCTTGGATTTAAATTACAATAATCCAGAAAACAGAATGCCTCGTTATGATGCAGGAAAATGGATGGCCGCTAAGCTTAAAGATGTTAGAGGTTATCTTGATCCAAGGTTCAAGAAGGAAGATACTTTAATGCATAATAATGCAGCTAATGTATTTCGTGCTGGAATGTGGGTTGTAAATCCTCTATTGGAAGAAGAACAAGAATTCATGAGTACCGATGTAACAATCCGATTGAGAGTGCAACAAGAATATAAAGCTTGGGGTATAGGCAATCCAATTGAAGCTAACGCGACACTTGAAGGTGGGAAAAGCTATTATGTGAATGCAGGACCTATTAAAGTAATCGATGTGAATAGTTTGAGTGATACGCTTAATGACACAACAGTATACAAAAGAGGCATGACCATTAGTCCTAAAAAAGCTACAAATTACACCCTAGAATATAAAAATGGCAGAGCCGGGACAGATCTAGATTCTGTTTTAATTGAACAAACAAATGGTGGAATGCCGATGTATACATTTTCTTTAGAGGGAATGCAGCCTACATTTAATAGTCAAACAGTTGCTCAAGATGCACTAGAGGATATTAAAATTGTCCCAAACCCATACTATGCTTATAGTAAGTATGAAACTAGTAAATTAGATAATAGAATCATTATTACCAATTTACCTAAAACTGTTACAGTAAGAGTGTATACTATTAATGGAACATTGGTTAGAACATTAGAGAAAGATGACGACACAATAACATTCTTAGAATGGGACTTGAAAAATCAGTCACGTGTTCCCATTGCTTCGGGTATGTACATATACCATATAGACGCACCGGGAATTGGCGAGACTATTCTTAAATGGATGGCTGTTATGAGACCAGTTGATTTAGATAACTTTTAGAATTATTGTTTAGGGAGAATAATCAAGATATGATGAGAAATAGACATAATAATACTTTATTCCTGTTGATGTTTTTTAGTTTGTTACTATCGAGTGCAGTTTTTGCCGGTAATAAAGACCGAATTGGACAAAATGGGGCCAATGAATTATCTATTAATCCTTGGACTAGGAGTGCTGGATTTGCAAATGCCAATTCAACTTCTGTAATTGGATTGGAATCTTTAGCTTCTAATATTTCAGGGTTGGCATTTACACCTAAGACTGAAATTCAATATGGATTTACAAGATTTATGGGCGGTGCTTCTAATATTAACACATTTGGACTTGCTCAAAAAGTAGGTGAAGGCAATGTTATTGGCTTTTCAATCACAAATATGGCTTTTGGGGATATCGATGTGACTACTGAAGATAATCCAGAAGGTGGAATTGGAGTATATGCACCACAATTTCTTAATTTAAACTTAGCATACGCAAGAGCATTCTCAAATAGTATTTATGCTGGTATTGCAGTAAAAATGATTTCAGAATCTATTACGGATGTTAAAACTCAAGGTGTTGCTTTCGATATTGGAATTAGATATGTAACCGGTAAAGACGATAACCTGAAATTTGGAATTGCGTTAAGAAATATTGGACCTAAATTAAAATTTGAGGGTAACGGACTTTCTGTAAAAACAGACTTTGAGGACAAGGAATTTACTTTTAACCAGAGATCAGAAGCATTTGAAATGCCTGCTGAATTAAACATGGGAGTGGCTTATGACTTTTATGTAGGTTCTGTAAGCGATACTTCAGGTAAAAGTGAAAAAACAGAACATAGGATTACACCTGCAGGAACATTTGTGTCTAAATCTTTTGGTAAAGATGAGTTGAGAGTAGGTGCTGAATATGCATGGCGAGAAATGGTAATGGGTAGAGTAGGTTTAATGTATGAGCAAGGGATTTTCTCACCTAATGATCGGTCTACCATGTATACGGGCCCTTCTGCAGGACTTAGCTTTGTTTATCCAATCAATGAAAACGGAACTACAATTGCGATCGATTACTCATATGTATTTACTAATCCTTATGGTGGAAATCATTTATTTGGATTACGATTGAACCTATAAAATTAAATCGAATATTATTTTATTGATGGAATCCTGAATCAGGATTCCATTTTTTCATTTATATAACATTCTAAAATCAAGTAATTATGTCTAAAGTTGCTTATTATACCGAAGAAGGGTTACAAAATATACGTGACGAGGTTCACCATTTAAAAACAGTTGAAAGACCTAGTATCTCTCAACAAATTGGAGAAGCAAGAGATAAAGGTGATTTATCCGAAAATGCTGAATACGATGCAGCAAAGGAAGCCCAAGGTCTTCTTGAGCTGAAAATTAGTCAGCTAGAAAATTTGATCTCGAACGCGCGTATTGTCGATGAGAGTATCATGGATAACTCCAAAGTGCGTATTCTATCAAAAGTTACTATCGAAAATCAGGCGAACAAAACCAAAATGGTGTACACTTTGGTTGCGGAGAACGAACAAGATCTTAAAGCTGGTAAAATTAGCGTTGACTCTCCTATCGGTAAAGGTCTTTTAGGAAAAGCAAAGGATGAGATTGCGGAAGTTGTAATTCCTGCAGGCGAGCTTCATTTCAAGATATTGGATATAACTAGGTAGTGGCTTCATTTTTCACCAAAATAATTAGAGGTGATATACCTTGTTATAAAATAGCTGAAAACGAATATTGTTTCAGTTTCTTGGACATCAATCCTCTTCAAAAAGGTCATGTTCTAGTCGTGTCCAAAACTGAAGCTGATCAACTATTTGATTTGGATGATAAATCCTACTCGGAACTATTAACATTTACCAAGATCATTTCTATTGCAATAAAGAAAGCTTTTCCTTGCAATAGAATAGGGATGTCTGTAATTGGATTGGAGATTCCTCATGCACACATTCATTTAATTCCAATTAATCTAGAAAAGGATATGAACTTTGCTCAACCAAAAAAATCTTTTTCCATAGTAGAATTTGAATCCATTGTGGCTCAAATTAAAGCTTACCTCTAGCGTGCCTTTTTAGGGTTATTCTTAACGAAGGACTCCCAACCAGAGTACTTCTTACCAACCGTACCCGCACCACCTTGAAAATAGTGACAAACGGCTGCAGCCAATCCATCAGTTGCATCTAAATGCTTAGGCATTTCCTCTATCTTCAATAGTGACTTTAACATCGCCGCAACTTGCTCTTTACTGGCGTTACCATTACCAGTAATCGATTGCTTTATTTTTCTAGGCGCATATTCCATAATAGGAATATCTCGATACAACGCAGCAGCCATTGACACTCCTTGAGCTCTACCTAGTTTTAGCATCGATTGGACATTTTTACCGTAAAATGGAGCTTCAACGGCAAATTCATCCGGGTTATAAGTATCGATAAGTTGAAGTGTTCGTTCAAATATTCTTTTTAGTTTATCTGAATGTTCAGGTAGCTTACTTAGATGAATAACACCCATAGTAACCAAATGAAGTTTCTTATTCTTAACATGCACAATTCCATATCCCATTAGCGATGTACCAGGATCCATACCTAGAATTATTTTATCCTCCATTTATCTATTCAAGCTATACTTTTGAAACGGTTAAGATAATATTTTAAAAACAAGAAGTGAATTCATCAAAACGTACATATATATTTTTTGCGATTAAAATTTTGATAGTTGTAGCTGTGTTCTATTGGGTTGTCTCTAAATCTTTAAACCATTACTCATCTAAAGAAATTATTGACTTTCAATATTCTATATTTTCAGAATATGAAAATTTGATATGGCTTACTTTTGTAATTATCCTAATGCCCTTAAACTGGTTTATTGAAAGTAAAAAATGGTCAATCTCTTTACGGAAAATTTATCCAATTTCTCGTATATCTTCTATTAAGTCAGTTCTTGCCGGTGTGGCACTTGGAATATTTACCCCCAATCGAATAGGAGAATTCGCCGGTCGAATATTAACTCTTCCCGAAGGATTTAGAACACAAGGGGTTTTTTCTAACGCCATTTGCAGTTTATCTCAACTAACTATAACACTTGTTATTGGATCTATCTGCCTAATAGGATTAATACCTTATTACTTAATCTTCGAAACTAGTTTTATAGTAATCCTAGCGCAAATCATAATAGCTACATTCGCTATTTTAGTTTTGCTATTCTACACTCGTTCGACTCGATTACTGAAATTCATTTCTAACATAAAGTGGTTAAAAAAAATCATAAAAGAACCTGAGGTTAAAGTTGCGATATCAAGAAGTACGCTAACACCACTTATTGGAAATAGCATTTTTAGGTATTTTATTTTCTTTATTCAATTTATAGCCATCCTAACTTTTTACAACGTAGAACTTAATAGCCTTTTTAGTATTGTTCATATTCCAATTATATATTTAACTCTAGCAATCGTGCCAACTATCGCATTATCCGAATTAGGGGTAAGAGAAGGTGTTTCTATTGCAGTTTTATCTGGAATTTCAGAGAATACACTCGGTATTATTTCTGCTTCATTTTCGTTATGGATAATCAACATTGCTGTACCAGCTTTATTAGGCAGCTTAATTCTACTTCGGATTAAATTTCAATCAAAATCAGCCCAATGATATTTTGGATATTGGGGCCATTGGCAATTCATTTTGCGGTGCTTTGGTGGCTAAATCAAGGCGTTCAGAATATCGTTAATTTCACTCAAAAAACTGGTTCTGAATCAGAAGCTGAATTCACGATAGTAATTCCATTTAGAAACGAAGAAGAAAACATTCCTAAGTTGTTTGAATCTTTACGAAACCAAAACCACGAAAAAAATTCAGTCCATATTATTTTTATAAATGATGATTCTACTGACAGCTCCGTTTCACAACTCAAAGAGCTAATCAAAGGCGATTTTCCATTCAGAACAAAACTTTTGAACCTTGAAAATACTGAGGGCCAGGGAAAAAAGAAGGCACTATTTAAAGCAATTCAATCCGCCACAACTCAATTCATTATCCAAATTGATTGCGATATTGTGATTAAACATCAATGGTTAGAATCAGTTATTCAAAACGTAAATAAAGAAACTGATTTATTGGTTTTACCAGTTAGTATAAATGGACGGAAGCAATGGTTTCAAGAATTTGAGTTTAGTGCTTTGCAATTTGTCACTTTTGGCATGGCGGGCAATAAAACCCCCATTCTTTGCAATGGAGCAAACTTAGTTTATAGAAAATCTGCATGGCTAAATGCTTTTAGTGCTATTAAAAAAGGTGATTCTGGTGACGATATTTTCCTTCTGCAGGAATTTTTAAAGAAAAAATTAACTATAAAATATGCTTTATCCAAAAACTTAGTTGCTAAAACACCTAGCGTTAAAAGTCTGAACAAATATTTTGACCAAAGGCTGCGTTGGGCGGGAAAAAACAAAAATGTTTCAATTCCAAAATATGGTGCAGTAAGGTTCTACTTAGGTATTATGCAACTCATTCCGTTTTTTGTTTGTGGAATAAGTTGGAAAATTGGAGCACCTATCCTGCTCTTTAAAATATTAACTGATTATTATTTTGTACGTAAATATCGGAAATTAAATAAGGAGGAAACTAGTAATGTTCTCTTTTTGGTATCAGGGTTAATCATGCCATTTTACCTGATAGCTCTATTGATTTTACCATTATTTACTGCACCTACCTGGAAAGGACGAAAAGTGAATGTATAAAGCATTTTACCTTGCTCAATTTAGGCAATTAGTCTAATTTGCAACTTCAATTAAAAAAGCAACAAATGGTTTCAGGAAGGGATAGAGATCCGGGATATAATAAAAAGAAAGTAACAAAACCACTGGAGCAAACACCTGTGACTGATAAAACAACTCCTACTCCACCAGAAAAGTTAGAGCAAGAGCCAACCTCAACCCCTAACGCTGCCGAAACAACAATGGTTTCTGCTCCAATTTTACCTGTAAAAGATATTCCAAAACAAGAACCTATCACAGTACCTCCACTGGTAGAAAAAAAACCTGAACCTAGACAGGAAAACACCAAAAGTACTCCACCGCCCCACCGCCCTCCTATTGTTCCACCAGTAAAAAAACACAACCCACAGAAGACAAGTCGAAAAAGTAAGCTGCTAGGAATAATTATTGCGGTTTTAATTTTGATTGGATTGATTACCTTGGGATATACTATCATTTCTTCAATAATGGAAAAAGAAGCAACAGAAAAACCGGATGATTCCTTTAAAAATGACGGGCTTAAATCTAACGGGTCAAATAGTACAGATGCCCTTTATGATAATGAATCTATTGAGGGCGAAGAAGTTGCTCCGCAAGCGGGAGCGATTGGTGACGATTTAGAATCCATAGGAAATACGGGAACGGACAATTCTAAGGAAACAGAGCTCTCTACTGAAAATAGTATGGAATCTGAAATGAAAGAGGCCAGAGAAGGATTTTCTGATAAAAGCTCATCTGATCAAGAAAAAGAGGCAATTAAAACAAAAATCATTCGTAAAAAGGGAGAATTTGAAATCCCAAGTTGGATTATTGCCTTTAGTGCAAATTCTAAAAAACCGCTTGCAAATACTAATTACAGTACACTTGAAGCATTAGGTTATGATGCTGGAATTTATTGGATTCCTAAGTATTTTCCTGGTGGAAGCGAAATGTACAAGGTTTATGTCGGACCTTATAAATCAGCAAAGGAAGCTGAAAGTATGCTACCAGCGATTAAAAACCTGCAACGCGATGCTTATGTGCTAAAAATTGAAGAGTAACCTCAACATTACTTTTTATCAACTATCATGTTCTTTGCTTAATTGTCAATAGAACCTAATAGTATTGCCAATTTTTTAAAATCTAAACATGAAATATTTAGTCCTAATAGTATTATCATTTTTTCTGTCTAATTCTGCCTTCTCAGGCAAAGAGAAAGAAATCACCGAAAAGAAAGACGATTCGAAACTCAACAGTGGAGCTCTTTCTTCTTTTAAATTCAGAGCAGTTGGTCCAGCATTAACTTCAGGCAGAGTTGCTGATATTGCAATAAACGAAAAAATACCAGGCACTTATTACGTCGCTTCTGCGTCAGGTGGTGTTTGGAAAACTAAAAACTGGGGAACTACTTACGAACCGATTTTTGATGGCGAAGGCTCCTACTCTATTGGTTGTATTGCCATTGACCCTAATAATCCCCATACGATTTGGGTGGGTACAGGTGAAAACAACAACCAACGTTCGGTAGCTTATGGCGATGGTCTATACAAATCTATGGACGATGGGAAGTCATGGAAAAATGTAGGACTTAAAAATTCAGAGCATATTGGAATGATTAAAGTTGATCCTAGAAACTCAAATCGTGTTTTTGTCGCAGCTTATGGACCTCTTTGGAGTGCTGGTGGTGATCGTGGACTGTATCTAACAGAAGACGGTGGGGATACTTGGAACAATATTTTAGAAATTAGTGAGCATACTGGATTTAATGAAATTCATTTTGACCCTAGAAATGCAGATGTGATATACGCAACGGCTCACCAGCGCAGAAGACATGTCTTTACCTATATCAGCGGCGGTCCAGAATCGGCAGTTTACAAATCAACAGATGGTGGAAAAACATTCAATAAATTAGAAAATGGTTTACCTAAAGGCGACTTAGGTAGAATCGCCTTGGCGATTGAACCTCAAAATCCAGATATTTTATATGCTATGGTAGAAGCTACGGAAGAAACACAAGGTTTTTATCGTTCTGAAAATCGTGGAGCTAGCTGGAAAAAAGTAAATAAATATGCTTCAAGCGGAAACTATTATGTCGAATTGGTTTGTGACCCACATGTTGAAGGAAGAATTTATAGCATGGATACTTGGGCTCAGTTTTCGAACGATGGCGGAGTAACTTGGAATAAGCTTGGCGAAAAAAGCAAACATGTAGATAATCACTGCATGTGGATTAATCCTAAAAACAAAAATCATTATTTGATGGGATGCGATGGCGGAATCTATGAAAGTTTTGATGCTGCTTCCACATGGCAATTCAAACCCAATTTACCGATCACCCAATTTTATAAAGTAGCATTAGATAACGCTGAACCGTTCTATAATATCGCAGGTGGAACTCAGGATAATTTCTCTTTGATGGGCCCTTCTAAAACTAATGACAAACGAGGAATTGTAAATTCGGATTGGTTTGTTACCAAAGGTGGAGACGGATTTGAATCTGCTATTGATCCTACTGATCCAAATATTGTATATGCTCAAAGTCAGTATGGCTATTTAGTTCGTTACGATAAAGCATCTGGAGAAACCGTTGATATTAAACCTCAGCCTAAAAAGGATGAAGCAGCTTTCAGATGGAACTGGGACGCACCTCTTATCATTTCACCACACAACCATAAGCGTCTATATTTTGCTGCAAACAAAGTATTCCAATCGAATGATCAAGGAAACACCTGGAAGACTATTAGTGGTGACTTAACACGTCAAATAGACCGCAATACTTTGCCTGTTATGGGAAAGGTATGGAGTATGGACGCTGTTGCTAAAAATAAATCGACGACCATTTATGGGAACATTATTGCCATTTCAGAATCGCCAAAACTTGAAAACTTACTTTATGTAGGAACTGATGACGGATTGATTCAAATTACAACTGACGCTGGTAGCACTTGGAAAAAAATTGAATCGATTGCGGGAGTTCCTTCTAAAACTTATGTGAATATGTTACTGGCCTCTCAGCACAGTGAAAATACGGCTTATGTAGTATTCAATAATCACAAGAATGGCGACTTCAAGCCTTATGTTTATCGTTCTAGAGACAAGGGAGCTACGTGGACTTCAATCATTGGCAACTTACCCGAAAGAGGCTCTGTTTATTGTATCGCTGAAGATCATGTCGATCCTAATTTATTGTTTGTAGGTACTGAATTTGGTGTTTTTGTAACGGTTGATGGTGGAGCCAAGTGGACTCAATTGAAAACTGGACTTCCTACAGTTGCTGTGCGGGATATGGAGATTCAAAAACGTGAAAACGATTTAGTGTTAGCCACATTTGGTAGAGGGTTTTATGTTCTTGACAACTACGCTCCATTAAGAGAAATCAAGGAAGAAGTATTAGCAAGTGAGATAGCAAAAATCTTTGCTATTAAAGATGCTGAAATGTACTTAGAAGGTTCGAAACTTGGACGCAGAGGAAAGACCTTTCAGGGTGAATCGTACTTCACGACTCCCAATCCTGCAATTGGAGCTGAGATTAGGTACTTCGTTAAAGAAGCACCAAAGTCTTTGAAAGCAAAACGTTTAGAAACAGAAAAAAAACAAGCGAAAAACAATGCCGATATAGCCTATCCAAGTTTCGATGATATGCGAGCCGAGGACAATGAAAACGATCCTTACTATTTATTTGAAATTAGCGATAATTCAGGAAACGTATTGCGAAGATTAAAACAACCTGCAGTTTCGGGAATAAACTCCGTGCTATGGGATTTACGTTACGAATCCCAGTCGCCGATTAGCTTAACATCTAAAGAACCAAAAAACATCTATCAAGGTTATGACTTTGGTCGCATGGCTTTACCCGGAAAATACTCTGTTAAGGCTTTTCAGGTAGTGAGAGGAGAAATAACTGAATTAGCTGGTCCTCAAGAGTTTTCACTTAAGTTTTTGGAAATTAACAAACAAATGGGATATGACAGAAGTGGAATTGAAAAATTTGCTCAAGAAGTAGCAAATGCAAGAAACCAATTAGGGAAAATGAACAAGGTAAATAGCGATTTTAGCAAAAGAGTTAAGTATTTACACCAAGCTGTAATTGCTACACCAAAAGCGGATATAACGTTGATTGAAAATCTAACACAAATTGACAATCAATTAAACAACTTAAGCATAATGCTTTATGGCGATAACAGTGTTTCTAAACATGAATTTGAAACTGCTCCTTCAATAAACAACAGATTAGGAACCGTTGTCTATTACCTATGGAGAACTACCTCTAATCCTACTTCAACTCAACGAGAACAAGTCACTATCGCTAAAGAAGGTTTGACTTTTGTGCAAGATGAACTGGAGTCAATAAAAACTCAACTAATTGACATTCAAAATCAATTGAAGGCGGCTGGGGTTAGTTATACTCCAGGTTGGTTACCTGATGTAGAATAATTGTAAAATGAAAAATATCACCAAATCAGTTCTGGTTCTTATTGTATTTATAAATATTGCGTGCAATAAAGAGACAGCAGATTATAGTCAAAGGTTAGTGGCCCAAAATGAAGCCGATATTGAAACTGGCTTGCCTCCGATAATAAACTTTGAAAGGTCTTGCAACCCCAAAGAACTTATCCGAAATAACTCTACTATTGAGGGATACACAGATAAACAAAGCTATGCAGTTGGGGAGAGAGTCTTTTTTTACATCCATAGTAGAACCCCTTCTTATTCATTTGAGTTATATCGTTTTGGTCAAAACCAACAATTAATTTATTCGGAAAACCGGAATGATGGTGCAATTCAAAACTACCTATGCTACTCCTATTCACATGGTTGCGACTGGAGTTCAACTTTCAATTACGCGCTCTCGGGAAGTCTTCGAACTGGATATTATAGCGCTAAAATTGAAAATGAAAACGGTTCTTCTTGGATTACATTTATTGTAAAACCTTTTTCAAAAACGAGTGATATTGCTTTAATCGCATCAACATTTACCTGGTGTGCATATAATGATTGGGGTGGTGGATCCTTCTATACTAACAGAATTGAAGAGGAGTCTCCCGTTTCCGAAAACCTAGCTTTTCTTAGACCAAACCCATCGGCAAGTCCTTTCGAAAACTCTCATTTAACTGGTTCTGAGCTTCATTTGGTAAAGTGGTTAGAACAAAACAACTATGCATATGACCAATTTTCAGATGTTGATTTACACGAATCGCCAGATGATATAAAAAAGTACAAAACGATTATAATTCAAACACATCCAGAATATTATTCACAAGAAATGTACAGCGCTCTTTTAGAATATATAAACGAAGGTGGACATTTAATGTATTTGGGTGCAAATGGAATTTACTCTAAGGTTGTTTTTAACCCTCTCTTGAAAATTCTAGAAACTCGAAAGACTGGAGGAACTCATTTTTATGAAGAAAGCCAAGGTGGACTTTGGCGAGACTTGGAACTTCACGAATCATCCCTGATCGGAGTTCAATACGACAGAAGAGGCTACAACACCTATAGGCCATACAAGGTAAAAAATGCTTCACATTGGGTATATTCGAATACTAACCTTAAAAACGATGATACGTTTGGAGAGTCTTGCGGAAGAGACGGTGCATCTGGCCATGAAACTGATAAAATCACAAACTTTTCACCCACAAATATTATTCATTTAGCTAAAGGCACAAATTCTGATAATGGCGGTGCAGATATGATATACTATGAAAATAACAATGGCGGTAAAGTTTTTTCAGTAGGATCTATTACTTACACTTCATGTATTAATGATGATCCAGTAATATCTCAAATTACTGAAAATGTTTTAAACGAGTTTCTTAAATAAAGAAATCCGGCAGCAGTTCATTACCTAGAAATGCTTGATATTGATCAAAGTCTGTTACTCCAGCTTCTGAAAGCACCTCTTCATCAATAAAATAATTTCCAGAGGTAACTTTGCTTTGTTTGCTCAAAATCTCAAACGCCGCATCAGCGACTATTTGAGGCGTTCTAGATCGTTTTATAACTTCCTCTCCTCCCAATAAGTTTCGGACTGCAGCAGTGGCGATAACTGTCTTAGGCCAAAGCGCATTTACACCTATTCCCAATGGCTTTAGCTCTTCCGCCAATCCTAACACACACAAACTCATTCCGTATTTAGCAATTGAATATCCTAAATGAGGTCCAAACCATTTGGGTTCAAAATTCAAAGGTGGACTTAGGTTTAAAATATGTGGATTGTTTGCCCCTTTAAGGTATGGAATCGCAATTTTACTAGTCACATAGGTTCCTCTCACATTGACCTGATGCATTAAATCAAAACGCTTCATATCTAAGTGCTGAGCATCACTAAGATTAATAGCACTGGCATTATTAATTACGATATCAATTCCCCCAAAATGATCAGCAGCTTTTTTCATCGCCAATTCCACTTGATCTTCATACCGCACATCCATTTCTATAGCTAAGCCGCCACCACCAGCATCTTTCATTTCTTGAGCACTAGTATGTATAGTCCCCTCTAGTTTGGGATGTGGTTCTGTTGATTTACCGGTTACAACAATATTGGCTCCCGCTTCAGCCAATTTCAATCCTATTGCTTTACCGATTCCACGAGAAGCACCTGTAATAAAGACTGTCTTGTTTTTGAACATGATTTTAGGTTTTAAAATTTAAAAGTACAGCTATTAAAAAATAAAGATTGGTAAATTTTTGGCTCTTTTTTTGAATTATGAAAATTGATTTCTATACTATTGGTCACGGAGTGCTATGCGCTTTGCTTTCAAAAACCATTAATTCTGAAAGAATCAAGTCAAGAAAAAGCAATTGGATTTATGATACATTGCTTGAAAATTTTACTTTATCCCAGATCTTAAAAACTAAAACGCTAAGTGGGAAGAATACTCCTTAAGCGAAAATTATATTTCTATTTTCTGGAAAGAAGTTGCCAAACCTTAATTTTAAATCCATAAAAAAAGCCGTATCCAAACAAATGAATACGGCTTTAATAAAATTTCAGACTAACCTTAGTTATTCTTTCTTCTTTCGTTTTCTTTCAATTTTATTTTACGCATTCTGATACTCTTTGGAGTAAACTCAACGTATTCATCTTTTTGAATGTATTCCAATGTTTCTTCTAGAGAAAAAATAATTGGAGGAGCCAAACGAACTTTATCATCAGTACTCTGAGTACGCATGTTCGTTAACTTTTTAGTTTTCGTAATATTGATAGTTAAATCAGTTGCACGAATGTGCTCTCCTAAAATTTGACCTTCGTAAATCTCAGTTCCTGGAGCAATATAGAACTTACCTCTATCTTGTAATTTATCCAAAGCAAAAGGAATAGCCATTCCAGTTTCTAAAGCAATCAAAGTACCGTTCTTACGAGTTGGAATATCTCCTTTCCATGCTTCATAACCTGTAAAACGGTGCGCCATAATAGCCTCACCAGCACTCACGTTAAGAATACTTGTTCTAAGTCCAATAATTCCTCTTGAAGGAATATTGAATTCCAAATGAATCAAATCACCTTTCGGCTCCATGATTACCATTTCACCTTTACGTTGATTTACCAACTCAATAACCTTTCCTGAACTTGCCTCTGGAACGTCAATGGTCATTAATTCCATTGGCTCAGATTTTTTTCCGTCAATTTCCTTTATGATTACTTGAGGTTGCCCTACCTGTAACTCGTAACCTTCTCTTCGCATGGTTTCAATCAATACACTCAAGTGCATAATTCCACGTCCATAAACCATCAACTGATCTGGAGAAGAAGTATCCTCAACCTTAAGTGCTAAATTCTTTTCCATTTCTTTCATCAATCGATCTCTCAAATGACGAGAAGTAACAAAATCTCCTTCCTTACCAAAGAATGGTGAATTATTAATGGTGAACATCATGCTCATTGTAGGCTCATCAATGCTCATAGCTTTCATTCCTTCTGGTGCCTCAAAATCAGCAATAGTATCACCAATTTCAAATTCAGGAATTCCTGTTAAAGCACATAAATCTCCTGCAGGAACTTCAGTTACTTTCTTACGAGATAATCCATCAAAAGTAAAAAGCTCTTTAGTTCTTGATTTTATGATACTACCATCACGCTTAACCAAACTAACTGGCATGTTTTCTTTCATAGTGCCACGAGAAACTCTACCAATTGCTATTCTACCTACATAAGAAGAATAATCAATAGTAGTAATCTGCATTTGAAGCGTACCTGGCGCTATTTCTGGAACTGGAACTTTATCCAGAATCATATCTAATAATGGCTCAATGTTATCTGTTTTATCTGAAGGATCTAAACTCATCCATTCATCCTTTGCAGAACCATAAACACTAGAGAAATCTAATTGTTCTTCTGTAGCATCTAAGTTGAACATCAAATCAAAAACCATTTCATGAACTTCTTCAGGTCTACAATTTGGCTTGTCCACTTTGTTTATTACCACGATTGGCTTCAATCCTAATTCTAGAGATTTAGAAAGCACATAACGCGTTTGAGGCATAGGGCCTTCAAAAGCATCTACCAATAAAAGCACACCATCGGCCATGTTCAATACACGCTCTACCTCACCACCAAAATCGGCGTGACCAGGAGTATCAATAATATTGATTTTAGTTCCTTTATAAGTTACCGAAACATTTTTTGAGAAAATGGTAATTCCACGTTCTCTTTCTTGATCGTTGCTATCTAAAATTAAGTCTCCTGTTTCTTGATTCTCTCTAAAGAGTTCACAGTGGTGGAGTATTTTATCAACAAGTGTCGTTTTTCCGTGATCAACGTGGGCGATAATTGCCACATTTCTAATTGCTTCCATCTTTCTAAAATTGGCTGCAAAAGTAGCCTTTATCTATACGTTAAAAATCAAAAAGAAGGAATTAAATAATGGAACTAATTTTTAGTTTGATTTGTCTTAAAGAAAAACTGTAAATGACTAGAGATTCAGACCTTGTAAAGCTTCGCCCGATAGTTAATTTTAATTCTGATAATTTGAAAAAAGCCGAGTCTTTTCAGAATAAAACCCTTAGACCAATTTTAAAATTTCAAAATCAATTTCTTCTATATAATTTTAAGAATTTTATAAAAACAAAAGAGCCGCTGTTTAATGCTTACAATGCACTGGAACAGAAAAAAATAATTAGAAAATCTGTGAAGGAAGATCAACGTTTAAAAAATCATCTACTTTCTTCGGTGATAGCTTACTTCACGATTGAAGAATTAGAATTTTATACTGAAAACTCGAAAGAAATTTCTAAACGGATAGCCAGTATGATTATACAGCGAGTGGAGGACCAAATCTCTACGTTATATTAGAAGTAACTGAAAGATTCACTTTTTTCTGGGTTGGTAAAATAGTAATTAAGGAAAATTTGAGCCTCAGCACCACGGCGATTTGTCAACTTTGATATTGTTGCAAAATATCCTCCACCAATTTCAAAAATTCCTACTTTTTTGTGGTTAAGTCTTGCTCCTGTTATAGCTCCAACATATTGACTAGTTGCTACTGTTGCCCCAAAGTAAAAGGTTTTTTTAAAATGGTTTTTACAGGAACAGCTATTAACCAACTTCTATTTGCAAAAGCTACTTCGTTGAATGTATTGACGCTCAAAGCAAAGTTTTTCCCAACTCAATTGCCTTACCTAAAGAAGCGTTTATCCGATACAATCCTGATTGATTTGCATTTTCAAAACTGCTTCCTGCTCCCGCAATTAGTTTTTTATCTGCAGATTCAAAAAGTCCCCCAACAGAATACCTATGCGCAATCTTGAGTTCCAGAATATAAATAAAACCACTTGAGGCTCCAGAAGGATAGGCAAAATTTGAGTTATCAAAATACACTCTTCTCTGTGTTGCACTCTTACCAACTGACAGTTTAGCTGCATTTTAAAACTTAAAGTGGTTAGCAATAAAAAAACTCCAATTGTTCTCGGTTAACACACCGATATCGTCCCTTTCATATGCAAAACCAGTAGCAAGGTTTAACTGAGTAGATTCTTTAAATATTCGTAATCGACCTTCCAAAAAAAACCTTGCGTTATGAAATGACGCAATGTTAGTGTGACTCAAGCCAAAATATTGACCTAAAATTTGACATCCCCTTTCAACCCAGTAACTGCAGGGTTGTGCAAATACAATGTATTGCTTGTGTTTATTAATTCTTGTCCTGATAAAGAACCAACTAAAAAAAGGGAACAGATAAATGAGCAAATTCGGTTTCACATATTGACTAATTTAGCTTACCAAAGCAGCCAATCTAAGCCAATTAAAAAAGCAGAAGGCCTGCACAAAAAATAGTACATCCCAGAACAAACAAAACCAAAGTGTAGGGCAATATCTCCCTTGCCTTTAAACCAGTAATCCCTAACAACGGCAATGCCCAAAAAGGCTGCAACATATTAGTCAGTTGATCGCCATAGGCTAAAGCCATAATACTCTTTGAAAGCGGCACTCCCAATTCATTTGCTGCTTGAACAATTATCGGCCCTTGAATAGCCCACTGCCCTCCTCCACTCGGCACAAAAATATTTACGATTCCTGCCGAAATAAAAGTAAAAATCGGGTAAGTAGTCTCATTTGAAATGGATACCATTCCTTGAGAAAAAGCATCAACTAATCCGCTAGCTTTCATCATTCCCATTATTCCGAAATAAAGCGGAAACTGAATTAGAATACCTGAAACTCCTCCAATAGCAGCTTCCAATGCCTTTAAAAACGCCGAGAAACTTTGGTGAAACAACAACCCCAAACTCAACAACAATAGATTGATGTTATTGGGAGTGAAAAATGACAATAACTCACCGTTATTTTGCACAAACAACTTTAATAAAGCGACAATTAAAACTATAAACCCAAATCCAGACCCAACCCATTTAGAATAATCTAGAAGTTCTGCTCCGGAGGTGCTAAAAGACGTTTCAGCAGATATATCGGACTTTAAATTAGGTACACTTTCATTTGAATACTTCCCTATCCTATAAATTACTAATGGAATAATGGAAAGCAGCATAATTGATACAACACTATTCATTGGACTAAAAACCGTTTCAGAAAATGTGATTTGATTAGGTAATGTTGATGCCAGTTCTGAATTAAAATCTGCTACTAATGTTTTTAAATGTCCGGCTTCAGCAACCTTAGTAAGTGACGAACCACTTAGCCCACCATGCCAAACCATAAGTCCCGCATATCCAGCAGCTCCTACTAAAGGATAATTTAAAGGCAAGTTCAATTTAGAAAACTTTTCGCCAACCTTTCGAGCGAATATGGCACCAAATATGAGCCCGAGGCCCCAATTAAAGAGCCCAACTAACATTGTTAGGAATACAACGGTTGCAGCAGAAGAAGCAGTATCCTTGCAATAAAAAAGGGCTTTTTGAATTAATTTGTCTATTGGCTTTGATAACGCCAAAATATGTCCTAAGGCTAACATCAGCATCATTTGCATAGCAAATACAAGCAAACTGTTATTCCATAAGCCAGATTCCCAAGAAGTTGCTACTGCTAAAAATCGTTGTGCTAATTCACCTTCATAGTTTCCAAAAAAGAAAGCCAAGCACCAGGTAAATACGGTAAGTAAGACGGCAATTGTAAATGGAGCAGGCAGAACTGCTTTAACTACATTTATAAATCGATCGCTAAATGTCATACCGCTAAAATAGTTCATCTAGAATTTATGCAATAAAAAGAAGTTTCTGAAAACAAGTAAGTATCCTCCTGAATTTATTTCAGCATCTCCATTTAACGAAGATATGAGGGAGAGCCTGAAATAAATTCAGTATGACTTGTGGAAAGTTAATCGTTCTGGACTTATTGTTAGTTGTAAAATAAAAAGGGTGCAATTGCACCCTTTTTATTTTCGATATCTTAATTCCAGTCCCCCTACGATAGCTAAATAATCTGGGGGACGACAAGTAGAAAACTAATTCTAGAATGGTAAATCATCCTCTTCTTCAGCGCTATTTCCTTTTGCATCAGCTGCACTAGGAGCAGGAATATTTGGCATTGCAGCTGGCGCAGCAGCTGGTGCAGCTTGGCCGCTACCTTTAGCGATTCTCCAACCGTTCACACTATTAAAATACTTTATTTCTCCTTGTGGGTTGGTCCACTCTCTTCCTCTTAGGTTAATTTGCACTGTTGCGTCATCACCTACTTTAAAACTATCCAATAAAGCAGTATTATTTTGAGTAAACTCAATCATAATAGCCTGTGGATATTGCTCATTGGTAGTAACTACCATTTCTCTTTTCTTAAATCCGTTACTTCCAAATTCTTGAGTTTCCCCAATCATTTTAACTTTTCCTGAAACTTCCATTTTGTTTTTATTTTGCGAGGATGCATCCTCATTCATTTTTCGTTTGTTAGTCATTATTAAAAGCCAGCAAAGTTTTCCATGCTGCTTCTACATTATTTTCTTCTAAGTATTGTTTTGCTATTTTGTGCAATTCAACTTCTAGTTTTGGCGCATTATCCTCAAATTCCTGAAAAACATCACTCAGTTCTATTAGCCTAAACTCATTTACCGTAGTCTCATCAGGCACAGATTCAACATTCCCTAATTGTCCTAAGTTGTTTCCTGTAAGAATGTTCGAATTCCGAATGTCTGCAGGAATCTTATCAACTCCAATTCCTAAAGTAGTTATTGGTTTTGCTACTTCAAACAAGGCATTTCCACTAGCTCTGACATACCAGTTTGCCCCCATTCTTCCTACCAAATCTAACTTCTCGGTATCTAGTTTTCCGTCATTGTCCAAAAATGCTTCTTTAATGTGAATTCGAACTACTTCACAAATCACTAGGTTTCCTGCTCCTCCATTCGAACCTAGTTCTTTAACTTCAATCACCTTACACTCTAATTGAACGGGTGATTCAGCTACTCGAGGTGGGGCGATCAAATCTGACTTAAGCATTGTTAGACCCGCTTTTTCAAACTCGTTAACTCCGCCAGCATATTCTGTGCTACTCAAGCTCATTTGCTGCACGATGGAATGATTAACAATGTTGATAACCACCTCTGGGTGTTCCTTTACGTTTTCGTAAGTGTGTTTAGTTGTGTTGTCTCTCCCTCTTCGGGCTGGTGAAAAAATTGCAATGGGAGGATTTGCGCTAAATACATTGAAAAAGGAAAAAGGAGATAAATTGACAGCTCCATTAGCATTAACAGTACTTGCAAAGGCAATGGGCCTTGGTGCCACGGCACTCAACAAGTAACCATGTAATTTTGGGACTGAAATTTCCTTTGGATCTATACTTAGCATCGGCTCACTTTTATACATCCAAATGTAGTTTTTTGAATTTCGAGGGAACAGGATTTTAGTCACTACTTTTCTAAAACTTATAAAGGAATTGTCAATAAAAATCTTTCCTAATTAAGTTACAAAAAAGAGAATTAATAAGAATAGTAAAATCATATATTTGCCGCCCGAAACAATTATAAAATTATTTCGGTAGTTCTTTAAGAATATGCAGGCGTGGTGGAATTGGTAGACACGCTAGACTTAGGATCTAGTGCCGCAAGGTGTGAGAGTTCGAGTCTCTCCGCCTGTACTAATAGAAAGACTCTTCATTAATTTGAAGGGTCTTTTTTTATTTATAACAGTACTGGAAATTTTGAGAGACAAGAAGTTTATAGTGTGCGACCAAAGGAAGTCGAAGTGAGTCTTTCCGCATTAACGCATAGAATTAAAAAGCCTTAATCTGAAAAAATTGAGGCTTTTTTCGTTTCTATAAGCTCAAAACTGACTAAAAACCGATTATTCTTTCATTGTTTATAGCCGTAATCGTTTTGCGAAAATTATTTTCATGTTTATTTTGTTAGGCAGGGCTAACTCATTAAGTTTGCACCGTGAAACAATTAGCGTTCAATAAACAAAACACTACAAAGTATCATGAAATACATTTCTTTAATTATAGTCTCCTTTATATTCTCAACCAATCTGTTTGCTCAGAATGCCGTAATCAGCGGAAAAGTGTCAGATGCCAATGATGTGGTGCCTTATGCCAATGTTTATTTAAAGGGAACCAGCCTTGGAGCGATAACTGACAAAAACGGAAAATATATTATTGTCGATATTCCGGCTGGAGAATACGAATTAGTCGCTTCTTTTATTTCATACATAAAATCCATAAAAACGATAACCGCAACTGCCAGCTCCAAACAAAATATTGATATAGAGCTAAAGCCGGATCTTTCTAGTCTGAATGAAATTGTTGTTTCTGGGACCATGAAACCGATGTCTAGGTTAGAAAGTCCAGTTCCAGTTGATGTATACAGCGCCGAATTTTTTAAATCGAATCCAACACCTTCCATTTACGAAGCTTTACAAAATGTAAACGGCGTTCGACCCCAGATAAATTGTGCAGTTTGCAATACCGGGGATATTCATATCAATGGTTTGGAGGGGGCCTATACAATGGTTACTATCGATGGCATGCCTATAGTTAGTGGTTTATCTACTGTATATGGATTGAGTGGAATTCCACAGTCGCTTATCGAAAGAGTAGAAATAGTAAAAGGACCAGCCTCAACATTATACGGGTCTGAATCTGTTGGTGGATTGATTAACGTAATCACTAAAAATCCCGATAATGCGGCCTTATTTTCTACCGATATTTTCACGACCACATGGGGCGAACTTAATGCTGATATTGCCACTAAGTTCAAAGCGGGTGAAAAAGCAGATGCACTTGTAGGAGTAAACTACTTCAATTTCAATAACCGAATAGATAATAACAACGATAAATTTACTGATGTAACCTTACAAAATCGAATATCAGTTTTTAATAAATGGAATATAAAACGAAAGGAAAATCGTATTTTCTCTATTGCTGGACGTTATGTTTATGAAGACCGTTTTGGTGGAGAAATGAACTGGAATGCTGATGATCATCGCGGTGGAGATGAGGTTTATGGCGAGAGCATCTACACCAGTCGTTGGGAGCTTTTAGGAACCTACCAATTACCAATTAAAGAGCGGGTAATATTTATGTTTAGCGCAAACTCACACGACCAAAATTCGGTTTATGGAAACACCATTTACATCGCGGACCAAAAAATTGGTTTTGGTCAACTTACTTGGAACAAGTGCCTCGGCGAGAAAAATGACCTGCTTTTTGGAGCTGCAATGCGTTACACTTATTACGACGACAATACTCCAGCAACTGAGACTACAGATATTGAAAACCCTAAGAATGCCCCAGCTAATGCATTTCTTCCTGGAATATTTGTTCAAGACGAAATCAGTATAAATAAATACAATAAAGTGCTCCTTGGAATGCGTTACGATTACAACTCCATTCACGGAAATATCTTTACGCCACGATTCAATTACAAATGGACTTCAAAAAATAAAAGCAATATTCTTAGATTTAGTTTTGGAACAGGCTACCGAGTTGCCAATGTGTTTACAGAAGATCACGCAGCTCTTACTGGAGCAAGAAAAGTGGAGTTTATTTCCGACTTAAATCCAGAAATCTCTTACAACGGAAACATCAATTACGTCAAGAAAATCTTCACAAAAAACGATTGGTATGTTGGGCTTGATGGCTCGTTATTCTATACCTATTTCACCAATAAGATTTTTCCCGACTACGATACGGACCCAAATAAAATTATCTACGATAACTTAGACGGTCATGCCGTATCAAACGGGTTTTCGTTAAATGTAGATATCACCTATAAAAATTTATCGTTAATGGCTGGAGGAACCGTTATGGACGTTTATAGCGTTCAAAATGGTCTAAAAGAACAACAAGAACTTACTGAGCAGTATACAGGAACCTGGTCTGTAGGTTACACCTTTGTAAAGTTGAATGTAAAGGTCGATTATACTGGTAATTTATATGGACCAATGAAGTTGCCATTATTAGGAGCTGAAGACCCAAGACCAGAGTTTTCGCCTTGGTGGAGCATTCAGAACATTCAATTGACCAAGATATTTGCTAATAGAATAGAAATTTATGGCGGTGTAAAAAACTTGCTGAATTGGGTGCCTTGGACAAATCTTGGAGATGCTGGGATAATTGCAAGAACCAATGATCCTTTTGATAAAAATGTTGCGTTTACTCCCAGTGGTGAGGTAATTCAGACCGCAAATAATCCCTACGCTTTTACTTTTGATCCTACCTACGTTTATGGTCCAAATCAAGGCATTCGAGGCTTTTTTGGAATTCGATTTACCTTTGATAAATAGTTGAGGTATTTCGTTCAAATAATTATCCTGTTGGGAAGCGTTGGGGTTTTAAAGCCTGAAGCGGGTTATGCTCAAATTCAAAAAGTATCTTTTGAGCAATTGGATAGTATAGAGATTCAAGACGTAAAGAATGTTTTCCTGTTTATAAGAACGGATTGGTGCAAGTACTGCCACAAAATGGACCAAACTACTTTAAAGAATGAGACAATTGTCAAGCTATTAACCGACCACTTTTACTTCATTGAATTAGATGCAGAATCGAAAACGAACATAAAGTATCAAGGAAGAACGTTTAAGTATAAGCCCACTGGAAACGATACTGGTGTGCACGAATTGGCCAAGCAATTGGGAACTATAAATGGCAAACTCAATTACCCTGCATTGGTTGTTTTAAATACTAAAAACGAAATTGTATTTCAATATGATGGATATTTAAATGCTAAGGAATTGGAAGCAATTTTGAAGGAGACCCTGCATAAAATGTAATGAATGAAGACACCACCAGAATTTTAAAACATGGATATTACGCGAGTGTTAGTTATCTTGACGAGCTATTTGGCAAAGTTATTCAGCACTTAAAAGATTTGGATTTATACGATAATACGATTGCAGTACTCTGGGGAGGTTATGGTTGAAAGCTAGGTGAATATAATTGTTAGTGCAAGCAATAGACAATTCAAATACACAAATGATTAGTAGAACTATTGAATGTTCAAGAAGATAGCTGTGTAATTGAAGTCGATCATGGGATTGGTGGCCATGTAAAAGATATAATCAGGAAAGCAAATACTGTGCAATATATTGGCCTTTAAATTTCAAAAACCATGTATTCTGAGGTAATAAGGATAAATAAATCCAATCAAAAACAAGCTTATTTTATCCTGTATGATGAGGTCAATATTCCTCTCGGGATCAACATATTCGATAAAATTTTAACCATTAACACAATATATTTCTGGAATAATTCACGACTGTTTTTAAAAGAAATTTATCGTGCATTAAAACTAGTGAGTAAACTGGTTATTGCCTCTGCAGATAAGAAGTTTATGCTGGGCTTATTGTTTGTAAATCATAGATTGAAATTGTACAGCAAAGAAATTCTTACTGAGTTATTTGTAAATTCTACATTTGTATGCATCGATTTTACCGAAAAGCGTGATTCGGGTTTAAGCAAATCTGGTGAATTGGTGAACAGAATATACTTAGTTGCTGAACTTTTCAAATAAAACATTTACTTCAATTTAACCACTAATTAAATCCTTGACCTCCCCTATTATCAAAGCCTCATGAACCATTTTATTTACTAGAGTCACTTCATTTTCATTTAGCGAAAAACCTATAGTTGTAGGCCGAGCAAAAATTACGGTCCTCATCTCTTGATTAATTTCCACATTAAAATTTGGTTTTTTTATGTTATCCAGCATTTTTTTGAAATTATAAAGCTCCTCAAAATTAAAGTTCAAAACTACATTTCCAAAAACGACAGAGTAGTGTTTGCAGTCAGTACAAAATTGAACCGAACCGCTGTCGTACTTTGAAAGCTCTATTATAGAATCATTATCCATTGTTTTTTTTTAAAGCTTCATAAATTCAAATCCCGGAGCACCTTTTAATCCATTCTCGTTATAAAAGCTGATAAATCGAATCTTAAAATAATCGCCATAGGAGGTTTTTACCACATAATTTTGATTTGTTTGAATGTTGTAAATATTATTTTGCAAATCGAATTGCTTCCAATCGTACCCAATGACATCAACGTTGGCACTATAGGTAAGCTCTTCTGCTCTTGTTTTAGTAATACCTTCAAAAGGTATTGTAAACTCTTCAGCTACGGTTGTGTTGTTTGAGTTAATGATTACTCCATTAACCGAGTAGGCAAGAGGAGGATCGCTAAACATATTGGTATACTGTGTAAAACACAAATCGTAAGCATCTTTTGCAGGTTCAATTTGTATTTCAGTATCCGTACTGAATGAAAATGCTGTCCTGTTATAACTACTATTCGTTTTTACTGCGCCAGTTTTAATCGTGGTTGAGTTCAGCTCAGCATAGCTAAATGTATAACTATCTCCACCTATTGAGGTTATCTGAATTTTCCATTTACCAATTTGCGAACCATCTGGAGCATATCCTCTATCGATAACTAGTACTGATTTTAGATTAGAAATATCACCAATAGCAATTTTATCTGGGGCTCCCGAATGATGCTCATTTTTATAGTCTAATCCAACATCGTTTGTCAAGGTTATAATATCGTTTGAAGTACTAATTGCAGCTGAAGGAATTGTAGCTGCGTTGAGATATAAGATGTGTTTTCCGTCCCTATTGTCGAATGAAAAGTCCCAATCCGTTCTTAAATTAGTTTTTATTACCTTATTCGATAGACAAACTAAACCAGATTTGATCACCGTAATCTTCTCCCATATCTACTGAATTCAAAAATAAAACATTGGGGGTGGGTTCTTGCGGATTATTAAGGTCAGTTGGGTTGATAGGGTTATTTGGGTTGGTGATGCTATTAATAGGCGCTGTTAATGGCAATTCATCTTTTTTACAAGAACTTAAAAGTCCTACAGTAATTAGAACTGAAATTAGTTTGATAAGGTTTAAGTAGTTCATTTCTTAGCAAATTCAAGATTCAGTTTTACAAAAAAAGCACGTCCAGTGCCTATAGCGATGGATCGTCCCCCTCCCGAATGCGGCGAATTTCCAGCTAAAGAAGCTTGAACATTTTGCACATTCAGTAGGTTTTTAAAGCCAAACATGAGGGTTAACCGTTTTTTCCAAAAAACTTTAGAAATAGTTGCGTCTAGTAACTGGTAAGCTTCAATGGTTTGTTTAACGACCTCTCCATCACTATTAAAACCAAAACCGGGTAATTTTCCTTGATGTTTGAAGAAGGCGCTCATATTTAGTTTAGGTTTTGTGAATACGTAGGTCATGCTTCCATTGAATTCTGCAGAGTAACTAAACTCAGCAATATCATTCTCCGTAGAAAGCTGGTTGTAACGGCCCACATAGGACCCTCCTAAGTTAATTTTGAAATTATCGTACAATACCGAAACAGCCGAGTTGACTCCTTTTGTTTGATTTTCACCCACATTAAAATATAGGAGTGAATCACTGGTTGCACTGATTTGTGCAAACGCAATGCGGTCAAAAATAAAGTTGTAGTACCCACTAATTTCTGGTTTAATGAGTAATTCTTTTACTAAAATCTTTTTGGAAGCTGAGCCTGAAAAATTATTAGATCGTTCTGCAGTTAAATCTGGATTTCCAAAAAGACTGTGGTTGATATCGTTAAAGGTAAAGTAGAGCTCTTTGAGCGATGGCGCTCTAAACCCTCTAGCATAAGATACTCTGAATGAATAGTTGTTTTTGAAATACTGAGCGTTTAACGAAGGTGTTATCGGAGCTTGATATAATGAGTTGTAGGCAAATCGTGCTCCAGTTTTTACTTTTATTTGACCGAAAAACAAGAATTCTGCAGAAGCAAAAACAGCATAGTCGCTCATTTCTTGAGTTCCATTTGCGATTCGTTTTCCAGATGCCTTTTCAACGTTAATATCGTAACCCAATTCATAATTTATCCAAGAAGAATCTCGATTGGAGGAGATACTTGCTCTTGACATAAAGAGCTTAAAGTTACTGGTATCTTGCGAATCATTCAGGCCGGTTTCTGGAATCAAGTTATTGTCTAAAATCACCAAATCTTTACGATAAGACTCTTTTACACGTTGAAAATAATTATAAGCACCCGTCCAATTGTAATTCCAATTTTTGTTGATTATTCCTCTTGCGAGAATAGCATTGTCTATTCGTTTAGTGTGGTAATAATCGTCGAATCCAATAAACGAAGTAGGTGTGCGTTGTGGAGTTCCTCGATTTTCAATCGTTTCTTCGTAATAATCTAATTTATAGGTTATTCGCGATTTTTTAAGTTTATAATGATATTGAAAACGGCCGAAGTATTGATCTTTGGGATTCCATTGTTTTACTCGACCGCTATCTGCTAATTTAGCTGAATAGTCCGGCCAAAAAGTATCGTCGGGACTCCAACCATCAAAAAAATTTCTACCTGTCGAAAAGCGGATTGAGTGATTTTTAAGCAAACTAACATTTCCATAAATCGTGTTGTTGTGAGTCCCAATATTTTCATTGTAAGTAGAAGCCCCAATTCTAAATGTTTCCTTGTTCTCTTTTTTCGTAATGATGTTAATTGTACCTGCCAATGCGTTGCTTCCGAAATTTACACTCAGCGGTCCTTCAACTATTTCAATGCGCTCTACTTCATTCAGGTTAATCTGACTCAAATCAATTTGCCCATCCAATCGTCCAATAACAGGAACACCATCAACCATAATTTTTACGTTTTGTCCACCTATGCCTTGCATGCTCATACCAGAACCTAGAATATTGTCCTGAGAAAGTCTAATGTTTAATTCATTCGAAAGCACATCGCGAAGGTTTACCGCAGCCATTTGTTCAATTTTCTGTTTGTTAATCACCTTTACTTTATAAACTGATTTCTCTATTGAAGTAGGTGCGTATTGCGCCGTAACAACGACTTCATCTCGCAGGTAAGCTTTTTCTTCTAAGACGTATATTTTACTTTGGGGTACACTCAGCGTATCGTTTTGAGTGATAAAACCTATATGTGATATGGTTATGAATAGAGGGTATTGTTGATTTTTAAAACGATTTTTAAATTCAATTTCCCCTAAGTTATTAGTCGATAAATAAACTGGTTTGTCAGCGCCTGATACAATAGATACCGTCGCACCGATCATTGATAAATCGGACTGATGACTGCCTTTATTTAATACGGAAAGAGTCTGCGATTTAGATCCAATTGAGGTAATTAAAAGAACTAATAACAAAACTTTACACATTACACAGGACTTTGTTTAATGAATTGTTGAACGTCGTTTTTGGTTGTCGTACTAGTTACAGAGATTGGTTTAAAAGCCAAGTACACTCTGCTCATTCCATTGGAAGATTGTTCATTCAATACCTGAGCAAAGAAACTTCCTGAACCCAAATTATTTATACTGGCGTTAAAGTCCATTGCTTGTTTTTCGTTGTTGTTATTCATAATGATTTAAGAAAAAATAGTCGACTTCCTTGTATGTTAAAAAGGAAGTCGACCAATAGGCTCCGGGAAACGGACAAGGAATATTGAATAGTTCCTTTCATTAAAGTTTATAAACAGTCATTTAGAGTTATTTCACTCTAATTCGATTCTTTTTGAGTGCAATCAAACTCTATTATCTCATCAAACACTTTTTTCAATTCTTCAGATTGTTTTTTTCGAACGTACTCAAAATTTTCTCTCTGTTTAATAGCAATCCTGAATTGGCGAACCTCGTAGACAATTAAGCCAACAAACAGTCCGAAAATAATCCAAAGCTTAAGGCTGAAGGTACTGTTCTTATTTTCATTCATAATTTTCAGCTTGATCGAGCTTTAATTATTGCAAGACCAATTTTTGAATCGAGCTTCCTCTTTCATTCGAAATTGAAAGGAAATAAATACCCGATTGCAGGTGATTAAGATTCAATTGAATATCAGACTGAATTGCTGAAGCTTCAATATTTTGATCGTGCACCAATTCACCACTTAAACTGACTAAGTTTAGATACAGCGCTTGATTAGCATTAGCGTCTAGGCTTAGTGTAATTTGCTTATCAGTACTTGGGTTAGGGAATACAGTAAAACCCGTTACAGTAATTACTTCATTAATAAATGTTTCTATAGAAGTAGTGTCTTTTGGGGCAGCCTTAAGAACGATTTTTGTCTTCTTAAAAATATAGTTTCCATTTTTACTTCCACCAAAACCTTTCATTTCGAGTTTCCAATAATTCAATGAGTCCATTTTTACGAAGTAGGCTGTGCTATCTTCTATATCATAGGCACGAGTGCCAAAATTGTAAGACTTCCAATCGTAACCTACTCTGTTTATTTTGTCTGTAAACATTAAACTTTTTACATCTTCAAAAGTTGCTGCATCAGATAGATTTTCGGCTTTAGATAACCCATGGTTAACATTGGCTCTAATTCCACTCACGCTGTATGGAGTGGGCAAATACTCAATGTATTTCGAGAAAACTAAATGCCATACTCCGTTTGGTTCAATATTCAAGTTCTTATCCTGAGAAATAGAGTAATAACCAAAGTTCTTTCCAGGGAAATCATCTTTATCTAGCACTCTTTGAACTTTTCCTGACCCGTCCAAATTAGCTACCGTAAAGTAATATTTACCTGAGGCTAATCTAGAGATCCATAGTTTTTTGACATCTCCGCTTGCAGTAACCCAAACAAAAACGCTATCTCCAGTAATGTGATGAGTAATTACGCTGTAGGTTCCCCAACCTAAATCAGTTGCACTACCAGTTCTTCCATTGTTCAAAGCACCGCTGTTCCAAGTGTCCGAAGGGTTGTGCCAAGGAGTCCAAGTAGAAAGACCGTTGGTATCTAATATTGCTGTGTCTGCAATAGCACCTTTTGGATATAAATAAAGATTAGCGCCATAAGCAGTATTGGCTAATATAGCGCCAGAAAATCCATTGATTTGAAAACCTAAGTCCCAGCTGTTTCCTGCAACAGAAGTTTCTGTATCGTCACCTAAGTTATACCAAACCGTTTTGGCATATCCAGCTCCAATCGAGACAGTGTCTAATTGTGCGTTGCCAGAACTAAAGAGTCCTAAACTTATAAGTAATAATAGTATTAATTTTTTCATTTTTTATTTTTATTTAGATTAATTCTTAATAGTAAGAAGCAAATGTATCGGTGGCATTCTCGTTTGACAATCGCACCAAAGAGGTAAAATGGTCACTTTTTAGTGGTAAAATACGAGTACCATATTTGTGGTAGTGTTTGTTCAACCTAATTATTTGATTGGTTTTTGGTCAGTATACGGATTAGCCTTGGCTAGTGTTTATGTTGTTTTTGGTCAATCCAAAAAGAATTAAAACAACACTGGCTGAGTAGCAAACGGTCATTAACATCCCTGAAAACATCACAATATAACTCACCCACTCAAAACCGAGCCAAACAAAGAAAATTCCTCCAAAAGTTAAGTTTACGGAGAGCAAAGGCTCTAGAATTAAAAACTTTCTGAGCCTAATATTCATAGGAACCCCATAAAGTAGTAAGCTTATGATTAAGAAAATCACAGATAAGGAAAGAAAATGAGTGTGTAAAATGCTGAAAATTTCGTGTTTCGACTTCTTGAACCTCATCACTTTAGCAAGTTCGTCTGATTCATTTCCAATATAGTTTTCTACAATGCCTTTGGAATTTGCATCAGTGGTTTCATTTACATATCCAATACCAATATAAAAACCAACTGAAACTGTTATGATGAAAAGGACAACTACCCATTTAAGCTCTCTTGGGAGACTCGTTAAATAGCCATCCTTAATCAATTAAATCGCTCCGTTTTCTTTTACAATAGATAAAGACTGAAGCAATTTATTTACCGCTTGTGTCATACTTGTAGCTGATATAGTTGCTCCTGAAATTCCATCAACTTCCTGGTTAATTCTTGGTCGGTCTGAAATTCCCATTCCGTTAAATTGGTTTAGCCAACGCGGCGTGCCTATTTGTCGACCATGTTGTTCACGGTAAATAAGCACTTTGGCTTTTTTGATAATCAATTCGGGAGAAAGAACCACCATATAGTCAAAGACATTCTTCATACTATTTGCTTGTGAAACATATAGATACCCAATTTTAATATTGTTTTTGTGTACTTCATAAAAATGCTGATTCATTTCTAGTTTAGCAACCGACTCTATGAATTCCGAAACTTTTACCTTTTTTAGCGAAATAGGAATTTGGATTCCATAAATTTTTGATAGTGCATTCTCAACTTTCGTTTTTAGCGGAACCGGCCACTTCTCTTGACAAGCAGCACCAAGCTGAATACCAAAAAACACAAAACTTAAAAGAAATAACCTAAAACTAACGGACAACATACTTTGCAATTAAGGCTTCAATTTCTGCTTTTTTTTCGTAATTATTTCCATAAAACAAGTGCTCATAAATGTGCTTATCTTCTACTTTATCCTTAAGCTCTAAGTTCTTTTGTTCTCCGTAAACATCCTCCCAAACAGTTCGAACAACAGCCCATTTATTTTGATTCTTTGCCCACCATTCTTTGGCAGGGTTACAGTCTTCATTTGCCCTATTTACATAAGTATTGTAGCCTTTTTCTTGCACCAATAAAACATCTTCTTTTCCGTTTTCGCGAATCACTTTATCGTTATCTTGTTCGTGTAACCAGTCTTCACCCTTGATTTGAACTCGATTACCCCTCTTCATTACGTTATAATCGCTACGTTTAGTATATTCTCTTCTTGGAAGTGGAGAGTCGGCCTTGTTATACCATGAAGCAGTTCCGTCTACATGTGTCCAAGTTGCTGTCCCTGTATATCTTGGGCTATCGTCTACTTGGTAAACCTCTTGCGTCCACTTACCCTCAACCTCTTTTTTAGACTTAGGCTCATAAGCCCATTTATTATTTTTGTCGAAGCGATATACTTCAGTTTTTTCAAACGTCCAGTCTTGTCTCCAGTGTTTAATAATCATGGAGTCGTTGATAATAAGCAAGTGCTGAAGCACTATTTTGTCTTCGGTTTTCTGTATGACTTCGGCATATTCAAAGGCTGCTGAGGTATAGTCAAAAGCCATTTCATAATCAATTTCAGGTGCGAAAGTTTCTGTGTATTTAAATGAAACATTGTAGCAACCTGCCATTGAAATAATAGCTTGAATATCTTTTTGTTTTTTGTCTTTTTGTGCATTTAAAACAACTGTATATCCAGTCAGTAATACCAAAATTAAAAGTGATGGCTTTCTAAGTAGTAAATTATACTTCATGCTGTATTGTAATTAATTTCTTACAAAAATAAAAACCTATTTATCAGCAATCAATCGCTTCTTTGGGTCAATCTACCTACCATAATAATGGTATTGTTAATTAGAAATCAACCCCACATTTATGGCATACATTGTTAATTCGGTGACGGACTTTATTCCTAATTTTTGAAAGATATTTCTTCTATGGGTATGAATAGTGTGGTGGCTTAGGTGTAGCTTCGTTGCGATCACTTTATTGGTAAAACCGCTAGTAATTAGTGCCGTTATTTCATTTTCTCTTGCGGACAATGCAGTAGGTTCACAGTTGGCAATTTCATCAGTTGTAAACTGCTTGTTTAGAATAATATCTAAGACTTTATTGCAATAAAATTTTTCGCCTTTTGCAATGGCAAAAACTGCGTGAATTACCTCCGCCTCGTCGCATTGTCGAGTTAAATATCCTTGAATTCCTTTTTCTAATACTCGCAGTACTTCAAGTGGTGATTCAATGTCAGAAATTATTAGAATTTTCAGATGTGGATATTTACTTTTTAATTCAATGGTAGAATCAAAAGAGAAGTGCTCCTTAGAGCCTGGATCGATTACAATTATTTCGAAATCGCCATTCTTCAGTGAAGTAAACATCTGTGCTTCAGAGCGAACCGTCTGAATGTTATCTATTCCTTCACCCTTTCGCAAAACGGCATTAAGCCCATTCGCCATAAGCACATTTGCGTTTGCATTTAGTATGTTGAAGTCTTTCATTATTTAGAATTATTCTAAATAGCAAAGATGGCACCAAATTGCTAGAACACCAATACCATTGATGTGGTATTTGGTTAATTAAAAAACATCTGAAGTTATTTAGTTATACTGCAGAATTTTGGCTGCCTGAACAACAGTTTTTAAAAACTAAGAGAAGTATTAATTACTGAATTAAATTGTAGGCTCAATTTCTTAATTACATTCTGCAAAGAATCGGATTCGATAAATCTAATGATAGCATCTGATTTAAGAAGAAAATGCTAGCCTAAAAAAAGAATAGATAGCCTTAAACTACTTGCACAATAAACACATTATGAGTTGAAACTCTTGTTATATAGTTTTATCATTAAGCGTTGTATATGATATTTATCTTGATAGCAAACATTTATTTACATCACATGATTGTTGATAAAGCATGTAATACGATACTTGCAAAAGAACTCTCACTAAATCTATATAAAAACTGGAAGTCCAATCTACCCTCAATGAAATAAAACAAAAAAAACGACATATATCGCCTTTTTTATTTTATTTCTTTCTTAAAATTCTAAGCCACCTTCAAATTTTGAATCGTAGAGTTTTTTAGTTTTTCTTTAGCATAGCTTAGAGTCAACTTAAACTCTTTTATGTCTTTTTTAGAGGGCAAATCATACATAGCATCAATCATAACAGCCTCAAAAATGGATCGTAAACCTCTAGCTCCAAGTGCAAATTCCATTGCCTTTTTAACCATAAAATCCAATACATCTTTATCAACTGTAAGTTTAATGTCTTCCATATCAAACAATTTAATGTACTGTTTGATCAGAGCATTTTTAGGCTCCGTAATAATTCTACGTAGCGCAGATTCATCTAATGGATTTAAATATGTAAGCACGGGAAAGCGACCAATTAATTCTGGAATTAATCCGAATTTCTTCAAATCCTGTGGCGTTACATATTGGTACATGTTTGCACTTTCCACCTTACTTAAACGCTTAGATTTAGAAGCATATCCAACAGACGTAGTGTTCAGTCTTGAGCTGATTAACTTTTCAATTCCACCAAATGCTCCTCCTGTTACAAAAAGGATATTCTTGGTATTGATAGTCACCAGCTTTTGCTCGGGATGTTTCCTACCACCTTTCGGTGGAACACCAATTTCAGCACCTTCTAGTAATTTCAACATTGCTTGTTGAACGCCTTCTCCAGAGACATCTCTTGTTATTGACGGATTGTCACTCTTACGAGCAATCTTATCGATTTCATCAATAAAAACAATTCCTCTTTCAGCTGCAGTAACGTCAAAATCAGCTGCTTGCAACAACTTAGCAAGAATACTTTCTACATCCTCTCCAACATAACCAGCTTCAGTGATAACCGTAGCATCAGCAACTGCAAATGGAACATTCAAAATCTTTGCAACTGTCTTGGCTAACAATGTTTTTCCAGTTCCAGTTTCACCCAAAAGAATAACATTTGATTTTTCAATCTCTACATCATCGTTTTCGTCTTTTTGAGTAATCCGTTTGTAATGATTGTAAACGGCAACAGAAAGCACTTTTTTAGCTTGCTCCTGACCAATTACAAACTCATCCAAATGAGATTTAATATCTCTCGGCTTAAGTAGATTCAACGACTTTGAAATCGTTGATTCTACTCGCTGAGTGACTTCTTCTTCCACAATATGCTGCGCTTGCGAAATACAACCGTCACAAATGTGACCCGATATCCCTGCTATCAGAATGTTTACTTCGCTTTTGCTCTTACCGCAAAACGAACACTTTGGTTCATTTTTAGACATTGTTTATTTTGTTAGTACTTCATCAACCATACCGTATGCTTTGGACTCATCTGCAGTCATCCAGTAATCGCGATCGCCATCTTCCCAAATCTTGTCATAAGTTTGATCTGAATGTTTTGCGATAATCTCGTACAGTTCTTTCTTTAATTTTTGAATTTCTCTAGCTGTAATTTCAATATCACTAGCTTGTCCTTGTGCACCACCCATTGGCTGATGAATCATTACTCTAGCATGAGGTAAAGCAGATCGCTTTCCTTTTTCACCAGCGCATAATAATACAGCACCCATTGAAGCTGCCATTCCAGTGCAAATAGTAGCTACATCTGGCTCAATGTATTGCATAGTATCATAAATACCTAATCCCGCATATACAGATCCACCAGGGCTGTTCAAGTAAATTTGAACATCTTTTGTTGCATCAGCAGAAGCTAAAAATAACAATTGCGCTTGCACAATATTCGCAACTTGATCATCGATTCCAGTTCCCAAGAAAATGATTCTATCCATCATTAACCGCGAAAAAACGTCCATAGCTTGAACATTCATCTGACGCTCTTCCAAAATATATGGAGTCATTCCACGCATTGGTCGAATGCTAGATTCAATATAGTTATCGACTGCCATACCGCTCATGCCTTTGTGCATGGTGGCGTATTTTCTAAATTCTTTTCCGTCCATTATTACATTTTTACCAAGTTAGATAAACTATCTAGAATACCTTTTTTAGGATTATTGCCAGTTGCTAATTTAACGAAATCATCAAAGCTTACTTCCTTAGTCTTTAAGTTCAAGGTTTCTTTATACACATTTAACAGCTTTTCTTGCATAAGCTGTTCATAAATCTGACGTGATTCTTCATTCTTAGAAAGGTAGTTTTTAGCTGCACTTTCAATATCATCTTCAGTTACTTCACTTCCATATTGAGACATTTGCTGAGCAAACAAAGATTTAGTTCTTTCTAAAGCATCAGCAAATTCAACTTTAATTTCCGTCTCATTAATTACTTGATTTTCAATTAACTGGCGTTTCATGTTTTCAATAAAACCATCGAAATCTTTTTCGATTTCTTCTGCTGCAACGTCCTTATTGGAAAGCGCTAACCATCTTTTCAAGAAATCTTGAGGAAGAGTGATCTTATGCTTTTCATTTAGCTTTTCGAATAAATGTTTTACCAACAATTTATCTGAATCACTTTCTAATGTCTTTTCTAAATCTTCAGCCAAACGCGTTTTGAACTCGTCTTCCGTTTTTACCGTTCCAGGACCAAAAAGTTTGTCAAAAAACTCTTGATTAATCTCACATGGAGTTACTTGGTGAATTTTCTTGATCACTAATTCAAATTGTTTACCAATAGAATTAAGATCTTTTTTGTCAACGTGCAACATAGCAGCTAAATCTGCGTCGCCTTTGCTATAATCCCTTGGGTCAACAACCAATTTAGCTTCTAGTCCTTTACCTAACAACGACTTTTTAGAAGTTGCTTTTTCTAAATATTCTAGAGCAATACTTGCGTGACTATGAATTCCGCCTTCTACTTTATTGCCATTACCATCCAACTCACTCATCGCAGCATTAACCATGTCGCTTTCGCCCACAATTTCAACTTCTTTAATAGAACCATATCGACGAGTTAAGTCTTTTGTGTATTTGGTTACTAATGCAACATCAACCTTTATCTTGTAATAATCCATCTTAAATTTATTAGATAGACCAATTTCCAATTTTGGAGAAATGCCGATATCGTATTTAAATTCAAAAGACTCACCTTCTGCAAGTGACTCTCGAATTTCTTCATCCTTTCCAGGAATAGGATTTCCAAGAACTTGAAGTTTTTCAGTTTCGATGTATTTGTACAAACTATCGACCAACATTTTATTCACCTCTTCAGCCATAACGCCTTCGATGTACATTTTCTTAACAACCCCAAAAGGAACTTTTCCTTTTCTAAAGCCAGGCAAATTTGCCTTTGCACGATAGTCCTTAAGAACCGTGTTAACTTTTTCTTGATAATCTTCTGGAGTTATTGTAATGCTTATTACTGCATTAAGGTCGTCTATTTTGTCTTGTTTAATATCCATTTCAAGATGTATTTTCTTTGCTAAAAGCCTTTATTTCAATCAAATACCCAAACCTATCCAATTAATAAAATTTGGGGCTGCAAAAGTAAGGGTTTTAATGAATTATTGAATATTTTTCGTTCGCATGATTAGGTTTGACGCTACTAATTATAGTTGATTAACCTTTACAAAGACTACCCATGTCCTTTATGATAACTACTGATATAGAAAAATTATAGAATACAAGCAACTCAAAAGTGGCAAAAGCCACCTAAAAGCAAACTTTTCAACCTAAATAAAACTCTTTTATCCGATTAAAAGAAAGTACACGTTAATACGTTATTAAAGAACTTTTATATTTAAACTAACTAGACTTTTAGCCAATTAGAATTCGTACTTTGGTATTGAATGAACTCTCAAATTATGAAAAAATTTTGCACTGGTTTTGCCTTTACAATGGCATTAACATTTGCCACTGCGCAAATAGATACTATTAATAATGGCAAATCTATTTATATCGATTCTGCTCAAAATTTGAAAATGGAAATTCCTTTCAAAAAAAGAATGGTTGATGGAACTGTAAAAGGTTTTGATTTAACTTCAACAAATTTGATGCTGGAAGGCTCGAGTAAAAAAAACCAAAAACAAGGAACCTGGAATTATTACGAATACGACTCATTAGACAACAAAATAATTATTCAATATTACTCATGGCTTAACGATACGCTTAATGGTCCATTTCAAGAATTAAAGGATTCACTTCAACTAAATGGAGGATATTCTAAAAACCTGCTAAACGGAGCTTACAAAGAATCAATTGTATCAATAGATGATTCCGGAAAAACAATTGTTACTCCTTTAGATTCTGGGCAATATGTAAAAGGAGTTCAATACGGTTTATGGACATATTTGAATAACGGAAACTTGCATAAAGTGGGCAGTTACGAAAAAGGTAAACTTCATCTGCATTGGAAGGTTTATGATACTCTCAATGCACAACCGCAAAGATTAATGCAAGACATTCAATATTTTGAAGGCGTTAAAACTGGTTCTGAATTAATTTACTTCAAATACTTAGACGGAAAAACAATTAAAGAAACAGAATCTATTCCTTGGCAAATGGGGGAATTAAGTGGTATCTATTCTAAAAAAGATGCCAAAGGAATTATTTTAGAGTCTGGAACTTACTCCGAGGATATAAAAATTGGAAAATGGATATATCGAAATCCATCTAAAAATACTATTGAAAAAGTTGCCTATTTAAATAATCAACTCAACGGTCCCTATCAAATGGATAAAAATTCGATAACGGTAATCAAAGGAACTTACGCCTTAGATAAAAAAAATAAGACTTGGAGTTATTATTCTGAAACTGGGAACCTAACAAGAGAAGAATTTTATGAAAACGGCATAAAATCGGGCGAATGGAGTTATTATAACGGACAGAAACTACTTACGCATTCCATCGTTTACGACGAAAACAAAGTTGTTGAATTGTATCGTTTCAATAAAAATGGTGCTGAAACCTTAAAGTTGGAACTTGATTATAGTCCAGAAAATTACCTTAAAATCACAGCTGAAGAGCAAATGATAGATAGCTCAGAATCAGTTGATTTAATGTATCAACCTGAAGGTGACACATTAAATGAAAATACTTTTTTGATTACTTACTTAAAGTCAGGAAAGGATACCGCAGTTTTCAAAAGACATGGGGGATATTCTGTAACAAAAACCGGTTCGGTAGAATATCGAGGAGTTTACTCTACGAATATTAAACAAGGCGACTGGTCGTATTTTTACAATCCTCGTATAGTTTGGAAAAAAGTATTCAAAAACGGTATCATGAGTGAGGAATTGTTTTTAGACAAATCCAGCGGGAGGAAAGTAGAAAAGGGTGAATACGTGCTTTGGTTTGGCCCTGAAAGACCTCAGGTGGAGTTCAAAATCCAAAATGGTTTAAGAGATGGAAAAAGTATTTGGTACAAGAAAAATGGCGAGGAATTGAAAGTAGAAAAATACAAAGACGGCATGCTCAACTAGCGCTGCCAGTTTCTATTTAATTATTGAAAAGCTTGTTTATTAAAAACAGGCTTTTTTTTATTTCAAAGCTTAATAAATCCAATATTTGAAGTTAGTGAAATCTCAAGTTTATTATATCGTAGGTGACGTACATGGTCAATATCAGCGACTTTCAAGGCGCCTTAAATCTGCAGGATTAACCTCCGAAAATGGAAAACTCACCTTCAATTCTGGTAAACTATTATTCCTTGGAGATTTATTGGATCGCGGACCTGACTCCCGCAAAGTCATTGAACTAGTCAAACAACTTCATGAAGCCGGAATTGCAGAAGTCATTTTAGGAAACCACGAGTTCAATTTTCTGGGCTATCTAAATAAATTAGATAAACGTTCTTTCTTGCGCAGGCATACTTTAAAAAACCTAAGGCAACACAGCGCTACATTAAAGAGCTACAAGAGTCATAAAAATGATTTAGAAACTCACCTGGCATGGCTGAAAAGTCTCCCTTTATTTTTTGAAAATAAGCACTTCAGAGCTGTTCACGCCTGTTGGGATCCTCAATGGATAAAGTGGTTAAATACAAAATACCCTGAAGGATTAAGGAATGAAGGTTTCTTTCAGAATAGCTATAAAATTGGTAAAAAATCATTTTTCTGTATTGAACGTTTACTAAAAGGACCCGAACTCACTTTGCCTGATGCATTTACAAGTATCGATTCTGAGGGAAACATCCAATCTGGAATACGCTATAAATGGTGGCAAAAAAACAAAGGAAAATCGCTGAAAGAAGTAATTACAAAATGGAATGAAAAATGGCAGAACACCTCCTTCAATTCGTCATTTGAAAATCGTTCTTTGAGCTATTCCAAAAAACGAAAAGCCACTGTTTATTGGGCATTATAATTTCAATAATCATCCTGAATTTCACAATCATAACTTTTTGTGTTTGGATTCTAGCGATAAAGAAGGAAATCGAGTTTTAATCTATCGGCATGAAATAGGCAAACCTATTTCCTTAAACAATTTGATATTTTAATGATCTATAGTCTCTGAGGCCGCGTCCTCATATTCCTTTTCTAGTTCATGATTTTCCTTGTTCCAACGATAATATTTAGCATAATTATCGAAACTATAATTATGCTCAATACCCGTTTTATATATTTCAGTTCTGCTTAACACCGTTGTAGGCTTTATATGATACTTAACATTATTGATTTCTACATCCAGTTCCATTTTGAAATCTGGATTACAATTGGACCATCTATGGTAGATAAACCCATCGAAACTTACAAACTGCTCTAAAGTTGGTACATGTCTATCGTATAAATATTGATTAAAAAACCAATTGAAATTTTGTCTAGTAATTGAATTCACCAAATCCATAAAATCAGTTGTGTTTACCAATTGCTTTTCATTTTCAGCATAAAACGTTTTTATAATCTCAAAAAATAAAGAATCACTTTCTAGAACCGATCTCAAAGTTGCCATAACCACTGAGCCTTTCATATAACAATCAGACTCTTTGAAATTAAAATACATAAGGTCTTCTGGCCCAACAACCGGTCGTTTGTTTTGGATAAAAATTTTATCGTATCGGATTTTATTGAAATAACTATCCTCTCCACCAACATGCTCGGCATACAAAGCCTCTGAATAAGTGGCCATGCCTTCGTGAATCCAAATGTGGGCAAAATCGGTTGCGCTAACTGAATTACCCCACCACTCGTGAGCCGCTTCGTGCAATATAATATAATCCGAATGCACAATCGCTCTATTTTCATACCCACTGCCATAAGCTATTGCTGTCTGATGTTCCATTCCAGCATATGGAGCTTCAACTAATTTAAAACCGTCTTTCACCCAAGAATAAGGGCCAAACGTCTTTTCATAAAAATGGAAAATATCGTGTACCTGCTGAAAATGTTCAGTTGCTTTTTGTTCATTATCTCTAAGTACATAATGACTCACATTTACCAAACCACGAATAGCATTAAGAGTGTCCTTTATCTCTACAAAGTCACCTATATAATAGGTTATGTTGTAATTATTAATCGGGTAGGATGTAGCCCAATTAAATTTTAGCTTATCGTTTTCTAGCGTATCGACTCCTGTCAATCTTCCGTTACTAACTCCTGTCACCGTATTTTTACAAATAACACTTACTGACACTGAATCTGCTTCGTCCAGGTTATGGTCCTTACAAGGAACCCACACACTTGCACCCATTGTTTCACAAGCAACTCCAAGCCAAGGATTTTTGTTTTTATCTTTTTTCCAAACGGTTCCGCCTTTCCAAGGCGGTCTTTTTGCCTTCATAGCTTTTCCGCCATATTCCACTCTATATCGAAAAACGTCGCCTTTGTTTATTTCGTAATCTTCAATAGAAAATTGAATTGCTCTCAAGTTCCTAGAAAATGGAATTGGCTCAGTATCGTTTTTTACATAAATGCCTTTTACATCTAGGTTTTTATGAAGATCAAATTGCAGGCTGTCAGAAACACTGTCTAACCGACAAGTAAAAACCACAGAACCTTCAATTGTTTTATTCTCAGGGTTTGGTTCAATTTCAATACCGTAATGCAGCACATCGTAACACGCTCGCAGCGCATTATACTTGCCCAAGACTTGATATTCTTTAGAAACCTTTATTGGTTTAGCATCTTTCTTTGGTTCTTTTACAAATCGAGGGTTTACCACCCAACAACCGGTAAGCAGTTGAATAATTACAATTAATGCAGCCCATATTTTCATTTGAGAGTTCATAAGACAAAGAAGTAGAAAATGGGTGGAAAAATTTTAGACTTCAAAAAAAATTGTGAAGTTTACAGTGTGAAAATCAATTCTTCAATTTTCGTACTATTTCTCTTTGTATTTTTAACTGCAATGAATTATTCTGCACTTGCCAAAACCAACATTTATCTAATTCCTGGACAAGGGAGCGATTTTCGCCTCTTTCAAGATTTGAAATTTGACAGCTCGTTTAGCATTCATCAAATAAAATATTCTCTTCCAAGTAAAAAAGCAACAATACATGAATTTGCAATTGAATTGAGCGCTCAAATTGATACTTCAAAGCCTTTCATTTTAATTGGAATTTCCATAGGTGGAATGTTGGCCACAGAGGTGAGTACTTTTTTAAATCCTGTTCAAACGATAATAATGTCCTCCGCTAAATCACGTACATAATTACCATTTCAATATCGTTTTCAAAAGGTAATTCCTATATATAAACTTGTACCAAAAAGCTTAGTGAAATTCGGTGCAAAAGTTCTGCAGCCCATTGCGGAAAGAGATAGCAAAACCAATAAAGAAACATTTCAAGCCATACTCAGCGACAAAGATCCTTTGTTTTTAAAGCGAACTATTGAAATGATTATTCGTTGAGAACGAACTGCAGCTCCAATTGGAATTATTCATATCCATGGGACAAAAGATCACACTTTACCGTATAGAAATATTGAATGCAACTTTACGATTCCAAATGGCTCTCATATGCTTGCGCTGACTAAAGCTAAAACTGTCTCTATAATTCTTTAAAAGATACTCAAAACTAAATTAATACAAACAAAAAAAGCACCCATTTGCAGGGTGCTTTTCAAAATTTGTCGTTTGAGACTTCCGATTTATAAACTATTTGCCTCGAATTAAAGTAATCGTGCCTTGTTCTTTAAATACTTCTTGCGATGCACTTCGTATCTTCATCTCAATTATGTACATATAGATTCCATCGGGCTGATCATTTCCAGCTTTATTATCGCCTTTCCAAAACGGATCATCCATGCTCAACTCTCGTACTTTTCGGCCCCATCTATCGTAAATATAACCCTCGATTTCTAAGAACTGATCTTGGTATGCTTGTCGCAACATCTGCTCATCATAGTCCCCATTCCCTTTCGGGCTTATAGCGGACCACCAATCGTTGATCTTATCTCCATTTGGTGTGAAAACGTTAGGGAATTTTGGATCTACAATCTGATCAACATACAAAATATACTGTGCCGAATCCGAACAACCGATATCATTTACTCCGACCAATCGAACTAAATCAATCCCAAATGTACTTCCTGAATACACCAATGGATTGTACTCTTCTGATGGTAACGTATGCCATGGTGTGATTTCTGGCTGGTCGACAAACGCATAAGTCTCTACTTCGCCTCCTTGGCCACGACCATACTTCCACTGGTATTCTATTGGTAATAGATTGTACTTGGTTGTATTCGTATATTCTGCTGCGTCTCCTACTCTTACAGTATCCAAACTGCGGATAAAAGACACATCTGGATAGCCAAATACACTATATCCGATCGAAGCGGATTTACTTATACAACCGGCAGCATCTCGCAACCTTGCATGAAACTGGCCATCTAAGTCGGGTACAAATCCTTCAAAGTTTGGATCCGATTGTATTGGATTACCGGATGATATAGCATTCGCCTTATTATCATCCAACTCATCATTGTACCACTCTAAAGTCAAATTACCATCAAAATCTTCATACTTCAACTCTGGTAAACTATCGCCTAAACAGATTCTATAATCTCCCTCTGTTGCAATCGGTGCATCTGGAGTTTTTGATATAAATATCGCTGTATCATGTGTAAATGCACATATCGAATCTGGATGATTCGTGCCTTTTCGATACGCTGTTGCCATTGTATAGCTTACCGGATATCTTCCTATTGATAACTGACAGAATGGATACTCACACTTGTATGGGAATATCATCCAAGGATTTCCATCCCACTTAGTTATCTTATCCGATTCTATCAAGTCTGGCCATCCTGTCTGTACTCTATCTGCTGTTACTACATCAACATAAGTCGTCGGATCACTGTTATCAATTAACCTTGATGGGTTCTTGGCTATTCGTACTTTAATCAACTTCTTTCTTTCGCTTGCAGGTATTTCACTGTCAATACAATCTCCTGGTGATTTGAAACAAAAGTTCTCTGCTAAAACCTGTACTTCTGGTGCGCGTAATATGGTCACCTTATAACTAGCACTGTCTCCACAAAATCCGCCGCGAGCTACTTGGATATAAGCCTCTCCGCCAGCACCATTGTTTACTAGTCTTGGATTGAATACTCCTCGAATAGGATCTATGATTCCTTGATTTTGAATGCCTTGTGCGCCTGATGTAGATTGAAATGACTTCCAACTCCCTCCCTTTCCTATAGAGGCTAGGGTATCTGACTTACTCGTAGAGCAAAATTGATTCGTGAAAATTGGCAAACCATTGCTCATAACACCCAAATAGGTAGGATCAAATGGCGCTACTACCGGTACCTTTACAATTGTATCGTGCCAGCACCCTTTAAATGCTCTGTAACGGATCCTTGCTGTATCAGGGTTTCCTACTGTTGGGTTAAAGGCGCTTCCATCTATATAATACCAATTATGGGTTTTACTCTTACCCAGACCTTGACCCATTTTAACTGAATCTATGCCTAATCCACTGAAATACCATTTTGCTATATTGGTATCTGTATAAATACCGATCAACTCTTGTTGTGAGGAATCTCTTAGACCTAATCCATTTAACTTACACGCTGAATCGGGAGTTATAAGACTCAAATCAGGTAATCCTACTATGTTCAAATAAGTTGTTCCTGCATTTGCACACGCATCTCCACTTACATTAAACGTTGCCGGGAATCTTCCTGCTCCTGAAATCAATGGATCCCAAAGGCCTAATGAATCATTTATAATACCTGTTCCGCTCCACTTTCCGCCTGGATTAGATATCTCATGGGGTGTCGGTGAAGTAAGTTGGATAATGCCACTTGTTAAACATTGCTCCCCTAATGTATCTGGCTTAACTTGATACTTTGATACTACATTTATTTTTAAATCTAGGGTATCAAAGCATACGCCGCTTGTATCTGAAACAAAAGCCTTATAGTTTCCTGCTGTCGTTAAGTTTACACTCGCACTTGTGCTGTCTGAATTCGTTGCTGAAATAAAGCCGCCATTGGCTGTAACCGGATCGGGTAACCATTGGAACTTATAATTTGCTCCATCAATTCCTGAACACACCCCAAATTTAGTACGCGGCAATAAGAACATAGCTGCTCCTGTTGGAGTTGAAGCGTTACATGCCGCATTTGCTGTCGTTGAATAATAGCGTATTGAGCTTGCATATGTTACAGCATCAAAGGTCATAATATGATCCCAGTTGTAACGATTTGGACCATTGTCCCAGCAAATCTCTACCAATAAGTTCGAGACTCCATCCCAGACGTAATCTCTGTCAAATACATGAGTATTCCAACCTAAAACTGGAATGTGTGCCTTTGCATCGCTTACCACTTTTAAACCGGTAACAAATGATGTCGCCATTTTTGTCGATCCTGTACAACCTATTTTTATCGTAAAACCATTGAAAGGGTTCGCTCCTTGGTTTCCTATTTGCACAATATTAAATCCTATTGATGTTATCGGTCCCGCTCCTATTCCTCGTGTCTTTAAATCTGCCGCTGTATACAAAAACTGTGTGCGAATAGAACGGTTTCTACTCGCATATATCGCAGGAGTATTGTTCTGTCCACTCTGATTTCGTATAGTTCCTGCTCCAAATGTCTTGTCTACAGTATTTCCTAAACAGGGGTAGATACTCGTATCACAACTTCCATAGTTTATTGATCCTGTATTGACATAAAGACCGATGGTGTCTTGTAAACAAATCAAAGTATCGGTAGCCATTGCACGCATATTTTGCGGAAACGGGTTTGTTACATCTACCTGAATAGAAGCTTCTCGTAAACACCCTGAATCACTTGTTACTGTTACTGTATACTTCGTGTTTTTCAATACTTTACTAAAACTAGGATTACGCAATGTATCGTTATTTAACGTTCTATTTGGTGACCACTTATAAGTGTACTTCAAATTGGACTTTGATGTTGTAACATCTAAAGGACCTGCAGCTGGATTACATATTACGGTATCATTTGGCATAGTAATTTGATAAGCCTCAGGAACGTATATCTTAATCGTATCTTTCACAAAACAATTCTGTACAATCTCACCACATAATCCTCTAACGTTTGGTACCTCAATCGCTAAGGCTGATGTTACACTAGGAACAAACCTTACAAACTTGTTTGTATCCACACCAATATTCGTGTCTGGAAACCAATTTACTCCTGGAATTAACGGATCGCCAAAAAGACTCGTCCACTTAAATGTATTACTTCCATATCCAGTCAAAAACGCCGTGTCTCCCTTACATACATACTTGTCTGGATCCAATGCAGCTGAAGGCTTTACATCCAACTCGAATACAGAGAAACCACTGCCGGGAATGTTGCATTTATTATCCGTATAGGTCATGAAAAAACTTTTTATAGGATCGGCTCCCATAACTGCTCTCCATGTAAAACGAACTACTATCGAGTTTCTTTTACCTATTGAAATGATTTCCATTTTAGCATTTGGCATTACTCTTAATAAGTTACTCTGAACTTGCAAAGTATCTCCTCTATCTGGATCCTCTATAGTATCCTCCCAAGTAATCAAGTCACCGTTACACACTTCCATTTTGTAGGAAGAAAGCAAAGTTGCTCGACCTGTAATATTGGAAATACCACTCTTATCAACAGGAACCTTGTTAGTACAAGATGCAACTTGGAACTGAACCTCACGATAAGTCTTTCCTTTAAGAATACCAGTGCAACGTTCGTATTCACTAACATAGAAAGCTACGATATACGCACCAGTAGCAGCTGGTGTAAAGGATATTAATCCTGTAGCAGGATCTAAAACTAAGCCAGGAATAGCTCGTGTACAAGAGACGCCAGTACCACGAGGTGTCATGCGCACTAAAACAGGTCTTCCACCTACTCCATTAGTGGCCCATGGACAAACAGCTTCAAAGCGAAGACTATCACCATCCCCATCATAAGTTCCAATTCCATAAAAAACATCTTGTCCAACACATACTGAAGGAAATGGTTTTGCTTCATCTGCAAATACAGGAGCGCTGTTGGCAGGTGCACCTCCAGGGTTAGTTCTTGGTGACCAAGCTGTATTGATAAACGTTTCTAAGCCAGTGTTGCCAAGCCCAGCATAATTCTGAACCCCATTTCGACAACAAGTACAACTTTTATTAGTTATTTGCCATGAATTACAACGCGGTAAATCAATCGTTCCTTCCCATGCAAATACTTCGTATCCATTAACACCTCCTTGAGTTTCACAAGAGGTTTGCTGATTTGGACATACATCTGAAACATCTCTTGCGCCACGTGCGTTTGGGCGCTCACCTGGCTTTGGAATGTAAGGAACTGCGGTTAACCGAATCGGTCCTAGTTGCGCTCCCGTTTGAGAACATCTGGCATAAATTTCTTCTGGTCGATTACCACAATTATAGGTAATACCCGTACAGTATCTTACAGCATAAACAGTAATTTTATATCTCCAAGAAGTAGTCGAACCTGGCGTTGGACCTACATAATCATAACGGATACTGCCGCCTGCAAGGTGAGAAGCATAAGTATCATAACTTACTGTTAAACCGATAACTAGCCCAAAAACTATTGCAATTATCTTTTTCATATCTTACTTTTTTGTTGTATTTATTATAAACATAGACGCACTAAATATCAGACGGTTGCCTCAAAATTAATTATCTAAGGTAAATACTTCTTGAATAATCCAGAATATTTGAAATGCATTACACACGAAGTGTTAAAAAATTCAGTACCTAATCTTTGTTTTTTCAGAAGAATTATACGCGTATACCCGAGCTTCTAAAAGGATGATAATTGCTTTTAAAGTGTTCATTTTTTCTCATAAACTCTAACCTCAGCTGCAAAGCTTTCAGATTCTAGTGCAAAACGCCCTTTAATATTCCAATTGGACAATTCTATTTCAGGAAAAAAGGTGTCGGCGTCGCAGCTCTTAGCAACATGGGTAATGTACATTTTATCGATGACATTCTTTCCCATTGCCTCCTTGTATATTTGACCACCTCCAATAATGAAAACCTCACTTTCGTTTTCACTTTTAGCAAACTCTAACGCTTCCTCTAGGCTATTTTTCACGACGGCACCTTCAGCTTTATAATTGGCATTACGAGTAACTACAATATTAGTACGATTCGCTAGAGGCCTATATTTTTCTGGTATCGATTCGTAATTTTTCCTTCCGGTTATGACGCAATGTCTCAACGTTGTTTTTCTAAAAAACTTCATATCCGAAGGCAAATGCCACAATAAATCATTGTCTCTACCAATGCCATTATTTTCGGAAATGGCAACTATAATAGACCGGATCAAACCGACACCTCCGCCTTAATGTGTGGCATTGGATCGTAATTCAATAATTCGAAATCTTCAAATTTAAAATCGAAAATATTTTTCACGTTAGGATTGATTTTCAATTTAGGTAATGCTGTTGGCTCACGAGTCAATTGCAATTTCGCCTGTTCAATATGATTATTGTAAAGGTGAACATCACCAAATGTGTGCACAAAATCACCCGGTTCTAAATCACAAACTTGAGCCAGCATTAAAGTTAACAGCGCGTATGATGCTATATTAAACGGAACTCCTAAGAACGTATCCGCACTTCGTTGATACAATTGACAAGAAAGCTTTCCATCTGCAACATAAAATTGGAACATTGTGTGGCAAGGTGGCAAAGCCATGTCTTCAATAAACTCACAATTCCAAGCACTAACCATCAATCTTCTAGAATTAGGGTTAGTTTTAATCATTTCTACTAAGCGAGAAATTTGATCTACTGATTCCCCAGCAGAAGTTGGCCAACTTCTCCATTGATATCCATAAACTGGCCCCAAATCCCCATTATCATCCGCCCAGTCGTCCCATATTCGAACTCCATTCTCTTTAAGATATTTAATGTTTGTGTCTCCACTCAAAAACCAAAGCAACTCATGAATAATAGATCTGAGGTGCAATTTTTTAGTTGTACAAACCGGAAACCCTTTGCTCAAATCAAAACGCATTTGATAACCAAAACAGCTTAGAGTTCCGGTTCCTGTGCGGTCCCCTTTTTGATTTCCGTTTTCTAAAATATGATCGAGAAGCTTTAAATATTGCTGCATAATTGATTTAATTTTCAGTGCAACAAATTAACGCTGAAGTCTTTCTAAAAAGGGAATAAAACAGTTTGATTTACTAACAGATAATGCACAAATTTCTTATCTCTTATTTTAATAAATAGCGCCAATAATTGTAGCGGATACAAGGGACGCTAACGTTCCACCTAGTAAAGCCTTCAGGCCATACTCACTCAGCATCTTTCTTTTGGATGGCGCCAATGAGCCAATGCCCCCTATTTGAATTCCAATCGAAGCAAAATTCGCAAACCCACAAAGCATATAGGTAGCCATAATTATAGATTTTTTCTCTGCAAAAGCTCCTGCTTCTTTTAGTGAAGCAAGACTTGTATAACCAACAAATTCAGAAGCAATTAGTTTTTCTCCTAACAACTGACCAACTAGAGCAATATCCTCTGTAGCAACACCAATTAACCACATTAAAGGCGCAAAAGTGTATCCCAAGATAGCCTCTAACGAAAGGTTTGAATAATTCCCATCGGTAATTTCATTAATCCAAGGATTTAAATTGGTTAGATCACCAATTTTTATAAAAATGAAATTAATCATTGCAATAAACGCAAAGAATACCAAAAGCATTGCCCCAACATTCACTGCCAGTTTAAGTCCTTCTGTAGTTCCGTTTGATAAAGCATCCAAAAAATTACTTCCAACTTGCTGTCCTGAAACTTCAACATTCGAGTTTATTTCTTCAGTTTGAGGCATTAGTATTTTGGAAATAATGATTGCCCCTGGAGCGGCCATAATTGACGCTGCTAATAAATGCTTCGCAAACTCCAAACGAGCTACCGGATCATCACCGCCTAAAAAGGAAATATATGCAGATAGTACACCACCCGCTACGGTTGCCATTCCTCCTATCATTACCAAAAGAATTTCACTTTTATTCATTTTTGGTAAATATTCCTTTATTAGCAATGGGGCTTCTGTTTGACCAAGAAATATATTACCAGCAACACTTAAAGACTCTGCGCCACTTATATTCAGTAGTTTAGTAAATATCCAAGCCAAACCGTAAACAATCTTTTGAATAATCCCTAAATAGAATAAAACCGAAGTAAGTGCCGAAAAGAAAATAATAGTGGGTAACACCTGAAAAGCGAAAATAAATCCGAATGAATCTACTTTCAGCATATCTCCAAAGAGGAAAACACTGCCGTCTCTTGTGAAATCTAGTATTTTAACAAAAACCTTTCCGCAGAATTCAAAAAAGCTTTGAACGAAAGAAACTTTGAGGATAGCCAATGCAAGTAGCAATTGCGCTCCAATCCCAATTCCGACAACCTTCCATTGAATTGCTTTCCTGTCACTACTGAAAAGCCAAGCTAAGGCCAGAATAACGACAAGACCTAGTAGGCCTCTTCCCAAAGATTCAATACTTATTGTGAGCAACGTCATTTGGCCAAAATACTATTTTCTCCGCTCTATTTCATCTCGAATTTTTGAAGCGAACTCATAGTCTTCTTTTGAAAGTGCGTCGTGAAGTATTTCAGCCAGTTGCTCAGCTGTTTTACTTTGAATAGGGTCGCTTGATGAAGTTTTCGTTTCAGCATCGCTCAACGCATCTGCTATATCTTGTTCCACATTGGAGTGAGCGGGCCTAATCTCAGCATCTTCATCGATTATAACTCCAGCATCTTTTAAAATGAATTCGTGTGTATAAACGGGACATTTAAACCGCACAGACAATGCAATTGCGTCTGAGGTTCTTGCATCAACTTCTGACACCAGTCCATTTTTATCCACACAAATCAATCGTGCAAAAAAAACCCCCTCTTGAAGGTTATATATTATGACTTCTTTAATGTCAATTTTGAACTCATCGGCAAAGGTTTTGAAAACATCATGAGTTAATGGACGGCTTGGTTTCATTGATTCCAACTCAATGGCGATTGCCTGAGCTTCAAAAGAACCAATGATAATCGGGAGACTCCTTTTACCACCTGTCTCGCTCAACACAAGGGCGTAAGCCCCCGTTTGAGCCTGACTATATGATAGTCCAGATATTTCTAATCTGATTTTGTCTTCCATCTAAATTACTTACAATTAGTTTAACGCTTTAGCAGCAGCAACTAATTTTGGTACAACTTCAAAAGCATCTCCTACGATACCGTAGTCAGCAGCCTTAAAAAAAGGTGCTTCCGGATCTTTGTTGATTACAACAATTACTTTCGAGCGATTGACTCCAGCTAAATGCTGAATAGCACCCGATATTCCAATTGCAATATAAAGATTAGGGCTAATTGCAACTCCAGTTTGACCAACATGCTCGTGATGTGGTCTCCAACCAATATCAGCGACTGGTCTTGAACAAGCGGTGGCCGCTCCTAAAACCGAAGCTAATTCCTCAACCATTCCCCAGTTTTCAGGCCCTTTAAGTCCACGACCAGCACTAACAACTAGCTCTGCTTCATTAAGATCAATTTTACCTTCTCCACCTTTCTTCTTAAATTCTTTAATTGTCATTTTTGCAGTTCCTAAGTCAGAACTATCAACAATTACTTCAGCCTTATAATCTGTTGTTATTACATCCAATGAGTTTGGAAGAAGAGACAAAACTGCTTTTTCAGAATTTACTTTATAATTTGCAAAAGCTTTTCCCGAGAAAACTGACTTCTTAACTGTAAAACCACTATCAAAATTTGGTAATTCAACAACTCCAGAAACAATTGCCGCATTCAGTTTTGCAGCAACTCTTGGAGCAACTGCCTTACCAGAAAAATCATGACTAAAAACTACGATTGACGCTGAATTAGATTCAACTAAATTTGAAACTAACGAAGCTATTTGTGAATTATCAGCGTTCTCCGTATAGTTACTTACAACCTTACTGGCTCCATAATTGCCTGTTAATTCTAATACTTCATTCGATAATTTACCGCAAGAAACAGCAATACAATCCACTCCTTTAACAGAAGCAATATTCGCTGCATAATTCACAGCTTCGAGCGATGATTTCACAAACGCCCCATCCTTATTATCTAAAAAAACTATAACACTCATCTTTAAATCGCTTTGGCTTCGTTTCTTAATAGACTAATTAATTCTTCTGCATTGTCAGGATCAACATATTTACACCCCGACTTGGCTGCTGGTAAACTGTACCCAACCACTTCGCAATTATTAGTAGCACCAGAGCCAGGTATGACTTCTAATTTCTTGGTTCTTGCGGCCATAATACCTCGCATGTTAGGAATACGTTGTTCAGCCATACCTTTAGCTGCACTCAACACCATAGGTAAATTAGCTTCTAAAACCTCCGTCCCGCCTTGCACATCACATTCAATAGTTGCTATAGTTCCGTTAATCTCTAATTTAATAGCTTGTGATGCAAAAGCGATATCCATAAACTCCGCAATTAAACCTGGAACCTGAGCTCCATTATAACTGATAGTCTCTTTACCGCATAAAATCAAATCATAACCTTTCTCAGATGCATAATTTGAAATTTCTTGAGCAACCGCAAATGCGTCTAATGCTTCAGAGTCAATTCTTATTGCATCATCAGCACCTATAGCGAGCGCTTTTCTAATTATAGGATCGTTTTCTGCTCCGCCTACAGCAATTGCAGTAACCGTTCCTCCCATTTGTTCTTTTAATTCTAACCCTCTTACCAATGCGTACCATTCATCATAAGGATTTACTATAAACTGCACTCCAGCTTCATTAAACTTAGAGTTTTCATCAGTAAATGCAATTTTTGACGTGGTATCTGGGGCCTTACTTATACACACTAAAATCTTCATATAACAGCTATTTAAGCACCTTTTTATTAGTTGCAAAAGTACATAAAAGCCCTTGTTTAGAAAATAGTATTCATTATAGTAAATAGTCTAATAAAAAGTTGGTTTGACCTAAAGTGATATTCCTATTTTTGTGAGTTGCAAAATTCAAAATAATTATGAGAGTAATTCAATTCAGAGATGCGCTTAACGAAGCGATGAACGAAGAAATGAGAAGAGACGAAAACGTCTACTTAATGGGCGAAGAAGTTGCTGAATACAATGGTGCATATAAAGTTAGTCAAGGTATGCTTGATGAATTTGGCCCCAAGCGAGTTATTGATACACCGATAGCGGAATTGGGTTTTGCAGGAATTGCTGTAGGATCAGCAATGAATGGTTTACGTCCAATTGTAGAGTTTATGACTTGGAATTTTGCAATTTTAGCGGCCGATCAAATTATAAATAGTGCAGCCAAAATGTTACAAATGTCTGGTGGCCAATTTAATGTCCCTATCGTATTTAGAGGCGGAAACGGAACTGCTGGTCAATTAGGAGCCACGCATTCTCAAAGTTTTGAAGCGTTTTATGCTCATGTTCCTGGTCTAAAAGTAATTACTCCATCAAATCCATACGATGCTAAGGGACTTTTGAAAGCAGCAATTCGCGATGACAATCCAGTTATTTTCTTAGAATCTGAGAGAATGTATGGAGAAAAGGGTGAAGTTCCTGAAGGCGAATATGTTTTACCAATTGGTAAAGCCAGTATTAGAAGGCAAGGATCTGACTGCACTATCGTAAGCTTTGGGAAAATTATTAAAATTGCAGAAGAAGCCGCTGAAACATTAGCTAAGGAGGGAATCAACGTAGAAATAATTGATTTAAGAACAATACGTCCTTGGGATGAGGAATGTGTAATTAATTCTGTCAAGAAAACTAACAGATTGTTAATAGTAGAAGAATCTTGGCCTGTAGCTTCAATAGCCTCAGAAATCACTTACCGAGTTCAACGTGAAGCATTTGATTATTTGGATGCACCAATTAAAAGGTTAACTCAATCTGACACACCATTTGCATTTTCACCAACACTTATAGAAGAAGCATTACCGCATCCAAAAGATGTCTTTGATGCTGTAAAATCGTTAATGTACAGGTAGCATATTATGATTGTTAACAGTTTTAATTGTTACTTCAAAATGCACGAATCTCCTTCTTACCTAACACACCTCATTTGGTATTTGTTTCTAATGTTATAAAAATAACTTCGTTACAATCGATTCAATACCCAGCTTGAACCCTCACTAAGGTTCTGGAGGGAAACTGGAAAATAATTTAGACTAAAGAAGAAGGAAATACAGCCATTGGAAACGGCACAGTGTCTTTAGATGGCTCTAAGAGAATCTCTCCAGAGGGATTTGTGAACTTAATTTGGGGCTAAAGAAAACACGTAAAACTAACATTAAGACACTATTACAATTACGTTTTGGCAACAACAACAACAACAACAACAACAACAACAACAACAACAACAACAACAACAACAACAACAACTTTAAGCAAGAGTTATGATCACAATGATCAGTAAGGTGGATCTTGGATTTTAAAATCTGATGAACAAGTGACATTTTATTCTAATCAAGAAAACGTTCAAGATACTTGCTTCACGAAATATTACAGCGCCAATCTTGAAATCCTACAATTATCATTGCCAATTGATACAACATTAGAAGGATTTAAGTATCCTGGAAAAATTGTGGTTGATATGGTTAAAATAGATTACAACCAACAAAAAAAATCCTCTTGGTTAAATCAACCGAATAACTACTTTTGCAGCTTTTTTTAGCAAGTCTAAATCTTGCTATTTTAACATGAAACAAAATTTTTTAAGATGGATGCATTAACTCAGAATGTAATATATATCGCACCAATTTGCGCAGTAATTGGTTTAGTGATGATGGTGATCAAGTCTGCTTGGGTAAAAAAACAATCCGCAGGTAATGACAAAATGAAAGAAATTTCAAAAGCCATCCAAGAGGGTGCTCTTGCATTTCTCAACGCAGAATACAGATTGTTATTAATCTTTGTAGTAGTTGCATCCGTTGCACTTTTCGGAATATCAATGATTGTCTCCACCACCAGTTGGATGATTGTTCCAGCATTTATTTTCGGTGCTATATTTTCCGCTTTGGCAGGTAATATTGGAATGAGAATAGCAACTGCCTCTAACTCTCGAACTGCAGAAGCTGCAAGAACAAGTCTTCCTGAAGCTCTGAAAGTTTCTTTTTCTGGTGGAACAGTTATGGGTCTTGGTGTGGCAAGTTTAGCTGTAATTGGATTGAGTTTGTTCTTCATGATATTCTTAAGTCAATTTATGAGTGAAGGTGGGGATTTTTACAACAATATGACAATTGTTCTTGAAACCTTAGCTGGTTTTTCTCTGGGTGCTGAATCTATTGCTCTTTTTGCTCGTGTTGGAGGCGGAATTTACACAAAAGCCGCTGATGTAGGCGCTGATCTTGTAGGCAAAGTAGAAGCTGGTATTCCAGAAGATGATCCAAGAAACCCTGCTACAATTGCAGATAACGTAGGTGATAATGTTGGAGATGTTGCTGGTATGGGTGCCGATCTTTTTGGTTCTTATGTTGCTACGGTTTTAGCTACTATGGTTTTAGGTAACTACATTATTCGCGACATGTCTGCGAATGGTCAATATACAGACTCATTCAATAACATGGGTCCTATCTTACTTCCAATCGTAATTGCAGGAGTGGGTATTCTAGCATCTATAATAGGAACCTTCTTTGTGAAAATTTCAAGTAACGATGCCAAGGAAGCTCAAGTGCAAAAAGCACTTGATACTGGAAACTGGGTTTCAATGGGTCTTACCTTAGTAGCATGTTGGTTCTTAATTGACTGGATGTTACCTGAAACTCTCCTAATGAACTTTTTCGGTGAAGGGTTAAAAGTAATCCCATCTCAACACGTGTTTTACACGGCTTTGATTGGTTTAGCTGTTGGAGGATTAATTTCATATGTAACAGCATACTACACTTCATTGGGCAAAAAACCAGTTATGGATATTGTACAAAGTTCCTCTACAGGAGCAGCTACTAATATTATCACAGGTTTAGCTGTAGGTATGAAGTCTACCTTCGCTTCGGTAATATTATTTGCTGCCGCAATTTATGGTTCATACGAATTAGCTGGTTTTTATGGTGTAGCTCTTGCCGCATCTGCAATGATGGCTACTACAGCCATGCAGTTAGCAATTGACGCATTTGGACCTATTGCTGATAATGCTGGTGGAGTTGCTGAAATGAGTGAACTTCCAAAAGAAGTACGTGAGCGTACAGATATTTTAGATTCTGTAGGGAATACTACTGCCGCTGTCGGAAAAGGATTTGCGATTGCATCTGCTGCACTTACCTCTTTAGCATTATTCGCTGCCTACGTAACCTTCACTGGAATTGATGGTATCAATATTTTCAAAGCTGATGTATTAGCAATGTTATTTGTTGGTGGAATGATTCCTGTTGTTTTTTCTGCTCTAGCAATGGAATCTGTAGGCAAAGCGGCAATGGAAATGGTGCAGGAAGTTAGACGTCAGTTTAGAGAAATTCCCGGTATTATGGAAGGTACTGGTACGCCAGAATATGCTAAATGTGTTGATATTTCAACCAAGGCTGCATTAAGAGAAATGATTTTACCTGGTTTATTGACGATAATTACACCTATCGTGGTCGGTTTACTTTTTGGCGCTGAACCACTTGGAGGCTATATGGCTGGAGTTTGTGTTTCAGGTGTTATGTGGGCTATTTTCCAGAATAACGCTGGTGGAGCTTGGGATAATGCTAAAAAATCATTTGAAGCTGGTGTTATGATTGATGGTAAAATGACTTTCAAAGGGTCTGATGCGCATGACGCTGCAGTGACTGGAGATACAGTTGGTGATCCATTTAAAGATACTTCTGGTCCTTCAATGAACATACTAATTAAGCTTACTTGTTTAGTTGGCTTGGTAATCGCTCCAATATTAGCTCAAATGGCTGGAAATGGTCATGGTGAAGAAAAACAAGAGGTTGTTAAAGAAGTAGTAATCGAAAAAATCGTTGAAGATGAAGTTAAGTAGTACTATCCTTGCTGGAATAATTGCCTTAGGAGTAATTTCTTGTGGTGAAGAGACACCAAAAGAGAGAGTGAATAACATAAGCCAAGAAACAAATGAATTAGTTGGTAATTCTATCGGCAAGATTTATGAAATTGTTGAGGATGAGTCTTTTATCAAATGGACGGGAAGTAAACCAACAGAGGATCATTTTGGAACTTTAAATATTATTAGTTCTTCTATTGAATTAAAAGGTAAGTTAATAATGGGTGGTGACATTAATATTGACATGTTCTCCTTGAAGGTTACTGACATAGAAGATGAAGAATCAAATGCCAAATTGTTGGGTCATTTGAAGGGTGAAGACTTTTTTGCTGTTGATCAGTATCCTATAGCACATTTATTTGTTACAGAATCAGTTATGAATGATACCGCTAGATTGCTACTTGCTGAGTTAGAGATTAAAGGAATCGTACATCCAGCCGAAATTCGATATGACATCAAGAACAATGATGATATAGCTGTAATCACTGGAACTCATACTTTCGATAGAACTATTTACGATATAAAGTACAAGTCAAAAAGTATTTTCGGAGACTTAGGTGATAAGTTTATAAACGATGAAATCAAACTTGAATTCAATATTGTTTTGAAAGAAGCTAAAATGAATTAGGCTAGACAATAAGAAATTATAAATTTGAGCTATGCAGAATTTTTCTTCATGGCTCTTTTTTTTGCTCTTTATTGGGCTAGTAAATATTTCTCAGGGCCAAGATTATGTGGATTTGTTTCGGGTTCAGTATAGTAATACGGGAGTCAATGGATTCAAGAACGACACAAGTGGAATTAAGAATGCGGGATCAAATATTCAAGAATTCGGAGTTGATCTTACTTTGCCAATAAAAATTAACGAGAAATTCGTAATCATCAGTGGCTATTCATTTGACGAACTTGAACTTTATCTCTTCCCAAAACAATTAACGGGCCCTGCTTCTACTTATAGAATGCACTCTGCAAAGCTTGGTTTAGCTTGGCAACACAATATAAATTGGTCTGGGCAATATCTACTAATTCCGAAAACCACAGGTTCTTTAGATGGAATCAACAACAAAAACAGTCAATTAGCAGCATTAGCTCTAATCAAACAAAAGAAAAAAGAGAACCTGTTTTACAAATATGGTTTGTACTATAATTCAGAAATTTTCGGGCCATTTTTTGTCCCTTTATTGGGTATTTGGTTTCGAAGTCCTAACAAGAAATTTGAAATGAATTGGACGCTTCCCGTATGGGCAGATATGAACTATACTTGGAAGCCATGGTTGACAACTGGATTCAACTTCCAATCCTTTGTACGAACTTTTGATGCGCCAAATTACATTACAAACTGGAGAGGTAAACCAACCGATCAATACATGGTTAAAGCCTCCAATGAAATTTACCTTTACACACAATTCAATATCAAAAGAAGTTTTCTTATCCAAACTAAAATTGGTCAATCAATCGGTAGGAAATTCAAACATTACAACTACGGAGATAATGTAGATTGGGGATTTAGTGCATTCCGATTTGGAGATAGTCGTGCGCAATTGAATCCAAACCTTAAGGACGGTCTAGTCTTTCAAGTTAGATTTATCTATAGGTTTTGGTTAGACGAAGAAGCTGGAGGTGAACCCACCTCAAACCTTCTTAATCTAGTGCGTTAATTAAAATAATCCGTGAAGCTCAGCGTCAATCATAGAAATGATTTTACCTAAGTCTTCTTTATCTTCTTTAAAGTTGTTGTCGTCAACATTTACAACGATCACTCTGCCTTTATTGTAAGTAGATATCCACGCTTCGTAACGCTCGTTTAAACGCTTTAGGTAATCCAATCTAATTTGCTCTTCATATTCTCTACCTCTAGCCTGAATTTGGCTTACTAATGTGGGAACTGAAGCTCTTAGGTAGATTAACAAATCTGGAGGAGCAATGAAGGTCTCCATAAGATTGAAAAGAGAAAAGTAGTTTTCGAAATCTCGAGTGGTCATGAGACCCATTGCATGCAAGTTAGGAGCAAAAATGAAAGCATCTTCATAAATCGTTCGATCTTGAATTACATACTTACCCGATTCCTTTATCTCTTGAATTTGTGCAAAGCGACTGTTTAAATAGTAAATCTGCAAGTTGAAAGACCAACGCTGCATATCACTGTAAAAATCATTTAGATATGGATTATCATCAACATCCTCAAAATGGGCATCCCACTTGTAGTGTTTTGACAATAGTGTAGTTAACGTTGTTTTTCCTGACCCTATATTTCCTGCGACCGCAATATGCATTTTTATCTTTTTTGAAGCACACTAAATTAAAAAAACTGGCAGCTAGAACAGTGAAAAGTTCTTAACAATTAACGCTTGTATTCAAACAATTTTAACTCTTTATCATTAAGGATATTAAGCTGGTTTTTAGTTATAACAACGCTCTTATTTTCCTTCTCGAATTTAAACAGTGTATCGAACTTTAGTTCCTTGGTGTCAAAACTTATATAGTACTGGTCTTTGGTGTGAAAAATGTGATGCTCTTTTATTTGAAAATAATCCACATTTTTAATTAATATCGTTTTATAATATGCTCCGAAATTATCAAATACAAGAATGCCTCTTTTAGGATCGTTTAGGTAAACCCAGTTATTATATTCTCGCATAAAATTGGGTTGAGGAGCAAAGCCAAGTACTTGCATTAGATTGCCACTTTTTGAAGTAAATTTTCCGTTTTGATCTACTCTAGTTAATTCAAACCGTGTTTGATCAAACAACCAAACACCCATACCATGGCTCGTGCAAGCAAGGGTCACTTGGTCAAAGCCTATTTCTTCTAAAGAAAGTTTCTTTCCTTTTTCTGCTAACTGATTATCTAGAAATATTACTTGAGAAAGGTCTTTAAAGAAAAGCAATAACTCTAATCCATTACTTGCATCTAGGTCACTTATGTTCCCGTATAACTTGTTGCTATTTCTGACTATGAACTTTCCTGCAGGATCTAGCAAGCTAATTTCATTTTGACTTACTAAGTAAAGTTTCCCGAAATTATCGACTCGAAGTAGTGCGGCGTCTGTTGGAACTTTAGCGATTAGCTTTAGTTCTTGACCTGATGTATTTAAGACACAAACAATCAATAAAATACTTCCTAACAGCTTATACCAAACCCAACTCATGAATTTCTTCTATTAATTTTCTGTGATTACTCAATCTTGGAACTTTATTCTGACCGCCTAATTTCCCTTTGGATTTCAGCCATTCATAAAACGTTCCATTTTTAACTGACGTTAATATAGGCATCTGCATATTCATATCCTTATAACGTTTAGCTTCATAATCCGAATTTAACGATTTCAGAGAATTATCCAACACTTCAGTAAAATACTCTAAATCTTCAGGAGCATTTTCAAATTCAATAATCCACTCATGCCCTCCTCCATTTTCGCCTTCATTAAAATATGGGCCGGCAGTATATTCTTTTATTGAGGCTCCTGTTTTCTTACAAGCCAATTGCAACCCTTTTTCTGCATTTTCGGCCATTAATTCTTCACCAAACGCATTTATAAAATATTTAGTTCGTCCACTAATTTTTATGCGATAGGGTTCTAAAGAAGTAAAACGAACAGTATCTCCAAGCATATAACGCCAAAGTCCTGCATTAGTACTCATTACAATTGCATATTCTTGGCCTAACTCAACATCCTCCAATAATTCAGCCTTTGGATTATCGCTACCTAATTCACTGAGCGGCAAAAATTCATAGAAAATTCCGTAATCCAGCATCAGCAGCAAGTCACCTTCTTCGCTACTGAATTGATCTTGCAAACCAATGAATCCTTCTGAGGCATTGTAGGTTTCCATATAGACCACGTTTTCACTAGGAAATAGTTTCTTGAATTTTTCTCGATATGGTGTAAAGCTTACACCGCCATGTGCATACATTTCAAAATTCGGCCATACCTCCAACATGTTTTCCTTTCCAGTAATTTCAAGAATCCTTTGCAACAACGCCAGATTCCAAGATGGTACTCCACTAATATTTGTAACATCCTCCTTAGCTCCTGCTTGAGCCATTTTTTCAATCTTATTTTCCCAATCTGGCAGCAGCGTAATGTCTATGCTTGGAGTTCTTACGTACTCTGCCCAATACGGCAGATTTTTTATGATAATCGTTGATAAATCTCCATAATAAGAATTCTTTTTATACTCGTTTACTTCGCTACTTCCGCCAAGTACCATTCCTTTTCCAACGAATAATTTACTATCTGGGAAAGTATTGAAATAAATTGAAAGTAAATCCTTACCTCCTTTATAATGGCATTCTTCTAAGCTTTCTTTAGAAACCGGAATAAATTTACTCTTATCAGAAGTGGTTCCCGAACTTTTCGCAAACCAGTTAATTTCCGTTGGCCAAAGTACGTTTTGTTCGCCTTGTCGAACCCGTTCGATATATGGTTTTAATGTTTCATAGTCTGAAATAGGGACCCGTTTTTGAAAATCCTGTCGCGACTTTATTCGTTTAAAATGGTGCTTTTTGCCAAACTCTGTATTTTTAGCGGTGTTAATGAGTTTATTAAACCACTCTATTTGAACCTCATGAGGATACTTACGAAACAACTCGATTTGATGCATTCGTTTTTTCAGCACCCAAGAAGCAATAGAATTTACGAGTTCCATAGTTTATTTTCAATCTTCAAGCAAAGATGGGGATTGGTTTTGAACCTAGGAATTATCTTAACTATATTTCTTATTCCCTATTTAGGTTTTACTCAAGGAAAATCAATCACAGCCCATAATTGGTCTCTTAATAAAGTGTCTAATTTGCCCGAACCTGTTACAAATGGAGCCGTATCAGCCTTTAGTACATTTAACGGTTCCTACATTTATGTTTTCGGAGGACTAGATAGCACCCTACTCTCTTCAGGAATTCATAGAAGATGTTATAAATAAACGTCGCTGATTCTAGTGACGTAACTCGGCTCCCTGACCTGCCAGACTCGCTTGGTCGTATTGCTCTTTCGGCAACTAAAGTGAGAGACAAAATTTATATTGTCGGAGGTTATTATGTATTTGCAAATGGAAGAGAAAAGAGCTCTAGCCTTGTCCACGAATTTGATTTATTAGGTGATACGTTTACAAACAAGAAAATCGTTCTTCCTGTGCCTATTGACGATCACGTCCAAGATGTATGGAAAGACTCTTTATTATTTATAATAAATGGTTGGTCTGATTTAGCTAACGTGCGTGAAACTCAGATTTACAACCCTTCCAATAATATTTGGCAAAAAGGCTCTCCATATAAAATCGACATGATTCCAACTTTTGGCGCGTGTGGCGGAATAATTGGAAATAATATCTATGTTCAAGGGGGGGCTCGAAGTGATAGAAATTCGTTTCCTTCAATCAGCAATTATTATAAGGGCGAAATTCAACCAAACAACCCTACCCAAATAACGTGGAGCACAATTTCTAGTAACGATAGTCTAACCTCCTATCGTTCTGCAATTATTTTTAATGGATATGGAGGGCCTGAGCCCGTTATAGTTGGAGGAAGTAAAAGGAGTTATAATTATAATGCTAGAGATTATACCAGCGGAAAATTATTAGCTCCGATGAGTTCATCTATTATTTTAGGTTCTGCACAAGCCGAATTTAATAATGATCAAATTCTCATACCATCAAATGATCTAAGTATTCCTATGGACATCAGAGACTGGGGGATTTTGCGAGACTGGTCCTTCACTCTCTCATCGAATTCATCTAATTTCTCCGTCACTTACCTTGCTGGTGGAATTCTTGAAAATGGCCAAGTTTCAAATCAAATTCTTTCATTAACTCCAAGTTTTCCAAGAAACACTAATTCGATTAACACTGACATTGAACCTCGTTTTTTTCCTAATCCTACCAAAAGCGTAATGAATATTCGATATAATAATTTGATTTCTAAACATGTTAGGATTTATAATAGTTCAGGTAATTTAGTTGATCAATTTTATCAAAATGAAGATGAATTCATTTTAGATTTATCTCATTTAATATCTGGCATCTACTTTTACGTCGACAGCCAAAACCAAATAACTAAAAAATTGATAAAAAAATAGCCCCTCTAATGAGGAGCTATTTCAACTATTTATATGAAGTGTTTTTATCGAATTTCGATATCAAAAGGAATACGAGCTTGAATTCTTTCTGAATTTTTTAGTCTTTCAACTGTTTGATAATAAGAGTAAAAATCACCCATTTTCCATCTCATAAAAATATTGCTTGACTCTCCAGTAATCTCTTTAATAAATTCTTGAATTACATCTTTCTTTTCAGGAAAACTTTTGATTCTGTAATTGGTTAAACCAGCTTGTTCAGCTGCGTATGCAATTGCATCGTTCAATCCGCCCAACTCATCAACCAATCCTAATTCCAGGGCATCTTCCCCTGTCCAAACTCTTCCTTGTCCAATTGCATCAACTTCTTCTTTAGTCATGTTTCTACCTTCAGACACGTGGCCTAGGAAGGTGTCGTAAACTTTTTCTACAGATTGCTGAATCTTACCATATTGAAATGGCGTAAGAGGCTTTGTTAGCATTCCCATATCTGAGTTTGCATTGGTTTGAACTCTATCGAAAGTTAATCCAAGCTTATTGTTCAACATTTTCTTAGCATTTGGAATCATTCCAAAAACACCGATAGAACCTGTAATAGTATTTGCCCCGGCAAAAATTCTATTTGCACCAGCACTGACATAATATCCTCCTGAAGCGGCTAATCCACCCATACTAATTACAAATGGCTTCGCGGCTTTTGCTAATTGAGTTTCTCTCCACATAACATCACTTGCTAAAGCACTTCCACCAGGAGAATTCACTCTAAATACAATCGCTTTAATTGAAGAATCTTCTCTAGCTGCTCTAATCGCTGTTACAATAGTTTTAGATCCCATTGTTTGTTGGTCACTGCTGCCGCTTCTAATTTCGCCAGCGCCATAAATAATAGCAATCTTATCTTTTAATTCCCAAGGCTTTGGAGCTCCGTCTTCATGTTTCTTTGGCGCTTTGGTGTATTTCCTTAGAGAAATGAATTTGATATCATCATTATTCTTTACACCAACTCTAGCTCTTATACTATCCAAAACTTGATCTCCAAATAAAAGCCCATCAATCAGCTTGTAAGCTATAGCATTTGCAGGATCAAAAGATCTAAGACTATCAGCATACTCATTAAGTGATTCAACTGTGATTCCTCTTGAAATTGAAATTTTCTCTGTCCAATTATCCCATACTGTAGAAAGTAACTTGTTCAGTTGCTCTCGGTTTGGATCGCTCATTTTATCATACATAAATGGCTCAACCGCACTTTTGAATTTATTATTTTTACCTCTAATAATCTGAACTTCAACTTCTAGTTTTTCCAACATCCCCTTAAAGAACATTACCTCAGACATTAATCCATTGAACTCAACTCCTCCCTCTGGATAAACATAGATTTGATCTGCAACACTTGCAAGATAATAGGTTCCTTGACTGACATTTTGCCCATAAGCAATAATCCATTTTCCTGAATTTTTAAAGTCTTCCAACCCTTCTCTAACCTCATCAAGGTTAGCCATATTCATGCTTACTCCTTTCAAATCCAAAAAAGCTCCTGCAATATTTTCATCAGATTTCGCCTTCTCCAAGTTATCTAAAACTTGCTTCAAACTCAGCTTTTTGTTTGATTGCATAGTATTCAAATCAAATGTTTCGAACGGGTTATCTGAACCTCGATCAACCAATCCACCACTAAAGTCAAGATGTAAAACGGAATTCTCTTTTACCTCTAAATTCTTTTCATCTTTATCTCCTCCAGTAGCAGCGGCTATAATACCAATTACTACAATTACCGCTAAAAAGATGGTTACTCCAAACCCTAACATTGAAGCAAATACTATTTTAAAAAACTGTTTCATTCCTTTCAATTTAATTTTGAATGCCAAAGATATTGCAGCTTTGTGATTAGCAGCTGTAGATATTACATTAGAGGAAATTACTTTGTATAAAGCAAATTAGAATAGGATTGATGGAAAACTCGAAATTACAAACGGTTTATATTGCTTACGGATCCAATATGGGTGAATGGATGAAAATTCAAAAAAAAGTATTCCCTCTTATTGAATTACGAATAGGAACTGTGCTTCAAAAATCGAAGACATATGTTTCTCCCGCTTGGGGTAAAACTGATCAACCCGATTTTAAAAACGGAGTGATTCTAGCTGAAACAGCTCTGAATTCTTTGCAATGCTTACAAGTACTTAAAAAAATTGAGCTTGATGTAGGACGTGTTACGATAGAAAAATGGGGTCCAAGAATCATCGACCTTGATATTATTGATTTTAATGGAGAAATTGTTTCAACAGAAGAACTAACATTACCTCACCCTTATGCACATAAGAGGCAATTTGTGTTAGAACCATTGGCTGAGATAGCACCAAATCATGTACTTCCTCATTTCTCAAAATCAATCTCAGAAATCCTTTCCTCTTTAGCAGATAAAGTAGTTTTGACATTTCATTAATAAAAATGAGTAACAAATATATTTGTATAGAAGGCAATATTGGAAGCGGAAAAACTTCTCTTGCTAAATCTCTGAGCCAGAGATTAGAAGGAAAGCTTGTACTTGAAGAATTCGAAGAGAATCCCTTTTTACAAAAATTCTATATAGATCCTACTCGATATGCTTTTCAGTTAGAGCTAAGTTTTCTAGCAGAACGATTTCAACAAATTCAAATCGAAATTCCAAACCGGGACCTATTCCAAGAATTTATGTTTTCGGACTATATGATTGAAAAATGTCTGATCTTTTCTAAGAACAATTTGGATGATCAGTCTATTCAGCTTTATAGAAAATTATACGACATCATACTCAAATCAACTCCAAAACCAGATCTTATTATTTATCTACATAAAGATTCAGAACAACTTCTTTCTAATATTGAAAAACGTGCGCGACCTTATGAACAAGACATTAAAACGAAATATTTAGAAGACATATACCATAATTATGTTACCTATTTCAAACAACAAAATCAGTATCCTATTCTGTTTGTAGATACGAACGAAATTGATTTCATAAAGGACCCAAACCAGATTGATAGTTTTATAGACTTAATAAATAAGTCGTTTAAAATAGGTTTACACCCAATTAGACTGGATTGAAAGGCAATAGCTAAAAGCCTAAGATATAGCCTAAATCGAAACATTTAATTATTATTGCAACCAAATAAAAATAGAAAGAAAACTTTAACGCTTATCATAAGCTTTACAACATGAAAAAACTAAGTTTAAAAAGTATCGCGATCGTAGCTATTGGTGCTACAAGTTTAATGGCATGTAACCCATTAAGCAAAATGAATAAATACGCTGAGAACATTAAATACAATGTTACTCCTAATCCTCTTGAGGTGCATGCAGACAGTGTTGAAGTATCCGTTTCCGCAAAGTTTCCACCAAATTTCTTTCACAAACTAGCAACAATGACTGCTACGCCAGTATTAAAAAATGCTGATGGTGAAGTAGTAAAAGAATTGAAGGCGTTGAAAATGATGGGTTTAGAAGCTGATGGTGAAGGCCAAAAAGTTGATTTCGAGAAAGGTGGAACAGTAAGTTACACGGACAAAATAGCTTTTGATCCAGCTATGACAAATGTAACAATGACGATTTCTGCTGTTGCAGGATATAAAACTAAAACAAAAGAGTTTGAAACAAGAAAAATTGCTGATGGTACAATTACCACTTCAACCATGGCTCAAACTGACGCAAAACCTATTTTAGGAACAGATAACTTCAAAAAAGTAATTCCTCGTTCGATTAAAGCTGATATTAACTATACGATTCAGCAGTCAAGCGTTCGTTCTTCGGAACTTTCTGAAGACGACATAATGGCGCTAACAGCTTTTGTGGAAAATGCTGTTGCAAACGAATTTGTTTTCAAAGGAGTTAGTATTGATGCATATGCTTCTCCAGATGGAGAATTAACCATAAATGATAATCTTGCTAATAATCGTGCAAAATCTGCAGGAACTGCAATCAATAAAATCCTTAAGAAAAGTAATGTAGAAGCTGCGAAAACAGCTGGTTTTGTTACAGAAACTGGTAAAGGTGAAGATTGGGAAGGCTTCAAAAAAGCAATGACAGCGTCCGACGTTAAAGACAAAGAATTGATTATTAGAATCCTTAGTATGTCAAGTGATGGTGAAAAACGCGAACAAGAAATCAAAAATTTAGCTGCAACTTATGTTGAAATTGCAGACAAAATTCTACCTCAACTAAGAAAATCTAGCATTACCGTCAGCGCTGATGAGATGTCAAGAACGGACGAAGAAATTACTCAGTTGACAAATTCAGACTCTACAGTTCTTAGCATTGAAGAAATATTGTATGCCGCTACCTTGTCAAATGACTTAGAAGAAAAATTAAGAATTTATAAATTGGCCAAATCTCAGTATTCAAAGGATTGGAGAGGTCATAATAATGCAGGTTATGTGTATGTTCTGAAAAATGACATGAAAGCAGCAAAAGCAGAATTTGATGCAGCTGCTGGAGTTGAAAAAAATGCCACTATAAGTAATAACATGGGTGTTGTCGCGTTATTTCGTGGAGATGTCACTGGTGCTAAAGAAATGTTTGTAGCTGCTTCAGGAGCAGGTACAGAAGTTAACTATAACAAAGGAATTATTGCAGTTAAACAAGCTGATTACATTGATGCCGTTAGTAAATTTGGATCTGAAAACACTTTTAACTCAGCATTAGCTAAGGTATTAAACGGTGATAATGAAGGTGCTCTTAAAGCAATTGAAGCATCTGAAGCAAAAGAATCTGCTGAAGGATATTACTTGAAAGCAGTTATCGGAGCTAGAACTGCTAACAACGACTTAATGAATAACAATTTAAAATCTGCAATAGCTAAAGATGCAAGCTTAAAAACGAAAGCTATGAATGATGTGGAGTTCTTGAAATACAGAATGGATGCTGAATTCATTGCATTATTCGCAAACTAGAATTTTTATCACTTATTAAAAAAAGGCGCTAGATAGCGCCTTTTTTTTTTCAATAGTGAATGTAAAACCTATATTACTATATTTGCTTAACTAGTAAAATGAATATGAAAAAATTATTGTTTTTATTTGCCATGGGAAGTATTATTAGTTTCTCCTCGTGTAAGAAATGTTCTACTTGCACATTTAACGATCCTGAAAAAGGTGAATTGGAAAGTAAAGATGTCTGCCAAAAAGGCAAACAATACAACCATGTTTTAGATATGTACGATCGCAGTGGTTGGACATGTACAAAGAATTAAGCTAAACTCTATATATTACTTTGAACGGGTCTAATTTATTAGGCCCTTTTTATTTTCCCTATAATATCCCACAGGGCAATTCCTGCACTGACTGAAACATTGTAAGAGTGCTTCGTACCATACTGAGGAATTTCAATACATACATCACTACTATCAATAACCTCCTGCATTACACCATCTACCTCATTTCCAATAACCAATGCATACTTTGAATCTTTAGTGGAAATAAAATTATCGAGCATTAAACTATCTTCCACTTGCTCCAATGATAGAATTATGAAGCCGTTCTTTTTCAATGCAGAAATTGAATCCATGGTATTTTGAAAATATTTCCAATCAACCGACTCAGAAGCTCCCAAAGCAGTCTTATATATCTCTCGATGTGGAGGAGTTGCCGTTATCCCGCATAAATAAACACTCTCAATTGCAAGAGCATCTGCCGTTCTGAATATAGAACCAATATTAAAGGCACTTCTTATATTGTCTAGTACAACAACTACTGGAAATTTTTCAGCAGATTTAAATTCCGGAACGCTAATTCTATTTAACTCCTCTAGTTTGAGTTTCTTGTTCATAATTCATGAAAATAATGAACCTTCAAAGGTATTCTTACTTTGTAAGTGTATGTAACTTAGATGACCCTAATTACAAGGAAATAAGTGGAAAAAAGCAACAAGCCGAGCGAAACTCCGCTCATGAAACAATACAATAGAATTAAGGCTAAACACCCATCAGCCTTATTACTATTTCGCGTTGGAGATTTCTACGAAACCTTTGGTGCTGATGCAATAAAAGCATCCAAAATATTGGGTATTATCTTAACCAAACGTAAAAATGGAAGTGGGTCCCATATCGAGCTTGCAGGCTTCCCTCACCATTCTTTAGACACCTACTTACCTAAATTAGTGCGTGCAGGTCAACGAGTTGCAATTTGTGATCAATTAGAGGACCCAAAGCAAACAAAAACAATAGTAAAACGCGGAGTAACTGAATTAGTCACTCCTGGGGTTTCCTATAATGATAAAACATACGACCAAAATTCTAATAATTTTTTAGCGGCGGTTTATCTGGACAAAAAATCAGCAGGACTTTCCTTCCTTGACATTTCAACAGGCGAATTTTTAGTTGCTGAAGGAAGTTTTGCATACATAGATAAGTTATTGCAAAGCTTTGAACCGAACGAAGTTTTGTATCAGCGTAACAAAAAAAGCGCTTTCGAAGAAAATTTCGGGACCGATTTTAATACATTTCAATTAGAAGACTGGGCTTTTGATTTTAGTAATGCCGAAAGTAGATTAAAAGAACATTTCAAAACTGCGTCTCTTAAAGGATATGGAATAGAGGACATGTCTGCGGGGATTACTGCTGCAGGTTCAGTATTTTCTTATTTGAATGAAACAGAACACCATCAAATTCAACACATTTCTAAAATCAGTCGTATTGAATCTGATAAATACGTTTGGCTTGACCGATTTACTATTCGAAACTTAGAACTATTCAAAGCAAGTTCTCCAAATGGTCAATCGCTTATTGAAACAATAGACAAGTGCATAACCCCAATGGGAGCAAGGCTTTTAAAAAGGTGGTTAGCGTTACCCCTAAAAGATAAAACCCTAATAGAAAAACGATTGGAAGTTGTTTCTTATTTAGTAAATAATGACACTATAAACGGATGGCTTTCAAGTGAGTTCAAGAGCCTTGGGGATTTAGAACGGCTTATTTCTAAAGTATCTTTTGGGAGAGTTAATCCTAGGGAATTACTCTATCTATTTAAGGGCCTTGAATTTATTCCCAAATTAAAAACTCAACTAAACTCCTCTGGACACTCTGCTTTAAAATTGCTTGCCGATCAGCTCAATATTTGTAAGGAAATAACGGAACGGATAGGAAACACAATATATCCCGAGGCTCCTGTTCAGCTTTCAAAAGGTAATGTAATTAAATCTGGAGTGAATGCAGAACTGGATGAATTACGTGAATTGATGCAATCTGGAAAATCTTATTTGATTAAGATACAAGAGCGTGAAATAGAAAACACAGGCATTTCAAGTCTAAAAATTGGGTTTAATGGCGTCTTTGGGTACTTCCTAGAGGTAACGCATATTCACAAAGATAAAATACCAAGCGAATGGATAAGAAAACAAACATTAACTGGTTCTGAGCGCTATATAACCGAAGAATTAAAAACCTACGAAACCAAAATATTAGGTGCAGAAGAAAAAATTGCAGTCTTAGAGTTTAACTTGTACCAAGAACTAGTAGCTGCAGTTTCAGGTTATACCAAAGCTATTCAGCAAAATTCCGAAATTATAGCTCAATTAGACACACTACTCTCTTTTGCAAATCACGCAATTAAAGAACATTATACTCAACCAAAAATTAATGCTGGTTTTGACTTGGCGATTCAAGATGGACGGCATCCCGTTATTGAAAAAATGCTTCCTATTGGAGAAGAATATATCGCCAACGATGTTTTCTTAGATAGAAAAAGTCAACAAATATTGATGATTACAGGACCTAACATGGCTGGTAAGTCCGCTTATTTAAGGCAAAATGCATTAATCGTTCTACTTGCTCAAATCGGAAGTTTTGTACCAGCTAAAGCTGCTGAAGTTGGACTAGTAGACAAAATATTCACCCGAGTTGGCGCTAGTGATAACATATCGCAAGGCGAATCTACTTTTATGGTTGAAATGAATGAAACTGCAAGTATTCTAAATAACATTACGGAACGTAGCATGATTATTTTGGATGAAATAGGCAGAGGTACCAGCACCTATGATGGAATTTCTATAGCTTGGGCGATTGCCGAATTTTTACACGAACATAAATGCAACCCAAAAACTCTATTTGCTACCCATTACCACGAATTGAATGACATGTGTAAGTCGCACAAGCGAATTAAAAATTACAATGTTTCGATCAAAGAACACAACAAGAAAATAATTTTCTTAAGAAAAATAATTCCAGGCGGAAGTGAACATAGTTTTGGTATTCATGTTGCGAAAATGGCGGGAATGCCAGTTAAAGTTTTGAATAAAGCCAATAAAATACTAGTGGGTCTCGAAAAAAACCACTCTGGGAGAGCAAAAAATGTTTCCATTGAACCAGACCTACAAATGAATTTCTTTCAGCTAGACGACCCCACCTTGTCACAGATAAAGGAAGAAATAATCAATATAGACATTGATACATTAACCCCTGTCGAAGCACTTTTAAAGCTGAATGAAATAAAAAGTTTATTGAAAGGCTAATTTCCTTTGAGAACTTGATAATTTATATAATTTTGCAGACCGATAGGCGAAAGTAGCTCAGCTGGTAGAGCACGACCTTGCCAAGGTCGGGGTCGCGGGTTCGAATCCCGTCTTTCGCTCAAAAGAGGCTGCTTATGCAGCCTCGAATGTTTTGCTTAAAGCGAAACGATTGTTCTTTAAAAAATTCATCACGCCCGGGTGGTGGAATTGGTAGACACGCAGGACTTAAAATCCTGTGGCCATCGCGGCCGTGCCGGTTCGATCCCGGCTCCGGGTACTAAAGCCCTTCGCTTGCGAAGGGCTTTTTTTATACAAAAAAACTCAGCAATATAACTACTTAAAATTATTTTTGATATTGATCTTAGGTATGATTAGTATTCGAATTGCCACAATTGAAGACTCAAACGAGATTTATGAAATTCGTAGAAAAGCATTCATCGCGTCAGACAACAAAAGCGGTTCAGAAAAAGATATTAATGCATTCGTTAAAATGTATTACCACTCTTTAAGAAGTACTCAGAAATTAAAAAATCCAACTAACAATTACTTTCTAATTAGCCAAAACAGTGCACTTTTCGGGTTTTCTAACATTGAACTGTAAGAACTCTAATATTCCTTCCCAAAACAGTTCTAAATTAGACTGAATTTACTTTTTAGAGCAAGTATTTGGAAAAGGGTTTGGGAAGATGCTATTGAAATTCAATATTGATTTTTCAATAAAAAATGAACAGGACAGAATTTCGCTCTATTCATGGATAGAAAATCATAGAGCAATTAAATTCTACAAAAAAATGGATTTAAAATCACAGAAAATAACGATTATAAAATCTAAGATACCCATCCAAATCCGAATCAGATAGTGTATTTGAAATTTTAATTCAACTTATTTTTTTGATAATGTTGATAATCGATTGAAAAACATATCTTTGCAACTTATTAATATTTAAGTTATGAGTGAAGGAACAGTGAAATTTTTTAATGATTCTAAAGGATTTGGATTCATTACCCCAGATGATGGTGGCAAAGATGTATTTGTACACGCAAATGGATTAGTAGACGAAATCAAAGATGGCGACAAAGTAAGCTACGATGTAGAAGAAGGTCGTAAGGGTTTAAACGCAGTAGATGTGAAAGTCGTTTAAGCGATACTTTATATATACTTTTTAAAAAGGCTTGTCATAACTGACAAGCCTTTTTTGTTTCTAAACTGTTTTTGGAAGAGCTTAAATTTCGAGTTGCAGTTGCTGCAGAACGATCTCCAGTAGTTACCTTAATAGCAGATGATGAGCTATGCCATACTAAGGGGAAACATAAAAAAGTCTTTTCCACTCGAGTATCTTCATGTGTTTGAAAACATTAATGAAGACAGAAATCAGCGATTAATTGTTGTAGCTAATTAAAAACAAGTACTAACATGAACATTATAACTGAGTCTTATACAATATCCAACTTAATAAGGTGGAGTTGGAGTAAAAATTGAAGCTGTTAGAATTCAAAAAAATCAAATAGAAAAAGGAGTAGGCAAAAAAATATTCGTAAGGGCAATTCACTCCTATAAATAAAAGCGCTCCTTTAATTCAGCTTAACACTGACAAAAAAACGTCCTGAAGTACTTCAATTCTAAAACGACCTAGGATTTAATGCTGCGCATGAATGAATGAAACTTCACTTAACACAAGGCATCTAAACGGTTCTGTAATACTACGCCATTAATTTCCAGCCTAAGAAAAGAAGAAACAAGGACAGTAATATAGACGAGGAAATATAAATACTAGCCTGAATAAAATCACCCGTCTTAAGCAAGTTAATGATCTCCAAGGAAAAAGTAGAAAACGTAGTAAATCCACCACATAACCCAACTGTTAAGGCCAAAGCTATATTTTCATTTTGCCCATTCTGCCTAGCAAAATAGGCTACCAAAGCACCTAGACAAAAAGATCCAACAGTATTTACAGACAGAGTAGCTAATAAAGGATGAAAGGCGGTTTTGACAGAAAACAAATGAGCAATTCCATACCGTAAAACGCTTCCTAATCCGCCACCAATAAAAATCAACAACAATTTCATATTACAAATATTGATTTATCTGTTTTACAACTTTAAGAGAGGCTCCTTGATTTTGTTCAATATAAGATTTACAGACCTTTGATCTCTTCATTAAAATTTTTGGGTCGTTTAGTTTTTCAGAGTGCTCATTGAAGGCACTAAAACTACTAACACTAAATGCTCCGCCTAGTTCGATCAAATCAACTGCCTCACTAAACTTTTTATATTTAGGACCAAAAATCACTGGCAAGCCAAATACAGCAGGTTCGAGAATGTTATGAATACCATCTGAAAACCCTCCACCAATAAACGCCCAGCTACCATATTTATAAAGATCCTTCAATATTCCAATGCAATCTATAATCAAAACTTGTCCTTCTGGTTCGATATTATTTAAATCTGCATGAGTGTAACGAATGGTCTTAACCTGCAGAGAATTCACTAAACTCTGAATACGCTGCTCATTAATTTCATGCGGAGCAATAATTATTTTACCAGAATAAACTCCCGAGTTAAGCCATTCAATCACTATTTTTTCTTCTGCAGACCACGAGCTTCCGACAATTATTGCCTTTTCATTTTCAAGAAATTCTTCAACAATACTATTAGACACTTTTAAAGACGCAACTTCTAAAACCCGATCGATTCTAGTATCACCAGTAACCATTACATTATCTACACCTAATTCCTTAAGCAGAGCATTTGTTGATTCATCTTGCACAAAAAACAGCGAGGGATGTTGCAATACTTTTCGATAAGACTTGCCATACCATTTAAAGAACAAATGATTTTTAGTCAACTTAGCTGAAACTAAAAACAACGGAATCTCTCTTTTGGCAAGACCCTTAAAATAGAAATACCAAAATTCATATTTTATAAAAATGGCAATTTTCGGGTTTACAACATTCAGAAACTCATTAGCATTTGATTTACTATCTAATGGCAAATAGTACACTGCATTAACTTCCTCATAATCTTTATGTTGCAAGAAGCCACTTGGAGAGAAAAATGTTAATAGGAAAAAGTAATCTCCTTTGGCCTTTCTCAAACCATCTATTACCGTTCTTCCTTGCTCAAATTCTCCCGTAGAGGAGGCATGAATCCAAATTACCGGTTTCTTATTTGAAGCTAATTTATTCTCTAAATTAGAATACCAATTTCGCCTTCCAGATACCCAATTCTCAGCTTTATTATTACCAAATAACGCTACTACATGCACCGCGATCCCGTAAGCCTTGACTATAATTGAGTAAATTGTTTTGATAAGCTTATTCGTAATAGAACGCCTTTGGAGCGCGTTTATAAATTGGGATCATCCAGCCAAATTTAAACCCGACAGAACTATCAAACCTAGCATCGATATCTTGTCGTTTTTCACTAAAATTGTATAGTCTACGATTTTTCGTAAATGCTTCATTAAACTCTATTCCGGCATAAAAATTAACAAGCTTAGTATTGCTATAAATTTGATAACCTATAAATTGGGTGAACATTACACCATTAGTTAATCTGTCATAACCCTTTTGATAAGGCCATGCTAATTGAGGAGTGTTTACTTGCCTATCCTCTACTCGAATTTTATGTTGCATGAACCCAATACCCGCTCTAACTAAAATACCTGAGTTCGGATTTGGCTTATTAAGTGAAAAAACTTTTCCAATATTTACTCGAACCTGCCAACCCCTCATCGATACCAGTAAATTAGCTGCTCTTCCATCAGAATCTAATATCGTACTATTTTGTGTCAATAAATTGTCAATTATAGTACGTTCTCGTATTTGGGTTCCAAACAAGAAAGTTACTCCTCCACCGTATTCAAAATTATTTTTTCCTTTATGAAAGAATCCCCCTCCTATTCCATGAAAAAAACCAAAACGATCCGCTAAATCACTAGAAGGAGTTTGCAAAGCATACATGAAATCAATATGAGAAATACTAATTACTGAATCAGAGATACTTTTTTGAGCACGAGACGTTAACCCAATGCAAATAAGAAGCAACAGACAAAACAGAGGCCTGAATAACGCTTTTAACAGGTGGCGATTCACCAAGTTTTTCGAGAGTTTATGGACTTTCACAGCTGCAAATTTAATTATATTCGCAACTTTATTTTTACGCAAAATTTTTCAATGAAAAACTTACAACTTGTTGACCTTAAAACCCAATATGAAAAAATTGAAAGCGAGGTAAACGCAGCTGTATTGAATGTTCTAAAATCTACGGCATTCATTAATGGACCAGAAGTTAAATCGTTCCAAGCTGAATTTGAAAATTACTTAGATGTAAAGCATGTCATTCCTGTCGCTAATGGAACAGATGCTTTACAAATAGCCTTAATGGCTCTAGGCTTGAAGCCCGGTGATGAAGTTATTTCTCCAAGTTTCACATATATCGCCACCGCAGAGGTAATTGGCCTGTTAAATTTAACTCCGATTTTTGTTGATGTAGATCGGGAGACATTCTGTATGAATCCAGACTCTCTTAAAGCTGCAATTACACCTAAAACAAAGGCAATAGTACCTGTCCATTTATATGGACACTGTGCTCCCATGGATGAAATTATGGAGATTGCTAACGAACATGGTATTTCAGTAATAGAAGATACTGCTCAAGGTATTGGGTCTAGTTATACCGGAAAGGATGGCGTTTCAAAAAAAGCAGGTACCATTGGAACTGTAGGAACTACTTCATTTTTCCCTTCTAAGAACTTAGGCTGTTACGGAGACGGCGGAGCCATTATGACTAATGATGATGATTTAGCTGCCATAATTAGAATGGTTTCAAATCATGGTCAAAGCAAAAGATATTACCATGACGTTATTGGAGTAAACAGCCGGCTTGATTCTATTCAAGCTGCTATTCTTCGTATTAAGCTCAGACACTTAGACACCTATCTATCTGAAAGAAATATTGCTGCTAATTTTTATAACAATGAATTCTCAGAGCGCCCAGAGCTTACTGTTCCAAAAACTGCAAGTTATTCGGATCATGGATTTCATCAGTACACGCTGATCTTAAATGGAGTAGATCGCGATGAGCTAATGAAGCATTTGGATAAAAAAGGAATTCCTTCAAATATTTATTACCCGCTTCCAGTGCACGAACAAAAGTCATTTGCGGAGATATTTGAAGATAGAGTGTCTTTAGAGAACACCGACTACTTAAAAATGAAAGTCATTTCATTACCAATGCATACAGAATTAGACGAAGAACAACTTGAGTTTATTACCTCTTCGGTAATTGAATTCTTAGATCAATAACCTTAATAAAATAAAGAATGAAAGTTGCTGTAGTTGGAACAGGATACGTAGGATTGGTTACAGGAACATGTCTAGCCGAGACAGGTAACCATGTTATTTGTGTGGATATTGATGCCAATAAAGTCGAGAAAATGAGGAATGGTCAGGTTCCTATTTATGAACCTGGTTTAGAATTATTATTTGAAAGAAATATTGCTCAGGGAAGGTTGAGTTTCACAACCGATTTAAAATCGGCAATTGATCAGTGTGATTATGTTTTCCTTGCTTTACCAACACCTCCGGGAGAGGATGGGTCGGCTGACCTATCGTATATCCTTGGAGTAGCCGATGAATTAGGTAAAATTATTACTGATTATAAAGTAATCATTGATAAGAGCACTGTTCCTGTTGGAACTGCAGAAAAAGTGATTGCTGCCATTGCTAAAAATGCTCAATGTGATTTCGATGTTGTCTCTAATCCAGAATTCTTGAGAGAAGGCTTTGCCGTTGATGATTTTATGAAACCAGACCGAGTAGTAATCGGTCTTTCATCTGAACGAGCTAAAAAACATATGGATGATTTATATCGACCATTCGTGCGACAGGGTAATCCAATCATTTATATGGATGAAAAATCGGCAGAATTAACCAAGTATGCCGCTAATTCCTTTTTGGCGACTAAAATCACCTTCATGAACGAAATCGCAAACATTTGCGAAAAAGTTGGAGCTGACGTTGATCAAGTAAGGATGGGTATGGGTTCTGATACTAGAATTGGAAAACGCTTTTTGTTTCCAGGTATAGGATACGGAGGAAGCTGCTTTCCTAAAGATGTTCAAGCATTGGTAAAATCTTCCAAAGACATTGATTACAATTTTCAAATTTTGAATGCTGTAATGGAAGTAAATCAAACACAAAAAACAAAGCTATTTCCTCGTCTAAATTCATACTTCAATAATAATTTAAAAGGGAAAAAAATTGCAATTTGGGGTCTTGCTTTTAAGCCAAATACGGATGATATAAGAGAGGCTCCTGCATTATATAACATTGATTTATTGATCGAAGCAGAAGCTGAAATTACAGCTTTTGATCCGGAAGCAATGGATAATGTTAAAGCACTTTATGGGGATAAAATAAAATTTGCAAACAATCAAAATGAAGCTATTGAGAACTGTGACGCTCTCCTTATTTGCACGGAATGGCAAGTGTTCAGAACACCTGATTTTGAGAGGCTAAGTGCTGGAATTTCAACTAAAGCGATTTTTGATGGACGTAATCTTTACGACACCATAGAAATGAAGGAAAAAGGATTTAATTATTTTAGTATAGGACGATAATGGAACAAGTTTTAATAACCGGTGCAGCTGGATTTTTAGGTTCCCATCTTTGTGAACGCTTTTTAGATGAGGGCTATCGTGTTATTGGAATGGATAACTTGATCACAGGAAATTTAACCAATATCGAACATTTGATGTTGAACGAGAACTTCGTGTTTTCAAATCATGATGTCTCTGATTTTGTAAATGTACCTGGTAAGCTTAAGTATATTCTGCATTTTGCATCACCTGCCAGCCCTATTGATTATCTAAAAATTCCAATCCAGACTTTAAAGGTGAGCTCTCTTGGCACTCACAATTTATTAGGACTGGCTAAAGCTAAAAATGCACGAATAATTGTTGCAAGCACCAGTGAAGTATATGGTGACCCTACAGTTCACCCTCAACCAGAAGAATATTGGGGTAATGTTAATCCTGTTGGTCCAAGAGGTGTTTATGATGAAGCTAAACGTTTTCAAGAAGCTATAACAATGGCTTATCAAAATTTCCATGGTGTTGAAACTAGAATTATTAGAATTTTCAACACCTATGGTCCTCGAATGAGATTGAATGATGGAAGAGTTTTACCTGCTTTCATTGGACAAGCCTTAAGAGGAGAGTCTCTCACAGTATTTGGAGACGGTTCTCAAACTAGATCGTTTTGTTATGTAGATGATTTAGTAGAAGGTATATATCGTTTGCTGATTTCAGATTATACATTACCAATGAATATTGGAAACCCTGATGAGATTACAATTGGAGATTTCGCAGAAGAAATTATTAAATTAACTAATACTGATCAGAAGGTAATTTATACCGACCTGCCTATTAACGATCCCAAACAAAGGCAACCTGATATTACAAAAGCAAGAAGTATTTTGGATTGGGAACCGAAAGTTAATCGATCGGAAGGATTAAAAATTACTTACGAATACTTCAAATCACTGAGCTCGGATGAATTATACAAAACCGAACACAACGATTTTACCGATTATATTAAAAAATAAATGGGATATTTTAATCATGAAACAGCGGTGATAGATGAGGGTTGCCAGATTGGTGACGGAGCTAAAATATGGCATTTCTCTCATATTATGAAAGATTGTATTATTGGCAGTAATTGCAACATTGGACAGAATTGTGTTATTTCTCCTGAAGTGATTTTGGGTAAAAATGTAAAAATTCAAAATAATGTATCGATCTATACTGGAGTGATTTGCGAGGATGACGTTTTTCTTGGGCCTTCTATGGTTTTTACTAATGTAACTAATCCTAGAAGCGCAATAAACAGAAGAGGACAATACGAAAAAACTACAGTTAAAAAAGGAGCGACAATTGGTGCTAATGCGACGGTTGTTTGTGGAAATGATATTGGAAGGTTTGCTTTTATTGGAGCGGGATCAGTTGTCACGAAAGAAGTTCTAGATTATGCTTTAGTTGTTGGAAACCCTTCAAAGCAAATAGGCTGGATGAGTGAATATGGTTCTAAGCTGATTTTCAATGAAAATGGAAAAGCAACTTGCGAAGAATCTAAAGAAGAATACGAATTAATCGACGGATCTGTAAAGAAATTAAACTAGAATGGTTTTAGAAAAAATATTGAATAAAGAAAGTAAAATAGGCATTATTGGACTTGGGTATGTTGGTCTTCCAATTGCGTTAGAATTTGCTAGAAAAGTTAAAGTTGTTGGTTTTGACATTAATGCTGAAAGGGTAGAAATGATGAAAAACAACGTTGATCCAAGTGAAGAATTAGAGTCTAAAGACTTCGAAGGTTGTGATATTACGTTTACTCACAAATTGGAAGATTTGTCAGATGTTAACTTTTTCATCGTAGCTGTGCCTACTCCGATTGATGAATATAATCAGCCTAATTTACGCCCATTGCTAGGGGCATCAACTACCGTTGGCAAAGTGCTAAAAAAGGGAGATTATGTTGTTTTTGAATCAACAGTATATCCTGGATGTACGGAAGATGATTGCATTCCTGTTTTGGAAGAACACTCTGGATTAAAATTTATAGAAGACTTTAAAGTTGGATATAGCCCTGAGCGGATTAATCCAGGAGATAAGGAGCATACGATAACAAAAATCTTAAAAGTAGTTTCCGGTTGTGATGATGAATCTTTAGACGTAATTTCCAAGATTTATGAACTAATAATTGAACCAGGTGTGCATAGAGCATCATCTATTAAAGTTGCTGAAGCTGCTAAAATTATTGAAAACACACAACGAGATTTAAACATTGCTTTAATGAATGAGTTGTCAATCATATTTAACAGATAGGCATTAATACATTCGAAGTATTAGAAGCGGCCGGAACTAAATGGAATTTTCTTCCATTTAAACCTGGTTTAGTTGGTGGTCATTGCATTGGTGTTGATCCGTATTATCTAACATTTAAGGCAGAGGGAGTTGGATATCACGCAAGAGTAATTAACTCTGGGAGATATGTAAATGATAGTATGGGGTTTTATGTGGCTAAGCAAACAGTAAAACAGATACTCGCTAAAGGAAAAAATATTAGCGGAGCTCGCATTTTACTTATGGGAGCCACATTCAAAGAAAATGTAAGTGATATTAGGAATTCAAAGGTTTGTGATGTTGTAAAAGAACTTCAATCTTTCCGTGTTAATGTGGATGTAGTTGATCCTCATGCAGACTCAAAAGAACTATTTAAAGAATATCACTTCGGATTAGCCGAAAATGGAATAACTGGTAAGTATGATGCCGTCATATTAGCAGTTAACCATGATGAGTATATTGCATTAGATGAAAATTATTTCAAAGGAATAATGTCTGAAGATGGTCTTTTTGTTGATGTAAAAGGAGTGTTTCAAGGAAAGTTCAGGGATCTAGATTATTGGTCTTTATAAATCATGAATTTTACGAAAAATATTTTAATAACAGGAGGTGCAGGTTTCATTGGTTCACATTTAGTGAGACTGATGGTAAATAAATATCCCGATTATAGAATTATAAACTTTGATGTTCTGACGTATGCAGGAAACCTTGAAAATTTAAGAGATATACAAAGTGCCTCTAATTATGTCTTCGTTAAAGGGGATATTTGTTCTGTTCACGATATTGAGAGTGTATTCAAAGAGTACCACATTAGTCATATTATTCATTTAGCTGCTGAATCACATGTTGACCGCTCTATTGAAAATCCTAATATTTTCGTCGAGACCAACGTTATTGGAACAGTAAACCTACTGAACTCATGCATTAGAAATTGGACAGCACCATTTAGTGACAATATTTTCTATCATGTATCAACAGACGAAGTATATGGAAGTTTAGGAGATACTGGGCTTTTTACAGAAAAGACTTCCTATGACCCTAAAAGTCCTTATAGCGCATCGAAAGCAGCCTCTGATCATTTTGTAAGAGCTTTTGCAAACACTTACAAACTTCCAATTAAAATATCCAACTGCTCCAATAACTATGGTCCTAATCAATTTCCAGAAAAACTGATTCCACTATGCATTAACAATATTAAAAATAACAAAACGCTACCGATATACGGAAAAGGCTTGAACATTAGAGATTGGCTTTACGTTGTTGATCATGCAGAAGCAATTGATTGTATTTTCCATGAAGGTGTTCTTAACTCCACCTATAATATTGGTGGATTAAATGAATGGACGAACATTGAATTAGTAAAAGAATTGTGCTGTGTTATGGATCATGAATTAAACAGGGAAATTGGTAGTTCAGAAAAACTAATTACTTATGTGGAAGACCGTAAAGGTCATGACATGAGATATGCTATTGACGCAAACAAAGTAACAACTGAATTAAAATGGACTCCCAACGAAACATTTGAAACGGGCATTCAATCTACGGTCAAATGGTACTTAGACAATGAATCATGGCTAAACGGAGTTGTTTCTGGATCTTACCAGGACTATTATAATAAAATGTACAAATAAGCCTTATCTACATTTAGTCACAAAAAAAGGGAAGCCAATGCTTCCCTTTTTTTTATTCATATTTCTGATTAGGCTAGAAATGCCATAAATCATGTTCGTAATTAAAGATTTCCATCTCAATTTTTTCTGCTTCTAACAATGCGTCTAAACCGGTTTTATAATCTCTAATTTGTCTATCATATACATTAGACACTTTTATTACTGTAGATTCAAATTGACGCTTCCAAAAGACATCCTCATAGGTTCTTCTTTCCGCATCATTCTTTCTATTGAATACTTCGCTATTAGCAAAAACATAACGAGCTTCAGGGAAATAAATCCAAAATAAATCTTGAAGAGTTGGATTCCCGTCAGGACCTTCAACTTCCGCCATTGGCTTTATTCCAATAATTCTTACGTCCATAACGGAACGTTGTCTTTCAAAAAACCATTCTTCCTTTACCTCATAAAATTTTATTTGAGCAGATCTTAAGGTATCAAAAACCGTTAAAACGCCAGTAACATCACCGAACTCGTCAAATTCCTCAACTTCAGTTGCAGTTACCATTCTTTTTAAAACTTCTTCAGCTGTATAGGCTCTTGTAAACTCATCATCTGGATCAGTAGGAGGTCCTGGATCGTAACCCGTTAGGGTACCATCATCGATTAGACCCTCTTTGATGTAATCAAATAAATTCTTACGTCCTTGAGACGGTTCTTCAGGAAAGTAGAATACTTGATTTTGTTTTTTTCTTAAATCAATCCTTCTCCAAACTCGCTTCTGCCACATAACATCTGCTTGTCGCAGGTTAGTGTAAGGTATAATTTTCCTAGATGGGGTATTTTCATTGACAACAATACCATCTAACACCATACTTTGTTGAGCGCTTCCAGTAAACCCCAAAGACACACACACTATTACTAAACTAACTTTAAGCAGATTATTCATGACTTTTATTTTACGTGAATAATAATATTACCATCTAAAGGACGAGCTGTAGATCCAGCCTTATCCATTTGCGCAACAACTTTCTGAAATATCGCAGTTTGACCTGGTTTCATTGTTCGCAATACACTCTTCATCTCTCCCGTAAGCTTGTTTCCCTTAGCTGTATAAACAGCGGATTTTCCGCCAACACTCACAAACATCTCAAAACTTTTTACTCTGTACCTTAGTTCAAATAAGAAATCATCCAACTTAGCAGTTATAAACTTACCAGTTAGCAACTTACTTTTCTTCATATCAACTGAACCAGTTTCGTTGTTAAAATAAGGAATTGGCTTAGGAACAGTCTTTAAACGATACTCTATTGCTGGATAAGAATTCTTTACTCCATTAACGTTTGAAGTAACTGTAATATTTACCGTTCTATCCTTAGATCTAGGGTTAGGTACGACCTCATACTGTCCCATCTCTTTTTTGACAGGAACAACACGGCAACCACCACCAGAAATGGTCATAGTTAAATTTTGTGATGCAACACCTGAAACCGAAATATCTACTGGATTTTCCAAGCCTTTGTAGAAAACATTCATTTTAGTTGGGGACACCACTAAGCTTGGCTTTGCCACCATGTACTTGTGCTCAAATTTATAAGGAGCCCACTTTCCGTTAGGCTTTAAGATTTGAATAACACCGCCCCAAGTTTGCTCACCTAGAGCACTTGTTTTAACTCCATAGGTTGGTATTCCTCTATTTTCAAATCTTACATTTGAAGTATCTCCATCTTTAACCTCTGGCTGATCTCCTGTAGTATCAACTACACCGATAAGTAGTCTTGGATTTTTTGTAGTACTATACGCCGCAACGATAACATCTGCCTTAAACGAGTCTCCTTGGGTAATGTAGGTTCCATTGTGAGGGATTACTTTAACTGCTAAAGTGTCAAATGAGAAATCATCCGCGCCTATTTCTGACATTAGTTCCTTCAGGGCATCAGCTTCAGAATTTCTAACTGCAGCTTGAAAACGCGTTAAATTAGTAACTGTAGCAACTAGCGGTAAATGGTTAAAATTCCCGATTTCCCAAGGAACCATCATTCCATGCTCACTTACATCACCTAAGGGAATTTGCATTTCAGCAACAAGTTCCTTTTCCAAAATGAAACTTTCCAAATGCTCATTAAAAACTGCGATTTTCCCTTTTAAATTAAGTGCGCTAAATTCTACTTCAGGACCAAATGGATTATTCAAATCAGGGCCAATCATAATCTGTGCTCCAGCATCTTGATTATCCTTACTATGACAATGGCCAACGTGAAATAAAGAATCTGGTGCATCGTCAGGCAAACCATCGCCTGTTTGAACTAATTTCCTTTTAATTAATTCAATTAACTCAACGATTTCATCTGCATTTTCCTTTAACTCCTTAGCATGATCATAAAAAACTCCAACTTTGTCTGGATCATCTGCCATTTTTCGACCAAAAACATCGTAAGTCTGATTTATCTTACTCTCGAAGTTTTCAGTTGTTCTTTCTAAACCTTCATTAATAATCAAAAATGATTGCAGAATCTCTTTCGAAACATTCATGGCAAGCATACAAAGTAACACCAAGTACATCAAATTGATCATCTTCTGCCTTGGTTCCATATCACCTAACGACATATTCTATTCCCTCTATTAAATGTATATAATAATTTCATTTACCTCTTCCTAGACTATCTCTTTAAGAGTTAGCATTAGGATTCATTGCTGTTAGCATATTTCCATAAACAGTATTTAACGACGTAATATTCCTTGAAAGCTCAGTCATTTTTTCTGAATATATTTTAGCATCATCAACTGAATTATTCAAACTATCCATTAACTCATCAACTCCATTAAAGTATCCTTTCGAATTTTCTAATGTTTCTTGAGCACTTTTCAATTGTAACTCGTAAGCAGAATTTAATTCAGTAAGATTAGACGACATTTTTGACAATTGATCACCAAAATCTGCGCCTTCTCTATTATCTCCTGCTAGACCTGATAATGCGTCTGCAGCCATTGTGTAGGTTTCAGATAAAGTTGTCACAGAACTTGCAGCACCCCTAACACTTTGCACATAATCATCAGTCGCTACCGTTGCGTCTGAGATATCTGAAAGCTTACTTGCTTGATCACTTAATCCTCTTAGTCCACTACCTAAGCTTTCTAACAACTCTGGGCCAATTTTCGCTTCTTCAAGCATCTCATCTAGCTTTTGTGTAACTGTCAAATCATCACCATCTTCATTTAGTTCTGATAAACCCTCAGATTCAGAATCATCCTCTTCAGCTGCATGTTTCAATTCAGGATAAACTTTAGACCAATCATCCTTCAAGTGTTGTGGTTCAATGGCACCTAAGGCAAATAATGCAGATTCAGTACAAAGACCTATTATAAGCATCAAACTAGCACCTGGGTAATGCTGGATTTTAAACAATGCACCTAGAATTACAATTGCCGCACCCAAACTCATGGCCATGTTTACAATTGTCTTTCCTTTTTCTGTTCCATAAAGAAATGCTGCTAATCCACCTTTTTTCCCTGACATAATTTTAATTTTTTAATTTTTTAATTTTAATCTTAGATATCGCTTTTACCCATTCCGAGATAACTCATCACATTTCTAAAACCGATATATGACTTAGCTGTATCTTGATATTCGTAAGTTCTAGAGCTAGTTTGCAAGAAATATCCAACATCCTTCCAAGACCCCCCTCTAATAACCTTTCTTTTCAATACTGGAGGATCATCATCCTCGGCTTCGTATTTGTAGTCCATATTCAAATCATGTGCGAAATCATAAACTGACTCGTCAAATGCTGTCGTTGTCCATTCAGCAACATTACCTGCCATACAGTACAACCCAAAATCATTTGGTTCGTACGAAACTACAGGAACAGTATGAATACCACCATCATCATAATAATTACCTCGAAGTGGTTTAAAATTTGCCAAAAAGCATCCTCTGGTATTTCTAATGTACGGACCTCCCCATGGATAAGGACTAAGATCTAAACCACCTCGTGCTGCATACTCCCATTCCGATTCAGTAGGAAGTCTATAATCCTGAACAAAAGCCTCACCAACTGAAGACAAAAACTTATTATGTTCTAAAGTTCTCCAAATTGAGAATGCTCGAGCTTGCTTCCAAGTAACACCAACTAAAGGATATTCATCATAAGCTGGGTGCCAGAAATACATGTTGGTCAATGGTTCATTGTACGAATAAGTAAAATCATGAATCCAGCATAACGTATCCGGATAAACGGAGATTTCATCTCTACGTATAAACACTGATCTATCGTTCATTCCTCTATCTCTAAGAGGATCACCATTAATCGTTGGACTTTTTCTTGCTGCATCTTTATAATCAATCCAATAATACTCATAGACCAATTTCCTGGTATCCAAAGTCTTTTTACCGTAAAAACGCTCGTATTCAGGCAAGAACATCACTGAAAGTGCTTCTCTATTCTCAGGGTCATTCCAATCTAAGTAAGCGTCCCAATTAATAATTGGAGGATCTATATCTTCTTCGAATTGGTTAACCGCAATAAGAAATACCTCTTCACTGACTTCTTCTCCTAAAATCTTGTACGCCATCGAATCTCGAACCCAATATACAAATTGACGATATTCGTTATTAGTTATCTCAGTCTCATCCATATAAAATGGTGAAATAGAAACTGTTTTCGACTTAGATGTAAATGAATAGGGTGCATCCTGGTCACTTGGTCCCATGTTATAACTACCTGGAGGTATGTATAACATTCCATATGGATCTGGTTGATACCAAACCTGACGCCCTGTAACACCAGTCAACTGTCCACCTGCATCGTTCATGCAACTAGAAAGGATTATGGCTACGAATCCTACAATCAGTAAGTTTTTCATGTTACCTCCTTTTTTTGATATGTGAGTATTTTTATACAATATGAATCTATGGCTTAACGCCAAAATTAACGCAAATAAAACAATTTATTGTGATTAAACTAATTTACTACAACCAGCGTGGATTTTTATGAATAGTAATTTTTGGTTTCGGAGTTATTGTAAAACAATAATTCAGGAACACCTCAACAGTACCACTATTGAAGCTTCTTAGCTTAGAAGTATTTAAATCATAAGAAGCACCTATCTTCATTACACCTGGCGCTCCAAAATCATGCTTATAACCTGCCATTGGCGAAATAGCATCTTGGATTCTATAAGAAACTCCACCCCAAATCATTCCTTTATATATAGCTCTAGCATTGAAATCAAACTGAGTGGTAGAAAATTCTGTTTTCAAGAAAACAGAAGGCACAAACTCCCAATTCGGAACTAAGTTATTTATTCTATAGCCTCCCATAACATACAAATGCGATTCAACTTTGTAATCATTGGACTGGTCTCCTAACAGATCACCTTGAAGTTCGCTTTGAGTTAAATGCATCATCGATATTCCTGCAAATATTTTATTACTCGCGCTTCTAAAGTATGCACCCATATCAAAATCAAACCCATAAGCCTTTCCCCCAACTCCTGGAGCCAAGTTAGGGTCTGTTATAACACCGGTTAACGCATCTTCACCATCAGGTGTCAAAAAGTTACTCCCATCTATTACAGCACCCAGTGTTCCAACACCCACACCTATACTAAGTGTGCCTGCATTAAATGTAAATCGATTTGAAATTGCCAATTTGAAAAAATTTGTGTTTAATGGACCAATAATGTCATTAGCCGCAGTAAACCCAATACCAAGATTGATGAGACTAGTTTCGATAGGTAATTTAACAGGACTGTGTATTGAAATAAGTCCCGTTCTTGGAGCCCCATCAAAGCCTAACCACTGCTGCCTTCCTATTACGGTGGCGCAAATAGAACCGTTCATTCCGGCGAATCCAGGATTGTTATACAATTTATTAGCAAAGTTCTGTGTAAACTGAGGGTCTTGCTGCCCAAGCACACTCAAGGTACTGAAAGTTAACACTATAAGTATTATTCTCTTCATAAACACTACTATTTTCTTCTAAATAAGGCGCTAAAATACTCAAAAAAATAAATCAACCAAATTTAATTAACATAAAGCGAAACTCGCAATTATCCTTGTTAGTAACTTTAAATCAATAACTTAAAGCACGAAAACCAGAATAGAGCTATCGCAATCTTTTATAATTTCTCCACCACTTTTCTGGAATACCATCATTACACGCTTGCTGATAGTCACTATAGCTGCACGGTACAAGCTGATGTCTCCTATACTTTGATAATTTGGACTCAGGATAGGGGACGTCCATCCACCACCTATCAGACTTCAAGTTTTTATAGAAAACAATTTCATCGGCATCAGTTGAAGTTGCAACAGTATATTTCAAAACATCGTTACCGTCCTTACTTACACCATCTCCCTTTCTGTTGTAATACCCTTCCATAATGTACCATATCATTTCAGCTATCAAGAATGCTGTCTGGCCCTGCCTATCAACTGCAGGGTTATACTCGTATATACCAATACTAGAGAGCTTATCGCTTAAACCAGCATATCTGGTAATCGCGCAAATCTCTTCTCCGTTAAATCCATTTGGTGTGGTATTTCTATTACCTGGAGCATCCGAACTACGCACAGCAGAAATATCAATGGAAAGCATATCAGCGTTCCTTACAATAGGCTCAACTTCCCTAATATCATTCTTCACTTCTCCCAATCGGTGAATATCAAAGAACAGCTTATCCATTAAGGATCTTTCCTCTTCAGAAACAAAATAAGTTTGATAACCCAAATTACTATAACTGAAAAGATAGTTCGGCTGATGCAATATAATTTTATTCAAAAATGCCTTTGAATTAATAGGCTGATCCACTTCTCCTAGATCAACTGCATTATCAACAGAAACAATATTTACTACCTGCTCAAGCACCTCATATGCTTGATAATTAGCAAAGGTTAAGTCTTGACTACCTCCTATGATAATTGGTAGAATATTTTCTTTAATACATTGTGAAACCACCGAGCTAACAGCAAAATAGGTATCAGAAACCTCTTCTCCTGGGAAAACATCTCCAAAATCAGCAACAGAACAATTCCAATTTCGTTTTAAAGCGTAAAGTTTTTTCCGAATTTCATCAATACCATCGGCGCATCCAGCGTTACTCGCAGCATTTCTATCTTCGATTACTCCAAAGATCGCAATATCAATCCCCTTCAATTCTGGAAATTCATTTGAACCATTATTTATAAGAATCTTCTCCCCTATTGAATTCGCTGAAAAATCAGCATTCAAAAATTCAATCTTTTTAAAGTAGATATCGATTTCCATTTCCAGTACTCGTAATTAAGATTTATTTCTTCTTAGCGTTAGTTACCTTTTTCGCGCCTGCCTTACTCTTTTTTACAGGTTTGTTTTTCTCGATAATATCTTTTACATCTTTAAGAGAGAGGCTCTCGGCGTCTACTGTTTTTGGAAGTTCAATCTTAGTTTTACCCTTGATAATATTAGATCTTCCCCAGCGTGCTTTTTCAACTCTGATTCCTTCTTCTTCCCAATTATGAACAATCTTATCAATTTCTTTTTGCTTTTTATCCTCTATTAATTGAACAATGTCTTCATGAGAAAGATTATCGAAATCGTATTTCTTGTTTACATTAATAAATATGCTATTCCACTTAATAAAAGGACCAAATCTTCCAACACCTTTTTGAACAGGGAGGTAATCGTAATGATCAATAGGTGCATCAGCTACTTTTTTCGCTTCAATAAGTTCAATAGCTCTTGGCAGCTCAACGGACATAGGGTCTTCACCTTTGTCTAGAGACACGTACATCGTACCATATTTAACATATGGCCCAAAGCGCCCCACAGCAATTAAGACTTCTTCTTTGTCATGTTCTCCTAGTGTTTTTGGAAGCTTAAAAAACTCTAACGCTTGTTCGAGTGTAACCTTGGTCATACTAATATTCCCTCGAATTGGAGAAAATAATGGCTTTTCTTCATCTTCTCGCTCGCCAATTTGAATCATTGGCCCAAATCGACCAATTTTAGCATAAACGTTCTTGCCAGATTTAGGATCTAATCCTAGCAATCGTTCACCATTTGCACGGCCTTCATCTTCCAGTGCGGCATTCACTGCCTTGTGAAAAGGTCCGTAGAAGCGATCGATCATATCGTTCCACTTTTTCAATCCTTCAGCTATTTCATCAAATTCTTTCTCAACTTCAGCAGTAAAACCATAATCTAGCACTGATGGAAACGTTTTAACTAAATAATCGTTTACAACTCTGCCTATATCCGTAGGAAATAATTTCTTTCGCTCAGCACCAGTATTCTCAACTTTATCAGCTTCTTTAACATTATTTCTTCCAATTAAAGATAACTGACGGAATTTCCTTTCATGCCCATCGCGATCAGCTTTTTCAACATAACCTCTTTTTTGAACTGTATTGATCGTTGGAGCATAAGTAGATGGTCTACCAATTCCTAATGCTTCTAACTTCTTAACTAAACTAGCCTCACTGTATCTTGGAGGATGATTTGTAAATTTCTCTGTAGCAAGAATAGATTTTGGTTCTAAAACCTGTCCTTCTTTAATTGAAGGCAACATTCCGTGCTCTTCTTGCTCGTCATCATCATCAACTCCTTCTAAGTATACTTTTAAGAATCCGTCAAATAGCAATACCTCTCCTTTGGCCTTAAAATGTTCATTCTGACTTTTACTTATATCAATTACCACGTTGGTTTTCTCAAACTTGGCATTCGACATTTGAGAAGCAACAGTTCTTTTCCAAATCAAATCATATAGCCTTTGCAGACTAGAATCTCCAAAAACAGTATGTTCTGCAAAGTTTGTTGGACGAATCGCCTCATGCGCTTCTTGCGCACCTTTAGACTTGGTTGTATATTGTTTGATGTTTGAATATTCTGAACCGTATGATTTTAAAATCTCATCTTTTGCTCCATCAATTGCGGTTTGAGAAAGATTCATGGAATCTGTTCTCATGTATGTTATTTTACCACTTTCATAAAGTTTTTGTGCAACAACCATTGTTTGCTGAACTGAGTACCCCAATTTCCTACTAGCTTCTTGTTGTAAAGTTGAAGTAGTAAAAGGTGCTGAAGGAGATCGTGTTCCTGGTTTCTTTTCAATAGATTTTATATTGAATTCACTGTTCTTACATGTTTTCAAAAAGGATAAAGCGTCTTCTTCTTTCTCAAACCTATGCGGCATTTCCGCCTTAAGAATACTTTTTTCATCTACTAAAAAATCTGCATTAACTCGATAAGCAGAAACAGGCACAAATTCTTCAACTTCTTCTTCTCTTTCGGCGATTAGACGAACTGTTACCGATTGGACACGACCTGCAGACAAAGAAGGCTTTACTTTCCTCCATAATACGGGTGAAAGTTCAAAGCCTACCAATCTATCTAATACTCGCCTTGCTTGCTGAGCATCAACTAGATTCTTATCGATTATTCTAGGATTTTCAATTGCTTTTGTAATGGCTGATTTAGTGATTTCATGAAACACAATGCGCTTAGTCTTTTCAGGAGTCAATCCAAGTGTTTCGTACAAATGCCAGCTAATAGCCTCACCCTCACGATCCTCATCCGTTGCTAACCAAACAATATCACTTTTCTTGGCTAATCGCTGAAGCTCTTTTACGATCGCTGTTTTATCTTTCATTACCTCATAATGAGGTTCAAATCCATTATCAACATCAATAGCCTTGTCTTTTCCAGCCAAATCTCTAACGTGACCAAAACTTGACTTAACAGTAAAACCCTTACCTAGAAAACCTTCTATAGTTTTGGCCTTGGCTGGTGACTCAACAATTACTAAATTCATTCAGTTTGTTTTAATTTTTATCAAATTCAGGGAAACCTATTTTCACTTTTTTGATTGGTGCAAAGTAATGCAATCTTTAAAACATCAAAATCAAAGTTTAATTTTTACTCCAAAACCATGTATAATTAGGGGTTAAAACCGCTCTTCATTGAGTGCTTTTAACTTGAATTAAAATGACAGTTTGACAGCTCTTTAATTATTGCCTAGTTTTGCACTCTAAATACAGACAGAAAGCGAATTTCATGCCCGTAGAAACAAAAAATATAGTAGAAGAAATACAGGGTAATTCTACCCTTGTGGAGTTACCTGCAAAACCAAATGGAAAAAAACTTTATATAGAGTCGTATGGCTGCGCGATGAATTTCTCAGATAGTGAGATTGTTGCGTCCATATTAACCAAAGAAGGATTTACAACTACCTACATCCCTCAAGAGGCTGATCTTATTCTCATTAACACTTGTTCGATTAGAGACAAAGCGGAACAAACAGTCAGAAACAAACTCAAAGAATTTAAAGGAATTAAACGAAAGTTCAATCCTAAAATGAAAGTTGGAATTTTGGGATGCATGGCTGAACGGCTTAAAAAACAACTACTTGAAGAAGAGAAATTAGTTGATTTAATTGCAGGACCAGATTCTTACCGCGCATTACCAGAATTGATTCAAGAAATTGAAAGCGGTCAAAAAGCAGTTAATGTTTTACTGTCTAGAGACGAAACCTACGCAGATATTTCTCCAGTAAAATTAGGAGCAAATGGAGTTTCTTCATTCATTTCAATAACAAGAGGCTGCGATAATATGTGCTCCTTTTGTGTTGTTCCGTTTACTAGAGGAAGAGAGCGTAGTAGAGATCCCGAAACTATTGTCCAAGAAGCGAGAGATTTATTTGAAATGGGATTTAGAGAAGTTACCTTATTGGGACAAAATGTTGATTCTTATCGTTGGAATATTTCTAAAAAAGGAGAAATAAAAGATGAGAATCAATCGACAGTAAGCTTCGCAGAACTTATGGTAATGGTTGCGGAAGTCGACCCTCTGCTTAGGGTTCGATTTTCTACTTCGCACCCTAAGGATATGACAACCGACGTATTACACGCAATCAAAAAATATAAGAATATCTGTAATTACATTCACCTACCTGTTCAATCAGGAAATAGTGAAATGCTCAAGCGAATGAATCGTGGCTATACTCGCGAATGGTACTTGAATAGAATTGATGCTATCAAGACTATCACGCCTGAATGTACGATTAGTACGGACCTTATAATCGGGTTTTGCGATGAAACCGATAAGGAACATCAAGATACTATATCATTAGTGAAAGAGGTAGGGTTCAGCTTTGCCTACATGTATAAATATTCTGAACGACCTAAAACGTTGGCTGAACGAAAGTTTGAAGATAATGTTCCTGAAAAAGTAAAAGCAGACCGGTTAAGCGAAATAATCGATATACAGAGAAAGAATCAGAAGAAGACGAATGATTCTTTTATTGGACACACTAAGGAAGTATTAATTGAAGGTCCATCTAAAAAAGACCCAAATGAGTTTTGTGGGAGAATTTCAGAGAACACAATGGTGATTTTTCCAAATCAAGGCTTTAAGGCAGGACAATATGTCAATGTTAAGATAACCTCAGCAAACTCGGCCACGTTAAAAGGAGAAGCAGTAGTCTAAACGACATGACAGTTCAACAAATAAAACAACGATTCGAAATTATTGCAACTTCCGAAGCTTTAGAACGAGCGATTGCCACAGCTATGCGTGTTGCTCCTACAGATTTAAGCGTTTTAGTTACAGGTGAAAGTGGAACTGGAAAGGAAAACTTCCCGAAAATCATCCATCAACTAAGCAATAGAAAGCATAAAAAATATATTGCCGTTAACTGCGGGGCTATTCCTGAAGGAACAATCGACTCCGAGTTATTTGGCCATGAAAAAGGAGCCTTTACAGGAGCCCAAAATGCACGTCAAGGGTATTTTGAAGAAGCTGATGGTGGAACAATTTTTTTAGATGAAGTTGGCGAATTACCGCTTCAAACTCAAGTGCGATTGCTCCGGGTTATAGAAACTGGGGAATTCATTAAAGTAGGCTCCAGTAAAGTTCAAAAAACAGATATTAGAATTGTAGCTGCAACTAATGTTAACCTTCCAGAAAACATTCAAAAGGGCAAATTTAGAGAAGATCTTTTTTATCGCTTAAGTACAGTTCCATTAACACTTCCCGCTTTAAGGAATCGTAAGGCTGATATTTATTTGTTATTCCGTAAGTTTTCATCGGACTTTGCTGAAAAATACACGATGCCACCTATTCGATTGACGGAGGATGCTCAGCATCTTTTAATGAATTATGCTTGGCCCGGAAACATTCGACAATTGAAAAATATAACCGAACAAATTTCAATTATTGAGACAGAACGCAATATAACCTCAGAGGAAATACTGAAATACTTACCAAACTATTCTAGCAGCTCTCTGCCAGCGATAGCTTCAAAAAAGAATCAGTCAGAAGGATTTGAAAATGAAAGAGAAATTCTTTATAAAGTACTTTTCGATTTAAAAGGTGACGTAACCGACTTGAAAAAATTAGTACTTGAAATGGCCCGCACCAATAATATTGACACAGATGATACTGAAAACTCTAGGATTTTAACTCAGATTATTAAAGATGTCAATTCTGGAAATGAAAGACAATTAACTACCACCAGCGAGTCTAAGGAGGAAAGTTCTGAGGAGGGACCTGATTTTGCACCAATCTACTCTAACCCTGATACAGATGGGTTCCAACATCATGAGGTCATAGAAGAATCACTTTCTTTGGAGGAAAAAGAAAAGGAAATGATTGCTAAAGCATTAGAGAAGTATAAAGGGAAACGAAAAATGGCGGCAAGTGAACTTGGGATAAGTGAGCGCACACTCTACCGAAAAATCAAAGAATACGATCTAAATTGAACCAGACTGCTATAATATTAATTGCATTGATTTCAACTGTTTATGTCGGTTGTAAAGTAAATTACGGATTTTCAGGCGCATCAGTAGACTATAACGAGGTAAAAACATACTCCGTCGATTTTTTTCCAAATTATGCACCACTCGCTCAGCCAACAATGTCACAACAATTTACAGAAGCTCTGAGAAATATTTTTCTTAATCAGACAAAATTAGATCTCGTTAAAAAAGACGGTGATTTGCAGTTTTCTGGGAAAATAACAGATTACAGAACCGCTCCAATAAGTATTCAAGCTAGCGAACTTGCTGCTCAAAACCGTCTCACAGTTGCCGTTAGCGTTGTATTTGTAAATAACAAAGATGAATCCAAAAACTTTGAACAATCTTTTAGCCAATACATTGATTACGATAGTCAGAAGCCTCTTTCCGAAGTAGAAGATGAACTTATTTCCCAAGTAAATGAATTACTGGTTCAAGATATTTTCAACAAATCTGTAAGCGACTGGTAATGAATTTTAACTGGTTAATAGAAAGTATAGAAAATCCTAAAGTTCTTTTGCAATCTAAAGTGGAATTGCAAGAACTAAAAAAGCGATACCCCTATCTATCGAGTCTACATGTTTTCGATGCTAAGTTAGAGCAGTTGGAATCTGGATTAGACTATCAAGAAAAGATTAAAAAAGCAGCTATATACTCGCCTAACCGCAGTGCATTATATGATTATGTCATTAAGCCAAATGTTGAAGTAGCAATTGCTAATCAAGAAGAAAGTAAAAAAGCAGAAATAGCCCCTGAAGAAAGTACTTCTTCAGTTAATCCAGCAAAAGCTCAAGAAACTAAACTTGATATTGTTCCTGAGCAGCCTTTATCTCAAAAAGAAAAAGAAGAAAAACGAGCTTTAGAGAAAGAAATCTTAAGCCATGCTATTTCGGCTTCGATACTTAAAGAAAGTGTTGAACATCCAGAACTTAAAAAGGAAACTAAATCAGAGAAACCTGAGGTTTCTGAAAAAGAACACCTAGAAGCAGTAAACATTGAATTGGATAATTCCATGAATGTCCTTGCTTGGCTAAATGTAAGTTCAGGAAAAGGAACAGCTCAACCAAATGCCTTGAAAACTTCTATTCCGAAAGCCCATAAAAGTCATTTGATTGAGAAGTTTATTACTAAGGGTGAAGAGAAAATCCACTTATTAAAAGAAGTTACACCTACTTTGCTTCAAATAAGAAGGCCACAAACCGAATTTTTCTCACCTGAAAACATGGCCAAAATGAGTCTAGCAGAAAACGAAGACTTTGTTACTGAAACACTTGCAAAAATTTATGCGCAGCAAGGAAACTTTAAAAGAGCAATTTCAGCTTATGAAAAATTAAGTTTGAAATTTCCCGAAAAAAACGATTACTTTGCGCGCCTAATCCAAGAATTGAAAGAAAATTAGAACACCATGTTGACATTCATTTTTATTATCATATTTATCGTTTGCTTACTTCTTATAGGAGTAGTATTAGTTCAAGAATCTAAAGGTGGAGGATTGGCCAGTAGCTTTTCTTCAGCAAACCAAGTTATGGGCGTTAAGAAAACCGCTGATGTACTAGAAAAAGCAACGTGGGGATTGGCCATTTTATTGCTTTGTCTTTGCTTAGGTGCTGCCGCATTGCAAGGTACTGGACAAGCAACTGAATTGAGTCCTGAAGAGTCTCAAATTCAAGAATTTGTTGAGAGTGAAACTATTTTGCCTCAACAACCTGTGCAACCAGATCAGCAAGCTCCAGCTCAATAGAACATAACTTCAAAAGACCTTTTAAAAGTGTCAGTATGTCATTCATACTGACATTTTTTTTGGTCTAAACTTAAAAACTGACCCAAAATGTCTGCAATGATTCTATGGCATACGAAATGATATATACCTTAGCATACACAATAGTTTAACTAAAAATATATTTCAAAAATGGGATTAAACATCAAACCTTTAGCAGACAGAGTCGTTGTTGAACCTGCTGCAGCTGAAGAAAAAACTGCGGGAGGAATCATTATTCCTGACACAGCCAAAGAAAAACCACAGAAAGGAAAAGTTCTAGCAGTTGGAAATGGAAAACCAGATGAACCAATGACAGTAAAAGTTGGTGACACCGTTCTTTACGGGAAATACTCAGGGACTGAAATCTCTATCGATGGTGGTGAATACCTAATGATGAGAGAAGCAGACATTTTTGCAATTGTTTAATCGAAAAATAAAATCTTAAAATAAAGATGGCTAAGAAAATAACATTTGACGTAGAAGGCAGAGATAAACTCAAAAGAGGAGTTGATGCTTTGGCTGATGCAGTAAAAGTAACATTAGGACCAAAAGGGAGAAATGTAGTAATTGACAAAAGCTTTGGAGCTCCATCAATTACTAAAGATGGCGTTTCTGTTGCAAAAGAAATTGAATTGTCTGACCCTATTGAAAATATGGGCGCACAAATGGTAAAAGAAGTTGCTTCTAAAACTGCTGATGTTGCAGGTGACGGAACTACTACTGCGACTGTTTTGGCTCAAGCAATTATAACTACTGGGCTGAAAAACGTTGCTGCTGGAGCAAATCCAATGGATTTGAAACGTGGTATAGAACAAGCGGTTGCGGCAGTTGTTGCAAACCTTAAGATTCAGTCCCAAGAAGTTGGTGCTGATAATGAAAAGATCAAACAAGTTGGATCTATCTCAGCTAACAATGATGAGGTAATTGGAAGTTTGATTGCTGAAGCAATGAAAGTTGTTGGAAATGCAGGTGTAATTACTGTTGAAGAAGCAAAAGGAACTGAAACTACTGTTGATGTAGTTGAAGGAATGCAATTCGATAGAGGTTATTTATCTCCATATTTTGTTACCGACACGGAAAAAATGGTCACGGAATTGGAAAACCCTTACATTTTGATTTTCGACAAGAAAATCTCTACAATGAAAGATGTACTTCCTGTTCTTGAGAAAACAGCTCAATCTGGAAAAGGTCTAGTAATTATTGCTGAAGACGTGGACGGAGAAGCTCTAGCTACATTGGTAGTAAACAAATTGAGAGGTTCTTTAAAAATTGCCGCTGTAAAAGCTCCAGGATTTGGAGACAGAAGAAAAGCAATGTTAGAGGATATTGCAATTCTTACTGGTGGAATCGTGATTTCTGAAGAGCAAGGAAGAAAAATCGAAGATGTAACTCTTGAGGATTTAGGAACTGCAGAAAAAATTGAGATCGACAAAGACAACACTATTATTATTAATGGTGCTGGTTCTAAAGAGGCAATTGTTGCAAGAACAAAGCAAATTTCAGCTCAAATTGAATCTACAACTTCTGATTACGATAGAGAAAAACTACAAGAGCGTTTGGCTAAATTAGCTGGCGGTGTAGCTGTATTGTACATTGGTGCTGCTACTGAAGTAGAAATGAAAGAGAAAAAAGATCGTGTTGACGATGCTCTTGCTGCTACTCGTGCTGCTGTCGAAGAAGGAATTGTGCCTGGTGGTGGAGTTGCTTTCATTCGTGCTATCGATGCATTGGAAGGGTTAACTGGAGCTAACGATGACGAAACTACAGGAATAAATATTGTTGCTAGAGCTATTGAAGAGCCATTAAGACAAATCGTACTTAATGCTGGTGGCGAAGGCGCTGTAGTGGTTAATAAAATTAGAGAAGGAAAAGGTGATTTCGGATTTAATGCGAGAACTAACGTTTACGAAAACTTGTTAGCTGCTGGTGTTATTGACCCAACAAAAGTGACTCGTGTTGCTCTTGAAAACGCTGCTTCTATTTCTGGATTATTTTTAACTACCGAATGTGTTCTTTCTGAAGAGAAAGAAGAAGGTGGTGGCGGAGCGCCTCAAATGCCAGGCGGCATGGGTGGCGGAATGCCCGGAATGATGTAGGAACTAAAGATTCCCTGAATAATTGAAACCCCTATTGCAGCAGTGTAATAGGGGTTTTTTTTTGAGGTGTATACGAGCCAATCATCTAAATTTGATTTTGTATTGTGTTAGTATGAGACATCCAATAGCTTACGTATTCTTCATTGCCTTTTTTATTCGTTTAGGATATTCAATTCTGATTCAGTTTCTTCACCCCGAATCCATCTATCTATACGATTCATGGGGATATTTAAATATCGCTTATAATCTTTGCCATGAAGGTGTTTATTCGCAAATGACTGGCGATCAGCTAACAGCAGATAGCACTAGAACACCTTTTTACTCGATTTACATTTGCCTATTTCATCTACTGCAATTACATGGAGAATGGATTGTCTACACTCAAGCATTAATTGGCGCGTTTACTGCCGCAATAGCTTCGCAATGCGCATTATTAATAAAACGAAATCGTTTATCTGCTTTTGTTGTTGGACTTTTAGTAGCATTTGACATACCGAATGTGTACTTCTCAAATACTGTTTTGCCCGAACCCTGGTTTGGATTCTTTCTGGTTTGTGCACTGTTCTTCCTAATAAAGAGCGTTAAGTATAATGAACCTACTCATAGAAAATATGTGATGCTATTTCTTGTTTTAGCAACTTACACCAAACCAATCGCGATCTACTTACTGGTCGCTATACCTTTCGTGCTTTTGATTTTTAACCAACAAGGAATAAAAAATGAACTGGTCCAGCTGGCAAAATTCATGGTTATTGGAACTCTCCTTATTAGCCCCTGGATATATAGAAACCAGCAAACCTTTGGAGGCGTTTTTTTCAGTTCTATAGCAGAAGTCAATCTACTTTTTCATACCGCATCAAATATTAAGGCAATTGCCACAAATTCGAATAGGCATACTGTAGAATATGAATATCGCAACTCAAAACCACTGTCGGAACTGTCATTTGAACGCGATCCGTACGCTATACCGCATTTCCAAAAATTTGCACGAAAAGAATGTATTGAAGTCGTTCAACAATATCCAGTTGTTGCTTTTAAAATGATGCTTAAAAGTTGGGTTGGCTTTTTCATTAAACCATTACGATCTTATATTGGAATGCAAATCAATGGTAAAAAATTGGGTGAAGAGCACGCGTTAACCAATGTAGACATGCAAAACTCCTATTGGGCCAGCTTTCAATTGGCATTAAAACGAGCAAATTGGTTAGTTCAATTAGCTATTGTAATTCAAGTTCTGCTATTGGGTAGCTTTTATTTATCCATTTTACTTTCCCTTCCTCTTTGGTTTAAATCCAATTGGAAAACAGGGGTAATTCTCTTATCCTTGATACTGTATTTTTCTGTAACCTCCAGTATTACCGATGTAGATGCACGATTTAGAGGTCCAATTATATCTTATATTATCCTACTCGGTTATCCTATATGGTGCAAGATCTTGGCTAAGTACAATTATGAATAAGGAAAAAAGAAAACAAGCAGATCGACTGTATCTTCTACTCGCAGCTTTGTTTATTGCAGCGTTGGTAACCTGCAATCTTATTGCCAATAAATTCATCTCTATCGACCTAGGGTTTAAAACTTTTATTATTTCTGCCGGTATTTTGCCCTATCCAATAACATTTCTGATAACCGATATTCTTTCTGAAATCTACGGAAGAAAAAAAACCAACGCCGTGGTTTTGAGCGGACTTGCTGCTTCATTATTTGTATTACTCATTATATATCTCGGCGGGAGCTTTGATTCTATTGCGGATTCACCGGTAGGCAATGATGCTTATAATCAAGTTTTTGGAAATTCTTGGCGAGTAATTTCTGCTTCAATGATAGCCTACCTTTTTGCTCAGCTTATTGATATTCGTATTTATCATTTTTGGAAAAAACTTACGAAAGGGAAATTCCTTTGGTTAAGAAATAATGGGTCCACAGTTTTATCACAATTGGTGGATACAACATTAGTGGTTCTTGTGCTGTTTTACGGCGTAAAACCGAATGATGAGTTATTTCAGTTTATAATTGACGGATGGATGTTCAAAGCACTCTTGGCACTCTTGGATACGCCTCTATTATATGCAGCTGTCTATAGTATTCGTAAGTATTTTGGCATAAAAGGGCACGAGGAGATTTAGCATCTTGTCATAAAGCATGCAAATCGGCTGTTAACAGTTCACATCCAAGCAATAAGCACGCACCTCAATTTGCCAAATTATTTACATTTGATTTACTGTTTTTAAAATAAATATATGATCAGATTTTTATTCGGAGCTATACTAGCTTTTAGCACGTTAACATCAACTGCTCAAGTTTTTAATCCAGTTTCTTGGTCTTTCGATTCTAAACAACTTTCTGACAATGAATTTGAGCTTCAGTTTAAGGCTGAAATAGATCCTCATTGGCACATATACTCCAATACCCTCTCAGGTGATGAAGGGCCTTTACCAACTGAATTCATATTTGAAAAAAGTAAAGACTTTGAATTAGTTGATGGAATACAAGAACCAAAGCCTACAAAAGAATTCGACAAGAACTTCCAAATGGACTTGTTGTTTTTTGACGATGAAGTAACCTTTTCTCAAAAAGTTAGACTTAAAAATCCAACGGCCAATGTAAAAGGTGAGCTCACCTTTATGGTTTGTGACGATTCGAAATGTTTACCTCCAGATTATATCGAGTTCAGTTTTGATTTGAAAAAATCTAAATCCGTGAAAATGGAGATAGTTTCAAATGACAAACAACCAGGATTGATTGCAGAGGATGCCTCAACTAAAAATTCGCCTGGAATTGAAGCCAAGCCATTATTGCAAGAAAATAAAATTTACGATCCTGTCAAATGGACTTTCAGTGCGGAGGATTTAGGAAACGGAGCGTACTTAATTGTTGCTTCTGCTGATGTTGAAGAAGGATGGCACATGTATTCTCAAAACCTTGAAGGTGCTGATGGACCTGTTCCTACAGAGTTTAGATATTTTAATGAGAATAAAGAATTTGAAATTATTGGAACACCTAAAGAAGAAGGAGATTTGATTAAAGAGTACGACAACAACTTTATGATGAATCTCAACTTCTATGAAAAAGAAGTAAGCTTCAAGCAAAAGATTAAAGTTAAGGAAGGAGTCAATCAGGTTAAAGGCGACGTTTATTACATGGTTTGCGATGAATCTAAATGCTTACCCCCAGAAACAATAGAATTTAATGTAAACCTAAATGATTTCAATACCGCAGATAGTTTAACTGAACTTGAATCTAATCATGAAAAGAAAACTTCAAGTCGATCATTTTGGGGGATTTTCCTTTTATCATTCTTAAGTGGTTTTGCTGCTCTGTTAACTCCTTGTGTATTTCCAATGATACCGATGACCGTTAGCTATTTTACAAAACAATCTAAAACCAAAGCAGAAGGAATCCGAAATGCAGTAATTTATGGAATATCAATAATAGTCATCTATGTATTGCTCGGTACTGTAGTTACAGCCGTCTTTGGATCTGAAGTCTTGAGTGAAATGGCAACTAATTTTTGGTTTAATATCATTTTCTTCATTTTGCTTGTTGTATTTGCTATTTCCTTTCTGGGAGCTTTTGAAATAACTCTTCCTTCTTCATGGGTAAACGCAGCAGATAAAGGAGCAGATAAAGGCGGTCTAGTTGGAATATTCTTCATGGCCTTCACTTTAGCATTGGTTTCCTTTTCATGTACCGGACCTATCGTAGGAACTCTGATAGTTGAGGCTGCGTCAATAGGCGGACTTATGCCTATTGTTGGTATGTTCGGATTTTCCTTAGCTATAGCATTGCCGTTTGCATTGTTTGCGGCTTTCCCTGGGTGGTTAAATTCACTGCCTCAATCTGGTGGTTGGCTGAATTCTGTAAAGGTTGTTTTAGGGTTTTTAGAATTGGGATTAGCTATGAAATTCTTATCAAATGCCGATTTAGTTATTGATGCTGGATGGGTTACTCGTGAAGTATTTCTTGCTTTTTGGATTGTAATTTCTGCTATGTTAGGATTTTATTTAATTGGAAAAATTCGACTTCCGCACGATTCTCCTATGGAAAAAATACCAGTAGGTCGAATCCTAATGGCTGTTATAACTTTCACATTTACTATCTATTTGATTCCAGGAATGTGGGGTGCCCCTTTGAAATTAATCGCTGGATTTCCTCCTCCTATGACATATGCTGAAGCTCCTTTCGGAAGCTTTGCTAAAGGTGGAGGACAAGCCTCAGTCAATTCTCATATTGAAGGAACTCACCAAGGGCCACAAAATATTCCCGTTTTTTACGATTGGGATGAAGGTCTCAAATATGCCCAATTAGTTAATAAGCCCCTTTTTGTAGATTTTACTGGTAAAGCTTGTGCAAATTGTCGAAAAATGGAAGATCAAGTTTGGGGTGAACCTGGAATTATTGATATGCTAAGAAATGACGTGGTAATTGTTTCTTTATACGTGGATTTTGAAGAGCCATTGCCAGCTAGCGAAGTAAAAGAAGTTATGATTGGTACTCGTAAAAAGACAATTAAAAGTGTAGGTGATAAGTGGATGTACAAACAAGTCGAGCGTTATAAAACAAACACTCAGCCGTACTATACTATGTTAGGGTCAGATGGTAAAGATTTAGCTAATGGTTCCGCCGATTATGACCGACATAGAGACCCCGAAGATTTCAAAGCTTGGCTATCTAAGGGCCTGAAATTATATAAAGTCGCTGATTAATGGATTTCATTCGCAAACAGTTTTCGGAAGCTCAATCTGTCCTAGCCGAATTTTCTACAGAAGAAAATTTCGAATTGATTAATAAAGCGGGTAGTGTTATGAGCCATGCTTTAAAGAATGGTAATAAGATTATTTCTTGCGGAAATGGTGGATCCATGAGTGATGCAATGCATTTTGCGGAAGAACTCTCTGGTCGTTATAGAGGAGACAGAAAACCGCTTGCTGCAATCGCAATTTCGGATAGTGGTCATCTTACTTGTGTTGGGAACGATTACGGTTACGACCAAATATTTTCTCGTTTTGTAGATGGTCTAGGAAAAGAGGGTGATGTTTTATTAGCAATCAGTACAAGCGGAAATTCAGCTAACGTAATTAACGCTATTACTTCTGCAAAAAATGCAGGAATAAAAGTCATTGGGCTTACCGGAAAAGATGGCGGAAAAATAGCCAGTCTTTGCGACGTTGAAATACGAGCTCCACATTCAGAATTTGCAGATAGAGTTCAAGAAATCCACATTAAGGTGATTCATTCTTTGATTGGTTATATCGAATCACAAGTTTGTTAGGATAACTTATTCGCAACTCAAACCTATAGAGCAACCCGTTTTTTTATTTTTGCCTCAAACAGTTAAACTATGATTAAAGGAAAAAAGGTAGTCGTTGTAATGCCCGCCTACAATGCCTCAAAAACGCTTGAGAAGACGTATAGTGAGATTGACTTTGAGATAGTGGACGATGTAATTTTAGTGGACGATCACAGTCCTGATGATACCACTGAAGTAGCCAAAAGAATTGGGATCAAACACGTAATTCGTCACGAAAAAAATAAAGGTTATGGTGGAAATCAAAAGACTTTATACAACAAGGCATTAGAATTGGGTGCTGATATTGTGATTATGGTTCACCCTGATTACCAATATACTCCGCTGCTTATTCCTTCTATTGCACACATGATTGCAAATGATCTCTACCCAGCAGTTCTTGCTTCTAGAATTCTTGGAAAAGGAGCGCTAAAAGGTGGAATGCCAATTTATAAGTATATTGCTAATCGCTGTTTGACGCTTTATCAAAATATATTAATGAACCAAAAGCTTTCAGAATATCACTCGGGTTATCGTGCATTTTCGAGAGAGGTTTTAGAAGGTATCAATTACAATATCAACTCCGACGATTTTGTATTTGATAATCAAATGCTGGCTCAGATATTCTACGCCGGATTCGAAATTGGCGAAGTTACTTGCCCTACTAAATATTTCGAAGAAGCTTCCTCTATCAACTTTAAACGCAGTTCAATTTATGGTTTTGGAGTGCTTTGGACAAGCTGGTTGTACTTCATAAATAGATTGGGATTAGTGAAGTCAAAGGTTTTTCACCAGAAATAATTCGCTGTCACTCCAAAAATTAATCTGTCATCTCGAGTGATTCGACGATAGGAGAAGTGTATCAAAAAGAACTTGGAATTAATAATAAGTTCTCAATACATTTTTGTTTTGTTATTCTGCACAAAAACACTCGAACGGACATTCAATTACTATCTCACTAACTTGAGTCCCACTGTAAATTCTCTGCGAAACTTTGCTTTACAATTTACTTATGCAACTGAAAACCAACCGCCTCTACTCTCTGAACCTCTGGAACAGCTGTTAAAATAGCTTCTTCCACTCCTGCTTTAAAAGTCATGTTGTTCATTGAACAGCTCCTACAAGCACCTTTAAGCTCAACTCTAGCTACGCCATCATCGGTAACTTCGACCAATTCTAAGTCGCCACCATCTTCTTTCACAAAAGCACGTAAATCATTTAAAGCTAAATCAACTCTATCGTAAAGTGCGGATTGACCTGGGTTTTGCATAGTTTCTATTGAGATTCAAAAATAGACGAAAATAAGCCTACTTATTTTCCATAGTTTTTATCACACTATCTACCAAGGATTCAAAGGCGTTTGAAGAAGCCGTATTGTCTTGTAAGACAGCAGGACGACCAATATCTCCACTTTCTCGAATGGATTGAACCAGTGGAATTTGAGCTAATAAAGGCGTATTCATTTTTTCGCTCAATTCTTTTGCCCCGTCCTTTCCAAATATGTAATACTTATTATCTGGCAATTCAGCAGGTGTGAAGTAGCTCATGTTTTCTACCAAACCAAGAACTGGAACTTTGATCGAATCCATCTGAAACATATTAATTCCTTTCCGAGCATCCGCCAAAGCAACTTGCTGAGGAGTGCTTACTACAATAGCACCACTTAACGGAACTGCCTGAACAATAGATAAATGAACATCTCCTGTACCAGGAGGTAAATCAATTAGCATATAATCCAAATCGCCCCAATAAACATCCTTAACCATTTGATCTAGCGCTTTACTTGCCATAGGTCCACGCCAAACAATAGCTTGATCTGTATCGGCAAAAAAACCAATAGAAAGGATTTTAACACCATATGCTTCAACGGGAGTCATGAAACTTTTCCCATTAATATCTTTCATTCCAGGTTTGTGTAATTGTACATCAAACATTATTGGTACTGAAGGTCCATAAATATCGGCGTCAATCAAACCCACTTTGTAGCCTCTTTTAGCAAGACCAGCGGCAATATTCGATGTAATCGTAGACTTCCCTACTCCACCTTTTCCTGATGCTACAGCTATAATGTGTTTTACACCTGGAAGAACTTTTCGTACTTGAGGATCCGTTTGGTTGTCTTCGTTCATGGGAACTATACTAACACTAGTCTCAACCTCATTCCCGATTTTTAATTTCAATTGATGATCGCATGCGTCTTCAATACGCTTGCGGTTATGCATAGCAGGATTACTTGCTTGCACCGTGCAAGAAATTTTATTTCCTTCTATTTTAATATCCGATACGAAACCTAAAGAAATTATGTCCTTTTTAAGGTCGGGTTCGATAACAAATGAGAGTGCACCTAAAACTTGTTCTTGTGTAATTTCCATAGCGCAAAGGTAATCTCTGGGTTGGTTTCAAGAACATTGTTTAAAGTAAATAAACTGTAAAATTAGAGTAACGAAATTTATATTCCTTTCCTTCCGAAAGGATACCTATTTGTTAACGGGCGATATTCATAGAACCAAAAAGTGTAACTGTTTTTCATTCTAATTACTAATAAAATTTTTCGTCATTCCTGCGCAGTAATTACTCTTTAATCAGAACTTCAACTCCAACATAGGATCCCAATACAATTCTTTGAAATCAATGATTTGGTCTTCTTCAACTTTAATATTCTCCAGCTCTAACAATTCCTTCATTCGGAATGGAGTTTCAAAGTGATGTTTTCCTGTTAACAGGCCATTTCGATTAACTACCCGGTGTGCGGGAACATCCACCATAGAATGAGCTCTATTCATTGCATAACCTACCATTCGAGAAGATCGAGACATTCCTAAATACTTAGCAATTGCGCCATATGAAGTTACTCGCCCTTTCGGAATCTGCCTAGCTACAGCATAAACGTCTTGATAAAAGGTATAGGTCTTTTCTTGAATCAAGGGATGAACTGTGTGTATGTAATTACGTGCCCACGAGCAGTAAACAGTTCCTCATAATAAGTTTTGATCTTAAGAATTTCTTGAGTTGGTTGGTGCGGATTTGTTAGAGTTAATTGATTTTCTTCATTGAATCGATCGAAGTTATCTCCATATAAATCTGGCGAACTGAGTAACCTTGTGTATCCATGCTCATCGATTTCTTCTTGTGTGAATTCATATAGAAAAGCACTATCCGTTTTTAAATGAATAACACCATGTGGTTTTAGAATCTGCTTATAACGATCAATAAACATTTTACCAGTAAGTCGCTTTCTTGCTCGATTCTCTTTTTCTTGTGGATCTGGAAAAGTGATCCAGATTTCATCGACCTCTCCTACTTCAAAAAAAGCAGTAATAAAATCAATTCTAGTTCTAAGAAAATGAACGTTACTCAATTTATTATCTAAAGTCTCTTTTGCACCATACCAAATCCGGTTTCCCTTAATGTCTACTCCAATAAAATTCTTTTCAGGAAATGCTTTCCCCATTCCTACTGAGTATTCTCCCTTACCACAACCAAGCTCTAACACTATGGGATTGTCGTTTTTGAATACCTTAGAACACCAATTTCCAGCTAAAGCGTGTTTAAATAGAACTCGTTTTTCGCGGTCAAAAAACTCTTCCATTGGAGGCTCTGTGACATTCGAAAAGACTTTAGTATCAGCAAAGCGTAGCAGTTTTTTCTTTTTACCCATTTTAATGCTTTGGATTAATTGGTTTTATTTCGAATTCTTCCACTAAACCATTACTTTGAATCGCCATTAAAACACCATTTGCCACATCTTCTGGTTGAACAAATTCATCTACTGGGGCATCTAGACCATCCCAACTAGCAGTATTTGTAGATCCAGGCAATATAGCAGTCACTTTAACATCATAATTTCTAAGTTCATTTCTCAAAATCTTGGTATAACCATAGAGTGCTTGCTTACTCAGAGAATATGAAACCGCTTTTTTTCTAACCTTTTTACTTAGGACAGAACAAATATTTATAATATGACCTGACTTTCTTTTTTTGAACTCTGGCAGAAAGGGCTGGGTCAATCGCATAGCACTGAAAAAGTTCACATTGAACATCTTCATTAGGTCGTTTTCATTCAAATTATCTAGATTATCTTCTTCGTAAACTCCAACATTGTTTACCAGAATATCAATATCACCCCAATGATGCAGAAATGTTTCTGCAAAGTTCCGGGTTTCGTGTTTCTGAGAAAAATCCACTGATTTAGTAATCACTTCAATATCGGGGTAAAGTGCCTGAATTTCGTTTCTTAAAAAATTCAACTCCTCGAGATTTCTTGCTCCTAGTCCTAAATCGTAACCTTTACCTGCTAAAGCTAGAGTTATCGCTTTCCCTATCCCTTTCGTTGCACCGGACACTATTGCTTTCATTAGTTGTTTTTAGTTATTCAAAGAAACAAAACAATCTTGGGTTTGGTTGGCCAAACTCATAAAGTCTTTATTATTAATAGGATATTAATAATTCACCAGAATTTGATTTGTACTTTAGTCCACCTTGGAAAAGTTGGATTTAAATAAAGAAATAAAAAAGGTGCTCTTTGGAGTATTGAACTGGGGTCTGGGCCATGCGACTAGAAGCAGGCCTCTTATTCAATACTTACTTAATAAGGGTATTGAAGTCGAAATTGCTTCTGATGGATTAGCACTGACATATTTAGAAAAAGAGTTTCCTAAACTTACCTTCCATAAATTAAGAGGATACGATATTCAATACTCTACCAATAAAAACTTGCTTTCGCTAAAGTTACTTTACCAAATCCCAAAGCTTAAGGCTGCAATTGAAAGTGAAAAACAAAAAGTTCAAGAGATTCTTTATAACACTAATTTCGATCTCATTTTATCTGATAACCGATATGGTTTTCGATCTGCAACAGTAAAAAGTTTAATGATAAGTCATCAGCTCAAGCTAATCACAACAGTATTATTTAAAGGAGTAAACAGAGTGCTTTCAAATTATCAAAAGGAATTTGACGCCATTTTAGTTCCTGACTTTCAGGATAAAAAAAAGAAACTGAGTGGGAAATTATCAGAAACTAATTTGCCTCATCATTTCATTAATCCAATAAGTGTTTTTAGCGTTGATAATGATGTCAAGAAAGATATTGATTATTTAATTATTCTTTCTGGACCTGAACCTCAGCGAACGTTGTTAGAAAAAAAGTTAATCGAATTAAAACCTAGAAATCCAGTTAAAATAGTTCTTGTTCGAGGAACGGAACAAGCATTCTCGCGAGAAACCAAATTGGAAACGCACAATTTAGTCCAACAAAAAGAATTGGAAAGTCTTATTTCTCGCAGTAAAAAAATGATTTGTCGTTCCGGATATACAACCATTATGGATCTATATTTCCTCCAAATCCCAAGTATACTCATTCCTACTCCAGGACAAACCGAACAGGAATATTTAGCTGAACAATTAATTCCCAATTCAAACTACTTAGTCAGAAAACAAAACCAATTGACGTCAGAAATATTTGACTGGATACCTAAAATCGTTCATAAAAAAAGCCTTCCGAATCTCGATAATTATCGGAAACTGAAGGCTTTTGAAAATGCTTTGTTGTTAGAAGGCTTTGTTATGCCAGCATCGTAACAGGATTCTCTACAAACTTCTTGAATGATTGCAGAAATAATGCACCGCTAGCACCATCAACTGTTCTATGATCACAAGTCAAGGTAACCTTCATAACATTTCCAACAGCTAATTCACCGTCTCTTACTACAGGTTCTTGCTTGATTGCTCCGATAGCCAGAATACACGATTCCGGCGCATTTAAAATTGATGTAAACTGCTCAATCCCAAACATTCCAAGATTAGAAACCGTGAATGTATTTCCTTGAAGTTCTTCTAATGAAATCTTTTTTTCTTTTGCTTTTCCAGCAAATTCTTTTACTTCAGCAGAAATACCTGAAAGTGATTTTTGATCTGCAAATTTCACTACAGGAACTAGTAATCCATCTTCTACCGCCATTGCAACTCCGACACTTACATGATCGTTTTGGCGAACACTTTTAGACTCTTCAATCCAAGAAGTATTCACATTAGTGTGAACTCTTAATGCCGAAGCAACTGCCTTGATTACAATGTCATTGAACGAAATCTTAACGTCAGAAACTTCGTTTAAGCTCCTCCTAGCCGCAATCGTATTGTCCATATCTAAAGAAATAGTCAAGTAGAAATGCGGAGCGCTAAATTGGTTTTTAGTCAAACTCTTGGCAATCGACTTTCTCATTTGAGAAGCCGGAGTATCAGTAAAGGATTCAGATCCTACAGATGCTAATGATTGAGAAGCTGAAGGAATATAATTATCAATGTCCTTCTTTACTATTCTTCCACCTTCACCAGAACCTGAGATAGAAGAAAGGCTAATTCCTTTATCCTCAGCCAATTTCTTTGCTAATGGAGATACCTTTAATCTTCCGTTTAAATTGTTCGTTACATTAGGTGCAATAGCCTCTGGTTTTTCAACTTGAGGAGCAGCAACCACTGCTTCTTCCTTAACTACCTCATCAGGAGCTTCTTCTACCGGTGACTCAGATGCTTCTGCTTTCAAGATGGAAGCAACATCTTCGCCCATTTCACCTAGAATCGCTAAAATTCCATCAACTGGAGCAGCCGCTCCTTTTTCTACGCCTATGTGCAACAAAACTCCATCTTGGAAAGATTCAAATTCCATGGTAGCTTTATCGGTTTCAATCTCAGCAAGTAAATCACCAGACTCAACACTATCTCCAACTTTTTTGTGCCATTCAGCAACAACACCTTCTTCCATGGTGTCACTTAATTTCGGCATTCTTACTACTTCAGCCATAGTTTAATCAGTTACAAATGGGTAATTTTCTTCAACATAAACGTCCTTATATAATTCAGACGCTTCAGGAAATGGTGATTCCTCAGCAAATGTTACCGATTCTTCTACTAAACCTTTCACTCGTTGTTTAATTTCTTCTAATTGTTTTTCGGTTGCGTATTTTTCATCTTGAATAACACTTAAAACCTTTTCAAGAGGATCTTTTGACTTCCATTCACTCACCTCTTCTTTAGTTCTATACTTCTGCGGGTCAGACATTGAATGTCCTTTGTATCTGTAGGTTCTTATGTCTAATAAATACGGACCCCCACCTTTTCGACAATGATCTGAAGCTCTTTTTATAGCATCATGAACTCCTTCAACACTCATTCCGTCTACAGATTCTGAAGGCATTTCGTAGCTATCTCCAATTTTGGACATATCGGTAACGTTAGTTGTTCTTGCCACAGAAGTTCCCATCGCATAGTTATTGTTCTCAATTATGAAAACAACTGGAATTTTCCATACCATCGCCATGTTGAAAGTCTCGTGAAGAGCACCTTGTCTTGCCGCTCCATCGCCAAAAGAACAAAAAGTAACGTTATCATTTCCTTTGTACATATCGCCAAATGCAATACCAGCTCCCATCGGAATTTGAGCACCCACTATACCGTGTCCGCCCATAAAATTTAATTCCTTGCTAAACATATGCATTGAGCCACCTTTACCTTTGGAACAACCAGTTGATTTACCATACAACTCAGCCATTACATATTTCGGGTGCATTCCCAATCCTATAGGATGAACATGGTCTCGGTAAGCAGTAATGTGCTTGTCTCCCTTTTTACTACCAGATACTGTTCCCGCGACTACTGCCTCTTGCCCAATATATAAGTGGCAGAAACCACCGAATTTTTGTTGAATATATAATTGACCACATTTCTCCTCAAACTTTCGCATGAGTAGCATAGACTCGTACCACTTGATGTAATGGTCTTTAGTGAATTTTGTTTGTTTTGCCATGTTAATTTTCTTGTTAGCGGGCAGCAAATTTATATAAATAGCACCTTAGCTCAGTTCAAAATTTATTCACTTTATAAAACGTTTAAATCTTAACTTTTTAATCCGACGCTTGAGAATCGAAAAGGAAGTAATTGGTTGACTCCGTATGTCTTAATAATTCCTGCTTCTGAACCCATTATAACTGAAATTGGCTGTTTGGAAATTTCTTCATACTCTGCAATAACTTGCCTACAAGCTCCACATGGTGAAACTACTTCGTTTACAACGAATTTTTTAGAAAATGCATAGACCGCAACGGACTCAATTTTTTCGTAAGGAAATAGTGTGTGGGCCGAAAACAATGCAACTCTTTCTGCACATAATCCAGAAGGATACGCAATATTTTCTTGGTTGGTTCCTAGAATTACTTTTCCATTTGCTAGTCGTACTGCTGATCCAACGTTAAATGCAGAATAAGGTGCGTAAGCATTTAGACTAATTTTTTTTGCTTCGAGAAAGAGTATTCTATCCAATTCAGATAATTCCGTTGCATTTTTATATTCTTCAAATTCGCATTCTATAATTCTCTTTTTCATGCTTCTGATTTATAAACAAGGGCAACTGCATATGCTTTTACTCCTTCTTCTCTTCCAACGAAACTCAATTTTTCACTAGTTGTAGCTTTTATTGAAATATCGTTGGTAGAAACTGACAGCAGAGGAGCCATTGTTTCTTGCATCTTTTCAATATGAGGATTTATTTTAGGCTGCTCCAGAACAATCGTAGCATCAATATTCCCCAATCGATATCCATTTTTATTTAAAATGTCTCCTACCTCTTTTAAAAGCACCTTACTATCTGCGCCTTTATATTTTGGATCAGTGTCCGGAAAGTGGAAGCCAATATCTCTGAGGTTAGCGGCTCCTAAAATTGCATCACATATTGCATGAATGAGTACATCCGCGTCTGAATGTCCAACGGTTCCTAAATAATAATCGAGTTTAATCCCTCCCAACCAAAGGTCTTCGCCTTCAGCAAGTTGGTGAATATCGTAACCGAATCCAATTCTAAAATTCATTATGCTCCTCCAGCGGCGCCGCCACCAGTTGGGACTGCAGAACCAGATTTATTTTCGTTAAAGTTGAAAATTAAAGTAAACCTAAGCGTATTTTGGAGTGGAGATTGAACTCCTCTTTGACCAAAATAGGCCGGAATTAAATAAGAAAAATCTAAACCTAACACTTTATATCTCAATCCAGCGCCGAGCGTGAAATATTTCCTGTTTCCCTTTAATTCATGTTCCCAAAAATAACCCGTTCTTATTGCAAATAAATCATCGTACCAATATTCCAAACCCGTACCGAAGTTTATTTCTCGCATTTCTTCTTTAAAAACACTTCCTTTTTCGACCTCATAAGTTCCTTCACTTGTTAGAATTGCATCTCCGTTCTCATCGCGAATAATATTTCCTGGAGCATCTCCAAAAGAACCAACTATGCCTTCTACCACCGGACGATTTGGATTTCTGCCAGCACCAATAACAAAATTATCTCCTTCAGTTACAAAATTCCCATCAACATCTCTCAAGTAAGTGGGTGGAGTTGGAACTAGCAACTTATTGAAGTCTGCATGAATAGAGACCTTGTTGTACTTATCAATGTGGTACGTAAATCTTGGTCCAATTCTTAAATTGATCGGTAAAAAGTCTTTTTCAGTTGAGTTAGAATAAGAAACCTTACCACCAATATTATTAATTGACATTCCTGCAGCCCATTCTGCTTTCCTATCGCCTAATCTAAATTTATCAGATTGATAGTACAAAGAAAGGTCAGAAGCCACAGTTTGACCTGGCTTTGTATCTGCACCAGCTACTGTAATTCCTCCTGTGAGATTTGAATGAATGTATTTGAAGCTTACTCCCCCAGAAAAATTATCTGAAAACTTAGCGGCAACACTACCGTTTATTGCAAATTCATTTGGTCTAAATTGAGTTAAATTGGCTCCCGTGTTATCCGTAAACTGAATATCACCTAGGCTAAAGTATTTTATACCACCACCAAAAGTAATTATCTTGTTCAGGTTGTAGAAAAACGTGAAATAACTCAAGCTAATGTCTGGGACTAATTTCCTAAGCCAAGGCGTATATCCCATAGCAAATCCATACTTCTCGTCTATAAATGCCAATTTAGAAGCATTCCAATGCATAGCATTAATATCAGGACTAGTTGCTACTCCTGCATCTCCCATTGCACCATGACGTGAATCCGGTGATATTAGTAAAAACGGAACAGCTGTGGTAATTGTGTTCAATCGAGCATCATCAGCTTGCGAGCCGTTAATTTGTCCTGTAGAAATACTTCCACCACTAACTTGAGCAATAGAGATCAAACCTGTACAGGTAAATAACCCTATGGTTACTAATGCGATGAAGTTGTTCTTTTTTATAATTTTCATAATCAAAAAGTCTGCAAATATAAGGTTTGTAGCCTTTTACTAATGCAGTATTACGAGTTTCTCAAACTTATCGGCAATATCGCCATTAGGAGACTTCACATAAACTTTATAAACGTAAACTCCTTTTCCAATCTTATCTCCAAAATCATCTAAGCCGTTCCAATTTATTGGTCCTAGCCTAAACCCTTTTGAATTATAAGTCCCATCAATAGTTTTGACCACTTTACCCGATATGGTGAATACTTGAACTCTGACAAACAAATCTTGATTTGGATGATTATGTTCTAAATAGAAGTCGGTATTCGTAGTGAAAGGGTTGGGGTAATTTAGCACATGTTCTAGCGCTAGCTCTTCACTTTCAGCTACTACAAAAGCGATATCGGCAGTAGATGAGTTATTGTAAACATCCCAGGCTTTCAATTGTAGCGTATGATTCCCTTCATTCAAATCAGATAAAGGATAAGTAACTATTCCTCTCTGATATGAATTTAATTCTGTTTCGTAGTATTCATTTAGAACAATTTGATCTACAGTATTAGCATCAATTGTTGCCGCGATATCATGACCCACACCGCTTCCTGTCGTATTTATTCCATTTTGGTCAAATAGTTTGGCATAAATAGTAGGGTTTTCGTTGGTCATTCCGCCATTCACAAAAGTACTATCGTTCATGAATAAATTTATTTGAGGCCCCAGCTTATCCACAGCAGCATTTGGATTCTTCCCTCCTACGATAGCAGACAAATCAACTCCATTGGCATCAACAACAGCATTATCAGCATAGAAACTAATTTTCCCAAAACCATAATTATAGTCGATATCTTTAGGCACTACAAAAGAGAACGTAAATTTTCCATTTTTTACCGAAGCTTTTCCTCGAAACAAAACACTTGTCCTTGCTTTAAAAGCTAATGCGCCTTGAGCCACCCGATCGTTATTTAATGTTTTTAGATTCTTTTGTTTACCAAACACAGTTGGATATACAATTCCATTAAAATCTGCGAGCAGCTCATTTGTTTTTCTATTTCTAATCTCGCCAGTAATAGTAACTAAATCCAAAGCCCTTATGGTATCTGGAACTGAGGTAGCCACAACTTTTTCTTGTGGATAAGCAAGACGCACGGCAGGATCCCCCAATAAAGCGAAAACTCTGCTATTAACCGAAGACTGTGATGCTTTGGTCAATCGAGCTAAATCCCCCAAACGCGGGTATTCATCATATTCTCTATACGCCACTTCGTTAAATTTCTTCGCCAACTCAAAATTAGGTGTTGAATAAACTAATCGTGTAGTTGTCAGTAATGCAATCCCTCCTCCGTCTGGATTTAGGAAAACAAATTCACCTGCAGAGGTTCTTTTTGGATCATCAAATCGGCTAAACTCGCAAGTAGCTGTAATTAATAGCGGCATATTTTTTATATTATTCCACTTGTTAATCTGAGACACCTCTAATATTCTTTCATGAGCCCAACCCAATTCACCGCCGTGCCCCAAATAATTAATTGTAAGCGAACCTCGTTGAACGGCATCATCAATTGCAGTATTTACATCGGGATACCGATGTCCTCCTGGAGTTGCACGCTGAGGGTAAGCATCGGACAATATCTTGTTCACATTATATTTCGGAAATATGGTATCTACTTGATTTGCCAATCGATCAACATCGATCATATGTCTATTTCTATCCTCATCATCAGCAATAAATGTCAATTTATTTCTCCAAGACCCAAATGATGCCTCGCTATAATAGCTTCTGACCTTATTAACCGCATCCGATGCTTGGCGAGCTGTCTTTACCGGAAACCTTCCCACTCCAACTTCCATAATTCCCTCTGTAATAGAACCACTATAATCAGGAGATAAATACCCAATGTAATCATCTGTTGCTATGGAACTTGTAGGTGATAAAGATTCTACTGTTTGGTATATAGGAATGAAATTTGTGTTTCCAGAAACTCTATTTTTAAAGTCAAATGATGCGTCACCAAAAAGTAAAACGTATCTGGGGCCAGTAAGATTGGTCGCTGTCTCTTTTAAAAATCGGAGATAATTTTTAATTGCGGATAAATCTTGTCTACCACCACTAAACTCATTATAAATCTGCTGAATATCAACAACGATCGTTGTCAACTCATCCAAATCTCTATGCAATTCAGCTAGTTCCTCAGCTTGTACAAAAAAATCTTTTGGCGAGATTATAACCATATCAATCGGTTCTAAAGGTCTTGAGTGTAGATCTTGGTTATCCACAATGGTAAAGTTTGTCGGAACTACTAAGCTATTGGGGTCAAAAACAATATATTCACTAGTATCCCCTCCAGCTAAATTGAACCTTGCTTTACCATTTGATAATGAAAATTGAACGTTTTTTGGACTCATAGGATTGCTAATATTCCACACTTGCATATCCGCTCTTGGGGCTGCTAATTCGTAGCTAAAGTTAGTTGTTTGATTAAATGTTGAAATATTACGAAATGCCATTTGGCTTCCAGAAAAAGTCAAACTTCTTTTGCAGTTTATCTGAATTTTATCCAACCATGCTTGCGATTCGCCATTGGCTTTAGAGAAATTTAGAAAAACAGAAATTTTAGTTCCTGTAGGTTTTCCGCTAAAAGAAAAGCTATTGTATATCGCAAATCTATCTGTATAGTTACCGCTTACACTTCCTCCATTAAAACTTCCAGTGCCTATAGAACCGGCTGAAGCAGTTAGTGTACTGTTTGAATTTAGGGATCGGATAGCTGAAGATACTCGAACGGTAGCATTTTCAGTTCTACTAATACTTGGAAAATTAAAATCGATGGAATACGCCGTTGTTGCGTTGAAATGCTCACCAAACCATTTTCGTCCACTTGAAATAAGATTTGATTTCTCTAATTCATGTACGTCATAATCATCGAATTCGTTAATAATAGATCCTCCCGCAACTGCTGGTTGATTGCTTATTGCTGGAACATCCGAAGATGAATTAAATGAGATAAAGAAATAGCTTGAATCTGAATAAATATTGTGTGTGTATGAATATTGTCCATTTTCTAAATCCCAATCGTGCGGACCTGGAATAAAAAACACGGCATAATCACCTTTGTCAATTTTCTCATCTTCTGCTCCTTTAGTATAGATAGGAACTTGAATTAGATCATCAATAGGATTTATCGTATTATTTTCAGGTAAAGTGCCTCCTTCTGCAGTAAAAACTTTTAATGCGCTGAGGTTAGTCGCGATTGTGTTAAACCCGAGTCTTTGGAAGAATGAATAATCTAGCTTTACCATTCCAGAGTTTGCTAACCCAATTTTATACCAAGTGCCACTGGCTAGAACACTGTTATTTTCCCATGTCATTCGAGATCCGAAGGAATTGCCTATTTTGTTATGGTTGATTATAATCGATTCAATTTTTTTAATCTCACCGGATACTATGACAAAAGGAATAAAACGAATTGTAACTATTGTTTTACCAGAAACATACTGAGCATCTATTTTAAATTTTGGTTTTGAACTAATTTCAGAAGAAAAAGGTTGTGTAATTTGCAGTTCTTCATTTGTTAGTGGAGATGTTTCCATTTCATAACTTTCAATTTTCGTAACTTTAAAATTACTTGAATGAGCTTTTCTTAGAGCAACCTCTGGTAATGAATTTAGGTCTAATCGGTAAGACGCATCTTCGAGATAGAGATACATCTTGTGGCCGTGTTCAAAAGTTTGATCTGTTACTATCCCCCCCCAATTAAGCTTAGCCTCTATTTGAGAATAAGCAGCACCCCATATCAATAATGAAAGCAGTGTAAGTAAGGTTTGAAGCAAAGTATATTGGAGTGTTTTCAACTACAAAATATTAAAAATGATTTACGTATTCGGCAAAAGTCGTGTTCAGAACGATATGAATTTACAATTATTGTATTAAACACTTATTGTCATATTTAGCTAGATTTCAAAATTAACTTTTCAAAAACAAAATATTTCGTATAATTGCCTACAAGATAAGTTAAATCTATATGTCGAATAGACTATTAATTAGGGTCACATTAGTTTGGTGCGGTTTGATGAGCGCAGTGGAATATGGATATTCGCAAGATCCTCTCTACTCACAGTTCTACTCCAATCCCTTATACCTTAACCCGGCGTTAGCAGGTGTCGAGCGTTGTCCACGATTTGTAATGAACTATCGCAACCAATGGCCTGGAATTTCTGATGGTGGAGGTAATTACGTTACTTATTCTGCTTCATATGATCAACATGTTGATGCTATAAGCGGTGGTCTTGGTTTTGCGCTGATGCATGACAGAGAAGGTGTTTCTGGGATATTTAAAACTACAAGAGCAAGTGCCATTTACAGTTATAATTTAGCCGTTAACAGAAAACTTTCATTGCGTTTTGGTGGCGAGGCGACCTATTTTAATAAAGCCATTGACTGGGATCAATTAACGTTTGGTGATATGATTGATGAGCGATATGGTTTTATATATCCAACACAGGAAACACCTATTAGAACCAGTGTTCAAGGAGTTGACTTTTCTGCTGGAGCAATAGCATACACAAAGAATTTTTATGGCGGAGTTGCTGTTCATCATCTGACTGAGCCTCAAGAAACCTTTTTAACCGGAACCGATACATATTTACCGAGAAAGCTTACAGCGCATGCGGGTTGGGTAATTCCTATTAACAAGAGATACCCTGATGAAGGTGCAATTTCTCCTAATATTATGTTTCAACAGCAGGGTGGTGAGTTTTCGCAGGACCCCAACGCTCAACAGCTTTATTTAGGAATGTATGCCTATAAAGGACCATTAGTTGCTGGTCTGTGGTATAGACCAGGAGATGCATTTGTGCCTATGATAGGTATTCATACTGATTATGTACGTTTTGGGTATAGCTATGATATCACAGTGTCCAAGTTAACAAACCGAAGCGGAGGATCTCATGAGATTTCCTTAGCCTTATTGTTTGATTGCAAACCTCAAAGAACTAGGTTTAGACCAATTGCCTGCCCTAAATTTTAATTCATTTTATACTATTATATTTGTAGCGTCGTTATCTATAAAATTTGGATATGAAAATACTGAAATACGGTTTATTAGTAGCACTTATCGGAATCCTTTCCTCATGTGGTAAGGAGCAATCATCTGCTACTGGGTGGAATTATAATGATCCTAACAATGGTGGATTTCAAAAAATGCCATTTGAGGAACAAGAAACAGGGCCTAACTTGGTCCTAATTGAGGGCGGAACATTTACTCAAGGTCGTGTTGAGCAAGATGTAATGTTCGATTGGAATAATTATCCTAGGAGAGTTACTGTTTCATCGTTTTACATGGACGAAACGGAGGTTACCAATCATTTTTGGCTTGAATATTTATTCTGGTTAGGACGTGTTTTTGGTGCAGATTACCCAGAAGTAATTGTCAAAGCGCTGCCCGATACGTTAGTTTGGAGAAGCAAATTAGCTTACAATGAGCCTTATGTAGATTATTATTTGAGACATCCTGCCTACAGAGATTATCCTGTGGTTGGAATTACGTGGAAACAAGCTAATGACTATTGTCTTTGGAGAACGGATAGAGTTAATGAGTATATCCTGATTCGTGAAGGAATTCTTGAGCACTATGTAAATCAAGCGGCAGAGGATAATTTCAATACGGATGCTTACTATGCTGGACAATACGAAAGTGGTAAAGCGGCTGAAGGTGTACCTGACTTTAATCCTAATGGAACTGGATATAGACGGGTTCGTATGGAGGATGGAATTATGCTTCCTAAATACAGACTTCCTACTGAGGCAGAATGGGAATATGCCGCTTACGGTTTAATTGGAAATTCATTAGGCGAACGTGTCATTGAAAGAAGACTATGGCCGTGGAATGGTCACGCTGTTCGAAATCCAGAAGAAGAATACATTGGTAGCATGTTGGCCAACTTTAAACGTGGTCGTGGAGATAATATGGGTATAGCTGGGAAATTAAATGATAATGCTGATGTCACAAACCCAGTTTATGCATACTGGCCTAACGATTACGGGCTTTATAATATGGCTGGTAATGTAAGTGAATGGGTAATGGATGTTTACCGTCCACTGAATACTGAAGATAATTCAGATTTCAGACCTTTCAGAGGTAATGTTTACCAAAAACTATTAGTCGACGAAGAAGGCTACGTAGCTGAAAAAGATAGCTTAGGACGTCTTAGAAAAGTTGACGTTACAGATGAAGAAAACCTTGATCGAAGAAACTATCAACGTGCAGACAACATTAATTTCCTTGATGGAGATTACGAATCTCACATTGACAGATTACATTGGGGAGATGATTTCGAAAACAGTGAAGAAAACAAAACAGAAACTACTTTTATGTATGAGTACGGTAAAAAATCATTAGTTAATGATGAGACCAGGGTATATAAGGGTGGTAGCTGGAAAGATCGTGCTTATTACATGAATCCTGGAACTAGAAGATTCTTAGAAGAAACCCAACGCACCTCATTTATTGGCTTTAGATGCGCAATGGATAGAGTTGGAAGTCCAGTAGGTTTAGGAAATTAATAACAACGCATACTTATTAAAATAGAGAAGCCCTCTTGATTATGTCAAGAGGGCTTTTTTATTTTTATTCCATGATTAGTATAATTGAAGCTTACAAAGAATGCGGGAATTCGGTCTGCATCGATACTCGAAAAATCACGCCTAATTGCTTATTTATTGCGCTAAAAGGTGCCAATTTCAACGGCAATGAATTTACCCGAAACGCCCTAGAATTGGGAGCTAAATATGCCGTAATTGATGACGATAATTACCAAATTGAAGGAAAAACAATTCTAGTAAAAGATGGGTTGTTAACACTTCAGCAATTGGCAAGTGATTATCGGAAGGAATTTGGTATTCCTGTATTAGGAATAACGGGATCTAATGGAAAAACAACGGCGAAAGAATTAATTCATGCCGTAATTTCTAAAAAGCTTGCTTGTCACAGCACCCCTGGAAATTTCAATAATCATATTGGACTGCCACTTACGCTGCTAAGTATGGTAAAAGGAACGGAGTTCTGTATTCTTGAAATGGGGGATAATCATATGGGTGAAATTGCCACCTTATCTCAAATTGGGAAGCCTACGCATGCCTTAGTTACTAACGTTGGTAAAGATCACATTGAAGGGTTTGGTTCATTTGAAAACAACAAACTTGCAAAGAAGGAATTGTTCGACTACATCTCTAATAATAACGGTATTGCTTTTATTCCTGATTTCGAAACAGAAGTAAAAGAACTAGCCATTGAGGTGAAAAACCAGATTTATTTTGGGAGTGACTCATCAAAATATAATGTATCTTTTTCAGGAGCTGCACCTTTTGTCAGATACAAAAATAATCTGGGAGAAGAGTTTACGACCAATCTTATTGGTGAATACAACATATTCAATATTCAGATGGCTTATGCAATAGGAAAAGAATTTGGAGTATCCGAAAATGAAATTCATGGAGCAATCTGTAGCTATAAGCCTTCAAACATGAGATCTGTTTTTATCGAACAAAACTCAAATGCAATATTTCTTGACGCCTATAATTCTAACCCCTCATCCTTATCTGCTGCACTAGAAAGTTTCGAAAAGCAATATTTAAAACCTTCAAGGACAGTAATTATTGGAGATATGCTTGAGCTTGGCAAAGAAAGTTTAAACGAACATCAATCCATTGTTAACGGTTTAATCAAAACTGACTTACAGGTATATCTCGTAGGCAGTGAATTCGAAAAAACCAAGCAAGGGCCTTCGATGAACTGGTTCCCAACTAGAGACGAATTAATAGAACATATTATTCAAAACCCAATAGAAAACACTCAAATCCTATTAAAAGGTTCAAGAGGAATAAGACTGGAAGAGGTTCTAGAAGCTTTATAACGCTCCTTTTACCAATTCCGCCATACTTGTCTTTTCTGACAAAATCTGCTTCAATTCAGATACAGAAACACGCGTTTGTTTCATAGTGTCTCTGTCTCTTAGAGTCACCGTTTTATACTCCAAAGAATCATGATCAATTGTGACGGCAAAAGGCGTTCCAATAGCATCTTGTCTTCTATAGCGCTTTCCAATAGCATCCTTTTCGTCGTATTGCATATTGAAGTCTAACTTAAGATCATTAAAAATTTCTTTAGCCATTTCAGGTAATCCATCTTTCTTAAGAAGCGGCAATACAGCACATTTCACAGGGGCTAATGCTGGAGGTAACTTCATAACAACACGAGAAGAGCCATCTTCTAAAATCTCTTCTATAAGAGAGTTTGAGAATACAGCTAAAAACATTCTGTCTAATCCAATTGAAGTTTCGATAACATAAGGCGTATAGTTTTTATTCTCTTCAGGATCAAAATATTGTAATTTTTTACCCGATTCCTCTTCATGACTTTTCAGATCAAAATCTGTTCTTGAATGGACGCCTTCAAGTTCCTTGAATCCCATTGGAAAATCATATTCAATATCACAAGCTGCATTAGCATAATGAGCCAATTTAATATGATCATGAACACGATATTTACTAGGATCAATTCCAAGATTCTTGTGCCACCTTAACCTTCTTTCTTTCCACTCTTCATATGCCTCTAATTCGGTCCCTGGCTTTACAAAGTATTGCATTTCCATCTGTTCAAACTCACGCATTCTAAAAATGAATTGTCTAGCAATAATTTCATTTCTAAAAGCTTTCCCGATTTGAGCAACTCCAAAAGGGACTTTCATTCGTCCAGACTTTTGAACATTTAGAAAGTTTACAAAGATTCCTTGACACGTTTCTGGTCTTAAATAGATTTTTGAAGAGCCATCTGCAGTTGAACCAAGTTCTGTACTAAACATTAAATTAAATTGGCGAACATCAGTCCAATTTGATGTTCCCGAAATAGGACAAACAATTCCCAATTCTTCAATTAATGCCTTAACTCCATTCAGGTCATTTACTTCAAGCAACTGACCCATTCTACTGCTTATATCTTCAATTTTTTGAGTGTATTGAAGTACTCTAGGATTTGTCTTTAGAAAAGTCTCCTTATCGAAATCATCACCAAATCGTTTTACAGCCTTTTTTACTTCTTTTTCTATTTTCTGAATACGGATTTTCTCCATGTAATCTTCCAATAAGACATCTGCTCTATATCGCTTTTTTGAATCTTTATTATCAACCAACGGATCGTTAAATGCATCAACATGGCCGGATGCTTTCCAAGTTGTAGGATGCATAAATATCGCAGAATCAAGCCCAACGATATTCTCATTACCATGGACCATAGTTTTCCACCAATAATCTTTGATATTGTTTTTTAATTCTACTCCATAAATACCGTAATCATATGCAGCACTTAGGCCATCATAAATTTCACTTGAAGGAAAAACATAACCATATTCCTTCGCATGAGAAACAATTCTTTTTAGTGGATCTTCGTTAGCAGCCATGATGTGAATTTTGCGCAAGTTTACAATGATTCCTGCTTTTGAAAAGTATTAAAAGCCTATTCTTTTGAGTAAAAACTCCAATTCACTAATCATCATTGCAGTAGCTCCCCAAATAGTTTTACCGTTAACCTTATATACTGGCGCATTTATGGAAATATTACTTTTTGAAACCACCACCTTTTCAATCGTTTTTACTTTTGGATCAAGTAATTGATTTAGTGGGATTGGCAGTAAGGCACTAACCTCTTTTTCCTCTGGGATAAACTCAAGATTATCATCTGTATAAGCTAAATAAGGCTTTACGTAAAAGTTACTCGGAGGAATGAATAACTCCGACATTTCTCCAATGACATTCTGAGGACTCAGCTTAATACCCATTTCCTCTTGAAACTCTCGAAGTGCGGTCGCCTCCAAATCAATATCATAATCTTCTTTTCGACCTCCGGGAAAACTAATTTGACCACTGTGATGACCATTGTACGTATTTCTTTCCATGAGCATAGTATTCCAATGGTTGTCGTTCTTGAAAAGTAAAATGAGCACCGCACTTAATTTCGCGGTTTTTTTTATTTCATCATAATTTTGGTCAACAATTCGTTGCATTGGTGCCATTACCCTATGAGCATCGGCAGCTGGTAATCCGTTAGAAATTTCTTGTTTTAGAAGCTCAGGAAGACTTTGCATTATCCGAACAAATCTTCGAATACCTCAACAACAGAATGGAAGGCTTTTATTTCGATTTTATGAGAAGCAACATCGATACCTTTCAAAGCGTGTTTGGAAACTAAAATACAGTTGAAACCCAGCTTTTCTGCTTCTTCTATCCTTTTTTGCAGTTGCGTGACGGGACGTAACTCCCCAGATAAACCAATTTCCGCAGCCAATACCATCTCTGTATCAAGCGGAATGTCCTCTGATGAACTCAATACCGAACAAACTACTGCTAAATCCATTGCAGGATCATCTATTTTAAGGCCACCAGCAATATTTAAAAAAACATCCTTAGCGCCTAATTTAAAGCCACAGCGCTTTTCGAGAACAGCCAATAACATATTCAATCTACGTAAATCGAATCCAGTAGAAGAACGCTGAGGAGTGCCATAAACGGCACTTGATACTAATGCCTGTATCTCGATTAAAAAAGGATGATTTCCTTCAATTGAAGCTCCAATACACACTCCACTTAAATGACTGCGTTCTTTATTAATAAGAACTTCATTAGGGTTTTTAACCTCCTTTAAGCCTCCGCTAACCATTTCAAAGATACCTAGCTCTTGAGCTGATCCAAATCTATTTTTTGAGGATCTTAATATTCGATAGACATGATTCCTATCTCCTTCAAATTGAAGGACAGTATCAACCATATGCTCTAAAACCTTAGGACCAGCGATCGAACCTTCTTTATTTATATGACCAATTAAGATTACTGGAGTTGCGGTAGTCTTTGCAAAATGAATAATCTCTCCGGCACATTCTCTAACCTGCGAAATACTTCCAGCATAACTTTCTATATGCTCGGATACAATGGTTTGAATTGAATCGATAATTACAAGAGCGGGCTTAGTTTCCCTGCACTTTTGTAAGATGGACTGTAAATTGGTTTCAGAGTAAATTGAGCAATTACTGGACTTATCAGTAATTCGATCTGCTCTTAATTTTATTTGAGTTGCACTTTCTTCTCCTGAGATATAGAGAATTTCTCTATCAAAGCGTAATGAAATTTGTAACAGAAGCGTACTTTTTCCAATTCCTGGTTCACCACCGATGAGGATTACCGAACCTGGCACAATACCCCCACCAACTACTCTATCAAACTCTTGACTTGCAGTTGAAAAACGAGGAAAATCAGTGACTTTTACGTCGTCTAGTTTTACAATTTCAGCCTTTTCTAGAAAATCAGTTGATGATTTTTGTTTTTTACCGGAAGTTTTTTCTTCAACATAGGAATTCCATTCTCCACACGAATTGCATTTACCCATCCATTTTGGTGAGCTATTTCCACAATTCTGGCAATAGAATATTGATTTTACTTTAGCCATTGGGTTTATGAGCTTCAATAATTTTCTGTTCCAATTTGCTAGTCGAATAACCGCACACAAATGGTATTACTTCCACACTATTTCCGATTGATAGCATTTCGTCACTACCAACGATGTAATCCTTTTGATCTCGATCTTTTTGAGTTGGGGAGTAATCCCCTCCTTTTACTAAAATTGCTGGCTGCAGTGCATGTATTAACCGCAATGGAGTATCGTCATCAAATAAAACAACATAATCTACAAATTCAAATGCAGCTAGAATAATTAATCGCTGGTTTTGGTCTTTAATAGGTCGCGAAGCACCTTTGTCAAGTCTTCTCAAAGAATCATCACTATTGACTCCTACTATTAAAGTATCACCAAGTAACTTTGCTTTCAACAAATAATCAATATGCCCTAGGTGAATAAGGTCAAAACATCCGTTAGTAAATACGGACTTTTTATTTTCTTGATTTAACTCTTCCTTAAGTCTAGGAAGGTCTTTAATCAAAATAATCTTTTTATCAAGCAAGTTCAGCTGCATATTTAACACGCTTTTTATTATACCAGGGCATCAGAGCAAAAGAAGCCGCTCCAAAAACAAGTAGAAGTATAGTTTGTGCTGCCCAGACAATGGTGCCAAATGCATATGCAGTACTTCCCTCAACTCCATAAAGGCCAAGCACTATACCAACCATAGCCGGATATGCGCCAATTCCACCGTTCGTTAAAATGACCGTAAATCCACCCATTATAAATGCTGTTAAGATACCTTCAAAAGGAACTGTAGACGTTTCAGGCAAACTAAAGAAGCAGATATAAAACATCAAAACGTACATAGCCCAAATGAAAATAGTATGCAATATAAACGCAACCTTATCTTCCATTTTCCAGATAGATTTAACACCTTCAGTGATTCCAAAAAGAAACCCTTTTATTTTTGAAATTATAGCATTTTCTTGAAGCCGAGTGAACAATAGATAGATACCACTCATACCAAGAATCATGAAGCTAAAAGCGAGAATTAGTAAAGTTGTCAGCGATAATGGCAAATTAAAGCTCGCCAACTTTTCGCCCAAATAAGAGCCAATTACATCGAATTGAAAATAAAGCACCAAGAATGAGAAAGCAATCATAATTATCAAATCGGCAATTCTCTCGGCAATTACAGTTCCCAATAAGTTATCATAAGGAATCTTTTCATATTTAGCCATAACAGCGCAGCGAGTGAACTCTCCGAGTCTAGGGATTGCTAGATTCACCAAATATGCTATCATAACTGCAAAGAAACTATTAGCCAATTTCGGCTTGTAACCTAATGGTTTTAAGGTAAATTTCCATCTATAAGCTCTGCTTATGTGACTAAGTACAGCGAAAACTAAAGAAAATAAAATCCATCTATAATCCGCTTCTAAAAAAGCCCGATAAATATCAACTAACTCCTCTTCAGAAAAGGATTGGAGAAAATACACTATCAGGCCTACACCCAATGCAAGGGGAAGAATAATTTTAGCAAGATTGAGAAGTTGTTTTTTCACACTAAACGTTTAGAGAGTTATTTGTTTCATTTGGAAATACTACCGTTGGTTTAAACGTCTTTGCTTCTTCAAAATCTAAAATCGCGTATGAAATAATGATCACCAAATCACCAACTGATACTTTGCGAGCAGCAGGGCCATTGAGGCATATTTCTCCACTTCCCTTTTCTCCTGTTATCACATATGTCTCTAAGCGTTCACCATTATTAATATTTACGATTTGAACTTTTTCACCTTCAATTAAATTTGCAGCAACCATTAATTCGGGGTCAATAGTAATACTACCGATATAATTAAGATCTGCTTGGGTAACTTTTACCCTGTGCAGTTTAGATTTTAGTACTTGAATTTGCATAATTAGTCAACAAAATTAACACTTAATCAACTACAGGCCCATGTTATCAATTAGCCTTACATTTTCCACCCTCGCAGCAATGAAAGCCCTACTCTCATTGTTGTTTCCGTCAATATATTCGCTTAAATTTTCGGCATCAGCAATTGTTAAATATTCCAAGTAAATATTTGAATTTGATTCGATCCTCGCACGAATTCCATCTAAGGCTTTTTGGATTGAAACCTTATCTGACATTGTTGATACTTCTTTTAAGTAACCATTTAATTTCTCAGCCTCAAGTTTTCCAACTGCACTTAATCTCTTATTTCTACTACTTAAAGCCAACCCTTTTTCAGATCTAATTATTTCATTAGCAACAATTTCAATTTCTGGAAAGAATGTTTCGGCAAGTTTTTTCACTACTAAATACTGCTGGAAATCTTTTAATCCAAAATATGATTTTGTAGGTTTTACTTGTTCAAATAATCTTTTCACTACCGTTAAAACTCCTTCAAAGTGTCCGGGCCTATTTTCACCTTCCATAACAGTCGCTAACTTGCCCAATTCTAATTGGGGTGGGACTTTAAAATCACTACTTGGATAAATATCCTTATCAGAAGGATGATAAACTATCAGATTTGGATATTGAGAAAGTAGATCCAAATCTTCCTGCAGATTTCTGGGATACTTTTCCAAATCAACAGCATTATTGAATTGGGTTGGGTTTACATAAATCGAACATACAGCGAAGTCGTTTTCCCTACATGCTCTTTCAATAATTTTAAGATGACCGAAATGTAATGCTCCCATCGTTGGAACAAATCCAATCGACAGCGCAACGCTGTGTGCACTATTGCGCCATAAATCAAATTCCAAATTTGAATGAAATACCTTCATTTATAAACTAGACAGCAGGCTGCCCAACATCGAGGTTTAACAAGGAAAAACGACTATTTTTTCGTACTTTTGCAGTAACTTAAAAACAGATATATGTCGGATACCACTAGAGTATTATTTGTAACCCAAGCCATGCAACCATACTTACAGGAAACAAGAATAACAAAAATTTGTCGGGAATTGCCACAAGCAGTCCAAGAGAAAGGAAGAGAAATTCGAAATTTCATGCCCAGATATGGCAATATTAATGAAAGAAGACATCAATTACATGAGGTCATACGCCTTTCAGGAATGAATTTAGTGGTTGATGATCATGATCACCCGCTGATCATTAAAGTAGCCTCTATTCAGCCTGCGAAAATGCAGGTTTATTTTATAGATAATGAGGAGTATTTTAAAAGAAAATCTGCTTTAACTGATTTAGAAGGTAATGCACATCCAGACAATGATGAAAGAATGATTTTCTTTTGTAAAGGTGTCATTGAAACCGTTAAAAAATTAGGTTGGGCTCCAGATATTATTCACTGTCATGGTTGGATGAGCTCTTTACTACCTCTTTTTATCAAAAAGGTATACAACAATGAGCCTATGTTTGCAAATTCAAAGGTTGTTTTTTCCGTTTATGCTGATGAAATTGTCGAACCTGTGAATCAAAAACTATTTGACAAACTTAAGCTCGAGAATATTGAAGTAGCCGATTATGAAGCTATAAAAGACCCAAGTTATGATGCGCTAAATATGTTTGGAGCTTCATGTGCTGATGCAGTAATAATTGCAGATGAAAATGCAAGTAGCAAAGTTGTTGACTACGTAAAAACACTTGAAAAGCCTGTACTTGATGGTACTATGGATGATTATTTTGACGAGTATGATGCTTTTTATGATAAAGTCAAAAACCTTGAAAATGCACTGGCCGATTAGAATGCCAATTCGTTTTAAAATATTCATACGACCCCAATTCATTGGGGTCGTATTGATTTTAGCCCTTTCTTTTTCTTGTAAAAAGGAAGAAGAGAACTTGCTACCGACAGGTATTGAGGCTCAGCCCTCTGAAAATCTTTTGGGATTATTCACTTCTGATACATTTCAATTGACTTGTACAACTCAACGTATTGACTCGGTGAGAACAGATGCCGCAACTCTAAACACCGTTGGAAGTTATGTTGATCCTGTTTTAGGAAAAGTAGAAACGTCAATGGTTACTCAACTCCGCTTATCATCAGAGAATATTGATCTGGCTGAACTCAGGAATATAAGAATTGATTCTTCTGTCCTTAATTTAGTATTCTCAGGGCGTTATGGAAGTGCAACTGATCAAAAATTTGAGGTCTATGAAGTAACCGAAAACCTATCTAGTTCCACACTTTATTACACCAGCAATTTTGTTGCTGTTTCCAATAATCCGATTGGAATAAGACAGAATTCATCAACTGTTCCCGTTTCACCAATAAATGAAGATGGAGAGTTAGAGTCTCCTTCTATTAGGATTTCATTGGACACAAATTTCGCTAGAAAAGTAATTAATACTGACCAATCTAATTATGAAAGTAATTCAGCTTTCACAAATTTCATGAAGGGAATATACATTACCTCAAACAATCCAGACCAGCCTGAAGGTGAAGGATCTATTCTTTATTTTAATTTACCAGATGTATATACTAGAATGGTAATATACTATACTAATATTGATGGTTCTCAAAATGAATTAGCATATCTCATTAATAGTAAAAGTGTTTCTTTTAACCTTTCAAAAATGGCATATAGTGGAAGTAATTTAGGAAATGTATTGGAAAAAGAAGACGCTAATGCAGAATTCGTATATGTGCATAGCTTTGGTGGAACAATGGTTAAAATCGAGACTCCAACACTAAACTCAATTATCAAAAACGGGCCGGTATTAGTAAATAATGCCAAATTGATTTTTAGTGCTGATACAAAAAACGATAATCTATATCCTCCGATTTCAAATCTTTTTGCTTTTGGATCCTCTGCAGATGGGAATCTACTTTACGAACTTCCTGATAATGGTGAGATTCATTATGATGGTGCAATTAATACCTCAGGAGTTTATACTCTTGGAATTACTCGATATATTCAAGGAATTCTTGATGGTAAAATTGAAAATAACGGATTACTTTTGAGAGAATTAGCTGGCGCTGGTGCAAGATCTGTTATCTACGGGCCTGGAAGTTCTTCAAGCGCCATGAAATTACAAATATCATATACTCCAATAAGCTCGGAAATTAAATAAATATGTGTGGAATTGTAGGTTATATCGGTTCTAAAGAGGCTTACCCAATTATTATTAAAGGCCTTCAACGTTTAGAATATAGAGGATACGATAGTGCCGGCGTGGCATTGTTTGACGAAGGTGAAATTAACTTGTATAAAAAACAAGGTAAAGTCTCAAATTTGGTTGAATTCGCTGCTGATAAAAATAAAAACGGCCATTTAGGAATAGGTCATACACGATGGGCTACACACGGCGAACCTAATGATTCCAATTCTCATCCACACCTCTCCAACAGCGGAAACTTAGTAATGATCCACAATGGAATCATAGAAAATTATGCTTCTATAAAATCAGAACTGGAAAAACGAGGTTATATTTTTCACAGTGATACTGACACAGAAGTTCTTCTCAATTTGATTGAAGATATTCGTGAAAATGAAAAATTATCTTTAGGTGCTGCTCTTCGAAAAGCTCTTAACCACGTTATAGGTGCATATGCTATTGCATTAATAGATAAAAATGAACCTTCAAAATTGTATGCTGCAAGAAAAAGTAGCCCTTTGGTTGTTGGTATTGGAGAAAATGAATATTTCATTGCTTCAGATGCTTCACCAATAATAGAATACACTAAAAACGTAATGTATTTGGAAGATGAAGAGATTGCTATTTTAGAACCAGGAAAAGAAATAAATCTTTTTACCATCCAAAACAAAGAGAAAACACCCTACATACAAGAGTTGGAAATTCAATTGGAAGCAATTGAAAAAGGTGGTTATGACCATTTTATGCTCAAAGAAATTTATGAGCAGCCTAAGTCTATCAAGGATAGTATGCGAGGTCGATTAAATATTTCTAAAGGGATTGTAAACCTTGGAGGAATTCAAGATTACGAGCAAGCCCTGTTAAGTGCTAAAAGAATAATAATTGTTGCTTGTGGTACTAGCTGGCATGCTGGCCTTGTAGCAGAATATTTGTTTGAGGACTTTGCACGAATTCCAGTTGAAGTTGAATATGCAAGTGAATTCAGATATAGAAATCCTGTTATATATGAAGGTGATATAGTAATTGCAATTTCTCAATCGGGTGAAACTGCCGATACTTTGGCAGCAATTGAACTTGCTAAATCTAAAGGAGCAACGGTTTTTGGAGTTTGTAACGTTGTTGGATCTTCCATCTCTCGAGCTACACATGCTGGGTCTTATACTCATGCAGGACCAGAAATTGGAGTTGCTAGTACAAAAGCCTTTACAGCTCAAATAACTGTTTTGACCTTAATGGCACTTAGCATTGGTCATAAAAAAGGCACTGTTCCCGTATCTAGGTATCAGTCATTATTGAATGAAATTAACTCGATCCCTAAATTGGTAGAAAGATGCCTAAAAACTGAAGATGAAATAAAAGAAATCGCAGCACGATTCCAAAACGCTCCTAATTTCCTATACCTAGGACGTGGTTATTCATTTCCAGTGGCGCTAGAAGGAGCATTAAAACTGAAAGAAATTTCTTACATACACGCGGAGGGCTATCCGGCAGCAGAAATGAAACATGGTCCTATTGCTCTTATTACTGAAGAAATGCCTGTTGTAGTTATCGCAACCAAAGGCCCTTCTTATGAAAAAGTTGTAAGTAATATTCAAGAAGTAAAAGCACGTAAAGGCGTTGTAATTGCAATAACAACTGAAGGCGATGTAGATGTTAAAGTAATGGCCGATTATACAATCGAAATACCTGAAATTGAGGAGGCACTTGTGCCCTTTCTTTCAGTGATACCATTGCAGTTGTTATCATACCATATTGCACTTCTTAGAGGTTGTAATGTCGATCAACCTAGAAACTTAGCGAAATCTGTAACAGTAGAATAAAAATGAAAAAATATCTTAAGTTAAGTTGTTTTGCATTGTTATTTGTCGGCTGCTCAGGCAGCAACGGCAACGATGTTCCCACTCAAGAAGAATTACAAAAAGATTTAAAAACAATCATGGAACCAAAAGTTCCGAAAAACATTGTCGTTAAACCAGATACGACTCTTAAAGACTCCATTTCTGCTGACTCTTTAATGCAGTCCCAATAGTTCTTATTTATACCAGCTTGAATATTTCAAGTAATTATCTGCAATTCGCATTACTTCACCCTCAAAAAGTTCTGGACTAATATCCTTCACTTTTTTAGCTGGAACGCCAGCATAAACACTACCTGATTCTACAACTGTATTCGCTAATACGACAGCACCAGCAGCAATAAGACTTCCTGAATTAATAACAGCATTATCCATTATAATTGCTCCCATTCCAATTAAAACATTGTCATTAATAGTACAACCATGTACCAGAGCATTATGACCAATACTGACATTGTTTCCGATTATAGTTCCTGCTCTTTCAAATGTTCCATGAATAATTGCTCCATCTTGAACATTAACCCTATTCCCCATTTTTATTGAATTTACATCGCCTCTAACAACAGCATTAAACCAAACACTGCAATCATTACCCATTTCAACTTCTCCAATAAGAGTCGCCGTTAGCGCTAAAAAACAATTAACACCATGTTTTGGGGTAAATCCTCGTACGGAAATTATATTACTCATAAGTCAATGTTTTCGGATTAATCCGTGTTCTAAATAGTTTCAAATTTTTACTTTAGTGCCAACAAAATGAAAACAGTTCCCAAACATATAAAAAGTCTTTTATTCACCAATGACTGTGTGATTATACCTGATTTTGGTGGCTTAGTAAGTAATCCACATAGTGCTACTTTCAATAAGCTAAGTCAACATTTTTCACCTCCATATAAAGCCCTTGGGTTTAATACTAGACTTAAAAACAGTGATGGCCTTCTTGCTCATGAGGTTTCTATAAAGGATAATGTAGATTATAATGAGGCCAGCAAGGTTATTCAAGCTTTTGTGAATAAATTAAAAGATGATTTATCCACAAATAATCAGTTTGTATTAGACGAAATCGGCACCTTCTATAATGATGTAAACGGAAATTTAAGATTTAAACAAAATACAAAACTTCCATTAGATACTAATTTCTTTGGGTTAGAATCAATTCGTTCATTACCTATTGAAATTAAAAAGGATACTCCAACAATTCAACCAATCATAACTAATAGTCAGAAAGAAACAGAAACTCCAGTTATTTCGATCGTTGCTCAAATTAAAGAAGAAGAGAAAGTATTTCCTTGGAAAAGGTTAGCAATAGCTGCTTGTTTAATTCCGTTCATTTTTTATCTGTTCTGGATTAGTACAGCTACAAATTTGTTGAAAGGGAATGATCAGTTTCAATATTCTGATCTAAATCCATTTTCGGAGAAAATATGCGACACCTTTAACCCAAGAGATAAAGAGGCAACTCTAGTACAAATACCAGAAGAGTCGGTTAGCACTTTAGAACTCATTGCTGAAATAGGAAATGAAAACTATGTTGATCATTCATTTTTAGAGACTAGAGACAAAGAATTACATAGCAAAGATTTTATTCCCGTTCGACTTCATAATTTTACAGCTGTAGCCTTCTCAACAGCTGTTTCAGAGGACAAAAATTTATTTGCTCCAAGAAATGAACACGGTTTTTATATAATCACCGGCTGCTTCGGCTTTTATGAAAATGCAACTAAATACGTTTCTAGTTTGCGATCAAAAGGATTAGTTGCACAAATTGTAGATCAGAAAAATGGGCTGTTTAGAATAGGCGCCTCTTATTCTATAAACCGAGCAGAAGCTCTGAAAGAATTAGATAAAATCAAGTCTTCAGGTTTCAAGGACGCTTGGATCCTGAGTAAATAGTAGAGCAAAAAAAAGACCTTCAGTTTCCTGAAAGTCTTTCCTATTTCTAATTTCTAAAGCCTACTATAAATAGTGTTTCAAAAAGTTTGAGTTTGTTTTCTTTCTCAATCCTCTAAGTGCTTTTTCACGAATTTGTCTGATGCGCTCTCGAGTTAATCCTAAGCTATTAGCTATTTCCTCTAAAGTCATTGGAGTCCTTCCATTCAGACCGAATGAAAGTCGGACCACTTCAGCCTCACGAGGCTTTAATGAAACTAATACTCTCTCAATATCTTTACAAAGTGATTCCCGCATCATTTCGTCTGCAGGATTCTTTGAGTTATTATTTGAAAGTACATTTAATAAAGAATTTTCTTCTCCGTCAATAAGCGGTGCATCAACAGATACTTGCTTTTGAGAGTAGGTTACCAAATCACCAACACTATCAGCATTAGTTTCTAATAACACAGATATTTCTTCGTGAGAAGGGGCTCTTTCAAATTCTTGTTCAAGTTTTGAGAATGCTGAAGCTACTTTTTGTATAGCAGAAACTTTGTTCAATGGCAAACGAACCACTCTTGAGTTTTCTGCAATAGCCTGCATAATACTTTGACGTATCCACCAAACTGCGTAAGAAATGAATTTAAAACCCTTTGTTTCATCAAATCTCTTGGCTGCTGTTATCAGACCAATATTTCCCTCAGCAATTAAATCTTCTAATGTCAAACCATGACCTTGGTATTGCTTGGCAACAGATATTACGAAACGTAAGTTAGCATTAACCAACTTGTTAAGAGCCCTTTCATCTCCTTGCTTTATCTTCTTCGCTAATTCTACTTCTTCTTCAGCAGTGATCATTTCCTCTTTGGAAACATCGCTCAAATACTTATCAATAGATTTCGAATCACGATTCGTGAGCTGTTTGGAGATTTTCAGTTGTCTCATAGGCGAATAAAAAAATTATTGTTTAAGTCCGTCAATTTACAATTTTCTACGGACTTCTAATTGAACCGCAAAAGTACGGATTTTCTTACCATTTCTAACTGGTACTGCACTATCAAACGAAATCATCTAATTTATGTTACATTCAAATGCAATTATGTTGGAATTAATACACCAATTGCAACGAATGGGCTTTCTACAAGCCTATTTTTGCATGTAATTATATTTAATATGTATACTGGATTATTACACTTTCATCGAATGATTGCCTATGTAGCGCTCATTTTAATTTTTGCAACAATGCTAAAAGCAATGTTTGGCATGTTAAATAAGAAAAGCTTTACAGAGGGTGATCGGAAACTTGGTCTTTTTGCTCTAATTAGCGGGTATGTTCAGTTATTACTTGGCATAGCATTAATATTCATCGGACCGATAATGTCTTATTTCAGTAATATGGAAGAAGTTATGAAAAATTCCGAATTAAGATTTTTAGTTATAGAACATCCATTAACAATGACTATCGGAATCATTCTTATTACGATTGGTTATTCAAAATCTAAAAAAGCAGATACAGATAGATCGAAATTCAAATCCATGGCTTTCTTTTATCTACTAGGATTGGTACTAATTTTAAGCCGCACTCCGTGGCAAAAACTCGCCTAATTTGACACAAACAGAAGGGAAAAATGAAAGAGCTGTTCTTATTGGATTAATCCTAGATGGACAATCTGACGAAGAAGTAGATGAGTATTTAGATGAGTTAGAATTTCTAGCTAAAACTGCTGGTATAAAAACCATCAAGAGATTTACTCAGAGAATGGATCATCCTGACACACGTTCATTTGTAGGAAAGGGAAAGCTATTTGAAATCAATTCTTATATAAAAGAGAATAAAATTGATGTCGTTATTTTCGATGATGACCTCTCGCCTAGCCAGCTCAGAAACATTGAAAAAGAAGTACAGAAAAAAATCTATGATAGGAGTTTATTAATTCTAGATATTTTTCAGTTTAGGGCACAAACTGCTCAATCTAAAACACAAGTAGAATTAGCGCGATTACAATATTTAATGCCTCGCTTAACTAACTTATGGACTCACCTGGAAAGACAAAGAGGTGGCACGGGAACTCGGAGTGGTGCTGGTGAAAAAGAAATTGAAACAGATAGACGTAGAATTCGTAAAAAAATCTCATTATTAGAGGAAAAACTTCAAATAATTGACAAGCAAAACGCTGTTCAGCGAAAGAACCGTCAAAAAATGGTTCGAGTGGCACTGGTTGGCTATACCAATGTGGGAAAAAGCACTCTAATGAACCTCCTAAGTAAGTCTGAAGTTTTTGCTGAAAACAAACTATTTGCAACTCTAGATACAACTGTAAGAAAAGTAGTAGTTGAAAACCTTCCATTTTTACTTTCAGACACAGTTGGATTCATCCGAAAACTACCTCACCAATTAGTCGAATCGTTCAAATCTACCCTAGATGAAGCTCGTGAATCTGATATTCTTATTCATATTGTCGATATAAGCCATGCTAATTTTGAAGATCATATTCAAGTCGTAAACAAAACGCTCTCTGACATAGGTGCTGCAGATAAGCCGACGATTCTTCTTTTTAATAAAATTGATAATTACAGGAATTTAGAGGAAGGCGAATTTGATTTTACTGCAAATGCAAAGCAAAATGTTTCACTCATTGATTTAAAAAAGACTTGGATGGCGAATGAGCATACTGAATGCATTTTTATTTCTGCTCAAAATAAAACCAACATTAAGGAACTTAAAGAACAATTGTATCACATGGTAAGAAGTGTCTACGAAACTAAGTATCCATATAATCATTATCTCTATTAGGTATCTACAATTAAAGCATAAAAAAGCCCTTTCGGATTTCTCCAAAAGGGCACTAATTTTTATAAATCCTTTATTTTAACCTTTCAAAACGCCTCTAGAAATGACGATTTTCTGAACTTCAGAAGTTCCTTCGTAGATCTGCGTAATCTTAGCATCTCTCATTAATCGCTCTACATGGTATTCTTTCACAAAACCATAACCACCATGAACCTGAACCGCTTCAATGGTAGTATCCATAGCAACTTTACTTGCATATAATTTTGCCATTGCAGAAGCTTGACCAAAAGGCAGGCCTTGATCTTTTAACCAAGCAGCTTTGTAAACCAACATTCTTGCTGCTTCAATATCTGTAGCCATATCAGCTAATTTGAACTGAATTGCCTGATGTTTGCAAATCTCTTTCCCAAATGCTTTTCTTTCCTGAGAATAAGCAAGCGCTAATTCATAGGCACCAGTCGCAATTCCTAAAGCTTGAGCGGCAATTCCGATTCGACCACCTTCTAAAGTTTTCATTGCAAACTTAAATCCAAATCCGTCTTCACCAATTCTGTTTGCCTTTGGTACTTTCACATCGTTGAATAATAAAGTGTGCGTATCACTTGCACGAATACCCATTTTATTCTCTTTGGCTCCAACTATGAAACCTTCCATTCCTTTTTCAACGATAAGTGCATTAATTCCTCTGTGACCTTTTTCTCTGTCAGTTTGGGCAATCACAATGTAGGTAGAAGCTGAATTACCATTGGTAATCCAGTTTTTTGTTCCGTTCAAAAGGTAATAGTCGCCCATATCTTCAGCGGTCGTTTGTTGCGACGTAGCATCAGAACCTGCTTCTGGCTCACTCAGACAGAATGCACCAATAGCTTTACCTTTAGCGATAGGGATTAAATATTTCTGTTTTTGTTCTTCCGAACCATATTGCTCAATTCCATAATTCACTAAAGAATTACAAACGGAAACACAAACAGAGCTAGAAGAATCTACTTTAGAAAACTCTTCCATTGCAATAACATATGACAACACATCCATTCCGCCCCCACTATATTTTGGATCGACCATCATTCCCATAAAACCAAGCTCACCAAGTTTAGCAATCTGCTCCTTAGGAAATTCCATTTTTTCATCACGTTCAATAACACCTGGCAATAGGACATTTTGAGTGAAATCTCTTGCCGCTTCTCGCACTGCTAGGTGCTCCTCTGTTAATTCGAAATCCATGTGTAAATTCAATTTGTTATAAGACGCGAAAGTATCTAATTTGGTTCATTTAATTGCTAAACTTGTGACTATGACAAGCTACAAAAAGGAATACAAAGTAATTGGTCTAATGTCAGGCACTTCTTTCGATGGATTAGATATTGCCTTGTGTCACTTTATTTTTGAAAATGATCAATGGAGCTTCAAAATAGAAAAAGCAGAAACTATTGCGTATTCAATAGGATGGATTCAGACTCTTCAAGATGCCGAAAAACCAAATTCCAATCATCAAGAAATAAGCAAGAAATACGGACTTTATATTGGTAAAGAAGTCAATTTATTCATAAAAAGACTTGCAATTACTGGTGTTGACTTTATTGCCTCTCATGGGCATACATTGTTTCATGAACCGACTAAAAAACTTTCTTTTCAAGCTGGTGATGGTGGTTCTATTTTTAATAAAACCAGCATTACCACTGTAAGTAATTTCAGACAGCAAGATGTACTTCTTGGTGGACAAGGCGCTCCATTGGTTCCTATTGGAGATTTGCTACTTTTTAAAAGACATCCCGTTTGTGTCAATTTGGGTGGGTTTGCTAATATCTCGCTAAAAGCAAATAATACAATTACGGCCTGGGATATTTGCCCAGTTAACTATATCCTAAACAATTTAACTCACAAGATTGGACTAGAATATGACGACAAAGGAAAAATTGCTGCTTTAAATACTGTTGACGAAGAATTGCTGCAACGACTAAATGACTTATCCTATTACAACTCTAAGCCTCCAAAAAGTTTATCGCGAGAATGGGTATTTACTGAAATTTGGCCTCTTGTAAATAATTCTAGTTGTTCTATCGAACAAAAAATAGCAACCATTACCGAGCACGCGGCAATTCAAATAGCTCAGTCGATTCCAAAAAACTCAACAGCACTTTTTACTGGAGGTGGAACATTCAACAATCATTTAATGGGTAGAATAAAACTTCACAATAACTCATTAGAAATTACTGTTCCAGAAAAAAAAATTATTGAGTTTAAAGAAGCTTTAATCTTTGCATTTCTAGGGACTTTAAGAATTCGCGATGAAAATAACGTTTTAGCATCGGTAACTGGGGCAATAAAAGACCATTCCTCAGGAGAAATCTTCTCTTACTAAAATCAAATATTAGACATTAAAAAACCTTGACAACAATATTTCCTATGAGTGCAAACGGTTACATTTGTGGCAAAATATTGAGAATATGAAGGACCTACTCGAAAAGTTTGAAAATAAAACACCTGAAATCGTATTCGAATGGCAAGATGCCGAAACAGAAGCGCACGGTTGGGTAGTTATTAACTCTCTAAGAGGCGGTGCTGCTGGCGGTGGAACAAGGATGAGGGTTGGTTTAGACAAAAGAGAAGTGGAATCCTTAGCAAAAACTATGGAAGTTAAATTCACCGTTGCAGGACCATCTATTGGTGGAGCAAAATCTGGAATTAACTTTGACCCTAACGATCCCTCGCAAAGAAGGTGTTTTGAGAAGATGGTACAAAGCAGTTGCTCCACTTTTAAAAAGCTATTACGGTACTGGAGGAGATTTGAATGTTGATGAAATTCACGAAGTAATACCAATGACAGAGGACTGCGGTATTTGGCATCCACAAGAGGGTGTTTTTAATGGTCATTTTCAACCTACTGAGCCTCAAAAAATAAATAGAATAGGACAACTTAGACGAGGTGTTCTTAAAGAGATTGAAGATACTAGCTTTTCTCCAGATGTAAGTAGAAAGTACGTTGTTGCAGATATGATAACTGGTTTTGGAGTAGCTGAATCTGTAAAACATTATTACAACATATATGGCGGTAAACTTGAGGGAAAAAGAGTTATTGTTCAAGGATGGGGAAATGTTGGTTCAGCAGGAGCTTTTTATTTAGCTCAGAGCGGAGCAAAAATTGTTGGAATTATTGACCGTGTTGGTGGGTTTATAAAGGAAGATGGTTTTTCATTTGAAGAAATCACCGAATTATTCAACAAAAAAGAAGGCAATAAATTGGTTGCTGAAAATATGCTTTCTTTTGATGAGGTAAATTCTAAAATTTGGGACGTCACTGCAGAAGTCTTTATTCCATGCGCATCTTCTAGATTAATAACACAAGACCAAGTGAGTAGGATGGTTGCAAGTGGAATGGAAGTAGTCGCTGCTGGAGCTAACGTACCTTTTGCCGATCCAGAGATCTTCTTTGGTTCAATTGCCGATTATACAGACAATCACATTTCTGTTATTCCTGACTTTATTTCTAATTGTGGAATGGCTAGAGTTTTCTGTTATCTGATGCAACAAGATCATGTGGATATGAGTGATCAAGCAATTTTTAAGGATACTTCAAATATCATTAAAGGTGCAATTCAAAATGCGCATAATTCAAACAATTCTAAAACAGGGATTGCTAAAACTGCTTTTGAAATAGCGTTGAATCAACTGGTATAATTTAACTAACAAACTTTAAATCATGGAAATTGCAATTGTTGTCATATTCGTTTTAGGCTACCTCGGCATTACTCTTGAGCACTCAACTGGTATTGACAAAGTGGCCCCAGCGTTATTAATGACTGGATTAGCATGGGCTTGTATTGCATTTGGCTTAGACGATTTTACTGCGTGGTTTGACCCAACCAGTCATCAATTAATGGATGGCACAGGTGGTACCGATGATTACAATAGCTTGGGGCACTCTGATCGTCTTCATTTAATGGAAGAAACTCTTTTACATCATTTTGGGAAAACTTGTGAAATACTAATCTTCCTCATAGGTGCTATGACAATTGTTGAGATTGTAGATCATTTTGACGGTTTCTCAACAATCAAACGCTACATTAAAACTAATAACAAAAAAACGCTTTTATGGATAATCTGCATTTTAGCATTTATACTTTCAGCGATTATTGACAACCTCACGGCAACTATTGTTTTAATAACAATTCTTAGAAAACTACTGACCAAAAACAGTGACCGAATCTGGTATGCAGGACTAATAATAATCGCCGCAAACGCGGGGGGAGCCTGGTCTCCAATTGGCGACGTCACCACTACAATGCTATGGATGGGCAATAAAGTTACCACAATCAAATTATTCCAATTACTTATCATACCTTCCTTAGTTTGCATGATTGTTCCTACTTTTCTTGCTGGATTTTTACCTGCATTTCGAGGGAAATTTGATATCGCTGTTTCTGATCAAAAGCAAAACCCTAAAGGTCCCTTAATGCTCTATACAGGTTTAGCAATGATAATTTTTGTTCCAATATTTAAGACGGTTACGCATTTACCTCCTTATATGGGGATGATGTTGTCATTATCTATAATAGTACTCATAGCTGAAATAATTAGTAATACAGGATTTAGCATGAATACGATTGGCACTCAGGATGGTGAACACTCGGCCAGTCCAACCTTTAAAGCACTTTCTAAAATAGAAATGCCCTCTATCCTGTTTTTTTTAGGGATTTTAATGACCGTTGCAGCCTTAGAATCTTTAGGAATGGTCTTCATGTTTGGTGAAAGCGTTCAATCTACTATGAACAATAACATTTTTGTAATGTTATTAGGAGCTAGTTCAGCAGTTATTGATAACGTGCCACTTGTAGCAGCGAGTATGGGAATGTTCGATATGACTGATTTCCCAACAGATAATGCAATATGGCATTTTATTGCTTTTGCTGCTGGTACTGGGGGAAGTATGCTTATAATTGGTTCTGCAGCCGGAGTTGTAGCTATGGGAATGGAACGTATTCCGTTTTTCTGGTATTTGAAAAACATATCTTGGCTCGCTTTAATAGGCTACCTGTGCGGCTCACTAGTATTTTATTTCATTGGACTTTAAAGGAAAACACACAGAAGCAATTAACACTTCGTTGTGAGAATAAAAACATAGGTAGGACTCTTCCGCCTAGCCAATCCTTCATCTTTGTTAGCTAGGCTAAAAACTTAATTAATAAAATCATGATTAAACCGTTTTTTTTACAAATTACAGTTGCCACTGATACAGTCAGTGCTGTTGCAGGAGCTGAAGAAATACCAACTGTAGGAACGCTCTCAGTTCTAGATTTAATTGCAGGTGGAGGGATATTTATAATGGGGCCATTAGGTATTCTTTCTGTTATTGCTATCTATATATTCATTGAGCGATTTTTGGCAATTCAAAAAGCACAGTCCCTAGACCCTTCTTTTATGAATAAAATGAAAGACTTTATTCACGAAGGAAAAATGCAATCAGCTCAAGATTTATGTAAGAAAACAACTACTCCATTTGCGAGAATGTTACTCAAAGGAGTGAATAGAATTGGTAAACCGTTAAGTGATATTTCAGCATCTATTGAAAACGTAGGTAAATTAGAAATTTACAATCTTGAAAAATCATTATCTACTCTTGCAACAATTGCAGGTGCTGCTCCGATGATTGGATTCCTAGGAACTGTAATCGGTATGATCAATACTTTTCACGAAATGTATTCTGCTGGAAATAGTGTAGAAATATCCAATCTTTCGGGAGGTATTATGCAGGCCATGGTTACTACAGCAGCGGGATTGGTTATTGGGATTATTGCTTATGTTGGATATAATACACTTGTAGCCAAAGTTGATAAAGTAGTGCACAAAATGGAAGCTACCTCAATTGAATTCATGGACTTACTTCAAGAACCAGTAAAATAAATTACTGAATAACCAGTTAATACAACGACAATGGCAATAGGATCTAGAAATAAAGTTAGCGTAAGCTTTTCAATGTCATCAATGACCGATATTGTTTTTCTTCTACTGATCTTTTTCATCATTGTTTCTACAATGGTGAGTCCAAATGCACTTAAAGTTCTTTTGCCGAAAAGTGCCGCCAAGACAACCTCACCCCAAACAGTTTCTGTTTCTATTTCACCAGATATTCAGTATGCGATTAATGGTAACCTAGTATCTATCGAATCATTAGAAAGTGGCATAATAGCTGCTGTTGGGAAAGCTGAAAAACCAGGAATTGTATTGCATTGTGATCAATCGGTAGCACTAGAACATGCTGTGAAAATTATGGATATTGCAAACAGAAATAAATATGAATTGGTGCTTGCAACAAGAGCAAAATAAATGGCATACTTCGATACAAAAGATAAAAAAAGAGGATTAGTTGGAACTATTTTCGTCCATATAATCGTACTTATTTTATTTGCTATTTACGGCCTAAGCTATCCTACTCCAAGACCAGAAAATGGAATGCTGTTGAACCTAGGTTCAACAGCAGAGGGATTTGGTGAAGTTCAGCCTGATGAAGTTGGTGAAACAGCAGAAGATCGACCTGTAACCGAAGATCAGCCAACTGAAAGCAATACTTCTGAGTCAACTGATATTACTAATCTAACTCAGGATCAAATTGAAACTATCCAAGTTCCACCAAAGAAAGACCCAGAAAAAGAGACAGAGAAAACACCTATAGAAAATCCTAACGGTAAGGATTCTGATTCCGAAAAAGAACCTGTCGAAAAAGAAAAAACTATTGATAGTAAGCTAAAGAATGCACTTGATGCTTTCAGACAATCTGGAGGTTCACAAGGATATGATAAAGATAAAATTGGTGATCCCGGAAAGTCTAATGGAGATCCAAATGGAAACTCTAATAGAGGTGGAACCAGCGGTTCAGATGGTTCAAGTGGCTCAGGCTATGACCTTGGAAATAGAGCCGCTCTGGATAAAATAAAGCCAGATTATCAATGTGAAGAATATGGGGTTGTAGTAATGAGTATTCGAGTTGATCAATCAGGAAAAACTTTAGACGCTAAACTAGAATTGAAGGGGAGCACTAATACTGCACCTTGTTTAGTAAATAAAGCTAAAGAAGCTGCAATGAAAACCAAGTGGCAACCAGATACCAAAGCCCCAGAAATGCAGATTGGCAGTATAACTTACCATTTCGACCTAAATTAATTCTCCATCTTTGTTGTTCTATAGTCAGCAAACTGAGTTTAATTGAGACTTACAACAGAAATATTATCTGGAATTGGATTAATCCTGATCTATATGATTTTGACTTATCTAATTTGGAAATGTTATCAAAAACAGAATTTTCACTCAAGTATTTTACTAATTATAGCATTTGCCGCATGCTTAAGAATATTCACAGCCTCTGATCCTTTTCTTCATGATTGGGATGAACGTTACCATGCACTAGTCGCAAAAAACAGCATAAACCACCCTCTTAAACCAACATTATATGAAAACCCAATAATAGATTACGATTATAAAAACTGGTCAGATAATCACGTCTGGTTGCACAAACAGCCAATACCAATATGGACCATGGCACTTTCAATGAAAGTATTTGGGACTAATCTATTTGGATTACGTTTTCCAACTGTTTTTATTTCTATCCTAATGGTGCTTTTTACATTTTTAATTGGAAAGGCATTATACAGTCCAAAAGTTGGAATAATTGCGGCGTACTTGCATGCAATAAACGGATTAATCATTGAGCTTTCTGCTGGCAGAGTTGCAACTGATCATATTGATATTTATTTCCTGTTTTTTATAGAGCTATCCATTTTACTCTCCATTTACTTTTCTAAACACGAACAATACTTATATCTAATTGCAGCAGGATTTTCATTAGGGCTTGCAGTACTAACAAAATGGCTACCAGCACTAATTGTTATCCCCATTTTCATTTCGTTGAGCCTAACTTCTAACAACCGAAAAAAGCTTGCCTTAGATACACTAATATTATTTACTGTTTCTTTAATAGTGTTTGTTCCTTGGCAAATATTCATCGCAATTGAATACCCATTAGAAAGCACATGGGAAAAGCATTATAACTGGCTCCATTTAACTACTGTTTTGAGCGAACAAACAGGCCCTTGGTTCTACTACATTGCCAAGCTAAGGATCCATTATGGGGAGATCATGTATTTGCCTTTAGTCTGGCTTATTTATCAGATTATTAAAAATAAACAGCCAAAACTTATAACTCTAGGAATTTGGATATTTATTCCAATCGGGTTTTTCTCCCTTTCAATGACAAAAATGCAGGGATATACATTATTCAATAGTCCTGCTATTTTTATCGTAATCGCATTATTCATCATTACTTTGAAAAACAGTTTGAAAGGCTGCACTTGGCAATGGAAAAAAGGACTTGAAAATACAATTATAACCTTACTCATAATACTGCCTATTCGTTATTCTATAGAACGTATAAAACCATTTTCCAAAGTCAATCAGACACAGCCTCTTTTCATGAAAAAAATTGAATTAATAAACAAGAGTCCTTCTAGCAATTTGGTTATACATTCCTGCCCAAAACCAATTGAAACAATGTTCTTCACCAACGCCATTGCATATGAAAAAGAATTAACCAATCAAGAAAAACAAAAAATAATAAATCTAGGTTACACTATTATGGAGTTCTAAATGACGTATCCTGAAACTTTAAACTACTTGTTCTCGCAACTCCCTATGTATCAAAGAGATGGGAAGTCTGCATATAAAGCAAATTTAGACAATACTCTCCGTCTGGATAATTATTTAGGCCACCCACACCAATCCTTTAAGTCTATTCATATAGGTGGGACAAATGGTAAAGGAAGTTCTTCGCATATGATAGCATCAGTTCTTCAAGAAGCAGGGTATAAAGTTGGATTATACACCTCTCCACATTTGAAGGATTTTAGAGAACGAATAAAAATAAACGGACAAGAAATTCCTGAAAATTTCGTCTGCTCGTTTGTAGAAAAAAACAAGGCCAAATTTGAAGATTGGAATCTATCCTTTTTTGAGTGGACAGTTGGTTTATGCTTTGAATATTTTAAATCGGAAAAAGTAGATATTGCAATAATTGAAGTTGGCCTAGGAGGCAGGTTAGATTCTACCAACATCATTGATCCATTAATGTGTTTAATTACTAATATTGGACTCGATCACCAACAATTTTTAGGTAATACAAAACAAGCGATTGCTAAAGAAAAGGCAGGGATTATTAAGCATCGTGTTCCTGTCGTTATAAGTGAAACACAGCCTGAAGTATCTAATATATTTATTGAGAAAGCAGCAGAAGTAAATGCTCCCATTTTATTTGCAGATCAAACGATAAACATTCTTTACCGTTCGGATTTGACAGGAACTTATCAGCCCCACAATCAAAAAGGAATTTTAGCCTTGTTGCCACTACTAAAAAAACAGAATTTTAAAATAACTGATCAAAATATCAAAAATGGCCTTCAAAAAGTAAGTTTAAATACTGGGATAAAAGGTCGGTGGCAAACATTACAAATAAACCCAACCATAATTTGCGATACTGCACATAACGCTGAAGGATTAAGTTACGTAATCAAACAACTATTAGATATACCTAAAAATGAATCACACTTAATTTTAGGATTTGTAAATGACAAAAATGTTACTGAAATATTAAATCAATTTCCAAAGGACGCACAATATTATTTGTGTCAACCAAAAATTCCAAGAGCGTTGCCAATTAAAGAATTAAGTTTTATAGCAAAGCGAATAGGTATAAACTACAAGACTTATTCAACGGTGAGTGCGGCACTATCAGCAGCAAAAGTAAATGCCAAAAAAGACGACCTAATCTTTGTTGGAGGAAGCACGTTTGTAGTTGCGGAGGTTGTTTAACCTACTACTTTCTATTTGTGAAAAGAGCTTTTCTGGCCAAATCAACAGGAATTATTGAAAACGCTAATCCTAAAACCCACAACCATTCATAACTATTCATAGAAGTCGTTCTAAACATTTCCCCTCCTAATTCAGTTAAGATAAACTGAACGATAAATATAGTCACAACAACTTTTAGAAATCCTTTATTAGCCAATATGTGATCCAATAGATTTAACTCCTCTACCCTTACATTGAATTTATTGAAGTTATTTAGCAAAACGAACAATGAGAAAAACGCAGTTAAAAACACTATCTGGCTTAGTTCAGAATTACCTATTCTTTGAAAAATACTTTTGAAAAAGGGCATAGTAAGAAAGACAAGACAAAGCAATCCAATATACAAACCATTGAATAAAATTGAGCTCCACATTTCTGCAGATATCAGGCTTTCGTCCCTCGACTTGGGTTGTTCTTGCATATGCTTACCTAACGGGGGCTCACCGCTAAAAGCCAACGCCGCTAGCGTATCCATAATAAGATTTATCCATAATAATTGAATCATTGTTAGTGGTAATTTGAAACCAAAAAACGGACCTACAAAAGCCAAGAAAATAGCACTAACATTTACGGATAATTGGAAAGTAATGAACTTTTGAACCGAACGATAAATCGTTCTACCATAATGAACTGCATTAGCTATAGACTGGATATTATCATCCAACACCACAATGTCCGATGCTTCTTTCGCCACTTCAGTTCCGCTGCCAAGAGCAAACCCAACATCAGATTTACTAAGTGCGGGACTATCGTTTACACCATCACCAGTCATTCCAACAACTAGTCCTAGGGACTGACTGACATCTACTAACCGAGTTTTATCATTTGGCAAGCATCTAGAAATTACTCTCAATTTTGGAATAATTGCTTTCAACTCTTCGTCAGACATTTTCTCTAATTCCATAGAGGTTATCGCCACATAATCTTCTATTTCTATTAAACCAGATTCTTTTGCAATAGCTACTGCCGTTCCATGACGGTCACCGGTGCACATAACAATTTGTATCCCTGCTGACTGCAATTCTGTAATTGCAGCCTTGGCGTCAGGTCTTAACTCATCTCTAATTAGACTGAACCCTAAAAGAGACATTTCTTCTGGAATATTATCCTCAGAAGCAGGTTTCGAAGTAATAGCAACTCCAATCAGCCTAACTCCTTCAAACGCTTTTTTATCTAGCTGTTTGGTCAAGTTAGCAACTAATTTTTCTGACAATACTCTTCTCTCACCATTCAAATCTGTATAAAATGAGCAGTTCTCCAGAATTCTTTCTGCAGCACCCTTAACCAAAGTAAGTGATTCACCTGAACTCAAAACAACCTCGGACGCGCTGTATTTTCTTGCAGACGAAAACAGGATCTGAACTCTTGTTTCCACCACCGGTGATTTAAATACAGCTTGATCTGCTTTTACAAATTTCAATAGAGCTCGCTCAGTCGAGTTTCCTCCTAAAATACGCTCATTTTCGTTTTTTGCTTTTCTGTTTATGATAGCAGAAGTATTCTCTCTAATTGCCATTTGCAATGAGTCACTAATCGCGGTTGGAATATCATCGATTGATTTGTATTCCTGTATATTATTTGACACAGACTCATCAACTCCAATAAAGCCAACGGCTTCTAGCTTACCTTTTGTTATTGTACCCGTTTTATCACTAAATAATAGATTTAATGAACCCGCAGTTTCTATTCCCAATAATTGACGAACCAGAACTTTACTTTTCAATAGTTTTTGCATATTCTGAGCGAGTACAATAGCTATCATCATAGGTAATCCCTCTGGAACGACTACTACAACAATAATGACCGCTAAAATCAAGGCTGTCATTATATCATTAAAATAAATATGCCAGTCTTGGGCAAAGTACCCGGAGAGATCCATTCCATGGTCTATCGCCAGTATTTTAAACATAAAAGCCAATGCGATTAAAGGTGCACCTATATACCCAAATTTAGAAATTTGATCAGCAAGAATAGAGAGTTTTACGCGCAATGGTCCAGTTCTATCTTCTGTTTTTAGTGCCTGCGCAAGTTTTCCAAAATGCGTATGATCTCCAACTACCTGAATTAATAGTACCCCTTCCCCATCTTCAACAATGGTCCCTCTATACATACCGCTTTTATCGTCCAAATCCGATAAGTTAGCTTCACCTTTAGATTTAGTTACTGGTTCAGCTTCACCATTCAGCATAGCTTGGTTTATTTTCATAGAGCCATAAAACACAGAGCCATCTGCCGGAACTTTGTCTCCAGGTTGCAAGAACACAAAATCACCAACAACAATTTGATCGATCGGTATTAATCGAAGTTCACCGCTTCTAAAAACATTTAGAAAAATTTTTGAAGCTTCTTCCTGCAATTTTTGGAATGTCTGCTCATTTTTGAATTCGGAGAATGTACTCACTAAAGTTGCTAAGGCGACTGCAACGGCAATGCCAACACCTTCATACCATTCGGTGTAACCCATCAACGATAAAAATATCACCACCACTAAAGCAACAATTAATATCAATATCACAGGATCTTTTGCATTCTCAAGCAGTTTATCCAAAAATGTTACTGAAGAATGTTCCGTCAATCCATTAAATCCATGCATTTCCCTAGAAGCATCTACTTCATCTTTCGAAAGACCGTCTAACTCTATCATAATCTAGATAAGATATATTTTAAGACTCTAAACTAATTTATTTTAATCAAATGGGTAAAATACAGGAGCTCTATAAGCACAAAACCTTAAAAAAAAGATAAGACCTATTGTTTAGGGTTGAACTATCATTTGCTTAGTCAGAACCGTGTTAGAACTATTGAAAGCTTGGTCTCTAATTTTTACCTCCATCCTAAAAGTATCAAAACCAAAATCCGAAGCAATTACATTAAGTTCAACTTCTGCATCATAAATATCAGAGATACTATTATTTTCAATTATTGGGATTCTGTAATAAAAATTAAGAGTATCGTAAATAGTATCTACAGGAACAAATACATTACTGTCATCGAAAGTTGTGATAACTGTAGAATCGACATAATTAGCAACTTCAGCAGACCACTCTCCATTGACAAATGGTCGAATATCTACAAAGGCATTATACCTGTTTCTACCAGAGGTATCCTCGTCATTTAGACCAATATCTCCATTACAGTCTCTAACTTGAATTTTTATAATAGTATTAGTTGCTGTTCTATCCGCACTAGTTAAAGAAATGACGGGAACAATTTCATTACAGGTTTCTTTCTTACAAGAACCTAGCAATACAATAATATGAACCGTTATAACAAGACCGAAACGCATAAGGACAAAATTATAAAACACTGCTTCAAATTTAGCTGTAAATATTACTCATTAATTTTGCTTTTATAAGCTACTTTGTTTTATTAACTTTACTTTTGTGGACAACGGCTTATTCAATTATGAAACAACTAGTTAAGTTACTTTTTATTGCACTTTCATTCTCTACATTACAAAGTTGTTCGATGCTTGGTGGGCTGCCTGAAGGTGAAGGGTTTAACTATCAGGTTGGAGAGATTGTCTATTACAAACCTGATAATATGCCAATGCTTATTGAAAAGCAGGTTTATAAGAAAAATGAGAAAAAGTACCATGTTGTTTTCAAAAATAAAGACGGACAACTATTGTACAACACAGTTCTCGAAGAGGAACTTCTTGATTCGCCTCCAGCAAAAAGAGCAAGAATATAATTTACGTTAAGGTTTCATTTTCAATCGAATGACCCTCAATAGCAATTCCATTTTTAATATTGAAACAGCAGAACAGTTTCAACTGTCCGCAATGGATTTATTCAATTTTCAGAGAAATCATTGTGGAATTTATAGAGCATATTGCGATCTTATCCTAAAAGAAAAGCGACCAACTGAAATTTCCGAAATCCCATTTTTACCAATTCAATTCTTCAAAAGTCACAAAGTAATTTCAAGGGATTTCGAACCTGAAGTAATCTATACCAGTTCAGGAACAACAAAGAATATCCAAAGCAAGCATTTTGTTAGGCAAAAAAACTGGTATTTGGAGGTTTGCAAGAAGGCATTTGAATTACAATATGGTCCTCTAAAAGGTTATCGGATTCTTGCTTTGTTGCCAAGTTACCTTGAGCGAGAGGGGTCTTCTTTAATTGATATGGTAGAATATTTCATTTCTGAAAGTGATAAAGAAATGGGTGGTTTTTACTTGAATCATAAAGATCAACTCATTCAAGAATTACAGAAACCTTTTAAAGGTAAAACACTTCTTATTGGAGTTACTTTCGGATTATTAGATTTTGCAGAAAACAGCAGTATTGACCTATCGAAAACTGTTGTTATGGAAACTGGGGGAATGAAAGGTCGACGGAAAGAACTAGTTAGAGACGAAGTTCATTTGCAACTTTCAAAATCATTTTCCGTCGATGAAATTCATTCAGAATATGGAATGACAGAATTACTTAGTCAGGCTTATTCTAAAGGGAAAGGCATTTTCGATACATCGCCTTGGATGAAAATTCTAGTCCGCCAAACTACCGACCCGTTCTCTTATTGTGCGAACGGAAAAACAGGAGGAATCAATGTTATTGATTTAGCAAATGTTGATTCGTGTGGTTTTATCCAAACTCAAGATTTAGGTAAAATGCACGAAAACGGAACCTTCGAAGTTCTCGGTAGATTCGATGAAAGCGATGTTCGTGGCTGTAACCTTATGATTCAATAACAGATAGTTTCAGATATATTTTTATTTCACAAGCTTCGTAAAAATACTCCCTAACTGTTATTCAATTAACGCTAAAAAACAGTTAACCTCAATTTATTACAATCGGGAAACTAACAGACCAGAATATTCAAGCCTAACTGAAGCTCCAATAACTCTCATTAAGTGAACTATGTATCGTCGAATGATTCGACTGCAAAGTGAATTTTATCGAGAAGTTCACTCTATACAAACTTTGCAATAAAGTACTGCTTCTTCCCTCTTTGCATCAGCAAGTACTTGCCAGACATTAAATTAGAAGCTGAAATTGAAACATCCTCACTTACCTTATCTTTATTAAGGCTGAATGAGTTTTCTTTTAACGCTCTTCTAAACTCACCATTTGAAGGAAGAAAATTAGTTTGCCCAACAGAAACTTCCGACAATAGCAATTCGCCGTTATTCAATAAATCCATAGAAACCTCAGCTTGAGGAACTCCATCAAAAACAGCAAGGAAATCTTCTTCGCTCAACTTAGACAATGATTCAGAAGTAGACTTTCCAAATAAAATATTGGATGCTTCAATAGCTGTATTTAAATCTTTTTCTGAATGCACTCGGATAGTAATGTCTTTACCGACCTCTTTTTGCAATATGCGTAAATGAGGAGCCGATTTGTGCTCTATGATTAGTGCATCAATCTCTTCTTTGGTTTTAAGCGTAAAGATTTTAATATACTTCTCAGAGTCCTCGTCAGAAGCGTTTATCCAGTATTGATAGAATTTATAAGGTGAAGTTTTCTTAGGGTCTAACCAAAGATTTCCACCTTCTGATTTCCCAAACTTACTTCCATCGGCTTTTGTAATAAGTGGTGTTGTTGCGGCATAAGCCTGACTCCCACCTAATCTTCTAATTAATTCTGTTCCTGTAACAATGTTTCCCCATTGATCGGAACCACCTAATTGAATTTTACAGTTTTTATCCCTATTCAATACAAAATAATCGTAGCCTTGAATCAAAGGATAAGAGAATTCAGTGAATGAAAGCCCTGTATCCATTCTGCTTTTCACAGAATCCTTAGCCAACATGTAATTGATCGAAATGTGCTTACCTACGTCTCTTATAAAATCAAGAAACGAGAAACCTTCAAACCAATCGTAGTTGTTTGCTAATTCCGCGTGGTTTTCAGTACTTAGATCAAAATCCAATATTTTTTCCAATTGTTTTTGAATACCAGCCATGTTAAACTCAACTTGTTCTCGAGTTTGGAGGTTCCTTTCTTTGGTTTTTCCAGAAGGATCGCCAACCATACCTGTTGCTCCACCTACTAATGCAATTGGCTTATGACCAGCACGTTGAAAATGTAATAAAATCATGATTTGCACCAAAGAACCAATGTGCAGACTATCAGCAGTAGGATCGAATCCGATATACCCGCCTACAGATTCCTTATTTAAGGCTTCTTCTGTTCCCGGCATAATATCGTGCAACATGCCTCTCCATCTCAATTCTTCAATAAAATTCATGTTCATTTTTTTTTGCAATTGCAAAGATAGAAATGCTTTGATAAAACTCAGTCAAAACGAACCTTTTGTATCTTTTTTAGAAGTACTATCACCTTTGTTACTCTACCTTTGAAAAATGAATTTTGTAACAGGTGGTTCCGGTTTAGTTGGTAGTCATATCCTTTTGGAATTGGCTAAAAAAAGCGAACCCATCGTTGCGTTAAAAAGAATAACAACGGACTTATCAGTCGTAAAAGAGCTATTCTCGACCTACAGCCTTTCTTCAGAATTCGATAAGATAAATTGGGTAGATGGAGACTTGTCTGACATCAACGTGCTCCTTGAGCATTTGGAAGGTTGCGAAAACATTTATCATGCTGCAGCGCTGGTTTCATTCGATAGCTCTGATCGATTGGAATTAATAGAAACTAATATTGAGGGCACCAGCAACCTGGTAGATGCTGCTTTGATAATAAAACCAACGAAATTAATTTACCTCAGTTCTACCTCAGCCATTGGGAAACAACCCAAGACTAAAGTCATTAATGAAACGAATGAATGGGATCCAGATCATAAAAATGGATATTATAGTTTTTCAAAACACTATGCCGAACGTGAAGTTTGGCGTGGAATTGAAGAGGGATTAAACGCCGTAATTCTTAACCCTGCCGTAATTTTAGGTCCTGGAAAATGGGGAACAAGCAGCACAAGAATGTTTAATACAGTTTTTAACGGCTTGCAGTTTTACACCAAGGGAGGAAATGCCTTTGTAGATGTCAGGGACGTAGCACAAATAGCAGTCAAACTTGCTGATAGTTCAATTACGAATGAACGCTTTCTAATACTTTCAGAAAATCGTTCGTTTCGAGATATTATGAGTCTTATCTCTAAGGGCCTAAACAAAACGCCAGCAAAATATTTAGCCACTCCTTTTATGGGTTATTTAGCAGGACTCTTCTCTGAAATTTGGTCAGTACTATCAGGTTCGAGCGCTCTAATTACGAGGGACTCTTCCAGAAGTGCAAATTCAACTCAAGTATATTCCAACGAAAAAGTATTATCTGCAATAAGACATGAGTTCATTCTTATGGACCAGAGTATTGCAGCCACGTGTAAATCATTTTTGAAGGCTCACAAAAGCAACTAATCTGGAATCCAAAAACAATGTGTTTATCAGCAACGCCTTGACAGTTTCATCGCTGATAAAAATGCAATTCTGGATTAGTTAAATGCTACTCTAAATGCTTTCAACAGCCAAGTGAGTGTCTTGTCTTGATAGAAAAAATGGAGTTTTTAAACCAAATTACACGATATCATTACTTATAAAAAATAGAGTAAAACTAGCTATTGTTCTACTGGCTAATTTATAACAGACAACGGGTCTAATCTATCTTCTCCTCAAGTTGAGCAATTTTCATGTTAAGCCTCGTAATTACCTCACCGTATATTTCTTCCATATCATTAGGCGATTGGTGATAATAGGTCAAACTAGATTCAAATACAGTTTGTGTTAAATTATGGCTTTCAAATAGTTTAATAGTTCTAGAGTCTCTAGTTTGTTCTGCGAGTGTATCGTTATGCGACCTACCTTTATATGCCGCTTGAATTAACTGTAATTCGAAAAGAACAGCAACCGCTTCTTCTTTTTCTATTAGATCAACAGGAATTTCACGGTAAATTTTCGGTTCAATATCCGAACAACCATAGATGGTAAATAAAGCTAAGAGAGCCCGCGTTATTGAAATTCGCATTTATCGATCGAAAGTTAATCGTTCACCATTTGCAACCTCATGAAAACTGTCTTTTGGATTTCCTACGAAGTCATACACCAGATTTCCATTCACAAAAGTTTTATCAACCTGAGAACGAAATATTTGGCCTTCAAAAGGGCTCCAACCACATTTATATAAAATGTTGTCCTTTGCAACTTCCCATTCTTTTTTTAAATCTACAACCACCAAATCCGCTTTGAAACCTTCTTTTATAAAACCTCGATTTCCGATATCGAACATCTCGGCTGGCGCATGGCACATCTTTTCTACAATACGTTCCAAACTGATTTTCCCATTTTTATGATGTTCAATCATAGAAACCAAACCGTGCTGAACCAAAGGCCCTCCAGAAGGCGCCCTCCAATAATCCAAGCCTTTTTCCTTTAGCGTATGGGGAGCATGATCGGTAGCAATTACGTCAATCTTATTATCCAATACTGCTTGAAAAATCGCATCGCGATCTTGAGCTGATTTAACCGCTGGATTCCATTTTATCAAAGCACCTTTTTCTTCATATTGACTTTGATCGAACCACAAGTGATGCACACATGCTTCTGCCGTAATTCGTTTTTCTTTTAATGGTAAAGTATTATCAAACAGAGCTAATTCTCTCTCAGTGCTAATGTGTAAAATATGAAATCGGGTATTGTATTCTTTAGCTAAACCAATTGCAAATGAGCTTGATAGATAGCAAGCCTCTGCAGATCGAATTTCAGGATGCATACTAAACTTAACATCATTACCATATTTCATCTTATAGGCGGTTGAATTTGCGCGAATAGTATCTTCATCCTCGCAGTGAGAAGCGATAAGTAATTTGCACTGGCTGAATAAAGCACGAAGCGCTGTTTCATTATCAACTAGCATGTTACCAGTGCTAGAGCCCATAAATACCTTAACACCACAAACTGTTTTAGGATCAGTCTTTAAAACCTCCTCGATATTATCATTTGATGCTCCCATAAAAAACGAATAGTTAGCTAGCGAGCTTTTTGCAGCTATATCGTATTTATCTTGCAATAACTCCTGTGTTAATGCATTAGGGACAGTATTTGGCATTTCCATGAAGGAAGTAACCCCTCCTGCAACGGCCGCCCTAGACTCAGTAAAAATCTCAGCTTTATGAGTAAGTCCAGGCTCCCTAAAATGCACTTGATCATCAATCAATCCCGGCATCAGATGTTTCCCAGTTAAGTCGATTACCGTCTCACCTTCTTTTGGGCTTAAATTTTCTCGAGATATTTCGGTAATCAGATCTTTTTCAATTCGAATTGATCCTTGAAAAATGCTTCCTTCATTTACGATAGAAGCGTTTTTAAGTAAATAGGACATAATTAAACGCGTTTTCCTTTCATGATAAGTACTCCAAAAAGTGCTTCTTTAAAAATTCGTGAGCTCATTTTTGATTCACCAATTACTCGGTCGATAAATGTTATTGGCACCTCTTTGATCTTAAATCCATTTCTGTGTACAGTATACTTCATTTCGATTTGAAAAGCGTACCCCACAAATCGAATACCGACTAAATCAATAGTCTCTAGTACATTACGACGATAACAAACAAAACCTGCTGTGGTATCTTTTACATTAAACCACAAAATCAACCGCACATAAACAGAAGCGAAGTAGGACATTAAAATTCGACCAATAGGCCAATTACTAATTTTTCCACCTTTAATATATCGAGAACCGACACTCATATCAGCACCTTGATTTGCACAAGCATCGTATAACCTTAACAGGTCGTTTGGATCATGAGAAAAATCGCAATCCATTTCAAAAATGAACTCATAGCCTTTTTCTAACGAAATATTAAATCCATGGATATAAGCAGTACCTAATCCTTGTTTCCCTTCTCGTTCTGATAAATGCAGTCTTGAACCAAATTCATGCTGCAGTTCTTTCACCTTAGTAGCCGTGCCATCTGGCGAACCATCGTCCACAATGAGAATATCAAATTGTTTGGATAACCTAAAAACAGTTCTCACCATTTTTTCAATATTACCTAACTCATTATAGGTTGGAATTATTACGATAGAATCTGACACTTTTCAAATATATAAGGCACGAATATAATTTATGCATTTCATGTAAGTGCAGCGAAGTTTATCAAAAACTTGTTAAAGGCTACTTTTAATTCTTAAGCATCATAATAATTAGTTAATAAATAGGTGCTCTTATGCTCAATAAACCAATTAAATTTGCAGTAGAATCAGAAGTATAAAAAATAAATGCATTTCAAGAATTGGTTTACTTTATTAATGGCGATTTTCCTTTTCAATCTTGGGAAAGGTCAAGTGAAAGATACTATCACAATAATGCACTACAACCTCCTTTACTATGGAGAAACAACCACTTTCTGCACTATCAACAACAACAATGTAAATGACAAAGATACCTACCTAAAACGCATTGTCAACCATGTGCAACCTGACATCTTTACCATCAATGAAATGGGTTGTGATGCAACTTACGCAAAACGTATTCGAGATTTAGTTTTGAACAGTTCATCTATAGAATATGAACTAACAGTTTTGCAAAAATCTGGATCTCAGAATATCTGTAACATGCTTTTCTATAAAACCACCAAGGTTAAAGTAGTAAAACAAGAAAAAATTACTACTGCCGGAAATGGAACCAGCATATTGCGAGCCGTAGATTTATATGAGTTACAATTCCTGGCAACAAATCTTTCTCCAAATCATACACAACTTGATACGCCTTCGACTCATTTATTGACAATGCACTTAAAAGCAAGCAGCAGTTCGGCAAATAAGGTAGAGAGAGCACTTGCGGCGGAAGGAATCATGAAGCATTTAGAAGCTAACGAACAACCCGGTAACTATCTTTTGAGTGGAGATTTGAATTTATATACAAATACGGAAGGAGCCTTTCAACACTTTACAGACTGGACTGCTCCATCTTACAACTTTAAAGATCCAGCAAATCGAATTGGAAGTTGGGGTAATAACAGCTCCTTTGCTGACATGCACACTCAAAGTACACATACTTCAGGTGGCTGCCATAGTACTGGTGGCATGGATGATAGATTCGATTTTATTTTGGCTTCTCAATATATCATGACAGGCCGCGGAAGCATTCAATACATTACTGGCACGTATAAGGCTATTGGTCAAGATAGCCAGCGCTTCAACGGACGCCTTGATACACCTAAAAATAATTCTGCACCTGCTGCAGTAATCGATGCTTTATATAATATGAGCGACCATTTACCTGTTGTTATGCAAGTAGAAGTAATTTTTGGACAAAAAAATAATTCAACTGCCCCGAATGATTCAACGAATTCAGTTAATACAAACAATTCAATTCCGATAATAAAGTTGTGGATTAACTCAAACAGAGAAATTCAAATTGATGGGGTTTCTAAAGATGATGAATATCAAATAGTTGCATATAATTCTGCTGGAAGTCGGATTAGAGTACTTTCACAACATGCAACTTCATTATCTCATATTTCAACGGTGAATTTAGGCTCAGGATTGCATATTATTCGAGTGGAAAATATTCATACTGGCGAGGTTTCGAACTTTAAAATTGTATTACCTTAAATGAAGTTGATTCGAATCATATCATTTCTTATTGCAATATTATCCATGCAACTTGCTTTTGGGCAAACTGAAAGGACAACTGATGCATCTGAAGTAGCAATGACTATCAGTAACATTGGGATTTTCGGGAATGCATTCAAAGGAAGCTATCCTGATAATCCTTCCTGTAAATACCCAAGTAGTTCCGGAGTAGAGCATTTATTTGAAGCGGGTCTATGGATAGGATCAATTGTTCGTGGTTCTGCAAATGTTAGTAGCACAGCTTATGACAACTCTAAAGGGTTTTCTCCAGGAACTGGAGGATATGAATTTACTTCAAATGAAAATGCGGTAATAAAAGAGCGAAGTAGTCTATTTAATAGTAGGGTTTATAATCCAACGGCGGTATCACATCAGGATTTTATAATGGATTTTTCTGAAAAAGATATAAAAATACCCGGTACTGAGCAGATTATTGTGGATCACATTCCTCTTGGATTAGATGTGCATTTAGAAACCTACAATTGGAATTATGCCTTCAGTAACTTTTTTGTCATTTTAAATTATACCATAACAAATGTTGGTGATGATATTCTAGATTCTATTTATGTCGGAATGTTTTCCAATGCAGTAGTTCGGAATATCAATGTTGCTCCTGCTGGTAGCGGCGGGTCTGCTTTTTTTAATAAAGGAGGCAATGGCTTTAATGACTCATTACATTTGGGCTATTGTTATGACAATACTGGAGATGTAGGCTTTACTGAAAGTTATTTTTCACATAAATTCTTGGGTGCTGAGTCAAAAGACATCTACTATCATCCTTCAATAAATCCAGCGTTTAATGCGCACTATAATGTTTGGCGCTGGGGAGACGCCTCATTACCATTACTATTCTCACCGCGAGATGATGCAGCTAAATACCGTAAAATGACCTCCGGGCTAAACTGGAGAAATGAATGGTCAGCAGCCAACGATTCTAATAACCAGCATACAGGAACCTATATTCATGAAACAATTAATGATCCGGGTAACCGTTCAGATTTAGTAAGTGTTGGACCTTTTGCAACATTAAATCCTGGAGAGTCTATTGATATAGCTTTTGCTATTGTTTGTGCCAAAAAGAATGAAGACGGAAATCCAAATGGAGACAATAGCGCCTTCCAACAACAAAATTTAATTTCCAATGCGCAGTGGGCCCAAACAGCATATTTAGGTGAAGACATTAATGGAGATGGATTACTTGATCCAACTGAGGATAGAAATCAAAATGGTAATCTAGATCGATACATTTTACCTTCTCCTCCTGATGCTCCAATAACTAAAATTGAAGCTAACGATGGTGAACTAAATATTTATTGGACTGCAAATTCAGAAAATAGTATTGACCCTATTAGTCTTAAAAAAGATTTTGCCGGTTATAGAGTTTACCTTTCGAGATTGGGGTTTGATGTAGCTGAAAAAATTGAGGCCACTGAATCATTAACTGAAGTTGGCGTTTACGATATATTAGGTGACAGTTTGTTTTTCGAAACTGGTTTTGATGAAATTAAGTTAGCTGAACCCATAACGTTTGAAGGTGATGAAAACTTATATCTGTACAAATATACCGTTAAGAATCTTCAAAATGGCTGGCAATATATCTGTGCCGTTTCAGCATTTGACACTGGTGATGAAACTAATAAATTAGAATCCTTAGAATCTGCGCCCCTTTCAAATAGTAATAGAGTTTTCATGGGTACGCCACCAAATGAAAACCCTAAGGAAAACCTTCCTTTTGCTTATCCAAACCCATATTACTTAGAAGCTGCTTGGGAAGGATTCAGTACTCGACAAACAACTAAAAAATTAATTTTCGCCAACTTACCTGGAAAATGCATTATCAGCATATTCAATATGGCGGGAGATATAGTCGCTCAATTTGATCACGATGAAAACTACTCAGGAAATGATATTGATTGGTTCACGGAATTCTCAGATGACGAGTCTACTGTATTTTCAGGAGGTGAGCATGCTTGGGACCTAATTAGTAGTGAAGGACAGGCATTAGCAAGAGGTCTTTATATATTTTCAGTCAAAGATTTGAACTCGAACAAAATTTACAAAGGAAAATTCACGCTTATCAAATAATTAATAACAATAACTATGAAACATTTAATATTCTTATCTATTGGTCTATTGATCTTTGGGAGTTCCAAAGCGCAACTAGACACATTATCACTTGACTCAGCTCAATGGGTATCTTCTGCTAATCTTGGAAATTGCGATGACCTTTCTCGTTACGATGGTAAAAAAGTTGTTGTAGAAGGGATTTGTATTGTTGACGGTGCTCTTTACGGATCATCAAGTCACAATATTCATGTGTCAATGTCAAGTACTCCAAGTCCTTTTGGATCTATCCGATTAAGACAAGGAGATCCTAATGCTCAATACAGTGTTAATATCCGTAACTTAAAACAAGGAGATTCTGTAAGAATCGTTGGTACTTTAAGCCAATACCAAGGAGAAACTCAATTAGAACCAGAAACTACAAATGATGCTATTACTCTTTACAAAAGAAATGTAGCCATTGCTGATACTGTTTTAACCGTTGGAACATTTAACGACGGTTCAAAAAACAACAACCTAGTAACTGGAGAGCAATGGGAAAGTTCATTTGTAACTTTCGAAGATGTTGATGTTGTCGAAGTAAGCCCTTTTTCTGGAAATAGAGTAAGCTTTACTGTTCAAGATAAAGCTGGAAACCAAATAAATATTGGCGATCATTTTACTGCTCAAAGAACTCCAGCATACACGCACCCAGTAACTAACCAACCTGGAACATTCTCTGCGCCTACAATTGGAGACAATTTTAAAAGCATTTCTGGCTTGATTATTCACAGCAAAAACAACTGTGCAGGAGCAACTGGACGAGGTTATGAATTGCATCCTTTTGATGCTTCCCAATACGTTTATGGACCTTCAGCTCCAAAAATTTCTAATAAAAAACGCGATCAATTAGCTCCTACCGCTGTTCAAGCTGCAGTAATTACTGCTAATATCAGAGATCTGGACGGAACCATTACTGATGCTTCCGTATTTTATAACACAGGAACAGATATCAGTGATTTAAACTTTACTAAAATCGCCATGACAAAAGGAACTGGTGACAGTTATTCAGCTAGTATTCCTGCTCAAGCAAATGGAACTTTTGTGAGATATTACGTCACAGCAACTGATGACTCTTTAAATACCACCGCCATTCCTAATTCTAACCCTGCAGCTGCAAGTTTTGCTTACAGAGTAAGAGATAATGGTCTAACGATATATGATCTTCAATTTACACCTTTTCCAAATGGAAACTCAATCTTTGTAGGAAATGAAGTTACGGTTACTGGTGTTGTAACTGCTTCAGGCGCTGAGGGTGATTTATCAATAATCCACATTCAAGAAGAGAATGTAATTAGTGGGTGGTCAGGAATTGAACTTCAAAATGCAGGAACAACATTCGAAAGAGGTGACAAATTAAGCGTTACTGGATCTGTTTTAGAGGATTTTGGCAAAACTGCCCTTTCTGTAACTAACGTTGCTAAGTCTGGAACTGGCACAATTGATCCATTATTTTTAATTCCTGATAGTTTAGTTAGTTATTCTTTTGCAGGCAATGAGCGTTACGAAAGTGTTTTAATCGGATTACATAATCCTAATGGAAAACTTCATGTTGTAGATACAAATGCTGATGATCCTTCAAGTTTTGCAGAATGGTTGGTAGGTCGCGATAAAAGTGATCCTGCCAATGGTGCTAGAATCCTAACTGGTAGAGAATTCGAATCTTCTACAGCGGTTTCTTATGTAAACTCAAGCTTTAGAGTTAAGACTCCATACCCAGGAGAAAAAATCATTGTTACGGATACTGTTCAAATGGATTCTGTTATTGGTATCTTAACTTACAGTTTCAGCAACATGAAATTATTACCTAGAGATAATGATGATTTTAAAAATATCAACTTGGCAGTAACTTCTATTAGAACTTACTCTAACGATATTAAAGTTTCAATTTTCCCAAATCCTTCTAACGATGTAGTTTTTGTAACAGCTAACGGAAACGAATATTCAGTTTCAATTATTGACTTGAGTGGAAAAGTTGTAGTGAACACCTCAATTAATGAAAGCTCCAATGCGGTAGACGTTTCTGAATTAGGGAATGGAGTTTATATTCTTTCGCTTTCTAGCGTACAGGGAGAAACTGTGGCACGAGAAAAAGTTATTATTAAGCATTAATCCTAAAAGCCCAAGCTATATAGCTTGGGCTTTTATTTTTTGATTTGAAAAATTCACTGTTTATATATTCTTCATTATTCGTTTTGCTTCTTGTTGCGTGTGACAAAGGCGAAAAGAATGAAAATCAAGCACCTGAAACTTTAATTGTTCCTAAAGCAATTAATCTATCTGGTGATCAACGTCTGAAATCGACCGTAAGGTTAGCTTGGTTTGGTGCAGATTTTGACGGATTTGTTAGTGGTTATGAATTTACACACGATCAAATAACATGGCACTATACAACCAAAACTGATAGCACTTTCGTATTTATAATAAATGAAGGACAAGACACTAACGACATTAGTTTTTGGGTACGTTCTATTGATAATATGGGCCTTAAAGATTTAACTCCAGCCAAACTTACAGTACCAATAAAAAATACTCCACCAAACATTACGTTAAATAAAACACTTTCTACCAGCGATACTGCTTTGTTAGTTGCCACTTTATTCTGGGATGCAAATGATCCTGACGGAATTGAAAATCTGAAAGGGTTTCAAATAAAATTGAATGATGGTGAGTGGTTTGATATCCCAAAAAAAGCAAATAACGTGTCTTTGACACCAGCTGACCCATCTGCTACAGGTGCAACAAATGCAAAAGTTTATTTGAGCGCAAGTGAAGAAATAGGAAGCCTCGTTGGACTCAAAATGAACGATACCAATTCAATTTATATTCGATCTTTTGATTTATCACAGACTTATAGCGAATTAGATACGCTATCAGGTCTATTCTTCAAAGGAAAAAACTCAGATTTACTCGTTATTGGTGGTGATAGAGATCGAAACAGTTTTTACAAACAGAGAATATCTAATGTTTATCCTGTCTATGATTATTTAGATTTTACTGCCAATGATGGAGCTGATCAACCTACTTTTTGGAATCCAACATTCACATTAATGGCATTACAATATGAAAAGCTCTTTATATACTCAGACAAGACTACCTATCTTAATGATAATACAAAAAAAGTAAGTTTAATTCTTGAGGCCGCCGCAGAATCAATTGAAGAGTATATTGCCGAAGGCGGAAAAGCATTCATTATAGGATACTTCAATAACCCTTTAGATAGCCAATCAAATGTTCTTCCCGTTTTAAATATTGAACGAATTGATAAAAACTCTAAAGGACTATTTCTAGATCAACTTCCAGATGCATTGAAATCACAAGAAACTGGATATCCTGATCTAGGAACAAATAAGTTTCCTGAAACAGCCTCTCCGTTTGAAAAAACCACAGATGTAATTTCAATTTATGAAGGGCAGTTTGATCAAAGTTCTCCTTATTCAGGGCCTAAAACCTTGGGTATAAAAAAAGTAAATGAAAGCACTGGAAAAACTTTCCAAGTATATGTTGCCGCAAGTATGGCTGATATGAATTACGATTATTCAAAAGTTGACTCATTGTTTCACCATGTTTTAAATGTAGAGTTTAACTGGTAGCATGATGAAAAAACTCATTCTATATGGTTTGCTAACCCTTTTAGTTTTTGGCGGTTTTGCACAAAAAACAGCAACTCTAAAAGGAAAACTTATTGATGCATCAACTAAGGATGTACTTATTGGTGCTACTGTTCTAATCGTTGGGACCTATAATGGGGCTTCAGTTGATGTAGACGGAAACTTCATAATCAAAAACATAAAGCCTGGTGATTATACCATCAAGTTCACTTATATAGGCTACACGGACAAAGTATTTAATGGTATTACACTCAAATCAGGAGAAATACGTGTACTAAATACCAGTCTAGCATTACGATCTACAGTTATGAATGAGGTTGTGATTATAGGAGAGAAAAACTTAATTAACTTGGAAGATGCTGCTTCTGAAGTCAATATTTCCTCTGAGGACATCGAACAAATGGCAGTTCGAAATGTGCAAGAAATTATAAATATGCAAGCAGGAGTTAATCAAACTCCAGATGGAATTAACATCCGTGGCGGAAGGAACTATGAAACGCAATACCTAATTGATGGAATTAGTGCTCAAGATCCTCTTTCAGGAACTGGTTTTGGAGTAGGTGTACAAAGTTCTTCGGTGTCTGATGTTTCTTTAATAACCGGTGGAGCTGGAGCTGAATTTGGCGGTGGAGCTGCTGGAGTTATATCTACCAAGATTAAGGAAGGCGGGGAAAAATTTGAAATCGCTGGAAGTTGGCAACGTGACAATCTAGGTGATTGGGACATGGGAAATCCCGATAATCCGATTGTGCAGAGTAGAGTTAATGATGGAACGGCATGGAATACTGATATTGTTGACTTAGCGTTAGGTGGTGCTGTACCTTTTACTAAAAAGAAATTAAGGTTTTTTACTAGTGCAAATATGTTTTTGAGCGATGACTATTATAGAGTCCAAGCTGACCAATTACACAGCTCAATACTTCCAGAAAACGATTCACTTTTCGCGCCTCGTCAGAACAACAAATATGCTAACACTATTAAATTGAGTTATGAGTTTAAACCAGGAACAAAAATCACTCTTACCAACCAACATAGTGTTGCAGTAAATCAAAATTCGAGAAGTTTACAAATCGTAGGTTTTGATGCTATTGTTAGTCCCGGCTTGCAATACAAATTTTCTGAAATCCCTGATAATGCAAATACTTATACGCACCGATCAAATCTTACTGTTCTTAATTTCCAGCATTATATCAATAACAACTGGAACGTAAAGGTTTCAGGTGGCCGACTTTTCACTAATCTTCGTTCTGATGCCAATGGCAGACCTTTTAGATCAGAAACTGTTGATCAGATATATGATGCACAATCCATTGTAACCGATCCTTTACAAACCTTCCAACCTGATTCACCAGTAGTTTACATTCTTCCAGGAAACGGTCTCATAAATAATAACGGATTAGCACCGAGATGGCACGACCATTATGTTCAAGAATATACTGGAAAAGTAAGATTCAGCTACTACCCTAAAAACAAACATCACGAATTTGTATTTGGTTGGGAACATAAAGAGAAAGAATACCAATGGGCGGATGTTTTCAGACCTTGGGTAGGCGCTCCAATTCAAATAAATGACACGCTTTCAACTCCATCAATTTCAGTTGGTTCTTCTAGTGAAATTTGGTTAGCAAATCCAACAGAAGGGGGCTTCTTTATAAGTGACAAAATCAGCTATAAAGGAATTACAGCGACCTTAGGAATGCGTTTTAATTATTGGGCTTATGGTAAACAATTGGATGCCGCTGTAAATAATCCTAACGTGCCGCTCCAAGAAACTTCTAGAATAGAATACAAAGATCGAAATACAAAACTTTTCGGTAAACAATATCAGTTCCGATTACTTCCAAAAATCAATGTTTCCTTTCCTGTAACTGATAATAATGTGTTGTACTTTAATTATGGCCACGCTATGCAAATGCCTCATCCTAGATTCATTTACGCCGGACTCGATCCTGATTATTTAGACCGCTCTCCTCTAGCTACGATTGGTAATCCTGTGATAAAACCAGAAAGTACTGTTAGTTATGAAATAGGACTTAAGTCTCAAATCACTAAAGATTTAGGCATAACATTCGCCGCATATAACAATGATAAATACGATTATATTGTTTCAGGAAATGCTTCAATTACCGATCAGACCGGGAAACTGGTTGATCGTAAAATCTATTACAATCAAGATTACGCTAGAATTGTTGGTGTTGAATTAGGCGTAACACAAAGAATTGCGAAATACTTTAGAATCTTCTTTAATGGATCCTTCCAAGCTGCAAGGGGTAAATCAAATACTGCCCGCGAGAGTGAATTACAAATTATCGAAAAGGGTTTTGTAGACAATACAAAAGAACAACCCCTTACATGGGACCGCCCGTGGGATTTAAAATCGGGTGTTATTTTCTATTCAGATACAACTATGAATATCCCAAAAGCTTTTCATCGAATTAGAATTTTCGTTGGAATGAATTATAAATCAGGATTCAGGTATACCCCTGTAGAATTAGCTGGAACCAATAATTTTGGGAGACCGCTATACCAATCAGTAAATAGTAAACCAAATTCAGAATTGGCAAAAGCTTGGTTCTGGACCGATATTAAAATCACCAAAGACTTTGCTTTAGGTAAAGACAAAAACCATGCGCTTTCTATGAGTTTTGAAGTAAGAAACTTATTCAATAATCTTAATGCTCAAATTGTAAATCCTGTAACTGGGAATGCTTACAATGAAGGTGATGAAGTTCCTGAAACTTGGAGAGATCCAAAATACATTGATCCACAAGCAAGTGGAACACCGCCAAACAATCCAGCACGTTGGAAGCCTCCTACACAAGTTTTGTACGGTTTAGCATTTAGGTTCTAATGAAAAAAAGCACCCTATATATCGCCCTTTTTGTTTTGTGTTCATTAAGCACGACGGCTCAGCTATTACCTAATTTAGGTGGTCAAAGAACTGGTAGTTCTGCTCTTACCTTTTTAAAAAACGATGGCAGTGCTAGGTCTTTAGGAATGGCTTCAGCAAACCTTACTTTAAAAGGTGATGCTTCTACAGCATTCACAAACGTTGCTAATATCTCCAGCATTGAATCTTTTTCGCTTGGCATCTCAAATTACTTTGTAGGAGCAGGGATTAATCAATCTTTTCTCGCCGCAGTTCTTCCTTTTAAAGACAAAAACTCTACTTTTTCTTTAACCGTAAACAGTCTCTCATCTGGAAAGCAAGAAGTACGTACCGAATTTCAACCGAAGGGAACTGGAGAATATTTCTACGTTGCAAATACTGCGGTAGGTCTAGGATATGCGTTAGAACTTTCTGACCAATTTGCTTTTGGTATAAAACTAAAGTACATAAACGAACAATTAGCGCAATACCAAAACCATACTGTTGGAGCCGACCTCGGTTTTATTTACAATACTGATATCAAAGAATTGAGTTTTGCTGTTGGCGTAACTAACTTTGGAGGAAATACCGCTCTAAATGGTGACCACCAAGAACTTAAATTCAACAACAACACTACTCCAACTCCTGAAAAATTTACAATTCCTACAGAATTTAAAATAGGAATTAGCGTAGTTCCTTTGGATAAGAACGATCATAAAATCCTTACAGCTATCCAGCTAAATCATCCGAATGATAATAGTGAGAATGTAAGGATAGGTGGTGAATACAGCTACAAAAACTTATTATATGGACGATTAGGAATTATCCTTGGACGAAAAAATCAACGAATTCCAACCTTAGGTTTAGGAATGAAAATGATTGTGAAAAATCACCCAGTAAGGATAAATTATGCATTCCTTCCAACCTCATTTGTAGGCTTGCAGCACTCATTGGGAATTAATTTCCAATTTTATAAAATGGAAGATAGATCAATAGAAAATGAATAAATTCCTAGGTTATATAACATTGATTTTTATAGGTCTATCTGTAATAGGTTGTAATGGTTTTTTTGGTAAAAAAACAGATTTGGATTTTATCGATAAACCAGTATATCAAGACAGAGACATTGCTTATGTGCCTATTCAACCAGTACTTGATCAATTTATCAAGCCCAGTCAAGTTCTTGCTGGATTCGATGAGCTAATCTATGTTGTAGACCAAGGAACAAGTGAAATTATTTCTTTTGACGTTTCTGGGAAGGAGTTGGGTCGCATTGAGATTCCTGGTTTATACAGTATAGCAATGGACAGAGCATTCGATATTTTAGCTATAGGCAGGTTCGATACAATATTTGGTGGTACTGCAGTTAACCTAGCATGCGTATATCGTATTAACCAGAAAAATGGTGTACTGCATGGTTTGAGGTTTGCGACATTTAAGCCCGTAATAATTGAAGCTCTTTATGGTAGAGGAACTTCTGCAACCAAATCCGATGAAGCGATAACCTTTACAGGTATTACTTGCCTTGGAGACAACACCTACTATATAGCTAAGCAAGGACCTAACAAACCCACGAACAAATTTAATTGTCAAGGAAGTGACAATGATGATGCGGTTTTACAAGTAAGGCCAGACTTGGAAACTGGCGAGCCCGATAAATTTATTTCTCCTTTGTCCATTACCACTGCAAATGGGACTAACAGTTGTTTTTGGACATTTCCTCAAAGTTTATCTTCTTTAGTTCAACCACCCCAAGCACCGGACATTAGTTCAAGTCGAGATTTTATTTTTACAAGTATAGATCCAGATCCAGAATATTCACTGAAAGTTAGATATATAGAATATCGGGAAGATCAAGATGGAGTTCAATACCTTCAAAAACAATTACCAAATAATGATACTTCGAAAGCTGATGGTTTTTTGTATGAAGCAAATAAATTTAAAAGGCCCATGGGAGTTACAGTTGCTGGGGACAGAACCAATTACATCTTTGTCATTGATGCAGGAAGTGATTCGCTGTTCCAGTTTAACGCTGAAGGTTATGAAGGGGTTAACCCTCCGCCGTTTTCAACAAGCAAAAAGCAAATTTCCGCATCTTTTGGTGGTACTGGAATTGGATTATCTCAGTTCAATAATCCCACCAGTGTTGCTTATTATGATAAAATCGTATATGTCGCGGACCAAGGCAATGGACGCGTTCTTAGATTTAAATTAACGACCGATTTCGACTAAGATTTCAGGAAATCTATAGTTTTTTCTAAAAATTCTATCGGCTTTTCCGCATGTAACCAATGACCAGCATCTTGAATGGTTTCAAGAGTAGAATTTGGAAACCCCAATTTTATATCCTCGAAATCTTGGTTAGAAATGTAATTTGAATTTGCACCTCTTATGAATAATGTTTCACCAGCAAATTGAGCATCTAAAGTTGATTCACCAATAAGTTCAATATTGTCCTCAATCGCATCAAGATTAAAGCGCAAACCGAGCTTACCTTTTTCCTTCCAATAAATACTTTTCATTAAAAACTGCCTCACACCTATCTCAGGAATAAAAGGCTCCAACGTTTTATCAACGTCTCCTCTGCTTTTAAGAATTGAGAAGTCGAGTGATTTAAGTCCGGCAAGAATCTCCTGATGATGGACGGCATACTTCTTTGGAGCAATATCAGCGACAATCAACTTCTTTATCATTTCCGGATAATTCTGGGCAAACTTCATGGCCGTTTTTCCTCCCATAGAGTGTCCAAGCAGATACACTTCATCTAAACATAAATCATCACAAAGCTCGAACACATCACCCACCATTGCTGAGTAATTAAACTCACTCGAATGTTCAGAATGACCATGATTTCTCGCATCAATAATAATAGTATCAAAACTTTCTGAATAGGTCTTAGCAGGACCTTGCCAGTTATCTAGCATTCCCATTAAACCATGTAATATGAGTAATGGTTCTCCTTCTCCAATACGTTTGTAATTCAGTTTCATACTGGCCGTAATTCTCTTTTGTACATATTTACAATATTTTCTAATCCAAAATAGAGAGCATCACTAACCAAGGCATGACCAATTGAAACTTCTAACAATTTTGGAATATTAAGAAAAAAATAACGCAAATTATGAAGGTCTAAATCATGGCCCGCATTTATTCCTAGCCCCAATTCATTGCAAATAAGAGCTGATTCATAATAAGGTTTTACGGCCACTTCTTTATTGATATTAAATCCAAGAGCAAAAGCTTCGGTATACAATTCTATTCTGTCTGTTCCTATCTCTTTGGCTGAATTAAGGTACTTTTCCTCAGGATCAATAAAAATAGAAGTTCGCATTCCTTTCTCCTGCAAACCACCAACAACATCTGTGAGCATTTGTTTGTGGCTAAGAGTATCCCAACCAGCATTTGAGGTTAATACGTCGGGTCCATCAGGAACCAAAGTAACTTGAGTCGGTCTTAATTCATTCACTAAATCGAGAAATTGTTTGTTTGGATACCCCTCAATGTTAAATTCTGTAGTATAAATTTCATTGATTTCTATGGCGTCTGCATATCTAATATGCCGTTCATCAGGTCTGGGATGAATTGTAATTCCCTCAGAACCATATATTTCAATCGATTTTACTGCATCTATTAAATTCGGGACATTCCCTCCACGAGCATTTCGAATAGTCGCAATTTTATTTACATTCACACTTAGTTTACACATATATCCATAAATTTGATAAAGTAAATTCGCTCCAAAATTAGACTAAGAAATTCGGCAAAGCTATGCTCGCAAGTGAAATAGTCATAACAGAAATCCCTTCATTGTCAAAATCTGACAGTGTGGCGCAAGCCATTGAGTGGATGGATGAATTTAAAGTGACACAACTTGCGGTAATTGAAAACTACAAATACCTTGGATTGATCAATGAAAATTACTTGTTAAACATTGAAGATCCCATTGAACGGATTAGTGAGCATTGCAATTATCTTGAACATGTTCATGCCTATGAAAATGAGCATGTCTTTGAAATTATAAAGAAAGTACAAGAGCACCAGTTGAGTCTAGTTCCTATTTTATCTGATAAGGAATTATTTATAGGCACTATTAGTGTGTTTAATTTGATGGAGGTTATTGCAGAAATGCCCGTAGTAAAAAACCCAGGTGGAATTATTGTTATGGATATGAATTCCATAGATTATAGCCTTTCAGAGATTTCTAGAATCGTAGAAAGTAACGATGCCAAAATCTTAGGGTGCTTTATTTCAAGAGCTTACGATAATAAAACCATTGAACTTACAATTAAAATTAATAAAATGAACGTTCAAGATGTAATACAAACTTTTGAACGCTTTGGATATGAAATTACCGCGAGCTATGACCAAAGTGGTAACGATGATGATATGGAAGATCGATACAATAATTTAATGAACTACTTAAATATGTAATTCATGAAAAATATAGTCATTTTCGGTAGATTTTTCAAAGAAGAATATACTCCTCAAATTCAAGATATCTTCACTCAACTGAGTAATAAAGGCTGTCGAATATTATTATTTCAGCCCTTTTACAATTATTTAAAAAACAGAGTTAACCTTCCCAAAAACATTGAAACATTTACAGATGAAAGTGAATTAACATCAAAGCATGATTTACTCATTAGTATTGGTGGCGATGGAACAATACTAGAATCTGCAACACTCGTAAAAGACAAAGACATTCCAATACTCGGTATAAATACTGGAAGACTTGGGTTTCTATCTACTACAGTGGTTTCTGAGTTTAAGGAGGTTTTGGACGACATTTTCAATAAAAACTATTCCGTCGATAAGCGAAGTACCATTGAATTACATACAGAAGAAAACCTTTTTGAGAATACAAATTTTGCTCTTAACGAGCTTGTTGTGCATAAGAAGGACACTTCTAGTATGATTGGAATTCATGTACTTATTGATGGTGAGTTATTAAACACTTATTGGGCTGATGGACTAATCGTGAGTACCCCAACGGGTTCCACAGCCTACTCTCTCAGTTGTGGGGGGCCAATGTTATTTCCTAAAGCTCAAAACTTTGTAATTACACCCGTTGCACCTCATAACCTTAACAGTAGACCCATCGTTATACCTGATGATAGAGAAGTAACACTTAAAGTTGAAGGAAGAAGTAAGAACTTTCTCGTTTCTTTAGACTCCAGAATGGAAACCATGAGTGCTGATACGACGCTAACTGTGCGTAAAGGGAAATTTAGCATCCCCTTACTAAAAACTAAAGATCAATCATTTATTGGAACCATTAGGCAAAAGCTCCATTGGGGCTTAGATCATCGAAATTAATCAACAATCATATGAAGCTTTTTTTTAAGTTAATCCGTCGTTATGAATCTTTATATTTGTAAATGAGAACGACAAAATTGACATCTTGAAAAAACTAATTTTACTAATAAGTCTGTCCACCTTGGTTCTTCCAAGTTATGGTCAACGTTGGAAGGAATATCGTCAAGAGGTTATAGGCTCTGTTGGCCCTAATTTTTTATTAGGAGATGTGGGAGGAGCAGTTGACAATCCGACTAACACAATCCGTGATATTAATTTTAAAGCAACTAGCTTTTCAGCAGGTGGTGGTTATAATTATTTCATTAGACAAGATATGTCTGTTGTTGGTCAACTCACTTATAATAAGCTTACAGCAAAGGACGAATTTGCAGCAAATGAGGCTAGAAAAAATAGAAATTTTGATATTAAGACTCACTTAGTGGAGGTTGCTGTTCAATACCGATACTATTTCGTGAAGGACAAATTCGGGCACTCATTTAAATTGAGAGGAGCTAGTTCAATGTTCTTCTCTCAAATTTCTGCTTATGCAGCTATTGGATTAGCAGGAATCTACTTTAACCCTACAGGTAAATACTCAGACAATAAGTATTACTCTTTGCAACCTTTAGGAACAGAAGGACAGGGTCTAGTGGGAGAGTCGGGAAAATATAAAACGATAGGCCTTGCTATACCAATTTCCTTAGGAGCAAGATATTCATTGGGAAAACGCTGGAGCATCGGAGCTGAATTGTGTATTAGAAAAACATTCACTGATTATATTGACGATGTAAGCACTGTTTATTATGACAATACTGCCATTGAGACAGCTTATGGCGAAAAAGCCAGTTTTTTTGCTGATCCAAACGATGGCACTCAGCCAAGTTGGACTGTTGCTGGAGAGCGAAGAGGGGGAGACGGACTAAAAGACTTCTATGGTACAGTTCTGTTCTCAGTAAATTATAAGATTCTTAAAGGAAACTCGTTTAAGCCTCGATTCTAAAATTAAGGGACATGTTCTCAAAGGCTTTTTATTGCGTCATTTCGTTCATTTTTGTTATGTCATCTGGAAAATCTCAAATGAAAACAGAAGTTGGTTTGCTATTGGGACAATCTTATTACTTAGGAGACCTTAATCCAACTACTCAATTCCCCGGAGGCCATACCCATATTTCATGGGGGATTACTATTAGGCAGCCAATCAATGAGCGCTGGGCCTTCAAGGCTCAATATTTCAACAGTAAATTATCTGGTTCCGATGCCAGTAGCAATTCCACTTCAGCAATAAACCGAAATCTTTCTTTTGAAACTCCACTTAACGAATTTTCAGGACAATTTGAATTCAATTTTGCCAGGTATCATAGCTTTATTATTCGGCATCATTTTTCACCTTATTTATTTGGTGGTTTAGGTCTAGGTTTTATAAATCCCAGAACAGAATTTAATGGCAATCAATATGACCTTCGAGAGCTTCGCACTGAAGGCCAGGATAAACCATATAGCAAAGTTCAAATTGTTATACCATTCGGTTTTGGACTTAAATTCAAATTCTCACATCGTCTCATGTTTGGATTAGAGTATGGAATTAGAAGGACCTTCACAGATTACATAGATGATGTAAGCACTGCATATCCAAATGACCCAAATAAATTAACAACCACGGCCCAAGCGCTTTCTAATCGAAACATAAATAATAAGAATAGAAGTATATGGGGTACTCAACGTGGAAATCCTAATAAGAATGATTTTTACACACACACATCTTTTACAGTAACTGTAAGGCTAGGCAAACAGCCGAACCTCTGTAGATATAACACACAATAAAAAAGTATATTTGCCGCCTTGAAACAAGCCCTCCTAAAGACTTGAACTTATGGAAAGTCCTGAATTAAATAAAGACAATATTCCCCAACATATTGCCATCATTATGGATGGTAATGGCCGTTGGGCGAAAGGTCATGGAAAACCAAGGATTTTCGGCCATAAAAGCGCTATTAAAGCAGTTCGAGAGGCTACAGAAGGAGGGGCTGAAATAGGAGTTAAAAACATTACCCTCTATGCTTTTAGCACCGAAAACTGGAGTAGGCCAAGACTTGAGGTCAAAGCTTTAATGGAATTACTCGTTTCCTCCCTGACAAAGGAACTTGAAACATTAACTAAGAACAATATTCGTTTGCTTACAATAGGTAACCAAAGCGATTTGCCTAAAAGCTGTCAGAAATCTTTGCAGAAAACAGTTGAAGCGACAAAAAACAATACTCGCATGAATTTGATTCTTGCTTTAAGTTATTCCAGTCGCTGGGAAATTGTGCAAGCGATAAGAAATATTATTGTTGACGCAAAACAAAATAAAATTGACGAAAATCAGTTTAATGCGGCTATGTTCGAAAGTTATTTAACTACTGCAGGCATCCCTGACCCTGAATTAATAATCAGAACAAGTGGTGAGCAAAGGATTAGCAACTTTTTACTTTGGCAAGCAGCTTATAGCGAATTTTGTTTTTTAGAAAAGAAATGGCCTGATTTTAATAGACAAGACCTAAAACAGGCCATTTATGATTACCAAAATCGCGAACGCAGATTTGGAAAAACAAGCGAACAACTTTAGGATTAATGTCAAGAATTTCCCTCCTCATTTTTATCGCATTTTTCAGCCTTTTTAATGAAGGTTTTGGCCAACAAATAATTGGTGCAAGCAGTAAAATTGACTACACTAAACCTAAAGAATATAGAATTGGAGGTATTGAGATCATTGGGACTCAAAAACTCGACCCCAATGCTTTGATACTTTTATCTGGGCTCAAAATCGGAAAAAAAATGACAGTTCCTGGGGAGGAAATATCAAAGTCAATAAAGAAACTTTGGAAGCAAGGTCTATTTGAAGATGTCAAAGTTCGTTACACAAAAATCCAAGGTGATTTTATATTCCTAGAAATCGCAGTAACAGAGCAGCCTCGTCTTTCTAGATTTAAATTTAGCGGAATTAAAAAGACTGAAGCAAACGACCTGAGAGATGAAATAGAGTTGTATAAAGAGAAAATTGTTACTCAGGGGCTTTTGCTCAACACCCAGAAAATTATTCGCAGATACTTTACCGAAAAAGGATTCTTAAATACAAAAGTTAACATTGAAGAGGTCGAAGATGAGGAATATCCAGATCATGTTTATTTCGACATTAAAATAAAAAAATTCAATAAAGTTAAAGTTCAAGAAATTATTATTGAAGATAATCAATCATTGACTTCATATCGTATCAAGAAGGCGATGAAAGAGACTCGTGAAAAAAGTGCTTTTTATCCTTTTTACGAGTTTGATAAACTCATTATTCAAACCACTAAGGCTTCAATGCCATTTGAGGATTCTCTGCATGCTGGTAAAATAATGTGGGAATATGCCAGTGAAAACATACACCTAAATATTTTTAAAAATGCGAAGTTCATACTGAAAAACTATCAAGACGATCGCAAATTAATTATAGATAAATACAAATCAAAAGGTTACCGTGATGCAAAAATTGTAAGTGATACAATAATAAAGAATGATGAAAAAACAGTCTCTATTAGGATAAAGATTGAAGAAGGCCCGCAATACTATTTCAGAAACATCAAATTTGTAGGGAACACAAAATTTCCAACCTCTTTACTTGAAAACATACTAGCAATCACTAAAGGTGACATCTATAATCCTGATGTACTTGATCAGCGATTGTATATGGATCCTAATGGCAAGGATGTATCGTCTCTTTATATGGATGATGGATATTTGTTTTTTCAAGTTACACCAGTTGAAGTTTATGTAGACAACGATTCCGTTGACTTAGAAATTAGAATTTACGAAGGTCAACAAGCTACTATAAACAGAGTAACAGTCTCTGGAAATGATAAGACAAATGACCATGTAATTTACAGGGAATTAAGAACCTATCCTGGTTCTCTATTTAGTCGTTCAGATATCATTAGATCACAAAGGGAACTTTCCGTTTTGGGCTATTTTGACCCACAAGCCATGAATGTAAATCCAATGCCTGATCCTGAAAATGGGACAGTAGATATTTCTTATACGGTTGCAGAAAAGCCCTCTGATCAAATTGAATTATCAGGTGGTTTTGGCGCCGGAAGAATTGTAGGAACAGCTGGAATTGTATTTACAAATTTCTCACTAAGAAACTTATTTAATTTGAGTGAATGGAGACCATTACCAGCTGGTGATGGTCAGGCATTAAGTCTCAGAGCTCAAACCAGTGGACGTTGGTTTAGTAGTATTAACGCATCATTCACTGAACCTTGGCTAGGTGGTAAAAAGCCTATTTCTTTTAGTGTTTCAGGATTTCATAGCGCCCAAACCAATGGAGAAGCGGCAAAGATAGAAGTTGATGGGCAAAAAGTTATACCCCTTCCAAGAAGGCACATTAAAATTACTTCAAAAGAATGATTTAGGAAAAAGATTAAAATGGCCTGATGATTATTTTGTTTTAAGACACGAGCTTGCTTTCCAAGCATATGAAATGCAAGATTGGCAAGCATTTATTTTTGACAATGGTTACGCAAACAACTTCTTCTATAGGGTTTCATTAAATCGTAACTCATTAGATCAAATTATATATCCAAAATTGGGCTCAGACATTAAGGCTAGCCTTCAAGTAACACCTCCTTACTCAAAAATGAATGGAAAAGATTATGCCTTATTGCAACCTCAAGACAAATACAAGTGGATTGAGTATTATAAATGGAAGGTTACTGTGGATTGGTATACTCCAATCGTTCAAAATTTGGTATTCAAAGCTAAAGCCGGTTATGGTTTCCTTGGATTTTTCAACAATGACATCGGACCTGCTCCTTTCGAGCGTTTCTATCTAGGAGGATCTGGTCTTACTGGCTTCCAATTGGATGGTCGAGAAATTATTGCACTTCGTGGATATGATGATGGGTCCGTATCTCCATTAACTGGAGGAACGTCAATTGCAAAATATACAGCTGAATTACGATATCCACTTTCTCTTAACCCAAGCGCAACCATTTACATGCTAGCCTTTGCTGAAGCTGGGAACACATGGAATGATTTTAGCAACTTTCAGCCTTTTAATGTCAATAAATCTGCAGGTGTTGGAGTTCGGATTTTCTTACCAATGTTCGGCCTACTTGGTTTAGATTGGGGTTATCGTTTAGATGATATAAGCTCAAGACCTGGAATGCAGCAATCGCAAATACATTTTACCATTGGCGCTAATTTAGGACAACTTTAAAAATTTATAGCTATGAAAAGACTATTCGTTTTAATGTCAATCTCCTTATTAATAACAGGTTACAGCTTTGGCCAAAAATTTGCTTATGTCAACACTGAACTTATTCTTGAAAGTATGCCTGAATATACTGAAGCACAAGAAGAGTTAGATAAGCTTTCAAAAAAATGGCAAGAAACTATAGAGCAGAAATACTCTGAAATAGATAGATTATATAAAGAATACAAAGCAGAGAAAATTCTTCTGACGGAAGAATTGAGACAAAAAAGAGAAAAAGAGATAACAATTAAAGAAAAGGAACTTCAAAAATTCCAAAAAGATAAATTTGGAGTTTCCGGTGAACTCTTCAAAACAAGACAGAAATTGATTAAACCTTTACAAGATAAGATATACGAAGAGTTGCAAGATATGGCTACTAAAAATAATTACGCTGTAATCATGGACCTTGCCAGTAATTCAAATATCCTTTACTCTCAATCAAGGTATGACAAAACAGACTTGGTAATTAAAAAGCTAGGTTATTCTAAATGATAAACTTAAATTCGCACAATTAAATTTTTTACAATGAGAAATATATATAAAACAGTATTGTCAGGCGTTCTTTTAGTAGCCTTTTCATTTACCTCTAACGCACAGAAATCTCTAAAATTTGGGCATATTAACTCAAATGATTTGTTGACGATTATGCCAGAACGAGATTCAGCAGAGGCCCAATTAAAAATATTTGCTCAAGAATTAGAATTGCAGCTAACCAAAATGAGCGCTGAATACGAGAAAAAATATACAGATTACCAAGCTAACGTAAGCGTAATGAATGAGGTAGTTCGTGCATCTAAAGAAGAAGAAATCTTAGAACTTCAGAAAAGAATTCAAGACTTTCAACAAAAAGCACAACAATCACTACAAAAAAAGGAAACTACTCTAATGGAGCCTTTAATTGCAAAAGCAAAAAAAGCAATTACAGACGTATCGAAAGAAAACAATTATTCTTATGTATTTGATACCAGTATAGGAGCTCTTATTCATTATCCTGAAGGAGATGATATACTTCCGCTGGTTAAAACGAAATTGGGCTTAACTCAATAAACTTAATCCCGCTTCATTTATTTGACAGCGGGATTTTTTTTAATGTCAGCTTCAGCACCCATAGGAATATTTGACTCAGGAATTGGAGGCCTTACAGTTGCGAAAGCAGTAAAAGAACTTCTTCCAAATGAACAAATCATATACTTTGGCGATACTCTGCATTTGCCCTATGGCGAAAAATCAGCGAGTTCGATTCGACGTTACGTAGCAGAAATAAGTGCTTTTTTGAAATCAAAAAACTGTAAAGCAGTTTTAATAGCTTGTAACTCTGCCTCTAGTGTAGCCCTAGATGTTACCTGTGACACATTAGATAATGAGACCATCGTATTAAATGTAATTGATCCTTTAACCGATTACGTCAAAAACAATTTCAAAAATAATACTGTAGGTGTTATTGGAACCAAAGCAACCATAAATAGCAATGTTTATCAAGACAAATTAAAACAGCATTGTCAGGTTAAGACGCTCTCTACACAGCTGCTGGCCCCTATGATTGAAGAGGGTTTTATCAACAATAGAATTAGCTCCACCATTATTGAGGAATACTTGAATAATCCTATTCTAGAAGGAATAAAAGCGCTACTATTAGGCTGTACTCATTATCCGATGATTCATAATGAAATCGACAGAATTTACGAGAATTCAGTTACTGTTTTAGACTCTAATACGTGGATTGCTTTGGAGCTAAAAAAACAACTTGCGATGTTAGATAAATTGGCAGACAAGCAGGAAAAACTTGACGAGTTTTATGTTTCAGACAAAACAGATTCATTTGAACGAAGCACACGCTTTTTCTTTGGTCAAGCTGTAAAACTAAAAGAAGTCAAGCTGACTTAATATCCTGAGGAAACAATATCCTTAACCACCATGGAGGCTCCAATTTTATAATAGTGAAGAAGAAGGAGAAGATACACCAGCAGCTTTGAGTTCCTTTGATTGCTGAATACACCGTTCAACCCCAAGAGCACTTAGAGCATAATCATCCTCGCATTTTTCAAGCTCACTGACCAAAGCTTCAGGAAAGTTTATTTTAGTATTTTGGGAATAAAAGAAATATGCAGCTCTTTAGTAAGTGATTTCAAACCTGGAATAATTGAAACTTTAATACCTATCTCTCTTCACTCTGCTGCAAAATCAAAAAACTTCTCATTGTCGAAAAACATCTGAATAACAATATAATGAACACCAGACTCAACCTTTTCTTTGAAATATTTTAGGTCTGTTTTCGGACTCATCGATTCATAGTGTTTTCTGGATATCCAGCTATTCCAATACTGAAGTCCGTTGACTCAGCGTTTACTAACTCATTGCTAATATAATTCCCATTACTCATAGCCGCAATTTGATTAACATACTTCTTAGCATGCAAGTGCTTTTGTTATCTTGTGTGAAATTTGACTCCGACTTTATAGGGTCACCTGGAAGAGCTAAAATATTATTGATTCCCACAAAAATTCAAGTCAATAAGAGCAACCTTTGTTTCGTCATTACTGAAACTATAGCAAGTTAAATGAGGAACAGCTTCAACTTTATACTTATTCTTTATCGCAGCAGAAATCTCAACTGTACCAAGGCGCTTTCGAGTCGCAGTTCTTTTTAACAATCCATTCGTTTGCTTTTTGTAAACATATTATTCCCTTTAGTAGCTCACATTTTTAAAGCTCGGATTAAAAACTATACAGAGTCAAATGTAAATTCACAATTCTCCAAAAATTGTTGATTTTAGCTGTTTAAATTAAGTATTAATAATCTTTAGGATGCCTTAATTTCGCACTCGGTAAAAAAGCTCAAAATCTCAATGAAAAATATCCGAAATTTCTGCATAATTGCTCATATAGATCATGGAAAAAGCACACTCGCCGATCGTATGCTTCAGATAACTAATACCATTTCGGATCGAGATCTACAAGAGCAGACATTAGACAACATGGATATTGAGCGTGAACGCGGAATCACCATTAAAAGTCATGCTATCCAAATGGATTACGAACAAGGTGGAGAACACTATATTCTAAATCTTATCGACACACCAGGTCATGTTGACTTTTCTTATGAAGTGAGCAGGTCAATTGCGGCTTGTGATGGAGCGCTACTTATTGTTGATGCAACACAAGGAATTCAAGCTCAAACTATTTCAAACCTATATTTAGCTATAGGTAACGACTTAGAGATTATTCCGGTTCTAAACAAAATGGATCTACCGAGCGCAAATCCTGAAGAGGTTAAGGATCAAATTGAAGAACTAATTGGATGTGATCGGGAAGATATCTTGTCGGCATCAGGTAAGACTGGCTTTGGAGTTGAATCAATCCTAGAAGCCGTAATAGAACGTATTCCAGCACCAAAAGGCAACCCTAAAGCTCCGTTAAGAGCAATGATATTCGATTCAGTTTATAATTCGTTTAGAGGAATTATTGCTTACTATAGAGTTTTTGACGGTGAAATAAATAAAGGCGATAAGGTTAAGTTCCTTAATACAGGCAAAGAATACAGTGCAGATGAAATTGGAATTCTTAAACTCAAACAAGAAAAAAGAGACTCCGTTAAAACGGGTGATGTTGGCTATATAATCTCTGGAATAAAAGAAGCTAAAGAAGTAAAAGTAGGCGATACCATCACCCACATCGCAAACCCTTGCGAACAAATGGTGCAAGGTTTTGAAGACGTAAAGCCTATGGTTTTTGCGGGTATGTATCCTGTGGATACAGACGAATATGAAGAGATGCGTGATGCAATGGACAAGCTTCAATTGAATGATGCTTCGCTCACATTTGAGCCCGAATCCTCCATGGCACTAGGTTTTGGATTTCGTTGCGGATTCTTAGGAATGCTTCACATGGAAATTGTGCAAGAGCGTCTAGAAAGAGAGTTCAACATGACTGTAATTACAACAGTACCCAACGTAAGTTACATCGCAACTGATAAAAAGGGAGAAATATTAAACGTACATAACCCTAGTGATCTCCCTGATCCATCTAAATTAGAATTTGTAGAAGAGCCATATATAAATGCTCAAATCATTACAAAATCTGATTTTATTGGTCCTGTTATGAGTCTGTGTATAGAGAAACGTGGTATTCTTAAAAACCAAGTTTATCTTACGACCAATCGAGTCGAAATAAATTTTGAAATGCCTTTGGCTGAGATTGTCTTTGACTTTTACGATCGTTTAAAATCCGTTTCTAAAGGATATGCATCCTTCGATTACACACCAATCGGATTCAAAAGATCAGATTTATCCAAACTGGATATTCTTCTTAACGGAGATCAAGTTGATGCTCTATCTGCGTTAATCCATAGGAGTAATGCCTATTATTTTGGTAAAAAAATCTGTGAAAAACTAAAAGAACTCATTCCTAGGCAACAATTTGACATTGCAATTCAAGCTGCAATTGGAGCTAAAATTATATCAAGGGAAACTGTAAAAGCACTTAGAAAAGATGTTACCGCAAAATGTTACGGCGGCGATATAAGTAGAAAAAGAAAGCTTTTAGAAAAACAGAAAAAAGGAAAGAAAAGAATGCGTCAAGTTGGAAATGTAGAAGTTCCGCAAGAAGCATTTTTAGCTGTGCTAAAACTTAATGATTAGGCATAAAACTTGCACTGCAGTTTTATCATATGAGTCTACCGATTTCATTCCTTAAATACAACTTCTTTTTATTTCTGATTGGCTGCAGTGCAATGGGCTCAAGCTCAGGTTGCTTCTGTATTTGACATTAATAGACTAGACGCGGTAAAGGATGTTTTTTTTATCGATCATAAATTCGAACATTCTGCGGTCAGTAATAAATATGGTCAGGTAGATTTAAGCGTATTCAGTTCAGGAGACACACTTGTAATTCAGCATTCTTCTTACGTGCAGCGAATTATAAGCTACGATGAAATATTAGCAACAAATAAAACCATTTACCTTACTGAAAGTGCGGTTGATCTAGGCGAGTTCATAGTTATGGCCAACAAACGGGTACAAGCTAAAAATGAAGTTCCAAATACTTTAATTTCCATTAAACCGTCTGAAATTCAATTCAACAACTCGCAAACTTCCGCTGATCTTTTAGGAGCGAGCGGTGAAGTATTTATACAAAAAAGTCAATTAGGAGGTGGAAGCCCAATGATTAGGGGTTTTTCAGCAAACCGAGTGCTTATAGTTGTTGATGGTGTAAGAATGAATAATGCTATTTTTCGTTCAGGAAACCTCCAGAACGTTATTTCTATTGATCCGAATATGATTGAACTTACAGAGGTTATCATGGGTCCTGGCTCAGTTATGTATGGTTCCGATGCGCTTGGAGGTGTTATGAATTTTTACACCTTTCAACCAAAGCTCTCATTTAATAAAGATTCCATAGTATCAAATTCATCAGCAATGGTTCGTTTCGCAATGCCTAATTATGAGAACACAATCCACGCAAACACTAATCTTGGTGGAGAAAAATTAGCAGTTGTCTTCGGAATTACAGCATCTCGTTTCGGAGACCTACATTCAGGTGATCTAAGAAAAAATGGTTACGAAGATTTTGGAGAACGAAAATGGCATCAAACTAAACTTAACAATCAAGATACGTTCTTGAAAAATTCAGATAAAAATATTCAACGTCAATCGAGCTATAATCAACTAAACCTGACAGGTAAACTACGATATCAACCTAGCCAGAACATAAATTTAACTTACACCGTTCAATATGCCAATACCTCAAATGTTCCCCGCTATGATAGACTAACAGAGGAAATAGCAAGTGAACCCAGATATGCTGAATGGTATTATGGTCCTCAATTATGGTTTAACACTAACCTGTCGGCCAACTTCGAAATTAAGAATGATGCGTGGGACAGAGTTCGAACTGTAATAGGCTATCAAAAATTCAGAGAATCTAGGAACGATAGAAAGTATAAATCCAACAGTTTAAGGTCACGTTCTGAAGAAGTTGATGCTTTTAGTTTAAACTTCGACTTCGACAAAAAAATAAATAAAAAGCACTCCTTATTCTATGGGCTTGAAGGAGTTTATAATGACATATCCTCCACAGGAAAAATAACAGATATCTCAAACAATACAGAGACACCTACCTCCACACGCTATCCTGATGGAGGTAGTTATTGGTTAAATGCTGCCGCTTACCTTACTTGGGACTGGATTCTATCTAAAAAAGTAAAGTTAAGCTCAGGAATACGTTACACCTATATAGAAATGGAATCTAAATTCGAGGATACGACATTCTATAAATTTCCATTTGATAATATCCGACTATCAACATCTGCATTGAACGGCAGTTTTATTGGATTAACTTATAATCCAAACAAAATATGGCAAGGAAAAGTAAATACTTCAAGTGGTTTCAGGGCTCCAAATATTGATGATTTAGCTAAGGTATTTGATAGTGAACCTGGTAGTGTTGTCGTCCCAAATAAGGATTTAAAGCCAGAATTCACCTACGACATAGATCTAAGTATTGCAAGAAAAATAAAAGATCAAGGAAAGATTGAAGTCGTCGGTTTTTACACCTATTTAGTAAATGCTATGGTAAGACGAGATGCAACCTTTAACGGGAAAGACTCAATTATATATGATGGGATTTTAAGCAAAGTACAATCAATTACTAACGCTGGTTCGGCGCATATTTATGGTGTAACGGTAAACTTAGCAGCTAACATTTCCAAACGCTTAGGGATTACTCAAACATTTACTATTATGGATGGGGAGGAAATAGAGACGAAAAATCCGCTGCGTCATGTACCTCCCGCTTTTGGAAAAACGGGACTACGATATCGATATAAGAAAGTAAATGCCGAACTCTTTAGCCTTTATAATACTTGGAGACATAAAGACGATTTAGCGCCAGAAGAATTAGCAAAATCAAATATTTATACATCTAACGGCACCCCTGCGTGGGCAACATTAAATTTAAGAACCTCTTATAAATTCAATCAATATATCAGTGCAAATTTCAGTGTAGAAAACATTCTAGATAAACATTATCGACCTTATTCAAGTGGAATTTCAGCACCAGGAAGAAATTTCATTTTCAGCCTAAGAGCAATGATTTAAAACATTTCTTAATCTATTAAAATTAAATGAATAAATTGATTTCTTAACTTCTAGCTGAGCTGTTACAAACATCAATACAGCTATACGAGCTGTTCTCAAACTAAAAAAACAGAAGTTCTAAATGGTTTAACGAAATGTGTTTTCAGAACCTAAATGGTCGTGCTGAAGTTGAATCGATACTAATTATAATTCAGGAATTATGATAGAAATTAGTTGTAGAAAAAATATTAAGACACCCCTTATGGATACTATTTCTAAAGCGGAATCGCTTCTTCAACATATATTTCAGACTAGAGACAACCTCACCATCTAAACCCAAACGTAAATTAGATTGTATAATCAGTATGATAAAAAAAGGAGATGTATTTCCAGACTTTGAACTACTCAACGAAAACGGAGAATTAACTAGATTAGGACAATTATTAGAAAATGGTCCTGCTGTCTTGTTCTTTTATCCAAAAGACAATACAAGCGGATGTACCAAAGAAGCTTGCGAGTTCAGAGACTCTTATGCTCAATTTAATCAGTTAAACGCGAAGGTTGTTGGAATAAGTAGCGACAGTCAAAAGTCTCATAAAAACTTTAAAGATCGCCATCAATTAAACTTTCCGCTTCTTACAGATAAAAACGGAAAACTCAGAAAAAAAGCTGGAATTCAAGCCTCATTCTTTGGGCTAATTCCTGGTAGAGTCACTTTTATCGTTGGTAAAAATGGAATAATTGAGGACATAACTAATAGTCAATTAGAAGTCGCTACTCATATTAAAAATGCCCTTAAAACCTTGAAAAGAATTACTTAGCGCAAATAAGCCTCTGGAATTTCACAAACTGGAATGGGATTCATTTTATGTTGATTAATTGAATTTAATCGATTGTAAATTTCACGCACTTCGAGTTGTCTTGACGTGATGTGCTCTTGATTTTCATCTAGATGCTCACTCATTGCCCATTCAAGCTCTGCATAGGTTGCCCCTAACTGATCTTCGTCGGTTCTATCATCTCCCCATAAGCCATCAGTTGGTGGAGCTGATAAAATATCTTCTCCTATATCAATATACCTAGCCAACTCGAAAACCTCACTCTTAACCAATCCCGCTATTGGACTTAAGTCTACACCACCATCACCATATTTGGTAAAAAAGCCTACTCCAAAATCTTCCACCTTATTACCGGTGCCTAAAACCAACTTACCTTCAATACCAGCAAAATAATATAGAGTAGTCATTCGAAGTCGAGCTCGAGAGTTCGCTAAACTTAAATCTCTTTGTTCACTTCTTTCAATGTTAGGGATTGTATCTAAAAAGCTATCATACATTGCACTTAAGTCAACCTCTAAAGAACTAACATTAGAAAACCTATCCTTCAAAGATTTTAAGTGATTATTGGCCCGCTTTAACTGTATTGGGTTTTGGTGAATTGGCATTGACAGACAGAGCACCTCTGCACCTGTTTGCGCTGCTAAAGTACTAGTCAGAGCAGAGTCAATTCCTCCCGATATTCCAATGACAAAACCGTTAGTTTTTGCATTTAAATTATAGGTTTTTAACCAATTTACAATGTGATTGCTCGTATTCTTTAACTCCATTTAATAGTCGTTTACTTAAAAATAGACGCCCAAATGTATAACGATAGAACGAGGTAATGCCATATATCCTTCACCTGTTTTATCTAGAACCGCATTCGTTTGTGGCAAGTCTGTTTTCCCATTAGAATTCACTGCATAAGATTCACCCTTTAGTATATTTGTTAATCCATTTTCAAAAGTACAGCCAAGCACAAAAAATGTTTCTCCTGTTATTTTTCGTTCCCACTCCCCTCCTATTTTCAAACTTAGTTTAGCACCTTGAGAAAGCGCTTTTACATCATTGATCTTTGTCTCAATACTTTTTACTGATCCAGCTTCCGACCAAGATTCAGTCTTATTCTGGCTAGAATTGATTCTAAAACCAGTTCCAAATCCAAACCAACCCGCAATATGAGAATAACCTATTTCATCACTCCGCATTTTAACTCCGAGTGGTATTTCAAGGTAACTGAGCCCCAAATCATTTTCAACCGAACTTGCAGTTAAAGTCGAGGCTGTATTCAAAATAGCACTTGCATAGTTTAGATTGTAATTATAGCTCTGAATCATTATTCCAGAACTAATATAATAGTTATCGTTTCCTTCCAACTTAAAGTCAGCATATAATCCGTAATTGAATGATACAGTAGTTTTATCACTTTCTAAACCTTCCGTTTTTATTTTTAGCCAATTGATAGATGGTCCTGCTGCTAGACCAAATTTAAACTTACGATCTTGAGCATAAATAGACGTTGTGAATACTAAATTCACAATCGTAATTCCAACTGAAAGAATGACAACCTTGAGAAACGAATTATTCATGATGCTTGGCTACTTTTGCACAACTTATAAATGCAATTATAGATATTCAATGCCTCCTGTTTCTCAACAAATTTTTAAACTTTTCCTGAGTACACTCTTAATAACGTCTTGCGTTGATAAAAAAAGAGAAGTTGATATTTCTGGAATAAATCTAGAATTGAAAATATCAAGGTTAGATCTGGAACTCTTCGCTAATGATGAATCGATGCAAACCAAAATCCCCAAATTGTCCAAACAATATGGCGAATTTTTTGCTCGGTATACTGAAGATATGTTGAATCTCGGTGCTGTTGGTGACCCAGCCTTAGCAGGCGCTTACAAACAATTTGTATACGATGCGGATATTAGCAAAGTAGCAAAAAATGTTTCTAACCAGTATAAGGATTTTTCAATTGAATCACTTTCATTGACCAATGCTTTTAAACGTTACAAAGTCTTGTTTCCAAATAGAATTGTTCCGGAAATTGTAACTATAATTTCAGGATTCACTTACAAAATTGCAGCTACTGAAAAAACACTTGGCATTGGACTGGATATGTACCTTGGTGAAAACTACTCATATTATAGCTCCGTGCAATTTCCTGCATATCGTAAAATGACAATGGAAAGAAAAAATATTGTTTCCGATGCACTCACAGGGTGGATAACTACCGAGTTTTTAAAGCCCGATAGCTCAAATGCCATGATTGATGAAATAATCTATGAAGGGAAAATTCTCTATCTGTTAGATCAGATGCTTCCACTTGTAAATGATGAAATAAAAATTGGCTATTCTATTCAACAATTAAAGTGGTGCACAGATAATGAAATGGCGATGTGGGGCCATTTTGTAAATGAAAAGTTACTTTTCAGTCAAATAAAGGGTGATTATTTTAAATATGTAAACGATGGGCCATTTACACCTGGGTTTGACCGTGCCTCACCTTCAAGAACAGGAAACTGGTTAGGTTGGCAAATCGTTAGGAGATATATGGAGAACAATCCAACTATTTCAGCAACTGAATTAATGAATAACAGAGATGCTCAAGGAATTTTAAATACATCAAACTACAAACCCAAAAAGTAATGGCAAAAAAATCTCAAATTGTTATAGACGTCGAATTAGATGAAAACAATGTTCCTGAAAAAATGGCTTGGAAATCAAGCGAGAACGCTGAATCTGGAGTTTGTGATGCAGCCTTTCTATCCATTTGGGATAGCAAACAAAAAAATACCTTGAAGATCGACCTTTGGACGAAGGACATGACAACTGATGATATGAAAATATTATATCATCAAACATTCCTAACTATGAGTGACGGATTGGAACGCAGCACTGGAGAAGGTAAAATGGCGCATCAACTCCGAGAATTTGCCAGATATTTTGGAGAAGAAATGGGGATTATTGAAAGGTCTTAAAGCGACATATTTACTCTATTGATATACTCCAAAAGGTCATCTTTACCCTCACCTTCGGTTGCCGAAGTATAAAAAATAACTGGAAGTTCATCCCAGTCTTCTTGAAGACGTTTACGGTAATTTTCAATATTGGTTTTCAGCTTCTGGGTCTTATTTTTATCAATCTTAGTAAATACAATACTAAAGGGAAGCCCTTTTTCTCCTAACCATTGAATAAATTCCAAATCGATTTTTTGAGGTTCGAGCCTTGAATCAACTAAAACAAAAACATTCGTTAACTGCTCTCTTTTCAGCAAATATTCTTCTATAAAACCAGCCCATTTAACACGTTTCTTTTTAGAAACTACTGCATATCCATATCCTGGTAAATCTACTAGGTGCCACATTTTTTCGACATCAGTTTCACTGACAACTTCAAAATGATTTATTAGCTGAGTTTTTCCTGGCTTAGAACTCACCTTAGCAAGGTTTTTATGATTAGCTAAACAGTTGATCAGTGAAGACTTACCCACATTGGACCTTCCTATAAAAGCATACTCTGGCAGATTTCCACTAGGACATTGAGAAACTTTCTCACTACTTTTTAAAAAGGTGAACGACTTTAACTTCATGAAAACTTAGTTTTTTATTTGTAAAGCGAATCTAAAAACTCACCTAAAACTCTATTGAATTCACTAGGTTGCTCCATCATAGCAGCGTGACCACATTTATCAATCCAATGCAACTGTGATTGAGGCAATAATAAATTGAATTCGTTAGCTACCTCTGGAGGTGTAATTGTATCATTTCTACCCCATATTAAACAAGATGGAATAGTCATGAACTCTAACTCTTTCGCCATATTATGTCGAATTGCAGATTTAGCAAGAGCGATAATTCTCAATGCACGAGCTTTATCATTTACCACCTCATAACACTCATCTACCAGCTCCTTAGTTGCAACTGTTGGATCGTAAAAAGTATACTCTACTTTTTGTTTTATAAATTCATAATTCTCTCTTTTCGGGAAAGTGCCTCCAAACGAATTCTCATATAAACCCGAAGATCCAGTAAGTATTATAGACCCAACTCCATCTAAATGTTGCGAGGTATAAACCAAAGCAACATGGCCACCTAAAGAATTCCCTAAAAGGTTCACCTTATCATACCCTTTATGTTCAACAAAATCTCGAAGAAACTTTGCCAAGTTCTTCACATTAGTATTGATTACAGGTAATGTATATAAAGGCAAAATTGGAATAACAACTTTATAGCCTTTACTAGCGAAGTAAGGTACAACTTCAACAAAATTACTTAGAGCTCCAAATAATCCGTGGAGAATAAGAATTACCGGTCCTTCTCCTTCTTCGATATACTCAAACTGGCCATCTTTCTTAAGAGTGTCTTGCATAGGTTCTTTTAAACTTCGTGTTATATCAAAACTAATCATTTGGTCTTTACCCCGTAACTACCAAATACCATAAGAATACAGAAATATCAACACCTTAGATTAAAACGAACTCGAACGACCCCTAACTACCGATAAGTTTACAACTCACTACATATCAACACTTAATGACTTTTCGTTTTTAAAGTTTTCAACAAAGTGGTAAAAAATGGAGCTAAGTGGGAGGAAGTGGTAGAATTCTTGTAATTTTACATTCAATTTCTCAGCGATAGTTTTGATGATCAGTTTGTTAGGAGAGTACGATTGTAAAATGGATGCAAAGGGTCGCATAATGCTACCTAATGGCCTAAAAAAACAGCTGGAAACTTTAGTCCATGAGGGGTTTGTAGTGAATAGAGATATTCATGAACCTTGCCTAGTTCTCTACCCGCATGCCGAATGGTCTAAAGTGGCGAAACAACTTTCTAAGCTGAATCGATTCATTAAAAAAAATGCACTCTTTATTAGAAAATTTAATAATGGAGCAACTCCAATAGCCTTAGACGGAACAGGCAGACTGCTCATCCCAAAAACATTATCAAAAACGGCATCACTTGAAAAAGAAATAAAAGTGATTGGTAACGGAGAGCGAATCGAAATCTGGTCAACCAAAAATTACGAGCAAATGCTCGAAAGCGAAGAGTTTGATTTCTCTCAACTTGCAGAGGAAGTCATGGGTGATATAAGTCCTGAATCGGATGACTAAATACCACACTCCAGTATTATTTCAAGAAAGTATAGAGGGTCTATCTCTCCAAGAAAACGGGTGTTACGTCGATGTGACTTTTGGCGGAGGCGGTCATTCTCATGGCATTCTCAAAGCTGAAGAATCTGCTCGGTTAATTGCTTTTGACCAAGACCCAGATAGTCACGAAAATGAAATTGTCAGCGATCGTTTTACACTGGTTAAGCAAAATTTTCGTTACCTAAAAAACAACCTTAGAATGCTTGGAGCAAATCCAATTGATGGTTTACTTGCTGATCTTGGCGTTTCTTCTTATCAATTTGACATTCCAGACCGTGGCTTTAGCACACGATTTGATGGGCCACTAGATATGCGTATGAACCCTCAACAAACAGGTTCAGCTGCAGATATTCTAAATTCCAAAACGCAAGAAGAAATTACTACAATTTTTCGTCTTTATGGTGAAATCAATAACGCCTGGAAGCTAGCAGGAGCGATTGTTATGGAGCGTGAATTAGTGAAATTCAAGACAACAGATCAGCTAAAAGCAATCGCCAAGCAATTTACCCCAGAGAAAAAGATAAACCAGTATCTAGCTCAAGTATTTCAAGCGTTAAGAATTGAGGTAAACAATGAATTAGAGGCTTTAAAAGAGCTCCTTATTCAATCTACTGATGTTTTAAAGCCCAATGGAAGATTAGTATTCATTTCATATCATTCGTTAGAAGATCGTTTAGTTAAGAACTTCTTCAGAACGGGAAACTTTGAAGGAACGCCAGAAAAAGATTTTTACGGAAATCTAATCCGACCTCTAGAGCCAGTAAATCGAAAAGTAATCACACCATCCGAAGAAGAATTAAAACAAAATACACGGTCTCGCAGTGCTAAACTTAGAATAGCTAAAAAACGATAATGGCCACAGAAAAAAATACCGCTAAAAAGAAACGCAGCATCGTTGCCGACTTGGTGAATGGGAACATTCTAACTCGAGAAACGGTTATCGACCATCTTCCCTATTTCTTGTTTTTAGCATTACTGGCATTGGTTTACATATCAACAGGGTTTCTTGCTGAGGAAAATGTCAGGAACCTAAATGCAGTCAATGGAGAAATTAAGGAACTGAGGAGCGAATACATCACCATTAAGTCAGAATTAATGTACCGAAGCAAGCAAAGCGAGGTAATTAAAATAATAATTGAAAAGGATTTAGGGCTAGAAGAGTCCTTCGAGCCACCAAAGAAAATTGTAAAAACAAAAGCCAATGAGTAAGCAACAGAAACTCATACGGCGGGTTTACCCCATTTATATGTTGCTCATTCTATTTGGTGTGGGCATTCTCTTTAAAATAGGTCAAGTCCAATTTATTGAAGGAGATCACTGGCAAGAACTTGCTAAATCCTACTCTACTAAACACAGAAAAATTGATGCAATTCGCGGAAATATTTATGCTTCAGATGGCAGCCTAATCGCTACATCTGTTCCAAAATATGAAGTACGATTCGATTTGAATGCCGAAGCAATAACCAATGAACTATTTGCAAAGCACATTGATTCACTTTGTCTTGAACTGTCATTATTACTTCCTGAAAAAGCTAAAAATCAATGGAAATCCGAACTGACTCAAGCTCGAAAAAATGGAGCTAGATACCACCTCGTTCGCCGAAAGCTATCATACACTCAAATTAAGAAAATGAGACAGTTCCCCATTTTTAGGCGTGGGAAATACAAAGGCGGATTTATTTCTATTCAACAAAATAAAAGAGAAAAACCATTTCAAGTTTTAGCCTCTAGAACCATTGGTTATAGCCGAGACAATTCCAAACCTGTTGGGCTTGAAGGAGCTTATAATAAGATACTGAGTGGTACTCAAGGGCTTCAATTAATGCAGAAAATTGCTGGTGGAATCTGGATGCCTATTGAAGATGAAAACGAAATTGAGCCTGAAGATGGTTCAGATATCATTACAACAATAGATATTAATATTCAAGATGTTGCGGAAAACGCTTTATTGGAGCAGCTTATTAAACAAGACGCTGATCATGGCTGCGTAGTTCTTATGGAGGTAGCTACAGGTGAAGTAAAAGCAATTGCCAACCTCAATAAAACAAAAAGCGGTGGATACTGGGAAACCTACAATTACGCAGTTGGAGAAAGCACAGAACCGGGATCAACATTTAAACTAGCTTCATTAATTGCAGCGTTAGAAGATGGATATATAGACCTTGACGATAGTGTAGAAACAGGTAACGGTATGTACAAATTCTACGATCAAAAAATGTATGACTCTAAAATTGGAGGTTATGGTAAAATAACGATAAAACGCGCCTTTGAGATTTCTTCAAATATTGCTGTAGCTCGAACAATTAATGAAAACTACAGAAATAATCCACAAAAATTTATTGATCGATTATATAAGATGAACCTGCATCAAAAACTGGGAATCAGAAATTTACGGAGAAGGTGAGCCTAGAATTAAATCAGCGAATGACCCAACATGGAGCGGTATTTCACTTCCTTGGATTTCTCATGGTTACGAAGTGTCTCTTACTCCCCTTCAAATTCTCGCATTTTACAATGCAGTTGCAAACGATGGAAAAATGGTTAAACCTCTTTTTGTAAAAGAGATACGCAAGATTGGGAAGCCAATCAAAACATTTGAGCCCAGAATAATAAACCCAGCAATTTGCTCAAAAGCAACAATTGAAAAAGCAAAAGCAATGCTTGAGGGAGTTGTTCAACAAGGAACTGCCAAAAACTTAAGAAATGCCAATTTTAAGATTGCAGGAAAAACTGGAACGGCTCAAATCTATAATGCAAAAACCGGATATAAAAACGACAAACAAGTAAGCTACCAAGCATCATTTGTCGGCTATTTCCCAGCTAAAAACCCTATGTATAGCTTGTATAGTGGTGGTAAATGCGCCTTCAAAAAACGTGTATTACGGAAACCTTGTTGCAGGACCAATATTTAAAGAAATTGCCGATAAAGTTTATGCTACAAGCATTCAACTGCATGAGGAAATCAAAAACACTGCACAATTCGCCAAACGCACACCTATTCCAGTTTCCAAAAACGGTAATCGTTTTGACTTAAACAGTGTTTACTCCGAATTAAAGGTACCGTCTTTACAAAATGGAGAAAATGCAACATGGGTCGCAGCTTCTACAGGTCGAGATAAAGTGACATTATACAAGCGTGTTTTTAAGGCCGGAATTATCCCAAACTTCATTGGAATGGATCTAAAAGATGCCATTTATATCATTGAAAACATGGGGCTAAAAGCTGACTTCACAGGTAAAGGAATTATAAAAGAACAAACGCCAAACGCAGGAACCAAGATTGAAAATTTTGATCGAGTAAAACTCATTCTTACCTAAATGAAATTACTAAAAGACATATTGTATCGAGTGACTATGAATCGAGTAGTGGGTTCAACTAATATAGCTATTCAAAACATCTGTTTTGATTCAAGGGAAGTTGGACAATTCTCAGTTTTTGTTGCTATTCAAGGAACTCAAAGTGACGGACACGACTATATTCAAAAAACCGTAGAAGCAGGCGTTTTAGCTGTTGTATGCGAAAAAATCCCTGAAGAAACGGACGAAAACGTAACCTACGTCGAGACCAAGGACAGTAATAGTGCCCTAGCATTCATGGCATGTAATTTTTACGAAAACCCATCCAACGAATTAAAGCTTATTGGAATAACCGGTACCAACGGAAAAACTACAACAGTGACCATTCTTCACCAACTATTTATGGGTCTCGGTCATAAATGCGGCTTACTTTCAACTGTTGTAAATAAGATTCAACGAGAAGAAACCCCTTCTACACATACTACCCCGAATCCAATTGAATTAAATCGTCTACTAAGACAAATGGTAGATGAGGGCTGCAGCCATTGTTTTATGGAAGTAAGCTCTCACGCCCTAGTGCAAAGACGTACCGAAGGTTTGAATTTCAAAATAGGAATCTTCACAAACATTACACATGAACATTTAGATTATCACGGCACATTTGATGGGTATATCAAGGCCAAAAAAATGCTCTTTGATGATTTAGGAACGAACAGCTTCGCTCTACTAAATCGTGACGATTTTCACAATGAAATAATGGTTCAGAACACAAAAGCCAAGGTCTTTACATACGGCTTGAAAACCATGGCTGATTTCAAGTGTAAAATCATTGAAAATGATTTTACAGGACTGCTTTTAAATGTAGAAAACAAAGAAGTTTGGACAAGACTTATTGGAAGATTTAATGCTTATAACGTCCTGACCGCATATTCCACAGCCAAACTTCTAGATGAAGACTCTACCGAGGTACTTACTGAAATCTCAAATCTCACTCCCGTTCGTGGGCGTTTCCAGCAAATCAAAGGCAGCAATGGAGTAACCGGAATTGTAGACTACGCTCACACTCCAGATGCTTTATTAAAAGTTCTGGAAACTATAAATGAAATTAAAACAGACGACCAGCAGGTATTTACCATAATTGGCTGTGGTGGAAATCGAGACAAAACTAAACGTCCAACAATGGCAAAAATAGCTGTACAAAACAGCGATAAAGTCATCTTAACATCAGATAATCCACGAAATGAAGATCCTGAAGCCATAATTACGGACATGGAAAAAGGTGTTGATCCATTAAACTCCAAGAAAACATTGGCTATTACAAATCGAAAAGAGGCAATAAAAGCTGCAGTAAGCCAAGCAAAGTCTAACGATATCATTCTTATTGCCGGAAAAGGACACGAAACATATCAATTAGTTAGAGACCAGGTGCTTGAATTCAATGACATGGAAATTCTTACTGAATACCTAAAACAATTTGCTTCGTAATGCTATACTATCTATTTCAATATCTAAACTCAATTGACTTCCCTGGAGCAGGGGTGTTCAGTTACATCACTTTTCGCTCAGCTGTTGCTGTAATTCTATCCCTAATAATCTCAATGGTTTTTGGTAAGAATATAATTGGATGGTTGCAAAAAAAACAGTTTGGCGAAACAGTAAGGGACTTAGGTCTAGAGGGTCAAATGGCAAAGCAAGGAACCCCAACTATGGGTGGACTAATAATTCTTGCGTCAATACTAGTTCCTACATTATTGGTTGGCAAACTAGATAACGTATATGTGCAAATCATGATTATTTCCACAATAGGATTCGGAATAATTGGATTCACAGACGACTACCTGAAAATCAAATACAAAAATAAAGATGGACTTGCTGGTAAATTCAAAATTGTAGGTCAAGTTGCTATTGGATTAGTCGCTGGAGCTATGCTATATTTCAGCGACGGGACAGTTATTCGACACAAAGAACTTGCTTCTGATAGCGCCGATACAACTGAAATTCAAAGTCAATCTGAAACCAATTCGTCCAACAAAGACAGTTACACATGGCAAGAAACCAAAGGGCTTAAAACTACCATTCCATTTATAAAAAACAATGAATTCGATTATATGTGGATTATTAGCTGGATGGGGGATTGGACCAAGAACTTTGGCTGGATTATTTTCTTCCCCATTGTTATAATTATTACCACTGCTGTCAGTAACGGCGCAAACATGACAGATGGGCTGGATGGCCTCGCTACAGGTACCTCTGCTATTATAGGAATTACTTTAGGAATATTCGCTTACCTAAGCGGCAATTACATATTTGCCGACTATCTCAACATAATGTACATACCAGATTCGGGAGAATTGGTAGTGTTTATAGCTGCCTTTGTCGGTGCTTGTGTTGGCTTTTTATGGTACAATTCTTACCCAGCCCAAGTATTTATGGGCGACACTGGAAGCTTATCTATCGGTGGCATTATAGCTGTCTTCGCAATTGCAATTCGTAAGGAATTATTAATTCCAATACTCTGTGGAATATTCTTAGTAGAAAACCTCTCTGTGCTGATTCAAGTAGGATACTTCAAATACACTAAAAAAAAATATGGTGAAGGAAGAAGAGTCTTTAAAATGGCACCATTACACCACCACTATCAAAAACTAGGAATACCTGAACCCAAAATTGTTGCTCGCTTCTGGATTGTTGGCATTATGCTCGCCATTATAAGTATTGTAACTCTAAAACTAAGGTAGCGTGGAAAATCTGGTAGTTCTTGGAGCAGGCGAAAGTGGCTGCGGTGCTGCCATTTTGGGTAAGAAAAAAGGTTTTAATGTTTTTGTTTCAGACAAAGGAACAATTTCTAAAAAATCGAAAGACGTTCTTTCACATAACAACATTCCTTTCGAGGAGGAGAAACATTCTGAGCGACAGATATTAGATGCCGATTTGGTAATTAAAAGTCCAGGAATACCCGATACAATTCCTTTAATTCAAGTAATTGAAAAACAAGGAATTCCAATTATTGATGAACTGGAATTTGCGAGTAGGTATTACCAAAAGCCAATAATTGCCATCACTGGATCAAACGGCAAAACAACGACTACTCTTTTGACGAGTCACGTTTTCAAAAAAGCTGGTAAAAAAGTAATTGTTGCCGGAAATATTGGGAAAAGTTTAGCAAAGCAAGTAGCGGAGGAAATAGAATCTGACTTGGCAATAATTGAAATAAGCAGCTTTCAGTTGGATAGAATTGAAGAATTCAAACCACACATTGCCATTTTGCTCAATATTACTCCCGACCATTTGGATAGATACAATGATGACTTCGAGCAATACACAGCTTCAAAACTGCGCATTACAAAAAATCAGTCAGATAAAGATTATCTGATTTACAACATTGATGACTCTGCCATTTGCCGTTACCTCGAAAGCACAAAAACTAGGGCACAGCTTATTCCTTTTTCGTTAGAAAAGCGAGAAGGAACAGGAGCATGGATAGATAATAAGGATTTAATAATTAATATAAAAACAGGTATAACAATGTCAATTCAAAAGTTAGCATTACAGGGAAAGCATAATCTCTACAATTCGATGGCAGCAGGAGTTGCCGGTAGAATACTCGAATTAAGAAAGGAGATTATTCGAGAGAGTTTAAACGATTTTCAAAACATTGAGCACAGATTGGAGACGGTTACTCAAGTGTGCGGCGTAAGCTATATAAATGACTCAAAGGCTACTAACGTAAATAGTACGTGGTACGCATTGGAATCTATGGAAGAAAAAACCGTTTGGATTGTTGGAGGCGTAGACAAAGGAAACGATTACGATTCATTAATTCCATTGGTAAAAGACAAGGTTAAGGCGATTGTATGCTTAGGGGTCGATAACTCCAAAATACACGCAGCCTTTGGTCACCTAGTAGAGGATATTTTCGATACTCAAAGCATGTATGATGCAGTAAGAGCTGCATACAGCTTAGCTAAGAAAGGTGATTCTGTATTGTTATCTCCTGCATGTGCCAGTTTCGATTTATTCGAAAATTATGAAGATAGAGGACGTCAATTTAAAGAAGCTGCAAAAGGACTATAATTGAAAACAATTCTAAAATATTTCAGAGGAGATAAGGCCATTTGGCTAATCGCGCTTATGCTAGCGGTGTTTAGTTTATTACTGGTGTATAGCTCAATTGTTACCTTGGCGTACAAACACCATGGCGGCAATACTGCGTATTATCTTTTCCGTCATGGAATATTCTTAGGACTAGGTTTTGTGCTAATGTACGTTACTCACAAAATGAAGTACTCCTACTTCTCAAGAATTGCACAACTTCTATTATATGCTTCAGTACCATTACTACTACTCACGCTACTTATTGGTTCAAACCTTAATAACGCAAGCAGGTGGCTAACTATCCCTGTTATAAATCAGTCTTTTCAGACCTCTGATTTAGCTAAGCTAGGTCTGATAATGTACACCGCTCGTATGCTTTGGTTAAAAAAAGAGGTTCTGCACAATTTCCGTCAAGCGTTTGTACCCATTATCATACCTGTTGGTGTGGTGTGCGCATTGATACTTCCTGCAAACTTCTCAACAGCAGCGGTGCTTTTTAGTGCGTGTATGATTCTTATGTTTATTGGAGGCATTCCTATCAAACATTTCCTTTCACTTCTTCCTGTTGGCGTTGTTGCCCTTTCCATGATTTTTCTAATAGCTCAATTTGCACCTCAAGTTTTTCCGAGAGCTGAGACGTGGAAAAAAAGAGTGGAACGCTATGTAGGTGACAAGAATGCAGAAGATATAGCGGGAAACTATCAAGTAGCACAAGCAAAAATCGCAATTTCTAATGGTGGTATTGTAGGGCGTGGACCAGGCAATAGCACTCAAAGAGCTTTCCTTCCTCACCCTTACTCTGATTTTATTTATGCAATTGTTCTGGAAGAATATGGTGCGTTGGGGGGCGTGTTTATACTCCTACTCTACATTATTTTGTTTTTTAGGACCATCAAAATGTCTACTAAAACAGACAAACCGTTTCCGCAACTGCTAGCCATTGGCATAAGCTTTTTAATGGTCTTTCAAGCGCTTATCAATATGGGAGTTGCTGTTAATTTATTACCTGTAACAGGACAGCCTCTGCCACTAATGAGCATGGGAGGAACCTCAACTTGGTTTACATGTATTGGGTTAGGAATAATCCTAAGTGTAAGCCGAGGAATAGATATAGAAAATAGTACAAAAACTAAACTTGACGACTATGCCATCGCCTAGAGTTATCATATCTGGAGGAGGCACAGGGGGACATATATTCCCTGCCATTGCAATCGCAAATGCTATTAAAGAGCAGGCACCTAAAGCAGAAATATTGTTTGTTGGCGCTCAAGGCAGAATGGAAATGGAAAAAGTTCCCGCTGCAGGGTTTCCGATCGAAGGGCTATGGATTAGTGGATTTCAAAGGTCGTTGAGTCTAAAAAATCTCATGTTTCCAATCAAACTGCTTCAAAGTTTACGAGCTGCCAAAATAATAATAAAAAAATTCAAACCCGATCTAGTTATTGGGACGGGTGGTTATGCCAGTGGCCCTGTACTGCGAGTTGCAACCAAAATGAAAATACCGACTTTGATTCAGGAACAAAATAGCTATGCCGGTATCACCAACAAAATTCTAGGAAAATCAGTCAATAAAGTCTGTGTTGCATTTGAAAATATGGACAGGTTTTTTCCGGCTGTTAAGATTATTCTTACGGGAAATCCTGTAAGAAAAACAGTCATTGAAATAAATGGGAAACGGCAAAAGGCTCTAGACTTCTTCGGTTTGACTTCCGATAAAAAAACAATACTAATTATTGGAGGTAGCCTCGGTGCTAAGGCAGTTAATGATGCTATTCTTCCGCAAATAAATCGATTTGTCGATGAAGGCGTGCAGCTCATTTGGCAAACGGGAAAAGTAAGTTATGATGATGTTGCTGAAGGCACAAAAAGCTTAAAAACTAAAGGCATTAAGGTGCATCAATTCATTGCCGACATGGACTTGGCATACGCTGCTGCTGACTTGGTGATTTCTAGAGCAGGAGCTATAGCTGTTACCGAAATCGTTCTGACCAAAAAGCCCACAATTCTAGTTCCATTACCAAGCGCAGCTGAGGATCATCAAACAAAAAATGCATTGGCTTTAACCCAACATGATGCTGCAATATTAGTGAGTAACGCTCAGGCCGCAAGCTTACTTACAGAAAAAGCTTTGGAGCTTGTCAAAGATGAGGAGGAACTCAAAAAACTATCCGAAAACATTGAACCATTTGGATTACCAAACTCAGCGGAAATTATAGCAGCAGAAGCACTCAAATTAACCAACACCTAATGGACGTTCAAAAGGCAAAAAATATATTCTTTTTAGGCATTGGAGGAATCGGCATGTCTGCTATTGCAAGGTATTTTCACCAAAAGGGAATTAATGTTTCAGGTTACGATAAAACCTATTCTAAAATAACCAATGACCTTGAAGAAGAAGGGATTCCAATAGTCTACACTGACGAAACAAATACGATATCTAAAGAAATAGATCTTGTCATTTGGACGCCAGCAATTAAACCCACACATCCGATATACCAACATTTTAAAATAAAAACAACTTCCATTCTAAAACGTTCTGAAGTACTTGGTCAATTAACACATAGCTACAAAACAATAGCGGTTGCAGGAACTCACGGGAAGACAACTGTCGCTACATTAATAGCCCATATTTTTAACAGCAGTGATTTAGGCTGCTCTGCATTTCTAGGTGGAATTTCCACCAATTTCAAATCCAATTTTTTATACAATCCCAATTCTCAATTTTGCGTAGTTGAAGCAGATGAATTCGATAGATCTTTCTTGAGACTTAATCCATTTATTAGCGTTATCACCTCTTGCGATGCCGACCATTTAGACATCTATGAGGATGCTGCTGACCTACGAGCAACGTTTTCAAGCTTTGCTGCTAAAACCAACCCTAAAGGAGTGTTATTCGTTAAAAAAGGACTTCCACTTTACTTACCAGCTACACCAAAAAACTACAACTATAGTATCAACGAGAGTGCGGACTTCAATTCAACCAATATCCAATTCGACGGGAATAAAACCTCCTTTAATTTCAATTTTTCCCAACAGCGAATTGAAGATCTGATAAGTTATTTTCCTGGAGAACATAATATAGAGAATGCCACTGCAGCGATCGCAGTAGCAGCATGGGCCGGTATTTCCACCGGCCACATTCGGGCAGCGTTAGAAAGCTTTAAAGGTGTTAAACGACGATTTGAGTATATCATAAATGAGCCCGATTTGGTGTTTATTGATGACTATGCACACCATCCCGAAGAGTTACGTGCTGTACTTTTATCATTAAAATCGATGTATCCAGGCCAAAATATCACTGGGATATTTCAACCCCATTTATACAGTCGTACGCGAGATTTTGCTGAAGAATTTGGCAAAAACTTATCGCTTTTAGATGATCTTCTATTACTGGATATTTATCCCGCTAGAGAGGATCCAATTGAAGGAATTGACTCTGCAATGTTACTTGGTAAAGTAGTTATTAAAAACAAGACGTTAATAAAAAAGGAAGAACTCATATCAGGCACAGCGCTTAAAAACAAAAATTTACAAATAGTAATTACATTGGGGGCAGGAGATATAAGTACACTCGTCGAGCCTCTGAGGGTCACCCTATTAAAACAAAAAGGTTGAAAAGAGCATTGGAAATATTTTCTTGGATTGCACTGCTTGGCTGTGTGACTGCTCTTGTTGGGTTTACTCAAAAGCAAAAAGGCTCTCAGTCTTTGAGCACCATCTCTATTAGTATAGATAAGCCAGCAACCTCTCGCTTTGTCACTTCTGAGGACATCAAGACATTATATTCGAATCTAGGTTATCAATTCGATAACCAAAACTTATCGGCAATCGATATTCACCAGTTGGAAACGCTACTGAAAAATAATTCATCAGTTGAGAAGGCGCAAGTATATCACTCCATCAGTGGTAAATTAATTGTCGAGATAAAAGAACGCACGCCGATTATTCGCTTGTATAACACACAAAATGAAAGCTTTTATCTCGATAAATTTGGGAGTCTTATGCCACTTTCCAATAAGTATGCAGCTCGTGTACTAATTGCTAACGGCGCAATTAATATCCCATTCTCAGCAGTTCACCAATTAGAACATTTAGAGGATAGGCTGAGTAAACCTTTTAGAAAACAAAATACTACCGCGGTTGAAAACACTCAACTTATTACACGATTGAAATTAGAAGATGAAAACCTTACTGGAGCTGCTCAACTGAAGCAATTGTTTGACTTAGCGCACTTTATTAGTAATGACAAATTTTGGAATTCTCAAATTTCTCAGATTTTCGTAAATAAGAACAATGATATTGAAATGATTCCAAGGGTTGGTAATCACACCATTGTTCTTGGAGAAGCTACAGAATTAGAAGAAAAGTTTCAAAAACTCCTTATATTCTATAAAAAAGGATTAAATAATACTGGTTGGAATAACTATTCCGATATCAATTTAAAGTACAAAAATCAAGTTGTCTGCACTAAACGATAAATTATGTCTATACCCAATGAATTCGTAGTTGGTCTCGATATAGGGACTACAAAAATTGCCGCTTTAGTTGGCCGCAAAAATGAGCACGGAAAACTAGAAATTCTAGGAATGGGAAAAGCTCCATCACCAGGTGTAAGCCGAGGTGTGGTTACGCACATTACTCCTACTGTTGATGCTATTCGCGAAGCAGTTCGATTGGCGGAAGAGAAGTCTGGAGTTAGTATTCGTGAAGTAAACGTTGGTATTGCAGGTCAACACATCCGCAGCATTCAGCATCGTGGAGTTAAAATTCGCGACAGTTTCGAAGACGAAATCACAGGCATTGATGTCGAAGCATTAAGAAAAGACATGTTCAAACTGGTTATGCAACCAGGCGAGAAAATCATTAATGTAATTGCCCAAGAATATATCGTAGACAACGAACAGGGAATTACAGATCCGATTGGCATGTCAGGCGGAAGATTAGAAGCTAACTTCCATGTGATTATTGCTCAAGTTGCTGCAGTAAACAACATTAAAAAATGTGTGGAAAAAGCAGGTCTTAACGTTTTAGACATAACGTTAGAACCAATTGCATCAGCACAATCGGTATTGCATGAAGAAGAAAAAGAAGCTGGTATTGCCTTGGTAGATATTGGAGGTGGAACTACTGATTTGGCCATTTTCCAGGACAACATTATTCGTCATACTGCGGTAATTCCTTTTGGAGGAAACGTTATTTCTGAAGACATTAAAGAAGGCTGTTCTATTATTAGAAGACAAGCAGAGCTATTGAAATTAAAATTCGGTTCTGCACTTGCTAGCGAAAACCTAGAAAACGAAATAGTTTCTATTCCTGGTCTTCGTGGAAGGCCAGCGAAAGAAATCTCTGTCAAAAACTTAGCGCGTATTATCGAGGCTAGAATGACAGAGATTATAGAACAAGTATATTACGAAATCAAAAATTCCGGATTTGAATCTAGATTAATCGCTGGATTAGTAGTTACAGGTGGTGGCTCCCAGTTGAAGCATATTGCTCAATTATTTGAATTTACGACTGGCATGGATACTCGTATTGGATATCCTACAGAACATTTAGCTGCAGGAACTGAAGAGATTACTAGCCCAAGCTTTTCAACTGGAGTTGGTTTAGTTTTAGAAGGATATCATATTCACGAATATCAAGCGAAACTTTTAGATAGCGGACCTCAAGACTCAATGAAGGGACCAACTATTGCTCCTGTTATCGATGCTACTGTCGATGATGTTTCTAACGAAGTTGAAAAAACTACTTCTGAAATAGAAATTGAAAATCCACATGATGATATCACTAGCTTTGGAACTAAGCGAAGCAGCTGGTTTCAAGATTTATTTGATAAGACAAGAAGATATTTAGAAGAAGACGAAGACTAATAAGAATACTCAAAAACACAAGTTATGAAGTTCAATTTGCCCAAAGAACAACATTCAATTATTAAAGTAATCGGCATCGGTGGTGGCGGAAGTAACGCCGTAAACCATATGTATCGTCAAGGCATTAAAGATGTCGACTTTATGGTTTGTAATACCGATCAACAAGCATTAGACATAAGTCCTGTCCCTGCTAAAATTCAACTTGGCGCTAGTCTGACATCAGGTTTGGGAGCTGGCTCTAGATCAGAGGTTGGGGAAAATGCTGCTATCGAATCGATTGATGAAATCAAGGAGATTCTTGGCGCACATACAAAAATGATTTTCATTACTGCAGGCATGGGCGGTGGAACAGGAACGGGTGCCGCTCCTATAATTGCACAAGCCGCTAAAGAAATGGGTATTCTAACAGTAGGTATTGTTACGATGCCTTTTTCATTTGAAGGAAAAAAACGAAGAAGAAGGGCCGACGAAGGAATTGCAAAACTTAAAAATTGTGTCGACACAATTCTTATCATAAACAATGACAAGTTGCGCGAAATGTTTGGCAACCTTACCCTTGATAACGCATTTGAGCAAGCTGATAACGTACTAACAACAGCTGCAAGAGGAATCGCTGAAGCGATTACAACTACAGGTAAAATTAACGTTGATTTTAACGACGTAAAAACGGTAATGACTGCTAGCGGAGTTGCTATTATGGGATCTGCAACTGCAAAAGGTGAAAACAGAGCTTCGGTGGCTGTTCAGAATGCTGTTGCTTCACCATTATTGAACGATAACGATATTACAGGTGCATCAAATATTCTATTGAACATTACTTATGGTAAAGATCAAATTTTGTTTGATGAAATAACAGAGATTACAGATTATATAGAAGAAGAAGCAGGTGATGAAGCAGAAGTAATTTGGGGTCATGGAATGGACGACAGATTAGAGGATGATGAGATAAGCATAACCATTATCGCAACTAGTTTTATTGATAGGCCACATGTCTCACAAGAAGTAAAACGTGAGCCAAAACCAATGGTCAAAAGCCTTGATGATGATGTTAAAACTGAATTAACGGCACCAATCCCAGGTTCTAGTTCTGACAGCCAAAACAGAACAACACAAGTAAATCTTTTTACACCAGAAAAAAAAGTGGAACCTAGCGTTGAACAGCCAACACCTAGCGCAATTGACAATGCTATATCAGAGGCTAAATCGGAACCAGTTGCAGACCAAGCTCCAGAGATTCAAGAAAAGCCTTTAGCAATTGCTAAAACAGTATACGGGATAGAAGAACCTAAATCTGAGGAGGAACCAACTGTTGCAGCTTTTGACGAAGAAAATAAAGTAGAACTTTCCAATGTAGTGGAAAATACCGAAAAGGTAATTGAAACTCCAATAGCTGAAGAAGAAATAATTCGACACAGTTTAGAAGACGATGCCTATACAGCAGAGAATGAAAATTCTTATACCAACCCTTCAGATGAAATTGAAGAAGTTGAAGCAGAATTTGATCTAAATCCAAAACTTAAAACAAGCGACGATAAAACGACAGCAACTACTATTCAAATTCAAGATAAAAAGGAACAAGCACCTCAACCTGAGGCTAATGCTGAAGAGCGACAAAAATTAGCACAGGATAGAATGGCAAGACTAAGAAACCTCAGCATGCAGCTTAAAACCCCTTCTGGGATATCTTCATTAGAAGGGCAGCCTGCATTTAAAAGACGATCGATAGCATTAGATGATGTGGCCGCATCAGACGAATCACAAGTTTCTAGATTAAGTATCAATGAAACGGAAGACGAGAACGGGGAAAAGAAAACAGAAATAAGATCAAATAATTCATTTTTACACGATAACGTAGATTAGATGGCACTAGTAGATGAAATAAATAACGACATCAAAGTTGCCATGAAGGCAAAAGCTAAAGAGACATTGGAAGCCTTAAGAGCAGTAAAATCTGCATTACTTTTAGCTGCATCAGAAAAAGGTGCAGATGGTAATGTAAGCGAAGATGCTGGTATTACTGTTTTGCAGCGCTTGGTAAAGCAACGCAAGGAAGCTGCTGATGCTTATAACGGGCAAGACAGAGCTGATTTAGCAGACGCAGAAATGCAACAAGCAAGCGTTATTGAAACGTATTTACCTGCTCAATTATCGGAAGAAGAAGTAGCTAAAATTGTCGACGATATAATTACTCAAACCGGAGCTTCAAGTATGAAGGATATGGGCAAGGTAATGGGAATGACAGCTCAAAAACTAGCGGGTAAAGCTGACAACAAATTAGTATCAAATTTGGTGAAGGCCAAACTAGGGTAAGCCTTATTTAAACTTATGACTCGTGTTTTCGTTACAATTATTCTATTTGCATTTTGTATTTCCAACTCACTATTGGCTCAACAAGACGAATGGAAACTCAAGAAAAACAAAAATTCTGTAAAGGTTTGGACTAGAGCTGTTCCCGGCTACTCTTTAAAACAATATCGTGCAGCTTGTTTGATCAACGCTAACGTCGATTCGGTTTACAATTTCATTATTGATTTTGATAAACGAACGTCTTGGTATTCCGACAACACCATATGCAAGGTCCTTCATAAGTCGGGAAATTCCGAATTTATCGTTTACTACGTTTATGCAGCCCCATGGCCTGTAGATAATAGAGATATCATAAGTAAAGCAATGTGCAATAAAGAACCTGATGGCAGTTACCTTATCCAACATTCTGCAATTGCCAATTACATACCGCGAGAGAAGGACTATGTACGTATCGAAAAAGCAACGGGACTATGGAAAATTCGTCAGGCAGACGAAAATACTACTGAAGTTTTTATGGAAGGAAAATCAAATGCCGGTGGAGACGTTCCTGAATGGCTTGCCAATATGTTCGTAGAAGACAACCCATTTAAGAGTTTAACCAACCTTAAAGAGCACTTTGAGGTGCAATAGACTATAAGAATGCTCGTACATAATATGGAAGGCATTTGTCAAAAGCTACTCCATTTTCATCTACAGTACTGGCACCATCTCCTCCTGTGTAACCAAAACCAATTCCTGTTGCAACATTATTCGTCGTTTTCTTAAAATGATAACCTTTATATGTGGTTGCTGCATGCGAATTGGTCGCACCATTTCGGTTCGAGCTCCTCCACTCCCAGTATGGCATATATCGTAATAGTCAAGTTTATGACCACCATCTAAAATATGAAGAGAATGTCTAGGCGTAAGTTTTTCCCTTTATGCTATTTACCAAGATCCAATTGAGTTGGATTTACCCGTTTTCCATGAGGTTACGCCCACTTAGTAAAAGTGAACACACATAATGTAGGTAGATTAAAGTAGTGATTTTTAACTGGTTGTTCTGGAGTATGCATTTTCTAAGCTCAAAAGAGCCGTTTACCATGCAGTAGGCAAAATAAAGTACTAATAAGCTTTCTTAAACTCGATGCATTGGCACCTGCCCTTCTTTTATGACTATTTACTTAAGGCACCTGTGTTATATCTATTCTCCAATGCCTTTATCCTTTCATCAAAATCCGATTGGTTTTTTTTGGTCAATTCTAGCTGCGTAGTTTGTGCCTTAATTTCAGTTTTCTGATTCTCAATTGTTTGCTGTTGCTTTAAGATTAGTTTGTAAAGCTCTTGGGTTGCAGAAACATTCAACATAGAAACAGCATCGTAATCAACTACATGAAAATCATCTACTTCTTTTCCATAAACAAAGACTTTTCCTTCTTTTTTATTGTCTGTGAAAAAACCATTTTTATTTGTTTTGATTACTTCAACTATTTCCTCTTTGTCTTCAAAAATTAGTTTAACCCTATCCCCTTTTTCTAAATCTGTTTCTAAAGCAATATACCCTTCCTTAATTTCTGCTAATTCATAAATATTGGGAATAATGTCTTTTGTTAATCTAACTGCTTCTGGAAAAACTGTCTTTACCTGCTGTGCAATAAGTTTTTTAGTTACTTGTTCTCCAAATTGGACTTTATCCTTCTTTTTATAATCTGTTACTTCTATAGCTACGAGTGTAGATAAATCAGCTTTAGAATTGCTTACTCCAATAACTTCTTTAATCCTTTCATCAGAACTAAAACAAATAAAATCGCACAGTATACCTTTTTCAACTTTTATTCCAACGTTACGATTAGGATTGCTGCTGCAGCCCATGGTCACCCATCGTGGGCTTGTATAGTTTTCCGTTCGTTATTTCTGATGGATTGCCAAAAGCTTTGAATACTACTGATTAGATCCTTTAACTTCTAATGGATGTGATGGATTATCAGTTCCGATGCCTACTCTTCCAGTTACTCTTACGCTTTATGATTAACACTCGCAGCTTCTAACCAAACAGCTTTATCATTATAGTTCCTTATCCATGTATTGTCTGTCATGTGCCAACCACCATAATGTGTTTGAGAATACCAACCACCGTTTCCAGTAGTTCTAAACCAATCGGAGCATTGGACTGACCCATTAGTAACACCTGCCCCACTAACACCAACATTCAAATGCTTTAATATCCCAACTGAAGTGATTGCTCCTTGGATTGCTCCGGTAACTGTCCCTGCTGTTGTTGCGTTACCAGCAACATTTCCTGCAAGATTTCCAACAAATCCAGTAGCCTTAACCTTACCAGCGACATGCAATTTTTCTGCTGGAGCAGGAACTCCAATACCAATATTCCCATGTTTTACACCTGTAGCAGTCATAGTAGTCATGTCTGCTGTATTTGCGTTATTATCCGTTCTATATTCGGTTTTCCAAGGGTTCATTGCATACCATTTTGTACTCGAAGCTCCATTACCATATCCCACAAACAAGATGTCCAAGGTAATATCATAAACCATCATCCCTTGTGAAAACTTCACACTACTCATAGCTTCACGATCAGTAGTAGATAACCTAGGAATAAGCAATCCCTTATTATTAGACTTCAAATCCAATATAGAGTTCGCGTCTGGATTACTATTATTAATGCCAATTTGAGCTCGGCTATAAATAGAACAGAATAAAAATAGCAATACAACGATAGTTCGGACCATACATCTAATAATTTACACAATCTCGCAAATATAATTTTCTAAAATCACTTGTAAAGATGCTTTTAAGTGATGCGTTGCAAGTTTGCAATATTCAAAAAGTATTTCTGCTGATTAATTATTAGTATTTAGTTCGTCAAACTGGCAAATACGTTTTGCCAGTTAATAAAACTTTAAAAGTGAATTTTGACACTAAAAGCTTATTCTCGTTTATTTACGTCATGCCCAGCTATCAGGGATTGCATTGATTACCCCACTCCACATGATGATACCTCCGACAGGTGTAATTCCATAACCTTTAAAACCAGTGGTTTTAAATCAATATAAAAAGGACTTTGGATTGAATATATTCGCTTTTACTTTAAGCCGGGTATAGAGAACAATTCACTTATCCTGTTATTGTAAAGCAATCAAATGCCCGTTCATGGAAAATATTTCAAATAGAGCTTTAATTAGTCGATTATTTAGCTCAGCCAATCAGCAACTCGAGGCCGCTAACTTTGATGTTGAAAATTGGTCGCAATGGTACCAGGTTATTTCAGGATTAACTGGTCCTGAAAAAATGGTTTATGTGATTGTAAAACTAAATAAAGCCGTCACCAATGGAGGTTTTTCGGAATTTTACGAAACCTCTTATGGGATATTTGGTCCCGAAATTATTCATGCACTCAACGAAATTAATGCCGTGGCAACTGCGGAAATTGTTGCTAACTCTTTGCCTGTTGTAAACCCCAAAGGACTTTTGGATGACGCTTACAAAGAGCTTGTTTTCAAACTCAAGCTTTCAGAACAACAACGAGCTCAACTTTATACTCAGGATATTCGCTACGACCAACTACACGAACTGGAGAATTTAGAAGATCTGTTAGGTGGGTATTTACAAGAGTTTGTAAAGTGAGGCGATGTTGCTTAGTTGAGAATAAAAACTACTTAATTCAGCAGGGGTATATTAAAAAAGGGTTGGTGCTAAAGATATTCCGCTCTCTTTAAAATACTCACCTAGGCCTTGTCGACTTAGTTACTGCCTTGCCCAAACATTTAACCTCGGACAAGATAACTTTTGATTTGCTCCTATAAATAGAGAGAAACTCAGTTTCGGAATCATATCCTTTTTTAGTAAAACTGGGTTTGTGGTTTTGGAATTTATAAACCACCAAAATCGTGTTTGTTACGCAATCAACTGCAGCTAAAGCCCACATAAAATTATGATCGGACCAAACTAAGGTTAGGTATGCCACTACTTTTTGCTTCCTGTTTATTGCGATTTTTATCTCCCCTCTATTCGCTAATTTACTTGGGCTTTTGTAAACCCCTTTAAGGGTTTGGCCAACCTAAAGGAGCACTTTGAGGTGCAGTAATTATATACTACTCCACACGCATTATATAAGCAAGGGTATAATATGGCGGCCGGTTGTCACTAGCACCAGATGGCGCTCCAGACCGCGTTGTCGGTAATTTTAAAAGATGTCTATGATTTCCTCCAGTATTAGTTGTAAAAGAATGCGCGTGGTTAGTTTGCGCTACATTATGCCTACCGCAGCATGTTCTTGTCATAGAAATTGATCCACCCCCGCCATTTGTTGTTCCAGAATGTGTATGATTTCCTGCATATTCGGAATAAATATTTGGCGGATCAGTCAAATGCGTGTGCGAAGAAGATTTACTCCCCCCAAAATCACTAGTAGTGGTTCCTTTGGTACTAAGATTTCCAGGATTATTATAGTTTGCATCGCTGTTATCATATCCGACAACAAATCTCCCCTTCAAATTCGGAGTTTTGTATCCCTTTACTGTTATTAATCCATTGCACAAAGCCCAACCTGTTGGTGCTATTGATCCGCTCCACATCACTATGGTACCGATAGGAACCGCTCCTCTTCCAATAAATTCTGTTGCTTTTACTTTACCATCGACATGTAATTTTTCAGTTGGACTAGCAGTTCCAATACCTACGTTTCCGTGGTTTATGCTTCCGGCAGTCATAGTCGTCATGTGCGCTGTACTTGCGTTATTATCGGTTCTGTATTCAGTTTTCCAAGGGTTCATTGCATACCATTTTGTATTACCCGAAGCTCCATTACCATATCCTACAAACAAGAACATGTCCAAGGGTAGTATCATAAACCATCATTCCTTGCGAAAACTTCACACTACTCATAGCTTCACGATCAGTAGTAGATAACCTAGGAATAAGCAATCCCTTATTATTAGACTTCAAATCCAATATAGAGTTCGTGTCTGGATCAGGCGTATTGATCCCTACTTGGGCCGAAACACTGAAGGAAATAATTACAAAAAAACTCAAGGTTAAAATTGTTCTCATAAAGTATTTTCAACAAAATTCTAAAAAACTATTGATTCAATACATATCCTTGGACGAAATCGACTTAAAATCGTTATCAATCGAAGGGTCTTGATATTTCTTCTAATAAAAATGAAATAAGGGCTGATTCAACTCTAATATATTAACCTCTAGAGTTCTTAATAAAACTTCTAGATATAGGAATGAAATGATCCTTAATTTTAATAGCCGTCTTTTGTCACTGCGCTGAAAAAACATTCTTTGTATGCGACCCTCCAAGATTCGGCGCAGTATTATTACCTCCAAACTGATTATTACTGAAATCATTTTTGAATCTAATACAGGATTTTCATCAGGATTAAAGTTATTGCTACCTATTTGAACAAAAGAGAAGTCAAAACAAGAAAGCTTGATACAAAAAACTTCATACTGCAAGGTTAATCCTGAATTTGGGTTAATAAATAACCCTCAGCCTATCAGTAGGGACAATAAAATATTTATTTTCCTAGGAACATATCCATTCTTTTAGCAGCGAATAGTTTGACCAAAACACCACAGCTGTCGCTTGTTACAAATTGGTCAACTATTTTTGTTTTTTAAACTTGGAAAAGTCTTTTTGAAATAACGAACTCAAAGGAGCATTTTGAAGTACAGTGATTACAGGGTACGCATTATATACGCTAGCGCATAATAAGGAGGCCTGTTTTCGTGAGATTTACCCGAACCTTTTACAGAAGTAGTTCCGCTGTAGGTATGCGCATGATTTCCCGCATACGTCATGACGGTATATTTTGGAGATGGAGGACCACTCACTGTAAATTCATTGTTACTTCCTCCATTCCCTGAGTCGTCGCCTTCGACTCCATAGTTCCACAAATGTGTATGATTACCATTGGTTGTAGTCGTTCCAGAATATGTATGATTATGAGAAGGAATCTGATTAGTTAAAAGGACCACACTATTGGTTCCTGCTTTTGCGTTTACAGCATATTGTGTACCAGCCACCGAAGTATTATCAGCAGAACCGGCTCCTACAACAAATCGTTCTTGCAAATCTGGCGTCCCGTTTTGGCCATTACACAATGCCCATCCATCAGGGATTGCATTGATTGCCCCACTCCACATGATGATACCTCCGACAGGTGTAATTCCATAACCTTTAAAACCAGTAGCTTTAATTTGACCATTTACATGCAACTTTTCTTGTGGAGCAACTATACCTATACCAACATTTCCGTAGTTAGCCATTCCAACACCTCCAACAGTTGAACCTGGATTTACCGTCATTGTAGTCATGTTGGCAACACTCGCATTGTTACTTGTTCTGTATTCGGTTTTCCAAGGGTTCATTGCATACCATTTTGTATTAGCCGAAGCTCCATTACCATATCCTACAAAAAGAACATTAAGGGTAGTATCATAAACCATCATTCCTTGCGAAAAACCTCCTCCACTGCTCATTGTCTCGCGCTGTATACTGGTCAGCCTAGGAATAAGCAGTCCCTTATTATTAGACTTCAAATCCAATATAGAGTTCGTGTCTGGATCAGGCGTATTGATGCCAACCTGTGCAAATAAAGTAGCACTAAAAAATGACGTAACTAGAAAAACGATTAGTGACCTCATAAGATTTTCTAAATAAAATTTTTATAAAAATAAAAATTTTATTTAATATTTTAACAATCTTAAAAGTGCATTCTGAAGTACAGTACTAGTATACTCTCATGATGTAGGCAAGAGTGTAGTATGGTGGGCGGTTTTCGTGAGCCGCAGTGCTTCCGTTGTAATCGATGGTATGTTTATGGTTTCCATCAGATGAAGTCGTTCTACTAACATAGGTCACGGTATTGCACTTTCTTTCATCATCTACATCACATTGAAAAGAATTATTATAATAATCCTTGTAGCTGTGTGTATGAGTACCTGCATCTTGCATTGTATGATTGTGTCGAGGCATTTGAGATAAATTCAGAGCGACAGTTGCCGCTCCGCCAATGTCACTAGAAGCAGATGTGCCTTTCTGGCTCAAATTTCCAGGCTTGTCATATCGCCAATCGGAGGGATTATAACCCACCACAAATCTATTCCTCATGTCAGGAGTTTTGTATCCATTTACAGAATCTCCATTACACAAAGCCCAACCAGTTGGAGCGGTTGTGCCACTCCACAAAATAATACCTCCTAAGGGAGTAGCTCCATTACCAATAAATTCTGTCGCTTTCACCTTACCATTTACTTGAAATTTTTCTGTTGGAACGGCTACGCCTATACCAATATTACCATAGTTAATACCGCCACCAAACATAGCTGTCATAGATGCCGCACTGGAATTATTATCTGTTCTATACTCTGTTTTCCATGGGTTTAACGCATACCATTTACTATTATTAATTTTATGGCCGTAAAAAATAAATATGACATCTAAATCGGTATCATACACCATCATTCCCTGAGCAGGCGTGAGGCTTACCATAGACTCCCGCTGTGCAGTAGTCATTCGAGGAATAAGCAATCCTTTATCATTGGCCTTCAAATCCAATATAGAATTTGCGTCTGGAGAGGAGTTATTGATCCCTACCTGGGCTTGGCTATAAATGGAACAGAATAAAAAAAGCAATACAACGATAGTTCGCAACATATATCTAATAATTTACTTAGATTCGCAAATATACATTATTAAAACAGCACTAAAAAGCTGCTTTTAAGTCATGAGTTGCAAGTTTGCAATATTCAAAAAGTATTTCTGTTGAATAATTGTTAGTATTAGGTTCGTCAAACTGGCAAACACGTTTTGACAGTTAATAAAATTTTAAAAGTGAATTTTGACACTAAAAGCTTATTCTCGTTTATTTACGTCATGCCCATACTCATGGGATTGATAGCGGTCAATCAAATTCGCATGGCTAAGAACTATCATCTAAGCCCTTGGATTGGTGGCGGATTTGGCATGTTTTCTACTAATGCTACCCCTGATTCAAGAATATTGGTATGTACTGGCGTTGATGATAGTGGAAATGAAGTCCGATTATTACCCGATTTTGGAAAATTGGATACAGAAAAATGGTCAAAAGACTATGAAATAGAATTAAAAGCCAACCCTAGTTTAGATAAACTACAAAAAATAGCTAATGCGTTGCTTAATAAAAACTACTTACAAAAACTGAATCAAGAAAAACAAACTGTCGCAGAATTTATAGGCTGGTTGGTCAATGAGTCAATTTATGTGCCGCTTCGAAAAGATAATTTAAAATTAGCTAATGAGAAAATGCATTCATTTGAAACCATAAAAGCATCAATTTATGAGCGACGTTACAACGCAAATGACAATAGCGTGCAATTTTTTGAGCTCTTAAACTATCAAGCCAGCAAGTAATGGTAATTTGGAAAAAAGCAACCTCACTAGTTGCATTTTTAGAGGCATACCCTCGGGATATTTTATTGTACCGTTTAACTCTTTTGTTACTTGTTTTTTACCACCCACCTTCTTGGGTTGCTGAAGTTCCGATAAGGATTGCTGTGCTCTTCATGTTTTTCTCACGCAAATTGTCTCGAAATCGTTGGCTTTGGCTGATTGTCTTTGTTGGATTTTCAATATACACAGCGCGCTATTGGTACAATGTTGATAATCACAAATACTTAATAAACTACTGGGTGGGTGCTTGCTTTATTTCAACATTATTTAAGGACCGCCTTCAAGTTTTAAAAATCAATGCTCATCTGCTCATCGTTCTCACCTTTTTATTTGCGCTATTCTGGAAACTTACTTCTCCAGATTTTCTAAGTGGTGACTTTATGCAATATCATTTACTGACAGATTCAAGAATGCAATACATTAACACGGCATTGGTTGGCATCACTCCAGAACAATTTTTGGATAAAAGGCTATTGTTGCAGTTTTTGAGTATTTCACCCAATTTGGAAACAAAAGTCACCTTGGACAGCGCGCCCAGATTGCACCTAGTTGCACTTTTATTTACCTACATAACATTGGCTATTGAAATGGCGGTATTATTCACTTTTTCTCTGAAAAAATCCCCTCTGCTTCAGCAAGTAAAAGACTATACATTACTCCTGTTTATCTTTGCTCTGTATTCAGTAATTCCCGTTACTGGGTTTGGCTTCATCCTAAGTATATTGGGAATTGCTCAGCTGGAACAAGGTGAAAAGAAAAAATTTGGACTTTATTTTCTTGCAATTATCGTTATGCAGTTGGCGTCACGGTTATCTATTTTGGATATTGTAAGTCGTGATTTAAGTATTTAACTCGCAAAAAAGCTAACCAGCAATTCTTAATGTGGGCTTAAATTGATTTACACTTATCATTTTCTCAATAAATTCTAGTTATCCTAAACTAGAAATTTCGAATTTATAGTTTCTAGATATGGGTATTATTCGTCCATCAATTACTATCTGCGAATTACTTTTTTGATCTATATAATCTGTATTCACAGCATAAAACCGATGCACTCGCACAAAATTTGAAGGCAATTCATGAAGTATATCTTTTAGGGTACTGCGCAAACGATAGAGACCGCTTTCAGTAGTGATTTCCAAATAATTTTTATTGGTTTCTATCAGTTGAATTTTTCTTGGATTCATTTCTTTAATTCCAAATAAACCTTGGACCAAAATCGTTGCTTCTTGATTGGAGAATAAAATCTCAAAAGCTCCCAAAACATTAATATCATTAACGGGAAGGCTGATGTAGGATTTGGGCGAATATTTACAAGCGCGTTTTACTAGGTTCTTATCTAAACTTGATGTCAAAAATATAAACGGTTTGGACTTCTCGTTTAACGATTGAGCCAATTTAAAATCTGTTTGTTTTGATTTTAGGCTCAAATCAAGAACAGCCGTATCAAACTCCCAAGTGGTATTTGCTTTAAATTCTTCTGGACTATTGTATACTCCCTCTATGGAATATCCTCCGCGGCGAAGCAGAAGTTCCAATTCTATTAGTACTGCTGCTTCTCTATGAACTATTGCTATACTACGCTTCATATTTCGGAAAATTCTACCGCAGCTAAGTAAAACAAAAAACAGCAATAACTAACACCTAAAAAAAACGATGAGTTGCCCCAAAAAATTCATCTTCTATAATTACCACCGAGTGCTTCGACTTCATTTAACCTGTTGTTTATATTCTTCGATTAAGGCAAAAAACTGCTATGCAATGGAATTAAAAATCTGATTTAATTCTAAAAACTTCCTCAATACTTAAAAAACGGGATTCTTTATAGCACACCGAGGCTTTTACCTACTTTAACAAAAGCAGCTACAGCCTTATCCAAATGTCCTTGATCATGGGCAGCACTCAGTTGCACTCGAATTCTTGCTTGATCTTTAGGAACAACTGGGTAGAAAAATCCAATTACGTATATTCCTTCATCTAACAATTGGTTTGCAAATTTTTGCGACAATGCAGCGTCATATAACATGATTGGAACGATTGCACTATCGCCATCTTTGATATCAAAACCAGCAGCTTTTATTTCTTTTTTGAAATAGTTTACATTCCACTCCAATGTGTCTCTTAATTCCGTTGATTCATTCAAAAGATCAAATACAGCATTACTGGCACCTACGATATTTGGAGCCAATGAATTAGAAAATAAATAAGGTCTAGAACGCTGACGAAGAATTTCAATAATTTCTTTTCTACCTGTGGTAAAACCGCCCATGGCGCCACCTAAAGCTTTTCCTAAGGTGCCTGTAATTATATCTACACGACCAATCACGTTTTTAAGCTCAATGGTTCCTTTGCCCGTTTTGCCAATAAACCCAGTAGCATGGCATTCATCAACCATCACCAATGCATCGTACTTGTCTGCTAAATCACAAATATTATCCAGCTGAGCAACATAACCATCCATTGAAAATACTCCATCAGTAACTATAACCTTAAAGCGTGCACCTGCTGCAGCTTTTAATTGCTCCTCCAGAGCAGCCATATCGTTATTGGCATAACGATAGCGTTGAGCCTTGCACAATCTAACTCCATCAATTATTGAAGCATGATTTAATGCATCTGAAATAATCGCATCCTCAGCAGTAAGCAAAGGTTCAAATACACCACCATTTGCATCAAATGCAGCAGCATATAAAATAGTGTCTTCCGTCCCTAAGAAGTCCGCTATTTTTTGTTCCAGTTCTTTATGAATATCCTGAGTTCCGCATATAAAACGTACCGAAGACATACCAAAACCATGAGAATCTAATGCTTGGTGAGCAGCTTCAACAACACGTGGGTGCGATGATAATCCTAGGTAGTTATTAGAACAAAAATTCAGCACCTCTTCTCCCGTTGAAACTTTAATTACAGCGTCCTGTTGAGTTGTAATTATGCGCTCTTTTTTATACAAACCATCAGCAGTTATCTGCGCTAATTCCTCTTGTAAATGATCTTTTAGTTTTCCGTACATGACTTAGTTTTTGATACCGCAAATATATTCAGCTAACTCTGTCTTAAACCCGGTATATGCAATTCTGCAGCAAATAAAAGCGACACAACATGTTTTGGAACTAAAGAAGATGCATTTCGTCCCAAGAAATGCGTCTAACTGCCACATTATATTTCTTTTGTAAATTATGCTAAATCCAAACTTATCGATAAGCAATACTATTGTTGTGGTATTGGTTGTTTTTTCCTGCTTTTCTGCAAGTAGTCAAGACTTATCGACCATCGGCGAAAAGCCTATTTGGAAAGAAACTAAAATCACCGGTGGTGTTGGTGGCAGCTTAGTGGGCTATGACACTCGCGGTCAAGCAGCGCAAAGACCTCCATTTTATTGGCTCATCAATGCTAATATAAATATCGATGTTTACGGTATGTCAATTCCATTCAGCGCAACCTTCACTTCTCAAAATCAAGATTTCGCCCAGCCATTCAATCAATTCGGATTAAGCCCAAAATATAAGTGGGTTACTGCTCACCTCGGTTTTCGTAGTATGCAGTTTAGTCAATACTCTTTAGCTGGATTAACTTTTTTAGGTGCTGGAGTTGAGTTGGAAATTCCAGATTCGAAATGGACCGTAAAAGCAATGGGTGGCCGGCTAATTAAGGCGATTCCTTTATCAAATGGGCTAAACGTAGTTTCTGAAACTCCAGCCTTTGAGCGCTGGGGATACGGAACTAATGTTGGCTATAAACACAAAACAGGGCAAATAGGATTCTCTATTTTCAAAGGACAAGATGTTTCTACTTCTATCAACACCGACTCTCTACTTCTATTAAAACCAGCAGAAAACGTTGTTGCCGCGATCACTCTTCAACAAAAAATAGGAAAAAGATTGAGTTTTAATAGTGAATTTGCGCTTAGTGCTTTTACCCGAGACCGCCGTCTTGATCCTACAGAGAGTAATGAATTTGGTTACGAAAATAACTTTGGGTGGTTGGTTAAATCTAATTCTTCAACGGTTACTAATTCTGCATTTACAGGCAATCTTACTTATTCAGTAAAGGCACATTCTTTCGGAGTTACATACCGAAGAGTTGGTCCTGAGTTCCAGAGCATGGGTGCTACTTATCTAAATAATGACTTAGAAGAAGTTACTGGAAATATTGGCACTGCGGTTTTTAACAGAAAACTTAATCTAGCAGGAAGCCTAGGGTTTCAGCGAAACAACCTTGCCGATAATTTATACACTGATGACCGTCGAGTAATTGGATCTGCTAATGTGACTTGGCTAGTCAGCCAAAAAGTAATTTTATCTGGAATCTATTCAAACTTTCGAGCATCAAGTGACCCAAGCGCGGTAAACGTGCTCGATACAATTCGTTTTGTTCAGGTTACTGCAAACTATGGACTTGTAGCAACCTACTCTACTTCAAGTGAGAAATTTGGACACAACATAGTACTATCAAACAACTATCAACAAGCAAATAGTATAAGCGATGGAGATTTACAAACTGTAGAAAATGGTAGTGAATTTTACAATTCTAATCTTAGTTATACCCTTAGCCTTATTCCAAATCAAATAAACCTTACTGCTGCGGCAAATTACAATCAGTTTATCAGCCCTGGAATCGTAAACGAGGCCATTGGCCCTACCCTAGCTGTCAGTAAACCTTTCTTTAACAGAAAGCTCACGACTATGCTAGCTTACAGTCTTTTCAATAATTATTTGGACAAAAAATTCCAAGATACAAGTTCTAATATTATGGCTAGTTTGGGATTCAGTTATAAAGAACACCATCAAGTGAAACTCGATGGTCGTTTTTTGACTAGAACAGGAAGCACATCTACCCCTATTGACGAAATACAGGCTGCATTGAGCTATAATTATACATTCTAAGTGAAGAAAATATTACATATCGCTATTATGATTCTAGGGCTTCAGTTCACAAGCCATTTTGCATCATCACAAATAAAAGCCTTACCGGTAACTGCCAATTCCGCTTTAACTCCTCCATACACAGCATATCTCTCCGATTATTCATCAACAGGAACCAACAAACTTTTTATAAACGCAATATTTAATGATTTCAGTGAGTCCTCTGTTGATGTTTACTTGCACGTTAAAATTTCAAGTAACCTAATCAGTCTAGAGACCAAATCAAATTTCAAACCAACAACTCGAACTACTCTTACGCCCGGTATTCTAAAAGTGTTTAAAGGAGCAGATCTGGCTCCATACCTAAATTACAGCAATCTGAACTTGACCGGAATTACACTTGCGGAATTGAGGACAACTGGTCGTCTTCCTGATGGAAATTATCAATTCTGCACAACAGTTAAAGAGTATAATTCAGGCAGAGCTATATCTCGCTCTTCTTGTACAATGGCATTTATATCGAAACAGGATCCTCCGCTGCTTACTTTACCAACACAAGGCGGGACGGTAACACCTCAGACACCTCAAAACTTGACTTTCCAATGGCAATTGAAAAACCCGCCTCCTGGTGGATTTACAAATGTGCAATACCTTTTAAAGGTCTATGAAATTACGGACAATTCTATTGACCCAATGACAGCTATAGCAGCTAGTAAAATTGTGAAGGTTTTTGAAACAAGTGCCACTACCCCAATTCAAACTACTAATTTCAATTACAACGTAACTTCAAGCCTGCTAGATGATGGAAAACGTTATGCTTGGACTATTCAAGTTAAAGAAAAGAACAACAGGCAAAGTTTCAAAAATAATGGAGTTTCTCAAGTAGGCTGGTTTCAGTATGGTATTTCTAGTGGCGGAGAAATTGCCATCGTTACACCTGAGGATGGACGTGGGTTTAAGGAAAATGACAATCCCGTTTTTAAGTGGAAATGTCCTGACAATATCCTACCAGGAAACAAATTCACGTACACGATAAAAATGGTTGAACTTAATGGTAAGTCGCCTAAGGATGCTATCAGTAAAAATTCGGCTTGGCACGAGTACACTAGCACAGAACAGTCTGTAATTAAAGACTTTAATTACATGTCTACTAAGGCTTTTGAAAAAAAGGGAGAATACGCTTGGCAAGTGAAGGCATATTCAAACAACAGAGAAATTGCAGCTAGTCCAATTAGATCTGTTACTGGTCCTCCACTCATCAGCAGTTTTGAAGCAGGAAACGTATTGGTTCGGGTAATCTCTACATCAAACAAAGACCTTACAAAGCTGAACGGAATCGGTGAAATCTCTATAAATAAGAAAGGTGACAAAAAGAAAGTCAATTTTAGTAATCTCAATATTGGTGAAGTTGCTGGACAGTATGTAATGCAATCAGGCTCTATTAAAGAACCAATTACAATTGACCCTATCACTATGACGTCTTTTAATAGTGTGAATGCCGATGCTATATTCTACCCGGATAGTATTAGCATTGATAAAAATAATTTTAAAATTTATGGAATTGTAAAGTGGCCTTTACCTCATGCAACTAAAGGTGGTCAGAAAGCCTATGTAGTGTCAGACGGGTCTTGGTTAAACTTTGAAGAATTCAAATTACTTGGTAGTGCCAAGTTTAGCAATCAAAATGATTATAATTTATTAGACCCAGGAAATTGCAGATTGAAGCTAAGAACTTCTTCAGATTTCCTGTGTAGTGGTTTAAATAAATTCAAACTACGTATAGATGCTGATTTCTACGTTAATTCTAACGTAAACACTTCGGACAACCAACGCCTTTCATTTTATCTAAAACAACTAGACCAACTGTATTACCATGAAATTTCAAAATCTGATGAATTTATTGCGCAAAACACACTGCCATTAATTCAAAATGCCAACGTTTTGGCAACGCCATTGAAAATTGTAATCGATCTAGATGAAACAAAATCTCCTGGACAGCATTCTGCTGAGAAAATTTGGAAAGGGGTCTATTATCAAGAATTTGAGCTTTCGATGAAAACGGATCTTGATAAATCAAAACAACAAATTCTTAAAAGTGAAATCACGCAAAAATATAACCTAAACAAAGACAACAATACGAAGTTAGATATTGATGCAAAAGGACTACAAAGTATCTACAGCAGAGACTTTGCGAGTTCTGAAAAATCTACATTCAATCAATTCCCTGCCACTTTAGGCAACATAAAATTTACTATTGTTGACTCTAAGCTTTCAGGTAATATCATTGGAAAAGTAGTTATACCTTTTATCAACGAAACCAAACAATACGCATACACAATCCCGCTTAATGATCAAGGGTTTAATACGGGATCATTTGACAATACATTGGACGGGACAGTAATCACATTCAACCCTGGTGGTGGAGAACAAACTCAAATTGTAACACTTAAAAGAGCGGTTTTCGCTAACAATGAACGACTGGATTGTACAATTGACATAAACTCTCCAGTTTTAAAACACACATTTAAAGCTTTAAATGATTTTAGAATATATGGCGACATGTTTATTGGATATGGAAAGCGAAATGGCTCTCACAAACTATCCAAACAAGTAAAACTTACCTATGAGAGTTTCAATATCAACGTCTTCGAACTAGCTGCTAGTTTAACAGCAGGAAACTATGTCTTAAGTATTCGAAGTTCTGCTCCTCTTGGAGAGGACGTAGCTGGAAAAACAGGACCTCCAATAATGGACTTTAGCTCGGTTGCTGATATCACCAATAAACCAGCTGACGTAAATCTGACTGATCCAAAATACGCTTCCTATAAACCAGATATTCCAGTAACAATAAAATCGGATCAAGATGCTAAGTCTTTTGCCTTTGAAAAACTAGAAGTAAAACTAAACTCAAGTATTCTAGAGATGAAAGGAACCCTTGAATTAAGAAAAGGAGACCCTTATTGGGGTACCGTATTCAAAGGCGACATAAAAGGAAAACTTAAAGTCCCAGCTGAAATTGAATTGGGTGCAAGTATGATTCTAGGAACTAAAGACGCACTTAAATATTGGTATTTCGATGCTTACTTCAATGATACACAAGGAATGGGTGTCTCAGTGATGGGCTTCTTTAATATTGTAGCAATGGAAGGCCGTGTTTACAGGCACATGAACCAAGATACCAAAACAGGAGACTTTATCATTGATTCTAAAATAGAATTCGGAGCGGGTCTGTATATGCAAATGATTGACCCCAGCGGTGGGAAACTGTTCAAAACAGACATTGCTGCTGAATTAGAAGTAAAAAAGAGCGGATTTATAATAGATCTTGAAGGTGATTTATCTATGCTAAATGCTTCTTCTAGAACTGCAGGAGCTGCAGGAGGAATTAAAAAAACTGCTGCAAAAGCAGCTGCAAAAGAAATTGCCAAGAAACTGGGACCAGTCGAAATAACGGTGCCAATTGGAAGTGATAAAATGACACTAAAAGCAAGCACTGAAAGTGCAGGTCTAGACTACAAAACTGGGTCAACCACAATTGGATTTTTAGCGAATATTTCATCTGCAGCTGGAGCAACCCTCTCCTATAAAAATGGAAGTAATGAATTTAATATTTCTGGATCCAGACTTGGCAGTGCTGCTTTCAATTTAAAAACTGGATCAAGCGAAGTGGGCTTTGCTTATGATGGTTCAAACAAAGGATCTATTGATTTTCTTATAAGTGGATTTAGCCTTAAATCGAGTTTTGATAAATCGAACACAGAGGGCGAATTTAAAGTTGGTTATGGAACAACTAAAGTTGAGTTAGGTGCTAATGGTACTGCAGGGAAGGGAAGTCTTTTTATAGCAATAGATGCTAGTAATAGCTTTAAAGCATCGTTCGACAAAACGGGCAATGGCCAACTTGACGTAAAAACAAGTACGCTTAACCTTTCTCTTGAAGCTAACAAAACTGCTCAAACAGGAAGGCTAGGATTTTCATATGATAAAGTTTTGTTTGCAGTAACTGCTGACAAGAAAAATGGTAAAGGAACTTTAGATATTGGGATTGGCAGCGATAAACTTGAAGCAACTGCAGATAAGGTTGGAAAAGGGAGCATTCTAATCACCGATGGGACTGCACTATTTGCTCTTAAAGCAGATAAACCTGCCGGTACTGGTAGTCTTGAAATCAAACCTGATGCTAATAAGAGACTCTTTGTTTCTATAGACAAAAGTGGTAGTGGAGAATTTGCAGCGCTCTATGGAGGTTTGGATTTAAACGTAAAAGCAGATAAGACTGCTGGAAAAGGTTCAATTTATGCCAAATACAATGGTGAACGTGTAATTGCTAAAGCTGATAAGTCGAATTTAGAAGGTTATTTTTCTTATTCTGCCTCAAATGATTCTATAAGTGCGGATCTTTCTACATCGAAAATGAAAGTTGAAGTTGCTCAATCAGGCACCTATTTCTTAATTGATGCGGATAAAAATGGTAATGGAACCCTAGAAATTTCTAAAGGAGCAAACAGATTCAGAATTGGAGCTGATAATAACGTGTACTCTGTTCTTGCAAAGAATGCTACCCAAGCTGTTTATGCAACGGCAGATGAAAAAGCTGGAAGTGGAACTTTTGCACTTAAATTGGGTTCTGATAGTCTATATACTGCGTTAAGCTCCTCTAGCCTCACCTTTTACGGTGATTATTCTAGCACTCAATTTTTTATTACTGGAGATAAAGCAGGTAGTGGAAAACTAAAATTGGCATCTGGAGGGAAAGAATTAGAAATTGATGGAGATATTGCAAAAAAATCTGGATCATTCGCAATAAAAGATGGCGGAAATTCACTTTATCTTTCAGCAAACCAAAGTGCCTCTACTGGAAACTTTGCTATGAAAGCAGGCTCTGATAGCCTAAAGGCCAATCTCAAAACCGATGAAGCTGATTTAGCGATAACTTACGGTGGTGTTTCTCTTGCAATAGATGCGGATAGAACTGGAAAAGGGAAAATCAAATATGCTCAAAGCGGAAAGTCAATAGAAGTTGATGCAAACGTGGTATCTAAGAGTGGATCTTTCAAATATTCAGAATCTGCATTTGATGTTAAAATTACAACCAGCAAAGAATTTGATTTAAATATTGGAAGCACGAACTACCATTTAAACTTTGGTAATTCTTATGAAATGAAAAAATCGGGTTCTGCTGTAGCTATGGGTCTAGTAAACAACATTGGCACCCATACATTTACAGAAGACGGTTATACGTGCACAGTAAGTTCAACTTCTAGTTTAAAATCACTTACAATAGCTAAAGGTGGAAATACAGTAAAAATTTCATTAGATAATGCAGATAACGGAAAACTAAGCCTCACTAATTCTGGAAATACCTATGTAGCTGAAAGAACTGGCACAGGTACTTATAAATTAACAAACGGGTCTAAAAGCATCGCTTTAAATGCCGACAAATCAGTTGAATTAAAAGATGGGACTTCAAAAACACTAAAAATATCAACAGCTGGGCTTAAAGTAAATTATAGCTCCTACGAATTAGCCATTGACGCTACCAAAAAAGAATTTTCTTATAGCGATGGCACTTATGGTATGAGCTTTAACGCGACTGAAGTAAAACTAAATGATTCGAAAAGATCACTAAAACTTAAATCAGATAAATCTTTCGAATTTGAAGAAGGTACAACCAAAAAGTTAGTGCTATCAAAAGATGAAATATCAGTTAAATACGATAAATACGACGCTGCATTTGGAGCAAATAAGTCATTAAGCTTTTCTGATGGCACTAATTCATTTGCGGCAAGCACAAGTGGACTGAGCTTAGCAGATGGTACTCGAACAATAAAATTAAATGCTGATAAAAGTGCTTCATATATAGAAGGAACCAAAAAATACGTAAAGATTAGCACCCAAGGTGTTGAGTTAAAATACGATACTTATACCGCTTCCTTTAATAAAACCAAAGACCTCAGCTTTAGTGATGGAACAAACTCATTCGCGCTAAACCCAACTAAAATGGAGTTGAAAACAGGAGTAAATTCTGTAGCACTCGAAATTAAAAATGGCGTTAAATCAATTACCGCATCTGATGGAACCAACTCGGCTTCTTTTGTAAGCAGCGGAAAAGCATCTGTTAATTATGGTTCGAATAAGATAACAATAAATGGAACTAAAATGCTGGAACTTGAAGTAAGTAAGCATAAAGTTTCTTTAGATAAAGGTTCTGCCTCCTATACAGACGGCGATGTAGTGTTAGCACTTGGAGAAGGAAACGACCTAATAAAAGCATCAAAAGGTACGCGCAGTCTTGCAATTACTAAAACTGCAGACCTAGAACTGAAAGACGGTTCTTATGTTGCTACTGTATCTTACAAGGATAAAAGTCTTAGCCTTTCTGACGGTAAGAGAACAATTACGGCAGGCGGCACCACGAATCTACTTTCTTATAAAGAGGGCAAGTACGAAGGGGCTTTTTACAAGGCACAGAGCGGACAGTATGGGCTAAAAGGAAAGTATGATGGCAACGAATTAGCTGTTGAAGCTGGAAGAGGGAAAACCGTAAAAGTAATTGCTGCAAATGCTTCATTTGGAGAAATATCAGTTGCCGCAAACAGTAAAAAAGAAATTACTGTAGGATACAAGAAAGGCCAAGATGATCTTCAAATTGAAACTGGGAAAAAAGACTTTAAAATTAGCGGTTCTTTAGCTTCAAAGTTTATTCCTGGAGGGGGCGCGGGTGCAGCGGAACCCAAATTGGCTAAAAAAGGTCCTTCACAAAAAGGTCCTAAATACTTGAAAGATAAAATTACTAGTGGTACAGCCGGAGTTAAAGGGAAAGTGAAAATGCACTATGACAGTGGTAAAGACTATTTACTTATCTCAGGTGCAGTTAGCAGTCAAAAACCAATTTGCATCAGTGGTAATATGTTGATTGAATCAGAAAAAGGCGATTGGAACGTTAGCATTGGTTCAAAAGCGAAAAAAATTGAAATATATCCTACTTGTTCTGGGTTTGGTGGTGGTGGTTTCCTAATAATGGACAAAAAAACTCTTGAAGTTGGAATCTATGGTGGATTCAAAGCTGGAGGTTGCGTTAATCTTGGAATAGCAAAAATATGTGCAAATGCAAGTTTAGAAATCTATGCTGAAGCAAAATTTACCTATAGTCCTTCTTTTGCAATAAATCATGCTTTAGTAGGCGCTGAATTTAGAGCTTCCTTAACAGTAGACCCTCCTTGGCCAGTTCCCACTTTCACAATCGGAGCGGTTAGATTACACGGTCAATTAAAAGCTGACTTTGACAATGATCTAATCTCAGGAAATCTAGATGGTAGTGTAACTATATTGGGTTGCTCTAAAAGCTTTGAAATGGACTTTGAAATGGGAATGTAATGAAATACGAAAGGCACATATCATTATTAGTAATTGCTATCCTTATAGCTCTTTCTTCATTTAGTCAAGGAGAACGAAAACCCAATTCTTTACTTGCAAAAAATATGGAAGATGGGACTATTTTCCTTAAATGGGTATGCGAAAAAGTATATTATAAAGAAGGGTTCAATGTATACCGTAAAACGGGAAATGAGGATTGGCAAAAGTTGAATAGTGCACCTTTGCTTTGGAACGATACTGAAATAGCAAGAATTGCAGAATCGTTTCCAGATGTGACTATGTTCAATGGCGTTTTTCAAAAAATCTCAGTAGCTGAATTTCAAGAAAACGTAGCCTCTGTTTTCGCATTACAAAAGGCATTTCAAAACAATGAATTTGCATTGGCAATTGCTATAGGTTATATTGATAAAAATGCTCTAACAGGCACTGTATATAACTACAAGCTTAACGCAATAGAAAATGGACAAGAAATTGAAATGGATCAACTACAAATCACTGCAGGGAATTACGAAAATGTAGCTCCTCCTCAAAACATAATTGTAGACCGAAAAAAACGAAAAATAAATTTTAACTTCAAACCTGAACCACTTCGTTACCTCGGAATTAAAGTTGTACGAACAAGTACTGATGGTTCTGTTGATACGCTGACCGGAACAGAAACATATCCAGTTCAACAAGACATAGATGAAAATGGCAAAATGTTACCTTGGCCTAAGCACTTATTTATTGATCGAACTATTGACAAAGACCTTAGCTATTCGTATCAGTTTTTCGCGGTCGATTACTTTGCAAAAATGAGCCCTTCTTCAGGTGAAATCAAGTCTAATTTTATTGACTTTGACCCACCTCAGGAAGCTTTTGGATTAGACTTCAAAATAGACACTCAGAAAATCACCTTAACTTGGGTTATGGTGGACGATGAGGATAGAATTGGTTTGAATGTATACCGGTACAATGATCCAAATGGAGATTCTATAAAGTTGAACCTCACCCCTATCAACAAAGATAAATTGAGCTTTCAAGACAATGTCTCTGAGTTTAGAACTTACTTCTACAAGGTTGGAGTTTTTGATGCGGCAGGCAATGAGGTTATTTCAAGTCCTACGTTGGTTCAGGTAAGAGACATTATTCCTCCACTGCCTCCGACGGGATTAAAAACTAGTACTGACACAGGTATGGTAAACCTGTCATGGATGGCAAGCAAGGAAAAAGATTTGAAAGGTTACGTTATCTATAAGGTCATTGATAATGGGAAAAACAATGATGAAGAATATACTATGGTAAACCCTTCGACAATAAACGAAACCAATTACACAGAAAGAATGTCCAAAAACGTAAAAAATACCTTTCATTACGTTGTTGTTGCCGTGGATACATCGTGGAATTACAGTAATTATTCTATATTAAGTATTGCAGAACTTCCAGATCATGTTCCACCCGTAAAGCCTTTTATTAAAATTATTAAAGAAACTGAAAACGCAATTTTGATTACTTGGATCCCAAATAAAGACGAAGATTTAAGAGGCTATAATATTTATCGAAAAATTATAGGTGACACTGCAAACAATCTTGAAAAACTAAACGGACGGCCAATGAAAATTTCCACATCTTTTTACGAAGACAAGCTGTTTGAAGCTGGTACAGTTTATAGTTACCTGCTTGAAGCAGCGGATAGCTCAGGAAACACATCTGACTTAAGCCAAGCATTTCAAATTCAAACATCAGGTACTAAATCTGAAGAAACAGTTCGACTAAAAAGTTTCTCTTTAAAGAAAAAAAGAAGGGGAAAATTGGTAAGTCTAAAATGGATTGGAGAACCTGCAGAATACATTGACGGATATGTGATATACCGTAAAATATCCTCTGAAAAACGCTTTGAACCTTATACAGGGATTTTAACAAGTTCTACATTCAATGACAAGTCTTTAACAAAAGGTACAACCTACGAATATCAATTAAGAATGTACTCCAAAGCTGGCGATGTAGTTCGCTCAGAAATAAAAGAAGTTGAAATACCAGAAGATAAATAAATGAGTATGAGTTTAAAACATATAGTGACTTATCTATGCTCAACGCTACTTTTGTTGACAATTACAGTTCAAGTAAGTGGCCAAATTGGAGGGTCAAATTATATTTACAATAAAGGCGCAAGCATCACTATACCTGCTGGTGTTACTCTTTATATTAAAGATGGTCAATACAGGCACAATGAACTTACCGGTTCACTTCCATTAATTGGACTTACTGGTGAATTAATAGCAGATAGTGGACTTATTTTCAATATAACCAATAATGCAAATGTCCATAAACTCTTTAAATTTAATACGGGGGCTGAGTTCGGAATAGTTAAATTTCAGGGTGGTGAAATAGGAGGTAACTCAAAACCCGTATTTGGAAATATAGAATTAAACTCTACAAATAGATTAAAACTAAATACGAATATAGGGGTTTATAGAGGTTTCGATATAAATATGGGCAGTGTGGATTTAAACGCTAATCAAGTTTCTTTGTACGAAAATTCAATTAGAGGTCTGTTTACCGGTGAAATTAAAAACGAATCTGAAACTAACTATATTTTTGATAATATAGGCGCTGGGTCGGTTTTAACTTCGTTTAAAGATCCTTTTAATCAGCTTACTTACCCTGCTTCAAAACCACCTAATACTACATTTGGAAATATTGGTGCTATTGTTGGAACAAGCAATTATTTCCGTGATATTAAAATAACCAGAACATATGATAAAACACAATCTGCCAACAATAGTTTTAATACATATTTCTTGATTGATGTTACTGGTTCAGCATTACCAAATCCAACCCTTACTTTAAATTATCTTAATCGAAACAAACCAATAGGATCAAATCCAACAAAATATCAAATATTCCGAGATGCTACAAATAGTGGCACAGGAACATATACACCTGTCCTTAGTAAAGTAGGAACTAAAAAAGTAGAATCAGTAGCAATAAAAAGTAATCCATCAAACATTATAATTAATGGGGGTAAACAACGATTTGTTATTGGTGAATGCGCTACCACACCGACCATAAACCTTAAAGATAGTTTCTCGTTTTGTGACAATGAAAGACCTACGTTAAATGCCGATCCTAATGGCGAAAATACGCCTGTTCTTAATTTCAAATATACTTGGTATTATAATGGACAAGCTATTACTGGTGCAATAAATACAACAAACAGCAAACACAAAATAGTTAGAGCAACAGGTGCATATGCAGTTCTAGTTAGTGATGGGTCGAGCTGTTTTAATTATCACGAGTTTTACGTTCTAGTTAATCCTGTTCCAAACGCCACGTTTAATGTACCCTCCATACTTTGTGAGGACAGGAAAATTACTTTTACGAATACTACCTCTTCGCTTCCGTCTGGTTCTATTACAAAAAGTTATTGGGATTTTAATCTTGATACTCGTAACGTAGATACTTTAAGTTATGTTGGAAAAACTGATGGAATATTTACTTACTCAGATAGCGGAACTTATAAAGTTCAACTAATAATGGAAACCGACTCTAGTTGTCGAGATACATCTACAATTTCACCTGTAGATTTAAGAAAAAATCCCAACTCAAGCATTACAGCTTCAACTTTTGAAAGATGTGGAAATGAAACTTTCACTTTTAAAAATGCCTCGACGTCTAGTCAAGACCCCATACTTAGTAGCTACTGGTACATTGATGGATCAAGCCCTCTAACTAAAAACAACCCAAATCAGTTACAAGACGCACAGTACAATAGAATAGCTCCCCCTGGTCCTAAAAACCGATCAGAGACTCTCATGCTAATTACCAAATCAAATAAAAACTGTGTGGATACAGTGTTAAAAACCATTCAAGTAAGACCTACTCCGAGTGCAGTTCCTGCAATTATGATTAATCCCGCAAGAAGTCCAATCAAATTTTGTATTGATACCTTAGTTTCTTTTCAAGCAACTTCTATAAAAAATACTGTTGCTTATAATTGGGATTTTGGAGAGGCTCAAACCAACACCAATAACAATTCTAAAAGACCAAACCAAAACCCTACTTTGATCAAATACAATACAGCGGGAACTTATACAGCACAAGTGCACCTTACCAGTAACTTAGGTTGTAAGGATTCCTTTTCTATTTCTAACATTGTAGTGCACCCTCTACCCATTCCTTTGTTTAGTATAACTGAGGATTCTGTTTGCTTTGGAACAAGTATCCAATTAGCGAATAGTAAACAACCCAGCACAACCTACAATTGGAACTTTGGTGATGCCTCCACTTCAAACTCGCAAGGCGTATCTGTTTCAAAATCCTATGCCACTTCAGGTGTGTTTAACATTAGGCTAAACGCCGAATCGCAATTTGGATGCAAAAGTGATTCAACTAAACTCGTTCGTGTAAAACCCATGCCTTCTGTTTCATTTACTGCAAATGATAAATGTGAAGATAGTATTGTAACATTCTCTTCCGCAGTAATATCGACTCCAGCAGGTGCTCCCGCCTTGACCGACACAACTAATCTTTGGAGTTTTGGAGAAGCCAATACAAATGCACTAAATACCGCTCAGAGATCCGTTAACAATCCAAGTATTACTTACTCTAAAAATAGCGGAACAGGAACATATACGCCTACATACAATGTAGTTGCAGAGAAATGTACAAGTACAACAGCAACACAAGTCATAACAATATTTCCAAATCCTATTGCCAAATTTAACCACGGAGATAACTGTGATGATGATCTGATTTTATTTACCAATATATCGACAATTGATAATCCAGGAATTAATTCATACAATTGGAACATGGGTGATGGCAGTGTTGCCTTAACTCATGCGCTTCCTTTTAACTATGATTATGTAGCACAAACTTCACAGAATTACACCGTAAACTTAAGAGCCACAAGCGATAAGGGTTGTATTCATGATACTGCTTTTGTGGTAAGAAACTATGCGCTTCCCCAAGCTATATTCTTAGATAGCTTAAGCAATCAGTGCCAAGATTCTACTTCAAAATTTGAGAATCTTTCTGTAATGACAGATAAATCCAATATGACCTATCAATGGCTGTTTGATGATGGTGATACATCAACTCTGAAGAATCCCATTCATATATATAAAACTGCTACAGCATTCAATGTAAAACTTACTGCCTACCCGGCTGACGTCACCAACCCATGTAAAAGTGATACTACTAATATAACCGTTATATATCCATTACCGAAAACCAGCTATACATTTTCCGACAACTGTGTAGACGATAGCATTCGCTTTTCTAACAATACAACAATTACTTCTCCCGGAAGTTTGACTTACAAATGGAGTTTCATTGGGGGGGTTCCAGATACAGCCATTGCTGCAAATTCGTTTAAGTACTCCTATACGGTTCCCGCAACTAAAACAGTAATATTGAAGGCAACTTCAGATAAAGGTTGCCCTATTAGTGATACACAATCTGTTCGTTTCTATCCGTTTGTTGATGCCAACTTCGACACCCTTAATGCAAGCACCTGTATATTCGAAACTTCTGAATTTTCAAACACAAGTGCGTTAGCTAGCAAAGAGACATGGATATATTCCTGGGATTTTGATGAAGCTAATTCAGGAACACAAACATCAACTCTTAAAAATCCAACCAATAAATACCTTCCAATAACAGCTGGCTTAGGAATTGACTCTGTCTACCGGGTTAAACTTCTCATTACTCCTACAGATCCAACCAATGTTTGTAAAGATAGCGTAGAGAAATTTATATTTATTCATCCACTACCTGACTCTTCGTTTAACGTTACCCAAGATACTTTTTGTTTAGGAACAAAGATATTTTTAATAAAAAACATTACTCAGAATTCACACACTTACCACTGGGATCTTGGAGATGGCAGTTTAGATAGTAATACGACTGTATCAGGTCATACCTATAGATTTTACGGATCATATACTCCTAAATTAACCGCTATATCTGAGTATGGTTGCGTAAGTTCAGATACTCAAAATGTTTATGTAAAATCTATGCCTGACCCGACCTTCATAATTACTCGTGATACAATATGCATAAAAGACTCAGTTGTTTTTATTGATAGTTCTGTTGTAGTAGCAGATAGCTACGTTTGGAACTTTGGCGATGGATCCGCAAATGATTCCGCTCGGGCTAAAGGAGATACAATTGTTAGATTATATGCAAATGCCAATAATTATACGGTTTCCCGCACTGCTATTCTCAAAGGTTGCGCAAGTACAATCAAAAAAACTGTGGCAATAGAGCCTGATCCGATTACTCAGTTTACGTTGGTGCGTGATAACCTTAATGGTAAAAAAATAGACATTACAAATAACTCCTATTTAACCAATGGAAAAAATGGAAGCTTAAACTTTGATTGGAGTTTTGGTGACGGAACAAAGGATTCAACCACGAGTAACTTTTTCAATCATATTTATCCATCAGACAGAAAATATTTCGTTACGCTCAAGGCAACGTCAAATTTTGGTTGTTATGATTCAAGAAGAGATTCAATTGTAACTTTAAATACAGCCAATTCTATCTTTTCACTTTCTAGGAACTCTATTTGTAAAGGCGATACATTCTCATTCACTAATAACTCGACGAATGCACAAACCTATTCTTGGAACTTTGGCGATGGATCAACAAGCACTAGTAAAACGCCAAACCATACCTATAGTAGTTCTGGTAAATTCTTGGTGCAGTTAATTGCTAAAGACGCGAATAATTATACAGATACAAGTTCTCAAGTTGTTACTATAAAGGCTATTCCAATGTCAAAATTCTCAAGTAACAACAATATTTGTGCTAAAGACCAATTGGTTTTTACCAATAATTCTGTCATTCAATCTACTGACACACTGCAATTCAAATGGAGTTTTGGTGATGGGGACACTAGTCTAGAAAAATATCCTACACACAGGTATGATACTGGCTCAACCTACCAAGCTCAATTGATTGCCATATCAGCATCTGGTTGTTCAGATACAATGATTAAAACAGTAAATATCTTTTCTGGTCCTATCGCAAAATTTGATACAACTAATGCAAGAGCATGTGCTGGTTCTTTAAGCTCACTAACCGATCAAACAATAATAGCATCTGGTGAATCAATTTCAAGTTATTTGTGGCGATTACAAAATGTACCTGGTCAGCCTACCACTAAAAATACATCTGTAACTTATAATGCAGCCGGCAGGTACAATATAGAATTGGTTGTTAGCTCTGCAAGAGGCTGTAAAGATTCTGTAACTTATGGAATTGTTATAGATTCTGTTCCTATTTTAAACTTTGGTGGAACTCAAAATACTTGTGGCTCAACTTTATTACTCGATGCTAAAAATCCGATTGCCACATATTCTTGGAGCACAAGTGATACAACTAAAACTATCACTGTAAGTAGTTCGGCTAAATACAAGGTGACGGTAACTCTTCCTGGAATCAGTTCATGTAAAACTACAGATTCCGTTATCGTAAATCTCAATACTCCAGTAAAACCTAACTTAGGTCCTGATTTATCTGCTTGTGGTAACGCTGTTTTGGATGCAAAAAATCCTGGGTCAAGCTACAATTGGTTATGGTCTGGTGGTGGTTCTTCGACAAAGAGAATTTTAAATATATTAAGTTCAAACACTTATTTTGTAACAGTTACTGATCAAAATAGCTGCATAGGACGAGATACAATTGTGGCTACTATTACTGCAGTTCCATCGGTAACCTTGGGATCCGATATTAATGTTTGCGCCGGTTATGAGGTAATCCTTGATGCAGGCAACGCTGGAAAGCAGTTTAAATGGTCAAATGGCACTACTAATCAAAAATTAATTAATCCTGTTACTGGTTTTTATAAAGTTACCGTAACTGATTCATCTACAGGTTGTTCAGAAAAAGATAGCATTAATGTTTCTTATAACTCATCTCCTTCATTTACACTTGGAGCAGATAAAACAGTTTGTGGGCTGCAAAGTATTTTATTGAATGCGGGAGCATTTACGAATGGCAATTATTTGTGGTCAGATAGTTCAATAGTGCAAACCTTAGCAATTAATAAAACTGGCAATTACTGGGTTAAACTTACTAATAACGGCAACTCTTGTTCAAGGACAGATTCGATTAATATTCTAATCAATCCGCTACCTAACCTTACAATGACCCCGTCAATAAATAGCTGTGCGGGAAATACTACGGTATTGAAGCCGGTGACTTCAAATGCCGCCAATTATACATATAGCTGGAATGATAGCAGTACTGATTCTGTGCTTTCACCAACAGTAACAGGCCTTTATTCAGTAACAGTAACAGACCCTACTTCATCTTGTATTAGTATAGCTAGTAGTAATGTAAAAATCAATCCATCGCCAAAAGTAGACTTAGGCAATGATTCAAGTTTGTGCAGTGGAAGTTCAATGTTGTTATCAGTAGGTAGCTCATCATACAACACCATGTGGTCAAACAGTAGCACTAGCCCTGCCATAACAGTAAGTTCTGCTGGAACTTATTCGGTTATCGCAACCCAAAATGGCTGCTCTACTAAAGATACAATAAGCCTTACATCAACTATCCGACCTGTTGTAAATCTTGGAAGTAATCGGTCTATTTGTTCAAATGACACTCTGAGTATTGATGCGGGTAATGTGGGAAGTACATTTAATTGGAGTGATAACTCAACAAATCAGATTCTTAAAACAACCTCTAGCGGTTTTTATTCTGTGACAGTTACTCGCAACGGTTGCTCTAGTAATGGAAATGTTAATGTTCTATCATTTATCGCTCCGAAAATAAATCTCGGAAAAAATGATACTTTGTGTCAAGGAATAACTGCAATACTTAATGCAAAAAACCCAGGCGCACTCTATAATTGGAATAATGCATCAACTGCACAAGTAGTTCAAGTAGCAACTGCGAACACTTACAAAGTCACTGTTACAGATCAAAACAATTGCACTGCAACTGATAGTATAATTATTACATACATAACAAAGCCAACTGTTAATTTAGGTGGAAATATTAACCTATGTTCTGGTTTAAAAGACACGCTTGATGCAGGTAATCCTGGTTTAAAATACAACTGGAATACAGGAGATACGACTAAAAAATTAATTGTTATGACCGGTGGAGCTTATCGAGTTACTGTTTCTGAAGGCGCTTGTTCTGCACAAGATCAAATTTTGGCTTCTGTTAAGTCGATTCCTAGCGTAAACTTAGGAATAGATAAGATCGGATGTTTAGGAGATTCTCTAACATTAGCTTCTTTAAATAATTATGCTAGTGGGACGGCATACAGTTGGTCAACGATAGCTAGTTCCAGATCAATAAAAGCGGGAAGTACAGGCAAATACACTCTTACTGTTACAGCTGCCAACAACTGTAAAAACCAAGATTCAATCAATATAAATATTAAACCTGTTCCCGTTGTTAATCTTGCTTCTGCAATTACCGCTTGCGGATATACTGCTTTAGATGCAGGAAATCTAGGAGCAACATACGCGTGGAATACAAATGCTGTTACCCAATCGATCAAAGCAAAGCAATCGGGAATCTATATAGTAAGCGTGTCTGTTAGTAGCTGTACAACAAAGGATACTAGTGTTGTTACAATTAATTCGCTACCAGTAGTTAACCTTGGAAGCAATGTATTGGCTTGTCCAAATAATGGTCCAGTGTTCAACGCGGGTAATTTTGGTAAAAAATATCTGTGGAAAAATGGTGATACTCTTCAGACATATACTCCAACTTTATCGGATACCTTATGGGTAAGGGTAACAGATAATTTAGGTTGTGCTGGAACAGATACGGTGGTTATTAATTTTAAAGCAGGTACTCCAGTAAGCTTGGGAAATGACATTGATTCCTGTCATTATCAAGATATTTTACTAGACGCTCAAAATCCGGGAGGTAGTAGTCGTTTCGTTTGGTCTACTGGAAAGCGAACACAAACCATTTCGATAGGACGAGATGGAGCATATTCAGTCACAGTGACTGATTCAAAAAATTGTAGCTCTAGCGATGTAATCAACGTAAAACTAAAGGCTGTGCCAATAGTTAATTTAGGTAATGATCGTGATGTTTGTGATAGTCTAACACTAGATGCACAAAATATAGGAAGTGATTATTTATGGAATAATAGCACTACAAATCGAAGGTTTCTTGCTCAAACTGCTGGTACCTATTGGGTTAGTGTAAAGAATTCCGGTTCTTGTATTGCTGCAGATACAGTTGTGCTTGGTATTAAGGCTACTCCAACGGTAAACCTAGGCCAAGACACTACTCTTTGTTCAGGGAACGTCATTAGATTAAATGCAAATAACCCTGGGAATACAATACTTTGGTCAAATAACACGGCGGGTCAAAGTATTTCGGTGGCCGCTTTAGGGACTTATTGGGTTAAAGTAACAAACAGCTTAGATTGCTCTAGAACAGATAGCATAAAAGTCTCTATAGGAAGAACACCAATTATTAATCTTGGTCCAGATACAGGCTTCTGTATTAATCAAGAACTTCCATTAAATGCTGGAAATCCGGGTTCAACTTATATTTGGGGTGGACCGAATAACTTTAGTGACACTGCTCAAAGTTCAACTATTTCAGTTGCCGGAAAGTACTATGTACAAGTAACTACTGAAGGTGGCTGTGTAGATGCTGATACATTAGTCCTTACGGCAAAAACGGATACTGTTTATGCATACTTTTTGGCTACTAGTAAAGCTGAAATAAGAGATACGGTTCAGTTCATTGATCTATCTTATCCAGATATCAAATCATGGAACTATGATTTTGGAGATTTCAGTACGTCAACTCTTCAAGATCCTGAGCATGAGTATTTCGTTGATGGAAAGTACACTGTTTCGTTGACCGTTAGCAATGGTTCGTGTCAAGATTCAAGGACTAAAGAAATCGTTGTTTCTAAACGTTTAAAGCAAGATGGATTTGATCCTAATGCTCCTGAAAGTGATCGTTTAATTGAGCCTACTCAGTTTATTAAATCAAATCTATATCCAAACCCAAGTCAAGGTTCATTCAGATTATTTCTAGAATTAAGTAAAGAAGATAACATTGCAATCTACTTTTTTGACATGCGTGGAACAATTCTACATCAAGAGTTGATAAAGGGTGTCGATGCTTACGTAAATGACTTTCACTTCGATAATCTATCAGCAGGCATGTATTTCATGCAAGCTAATTTGGGTCGCGAAACAAAAATATTCCGAGTTGTAATTACAAGATAATAGTCTGAAAATGAGAATACTATATTATAGTTTAACAATCGTTCTTTCCTTCTTCACTTTAGGAACTATACATGCAAATTCACCTGCTCCTTTGTCTGTAGGTGGAACACTTTTTACATCCGCATCTCTTGCATTAGAGGAGGTTTGCTCCGGAACTAATAGTGGCACACTCACGCTTACAGGCAGAAATGGGTCAATAATTCGTTGGGAATATTCAAATTCAGGAGGAAATCCATGGAGCTCTATAGCACATACAGGAGTATCTTATACATATTCTAACTTAAATCAAACTACTTATTTCAGAGCAATTGTAAAGAATGGTGGCGATCCAGAAGCTACATCTTCTGCTGTAGAAATACGCGTGTTCCAAGCCACTTCAGTAGGTACTGTAACTGGTGATAATGCTGTCTGCTTTAACAATAATGCAGGCACACTTTCTTATACTTCCATTACTGGTCCAGTAGTAAGCTGGCAAGAATCGTTCAATAGTGGAACAAGTTGGTCGGAAAATTCTACTTCAAATACCACTAGACCATACGTTAATCTTACAGCAACAGTTTGGTATAGAGTAGTTGCCAAAAACGGAGCTTGCGCTAAAGACACTTCAAACATTTCAAAAGTTGTTGTAAATACCCAAACAGCTGGAGGATCAGTTTTGGCTACAAATGGTCTTTCTTTAACTAATGCTTGTAATGCTGATAATCAAGACACTCTCACTTTAACAAATCACTTAGGTAATGTACTAGGCTGGGAGAAATCTAACGAAAATGGAGGCCCTTGGTCGTATGTGTTTAATTCAAGCGCTAAAGAGGTCTTCAAAAATTTAACTGACACTTCTTACTATAGAGCAATAGTCAATAACCCAGGTTGCGATACTGTATACTCTGCAGCTGGACGAGTAGATATTGATCCAATTAGTCAAGCAGGTGCACTTTCTGGTAATAGCAATTTATGTGTTGGGCCAAACACTTCAGTCGTAACACTATCAAATTCAAATGGTTCTATTCAAAATTGGCTAAGTTCAACCGACGGAATTAACTACGCCGTTCTAGCAAATCGACTATCCTACTGGAATATTAACAATCTTCCACAAACTACATACTATAAGGCTTTTACTAAAAGTGGTGCGTGTCCAAATGATACTTCTGCCGCTTTCAAAGTAAATGTAAATCCTACTAGCGTTGGTGGGAGTGTTTCTGGTAGTTCAAATATTTGTTATGATGTAACTGCAGGTAATTTAACCTTAAATGGAAATACAGGTAAAGTATTAAGGTGGCAAGCAAGTTCTAATGGCAACAATCCATGGATTGATCTCGTGAAAACTGATAGTATTCTAGCTTATAATAGGCTAAAAGCAACTTCATCTTTTAGAGCCGTTGTTCAAAATGAAGGCTGTAATATAGTATTCTCTAATGCTGCTAAACTTACTATTGATCCAACAAGTAAATCTGGCAATCTTGCAGGAATTGGCCCTATTTGTATCAGTGGTAACACTGGAAAAGTTTTTGCTCAAAATAAGGTTGGATCTACAATAGACTGGTTGTCCTCAACAAATAATGGTGCAACTTGGAGTTTGGAGGGAACTAACAGTGATACTATAGCCTACACTAATCTTATAAATGAAACTTGGTATAAAAGTATAGTTAAATCAGGTGTTTGCATTACAGATACAACTGCTGTTGGAAAGCTTACAATTTCACCTGCAACAGTTGGTGGAAGTGTAAGTGGAAGTGGAAAAGTGTGTGCAAGCTCTAATGGAGCTGCACTTAAATTAACCGGTTATACTGGCAGTATAATTCGTTGGGAAAGTTCTTATAATAGCGGAGGCCCATGGGGTTCTTTTCCGAACTCGACAGATAGTTTAATTTATAGTAATTTGCTTTCTAGCGCTTACTTCAGAGCAATTGTCCAATCGACAGATTGTGATGCGATTCCCTCAAGCCCAGCATTCATTGAGGTTATTCCAGAAATACTAGGAGGCAATCTTAATGGCACAGCTGCTGTTTGCGATGCTTCTAATTCAGGTCTCATCTCACTTGTCAATCACCGTGGTACAATTGACAAATGGCAAATTTCAAATGACACTATGAAAACTTGGAACGATATAGTCAATACTAGTTCAAAACTTAACTATAATAATTTAACCATATCATCTCACTATAGAGTTCAAATAAGTGGTGGTGTCTGCGGAAGTTTATTTAGTGATACTGCTGTAGTTTTGGTCAACTCCTCCCCTATAGCAAACTTCAGTGCACCGACTGTTTGCAATAAATCAATTACTACATTTTCTAATCAAACCATCAACGGAAAAGCGAATACTTATTTCTGGGATTTTGGTGATGGAAACTCTGCTTTGACATCAAACCCAAATCATGTTTTTAGCAGCCCTGGATCTTATACTGTGCAATTGGTTGCTACTTCTGCGAACAATTGTAAGGCTACAAATTCAAAAACTGTCGTTGTAGATACTCTTCCGTCCGTTAATTTCTCAAATACTACCGAATGCTTTGGCCACTCAACAGTGTTTACTAATAGCTCGACACCAGCCTCAGGAGCTTCCGCTTGGACTTTTGGAAATGGCTCAAGCAGTAGTGCTTATTCTCCTTCCAAAGCTTACTCTAGAAACGGCACTTACAAAGCAACATTGTTATTCACAGCTGCAAATAACTGTTCTGATTCAATGGTTAAAATAGTAACCGTTCATGCTACTCCAGAATCAATATGGACTGCTCCAACGACGGCAGAAGGTATTGCATTAACATTTGCCAATAATTCAACTATAGCAGCAGGAAATTTAGGTTACCTGTGGAGTTTTGGTGATGGTAATTCATCAAATGCGCAAAATCCTACGCATACTTATGCTGATACAGGTAATTTCTCAGTAGGTCTAATTTCTTACACTCAAAATTGTAGCGATACTTTAATTAAATCTGTCGCTGTAAATCCTGTTCCACAAGCAAACTTTTCAGTCAACAGAGTATGTGTGATAGATTCAGCACGCTTTATAAACAGTAGCTTCATCAAAAAAGATGGAATGAGCTATTCCTGGATTTTTGGTGATGGCGGAACATCGACTGATCAAAACCCAGTGCATAAATATACTGCTCCCGGAGCATATAATATTATCATGACTTCAACTTCAGACTCAGGTTACACGGACTCAAAGCAGCTAACATTAGTAATCTATGAGTCACCTGCTGCTAACTTTAGCTCAACAAGCGTTTGTGCTGGAGACACTACTCTCTTTACAGATAATTCATTTATAAAAGGTGGTGGACTTTCATACTTATGGGACTTTGGAGTTTCTGGATCAAGATCGATTACTAAAAACCCAAAATTAGCCTATACTGCATCGGGAAATACAAGCGCAAAATTGATAGTTACATCAGCAAATGGTTGTGTGGATTCAATATCCAAAAATGTACAAGTTTTTGCTTTACCAGTAGCTAAATTTGGAACAGATACCGTATGTGCTGGAGCTTCTACACGTTTTACTGACAGCTCCGCAGTCTCAAGCGCCTCTATAGGTTCATTCAGCTGGGACTTTGGAAATAATAATGGCTCAAATATCAAAAACCCACTTCACCAATACACTAATTATGGAACTTACAACGTAAAGTTAATTGTAACCTCGAATCAAGGATGTGTAGATTCTTTATCTAAAAATGTGCTGGTTAATGCACTGCCCACTGCCGCTTATTCGGTTACCGATAAATGTATTAATGATTCAAGTGTTTTCACCAATATATCAACCTACCCATTAGCCGGAGGCAGCTTAGCATATAGCTGGGATTTTGGAGATGGTATTGGCTCAACTTCATTAGTTAACCCTAAGTATGCTTATGCGAGTGATGGCACCTTCAGCGCAAAACTTGTGGTAACTGAAACGAATACTTCTTGTAAAGATTCAATATCAAGAAGCGTTATCGCGCACCCAAGAAGCAATACAAGCTTCAATGCAGTAAATGTATGTTTAGGTGAAGCAATGACATTTCAAAACACTTCAATAGTGAAATTAGGCAACCTCACCTCTAATTGGAATTTCGGTGACCTTTCAACTTCTGCAGTACCACAGCCAACGCACACCTACGTTAATGCTGGAACGTTCATTGTTAAACTAATAACAACTACAATTAATAATTGTACAGATACCGCAATAAAAGATATTTGGATCAACCCACAACCAGCAACTAACTTCAGCTTTTCCAATCTCTGCTTTAAAGATTCTGCCTTTTTGTTTGACAATAGTCAATATAGCAATGGAACAAATATCCCAGATACCGCAGTTAACTTTGTATGGGATTTAGGAGACGGAAATGCTTCAACTCTCAAAAATCCTACACATTATTATTCTGGCCCCGGTAATTTCAAAATTACATTAACTCAAAAAACAGATTCTGGTTGCACAGATCAACAGACAAAAAACATAACTATTTATGCTAATCCAGTTGCGGATTTCATATTCAATAATGTGTGTTTTAACGATACCACTCCTTTTACCAATCGATCATTTGGAACTCAGGGTGTCTTGTCGTATAAATGGGACTTTGGTTCTGGCAACACTGATACTCTTGAAAATGTTGATTATCTATTTCCTATAGAAGGAGAAAATAAAGTTACGTTAGTTACTACATCAGAATTTGGTTGTACTGATACTGCCATTAAGAAGGTGTTATCTTATGAAGCCCCAACAGTAAACTTTGTCTATGCTCCAATTTGTGATGGTTTTAAAATGCCTTTTATAGATAGTTCTAAAATTGCGAGAGGAATTATAACCAGTTATACTTGGGATTTTGGTGATGGAACAGGGGCCAATATTGCCTCACCATCGCACCTATATTTGAATCATGGCGTATATTCCGTTTCTCTAAAGGCTGTTTCAGATAAAGGTTGTTTATCCAAAGACAATAAAAATGTAGAAGTATTTGAAGTTCCAGTAGCTAATTTTTCAGTTGGAAATGCTTGCTTAAATAGTGGACTAAAACCCAATAATACCTCAAGTATAAAGAACGGTTCATTATCCTATAAATGGACATTAGGAACTTCTTTTGAATCAATTTTATCTGAACCTTTATTTATTCCAGAGAGTGCTCGGAAATATAAAATCAAGCTTATAACCTTTTCTGAAAATCTTTGCACTGACTCAATTATCAGAGATGTAGAAATTAATCAACTGCCAGATATTCAAGTCGGTAATGATACTACAATAGGTAAGGGATTTAATGTTCAGTTATTAGCAAGTGGTGGAGTTTCGTATTCATGGATACCTCAAAAAGGATTGAGCAGTTCTGCGATAAGCAGTCCTATTTATAATGCGATTGAAGATGGTGTTTTTACAGTAACAGGAGTAGACGAAAATGGTTGCACTAATACCGCAATGCAAATAATATCGGTAACTGATGACTATAATCTTAGACCAACTAACATAATTACACCCGATGGAAATGGCCAGAATGATTTTTGGATCATTCAGAATATTGAAAATTATCAAAAAGGCATAATTAGTATTTTTGACCGTTGGGGAGGTGAGGTATTCAATACAATCGAATATCAGAACGATTGGGATGGCCGTAATAAAAATGGAGATATTCTACCTGATGGGTCGTACTTCTACACGATATCCTTTCCTGATAACGAGAGGACCTATAAAGGAGCCATATCCATAATGAGAAATAATAAGTAAGTAGCGCTATGAAAAAGATAAAAATTACTCTCGCTTTTTTACTTGGATTCACTGCTATTAAAGCGCAGCAAGTTCCTGTTTACAGTCAAAATTCCTTAAACTTCTATTTAAGTAATCCAGCTGCGGTGGCAGCTCAAAATGAAACTCGATTTATGTTGCATCATAGGCAGCAATGGGTTGGTTTGCAAGATGCTCCTAGAACTTCTGCAATTACATTGGAAACCCCACTTGGAGGTGGAAAGTATGCTTTAGGATTAAAACTAAATACGGATCAAGTCCATATTTTTAAAACTACTTATGGTGAGGTCGATTTTCGATATCGCCTCCCAATAACTGAAGATCATTTAATTTCTTTTGGACTTGGAGGATCATTTATCCAAAGAAACATAGACTTTAACAAGGTTAGAGTTCTTGATCAGTCCGAATCTAACTTATTAGACTACAACTCTAGTCAAATGACATTTGATGCTGATTTTGGGCTTTTATATCAATGGAGTGATTTAACTGCTGGCTTTTCAATTAATCAGTTAATGAATAGTAAATTCAGCTACGAAGACGATATCACACAGCAAGCAGCATCTTATAATAATCTGCGCCACTTTAATCTTTTTGCGACCTATGATTTTGAATTAAGTAAAAAACCAATCACTATTACACCTACTGTATTTGTAAGACATCTTCAAGGAGCGAACTTACCTATCGAATTAAACACGGTTGTTACTTGGGATAAAAAATTCTGGGGTGGATTGGGTTATCGTCAAAACTTTGGGGTTGTAATAATTGCAGGAGCCCAAGTATTCGATCAACTGATTCTAGGATATTCTTATGACGTTTCGACTGGAGTTATTCGAAACTTCAACAGTGGTTCCCACGAGATTTCAATTGGATACAGAATTCCTAGAAAATCAAAGACAGGAAGTCAAAACACTACACAAATTAGTAGAAGCTTGAGAAACCAGCAAGAAGAAATTGAGCTGTTGCGGGAAGAGAATGAGGAACTTTCAGAAAGGTTATATGGACAGGAAAAGGCCCTTAAAGAACAAAAAGACGAAGTGAACAAATTAAAAGGCACATATGAAGAGGAAAAGCCAGAAATGGAAAAAATAATTGAAGAGCATAAAGTTGAGGGTTTCGATCCTGATAGTAAAGTTTCTGGTTCGGCAACTTTATCTTCTGAAGACAAAGCTAGGATCGACAAATTAGAGGAAGAAATAGAGGAATTGAAAAAGCAAATTTCAAAAAACAACACCTCCTCAAACCTAGATTCGTCAGAGATTATGGACGCAATTAATCAGGAAATTGAAAAGTTAATGCAAAACTCACCAAACGAGAAAGTAAATGATTCCAACGAATCTACAGGTAAGTTTTTTACTATTGTTGGGGCTTATTTTAATATGGAAGATGCCAAAGCCTATCAAAGAATGCTTAAACGTGAAGCTGGAATAGATACGCGTATAACAGCAAGACAAGATCGTAAATTCTTCTTTGTGTATACTAATGAATATGATAAAATTGACGCTGCATTAAGAGAAATGAATCGCTTAAAAAAGAGTGGTCTTAAGAAGTATATCAATGGCGATTTCTGGATACATAAAAATTAACATAGCGGTACATGTCTGATACTCTTTAATCGATATCTATCTAAATATATTTTAACAAGACAAAATATTGTTTGATTGCTTGTAAGTTTCAATCAATTTAAAATCTCATAAAATGAAATATTTCTTTTCATTTTATCTATGCTAATTTCTTTGCATAGAGCTCATGCCCCATTAGAGAATAATACCTCAACACCAGACGATAAATCAATTTTAGATATACGGACAATTATAAGGACTACTTATTCCTAAGCTGACCAGTATTCAGCGCGAGATAATGAGCAATGCATAATAAAACTCATTTGGATAAAGCTATTAACGCAATTACAAAAGTGGACAAAGAATTGAGCGTTATATAAATATGCATTTAAAATAGACCACTAGCGAAAACAATATACTTAGTCTTTGTGTTCTGCGGTTAATACTAGAAATTCTTTTCAAAATTATTCTGGAGTCATTCCAACCAATGCAGTGTTGATGTATTGCATTCTTGAATCTGTAAGTAAATTATACTGCACAAAATCATCATTTGAAAAATCTGGAGAAGTAAATTTCCAGAATAATGCAAATAAAAAGATTAGAATAATGAGCAAATGAGCAAAGTAATTGCTTAGATCAACTATACTATTTTTTTTGTGCTAAAATTCGCTTTTGCGATTTTGCTTTATATTAAAACGTATCTGCCGTATTGACAATACCTGATAATTATTCAACAGAAATACATTATCTGATGGAAGTGTATTGCAATTCACCAAATTAAAAGTTGTTTCATCCTTTTTTTTTCAATGCTATTTTTTTTTTAAATAAACTCGCAAAAAAGTACATTGTATGCGAAAAGTTTATGTTCTATTTTTTGTTCTATTTTCTTTTGGGTTAAGTCAAGCACAAGTCGGTATTAACAATCCTAGTCCAGATGATAATTCCATTCTGGACTTAAAAGCAACTGATAAAGGGCTGCTTATTCCTAGGTTATCTTATACTCAACGTGAAGCAATGAGCCTTGGTACTGGGTTTTCCCAAGGAATGATGGTTTATGATACTTCCCTTAATGTTCTTTTTGTAGGATATGGTAATGGAGCTTCAGCTAATACTAAATGGTATGCAATGAACCCTTGGAAAACTGAACATAGGACCGGTAATAACGCAGATTCAGCCCATATGACTGCTATGACTGACACAGTTATAAAACACGGAAATATAGGTATTGGAACTGCTAGTCCAACTGAAAAATTACATGTCGATGGTAAGGTAAAAGCTACTGAATTTATTGGTTATGGCGCAACACCAAAAGGAGGTATAATTATGTGGTCAGGAAAAATAAGTGCTGTACCACCAGGTTGGAGACTATGTAAAAGTGGAGTTGGAGCAGTAAATGGAATAAATGTACCTGATTTAACTAATAAATTTATAGTAGGAGCAAGCACAGATACTGACGATAATACATACCCTAACCTAAAGCCAGGAGCAGAACTTAGTAATTCAGCAGCAAACGCAGTAGTCGTACGTCACAATCATAATCTAAAATTAAACGATCCTGGCCATTTCCACAAGTACGAACTTGAAGATCCTCGAGGAGGTGGAGGTCTTGGATCTGAAGATGGAGATTCAAAATTTGATAAAGATAAAGCAACAACTCCAGCTAGCACCGGAATTACTGGTTCAATAGACCCATTTGGTGTGTCTGGAACTAATAAAAACTTACCTCCTTACTATGCATTAGCGTATATAATTTATGTGGGACAATAAGACTAAATAAAAGATATTTATAATAAAAATATATAATGGCAATACCGAATAGAACATATAGATTAATAAAAGGCAGTTCTCTTACCCATCTTGAGATGGATACTAATTTTAGATCAGTTATCTATTCTGGTTCTATTCGGTAATGTAAGTGTAGAGTTCTATAAAGGTTTAGGGGACAGTAACCTATTAGGGCAAATTGGAAGAATAGAAAAGGCTGCAGCTACTAGAGATGACTTATATGTACATGCTGGACCAACCAATTTATCAAACGGATTTACACCAGATACATCTATTAAGACACTTAATTCCTTTCGGATATCTCTAGGAGCTTTAACCACCTCCATAACACCTTATGATCAAATCGGTGCTACATTCCAAAGAATTGGCACTAGTTCAACAATTAACGTAGGAATCAACAACAAAAACCCTCTACTAAACCTATCAGTACTGGGTACTTCTGGAATAGGAATAGCTCATACCAGTGAAGCTAAATATCAACATACTATATTAAGACCGATAGACAGTAACAATAACTTGGTTGGCAAGCTTAATGGTGGTCAACAAAGGATGTTATTCCCTAACGGTGGAGTTCCTGCAAGAATAGAAATAAGTACTCCCAATAATACTAGCGGTGGAAGTGTGCTAATGGTACTTAATACCAACAATCTTGTTGGCACTAATTTTAGAAAGGAAGCTTTTAATATCATCTCTACACTTCAGAGTGACGAAGATGATGCAAGTATTGTAGCTACCTTCGTAGCTTCCGGTAGAGTTGGAATAGGAACAAACTTTCCTACACACACAGGATTAACAATCCAAGAACAACTAACTGTAAAAAATCTAGTACAAGAAACAGACGCCGTTACTAAAACATTAGTTACAGATAATAGCGGACTAGTTAAACACGCAGTAGCAGCACCCGTGCCACTAGGAGGGGTAATTATGTGGAGCGGATGAACAGCACCAACAGGTTGGGCATTGTGTGATGGAAGAACAGTAAATGGATACAAAACTCGGAATTTGAAGGGGAGATTTGTTGTCGGATATGATAACGGCGTTGCAGACTATAATAATCCTGGAAATCTTAGTACCAAAGGAACCACTACTAGTGATTTTGGGGGGAGCAAAAGAAGTAGTGCTTACTAATCAACAAATGCCAATACATAAGCATGCTATTGATTTTATGACTACAGGAGATATTAAGCATACACATTCTAAAACAACTAATAATCAAGCTAGTCAAGACGGTGATGGGGCAGTTGCGTGGAACGCTACTGATGCAAAGTCTGCTAATTTAACAGTCCATACGGATGAATCTGGATAACATCAACATACCGTTAAAGGAGAGACTAAGTCTGCTGGCGATAGTTCATCTATTGAAAACAGGCCTCCTTATTATACCCTTGCTTATATTATGCGCGTTTACTAGTTCTTCACCTCAAAGTATTCTTTGAGGTTGGTTAAGCTATTTTATTCAATACTGAATAATCAAACAATTCAATTTAACTTATTCACTTAAAATAAAAAGCCCCTTCGGTAATACCGAAAGGGCTTTTTAAATTATTATATCAATTGATTAAACGACTCCTTGAGCCATCATTGCATCTGCAACTTTTATGAAACCAGCTACATTAGCACCGGTTACATAATCAACATATCCGTCCTCACGTGTTCCGTACTTAACACAATCTGCGTGAATAGACTTCATAATATTTTTAAGTTTCTCGTCAACTTCTTCTCCTGACCAATTATATCGCATAGAATTTTGACTCATTTCTAAGCCAGAAACAGCAACACCACCTGCATTAGAAGCCTTACCTGGAGAATACATTACTTTATTTTGCTCAAACACATGCATTGCCTCTGGTGAACAAGGCATGTTAGCGCCCTCTGTAACCGCCATAACGCCATTACTCACTAATGTGCTAGCATCAGCTTCAAGCAATTCATTTTGAGTAGCACATGGCAGTGCTATTTCGCATTTTACACCCCAAGGTTTTTGACCTTCGTGAAATTCTACACCATCATACTTGTCTGCGATTTCTTTTACTCTACCTCTTCTTACATTCTTCAATTCCTTAATGAATTCAAGGTGTTCTGAATGAAATCCATTTGGAGCATGTACATATCCAGAAGAATCGGATACCGTCAACACTCTTCCACCTAAATGGATCACTTTTTCAAGTGCGTATTGAGCAACATTTCCAGATCCAGAAATAACAACAGTTTTACCTTTTATAGATTCGCCTTTAGTTTCTAGCATATTGTGTGTAAAATATACAGCACCATATCCAGTTGCTTCAGGACGAATTAATGAACCTCCAAATTCTCTACCTTTTCCGGTAAGAACTCCTGTAAATTCATTTCTAATTCTTTTATATTGTCCGAACATGAACCCAATTTCTCTCCCACCAACACCAATATCACCAGCAGGCACATCAGTATTAGGACCAATATGACGACATAATTCTGTCATAAAACTTTGACAAAATTTCATTACTTCATTATCTGATTTTCCTTTGGGATCAAAATCAGCTCCACCTTTACCTCCGCCCATTGGCAAAGTAGTTAAGCTATTTTTGAATACTTGTTCAAAGGCCAGGAACTTAAGTATACTGAGATCCACACTAGGGTGAAAACGCAATCCACCTTTATAAGGTCCAATTGCCGAGTTCATCTCGATACGGTAACCTCTATTTATTTGAATTGCACCTTTATCATCTAGCCATGGTACTCTGAACATTAAAACGCGTTCAGGCTCAACCATTCTTTCAAGAATTTTGGCTTGCTTATACTTTGGGTTTGCTTCTATATAAGGGATAACTGTTTCCGCTACTTCTTGGACTGCTTGCAAAAACTCAGGTTGTTGCTCGTCTCTTTTACTAACAGACTCCATGAATTTATTCACTTGAGCCTCGTACTTATTATTTGCCATTTTTTGTTTAAAAGGTTATTAAAAGTGAGGCAAAAGTAGGTAAAATTGAAGCGTTTAAGACTCCCTTAAAGAATAGCGCAATTAATTGTACTTCAGTGACTTAAGGCTACCTTACGCTAAGGGTTGATTCAGTATAAGATTCCTTCGTAAAATAAACTGGTTTAAAGTTATAAACTTGACGTTCATAGCTAAACGCAATTACCTTGGTTATATAATCGCCTCTGGTTAATTTTAGTAGATCTGTTTGAGTAAACGCCACTCCGCTAAATCCTCCTTCGCTACGTTTTTCTACAATCAAAGTTCCGTTGATTGTTTCGATCCGAAACTTCACAGAATCTGCTAAGAAAATCGGATCTTTAACTCTCATATTGTATACTGTATCAATTCCACGCACAAAAGTTTTTGGAGAAACGATTGCCGAAATATCTGGAAACTCTACAGAACCAATATTTTCCACAATAGTTGGAAATTTACTCCCCCCTTCAGCGCTCCATCTCACTCCTTCATTAAAATACCAAGAAGAATCCTCGCTATGGAATGAATATGAATTATCAGAATTATTAGTGAGGCCTTGTCCGTTAACGTTTACAGCCCCAATAGCAACTAAAAAATTAGTTGTGTCATACATAGTAACTAAAGCACTTGCCTTGATATTAATTAATAGCCCTGGGGTAATAGGATCAAACTCGTAACGATTTCTAGCGTAGAAATACCCCTCTGCATCATCGAAGACAGGATAATCTTCAATTGCCTCACGATCACCAGAAATTATAGTTACGTCTTGCATGTAGGTATCTTTCCCTCCTTCATTTTCAACCATCAGAGATACCTTATACGTGCCTCCCAACAAAAACCTATGAGTAGGGCTCGTTGCAACTATCTCTTCAGCATTTGCTGAGTTGTCACCAAAATCCCATTTTAACTTAGTGATTTCACCAGCCGATGTATTGCTAAAATGAACAATTCCACCATTCTCTTGGCTAAAAACAAAACTAGCTCTTGGTGGTTTTTGTTTACACGAAAACAATACCAAACCCAATACACCAATTATTATTACGGATATATTTTTAACCTTCCTCACTACCTTTTTGTTACAGTTCAATCGACTGTAAAATTAGCAATTTTTGAAAGTCATAAATTGTTCATTTTTGATTGTCTTTATGTCATGATATGATGCTAATTGATTTCCAATGGTTTACGCCTCTTTTTTAGACCTAAAAAAAGCTTGTTTAATGCTATGGAAATTATCTACATTTGCAGCCCGATTTTTAGAAGAAAAATGATATCACCACACGTTAAAATATTTGCAGGTAGTGCCTCAGAAGAATTAGGAAAGAGCATCGCTCAATCCTCCGAATCTGATTTGGGCAAGGTATCTATGTTGCGCTTTAGTGATGGTGAATTCCAGCCTTCTTTTGAAGAAACTGTTCGAGGTGATTCTGTTTTTATTATTCAAAGTACCATTCCACCAGCTGATAATTTGATGGAACTGTTACTTATGGTCGATGCTGCTAAAAGAGCTTCAGCTAAGGAAATAATTGCAGTAGTACCGTATTTTGGGTTTGCTCGCCAGGATAGAAAAGACAAACCGCGAGTCGCTATTGGTGCTAAGTTAGTAGCTAATATGCTATCCGCTGCTGGTATCACAAGAATAATAACAATGGATTTGCATGCTGATCAAATTCAGGGGTTTTTCGAAGTTCCTGTTGATCATTTATATGCTAGCTCCATTTTCATTCCATATCTAAAGTCGATTAATTTAGGAAACTTAATTATTGCTGCTCCAGATACTGGCGGAACTAAAAGAGCAAATTCTTATGCTAAGTTTTTAGATTGTGGTCTAGCAATATGCTACAAGCAACGAAAGAAAGCAAACGAGGTGGCTGACATGACTGTTATTGGAGACGTTGCAGGAAAAGACGTCGTCTTAGTTGATGACTTAATTGACACTGCTGGAACCCTTTCAAAAGCAGCAGACATGATGTTTGACCATGGTGCCAAATCGGTAAGAGCTCTTATTACGCACGCTGTGTTAAGCGGCCCAGCCTACGAAAGAATAGAAAATTCAAAATTGACTGAATTAGTTGTTACGGATACTATTCCGTTAAAACATCAGTCAGACAAAATTCGCGTGCTTACTGTAGCGAATTTATTTAGTAATGTAATAGAAAATGTAATTCACAAAAAATCAATTAGTTCTCACTTTTTGATTTAAACAATAATAGAATAAGATGGAAGCAATTGCTATCAAAGGATCAGCTAGAAAAGCTGTAGGAAAAAAAGATTCTAAGTCTTTAAGAAAAGAAGGAATGGTTCCTTGTGTTATCTATGGCGCAAATGATCCTGTTCATTTTGTGGTTGACGAAAGACATTTCAAAGGTTTGGTATATACTCCAAATGTATATGTAGTTAACGTTGATGTTGATGGAACAAGTTACACAACTTACCTCAAAGACATTCAATTTCACCCAGTGACTGACAGAATAATGCATGCTGATTTCTTTGCTCCTAGAGCGGATCAAGAAGTAAGCCTTAAGATTCCTGTAAGAACTAACGGTGCTGCAATAGGTGTTTTGAATGGTGGGCGTTTGAGAGTTCCTCAAAGAAAAATTACTGTTCAAGGTCTATTGTCCGCAATGCCAGATAATGTCGAAATCGAAATCGGACACTTAAAAATTGGAACAGGGGTTAGAATATGTGACCTTTCAATGCCTGGAGTTGAATTTACTGATGCTTCTAACAACTATGCTGTATTCATCAAAACTGCTCGTGGAGCAATTGAAGATGAATTAGGTGGTGAAGAAGGTGATGTTGCTGAAGGAGCTGAAACTTCAGCTGCTGAAACTCCAGCGTAACTAAAATGAAGTATCTAGTTGTAGGCCTAGGAAACCCTGGTGCTGAATACGAAAATACTAGACATAATATAGGTTTTTTGATATTGGACGCACTCGCTAGTGCGTCCAATTCTATTTTTAGCCCAGATCGTTATGCCGATGTTTGTTCAATTAAATCAAAGGGGCGTCAATTTATACTCATAAAGCCTTCTACATTTATGAACTTAAGTGGAAAGGCTGTTCGGTATTGGATGGAAAAAGAAAAAATCGACCTAGAAAATATCATTATAATTACCGATGACCTTGCTTTACCCTTCGGGAAAATTAGAATTCGAAAAAAAGGAAGTGATGGCGGGCATAATGGATTAAAAAGCATAAACGAATTACTAGGTACTCAGCAATACAATCGATTGCGATTCGGAATTGGAAGTGAGTTTAGCAAAGGAAAGCAAGTAGATTATGTGCTTGGTCATTGGAATAGTGACGAATCAAAAACAATCAAAGAAAGGATTGAGATTGCGCATAAAGGGGCTGTGGCAATAGGTCTCGCTGGCGTCAACAGAGCTATGGGCGACTTTAATGGCCGCTAAATAGAGAATATTCCAACTCTCTTTTATTTGGCTTTAGTTATCCAAAATAAATTACTAAAAGAGGAGATTAACTATCTTACAACTTAAGAAATCATACAAAAGAACTGCCTTTAATTTTTATCGGTTAGGTTTTTTAAATTGATATTACTATCAATTCAGCAATCAAAATTGGAATAACTAACCACTGAACATATGGCATTCCCTTCAAATATTTTATATCATGTATAAAAGCAAATGCGATTGTTAATACTGCAATAATTAGAAATGAATACCTCCAAGTGTTATTTTTCCAACTTAAATTCTTGAATTTGAACGACAAAATTGGCAAAGGAAGGACCATTAAAAAGGCCAGACAAATTCCAACAAATACATAAAACCAAACATTGGTAATGAAAAGCATTATACCAATATCTGTATTGTTCCAGTAGTAAATTCCTGCTAATTGTATGAATTCATTAACCGAATGTGGGATATATGAATTCAAATAATACTGCCAATGCATAACTATTGGCAAACCAGCAACAAAAATAGCTGCTGCTGGAGTTGGAATTCCAACAAAATGATCGGCCTGATTTTCGTCAATATTAAATTTAGCCAATCGTAATGCACCAAATAGTGGAATTAAAAATCCACTACAAGCCATTACAAAAGCGGATATTGGCACCTCATCGAAATTAGAGAAATAATAACCTTTAGCAGAAAGGATGAGATTAAATAAAATAATTCCCGGCAATACTCCAAACGTAACCATGTCAGCTAAGCTATCCAATTGTTTACCTAACTCAGAGTGAGCGCCAATCATACGAGCTATCATTCCATCAAAAAAGTCGAAAAACCCTCCAATAAAAATCATTACCGCAGCCCAATGCAGGGCCTCGTGAAAACTAAAATATATCCCCAAAACACCACAAAATAGATTCGAAAGTGTAAAAAGATTTGGAATGAAATTTTTAATCGTTTGCATGGTACAAATGAAAACTAAAAAACCGTTCAATCATTAATCCTGTTGTCTTTACAATTTTTGTTGCAAAGCATAGTTTAAAGTACCAATCCAGTTATATTAGCACCTGCTATGATTAGATTTTCAAAGCCTCAAATACAGAACCTAATTTGGTTGTTTATTTTTAGCCTAATTGCCAATTTTGGTAATGCACAGGCAAGAAAATACTCCAATGAATTCCTTGCAATTGGTGTTGGTGCGCGAGCTATGGCGCTATCAAAAGCTAATATTGCTACTGTTAATGACGTTACCAGTGGTTATTGGAATCCCGCTGGATTAGCTGGTCTCAAAAAAGACTACGCCGTTGGGTTAATGCATTCAGAATATTTTGCTGGTATTGCAAAGTATGATTACGCTGCTTTTGCCACTAAAATCGATGAACAATCTAGCGTTGGATTTTCATATATCCGGTTTGGAGTAGACGATATTCCAAACACTATTGATTTGGTAGATCAAAACGGAAATGTGAATTACGATAACATTACATCTTTTGCAGCAGTTGATAATGCGTTTATCCTTTCTTACGCAAGGTCTTTACCTGTTGAAGGGTTAACAATTGGAGGAAGTGCCAAGGTAATTTACAGAAAAGTTGGAGATTTTGCTCAAGCTTGGGGATTTGGGCTCGATGTAGGTGCTCAATATTTATATAAAAAATGGAATTTTGGGGCTACGATTAGGGATGTTACTTCTACGTTCAACGCATGGTCATACAGCCTAAACGAACGAACCATTGAAGTCTTTGAGCAAACTGATAATGAAATTCCAGAGAACGGACTAGAGATTACACTACCCCGACTAATCATAGGGGCAGGCAGATTATTTAAAGTGAAAAAATTCGGCATTCAACCAGAAGTAAATGTCGACATTACCACTGATGGACAGCGAAATACATTAATTCAAAGTGATCCTTTTAGTGTTGATCCTTATATGGGATTGGAATTGAGCTGGAATCAAATTGTTTATTTGAGAAGTGGCTTGGGTAACTTTCAAAAAATTCAAGCAGAAGTAGGTTCACATAAAGTAACCACATTTGAACCAAACATAGGAATTGGATTGAGTTTTAAAGGAGTAAGCATTGATTATGCGTTAACAGATATTGGAGATAATAGCGTAGCTTTATACTCTAATGTATTTTCGCTTAAAATAGATTTCAATAAACCAAAGTGATGAAACTGTTTCGGTTTTTTCTACTCTTCTTTATGCCTTTTTTTAGTCACGCTCAACCCTATGGTAATGAGTGGATTAATTACAACCAACAGTATCTCAAAATTTCAGTCACATCAAATGGCGTGTATAAACTTGAATATTCTGTTTTGAATTCAAGTTTGGCTGCAATTGGGGTTTCATTAGCGTCAATTGACCCAAAGAATTTTCAATTGTATGCTCGTGGGAAAGAACAGCCTATTGATATAATAGGTGAAAATGATGGACGCTTTGATGTCGCAGACTATCTCATATTTTGCGCTGAAACTAATGACGGCTGGTTTGATGATGGATTATATCAACTAGTAAATAAGCCCCGTTTAAATCCACATTTCAGCTTATTCAGTGATACAGCCACTTATTTCTTGACTTGGAATAATTCAACAAATAACATGCGTTACTCCGCAGACGACAACCTTAACTTTACCAATAAAAACAATAAAAGTTATTTTTTCTCGGAAATAATAAAGCCCTTTCAAAGTACTTACAACGTAGGTGAACTTGATGGAGCTGGCGTTTCAGCACCTTTCTTCGTTGAAGGAGAAGGTTGGGGATCTCTTATATTATCCTCAAAATCTAGTCGATTTATTGATTTTCAGACTACGAATGTTTACAACGGCACAAATGCGCCTGCAGGGACATTAACCACCACCGTAACTGGCATTTCTAATGCAACTGGCAGCCCAAATCACAGATTGGGTATTCAGTGGAATAGCTCCTCTATCCTAGATACCACATTTACAGGTTATGAGTTAGTCTATTCATCCAAACAAATTAACAGCTCAAGTTTTCAGCTTAATAATAAAGTATTATTTGAAAAATTAGCCCTTAGCCCTGAACCTGCAGTTGACTATATGACTGTCGGTTATGGAAAAGTTGAATACTCCCATAGTAGTTCATTATCGGGTGAGTCTTATATCGAAATGTGGGTTCCTCAAAATACAGATACATCCTATTTCAATTTTACGAATTTTTCTGCAGGATCGGTAAAATATATCTACGATTTAGAATTAGGAATCAAATATAAAACACAGCAGACTGGAACTACAATTAAAGTACTGATTGCTCCTGGAGCAAAAAGAAAATGCATTTTAACTTCGGAGAATCAATATAATAATATCGGCACTTTGAGTCCCGTCAGTAATATCAATAGTACAAATGGATATTTCATTGACTATAAGAATTTGGCTCCCGATAGTGCATTCATAATTGTGAGTCATCCTTCGATTTGGAGCGCTGCAAATCAATACGCCAACTATAAAAATCAAACTGGGAATTCAACCTTATTAGTTTCAATAAATGACTTGTATGATCAATATGCTTTTGGCATTTCCAAGCATCCATTAGCTATAAAAAATCTTGTTGAAAATCTGTTAATCACGAAATCTAGTGCACCTCCTAAATATCTTTTTTTAGCTGGAAAGTCTATTAGAGGAAGCTATACACGAAAAAACCTTAGTAACAGATCTAAAAATAAAATTCCTACTATAGGCAGTCCACCTGCAGATAACTTGTACGGTGCAACTCTCAGAGGAAATAACCCCAAATTATCAATTGCTATTGGAAGAATCGCTGCGGTTACAAATGATGATCTATTAAATTATTTAGAAAAAGTAAAACAGCACGATCAGCAAACACAACTTCAACCATTTAGCATCAATGACGCTATTTGGAAAAAAAGAGCAATTCATTTTATTGGAGGAAATAATAAATTTGAACAAAATGTTTTCTCCGATTACATGAGTGGGTTTGAACAACTATTTACCTCGCCAAAAATGAATGGAAAGGTGCATTCATATAAACGCTTTAATACTGGCTCAAGTGGTACTATTCAATTTGATACCGTTCAACAATTAATCAATAGTGGCGTTTCGCTTTTAACCTTCTTTGGGCATGGCAGTAATGGCCAACTAGGCATAGACTTAGGAGATCCCTCCGACTATAATTTCGGAAGTAAGTACCCCTTATTTATTGCGAATAGTTGTAACGTCGGGGATTATCATTTACCCAATGAGAACGCTGTATCTATTAACGAAAAATGGATGTTAACCAAAAATAAAGGAGCCATTGGGTTTATTGCCAGCACAAGTGCAGGATACCCAACAAACCTTAACAAATACACTTCTAACTTATACAGTAATCTGGTAAATCTGAATTACGGAAATTCAATTGGGACGCTCATGCTCGCAGCATCAGCCGGCATGAATTTAAACAACAAATTTGATGTAAGAACTGCGATGGAAATGAACCTTCACGGAGACCCTTCTATTATTCTAGCTTCTATTCAATATGCAGATTTTGCTATTGAAAGAGCATTTGTAAAGGCACCTGAAGTTGTTAGTGCTGATAATGCTTCATTTCAAATTTCGGTACCCGTCTATAACTTGGGAATGGGCACAGATAGTATTGTAAAAATTCAATTGCAATGGCGATTTCCAAATGGCAGCGACAGCGTGTTTGTAAAAGAATTTAGAGATAATTCATTCGTGCAAAATGTGGTATTTGACCTCCCTATTGATGAAAAAAACACAATTGGCGAGAACACTTTTAGTCTGCACGTTAATCCAGATTTAGTGATTAACGAAATTTACCCAACTCAAAACAACGTTATCAATAATATCAGAATAAACATTACTTCGGATGATTTAATACCAATATGGCCAAAAAACTATGCTATCGTTCCAAGTAAAAATCTACAATTAGCAGCTAATACTGCTGATTTATTTGCTTCTGAAAGTGATTATGTTTTTGAATTGGATATCAACGATCAATACAATAGCCCAATGAAAAAAACTGCAACCATTCGCTCAAAAGGTGGTGTGATAATTTGGGACCCCAACATTGCGCATGCTCCTGACTCTGTAGTTTATTATTGGAGATGCTCACCCAAAAAAAATAATCCTGCTGATTTAAAATGGCGAGAACATAGTTTTCAAATCATCCCGGATCAAGAAGGTTGGAGTCAGGCTGATTTTAAGCAATATAAAAACAATCGATTCCGAACACTGGTTTACTCTCAAGGAACGGCAACTTTTGATTTTATTGATGGCGCTGTCTCAATTTCGGGAAGTACAAAAGGCTTTCCTTCTGGTTTAGAATTTTCTACCATAAAATGGTCAAAAGATGGAGAAATACAGGGGCGATCTAGCTTTTGTAGCGGTATCGCTAGTATGCTCGTTTCTGTTATCGATCCATATACCTTGGAATCTTGGGAAACGCGCTATTTTGACAACACCACTGCTCCTCCATCCGAATATAATGCCAATAGAAATTATGGAAATTATAACGATCCAGCTCAAAGCTCATGCCCTGAAAGAGATATGAAATTTATGTTTAGAGTTAATGAGCCTGCAGAAATGGACTCCATGATTAGTATGATTACTAAACACGTTCCAGACAGTTTTTATATACTAATAATGACTGGAAAAGCGGCGTATTTCAGGGATACTACCATATGGAAAGAAAGACACCTTAGAGCTTTTGAAAATTTAGGTTCGGATTCAATTAGAACCATTAAAACTGACCATCCGCACATACTATTTACACAAAAAGGGAACCCTTCTAAAAAAATAGAAGTTGTTGGAACAGACCCCAATTCGGCTATTTCAGTTACTACAAGTCTTTTTGTTAAAATAGGAAATGGAAATATGGAGTCGGTTATTATTGGTCCTGCAAAAGATTGGGATAAGTTAAGTTGGAGCTATTCTTCGAATTCAGTTAATGATAGCATGAATCTGAATATTACAGGTATCGATAATACTGGAAACGAAATATCAATAGCAGATATAGTAGGTACACAAAAAGACATATCAAATCTCGACAATCAATTTCCAAGATTAAATAATTTCAACTATCTGAAATTTACTGGTAACTTTTTTGATAAAACTAATTTTACAAGTCCCCAGCTTAACAAATGGCAGGTTTACTTTACTGAAGTTCCGGAATTTGCTATTGATCCTGGAGAATTGTTTCACTTTCATAGCGATACGGTCTTGCAAGGCGAAGAGGTAATCTTAGCAGCCCAAATTGTAAACGCTAGTAGAATAGATGCTGAAAAACTAAGAATTCGAGCTTACTTGCGTGGTGATAAAAATGAGATTATTGAATTACCTGTGCGGACTATCGACGAATTAAAATCATGGCAAACTCAAAATGACAGTCTAATTGTAACTACAGCAAAACTAGGCGGTCACTATACGCTAACTATGGAGCTAAATCCTTTGGATACCAATTGGCAACCAGAAGGGAAGCACTTTAATAACTTGGTTCAAAAATCATTTTTCGTAAAGTCCGACAAACTAAATCCTCTGCTCGATGTAACTTTTGATGGTATTCATATTCTAGATGGTGATATTGTATCCGCACGGCCAGAAATAAGAATGAGCTTAAACGATAAAAATCAATTTTTACCACTGGATGATACCTCAAATTTTGAGGTCTATTTAAGCGACCCAAATAAAAATCAAATTCGAATCTACTTCATAGAAAACGGAAGAGAGAACTTGCTGTTTGAGCCATCAAATGGTAAAAAAATTTCGGCATCCATTCAATACAATCCAATACTTAAAACTGATGGAATATACACCTTGAGTGTTAACGCATCTGACGCCAACGGGAACAAAAGCGGAAATAAAGATTATCAAATAACTTTTGAAGTAATAAACCGAAGTACCATTACGCATGTCATGAATTACCCCAACCCATTTACAACGCGCACGCAATTCATTTTTACACTTACTGGTTATAAGATACCAGACCTTTTTAGAGTGCAAATCCTAACCATAAGTGGTCGTGTTATCCGCGAAATAGACAAACACGAACTAGGGCACTTGCATATTGGGAGAAACATCACGGAATATGCTTGGGATGGACGTGATGAGTTTGGCGATCGATTGGCTAATGGTGTTTACTTCTATCGAGTTCTTACCAAAATTGAAGGAGAAACCGTTGAACACCGTGATTCTGGAGCTGACGGTTACTTCAAAAAAGAATTTGGCAAAATGTATCTAATGCGTTGAATTTCAGCGCAAAAAACAATCAAACAAACCCAATTCGGGCCTTTGTTATAACTAAGGCCACCAAAAATAGGGGCTGGGACCTTATTATTTTGGAAGTACACGATGCACAAGGAAAACAAATTTACGCGGACCCCATAAAGCTCAATAAAGTCAAACAAACGTTGATATTTCCAAAAGAAGGAGCTGGTACTTATTCCTTAACGGTTAAAACAAAAATGAAATTACCCATGAAAAGCGCTTGGTTGTTCAGTAAGCAATAGCATCCTCTTTTCAATTCCTTATCCCTACTTTTGCAGACCTTTTTTGTCAGTTAATTGTCTTTGCTTATTATGAATAAAACTGCAGTCGTCCTTATAAATTTAGGAACCCCAGATAGTCCCAGTACAAGTGATGTTCGGAAATATTTGTTTCAATTTTTGAACGATAAACGCGTAATTGATATCCCTTGGTTATTGCGAAAAATTCTAGTGAACCTAATTATAGTTCCTTTTAGAGCGCCAAAGTCGGCCAGGCTATATCAGAAGCTCTGGACAAAAGATGGGTCTCCTCTTGTCATTTATGGTAAAAAAGCAAAAGATTTATTACAAGAATCGTTAGGTGATGAATACAGTGTGCATATTGCGATGCGGTATCAAAACCCAGGCATTCCCGAGGTATTAGAACAGGTGCGATTAGAGAATCCTAAAAAACTTATTTGTATTCCAATGTATCCACATTACGCCTCAAGCTCCTCTGGAAGCACAGTGGAGGAAGTTATGCGGGTTTTGAAAAAATGGTATGTAATTCCTGATCTTCGAATTACAGGACAGTTCTATGATCACTCTGGTTATATCGACACCATAGTAGACAATGCCAAAAAACACGATTTATCAAATTTTGAACACTTTGTATTTTCTTATCACGGATTGCCAGAACGACAAGTAGACAAAGTATATGAGGAGGGACCATGCAGCGATAAACATTGTGAGTCAGAGATCACCCACGAAAACCTACATTGCTATAAGGCAACTTGTTATGCAACCACACGACTTATTGCTGCTAAACTCAATTTAAAGGAAGAGCAATACACCGTTTCCTTTCAATCAAGGCTGGATAAAAACTGGTTAGAACCTTTCTCAGATTTTGTGGTTGAAGACTTGGCAAAAAAAGGAATGAAAAAAGTGCTTGTCTTTAGTCCTGCCTTTGTATCTGACTGTTTAGAAACTACCATTGAAATAAAAGATGAGTACGAGGAAATATTTCATGAACATGGTGGTCAGCACTTAGAGCTTGTAGAAAGCCTAAATGATCATCCACAATGGATAGCTACACTAAAAGACATAGTACTGAATGGCTAGGCAACGATTGTGTTTAACCTTTGAAGTTGAGCACTCCATCAACTTTCCTTCATTGGAAAAACAAAACTCCGTTTTCTATTTAGGAAATGGAACGAATAGCCTGACCGAATACCTTGCATTGGGTTCTATTTCTCAAATAGAAACTAATTCATCGAATGCATTTGAAGCACTTAAAACTTTTAGAAAAACCATTCAAGACTGGAGCTTTGGTTGGTTAAACTATGACCTTAAAAATGAGTTGGAACAGCTTACTTCTAATAACCCTAAACGATTCAATAATTCCAAATTAGTCTTTGTTCAACCCGAATTGGTTTTCAAAATTCAGCCTAATAATGGATCAATCCAAATTCAATGTTTTTTCTTTCCCGAAATAAGTTCCAAAGAAAAGATTCAAGATTTAGTAACTGAAATTTGGCAAGAAACAAAACCAAGCGACCAATCAGCACTAAAAGAAACGATTGAATTTCAACCGTCGCTTTCAAAAGAAGAATACCTTAAAAAAATTGATCAGGTTAAAGCTCATATTCAAAGAGGTGACATCTACGAGGCGAATTTCTGTCAGCAATTTAATGCAATAGGTAGGATAAACCCTTATTTAGCCTATCAGCGATTGATTGAGTCCTCTCCTACTCCATCTGCGGCTTTCATTAAACACAAGGAGTTCCATGCGCTTTGTGCAAGTCCTGAGCGTTTTCTCAAAAAAAAGGGAACTAGAATAATTACTGAACCTATTAAAGGAACAATCTCTAGAAGTTCTGATATAACAGAAGATCTTGCTTTAATTGACAAACTAAAAAATAGCGAGAAAGACCAAACAGAGAATGTAATGATTGTGGATTTAGCTCGAAATGACTTGTCCAAAATCGCTATGAAAGGCTCGGTCAAGGTAGAAGAACTTTTTGGAATTTATTCGTTTCCCCAAGTACACCAAATGATTTCGAAGGTAGTCTGCGAAGTGGAAGATAAAAAGGATCCCGTCGAAATAGTCCAAGCTATGTTTCCTATTGCATCGATGACGGGAGTGCCCAAGATAAGCGCCTTAAAAATTATTGAAGAATTAGAAGACTTTCAACGAGAATTATACTCGGGTTCGATTGGCTATTTCACCCCAGAAAATGACTTTGATTTCAATGTTGTAATTCGATCCTTGTTTTACAATGCATCAACTAAAAGATTGAGCTACGCAGCAGGTGGAGCAATTATAAACGCTTCAAGTCCTGAAGAGGAATACGAGGAAACTTTACTAAAAGCAAAGGCAATTGAATCTTTATTCAACTAGGCCTAACGTTCGTTAAACCTCAAGCCCAAAACAACTTCGTGGGTTCCTGAGCTCACTTGTTTAATATCGTTTGTAATGATATCATAGGCATATCCAAAAGAGAAGTTTTCTAAGAAATTGATACCCGCAAAAATCGAAGCTGCATCTTCAGAGCGATAGGTTCCTCCAAGCCAAATCATTTCATTCCAAATTACTCGAGCACCAACATCAATCTGAGGATTAGTTGGCGGTATGTATTTAGCCTGAACCAATGGCTGAATATCGATTGCATCATTTATATGAAAAGTATATCCCCCACTAAGGAAATAGTGATTTTTCAGTGAATTATCAGTTGTACTATAACCTTCTGCAAGCTGCAATTTGGTTCCAATTAACTGTGGTATAGAAAGACTTACAAAAAAGTCGTCGTGGTACAAATAAGCACCAAAAGCCGCATCAGGAGTATATGCTGCAGTCCAAACTGTCGCAATTGCTTGATCATTCTTTTCATTTAAATTAATCTCAGATCCATCGACTGCAAATTGCATAAGGCCCCCAGCTAAACCAAACGAAAGCTTAATTCTATCATTCACTTTAAAATTATAAGCATAACTCGCTTTAAAACCGGTCTTTCTTGTAGGTCCAGTAACATCAGAATAGACATAACCACCAACACCCATATTTCCTTTACCAATAGGACCATTCATACTTACTAAAAATGTTCGTGGGGCGTCTTGAATTCCCACCCATTGATAGCGGTAAGTAGAGTGAACGTCAAAATAAGAATGTGTTCCTGCAACGGCAGGGTTCAACACATAATCGTTGAGGAAAAATTGGCTATAATGAGCCAATTGTTGACCATGTGAAACCAATGACATCAATCCTAATCCTAAGCCGATAAATACTACTTTAAAGCTCTTCATGATTATCTAATTATAGTTACAGGACCACTCAATACTGACTCACTAACCGAAGTATCTTTAAGGTCAATGATGTAATAATAAGTTCCTATTGATGTCGGTTGACCTTCGAAAGTTCCATCCCAAGGTATATAAGGGTCAGTTTCATAAATAGTTTGTCCCCATCTATTGAATATAGTCACTTTAGCATCAGGAAAGTCTTTAAGAACTGCTATTTCCCAAACATCATTGACTCCATCTCCATTTGGCGAAAATCCATCATTAATTTCAATTTTATCATTAATGGTTACAACAACCGAATCGGTAACAAAACAGCTTTCTACATCACCAACTATTAATCTATAAACAGTTGTTTTTGTAACTGAAGAAACTGGATTCTGAACATTACTTGCAGATAGACCTGTACTTGGCGTCCATAGTATAATTGTATTTTCTGGAGCTGAAGGAGAACCTCCCAGGATTATTCTTTGCCCATCAACCATTTTCACATTTTCACCAGCATCAGCAAATAGATTACCTCTTTGACTGATAATAATTGTATCCGTTTTAATACAAACATCTTGTCTAACTTCAACAACATAGTTATTATCCCCTGGCTCTGGTAAAACACTAACAGTATCTTGTCTGCCCAAAAGTTTTCCATATCCATCATACCAGAAAGTAGAATAGAAATCATCTGTATTAACCTTAACTTCAAGTTGTTCTGCAATTGAACCACTACAAGTAGTTCTGTTAGAGTCTAGTTGAATTAAGAACCTAAATTTGGCATCAACGGAAATTGAATCAGTCGTCACACAATTGCTCTCATCAGTTACATTTATGGAGTATGTTCCTGGTAACAGATTTTCAACTTTCAATTTGTTCGAACCAAATCCTCCAGGACCATTCCAAGCTATTCTAATTTTCTCAGTAGACGCAACAAATGCCGTTATAGTTCCATCATTGGCATTGTAACAAGTAGCATCAGTTGTTCTTGAGAAAACCACATTCAACGGATCTGGACCATTTACCGTAAATGATTGAAGTGTTTTACACTTACTGGTATCTGTAACTACAGCAGTGTAAATACCAGAACAAATACTGGAAATATTTGGTGTTGTTTGCCCACCAGGAAGCCATTCGTAAGTTCCAGGACTAGTTCCTGAAATACTTGTAAAGATTGCTCCATCACATTCCGAAGCACAACTTACTGATTGAATTGAATCTAAACCTATTGCAATTTTTCCTCCTGTATTATCTAATGTAATTGAGGTCGTATCCTTACAACCAAAGTTATCCGTTACCACAATATAGAATAAGCCAGCACTAACACTAATTAGCCTATCAGTTGTTTGAGCAGGAATAATTGGTGATGAAATACCATCTAACCAAGAATAAGAATAGCCTGTAGTATTTGTATTTCCACCTTTCGTATTTGTGAAAATAATTCCATCTGCTACTCCACAAGATGGTAATACTTTTTCAACGTTGACCTCAATTTCTGAAGCTTCACCAATAGTTACTGAACTGGTAACTACGCAACCAACATTATCAACAACTTCAACAATGTAGATCCCTGAACACAGATTACTCACTGCCGCTCCAGTTTTACCTAAAGAGGGCCAGGTATACTTGTATGGTGCTAGAGTACCTGATGCAAAAGCAGAGGCAGTACCTGAACATTCTTCAAAACACCTCGTGTCTGCCGAACTTATAGTCACTGCGGGAGCCAAGTTGTTATTCAACCCTAGGCTAAATACTTCCGCATATCCTCTGCTATCGGTAACTGTTACAAACAGTACTCCTGCACAACGTTTTGTTGTACTATCAGCAGCGTCTCCATTATCCCAGTTGTATGTGTAAGGTGGTATTCCGCCAGTTACTGCAATAAATGCTTTGCCATTACAAACATTACAGTTAGGTTCGTCAGTATCAACTTGAATCAATATCAATTTCTGAGGTTGATTAATCACAACCGAGTCTAAGAATTGACAGCCATTAGCGCTCGTAATCGTTACGTAATTTACGCCAGCACATAACATTCGTGCTGTATCACCAGCATCTCCGCTACTCCAAGCATATTTATATACACCTGGTTTAAAAATAGATATTCTTGCTTTTCCGTCGCACTTTCCGAAAGAGGAAGCATTATTAATTACTGTAATTATTGTTCCAAGATTTGTAGGTGACTTTACAGTATCTGTAACCACCGTAGCACAATTAGCAGCATCAGTTACTTTAACAGAATAGATACCCGAACATAAGTTAGAGACATCTTCACCTGACAAAGAACTAGGAGTCCAATCGAATCTATAAGCACCTGGGACTATTCCAGAAGGTGTAATAAATATTGCACCGTTACAAGACCCAATACATGTTTCGTTAATTACTGTATCCAACGTCACTGTTGGTCCTGCTGGATTACTAATATCAAATCCAATAGATTTAACGCAGTTAGCATCGCTTACTTCAACAGTGTATGCTCCTGCTCCTAGTCCGCTAATGGAAGTTACATTTCCAGCTCCATTAGACCATTTAAAGGTTAAGGTTCCTGTTCCACCAACCGCAGTTACAGCAGCCGCTCCATTGTTTTGAGCACAATCAGCACTATCCGTAGTAACATTGACTAATATGTCTAAAGGCTCCTTGATATTTGCAGAGTCAACTGCTATACAACCTTTACTATCTCTTACTTCGACCAAATAAATACCCTTACATAATGGGCCAATAGTAGAATCTCTCTTACCTAAACTTGGCCATACATAGTTATAAGGTGCCGAGCCTCCAGTAGGAACAACAGCTGCATTTCCATCGCAAGCTCCAAAGCAACTAACGTCATTTGTAAGCATTGCAAGAGTAGGTGCATTTTGACTACTTAATCCAATTTGGAAAACTGCTGAATCTAGATTTGCATCCGTTACCGTAACATTTATAATACCTGCACAACGATTTATTGTACTATCAGTGGCGTCATTATTATCCCATTTATAAGTATAAGGGATTAATCCTCCAGCTGGAGTAATTTTTATTTTACCATCACATAAACCACATTTAGGTGCAGTAGTATCAATTTGAGTTAAAATGATCGTTACTGGTTCTATAATCTCAACAGAATCGATTGCTTGACAACCATTTTTATCTGTTATGGTTACGTAGTTCATTCCACCACAAAGAGCAGTGGCAATATCTATAGATTCTAAACTTGTCCATCTGAACGTAAGTGGCGTAACGCCACCAGCAACAGCAACTCTTGCGCTACCATCACAAATAGATTGAGCTGAGGCATTACTGATTTTTGTAATCGTTGTGCTCAATAATACAGTACATTGTGGTTCACTAATTTCAATCGTATCTAACCCAATACAACCTGATACAGAATCGGTAACCGTTAGGAAATGAAGTCCAGCGCAAAGTCCAGTTATAGTCTGAGTTGTGTCACCTGAAGGCAGCCATTTATAACCATAACTTCCGCTTCCACCTGTTGGGTTTGATATACCAATTCCATCACAAACACTTCGAACTGTAGCATTTGAAACCACAGAAGCATTTGGAATTAATGGAATAGCTGGATCAACCGTTATAGGCACACTAAAGCCTAAACAATTCTTTTGATCGGTAACTTTAAGGGTATAAGTATTTGGGCATAGATTTAATGTATCATCACTACTTCCATTTCCTTGTAACCAATCGTAAACATAAATTGGATTACCACCTGTTACAGTAGTAAAAATATCCCCATCGCAAGCTCCAACACAACTTTCATCATTTACACTATCAACCGTTATGATTGGACCATTTCTGTTTCCTATAGTGAAAGTTTTATTAACAGTACAAACTCTTGAATCACTTACTAGAACATTATGAGAATTGGCAGGATATCCGTTATCGGTATTGCTGGTAGTTATTCCTGCATTCGGCCAATTGAAGCTATAAGGTGCTTTTCCGTTAGTTACTGTAGCGGTGACACTGCCGTTTGACAAGCCACAATCTGCTAATACTGTTGCAAAAGAAACTCCTATCGTATCAGGCTCTTCAACTTGAATTGTATCTAATATAGAACAGCCACCATCTTCAAAAACTTCTACAATATAACTTCCTGCTCCTAAACCGGTTTTAGCAAACAAGGTATCGTTTGATCCTGTATTCCATTTATAGGAATAAGGAGCGGCACCACCTGTTATGCTGCTAACTCTTACAGATCCATCTGAACTACCATTACAATTTGCACTATCTGCTGAAAGTGTAACTGAAAAGTTCGTCGGAACTAGAAGTTTTGATGTATCCGAAGCTAAACAACCTTTCGAATCTGTAACAGAAACGATAAAGGTCCCAGCACATCTGTTAGATATAGAATCAAGCGTATCATTAACAGAAGTATTCCACACATATTTATAAGGTGCAATTCCTTTGGATCCATTAGCCTTTATAACTCCATCGCAAGCCGATGAATTACAACTTAGCGGCGTCGTAACAGAACTACTAGCGGCTATATTGGTATCATTTTGAATATCAAAATTATAAAATGCTTTACAACCATTTGTATCTGTTGCAACTACATTGTATTGTCCAGCACATAAAGAATCAGCATCTTGAGTTATATCTCCGTTAGACCAGAAATAAGAAACGGGAGCCTGAGAAAACAATAAAGTTAAGTTTACTTCTCCATCGCACACACCATTACAAGTGGCATCCACTATTCCATTATTAGGTCCACCTGTTGGAAATAATCTTGGAGCCCCTCTGTCATTTACAGAAGAGGTATCTTGCATAAAGCAACCATTTGCATCTGTAGCAGTAAAATTATATAAACCGCTATACAAGTTATTGATAAATTGTCCGGTGCCGATAACTGTTCCATTACTATCCCAAACAACGCTATAAGCTGGTGGCGTTTGATTTTGAGTTCCTCCAAAAATCCTTACTCTTATCGTTCCATTACTATCACCACAAGTTGCACTTCCTCTTGCTAAAACAAATGCTCGCAAATCCGTTGGTTGATCCAATGTATAGGTCGCCGAAGTAGAACAAAGACCAACTGCATCAGTTACCTTTACTGTATATGCAACATTACCAATTAGTTTAATTGCAATGCTATCAGAGGTAGATAATGTCGTTACTGGGTCTCCATTAGATGCCGTCCAAGCATATGTATAGATTCCACTTCCACCACTCGGAGTAATTGTAAGACTCCCATCAGGTTCATTAAAACATTTTACTTCAATAGAATCTGAAAAACTTAGACTTAAAGGCGCAGGTTCATTTAAAATAATTGTATCAAATGCATTACACAAATTATCGTCTGTAACCTTAACATAATAAACTACACTACCACTTAAACCTATTGCAACACTATCCTTCCCAGTTTGAGTCGATACTCCGGCCTTCCAATCAAAAATGAATGGAGCATCTCCATTTATTGGGGTCGTTGTAACGCTTCCACCTGTTCCACCAGCACATAATACAGATATTGAATCTGTAAACTGAATTCTAAATTTAGATGGATTTGTAAGTGTAATTGTATCTTTTGATACACAACCTCCACCATCACGTATGGTAACGATAATAGGAACGCCAGAAGGTAAATTAGTTCTGTCACTATCTGAAATACCAGTAGTTCCATGAGTCCATGTAAAAGCATATGGACTATTTCCTCCTGTTGGAGTTGAAATCAATCTTCCATTTGATAAACCGTCACAACTTGGATTTTGGATTAATGTAAATGAAGGATTGATGTTTCCGGGAGGTGTTAGCAATTGAGAAACTGTATCTGAAGTACATCCTTTTGAATCAGACACTACAACTGATAAAGTCCCAGGAGGTAAAGAAGTTCTTATACTATCATTAGAAGTACCTACTCCAGCACCAATCCACGTATAGCTATATAAGGGACTTGAATTATTTGGCGTCCCTCCTGTTGGTGTAACAGTTACATCACCAAGTCCACCCGAAGAACCACACCCAGGATTATTAACAACAGAAAATGAGGCTTTTAACGTATCTGGAGATCCGATCGAATCGATTTTAATCAATTCACAATTGTTCTTATCTGTGATGGTAACAATGAAAACACCTGCTCGCATGAACTTACTCGTATCATCATTGATGCCTCCATTTCCTGAATTCCAGTTATATGTATAACCAGGAGTTCCTCCAGAAGGAATAACATAGGCTGTACCATTAGTGTCTCTTCCACAATTGACAGTATCTTTTATAACGGTTGCAATTAGCGGATTTATAGGTCCTGTCATGTTATAATCAACAGAATCTTTACAACCCTTACTATCGACTATATTTAATTTAAAGGTTCCAACTGGAATACTATCTCTTAAACTATCTGCAACTGCATTTTTCCCAATACCATTCCAATTGTATGTATAACTTGGGGCTGCACCTCTTGTGCCTCCTGTTACAATTGATCTTACAAAACCAGTAGAATCGGTTGCGCATGAGACAGGTTGTGTGACTTGTACATTAATTACCATGGAATCTGGCTGGCCTAGAACTGTAGTTGCAGATGCTTTACAACCGCCTGCATCTTCTACATTTACCGTAATGGTATCCGAAGGAGTATCAATCCAAATACTATCAGATGTTCCTTTCTTCCCTGCTTTTGCAATGAACGTATATGTTTTAATGCCCGCTCCTCCAGTAATAGTCGCATAAACGGAACCCGTTGAATCTCCAAAACAATCTGGTTCATCGATTAAGGTAAACGTTACTGCAATGTTACTGTTTGAGTTAATTAAAGTGTCTGTTTTTGTTATTTCACAACCCTTTGCATCTCGCACTAGAACTTCAATAACTCCTGAAACTATGTTAGTAAACACACTATCTCCAATACCTGTGTTTTGACCGTTAGCTCCAACCACAATAAATGTATACGGTTTAGATCCTCCTGTTACATTTAATTCATTAGAACCTGCAGCAGTGCAAGTTGGAAGTACTTTTTTAGAAAATGAAGCATCTAATGCTTGTACCGGCTCAGTAAGTGTCCAAGATGTATCGTAATCACAAGTTCCGTTAGCAACTGTTACACTGTAAATTGTATTTGCTAATAAATTCTTTGCAGTATCATTTGTACTTCCTGCATTTGCTGTCCAACGGTAGTTCGTATAAGGTGGGCCTGAACCGCCTGATGGTATAACTATGATTTGTCCGCTATTATCCCCAAAACAATTTACATCAGTTACCAAACTATTTCCAAAATTGACTCCGCTTGCTGGTTCAGTAATTTCAAATAAGGTATCACCTGTACAGGTTTTACTATCTGTTACAGTTAATCTATAAGTATTTGCTGCTAAACCGGTTAATGTTGTTGTTTGTCCCGTCTGAACTGGATTCCATACATAAGTTGTATACACTCCTGAACCGCCACTTGGGGTTACAGTTATGGCTCCAGTACTTGCTCCTTTACACAATACATTTTGTAAAGTGAAATTGCCAAAAGTGATCGTATCTGCTGGTTCTCCTACTGTAAATAAAGTATCCTTCGGACAGGCTTTACTATCTGTAACCGTTAATCTATAAGTGCCTGCTGTTAATCCAGTGATATTTGTAGAAGAACCCGTCTGGACTGGATTCCATACATAATTTGATGCCGGGAATATCCCTGAACCACCACTTGCGGTTACATTGATACTTCCATCATTTCCACCTTTACAAGATACATCGCCTATAGTAAAGTTATTGAAGAAAATGTCGTTAGGCTCAGTCAATAGAATAGTAATCGTATCCTCACAACCTTTTGAGTCCGTAACCGTGACTTTATATTTAATACCTCCTGACAGGTTTGTAGCAATACTATCCGCCCCCGCTTGTGTTGTTACTCCTGCTGGCCATGCATAATTATAACCTGTTCCTACTGTCCCGCCTGATACTTGCACGCTTGCACTTCCATCATTATCCCCAGTACAATCTAATGATGAAATTACTGTTGTTCCTGTTGCTGACAATGCTGTAGCTGGTTGAGTAAGTGTCCATGAGGTATCAAAATCACAAACTCCATTGGCAACGGTTACACTGTAAATTGTATTTGCTAATAAATTCTTTGCAGTATCATTTGTACTTCCTGCATTTGCTGTCCAACGGTAGTTCGTATAAGGTGGGCCTGAACCGCCTGATGGTATAACTATGATTTGTCCGCTATTATCCCCAAAACAATTTACATCAGTTACCAAACTATTTCCAAAATTGACTCCGCTTGCTGGTTCAGTAATTTCAAATAAGGTATCACCTGTACAGGTTTTACTATCTGTTACAGTTAATCTATAAGTATTTGCTGCTAAACCGGTTAATGTTGTTGTTTGTCCCGTCTGAACTGGATTCCATACATAAGTTGTATACACTCCTGAACCGCCACTTGGGGTTACAGTTATGGCTCCAGTACTTGCTCCTTTACACAATACATTTTGTAAAGTGAAATTGCCAAAAGTGATCGTATCTGCTGGTTCTCCTACTGTAAATAAAGTATCCTTCGGACAGGCTTTACTATCTGTAACCGTTAATCTATAAGTGCCTGCTGTTAATCCAGTGATATTTGTAGAAGAACCCGTCTGGACTGGATTCCATACATAATTTGATGCCGGGAATATCCCTGAACCACCACTTGCGGTTACATTGATACTTCCATCATTTCCACCTTTACAAGATACATCGCCTATAGTAAAGTTATTGAAGAAAATGTCGTTAGGCTCAGTCAATAGAATAGTAATCGTATCCTCACAACCTTTTGAGTCCGTAACCGTGACTTTATATTTAATACCTCCTGACAGGTTTGTAGCAATACTATCCGCCCCCGCTTGTGTTGTTACTCCTGCTGGCCATGCATAATTATAACCTGTTCCTACTGTCCCGCCTGATACTTGCACGCTTGCACTTCCATCATTATCCCCAGTACAATCTAATGATGAAATTACTGTTGTTCCTGTTGCTGACAATGCTGTAGCTGGTTGAGTAAGTGTCCATGAGGTATCAAAATCACAAACTCCATTGGCAACGGTTACACTGTAAATTGTATTTGCTAATAAATTCTTTGCAGTATCATTTGTACTTCCTGCATTTGCTGTCCAACGGTAGTTCGTATAAGGTGGGCCTGAACCGCCTGATGGTATAACTATGATTTGTCCGCTATTATCCCCAAAACAATTTACATCAGTTACCAAACTATTTCCAAAATTGACTCCGCTTGCTGGTTCAGTAATTTCAAATAAGGTATCACCTGTACAGGTTTTACTATCTGTTACAGTTAATCTATAAGTATTTGCTGCTAAACCGGTTAATGTTGTTGTTTGTCCCGTCTGAACTGGATTCCATACATAAGTTGTATACACTCCTGAACCGCCACTTGGGGTTACAGTTATGGCTCCAGTACTTGCTCCTTTACACAATACATTTTGTAAAGTGAAATTGCCAAAAGTGATCGTATCTGCTGGTTCTCCTACTGTAAATAAAGTATCCTTCGGACAGGCTTTACTATCTGTAACCGTTAATCTATAAGTGCCTGCTGTTAATCCAGTGATATTTGTAGAAGAACCCGTCTGGACTGGATTCCATACATAATTTGATGCCGGGAATATCCCTGAACCACCACTTGCGGTTACATTGATACTTCCATCATTTCCACCTTTACAAGATACATCGCCTATAGTAAAGTTATTGAAGAAAATGTCGTTAGGCTCAGTCAATAGAATAGTAATCGTATCCTCACAACCTTTTGAGTCCGTAACCGTGACTTTATATTTAATACCTCCTGACAGGTTTGTAGCAATACTATCCGCCCCCGCTTGTGTTGTTACTCCTGCTGGCCATGCAAATGTGAATCCTGGAGTTCCACCAACAACTGAAACACTTGCAATTCCGTTGGTATCGCCTGCGCAATCAAGAGAGTCAACAATTGCAGTCTTTAAGGTGAGGCCTAAAAGCGGCTCTGTAAGTGTTACCGTATCTTTATCGGAGCAAGCCCCTAGAGTACTCGCCGTAACTATATATTGACCCGCTGGTAAATTTGTTGCATTGCTATCAGTTTGCACTGGTGAGCTATTCCAAGAATATGAAATGCCTGCATCACAATACAAAATATCAAGATTTGGTCTGTTTTTAATGATCACAGTTGCAGAGTCCTTTAAACAAGCATTTTCAGTTTTTGAAGCAAAATAAGCAACGGAGTTAAAGCTTGTTGTTGTGTATTTGACCGTTGCATTAGAAGGGAAGCCTGCTGATTCATTATCATAACATATCTGCACAACAATATTGGAATTACCATCCCAAACAAACTCCTGACCAAATGAAATGGTGACTTTAGTAATGAAAGGGTTAAATGCAAAACTTGAAGCATTAAATACTTCAAATAGTCCACCAACAAAGCCGCTATCTAAGTTTGATGAATCCGTACAGCCAATATTTACTGAATAATTCTTTACTGAGGAAAAAGCTGAAGTTGTTGTCTTGTCAAATGCTATTTTAGAAATTCTACCTGCCTCATATCCTTGTGCTTTCAATTCAGTAGCCAAGTAAAGGTATTGCTGCTTAGCGTTGTCTACCTGCCCTAACGGAGCAGGGTACCCGTTAAATGTGTTCACACTTGCACCGGCACCTATTGAAACGGTTGAAGTAGTTGCACATTTAGCTGTAGTTGACGAATATACTCCGCAAGAAGTAATTACAGCAATTGAAGCTGCCTCTCCATCTGACCCACCTTTACACGATATATTTGTAGAATCAATAATAGAGACACCCACTTTGGGGTTCTGATCGACACTGAAACTATAAACGCTATCGCAGCCATTATCGTCGCTAATTGTTACAAGTTGTTGACCTGCACAAAGACCCGTTGGGTTTGATATGGTATCACCACTTGGAGACCATTTATACCTATAAGCTCCATTTCCACCAGTAACCGATGATATATTTACGGCACCCGTACACCCACCCAAACAGTCAATATTTGTGGGTGTAGCTTTTGCCACAGATATTGGAAGAGTTACAGCCAAATTAAACCCTGCTGACTTTAACGTTTTCATATCGAAAGAATCAATAACTGTTACAACATATGATATGCTTGACGGTATGTTAAAGATAGTTTTGGTATTTGCCGAAATCCGCACCCCTGCACTATCCCACTTGTAAGCAAATGGCCCTATTCCGCCTTCATGATTAACAGTTAAAAAACCATCATTTCCTTTAAAACAGGTCTCTTTAGTACCGGTAATTACTGCCTTATTTAAATCACCGACTATAACTATGGTAGAAGTGATAGATGCTACCGCATTTAACGGACAATTATCATCTCTTGCATCAAACGAAACATTGAAATTACCTATTGCTGCTGCTGGCACTGTCCAACAGACTTTGGCATTCGCAGGATTAATTCCTACCTGAGTAGACGTCACTATTCCACTTAATGCAGTATTGGCATTTGAAGTTAACGTTAATGTATCTCCTGTATTAACATCAGAAAAAGGCATTTCGAAACAAAGTATTGCTGAGGTTTTTGTCTTAACACTCGTAGAATCAACTTTGGCGCCACCTGTAACATTTGTAATTCCTCCAACAACAATAACTGGAGGAGTATTGGTACCGCATGCAACAACTGCAAATTGAATATCACGCATTACGCTTCCTATTTTTTTGCCCGTTACTCGATCATATTCATCACAAATAACTACAATCGTATAAGAACCAGTTGTATTAGGTGCAGTAAAGGTAAGATCTCCTGTACTAAAATCAATCCCTATATCACTTTCATCAAGTGTGCTATTGTAGCTCATATTCGTGTTTTCTGCAGTTCTAGCCTTAATTACTCTGAAGAACAAGGAATCTCCTTCCGTATCGACGGCACCATAACTATACGCTACTTGCTGCCCTAAACATAAAGCTGGAGCGGGTAGACTAGTAAATACAGGTGAATTATTCGTCGAATCCGTATTATTAAAAATCTCTGCCTCTACGTATAGTCGATTATTATTTCGACCAGATACAACAAGATTTGTAGAAGTATTTCTAGCATTATATCTAACAGAGACAATCCATTTATCGCACTTGGGATTTAATACAACAGTTTGCTTGAATACAACTTGCTGAATACCGGGTGTAGTACCTCCGTTGCAATTTGTTTTTGCAGTTGGACAAATTGGTGTCACCAATACAGTATCAACAGCGACCCAAGCAGTTGCGATAGTAGTTGTGTTACAAGTGTTTTTAATTGCAGTTTGAGCCAATCCACCTGCACTATTTAAAATTGCTGCCGTTGGAAAAGAGCCTGGAGCTCCACCACAGAAAAAGCTAAGCCTTAAAGTTAATTCGAACGTATCGCCGCCTAAACAACGGTAGGTAATTTCTGCTCCAGCAGCGTGAGTTGCCTGAACTTGATTCGAAATCCCTCCTAAGGCCAATATAACAAAAAGAATTTTAAGGTTGCGAAGTAATGATGTCATATAAAATATATTTGTTCTTATTATTTAACTTTAAGACACAGTTAGCACCTTAGAGTTGGGCATTATAGGTGTTCAACATAACCCGTAAAAATACAACCTTTTTGAATGCATTAATTAACATCCGTTAAGAATTGTGTATGAGCAGGTTACGCCTGTATCAAAACTCAAATATAATTTGTGAACAACCGTTTCTAATTGTTTGAAAATCAATTATTCAAGAACCTACTTTTGATAACTTACTACATCTAAAATGAAAAACGTTGTTTATAAATTTGGAGGAGCCGCATTAAAATCTGCGGATTCAATAAAAAATATAGAGCAAATAATTGCTCAATTCCGACCTAAATTGGTTGTTGTATCGGCTATGGCGAAAACAACCAATGCATTTGAAAATTTGGTGGAAGCTCAATTAAGCGGACAGAATACTGAACCTTATTTAGACAAAATACGAAGATTTCACCAAGAAATAATCAGTGGGCTTTTTGAGGAAGAAAAAAATGGGGCTGAAGACAACTTAAACAAAGTTCTTGATTATTGTAAGGCCTACCTAAAGCACTCTAAAAACACCTCGTATGATGAGATTTACGATCAAATTGTTCCTGCAGGCGAATTGATTTCTTCAAAAATATTAGGTGCATATCTTCAGAAAAAAGGTCATAAGTTAAATTGGTTGGATGCACGTAAAATTTTAAAAACAGATAATCGATTTAGAAAAGCTACGCCAGATATAGTATTTTCAAAAGCTGAATTGGTAAATCAGCTTAACGAAGCTTCGACCAACTTAATTCAAGGGTTTATTGGTGGTACTGAAAACAACTTAATGACCACAATTGGACGCGAAGGATCAGATTACTCAGCTGCGCTTTTTGCTAATTTCACAGATGCCGAAGAATTGGTAGTGTGGAAAGATGTTGATGGTGTTCTGAATGCCGATCCAAGGTATTTTAATGCACCAAATTTAATACCAAACATGTCTTATAAAGAAGCAATAGAATTAAGTTATTATGGAGCAACAATTATACATCCCAAAACGATTCAACCTCTAGTTGAAAAGAACATTCCTTTGCGAGTACGTTCATTTCAAAATACTGAAAATGAAGGAACTACAATCGACTCTACCACAGAATTTGATGGAAGTAAAGCCATTTACATTTACAAGCCAAATCAATTATTAATCACTTTGGAGTCAGAAGATTTATCCTTTTTTGGAGAGTCAAAAATGAGTGAAATTTATCATTCCTTGTTTGAACATAAATTGGAAGTTAATCTGGTTCAGAATTCGGCAGTAAATTGCTCAATTTGCATAGACAATGATCCTCATAAAACATCAACACTAATTGAAGAATTCGCGAAAAAATTTAAAGTTAAATACAATGAAAATTTAGAGCTACTAACCGTTCGCCATTACCAAGCAAAATTGCTGGAAGAGTTGTTGTTAAACAAAGACTTAATTATTGAACAAAAGACAAGGAGCACACTTAAATTGTTGTTTAAGTAAGGTAAAATTCGAATTCATGGGAATTCTTGATTCATTAAGAGTATAAATTTGACTTTATGAAATCATTTTCCTTAATTTTCTTTTTGAGCCTTTTCCTTAATACTTCATTCTGCCAAATAGTGCAACTTAACGATTACAGATTATATGATTCAGTTATTGTAAAACAAGGTGCAGATACCCTTTCAATTCCATGGTCTGGGGGCTTTTTACAACCTATGTTTTCAGAAATAAACTTGAACCAAGATGGTCTTTCTGATTTAATTGTTTTTGACAAAGGTTCATTTCACCACAGAACATTTATTCGTGCTAAGCTCGGCCCAAATTTCAAATTAGTAAGGGGATATTCTTCACAATTAGGATTTAGTCGATTTTTTAGCCTTTTTGCAGACTTCAATCAGGATGGTCTTGAGGATCAATATTTTAATGATAATGGTATCATAGGAATAAACAAAAATATATCAACTAATCCTAATGAATTAAAATTTGAACGCGTTCTTTTTAAAGATCCAAACAATAAAAATAGAAAATCAATTAAGGGTAGTTTTTTATACAACAACAACACATTCCCATTTAGTGTTGGAGCAACAGAGGTCCCAGCAATAGGTGATTTCGACGGAGATGGAGATATTGATTTTGCAAATCTAGCGGTTGGTTTAGGTTCCGTGTATTTTTATGAAAATACAGAATCTAACACCCATTCAAATGCAGATAGTCTAGAGTTTGCGCTCACCAATTTTTGTTGGGGTGGATTTGTAGACAATCCTAATAGTTTTTCAGTAAATATGGGCAGTTGTGCTGGAAAATTTTTGCCTTCGGGATCAAGACATGGTGGCGCCAATTTATCAACTACCGACTTAGATTGCAATGGTTTACCCGATTTAATGATAGGGTTTGCAGGTGATGAAAGAGTGATTGGATTGTATAATAATGGCACTAGCACTGCAGCTCGCATAACAGAACAAGACACGTCTTTTCCTGTAAATAGCAGTAGCATAAAATCAAAATTATTTCCATACGTAAGTACCATTAAAATAAACGGCGATACAATTGATGATTTTTTAATTGCACCAATGGATGGCATTAGCAGTGCCAATCACAAACAAGTGCAGTATTACGAATCAGTTCCTGACACGGGTTGCAAAATAAAACGCATTCTCTCTAGAGATTTTATGTCAACAGGACATATTGATATTGGCGAACAATCTCGATTTGTCCTTATTGATATAAATGGCGATAGTTTGTTAGATATTTTAGGCTCAAGTTTAAACTTGAATGATGGGGACACTGTTTGGAATTCCATTTTCTATTGGAAAAATAGTGGTACAAAAAACCAGCCTTCATTTGACTTGATATCGGAAAACTTCTTGCCACTACCTTTCAATAATAATTATGACATAAACATTCAGCCTATCGACTTCGATGCTGATGGTGCAATGGATCTTGTATTAACCAATGAAGATGGAAGACTTAAATGGTTAAAAAACATAGCCCTACCAGGCGACTCTTGCCAATTTATCATCACACCTTCTACCTTAGATTCACTAAAACTTGTACCTTTTCCTAAGATTACCTTCTTTGATTTTAATCGAGATTCATTGCCTGACCTTTTAGCGGGATCGTACACTGTAGATTTAAATTATTATGAAAATATCGGATCAAAAGGAAACCCTGAATTTAAAAAAGCCATTACCAAGAAACAATTTGCTGGAATAGACTTAGCTGATCAATTTGGAAGTGGTTATTTACAACCAACAGTTATTGTAACAGATTCAAATGGGGTAAGTTCAGATACTCTTGAACAAAAAACCTATCTCTACATTGGAACTTCTAGTGGTTGGCTTTTTCAATTTACAAATGACAGTTCAGATGATTTTGATGACTACAAACTTCAGGATAGTTTGTTCTTATACAACAGGAACATTGCTCCTTTTCCTGGCGATTTGAATGGTGACCATAAGCCCGATATCATATTTGGCATGAATACAGGAGGAGCCTCTTTGTTGATGAAGGACATTGGCTTTGTTATTCCTAAACCAAAGGAGGAGGATAAAGATTCCGAGGATAATGATATGATTTCGGTTGAAGAAATCAATAATTCTGAAAAAACCTTTTGGAAAGCATATCCCAATCCAGCTAACGACAAAATTACGGTTGAGTTAAAGGATAAGGCTGAGATACTAAATACTCATTTCAACATTCAGAATATAAATGGTCAAACTGTTTTAGAAATTGAAAACTTAAATCCTGTAACCCGAATTGATATTACTGATTTATCAAATGGAGTATACTTCTTACAAATAAGTAACTCCATTCAAAGTCAATCCATTAGACTGGTTAAGTATTAAATGCCTAACTTTTTTCTGATTGCTTTTGGAATAGCGTCTTTGTGTACCATTATTGCCACAGTTTTTAGTTTAAAGTACGCTTCCGAAGTATAAAGAAATCCACCGCAACTGTTTCTTTTTGTTCCCCAACTGTTTTTGGTATAATAAAATTTATTACCGTTTTGATCTTTGCATTTTCCGGTGATGTGCATTAAATGATCATCGGTAGTTTCAAAGTTTTCAAATAATTTTTGCCGCATTTCTGCAGTTACTTCAGCTTCATTTATAGTAGAATTGAAAATAGTATCTTGCTCTGTTTTTGACATCTGACCCCAAGGTGTTGCTGGTACAACTGCCAATCCATTTTTAAAAGAAAAGCCATTATCACTTACATCTGCATCCCACGCAACCGTATAGCCCTTATTCAATGCATTATTCAATACACTCAGCAAGTCTTGCAATGGTAAATTGTAATAACCGGACATTGTCCAGTTATCAGGTATAAATAGAATGTTCTTTTTATAATCCTCTAAATGAGTAAAGGAGGTTAGTTCTATGTAATCATTTAAGTTTAATCCAGTTGACTTTAACGTTTCCATTCCCTTTTTATTGGTATCCTCATTAACCTCACCTAGGTAACTATTGAGCGTTGAATTGTAAGCTGGCCACCAACTTTCAGAAAGCGTTTTGTTTGGTCTTTTAACTGCAACAGAAACCATTGATTTTGTAATGGCATCCAATTCAGTATGCACGGGCAAACCATAGGAAACTGGCTTCCCATTGTAATCTGCTTCGCTCATAAGTCCATGTAATTTTGCAACTTCAATAATGTCGTGAAACTGTCCTCCAGGGCCAAATTGAAATTTTCCTTGCATTCTTAAGTAGCGATGAGCCTTCATTTCGTAAGCATGGCGAACTATATACATTTCTGAAAGATTAATAACAGGCATGCCAATTCTTATCATCTCTGATTCAAAAAAACTAAGTCCTCCAAAACTCCAACAAGTTCCTGATTTAAATTGATTGGAAACTGGCAATGCCTCAAGCTTCGTGCAATTAGTAAACTCATAGCCGCCTACTTTATCTAGTTTGACTTCTTGAGCAGTTAAAAATTGCATTGTTAAAAGCGTGCCTAGAATTAATCCTAAATTTTTCATATTTCTTTCTATTTAATTTCTTCCAATCTTATCGTCTCTATTTAGGAGCCAACGTGTTGGTAACCATGAACATACAAAGCCAATAATTACAACCAGAAGCACTACGGATAAAATATCTGAAACCTGTATTTCTATTGGATAGTAAGGTGAAATACCACCTTCTTGCAGTTTGAGTAATCCCACATTTCGCTGAAAAAAACAAAGAGCAAGTCCAACTAGAATTCCGCCTCCTCCACCTATAATGGAAATGAGTAACCCTTCTATTAAAAAAGTTTTTTTCATTTGTGCACGAGTAAACCCCATTGCACTCAAAGTATATAAATCTTTTTTCTTTTCTAAAATCAAAACCGTTAGTGATCCGAGCATATTAAATGATGCTATTCCTAAGATAAAAGTGAGTATAAAAAAGGTAATCCACTTTTCAGTTTGATTGGTTTTATACAAAAGTTCATTGAGCTGATATCGCGTTTTTACAATGAAGTTCGATGGTATTTTAGATCGAATTAATTCTGCCGTTGTTTCTGCATCAACTTCTTCATCAACTCCTATTTCGTATGATGAAACCCGATTTTTTTGCTGTAACAATTTAGAAGTATACTCATAAGGCATAACAGCATATTGATAATCAAACTCTGGGTTTATGCTAAAAATAGCTGACGGAAAAATAACATCGGTATTAAAAGCCTCGTGAATTTGTGTACCCACCTTTGCATCTCGTTTTGCCGCATATGTTTTTATTGGTTCAAATACATGATTTAAAAAAACATTGAGTTGATCAGCTACTCCATACCCCAGCACAATAAAACTTACTCCATCCTCTTGTATTTTTAGTGTTCCATCATAAATCATGGAGTCTAGGCCGCTCATGTCCAAAAACTCATCGGTAACTCCTTTCGCAGTAACAAAAAACTGAGCTTCTTTATACTTCAGTAAAATGGTTTCCTCAATGCTTGGTGAAAGATATTTAATACCCTCTATGACTCGAATTGTTGATTCAGGTAGGCTATCAATATAAAACGTTTTCCCTTCTCTTAGTTCTATCCTAATATCCGGTTGAAAACTAGAATACATCCCTCCAACTAACCTTTCTAAACCATTAAATGCTGACAAGACAACGACAAGAGCCATTGCACCTATTCCAACACCCAGCATAGAAATACCAGTAATAACATTGATAATATTATGCGATTTTTTGGCGAAAAAATACCGTCTAGCTATTAAAAAAGGAAGATTCACTATTACTTTTTAAGCAATTCTTCTATTCGTTCTGTATAATCCAAACTGTCGTCTACATAAAAGGCCAACTCTGGTATAATACGAACTTGTTTTCCAATTTTATTACCTAAAATACCTCGGATTTGAGATCCATGTTTTTTTACAATTTCAATGACCATGCTAGCATTTGTGCTAGGAAAAATACTCAAATAAACTTTAGCAAAAGATAAATCTGGACTAATACGAATAACAGTTACGGAAACCATTTCATTGATTCCCATTCCTTTAGTTTCCAATTGAAAAATTGAACTTAAGTCTCTTTTCAAAAGACTTTCAACCTTGTTTTGTCTAAATCCGCTCATGGCACAAAGTTAATGTTCTTCTTGGTGTCTTCATGGTTCAAACGGAATGGTGTTAGTTATTAAATATCAATAGCTTTTGCTCGTAAAGTGTTTGATTAATTTTGCTGTCTTGAAGAATTTAATAAAAATACTAAGTCTCATAAAGAATTATAAGCGATTTGCTTATATGAACCTGTTTTTCAACTTATTAGCGGTAGTGTTTTCGCTTTTCTCAATGACCTTATTAATTCCATTCTTGGATTTAATATTTGTAAAAGGTGACAATGAGTTTAAGGCATATTATGAAAAGGGTGCTGGCAATTTTGAATTTTCTATCGAAAGTGCAATCGATATGTTCAATTATCATCTGAGCAAACTCATTATGGAGGCGCCTTCTATTCCCGATGGAAAAGCAAGTGCATTGTTGTTTTTGTGTATTGTAATTGTCTTTTCCTTTTTCTTTAAAAATCTATTTGGGTATCTAGCCCTTTTTGTAATGGCCAAGGTTCGAAACGGGGTACTAAAGGATTTACGAGAAAATACTTATAAGAAATTATTGGTTCTACCACTTTCATATTACAGTGAAGAAAAGAAGGGAGACATCATTTCTAAAATGAGTAATGATGTTGTAGAAATTGAATGGTCTGTTTTATTGGGAATAGAATTGGTGTTTCGGGAACCCTTAAGCATCATATTATTTCTAAGCACCATGGTTTACATGAGTCCTAAGCTCACAATTTTCGTATTTCTAATGCTTCCACTTACAGCCCTTGTCATTGGCCAGGTTGGAAATTCACTTAAAAAGACATCTAGCTTGGGACAGCAAATGGCAGGTGATATTATAGCGTCCATAGAAGAAACATTAGGAGGTCTAAGAATAATAAAAGCATTTAATGCTGAAGATAGTAGTATTAGAAAATTTGAGGGACTTAATCTAAAGTACTTCAATTTAATGGTGAGGATGTACCGAAAAAGAGACCTTGCGTCTCCTATGAGTGAGTTTTTGGGCGTTGGAATCTTAGTGATTATTCTTTGGTTTGGTGGTCAAATTGTTTTGGATGGAGAAATGGATTCTTCTGTCTTTATCGCATTTATCATGCTATTTTCCCAAATTATTTCACCAGCAAAATCCTTGGCTAAAGCTTGGTACAATGTACAAAAGGGAGCTGCTAGTGCAGATAGATTAGGAGAGTTAGTAAATGCCAAAAATGTTATTGAAGATATTCCTGAAGCTAAGATACTTATTGGGTTTGACGGCGCAATTGAATACAAAAATGTAAGCTTCAAATACGATAAAGACCTAGTTCTTAGAAATGTTTCGTTCAAAATAGAAAAAGGAAAAACCATTGCATTAGTTGGATCTAGTGGTGGTGGTAAATCTACTTTGGCCGATTTATTACCAAGGTTTTACGATCCCATTAGTGGTTCTATTGCAATTGATGGGGTTGCCATAAATAAGGCAACGGTAAAAAGCGTTCGTAATTTGATGGGCATTGTAACGCAGCAATCTATTCTCTTCAATGATACCATCTATAAAAACATTGCTTTTGGAGCTGAAAATGCAACCGAAGCTGAAGTCATAGAGGCGGCTAAAATTGCCAATGCTCATGATTTTATTTCTCAATTTCCAGATGGATATCAGAGCAATATTGGTGATGGTGGTGGTAAACTATCAGGCGGACAAAAGCAAAGACTTAGTATTGCTCGAGCTATTTTAAAAAACCCACCAATATTGATTTTAGATGAAGCTACATCTGCTTTAGATACTGAATCTGAACAACTTGTGCAAACAGCTTTAAATAACCTCATGAAAAACAGGACCTCTCTAGTAATAGCGCATCGTCTATCAACTATTCAATTGGCTGATACAATTTTAGTAATGGACAAAGGAGAAATTGCTGAACAGGGAACTCATTCTGAATTGTTAGAACTCAAGGGAATATATTTCAACCTTTGCCAACTTCAAAGCTTCGCATAACGTCTTACAAGTATAAAATCAAATTATGAAAACAAATCACTACTCCGCTTTAACAGCTTTTATCCTATTTGCTGGATTAACTCAAGCGCAAATCACAATTGATAGTTCTGACATGTATGTTTCTCCAGATACTTTCAATATTGTAAAAACAACTAACGCGGGGTCCTTAGATATCAAAACTGCAGGAATGCAAACATGGGATTTTCGTTCCATGAAAGCAGACTCGGTTCAGCCGGTTTATCTTAGAAATTTGAGCAGCACCAACCCTGTTGACAACAAGTTTAAAGATGCCGAAATGGTGCTTGAACGTCCTGGAGAAGGTAATGCCTATTTAATACTCACGAAAGATTCATTAACAGTCGATGGTTTCGCTGACTTTAATTTTGATGCAAATATTAAAGCTGATGTTAATCTTGACCCTGATCTGAAATTAATGGAATTTCCTGTTAATTACCAAAACACATTCAATACTAAAGCCGTAATCGACTCAACTATTGATACAACCATCTTAGTATTCGGAATCCCCGCTTTTAATAAACTAAGGGTTGTCGCCGAGTTAGAACAAAACACAACTTGTGATGCTTATGGTGATCTTAAAACTGTTCAAACAACATTCAACACTATTCGACTTAGAACCGTCGAGAAACAAACTGTTACCGCATTTGGACGTCAAATTACTACAGGAACTTGGACCCAAGTTCAACAAACAATTACTGTAACTAATAGATATACATGGTTGGCAAAAAACAGAGGCTATCAGGTTGCTGAAGTTACAACGGATAGTACAGATCAAAATATTTTAACTGCCCAATTCTTGTTAGTAGATTCTCTGTATGGCTATATTAATGATGAAAAAAATCCTAATTGCTTTGGAGAGTCTAATGGCTCAGCAAGCTTTAAAACTATAATTGGATCAAAAAATTACACCTATGACTGGGGTGCTAGTGCAAATAATCAGCAAACGTCTACAGCAACAAACCTAAAAGCGGGAACTCATATTTTAACGGTTACTGATCTAAGGACCACAGAGACTTTTATTGATACTCTAGTCCTAACAAACCCGGATTCACTGCTAGCTTCAATAGTCTTTGATTCTTCCGAAACATCAGCAGGAAAAGATGGTAAAATTGAGGTCGTTGCTAGTGGAGGAACTCCTCCGTACACCTATTCTTGGGATAGGTCTTCTAGTACCGGAGTATTGGCGGATGATTTAGAAGGTGGTGTGCACACAATTACAATTAAGGATGTAAAGGGGTGTGCTAAAGTATTAACTAAGGAAATAAGCACTGTAGTCAGTGTTGAAGCTATTGAGCTGAACAATAAACTTTCACTCTATCCTAACCCTTCAAATGGTTTGATAACTGTAAATGGACTCTTAGAAGTTACTAAAATTTCTATTGTTGATATTACAGGAGCAGAAGTACTTAATGCTGATATTACTCCAAATGAAGATTTGGATATTTCAGTTCTAAAACCTGGAATTTATTTCTTAAGGGTAAATGAAAACATTGAGACCTCTCTGAAACTATTGGTTCAATAAGCATTAGATTAAAAGCTCTTAAAAGTCCTTTCATTAATTTGGAAGGACTTTTTTATGGCAAAATTTGGCATAAAAAAAGCCTTATTCATTAAGAATAAAGCTCTATTTTTTTTATTTTCAATTTGGGACCTGAGGTTCCCTCTGCTTGTGCAAGCACAAACCCTATACAGAGGGAGGTCCCAACCAACCAACCTTATATATCTTAGAAGTAGCTTCCTGTTTGTAGGACCTTGAGTCCCTTCAGTAATAGGGTGTACCGAAGGGAGGTCCCAACCAACCAATCTTTGAAAACTACTGTTTTCTACTTTAATTAAAGAACGAATTGCAAATGTAAATATTTATTTATACTAAACGTACATTTAAGATTCATTTAATTTCTTTTTTTAATTCGGAACAAATTACAGGTAGCTGTTCATTCAACAATTTAAGCAACGCCGGTATCTTTTCCAGGTTAGTTTGCTTTCCTGAATACTCGTTTAAATCTAAAATTGGTTGTTTTAATCCTTCAGCATGTATAACCAAAATTGATGGCTTTATTTTGTGTGCGAAAAACTTAACCTGAACCCAGTCTTTTTTCTCATAAGCGACGTTCATTTCTTGAAGGTATTCAATATTATTCTTTACGAAAAGCTGAATCAGTTCTTTAATGAAGTCCTGATCATTGCCACTCATTTCTTTTATTTCTGCTAAATCATACATAATTAGGTCAAATATGTAACAATTTCATTTCTCAATTAAATATCATTCTCAAAATAGTTGATTTATCTGAATCTTTTTCACTGGCGCCATCTATTCTACTTAAGCATATCCCTTCAGATACATAGCACTAGTAGTGTTCGTGTATTCTTTTAAGTTTTTGTCATAATTTATTGAACGCGTGGCACCTTAATGCAGCTAATAATTCCACACCAACTTCAACTGCTCTATAATTACCAAAGTATTTTCTGAAACAATCAGGACCTCCTAAATATAGGCAACGTTCATTGTAACATCTTTTGCAAAAAAAACACATTCAAGACTGCCTAAAATACCGACTACTCATTTAACCCTATTTTCAATTTTTGGAGCTTGATTATCGGTAAATTTGTTTTTGTGAGAAACATTTGGTTCCTATCCGCTATTGCATTGTTGTTTTCCTTATTCGGAGAAATAACTAAGGCTAATGCAACTCATAACAAGGCTGGAGAAATCACTTATCGTAAACTCAATGGATTTACTTACGAAATAACAATTACAACATACACTGACCCTAGATCGAGCCAAGCTGATAGATGTGAATTGGGAATATTCTTTGGCGATGGAGACAGCGACACAATTCCTAGAATAAATAGTGCAGCTCCATGTGATCCTAGTATTAGCTGCAACTGTGCAGGAGAAATTCTTGTTCCCGGAAGTATTCAAAAAAACGTTTATCGAACCAAACATACTTATCCAGGTCCATCAACTTATATTATAACTATGGAAGATCCCAACCGGGTTGATCAAGTCGTGAATATTCCTAGGTCTGTAAGTATTCCGTTTTTTATTCGATCAACCCTTGTCATTAATCCATTGATTGGTTCTAATAACTCACCCATACTCACCTTCCCTCCTGCAGATGACGCTTGTATTTGTAATCCTTTTTATCATAATCCTGGTGCAGTAGATCCCGATGGGGATTCTCTAGCCTACAGTCTTTCAGTATGCTACGGATTAAATGGAGCCCCGATTCCAGGATATACTTACCCCCCAGCACTTTGTCCAAGAAGAACCTTTGAAATTGATCCTCTTACAGGTACTTTGACGTGGGAGGGACCTCTTATTGAAGGTGTATATAATGCGTGTATCCTTATTTCAGAATACAGGAAAGATAGCCGAGGAAATTGGCTTATGATTGGAGATGTGCTTAGGGATATGCAAATAAACGTACTGAAATGCAACAATGCGCCTCCCGAATTTAAGGAAACCGATGACATATGCATTGAAGCTGGAGTGCGAATAAACAGAGATATTGTTGCCACAGATTCAATTTTCCAAAGCGTGACTCTAACAGGAACTGGAGAACCGCTCTTTTTAAATTCATCCCCAGCTTTATTTAACCAAGCCATTGGTCAAAACGGAAAAGTAACATCTCCGTTTGTATGGGAAACTACTTGCGACCACATTCGCTCCTCAAATTACCAAATGAATTTTAAGGCGGAAGACAACGGGACCCCTGTACGATTAGTGAACTTTATGAACTTAGGGATTAAGATAATAGGGCCTGCCCCAAAAAACGTGAGAAGCACAGCAGGAAAAAACCAATTCATTATTTCTTGGGATGCATCTAGTTGCAATAATGCGATTGGATATGATATTTACAGAAAAATTGACTCTACAGATTGGACACCCGACAGTTGTGAAACTGGAATTCCTGGTTACTTAGACTATGAGTATATCGGAAGCACTAGTAATTGGAACTCCACAACTTATACTGACGATAACGGAGGAGTGGGGCTTTTTCATGGTCAAATTTATTGCTATAGAGTCGTTGCTATTTATCCAGGGAAAACACCCGGCTATGGCTCGAATGAAACATGCAATGAATTGCCTTTTGATGTACCAATAATCAATAGAAATTCAGTAGCAGAAACAGATGTAAAAAATGGCATTGATAGCATCGCATTCGCAAAGCCGCAAGACATTTCTCTACTTCAATATAGTGCTCCGTATTCTTACAATGTTTACAGATCTAAGGGGCTTTCATCAGCGACCGAATTAATCTTTACATCAAATGATTTTCCGGATTTTTATGAAATTGATACTCTAATAAAATTTGAACGGCTAAACACTCAGACTACTTCACAAACCTACCTTATTGAGCTCTTTAGCAAAGACTCATTGATAGGAACTACGCATACCGCTAGTTCTCCATTTCTCAAAATTTCTTCGGATGATAGAAAGCTTCACCTAAGTCTTGATCTTCAAGTTCCTTGGGATAATTTCTTCTATGAAATTTATCGAGAAAAAGCTGGTGAATTTGTACTTATTGATACTTCCGAGTCCTCAAATTATATTGATTCGAACCTTGTTAACGATAGAGAATACAGATACAGAATGAAAACTATTGGAAGGTATAGTATCGAAGAATTACCTGATACAATTTTTAATTTTTCTCAAATTGCAGCTGGTATTCCCAAAGATACCATTCCACCTTGTGTTCCTGAAAAACCTGAAATAGAAAGTGAGTGCGAGCTTTTTGTGAATGAACTCCGCTGGAATAACGTAAACAACACGTGTAATTATAAGGACGTAGTAGGATATAATGTGTATTATTCACCAGCAGTTGGTAATAATTATGATTTAATTGCATCTCTTAATAACCAATTTGATACTGTAATTCGATTTGAGGAATTAATATCAGTTGCTGGGTGCTATGCCATTTCTGCAATTGATAGTTTCAATAACGAGTCTGGATTGAGTCCAAGAGTGTGTGTTGATAATTGCCCTATATACGAGTTACCGAATGTATTTACTCCAGGAGGAGATGGGGCAAATGATATCTTCCACCCTATTTATCCTTGGAGATATGTTAAAAACGTTGACATGGTGATTTTTAATCGATGGGGGCAAGTTGTATTTGAAACTGATAACCCAGAGATTAACTGGAATGGAATCAATCAAACCACAAACAAACCATGCCCTACAGGTGTCTATTTCTATGTATGTGTTGTAAATGAAATAAGGCTTGCAGGAATAATATCTAAAGAGCTTAAAGGATCAATTACACTAATGAATCAATCAGATTACAAACCCGTAAATACAAAATAAATGTTCACAGGAATTATTGAAGACCTTGGAGTAGTTAAGGCAATTTCTAAAGAAGGCACCAATATTCATTTTACAATTGAAAGCAAAGTTTCAAATGAGCTAAAAATAGATCAGAGCATCTCTCACAACGGCGTATGTCTTACCGTGGTTCAACTTCCAGAATCAAATCATCATGTTGTAACGGCTATTGAAGAAACCTTAGTAAAAAGTAATTTATCAGTCTTAAATGTCGGTGATGCGGTAAACTTAGAGCGATGTATGCAAATGAATGGTCGCCTTGACGGACATATAGTTCAGGGACACGTCGACCAAATTGGTAGCATTAAAAATATTTCGGTGAAAGATGGAAGCTGGTTTTATGACATTGAATACGATGGTTCAAAAACAGGGAACATCACGGTTGAAAAGGGTTCTATTTGTGTCAATGGGGTAAGTCTCACTGCCTTCAACTCTTCTAAGTCAGGGTTTACAGTAGCAATAATTCCTTTTACGCATGAACACACTTGCTTTAAGAGTTTTAAAATTGGATCCTCAGTAAACTTAGAATTTGATATTCTGGGTAAATACATAAAAAGTTACATGGACCAAGTAAGCCTATAAAGGAATGTTCCCATGCTTTTTCTTTGGCAAGGCATCAACTTTATTAGATAGCATTCTAAACGCTTTTATAAGCTTATAACGCGTGTCTTTTGGCTCAATAACTTCATCTACATAACCTCTTGCAGCAGCGTTATATGGATTTGCAAATAATTCCGCATATTCAGCTTCTTTTTCTTTCAATGTTGCCTCCGGATTTTCAGATGACTTAATCTCATTTTTAAAGATAATTTCAGCGGCTCCCTTCGCTCCCATTACAGCAATCTCTGCAGTTGGCCAAGCAAAGTTCATATCTGCGCCAATGTGTTTTGAATTCATTACATCATAAGCACCACCATATGCTTTTCTTGTAATAACAGTAATACGTGGAACCGTAGCCTCACAAAATGCATACAATAGCTTTGCTCCATTTGTAATTATACCGTTCCACTCTTGATCTGTTCCAGGTAAGAACCCCGGAACATCTTCAAAAACAAGTAATGGAATATTAAAGCTATCGCAAAAACGAACAAATCGTCCAGCTTTTCTACTTGATTGAATGTCTAATACACCAGCCAAAACTGCAGGTTGATTTGCAACAATACCTATAGACTTCCCTCCCAATTTCGCGAACCCAACAACAATATTTTCAGCAAAATTTTTGTGTACTTCCATGAAACTTTCTGAGTCAATCGTTAAATCAATTACATCTCGAATATCATAAGGTTGATTTGGATTATCAGGAATTACATTGTTTAAACCTTCTCGCTCCTCAGCTGCTTTTAATTGGTAGTCGTCAACGGGTGCTTGATCTTCACAGTTTTGCGGAAGATAAGTTAGCAATTGCTTAATATTATTAATCGCTGTAATTTCATTAGCACAGCTAAAGTGGGTTACTCCAGATTTTGTAGAATGCGCATAGGCTCCTCCTAAATCTTCAGCGCTCACTTCTTCATGAGTAACCGTTTTAACCACATTTGGACCTGTTACAAACATATATGAGGTATTTTCAACCATAAACACAAAGTCCGTTAAAGCAGGCGAATAAACCGCTCCTCCAGCACAGGGTCCCATTATAGCAGAAATTTGTGGTACAACACCACTGGCTCTAGTATTGCGATAAAAAATATCGGCATAACCACCTAATGAAACTACCCCTTCTTGAATTCGCGCACCTCCACTATCATTTAGGCCAATAACTGGCGCTCCATTTTTAACCGCAAGATCCATGATTTTACAAATCTTCTCTGCGTGCGCTTCTGCAAGCGAACCTCCTAAAACAGTAAAATCTTGAGAAAAGACATAAACAAGTCGACCATTTACTGTTCCATAACCTGTTACCACACCATCACCTAAAAACTTTTGATTTTCTAGACCAAAATTAGAACTGCGATGTGTCATCAGCATTCCTATTTCCTCAAAGGAACCTTCATCCAATAAAAAATGCAGTCTTTCCCGAGCAGTTAACTTAGATTTTTTATGCTGAGACTCAATTCTTTTAGCGCCTCCACCAAGTTTTGCTTCTTCTTTTCTTGCATTCAGATCGCGAATTTTTTCTTGCATAATTAGCTTTTTAGAGGATATTGAAAGTTCCAAAAATAAAAAAGACCGCTCTGATAAGAGCAGTCTTTTTTATTAAAGTATTGAGTATTGAAAACTACTCCTGTTTTGCAGAATAAACAATCGTAACTGTTCCTCTATATTCATGTCTTTCTTTGTCATTGAACGTATCGCCAATTAAGAAACGAAATGGATAAACACCAGCCTTCATTACTTCACCGCTTCTGCTATCTGTTCCATCCCACCCTTCAGAAGGATCAATTGACTTGAATAGTAATTCTCCCCAGCGATTATAAACAAACATTTGAAACTCTTCGGGGTCTATACCTTTTCCAACCGGAATAAAAACATCATTAATACCGTCTCCATTTGGAGAGAATGCTTTAGGGATATACAAGGAAAACTCAGGTCCAATTTCTATTATGCAAATTGTATCTGCTGCACAACCATTTTCCCCTTTAACTGAAAGCTTAACAGGGTATCTATCCTCATGAGTTTCAGGGAAACTTACTTTTGGATGTTGCTCATTGCTAGTTCCAAAAGACCCAAATGTCCATTCCCATTCAACAATATCCAATACCGATAAATCTTTAAACTGAACATCTGGATTTTGTGTTGTAGGCTTTTCAGGCTCCCAATCAAATAAAGGAAGTGGCGATCTAAGAACATTTACAAAAGATCCCTTGGTCAGAGCTATCTCTACATCCAAATTCATCACTTATAGATAAAGTAACATTATAAGTTCCTGGTCTGTTATATATAGTTGGTGCCTCAAGACAGCTATTAAATTGAATTCCATTTCCAAAGTTCCAAACACAATCTAAGCCTTGATTCGGACTTGTGTTTCTATAGATAATTTTAGCTGGATGGCACGCCTCAGTCACATCTGCAGTGAAGTCAATCCTTGGCAAAGGCCTTACTTCAACTCTAACCGTATTAGAAGCGCTTGGTGAACCACACAAGTCCGTTAGAATAACTGTATAAGTGGTTGCAACATCGGGGCTAGCTGTTGGGTTCGGTAGATTTGGGTTATTGAGTCCAATTTGAGGAAACCATTGGTAAACAAAACCTCTCCCATCACCCCCACTAGCTAATACTGGTAGTTCTGTATTTTGATACAAGCATATTTCACGATCTTCTGAAGTTTCAACTTTAAGAGAATCGAATAATTCTACTCTAATCTTTTTAGTTAAACTGATACAACCAGCAGTGTCTTTAGCATAAACCCAATAAGTCGAGCTCTCATCTGGACAAACTCTCTGAACTTGCAGCGTGCTTGATATCCCAGGAGTCCAATGATAGGAATACTTAGATATGTTTCCTCCTGAACCATTTACCACCATATCCGCACAGGTACTTACGCAAATTCTAGTAGAATCAAATGCTGCTGTTAACCTAACCTCAGGCGGTTCTATAGTTTTTATAGTATCGTAAGCAGCACAGTTATTTATATCACGCACACTTAGATAATATGTCTCTGGCTCTAACTTACTAAAGCTATTAAATTGAGTATAAGTTCCACCTTGGTTTTTGCTATAAAAAAGAGCCTGTTTTCCACCTCTTGCGAACATTTCAATTTTCCCGTCATCATATGTATTACAGCTACTATTTGTATAGTCAACACTGTCTAAAACTACTTCAGGAAACTCTAATATGTTTATGGTTTTAGAGTATCTACAGCCATTTACATCGGTTAATACCAATGAATCTAAACCTCCAGATAAATTAAGTGCAGAATCTTGAATGGATCCATTACCCCAGTTATAGTTATAAGGTGTTGTTCCTCCAAAAGCGACTCCATTGGCCCAAGCGTCAGCGTCTCCATTACAAGTAACTTCAGAATAATACAGAGTTGCAAATAAAGAATCGGGCTGAATTAGGGTAATTTCAATCGGCTTCGTTGTACACAGATCATTAGACATTACAATTACTGAGTATTTTCCCGCTTCAAGAGCTGAGAAACTATTTGCTGTAAGATAGTTTGCTCCGCCATCTATAGAATATGCCAATGGAGGAATACCTTCAGAAGCAAAAATATCAATCTCGCCATCTTCTTCTTTATAACAGATTAAATTTTCGGATGTTATACTATCAATTATGGGAGCGGTATTAGTAAACGTATCAACAAACTCAGTAAAGCATTTTCCATCATCAGTTACTCTTAATGTGTAATAACCATTGTTTAATGTGTTGAATACACCATTAGAGTTTGCCAAATTCTTCCCACCACCAGCTAACGTATAGCTATAAGGTGAAAGACCACCATTTCCAATAATTTGAAGGACCCCATTGTCTTTGCCGCAATTCGGTGGAGTCCTATTGATTGTAGGCGGAGAAAGTTTCCTCATATCAATTTTGAACGTATCATTTATGGTACAACCACAAGTATCACTAAAGGATAAATAGAACTCAGTATTGATCTGAGCCATTACTTGTGGATTAGAAACCGTATCATTAGAAATATATGCTGAAGTATCACTTGCTGTCCACTTATAGGTTCTAATACCTGAACATGTAGTTCTTGGCTTAGCGTCAATTCCTATAGTATCTAATGGACAAAGAATCGTATCTTTTGAAAGATCCAATGCTATTAAATCGATATGGATTTTTGTTGAAACCCCTGAACACTTCTTAAAAGTATCTTCAATAAAAGCGTAATAGGTAAGTGAGTCGCCAATCGTAGCTATAGGACTCTTAATAGTGTCATTATTTAAGTATGTACTCGGTGTCCATTTGTATGTAAATGCACCTGGATCCGGAGCCTGGCAGACAGAAAACTGGATATTTGGTCTATTTACATAAGAACTTAAGCTAATAAATTGTGTTGCACACATTGCCGAGGAACCATATGCCACGACACATGATTGAAAAGATGTAGTTGTATACCTTACTTCACTATTCAGTGAAGTTCCACTGTTCTCATAACATATTTCCACAAGTAAATTTGAGCTACCATCGTAATCATAGTCCGTATTAAAGGCATGATAATTCCACCCTTTTTGAATAGTAACAGTTTTTGGAGTAAAGACCTGCACCGCTCCTGCCTCAAATGCTGCCGATAGCGCATTTTTACTGGTACATTTCAATTTTATAGAGTATTTTGAAAAGGTACTAGTACCTTTAATATCTTCCACATAAAAACCAATACCTTGTATTATTCCGTTACTAACACCAGAGGCAGCCAATTCTCCTGAACGATACAAAAATTGCTGTCTTGAGCTTTCTTTATCATTGCCGTAAGGACAAGGCCACATTGCCGCCCCAACTCCACCAGTAGATGCATTCTTAGTAGTTCCGTTTCCTAAATCAAGCTTCTGAACAGCACCGATACATATTCCTTTTGTTAAACCACAAGCTGTTGGTCGATAGCCCATTTCTAGGTCCAAAGTAGTTTTTGTTCCCTGACAAACATCTGTGTCTGAAGCCGTAGCCGTAATCTTTGATGGAAACGGTGGGGTCACATTCAATTTCATCGAATCCGTCCTTACACACCCAGAGTCTGAAGTAACTGTTACATAATACGGTTTACTTAGAATTGGTGTGGCGTTAGGGTTTCTAACTGTATCGTAATCAACATATCCTGAAGGACTCCATTTATAATTATAAGTGGAGGTTATTCTGTCTGGTTTTACAAAAATTGGAATCGTTGAATCGTTGAAACAGATTAACGTATCCATATGCATACTAACATTAAAGGTATCAGCAACGACAATCTTAATCGTATCTCTTACACTACATGCTTGCGCTGCTATGCAACCTTCTTGCAAATCTGACCATACTTCCAACAAGGTTGTTTTTGAAGGCAAAAACTTCATTGTTCTGTTAGTATCGGCTATTGTAGTATCAGACCATATGTTTTGCTTCGGCCCGCTGTAGTATAATGAATCTCCGTAAACACTTTTCCATTGATATAACTTACCGCCAGATGCATTGAGATGAACTGTATCTCCTTTACATACCGCAGTATCTCTGCCAGCATTGGTGCTATTCCTCACATTCAATTCAAATACAGAAAATCCATTACCTGGGTAATCACAGAAATCATCATTAAATACCAAGTAAAATATTTTCACTGGGTTTATACCAATTGATGCTCTCCAACTCCACTTAACAACTGCTTTGGTTTTAGTAATGTAATTTATCGTCATTGTCGCACCCGTTAATACTTTATCGTAATTCGAGCTAAAAATTAATGTGTCTGGTTTACCAGCAGCGGAATCAATATCTACGATCGTATCCTCGAATGTTATGTATTCACCGTTACAAACCTCCATTCTAAAACTATCAACTAGAGTATAGTTCTTTCCCTGAATATTAGATATACCCGAAACATCTCTGGGTACATTATTGGAACAGGATTCTACCCTAAATTGAACATCTCTCAGTGTTTTTGCTTTCAATACTCCAGTACATCTTTCATATTCTTTTACCCAAAACGCAACCACTCGCTTACCTGCCGTTGCCGGTGTAAATGACAATAATCCGGTAACACTATCCATTTTCATTCCAGCCGCTGGTACTTTAGCCGAAAAGCCAGAACTATAACTCACACATCTCGTTGAATCTTGCATTGCACAAGCCAGTTCAAATCGCAAACTATCTCCATCATAATCTATTGTTCCAATTCCATAGTATACTTTTTTTCCTACACAAGCAGATGGTATTGGCTTAACTTCATCTGCAAAATCTGGAGCCGAATTTGTTGGAAAGTCTCTAGTGTTTATAAACGTATGTACATACATACCGCCTGAACTTGTATTACTTGATCCTGTATTTCTACAGCAGACTGGAGAAAAACCAAGTCGCCACCAGTTGCACGATGACAATGTAATGACTGCGAAAAACTTAAAACGCATATAACCTTGAGCGGTATTATTTCTATTTCGACATTTTGTACTTGGAGACCTAGAAGGGTCTAATAACTTATCACAAACATCTGACACCTCTTCGGCTACAAGTGCATTTATACCTGTACCGACGGTTATGCCACCATAGGATCCGCCAAACGGAATTGGAGTCGGAGCTACAAAGGCCAAATGACGAACCGTATAAGGCGTCCACCCTGCTCCAGAATTTGAAGTACAAACCGCATCAACGGTTTCTGTTCGTGAGGAATAACCAGCGCCGTTACAATCTCTAAAGACTGCTGCTTCAACATAGTAAGAATTATTACCTAACGATTTATACTTAATACTTCCTCCTGATATATGCGAAGCAATTGCACCAATTTGGAACAATCCAATTGATAACAAAATAGTAAGTAGCAACTGTTTCATTAAACTTTTCATAGTATACTTCTTTATTTAATGATAGTTAATGTTCCGAATTGTTCGTGCAACGTCTTAATATTTTTTGCATCACCTACAGCAACACGCCAAGTATATACACCCACGGCGGCTTTCTCTCCAGAATTATTCACTGTACCATCCCAACCATCTTCATAATCAGTAGTATTGAATACCATTTTTCCCCATCTATCAAAAACTTGTACTTCATAATAATCGTATTCAAAACCTGAAGCTAATGGTTTCCAAATATCATTTTTACCATCGCCATTTGGCGTAAATGAATTAGGAACATACAAGAAAAATTCAGCATCAATAAGAACATTTCTAATTGTGTCATTTACACACCCAAAGATATTTGTAACAATAAGCTTCACAGGATATTTACCTTTCTCCACATCAGGGAATTGATACTTCGGATTTGGCTTCATGGAAGTATCCATACTTGCAAAATTCCACTCATGAAGACTCACTTTACCCTCTGACAAATCCTTAAACTTCAACTCAGTGTCAAGAATAGTAGTAGGCTGAGGTTCCATTGAGAAATTGGCTCGTGGAACAGGGAGTATATTCAAATAATTTTTCTTTTCAAGTGAATCAATACAGCCATCTTTACTTGTAACGTTAAGTTTAACATTATACTTTCCACTTTGACTATACACTTTTGAAACCTCAGAACATGTTGCCGCCTTGGTACCATCACCAAAACTCCATAAACATCTATAAGAGTCATTTGTTTTATTATCGAAATAGGCTTGAAAAGGTGGACATCCTTCTAAGGAATCTGCTGAGAAATTAACAACTGGCTGAGGCAGTATTTTAATCTCTATACTCTCTATAATCTCAGGACTTCCACAATTATCTTTCACGCTTAGAGCATAGTTAATGTCAGAAACTGGAGAAGCGACTGGATTCTTAATAAATGCATTGGATAAATTCGCAAAAGGTTGCCAAACATAATTGTAACCATTTCCATCACCACCACCAGCAATTGCCTCCAATTGCACAAAAGCACCATCACAAATCGATGTGTCATTTGGCAATTGCACCTTCAACGAATCAAATAAATCAACTTTAAGAATAATTGTATTAGAAATACAACCCTTTTCATCGTTAGCATAAACGGTGAATAGGTTTTCTTTTTCTAAAGGGCAAAAATTAGCCACATTAATTAAGCTTAAGCTTGGTGTCCAATTATACTCATGCTGAGGGGAGTTACCTCCCTTAGAGTTGACCTCTAGTTTAGCACAAGTTGAAACACATATTCTAACACTATCTTGAGGTGTAGTAGTTTCCATAAGTGGTGGCTGCAAAACAGTTACGATTCTTGAAATAGTACATTGGTATCTATCTTTTACAAATACCGGATAATCACCACGCTTAATAAAATTAATGCCCGGTACAAGTGTGTCGAAATTCATACTGTCAGCTTCTAGTGGACTACCATCTAAATAAGTCTTTCCACTGTCAATACTGAACTGATAGTTTTTAGTACCCCCAGAAACCTTGATAGCAATTTTACCATCAGCATAACCAAAACAAGTTGTCGGAGTGATCGTTACATTTTCGAACATCAATTCTGGACGTTCTTTTATCTCAAATGTTGTATCCAGAATACATCCGTTAACATCTATAATATTTAGATTGTGCGTTTTCTCCGCATAAATTTTCGTCATTAAAGTATCCCCAACCAATACAGGAAGATGACCACCATTAACATTTGGTAAAATCGACCAAGTGAAGACATATGACGAAGTTCCTCCAGAAGCAATTCCTTTTGCCCAGCCGTTACCCAATTGAAAACAGGTATCTTCTGCCGTTTCAAAATCCAGTTCTAACTTATCTGGTTCTGTAAGAGTAATTTTTTCGGGGAAAGATGTACAACCACTATCACCTTTAGCATATACGAGATATTTTCCAGCCGCTAGATTTTGAACCACTGAGCTTCTAACCCATGTCGTGGTTGAATCTACACTGTACCAAAATGGAGTTACACCTACACTTGCCCTTGTTTTGACATCTATCTCACCGTCGCTAAAACCGTTACACGATACATTTTTAGGTATTAAAGATGTTATCTGTGGAGCATTATCGTTAAACAATGTATCAATTACAATAGGGCTAGCACAACCAATAGAATCAACTACTTGCATTGCATAAAATCCAATTCTTTGATTGATAAATGAATCTACTCCACCAAATGTTCTTCCGGAATCAATACTGTATAAAAACGGCCCAAAGCCTCCAAGTGTATTCAGCTTAATTCTACCATTAGTAGCAGCACAATCAGGGTTATACATGTCAGGATCTACTCTAACTGAATCTGCATAAACCATTAAGCTATCCTTAAGTGCACAACCACATGAATCATGAAAAGTCACCGTGACCATTGTAGTTTTTGAAACTGAAACTATGGCATTTCTAACAGAATCATCTTTAAAATACTGAGAAGGAGTCCAAACAAAAACGCCTCTCCCTCCGCAAGAAGTTACCACATCAGGAAAAAGCTGAATACTATCATTAGGACACATTGAAGTGTCAGGGCCAGCATCAATATTAGCAATATTAATTTTAAGACTTGCCGTATCTGAACACCTACCAACGGTATCTGTAATAAGCACTCTAAAAGTGGTCGTAGTGTCAATATTAGCCGTAGGGTTTTTTAAAGTATCGTGATTAAGACCTAGAGATGGCGTCCATTTATATGTGAACTCTGCAGAGTCTCTTTGACCACAATATGACAGTTGAATTGTAGGTCGGTTATACGCGCTTGCCAACGATAAAAATGAACTCCCACATTGGCTAGTACTTCCATAAGAAGTAATACAAGACTGGAACGTTGTAGACATGAATGCCACAGCAGCATTAGTCGAAGTGGTTCCGTTATTATCATAACAAATCTCAACCACTAAATTATTTCCACGAGCTAAAGCGTAATTACTATCGAGTGCATGTAAATTCCAACCGTTAGAAATTGTAACCGTTTTTGGAGTAAACACGGTTGTTAAACCAGCAATGAAACGCCCTGAATTAAAATTAGCCTGTTTTGTGCAGCCAACTTTAATCGTATAATTTCCAAATTTCGAAGAAGCTCTTTTAGCTACAACATTAAAACCTAACCCATCAAGAACTCCAGCATTAACGCCCATGGCGAGTAACTCGGCTGAAGTATATATAAACTGCATTCGTGCAGAAGACTGATTCCCCCCGTATGGACATGGAAAATCAGTTATTGTATTTGATGTACTTGTTCCAGGTGTATTTGTTCGAGTAGTAGAATCGCTTGAGTTTAAGACTAGAGCTGAAAAACATTGATCTGTTGTGTTAGCACAGACTATTGGAGAGTAACCCATTTCCAATGTAATGGGAGCATCGACACCAACACATGTTGGGTCTGAAAGTGTAGTAGCCTTTATATTTCTTGGTAAAGGCAAAGTAACGTTTACTGACATTGTATCAGACCTGACACAGCCTGTGTCCGAAGTAACTGTTACAGCATAAGATCTTGAGGTAAATGGCGTAACGATCGGGCTACTGATCGTATCATTAGATATAGACGAGTGGGGCGCCCACTTATAGAAATACGTATAATTAGCCGAATCAGGTTTTGTTTCTATTTGAATAGTACTATCCTCATAACAGATTGTTGTATCCTTAGTCGTTATAAGTTCAAAGGGGTCTGCAGCAACAATTTTAATTGTATCTCTTACACTACATGCTTGCGCTGCTATGCAACCTTCTTGCAAATCTGACCATACTTCCAACAAGGTTGTTTTTGAAGGCAAAAACTTCATTGTTCTGTTAGTATCGGCTATTGTAGTATCAGACCATATGTTTTGCTTCGGCCCGCTGTAGTATAATGAATCTCCGTAAACACTTTTCCATTGATATAACTTACCGCCAGATGCATTGAGATGAACTGTATCTCCTTTACATACCGCAGTATCTCTGCCAGCATTGGTGCTATTCCTCACATTCAATTCAAATACAGAAAATCCATTACCTGGGTAATCACAGAAATCATCATTAAATACCAAGTAAAATATTTTCACTGGGTTTATACCAATTGATGCTCTCCAACTCCACTTAACAACTGCTTTGGTTTTAGTAATGTAATTTATCGTCATTGTCGCACCCGTTAATACTTTATCGTAATTCGAGCTAAAAATTAATGTGTCTGGTTTACCAGCAGCGGAATCAATATCTACGATCGTATCCTCGAATGTTATGTATTCACCGTTACAAACCTCCATTCTAAAACTATCAACTAGAGTATAGTTCTTTCCCTGAATATTAGATATACCCGAAACATCTCTGGGTACATTATTGGAACAGGATTCTACCCTAAATTGAACATCTCTCAGTGTTTTTGCTTTCAATACTCCAGTACATCTTTCATATTCTTTTACCCAAAACGCAACCACTCGCTTACCTGCCGTTGCCGGTGTAAATGACAATAATCCGGTAACACTATCCATTTTCATTCCAGCCGCTGGTACTTTAGCCGAAAAGCCAGAACTATAACTCACACATCTCGTTGAATCTTGCATTGCACAAGCCAGTTCAAATCGCAAACTATCTCCATCATAATCTATTGTTCCAATTCCATAGTATACTTTTTTTCCTACACAAGCAGATGGTATTGGCTTAACTTCATCTGCAAAATCTGGAGCCGAATTTGTTGGAAAGTCTCTAGTGTTTATAAACGTATGTACATACATACCGCCTGAACTTGTATTACTTGATCCTGTATTTCTACAGCAGACTGGAGAAAAACCAAGTCGCCACCAGTTGCACGATGACAATGTAATGACTGCGAAAAACTTAAAACGCATATAACCTTGAGCGGTATTATTTCTATTTCGACATTTTGTACTTGGAGACCTAGAAGGGTCTAATAACTTATCACAAACATCTGACACCTCTTCGGCTACAAGTGCATTTATACCTGTACCGACGGTTATGCCACCATAGGATCCGCCAAACGGAATTGGAGTCGGAGCTACAAAGGCCAAATGACGAACCGTATAAGGCGTCCACCCTGCTCCAGAATTTGAAGTACAAACCGCATCAACGGTTTCTGTTCGTGAGGAATAACCAGCGCCGTTACAATCTCTAAAGACTGCTGCTTCAACATAGTAAGAATTATTACCTAACGATTTATACTTAATACTTCCTCCCGAAATGTGTGATGCTTGTGAAGTAATTCCGAATCCTAACAATAGAACTAAGCTTATAAATATTGCCCTCATGGTTCCAACAGCTGAATAATTTTCCATTTTATGATTTTCTTTAAAATGCACTTTTTCGCAGTATAAAAGTATAGTTTAATACAAACAAAAAAAGCACCCATTTGCAGGGTGCTTTTCAAAATTTGTCGTTTGAGACTTCCGATTTATAAACTATTTGCCTCGAATTAAAGTAATCGTGCCTTGTTCTTTAAATACTTCTTGCGATGCACTTCGTATCTTCATCTCAATTATGTACATATAGATTCCATCGGGCTGATCATTTCCAGCTTTATTATCGCCTTTCCAAAACGGATCATCCATGCTCAACTCTCGTACTTTTCGGCCCCATCTATCGTAAATATAACCCTCGATTTCTAAGAACTGATCTTGGTATGCTTGTCGCAACATCTGCTCATCATAGTCCCCATTCCCTTTCGGGCTTATAGCGGACCACCAATCGTTGATCTTATCTCCATTTGGTGTGAAAACGTTAGGGAATTTTGGATCTACAATCTGATCAACATACAAAATATACTGTGCCGAATCCGAACAACCGATATCATTTACTCCGACCAATCGAACTAAATCAATCCCAAATGTACTTCCTGAATACACCAATGGATTGTACTCTTCTGATGGTAACGTATGCCATGGTGTGATTTCTGGCTGGTCGACAAACGCATAAGTCTCTACTTCGCCTCCTTGGCCACGACCATACTTCCACTGGTATTCTATTGGTAATAGATTGTACTTGGTTGTATTCGTATATTCTGCTGCGTCTCCTACTCTTACAGTATCCAAACTGCGGATAAAAGACACATCTGGATAGCCAAATACACTATATCCGATCGAAGCGGATTTACTTATACAACCGGCAGCATCTCGCAACCTTGCATGAAACTGGCCATCTAAGTCGGGTACAAATCCTTCAAAGTTTGGATCCGATTGTATTGGATTACCGGATGATATAGCATTCGCCTTATTATCATCCAACTCATCATTGTACCACTCTAAAGTCAAATTACCATCAAAATCTTCATACTTCAACTCTGGTAAACTATCGCCTAAACAGATTCTATAATCTCCCTCTGTTGCAATCGGTGCATCTGGAGTTTTTGATATAAATATCGCTGTATCATGTGTAAATGCACATATCGAATCTGGATGATTCGTGCCTTTTCGATACGCTGTTGCCATTGTATAGCTTACCGGATATCTTCCTATTGATAACTGACAGAATGGATACTCACACTTGTATGGGAATATCATCCAAGGATTTCCATCCCACTTAGTTATCTTATCCGATTCTATCAAGTCTGGCCATCCTGTCTGTACTCTATCTGCTGTTACTACATCAACATAAGTCGTCGGATCACTGTTATCAATTAACCTTGATGGGTTCTTGGCTATTCGTACTTTAATCAACTTCTTTCTTTCGCTTGCAGGTATTTCACTGTCAATACAATCTCCTGGTGATTTGAAACAAAAGTTCTCTGCTAAAACCTGTACTTCTGGTGCGCGTAATATGGTCACCTTATAACTAGCACTGTCTCCACAAAATCCGCCGCGAGCTACTTGGATATAAGCCTCTCCGCCAGCACCATTGTTTACTAGTCTTGGATTGAATACTCCTCGAATAGGATCTATGATTCCTTGATTTTGAATGCCTTGTGCGCCTGATGTAGATTGAAATGACTTCCAACTCCCTCCCTTTCCTATAGAGGCTAGGGTATCTGACTTACTCGTAGAGCAAAATTGATTCGTGAAAATTGGCAAACCATTGCTCATAACACCCAAATAGGTAGGATCAAATGGCGCTACTACCGGTACCTTTACAATTGTATCGTGCCAGCACCCTTTAAATGCTCTGTAACGGATCCTTGCTGTATCAGGGTTTCCTACTGTTGGGTTAAAGGCGCTTCCATCTATATAATACCAATTATGGGTTTTACTCTTACCCAGACCTTGACCCATTTTAACTGAATCTATGCCTAATCCACTGAAATACCATTTTGCTATATTGGTATCTGTATAAATACCGATCAACTCTTGTTGTGAGGAATCTCTTAGACCTAATCCATTTAACTTACACGCTGAATCGGGAGTTATAAGACTCAAATCAGGTAATCCTACTATGTTCAAATAAGTTGTTCCTGCATTTGCACACGCATCTCCACTTACATTAAACGTTGCCGGGAATCTTCCTGCTCCTGAAATCAATGGATCCCAAAGGCCTAATGAATCATTTATAATACCTGTTCCGCTCCACTTTCCGCCTGGATTAGATATCTCATGGGGTGTCGGTGAAGTAAGTTGGATAATGCCACTTGTTAAACATTGCTCCCCTAATGTATCTGGCTTAACTTGATACTTTGATACTACATTTATTTTTAAATCTAGGGTATCAAAGCATACGCCGCTTGTATCTGAAACAAAAGCCTTATAGTTTCCTGCTGTCGTTAAGTTTACACTCGCACTTGTGCTGTCTGAATTCGTTGCTGAAATAAAGCCGCCATTGGCTGTAACCGGATCGGGTAACCATTGGAACTTATAATTTGCTCCATCAATTCCTGAACACACCCCAAATTTAGTACGCGGCAATAAGAACATAGCTGCTCCTGTTGGAGTTGAAGCGTTACATGCCGCATTTGCTGTCGTTGAATAATAGCGTATTGAGCTTGCATATGTTACAGCATCAAAGGTCATAATATGATCCCAGTTGTAACGATTTGGACCATTGTCCCAGCAAATCTCTACCAATAAGTTCGAGACTCCATCCCAGACGTAATCTCTGTCAAATACATGAGTATTCCAACCTAAAACTGGAATGTGTGCCTTTGCATCGCTTACCACTTTTAAACCGGTAACAAATGATGTCGCCATTTTTGTCGATCCTGTACAACCTATTTTTATCGTAAAACCATTGAAAGGGTTCGCTCCTTGGTTTCCTATTTGCACAATATTAAATCCTATTGATGTTATCGGTCCCGCTCCTATTCCTCGTGTCTTTAAATCTGCCGCTGTATACAAAAACTGTGTGCGAATAGAACGGTTTCTACTCGCATATATCGCAGGAGTATTGTTCTGTCCACTCTGATTTCGTATAGTTCCTGCTCCAAATGTCTTGTCTACAGTATTTCCTAAACAGGGGTAGATACTCGTATCACAACTTCCATAGTTTATTGATCCTGTATTGACATAAAGACCGATGGTATCTTGTAAACAAATCAAAGTATCGGTAGCCATTGCACGCATATTTTGCGGAAACGGGTTTGTTACATCTACCTGAATAGAAGCTTCTCGTAAACACCCTGAATCACTTGTTACTGTTACTGTATACTTCGTGTTTTTCAATACTTTACTAAAACTAGGATTACGCAATGTATCGTTATTTAACGTTCTATTTGGTGACCACTTATAAGTGTACTTCAAATTGGACTTTGATGTTGTAACATCTAAAGGACCTGCAGCTGGATTACATATTACGGTATCATTTGGCATAGTAATTTGATAAGCCTCAGGAACGTATATCTTAATCGTATCTTTCACAAAACAATTCTGTACAATCTCACCACATAATCCTCTAACGTTTGGTACCTCAATCGCTAAGGCTGATGTTACACTAGGAACAAACCTTACAAACTTGTTTGTATCCACACCAATATTCGTGTCTGGAAACCAATTTACTCCTGGAATTAACGGATCGCCAAAAAGACTCGTCCACTTAAATGTATTACTTCCATATCCAGTCAAAAACGCCGTGTCTCCCTTACATACATACTTGTCTGGATCCAATGCAGCTGAAGGCTTTACATCCAACTCGAATACAGAGAAACCACTGCCGGGAACATCACATTTATCATCAGTAAAAGTAATAAAGAAGCTTTTTATAGGATCATTGCCCATAACTGCTCTCCATGTAAAACGAACTACTATCGAGTTTCTTTTACCTATTGAAATGATTTCCATTTTAGCATTTGGCATTACTCTTAATAAGTTACTCTGAACTTGCAAAGTATCTCCTCTATCTGGATCCTCTAAAGTATCCTCCCAAGTAATCAAATCACCGTTGCACACTTCCATTTTGTAGGAGGAAAGCAAAGTTGCTCGACCTGTAATATTGGAAATACCACTCTTATCAACAGGAACCTTGTTATTACAAGCTGCAACTTGGAACTGAACCTCACGATAAGTCTTTCCTTTAAGAATACCAGTGCAACGTTCGTATTCCTCTACATAAAAAGCAACGACAAAACTACCTTGAGTAGTTGGTGTAAATGAAATAAGACCTGTAGCAGGATCCATAACTAGACCTGGAATAGCACGAGTACATGACACACCTGTTATTCTTGGTGTCATTTTTATTAAAGCTGGCCTTCCTCCACTTCCATTAGTTGCCCAAGGACAAACAGGAATAAAACGTAAACTATCTCCGTCACCATCATAAGTACCTATACCATAAAAAACATCTTGCCCAACACATACTGAAGGGAATGGTTTTGCTTCATCAGCAAATTGAGGCGCACTATTGGCAGGTGCGCCTCCGGGGTTGGTTCTTGGAGACCAAGCAGTGTTTATAAACGTTTCTAAGCCAGTATTTCCAGGTCCGTTAAAGTTTGCCAAAGCATTTCTACAACAGGTACAACTTTTATAAGTAAAACGCCAAGAATTACAACGGGGCAAATCAACTGTACCTTCCCAAATAAATAATTCGTAACCATTAACACCTCCTCGAACTTCACAACCAGTTTGACTTCTCGAACAAACATCAGAAACATCTTTTGCACCACGAGCGTTAGGACGATCGCCTGGCTTTGCTACATAAGGAACGGCAGTTAATTGAATTGGACCCAGTTGAGCTCCAGTTTGGGAACACCTAGCATACACTTCTTCTGATCTATTACCACAACTGTAGGTTGCAGTGTTACCTGCACCACAATATCTAAATGCAAAAACAGTAATCTTATACCTCCATGAGGTTGTAGAGCCAGGAGTAGGGCCTACGTAATCATAACGGATACTACCACCTGCAAGGTGAGTAGCGTAAGTATCATAACTTATTGTTAATCCAATAACTAGCCCGAAAACTATTGCAATTATCTTTTTCATACTCTTACTTTTTTGTTGCCTTTACCATCAAACAGACGCACTAATCACCGAACGGTTGCCTTTTTCTTAAAAAAATTAGAGTGCTAAAATATAAATTTTTAGTCGTTGTTAAAATGTATAAAAACAATACTTAGACTTAAAGAATCGCTTATTGATTATAGCATTGACTGTAATATTGCACCATGCGAACTATTAATGATAAAGAATCACTTTCACTCTCGGCTGAACATTTAATTCAAGGTGAAACAAGCCTCATTTCTTCATTGGCAAATATTAGTTCACTTATCCACAGCACATGGTCACCCGTTTCCTTCTGGTGTGGCTTTTATTTAGTGAACAACAATAGACTTGAACTAGGGCCATTTCAGGGGCCAGTTGCATGTACTGCGGTTCAATATGCAAAAGGAGTTTGCGGGAAGTCTTGGGCAAACAATGAAACTGTCATAGTTAAGAACGTCCATGAATTCGAAGGGCACATAGCATGCAGCAACTTAACAAACTCAGAAATTGTAACACCGATAATAGTTAAAGATGAAGTTGTTGGCGTTTTAGATATTGATAGTGAACAATTTGACGCATTTAATAAACACCATCAAGTTGAAATGGAGTTAATTTGCGCCAATATTGCGAGACAATTTTTTAATTGAAATATCTTCTATACATACTATCCTCAATTTCATTTTTGAGTTGTGCACAAATTGAAAGTCCAACCGGAGGACCAAAAGATGACCAAGCATCAAAAATTTTAAAAGCAAACCCTGAAATAGGTGAAACTAACTTTTTGGGAACTGAATTAAAAATTATGTTTGATGAGTACGTAGTTCTTGGAAATATGGCTCAAGAAGCAATTGTCTCGCCTCCCGCTGTTGAAGAACCAGAATATAAAGTGAACAATAAATCACTTATAATTTCTTTTCAAGAGAACTTGCTTCCAAACACTACCTACACTATAAATCTCGGTAATGGTGTAAAAGATTTTCACGAAGGAATAATATTAGACTCAAATATTTTGGTCTTTTCTACTGGAGACTATATTGATTCGCTTAGCTTTTCGGGTAACGTTAAAAACGCCAATAACCTTTCGCCTCGAGAAAAAATTTTAATTCTATTGTTTGAAGATAGTGGTGATTCAATACCTTCACAAGAACGACCTTATTATTATACTAAATCGGATAAAAATGGTGACTTTCAGTTCAATTTCTTAAAAGAAGGTAAGTTTTCACTATTCGTATTAAAAGACAACAATAATGATAGACTTTATAACTTACCCAATGAAAAAATAGGGTTTCTTGAAAAAGAAATTTCCACCTCAAATGTTGACTCCAGTTACTCGGTTATGCTTTTTGAACCAGAAAACAAAAGGCAATATCTGGTATCTCTTAAACTAGAAAATCAGGGTAAGTTGATTCTGATATTGAATAAACCCGCAAAAAAAATAGACCTAAACATTATAGGAAAAACATTTAAGAAAAGCTGGTTTGAAAGCGATACACTCCTAGCCGGAGATACTGTTTCATTATGGACTGACTTATCACGAAAAGAAGATGCAGAGATTGAAATCGTAGTCACTGCTGATAATGAAATTTTGGACACTGTAAAACTAAAGTTAAAGGCTTTCGATACTTTAAAACCGAAACTTCCATCCATTACATTGAATGTAAGTAACGGAACTGCAAAATATTTTAACGCTCTAATATTAAGTTCAGATATTCCAATTAAAAACTGGAGCGATTCCATTTTATTGGTTAGAAACTCTAATGATTCTCTTAATGTTGGGATTGAAAAAATTGGAAGTAAAAAGCTTAAAATACTCTATGAGCTTGAGCAGGAATCCAAATACAGCGTCGTTCTTCCTGACTCATTTATAACAGATGTGTTGGGCTATAAATCTAAAGGTGTAAAAATTGATTTTAAGACCAAAAGCGATATTGAATATGCCAACTTAAAATTGAATGTGGAATTAACGTCAACCGAAAATGTTATTCTTCAGTTTATGACTAAAGGCGGTGCTATTTTAAAGGAGGCTAACTTCCAAGGTAACAAATCCTTTAATTATCTAAATCTTTCTCCAGGAGAATATCAACTGAAAATGATATTTGACTCCAACAAAGACAATAAATGGACAACGGGAAAGTATATTCCAAGAACTCAACCTGAGCGTGTAATCTTCTATTCTGAAAAACTAGAAATGAAAGAAGGTTGGGATAAGGATATCACTTGGATTATCCCTGAATAGCAAAATCATCTGCATCTAGGTATGTTGGGAATTTAGTTCTATGCGCCTTTAGATCAGTGTATTTTAGCGTTGCTGTTCTCACTCCTTCAGTAGGTGTATCAAAACCAACAACCTCTTCTCCCGTTGCATCATACACCGCGGAATTACCTATATAATCAATTCCTTTACCATCACGTCCTACTCTATTTACAGCAATAACAGGGCTCAAGTTTTCTATTGCTCTGGCTTTGTTTAAGGTCTCCCAAGCTGAATTTCGAGAGGCTGGCCAATTTGCAACATATATCAATGCATCGTAATCATTTTGGTTTCTACTCCACACTGGAAATCGTAAATCATAACAAATAAGCGGGCAAATTCGCCAACCTTTAATAATTGGATAAATTTTTTCCTGGCCTTCTGTAAATTGTTCGTCCTCTCCTGCCATTCTAAAAAGATGGCGTTTGTCGTAATGACTGATCATTCCATCAGGCCGAACCCAAACTAAACGATTATGTATCCCATTTTCAGTCTGAATAATCAAACTACCTGTAATCGATGCTCCTTTTCGTTCAGCTACTTTTCGCATCCAATCTATAGTTGGACCATCCATCTTTTCAGAGTTAGCGGAAACATCCATCGTAAAGCCTGTAGTAAACATTTCTGGAAGCACAATTAAATCCGTACGATCTATCGACAGCAACAGACTTTCAATTTTCTTAAGATTTTTCGCAGGATTTAGCCAAGCGATATCATACTGAACAATACTTACTTTTAGATCTGGCATTAGATATTACTTAAAATTTTAGCAGCAGCTGCAATTGTTTCGTCTTGCTTGGCAAAGCAAAACCTTAATACATTTTTATACACCGGTTGCCTATAGAAAACTGAGACTGGTATTGAACTTATTTTATGCTTTTGCGTCCATTGCTTGGCCAATTCAGTGTCTTTTTCTTCCGTTATCTTCCCATAATCCAACAATTGAAAATAGGTGCCTGCACTTGGACGTATTTCAAAGCGAGAGTCTTTTAAAAGAGAATTAAATAAATCTCTTTTACTTTGATACATAGTATCAATATTACTATAATTATTTTCATCCAAAAGGTACTCAGAAAGCGCCATTTGAATAGGATGATTACAAGCAAAAGTCTGAAATTGGTGCATCTTCCTAAACTCTTTCATCATTTTTTCAGGAGCAACGCAATACCCGAGCTTCCAACCTGTAACATGAAAAGTTTTTCCAAACGAATAAACGATAAAACTCCGTTCGGCCAACTTAGGATAGCGAGCAACACTTTGGTGCTCATATCCGTCGAAAATTATGTGTTCATAAACTTCATCACTGAGAATCATGATATCACTATTCGATGTGATTTTTTCTAACTCCATCAAATCCTTTGCTGATAGAATAGTGCCAGTAGGATTATGAGGAGTATTGATAACAATAAGCTTCGTTCGATGATTTACCGTCTTCTTAACCTCCTCCCAGTCAATATTGTAGTAAGGCGCTTGCATCTGAATGTAAATAGGTTTACCGCCATTCAATTCGATTGAAGGGGCATAACAATCATAGGCTGGAGTAAACAAGATAACCTCATCCCCCTCTTTAACAACTGCAGAAATGGCCGAATAAATTGCCTGCGTTGCTCCAGAAGTTATAGTAATTTCCGAATCGGGATCATATGAGGTACTGTATGCCTTTTCCATTTTGGCTGCAAGGGCCTTACGCAATGGTAAAACACCTGGCATAGGTGCATATTGATTAAAGCCTTGTTTCATGCACTTGTTTACCAAGTCTAAAAGCACAGGGTCTACACCAAAATCAGGAAATCCTTGACTCAAATTGATTGCGCTGCATTCAGCACTTAATGCAGACATAGTCGCAAATATGCTTGTTCCAACTTGTGGAAGTTTTGAACTTAAAGAACCTTTAAATATGGGCATTAATAGAACTATTTTGAGTTTAACAAATTTACAAGTTAAGCTAGATTAAATAGAAAATGCCTACGCACAGGATCTTCAATTTATTAACAGAAAACCAAACCAATTAGCATAAAAAAAGCCCTAAAAACAGGGCTTTTCATAATCTCTATTTGTTTATATCTAGCTTTCTGAAGTAATTGTCGCAGATAAAAACTCTCTATTCATTCGAGCAATATTCTCTAAAGAGATCCCTTTTGGACATTCTACTTCGCAAGCACCAGTATTTGAACAATTTCCAAAACCTTCATGATCCATTTGTTCTACCATATGAATCGCTCTTCTCTGAGCCTCAACTTGACCTTGGGGTAATAATGCCAATTGAGAAACTTTTGCGGATACAAATAACATAGCTGATGCGTTTTTACAAGTAGCAACACATGCTCCACAACCAATACATGTAGCAGCATCAAATGCTTTGTCTGCTGCGTCCTTTGCAATTGGAGTTGCATTTGCATCTTGCGTATTTCCAGATGTATTAACTGAAACGAATCCACCAGCATTCATGACTCTATCAAAAGCAGAACGATCGACGACTAAATCTTTAATGACGGGGAATGCTTTTGCTCTCCAAGGCTCGATATGAATAGTCTCACCATCTTTGAACTTACGCATGTGCAGTTGACAAGTAGTAACCAAACGATCAGGACCGTGAGCCTCACCATTTATGTACATTGAACAAGAACCGCAAATACCTTCTCGACAATCGTGATCAAAAGCAACCGGATTTTCACCTTTTTCAATCAAATTATTGTTTAGCAGATCCATCATTTCTAAAAATGAAGAATCAGGAGAGACACCTTTAATGTCATACGATTTCAAGGCACCTTTAGCGTCTTTGTTTTTTTGTCTCCAGATTTTTAACGTTAAATCCATAACTCAGTATTTTTAAAGTTAAAAGCTTACTTGTAACTTCTTTGTTTTAATTCAATGTCTTTAAACTCAAGCTCTTCTTTGTGAAGAATAGCATCTTTCGGCTCGCCTGTATACTCCCAAGCTGATACATACGCAAAATCCTTATCGTTGCGAAGAGCTTCACCTTCTTCAGTTTTAGATTCCTCTCTAAAATGACCTCCACATGATTCGTTTCTTTCCAGAGCATCTTTTGCGAATAATTCTCCTAGCTCCAAGAAATCCGCAACTCTACCAGCTTTCTCTAACTCAGAATTCATCTCGTTTACGCCTCCTGGAACCATAACATCGCTCCAAAATTCTGAGCGTATTTTTTGAATTTCAGAATAGCCTCTTTAAGACCTTTTTCGTTTCTGGACATTCCAACCTTGTCCCACATTACTTTTCCAAGCCGTTTGTGGAAATAATCAACTGAATGTGTTCCTTTATTATCAACTAATTTATTAAGACCTTCTTTAACTAACTTTTCAGCTTCAGCAAATTCAGGTAAGTCGGTAGATATTGGACCCGTTCTGATATCGTCCGCCAACTGATCTCCAATAGTATACGGTAAAACAAAATAGCCATCTGCTAGACCTTGCATTAAAGCAGAAGCACCTAGTCTATTTGCCCCGTGATCAGAGAAATTTGCTTCACCTAAGGCATAACAACCAGGAATACTTGTCATGAGATTATAATCGACCCAAACACCACCCATTGTATAATGAACAGCCGGATAAATCATCATTGGGGTTTTATATGGATTCTCATTAATGATCTTTTCATACATCTGAAAGAGGTTTCCATACTTAGCTTCAATAACACCTTCTCCAAGTTCTCGAATCTTCTCTGGCGAAGCATCTTCTACACCTTCAACCATAGCTTTTTCTTTTCCATATCGAATAAACGCCGAGGCAAAATCCAAATAAACCGCTTCTCCTGTTTTATTTACTCCAAAACCTTCATCACAGCGTTCTTTAGCGGCTCTAGAGGCAACATCTCTTGGCACTAAATTACCAAATGCAGGGTAGCGTCTTTCTAAGTAATAATCTCGATCCTCCTCTTTCAATTGAGTTGGCTTTAACTTTCCTGAACGAATAGCTTCAACATCTTCAATTTTCCTTGGCACCCAAATGCGCCCATCATTTCTTAATGACTCTGACATTAGTGTAAGTTTTGACTGGTGATCTCCTGATCTTGGGATACAAGTTGGGTGAATTTGGGTATAACATGGATTAGCGAAATAAGCTCCTTTTTTATGAATTTTCCAAGCTGCAGTTACGTTTGATCCCATTGCATTGGTAGACAAATAGAATACATTTCCATAACCACCGGAGCAAATAACTACTGCATGTGCCGAGTGTCTTTCAATTTCACCAGTAACTAGGTTTCTAGCAATAATTCCTCTAGCTTTTCCATCAACTTTTACAACATCAAGCATTTCATGACGATTGTACATTTTTATTTTGCCTTTTCCAATTTGGCGTGACATAGCAGAATATGCGCCTAACAAAAGTTGCTGACCTGTTTGACCTTTAGCATAAAATGTTCTAGACACCAATACACCACCAAAAGAACGGTTATCCAACAATCCACCATAATCTCTTGCAAATGGAACTCCTTGAGCTACACATTGATCAATAATGTTAGCAGATACCTCAGCTAAACGATAAACATTAGCCTCTCTAGAGCGATAATCACCTCCTTTTACAGTATCGTAAAATAACCGGTAAATAGAGTCCCCATCATTTTGATAGTTTTTAGCGGCATTGATACCTCCCTGTGCGGCTATTGAGTGCGCTCTTCTTGGAGAATCTTGAAAACAAAATGCTTTCACATTATACCCCATTTCTGCAAGAGAAGCAGAAGCAGAACCACCTGCCAAACCTGTTCCTACAACGATTACATCGATTAATCTTTTGTTAGCAGGGTTAACAACGATTAATATTATTTTTATGTTTTGTCCATTTTTCAGCTATCGGACCTTCTGGTATTCTTGAGTCTAATTTTGTCATAATATCTGAATGGGATTATGCGTTTATATAATGATATACAGCAATTACAATAAAGCCTAAAGGTACTGCGATAGCATATAAGTTACCTAATTTCTGAATGACTGGAGACCACCTGTTTGATCTAAATCCAACCGATTGAAATGCCGATTGAAAACCATGCATCAAATGAAGTGATAAGAATACAAAAGCTAAAACATACAATCCTGTTCTAATTGGGTCATGAAATTTATGCTGAAGCTCCTCGTAGTATCTGAAATTTCCTGTGTCATTCAGCCCTGTCATGTCTCCTTGAATAAACTTAATGTTCAACTCTGGCAACCAAAAATCATAAAAATGTAGACCAAGAAAAAGCATTACCATAATACCCGTAATAATCATGTTTCGTGACATCCACGAAGCATTTTCGGAGGGTTTGTTCATTGCATATTTAATCGAACGCGCACTATTATTTTGGATTTCTAAGTAAATACCCATTCCCAAGTGAAAAAACACGCCAAAAGCTAAAACAGGCTGCAGGGCAAATTGAACTAGTGGATTAGTCCCCATAAAATGTGAAACCGAATTAAACATTTCAGACGAAAACACTGACATCATATTGATAGTACAATGCTGTAACAAAAAGATAATAAGAAAAAAGCCGGAAAGCGCCATAAAGAACTTTCTAGCTATTGACGTCATTCCATTAGATGTGGACATAATTTTTTGTTTTATTTAAAAGTAACAAATGTAAACGCTGGTTGGTTTTGGCGAAGTTTTTAAACTTTTTAAATTCCTTTTTTGGAATGGTTCTAAATAAGGCTTATTTCTGGGTGGCTTTAACTTCTAAAACCTACAAAAATGGTCATACATTCTTTGTGGATTAATACATTTGAGCTCCAATAAAGATGACATGAAATATTTACCCATAGACAAGAACCTATATATTAACAATCGTAAAAAGTTTATTGCTCAAATGGCTCCGAATTCTGTTGCAATTTTTAATAGTAACGATGTTTTTCCGATTAGCGCAGATAGTACAATGCCTTTTAAACAGCATAGAGATATTCTTATCTATCGGGTGTAGACCAAGAGGAAAGTATTCTAGTACTGTTTCCAGACGCACATGAAGATCATCTATAAAGAAGTGCTCTTCTTAAAAGAGACATCGGAACTAATAGCAGTCTGGGAAGGTGAAAAATTAACTAAAGAAACTGCCTTTACCACATCTGGAATATCGAGTGTTTTTTGGCTCCATGATTTTGATATTCAGCTCAATAAAATAATGGCCCAAGCTGAAAATATTTATATCAACACCAACATTCATTTAAGAGCAAACGCAGAAGTTCAAACTCGAGAAGATCGATTTATTGAAAGTTTACAGAAAAAATATCCCGCACACACTTATAAAAAGGCAGCACCAATTATGCATAGCATCCGTTCTGTAAAAGAACAGGTAGAAATTGATTTGATGCAAAAAGCGTGTGATATTACTGCTAAAGGTGTTCAACGCGTTATAGATTTTCTTAAACCTGGTGTTTGGGAATATGAAATTGAGGCGGAAATTATGCATGAATTCTTAAGAAACCGTTCGGCGGGGTTTGCTTACACTCCTATTATTGGTTCAGGTTACAATGCTTGTGTTTTGCATTATATCGAAAACAACCAACACTGTAAAGACGGTGATGTTGTCCTTATGGATTTCGGTGCAGAATACGCCAATTATGCTTCAGATTTAACACGTTGTTTTCCAGTAAGTGGACGTTTTACGAAACGTCAAAAAGAAGTGTACAATGCTGTACTTAAAGTAAAAACTGAATCTGAGAAATTATTGGTTCCAGGAACTTACTTAGAAGACTATCACAAAGAAGTAGGCACGCTTATGGAAAGCGAGCTGCTAGGATTGGGCTTAATAGATCAAACAGATATCAAAAATCAAGATCCAGCATGGCCTGCTTACAAAAAATACTTTATGCATGGAACATCCCATTATATCGGACTAGATACTCATGATGTTGGTTCTTGGACGACCCCAATGCGAGCTGGAAATGCGTTTACTTGCGAACCAGGAATTTATATCCCTGAAGAAAACTTAGGAATCCGTTTGGAAGATGATTTGATTGTGCAATCAAGCGGCGCGCCTTTCAATTTAATGCGAGATATTCCTCTTGAAGCTGAAGCGATTGAGGATGCAATGAATCGTTAATGCCTCACGCACTTTACAAAAAAGCTAAAATTCATTTTACCGAAAGTGGTAAAGGAATAGCTGTTGTGCTGCTGCATGGTTTTATAGAAACATGTACGATGTGGGATGTTTTTATTCCCGAACTTTCTAAAAAATACAGATTAATTTGTATCGATCTTCCTGGTCATGGGCGTTCCGAATGTTTTGGGTATACCCATACTATGGAGGAGATGGCAAGTTGTGTGGAAACTGTTCTTAAGGAACTGCGCATCAGAAAAGTAAAGCTCATCGGACATTCTATGGGCGGCTACGTCGCGCTAGCCTTTGCTGATTTATATCCAGATTACATAAAAGGAGTATGTCTCTTTTTCAGCACAAGCAAAGGCGATAACGATCAAAAGAAAAAAGATAGAACGCGAGCGATAAACGTGGTGAAAGAAAATCACAAATCTTTTATTCGAGTCGCTTTTCCTAAACTTTTTCGATCCAAATATAGATTGACAAAAAAAATTGAGATAAAAGCTGCAAAAAACGAGGCCTTACGAACAAGTAAACAAGGAATTATTGCAGCGTTAGAAGGAATGAAAAAAAGACCTTCTCGAGAGATTCTATTAAAATTCCCACCCTATCCTATTTATATAGTGTCAGGATTGAAAGACCCCGTAATTCCTGTTTCTACGATAGAAAAGCAAATGAATCGTTCTGAAAATATATCTGGAGTTATCTTAAAAGAACCGGGACATATGGGGCATATCGAAGCGCCCGATGATTGTTTAAGGGAACTGAAATGGTTTTTGAAGTTATAGGATAGTCAAAAAAATGCCGCTTCATTCCTAAAGCGGCATTAATGTAGTGGGCGATGAGGGATTCGAACCCCCGACCCTCTGGGTGTAAACCAGATGCTCTGAACCAACTGAGCTAATCGCCCTAAATTCGGGCTGCAAATATAATTTTTCTTACAATCTCAACAAGAATAAAATGGATTTAGTTTGAAGTATTTTTTCTCCAGTTTAAGAGTCGTGGAAGCACGTTAAAATAGAGGCAAATTCCGAGTACCATAATCGTAACCCACATCACTGCAAGATTGAAGCTTAGAGTTGGATAGTACCTGTTTACAAACAACTTCATAGGGGCATAATAATGTGAATTTACACCTCTAGGTAACTGAAATGTTTGGTTCTCTTTATTAATAATTTCATTTTTACTTACTATGACTTTAATAAGATTGGTCTTATTATTTAAATAATCATTGAGTTGTTCGTTTTGATATGCATTGCGAAATTCTTCTAAAGTCATTCCTGCTGGAATATTTGATTCAACTTCCTTAAAAGCCAAATCTTTCTTATTTAAAGCCCCTATTAAATTGCGCGAATAGTAAGACTCAATTAGATTCAGAAATTCCTTAATGTTAGTTAATTCCAATCTAGTATAGCTCCCCTTTTTAAAATTGACAAGCTCCAATTTCAAATGTTGCACTTCCTTCTCAGGTAGCTTCTTAATTTCATTTACCAGTAACTTAAGTTTCTTGAAACCTTTTTCATCCAGCACTCTTCCATACTGTGACTCCAAAACCAATAAAGCAGACTCCATTTCAGGTATCCAGTAGTTCTTTCTAAAGTTTGCCTCAGATAATCTAACATTAGCCTCAAAAAAATGTTGGTCAAATTGATTATTTAATGATTGGTGCACTGCGAGAGATTCAAACAGCCATCTTGAAACCATCATATCTCCAATTACTGGAACCACTTTCTGACTAGAGAACCATGGATTTAACTTTTCATATTTCACTAATAGCCCGCTAAACATAATTTGCGGAATAATCAAAAAAGGAATTAATATGTAAATAGTAACGACCTTGTCAAATGATGCCGAAATTATAAGTCCAGTTATATTGGCTAAAGCAGCAGCGGTAAATAGCACCAACCAATATGAAAAGTACATTCCCTTGATCCCTAAAATAGTATTGCCTACTATAACATATAACCACACTTGTACTGCAGAAAGAGTGAACAATATCACAATTTTAGAGTTAAGATATCCCCCCCAACTCAAATTCAAGAAAGATTCTCTTCTTCGTATTGCAAGATCTTTTATAATTTCTTCTGCACTTACCGAAAGTCCAATAAAAAGGGCGACAATGATTGAAATAAATATGTATGCCAATAAATTAGTATTGCCTCTAAACACATATTCTTCTTGTCCATAATAACGCAGAAAAACCGCTATTATGAATGCAAGAACAGGCATCTCTAATAAATTAATTGCGAGGTATTGAGTATTGGCCAACTTCGCCAATACATCCCTTTTTATGAACACTTTTAATTGAGCAAAGTAACTAGGTATTTTAAAATCTATTTCTGGAATTACTCTCGTTTTTGAATTTAATTGAACTGGCTTTCGCTCTTTATTGAATTGATCATACCAATTCTTAGGTTTCCATTTCCGTTCAGCAGTGTATTCACCAAATTCATCTACAATGGGCGCTTCTAGAATATCAAAAATTTGCTCAGCATTCTCGATAAACGCGTCATCAGATGCTAGTACTTGATCACTTGCTTTTCTAAAGTAATTAATACCATCTATAGGGTTTCCTTGAAAAACCAAATAACCGCCAGTATCTAAGACCAGTAGTTGATCAAATTGCCTGAAAATTTCAACCGATGGTTGGTGGATAACAGTAAATACAATACAGCCTTTCAAAGTGAGACCCTTTAGCAAATCCATTATTTTTTCAGAATCTCTAGAAGACAACCCTGAGGTTGGTTCATCTACATATAGAATAGATGGCTCTCTAATCAACTCCAGTGCTATGTTCAGTCGTTTCCTTTGTCCTCCACTAATACTTTTATCTAAGGGACTCCCAACCTTCAAATGCCTTATCTCATTAAGTCCAAGTTCTAAAAGCACCTTATATACTCGTCGTTTTATTGCTTCATGGGTCAAGCTTCCAAAACTCAGCTTGGCACTGTAAAATAAGTTTTGCCAAACCGACAGGTCCTCCAACAACAAGGTCATCTTGCGGTACAAATCCTATTAAGCCATTCAGTAGGTTTTTTTCAGAATACAAATCGAAACCGTTAATCTTTACCTGACCTGTACTTGGTTCGTTACTTCCGTTGAGGATGCTAAGCAAAGTAGATTTTCCTGTTCCTGACCCACCCATTACTCCAGTAAGTTCACCAGAATTTGCATTAAAACTTATCGGTTGAATCCCCACATTTCCATTTGAAAATTTATAGGTGGCATTATTCACCTGCAGCGAAATGGGAACAGTAATACTATCTTGTGTAAAACACATAAGAATATTACTGTAATAAATTGGGCTTGCGATAATTCCCTTTATTGAAGAACCCTTCTTCATTAAATAGATACGTTGATCTTTTAAAGGAACACCAGAAACAAAAAATTCCGAGTTTCCTGTTTTCTTAAACGCCACCAAACCACTACCAGAAAGATAAATAAAAATTAGTTTACCACTAATTCCGTGCCTTTTTAGATGCTTAATATTCGTATTTGATGCTGTTGAAGAAACCTCTAATAACGAATTGTGCTTGCTGTCTTTTTCGTGAAAACAAACGAATTCCATTATGCCCTGAAAAGCGTTTGACTCAATGTTAAATACATCAGCAATAACATCAATAAACTCTCTATTTTCTTGAGTAGAAACCTTTCTGCTATAAACGTATTCTACTAAACGAAGTAGCGCAACTTGTTTTTGTGGTTTGGTAAGGCTGCGATTAATTTCTGCCGCAATACGAAGCATTTTTACTGAGTTCCGAGAGGTGCGTTTTATCGCACCATCCTTTGCTCTTTTTCTGAAATTATGCTGCTGTATAAAATCATCATAAACATGTAAGTATTTCTCTGTTTGATTCGCATCTAGCTCTTCAGCAAGGAATATGTGCACAAATGACCTACTAGTAACGATTTCTTCGTCAACATTTGCTACAATGGCAAACAGCTGCATTAGTGCATTAAGAATCTGTTCACTCATTGTTTATCCAAAAAAATTTCACTTACGCAATATAAGAATGTTACACTTTTAGAAACTATTAAAAATAATCCACTTTATTTACAATCGTAAATCCTGTTCTTTACTGTTTTGAGTGTCACTCGATTCACAGATGGCTCGATATTCTTGGAAATGTGATTAATGATATTGGTCAAATCAACATGACTTAAATGCGGAATTGATGACATTTTTTCATTAAAGCTTCTCCCATTAACGACTATTTCACCTTCAATACCATAAAGAATTAGACAAGACAAATCTTCCTGGTTCTCAATTAAGTAATCTGCACCTTTTAGTGGAGGGTACAAATCTTGAAGTCCCTGGCCCTGAATACCGTGACAATTTGCGCAATGTTTAGTATATAGTTCATTTCCATAATCTCTATTGCTATCTCCGCAACTATTCATTAAAGAAACCATAGTGAGAAAAAAAATAGGCAGACTAAATTTCATCAAGTAAGGTTTTGATATCTGCAATTGCTTTGTCCACGTCTTCTTCTTTTGTTCCATCATAATATGCTCTTATTCTTTGTTGGCCGTCCAATAAAATAAATGCACCACTGTGGATTAATCCTCCAGGGGCATTTTTGTCTTCTGCAGCACTAATCATAAAACCTTTGGCAAGCTCAAAAGTTTTCTTCTTTTCACAAACCATGAAATGCCAATTTTCATTTTCAACATTCAATTTGCTCGCATATTTATTTAATACTGGGATGGAATCGTGAATAGCGTCAATGCTAAAAGAAAGCATTGTCAAGTTTTTTTTGCCTAAAAATTCTTGAGAAATCTTTTTCATATTCCTTGACATTACAGGACATATTGTAGGGCAGGTTGTAAAGAAAAAATCAGCAATGGTTACTTTTCCAGCGATCGTATTATTATTAATTTCAACCGATCGGTGACCTAAAAAAGAAAAGTCGGGGACAGTGTAGTGTATGGTATCAGAGATTGTCTCCCCTGCCTCCGTTCTTGTTTCGTAATCATGCTGACCCAGAATTGGAAGCACTGACTTTTCTGAATCACAACTTGTTAAAATGATTATTAAACTAATTGAGAGTATCGTTCGCATTTGAAAGGAGTTTTGAAGAAAAATCTAAAGCTGTGTTTGTTTCAACCTCAACTTCTTGAATTGCTACTTTTTGTTTTAGTAAATACTGTTTTGCTGAAGCATAATCAATTGTATCTTTTGGTTCGCGATAATTACGCATCCAATTCATCATGCGTTCATCGGCAATTTCTAAAAGTTGAATTGCAGAATCTACGTTTGGAATTATTGAATCTTGTTTACTTTTTAAATCTTCTAATTCTGCAATAGAATTATGAATTTTATCCATGAATGCCATAGTGATATCATGGACTTCCATAACTTCTTTTACTATTACTTTTTTCTCTTCTAATTGCTTTTTTGACCAAGTAGATTTTGGTGGTGCATCGACCCCTCCACATGCTACAGATAGAAGCATTAAAATGACAGTTCCAATTATTTTCATTCAATAACTTTTGCTGCAAATTTATGCCTTAATTTCGCCGAATAGCCTCTATACGTATGCAAATAAATAAAGGAAAGTTAAGTGCCTCATTAATCGCAATTCTCTTTGGTGTTTTTACTATTTGGCAACAAGAAATGGTCAGATATCTGTGGATGCAAGGCAAAGGTCAGCTGTCTATTATGAGCAACACTGTTCCAATCGAACATATTTTAAAAAGCGACACCCTTTCTGCTAAAAGCCGATTTTTACTGGAACTAATTCCAGAAATAAAATCATTCGCAAAAAATACGCTGGGTTTAATTCCTGATGACAATTACACTAAATATTACAATCAAAATGGAAAACCAATTTTATGGGCATTAACTGCTTGTCCACCTTATTCTTTAGAAGCCTATAAATGGGGTTTTCCATTTTTGGGAGAACTTGAATACAAGGGGTTTTTCGAAAAATCGGCTGGCAGTATGGAATTAGAAGAATTACGAAACCAAGGATTTGATGTCGACTTAGGAGAAGTAGGCGCATGGTCTACATTAGGAATTCTATCCGACCCCATTTTGAGTTCTATGCTTGAATTAGATACTGGAAATTTTGTGCGTCTATTGGTACACGAAATGACTCATGCCACGGTATACATTGCAGACGATGGTGTATTCAATGAAAACATGGCTACTTTCATCGGAGATAGGGGCGCTATGCAATTTTTGATTCAACAATTTGGAAAAAACAGTGCAGTAGTAAGGCGATATAAAGAAACGCTAGCTGACATCGAGCTATTCTCTGAATATACGGTAGCCTATAGCAAAAGCATTAATTTGCTGTATAATAGTCTGCCCGCTGATGCTACAATTTGGCCAATAATGAAACAGAAGTCATTTACAGCTTATAAAAACAGGCTATATCTATTGCCGTTTAATCATAAAAAGCGCTTTCAAAAACTTCAGGAATCAGAATTAAATAATACTTTCTTCACTGGGTTTTTAATGTATCACAATCAGCAAGATTCAATTCAAAAATTAATCAAGGAATTGCATTCTGGAAATATTAAAGAATGGGTAGAAAGTCTGAAGTAGACTATTTCTTTTTTTTCTTTTTCTCTTTCTGTTCTATCGCCGTCTCTTCTCGGGCTTTTTCAATTTCCTCTTCCCGCTTCCTCATTAAGTAATCCCCGGCTTCCTCAATAGTAATTTTTCTACCTTGATTGAAAGCCACAACAAATGCATCAGGGATACCTAATTCTTGAATGTTAGAACAAAAAGCCTTGGCGATTTCATAATCCCCATATTCACCAAGTGTTAAAATAGTAAGATCCTTTTGAGTGTTTTCATTAATGTCATCAAATTGCAAGTAAATCCGCATAACATCTTCAGGAATATCTTCTTCCTTAAAGGCTCCTATTTGGACACGGTACTCTACATCTCCCGTAATTTCTCGTTTAATCGATTGATTATTTACTCGCACTACCTCTTCATTAAAGTTTTTGGTCATATTAACATCTACGATAAATGCATCCTGATAACCAACCTCTTGCACATAATTTAACAATTTATCAGCCTGCGTTCGATAAACAAATCGACCGATAACGTACCTAAATACCCCGTTATTATCTATATACACTTCAACGTTTTTCAAGTCCTTAAAATCTTTTACAAAACGTGGCTTTATATAGGCACCTACTTGAACACCGTAAAGCGAAGTCCTTGCATTGTGAGATACATCTCTAGTCATTATTTCAGGTCCACCAACCTCGCCTACTCTTCTTAATCTATCGCGATAAGGAGAGGTTGTTCCTGGTGACATTGAGTTTGGTGGAGAAATAATTTGTACGCTATTGGTGATGTTTTCTTGTATTTGAGCGGGGTTTGTATATTCAGTTACTAATTTATTTGAACCGGAATTGGAGTCCAGTCCTGCATTAGCAGAATCAACTGGGACATTTGCAATTTTAATTGAATCCTCATCTTTCCATTTATGTTTGCCGCATTGACGATACCATTTTTGACCATCTATAAGATACCATTCATCTTCATAAGAGTATACTTTATAGAATCCATTAAGAGTAGAAATGGTGTTTTTACAGTCTCCTTTCAAAGAATAAGCGATAATTAAATAGTAATAGGCATATTCACTTACTCCTCTTTCCTTAACTGATGATCGATCATAAAATTTAGAATAATCGCCTTTAGCAGTCTCCAATAAAGAAATAGCTTTATTTATATTCTTGAACGATTTTACATAACAAAGCGCAAGCAGATAGGCTGCGTTTGAGTTTGATTTATCCCGAGCATACATCTCTTCTAAAATTGGAATCGCTGCTTCTTGTTTTTGATTAGCAATCAACAATTTCGACTCGTTGAAGAGTTCTGAATAATTTTTGTTTTTGAGATCTTGACTAAATAAAACAGGATGCAAGAACATTAATATCAGTGAAAAAAATACAGCTCGATTCATATCCTTGTTTTGGAAGTAATTGCAAACGTAAAGTCAAAGTTTAGGCCAAACGGAAACAAGCGAGCATTTTGCTAACAGTTCGAGTTTGAAAAGGCTAAAAAAATCACTTGATTTTATTCTATTTACTTGGATGCTATCATTTTAACGGCTATTACCAGCATCAGAACACCAAAAGCTCGCTTTAGCCAAATTTCTGATATTCCAAGGGACATTTTTGAACCAAAATATCCTCCAACAAAAAATGCTACAGCGATAATCGCTCCGTATTTAATGTTCAATTCACCTTGCTGATAATAATTGTATGCCGCTAAGCCTCCAATCGGCAATAGCATTAGACCTATACTAGTCCCCTGCGCGCTGTGCTGGGTCATCCCTAGCAATACGACCAACGCTGGCACCATAATTACTCCGCCTCCAATACCAAATAAACCACTTAGAGCTCCGGCTACAAACCCTATTAATACCAGAATAATTATTACTTGCATAATCTAAAAATCAAAACCCATTGAGACATGAAAGATTGGTTTTAAAACCTGTCCATCTTCTACACCATATGCATAATCTAGTTTTAAAAAATAACCAAGAAGCTTAGTCCTTAAGCCTCCTCCAAACGAACCAATAACGGGGTTTCGTTTGTTGTCTAATCGAATCGTTATTGGCCCATCAACAACTGCAATCGTATTGAATTCATTATCTTCAGAGAATGGAGTTCTTCCATTCCAGGCTGTACCCAAATCTCCAAATGCAACAATTTGAAAATTATTGGTAAAGTCAGACTTCAATGGCTTTCGTGCAAAGTATCGGAATACAGGAAATCTAATTTCATTATTAATTACTCCAAATGAATTTCCATTTCTAGCATTTTGAATAAAGCCCCTCATTGGACTTGCAAGTGCCTGAAAAGTATAACTCTGATCTTGAGCAATTGGAGTTTGTCTATTGAACCTCTCTTTAGCTGGGTTTAACGTGATCCAATCATCTACCGATCCAAGATAATAAACTAGTTTTCGCTTACCCAGCGAAGTACTAGCGGCCACTCGACTTGCCCAAATTAAGTCTCTACTAATTTTTTGATAGTGGCGATAATCTGCTCCAAAAACATTCAGATCACTATTTATATCGTTTAATAATTGATACCGTTCAGCAAATATTTTGAATTTTGTTCCATTGTATAGGTTTAGTCCTTTAGATTTTGCGTTATCAAATACTAATTCAACCTTTACTCCAGGCTGGCTAACTATAAAGCTAGGTTCAGCTAAACTAATATCTTCTAATGCTGATGATATTGTCCTATCGACTCTGAAATTTAATTCACCCCTAACAGAGAGAAACTCTGTTAGCGGATAATTTAGCAAGTATTCTCCTTTCCAAATTATAACTTTACTAGCTGCCACGTCAGTAACATACTTGAGACTTTGGCGCTTAACTAAATAGGATTTGTCTAATCTTTTACTGCGATCGTGTAAACCCATAAACATTTCCAAACTTGAATTTCTAAAACCAACTCGAGCACCTCCTTCTACTTTATAATCTTGAAACAAATCAAATAAAGACACTTTCATTAAAATTCCCATTCCAGGGTTGGTATATGGTCCGCCATTAAACGGCTGATAAAGTTGATTTGCAAAATTAAAATCAAGTGTAGAGGTTATATTAGTGTAACTAAAGTTCTTATTGTAATTGCGTTCTTGGGGCATATCAAACAGCTTGACTTTTGAAGTGTCTTTCCGTGAGTTTTTCGCTCTTCCGGTTACAAAGTTTTGACTTTTTTCAGCATCCATTTTATCCCGTTGCTCTCCCCCAAATGTGTAGTCTTCAATGTCAACTATTGTCTCCTCTTCTTCTTTTTCTTCTTCAATAACAACTGTTGAAACTTCAACTATTTTAAGTTTCTCCTCACTTGAATTTTCCACCTCAGCCGTTCCCTCTTTTCTGAATTCTGTTTCGGTCATTTCTGCACTCAATTCTTCTTCGTTACGTTCTACTGAGGATTGGTAAAGTTTATATTTTTTATCCTTATAGACCAAGTCAATTGCCAAGTTTTCTGGTGCTATTATCTGTTGTTCCTTTATATTTCGATCATAATTACTCAAAGGACTAGAGTTGACAACGTATCTATAATTTATAGTTGTATCAACACTTGCAACAACGCTATCTATTCTTGCTATATACCTATTCTTGACTCCATTTTTATCGCCTAAATACACAAATTGATTTTTACCATACGGGTGAGGGTAGACTTCATCAGCAAATGGTGTTTCTGAAATCCGAATTAAGGGTTTTGTCTTTCCTTGAAAAAGAAACAAATCTTTTGTAGGCTCCATGTCATTCCTAAACTTTTTATGAGAAAACAATGAATCTATTGGGCGATTACTTGAAAATATTATTTCCTCCCCATCATTCGTATACTTTGGATACAGGTCATCGTAAATATCATCCGTCAATTTTTTAACTGTATTGGCCATTAAATTATATTCCCATAAATCAGATTGCCCCTTTAATGTCGCTGATAAAATCAACTTTTTACCATTATTCAAGTAGCTCATGTCAACTACTTCATCAACCCTAAATATTGGACGTTCATAACCCTTTTTAGATTCGATTTCATACAGTGTTAAAAATGGTTCAGCTTTTTCTTCTTCAATTATTGCTAGCACTTTTCCATCTGGTCTCCATTCAATTAATGGGTAGGAATAGTCAGGAAGTCTATCGTAACGAATCCCTCCTTTTGCTATAGTTTTGCGACGATTTTTCTCCAAATCAAGGAGCTGAATTTTGTACCTGCCTTCATTATTTTTCACATAGGCAATCTGATTTCCTTCGGGACTTTTGCTTATTTGATAATACTCTCTTTTCTTTCTCGTCCTTATTGGTATTTCTTTATCATTAGGAAAGCTTTCACTTTTCTCGTCCAACTCATATTTAACTTGGTAATGCAACCAAGCATCATTGGTCAAGTCATTTAATGTCGTCCCGAGAACAAATAGAAAACCACTTTCAATACTTCTGCTTACTCTCGCCATATAGAGCACATTCGGAATTACCTCTGGCCCATAAACCTCTGCTATATAGTTCCAAATTGCATGACCAGCATAGGTTCTGTCAGCTCCATTTAAATGGTTGAATTTTTTGAAGCGATTAGTCATTATTCCATCCTTTACTCGGTTGTCAATTTCAACACTCCATGGCTCAGAAATGTAAGAAACTAGACCATCTGTATACCATTCGGGAATGGTTAATAAGGTTGCATTTCGGATAACCTCTTTCCAATTGTCTCCAAAAAACATTCGCTTGACCAACATTTCTGAAAGACCCTGCCTAAGTTGTAAGTGAAAAGTATTATAATCACCTTCAAAGTATAAAAAGATATTAGAACTCGCAATTTCGGTTACTCCTCCTGTACCACTTTCATTATTATCAAAATCAATGTTACTTTGTTTATACTCAGACTGTTTATTGTAAACAATAAAATTCAATTCACCTGTAAATCCAAAGCCAATTTTCTTTTCAATATCTTTTAAATTCTCACGGTAATTTTGAGCAATATATTCAGATAATTTTTCACCACCTCGATACTGATAAATTTTATAATCCTTGAATTCATAGTAGGTCCAAAAGAAATCTTCGTGTTGCACCCTGCTCTTGCCAAAATTTTGACGCATACCGTTATTGAACTGTCCAAAGACAGTTTCACTCCAGCCAAACAGCGCTAGAATAAAGATTATTATATAAAGATTAATTGGTTTCAAAATCCAGTTAAACAAAGGCGGATAAAGGTAGTCATAAAATGTATTTTTGATACTTGTTTAAGCGGCATTGCCGTATTTATGACTTAAAATTTACAAACGAAATGTCAACTTTTCTAAAATCTTTTGTTTTCGGTCCTTTTCAAGAAAATACTTATGTCGTTTATGATGACACAAAACAATGCGCAATTGTTGACCCAGGTTGTTACGAACAGTATGAAAAAGAGAATTTAAAGGTATGGATTGAAGAAAATAAATTAAACCCAGTTCTTCTGCTTAATACGCACAGCCATCTAGACCACACGTTTGGTAATGCCTATGTTGCCAGAACTTGGGGTTTAATTCCCCAAGTGCATGAATTGGACAGACCCGTTTATGAGCGATTTTATGACATGGCCCATGCTTATGGATTGCGAGCTGCTGAAACTCCACCAGAAGCTGAATACGTTTTGGAAGAAGGGAAAGCAATTGAGTTTGGTAATACAAATCTGGATGTCCACTTTCTTCCTGGTCATTGCCCAGGTCATGTTGCATTTGAATGCACTGACGAAAATTGGATCCTTGGCGGCGATGTACTTTTTAGAGGTTCTATTGGGCGAACCGATTTGCCTGGTGGAGATATGGATACACTTATGGATTCAATTAAAAACAAACTCCTTCTGCTGGATGAAAATCGTGTTGTTTATTCTGGTCATGGACTGGAAACAACTCTCAAGGAAGAAAAGGCTAGTAATCCTTTTTTACAGTAATCTATAACTCCTACTTACCTGGTTCATCTTTGTCAAACCCATCCGGCAAACCTAGTGCGTCCACTGGAGGGCAACTCTTAAGTCGATAAGGCCGACACAAAAAGAAGCGAACCGAAAACGTTATCGGCCAATAATGGCTGTTGAAATATGGCATATCGTACCTGCCAGAATTAAACGTGTAAGCATTTAATAAGGGCACTTCAATCGACGGAATCATTATCAGTTTTTTAGAAACGCGAGCACCCCAACCTAACCGATAATAAACATAAGAATGCAGCCTATTTTGAGTTTTTTCTTCCAATCCTGGCAGATTTGTGGAGTAGCTTCTTTTCGATAGTATTGCGTAGCCTGCCTGACCTCCTATTGTATGCTGCAAAAAGGTTTTGTCAGATAGTTTATTGACTCCGCTTATTTCAATATGAGCATTCAAAAAGTGATCGGAAAAGGTGTTTTTTCCTGCTAAAAGCGGAACATTCCCGGTAGGAGTAGTTATCTGATTTTCGAAGCCTTCTTTACCATGAATCCAACGGTAATTAATACCGTAATTCCAATAACGAAAAAAATATAAATTCTCAATCATGTGGTATCTACCGAATTCGGCAAAGGCTCCCAACTGCCCAATTGGGTTAGAGTTTGTAGCAAAAGTGGTATCACCTATTTTTGTTCCTTCTGCCTCTTTTATAGTCGCCAAATTAAGCGGGTAATTAGCGCCTAGGCCAAAATACCAACCCGTTTTTTCGAACCGTGGTGTTTGAGGAAAAGCATCTTTATTCTTGCGGTTATAACCTTGACCGAATAGAGTGTTACCTGCAAAAAAGAAAACAAATAGTAATATTAATCTCACAATTGACTCATTATCGCATCCTCAACTTCATCTGAATCCCAAGTTTGAACGATATCAGTTCGTGCCATAATTGGATCCATTATTTTTTCTTGCTTTTTACCTATTGCTAATGCATCTGCATAGGCGGTGTGAGAAAACGTTACCATACTATACAATGGAACCCATTTGTCAGGATATTTTGAATAGATCTTTTTCTCAATCTTCTTACGTAGAAGGAACATTTCATCCCCTACCAAATCTCGCATTTCAATATAATTCTGAAGCGCTAAATCAGCTATTGCATCTCCATTCGGTTGACGAACTTCCGAAAATTCCTTGAACATTGCAGCCCAATTATCACCGTGCTTTTCAGCTAAGCGCCACCATTCTGAGCAATCTTCAAAACCTGAATTCATTCCTTGCCCATAAAATGGAACAATAGCATGCGCTGAATCTCCCATCAACAAAACCTTGTCCTCGTAATTCCATGGATCACATCGGATTATAACTAAAGAAGCCGATGGGTTTTCGTGATAATCTTTTAATAGAGTGGGCATTAGTGGAACTGCATCTGCAAAAGTTTCTTCAAAAAATGCTAGAATTTTCGCATCCGTATCTAAGCTCGCAAATGAGGTTTCTCCTTCAAATGGAAAGAACAACGTTACAGTAAAACTACCGTCCAAATTAGCCAAAGCAATCAACATAAACTCACCTCGTGGCCAAATATGGAGGGCATTTTTATCCATTTTATGAGACCCATCCTCATTTGCTGGAATTATCAATTCCTTGTAACCGTGTCGCAAATATTCTTGTGAATAATTGAATCTATCGGTCTTTTGAAGTCGCGCTCGCACTGAAGAGAACGCTCCATCTGTGCCATATATCTGGGTTGCTTCAGTAATAACCTTCTCTCCTGATTTCGCATCTTCAAAGGATACAGAACCCTTTTTCACATCTATATCAGTGCATTTCATATCAAAATGCAAATTCACATTTTCATGTTCAGCTGCCTTCAATATTAACTTTCGATTTAACTCACCTCTAGGAACTGAATAGATTGCTTCACCCTCTTTACCGTACGCTTGATAAGTAATATCACCGTTTACAGCATGCATTTTCCTCCCCGTCATAGGAATTGAGATATCTTTAATATCCTGAGCTATCCCGGCTAATTCTAGCGCCTTCCAACCTCGGTTTGACAGGGCTAAGTTTATGGACCTTCCGCCAATAAACTCAACATTTCTAATATCACCTCTTCGATCATAAACATCTACTTGGTGACCTTTTTTTGCTAGTAATACAGCTTGTAAGCTTCCTACTAATCCAGCTCCAACAACAAGTGCCTTTTCCATACCTATTCGTCAAATTTCCTTTTAAAATAATTGCTTTTACGCGGACCTTTATTCGCCATTCTAGAGAATATTCGAATCATTACAATTCCAAAGAGTAATATGCCTAATACCTTTAGCAACTATTAACGGGTTATAAGGTTCAAATTTATTTTTTAGTTGGAGTACAAAAGTTGACTTAACTCAAATTTCCAATTTGGAATAATCATCCTTTGTCATTTTATAAATGTTGGTTTTGTATCCGTGATCTTCCCCATCCTTCCAATACTTGAAGCCCAATCGCTCCATTACATGAAAAGAGGCAGCGTTTTCTACGACGGCTTCTGCGATAATTTCTGGTAATTTAAGATTTTCAAACGCATATTTGACACAGGCTCTTCCAACTTCAGTAGCACAGCCCTTCCCCCATTTTTCTTGAAACAGGCGGTAGCCCATATCAACAGAACCATCTTCTCTTCTATGCAGACCACACCAACCCCAAGAATCAGAGTCCTCTTTTGACATTACCGCCCAGCGACCAAAACCGTGTTTTTTATAATCGTCGTACTCATCCAGGAAGTCCATTGCCTCACTAATACTATGAAAAGCGGTGTCACCTGTGTAGCGCGTTACTTCAGGATCAAGGTTTAACGAATAGAACATATTAGCATCCGTGGTTTTAAGTTCACGCATTAAAAATCGCTCTGTTTCAATTATTACTTCCATATTTTATTCGCATTCAACAGCCGAATTTAAAACTTCTGAGAACCGATAGCAATCTTCAAACGAATTATAAATTGGAACAGGGGCAATTCGAATAACATTTGGCTCTCTCCAATCAGCAATTACGCCGTTTTTTGTCAAATAATCAAAAAGCTGTTTTCCTTTACCATGAACAAGTATAGATAATTGAGCACCTCTTTCTTCAGGATTGCTTGGAGTTATAATTTCAAATATTGCATTCGGGTGATTTCCGGAAACTTGCTTAATGCAAAACTCAAGATAACTCGTCAGTTTTTGTGACTTTTCTCGCAAGGCTTTCATTCCTATTTTAGAATGTAAATCAATTGCTACTTTATGCACTGCCATTGCCAAAACGGGAGCGTTACTCAACTGCCAAGATTCTGCCGAACGAATTGGGTTAAATCCTTTTTCCATTAAAAACCGTGTTTCCTTATCGTGACCCCACCAGCCAGCAAGTCTTGGAAGTTCAGGATTATTGCAATGTCTTTCATGAACAAAAACTCCAGCAATACTTCCTGGACCAGAATTCAGATATTTGTACGAACACCAGCAAGCAAAATCAACATTCCAGTCGTGGAGTTCAAGCGGAACATTTCCCGCTCCATGTGCTAAATCCCAGCCAACATAAGCTCCTTGTCTTTGACTCGCTTCGGTAATGGTTTTCATATCGAAAACTTGACCTGTGTAGTAATTCACTCCACCAATCATTACCAATGCCAGTTCAGACCCAACTTCTTCTATGGCTTTTAAAACATCTTCAGTTCTTATGTTATACTCTCCTTCTCTTGGCTCAAGTTCGACCAAGACGTCATCAGGCTTTAATCCATGATGCTTAACTTGTGTTTCAAGTGCATACTGATCAGAAGGAAAAGCTTTTCCTTCGCATATTATTTTAAATCGTTCTTTTGTTGGTCGGTAGAAGGAAACCATCATTAAGTGCAAATTCGTGGTCAACCCATTCATAGCCACGACTTCCATTGGTTTTGCGCCAACTATTTCAGAAAGTGGATCAGCAAACATTTCATGATAGGCAAACCAAGGGTTCTTAGCTTCGAAATGACCCTCCACGCCATATTTCCCCCAGTCATCTAACTCTTGCTGTAAAGCAGCTTTTGCACCTTTTGGCTGCAACCCTAAACTGTTTCCTGTTAGGTAAATACAGTTTTCTCCATCGTGCTGAGGAAAAATAAATTCATTGCGATAACCGCTTAGTTCATCGTTGTTATCTAATTTTTTAGCAAAATTTTTGTCCCATCTGAAATCCATTTGACTGCTTTTTTGTCCTCTTATTAAGGTTATTTTTGCAAACCTCAAAATTAGTAAAGCCTATTAAACAAGAGGACACCAAAGCTATGATTAGAAAAAATTCAGATAAACTATATTCGAAAGCAAAAGATTTGTTCCCGGGCGGAGTAAACTCACCCGTGCGTGCATTTCGATCAGTTAAAGGTGATCCAATATTTATTGATAGAGGAGATGGTTGTCACATTTACGATGTAGATGGAAACGAATACATTGATTTTTGCTGCTCATGGGGGCCTTTAATTCTAGGTCATAATCATAGAGGAGTTAGAGATTCGATTGTTGCTGCATTGGACAAGGGGACTTCTTTTGGAGCGCCAACTCAACTCGAAAATGAATTGGGTGATTTGATCATATCGAACAACCGATTCATAGAAAAAATTCGATTTACTAGTTCGGGAACCGAGGCGGTGATGTCTGCCGTTCGGGTGGCTAGAGGTTATTCTAGCAAAAACAAAATCTTAAAGTTTGAAGGTTGTTATCATGGACACTTAGATGCTCTATTAGTAAATGCTGGTTCAGGATTAGTGACCTTAGGAACTTCCTCTTCAGCGGGAATTCCAGAAGCTTATGTAAATGAAACACTAGTAGCTCCTTTAAATAACAAAGAAGCCATTGAACAAGCAATCGCAGAACATGGCCATGATTTAGCGTGTATTATTATTGAACCCATTCCAGCAAATAATGGGTTATTGGTTCAGGATTTTGAGTACCTCAACTTCCTGAGAAAAATCACAAAAGACAATGATATCCTTTTGATTTTTGATGAAGTAATTAGTGGGTTTAGAGTTGGTTTTGAAGGAGCAGCAGGATTATACAATATTCAGCCTGACATTATCACTTACGGTAAAATTATTGGTGGTGGATTACCCGTTGGAGCCTATGGAGCAAGTAAAGAAATCATGTCTTGTGTTGCTCCTGACGGGCCAGTTTACCAAGCTGGAACATTATCTGGAAATCCTGTTGCGATGAGTTCGGGAAAAGCAACTTTAGAGCAATGCTTAAAACTAAATTTCTACAAAGACTTAGAGGAGAAAACCGCCTTTTTCATTGAAAAAGTAACAGAAGGAATTCCTGCAGCATCTGGATTTCATATGCAGCAAGCCGGCTCCATATTTTGGTTAACATTTAGCTCAAATAGAGTCACAAAAGCAGATGAAATTGATAGTGCTAAAATGAATTTCTTCAAGGAATTGTATAGCTACATTTTAGAAAATGGAGTTTATATGGGCCCTTCTGGATATGAGGTTGGTTTTGTGTCGGAAGCTCACACTATTGAAGATTTAACAAAAAGCGCGAAAATTATTAACACTGGACTGAAGCAAGTGCTTGACTTACATTGATTTAATCGCTATTTTTGTAAAAAAATATATCAATGACCTTAACACGAATTACGAACTTTAAAAATCGAAAGAAAGCTAAAGGAAAAAAGGAAAAAAGTAACTTTTTACTACTGAATAATAATGCGTTCAAATTTGTTCGTGAAGACGAATTAAAAGAGAAGTACCGTTACTCAAAAGACGATCTAGAACATCTTTTTGTATAAAATCAGCCTTTTACACTGTCCATAACTTTGGTTTTGAGAAACCTCAAAACCGCATAGAAAAATGAATGGATACAACCTTATAGCTCCATATTACCTGTTTTTTGTGAAATTGGTTTTTGGAGATTTGCTTTTTAAAGCACAAACCCATTTTCTTACCAAAGACCTTGACAATCAGCAAATTTTAATTGTTGGCGGTGGCAGGGGAGAGCTATTGTCTTTTTGTTTGAGCCAATACCCAACAACTAGGATAACCTATGTCGAGTCTTCCTCAAAAATGATTGAACTTTCTGAAAAGAGAGTTTCAATTCAAGACCAAACAAGGGTTGACTTTCAATGTAAAAGCATTTTTGAGTGGGATACAAGTCTGACGTTTGATTTGGTGCTACTGCCGTTTGTATTGGATTTGTTTAGTGAAATTAATTGCCTTGCATTATTACGTAAAACTAAGGCTATTTTGCATGAAGAAGGCAGTTTAATAGTTACCGATTTTTCAAAGAATCCAGCAAAATTTCAGAAAGCTTTAGTAGGTTTAATGTACTTGCTTTTTAATTCAGTTGGCGCTACCGAACGTTCTAAGCTTCCAGAATTTTATGCTCTTTTTGCAGCAGAACAATTGAGCATATTTAAAGAGAAGAAGCTAGGTCTGGGCCCCTATCAAGATTTGGTTTTGACGTTTCAACTTACACTTTGCTGAACAACGTAAATCAAGCCAGCATAACGCAAAGTCTTTCCAAAAAACATAAGTATAAAAACAGGAATTGCTTTTACTCTAAAGAACCCCAAGGCAACCGCAATAGGATCACCAATAAAAGGCAACCAAGTCAAAAATGCCGTCCAAACTCCAAAGCGATTGACTCTGGCGCTAAAACTTTCCACTTTTTCTCGTTTGATTTTCAAGTATTTTTCTATCCAATCCCACTTACCTAATCGTCCAAAATAAAAAGAAGTGATTCCTCCAAGAGTATTACCAATTGAGGCATAAACCAAACATTGAACTGGAGGATAATCAGCAAGAATAAGGCCCGTCAAATAAGGTTCTGAACCAATTGGAAGAATAGTCGCTGCCAGAAACGAATTCAGAAATAAAGCCCAAAGAGCTGGGTCAAGAAACATCATATAGAAAAATAATGGTCATAAAAAAACCTCGTGACCAAAGGTACACGAGGTTTTGATTTTTAATTAAAATCTTAATTAATTCTGTTTCATAAATCGTATTGGCAGATATTCCTCTCCTTCGATCATTAAGAAGTAAATACCGTTGGGAAATTCTGAAACATCAAATTCCCCAGTGTTGTAATCCAAAACTTCATGAATACTTCCATTCATGCTAGTGATATGAACTTTAGCGTCTGATGCTATATCATTTCCTAACACTTGAATCTGATTTGAAGCTGGATTAGGGAATAACTGTAATTTCTGTTTTCCTTGAATTTCAATAATAGAAGTAGTGTCCACTTCTTCAGTTGTGTCAACAGGAGAGATAATAACCTGATCTTGTTTTCTGTAGGTAACTACTGTATCTAAATCTCCATTTTCATTTTCATATTTAATGCTCATTACATAGCTGCCTGTTCCCTTTTGCCAGTATTCGTATGTAGTACTCGAATATGTTTTGGTAGCTGCAGCCCTGGCAGTGTCATTATACGACTCCTCAATTTTTACTCTTAGAATATCATTTAAACCACCAAATGGCAAAATAATAGCCCCCCAACCGTCAACAGTAGTCTTATATGTGCCTCTCCTTTGATTTGGGAAAAACCTTGACCCATTATCGTAATAGTAAGCACTAGAATGAGCGTCATTATATACAACAGGAAAGGTGAATTTTAATAAACTATCATTTCCATAGCTCACCTGAGTAATTCCAGATCTAGTTCCCATTATGTACAAATCAGCTGGAGTAGACTTATATTGAATACGGACTCCATTGAATCCAGTGTATTGCTCACACAAATTAGTGTTACCTGGATCTGCTTGGAATCCACCTCGAACAGCTTCAAACTCAAGATCAGTTGAATCTCCCTTTGTCATTTTTGAAAAATTCCAAATCACTTTGGCACCCGCAGCTCCTGGACCAGCAAATGATGAAGCATTGTCCATAATGTTATAGGTGACTTTTGTTCCGATTCCAGGAATAACAGATGCAGAATCGAGTGTTACTTGTCCAATCAAAAATGTTGGAATCGAAATAGAAAAAAAAATTAATAGTGTTTTCATAGTGAGTTTTTTTTTAAACTTAAAAAATCGAAAATACTGAAAAACCTTACTCTCACCAAATAAAAAACTCAGCTATAACTGTACAATTCAGATTCAAAATATTCAATATTGTATTTCAATCAATTTATTCCTGGCACATCGCCTAATACCAGAAATTTTTTTTCTTTTTTTTAAAAAAGCAATAAGTGAAACAATTGATATTTTTCACCCTTTCATTTTAAATAGCCATGCTTCCATTTATTAGAATATCGGAAACTGAAACTTCTATTGAATCTTCAATGAATCCTTTTGATATTTAATAGTTGCTTTTTTGAGGTTTTTTGACTTGAATTTTAGTCAATTCATCATCTTTTGTAACTAATTCCTGTTGAACTTTTGACTTAACATCATATTTAACTAACATAACGTAATTGACCAGACTCTGAGTATAATTCTAAAGCTCCCTCAGCGCCAGATACTCGGTAAAACATATGGGAGAGTTCTTTTCCAAGGTTATCTAATTTCAACAACAGAACATCTCCATTACCTTCACCAAAGCTCTCCGTGGTTCCAACAAAAGACAAATGATTATTTGAAAGAGCAACTTCATTGGCTCTGTCTTCTTTATTACCACCATCAACTTCTCGAAACCAACATCATCAAGCTGCACAAAAGCAGATAATCAATTTCTTGCTTTTTGTAAGAAATTATTACGGGTATTATCAACTAGAAAACAGCAAAAATGCGCAGCATAAACACCTTACGATTTTTACGTTGTTTTAGTATATCGTTTATCAAAAAAATGCCCTTGCAAACTGCAAAGGCATCTCATTTATTGAAATATGATTTAATCTGAATTTAGAAACTGTAAGTATATTTAACTCCAATACCAACACCTGGATTAAACGAAGTGAAAATTTGGTTTTCAGCTCCATACGATTTATAGTATAGTGTTCTATCATCATCCAGTAAATTTCTGGCGCTTAACGTAACCCTGTGATTTTGTTTTTCTCCGAACTTACGGTATGCATTGAAATTTAAACTATTGAACGATGCAGTATATATATCTGGAACTCTACCTGAACCAATTATTGTCAATTGTTCTCCTTGTACATTGTAAGATAACGCAATACTAGTTGAGTTATCTGGTAAGTCGTAAGAAAGAACAATATTAATTGCATATGGAGATTGTCCTGACATTGGTCTGAAGTCTGAAACTACTTCCCCAGCTCTAGCATTACTTTTTCTTACCTCTAATTCTGTCAATACTTCTTCGCCAACACCATCATCGGCAAAAACGCTATTCATATCCACTCTAGATTGAACTAAGGATAAGTTTGCCGAAACAAAGAATCTACTCAAATGCTTATTAAAAAATGATGCACTTGAATCTTTTGATTTTATGATTGATTTTCTTACTTCAAACTCGGCACCAAAAACCTCTGCGTTTCCGCTATTTCTTGGCTTAATGTTATCTGGGCTAACCAGATAAGAAACCATTTCAATATGTCCATCAAACTGTTTGTAAAAACCTGCAATAGAAATCAACTCCTTAGACGATAAAAAATACTCCCAACGTAAATCAAAGTTGTTGATATAGGTTTGCTCTAAATCAATATTTCCTTCAAATGTTCTTTTTGTTATTGGGTCATATATCTGTGCAATTGATTTTTCTTTAAATGTCGGTCTAGCAACTGTTCTGTTTGCTGCTGCTCTTAAATTCATTTTATCAGATAATTCGTAAACTGTATTGAGAGACGGAAGAATATTTAATTCATTAAGGGTATTCGTATCGCTGTAAACAATAGAACCCGTATTATTTTCACCTGTATAGAACATACTAATTTGCTCTATCCGGACGCCGTAAATCAACCTTAACTTCTTAAATACTCGTTGTTCAGCAGCAATATAACCAGCAAATAAATTCTGTCTAGAGGTATACTGATTTGCAGGTTGAAAATTTCCAATTGTATAAGTTCCTGATGACGACGCTGCAGGATCATTTGAAGCTTGCCAAACATTTTCTTCTTGCAAGTACCAATCTGGATCGATAGATACTTCACTAAGATTTACCGGTCTATGTTTGAAATTTTGAGTTTCAAAATCTCTAAATTTTAATGTCGCTACTGCTCCTGCCTTTAATGTGAAATTGTTAGAAAACTCCATTTTCACGTCCACTTTTGATGAATTATTAAACTCAGTTAAATCTCTCCAAAAACGCTGTATTCCCGCACCTGTTCCTGTGGACAAAGTAGTGTCGCCATCTGTTATCGAAATTTTTGTTTCTCTAAAATCAGGATCATAAACCCGTGAGTATGAACTTGCATTACCCCAATCAACTTCTACAAAACCAAACTTGTGCTTACCGTTAAACATAACTGTAGATAATGTTCTCTGCTGATAAGTTAAAATATCTTCTATTAAAACCGCTTGATTTTGCTCTACATCCTTATTAACTCTTCTTGAAGCTGTAGACTCTCCGCCCTGGGTATTTAGTAGAGTCACAGAATACGCACTTTTTCCTTTTTTGTATGATCCAGTTACTAAGCCACTCCAAAGCACATTGTTTTTACCTATAGGTCCAACTCTTGTTCTTTGCGCTTGCATTTCAGGATTAGAAAGGTCAATATTCTTTAAGTAATCATTTGATTCAAACTCCTCGTAAAATGTTGTTTCGTTTCTGTAGTTGAATACTACGTTGTATCCAAAGGTTCGATCATCAACTGTATTTATTTGATTTCCGTGGCTGAAGGCAAATGAACCGTTTGGTAATGCTGTTTTACTCTTTGTTGCTAATTGAGAATTGAAATTTCTAGTTATTGACTCTAAATTTTCATCATTCAAAACTGAATTCGGTATTTGTGTGGTTTTTCCAATTCCTAGTTTTCTAGATCCATCATCATAACCAGCCCAATCCATTTTACCTGTATTGTAAAGTATATAGTCGTTGTTAAAATGCATCCCAGGCACGTAGGTCATTCCAACGCTAATCTGGGTTGCTTTTTCATCAGGAAACTTTTTGGTAACCACATCAATTAATCCTCCGGCAAAGTCGCCATCTAATTCAGGTGTAAATGTTTTAGACACACTTACGTTTTCCAAAACATTTGTTGGGAAAATATCGATTTGAACAGAATTCTTATCCGGGTCTAATCCTGGTATTGCCATTCCGTTGAGCGTAGTTTTTGTATATCTATCTCCAAGACCGCGAACATAGACGTGTTTTCCATCTTGAACCGTTACACCAGTTACTCTTTTCATAGCGCCACCAAGATCGCTATCCCCTACTTTTCTGAATGTTTGAGCAGACATACCATCGGTAACGTTACTTGCCTTTTTCATATCCATCAGCATAGCTATTTCAGACGTTCTCCGAACTTTTGCTTCAACTGTATAAGCAGAGAGTTCTTCAGCTGCAGATGAAAGCGTAACATCCAAGATAGCAACTTCGCCTGACTTGACCTCAACATCGAAGGTTTGAGTCGCATATGAAATAAAAGAAACATTAATTTTATAAGGACCAGGATCTAATGGAAGAGAAAAGTTGCCATCTAAATCTGTAATTGTTCCTTTACCTGGATTACTTGTAAGAGAAATAGTAGCGCCAATTAATGCACCTCCAAAGTCGCCATCTAAAATATTACCTCTTACAAAACCCTGTTTTTGCTGTGCAAATACGGTCGTCATTGAAAGTATAAGAAGCAGAATACTGAGTATTTTATTCATTTTCATCGTTTTATGGTAGGATGCAAAAACCCTGCTGCAAAAGTATTGCAGCAGGGTAGCCTTCTATCACTGTTTAGTTTAACAGTATATTATCAAATAGTTAAGTGTTTTTCTAGTTAAGCTCGCCATTATTTGCAGCAGCTCCCCAAGAAAATTTGGTTTTGTAATCGTAAGAAGAACCAGCACCATTGATCGTTACTTTTCCTTTTCCCGAAAGTTGCGCGGCATCTAATTCAGTAACACAAACTGGTGTGTCAGGTTTATCACCATCATATACAGAAGCATCAACATCAGTTTTAACACCTGCAAACACTAGCATACCATCAATTAAATTCTTGTATGCATCACCTTTGTGAGTACAATCTGTACCTGGAGCAACAAACTTAGTTCTGAATTTAATTGCTTTTTTAGTAGCACTAGAATACACGAAGGTTACATTGGTTACGTTTCCTTGAGCACCTGATTTAAAATCTCCAGGAGTTCCTTCAGTACCTTCAGACTTACAGATTCCATTAGTAATTGTGAATTTACCGGAAGAGTGAGTTGAACCTTCAGGTCCATCAACTTCCAATGCTTCATCAGTTCCAATTCCGTCACCATGAATTACAGCAAATCCAGAAATAGTCCCTGAATAGTTTTGATCTAAATCTAATCCATCATCACCTTGGTAGAATACTAGTGCATCAGTAATATCGACTGAACCACCAAAACACTCAATACCATCATCAAGAGTCGCATACACTTCAATGTTTGAAATTTTAGTTCCGTTTCCAACTCCACCTAAAGTAAGTGCGTTCAATTCATTTCCTTCACCAATAGAGATTCCTCCGTGTCGGATAGAAACATACGCCAATGAACCTGAATTATCAGCATCATTCGCACCACCATACTTACCGAATCCGTCTGAAGGATTTATTCCTTCAATGTTTCCTTCAGCGTCACCATTTTCAGTAGAAACCTTTGCTTTACCGCAGATTACGATACCACCCCATAACTCATTATTCGTTTTCTTCAAGTTTGTGCCAACTTTCTGATCGTAAGTAATGTTATCTAAAGTTGAAGTGAAAATAATTGGATTTTCAGCAGTACCTTCTGCCATTAATTTTCCACCTTGAGCAACAACTAATGCTGAAGCAGCAGATTCTTGACCTTCAGCTCCTTTAATAATAGTTCCTGCTTCGATAGTCAGTGTAACACCATCTTCTACAACTACTTTTCCATTTAATGTATAAATGTTATCTGCATTCCAAGTTTCATCAGCAGAAATTTTTCCTGTCTTAATTTCAGCACCCTGAATTGGTTCAGAAACAACTGGAGTTGCTGCAACACAAGAACCGTCGTCTTTCTTCGCCTTCTCGTCATAATTAGTTGCCGTTGAATCCGTGCAACCCTCTTTTTTACAAGACGTCATACCTCCAACTACGGCAAGTGACAACCCTGCCATCATTAACGTCTTAATTGTCAAATTTGCTCTTTTCATTTTATTTGTTTTAAAAGATTCTTTTTAGTATTAAATCCGATGCAAATGAACAGCAAGCATTCTTGATATTACTTTAGAACTAGTTAATTGATGGTTATAATAATGTTACGAGGCAATCGCCTCCAACAACATTCATTTAACTCTTGAATAGGCAGGTGGCTCTACCATATAAAGACACAAACAAACTCATTACAAGATAGTTGGGAACTATTTATGGTTGTTAAATAAAAGACATTCAAATGTATTTTCTTTGAAATATTAAGTTAATTTTTACATAACCTTATATTAATATGCATGGGAAAGGATAAGTCAACTTTTGGTAAGTCAAAAAAGAACATAACGATGGAAATTAAGCACAAAATCTTACTTGTTGATGATGAGCCAGATATTCTCGAAATTCTAGAATATAACTTGAAAAAAGAAGGTTACGAAACCTATACTGCAGAAGATGGTATTAAGGCCTTAGAAATTGCAGACAAAGTCGTTCCCGACCTTATCATACTTGATGTTATGATGCCTAACATGGATGGTATGGAAACCTGCATTGAGCTAAAAAGCAACAAAAAATTAAAAAACACCTACATCACTTTTCTTACTGCAAGAAGCGAGGATTACTCTCAAATTGCAGGGTTTGATGCCGGAGCAGATGACTACATTTCGAAACCAATCAAACCAAGAGTGTTGGTTTCTCGCATTAAAGCAATGTTAAGAAGATCACCTTCTAATCCAATAGCTCAAGAAGATGTACAAGGCATTTTTATTGACCGAGAACGATATGTTGTTAAAGTTGACGGAGAGGAATTGAATTTACCTAAGAAAGAATTTGAACTATTGAGTTTACTTACATCTCAAGCTGGCAAGGTTTTTACCCGCGAGATAATCTTAAGCTCAGTTTGGGGCGACGAGGTAGTAGTAGGAGATCGGACAATAGATGTGCATATTAGAAAATTGAGAGAAAAAATTGGCGACAAATACATAAAGACGATTAAAGGCGTAGGGTATAAATTCGGTAAATAGATGAAAACCCTTTCACCTCGTAAAATTGCCGTTCGGGCGGGGCTGTTCTCCGCAATTGTTGCTGCTGTTTCAGTTGTCGTCTTATCTTTTCTGTCATTCAATTTTGAGATTAGTCTATGGCTAATGGCACTCTTTCCGATTATTATATTTTTCGCTTCCTCGGGAATTTTCTATTACTTAATGGAGCGGTATATTGATCAAAAGATAAGGCTCATTTACAAAAGCATTCATCAAGAAAAAATCGGCAGACCTCTTGCAAATTTGAAGATTGACATGAGCAAAGACGTCTTTCGAGAGGTAAACAAGGACGTAGAAAACTGGGCTCAAGATTACAGAAAAGAAATTTCGAACCTGAAAGAGCAAGCTGAATTTAGACGAGAGTTTATTGGAAACCTATCACATGAGTTAAAAACACCAATCACAATTATTCAAGGAAATATTCTAACCCTATTAGAGGGCGCAGTTGATGACAAGTCAATTCGAAATAAATTCTTACAAAAGGCGGCTAATAACGTAGAGCGATTAGAAGATCTAACCAGAGATTTAGATCGAATAACTAACCTTGAAGGTGGTAAAGATTACTTGAACATTACAAAATTCAATTTAGTGGATTTGGTCTACCATGTGGGTGAAAATCTTCAAGATAAGGCAAAGGATAAAAAGGTAAATCTAAAAATCCGGAATCCAAAAACTAAAGAAATCAACGTAAGTGCTGATAAGTCTAAAATTGATCAGGTCCTTACCAATCTTATAGTAAATAGCATTAACTATGGTCAACAAGGAGGCACTACTTCAATTGACATTACCATACAATCTCCTTTAATCCATTTAGAGGTTAAAGATGATGGAATTGGAATAGAAAGCAAACATCTTCCAAGACTATTTGAGCGCTTTTTTAGAGTCGACAAAAGTCGATCTAGGCATATTGGAGGAACGGGTCTAGGCTTAGCAATTGTTAAGCATATACTTGACGCACATCACCAAACAGTAAGTGTTACTAGCGAAATAGATAAAGGTTCTGTCTTTACCTTTACGCTTGAAAAAGGCTATTAATACTGAGCATCTCTATTTTTGAATGTGAGCTTCCTAGATAAGTCCTAATTAAAAGTAATTGAGAGCGTTAAATAATGACATTGCATCTCAAAAATATTTCATGATATAAAACTAAAACAAAGAATACCCCAACAATTTTTTGTGCCATAAATCCTTCTAGAAAAAAAAGCCCCATAATTATGAGGCTTTTTTTGTAAAAATTATTTTCAGAACTTATATTTAACACCTATGCTAAACCCAAGACTATTATAATTTGTTGTTGTTCCTAACTCGTCAGTTGGCTCTGTAGCCACCATATTTGATGTGGCAGTTAATTCATCAACATAATTAATTGTTGTTTCCGAAACAGGCAACATTGACAACATATCTGTTCCGTCTACGGTATAAGAAGTCCATGTTTGAGATGTAGCTTTCATTCTTAAGTTTATCCCTTGTAGCTCTCCAAATAAAGACAAATTGTCGTTTAATCTGTAGCTTGTGCCTAAAGACCCTGTGTATCCAAAAGAGAATGCGCCTGCACTTGTTCCTTCAACTAAAATTGCTGATTGGACTCCTGTTGTTGTAGACGTTGAAGTTGCGTCTACTTTGAATGTAGTTTCTCCTGCAACTGGCAATAAAACCCCTGTTTTAACATAAAAACCTAAAGCCTCTTCAGTACTTGTAGAAATAACTATTTGAGGAATAACTCTAATTTGATATCCTTTTGATGTAGTCTTTGAGCCATCACCAAAGAACGTTGTTGTAATATCAGAAGTAACTTCTGAACCCATAAAATAATTTATTCCTAAATCAAGTCCTAGGTTATTATTAAACATGTACCCTAAGCCTAAGGTTATGGGAATTCCTCCCCCATATGTACCTGAAATATTTTTTTCAGTGAACGCTGTCGCAGAAGTTACGTCTTTATCTGTTCCTATTTTTTCACCTGCTGCTGCTCCAGCATAACCTAAACTTAAAGAAACAGAAAACCCTCCTTTGGCTTCTGAAACAGTAACCTCCTGCGCGCTGACTGCAGATAGTGCACAAAACACGGTAATTGTCATTAATACTTTTTTCATAATACTGAGTTTATAGTTTTTTACAATATAAGGAAAATTTAACATTCGAAGAATAGTGTGAGCAAAGCTCTTTAAATCTTGATTGCTAATCTTTAACCACAGCAAGATTCATAACTAGGTTTCTCTCAAATTTAGACCACTTTTGACTCTTGCAATTATTAGGCTTCCAAAATTTGACAAAACTTGAAACAACGCGATGAAATTTAGAACAGAATTATACTGGAAGAGTTCTGACATTAACTTGAGCTACCAATCTAATCTCCTATTCCTAGGCAGCTGTTTCGCTGAGAATTTTGGAAGAAAATTCGATTCTCTGAAGTTCAATGCAACTATTAATCCTAATGGGATAGTTTTTCATCCGATTCCAATTTTCGAAATTATAAAACGAGCCCTAAAAGCCCAACCATACACAGTAAGTGATTTGGTTTGTAGAGACGAAATATATTTTTCTTGGCTCCATCATTCCCAACATTTCCATGAAAATAAATCCTTCCTTTTATCGACATTAAATGAGCAAAACGCTAATCTTCAAAATCAATTAAAAACAGCAAATTATCTTTTCCTAACGTTTGGTACAGCGTGGGGTTATGAGCTAAAATCGAGTGGTAAAATTGTTGCTAATTGTCATAAAATACCTTCGATTAATTTTGACAAAACGCTCAGTTCAAGCACTGAGATTACAAACCAAGGAATTGAACTTGTGCAATTGCTTCAGAAAGAGAATCCAGCGATGAACATTGTGTTTTCGGTAAGTCCGGTAAGACATATTAAGGATGGTATTATCGAAAATAGTCGCTCTAAAGCTGGGTTAATTTCCGCCACACATCAAATTATCGAGGCAACCACAAACACAGAATATATTCCTACTTACGAATGGCTAATTGATGATTTACGAGATTACCGATTTTATGGAAAAGACCATGTTCACCCTAGCGAAGAAGCGATAGAATATATCTGGGAAAAACTCTCACTTACTCTTTTTGAAGATGCTACATTAATAAACATTCAAACCATTCAGGAAATTTTAAACGCAGTAAATCATAAACCCTTTCAAGTAAATTCTACGGGTCATCAATCGTTTTTAAAAAAAATAGTCTCAAAAATTGAGGCACAAAACAGTTCTCTAAAGCACAAACTCAATAACGAATTAGAAAAACTAAATGCACAATTAATATGAAGGTAATTCAACTAAAAAAGTTCGGTGCAACCGGTGAAAAGGCATTCCAGGTTGCAGATATAGAAGACCCTAAACCTGGGACTGACGATGTACTCGTTCAAGTTGATGCCTTTGGATTAAACTTCGCAGATGTAATGGCTCGAAAAGGAATCTATAACGATTGCCCTCCTTTGCCTGCAGTATTAGGATACGAATCTGTTGGAACAGTTCTAGAAATTGGAAAAAATGTCGAAACAATAAAGGTTGGAGACAGAGTTGTTGCATTTACTCGATTTGGTTCTTATGCAGAAAAGGTTGTGACTCCTCAGTTAGCAGTTGCAAAAATTCCAGAAGAAATGAGTAACGGCGAAGCCGTCGCGATGGCAACCCAGTACTGTACTGCTTGGTTTTCTGGATTTGAGGCGATCAATGTTTACCCTGGAGAACATGTTTTAATTCATGCCGCTGCCGGTGGTGTTGGAACTGCGCTCGTACAATTATTAAAATGGAAAAAAGCGATTGTATATGGGACTGCTAGCTCAGAAGAAAAAATAAAATATTTAAGATCAATTGGAGTTGATTTTCCAATCAATTATAAGGAGAACGACTTTGTTGAGGAAATAAAAAAAATTAATGGCGTTCAAAGAGTAGATGTAATTTTTGATCCAATTGGTGGTTCTAACTTTAAAAAGTCACTGAAGATTTTGGCCTATGGTGGTCGTATCGTTCCTTTTGGAGCAAGTTCTAGAGAAAAGAAAGGAATTCTTTCATTGCTGAAAGTAGCATTTGGGTTTGGCTTTCACTCTCCCGTCACCAATATTATGAAATCACAAATTTGGGCTGGAGTAAACATGTTGCGGATAGCTGATGAAAAACCTGAACTCATGAATTTTTGCATGAATCAAGTAATTGATTTGTATAAAAAAGGAATCTGCAAACCTCATGTAGGTGGCGTATTCAAATCTGATGAAATTGGAAAAGCACATGATTTTTTAGAAAGCAGAAAGAGCATGGGGAAAATCGTTGTTGAATGGTAATCTGATAGAATTGATTAATTTTAAGGTCAAATTAATTGACCATGCTTGATAAAATTGATCTACAAAAAGTACTCTTTCTCGATATAGAAACTGTTCCTCAGTTTGAAAATTACGACGATGTTCCAGAACGATTACAAAAGCTTTGGGATACAAAAGCAGGTTTTCTCGCCCGCAATAACGAAACTCCCGAAGAACTATATGAGCGAGCTGGCATTTATGCTGAGTTTGGTAAAATAGTCTGTATATCAGTCGGTTATATGCATGAAGGTGCGATTCGATTAAAATCGTTTTTTAGTGATAACGAAGTAGAATTATTAAAGGAATTTACTGAACTATTGAATCAACATTACAGCAGTCCATATCAGTTGTTATGTGCGCACAATGGCAAAGAATTCGATTTTCCTTACATGGCAAGACGCCTATTGATTAATGGACTACCACTACCTAGTATTTTAAATATTGCAGGTAAAAAGCCATGGGAAGTCCAGCACCTGGATACACTCGAACTGTGGAAATTTGGAGACTATAAAAACTATACTTCGCTAAATCTACTAACTGCAATTTTTGATATTCCAACTCCAAAGGATGATATTGATGGAAGTATGGTAGGAGACGTATATTACGTTGAGAAAAACTTGAAGCGTATCAAAGAGTATTGTGAGAAAGATGTCGTTGCATTAACTCAAGTGATGCGACGTTACAAAAACTTGGAATTAATTCCTGAGAAGGCTATTCATTATAGCGAGTGGTAATTAGTTCCCGGTAAAACTCGGTTTTCTTTTTTCTACAAATGCAGTCGTTCCTTCCTTAAAATCATCGGTTCCAAATGATTTTCCAAAGGCGGTAATTTCTGCTTCAAATCCATTTGTTCCATCAACAAAACCTGCATTTATTGCTTCAATAGCGCAGCCAATTGCAGTAGGCGAATTTCTTGAGATTTTAGTGGCCATTTTCACTGCAGTTTCCATCAATTGATCTGCTGGTACACAGTGATTAACCAATCCAATATCATGCGCCCGGGCACCGTCAATCATTTGTGCAGTAAAGACCAATTCGTTTGCTCTTCCTTTTCCAATTAGTTGCGGTAAGCGCTGTGTTCCCCCATATCCAGGTATTACGCCTAGAGATACTTCAGGCAATCCCATTTTTGCGTTATCCGAACAGATTCTAATATGAGCACTCATTGCCAATTCTAGACCTCCACCCAAGGCAAATCCGTTTACAGCAGCAATAACAGGTGTTTTTAAATTTTCGACCAAATTGAACAAAGACTCTTGTCCCATTCGAGCCAATTCAGCTCCTTGCTCCACATTAAAATTCGCAAATTCCTTGATGTCAGCCCCAGCCACAAATGCTTTTTCGCCAGATCCAGTAACAATAATTGCACGAACCTCAGCATCGGCTTCTGCATTTTTAAATGCAGTACTCAATTCTTCGATCGTTAGCTTATTTAAAGCATTTAATTGATTTGGACGATTAATCGTAATCGTTTGAATTTTTCCTTGAGTATCTGCAAGTATGTTCTGAAAATCCATAGAAATAAGTTTATGGATGCAAACATAAAAAAGAAGGTGGGAAAAAGGAAGAAAGAAAAATGAAGAAGGACGCAGGAATATGAGGAACAGTGCAATATTAAAAATGCAGTTGAAGTATTTCAAATTAAAAATTCAAAACTCAACATTCAAAATTTCTTTTTACCGAAACAAATTTACCTCTCCACTGTAAAAATGAAATTCATCCAAATAATCCATAACCCTTGCTTGATATATATAAACCCCAATTGGAGCCATTTCTTGCTTTTTTGAGTTCATGCCCTCCCAGCCAATTTTAGGATCATTGGACGTAAATATTGTACTTCCCCATCGATCGTGAATAGTAAGTAGATATTCTTTAGCACCGATTACAACGGGTTTGAACTCTTCATTCTTTCCATCAGTATTTGGAGTAAACGAATTTGGAGCAAAAAAAGCATATTCATTTTCTACCTCAACAGTTTTTGAAAGCGTATCAGTGCACCCATTTTCATTGGTAACCAATTGACTAATTCTATAAATACCCGGTTCCTCCAAAATAAAAAAACCGCTACAGCCATTTTCGGACACAGAATTTCCAACAAACAATTCACATTCCAAAGCTCTTTTTGGACTAGCCAAGACTTCTACTTCAGGATTAAAAACACTTATGACCGAATCGGACAAAGAAAAGTTAGCCAATGGACTTTCATAAACCTCGATCGGAATGTAAATAGGCCCGATGGTATCTCTGCATTTATCGACAGTATAGGTGATTAACGAGACTGTATAACCACCCGGTTCAACAAGTCTCCAGCGTTCTTGAGTATTCGTTGACGTTGAACTTGAGCGCAAGTTTCTTGTAAGCGTCCATTTAGTGACTAAGGGACTTTCTGATTTTGACAAATTTTCTAATTGAACTAATAAGGGTGCGCAGCCTTCAGTATTTCTAGTAGCAAGGTCTAATTCGGGATTTGCGATAACCTCTGGACTCAATTTTACCACAGCGCTGCAAATTGCATGAGTCATTACCATATAGACTTCAAGTTCACCAAGTTGCGGGTAATTCACCACTTTAGTAACTTCTCCTGTGTCGGTCCTTATGCTCGAACCTTCACTAAATGTCCAGTAAATTTTTGTGTAAGGTTGGTATTCACCAGCAGCAGAAAACTTAAAATTAGGATTTGACAAACAGGCATATTGAGGTCCCAAAGCCTTTGGGATTAATGGTGGAAATATCTGAACAATTTTCTCAATTGTGTCGGCACAATCAAACTGAGGGTTTGCAATTAAACGTATTCTAAATGTCCCCGTATCAGGAAAAGTATAGATTGGGGCTTTCAATGTTGATGTTTGAATTCCTGGATTGTCTATATCAAAATCCCAAATAAAAGTTCGAGAAGTAATACTAGAATTAAACATCTCATGCTCCATTCCCGAGCATGGAAGCGGTGTATTAAACTTGGCCTCAGTGTTCGATTCGCAAATAACAATGTTCACTTGAAATTCTCTTCGCGATGTGCCAATTTTAATCCCATTGCGATATTCCTCTACACACACACCATACAAGTACTGCCCTGTTTGTCTAGGAATTCCTGTAATTCGACCCGTTTTTGGATCAATCTGAAATGGAATTGCTTTGTTAAATGGATTGTTTGCAGAATAACCTGCATTCCAAGGCACAGTATTATAGGGAGGCTTTGTTGCTGGAATAGGCATTATACTATTGGGGGGACCAGAAAATCGAATTAAATCAGAACCTCCAGTAAATGGATCACAAAATTTATAAACCAACGAATCCCCATCTTCATCAGTTGCGCTATGGTCAAAATTAAAGTCACTTCCAAGGCAAATAGCTAATGGAGGGGCACTTTGGAATAAGGGTGAATTATTGCATCCGTAACGCAATGAACCCGGAATATTTGTAGTTATCGTAGTTCCTACCTTGTCTGGAGTACTAATATTTTTAAGTGAGCTATTTCGGCAGCAGCGTTGGTAACTGACTGCATATCCTCCTATGTTTGGTGGTAAATAAATCGTTTTTCTATAGTAACCAATTTGCACACAAACTCCTGTCGGAGACGAAAAACAAGGATCGTAAATATTGACAGGTAGTTCACTAATATCTATTGGTGCTAATGTTAGGTTTTTAAATAGCGTGTCGTTATAAATAGCAACATTAGCAGGATCATCATACTTCGCTCCTTGCCCATTGCAATCGCGATAAACAATCATAGTTATTTCGTAACTATTATTTCCAAGACATTTATAGGTCATGTCTCCACCCACTATATGATAGGCTTTCGATACGAAACCGCAACTAATAATAAGAATTAAGAATACCGCCTTTTTGAGCATAATCGTGACCAAAATACAATGTTAATCAGGTATATAGCCTTAGACAATATAATGTGAAGAACGGTTGGCAGTCATTTTATCAAAAAACAGCAATTTATTACCCAGTTCTTGATTCGATTTAATAATTTCACAAGATGAAAATTAAATTAATCCTACTCCTAACATTTGTATTTGCAATCAACGCTAATGCTCAAGAAATTGATTTTGGCAAATTTGATAGTTATGTAAAAAAATCGATGCGTGATTTTAATATGCCTGGCTTGGCAATCGGCGTTATTCAGAATGGTGATATCGTTTTTCAGCAAGGTTATGGTGTGAGTAAAGTTGGGGAACCTCAACGTATTAGTACGAACTCCATGTTTGGTATTGCTTCCTTATCTAAAGCGTTTACGGCTGCTTCAATAGGAATGTTAGTCGAAGATGGGAAACTAAACTGGGATGATAAAGTGACGAAACACTTACCAAATTGGAAGCTAATTGATCCTGTAGTCACCAATATGATGAGCATTGAAGATTTACTCTGCCATCGAAGTGGACTTAAGACATTTGATGGTGATTTATTGTGGTATGGCTCAAATTATAGCAGAGAAGAAATAATTACCCGAATTCAACATTTGCCACTTTCTTATGAATTTAGAAATGGATTTGGATATCAAAACATAATGTTTATTACTGCAGGAAAAGTAATTGCAAAAGTTTCAGGTATGACATGGGACAAATTTGTAGATACCCGGATTTTGAATCCACTTGGAATGACTCAAACTATTTCTTCTATTACGAAATACAAGGAGAATACAAAAATTGCTTATCCCCATTTAAAACGTAAACCCCAGGAACTAATAAACTATGATAACAGTGGAGCCACAGCATCGCTAAATTCTAATGTTGTAGACATGATGACGTGGACTAAGTTCTGGCTAAATGAAGGTATTCACCATGGAGACACTTTATTGAAAGCCAGTACGGTAAGAAAAATCTTCAGTGTGCAAAATCCATTACCTGTTTCAAACTTTGATGCCTCAATAGGAACTCATTTTAAAGGCTATGGATTCGGTTGGTTCTTAATGGACTATAACGGTAAAAAAGTGGTTCATCATGGTGGCGGTCTTCCAGGTTACATTACTAAAGTTGCTCTAGTTCCTGAAGAAAATATGGGGATTGTAGTATTAACCAATGACATGTCTTCGATATGTACTGCTCTTATGTATAAATTGTTGGATGAGGCGTTTGCAGAAGCCAAGAGAGATTGGTCAAAGGATTTTTCAAGCTACAGCAAAAGATCGGATTCTTTGAGTACAGTTAAAATGAACAAACAAGACCTTGAGCGTAAAACCGAAACCATGCCTTCGGCACCTTTAGAAAGCTATGTTGGAACTTACTCTGACAAATTCTATGGCAACGCTACCATTTCGATTGAGGGAAAAGGTAAAAAAGCTAAGCTGAAACTAGTTTTGGAACCAGCAAAAGCATTATTTACTGCGACATGTGAACATTGGGAAAACGATTCGTTTGTCTTTAAGTTTAATGACGAGTTCTTACCTCGTGGTTTTGCGAATTTCAAAGTTGAAGGTGGAAAAGTATCTGGGTTTACTATTGACTTATCGAATCCCGATTTTCATTTTTCGAATTTGAATTTTATAAAGAAGTAATCGCTTAACTCAAAATATGCATTCTCTCTGAGTCCATTTTTACGAATGTAAATAGGAGAATCGTAAATGCCCACAAACTAGAACCGCCATAGGAAAAGAAGGGCAATGGAATTCCGATTACAGGAGCTAATCCAATAGTCATCCCAATATTAATAGCCAAATGAAAAAAGAAAATACTGGCTACGCAATAGCCATAAATTCTTGAGAATTTAGACCGTTGCCTTTCAGCTATTATTACTATTCGGAAGAGCAATACCAAAAATAAAACTATGACTACCAAGCTACCAAGGTATCCCCATTCCTCCCCAACTGTACAAAAAATAAAGTCAGTACTTTGCTCAGGTACAAAATTGAACTTGGTTTGGGTTCCTTCCAAAAACCCTTTTCCAAACACACCCCCCGAGCCAATTGCAATCATAGATTGATGCACGTTATAACCAGCACCCGTGATATCGTGTTCTATTCCAAGCAACTCATTTATTCTGGACTGCTGATGCGATTTTAATACATCGTTAAACATAAAGTTTACTCCATATACATAGCCAGCGATAACTCCAAAGACTAGAATAATAGCAATCTTAATTCCTTTGTGATTACGAAACATCTGATGGATGAGTAGACATATAATCCCAACAACTATAATCATTAAAGTCTGTCCAGAAATTTGCAATTCGAAGGGCAAATCAAAGGTGGTATAGTTAAGCAATAAAGCCAATACAAATAGTGCCGCTGCACCTAGTCCAATTAATAAAATATTGCCGCTTAGCCCTTCTCGATACATGACAAAAATAAAAGAAGCGTATACTAAAACAGAGCCTGTATCCGGCTGCAATAGAATGAGTCCTGCTGGAATTAGTAGAATTATAAAAGCTTTTATTCTAACAAAAATTCCTTGGAATTTCTTCCCTAATGAACTAAGGTAATACGTTAGCGCTAGAGCTGTTCCATACTTAGCGAGTTCTGAAGGTTGAAAGGAGAAACCACCAAACGTGAACCATGATTTAGCACCTTTTATTTCGGTCCCAAAAATCAGGACACCAACCAACAAAGCCATACAAAGAGCATAGATAGGATATGCAAGGCGTGAAAAGAATCTTGGATCTAACATCAGTACAATCCACACCAAAAGATAAGAGCTTATAATCCATATCATTTGTTTGCCATAAGACATACTCAAATCAAAGATTGATTGGTGTTGCTCATTATAAGTAGCTGCATAAATATTGATCCACCCCATGAGCACCAATGTGGTATAAACCCAAAATATGGTCCAATCAATGTTTTGAAATATGCTACTTTTTGCCCTCATATATCTCTAAAAATGAAGCATTGGTTATCCGTTTCTGTTTGTCTTTTCTCTTAATCTCTCCAGTTAGATATTGTTCAATCATTAAGCTTGATATTGGTGCCGCCCAAGTACCTCCATAGTCTGAGTACTCTACATAAACCGCAACTGCAATTTTAGGGTTTTCCATGGGAGCAAAAGCCATAAAAACGGAATGATCAGGCCAAGGATCGTTCTGAACCGTCCCTGTTTTTCCGCAGACAATGATACTATCCATTCTGGCTTTGCGAGCGGTTCCGCCGCTCTCATTAACTACCTTGAACATTGCTTTTACAATGGGTTCAAAATACTTAGGATCAACCTCGGTATCAAATTTTTGAGTAAACTCAGGTCGTTTAACAGAATCTTCTCCAATTGATTTGATTAAATGTGGCTGATAGTAATATCCTTTATTGGCGATAATGGCTGCCAAATTTGCCATTTGAATAGGAACTACTTGTAATTCTCCCTCCCCAATACTATTAGAATAAATCGTTGAAAAAGCCCAGCGGTTTTCTCCATACCATTTATTGTAAAATTCAGGTGTTGGAACTAATCCCATTTTCAATCCAGGTAAATCGGTTTTTAATTGAACTCCAAAACCAAACAATTTAACACGTTCTTGCCAAGTTTGTAATCCCATATTAGCATCCTTAAAAACACTCGTATTATCTCCACGCTGAATTAAGCGCTTATAAACTTGATAGAAATAAGGATTACAGCTGTGCTGAATGGCTCCCACTAATTCGTCATATGTATGGGAACCATGACAACCTATTATTCCACGGTTACACTGAAATCGAGTGTCTTGAGTAATCACTCCTTCATCAAGCGCAACTAACGCCTGCACGATTTTAAATATAGAACCTGGTCGGTACATTGCATTTATAGTCCGATTGAATAATGGGTTCAACGAATCATTTTGTTGCAACATTTGATAGTTTTTTGATCGCGGTCTTCCCACCAACAAGTTAGGATCATAGCTTGGAGCTGATATCATCGCTAAAATTTCACCCGTCGATGGCTCAATTGCAACTATACTTCCTCTTTTTCCTTGCATTAGTAACTCCCCTAAGGCCTGTAAATCTCGGTCTATAGAACAAATCAAATTTTTACCTGCGATAGGTAAGCTATCATATAGGCCGTTTCGATAATTTCCTTTAATCCGATTGTGAACATCTACCATAAGGATTTTTTTTCCTCGAGTTCCACGCAATACAGATTCATACTCTTTTTCTAAGCCTCTTTTACCAATATAATCGCCACTTTTATAATAGGAATCTTTGGCAATGTCAGAGTTTCCTACCTCTGAAATGTATCCTAAAATATGGGCCGAAGTTGCCTTAGGATATTTCCTAAGGGTACGTTTTTCTCCATGAAATCCGTTGTATTTATAAAGACGCTCTGATACCAATGCCCATTGGGATGCAGGAATCTGTTTCTCAAAAACAGAAGGTCGATAGCGACTATATTTTCTAGCTTTTTTAAGCCGAGTAACAAAAGCTGAATCTGAAATTCCAAGCAACTGACAAAATGAACTTGTATCAAAATCGCTCACTTTAGAAGGCACAACCATTAGATCATATGCCGCCTCATTATATACTAAAAGTTGCTTATTCCTATCGTAAATTAACCCTCTAACAGGGTATTGGGTAATTGTTCTCAATGTCTGATTATTGGCGGACATTTGGTACGAATCATCAATAACCTGAATAAAAAATAACCGTCCTAAAAAAATGAGCGCAATGGTCAAAAATATTCCAAGAATCACAAATTTCCTATCCTCAAACGGCTTCATTAATTTCGATTGGATTTATAAGAAAATAATTGAAATATAAGCAGTAGCAACATGGTAAAAAGGGTACTTGCTAATGTTCTTCCCAAGACATTAATGAACTCTGAAAAACGAAAGGCTTCAACAAAATGAACTATAAAATGGTGAATAAAAATAGCAATCGACGAGTAGGTAATAAACCAAACAAAACCCATTGCACGCCAATTCGGCACAGCATTAAATTCGTAACCATCTCTTGGGGCTAGAAAACGCAAAAGTGTTGGTCTTAAATAGGCCATAAATACACAAGAAAAAGCATGTAATCCCCAGCTCGAGGAAAAAAGATCTATTGCTAATCCAAGAGCAAAAGCCATCAAAATAACAACAATTCGATTGAACTCAATAGGTAAAAATAAAATAAAAATCACATAGAAATAAGTGCTAGCTACTCCAAAAACATGAACATTATTAAGCACTAATCCTTGTACAATAATTAGAACGAAAAACCGAACTGCTATGGATAAACTGGAACTAATCATCTTCTTGAGTTTGATTTAATTCAACTTCCTTTTGTTCCTCTATCATAGCATTGGTTATCGCAAAAACATAGGACACTTTTCTAAAATCGACTACCAAGCTGAGATTTATTTTATAAAAATCAGTTCCTTTGATGGATTTATAATCTGCTATAGTTCCTATCAACACATTTCTTGGAAAAACACCTCCTGATCCTCGAGTTACGACGGTATCGCCTATCGCAATTTTAACGTGTGACGGAATATCCGATAGTTGAACTTTATCTGCCTTTTTACCGTCCCATGTCAATACACCAAAGTAATCCGACGACTTTAATTTAGCACTTACTTGAGTTCGAGAATGCAATACTGATATCACACTTGAATAATGTTGTGACACATTTTTGATAATCCCAACAATACCTTCATTGCAAACAACACCCATTTCTGGCTGGAAACCGTTTACCGATCCCTGATTTAGTGTTAAATAGTTGTTGCGCTGGCTAACCGTACTGTTAACTACTCTTGCTTTTGTATACTCATATTGAGTGCGGTACAAGCTATCATTTATAACTTTTACCCAAGGTGTTAGCCCAAAATGCGCCTCTTGCTCATTAGACTTTAATCGACCTATCTCCTCAGCCAGATTTTCATTAACCTGTTTTAAACTCAAGTAATCTTTCGCCTCAGCAATAGCCTCAAATGCTCCACCTGAGACTTCATTCGCAAATCCTAAAAAATTTGCTCGTTGAAAAGAGTTATTTTGAACTAAAAGAAAAAACGCAATGAATTGCAGTCCAAAAAATAATAGCGTAAAATGTTGTCTCCAAATAAATTGTATGAGATTACGCACGAACTATTCTCCCTGTAATTTACTTAATTAAGAAATTAAAATTATCTGCATTTTTAAGTGCGATACCCGTTCCTCTTGCCACTGCTCTTAAAGGATCTTCAGCAACATGCACTGGCAACTTAGTCTTCATGCTAATTCGTTTGTCCAATCCTCTTAACATGGATCCGCCTCCTGCTAAGTAGATTCCTGTTTTGTAAATATCGGCAGAAAGTTCAGGTGGTGTCATTTCAAGTGCAGATAAAATAGCTTCTTCAATTTTTGAAATTGACTTATCTAAAGCATGTGAAATCTCTACATACGAAACATGTATTTCCTTTGGAATACCTGTCATTAAATCTCTACCATGAACGGCGTAATCCTCTGGAGGATCATCTAACTCAGGCAAAGCTGCACCAACTTCAATTTTAATTCGTTCAGCAGTTCTTTCACCAATTAATATATTGTGCTGTCTTCGTAAATAATCTTCAATATCAGACGTGAATTCATCACCCGCTACACGAATAGATTTGTCACAAACAATTCCTCCGAGCGCAATTACTGCAATTTCAGAAGTTCCTCCTCCAATATCGATAATCATATTGCCCATTGGCTCTTCAACATCAATTCCAATTCCAATTGCAGCAGCCATAGGCTTCGTAAATCAAGTAAACCTCTTTAGCACCTGCATGCTCAGCAGAATCTTTACTGCACGTTTTTCAACTTCGGTAATTCCAGAAGGAATACAGATTACCATTTTCAGATGAAGGCTGAAAAATTCTACGACCCGTATTAATCATTTTAATCATGCCCTTGAATCATGTGCTCAGCAGCATGAAAATCTGCAATTACTCCGTCCTTTAATGGACGTATAGTTTTGATGTTTTCGTGGGTTTTGCCATGCATTTGCATTGCTTGCTTACCCACGGCAATAAATTTTGAAGACACTCGGTCTTGCGCTACAATTGACGGCTCATCAACAACAACCTTGTCATTATGAATAATCAAAGTATTGGCCGTTCCCAAATCAATTGCAATTTCTTGGGTAAAAAAATCAAATAAGCCCATTTATCTTTTCCTCCTTGTTCCTAATGTTTAAAATGTCTTGTTCCAGTAATAACCATAGCCAAATTATGATTATTACAATAATCCATACTAAGTTTATCTTTAATTGAACCACCTGGCTGCACCACAGCTTTTATTCCAGCATTATGAGCAATTTCCACACAATCTGGAAAAGGAAAAAATGCATCCGAAGACATTACCGCTCCGTTTAAATCAAAATTAAATGCTTTTGCCTTATTAATGGCTTGGTTTAATGCATCCACCCTGCTGGTTTGTCCTGTTCCACTTGCTAATAATTGGCCGTTTTTTGCCAAAACAATCGTATTCGACTTTGTGTGCTTTACCAATTTATTGGCAAAAACTAAATCGTCAACTTGTTGAGATGTTGGTTTTTCATTAGTAACAGACTCAAAGTTAGATTCATTTTCAGACCGATTGTCTCGCTCTTGAACCAACAAACCATTCAGGCTAGAACGGTATAAACGATTCGGTAATTCAACCTCTTTCTTTACTAGTATGATTCGATTCTTTTTCTTCTTTAGAATAGTTTCAGCTTCTAGTGAATATGAAGGAGCTATAATTACTTCAAAAAACAAGTTATAAACTTCTGTCGCTGTAGCAGCATCAATTTCAGTATTGGATATTAAAATTCCACCAAACGCTGATACAGGGTCTCCCGCCAAAGCACCTTTCCATGCTTCTAAAACCGTAGGCCTCGTTGCTAATCCACATGCGTTATTGTGCTTAAGTATAGCAAAAGTTGGTGCATTATTTTTAAAGTCATCCATTAAACAAACAGCAGCGTCGACATCTAATAGGTTGTTATATGAAAGCTCTTTTCCATTCAACTTATCAAACATTTGATGAAGATTTCCAAAGAAACTTGCTTTTTGATGAGGATTTTCCCCATATCGCAACGCTTGCGAATCATTCACTGAAAGCCGAATAAAATCTTGATTAAAATCGAGATTGAAATATTCCGATATCGCACTGTCGTAATGTGATGAAACTTTAAATGCTTCTAGCGCTAGCTCCTTGCGTTGAACTATGGTTGTTGTTCCGTTTCCAGTATTTAGCATTTCTAAAACTGATCCGTATTGATCAACCGAAGGCACAATCAAAACATCTTTAAAGTTCTTAGCTGCGGCTCTAATTAATGAGACTCCTCCAATATCAATTTTCTCGATAATGGTTTGCTCATCGTCAGTGCTGGCAACTGTATCTTCAAAAGGATATAAATCTACGATTACCAAATCCAGTTCGGGAATCTCAAATTCTAATAACTGCTTTTGATCGGACTCTAAAGCTCTGCGCGATAAAATTCCTCCAAAAACCTTTGGGTGTAAAGTTTTAACCCTACCTCCAAGAATTGAAGGATAAGAAGTTAGATCTTCAACCCTATTTACAGCAACTCCAAGATCTTCAATAAAAGTTTGAGTCCCCCCAGTAGAATAAATATTTACTCCAAGCTCCTTCAATTTCCGAACGATTGGCTCTAGACCATCCTTGCTAAAAACAGATATTAGCGCATTTTTTATCTTCCTTTCTACCACTTTAAATTTTCTTGAACCAAAAAATACTATAAAAAACGCCCTGAACCTAAAATTATAGCTTGATTATCAAATAATTACAGCAATCAAACCAAGACGTGAATTCTATGTACAATTTTAGCAATAAACAATGGGTAATTACCTCCATAATGTGCACAAAATCAACAATGTTGATAAAAGTTTTCATTTGGTTAAAACCATTTAAGATACTGGTAGCTCAATTTCTATTATTTGGGATTTAGATTGAATATTTTCGTTGACTAATAGAAACAATAATAATATGAAAATTATGAACTTAAAGATTATAGGAATTGCAGTTGCAATGCTGTGTTTTGCGAGTGCAAACTCACAAATTAAAACACCACAACCAAGTCCTACCGCCGAAATTAAACAAGCAATAGGATTAACTAAAGTTGAGCTTTCTTATAGTAGACCAAGCGTAAAAGGAAGAGCCATTTTTGGAGACTTAGTCGCTTATGGTAAACTATGGAGAACAGGAGCTAATAGTGCAACGACAATCAAAACAGAAGGCGAGATTATGCTTGCTGGAAAAAGCTTAAAAAAAGGCAAGTACTCTGTTTTTACTATCCCAGGGGAATCAGAATGGACTATCATTATTAATTCTGACCCTACTGCTTCAACAAATAAGTACGCTGAAGATAAAGACGTAATGCGTTTTAAGGTCACGTCTACAAAAACAGCTTCAAAAGTGGAATCTTTCACAATGTTATTTTCAAACTTGACAGGCAACTCGGCAGACTGGCAAATAATATGGGAAAATACGATGGTTACTATTCCTGTAAAAACTGATGTTGACAAAGAAGTTATGGCAACAATTGAATCCGTAATTAATGGTCCAAGTTCGAGAGATCTTTACATGGCTGCAAAGTATTATTATAATAATGATAAAGACAATGCAAAAGCGTTAACATGGATTAATAAAGCAGTTGCCTTAGACGGTGATGATCAAAAATTCTGGGTTGTACACTGGCAAGCAAAAATTACCGCTAAATCAGGTAACAAAAAAGCTGCAATTACTGCCGCTGAAAAATCTAAAGTATTGGCTCAAAAAGCAGAATACGATGAATATGTAAAGAAAAATGACGACTTGATTAAATCATTGAAATAGTCACCGTTTCTCTCAAATAGCTCAATTATAAAACTCACAGCTCTCTTTTTTGCTGTGAGTTTTATTCTTGCTCTATTGATTAACCAAACAATCTTGTGGCTTTAAGTTCTGCTGATTAACAAATTCAGTAGACAAAGACAGAACGAGGCCCGCTTAATCTTTTATAAGTGCAGGGTTGAGCCACCAATCAGTCTTGTTGGAGCTCTAACGTTAAGTATTCAAAAGAGAATATAAGGTGATAACGTTAGGACTTGCTAGCCATGGAAAATCAAAAAATATTAGCCTCCTGAACATTATGATCGAGCTGGAGTTGTCGTCTTTAATAAACTTGAAGCTAAAAACCTCGTATTAATTGAACACGATATGGGCGACGAAATTACTCTATGAGCTTGCAGAAAAAAACCCGAAAACAGAGTTGGAATTATTGGCGTCGATAATTTTAAAAATGCAGATGTAATTAGACATTCATTCAAAAGAATAGAAACAAATTTTTTTAATATGATGAAAAATCTTTAATACAGGAGTAGAATTCTATCTTTCAAAGTATTTATTCTCAACATACTTAAACCCCGCAACAATAAAAAGGTGATTGACAATGTTACTTAAGTTCAGCCAAAGATGGCAACTGAAACATTAACACACCTTTTTAAATATTGTAAAAATGAAAAGCAATTATCAAGAAATATAATTTCCTCACTGTTTAGTCAACAGCGAACAACATATTACAGGTGGGTATAAACCCTACCTGACTTTCAACATCTTAGCTCAATCAATTATCTTCTCTGGTCATCAATACAAACGAGATTATCCTGAGAGACCAGAAATTAGAGTGAAAGTATGGGAACTCCACAAGGAAGTATCATTATATGATACTTCCTTTTTTTTGTGGAAATGGGATAGGTGGAGTAATAGTTACAGAGTAAACAAGGGAGATAATGTCATCTCCCTTTCTTCTTTGAGGTGTTTTAATAATGGGGTTGGAAAACCTTACTCCACTTTGGCTACTTAGCAAATTTCACTAAAGAAGTAGTTTAGAATAGGGTTTGTAATTTCTTACATAAAAGACGTTAGACTTTTCCCTGTGTTAGAGGCACCCACAGAATTGAATAATACTCTAGCTCAATATTTGATAAGTATCCAAAAGCGCATAAAGTCTAAGGATTAAATACTTTCGCTGTATGAGCGAAGCAAATAACCCTTGTCCTAGTTGTAAAGGAATTTATGTCTATCCAATGAATATTCTGATGGTATGCCCTGAATGTGGACACGAGTGGAACCCTGAAGAGCTAGCACTTGAAAGTAATCCACAAATACAAGACGCCAACGGGAACATTTTAATCGACGGAGATTCAGTGATTGTGCTAAAAAACCTACCTGTAAAAGGCGCTCCAAGGCCGGTAAAAGCTGGCACTAAAGTCAAGAACATTCGATTGGTTGAAGGGGATCATAATATCGCATGTAGAATTGATGGCTTTGGTGCAATGGGTTTAAAGTCGGAGTTTGTGAAGAAAGCTAATCCTATAGCACAGAAAATGTGAAGAAAATAATTGGCTGTTTATAGACTACAAGATTAAATAAATCAACTTTAAGCTAGCACTTTCAACAATACGGAACCCTAACTCAGCACTCGTAAATAGATTTAAGCAATACGCTATAAATTCATTTCATCACTAAGAATTTGTTAATCACATCCCGTACATCAACCTTCCGATCATAAAGTAAATAAATAGCCCGAGTATATCGTTCACTGTAGTGATGAATGGACCTGTGGCAAGCGCTGGATCAATTTTATACTTATCTAATGTAAGGGGAATAAGTGTACCGAAGAGTGCTGCAATCACTATCACCGCCAAAAGTGCTAGACTAACGGTATATGCAAGGTTTAATGAATCTCCAAAAATTATATTGTAGCCTAAAACAATTATGGCACAAGCTGTAGCATTTAATAAGGCGACAGAAAACTCTTTTAAAAGCCTTGGCAGGATGCCAGACATTCCCATTGTATTATTAGCCAGGCCCTGCACAATTATTGCGGAAGATTGAACTCCAACATTACCACCCATTGCTGCCACAAGAGGAATAAAGAAAGCCATTTCTGGATATAACTGAATATCGGCCTCATACAAACCAATGACACGAGCGCCAAAAATACCCCCTATCAACCCCAAGATTAACCATGGTAATCTCGCACGAGTTAACACCCAAACACTATCGGTAGACTCTACATCTTCGCTAATACCCGAAGCCATTTGGTAATCACGATCTGCTTCTTCTTTGATAACATCAACAACATCATCAATAGTTATCCGCCCAATCAAACGATGTAAATTATCCACAACAGGAAGCGCAACTAAATCGTATTTCTCCATTATGCTAGCAACTTCTTCTGTTGTGTCACCAGCTTTTACCCAATGAATATCAGAGACATAGACATCTTTAATTTTAGCGCTTGTTGGCGCAACTAGCATCTTCTTAAGCGCCAGCCTTCCTTTTAATCTATCTTTTTCGTCAGTAACATAAACGGTATAGACGTTTTCAATATCTTCAGCTTGTTTTCTTAATTCAAGGATACTTTCAGTAACGGATAAGTGCTCATAAACACTTACCATTTCTTTACCCATAATTGCCCCTGCAGTTCCTTCTTCGTAGTTAAGAAGATCAACAATCTGGCTGGCTTGGTCTATATCATCAATTTGGGCAATTACCTCTTCCCTTCTTTCTTCAGAAAGCTCTTGAATAAGATCTGCCGCATCATCAGTTTCTAAGTTTTCGACAAAATTTTCAGCAATTTCTACTGAAGTGTATGCATTCAGTAGGTCTTTTCGGTCTTCCTCGTCTAAGTGCGTTATGGTATCTGAAGCACGATCTGGTTCTAAAAAATGAAGAACCGTTTTTGCTTCTTCAGTGGTAAGCTCGTTTATTATCTCAGCAATATCTGCCGCATGTACTTCATTAAATAATCCAATCAGGCGATTTTCATCGCTTGCTGCTGAGGCTTCTCGAATCTCCGACAGATATTCTTTTGTAAGCTCGAACTGCATAAGTCTCCTTCCAATTTCCTATTATTAATGAATTCTACAAAGCAAAGTTATAGATATTGATGAGGTAAATAAGGTGTGACTTTATTGCCCGAGAAATTCGCAGATATCCGGATATTAATATGGTGATTTAAAATGAGTTCTTAGTAAAGTAAACTGCCGTCATTCCGGAAGAATAGATGAACAAGAAGGCGAGGGAGAAGGAGAAGGAGAAGGAGAAGTTGAGAACCTTCTATCCGGAACCTAAAAACTTAACCCAATGAGCCGTAAATAACACAATATCAATCGATACAATTGCGCACAAGCAAAGAGAATATTAAGGCTCTTACTTTAAAACTAATGAGAGCAACTACCCAAACAAAACCTTAGTCATTTCAACGAACTGCTCAACTGTTAATGTCTCAGCTCGAAGCGTTCCATACGGCAATTCACGCTTTTCAGTATTGAGTGATTTCAATGCATTGTTCAGGGTCTTTCTTCTTTGATTAAATGCCGTTTTTACTGTCAAAACAAAATTCTTTGTGTCACAACCCAAATCTTTAACCGAATTTCTTTTCATTCTAATGACTCCGCTAACCACATTAGGAGGGGGGAAAAAAGCACTTCTATCAATATCATTTAAGTATTCAACATTGTAGAATGCCTGTAATAAAACACTTAAAATACCATAGGTTTTAGATCCTGGGTTTGCAGCAACTCTTAACCCAACTTCTTTCTGAAATGTTCCAACTAATTCAGGAACTTGATCTCTCTGGTCAAAAACTCTAAATAGAATTTGAGAAGAGATATTGTAAGGGAAATTTCCAATTATAGAAATGGGTTCGGAACTAAGGTCACTTAATTCTAGCCTGAGAAAACTCTTTTGTAAAAGCTGATAATCTGGAACGCCTAATTCATCAATTAAATAGTCTACCGACTCTCTGTCAACTTCGCAAAGCCAAAGATTTTTTAATTCCTTCTTTAGCAAATATTTAGAGAGAGCTCCGGTACCAGGGCCAATTTCAATTACTTGTGTTGAAGGAGATGCAGAAAGTGCCTCAACAATCTTTTGCACGACAGACTCATCCGTCAGAAAGTGTTGGCCAAGATGTTTTTTTGGTTGTACCATTATACTTCTTCCAGCAAAGTTCTAAAAGCCACAAATTTTCCTTGATATTTATCAGTGTGGACTTTTTGAAGCGCAGGGGCATGTTTAGTTTGATATTCCTCTAAATTCTCCCAAGAAGTTGTTTTATACTGAATGCTGTAGGTAATACCATCAGCCTCATCAACTAGCACCTTCAACATGTTTTTATCTGAAAAAAGTCCTGTTTTCATCACCTCAGGAATGTGGGTTTCTTTCATCCATGCAAACCACTCATCATGAACCTCAGTATTAACTTTTACTGTTACATTGTATACAATCATGCTCCTAAATTAAAATGAATTACAGGTTATCGCCCCTTAACCTTCGAAACCGTTTGCGACTTTCAGTTGCAAACAAACTATCCTGATAGTCGGTAATAATTAATTGGTACAATTCTTTTGCTTTTGTTGGTTGTTCCAATTTTTCCTCGAACAATTCTGCCAAACGATAAATTGCTTTGTCTGCTAAAATATCCGTTGGGTAAAGTGCCTTTATATCTTCCAAAAATGTGGCTCCAGCTTCATAGTTTTTTTCACTCATGGCCATTTCATAGCGAAGCATCAAAATCTCATCTTCCAAAGCATGTCCTGGATAAATTACCTTTATGCTATCTAACTTAGCGCGCGCATCTGCTAGTCTATTTTGAAAAATGAGTAGATCTGCATCAGCATACAATTTCAACGGTGCGGTTGAAGTGTCAACAGTACTATTATCTGTTATGATTACCGATAGTAGCATGGCATCATTAGCAATCAGTTTTGTAGTAGCACCTTTTAAAATATCCAATTGTGCTTTAGCTAAATCAAAGTTTCCTATATAAAAATGCACTTTAGAACTTTTAAATTTCGCTTTTTCTCCTAAGAAATCGTACTTAAATCCTTTGTCAACTTGTCCATATACTAATGATGCATCCCAAACATATCCTCCTGCTAAAAGTGCATCTCCATATTCCAACTTTATTTCAGCTAATTGATGTGGGTCTATCCCATTAATTGATAATGCTTCTTCGTAAGTATCCAAACCTTCTTCCAGTTTATGCTGATAAAAACACTGGACAAGTGCCTTCTTTCGCAAAAGAGTTGAAGTACCCTCATTCTTTCCGAAAATATTTATCGTAGCATCAAAGTCGGCAATTAATGCTGTCATTGCCAAAGAATCAATTGAGCCTCCATCCTCTAATTGATTAAATCGAACCATCAGCCCACCAATTCTTGATTCTACGTAATACTGTGACTTGGTTCCAACTTTCACAACGTAGGCATAAGCATCAGCAGCAACGTCATATTCTTTATTATTTGCTAAGGTTTCTGCAAGATTATAGACTCTTCGGCCTTCTTCGTTTAACCTTCTATCCAACGCTTTAACTTGAATAAATGCAGCACTCCAATTCGCCTCTTGCATAAATATCCATATTAGCATTTCAGAGAATACAGTAGAATTTGGTTTTTGATTGATTTTTTGAATCAGCCCCTTTTTAAGAGATATATTTGCAGGGCTACCCTTTTCATTTGCAGCTGTTTTATTAAGTAATCCCTCAACTGTTTTTAAATATCCAGAATTTAATTCCAACAGATTGAGCAACTCATCGGTCATATCATTATACTGCTCCGTGCGATAATAGATATCAGCAATTTCAGTATTAAACGGGTAGGTGTTTTTCATAATCGACCTGCCTTTTTGATATACATCTAATGCTTCCTGATTCTTTTTTATATCAAGAAAAGCAACAGCTAATTCATTGATTACAAGATAATTTGGAGCAATCGAATTGATGATTTTCTTAAATTCTTTCGATTGCATTTTTGCATTACCTTCCAATCCATAGGTATAGCCATAATCAACTTTGGCTTTTTGATTTATCGGGTCAATTCTGACGTGTCTTTTCGATAATTTTCGCGCCTCAGAGTAGTTTTCTAACTTTACAAGGCACTTAAAAAGATAATTGTAATTGGAAGTATTTGTTTGCTTGGAATAAAGGCGACTGTAATATAAAAGAGCCTTTTCATATTCTTGATTTTGGTAATAATGGGCGGCTAATTGGCTATCAGTAGTTTGACTAATTCCGACAAGCGGAACCATACTCAACATAACCAAAAACACTATTTTAACTACCTGAATCATTACATTACTAATCGACGCTTTCTTTAATGTACACGATCAAAGAGTCGATACCCGGTTTATGTCTATTATATGCCATACCAATAGATTCATGCCATGATTTAAGATTCTCAACACTTTCTTTATGTCTTGCTACAGCTTTGGATTCAGACGGAAATATTTCAACAAAACTCTCTTTGTCAAAAATTTCATTGGACAAGTCATTTTTCAGATTGTTTAGCTGCGTCATGGTGTAGTTCAGCTCTGAATTTTGGCTAGAATACGTTTCTGAAAATTTACGAACCGATTTAATTGTTCTGTAGTAATAATCAACCTTCAATGCCGTTTGCAAATCCATCGTGTCAGGATATTGACTTTGAATAAACTGAACATCTTGTTTAACAGTATCAATAAGTGAACTATAGTCATTAGAATTTAAACTTGCCAAGTTTCCTTGAGCTCCAGCTACCACTATTAGTAAAGAGTCTACCTGCTGAATAGGTTTTTCATTTGGGCTTTCTGAACATGAAATTAAAAAGCCTATTAAGCTAACAAATGCAATTAATCTGTTCATTATTACTTATTAATTTTATCAAATCCCACATAAGGAATCAACGCCTTTGGGATATTAATTTCATTTTTTGTTTGATTATTTTCCAAAAGTGCTGCCATAATTCTGGGCAAAGCCATTGCACTGCCATTCAATGTGTGCACTAATTGATTTTTGCCTTCTGAATCTTTGAATCTGCACTTCAATCGATTAGCTTGAAAAGTTTCGAAGTTAGATACAGAACTAACCTCCAACCACATTTCCTGAGCAGCACTCCAAACCTCAAAATCATAGGTGATTGCTGCTGCAAATCCTAGATCCCCACCGCAAAGCCTTACTACCCTATAATGCAATTCAAGGGACTCTAATAGACCTTTTACATGATCTACCATCTGATCTAGAACCTTATAGGATTCATCAGGATGTACAACTTGAAGGATCTCAACTTTCTCAAACTGGTGCAGTCGGTTTAACCCTCTTACATCCTTACCATAGCTTCCTGCTTCTCTCCTAAAACAAGGAGAAAAGGCCGTGTTTTTCATTGGTAAATCGGCTTCTTTTATAATTGTATCTCGGTAAATGTTCGTCACCGGAACCTCAGCAGTCGGTATCAAGTACAAGTGATCTCTTTCAGTATGGTACATCTGCCCATCCTTATCAGGCAACTGTCCTGTTCCGTATCCGGAAGCTTCATTAATTAAAAGTGGAGGATTAATTTCTTCGTATCCATTCTCAACTGCACGATCCAAGAAAAACTGAACTAATCCACGCTGCAATCTAGCGCCTTGATTTCGATAAACAGGGAATCCTGCTCCCGCAATCTTAACTCCAAGCTCCCAATCAATAAGGTTTAGGTTCTTCGCAATTTCCCAATGTGGTTCTGAACTTTCTAGAACTGGCTTTTGTCCCCAAATTGCAATTTCAACATTATCAGCATCATCTTTTCCAGTAGGAACGGTTTCATTTGGAATATTTGGAAGGTGATACATTAGTTCAAGAAGATCAACATCCAAACGACTGAGTTCATCACTCAATAATTTATTGTCTTCTTTTTGAGATGCTGTTTTCTCACGTAAATAACTAGCATCCGATTGCTTTCCAGATTTAAAAAGATCTCCAATTACTTTAGAGCTTTCTTTAATTGCGTGCTGGTTATTTTCAAAACGAGTTTGAATTTCGCGCTTTCTTTTATCTAGCGCAGTAATTTTTTCGACAATATCAGTAACATCAATATTTCGAACCTTCATTCGATCAATGATTTCCTCTGGATTATTTCTTATTTTAGACTGAAGTAACATAACTGTTATTGTAAGCGAATTTACGTTTAGAGTGAATAGCTAAACTTTGCTTTTTGTTAATGATATAAAACAAAAATCCCGTCACCAATCCGATAGCTATCGGTTTAGAAACGGGATCTTAAATCCTTGATATTTCTTGCTATCGGTTATGCTTGTAATGCCTCAACCGAAACGTACGAACGATTATCTCTTTTCTTCTTAAAAACTACTGTTCCATCGACAAGAGCAAAAATTGTATGATCTTTTCCTAGACCTACATTTTCACCTACTTTATATTTTGTACCTCTTTGTCGTAAAATGATGTTTCCTGCTCTTGCAGCTTGACCACCACTTACTTTGATACCAAGTCGTTTACTTTGTGATTCCCGACCGTTTCTAGAACTACCTACACCTTTCTTATGTGCCATGATTTATTCTTTTTGGCTAAAAGCCGATTAATCTTCTTTTTTAGTTTCTTTCTTAGGAGCAGCTTTTTTAGCTTCAGCCTTTGGAGCTGCTTTCTTTGCAGGAGCGGCTTTCTTTACTGGCGCTTTTTCCGTTGCCTTTTCTGCAGCGGCTTTCTTAGCTGGTGCTTTTTTAGCTTCAGAACCAATTCCTTCAATTACCAATTCAGTTAAATACTGACGGTGACCGTTAGATTTTTGGTACCCTTTTCTTCTCTTCTTCTTGAAGACAATTACTTTATCTCCTTTAAGGTGTTGTAATATTTTAGCATTAACTGCTACACCTTCTATAACTGGGGCGCCAATTGTCACTTTTCCGTTATCATCTGTAAGCATTACTTTATCGAAAGAGATTTTATCTCCTTCTGCTGCTTCTAGACGATGAACAAAAAGCTTTTGGTCTTTTTGCACTTTAAACTGCTGCCCTGCTATCTCTACAATTGCGTACATCGTTTATTATTAATTAATTATACCTATTAAAAATCGGAAGGCAAAAGTAATTATTTTTTGAAGGTGCGCAACCCTTAATCTAGTGCTGGATTTGTATGTGTTGGGAATACTGTTCTTCTCCTTGAGCTGCCTTGATTATATAGACCCCATTCTCTAAAGACGAAACATCAACTACGGAGGTATTGGATTGGTTTTTTCAATAATTTGCTCTGAAATTTTTCTGCCGCTGATTTCATAGACTTGAATTAGTTCCGATACAATTCTGGTTAAGTTCATTATTCCTTTTGAAGGATTTGGATACACAACTAGTGGCTTTTCTTTAACCCTTATGAACTGGGCTGAAACTAGCTAGCCCCAATCTTCATTGGCTTTTTTTGTAATAAACTAACCATCTTTTGTTGGAATGAAGAAGTCCTGCATCACGCTAGATTGACTTAAACCAATCACCTAACCAATATCTAACCTAAAACTTCCAATATCTCTCAAACAAATTATTATCAGCAAAAGAATCTATAAGTCGGTAATCAATTATGATTTCAGTGAACATGACAAGTCTTCTCAGCACAGAATCAAGATACCAACTAAATCTTTGATTCTTTTTTAGCCTCCAGGCAATCCAGCGCATAATTCCTGTGTTTTGTCATACTTGGCCTCAACTTTATCGCTTTGGAACCCTTCAGTTTCAAAACTGGCAGTTCCTTCTGTTACTTTTTTTGATACATGTTTTTCCCTTTTTAGAGTATACTTTATTGAATTTGAAAACTGTTTCTTATTCAATACCGTTATTTGTTCATATGAGCCAGAGGTGTTTACTTTTCTTTCAACTTGAACATCGAAAATTTCATAATGAAAAACATCTCCAATATTAAAATTGTACACCAGTCCTCTCGCAAGCGGCACAAATCCTACATACCCTTTTTCCTACTAACTTAATCGGGCGAAATTTTAGCTTTTTCATTGGAGAATAATAGAACAAGGAATAAAAGTCTATTCCCTAAATTACTCCGTGATTCTTCGAAATATAAATTTCAGTATTGTTGATGTTATCTGAAATAGTAGAACCTGAAACATCTTTCAATACTATTTGAACTCGTTTTACAGAATCCGTTGTAAAATCAATGTTTTCGATTTTGTCTGACAATCTTCTTGCTTCAAGGTATCTAACAGCACCTAATTCTAGAAAGACCCAATTAGAATCATAAGGCTTTAGATTGAAAATTAAAGTTTACGATATCTCCATAATGATTTAGTAAATACTGACCACGATCTGCATCATTCCAAAGTTTCGGCCCTATCCAGGTTGAAGAAATTCCAAAACATTTTTCATTCTAATCTAATGTATTTGGAAAGTATCGAATGGTTATTCCTCTATTTGATATGGAGGAATAAACAATTAAGGACATGTAATTTAAAGAAACACCTCGGTATTCTGCTTCATTATTATATGTGTAAGTGTCATTGGAATGAAACAAGCTATAATCTTGAGCAAAAATGGGATGAATAAACGTGGCTAAAAGCGTAAAAAGTAAAAAACGAATCCTGATTGAAAGGTTATTTTAGATTAGCTAAAGTACCAACTAAACTGACTGATCAAGGTTTAGCTTTCGATTTTACTCTACTAATGACGTACACTCCTCCCAATATTAAAATGAAGCCGAGGGCATGAAAAAGATTCAACTCCTCTCCGTCCAAAAGGCCCCAGGACATAGCAACTATCGGTATCATATAAGTTACAGATGATGCAAAAACTGCAGATGTGAACTTTATAAGTTGATTAAACAGTAATAATGCTCCTGCCGTTCCAACAATTCCTAGAATTGTGAGATAACCTAGATTCAATTGATTTTCAGTTTCAAAAGCAATTTCAAAGAACTCATTATAAAAGAGTCCAAGTCCCATAAACGGCATCAACACAAAAAAAGCAAATGCAGTAATCTGAAATGATGACATATTTGTAAGCCATGACTTTATCGTATTCACACTAATTCCATAACACAAGGTTGCTGCGATTACCATAAGCGAATATACTACTGGCACTCCCTCCAGTCCTATCTGTGAAGAACCAAAAATCAGAACAACCGCTCCCACCAAGCCAATTAACACTCCTAGAGTTTGCCTAAGGATAGGAGTTACTCCGAAAAACAAAAAACCCACTGCCAATGTAAAAAGAGGTACAAGACTATTCAACATCCCAGTTGCACCACTGGGCAACTTAAGCTGTGCGGTCGCAAATAAAATGGCGGGTAATAAATTTCCAAAAATTGCGACCATACAAATGGCTAAAAACTCCTTGTTCCAAATTGGGAATTTTTTTAATTGACGGGAAGCAAGAGGAAGTAGAGCTAGTCCAGATATAAATAGCCGATATTCAGCAACCTGCAATGCCGAAAAAGATTCCAGTCCTCTTTTCATAAGAATGAAGGAACTTCCCCAGATTAAAGCTAAAAGTGCAATCGAAATGTATTGCCTCGCGGGTGTATTTATTTCAAATTTCAAGCGGCAAAAGTATCTGTTTTACCACCCATCCTTTCTTTAATTCAATTAAGTAGAATTTGAGTTTACTTTTGGCAAATGCTTGAAATTATTAGAACCGAAAATCTAAAACGCCATTTTATGGTGGGTAAAGAACTTGTTGAAGCATTAAAAGGTGTTGACATTTCAATAAATCGAGGGGAATACGTCGCACTTATGGGAACTTCGGGTTCAGGTAAGTCAACTCTTATGAATATTCTTGGCTGCCTGGATACCCCAACTGCAGGGAACTATTTTTTAAATAATCAAGACGTTTCTACCATGATGGAAAATCAATTGGCTGAAGTTAGGAATAAGGAAATCGGTTTTGTATTTCAATCATTTAATCTTCTTCCAAGATATAGCGCGATTGACAATGTTGCTCTTCCACTCATTTATAATGGTACCCCAAAAAAGGAGCGAAACGAAATGGCTGAAAAAGTACTTACCCTTGTTGGCTTATCAGATAGAATGAATCATCAGCCTAATGAATTGAGTGGTGGGCAAAGGCAGCGCGTTGCCATCGCTCGTGCTCTAGTAAACTCACCAACCATTATACTAGCCGATGAACCAACGGGAAACTTAGACTCCGTAACCTCGCATGAAATAATGGATTTACTTAAGGATATTCATGAGCAAGGCAATACAATCGTCATGGTCACTCATGAAGAGGATATAGCTAAATGCGCTCAGCGAACTATTCGCATGAAAGACGGTTTAATATAGCGATTTTACCCAACCCTGCTTTGCCCTGCTTGTTAACCTGACACAAAAAAGAACCAAATTTCTTTGGTTAATAACATAATCAATTAAATTTGCGAACCTTTGAAGTTAATTTTAAATTAATTAATTACGATATACACACTAATAATTTAGAGAAGTCATGAAAAAAGTTTCCTTTTTACTAATGAGCGTTCTGTTTGCTTTCGCAGCAAACGCTCAATCGTTTGTTGAGAAATTCAACAACTCATTAAAAGGAGAAAGTGCTACCATTAACACTATCTCTCCTCAAAACACAACGCCAATTTCCTATCTGGCTAACAAATCAGGTACTCTTGCTGCTGCAGGTGACACAATTGCGTATTATGATTTTAATTCTAGTGCAGGCCTTAGTCTTACAGGTAATACAACAAGAGGTTGGTCAATAGGAACAGGTAATTCTTGGTGGTCTACACAAGGTATTGTTTCTACTTCAGGTGCTGATTGGGCAGTTCTAAAACCTGGGGATCCAAGACAAGGAGCTCTTTCTGCTGCTACTTATACGATGACAACAAGTGCCATTAATTGTACTGGTAAAAATTCTGTTGTTCTCTCATTCGAGCAGTATTACGCCCGATTTGAAGATACCGCCTCTGTGCAAATTAGCACAGACGGAACTACGTTTACCACAATTTACGATAATATGGACCTTCTAATTACATCAACTGCTGGGTCCAATCCTACTTCTAACCCAATGAAAGTAACAGTTAACATTTCTCAATTAGCTGCTAACAAAGCAAATGTTTATGTTCGATTTTCTTGGAAGTCTAGAACACAAACTCAACCTGGTATTGGTTATGGTTGGTGGATTGATGATTTGATGGTATTTGAAGGTGAAAGCAATGATCTTTCAATAGTCGATTCTTACTGGAAGTCTTATACAGATACTACTTTTATTCATTACGCCGATTTTTATACTCAAATACCTAATCGTCAAGCTCGGCAATATCCAATTCAATTTAGTGCTAAATACAGTAACTTGGGCGGAGCTACCCAAACTAATGCTGGATTCAAAGCAATGGTAACTGGCCCATCTGCCTTTAGTCAAACTGAAACTGCTACAAAAAGTTCTTTATCTCCTTTAGCTACTGATTCTACGTCTACAACAAAAGCAATTACACTTACTTCAGGCGTTGGCGTATACAATGTTGACTTAATAGTTACTGCAGATTCAGCTTTAAAGCTTAATGATGATGATACTTTAGGCGCAACAGTGGAAGTTACTAACGACACATATGCTCGTGATAATAACGACATTACTGGAGCTGGAGCATTTTATTACAATCCTTCTGCTATTTGGGAATGGGAAGTAGGCGCGATTTTTGAATTAAAAACTTTAGATAATATCGTCGGCGTTGAGTGGTTAAATACTGCTGCTAATACAAGAAGAGCTGGAAAAACAGGAACTGTAACTGTTAACATTTACAACGTTGGTGATTACACTAGTAACAGTATCTCTGGAGTTGCAAATGCTCCTATATTCTCTTCAAGCTCTGTTAATATGTCTGCATTGAAAGATAGCGTGGATAAGTGGGTTACAACTCCATTATCAAGAGTTGTAGGCGGTACTGATGACACACTGGGACCTGGAAATTATCTTGTAACACTAAGAGGCGATCAAAACTTCGGTTCAGACACTATCTTCTGGCCAGTCCAAAGAACAGATTTCGTTAATTCTCAATATCTAGTTAGAGTTGCACAATCAGGTGGAGCGATGGGTAATTGGACTTTTGGTGGAAGAAAATACATGGTTAGACTAATTACAAAACCTACGGCTTGCCCAACTTTGGTAGGAGGAGTTGCAACAGGAACACCTACTACAGCTTGCGGAAATATTGATGGTGAAGTTGAAGTTACATCTGATCCTTCAAATGGTTTGTCGCCATATACATATGCATGGGATATAAATGGTACTATAACTGCTGGTAAAAAAGTTTCTGGACTTGGTTCTGGTTCTTATCAAGTTACAATTACTGACGGTAATGGATGTACAGTTGTTTCTAGTGCAGGAGTTAGCGATTTTGGAGCTCCAACTGTAACACAAGATGTTACAAATAGCACTACTACTACTACTTGTTTTGGTGATAGACAGGGGAAAATTTCAATTATTGTTGTTAAAGGCGCTAACCCAAATCCAAACTATACTTTTAAATGGGTTGAAGCAAGTGCTCCAACAACTACTATCTCTACAGATTCTACCATAATTAATATCGAAGCTGGAACATACAGAGTTGAAGTAAACGACGGATCTAATCCTCCATGTATACAATCTATTAACGTAGTTGTTTTAGGACCAAGTGAAGGTATCAAGGCTGCCTCTGGAAGTGTGGTAAATAACGAGTGTGTAGGTGATGTAAAAGGTGAAGTAGAGATGGTGCTTACTGGAGGTACAGGAAGTCTTACTATTGCTTGGGCAGGCGGAAGCAATGCAACGAAAAGAACAAGCCTTGCAGCTGGAAGCTATGCTTATACAGTAACGGATGATAACAATTGTACGTTGACAGCATCTCATAATGTCACTCAGCCTTCTACTCCTTTTTCAATTACAACACCAGCTTACGGTGCAGCTACTGGCATAAGTTCTATTACTCCTGTTTCTTCGAATAACAGCGTTGAACTTGAAGTTAAAACATCAGGTGGTATTACTTCAACAATTGCCTCAAGCAAAGGTGTTGAATGGAGAAATCCTGCAGGAAACATCATTTTAGGACAAGAACTAGCGCTATTAATTATTGATCCAACTAAAGCGAATAGAGACGGATATGGTGATTATATTGCTGTTGCTAAAAATACAGTAGGATGTAAATCTGCTGCTGCTGTATTTACTGTTCTGCAAGAAGAGTATTTATTTCCATTCTCAATTGCTGAATTTGGTGTGAACTCTTCACTAAGCATTTTCCCTAACCCTTCAAAAGGAATGGTTAATATTAAATTAGACAACAGTACTTCAGGTGATTATACTATTAGCGTTAAAAACGTGGTAGGACAAGTTATGTATACTGAAACTCTTACAGTAAATGGAAGTTTAAATAAAGTATTAGATCTTGAAAGTGCTGATGCTGGTGTTTATTTTATAAACATTAGTAATGGAACTTCAGAGGTTTCTAAGAAAATAATTATCGAGTAATCGATTAAGTATTGAACCTAAAAAAGGCGCCTTTGGCGCCTTTTTTTTGCTCTAATAATTCGAATACTTTGATGAAGCCCAACAATTATTAATCACTAACCTTTCATCCTTTTTAGTTCCTTCATAAATGAAGACGCATACACAAAATCGGTTAACTCAGTGGTTTCGGCATCCATAATCTCTCTGTTGGTTCCATCCCAAAGCATAACTCCTTTATGAATAAAGGAAGTATGCTCCCCAATTTCTAAAACCGAATTCATATCATGAGTTATTACCACTGTGGTCATATTGTACTCATGCGTAATTTCCTTGATTAAATTATCTATTAAAATACTAGTTTGAGGATCAAGCCCTGAATTTGGCTCATCGCAGAACAGATACTTTGGTTTAGCCGAAATTGCTCGTGCAATTCCAACTCTTTTTTTCATGCCGCCACTAAGTTCACTCGGCATTAGTTTGTTTGCACCATTTAAATCAACTCTATCCAAACAAAAATTGACTCTATCAAGCCCCTCTCTTTTAGTCAAGTTTGAAAACATTTTTATTGGAAAGAGAATATTCTCTTCCACCGTCATATAATCGAACAAAGCACTGCCTTGAAATAAGAATCCAATTTCTCTGCGTACTTCTTTTTTCTCCGTTCTTGACATTAGATTAAAGATGCGTCCGTCGTAAGAAATAGTACCAGAATCGGGTGAATGCAGACCAACTGTGCATTTACACAAAGTTGTCTTACCGCTCCCGGATGCGCCAATTAACAAATTAGCTTTTCCAGATTCGAAGGTTACGTCTATGTCGCGCAGAACATGGTTATCTCCAAAAGATTTATTAATGCCTTTAATCTCAATCATATCAACAACATTTGAGTTATTATATAATTGAAAACGAGTACTGCAATGCTACTGTAAACGACCGCCTTAGTACTAGAACGCCCTACTTCTAAGGCAGAACCACTAGCATAGTATCCATAATATGATGAAACAGAGGTAATCAGAAAAGCAAAAATCGTTGCTTTGATTAGTGCATAGACAATATCGAAAGGCCTAAAGTCATATTGAATACCAGTAATATAATCCGAAGGAGTTATGATTTCAACTGTTTCACAAATAACATAACCAAAGAAGATACCTATGAACATACTGAGTATCACCAAAAATGGCATGATGCTCATTAGTGCCGTAATCTTTGGGAGCACTAAATAATTAGCTGAATTTATTCCCATTATTTCCAAAGCATCAATTTGTTCAGAAACTCTCATTGTTCCTAACTCGGACGCTATATTAGAGCCAATTTTACCAGATAAAATTAGTGCTAACATAGTTGGTGAGAATTCCAAAATCATGCTTTGTCTAGTAGTGTAACCTACCAGATAAGCTGGGATCCAACCACTATTAATTTGAGAGGCCGTTTGTATGGTAATGACCATACCCATGAAACCAGATATAATCACGATTATTCCAATTGAACCAACACCCAGTTTCCATAATTCCTTGACATAAAGCTCTCTAAACACCTTACCTTTTTCAGGACGGCGGAAAACCTTTGAAATAAAAATAAAATACTCACCAAGTTGGTGTAGAATCTTCAACATGAATACAAATTTAATACTTGCGTAGCTATACATTTGTTTTGTGAGACCTAAAATTAAATTTGGTGCATTTTTATTAGTAATGCTGTTTATTTTTCCAACATTGATTACTTCTTGTAAGTCAATCAAAAAAGATTGTGATTGCCCAACATTTGGTGAAAAAACAAAAAACAAAAGGAAACCCAGATATAAACGCCCTAAATGATTGCAGAACCACAACTCTTAGAATTAGAGACGCATCTGCCTGCTAATTTGGCGAATGAAATTCTTGATGTTTTAAAGAATAAAAACGTACAGCTTACTATAACTAAGAAAAGATCCACTAAACTTGGGGACTATAGACGCCCCAACTCTAAAGTAAAATACCACAGAATATCTGTGAATGGTTCACTTAACAAGTACTCTTTCTTAATCACTCTTGTTCATGAATTAGCTCATTTAGAGGTTTTTGAAAATTTTAAAAGCAATATCCTACCTCATGGTATAGAATGGAAAAACACTTTTGGACAAATGCTCGGAAACCTTTTGGTAAGAAACATTTTCCCTGATGACATTTCAAAAGAACTCGCCAACTATGCTCAAAATCCAAAAGCAAGTAGCGTTTCAGACGTAAATCTAATGATTGCTTTAAAGAAGTATGACGAAGGAAATCAACCAATTTTAAATGATCTTCCCGGACAAGCTGTGTTTCAGATTGGGAAAAAAATATTTCAGAAAGGTCAGAAACGCCGAACCCGATTTTTATGCAAGGAATTAACAACGAATAAAATGTATGTCGTCAGCGGATTAGCAGAAATAAAATTATTGGATTCAATTAATAACATATCAGTAATTTAGTCTCATGAGCGAAAACTATTGTATAATAATGGCAGGTGGTGTTGGTTCAAGGTTTTGGCCCGCTAGTACCGCTGAAAACCCGAAACAATTCCTTGATATTTTAGGAATAGGAAGAACGTTATTACAACAAACCTTTGATCGTTTTAAGCCTCTAATCAAAGAAGAAAACATTCTCATTTTAACGAATGAGAACTATAAATATTTAGTTCAAAAGCAGTTACCTAGCCTTACTCCAGATCAAATAATCTGCGAACCAGCAAGAAGAAATACTGCTCCTTGTATTTTATATGCTGCGGTAAAAATTTGGAAAAAGAACCCAGAAGCTTCTTTTATAGTTGCGCCAGCCGATCATTTAATAACGAATACACAAGAATTTAACAACGCGATTCATTTAGGAATGGACGTTTGTCAAAATGATCCTACGAAAAGTATAACGTTAGGAATTAAGCCTTGGCATGCAGCCACAGGATTCGGATATATAAAAAGAGGGAATATTAGCCAGGAAGGTGTTTATCAGGTCGAACAGTTTACTGAAAAACCAGCATTGAATGTGGCTAAAGAAATGCTAAAGTCTGGAGATTACTCCTGGAACAGTGGTCTTTTCATTTGGAATGCAAAGCGACTATTGCGTCTCTATGAGGACTTACAACCTAAAATGTTTAAGCTTTTCAAGGATGACTTATCGGCGTTCAATACTCCCAAAGAAAAGGAAGTTTTAAAAATACTTTATCCGAAATGTCAGGATATTTCTGTTGATTATGCAATCCTTGAGCAGGATAACAATGTTTTTGTAATTCCTGGTGATTTTGGTTGGAGTGACTTGGGAAGTTGGAGCTCATTAAAAGACCACGTTTTGTCCGACGACCAAGACAATACAATTATAGGCTCTCAGCAAAAATTAATGAAGGATAGTTCAAATAATATTATTGTTCTTCCTAAAGAAAAAAGAACTTTAATAGCTGGATTATCAAATTTTATTGTTGTTGACACCGACGAATCTCTGCTAATTTGCCCAATTGAACATGAACAGGATATCAAGTCATATTTAAGAGAATTGAAGGATCAATGAAGTCTTTACTTCGTATATCTGTTATTATAGCGCTAGTTGGTTTGCCTCAATACTTATGGAGTAGTAACGGTTCACTCTATCAGGATAGTATTGTGACATTAGTCGAAAACATAATTAGCGATCCTGCATAAGCACGCGTTTTTTATTCCATCTCTAAAAATTTAAAAAACAGCAACGATTCTATTTTACAAGACCTCGTTAATAATCGAATTGGACTCATCTATCTGAGTTTAGGCTATTATTACTTAGCAGAAGAATTCATTCTAAAAAATCTACTGATACAACAAAACCGCTGCGACAAGAGGGACGAACTAGACGCATACATGAATCTAGGAAAAAAATTCAAAAAACAAGAAGATTATAAAACTGCAAAATCATACTTCTTAGAGTTATAAGTTATATGCCCAAGCTGGGCATGGAAGAAACCGAGGTGCTCGATTCAATAATTTAGGAGTGATTTATAAATACTAAAATCAACTAGACTCGAGCATCTATAATTTCAAATTATCTCTAGAGCAAAATAAGAAAAACGGAAATATAAATGGATTGGCAGATAATTTTGTCAATCTGTCAATTCTTCATCAGAAGACTAAGGACCATTTATTAATTGAAGAATTCCTTAATAAAGCTCTAAAAATTCAAAATAAGCACCAATAATGTATTTGGTTAATTAACCTCTCTGCTTCAGTTGGTTGAATTATCGGATAGACAGGAATCTTGCAGTAAAACAGATTCAGTATTAAATATCGTACAAAAAGGGTCAGAATAACTGGATTTAAACTTGTAGAATCAAGTGCTTTCTTTCAGCTATATAAACTATCTAAGCAATTAGATGATTCATTAGGCGCTCTGCAGTATCTTGAGTATAATAGAGCCCTTGAAGACAGCATTTCCAAGTCGTAATCATTCTTAAAGATAAAGCGCCTAAACAAGGAACTTGATCGTGTTAAGGCTGACAATCGATTTTTAAAAATAATGAAAGTTAACAACCTAAATGTTGCTCTTTTAGAAAAGGACAAACAACAGTTTGTGCTGCTTTCAACTGGTTTAACTACTCTAATTATTTTAGCCAGAATACTCCTGTTTTTCTTTGCTAAGGAACGCAGAACAGTTAATCTTATCACAAGCCATTCAATAAAATTAGAAAGTCAAAAAAATCTTATTTCAAAAAATAACGTTGATTTGCTTATTACTATTTAAGATCTTAAAGACGCCAATAAGTCAAATTCAAGGTTTAATTGAACTACTTAATTAAGAGATGTAACCCGAAACTTTTAAAAAGAAGATGTGCGAGTTTACTCAAAATCAATGAATCTTTCATTTATTCGAATTGATGAACTTATTTCCTCAATAATTAATGCTCATAAGACAGCAACTACCCCTAATGTAAAAACACATTTAAATTCAATAATGAATAATATTATTGAGCGTAGTATGTTTCAGGCACGGTCCAAGCAAATTGAAATTCACTCTTCTCTTAGCGAAGATTCTATCCTAGAGAATAAGAATCCAGAAAAACTTAAAAGGATTATTGAGATTGGAGATCAGGGTCCCGAGTTTTCGAAAAGCGGTAGATTAAATCTTTCCGATGTAATTGGTGATAATTATTCCGTTCCAACTGGCTCAGAAAAATCTGACAAGATTAGGTTGAAGGTAGTAAAAAGCTTTAGTGATGATCTAGGTATTAGGGTGATAATTAATAGCAAAAAAAAGCCGGAACAACGCTCCAGCTTTATCTAAACAATTAATATACAATACACTATAGCGATCCAATCATTTTTGATGGAACGACCCACTCGTCAAATTCTTCAGCACTTAAATAACCCAAACTTACAGCTTCTTCTTTTAACGTAGTACCGTTTTCGTAAGCTGTTTTAGCAATTTTAGCTGCTTTCTCGTAGCCAATTTTTGTGTTTAATGCCGTTACTAACATCAGTGAATTATTTAAGTTCTTTTTCAAGTTCTCAAAATTTGGAACAATACCATATGCACAGTTATCCGTAAACGAAACGCAAGCATCTCCTATCAACCGTGCACTTTCTAAAATGTTTCTAGCCATCATGGGTTTAAAAACATTTAGCTCATAATGACCCGACATTCCCCCTACAGAGACCGCAACATCGTTACCCAATACCTGAGCACAAACCATAGTCAATGCTTCCGCCTGAGTTGGATTAACCTTTCCAGGCATAATTGAAGAACCTGGTTCATTTGCTGGAATTATTATCTCACCAATACCAGACCGTGGGCCCGAAGCCAACATTCTAATATCGTTTGCAATTTTCATTAAGCTCACCGCTACTTGTTTAAGAGCACCATGTGATTCCACGATCGCATCATGCGCTGCAAGTGCTTCAAATTTATTTTCGGCAGTAATGAACGGCAGATTCGTAAAGTCAGCAATATACTTAGCTACCAGTTCGGAATATCCTTTTGGAGTATTAATTCCTGTTCCAACAGCAGTTCCACCAAGAGCCAATTCAGACATGTGGCTCAACGTTGACTTTAAAGCTTTAATACCATAATTTAATTGAGCAACATATCCAGAGAATTCTTGACCTAAAGTAAGCGGAGTAGCATCCATTAAATGAGTTCGACCAATCTTAACTACTTCCTTAAACTCATCAGATTTTTTCTGCAGGGTATCTCTTAGCTTTTCAATACCAGGAATAGTAGTCTGAACAATCATTTTATAAGAGGCTATATGCATCGCCGTTGGGTATGTGTCATTAGAGCTCTGGCTTTTATTGACATCATCATTTGGGTGAACCACTTTATCAGCATCTTCTAATTTGCCACCAGTTAAAACTTGACTTCGATTAGAAACAACTTCGTTCATATTCATATTCGATTGCGTTCCGCTTCCTGTTTGCCAAACCACAAGAGGAAATTGATCATCATGCTTTCCTTCTAAAATTTCTTCACAAACCAATGCAATCAAATCCCTCTTTTCGGAACTAAGGACTCCCAATTCACAATTAGTATATGCTGCCGCCTTTTTCAAGTAAGCAAAACCCTGTATGATTTCAAGAGGCATACTACCAGCAGGACCTATTTTAAAGTTATTTCTAGAACGCTCTGTTTGTGCACCCCAATATTTATCAGTAGGTACTCGTACCTCACCCATCGTATCTTTTTCTGTTCTAAAATCCATATCGCTCAATTTTTTTCAAAAATAGATGGTCAGAGAAATAATGAATGCTTATTCTGCTAAAACTTTTGTCTAAATTTGTTTTAAAATTATTCAGAACAACATGGAAATTCTAGCAGTATTATTTTTTTTAGTGGTTGCAGGCGGTGCATTTTTTACACTTTTATTTTTGGCTCTCTTTTTACCGTATTGGATTACAATGCAAATTATTGAAGTGATCACTAATAACCCAAAAAAGTCAGTAGAAGGGCAGTCTTAAAACAAGTCCAAAACTTTTTTAGGTGGTCTGCCGATAATTGCTTGATTGCCATGGATCACTATTGGGCGTTCCATTAATTTTGGAAAATCAATAATTTATTGTAAACAATCTTTTTCAGACATATCTTTTCCTTTGAAATTTCCGACATACTCAGATTCTGCTTTTCTAATCAGTTCGCAGGGAGATATTCCCAGTTTATCAATTGTGGCTTCTAGTTCTTCTTTGGAAAGGGATTCCTTTAGATATTCGGTAATTTTGTACTTGTTTCGTGTCCTTGCAGAATAGCAATTGTTTGTCGGCTTTTTGAGCAGCGCGGGTTGTGATAAATGGTAAATTTTTCCATGAATAATAAATTTAAATACAAAGTTATTTACAAGGATTTGAAAGCAAGTATTTCAAGTAACTATTCTTTGCTAAATTTGAAGCATATGGTTAATGGAAGACAGACAGGTTCCAAGCAAAATTTTAAATTCCTGAAATTGAATTCTTTAATAGCTTTTTGCGCTGGGATAATTCTTGTTGGGCTCAGCTTTAACAGCGCTGCCCAGTGTAAAAAATCAACGAGTACTTGCAACCTTACTAACCTACGAAACGCTTTTACAACTAAAGGCTTTCAAGAATTAGGATGCGGAGCGGACAGCTGTAGCATCTATTTTATTGCTGGTACATCGCGATCAAATGCTCAAGCAGATTCAGTAGCTAAAAGTCTTGGGGGCAATTTAGTTTCTTTTCAAAACATTGCTAGTAACGATTCTGTAGTAAAGTGGGCAAGTGCTGCAGGATATAGCGGAGCAGTTTGGACAGGTTATAATGATAAAGCAAATGAAGGAAAATTTGTTTGGACCGACGGAAGAGACACAACATTTAAGAATTGGAACACTGGGCAGCCAAGCGGCGGAGCTACTGAAGATTGCGGAGTAATTTACCTAACTGGCGCTGATTCTGGTAAATGGGCAGACACTTCTTGTACGATTCTGCTCAGATCAATCGTAAGAGTTTCCCTTTGTTTTTCTTTCCAAATTGACGACACAAGTCTTTGTTTAAATGATTCTGTGAAAATTGCTTCTACCTTTAACCCCGTCGCGCCAATCTACACCTTCAATTGGACCCCGGCTTTTGTTGATACTTCATTAAAAGTTGGCCCTCTTGTAACCACAACATTTAGTGTAACTGTAACAGATTTATACGGCTGCACATCCAAGGATACCGCAAGAGTCGTGGTAGACACCCTGCCCACATTCAACTTTTTATCTGATACTATTTGCAGAGGAGATTCAATTTCCTATGATTTGGGGGCTGGTTTTTCAAAATATACATGGTCTACTGGCGATACAACGCAAACTATTCAGGTTAGTGATTCACTTACCTATTGGGCAAAAAGAACCAATGCGAATGGGTGTAGCTATGCAGACACCTTTAGAATTATAAATAATCCGCTGCCGCTTTTTAGCCTAGGCAACGATACAATTGTTTGTATTGGTGATACAATCGTTTATAAGTCCCCTTTTTCTCACCCAACATACACTTACAAATGGCAAAATAATTCTACAGCAGATAGTTTAATTATTACGAATACGGCAAACGTTCAATTAGAAGTGACGGATTCAAACGGTTGTGTCTTCAAAAATGGTCCCGTTGTTACCTCAAGAATAAAACCCACAATCAATCTTGGAAATGATCAGAGAATTTGTAAGGGTTCAATATTTACTTTTAACCAAGGGCTACCTACAAGTTTAATCGATAGGTGGATTTTAAATAATGACACCTCTATCAACAGCAGCTATGCTGTTGATACCTCGGGAACTTTATACTATTATGGTTTAGATCAAGGTAGTTGTCCCGGATATGATACTGTAAACTTTACTTTAGATACGCTCCCCATCCTTAACTTAGGAAACGATACTAACCTCTGTTTTGGGGACTCTATTCAACTAGATGCTGGGCCTGGAATGAGTAAATATATTTGGACTAGTGGAGATACTACACAATTTATTAAAATAGGTACTACGGGTGCATATAGAATATTTGCTGAGGATAAAAATGGCTGCAGAGCTAACGCAAATTTTATTCTCACTATCGATTCTTTACCTGAGTTTAGTATTAGAAGAAATGGATATTTAGGTGACACCAGTATTTGTACAAATGACTCTGTTTTATTGACCTTAGATACATCGTCTACCTTTTTATATTCTTGGAATGGTAGTCCATTTGTCTCTGGTGATGACTCTAATTACGTAAATATTGCTAATCAGAATATTGTGATTATTAAAGACACAAATAACTGTTTGTTTAGCGATACCCTTTCTGTTTCACTTGACACCTTACCTTTAGTTAACATACGAACTGACACCACCATTTGCGCTGGCGATAGCATATTAATTAAAGTTAATAGTGATACAAATTATCTGCACGTTTGGAATGGATTTAATTTACTGAAGTTAGATTCTATGTGGATTAAAAAAGATACAACTTATGAGGTAGAGCTTATAGACAGGAATAATACTTGTCGTCAATCCGATACTGTAAAGGTTTTACACGATACCCTACCTATAATTTCACTTGGTGGAGATACTACATTTTGCGCTGGAGACACTATAACTATTGATGCAGGTCCTAAAATGCTTTCGTACTTATGGAGTAGTACAGACACCTCTCAACTGGTAAAATACGGTTCGGCAGGAGTCTATACTTTAGATGTTGTTGATTCTAATGGATGTAAAACCTCTGCTACACGAAAGGTATTTATGTCGCAACTCCCAACGCCTAACCTTGGCCCAGATAGAGAGTTTTGCGCCGGGAGTGCTGTCAATGAAATTCTTAATGCAGGTAGTGGATATAGTCTTTACGAATGGAGCACGGGTAAAGTGGGAGACTCAACTCTTGCGCAAAGAGACACTGTTTTAATCCAAGACACTTATTTAGTTACTGTGACTGATAGTATTGGCTGCAGGGCTATGGATACGATTTTAATAAATGCGAATTTCTTACCATCAATAGAATTAGGTCCTGATACTTTCTTTTGTGATGGAAACAAATTTAATTTTCTGATAGGCGCTGGGCCAGGTTATGTTAAATATGAATGGACAGATTTTACAAATTTCCCAACAATAACACCATTGCCTTCAACAGGTCAAATTTTACTCATTTCAGATACAGCAGCAAATATTATTTGTAAAATAACAGACAATAAAGGATGTACCAACGAGGACACCATTTCAATCATTAATATGCCGGTTCCTGTCGTAAATATTGGAGTTACAAATTATTATTGCGAATCTAAAAAGGAAATCTTTATCGATTCATTAAACGCAGATCCCGTTAATTTATATAGGTCTTATGAATGGTCAACAGGAGATACTGTTAGAGTATTATTCACAAATGTAGCTGGCACCTATACTGTTACTGTTACGGCAAATAATGGCTGTAAAAGTATAGATGAAAAAGAAATCATTGAAATTCCATATCCAACAGTTGACTTTTCTGGAGATACTTTATATTGTCTTGGATCACCCTTAACTTTAGATGCAACTATGGATGGTTACTTAAATTACTATTGGTATAAAGTCTCTGAAATTGCGGATGTTGATGATGTATTGTTAAATCCATTATTAGAGCCCATTGATTCTTTATGGCCTGATACTGCTATAAGTGAAATTTTAATTGCTGAACCAGGAAAATTTAAGGTAATTCTAAAATATGGCCAATATCCAGGTTGCGAAGCAACTTTTGAAACAGAGATTCGACAGGATATAAACCCCGTTATTGATTTTGGAATTAGAAACTCAGATACCACTTTATGCGCTGGGGAGTTATTAACACTTCAGCCAAATTTTAGTGGAAAAGGATCTACTACAGAAAACATGATATTCGAGTGGCAGGATGGTCGCTCTGATAGTGTTTACCAAGTTAGATCAACAGGATTGTATCAATTTGTCCTAACCAATGATTGCGGCGCTGATATAGACGATATTCAAGTAAACTTTGAAGACTGTAGTAATTTATGGATCGCTAATTCATTCACGCCCAATGGTGATGATGATAATGATAGATGGGGGGTGAAATCACTAGAAGGTTTCTTTGAATTTAGGTTACAAGTATTTGATAATATGGGAGGAATGGTATGGGAAACGACCTTGCCTGAAATTGAGTGGGATGGAACACACATTACTAATGGAGAACCGCAACCTATAGGGACTTATATTTATAGATTGACTTATCGGTCTAAATTCGAAATAGTTGAAGGTGTCAATAGTGCCGCTACAAAAGATGTTACTGGGCAACTACACTTATTCCGATAAACGAATTTCATTACCTAGTCAACGTTAAGCTTACTGTTTCCAAATTTCATTAAGTACCCCTTTATGAACTTGCCTATATCGCCATTTAAAACACCTTGAACATCGGTAGATTCTAGGTTTGTTCTAAGGTCTTTTATAAGCTTGTAAGGATGTAGAACATAATTTCGAATCTGACTACCCCACTCTACTTTCATCTTATTGCCTTCAATTACGTCGCGCTCTTCTTGTCGCTTCCTTAATTCGAGCTCATATAGCTTAGACTTCAACAACTTTAGCGCATTTTCTTTGTTTTGAAGCTGCGATCTGGACTCGGTATTTCGAATAATTATACCCGTAGGTTTATGTTCTAGCCTAACACCTGTTTCAACTTTATTCACATTCTGACCACCGGCTCCGCCAGATCTAAATGTTTCATAGTTGATGTCAGCAGGACCGACTTCAACATCGATACTGTCGTCAACAACAGGATAAACAAAAACTGAAGCAAATGAAGTATGCCTCTTGGCATTTGAATCAAAAGGTGAAATTCTAACTAACCGATGGACACCATTTTCACTTTTCAAAAAGCCGTAAGCAAAGTCACCCGAGATTTCAATTCTAGCCGATTTTATTCCGGCACCATCACCATCTAACTTTTCAGTGATCGTTGCGTTTAAACCGTTTTTGTCGCAGTACATGACATACATCCTAAGGAGCATTTCCGCCCAATCCTGACTTTCCGTACCGCCTGCACCCGAGTTTATTTCTAAAATCGCATCTAAGGAATCTTCTTCGCTAGAAAGCATATTTCTAAACTCCAAATCTCCAACAGCTTCAGTGAGCTTATCAAATTGATTGTTTACTTCTTGCTCATTATCCTCTCCTTCATCAAAAAACTCTTTAAGCACCAACAAATCTTCGTAGATTGCGTTCACCTTGTCAAAGGCATTTACCCAGAATCTTTTTTGATTTATTTTTTTAAGGATAAGCTCTGAGGCCTTTGGGTCATCCCAGAAATCTGGAGCATGCGTAGCTTGATCTTGATCTTCGATGTGTTCACGTAATGCGTCTAGGTCAAAGATGCCCCCTTAGCACGTCTAAGCGCCTCTCAAATGCCTTTATTTGATCTTGGTTAATCATGTTCTTTTGAAAAATGTTCTCGAATATCTTGCCACTCGTACCCTTTTTGCAAAAGGTAGTTTTTTAGTTTAGCTTTTCGCTCAAATTTATTCTCAGCAATAATATATTTTTCTTTCTTTATAATTAACTCTGCAATAGCAGTTTTATAGTCTTTATCGGAAATTTCTGTCAGCCCTAATTGTATGCATGGCTTAGAAACCCGTTTCTCAAAAAGCTTTTGCTTAATCTTGAACCTACCCCAACGTTTTAATTGAAATTTTCCTCTTGCAAAGGACCGAGCAAAACGCTCTTCATTCAAAAAATTATATTCAATTAAATGGGACATTAAATCGACCGCAATACTGTAAGGAATCTGCCAAGACTTTAGCTTTTCCTGAACTTCAAAATGACATCTTTCTTGCATTGCGCAATAAGACATGATTTTTTGTCTTGCTTCATCTTTAGAATGCTTTCTCCCTTGCATAGAAGCACTAAAGTAATATTAAGATTTTATCTCAGTACCCTGATCACCAATAAAGTGGAAATCCATCAATGCAAGTGAATTAGAGGAAGTAATAGAAACCCATGTTTTATACTTCAACAACCATTTTAATTGATATTGAGACTTATTTGTTTTAAAATAAGCTTCAATAAATGGGTGACATTTAACGGTTAATGATTTAGACAACTTTGACTCGAATATTCGAATAATTTCGTTTTCAATATCATCAATTAATAAAATCGTGGCCCTTACTTCAATGTTTCCATCTTTAGTTTGAATTACTTCAGATGTTTTTATATCCATTTCAGGTCGAACCCTTTGACGTGTAATCTGAATTAAACCGAACTTACTAGGAGGTAGAATATGGTGTTTGGCCTTGTCGTTTTTCATGTACTCTTTGAAGGAGTTCAATAATTCTTTACGACTTTCTGCCTTACGCTGGTCAATAAAATCAACAACTATAATTCCTCCCATATCACGCAAACGCAATTGTCTCGCTATTTCTTCGGCCGACTCAAGGTTCACTCTCAGAGCATTAGTTTCTTGGCTATCGTCTGATTTGGAAGTATTTCCACTGTTGACGTCAATTACATGGAGCGCCTCTGTATGTTCAATTACCAAATACGCACCTGATGACATCGTGACATTTCTTCCAAAAAGAGCTTTTATCTGTTTTTCGATACCATAAGTATCAAAAATTGGCTTCTTAGTAGTATGTTGTTTCAAAATCCCAACCTTCTCAGGAGCAATTGTACCGATGTAATTCTTTATTTCACCAAATAATTGAGCATCGTCAATGGCAATGCTATTGAAACTGGGACTTAAGATATCACGCAACAATGCGGCAGATTTCCCTAATTCTCCTAAAAGTTTCTTTGGAGGTCTAGCATCTTTTAAAGCCGTATGCATATCAGACCACCGGCCTACTAAATCTCTTAGGTCTTGATCCAGTTCAGCAACCTTCTTATCCTCAGCGACAGTACGTATTATAACTCCAAAATTCTTAGGTTTAATGCTATCGATAAGACTCTTTAATCGAGCCCTTTCAGCTTTACTCCTAATCTTTGAAGAAATATTTACCTTTTCTGAAAACGGAACTAATATCAAAAAACGTCCAGCCAAACTAACTTCGCAATTAATTCGTGGACCTTTAGTGGATATCGGTTCTTTAGAAACCTGAACCAAAACTTCCTGACCTTGAACAAGCACATCTTTGATGTTACCGTTCTTGTCTATTTCCTCGCTAAATTTAAAGCCAGCAAGTTCAGGAGACTCTTGTCTTCCCGAACGCGTGTTCTTAACGAACTTCTGCAGAGATTGTAATTGTGGCCCTAAATCAAGATAATGCAAAAATGCGTCACGTTCGTAACCCACATTCACAAATGCCGCATTTAACCCTGGGACCAGTTTCTTAACCTTACCAAGGTAGATATCACCTACAGAAAACTCGTTATTAGGCTTTTCTTCATGAAGTTCGACCAGCTTCTTGTTTTCAAGAAGGGCTATTCTTACTTCAGAGGAAGTAGCGTTAATAACTAATTCTTTATTCACTTTACCCTCTGATTAAAAAGAAACAAAAGCACCAAAGCCGCATAAAGCATACAGCTATGGCAAAAACTGACCGCGCTTATTTACGCTTATGTCTGTTTTTTCTCAGTCTCTTTTTTCTCTTATGAGTGGCAATCTTGTGTCTTTTTCTCTTTTTACCGCTTGGCATAACTAAGATTTTTTAATTTCTTCAATTAATTCATTTGCGCCTTCCTTGATTTCTTTCGAAGCCCCGGACTGCATTATTTCATCCAATTCTATTCTTGCTTCTTCAGGCTGACTGTTTCCAATCAAACATCTTGAAAGCAGCAACCTTGCCTCTTGATTATCTGGCTCCAACTTTAAAATGGTTACAAATCGACCAATACCTTTATCGAACTGCCCACTTTGAATACTAAAAACTCCTAGATAGTAGAGTGCCTCAGTATTGTTTTCATCTTCCTCAAGAACTTCCTTTAATAACGCGATCCCTTTCATTGGAGCACCTTTTCCAGAAGTTATAATCTCAACAGCAATTTTAATTTTTGAATCCACACCCTCTATTTCACTCGCCTCAACTACTGTGACTTCCGAACCCTTGTTGGGCATGGCCAAAATAATAGCTCCAATCACTAATACTCCGGCGATTGTAATGAGCTGACCTTGGTGCTTTTTTAGATTCAAACTGCTATTTAACTTTCACTTTGTTTTTAACCTGACCAGCAAACGTTTTAGATGGTTTAAAAGCAGGAATATAGTGAGCTGGAATGATGATACTGGTGTTTTTAGAAATATTTCTACCAGTCTTTTCTGCTCTCTTTTTTATAATAAAACTCCCAAACCCTCTTAAGTAAACGTTGTCACCTTTTACCATGGCATTCTTGACAGAACCCATGAATGCTTCTACTGTTTCTTGAACAACATTTTTTTCAACCCCAGTAGATTCGGCAATTTCGTTTACAATATCAGCCTTTGTCATTATGATTAAATTTATGTATTTCTCTAATATTTAATTCGTTATCCAAACGGAACACCATTTTTTAACGGGGCGCAAATATATAATTTTAAACATAGTAACAGCCTTAACTCTGGCTATTTTTGGGGCCATTATATGAGAAGTAACTTTTTTACGGAATCGCTGTTAAATTGGTTCGAAAACAACGAGCGTAATTTACCTTGGAGACAAACTAAAGACCCCTATATTATTTGGCTTAGCGAAGTGATTTTGCAGCAAACAAGAGTTGCCCAAGGCCTTCCATACTTTCTAAAATTCGCAGAGCGTTTTCCTAAAGTTAACGACTTTGCAAATGCTGAAGAGGATGAAATATTAAAGTTATGGCAAGGCTTAGGATATTATTCTAGAGCGCGCAACATGCTCAAAACCGCCCAACTAGTTGTTGAAAAAGGCGCTGGATTTCCATCAACCTACCATGAATTAATTCAATTAAAGGGAATAGGAGAATATACAGCATCTGCTATCGCATCATTTTCGGCTAATGAAAAAGTTGCTGTAGTTGATGGTAATGTCTATAGAGTGTTGAGCAGATACTTTGGAATTCATGATGCCATTGACCAAACTATTGGCAAGAAAAACTTTAAAAAGATAGCTGAGCAACTTTTGCCAGCAGCAAACAGTGACCAATACAATCAAGCCATTATGGAATTTGGAGCATTGCAATGCAAGCCAAAGTGTCCAGATTGTTCGACTTGCCCTCTCTCCATTAATTGCATTGCACTGAAAGAAAATACTATAAATCAACTTCCTTTTAAATCTAAAAAACAAACAAAAAAGAAAATCAATCTCCATTATTTAGTTTTTAAAAATGCTGAAAATATTCTAATCCGACAAAGAAGAGGATTAGGAGTTTGGGAAGGGCTTTATGATTTTGCTGCGATAGAAATAACCGAAAAAATTAGCCATGATGATGTATTAAAGTACTCAGAAGAAACATTTGGCTTCACAATTAATAAAATTAAAGAGCCGGCTATAACCTACAAACATATTCTTAGTCATATAATCTACCAAGCAAGTTTTTGGGAAATTGAAATTAACAGCAGCAGTAAAGTAATGGACAACTATCATTGGATAGACCATACTTTAATTGGAAATTATCCAGTTTCAAGGTTGGTTGAAAAATACCTTGAAGGCTAAACACGTTAGATTCAATAATCTTTAGCTTTGTTCAAAAGAATACCTATGGCTGGAAGTGTAAATAAAGTAATTCTAATGGGGAATCTTGGAAAGGATCCAGATGTTCGGCATTTTGAAGAAGGCAGAGCAGTAGCGTCATTTTCTATTGCTACTTCTGAATCTTATAAAGACAAAAACGGCGAATTACGAGAAAATACTGATTGGCATAATGTTGTTGTTTGGAGAAGTGGATTAGTTGGTGTGGTTGAAAGGTATTTGAAAAAAGGAAATAAAGTCTATCTCGAGGGTAAGTTAAAAACTCGGTCTTATGAAGATCAGGATAAAAACACCAAGTACACCACTGAAGTTATTGTTGACAGTCTCGTGCTTCTTGGCACTCCAAATAAAGCTGATGAAAATTCAGCTCCTGTTGGTGATTCAAAACCAAAAGATGATGCACCTTTTTAACCCTTCCTATATGTTTTACTTAATTTAGCTAAATGGAACCTCCGCCGGAGCTTTTATTACAAATTGAACTTCTTAGTATACTAAAGACTTTTAATCCTGAAACTCTCATAGAATTGTTCTTCATTATAATTCTATTGCTTCTTTCTGGGTTAATCTCTGGATCTGAAATCGCCTTCTTTTCACTTGAGCCTAAAGATTTAAGCGAGCTGGAAGATGAAGAAAACAAAATAAATCAGCAAATTCTTGATTTATTAAGGTTTCCAAAACGTCTTTTAGCTACTATACTCATTGCTAATAACCTAGTCAATGTTGCAATTATCATCCTCTCGACAACCATTATTAATAACCTTTTCAATTTTTCAAAACGTCTAGCGATTGGATTTACCATTCAAGTAATTGTTGTTACCTTTTTATTATTGCTTTTTGGAGAGGTTATTCCAAAGATTTATAGCAATAGGAATCCTAAAAAAATAACACAACTAATGGCTTACCCTCTTATCATTTTAAGAAAAGCTTTTTTACCCTTGAGTTTAGCGCTTGTGCGTTCCACTAATTTCATAGGACGACGTCTTCAAAAAAAATCCGAGAACATTTCGGTGGATGAATTATCGCATGCCCTTGAACTTACTGCAGATGAACACTCCAATGAAGACGAACAAAAAATTCTGAAAGGAATTGTAAAGTTCGGAAACACCGATGTAAAGCAAATTATGGCTGCTCGAGTCGATGTTTTTGCATTGGACAATTCCGAGAAATTTGAAACGATTATAGCCTTAATTATAGACGCTGGTTTCTCTCGGATTCCAGTATATAATGGTAATTTCGACAGCATAGATGGGCTTCTATATGTGAAAGATTTACTTCCTCATATAGACTCTCCAGATAGTTTTGAATGGCAAAAATTAGTACGTCAACCGTTTTTCGTTCCAGAAAACAAGAAGATTGATGATTTACTTGAAGAAATTCAACAGAAAAAAATTCACCTTGCCATTGTAGTAGATGAGTACGGTGGGACTTCAGGAATTGTAACATTAGAAGATATTATTGAAGAAATTGTTGGTGATATTTCTGATGAATTTGACGACGACAACCTCACTTACTCGAAACTAGATGAAGAAAATTTCATTTTTGAAGGAAAAACTTCACTGAACGATTTTTACAGAATGATAGACATCGATGGATCTCACTTTGAGAATAGGAAAGGTGATTCTGATACTTTAGCTGGTTTTGTAATTGAACAAGCTGGGCGGATTCCTGTAAAGGGCGAATCTATTGATTTTCTCAACTTTACTTTCTTAATAGAATCGGCTGATCAAAGAAAGGTTTCTTCGATTAAGGTAACCATCAATAAATTGACAAAGAACGGTGCAGATGATTAGTGTAAAGAATAGTTTTCTGGTGGCTTTCGTCATCCTACTAATTGGTGCTTGTGCTGATGATCTAGCACAAACTCCCAGACCAAAAGGTTTTATGCGTATTGACTTTCCGGAAAAAGCCTACCTAAAACACGAATCTAGCTGCCCATATAGTTTTGAGTTTCCACTCAGGTCTTTAATAGATACTAATTTGAATCGTTTACAAAATCCGTGTTGGCTAAATATATATTACCCACAATACGGAGCAACCATGCACTTTACATATACTTCAATTAAAAGAGATTCATTATTTCAATACATTGAGGATGCCCGCAATCTGGCTATGAAACATACAGTTAGAGCAGACAATATTAATGAGCGTTATTATGAGAATATAGAGCATAATGTTTACGGAATCGCTTACGAATTTGAAGGAAATGTTGCTTCAAATTTTCAGTTTTTCATGACCGATAGTAACCGACATTTTGTGAGAGGATCCTTGTATTTTAATATGAGACCTAACCCTGACTCTTTGTCACCGGTAATCGACTATATCTCAAAAGACATGTATCGGCTCATTGAGACTTTGGAATGGCAGGATAAATAGTAGTATGCATAAGGTATACACATACTGCCAAAACAATTAACGCGCCTGCTTGATGCAGAATTCCAAGAACAATTGGAACATGAAATAGTAAAGTAAAAATGCCTAGAACAACCTGAAACAGGACGCAAATAAGCACCCATCGAATAGCTTGAATCTGTTCCTTTAAAAAGGACTGCTTAATTCCTTGGTAATAAATAACGCCAGCCATAATAAGAACTGCGATTCCTAATATTCTGTGAATAAATTGAATACCCGACTTGCCTTCCAAAAAGTTTAAATGCATGGGGTCAATAGCCCAAACTGAATCCGCTATTAATTGCCCATCCATAAGTGGCCATGTATTGTGAACTGAACCCGCATGTGTTCCTGCGACAAAGGCCCCGTATACTATTTGAATTAATACGACCACGATAAACCAACCTACAAGTTTACCAAAAGAGTTCATTTTTATTTTTTCGCCAACATCTTTCCACAAACTGAGGCAAATCCAAAAGATAACCATACACGTAATAAAGGCCGTTACTAAATGTGCTGCTAGTCTATAATGACTAACTCTAGGTTCGTTTACCAAGCCACTTTTCACCATAAACCACCCTAAGAAAGCTTGAAATGCTCCAAGCCCAAAAACCAAGAGTAGCTGAAAGGTCAGTTTTTTAGACAACCATCCTTTTATCAAAAAGAAAATGAATGGGATTAGAAATACAACACCCAAAACTCGACCTAGCAATCGGTGAATAAACTCCCACCAGAATATGGACTTAAAATCCTCTAAGCTGTAATCAGAGTTTAATTCCTTGAATTCAGGAGAACTTTGGTAGTCTTCAAAGGTTGTTTGCCATTCAACATCAGTTGTTGGGGGAACTGCCCCTACAATTAAGTGCCAATCCACCATACTTAGTCCGCTGTTGGTTAACCGCGTTATTCCGCCAACAACTACCATTGCAAAAACCATAAGTGCCCCTAGAAGAAGCCAACCAACTAACCATTTCTTTCTTGAACTATTCATACTCACTTAAAAAACAAAGATAATTCGGGAAGGTTGATGTGATGTATAATTCTATCTATAAAACACTACAAGGGCCTTAAAAATATTTGGAAAAGTAATTTCCGGAATTTCAATTCTACCTCCCACATCGTGCTGTTTAGCAAGTGGTTGTTTAGAATTAGCAGACTCTTTTTTATATTGCTTTAAAACCTTAAATCCTTTTGAGTTCAAAATTATTTTTGAGGTTTCTAAACCTACCTGATTAACGTCTACCTTAACCAACAAATTAGTGTCAAAGTGCTGTACTAAATCTAATCCTTCAAAAAAAGGCTTATTCTCCTCTTGATTAAAAAAATAATTACTCTTAATAACTAACTCTAAATGAACTTCGTTTTCATTGATTTCAGCTGTGTCAACCGATGTGTTTTGTGTTGAGCAAGAAAGCAGCCCAACAAACAAAAACGCCATAACTAGTTCCTTTATCATTCTCATAGGAATGTAAAAGTATAACAACTTGTAAGTCAGTATATTTCATTAACAGTTTTTTTTGTTCGGATAAAACAAGATACCCCTAAATCTTCAAGTTCCTAGCTACTCAAACGTCTATATTTGCTGCATTGCAAAAGACATGACAGAAGAAAGTTCAGAAAACGCCGTGATACCAAAAGAGGAGATGTCTTTTCTTGACCATTTAGAAGAGTTGCGCTGGCATATTATGCGCTCCGCTATTGCCATTATATCTCTGGGTGTAATTGCTTTCATCAACAAAAAATTTGTTTTTGACGGAATTATTCTAGGGCCAAAAAATAGTGATTTTTTAACCTTTCGCTTGCTTTGCAAGCTATCCTTAAAATTGAATGAACTGATACCATCAATTTTTGGTGCTGATACGATTTGTATTGGGCAGAACATGCCTCAATTGCAAAATATAAATATGGCTGGCCAGTTTACCTCTCATATCATGACCAGTATTGTCGTGGGACTAATTGTAGCCTTTCCTTATGTTTTTTGGGAGATCTGGCGGTTTGTTTCTCCAGGGTTAAAAGATGGTGAACGAAACAATGTACGTGGTGCTGTTTTTACGGTTTCTCTTTTATTTTTTATTGGTGTCTTATTCGGTTATTTCATAATAAGCCCGCTTTCGGTCAATTTTTTCTTGACCTATTCGGTAAGTGAGTCTGTTCAAAACATGCCTACTCTCGGCACCTACATTAGTACTGTTACCACTGTGGTTTTAGCTTGCGGATTCGTTTTCCAATTGCCTGTTGTAGTGTTGGTCCTTACTAAGCTAGGAATTCTTTCGCCGCTCATTCTTAGGAAATTTAGAAAACATGCATTCGTTGGTGCATTGGTACTTTCGGCAATCATAACTCCCCCGGATGTTTTTAGCCAATTTTTGGTTACTCTTCCGTTAATAATGCTCTACGAAATCAGTATTTTTATCTCTGCTCGAATCGAGAAAAAAGCATTGTAATACACGCACCTTTTGAGTAAATTAAAACGTCTTTTATTAACCTTGTTCATTGTAGGTTTTGGTACATCTCTTTTTAGCCAAAAAACCATTATTAAGGGTAAAGTATTTGACAATGACACTAAGGAGTCGCTCCCTTTTGTAAATGTCTCGTTCAAAAACTCTAAAACTGGAACCACCACCGATTTAGATGGAAACTTTTCTTTAGAAACTTACTACGCAACGGATTCTCTATCTGCATCTTTTGTGGGATACAAGTTAATGTCTTTAAAAGTAGAGAAAGACGAAAGCCAAACCTTAAACTTCGCAATGCAATCTGGCGCTCAAGAATTGTCTGAAGTAGTCGTTATCGCAGATAAAAAGTATGTAGATCCTGCTGTATCTCTTATGGAAAAAGTGGTCGCTAATAAAAAAATAAACGATCGTAAAAAACTGGATGCCTATGAGTATGAAGTTTATAACAAAGTAGAGTTTGACTTGAACAACATTGACGAAGATTTTAAAAACCGTAAAGCATGGAAACCTTTTAAATTCATTTTCGACTATTTAGATACTACAGATAGTAGTCCTTATCTGCCGATTTTGATGACCGAGTCGATGTCCAATTATTATTTCACAAGAATTCCAAAACGAAAAAAAGAAATAATTAAAGCAACTAAGATATCGGGGTTAGAAAACGAGAGCTTACAACAGTTTTTGGGTGATATGTACCAAAACATAAATATCTACGACAATTACATAATGATTTTCAACAAGAGTTTTGTTTCGCCAGTGGCAAACTTAGGACCCATTTCGTACCATTACTATTTATTGGACAGTATGGATATCGATAACCATAAATGCTATAAAATCAAATATATTCCGCGTCGTGAATATGAGCTCAACTTCAGTGGTCATTTATGGATTTCGGATACAACTTACGCCGTAAAAAGAGTTGAAGCAACCATTAGTAAAAACGCAAATATCAACTTTGTACGCGAACTTAAAATTGAACAAGATTACAATCAGGTTGAACGAGAAGTTTGGATGCTAACGAAAGATTTTTTGTTAGTGGATTTCAATTTGGCTGAAAAAACAATTGGTTTCTATGGTCGAAAAACATCAACCTATAAAGGGTTTGTTGTCAATAAACCTCGCGATAATGAGTTCTATGCTGATGGAACAAATATCTCTGTAGCTGACGACGCAGATAAAAAAACAGATGTTTATTGGGACTCCACTAGACACGAAGAACTTTCGGAAAATGAGATTGCAGTGTATCATATGGTAGATACCCTAAAGTCTGTTCCGGCCTTTAAAACCTATGTGGACGTAATAAAGATCGTTACCACAGGGTTTAAGGAATTTGAGAAAATTGAACTGGGCCCTTATTTCAATGTTTACAGTTACAACCCTGTTGAGGGGCACCGTTTCAAAATGGGCGTTCGCACCTTAAGTGAATTCACTGAACAAATTAGACTGCGTGGATATTTAGCATACGGTACACGAGACAAACAATTTAAATATGGACTTGGCACTGATATTTTTCTAAACAGGAAAACATGGACCATGCTCCATCTCGATTACAGGAACGATATAATGCAAATGGGCACTAGTGAGAATAATGACCAACAAGACAATATTCTTGCATCGTTTTTCAGAGCTCGACCGGCAAATCAATTGAATGGTATCGAACAATTCAAAGTCGGGTTTGAACATTGGTATTCTGAAGCGCTTTCTAATGAATTAATTTTTGATCACCGAGAATTGCGATCGGTTACTCCCTCTTTGACTTTTGATATAGACCCTGATACAACAGGAGTAAATGAATTGAATCGACTCAAAATATCGGAAATAAAAATCAACACACACTTTGCCTTGCGTGAAAAATATGTGCTGGGTGCATTCGATCGTTATTCGCTCAGCTCTATGTATCCGATTATTAATTTGAGAGCAACTTTTGGGATTAAAGGAGCATTTGGAAGTCAATATGAATACCAGAAAATCTATTTATCCATACAAGATAAAATCTTTATAAATCCTCTAGGATACAGTGTCTACCATGCCGGTTATGGAAAAGTTTGGGGACAAGTTCCCTTCCCTGTTTTGGAACTACACAATGGTAACGAAACCTTCTTCTACGATCCTTTGGCATTTAATCTCATGAACTTTTTAGAGTATGCGTCGGATGAATATATTCAAGGAATAATCACCCACCACTTCAATGGGTTATTCCTAAATAAAATTCCGCTCATGCGTCGATTACATTGGCGTGAGTTAGTGTGGTTAAAAGGTGTTGCTGGCTCTTTACGACCCGAAAACCAGAATGTAATGGAATTTCCAAATTCACTAAGCGCGCTTCCAAAGCCTTACTTTGAGTCTGGAATGGGCATAGAAAACATTTTTAAAGTCCTTCGTATTGATTTTATGTATCGTTTAACCAATTTAAACAAGGATAAATCGCAAAGTGCTGCCCGAAATTTCGGAGCTTCGCTTTCTTTACAATTTACATTCTAAGTTTGTTCCATGAAGCTAAGAGCCGATAATCTAATAAAAAAGTACAAAAGCCGAACGGTTGTTAAAGGGGTAAGTATTGAGGTTTCTCAGGGCGAAATCGTTGGTTTATTAGGGCCAAATGGTGCCGGAAAAACAACATCCTTCTATATGATTGTTGGACTTGTAAAACCCAATGCAGGAACCATTTATTTGGATGACGAAGACATTACGTCCCTAGCCATGTACAAGCGTGCCCAAAAAGGAATTGGCTATTTACCTCAAGAAGCTAGCGTATTTCGAAAATTGAGCGTTGAGGATAACATACTTGCCGTTTTGCAAATGACCAAACTTTCCAAAAAAGAACAAAAGATAAAACTAGATTCGCTGATCGATGAATTTAGTCTGGATCATGTGCGAAAAAATCGCGGCGATTTACTTTCTGGTGGCGAACGACGACGTACCGAAATTGCAAGAGCATTGGCGGTAGATCCAAAATTTATCTTGCTGGATGAACCTTTTGCAGGTGTTGACCCTATTGCGGTTGAGGATATTCAAACCATTATTTACAAACTTCGAGACAAGAATATTGGAATTCTGATTACTGACCATAACGTACAAGAAACGCTTTCGATTACCGATCGTGCTTATCTGCTTTTTGAAGGCGATATTCTAAAAGCAGGCACAGCAGAGGAACTTGCCTCAGATGAGCAGGTTAAACGTGTTTATTTAGGTCAGAATTTCGAATTGAAGAAGAAGGTTTAGGCTTGGGTACTCAATTCTAATATTCTTAACTCTATTGTTTTGTGATACATTCATTGTATTTGCCCTCTTGGGCTTATTCCCTAAGCAATAGTTGAACTTAACATACAGTATAGAGCGAAATTAGACTTCAAATATTAAAGTATGACAGATAAAATTGAAAACAAAGATTACGAGGAAGAATATTCGGAAGATTCATTTTGGGACAAAGTCAAAAATTATGGTTTAAAAGCGGGAGAAGATATTGTAGGCCATGCCTTACAACTCTATTATGTTGCTGCCGACTCCGAGACTGATAAAGCTGATAAATTGAAAATTTATGCGGCACTTGGATATTTTATTTCTCTAATAGATGCCATTCCCGATATTACTCCGATTGTTGGTTATGCTGATGATTTTGGTGTGGTAATGTTAGTTTACTCGAGTATCAGAAAACAAATCAAAGAAGAACACATAAGTATGGCAAATAACAAGTTACGCAGTTGGTTTCCAAAAAAAAATTTGACCCAATAAAGTAGAATTAAATAACTACGCACAAAAAAAGCCGATTAAAAGCGGCTTTCTTATTTTCAATATTTAAAATTGGTTTACAATCCCAACAATACCTCTTCAGGTTCTTTGGCACCAAACATTAATTTCATGGGGTTTTCAATCATTTCTTTCACTTTATACAAGAAAGAAACCGATTCTTTACCGTCGATAATGCGGTGATCGTAAGACAACGCTATGTACATAATCGGACGAATAACTACCGCTCCATTTACAGCAATTGGACGCTCAACAATATTGTGCATTCCTAAGATTGCAGATTGTGGAGGATTGATAATCGGAGTGCTTAGCATAGAACCAAATACGCCACCATTAGTTATGGTAAATGTACCTCCAGTCATTTCATCAATACTCAATTTACCGTCTCTCGCTTTTATCGCTAGACGTTTGATATCTCCTTCGATTTCGGCCAATGACATTTGCTCTGCATTGCGCACAACTGGCACCATAAGTCCTTTTGGAGAACTTACTGCAATACCAACATCAGCATAATCATGAAAGATCATATTATCGCCATCAATCATTCCATTTACAGCTGGATATAATCTTAGTGCTTCAGTACAAGCTTTTGTAAAGAATGACATGAATCCTAAATTCACACCGTGCTTTTCTCTAAATGCTTCTTTGTATTTCTTACGCAAATCCATTACAAAGCTCATATCAATCTCGTTGAACGTAGTAAGCATTGCCGTTTCTTGTTTAACAGCAACTAATCGCTGTGCAACTTTTCTTCGAAGCATGGACATTTTCTTAAGCTCAGAACCACGAGTTCCTCCCCAGCCTTGCATTACCTCAGAAACATCTACTCCACCTGTAATATACGCCTCAACATCGCTCCGAGTTATTCTTCCGTTTGCTCCGCTTCCGCTAACAGATGATGATTTGACATTATTGTCTTTCATCATTTCCTTCGCCAATGGAGTTACTTTAATATTAGCTGTATCTTCAACAACAGCCTCTTTTTCGACAGCTTTAGGTGCTTCCTTCTGGACTTGTGCTTTAGGTGCTTCAGCAACAACTACTGGCGCTTTTTCCGGTGCTTCAGCACTCGTGTCTATTGAACAAACAACACTGCCCACAGCCACTGCATCGCCTTCTTCAGCAATGAGTTTAATCGTTCCAGCAAATTCCGCGTTTAACTCAAGCGTAGCTTTATCAGAATCGATTTCGGCAATAGGTTGATCTACTTCAACATATTCGCCGTCCTCCACCATCCAAGAAGCAATTTCTACTTCGGTAATTGATTCCCCAGGAGAAGGGATTTTCATTTCTTTTACCATTCTATTTTCTTTATTCTAAGTATTAACTAAAAATTTCATCCATCAACATAGCCACTCTTGCAATATGTCTTTTGCTAGAGCCCGTTGCAGGTGCAGCAGAACTTTTTCTACTTATCAAATCTAAATCGCCTTTTGGGAAACGTCTTAAAATATGAGACCATGCGCCCATATTTTCTGGCTCTTCTTGCAACCAATATTTCTGCTTCACATTTTTATAACCAGCAATCACCTCATCCATTTGTTCATAAGGCACTGGATATAATTGCTCCATTCTTACAAATGCGATGTTATCGTTTCCGCGCTTTTCACGTTCTTCGATTACATCATAATAAACCTTACCGGTGCAGAACATAATTTTCTCCACTTTCGATTTATCTTTCACCAAAGGATCATCAATTACTTCTTGAAATCCACCTGTTGTAAAATCTTCAATGGAAGAAACGCATTTAGGATACCTCAACAAACTCTTGGGAGTAAAAACAACTAATGGTTTACGAATTGGGCGATGTAATTGTCTTCTTAATAAATGGAAATAATTTGCAGGTGTAGTGGCATTTGCCACTTGGAAATTATCCTCTGCATTTGCTTGCAACCAACGTTCCATTCGAGCCGAAGAATGCTCAGCACCTTGACCCTCATAACCGTGTGGTAATAAAATAACCAGACCATTCATTACTTTCCACTTGTCTTCTGCAGCAGATAAAAACTGATCAATAATTATTTGAGCACCGTTAAAGAAGTCTCCAAATTGAGCTTCCCAAATCGGTAACGTATTAGGCATTGCCATAGCATAACCGTATTCAAAACCAAGTACAGCATATTCAGATAAAGAACTGTTGTAAATGCTAAAATCTGCGCCTTCATTTTCAGTCGATTTTAAAGGAATGTATTCTTGCTCAGAATCTTCTACTTTCAGGACCGCATGACGATGAGAGAAAGTTCCTCGTTCAACATCTTGACCACTAATTCTTACATTAAAGCCTTCGTCCAATAAGGTGGCATAAGCCATAAGCTCACCCATCGCCCAGTCTAACTTAGTTCCTTCTTCCAACATTTTCCTACGGTCACCCATAAGTCGCTGTACTTTTTTGAAGAAATTCAGATCCGAAGGCAATTCGGTTATTTTTTCACCAATAGCCTTAAACTTTAACTCGGTAACCGCAGTTATGGGAGACTTTCTAAAATCTTCTCTCGTTGATTCTCTAATGTTTTCCCAATTCTTTTCTAAGAAACTTGTAATTACAGCTAATTTTTTCTTTTTTGATCTCGTAAGATCGATTTCAAGCATAACCTTGAACTCAGCTTCCAAATTCTTTTGAGCATCTTCTCCAAGTACCCCTTCAGCCATTAAACTTTCCAAATAAATGTCTCTTGGATTAGGGTGTGTGGCAATCGCTTTGTAAAGCAGTGGCTGCGTGAAACGTGGTTCATCGCCTTCATTGTGTCCATACTTGCGATAGCACAATAAATCGATAAAAATATCTTTTTTGAACTTCTGGCGATATTCTGTTGCCAATTTAATGGTGTGCACTACCGCTTCAACATCATCTCCATTCACATGGAAAACCGGAGACAACGTAACTTTTGCAATGTCAGTACAGTAGGTACTCGTTCTGGCATCAATATAGTTTGTAGTAAATCCTATTTGATTATTTACTACAATATGAACCGTTCCTCCAGTTCTATATCCATCAAGACCTGCCATTTGAGCTAATTCGTACACAACTCCTTGACCCGCAATGGAGGCATCGCCATGTATGATAACTGGACAAATCTTTGACTCTTCAATCAAATAATCATCAATTTTTGCCCGAGCAATTCCAGCAACAACTGGCGCAACCGCTTCTAAATGAGAAGGGTTTGGCGAGAGCGTCATGAGCACTTTTTTACCTCTATCAGTGTCAATATCACAGGAGTACCCTAGATGGTACTTTACGTCACCATCAAACAAATTGTCTTCGTATTCTTTACCATCAAATTCGGTGAAAATATCGGCATACGATTTATTGAAAATATTGGTCAACACATTAAGTCTTCCACGATGCGCCATTCCAATAATAAATTCTTCTATTCCTATTTCAGCACCATGCTCAACCAAAGCATTTAGCGCTGGAATTAACGACTCTCCACCTTCTAGAGAAAATCGCTTTTGACCGACAAATTTTTTGTGCAAAAAAGTCTCAAAACCCACAGCTTCATTAAGTTTTGTGAGGATTTCCATCTTTTCATCATTCGAAAAATTCGGTGTGTTTTTGTTTGGTTCAATTTTTTCTTTGATCCAATTTACAACCTTCGGATTACGAATGTACATATACTCCACCCCTATGGAAGCGCAATAAGTCGCCATTAAATGATCGACTATAACACTCAGCTTAGAAGGTGGTAATCCTAATTCGGTAGCTGCATCAAAAACAGTATCTGCGTCTGTTGGACCAAAGCCATAATGCTCAATCTCTAAAGTTGGCTTATACTGCCTTCTAGTTCTTACTGGATTCGTTTTAGTGAACAAATGTCCCCTTGAACGGTAATCATTTATAATCTGTAGTACTTTGAATTCTTTTTGAACATTCTCTGGAATTCCACCATCTGAGTCGAAAGTAGTTTTCGAAAACTCAAATCCTTCAAAAAATTTTTTCCAACCAAAATCAACTGATTCTGGATCGTTTCGGTATTGATTGTATAGGTCTTCTAAGGCGTTTACATCGCCATTACCTACGTAAGAATATTTATCCATGAAACCCCATAAGATTTAGGGAAACAAACTTAATACATTCTGAACATCAGAACATTGACAGACTCTGTATAATGTGCTAAAAAATGGTGTTTTATTTTACATATTTGTCAGATAAAACTTCCTCAATTTGACGCCACTTTCAGTCGTAATTATCACATTTAACGAAGAAAAAAATCTTAAGAGATGCTTGCTGTCCGTGCAAGACTTGGCGGATGAGCTAATTATTGTCGACTCCTTCTCAACCGATAAAACGAAAGAAATTGCTCTACAATTCAATTGCAAATTCATAGAAAGAGCATGGAATGGATACAGCGACCAAAAAAATTATGCCAATAGTTTAGCGCAAAATGAATACATATTGTCACTAGATTCTGATGAGGAAATTGGCGAAACGTTATTTAAATCAATTCAGACAATAAAAGTCGCGGGAATAAACGGTAGCTATTCTCTTAATCGGCTGACAAATTATTGTGGCCATTGGATTCGATATGGCGGTTGGTATCCCGATTCTAAGGTTCGGATTTTCCCGAAAAAAGAAACTATTTGGGAAGGAGGCTATGTGCACGAAACATTAAAGCTGCCTAGCAGAATTAATAAAGAAACCCTCGAGGGCGATTTATTACACTATTCTTACTATTCTTACGCTGATCACAAGAAAAGAGCCAATAAGTACTCAAAACTTAGTGCTGAGCATTTATATGCTGAAGGGAAAAGAGTATCGCCAATCAAACCCTACTTAAGTGGAATTGCAAAATTCTTAAGTATGTACTTGTTTAACCTAGGGATTTTAGATGGGAAAATGGGACTAATTATTGCCTGGGTCTCGGCCTCCGCTAGTGTAAATAAATACCTATATCTACTCGAACTACAGTTAAAAACTAAGCTATGAGCCGGATATTAGTGGACGCATACAAGATCAAAAATCTTAATTCTGGATTGGGCCAATTTTCATTTCAATTCATTACAAACCTTTTTAAACATTCCTCTCCCGATCTTGACATTAGTTGCCTTGCTCCTTCTGATAAATCAATTTTATTCGAGAATAAATTATCCTTCGTAAAGGCCAACTTGATGAATAGACATTTTAGAAACTCGACCAAATACGATCTCTGGCACAGTTTGCATCAGTTTCCTGCTCATCTTCCAAATTCTAATTCCAAACAAATTCTGACCATTCATGATCTGAATTTTCTAGTTGAGAAAGAGGGAAATAAAAGAGCTCGATATTTAAAGCTTCTGCAAAAAAGAGTTGATAACGCTCATGTTATTACCACTATTTCTAAATTCTCTAAAATCGAAATCGAAAAAAATATTAACCTGAAAGGGTAAAAACATAAAAGTGATTTACAACGGTGTAGAAATTCAGAATAATCTACCAGAAGTCACTCCAAATGCTCTTAAAAAAGAGGCTTTTTTATTCTCAATTGGAATATTTAATAAAAAGAAAAACTTCCACTCCCTATTGCATATGATGCGGAACTTGCACAATTATAAACTTGTAATTGCAGGAAATAATGCAACAAGTTATGGAAACGAGATAAAACTACTCATTAACGAATTTTCCTTGCAAGAAAAGGTGATTTTAGTTGGTACGATAACTGAAAATGAAAAATCTTGGTATTACAAAAATTGCAAAGCACTGTTATTCCCTTCTACTGCTGAAGGTTTTGGAATACCGCCAATTGAAGCTATGATGTATGGAAAACCTGTGTTCATGAGCAAACTCACAAGCCTTCCTGAAATTGGTGGTAACGTTGCCTTTTATTTCGAGAATTTTGAGTCTGATAGTATGGCTAAGCAAATCGAATTGGGCTTAACGATCGCTGAAATTGACCCTAATTTTAGTTCAAAAAGTATTTCCTATGCGGCAAAATTTAGCTGGGATACGTGTATTCAAAAATATCTGGAAGTTTATAGAGAAACCATCAATATTTAAGCTTCTTCTTGTAATTCAGAAGACTTAGGTTGGCAACAAAATAAGGCGTAAAAACCAGCAAAAAATGTTGCTCCTACCTGTGTGTCTAATGTGTCTTCTGAAATAAAGGACAGCAAAATAATTACCAAAAAGGCCAATTTAACGGGTTCTCTAATTGAGTATTTAAACGCAAAGACAAAACAAACAATCAGTGAAAAAAGGCCCATGACACCCAATGCAACGGCCGTTGTTATAAATTGGTTATGTGGCTTCAACTGGCTTTCTTTTGAAAGTATGGAGTTACTTTTAGCATATTGCTCACTCATCATTGCTCTAACGTCTCCCGTCCCATTTCCAAAAATTGGTGCTATTTTAAATGCTTGCCAACCCACCTTCCAAAATTCTATTCGCTGCGCAACAGAATGCCCTTCATAACTACCTGCTTGATATTGGTAATTGTTTAGCTCCCAAATAGTTTGATATATTCTTTTTTCAATAGAAGAATGATTTACAAATCGAACATTTGCCTCCCCGCTTTCAATAGCAAGTATATCCTCAGCAGTTAGAGTTTGCATTCCTACTGAATCTTTTCTTGCTCCTTTCGAGGTTAAATACCGATATAATGTTGCACGAAGGGACTCTCCTGTATTTCCAACTCCATCAAAATCCAATTTACTTCGCTTATTCCACTCTGCTCGAGTTTCGGGATCAGAAATATATATCCAAACCTGATTTCCATTCTCTTGCATCAAGTTGTCTAGCTGATGTAAATACTGATTTCCATTAACTGTATTCACCTCAAGGTCATATCTGAAGTGTTCTTTAAAATCAATAAATGGCCGTGCGATTTGATAACAGTAAAACGAAGAACTAATTAAGAATACAGCTCCAAATAATGCCACAATTAATTTGATTTTAGAAGTCACTATAGATTCACTTTGAGCAAACCCAAAGGCAAAAGATAAAGCAAGAGGCAAAATTACTAGGCCCGTCAGCATTTGCATCTGGATTAGGTAAAAAGCTAAATACAGCACAAGAATGCTGGAAAATATTTTGACCCACTTTTTTTCATTGCTAAGCAACACTGCAGACAGCAACCATAATATAGCCAAATCAATCATTAACGATAGGCGAATGTGAGAAATAAAAAGAGAGGAGCTTCTAGCATCATAACCAATATCCATTCGATGCTGAAAATGGTGCGCAATTCCAAAGCCTGATGATAATATAACTGCTAAAACAAAAACAGATAACAGGCCTTTCATCTCCAATTTTGAAAATCGTTTTTCAGAGACTACAAATAACGGAATGAGCAGAAAGGGTAGTTTTATTCGAAGTTCATCAGCCCCCAAATCGAAATATAGTGTGTGTGTCATCCCAATGATATGAAGCAGGTAAAAAAACCAAATCAGCCATACTGCTGGATTGGTTTTAATACGTTCCCACTTAGCCTTAAAATTTCTCGAAACAAGCCAATTAGCCGCCAATAAAAATTGAGAAACGCTAATCACAAACTCAGACATAGCCAACCCAAAAAGGAATCCAGCCAAGCCAAGTAAATAAACGTTTCTATGAGTTAAAAAGCGTGCGAACATCTGCGTAATATACCAAACACAAATGAAGGTTAATTATTAGTACTTGAGGAAACTATTTTTTAGAAGCAGCAAGAATCCTTTTGTATCTCTGTTTTTGATTGAGCACAGAAATAGATTCCTTAACTCTTGGATCATTTTTCAAACTGTGCTCGATTCTTCCCGTTTGATAAAAATATCTAGAAATAATTTCATTCTCTAAAATTTGAGAAATCTCTTTTTTATGCAATAACAAGTCTTTGTCCTTATTACTTTTAATTTTCTCAACTAGCTTTTCATACTCTTCGCTAATTCTATCATAATACTTATCGCCCTCTGAAGCCTTTTTTAATCGTTCTAAAGCTTGTTCAGTTCTGGTCGTATAATCGAAATCCTTACCTTCCAAAAAAGCAATAAAATCATTGTACTGGTTTTCATCCATCACAAATTCTTTAGCTGAATCTATTGTTTCATTATTTCTTTTAAAATCTGATGCATAGTCGAAAATATGGTTTTTACTCAGCAAGGACGCAGTCAAATCAGCCGCTTGTGGCAATTCAACCGCAACATCTGGCAATACTCCTTTTCCATCCTTAACTGGTCTTCCAGCGGTGGTAAAAAACTGCTTTCTTAATGAGTCTGCCACTGCAGTTGCCTTTCCATCTGTTTTATTCGAGTAATCTAATTTCTGAATACATCTCCCACTTGGAATGTAGTATTTAGCAACGGTTACCTTAAACTGAGAATTATATGTAAGTGGTTTCACTTGCTGCACCAAACCTTTACCAAATGTTCTTTCTCCAATTACCACTGCTCTATCCAAATCTTGCAAAGCACCACTAACAATTTCAGATGCAGAAGCAGAGCCTTCGTCTACTAAAACAACAAGTGGAATTTCTGTATCAATAGGCGCATTGAGCGCTTTGTAACTTTGTTGCCACTCTTTCATTTTCCCTTTGGTATAGACTACCTCAGTACCCCTAGGAATAAAGATATTAACGATATTCACCGCCTCATTTAACAACCCACCGCCATTACCACGAAGATCAAATACCAAACTAGTAATTTTATTTTTTTCCTTTAATTCTTTAAACGCTTTAATTACTTCTTTACTAGCTGTTTCAGTAAAACTGGTCAATTTTATGTAGCCAACTCCTTTTTCAAGTTCTCCATAGTAAGGAACATCTTTGATTTTTATATTCTCTCGTGTCAATGTTTTTTCCATTTTCTCACCGTAGCGGTCAATTACTAAATTGACATCAGTTTTGGCTTGACCTTTAAGCAATTTGGAAATCTCACCTGTGTTTTTTCCTTTCACATCGTGTCCATCGATGGACAGTATTAAATCGCCTGCAAGCAATCCTGCCTTAAAAGCGGGAAACCCTTCATAAGGCTCGGCAACCACCACATAGTCACCTTTTCTTCGTATTAATGAGCCAATACCACCATATTGACCGGTAGTCATAAAACGATAATCTTCAATATCTGATTCTGGAATATAGACTGTATAGGGATCTAGTGACTTCTAACATAGCATCAATACCCGTCTTCATCAACTCGCCTGGATTCGTTTCGTCTACATAGTAAATATTGAGTTGCTTATATAAATTGACAAAAATGTCGAGGTTTTTAGATATTTCGAAATAATTGTCTCTTTCTGAGTTGTAGGCAACCATTCCAAATGATCCCGTAATTAACAATAACCCTACAAGTACTCTTTTCCTTTTTGTACAAATCATAATCAACTATTTTTTTCTTCGAGCTTTCGTAAAAGTAAAGTTAATGCACTATGAATCTCGTTAAAATCTCTTATCCTAGTTTCTTTATAAACTAATGCCAAATAATATTGATAAGTGGTTATTTCAAGCGGGGAATCTTCTTTCAAATACAGTCGAAAAGCTTCTTTTATTTGTCGTCTAATTAAATTACGATCTACCGCTTTCTTAAAGTTTCGTTTTGGTACCGAAACCAAAATTTGGGGGTATGCAATTTCATTTTCTTCGATCTTTTCTTTAAGAAATACCACCGTCAAAACTGGCGAATGAACGCGATTACCTTTCTTGAAAAGAATATCGATTTTCTTTTTAGACTTTAGTTTGTACTCTTTTCCGAAACGCTGACCCATTCTAAAACAAAAAAAGGGTGAAAACTTCACCCTTTTACTAACTATTAATATTATTCGCTTTATTTCTTGTTCATTTGTTTCACATAGGCTTCGATTGCCATTGTCATACTCGGTGAACTTGGAGTAGGAGCAGGCACATCTACCTTTAAACCCATCTCTTCAGCCGCCAACTTGGTAGTTGATCCAAAACAAGCAATTCTTGTTTCGTTTTGCTTAAAATCAGGATAATTCTGAAAGAGTGATTTAATACCCGATGGACTAAAGAATACCAAAATATCATAGGAAACTCCCGCCAAATCACTCAAGTCACTGCAAACTGTTCTATAAAAAACACCTCTTTCATAAGAAATCTTTGCCTTTTCTAGGCTTATAGGAATATCTGGCTTCAACAGGTCTGATGTTGGCAACAAAAAATTATCCTCTGAATGCTTATTTAGCAACGGTAATAAATCAGTCAATTTTTGTTTTCCGTGAAATATTTTTCGCTTTCTGAAAACAACATATTTCTGAAGGTAATACGCAGTTGATTCCGAAGTACAGAAATACTTCATAGAATCAGGAATGGTAATACGCATTTCCTCAGCCATTCGGAAGTAATGGTCAACCGCGTTACGGCTTGTAAAGATTACGCCTGCAAAATCCAGCAGATTAATTTTCTGTTTTCTAAACTCTAGTACAGGAACACCTTCCACGTGAATGAATGATCGAAAATCTACTTTCAGCTTTAGCTTTTCCGCTAAATCGAAATAAGGTGACTTGTCGTTCTCGGGTTTAGGTTGTGAAACCAGAATGGTTTTTACTTTCAAATCCTTCAATTTATAGCCTCTTTAATTCAAAGAATGAAGCCTATTTCAACTTCTTAACTTTCTAATTTACAATGTTTTGAATGCAAACTTTGCCAGCACTAAAACAGGTAATATTTCAAGGCCGCAAATGTATAAAATAAAATACTTGAGTAAAAATCTTTTCTCCCACCAGAATCTGCGAGCTAATCGGGATATTCTATACAAGTACATTGCCAGTATTACCAGTCCTCCGACACCTAATAAAAGCTGATTATCAATATGACTAAAAAGCAACAGGACAACGATTGGAAATAAAAATATTGCGATTGCTCCGTGGCTCAAAAAATTGAAAAACTGAAAATCTGTTATTATAATTTGAAGATCCAATAACCAACCTAATAAATTGTTTACGAATACTTTAAGTAGGTGAAAGACCAAATATATCAGCATAAATAAAGCAAAGCCTTCAAACCCATAAAGAATAAATTCTGGATTAATATTCTTGTATAAAAGGTTAGTAAATAGAGCGATAATTATAAAATAGAGGAACTCAACCAAGATAACACTCATACTTTCACTACTGCGCTCCTCTCTTGTTAATTGGCCAATAAAACGATTACTAATTAGTGCATTTGCATACTGGTCGAGTTTTTTAGAAAACGCTCTTTTCAAAATTGCTAACACAAAAAGAGCAAGAATTACAACCCCAACTTCCCAAAATGGAGAAACTTCATTTCGTTCAATTTGCTTACTTTCTTTAGGGATAGCGGAGATTCCTTTGAACATTCTGGCCTCTTTAGTATTGGTATCAGCAAAACTTATTAAACTTGCTTGGGCCAATGATATTGAAGCTATAGAGGTAGTATTTGTATCCAGCATATTACGAATACAAATCTATAAAGGCACTAATACTAAAACTGAAAAACTCTAGAAATATTAAAGCCTAATTTTATGCCTCCATCCCCCCAGTTTGCAGTAGTGTTTGGAATGTAATTATTCTCTACAATTCCTGCGGCATTTGTCATAGTGATATGAAACACGTGACCACCCGTTTCAATTTCTACCCCAACACCAAATGGATCGTAATAGTTAATCGGTCTATAATTAGATCGATACTCAGAAAATGTATACATGTAATCCACAATAATTCCAACTCGCTTTGTGATCATAAACCGACCTCCAAATCCAAGAGAAATATTTACATTTTCGTCTTTCGCGTTAACGCCATCAATGTCAGTAGTTTTTAAAACCAAATTTCTGTAGAGCAAACTAGGTGCAAACTCAAAAGAAAAGCGGTCTCCAAGTTTTCGTGCAATAATTACTTGAGAGAAATAGGATAACGTATTTAGCCAATCATCGTAACGCGTATCAACCGCCTGTTGAGGGGTTGTTGCTATATTCCCGAGGACTACTAATGTTAAAGGAGCTTTGCGCTCTTTTTGAGCTAGCACCTTATATTTTATTGAAGCATCTATCAATTCCGAGTATTTACTTCGTCCAATTCCAATTTGTAAGTTCTCTGTAATTCCATAATCAAATGAAATTCGGATATCATCAGAAATGTCTAATCCGTAAAGATTATGCACCCCACCTCCACTCTTTTCTCCAATACTACCAAAGCGATGCGTAACTCTAAAGTCCAATCCATTCTTCTTAACCATTGAAGTTGAATGTAAGTTTACCAGCTTCATCGTTTTCCATGTTGGGCCAACTTTGTAATTTTTTGTCGACTCTTCGGCTTCCAACATATCCAGTAAATCGTCTTGTGCGGTTAGGTTAACCGTCGCAACTAATAAGGCAAGAACTATAAGTGGGTATTTCATTATGATCTTTATTTTTTAAGTGAAAACTGCAAATCAACTGTTACGTCTATTACCTCAGCAATTTTTTGAAAAACAACTGTTGGGATTTCAATGTCATGATCAACTAATTTCAATTCGAATTTTGTTTGAACTCGAATTCTACTCTCCTTTACCATCAGCTTACCTTTAATCGTTCTGCTTTTTTCAACACCGTGTACATTTATAATTCCAGTTACAGTGACATTATAAGATCCTTCTTTTTTCCAGTTAATTTTCTCATTAATCTGACCTTTAAATGTTGCCGTTTTGAATTTTTCGGATTCCATGTAATTTTCATTGAAGTGCTCTTTCATAAGCGCTTTATCGAATTCAAAGCTTTTTATCGGAATTAGAAAAGCCACTTTACTATTCGCTCTATTTATTAATCCCTTTGCCTTATTATTCTCAGCTTCAATGTTTTCTAACGTTGCTTCTGAGAAAAAGTGAACATAACTTGAATCCACCATAAAAATATCTTGTGCGGATAGCGCCCCTATTCCCAAAAAAATCGTTGCTAATGCTGTATAAATATTTCTCATAATTATTCGTAATTTACTCCTTCGTTAAGACATTTGAAATTTTATCTAGTTCTACTGTCATTAACTGAGTTATCTAGTCTTAGGAATTGATTTTTGATCAATAGTCGCCACTTTTAATATACTATTCTTTGCTATCTTTTTAATCTCTTCCTTTATTGAAAGATCAATCGGCCCCGTTCCGACCGATATGTGTCAAGATACACACTTTGCAGTAATAATAGACTTAATGTCTTGGCGCTGAATTTGTTGCGCCTCCGTCCTAAGGCCCAAATTGCCCATCACAATCGATCCAATTTCTTAGCGTTTCAATTTCGAGATCATTTAATTGAGGTGCAGAGGCTGAGGGCATGGTTTTATCAACGACTGCTCTTTGCTTTATTTTAGCAAGATTAGCAATCAAAACATCGTTTTTAGTGTAATCACCAGGACCTGATCCTCCAGCTTGATGACAAGTAACACATTTCGCCTCAACAATCGATTTTGCACCGTTCTCGTAAAAAACGTCTAGACACTCATCCACCGGTACAACGATTTCTTCTGGTTCTGAGACATCAAACACCTCTTTTTTACAAGATTGTGCAACAACCAAGGTGAAAAGTACAACTACAATTATAGTATTAGTTTTAAGCATATTTTTGACTTAATATTCAGCAATATAGTAATTTTGCAGTCTTAACCTTAAAAAGAAAACATGGGCACAGATCGATTTGAAGCACACGATTATTATCTAATGGATGAATTTTTAAGCGAAGAACAAATCATGATTCGTTCGGCTGCTAGAGAATGGTTAAAACAAGAAGTTTCTCCTATTATCGAAGAATATTACGAAAAAGGTGAATTCCCAAATCAAATTGTTCCGGGACTAGGAGCAATCGGTGCTTTTGGGCCATACATACCAGAAGAATATGGTGGTGCTGGTCTAGACCAAATCTCATACGGATTATTGATGCAAGAACTAGAGCGCTGTGATTCTGGTGTTCGGTCTACTGCGTCTGTGCAAAGTTCTTTGGTTATGTATCCTATCTGGAAATACGGAACTGAAGAACAACGACAAAAATATTTACCAAAACTAGCCTCAGGTGAGTGGTTAGGTTGTTTTGGCCTTACAGAACCCGATTATGGTTCTAATCCATCTGGAATGATTTCCAATTTCTCCGATCAAGGAGATCATTACTTGTTGAATGGTGCCAAAATGTGGATCTCCAATGCGCCATTTGCGCAAGTTGCTGTGGTTTGGGCGAAAGACGAATCTGGACGCATACACGGTTTAATTGTAGAACGCGGAATGAAAGGATTTTCTACTCCAGAAATGCATGGAAAACACTCCCTTCGTGCTTCATCAACTGGAGAATTAATCTTTGACAACGTAAAAATTCCTAAAGAGAATTTACTACCTGGGAAATCTGGATTAGGTGCACCAATGAGCTGCTTGGATTCTGCTAGATACGGAATAGCTTGGGGAGCAATTGGAGCGGCTTTAGATTGTTACGATTCTGCTTTAAGATATTCTAAAGAGCGTATCCAATTTGGCAAACCGATTGGTGGGTTTCAATTGATTCAAAAGAAATTGGCTGAAATGATTACCGAAATCACCAAAGCACAATTGCTAACTTATCGTTTGGGTGTTTTAAGAAACGAAGGACGTGCAACGACTGCTCAGATTTCTATGGCCAAGCGTAACAACGTGGAAATGGCTATAGACATCGCTAGAGAATCTCGTCAAATACATGGAGCAATGGGAATTACAGGTGAATACCCTTGCATGCGACACATGGCGAACTTAGAGTCTGTAATTACTTACGAAGGCACACACGACATCCACTTATTGATTACAGGTGCTGACGTAACAGGGATTCCTGCTTTTAAGTAAAAGGTTCTATTTCTTTCGAGTAATCGTGTAATCAACCATTTGAAGCAAACTGGCTCTTGCCGAGTTTTCAGGCATTTTCAATAAAATGTCTTTGGCTTTTTGAGTGTATTCCAACATTACCTTTTCGGCATAGGCTATTCCACCTTGTTCTTTTACGAAGGAGAAAAGTTCATCTACCTTTTTGCGATTGGTATTGTGGTTTTTTACAATGTTGATCATTTGACGCTTCTTCAACCAACTTGTTTTGTTTAAAGCGTAAATTAAAGGTAATGTGGTTTTCTTTTCTTTAATGTCTATTCCCACTGGCTTGCCAATATCCTGACCGTAACCGTAATCGAATAAATCATCTTTTATTTGAAAAGCTATTCCAACATTGATTCCAAACTCATGCATAGCATCAATTTGCTCCTGATTTTTTGTAACCGAAGCTGCTCCAGCTGCACAACAAGCAGCAATTAGCGTTGCAGTTTTTCCTCGAATGATATCGTAATAAATCGATTCATCCATATTTAAGGTTCGAGATTTCTCCATTTGAAGCAACTCGCCTTCGCTCATTTCCTTAACCGCCCTAGATACTAACTGAAGCATTTGAAACTCGCCGTTATCTATTGCCAGTAACAAACCTTGAGACAATAAATAATCACCCACCAAAACGGCAATCTTATTTTTCCAAAGTGCATTGAGCGAAAAGAAACCTCTTCGTTTGTGTGCATCGTCAACTACATCATCATGCACCAATGTTGCAGTGTGCAAAAGCTCAATTAATGAAGCTGCGTGGTAAGATGAATCGTTCAGTTCACCAAAAACTTTGGCTGATAAAAAAACAAACATAGGCCGCATTTGCTTCCCTTTTCGTTTGATAATGTAGTGAGTGATTTTGTCGAGTAGTGGCACAGTACTCTTCATAGAAGAACGAAAACGTTCTTCAAAGACTAACATCTCTGCTTTAATGGGTTCCTTTATTTCTTCAACTACTGTCAATCGTTCGAATATCATTCAAAAGTATTAGTTAATACAATTTGACGAACGGTTATGTTGTGATTATTAAAGAGGTTATGTTTTTTTGGGAATTATACTCGATTTTCTTTTCTAACACACTGAGACTGCCGCTACAAATACCCAATAAACTCAGCTCTAGAGATATTTTTTCCACCTAAACTTTCCAAATGGTTGGTATGCAACTGGCAGTCAATTAGCTTGTAAGTCGATTTCTGAATAAAATCTATAAAACCATACTTACTGGCATTGCTAACTTTAGTAAACATACTTTCTCCACAAAAGACATTATTGCCTAAATCTAAACCATAGAGTCCACCCACAAGTTCATCTTCCTGCCACACCTCAACGGAAATGGCATAGCCTAATTTATGCAAATTCAAATAAGCTTCAATCATATATTCTATAATCCAAGTTCCATCTTGATCGTGACGTTTTGCTACTGAACAATTTCGGATAACAGCTTCAAAGTTTTGATTTTGTGTAACTTGAAATGGTTTCTTTTTAAAAAGCTGTCTCATGCTTTTAGAAACTTTCAATTCTTCAGGAAAGATTACAAATCTAGGATCTGGTGACCACCACATAATAGGATCCTCATCGTTGAACCAAGGAAATATACCATTTGAATAAGCTTCAATTAGTCGCTCCGATGACAAGTCACCAGCAATAGCCAACAAGCCATCTGCTGAGGCTTGGCTTACGTCCGGAAATTTGATTCTCTGATCTAAAATTTGCATAGGTTAGGGACGATATTAACTGCCCCAAAGCTCTTAACTTAGTTACATCTTGTTACTTCAACTCCGCCTTATTCTTATTTGCCAACTGCCCGCATGCTGCGTCAATATCTTGACCTCGGCTTCGACGCACTTTGGCAACGATTTTTTGTTTGGTCAAAAATTCCACAAACGCATCAACTCGATCTTCCGGAGATTTTGCAAATTGTTCGTCATCAGTTGAGTTGTATTCAATGATATTTACCTTAGAAGGCACTCTTTTACAAAAACGTGCTAAATCTCTAGCATCGTCCAAACTGTCATTAAAATCCCTGAATATGATATACTCAAAGGTCAACATTTGTTTGGTCTTTGAATAGTAGTAAATCATAGCTTCGGCCAGTTCGTCCAAGTTATTTTGGTCGTTTATAGCCATTATTTTGCTACGCTTTTCATCGTTGGCGGCATGTAATGATAATGCCAAGTTTATCCTCGACATATCATCGCCCATTTTGCGAATCATTTTAGAGATTCCGGCTGTTGAAAGCGTTATTCGTCTTGGAGACATTCCCAAACCATCTTCGCTGGTAATCATATCAATCCCCTTCATTACTTCGCTGTAATTCAAGAGCGGCTCACCCATTCCCATGAGCACAATGTTGGTCAGCGATTTTTTATAATTAGTGGTTGCTTGATTGTTTATTTCTACCACTTGATCCACAATCTCAGAAGCGGTTAAATTTCTTAACCTTTTTAATTTACCGGTAGCACAAAAACTACAAGCTAAGCTGCAACCAATCTGAGAGGAGATACATGCAGTCATTCGTTTTTCGGTTGGAATAAGAACGCCTTCTACAATCTTTTTATCGGCGGTTTCAAAGGCCGACTTAATGGTACCGTCATCACTCACCTGTTCATCTTTGACTCTAATTGGAAGGATTTCAAAGTTGTTTTCCAATCCTTCAATTATGTCCTTTGGCAGGTTATTCATTTCCCCAAAACTACGCGCGTGCTTTTTCCAAAGCCAATGGTAAATCTGCTTTGCTCTAAATTTTGGCCAATTGTACTTTCCCAATTGTGCTTGTAACTGCCCTAAGTTAAAAAGGCGAATATCTGTTTTTGATTCCGTCATGATAGTATGAGCAGTCTTGCCAATTTTAAATCTTCTTGTGTGGTAATTTTTATGTTGTTGCGCTCGCCTTCAACTAAATTCACTTTTACTCCCATTGCTTCAACTACGCTAGCATCATCAGTAAAAGTATCGATAAATGACTGATTATAAGCGTCTTTTATAATTCCGTACTGAAAAGTTTGAGGAGTTTGAATGGCTCTATAGTCCCCTCTATCCACCCAGACCGAACCATTCGGACCAATCTTTCTTATTGTTTCGACGAGGGCTGTTGCTGGAATTGCATTGCCATTTTGTGAAGCTGCGACATAACAGCGCTCGATTAAATCATTTGAAAACAAGGGTCGAACTGCATCATGAATAGCAACTAGGTCACCTTCATTTGCTTCGATACATTTTAATCCATTTGACACTGAATGATAACGCGTTTCTCCACCACAAGTCAGCGTCAATCGTTCGTTTTCGGTAATATCCTCAGTTAAGGATTTCCACAAATCCTCATGATCTTCAGGAATAACAACAACTAATTGTAACCCAGCATCATGATCTAGAAATTTCTGAATAGTATGTTCAATAATCGTTTTTTCACCCAGCGGTAAAAACTGCTTCGGAGTTTCAGAGTTCATTCTAGAACCTGAACCACCTGCTACGATTATGGCGAACTTTTTACTTTCCATTAGAAACAAAAAAAGGAGCTATAAATATCTCCTTTTCTTTTTTATTATGACCAAAATACTGACTTTATAATATTAGCATAGCGTCTCCGTATGCTAAGAAGTTGTACTTCTCTTCAATTGCAGTTTTGTATGCTTTCATAGTTAAATCATAACCACCAAAAGCACACACCATCATTAATAAGGTAGATTCTGGCTCATGGAAGTTAGTCACCAATGCGGTAGAAACTTTAAAGTTGTAAGGAGGGAAAATAAATTTATTGCTCCATCCATCGTAAGGCTTCAATTCTCCTAAGGTAGATACAGAACCTTCCATTGCTCTAAGAACAGTAGTACCAATGGCACAAACTCTTTTCTTTTGAGCTTTAGCTTGATTCACTCTATCAGCACAAGCCTGAGTGATAATCATCTCCTCAGAATCCATTTTATGTTTCGTTAAATCCTCAACATCAACCGGACGAAATGTTCCTAATCCAGTATGTAAAGTCATCATTGGAAATTCAACTCCACGAATTTCTAAACGCTTTAGCAGCTGCTTGCTATAATGCAAGCCTGCTGTAGGAACTGCTACCGCACCTTCATGTTTTGCAAATACATTTTGAAACCGATCTTCATCTTCTGGTTCAACTGGCCTAGAAATGTATTTTGGAAGAGGAGTTTCACCTAATGAGTACAATGTTTCTTTGAACTCTTCGTAGGGTCCATCGTAAAGGAATCTTAATGTTCTTCCTCTAGAAGTAGTGTTGTCAATAACCTCAGCTACTAACTCATCATCTTCTCCGAAATACAGTTTATTTCCAATTCTAATTTTCCGTGCTGGATCTACCAAAACATCCCAAAGACGACTTTCTTTGTTTAATTCACGTAATAAAAACACTTCGATTACGGCTCCAGTTTTTTCTTTGTTGCCATACATCCTCGCAGAAAACACTTTGGTATCATTCATTACCTTAATGTCCCCTTCTTCGAAATACTCTAATATGTCTTTGAACTGTTTGTGCTCAATTTCACCTGTTTTGCGATGTATCACCATCAATCGAGACTCATCTCGATTTTTAGCTGGATGCTGTGCAATTAGTTCTTCAGGTAATTCGAACTTAAACTCGGACAATTTCATTCCCATAATACAAGAATTTGATTTTTAAAAAAGCGGATGCAAAAGTATCAATAACGATGAGATGGCAAGCAGCTAATTAAGGTTTGAACTTTCGGCGCTTTCATATGTAAGTATAATGTGTTCCACAGATAGTTTTTAGAAGTTTTTATCTTAATCAAGGATTCAATAATTGCTACTTTCGTCCATAATGTTTTATGAGAAAAAATATATTTTCTAGTGCCTTTTGGCCTCTATTATTAGCTGTAGTTTTTACATTCGGCTACTTTTTTGGATCTTTCTCTCCAAGCAAAAAAGAACTGTCCCTTGGAAGTTTTCCAATTAACAAACAGTCAAAGCTCAACCAAATCATCAATTATATTGACAACGAATATGTCGATAGTACGGATAGAGAACAATTAGTTGATCAAACGATTGAAAATTTATTACAAAAACTAGATCCTCATTCTTACTACATTAGTGCTACTGAATTACAAGCGATGAACGAACCTCTTGAAGGTAGTTTTGAAGGAATAGGAGTTCAATTTAGCATTCAAAAAGATACTGTGGTGGTAGTTACTCCAATTTCGGGAGGGCCAAGCGCCGAGGTTGGAATAGCTGCTGGTGACCGAATTATTAAAGTCGACGGAGAACTTATTGCAGGCACGGGCATTCGAAATGCTGATGTAATGCGCTTGCTGAAAGGTGAAGGTGGTACACTCGTAAACCTTGATATTCACCGGAATGGGACTGAATCGTTAATGCCTTTTGCAATTACTCGCGGGAAAATACCAATCTATTCTGTTGACGTTGGATATATGGTGAATGACACAACCGGTTACATAAAAATTAGCCGATTTTCTAGAGAAACATATACTGAGTTTCAAAACAAATACACCGTATTACTCGAAAAAGGCATGACCAAGCTAGTGTTGGATTTACGCGGAAATGGAGGTGGTTTTATGGATGCAGCTATAAACATAGTAGATCAATTTTTAGCAGAAGATCAATTAATTGTTTATACAGAAGGTCGGGCAAGAAAACGCAAGAATTACTCCGCTACTTCAGCTGATGATTTACTGAATATTGACCTGGCAGTTTTAATAGACGAAAGCTCAGCATCGGCAAGTGAAATCGTTGCTGGAGCTATTCAGGATAATGATAGGGGAGTAATTTTGGGTCGCAGGTCTTTTGGTAAAGGTTTAGTTCAAGAACAGTCTAGCTGGCCCGATGGAAGTGCAACGCGCTTAACGATTGCTCGATACTACACTCCGGCTGGGAGGTGCATACAAAAGCCATATGACAATGGACTCAAAGCATACAATAAAGAAGTTTATGATAGATATGAAAATGGTGAATTTGAATCAAGTGACAGTGCATCATTAGCAGATAGTACTGTTTTTAAAACCTTATCTGGAAGAGTTGTTTACGGTGGCGGTGGAATAATGCCAGATAATTTCATTTCCATTGATACAGCAGGAGCAAGTATCTTATTGTCTCGAATTTTCTATTCTGGTAACTTCTACCAATTTGCTTTTGACTACGCAGACAAAAACCGCGAGGAACTCGTTAAATATGGCAACGCTGAAAATTTCGTAAAAGATTTTAGCTATTCAGGTAAAGTTGAAGTTGCCTTCAAAGCCTACCTATCAAAAAAAAATCTCAAAATTGTGGAAACAGATTACAAAAAATCTTTTGATATTATTTCGGCGAGAGTTAGAGCTGGTATCGGAAGAAACATATTCGGAGATGAAACATTTTTTCCTATTCTACACGAAATTGATTCTGTCTTGTTAGAGTCTGTTTCAGCAAAGCTGAACTAGCGCTTGTTTATCATACTAATAGCTTCTTTAAGATAGAGGTTAAAATCAGGAGGTGCTTCCACTCCCTTTGGCTTAATTCTTTTATGCCCTAATCGAACTACAGTTAAATCCAAAGCAGGAATTACGGCAATGTACTGTCCTAGAATACCTCGAGCATAAAAAACTTCGTAACCTTCGTATTGGTGCAACCACCAATGCAACCCATAGCGTGCACATGGCTTATCGTTAACGTCCATTATTGGTGCAGGTGTAATGGATTCTGCAACAAATTTAGCATCAACAATTGTGTCATTATTCCAAACGCCTTGTTGCAAAAACAGCTTGCCAATTCTTGCAAAATCCCGAGCATTGCTATTGAAGCAGCAGAATCCTTTTTCCTTGCCTCCAGGTTTATCTAGACTCCATAAGGCCTCGTTTTTTGCACCTATACGTTTCCAAATTTTCTCAGTAACATATTCCGAAGTTTCCATTCCGCTTGCCTTAGCAATAATGAAACTCAATAATTGACTGTTACCGGATCGATATTTAAATTGTTTTCCCGGTTGCTCAGTTATACTGTAGGAATAAGTGAGTTTAACCAAATCATCACCATAATTCGCCTTTGCAGGATATGCAAATGGGTTGATATAATTTTCATCAAAGTTGATTCCCGAGCTCATTTGAAGAAGATGACGAATTGACAATTCCGGAAATTTAGAAACATCAAATTCGGGTAAATAAAGAGAAACCGGGTCGTCAATCGACGTGATTTTTCCATCTCGAATTAAACTTCCAATTGCAATATTCAGAATGCTCTTTGCCATTGAAAAAGAGTTGCTCTGACTATTTTCAGAATAACCATCCCAATACTGTTCTTTAACGATTGAATCATTATGGATTACCAAATAGGCAACCGTCCCTAAATCGACAAATTCAGAAGCCGATTCGTCAGAAATCTCATCGCTATTAATTGAATTTGAAACTAACCAATCCTCATGCTTTCCCTGAATAACTTTACGATTAGAAAAAATGCCATATTCGTCTATAGAAGGACCAAGTCTACCTTTAAAAACTGTGTTTTCTAATGTATTGTACAAATGGATATTACCAGAAAACAAGAGTGAAAAATGGATAAGCACTCCAATTCCAATAATAAAAACTAACTTTTTAACTATTTTCATTCGATTTCCTTTGCCTCGAAGTTAAAGAGCTTTGACAAGTGAAGCAATAATTTATTCGATACTTCTGTTAGGTCTACCTTCTTTCCTAGCTCCTTTTCAATGGAGGTTACCTGCTTATCTTCAATTCCACAAGGAATTATATTATTAAAGTACGATAGATCATTATTGACATTCAGTGCTAGCCCATGCATGGTGATCCAACGCGAACATCTTATACCCATTGCACAAATCTTTCTAGCTCTAATTGGATCATCCGCATCCAGCCAAACTCCTGTGTAACCTTCGTATCTGCCAGCAGTAATTCCGTAGTCTTTGAGCGTTAGAATAATAGCCTCCTCAAGATACCGGAGGTACTTGTGGATATCAGTAAAAAACTTTTCTAAATCTAATATTGGATAGGCCACTAATTGTCCGGGACCATGGTGGGTGATGTCTCCACCCCGGTTTATTTTATGATAGGTTATTCCTAATTCAGCTAAAGTACCTTGCTCTGCAAGTAGGTTAGATTCATCTCCACTTTTACCAAGCGTGTATACCAATGGATGCTCACAAAATAGCAAGTGATGTTTTGTAAAACCAGCTAATTCGGGATGCTTTCTCTGATTGAGTTTTACCTCAACATTGGCCTTGCACAATCGCTCTTGATAACCCCAGCTTTCTTGAAAGTCAATTAATCCCAGTCTTTCAACGGCAACGGTTTCCAAGAATTTAGATGTTTGAAAGTTTCGTTTTCAGCTCGGTAATGACATCAACCTCAGTTGCATCTATTCCTTTAATATCTGCTAGATCAACAGAGGCCCAATCTCCAATTGAAATTAAATAATACGCTGCATGAATATCTGAATCAAAATCAGCTGAAATCTCAACACAATTAGCTTTTCTACTGATCATTAATTCCTTACTGAACTCCATTCGTTCTTGAGTCCTGTAATAATCATTTTTAGTTCTTAAAAATACAGGAACTATTTCTGGCTGATCTTCTGCCCAACCAACCAGTTCATTATGATTCATTTCTGGAAGCACATTATGCCAACTCAGCATTTTAGAATTCTCATTCAATTGCTGACGGTAGCGAATCGCAACACCTTCCATTCTAGCATCTGTATAAAAAACCGGTCTTTTACCAGCTAATTTATTAGCTAAACTCAGTCCTGCTTTTTTAATTTCTTCAATATGTTCCTCAATAAGAGCCGGCGTTGATGCTAAATCACTTAACAGTTGAGCGCTTACAAATCCATAATTTCCTAAAAGTCTAAACAACAATGTACTTGAATAACCGAAAGCTGCTCTTGGAGGAAGACCACCAGGCATTTCTATATAGTTATACCCGTTCTTTTTAGCTATTTCCAACAGTTTGCCACCAGAGGTTAAACATGCTACTGTTGCTCCTTTAGCTATAGCTTCTTGCAAGGCCTCTAATGTCTCTTCAGTATTACCTGAATAGGAAGACGCAACAAAAAGAGTGTGTTCATTTACAAGGTTTGGAATTCCGTATGTTTTATTTACCACAACTGGAACATCAGCTTCACCTGCGATCAATTGTGAAACTATTGTACCGCCAATTCCTGAACCACCCAAACCACTGATAATAATGTTTCGAAATTGTTCATTCGATGATTTCCATTCAGAATCTTTTGCAATTTGCAAAGCTTCTTTCATGTGCAGCGGAAACGCTTCAACTAAATTTTTCATTGAATAAAATTTTAGATAATAAAGCCAAGAAAATTAGGCTTTTCTAGTTTTATTAGTGTTTTATAAATTTCTTGGTAAAATCTGAATCCGAATTAAACAGCCTGAATAAGTAAGCTCCATCTGAAAGTGAAGAAAAATCAAATTCCATTCTAGCGTTAGGAACTAATTCAACAGAATTATTAAAAATTTCATTTCCACTTAGATCGTAAACAACAACTGAGGCGTTTACTAATTCCGTTGACGTTGACAATATCATTTTGCCATTTACCGAATTGTAAAAAGCATTCAAATTTTGTTGCTCAAATTCCTCTGTGCTAATTTTTATACCACATGCAGTATCGACATGCGAAGTAATCGTAATTTTTGTTACGCAATCCAAAGCATTGAATGCAATAACGTCAAACGTCGTAGTCTGCTTAAATGCGACTGTTTTCGTTGTTCTCGAAGAACTTACGGTATTCCATAAAATCCTTGATGAATTTGAACTTACTCTAATTGTATCACCATCTCCTTCGCACAATGGCTGAGCCGCAGAACTAGTTTGACTAACAAAGGTTAAAGTCGGTAATTGACTTACACGCAAAATAATAGTATCCCTTGTTATACATCCAGCAAATATTCCTGTAAGAATGATTGTTTCATCAAAGGCAGGCTTAAGTCTAACCTTTGTAGAGGTAATTGATCCACTATCAATTGCCGAAGCAGGAGACCATTTATAAAAATCACCAGTGTTAGCGTTAGCTCTTCGAACTTCTCCTCCACATAACACAGTGTCCAAATTTCCTCCAACTAAATTAATAGTAACGCCTTGAACACCTTGCTGAGTAGTCCTAATTAATTGATTGAACGCTTTAGAGCACCCATTATCTCCGGTGACTGTTACTGCATAATTTGCTGCTATGGCGGTATTTCCAATAATGGTACTATCGGTATTTGATCCAACGATTTGGCTTGTGCTACTCCAGTTGTAGGCAGGATAGCCTGAAGTTGCTTTTAGGGTAAAATCTTGAGTTGCGCAAGCATCCTTGTTTCTAGATAAAAACCCTTGAACGTATACCTTAAATGAAACCGTAGGTAACTCTTTTGCAACAACTTTCTTAAATGCGGTCATTTTACAACCGTTAGCATCTGTTCCAATAACTGATACACTATCGTTTTTAGTGATAATTACATTTACTGAATCACCACCGCCAGAAGCAATAGATCCTTTAAAATAGGAATACGTTAATGCACCCGAACCCTTAAGAGTAATTTGATCTCGCATACACACAGTATCTTTTGAAATTATTAAACCAACAGGCTGATTAGCATGTATTTGAATCAATGACAGAGCAGTGTCCTTGAATCCTGCAGAATCACTAATGACTCTATACAATGTACTTGCAGTTGGCTTAAAAACAGCGGTATCGTTTGTTGAAGTTAAGCTTCCTGAAGGTCCAACGGCAATGGACCACGTGTAAGTTGCTCCACTAACTCTAGAACTCGTTGCAAATACCTTCAAACTATCACCAGCGCAAATAGTGTCAGCGCTTATTGATATTGTGACAGAACTTCGTGCATTTACTCCTGAACTAATAAGTATTCCCGCAAGAACGAGTCCGCTGAGAAGAGTCGATTTCAATGCTTTCAGTAAAGAATGCTTCATAAATTTTATTTTAGTTATTCGAACCACCAAAACTATGCACTTTCATCGTACTAACCAAAAGCAACTTTTAATTGATTTTGAATATAAATTGTCCTCCATAAAAACCCGTTTCTTTAAAGACTAATTATGACATTCTTTAACCATATTCTACGCCAGAAGTAGCCATGAACCCAGACTATTAGGGGGGTTAAATTTAGTTAAGCTAACATTGGTCTGTAGCAGCCCAACTATATTTGATTTCTAATAATTGAAATAAGTGAACAATAGATTAATAGCCTGGCTCATAAGTGGAGTTGTTTTTTCGATAGTGGCTCTAATAAGTATCCAGCTCTTCTGGATCAATAAGGCCGTATCAATTAGTCATGAAGAGTTTGACCGTCTAGTTCATAAGGCATTGTCCAATGTTGTAGAAGTGCTAGAACAAGAAGAAGCACTCAAAAAAATTAGAACGCATCAACAAGGTCGGTTTCTTTTCACGGCTGAGGATTCCATAAGTAGTTCTAACTTCATGCATGATTCTTCTTACAAATATTTTCTTTTTAAAGAACTGGAAAAAAAAGAAGCCGGTATCGAGGTCAGGGTTGTTGAAGAGCAAGGCGGTAAAAAAACGGTTACTGATTTTATAACTGCAGGTCAGCATAGAGTAGATATTGAAAATTCTGAGGATAATTTATCTTATCATGCAAATGGAGAAGAGGGTGAAACTTATTATATAAGTGATCTAAAAGTAAACCTTGACACGGCCGTCAGAAAACAGTTAGTAAATAAAACAGTGTTGGTTAGTGACATAGTTCGAAGCTTAATGGAAATTGATCTTTCCGAAAAAATTGAGGACAGGGTGAACGATGTAAGAGTAGATAAGCTGCTTAAAAAGTTCCTACTAGAAGAAGGTATAAAACTCCCTTATTATTTCGGTGTTTATGATTTGGATTCTGAACTGAGGACTGGAAATTTTTCTGACACGACGCTAACTGCAGGTCTAGAATCTTTTGAAATTAATTTATTTCCTAAAGACATTTTGGGTCAAAAAGCTTCTTTAAGGCTCTATTTCCCAAAGCGGATTAAATATATTTTCAGTTCAGTATCTTATCTCCTCTTTTCTAGTTTATTGATTATCATTCTAATTTTATTTGCATTCTATTACAGCATAAGAACAATACTAAAACAGAAGAAAGTTTCTGAAATCAAAAACGATTTCATCGACAATATGACACACGAATTAAAAACGCCAATCTCAACGATTTCCTTGGCATGTGAAGCGCTATCAGATCCAGATATTAGTGCAACACCAAGTTTAATGACTCGATATATTGGAATAATTGGTCAAGAAAATAAACGACTTGGCGTTCAGGTAGAAAATGTCTTAAAAAGTGCTATTTGGGGCAGTCAAGCCTTTAAAATGAGCATGGAACCGGTTCAGGTGCATGCAATCATAGAAGATGCTGTCTCTAAATTTCAAATGCAACTTGGAGAAAAAAGGGGCGAGATTAAAATGCAATTAAATGCTAAATCGGATTATTTGATGGCTGATAAAGTGCATATAACAAACGCTATTTATAACCTCATTGATAATGCAATAAAGTATACACCAGCGGTACCGGTAATTCATATTAAAACCAACAATGAAAAAGACAATCTTATGTTGTCGGTCTGTGATAATGGAATTGGAATCAGTAAAGAACACCAAAGCAAAATTTTCGACAAATTATATCGAGTCCCAACTGGAAACTTGCACGACACAAAAGGCTTTGGACTTGGGTTAAACTATGTGAAAACAGTCGTCGAAAGGCATGATGGTAGTGTAAAAGTAAACAGCAAATTGAATAAAGGAAGTACTTTTACTTTAACAATTCCAATGAACAATATTGAACGATAATTATGATGGAAAAAGAAGAAATAAAATTACTGGTTGCAGAAGATGACCATAATTTAGGTGACCTGCTTTCTGAATATCTTTCAGCAAAAGGATATACTGCCGAACTAAGGCGAAATGGAAAAGAAGCTCTTGAGGCTTTTAGAACAAATCATTATGATTTGTGCATATTCGATGTAATGATGCCTGAAAAAGATGGATTTACATTGGCCAAAGATGTACTTAAAATAAATCCTGAAATTCCTATTGTTTTCTTGACCGCCAAGTCTATGAAAGAGGATAAAGTAAAAGGATTCAAGCTTGGAGCAGATGATTACTTGACAAAACCGTTTAGTATGGAAGAATTGCTTCTCAGAATTCAGGCAATTCTAAAAAGAACACGAAAAGAAAGAGATCATCAAAAGCAAGAAAAATTTGAAGTTGGTCGATTTGCATTTAATTCTAAATTACAAGAATTAATAATTGATGGTGAAAAACAAAAGCTTACGTCAAAAGAGAATGACCTTCTAAAATTGTTGTCATTAAACCTTAATGAAGTAACAGATAGAAGTTATGCATTGAACAGAATTTGGGGCGATGACTCTTACTTTAACTCAAGAAGTATGGATGTTTACATTACTAAACTGAGAAAATACTTGAAGGCTGACGATAACTTAGAGATTGTTAACGTCCACGGAAAAGGTTTTAAGCTGTTAACAAAGGACGACTAACGAGCTTTTAGCCTTAAAGTTTACCTATAGTCTTCTTACTCAAATGAAATAAGGACTTGGTTTTTTTCAACGGCTTGTCCTTTTTTTATGTCTATGGATTTGATAATCCCCTCAGCTGGAGACTTAATGTTATTCTCCATTTTCATTGCTTCTAAAACCAAAACTGAATCTCCTTTTAAAACCGTATTTCCTGGTTCTACCAAAATATCGATAACCAAACCAGGCATAGGAGCCTTTAGGTTATCGGCTTTAGCTTCAACGAGATTAGACATTCCTAATTGATCTAACAATTCATCAAACTTACTTTTGGCTTGAAGGGTATATTCATTTCCGTTTACGCTAATGATATAGGTCTTTGTTGTTTCATTTTTATCAACGATATAAATATCGTACCCAATATTTTCATAAATAACATGGAAAGAATTTTCAGACTCTGCAACCATATCCAAGCTTACTTCCTCTCCGTCTAAACTCAGTTTAGCGTCAAGATCTAGTTTAATTTCATAGGTAGTGTCTTTTCCAATAACTTTCATATCACTTTGCTTAAAAATCAGCAGCCAAAAATAGGTTATAAAGGCAAAATTCAATTCTTTAAAACTAACTTCTAACCTCAACTCAGAATTAGTGTTAGTTAACCGTAGAATCCTAAATTTGTTTATGCGACTTTTTGCACCCTTACTCTTTCTTGTTATTACAATAAGCTGTAATTCCTCTAAAAATGTTGAATCAAATGGTTTAGTTGGGAAATCGTCTACCAAAGGTTCTAGTTTAAATACAAACCCAAGGACTCAACCTCTTTATAGGGCTACTACTGAATTAACTTGGGACTTAATTCATACTAATCTTGTAGTTTCATTTAATTTTAAAACTGAACAAGTTTTAGGAGATGCTATTCTAAAATTATCACCACATTTTTATGCGAAAAAGACTCTTTCTCTTGACGCAAAAGCTTTTGACATTAAGGAAGTTAGAGTTTTAAATGATTCAAACAACCCAGTCAACTACGAGTATACCGGTGAAAAGCTAAACCTCACTTTCTCAAAAACCTTATCGTCAAATGACACTTTAGAGCTTTTTATAAAATATATCGCAAACCCTAATGAAGTTGAAGAACGCAGCGGGAAAGCAATTCGCGGAGGGCAGGGTTTGTATTTTATAAATGCCCAAAATAACATACCTGGAAAACCGCTTCAAATATGGACACAAGGTGAAATAGATTTTTCTTCCTGCTGGTTTCCAACAATGGACGAGCCCAATCAAAAAACCACTCAAGAAATTATCATCACGGTTCCTGATACTCTAAAAACTTTGAGTAACGGATCACTGGAATTTTCGACAGAGAATGGAGATGGTACGCGAACAGATTACTGGGTTCAATCTCTGCCTCATTCTCCCTATCTGGCAATGATAGCTATTGGTGATTTTTCTGTTTTTAAAGATAAAGAATGGAGGGGTAAGGAGGTTACCTATCTCACAGAAAAACAGTACGCTAAGGATGCGCAATACATTTTCGAATCAACTCCACGAATGCTAGAATTCTATTCAAATAAATTGGGTGTTGATTATCCTTGGGATAAATATGCTCAAGTCGTAGTTCGAGACTTTGTCTCAGGAGCAATGGAGAATACGTCTGCAACATTGCATGGCGAATTTGTGCAGCGTCATAAGCAAGAATTGATTGATTATCCTCAAGAAGGCATAATCGCTCATGAACTTTTTCATCAATGGTTTGGTGATTTAGTAAGTTGTGAGAGCTGGTCAAATTTAGCGCTCAATGAGGCTTTTGCAACCTATGGAGAATACCTATGGGTCGAGCAAAGTAAATCGCCATTTGACGCTCAGCTCAACTTACTCAATAAGCAAAGAAGCTACTTAAGAGAATCAAAAGTCAAAAAAGTAGATTTTGTTCGTTTTCAATACGACAGCAAGCTTGAAGTGTTCGATGGGCATACTTATTCCAAAGGTGCTTGTATAATGCATCAATTAAGAACGACTGTCGGTGATAGGGCGTTCTTTAAAGGGCTCAAAACATACTTAACACTCTATGCTCATAGTTCTGCAGAAATGCATCAACTGCGTTTAGTAATGGAAAGAGTAACTGGCCAGGATCTAAATTGGTTTTTTAATCAATGGATGTTCGATAATGGCCACCCAGAATTAACGATTACCTATTATTTTGATGCTACTCAACAGCAAAATTTCATGATCGTAAATCAAACTCAAAATTTGAACGAATATCCATTGTATCAAATTCCGTTGCTGGTAAAATCTTATCTCCCTCATCAAGAAATATTAGATACTATTTGGGTCAAAAATGAATTAGACACTTTTTATTTAAAAGGAAGCACAGCTGCTACTTGGATAGATTATGACAGTCAAGGTTATCTCCTTGCCGAGGTTAAAGAACCAAATAAAACAACTGAAGCGTGGTTTGCTCAATTTGCGTCTGGAAAAGGATTGGCTGATATGAAACAAGCATTGGCGCTGCTTTCTGGGGAGTATCCAAATAACCCATTGACTAAGAAGGCTATTAACAATGCCATAAGACACGATTTTTTCGATCTCCGACTTCAGGGTTTGTCTGCAATGACTGCTAGTCTATTGTTCGAAGCTAAATTCAAAGAAGAACAGTTACTCTTTTTTCTGAAAAACGACAACAATTCCAAAGTAAGAGCTAAGGCAATTGAACTGTATCGATTGAACTATACACCTAAAAATATGGAGGACTATTATTCTGAGCTAAGTTCTGATAGCTCATATGCTGTGCTTCAGTCTGTTATTAAAAATGGGATTATAGCTAAAGATACATTGGCCGTTTTGACATTTTGTAAAGCTCATGAAAAAGATGAAAATGAAGAACTCAGAATGCAAATTGCACAGGCATATTCAGAACTAGGAGACTATAGTCACCTGACTTTTTTTAAAAATAATTTTTACAAAATTGGAGCCTATAAACAGGCTGGATTTCTATATCTTAATTCACAACTTTTGCTAAAGGTTGATAGAACGGATGAATTAATGTCGGGTTATTCAGTTTTTCAAAAAACTCTTTTACAATCCAACTCTAATTTGATAAAGTCATCTGCCGCGAACAGCTTAAAGGCATTTTATACAGAAGCAAAAGAAGATGTTGACGCACAAGAAAAGACCAATGAGCTCAGTCCAAAGGAAGAAAACAAAACTAAATTAGAGGAGTTTCAAATGAGATTGGATGCTATTACCGCAACCATTAATAAAATCTTAAACCAAGAAAAAAATATACAAGTTGTTGAAAGCTTGACTAATCTCTAAACAACACGAAACTCAGCTGATAATTAGTCCAAATCAAAATCTGGAGCTTTCTTAAATCCTTTCTTTTTAGGTTTTAAGTGATCAAGAAAAATCACATTGTACAAGTTATCTCGTTTATCAATGATGATTTGAGAAATACCATCTTTAATCTCAACAGGTTTTAAGTTTTTGAATTTAGGTCCTAAGTTTTCATAAGACTCATCTTCTAACTCTACATAGAAATTATCCAAAACAACCTTTCCAGATTTAACCGATACTTTACCCATAAAGCAGTTTGTCTCATGTCCTTCCCTAACAGTTATAATTACACCTTTGTAGGTGCTATCCGTTACTTCTAAGGATCCACGCTCAGTAAACGCTTTACGATATTTTGAATAACAATCTTGTCCAAAAGATGAATTTGCTAAAAAGATTATAAAAAGAGTGATTATTAAGCGCATACTATTTCGTTTTGTACAAATGTGGACTATCTAGTTTGCCTCTGCAAATGCGACATTAAGTACTTATTCAACTATTAGTGTTGAAGAACGAACATCTTATCTACTAATCCAGTATTGACTCTAGAAAAGCACAAGACCTGAATGATTATTTATATTTGATATACAATCAGTTTATATATGAAAAAAAATTTATTTGGTATTGCAATGTTATTACTGTCAATTTATAGTTCGGCTAATGATGCTTGCGATATGTTTGATGCAGAGTTGAGCATTGTTCAAGATCAAATGAAAAGTATAGCTGAAGATGTGCAGAGCTGTCAACAGTTATCAAAGACATCTGCAGACGAAAAAAACAAAGCAACTGACGATAAAATAATGCGCTTGATTAAGTCTGCACATAAACAGGCTGATTTAATGAGTCACAGCATAACTCAAATTTCATTACGAAAAGAATGCGCCTGTGAGGAATTTGATTTTGAGATGGTTAACCAAAAAATTATTGAAGTCAAATATTGGATTAAACGTGCAGAATCTGTAGATCTTGAAAAACAAAAATCAGATCAATACACTGCTTTGGCTACTAACGTTAATAAACTAAATAAAATTTTAATCGCTTTTGCAACATATATTAATGATCCCTGTAAATCTGCGAAACCTCCTAAGCCAGAACCTGAAGAAGAAGTAATGGTAATAGCAGATACGCTAGTAACTCAAACAGAGCCTGCTCCTCCCGTTATTCAAGACACAATAATTACCGTTGCTTCCGATACAACTAAAGAAAAAGCTTCTAAAACGATATTAGACACCGTTATATCCGCAACTGTAACTTCAGTAGATACAACTGAAAGAATCGTATTTGATAGTACTGAGACTCCTTTGATCCCAATTATTGATACACTAGAAATTGAAGAAAAGACCCCTCAATTAATCGATACTATCGTATCTCCAATTATTACCACTATTGACACTTCAAGAGAGACAGATACTGCTTCTTCAGTAGAAGTTGTTAATTCGACCGTTTCGGAGACTCTCATTGCTGATAATCAATCTATGAGACCGATTATGGACACAGTTAGATCATTAGAAATTAGTGTTTCTGAAGTGATTGCCCCTATTATGGATGCTGTTATAACTACTGAAATTTCGGCTACAGCACCTGAAGAAACTGAAGCTAAAGAAGACACTATTCCAAAATCCATTTTAATGTACTTCGGTAAATACTCTGAAATAGAAGTCTCAGCTGAACCTGTAACTATGCCTGTTCCTGAACCTAACCCAAAAATTGACACAGAGCCCTTGGCGAATTCTCCTCGAATACAACAAATCATGACTCCCGTAGCTTTAACAACTCCAATTGAGAAGCCTATTTTAACTTCGAAAACAGAAGAAACATTCGATTTTTATTATGCTGTGCAAGTTGCAGCAGGAGCTGACAAAACAATGCCCGGTTCAGTTTCTAAATTAACTGAGGAAGTATACATTTACGAAGAAGGTGGCATGAACAAATTTAGAGTTGGACATTTCCTAACCTTGAATGAAACAGTTAATTCTAAAAATGCAATCTTCAAAAAAGGAATTACCGATGCGTTTATAGTTGCTTATTCTAATGGAAATAAAATAGGAATCGGTGAAGCCAATAAAATTGAATCTGGCTCTCCTACTTCTTCAGGCATTGCAACAACTGCTGAGAGTATTTCAATAAAAAATAAACATGCACCCAAGCCTATTACATCCAAAATAAAAATTAAAGCCGAAGTGTTTTTAGCGGTTCAAGTTGGGGCTAGCTTAACCGCTGCAGATCCTATTTATGAATTGGCTAAGTATGAGCATCAATTACAAATGCAGATTAAAGTAATTCAAGGAAAGCCGGTAAGGTATTACACAGGTGAAACAAATAATAAAAATGAAGCCGAACAAACTCTTTCACTAGTCAAGTCTAAAGGCGTTGACGGTGCATTTTTGATTGGCATTTCGAATGGTGAACGCGTTGATTATAAAGCTGCTCTAGAACATTTAAAATTGTAGGTGCATTCTGTTTTGAATTAAAAGTTATACATTTAAAGAAATTTAAAAAAAACAAAATGAAAAAGTTTTTAGCAATTTGTTCAGTGGCATTATTTGCTGCTTCTTTTACTTCTTGTAAGAAAGACTACATATGCGAATGTACAATTGGCGGAGTTGTAGATAACTCACTTAACATTCCAAAAGCAAAGAAAGCTGATGCTGAAGCTGCTTGTACAGCTTATCAGTTTGATGATGAAGTTTGTACTTTAAAGTAATCCTCTACCAGATTAATTTTAAAAAAGCCCTAAAGGGGCTTTTTTTATGCTTTATACTTTCTTAAAAGTAACCAATCTTCGTTTTAAGTATACTCTTCTTATCCAACCTGGCAGAACAATAATTCCAACAAACAAATACGGGTAGTAAGTAAACAGTCGCCATAATAAGGCAATGACTCCGGAGAACCCTTCAACTATATACAGCCCAAGGAATTCGCCAAACATATATTCCGCAACTCCCGTTCCTCCCGGTGTAGGACTAATAAGCATGATAACCCACATAACTAGTTGACGTGCGTAAACCATCATGTGCTCATTAAAGGCAAGGGTCCCAAAGGCAAGAATCAGGAAATTAACCACCCAAAAACGAGCGGTCCAACTAAATAAAGTAGCCCCAAAAGCTTTTCCCCAAAAGATCCACGGTTTTCCTCGAAGTTCTCTACTAGTGGTTATAATATCATTACCTGTCTGGATCGCTTCTGCTCTCCAAAATTTTAAAAAACTCAGAAAAGTAGCCTTCACCAAAACCTTCTTAGTGGCCAGGGGTGCAAAGAAAATTGCAGTCAAAATCAATGTGGTTAGTAAGACGATAAACCCATATCCTAAATAGAATATTTGCTTTGCGCCTAAACTCATTCCGAACATCATTTTTTGCAAATTGGGAGGGAATAAATCACTTGTGCCAACAAATAACAAAACTAAAGGCACCATCAAAATGTAAAAGAGTTCGTCTAAAAATGCCGTAACCATTACAACAGCGGTACTTCTTCCTAAGCTTATCCCTTCACGATTAACAATAAACAAAGCAATGGCGGAGCCTCCTACTACACTTGGAGTAATGGCAGAGGCAAACTCCCAAAGCATAATAACATCAAAACTGTTACGCCATTTTATTTCGTTATCGGTCAGTACCCGAATTCGGTACATGTAACCAAGGTCACGGGTTGCAACCATTATAAGTGCACAAAAGAGCCAAAATGCTGTAGACCATCCCCACGTGACTTGACTGAACATATCGGAACTAAACTCATCCCAAAGTAGCCATACCGCGACGGCCAATCCAATAACAACAGGAATAAAAATCCGTTGTGGACTTAAAAGTTTTCTTACTGGAGAACTGCTTTTTCCTTTAGCCAAAATACGCAAGTAATTTTATCTTTGATCCATGAAGAAAGTATACCATTTATCTACTTGCAGTACCTGCAAACGAATCATTGACAACCTTCAGCTGAAATCAAAGAACTTTGATTTTCAAGACATCAAAACTAACAAAATTACACGGGAACAATTAGAGCAAATGCATGAAATGGCAGGCTCTTACGAGGCTTTGTTTTCTAGGAGGTCTATGCAATTTAAAGCAAGAAACTTAGGTAAAGAACAACTCACAGAATCTGATTACAAAATGTTAATTCTTGATGAGTATACCTTTTTGAAAAGACCTGTAGTATTGCTAAACGATCAAATTTTTATTGGAAATGCCAAGAAAAACTTAGAGCAGTTGGAGAATGCTCAATTGTGATGTTTTTGCTGCGTTTTATATTTGCAGCAATCTGATATTTTTCCGTAATCCTTTTCCGTTGCTTTTGCATATTGATTGTCATGACCTGCCTTCGCTAAAGCATCACCGATTTCCTGTGGGGTCGTTTTTCCTTCCTTATAAACAACTGTAAGTATTTCACTATCCAAATCCCATTCTGCAGTTTTAATTCCTTTAGCAAAATTGACTGTTTCTTCTATTCTGTTTTCACACATACTGCAAATCCCTTTTACTTGAATCTTAGCCTCAACTGTTCCTTTTTTCTGAGAAAATCCAGTTAAAGTCGTTAATGCAACTACGGAGGCAATAATTATATTTTTCATGAGATAATGTTTTAAAGTTTTACAGTCACACACAAAAAGCGTGCAACAAAATTCACAATTTCGTTTTTAGTGAAGAATACAAATATAAAGGCACATCTAGCACTATTCGGTGCAAACATCATTTATGGTCTAAACTATTCTGTGGCCAAAGATGTAATGCCCGAATACATTCAACCCTTTGGATTCATTTTACTGAGAGTACTCGGTGCTTCTTTGCTCTTTTGGTTCTTTCATAGTATACTGAGCAACGAAAAAATTGACAAAAAAGATTGGACAAGGATCGCTCTTTGTGGTTTGTTCGGAGTTGCTATGAATCAACTCTTATTCTTTGCTGGGCTTAATATTACAACACCCATAAATGCAGCTATTATAATGACTTCAAATCCAATATTAGTCATAATTGCGGCATCAATAATCCTACATGATGTTATTACTAGACAAAAAATAATTGGGCTTGCTCTTGGAATAGTTGGTGCGTTACTCATTATACTATTCAACGCTGATTTTTCTTTCGATGCTACAACTTGGCAAGGTGATGTTATGATTCTAATGAATGCAGCATCTTATGGAGTGTATTTAGTAATTGTTAAGCCCTTAATGGCCAAGTACCAACCATTAACAATAATAAAATGGGTCTTTACTTTTGGATTAATCTATGTGCTTCCCTTCGGTGTCTATGATTTTATGACTATCGAATGGTCCACCTTTACCACTACCATTTGGCTCGAAACTGCCTTTGTTGTTATCTGCACAACATTCTTCGCCTATTTACTTAACATATTCGCGCTCAAAAAGTTACAACCGGCTACAGTGAGTACCTACATATATACGCAGCCTGTATTAGCATCATTATTTGCTATTGCAATGGGAAAAGATGAATTAAGTTTAGTTAAGATAGTAGGAGCAATTCTCATTTTCACAGGAGTTTACATTGTAAGCAAGCGATTTAGCTAAAGACTGTGCTTTATATTTGCGGAAATTATTGAGCGTATGATATTATCCATGACCGGTTTCGGTAAGGCAACAAATGAGTTTAATGGAACTAAAATCACTATTGAAGTGAAAACGTTAAACTCAAAAATGAACGATACTAAAGTTCGGGTGCCCAGCTCATATCGAGAAAAAGAACTTGAAATTCGCAATCTAATTACGGAGCAATTAGACAGAGGTAAAATTGACTTTTCTCTAAGTTTAGAATCCGCCAGTAAAACTTCATCGGTAAAAATTAATCGTGAATTGTTTGCGGAATACAAAGCTCAATTAAAAGGGATGAGCCAAGAATTTGATTTGGAACCTTTAGACACTATGAGTTTGATAATGAGAATGCCAAATATCTTGGAGTCGGAAAGTCATGAATTTGACTCAGATGAATACAAGACCATCAAACAAACCGTTATTGAAGGACTTACTGCTTGCAATAATTTCAGAAAGGATGAGGGGCAACAGCTAGAAAACGACCTTAAAAAACGGATCGATATTATTAGTGATCATCTAGAAAAAGTAATGCAGTTGGCTCCTACTCGTGTTGACAATAAGCGCGAAAAACTGCTTGCTCGTTTTGAGGACATGAAAAAAGATGATGATATTTTTGACAACAATCGCTTCGAACAAGAGCTGATCTATTATCTAGAGAAGCTAGACATTACTGAAGAGCAAGTTAGATTAAAAGCTCATCTAGAATATTTCTCAAAAACTATGGATGGACAAGTTGGACAAGGGAAAAAACTAGGATTCATTGGCCAAGAAATGGGTCGTGAAATCAACACCATTGGATCAAAGGCAAACCATGCCGAAATGCAAAGACATGTAGTTGAAATGAAAGACGAGCTAGAAAAAATAAAAGAACAAGTACTAAACGTACTTTAGTTCAATGACCAAAAAAGCCATCATATTCTCTGCGCCCTCTGGTGCTGGAAAAACGTCAATAGTTCAAGCTCTATTAAAGAAACTGAATGTGCTTTCATTTTCAGTTTCTGCAACGAGCAGGCCTAAAAGGGGTGAAGAAGAAAATGGACTTGATTATTGGTTTTTAAGTCCTGAAGATTTCAAACAAAAAATAGAGCACGACGACTTTGTGGAATTTGAAGAGGTCTATAAAGGTCAATCTTATGGTACTCTAAAATCTGAGGTTGAGCGTATTTGGAACAATAACCAAACGGTGATCTTTGATTTAGATGTGGTCGGTGGTCTCAACCTAAAATCATTTTTTGGAAATGATGCTCTGGCAATTTTTGTTATGCCGCCAAGTGTTGAGGAACTTGAAAAACGACTAAGAGGAAGGCAAACTGAAAGTGAAGAAAAAATTCAAATTCGACTGAGCAAAGCAAACGAAGAGCTTGAATTTGCAAATAAATTTGATGTGGTTTTGGAAAACAAAATCTTGGATCAAGCTGTCTTAAAAGCAGAATCCATGATTACTGAATTTATATCAAAATGAAAATAGGACTGTACTTCGGAACCTTTAATCCGATTCATGTAGGGCATTTGATTATAGCAAATCACATGGTTAGCTACACAGACTTAGACCAAGTTTGGTTAGTAGTTTCGCCTCAAAATCCACTAAAAAAGAAAGAGAGTCTGCTGGCAGACTACCATCGCTTAGCACTGGTAAATCACGCTATTTCTGACAATCCGTCCCTGCGATCATCTGACATTGAGTTTAAATTGGAAAAGCCTTCCTACACAGGAATTACCCTTGCTTATCTAAAAGACAAATATCCTGAACATGATTTTGCACTCATTATGGGCGAAGACAACTTAAGAACCTTCCATAAGTGGCAGAACTATCAAGCGATTCTTGACCAGCACGAGCTATTTGTCTATCCTCGTATTTTAACCGAGCAAGAAATACATGACTCTCATAAATCTCAAACAAAACCAGAGATTGAAAATCATCCCAACGTAAGGCTGACCGATGCTCCAATAATGAAGGTTTCGGCAAGCTTTATTCGTCGTGCGATCAAAGAAGGTAAAGACGTTAGATACTTACTTACTGAGCCTGTTTTCAATTATATCGACGAGATGAATTTCTATAAGTAGCGTTTTTACTGTTGATTCATCTTGTTTCGCTTTTAATCTCCCAATATTTTCACTTATAACACCAAACCTATTGGTCATGATTACAGTTCAGTTCTTCCTGACTCAGTTTTTCACCTTGACCATTCTCAAAATAGTTGTGAAAATGTTGAGTAATGACTTTTATTTAATCCACCAAAACGCGCTTTGTGTTGAGCTACAGTTTGATTAATTATTTTTTCTCATTGGTTTTCACCTCCTTCATCTAACCCATTTTCTGTATATTCCTATAAACCCAGAACAAACAGAGCAAATAGAAAATGAAGCTGCCCGCTTATTTGTTAGATCGATTTTGAATTGCTCAGTAAATAAGATACGTTTGGATTTCCATGAAAACAACTGTTGAATACTTCAAAAAATTCCACAAGGAATATATCCCAGTTAAGGGATTCATAATTATAGGAGTCTTTCTAGGTTTGCTTATAGTGACCAATTATCAACTCGATATCGAAGATAATTTCATTGACAAATTGAAACCGGCAGCTTTGCGTATTCCGGCATTTTTTTGCCTAAACGCAATAGCTTATTTCGGAGTATTGTTTCTCCTAAAATTCTTCCGGAAAGATGCGCTGATAATCAATCTTAAGACTTTTGCTTACGCTGCTTTAGGTCTGCTTATACTTTCTATCGATCGATCGGTTTTCCCGTATTTCGTAAAGCCTGTGTTGGGGCTTTTAGATCCTCAACAATTTCTCTTTTGGTACAAAATATTTTTTAATGCCTATGGCTGGATAACGATTTTTGGAATACTAACATTGTGCAAGTTTTTGCTAGATAACAAACGGAGTATTGGTTTGTATGGGTTGCATTTTGAGTGTATCAATTTGAAGTTCTATGTCATTTTGGTTGCCCTAATAATTCCTTTGACTGCTTTGGCCGCATTAAGCTCAGAAATCAATAGCTTTTACCCAGTTTATCAGCGTTGTGGTGGATATGCATTTGCTGTTTTTCACCAACTACCAGAATGGATATCTGTGCTCATTTATGAGTTTTTCTACCTTACAGATTTCCTAAATACAGAATTACTTTTCAGAGGTTTTCTAGTAATTGGAGTTTCTAAATACTTGGGCAAAGACGCAATTTTACCTATGGTGGCTGCTTATGCTGTGCTACATTTCGGAAAACCAGTTGGAGAGACCATTAGCTCGGTGTTTGGCGGTTATTTGCTAGGTGTCTTGGCTTTCTATTCTAAGAATATTTGGGGTGGCGCTTTGGTGCATGTTACCCTTGCTGGGTGTGTGGAGTTGTTTGCTTATTTGTTGGGCTAGAACAAGTCCAACTGCTGGCTTATCATGTTTGGATTTTCAAGTTCCAATAATTTTTTCTTCGCATTTAAACCACCAGCATAACCCATCAACTCGCCATTGCTACCAATAATTCTATGACAAGGAATCAGAATAGAAAGTGCGTTAGCTCCATTTGCAGAAGCCACTGCTCGTATTGCTTTTATTTTGCCCAATTCTTTGGATAGCTCTAGATAACTTCTTGTTTCTCCATAAGGAATATCGCACAAAGCCATCCAAACTTTTTGCTGAAAATTAGTTGCAATTGCGCGAACTGGCACATCAAATTTTGTACGTGTACCGTTAAAATATTCGTTGAGTTGTATTTTGGTTTTATTGATTATAGCTGCATTATCTCCCTGATTCGTTTTAAGTGACGCTCCAGAGAAACGTGTATCTCCAGACATTGCATAAACTCCTTCTTTTACGCGTTTATCAATAGCTGCACGCGTTTTTCTATACTTCCAGTCGCAAAGCACAAGTTCGCTGTTGAATGCGCCTAAAATTAAATCACCAAAAGGTGTTTTATATTCTTCAGAAATAAGTTCCATTTTTCTTATAGTGTTAGCTCAACTTTATATTCCTCAATTAATACAGCATCCAAACCTGCTTCTCCTTGATTACAGAAAATTAGATCCCCAACTTTGGTCGTTGGATTATAACCCATAATTTTTGCTATACTCTGTTCCCCGCCACCATGTCCCAAAATATTATTGGTTTTATCCATTTGAAACAAGTGTAAACCCATTGTCGCATCCAAACTTGTAATTTGAGGAGTAATCATCATGGCTACTGTTTCTTTTTTCAATAACTCGTGACCGTCATAAGTTCCTTCCTGAGCCAATACACTTAAAAAGTGGAACCTATTATTTACGTTAGACCGTAAACCGCCATTTGGGTAATCTGCGAAGGTATAATGACCAATAGGGTCATAATCTCGTTTGGCATAATTCGTACGGTTGAACTATAGTTTTAGTAATCTCATCCAATCGCCAAAATGTATTGTTCATTTTTAAAGGTTCGAAAACTGTTTTTCTTGCAGATATTGCATTAAATCCATTCCTGTTATATCTTCTACCAATGCATCGATAAGGCTTTCCAACATGTGGTATTCATGATCACTTCCAGGTCCAAAGTCATGGAACTTTTGTTCTTCGTTATAATAATCACCGTCAACATAGGTGATTTTCTAAAAACTGATCCAATAGACGGGGCTATCTTTTCCTAATAATATTCATGTCAAGCGCTTTTCCATCAGCAATTCCAGAAGTGTGAGTAAGAAACATCTTAGAAGTTATAGCCATAATGTAGTCGGGAACCACGACTTTAAAATTCAAGTAATCATTGATGTTATCGTTCAACTTAAATTTTCCCTGATCATACAATTGGAGTAAAGTAGTAATAGTTTTAGAAATCGAAGCCAATAAAAAAACGTGGTATTTAGTTAGGGTTATGTCTTTTTCAATGTACGACTCACCTTGATGATTCTCAAACAATACCTGATCTTCTTTAAAAATACGTGTAGTTAAGGCCGGTACATTTTGAGCCCTTTTTTGAATGGTCAAATACTTTTCTAAATCTGCTGCGGTGCTATTTACTGGCAAAGCAGATACTTCAATTTCTTCTTTTTTACAAGCCAGAAGCGCAACGATCGTTAGAAGAGATAACCACGTAATTTTTTTGAATTTCATGCAGTGCAATGTTGTTAGAAGGCAAACATAATTTAATGTGATTACCGAATAGAATTGAAAACAAAAACCCCCACTATTTTTCATTAGCAGGGGTTTCAATAAACTGGTTTTAGATTTCCGCCTGTGCGAAAATGAAGCTAATAATAGTATTAGCTAAGCATTTGGCTCCGCCAAATACGTTCTGGTATTAACCAGAACACATTTCACAATCGTCGCCTTCTTCAACTTTTTCGCGTTGTGCTCTTAACCAAGCTGCATATTCCTCAGCATTGTCTTTTGGAGGTGCGTTGTCCGGAGCAATCTTTACTTCAGGTTTTGGCTGAGCTAGAGTAGATTTATCTACCGTAAACTGAATAGCATCTCTAGCCGCTTTCGTTCTCAAGTAATACATGCCTGTTTTCAATCCTTTTTCCCATCCGTAGAAGTGCATAGAGGTCAACTTAGCAAAGTTGGCGTTCTCCATAAATATGTTCAACGATTGAGACTGATCGATATAGGCACCCCTGTCGGCTGACATTTCGATAATTTCTTTCTGAGAAATTTCCCAAGCTGTGCGATATAGCTCTTTTAAATTTTCTGGAATTTCATCAATATTTTGAACCGAACCATTAGCTGCAATTAGCTTATTCTTCAAATTATCGTTCCAAATTCCAAGATCGTTAAGGTCACGCAACAAATGTTTGTTCACTACCACAAATTCACCAGAAAGTGTTCTTCTCGTAAACATATTAGAGGTGTATGGCTCAAACGCTTCGTTGTTTCCTAAAATCTGAGCTGTAGAAGCCGTAGGCATCGGAGCCAATAACAAAGAGTTTCTTACTCCATGTTTCTTCACTTCTTCTTTCAATAAATCCCATTCCCAGCGATTTGAAGGAGTTACATTCCACATATCGAATTGAAAAATTCCTTTGGAAACTGGAGAACCCTTGATAGTCTCATATGGCCCTTCTTTAACAGCCAAGTCCTTAGAAGCCGTCATAGCCGCATAGTAAATAGTTTCAAAGATTTCCTTATTCAATTGTTTTGCTCTCGGAGAAGTGAACGGTAAACGCATCAAGATAAACGTATCAGCTAATCCTTGCACACCAATTCCAATTGGACGGTGACGCATGTTACTTTTTCTTGCTTCTTCTATTGGATAGAAGTTTTCATCGATAATGCGATTCAAGTTTATTGTCGCTTGATAAGTAACTTCAAATAACTTCTCGTGATCAAATTCGCCATTTTTCACATACTTAGGCAATGCCATTGAAGCTAAGTTACAAACTGCAACTTCATCTGGAGCAGTATACTCAATGATTTCAGTGCATAAGTTCGAAGACTTAATAGTTCCCAAGTTCTTTTGGTTCGACTTACTGTTTGCTGCATCCTTGTACAACATGTAAGGCGTTCCCGTTTCGATTTGAGATTCTAGAATCTTAAACCAAAGATCTTGTGCTTTGATAGTTTTTCTTCCTTTCCCTTCTTTCTCGTATCGGGTATATAGCTTTTCAAATTCTTCGCTATGCACATCAGAAAGTCCTGGACATTCATGAGGACACATTAATGTCCAATCGCCGTTTGCTTTAACACGCTTCATGAACAAATCTGGCGTCCACATTGCGTAGAATAAATCTCTTGCTCGTTGCTCTTCTTTTCCGTGATTCTTTTTCAAATCCAAGAAATCGAAAATATCTGCATGCCAAGGTTCCATGTAAATAGCAAACGAACCTTTTCGTTTTCCACCACCCTGGTCTACATAACGAGCTGTATCGTTAAATACTCTAAGCATTGGCACAATACCATTAGATGCACCATTGGTTCCTTTAATATAGGACCCGGTAGCTCTAATATCGTGAATAGCAAGTCCGATTCCACCGGCAGATTGTGAAATTTGAGCACAGTTTTTAAGTGTGTCATAAATTCCAGAAATACTGTCATCTTTTGTTGTTAATAAGAAACAAGAAGACATTTGTGGTTTTGGAGTACCAGAATTAAATAACGTAGGAGTTGCGTGAGTAAACCAACGCTCACTCATCAAGTCATAGGTTTTTAAAGCACTATCAATATCCTTTTTGTGAATCCCTAAAGAAACACGCATCAACATTTGTTGTGGCCGCTCGGCAACTTCACCTTTTAACTTCAATAGATAAGAGCGCTCTAATGTTTTTACTCCAAAAAAGTCGTAACCAAAATCTCTATCGTAAATAATGTGAGAATCAATTCTTTCGGCGTTATCCATTACGATTTGGTAAACGTCATCCGCTAACAAAGGAGCTTTTTCCCCTGTTTTAGGATCGATATAATCGTGTAAGTCAGTCATTGTTTCTGAGAATGACTTTTTGGTTTGTTTATGCAGGTTAGACACAACGATACGTGAAGCTAACAAAGCATAATCAGGATGCGAAACAGTCATTGAAGCCGATTGCTCTGCAGCAAGGTTGTCCAACTCTGAAGTAGTAACTCCGTCGTATAAACCTTCGATCACTTTCATCGAAATTTTAACGGGGTCTACGTGCTCTGAAAGACCGTAGCAAAGCTTTTTAATTCTTGCCGTAATCTTATCGAACATTACAATTTCTTTCCTACCGTCTCTTTTTAATACTTCCATGTGTGTATAGGGCTAAAAAATTTATTAGAAATCTGCATCCATTTTAAAGGCGTGTGCATCTTTATCGTTGTTCGCTACTCCGGCTTTTTGGTATTCAGCAACTCTTTTTTCAAAGAAATTTGTTTTACCCTGAAGTGAAATCATTTCCATAAAATCAAATGGATTTGAAGCATTATAAATCTTATCGTTACCTAACTCAGTTAACAATCGATCTGCAACAAACTCAATGTACTGCTGCATGAGCTTAGCGTTCATTCCAATCAATGAAACTGGTAATGAATCCGTCACAAATTCTTTTTCTATATCTACTGCGTCAGAAATGATTTTGGCAACTCTAGACTTAGGAAGTTTATTTACTAGGTGATTGTTGTAAAGTAAACAAGCAAAATCACAGTGCAAACCTTCGTCTCTTGAGATTAATTCGTTAGAAAACGAAAGTCCTGGCATAAGGCCTCTTTTCTTTAACCAGAAAATAGAGCAGAAAGATCCTGAAAAGAAAATACCTTCAACAGCAGCAAAAGCAACAAGACGCTCTGCATAACTTCCGTTATCAATCCAGTCTAGTGCCCAATCTGCTTTTTTCTTAACGCAATCCATTGTTTCAATAGCGTTAAAAAGTTTGTCTTTTTCGTTGGTGTCTTTGATTAAAGTATCGATCAACAACGAATAGGTCTCCGAGTGCACGTTTTCCATTGCGATCTGGAATCCGTAAAAGAATTTTGCTTCGGTATATTGTACTTCAGAAACAAAATTCTCCGCTAAGTTTTCATTTACGATTCCATCAGATGCGGCGAAAAATGCCAAAACATTCTTGATGAAAAAACGTTCGTTGTCATTGAGTTTGTTTTCCCAATCGGCCATGTCCTGTGCTAAGTCAATTTCTTCAGCTGTCCAAAAACTAGCTTCTGACTTCTTGTACATTTCCCAAATATCGTTGTGCTGGATAGGAAACAAAACAAATCTGCCTCCGTTTTCTTTTAGGATTGGCTCTTCTTTATCCAATTCTTGTACTGTTTTTACTTCTCTTACTTCGCTTGGTAAAGCTCCCGTAATGGTTGGGTCTACCTCTGTAATCTTTTTCTCTTCCATTATTTTACTCCTTATTTTTAATGCCTAAATTTTAGCCTCGGCCTAAACCGAATAATGCTAAAAAACCTTTACTCGTGTATTTTGTTCTTTGTGAGGCTTCATGAGAATGAAACACTATTCACATCCTGACTCTCCAAATTTGGATTATAAAACAAAGCACAAAAAGCTTAAACAATTCACAATTCACGGTAGTTTTCAACATTCGCAATTAACAACTGCATGTTGATAGAAGAGGGTAAAAAAGTCGAATGCCGCACTGTTGCACGATTTACTTTCGACGACTTGCTTTTAGTATCTTTTTTTTCAATTTTCCTTGTGTAATCTTGTGATTTAATTATTTTGAAAGCCTAGCGTTGTTAATTACTTGTCAATAACTCACCCAAACCCAATTGCATCAAGACGCGCACAATATTATCCAAAAATCACCTTTAAGAATCCTGAACATTACCAGAAGGTTAATCAGCTGACCTACAGCAGGATGCGTAAAACGGGTAGTTGAATAAACTTTTTTAATAAATTCATGATTCTATAATTAGAGTTGATCAACAATAATCTTCGGTGTATGAAATAAATCGAAGGGAATTTAGACAATTGGTAGACTTACTCTGACTTCATAAATGACCTTTCTTGCAGGCGCCAATTTCGAGTAAAAAGCAAATATCATAAGTAGATAACAAATAGATTATTCGGCTATTTTCCATTGCTTGGCTACTTCGGCCAGTTCATTGTACCAATCTTTACCAAATTTCCTAATAAGCGGTTCTTTCAAAAATTTGTAGACCTCAACATTCAATTCCTTACCGTTAAAACAAGCTGCCTCGCAAATTTCCCATTGATGGTAATTTACCGCAACAAAGTTTTCATACTCTTTTAGCCGAATTGGATATAAATGACACGAAATCGGTTTTTTAAAATCAGTTTTTCCATCCAAGTGCGCTTCTTCAATTCCGCATTTAGTGATTCCGCGTTCATCATAAGTAACAAAGGCACATTCCTTATCATTAACTAGACTTGTTAGTTTTTCCCCGTCAGTATCGGCATACCAAAAGCCTTCTTTGTCAATTACCTCCAACCCTTCTTTTCGTAAGAACGGTTTAATAGCATCAAGATTTTTCTCGATTATCTCAACTTCTTCCTTCTCTAACGGTGCTCCGCCATCGCCTTCAACGCAGCAAGCGCCACGACAAGCCGATAGGTTACATACAAATTCTTCTTTTAATACGTCTTCTGCAATGAGTGCTTTTCCTACTTGAAACATAGCTCAAAGGTACGCATTGGCTAATTTTACGGAGTGAAAAAGCAGGTAGAAAAATGGCTTACTAAACGAGTCCCCAATTGGAAGGAAAAACAATTTCTTCTAGCAGTAAGCGGTGGCCGTGATTCAGTTGCTTTGGCTGCTGTCTTTTCTGAATTAGATATTCAATTCTCTATTGCGCACTGTAACTACCAATTACGTGGTGAAGATTCTAATAATGATGAGCAATTTGTAAAAACATTTGCGAAAAAATGTCAGGTTATCTGCTTCGTGGAGCACTTCGAAACTCAAGAAATATTAGATGCAAAGGGAGGAAACCTTCAAGAAACGGCAAGAGATCTTCGTTATAATTGGTTTAACGAACTTGTAAAAAACGAAAACCTAGATTTTATTGCCGTTGGTACTCATCTAAATGATTCTGCCGAAACACTTTTAATGAATTTAATGCGCGGTGCTGGCCTAGATGGATTGCGTGGCATTCTTCCTGTTAGAGAGAATATCGTTCGACCTTTTATAGAAACGTCTAGGACTGAAATTGATGAATACATAAATTCTAACGACTTAGAATTTCGAGAGGACAAGAGCAATGCCTCCAATAAATATGAACGTAATCGTTGGCGAAATGAGATTATTCCTCAGCTTAAAGAACAGTATCCTCATTTTGATTCAGCCTTAAAGTCCAGCATAGGTCATTTGCAAATGGCTAATGAGTTGATTCAAAAAGAGACCCTAAGAATATCGAAACATTTATTAGTTCAACAGGATAAGAAATGGCTCATCAATAGAGGGTTTCTTGCCAACTTAAACCCGCAAGCTTATTATCTATATGAAGGTTTGAAGCCCTTTGGGTTTAATACGACCACGATTAATGATTTGTGCGATAGTGATTTTAAGCAGTCTGGAAATCAATACTTTAGTTCAACTCATGTCATAACGATAGATAGAAGCCACCTGATAGTTGAAGCCCTAGAAACAGGAAAAAGAACTATTCAGAATACACGAGAAATTTTATTCTCTGATGAATCAATAACTCAACCTACTCGATTAAAATTCGCCCTCCTGAATGTTCCTTTAAAAATAAAAAAGAAACCTCATTTGGCTTATTTAGATGCCGATAAGCTCATATTTCCATTAACTCTGAGGAAATGGGCGCCTGGAGATAGGTTTCGTCCGTTTGGAATGCTGGGTATGAAAAAACTAAGTGACTTTTTGATTGATATAAAAATGCCTTTGCCTGATAAAGAACAGCAAATGGTGCTGCTCTCTGGCGATAATATTATTTGGGTGGTCGGTCAACGAATTGATGACCGATTTGCAGTTACAGATTCAACCAAAAAGATTTATTTTGTTGAGCAAAAACAAGCAACTTGAAGAACGGCATTATTTATACAGAATCACAACATTTAGGGAGTAACAAATACTCGTTGAATCGCCGCCTGGTTTTGGCCGTTTTTTGTTTCTTAACCTACTTTTATTCTGAACAGAACCCTGAATTGGGTATTGGAAGTGCAGCGAATTATCTTTTTGTAATGGGGCTTTTTGTCCTGATCCTTTCAGTCGCTCTTTTGTTGGTTCTTTTTCTGAAAACTGAAGTTAGAGATGGAAGGCTTACTCTAGACGGGTTATGGACATCCAGAGAGGTAAAACTTGATCTTAGAACTATCGTGAGTATTGAACCTGTTCGATATAGTAAGTTCTTCTTAAATCGCCCAGTTTATAATTTGCATCGTAGAGGAACCATTCGTTTTTATTGCAGTGGCAGAAAAGCCGTTGAACTTACTGATAAAGACGGCCTCATTTATCTAATTGGCACTCAAAAACAAGATGAGTTGGTGTTGGCTTTGAAGAAGGCTACTGGGAAGTAACATCATGATTACTCGATCTATTTTTTATCGCCATTGAGAAAACTAAAACAATAGGACGCCTTTAAAGAAAATGCTGGATAAAATGCTTTTTTAGATTGGAAATAAATACCCTTTTGATAAACTCCAACCAATTGACGGTTCTATAAACAATCTATTTTTTAATAAAAACCTAGGCCCAAGAACTGTATAACCTCCAAATTCCTTATGATGAGAATCATAATATACGTCTGCATTTAACCCAATGTAAAACCACTTTTTACCTGTAAGTGTTGAAAACCCAATTTCATAGTAAAGCTTCTTGTCAACATCTAAATCAAGCAAACCGAATCCAAATTCTGGAGCAAATCGGAATAAATCATTCTTAAGCGCTAATTCATATTGATACGATAAAATATCATATGGTGCATATGGCACATAATTACTTGAGAAATAATTAAAATATTTAATCCCAATTCTGTGATTATATTCTGATGGTTGACATGCAATTGGTCCAATAGATATAAACCACAACATAATAATGAGGGCACTGGTTTTATTACTCATTTCTAATTAATTGAAAAACTAAATACGATTTATTGGCGGTTTATTTTAAACCGATGAAAAAGTAAACGGGCTTCTTAAAGGAATATTTTCTGGAACTATTCTTAAAAGAATTTAGGGCTCTTAACGCCCTAACTCGACCGAATAGCTTCTACTGGGTCTAAATTACTGGCTGATTTTGCTGGCCAAATTCCAGAGATAAGTCCAATTCCAACTGATATGCCTAAGCCAAGCATTACATTTTGGATGGATAAGAAAATGTCAAAACTTCCACTTTGCTGAACAGCAAACACCAGTATCCAAAGCAACCCAATACCAATCAATCCTCCAATAATGCATAGTATCACAGCTTCAGAAAGAAATTGAAACAAAATAAATGTGTTTTTTAGCTCCTAATGATTTTTGGATTCCAATAAGGCGAGTACGTTCTTTTACAGAAACGAACATAATGTTGGCTATTCCAAAACCACCTACCAAAATGGAGAACATTCCGATGATAATTCCAGCCCAATTGATAACCTTAAACAGTTGCGCAAAAGTGTTGATAAGCATGGAAATTTGATTCAAAGCAAAACTATCGTCGGCTTTTGGTTTTAATCTTCGAACGCTGCGTAAAATTCCAGTCAATTCATCAATCAATTCACCATTCGTAACGTTCGGTTTTGCCTTAACCATTATAGATGAGTTATTTTGCTGGTTCCTTAAATCCATAAAATTCGCTGCTGAATTTACGGGTGTAAATATCTGCAAATCTACACTCTCACCCAAAAAACTGTCTCCTTCCCGCTGAAAAACCCCGATAACTAACATTTTACTGCCATCCACCTTTATGTGCCTCCCAACAATAGATGGGTTTCCAAACAATATCCCCGCCACATCGAAGCCGACCAAGCATACTGCTTTTCCAACTGCCGCTTCACTTGCTGAAAAATAGCGTCCAGCATTTAGTTCAAATTCCTTTACTCGATTGTATTCGTAAGAAATTGCACTCAAAGAAATTAACTCAAGCGAATTTTGTTTATAGACAGCATTCACTTGTGTTGTGGCCTGAAAACAGACAGCTGATGCTTTTTGACTTTTCCGTTGAATATATTCCTTTTCACGAACAGTTGGAATTGGACGATTTAAATACTTCCACCAAGGATAATCTGACCCAAAAGTCCAAGGCCACTTTGCCACAAAAACCACATTATCACCCATAGATTCTATACTTCCTCGAATATTTCCCTCAAGTGAATCAACCATAGTAAAAACTGAAATAATTGAAAAAATTCCAACGGTAACACCCAATACAGAAAGCGCTGTTCGTAATTTATTTACTCGCAATGCATGCAAGGCAAACCGCAGGCTTTCAAATAAAAGCGTTATGTACAAACGAGTACCTTGTTTTTTTGTGGTCACGGTTCAAATGTATTATTACTCTTTCATTTTTGAACCATCCCTATGAAGAGTGGTCAAGAGAATTTTCAAAGGGCAAAAACAAAGGGAATAAAAATCAATTCAGGAAAAAAAGAAAGCAACTTTGCGCAATTATTTTTAAAAAAACACGACGATGATTGCAAAATTTGGCACAAACAGTATGAAAGGTATGTTTGCCTCCGAACGTTACAATAACGGAGACACTATTTGCGAATTAGAAGGACTGGAGTTATCCGTCCGGGATCGATACACTATACAAATTGGTAAAACCGTGCATTTAAATGTTACCGAACCCTACAGATATATGAACCATCACTGTTCACCAAGCGTTAAAATTGAAGGCAAAATAATGATGGCGGCAAAGGATATTGAACCGGGAGACGAAATTACTTTCGATTATAATACAACTGAAGATGTATTAGCGTGTCCTTTTAAATGCGGCTGCTGCGGTAAAAAAATTCATGGTAAATTCTGTGAAAATTAGTGCTCTTTTATCGGCATTTAGCTAATTAAAAGTGTGCTTTTCTGAGTATCTGAATTATTCTGTCTTAAACAAAGCTGATCGCCATCGAGCTATGGAGGTAAAACACAATAAACCATGCTTCACTCAAATAAAGTTTCTTAGAGCTTGTAATTGTTTTAAAGTTAAAACCTCTTTCAATTGTTCGTCACTCGCTTCCTTAATTCGTTTGAAGGAACGAAATTTTTTAAGTAATTTTTCCTGTGTGATTGAACCTATTCCACCTATTTCGGTTAGTCCAGACTTAATGGTTCCTTTGGATCGCTGGTTGCGATGGTGCGTAATTCCAAATCGGTGAGCCTCATTCCTCAGATACTGTATTAATTTAAGGCTTTCTGATCTTTTATCAATATATAATGGATATGGATCTCCAGGAAAAAAGATTTCTTCCAGCCTTTTTGCAATCCCGACTATGACAATTTTCCCCATAAGATCCAGTTTTTGTAAACTCTCCACTGCAGAACTAAGCTGCCCTTTGCCCCCATCTACAATTACTAGTTGAGGAAGTGGTTGATTCTCTTCCAATAAACGTTTGTAACGGCGGTAAACCACTTCTTTCATGCTGGCAAAGTCATCTGGACCGACAACAGTTTTGATATTAAAATGACGGTAATCTTTTTTAGCGGGTTTAGCATCTTTAAAAACTACACAGGCTGCCACCGGAAACGCTCCTTGAATATTCGAATTATCGAAACACTCAATGTGGGTAGGTAGAACTTTCATTCTCAAATCTTTTTGAATCGTACCTAAAATTCGATTCTTATGACGATCTGGATCCACTTTTTCTTGCTGCATTTGACGATCACGCATAAAATATTTTACGTTTCGCAAAGACATATCGATCAACTGCTTTTTATCCCCTCGAATTGGATTGTGCAACTTCATTTCGGGAATTTCCAGAGCCATAGGTATAGATGTGAAAATCTCTTTTGAGGTACTATTAAACCTATTGCGAATTTCAAAGATAACTGAAGACAAAATATCCTCTTCCGTTTCTTCTAACTTCTTCTTTACCTCTACAGTATGTGCCTGAATAATTGCGCCATTAGCCATTTTCATGAAGTTGACATAAGCAAATTTATCATCACTCAAAATGGAAAATACATCTACGTTATTTATGCTTGGATGGACAACAGTAGAACGCATTTGATAGTCTTCGAGTAATTTAATTTGCTCCTTGGCCTCTTGGGCCTCTTCAAATTTCAAAGCTTCAGCCGAGGCTTGCATTGTCAACTTTAAATCACGGATCACATCAATAATACTTCCCTTTAGAATCTTTCGAATGTGAGCTATTCCTTTTTGATAATCTTCTTCCGTTTGCAAGCCTTCACAGGGCCCTTCACAGTTCTTTATATGGTATTCAAGGCATACTCGAAACTTTTTGGCTTCAATATTTTCTTCAGCTAAATTGAAATTGCAAGTGCGCAGTTTGTAGAGCTTGTTTGCAAAATCCAAAACAATTCGCATTGTTCTGAAGGAGGTATAAGGCCCATAATATTCAGAGCCATCTTTAATCAGTTTTCTTGTATAAAAAACTCTGGGGAATCGTTCGTTTTTAATACAAATCCAAGGATAGGTTTTGTCGTCGCGCAGTAACACATTGTAGCGCGGTTTGTATTTTTTTATTAGGGTGTTTTCGAGAATTAATGCATCATATTCCGAATCGGCAATAATGAATTTAATATCCGATATCTTACTAACAAGGATTCTCGTTTTTGGGCTGTCTTCGTGTTTGCTCGTGAAATAACTATTTACTCTGTTCTTAAGAATTTTGGCTTTTCCTACATATAGAATTTCACCTTCTTTATCAAAATACTGATAAATACCAGGTGATTTTGGCAATGTGGTAAGTATTTGCTTTATGTATGGTGTTACTTCTGGCACATTGCAAATTTAACTAAGCCAACGAGGAATTAGTTATCCTCTTTAACTTCAGACCCAACCAAATTTGGAATTGTAATTGTAAATTTTGTTCCACGACCAATGGCAGAGCTGAGTTCTATGCTTCCTTTTAATAAATCAACTGCTTCTTTTACAATGTATAGGCCTATTCCTGTGCCAGTGCTGAGTTGAGTTCCTCTATAGTAAATATCGAAAATTTCCGAATGTTGCTCTTTATCAATCCCAATTCCATTGTCATCTAATACTAATTTCAACTCAGTGGAATCTATGTGTGCCGAAATTTTTATCGTTTGCTCTGCTTTATGTTTGTCTTGATATTTAATAGCATTGGACAGCAAATTATTTAGGATAACCCGAATTCGTGATTTGTCAGAAACAAACTTTTCATCTTGACTTATTTCCACTGAATACTTCAACTTAATTGATTCTTCAAAATACTGATGCTCGTCCATAACTGATTTAATCAATTGTTTAAATCGGATATTTCGAAAGTCTAAACCTGTCCTTTTATTGCGATGAAAGCTTAGCACATCGCTTGTGGTTGCCATTAGCTTTTTAGCCGAAAACTCAATTAAATCTACGTACTCTTTAGGGTCGCTTTCCTCCATTCTCAAAAGAGTAATTAACCCCATTATATTTGAAAGTGGTCCAGTAATATCATGAGCTGTGCTAAATACCAATTTATCTAACTCGACGTAAGCCTTTTTTAATTCTTCATTTTTTTTCTCAAGAAGATTCTTGGTAAAATAAATGTCAAAGGCATTATTAATTGAATTTCTTAAAACCTCTTCGTTCCATGGTTTGGCTAAAAACCGAAATATCTCGCCTCTATTGATTGCCTCAACAATTGCTAGCATATCAGCATGACCGGTAAGCATAATTCTAACTGTAAACGGATAGTTTTCCTTTACTTTTTCAAGAAATAAAACACCATTTTCTTCTGGCATTTTATAATCAGATAGAATTACAGGAATATCGTATTGCTCAATTAATTTATAGCCTTCTTTTGAAGTAAGTGCAGTATAAACTTCATAGTCCTTTCGAAAATTTGCTCGAAATGAATTCAAATTATTCTCGTTGTCGTCAACAAAAAGAACCCGCTTTACTTCAACATTTTTTTCTTCGATATACATTAAGCCATTGATTTAGGAAGTGTGATTAAAAATTCTGTACCATTCGGCGGCTCGGAGTTTACTTCAATTTTTCCTTTATGGGATTCAATAATAGAAAATACAATCGAAAGACCAAGTCCTGTTCCTTCCCCAACCTCTTTTGTTGTGAAAAAAGGCTCATAAATTTTTTCAATTGTTTTAGCTGGAATTCCAGGGCCATTGTCTTTAAAAGACAAAGAAATGTGCTCTTTCATTTGCTTGGTTGTTATTTTCATTGAGGGAGGGTTTTCAGGTAGATTATTCTCCATCGCTTGAAATCCATTGGATAGAATATTAGAAAATACTTGATTTAATTTTCCCGGAAAACATTCTATCTCTATTATGTTTTCATCGTAATCTTTTACAATTTCTACTTTTACTTTTGATCCACTCAAAATTATTAATAGCGTAGAGTCGATACCCTCATGCAAGTTTGCACTCTTAGACTCAACCTCATCTAATCTGCTAAAGTTCTTGAGACCTTTCACTATTTCAGCAGTTCTATCTGCACCTTCTTGAATGCCATTTACTAATTGATCAATTTCTTTGATTACATATCCAAAGTCAATCTCGTCTAAAAACGCCTCAACCTCTTTTCGTTTTGCCTCAAACTCATCAACGGAAACAATACTTCTGTATTTTTCAATAACTTCTAAAAGGTCTTTTATGTCCCTTCTCAATGGGTTAATGTTGGAGGAAACAAAGTTTATAGGATTATTGATTTCATGAGCAATACCGGCCGTTAATTGACCAAGTGATGCCATTTTTTCTTGGCTTACTAATTGGGTTTGAGCACTTTTCAGGTTATACAATACAGATTCCAATTCTAGATTGGCTTTAGACAGTTCTTTTGTTCTTTCCGTAACCTTTGATTCTAGAATTACATTCTGCTCACGAACTAATTGTTCATTTTCTTTTAAAGCTTCAAGTTCTCTTATTCTGGATGCATCTTTTTCTGCGGTTAGTACATTTATTTTATCTGCGAGCGCAAAAGAGAGCAACATTACTTCAATTGCTGAACCAAAAGGAACCGCATAAACGGTGTATGGGTTATACGGAAGGATTCCAAAGTCTTTTAAAACAAAGACAATTATAGAAGCCATAAAAAAGGACCATGCCACAATAAAATAGCGTGCTGGACGATACCCTTTTTTTGCTATTGATATGGAACCTATTAATAGAACTACAACTCCAACCGAGGCCGTCAGGTTAATTAAATTATAACTTAACATGTGATACCCTAATACAAGCAACAAAATAGTTATTGTATAGACGCCCAGTATAACTTTAAATGATGTCTCCAGCCATTTCGCATATTTTTTTACGTTTAAAAAAAAGTATGCAAATACGACTACAGATAATCCCGATAATATACCTGCCAAATGAACAGAATAGGTAGAAAAAAATTCTGAATTACTTAAAATATATTTCTCCAGTATTCCTGTAAGCGTTAGTTGGGTTGCCCCTACAGCTATTAAGTACAGTAAATACCACAAATAAGTATGATCTCTTGTTGCAATGTAAATGAATAAATTATATAACAACATAACCAGAATAATACCACCATAAAGACCTAGGAAATGTTCTTTAAGTAACAGCCTTTCTTCTATGTCAGTTGCTTTACCTAGATTGACTGGAAACATCAGCTGTGAGTTGTTTTTTACTCTAAAGAACACCTGTATGTCATTCTGAGAATTTGGTAACCTAAAAATAAAATCCTGATGCTTCACCTCCTTATTTCCAAAAGGGCGAAGGTTACCCGTATTAGCGCATTTGACTAACTCATCGTTTTCAAAAAAGTAAACATCCAAGTAATTAATTGTAGGATATGGTATTTGTAGATCTAGGTCCTTGTGCGACTGAGTATTAATCGTCACTCTAAACCAATGATTATCATTTGTAGCGCCTAGATTGGGAACATTTTCTTTTACCTTTCTAAAAACTTCATTTTTTTCTTTCAGAAAAGTTTTCGTATTGAGTACACGTCTCACAATATTCAAACAAAGAAGATGCATTACTAATGAACTCTCCACTATAGTCTACCCGTTGCGCAGTGCACAAAAAACTGAATGCAAGTGCACAAAATACTATTAGTCCTTTTTTACTTGCTTTCATTCAAAAACTGCGAGGTCAATATTATTTATTTCAAGCTGAGAGTCAACCACCAGCTTTCTTTCACGAGTCTATTCGACTTGCACTAAATTCAACGTATATCTTAATTTCGGTATTACTATTGTCTCATCGAGATCGTCTTCTGCCAATAGTTCAGTATCTTGAACGACGCATAGCTCAAAAGCTCCTTTTTTTGAGATTTTTCTGATCTGCTCAGGGACAAGAGCCTCCACTTCAACTTTTGCACCTACTATAGGTAAGTTTTTTGTTCCTTCAAGAGCAGGAACACAGAACCCACCATATACTTTTGAGACATATGGAGACTCGCAAATAATAACAAACGATGCTGCTGTGTTATTCTTCCACTCAAGAGTGGAAGAAGTTACTTGATCAACACCAACCGTCGACAATACAATACTGAACCCTTCAATAAAAGGATTACACACTCCCGGAGAGTCAAATGCTCTGAAAGCTTTTGTTTGAACATGCTTTTTTTCGCTAGAATTCATTCGGTATCAGCGTCTCTGTGTCTATAAAGAACCTGCCCGAAGGTACATTTTCTCCTAATAAAATTCTACGAGTAATTTCAGAGCAGACTCCTCCTCCTGCAACAACAGCGGAAGCCAGTTGGGGCCAAGTAGAAATACTCTTTCCAATTTCAGTCAAAGAATATTGACCTCGTTTTGAAATTTGTTCTAAATCCAAAATTTTTCCAAAAAACTCTTTCATTTCTATTGGGCTTATTTTCCAATCGTAAGGTGGATCAAAACTACCTAACCTTCCATGAAAGTACTTGCGATCCGGCTCAACATCATACCTTTCAATATCAATCATACCCCTATCGCTAGTATCCATAAGAACGGGAATACCAAGTTCTCGGGCTTTTTTTCGAATAAGCACCTTCATCCCCAAGTGGTCACACTCATCAATGATAAGATCAAGTTTCCCATTCTTAGTAAAGAACTCATCTAAATTTTCAAAAGTAAGCCCCTCATCAAAACAGTTAAGTTTGAAATAGGGATCAAACTCAGAGATTTCCCTAGCAAGGCTATATGTTTTCAACTCTCCAAGGTCAAATATTGGAGCCTTAATTCGATTGAGATTACTTAAATCTAAAACATCAAAATCTGCTACTCTTAATTCACCACAGAGTTTTTCCATTGCGACAGTAGTAGAAACTGTTCTTCCTACAGATAACCCAACGATTCCAATCCGTTTGTGCGACAATAATTCTTGTTCTTCGGCGGTTATTTTATATTTATTTCTATTGGTAACTACTTCAATGTATCTTGATTGTACTAAAATTCTAACCAAAACATTCCTCCATGGATAAAAGAAAAAAGTACCCTCTAAAGGTCCGATAGATTCAAATTCCTCATTGAAGTCATCGACACCCTCATTAATAGTGAAATCTTGGAGTGTTCTCCACTCTAACCATTGAAGCTTATATAAATCCTGAAAATGAATATTTGTGTTTGAATCCAGATAGGATTGCAATTCGGAATGAGAATTAAATATTAACTTCTGCGGAAACCTCAATGGGTCTTTTTGACTTTTCATTAATACTACTCACCAAATTACTTTAATAAATAAACCAAAGTTAAGCAAAAGCAATACTATCTGATTCGAAGAGCAATAAACCCAATTACCACCGCTGTCTAGATTCTCAATCTTATTTATCCCATTGATTTCTGATTCTCTGGATAGCAGAGCACTTGGATTTAATATTTTCACTAATTCCAGTAATTGCGATTCTATTGAATCAACAATTTTCAGATTCGCGTTTTCTTTCTTAAGGGCTTGGATAACATCAAGATTGTTCTTTTCTACTGAAAATATTTGAGGCCTGAATACGTTTCTTTCCATATATAATTAAAGGTTAATCCCCAGTTGATAGTTGATTTTCAAGTCTCTACCTCTATTCTTTTCTTCCTTTTCGGTATTAGGGTTTCTTCTAAGATCAAATATTCTTTTAACCTCTTCAGGGTTTCCGTTTTTTAGTTTTTCAGAATCATCAACCATGCACACCGTAGCAAGTAAATCAATTTTCGGATAATAGAACGTGCCATCATTGCCTACATGTGGATACTTCAAGAAACTATAGTTTTTAGCTATTCTGGCTGAAAAAGGGGAGCATAATGCCCAAAGTGTTTTTAGGTTGAGTTCAGTCAATATTGCAATTGCTGAACGGATAAGATAAACAGCTCCAATGCCCATTCCCGCTACTTCTATTGAATTCCAAAGCCCACACATTTCACCGGTTCCTAATGGACTGAAATTTTTAATATGATCAGCAACAGTTGGATCAAACTCTTCTGTTGCTTCTACCATAGGCAAAACATGTTGGTCATTGTACACGTGAACTCTTACTCCTCCATAAACCTTTTCTCCATCATTAGATTCACAGATAATAACATAAACATTAGGTTCAAACTTCCAAGAGTTCGAAGAGGAGGAAACCTCCTCAACACCAACAGAAAGAAGGACGCGTTTGTGACCTTCAATAAACTTATCGCATAAGTCATGATTATCCTCTGCCTTGAAAGCTCTAATTGTAAACTGTTTCTGAACTAGCTGTTCCATACAATTAAGAACAGGTCTTTATATGATTATCTAAATGCTTCATTATGATTTATTATTCATAGCTTTACGTTTAGGATAGTTCAAAAGAAAGGTGTACTCAAAGATATTTTAATAAGTGCATAAACTAAATAATAATTTTTATTTTTAAACATTCAAAAAGATCATGGTAGATGGATTCAGAAATCTTGTTTAACAAAAAAATAAAACTGTTGTATATAGATGATGAAGAGAATAATCTACATGCATTAAAAGCTACCTTTCGTAGAGAATTTGATGTAGACATTGCGATAAGCACTGCAGAAGCACGTCCACTGATAGATGAGCACTCTTATGAAGTAATCATCTCTGACCAAAGAATGCCAGACCAAACTGGTGTTGAGTTTTTTCAGGAAATAAAGTTCACTCATCCAGATCCAGTAAGAATTCTGCTTACGGGATATGCAGATATAACCGCAGTTGTAGACGCTATTAACATGGGAGAAATCTATCGTTACCTTCAGAAACCATGGAATGAACTAGAGTTATCAGCAAGTATTTATGCTGCTAGCGAGCTCTTTAGACTGCGCGCATCAAACATTGAACTTACTGAGAAATATAAACGAGTAAATAAACAAATGGAATTCTTGGTTCGACAATCAATGATTTCTTAGCCCCATCCAGCATATATAGACACAAAAATACTTAGAAAGCCAAGTATGCTTCCAGCAACAATTTGTCCGTTAGAATGTGCTTTCAATTTCAACCTAGCAGTACCAATAACACCCCAAACTAACACCAAAATCACAACCCAAGAAGATAATTGTGCACCAAAAAGCAGTTGAAAGCCAACGAATGCACCAATCAATCCTCCGATTCCTGTCATGTGAGCGCTAATTTTATACTTCAGAGTAATAAAAAAAACGGCGAAAACAGAAAGAGCCAACCCAAAAAACATGTTAGCCAAAACACTAGGAAGTGTTAGTTTCTTGATCAATAAATAGGTGAGCAAATAAAAAAATGAGGCTACTGCCATCGGAATTATTCGTTCCTTTCTATCTAGCAGTTGCATAGAGCTAATCGTATTTCGATATCTCATTATGAGTACCATAAGAGCAGGAAAGAGATACGTGTTTAGAAAGATAATCAGATAGAGGAAACTCTTAGTGGTTGTTCCAATGGAATATTTCAAATAAGTGTCCCCCTGAAGTAACAAAAACAAACCCAGAGTTGGCATCATTCCTGGGTGAAAAACATATGAAAGTATTTGAGCCGTTTGTCTATTCATCTATATTTCTTTTCGCAACCTAGCAACCGGAATATTAAGTTGTTCTCGATATTTTGCAACTGTGCGTCTCGCAATATTATAGCCTTTCACTTTTAGTAAATCTGTTAATGCTTGATCCGTCAACGGTCTTTTCTTTTCCTCAACATCAATTGCTTCTTGCAAAATCTTTTTTACTTCTCTAGTACTCACCTCTTCACCTTCAGTGTTCGTCAATGACTCACTAAAAAAGGTTTTTAAGAGAAATGTTCCATAAGGGGTTTGTATATATTTACTATTTGCCACGCGACTTACAGTTGAAATATCCATATCGATAATATCAGCAATATCCTTTAAAATCATTGGCTTCAACTTAGTTTCATCTCCGCTTAAAAAATACTCTCTTTGAAAGTTAAGAATAGTTTCCATAGTATATATCAGGGTGTTCTGACGTTGTTTGATCGCATCAATAAACCATTTAGCACCGTCTAGCTTCTGCTTCACAAACATTAGTGCTTCCTTTTTCTTTTTATCTGGTTTGTCTTTAGTGCTCTGATATTCGTCTATCATATTAGCATATTGTCTACTAACTTTAAGATCTGGAGCGTTTCTACCGTTTAATCGCACATCAAACTCACCGTTTTCAATTTCTAGCATAAAATCTGGCAAAACGGCCTGACTTGCTTTTCCATTTGCACTAGAGTTTCCTGGTTTTGGGTTTAGCTTTTTGATTTCAACATCGGCTTCTTTTAAAGCCAGTTCGTTGATTTCAAGACCTTCTAAAATTTTCTTGTAGTGCTTTTTGGTATAGGCTTCAAAGTAATCTTTCACAATTGCTTGAGCAGTCAAAGACTCCACCGTTCGTTCCTTTCTTCTTCTCAATTGCAACAACAAGCATTCTTGCAAAGATTGAGCACCAACTCCTGCTGGTTCAAAAGACTGAATAATAGAAAGTAAGCGTTTTACATCAGCTACTTCAGTAAAAACATTTTGGGTAAACGCTAAATCGTCTACAATGGATTCAACCTCTCTTCGTAAATATCCAGATTCGTCTAAAGAGCCAATCAAATGATCGGCAATTAAGTATTCGTTTTCATCCAAATCTTGCATGTCCAATTGGTCTTCCAGCAATTCGCTAAAAGTTTTCCCAAAAGAAATGGGCATTGATTTGTCTTCAATATCCGCCCCGTGATTGCGGGCAGTGTATTTGTAAGATGGTTCATCATCGCTGTAATCTGAAAAATCGAATTCCTTTTCAGCTTCAGTTGGCTCCTTGGACGAATCGTTGTACTCATCTTGACTTTCGCCAAATTCATCCTCTTCTGCATCACGACCTTCTTCAAGAGCAGGATTTCTTTCAAGCTCCTCTTTTATCCGCGCTTCGATAGCTACGGTAGGCACTTGTAGTAATTTCATAAGTTGAATCTGTTGAGGACTCAACTTCTGAAGCATTTTCAGGTTTAATGTTTGTCTTAGTGCCATAGCTTTTCAATATTACAAGATAAAAAAAACAAATAAGCCAATTAGCGTGCCATGGGGTTTTATTTGCATTTTATTTCATTCCAAAAAACATCCTACTCGTCGGCTTTCTTTTCATCAGAATATAAATCGGTAATGCCCATGTTGTAAAACATAAACGCCCACTTATCTGCCTGTTCTTCAATAACTTTAGATGTTGGCTTCCCTGCCCCATGACCTGCTTTTTCTTCTATACGAATTACAACTGGATTAGTTCCTTTGTGTTTGAATTGCAACTCAGCCGCAAACTTAAAACTGTGAGCAGGTACAACTCGATCATCATGATCTGCCGTAAAAACCATTGTCGCAGGAAATTCTGTTCCTTCCTTCAACGTATGCAAAGGAGAATAGCCTTTCAGGTACTCAAACATTTCTTTGCTGTCTTCGCTACTTCCGTACTCTGGAGTCCAACCATAACCTACAGTGAATTTATGGTAACGCAACATATCCATTACACCAACATGAGGCAGTGACACAGCATATAAATCTGGACGTTGAGCCATGCATGCCCCTACCAAAAGACCACCGTTTGATCCACCTTCCATCGCTAATTTTTCTTTGATGTATAACCTTCCTTTATTAGAAATTCAGCCCCAGCAATAAAGTCGTCGAACACATTTTGTTTGTTCATCAACATTCCTGCTTTATGCCAATCTTCCCCAAATTCGCCACCACCCCTTAGGTTTACCATGGCATAAACACCTCCGTTTTCTAGCAAAATAATATTTGAAGTACTGAAGGAAGGCGATAAGCTGATATTAAACCCACCATAACCATAAATCAATGTTGGGTTTGTTCCGTCTAATTTCAATCCTTTTTTGTGGACCACGAACATGGGAACATCAGTTCCGTCTTTGCTCTTAAAGAACACTTGTTTTGCTTCGTAGTCTGAAGGATCAAACGCCAATTCTGGTTGGAAGAAAACTTCAGATTTTCCTGTAGCTATATCGTATCTAAAAATGGTAGACGGATAGGTAAAAGAAGTGAAAGAGTAGAATAACTCAGTTGCATCCTTTTTACCGTAGAATCCACCTGCAGAACCAGGAGCAGGTAGTTCAATTTCTTTGTTATTGGAACCATCATAGTTCATCTCGAAAATTCGATTGGTAGCACTCATCAAATAAGTAGCGTACATTTTTCCTCCGCCAGTATTTACCGATTCCAATAGGTTTTCTGTTTCTAAAATAATGTCAACCCAATTTTCCTTTGCAACATTTGCCGGGTCTATTGCAACCAATCTATAGTTAGGTGCATCAACATTCGTTCTAACTAAAAATTTGCCATCAATAAAATCAACGACTCCACTTTTATTTTCATATCCAGCAATCAAAGTTTCAAAGTCGCCTTCGCTATCAGCTTTTCTAAATCTTAATTCGCTGCCTTCAGTTCCGTTTTGTTTATACAAAATAGTGTATTCATCATCTTCTGTGTTGGAACAGTAATGGTACATTTTAGGGTTTTCAGGATCAGCATAAATCTGCTTATCCTGATCTTGCGACTCTCCTATAGTATGGTAATAAATCTGGTGATTTTCATTAGCCGCTGAATATTTTGTAGCCTCATTAGAAAGCGGATACCGACTGTAGAAAAAACCGTCTTTATACCAATTAACTCCTGAGAATTTTACCCATTTTATCACGTCAATCATTTCAGTATTAGTCGCTACTTCCCTTACATGAATCTCCGACCAATCTGAACCCGCTTCTGAGCGTATATAAGAGATGTACTTATCGTCATCCGAGGCTCCAGAAATTCCTATGGCAATGGTTCCATCTTCGCTCAATGTATTTGGGTCAATAAATACTTGAGGCTCGTCTTCCATTCCTTTTTTGTAATAAATAACCGCCTGATTCTGTAGTCCATCGTTCTTATAGAAGAAGTAGAAGTCACCCACTTTTCTTGGAGAAGAAAGCTTTGGGTAATTCATAAGCTGCTCATAGCGTGTTGCTATTTTTTCTCTGTAGGGAATTTGAGCCAAAAAATCATTTGTCACTTTGTTTTGCGCTTGAACCCATGCACCTGTTTCTTCCGAAGTATCGTTCTCCAACCAACGATAAGGATCTGCCACTTTAGTTCCAAAATAATCGTCAACAACAGTTGAGTCCTTTCGTGTATCGGGATAAGTAATTCCTTTTTTCATTTCGTTTTTCTCTGGAGTTTCACAGCCGGCCAACCCAACTATTAAAAAGGCTGCAAGTGAAGAATAGGTAAGCTTTTTCATGACTATAAATTTAGGGGCACTAAAGTAAGTTGGAATTTGAAAAGGACGATGAAAATTAGGATGGTTGGGGCAATAAATTATTCCAATTAGTGTTTTGAATTTCATGAACTATCCTATTTTTTCAACCCTTGTGTTTTTTTCACTTTCCATTTTCGGCTGCAACAACCAGGAAACTATTGATGTTAAAAGTGAATCTAAACCGAAACAAATACAGCAAGAAAATAAAGTGGTAAAGTTTATAACCGACTCATCGGCAATCACTATTGGAACTCGATTTGGTTTTTCTGGTCCATTAAAAAGACAGGAAGTTGATCAAAACTCTTTTCAATTTTACCTTAGAAATCTTGTTCTAAAACCGATAGAATCAGAGGTGAGGCTTTACAATGGTGACTCAAAATGGAATAACAATGTTTATTGCTCGGTAGTTGACTTACCGATTGGTAAAAAAGATTTGCATCAATGCGCAGATGCAATTATGCATTTAAAAGCTCGCTATCATTACGAAAGGCAGGAATACGATAGTATAGGATTTCATTTTGTGAATGGATTCTATTGCGACTACCGACATTGGAAAGATGGATATAGAACTTCTAGTAACAAAACTGCATGGGTAAGAAAGGCCGAGCCAAATAATTCGGAAGAAACCTTTTGGCGCTATCTAGAAACAGTGTTTATGTTTGCTGGAACTGCGTCTTTAACCAATGAACTAAAGCCAATAGAATTAACAGAATTGCGAGCAGGAGACGTTTTTATAAGAGGCGGAAGTCCAGGCCATGCAGTAGTAGTTTTAGACCTAGCAATTGATACTTTAAAGAATGAGAAATATTTCATTCTTGGTCAAAGTTACATGCCTGCTCAAGATCTCCAAGTATTAAAAAACAACAAATACGAAGACATTTCTCCTTGGGTAAGCCTCACTTCTGTTCAGTATATTGTCAGCACTCCAGAATGGACATTTGAACCCGAAAACTTAAAACGCTTTTAACCAACCCTAAAATTCAGCGTTCTTTGGTGTCCTAGGAAAAGGAATTACGTCTCTTACATTGGTCATTCCGGTAATAAATAAAACCAATCTTTCGAAGCCTAATCCGAATCCTGCATGCTTACACGTTCCGAATTTTCGTGTGTCCAAGTACCACCACATTTCTTCTTCCGGAATGTTGAATTCCTTCATCTTCTGTTGCAAGTTCTCTAACCGTTCTTCACGCTGCGATCCACCAACAATTTCTCCAATTCCAGGAAATAATATGTCCATAGCGGCAACGGTCTTTCCATCGTCGTTCATACGCATGTAAAACGCCTTGATCTTTGCTGGGTAATCGTATAATATTACTGGTTTACCAAAATGCTTCTCTACCAAATAACGTTCGTGTTCGCTTTGCAAATCAGCACCCCATTCATCGAGTAAGTAGTCGAATTTTTTCTTTTTATTGGGTTTACTGTTTCTAAGAATGTTGAAAGCATCGGTATATGATACACGCTCAAAATCTTGATCAGCAACCATTTTTAATTTCTCACGCAATGCAAATGGCTGACGCAAATCAGCCTTCATGTTTTTCTCTTCATCTAGAATTCTGTTCTCCAAGAATTCTAGATCATCAGCACCGTTTTCCAATACATAATTGATTACGTATTTAAGGAAGTCCTCTGCCAAATCCATGTTATCAAACAAATCATTGAAAGCAACTTCCGGCTCTATCATCCAGAATTCTGCTAAATGGCGAGAGGTATTTGAGTTTTCTGCTCTGAATGTTGGACCAAATGTGTAAACCTTTGAAAGCGCCATAGCAGCCAATTCAGCCTCTAATTGTCCAGAAACAGTCAGGTTAGTTTCTTTACCAAAAAAGTCCTCTTTGTAGTTTACAGCACCATCTTCTGTTAATGGAGGTTTCTTCGCATCCAAGGCAGTTACACGAAACATTTCTCCAGCACCTTCAGCATCCGATCCAGTAATTATTGGTGAGTGAATATTGAAGAAACCGTTGTCGTTAAAGTATTGGTGAATTGCAAAAGAAACTGCATGTCTAATTCTAAAAACTGCGCTAAACGTGTTTGTTCTAAAACGCAAGTGTGCATTCTCTCTTAAGAACTCTAAACTGTGTTTTTTAGGTTGAATTGGAAATTCGTCTGGATTAGAATCACCCAATATTTCTAGTTCAGAAACCACCATTTCTAATGATTGACCTCTTCCTTGAGATTCCACTATCTCTCCTGTTAAACTCAAACAAGCTCCCGTTGAAATACGCTTTATCTCTGCTTCTGAATATTTTTCAAAATCAATAACGCATTGTAAGTTTTTGATGGTCGAACCATCATTCATAGCAACAAAGCGATTACTTCTAAATGTTCTTACCCAACCTTTAACGGTCGTTTTAAACCCAACTTTTTCGTCTGCAATTAAGGTTGCAATGGAAACTTTACTCATTTTATTCGAATTTGAACAGATTTTAACACGGCAAAGTTAATTCTTTGAACTCCGCAGCAAACAAGGATTTTTGATAAAAAATGAAGCATCAAAACAGAGAAACTTTGGAAACGTAGGGAAACTTTTTAACTCAAAAACGTTTCCGTGGGTTTTTTGAACATATATTTGCAGTGTGGAAAAAGTAGACGAAAAATTTCAGCAAATATTAATGGGTGCTCTCCAAGTATTCATGAAATACGGTATTCGCAGTGTTACAATGGACGATCTCGCACGTCACTTAGGTGTTTCTAAAAAAACAATTTACAAGTACGTAAGTGACAAAAAAGAATTGGTGCTAAAAGGAATGGAGTATCACCATGAAATGGAAACCTGTGCAATTGATTCTTGCATAAAAATCGGGCAAAATGCAATCGATGAAAACTTTGAAATTTCTAAAGTGATTGTTGGCCAACTTAAAAATGTGCACCCTTCTGTAATGTACGACCTTCAAAAATATTATCCTGAAGCTATGACTAGCTTTCAACAGTACAAGATGACTGTCGTTAAAGACTGGGTTTCTTCGAATATGCAAAGAGGAATTGATCAAGGTTTGTATCGTGATGATCTAAACATTCCAATTTTAACAGGAGTCTATTTAGCGAGAATGGATGATTTCTTTAATCGGGACTTATTTCCAGAAGAGATTTCATCTGCAGAAGTTTACCTAGAAACCTTCAGATATCACATTCGAGGGCTAGCCTCAGAAAAAGGTATTGAATACCTTAAAGAAAAAGTTAAAAAACACTCAAAACAGATTATAAAAAAATGAAAAAACCTCTAACTCTAATTATCACTCTTTGTTTAAGCACGCTGCTGTTTGGACAAGCTGAAGATGAAAAGACATCTTTTAGTCTCAAGGAGGCAAAAGACTATGCCGCTGAGAACTCTTATTTCACCAGAAACGCTATGCTGGACATTAGAAAGGCAGAGCAGCGCATCAAGGAAATTACAGGAATGGGGCTTCCTCAAATCAACGCCAGTGCAGGATACAATTATTTCCTGCAAATTCCGGTGCAATTAGCGCCTGCAAATTCTTTTAATCCAGCTGCCTCACCAGACGAATTTTTAGAATTACAATTTGGCGTGAAAAGTAATATGAAAGCTGGAATTTCGGTAAGCCAGTTGTTATTTGATGGCTCCTACTTAGTGGGACTTAAAGCTTCTAAAACATACCTAGAATTAGTAAATGCTCAAAAAGCTAAGACTGATGCAGAGATAGCAAGAGATATAACGAAATCATACGGAATGGTTCTGGCTGCAGACGAAAACGCCATGCTGATTGCAGAAAATGAAAAGCAACTGCAAACAATGGTTGATGAAGCTGCTGCAATGTTCGATGCTGGATTTATAGAAGAAAAAGATGTTGATCAACTTCGCTTGCTTCTTCTCAACACCGAAAATCTGAAGATTCAAACTGAAAATCAGAAAAAAACATCCGTAGATATGCTCAAGTTTACCATGGGAATGCCCATTAAAACGGAAATCACTTTAACGGAAAAATTGGATGATATAAAAAATCCTTTTTCTAATAAAGACCAAAACATGAACTCGAAATTGGTGGTAGAAAATCATGTCGATTATCAAGCTGCAACTTTGAGCATGCGCACTCAAGAGCTTACTCTGAGTAATGAAAAAATGGGGAATTATCCTAAACTTTATGGGAATTTTCTATATGAAGGCAATTCATTCGGAAATGACTTCAATCATTTCTCTGGCGCTGGAAAATGGTTTCCAACAAGCATTATAGGTGTTCAATTGAACGTGCCAATTTTTGCTGGAGGGATGCGTCACAATAAAATACAACAAGCTAAAGTGGGCGTCGAACAAGCGAACTTAAGACTTAAGCAAACTGAACAAGGATTGTTTTTGGATATGGCAACCAAAAAGAACGCTTATGAAACTGCAATCTACAAAATGGACAACTCCTCTCAAAATCTAGAGCTCGCTGGAAAAATTAAAAAACAAACTCAAATAAAGTACTCTGAAGGAATGACTAGCAGTGTTGAAGTTACCCAAACAGAAAACCAATACCTCCAATCTCAAATGAATTACATAATGGCGGTAATTGAATTAATTCAAGCGAAAGCTGATTTGGATTACGCATTAGGAACTAAATAAAAATGAAAAATAATAACACCCCTATTCTAACAAAAACGAAAATGAAACAGATAACTGTATTTTTTCTAGCTAGCTTGTTCATGATATCATGCAGCCAAGAAGTAGCAACCGATGAGCTTTCTATGCTAAAGCAAGAGAAAGATTCATTGAAAGATGTAAAGACAACAATTGGAGATAGACTAGCCGAAATTGAATTGCAAATTTCTGCTTTGGACACTACAAAATCTTTAGCCTTAGTTAGTACTGCTAATCCTTCTTTAGAGGCCTTTAATCATTACTTTCAAGTTTACGGGTCACTATCTTCTGATCAAAACGCACAGATCTTTCCAGAAATTGGAGCTACCATTATTTCTATTAAAGTAAAGGAAGGCGAGCAGGTTACAAAAGGTCAAACTATCGCGATAATGGATATTCAAGCAATGCGCGAGCAAGAAGCTGAGTTGAAAACAAGAATGGAATTAACTGAGACCACCTTCAAAAAACAAAAGAAACTGTGGGATCAAAAAATTGGATCAGAAATGCAATTTCTACAAGCAAAAAACAATCGTGATGCACTTAAAAACAGCTTAGATGCTCTGCAAGCAAATATTTCTAAAGGAAACATAACCGCTCCATTTGCAGGTGTTATTGACGAGATTTTCCCTAAAGAAGGTGAAATGGCAATGCCAGGTATGCCTGTTGTAAGATTGATGAACTTGACAAATATGTATGTTGAGGCAGATATATCTGAAAACTATGTTGGAAAAGTAAAAGCTGGCGATAACGTTGTGATAAGCTTTCCTGCTCTAGGAATGGATATCGATTCTAAAATTGAACGAGTTGGTCAATTCATAAACCCGAATAACAGAACATTCAAGATTAGAGTAAACATCGACAACTCTGAAAATATTCTTAAGCCTAATATGGTTGCATTGATCAATGTGAACGACTTTTCTCAGGATAGTGCAGTTGTTATTAATGCTGGGTTAATCATGGAGGGTGCTTCAGATACAAAATATGTATTTGTAGTAAATCAAAAATCAGGCATCAGCATTGTTCAAAAACAACTTGTAGAAGTTACTATGAACTACCAAGGAAAATCAATGATTTCGAAAGGCTTGAAAGGCTCTGAAACAATAGTTGACAGAGGCGCTCGCAGTATTCGATCTGGTGAACAAGTTTCAATAAAAAACTAAGACACTCCTTTTAAAATCCCATACAATGGAAAATAAAGAAAACAAAGGGTTGCATAAAGAGTTCGCTCTTTCAACTGGAGCCCTAAAGAACAAAATGACGGTGTATGTAATAACCGCAATTATCTTAATTGCAGGTTTCTTTACATATAGTTCAATGCCACGAGAGGCATTTCCAGAGATTGTAATTCCTCAGATTTATGTTGGAACTCCTTACCCTGGAAATTCTGCTGCGGATATTGAAAAACTGATTACACGTCCACTAGAGAAAGAGATAAAATCGATTTCAGGAATTGATAAAATGACCTCAACTTCGGTTCAGGGCTATTCTACTGTTTTTATTGAATTTGACTTTAGCATTTCGCCAGAAGAGGCACTTAGAAAGGTAAAAGACAAAGTTGATTTAGCAAAAGGAGATCCTGATTTCCCAAATGATTTACCAGCTGATCCTAATGTGTTTGAAATGAACATGTCGGAAATGATGCCGATTGTAAACATTAACCTTTCGGGAGATTATTCTGTAGACCAATTGCGTGAGTATGCCGAGTATTTAGAAGATAAAATTGAGGCACTTCCAGAGATTACTGAAGTTGACGTTCGCGGAGTAACAGAAAAAGAAATGAAAATTAACGTGGATCTTGCCAAAATGGAAGCCATGAAAATTGGATTTAACGACATTTCTAACGCTATTCGTAATGAAAACGTCACCATATCTGGTGGTGATATTTTAACGGGTTCAACAAGAAGAACGGTTCGTGTTGTAGGTGACTTTACCAGTGCAGCTGATATTGAAGATATCACTGTAAAACAAGAAAAATTCAACATTGTATATCTAAGAGATATTGCAGAGGTAGTTTTTGAAGAAGCTGAAAAAACGAGTTACGCTCGAGAATATAAAAAGCCTGTTGTAATGGTTGACGTTAAGAAACGTGCGGGTGAAAACTTGATTCAAGCTTCTGAATCGATCAATAAAATTATTGCAGAGGCACAGCTTAATGTTATTCCTGATGATGTTACCATTACCATGACCAATGACCAGAGTGATGATACACGTAGAATGGTTTCCGAATTGGAAAACAGTATCATTTTTGGAATGTTACTCGTTGTGCTGGTTCTCCTATTTTTCTTGGGAATAAGAAACGCGCTTTTTGTTGGAATTGCGATTCCACTAAGTATGCTTCTATCCATGTTTATTTTGGGTGCGATTGGAGTAACCTTAAACACAATGGTTCTTTTTTCATTGATCCTTGCATTGGGTATGTTGGTGGATAACGGAATTGTAGTTGTAGAGAATATTTACCGCCTTATGGACGACGAAGGTATGTCTGCATTTGACGCTGCAAAATATGGTGTCGGAGAGGTTGCCATGCCAATTATAGCGTCAACAGCAACTACACTCGCAGCATTTCTTCCATTGGCTGTATGGCCAGGTATGATGGGCGAATTTATGTTTTGGCTACCTATTACTTTAATGACAGTATTGGGCTCTTCATTGTTTGTAGCATTGGTAATTAATCCAGTACTTACTGCATCTCTAATGAAAGTTGAAGAGAAAAAAACTAACCCTAAAAAACTTGCGATTTTCGGAATCTCTATGCTAGTTATAGGTGCTGTCTTAAGAATGATAGACGGTGCAGATGGAGCAGCTGGAGGAATGAGCACTATTGGTAGTTTGCTGATTATTATAGGTTTACTTGGCTTTTTAAACGTATATGTTTTATCGCCTAGCACCAAATGGTTTCAGACTAAATTGCTTCCATGGATGGAAAGCAGATATAAGAATTTTGTAAACTTTGCTTTGAGAAGAAAGAATCCAATCTGGTTTTTCGTAGGAACTTTTGGAATGTTGTTTTTCTCTTTTTTCTTGATGGCAGTTATCCCACCAAAAGTGATTTTCTTCCCTATTGGACAACCTAAATATGTAAACATATTTATCGAAGCTCCAATTGGAACGGACATTACAGAAACAAATGAAATTACGAAAGAGCTTGAAGCTAAGATTTTGGATTATGGAAAACGTTACGAAGACAACACCGGAGCTGAAGTAAGAGGCAAAGGCAAAAACTTCTTGATCAAATCTGTAATTGCTCAAGTTGGTGAAGGTGCATCGGATCCTGCAGCGGGGCCTTCAATGGCTAACACTCCTCACAAAGCAAGGATTGCTGTAAGTTTTGTTGAATTTCAATATCGAAGAGGCATACAGACTTCTGATGTAATGGAAGACATTCGAAAAATTGTTCGAGGTGTACCTGGCATTCAAGTTACCGTAGATAAAAACAATGATGGACCTCCTACAGGGAAAGCAATTACGATTGAGTTGACGGGTGATGATTATGACAATCTAATTACTCAAGCAGAGAATGTGAAGAGCTTTATCAATGGCAGAAACATAGGTGGTATTGAAGAGTTGAAATTGGATGTTGAAGTTGGAAAACCTGAGTTCATTATTCAAGTAGATCGAAAGAAAGCAAGGCGATTTAATGTATCAACTGCTCAAATTGGAACTGCGCTTAGAACAGCATTATTTGGTCAAGAAGTTTCAACGTTTAAAGACGGTGAAGACGACTACGACATCGTAATTCGGTTGAAGGATAAATATCGTTACAATGCTGATTTATTGATGAATCAAAAAATCACATTTAGAGATGTTACAAACGGTCAAATTCGTCAGATACCTATTTCGGCCATTGCTACTGCAAAAAAGACCTCTACCTACAGTTCAGTTAAACGAAAGGACATGAATCGTATGATTACGATTGCTTCTAACGTACTGGATGGCTATAACGCCAATGAAGTAGTTGCAGAGATTAAAGAAGCTGTAAAAGAATACGATTTACCTGCTGACAATAAACTAGCATTTGCTGGTGAGCAAGAAGATCAAGCAAAAGAATCTGCGTTTCTAATAAGCGCACTTATGATTGCTGTATTCCTAATTTTCTTGATTATCGTTTCTCAGTTCAATTCTTTGAGCACTCCTATCATTATAGTTGGTTCGGTTGTATTCTCATTGATTGGAGTATTCCTTGGCTTGATTATTTTCAGAATGGACTTCATTGTTATTATGACAATGATTGGTATTATATCGCTTGCGGGTATTGTGGTAAACAACGCCATTGTGCTCATCGATTATACCAATTTGGTAATTGCACGACGAATGAATGAGCTAGGATTGGACAAAGAAAAAGGCGATAAATTACCTGTTGCAGAAGTTATACGCTGTGTTGCAGAGGGTGGAAAAACACGTTTACGACCGGTATTGCTTACTGCAATTACAACCGTATTTGGTTTGTTGCCATTGGCGACGGGAATGAATATCGATTTCTTTAGATTCTTAAGAGAATGGAATCCAGACATCTATTTTGGTGGAGAGAACGTTATGTTCTGGGGACCTATGAGTTGGACGGTAATTTTCGGACTCACGTTCGCTACTTTCCTTAACCTTGGTTATTGTTCCAGTAATGTACTACTTGCTTATTCGTTTTAAGTATCTGTTAGCAGGGTTTAAAGGCTAAAGCTGGTTATTAGCTAATCTGATAATAAAATTGAAAGACCGAATTGCGAAAGTGATTCGGGCTTTTTGTTTTACCATAGACTTTGTAAGCCTCCAACTTCTTCGATAATCAAATGGGCTTAAGGAAACAGCTCACCCCCTTTTCAAAGAGTAAAAGCAACCAAAAACTATTAAAACCCGCAGTTATCGCTGCTCTGTATGATAAGTCTCTGAATACAGGATTAATAATTTTGTAAGTGAATATTGGCTTCTCTTTACTTTGATTATAGCTGTTAATGTCATTCTATCTAGCTCTACGAAATGGTATCTAATGGAAAAACATTAAAACATCAAGGGTAAAAGAGTGGGCTCTATTTGACTCGTTAAAAGGCGGTTAATTGTTAGCTTGAATCGGCTATAAAATCCTTTTTTAAACTATTAATCTCTCTTCAGGATATTTAGCAGAACACCGCTCAACACCAATGCTATTCCTACAAACATTCCCCATTGGTATTCTACTCCAAAAATGAAGAAGTCAAAGGCCAAGGCGTAGATGATTCCTGTGTATTTCATACTGGTAATAATAGTAGCCTTATCCGCATGCAATGCCTTGGTCATATAAACTTGACCTATTTGAGTAAATATACCCATGAGTACAATCATAAGCCAATCAACCCCCTGCGGCCAAACCCAATCGTTAATAGATAATAGCAACATAATAGGTATTGCAACCAAAGGGAAATAAAACACAATAACCACCGGGCGATCGGTATTTCTTAAAATGCGGATACAGTTATAAGCAAGCCCAGCAAAAACGGCTGACCCTATTCCCGCAACCAAATATTTTGCCTCAAGGTCAGGGTTAAAGCCCTTTACAACCAATATACCAAATATTGACAAACCAAAATATAGCCACCGCCTTTTTGGCATGGGCTCATTGAGCATTTTAATAGCAAAAATTGACGTGAAAATTGGCGATAAATACTGAAGCACTGCTGCAGTTGAAATGGGTAAGTTCTGAATCGTAAAAAAATACAATGTGAGCGCTATAGTTCCAAATAAACCCCGAAGAATTAAAAATTTTTTGTTTACCCCAAAAGGAGCAATCCCTGATTGAAGAATTACAGCCAAACTCAATGCTAGCGAAACTATCGATCTAAATAAGACGATTTCAGTAGTTGGTAAATGCACTAAATACTTGACGCATAACTGCATGAGCGCAAACCCAAGCACGGAAATCAACATGTATTTTATGCCTTTTGACAAGATCGCAAAGGTGGGTCGGTTTCTTTAAATGTCCTACCGCTTCTCTCTATTAAAATAAACCTTATAGAAGTACATGTCCTTTTCAGCATCATAACCTCTTTCCAAGAATTTATCCCCCGAATTAGCATCAGTAAAATTCATTTTGATCTGAATATTGGTATCCAATTCAATGATGTTTTTAATCTTCTTCTTTTCCTTCTTCAAGGTGTCTTCAGCGATTTCGAAACCATCAATTGAATCTATTTGCCGTTCTTCTTTGTACACCTGCTGATAGTCCTCAAAACGGTCTTTCATCTCCACTGGAGCGTCTCTAAAAAGTTCTTCCTTAAAATCGTCCATTGAAAATTGTTCTTGCTGAGAAATCGCATCAACCGACTTTGCCATAAACATGGCTTGATCTTTTGGATTGCCTTCTGCTCGAACTACTTCTTTCGAAAAATCCTTGCATAAATTAATTACGTTTTTTGTCAAGAAAACATCGTTTTTATCTTCTTCCAGGCCCAGGAAATCGTCTTTCCAATATTGCGTGTCGTAATTATTTTGATCCACAGTCATGACGCGATATCCAGACTCTATTTCGGTATTAAAAATCAAGCACCCTTTGTCCAATTTCTTTACGTCAATCCCTTTTTCAAGATCTAGCATTACAAAGTTTCCTTTATCACGCGCCTTTATAAACGTGTCTTTGTTTTCCGATTTAAAAATCCCAATTGCCTCAACCAATTCTCCTTCTAAAACAATATCGCTGAATTTAGCAATGTATACTTCACCGGATTTAATGTGTGGATGCTCTGACTGATTGTACAAATGCTTGAGCATGTTTACTGAGTACAAATGAAACTTGTCTGGCTCATTAAAAATGGTTTTTGCATAGCTAAACACTTCATTCATGTTCAAATCAACTTCATGCTTGAACTTAAATAAATCTTCCGATTTAAATGGCTTTAGAAAATAAGTAAATAACACATCTTCCAACTCATCATGCAAGTCATAAACACCCATTGAAGGAGTACACCCTTCTTCTTTTGATTTATTTCCTACTGCGTGCACAGAAAGCATTTCCAACTTCGCTTCCGATATTTCAATCATTCTTTCTTAGTTTAAGTTTTTTGCAATGGCTTCAGCCACTTTTTCTCCATCAATCGCTGCAGAAACTATTCCTCCTGCATAACCTCCGCCTTCACCACTCGGATACAATCCTTCGCATTGAGGATGTTGCAAGGTAGTCGCATCTCTAGGGATTTTTATAGGAGAAGAGGTCCTAGATTCTACCCCTACAATTTGGGCTTCATTAGTGTAGTAATACCCCTTCATTTTTTGATCAAAAGCCTTGAATACTTTTCGCAATCGTTTACCAATATGCTTTGGCAACCACTCGTGCATAGGTGATGATTGTATTCCCGGAATGTAGGAGCAATCGTTTAGTTCACTAGACATTTTTCCTTCGGTAAAATCAACTATCCGCTGTGCTGGAGCGGTTTGCGTTCTTCCCCCAGCATTCCAAGCAGCATTTTCCAAGTACTTCTGATATTCTAATCCAGCAAACACTCCGTGTTTTTCGTAGGGTTTTAAATCTTCCAATTCAATTTCCACAACAACACCCGAGTTTGCATAGCGAGAATCTCGTGTAGAGGTACTCATCCCGTTAATAACCAATTCTTCTTGAGCAGTTGCTGCGGGAACGATAAACCCTCCTGGGCACATGCAAAAAGAATATACTCCTCGACCATTTATCTGCTCCACAGCAGAATAAGGTGCCGATGGCAAATTCTTGTCTCTTGGTCCTTCGCAATGATATTGAAGTTTATCGATAATTGGCTGTGGATGCTCTACTCGCACGCCCATGGCAAAAGCTTTAGCTTCTAATTCGAGTCCTTTTGCATGCAATAGATAGAAAATATCTCGCGCAGAATGTCCTGTTGCCAAAACAATAGAAACAGCCTCAATAGCATTTCCGTTTTGATCAACTACACCAACTGCTTTTCCTGACTTAATCAGTATATCCTCTACTCTGGTATCAAACAAAACTTCTCCACCCGATTCCAAAATAGTCTTGCGCATATTGGCAATGATTTTGGGAAGCTTATTGGTACCTATATGCGGGTGTGCATCAACTCTAATATCAAGTTGAGCTCCATGTTCGATTAAAATATCGAGTACTCGATTAAGGTCTCCTCTTTTTTTACTTCTCGTATAGAGTTTTCCATCGGAATAGGTTCCCGCGCCGCCTTCTCCAAAGCAATAGTTTGAATCAGGGTTTACAATATGTTCTCTGTGCAGTAATCCCAAATCTTTTCTACGATTTGACACATCTTTTCCCCGTTCAATTACTATTGGCTTTAAACCCAATTCTATCAACCGCAAAGCCGCAAATAATCCCGCCGGACCACTACCAACAATGGCAATTCGGGGCTTATCACTTATATTTTGATACGCCCTCTTTTCTACCGACTCAACTGCATGGTTCTTCGTTGATATAAACCCTACATTTCAATCGATACTTAACCTGCTTCGATCGAGCGTCAATCGACCTCCTTAGAACCTTGACATCGCCCACTCCTTCGCTGGGAACTCCCAAATCTAGAGCACATTCTTCAATTAGCAAATCCTTATGATGAGCCACTTGCGGGGTTACCGCTATTTCAATTTCTTTCTGCAATTTAGGATAATTTTAACCGAATTATAAGACCCTCGAAAATACATATTTCAACTATCAAATTAGTTAAACACAATACTGTTTACAAGTCTTATTGTGAAAATAACCTTTTAGTAAAAAGTACGATTAATTTAGTTTAATCTAGGTTGATAATAGTTTTGCAAACAAAAACTCGATCAAACTGAAAATTATGAATGAAAATAAGAACAGCACCTTCAGCATTAAGCTTTGGATTAGTTTCGGACTGTTTGTTGGCTTAATTGTCTTCGAAGTTCGCCAATACATGATTGCTATTAAACAGAGAGAAAATTTTGAGTACGTTCGAAAAAAACAATCTGAAGAATTGAAAAAGGTGTTTGAAGAGACAATAGAGCTTGATGACGCTCAAAAAGAATCGAATTATAGTGAAATAACTCTAAATGACTCTTTATAAACTTTAATGAAAGGAACTATTCAATATTCCTTGTCCGTTTCCCGGGCCCTCCAACTCAATTGTTACGTGTTCAATTCCTTTTTCAGCAAATAGTTTTCGTATTTCAGATTTTAGCCATTCGCTCTTTCCTAAATCAAACTCAGCGACATAAAACACGTGCATACTGGCTATGTTAAACTCTCCATCCAACGACCAAACATGTAAATCATTGACTTCTTGAACGCCATCTATGTTAAGCGCCAAATGTCGAATCTCCTGAACATTTACATCGTTTGGAATTGCCTGTAAAAAGATATGCATTATCGACTTTAGATTTTTAAGCGCATTGAATAAAATGTACCCAGCAATAAGCATTGAAAGTATCGGATCCAAAATGTACCAATTTGTAAAATAAATTACAATCGAAGCAACTAATACAGCTCCCCAGCCTAACACATCTTCCAGTAAATGCAGCATTACCGTTCGTTGATTCAGCGATTTTGAATTACTGCGTAAACGCAATACGGCAATTCCATTCATTATTACACCCAATATGGCAAAGCCAATCATTCCTAACCCATTTACTTCTTCAGGTGCAAGCAGTCTCGGAATAGTTTGGGTAATTATAACCACTGAACCAGTGGTTAATATGACCACATTAAGCAATGCCGCTAGAGTAGATAACCTGCGGTAACCATAGCTAAATTGATTGTCGCGTTTTTTGTCGGATAGTTTTTCAAAATAATATGCAGCTCCAATAGCAAGAGTATCTCCAAAGTCATGAATAGCATCGGAAAGAATTGCGATAGAATTGGTCATTAACCCGCCAATAATTTCTACAATCGTAAAAGTTAGATTAAGAAAAAAGGCAACTTTTAGGTTTTTGGTAATGGGATGCACATGCATTCCAGGCTGATGATTACTATGATCATGGTGCTCATGCGAGCAACCTTCGGTAGGCGAATGCTTTTCCATTGACTGCAAAGGTAACGGTATATATCAATTCTGCCTTAACACCAATTTGCGCAGCTTTAACCCGTGTTAACATATCAATTGAAATGCAAAACGAACTTTTGAAGTTAAGGAGTGTATCTGCATATGATTACGACAAAAAACACATTGGAAGTTACAACTCAAACCGACGAACAGCTCATGGTCTCCATTGACAAATGGAAACAAAAAAGCGTTCGATACATTGTAGGCTCGCTACGAGAAAAAAATGTTTTATTTCTTTTTTCGTAGGCTGAATAATAATCAGGAAAAATCGGAAGATTTCCTGCACGATTTATTCATGAAAATTATCGAAAAACCAGACGCTTTCGATACTTCAAAAGCGTTCTCACCTTGGTTTTATAGCCTAGCTCGTAACATGGTGAAAAACGAATACAAGAAAATGGAGGTTCGAAAAGTTATGGATACTGAATCGGATACGTCGCATATTGTTAATCGAGAATTTAATCCAATGCACAGTGCAGAAGAACAATTATTTAAAACAACGCTTGTTTGAGGAATTGAGTCACTTAAATCAAGGCTCAAGTACAGCGTTTATAATGAAATATCACGAGTGCTTTAGCATTGAAGAAATTGCTAAAGCACTTAATATTAAAGAAGAAACCGTTAAGTCAAAGTTGTTTTACGCTAAGCAGGTTCTTTCTGAAAAACTGGAAATGTTTAATCCAAAAAATTAGAGTTATGAAAAAGAATTTGGATCGATATTTTGAACTAGAAGAAAGGGTTCTTGCCAACACAATTAGTAGTGTTGAAAATAGCAGCATGGGAGACTTTAAATAAGGGATTTATGAAAAATAATAGAATCGAAGATACACTGCGAAAAGATGATGTTAATGCGGATCGAATTCATGCAAAAATGAAATTAGATGCTGCTTTTGAAGAGAAATTCGGAAGTGACAATCAGTTCATTGATGGACGCCAAAACAATGTTATTCCATTTCCAGGCAAGATTCGTCCAATTTGGGCATCGCCAATTAATTGGGCGGCAATAGCTTCAATTGCTGCGGTCTTTGTTGTATTGCTTATGCTTCGTCCTGGGCCAAGTTTTCATGAAAACACAGTCCTTATTGCAGACTCTTCATTACATTATGGACCTGACACAACAAGCTTTAGCCCGGATTCTATTCTATATTAACCGCTATCAAATTACAGCAAACAAAAAAGGCTTCGAAATTCGAAGCCTTTTTTTATGTTTATTGTTTTAAAATTCTAGCAATACTCGTTAAACGCTGCAGTTAAATTCTCAGCAATCATTTCAGCTGGTCTACCTTCAATATGATGTCTTTCAATAAAGTGAACAAGCTTACCATCTTTAAACAAACCCATACTTGGCGAACTTGCAGGATATGGTAGCATGTATTTTCTTGCTTGATTAGTCGCATCAGCATCAACACCAGCAAATACTGTTGTTAATTTTCCTGGCTTCTTATCATTTAGAACAGCCATTTTCACCGCTGGACGAGCATTCGCTGCCGCACAACCGCAAACTGAATTCACCACAACTAAAACGGTTCCTTCGTTATTATTTAAAACAGAATCAACATCGCTTGGAGCGGTTAACTGCTCAAACCCAACATTTGTTAGGTCTTCTTTCATTGGTGCCACTAATTCTGGAGGATACATAATTTTTGTTTTTAATTTTTACAAAACTAGTTCTTAAAGGTAATGTGAAATCGTTAAAGTTTCTTGTCTATTTAATATGAGAAATACGCAACATATTTGACATTCCTTTTCTAGCAATTGGCATACTCGCAATATGAATTACATAATCACCTACTTCAGCATATTTATATTCTTTCAAGAATAATTTCACTTCGTCAATAGTGTGATCAGTACTTACAAACTCGTTGTAATAGAATGACTTTACGCCCCATACCAAACTTAACATATCTAAGATTTTACGATTCGCTGTAAATACGAATATGAACCCATTAGGACGATAACTTGCGGTTTTGAAAGCAGTATATCCAGAAAAAGTCATTGTAACTATTCCTGTTGCATGAGCCGTCTTAGCCAGTTGCGCTGCACTATTACAAATACTATCAGTAATAAAACGTGCTGGTACATCTTCAGGGAAAATTTCCGTGTTGTAGATCTGATCGGATTGTTCGATTCGCATTACAATTTTCATCATAGTGCTCACAACTTCAACAGGATACTTACCTACAGAAGTTTCACCACTCAGCATTACTGCATCCGCGCCATCTAAAACAGCATTAGCAACATCGTTTACCTCTGCTCTACTTGGCGCAAAACTGTCAATCATAGACTCCATCATTTGGGTTGCTATAATTACTGGTTTTGCTTTATTCCGACATTGTTTTACAATGCTTTTTTGAATCAAGGGCACCTCTTGCAGCGGAATCTCCACTCCTAAATCTCCACGAGCAACCATAAGTGCATCCGCTTCGTCAATAATTGCATCTAAGTTTTGTACTGCTTCTGGCTTTTCAATTTTCGCAACTACTAAACTTGTCTTATCAGCTTTTGCTATCCTAGATTTTAATTCCAATACATCGTCTGCACTTCGAACGAACGAAAGGCCTATCCAAGGGATATCGTACTTTAAAACGAATTCTAGATCAACTAAATCCTTTTCAGTCAAACAAGGCATTGAAATTTTTGTATCTGGAAGGTTTACTCCTTTTCTTGACTTCAAAATACCACCAAAAATTACTTTGGCTTCGACGTTCTCTTTTCCATCAGTAGAAACAATTTCGAACTTGAGTTTTCCATCATCCAATAAAATATTTTCCCCTTGTTGAACATCCCGAGGAAAATCTTTATAGTTAATCCAGATTGCATCTGGATTATCTTTATTTGTGGTAATCTGAAGAAGGTCTCCCGCGACAACCTCTCTTCCTTCACCCATATCACCAATTCGGATTTTCGGTCCCTGTAAATCAGCTAAAATTCCTGTGTGAATCTCTAATTCTTCGTCAATACTGCGAATCCGCTCTAAAACTTCCTTGTGATCCGCGTGAGTTCCGTGCGAAAAATTTAGGCGACATACATTAACACCAGTCTCAATGATCTTTTTAAGCATCTCTCGGGAACTCGTTGCCGGACCAATAGTCGCTATTATCTTTGTTTTATTATCTAAATATTTCATTATTCCATTAATAAGTTTTGTTTGGAGCGCAACCCTTTTGGGTTCACCTCAACTGCAGATAGCACCTCATTTAAAGCACTTAACTGTGAAATGAATTCCTTTTTTTTCGATCGTTCATATATACCATCAATAATTATGAAATAATCAATATCCTTTCGTTCGGGAATTAATAACCCGTGTTCACTTCTGTTCGCGAGCAAGTAATAATACAATTCTTGGTGCTCGATCAAAAACGTATAACAAGAAAACTCTTGCGTATCTTCCTTATTTTTAATGCTATAGGGGTCTTGCTTTACAAAGTCAAACTCGAACATTTTATTCAACGCCCACGCTAATCTATAATCTTTAAAATGGCAGTACAACCCAATAAGCTGAAAATCGTAATCGTATTCAAAACTGAGAGTTGCCATACTGCAATATTATAGTATTTATAATTTCAAATAGCAAAGTAAAACACACTCTAAAAACTATTATAGTTTATCCAATGTTCAATAACTCCATTGCCAGTTTACTAGCCCTTTGACTTGCATCCTTTTTGTTTTTTCCACTAGCCTTTGAAACACTATTTCCGTCAACAAGAACTTCCGCTTGGAATAATTTTTTTTCTTCCTCAAATATTTCAGAAATAACAAACTCTATTTGATTTTTTTCTTGTTGTGACCACTCTAACAAGGTACTCTTAAAATTCGTCGTATTTGCGATTAAATCGTCTAAGTCCAAATGCGCTATAATTACCTTCTGAATTACTTTCGACGCTGTTGCTAAATTAAAATCCCAATATACAGCACCAATTATTGCTTCCAGACAGTTTCCTGGTATCGACGTATTTTTAAGAATAATCTTTCCGTCGGTTAGAATGTGCTTGTCAAGGCCCATTTTAAAGGCACAGTGATTCAGGTTTTTACGATTTACAATCTTAGCTCTTAACTGTGTCAAAACACCTTCTTGTTCAGTTTTAAACTCCTCCATCAACCATTGAGCAACAACTAAATCAATTACACTGTCACCGAGGAACTCAAGTCTTTCATTATTGCTTTGGACATTTTTATTCCGTGTAACAGAAATGTGTACTAGCGCATCTTTATAGATGGATTCATCGTTAGGATAAAATCCTAATAATTGAAATATTGAAAATGAAAATGAAGAATATTGTTTGGACTTTTCTTTTTTAAAAAAGAACCCCAAAAATCCCACTTAACCTTTAAACTTTTTTACCAATACTGAAGCATTGTGACCTCCAAATCCGAAAGTATTACTCAATGCTGTATTCACCACCCGTTCTTGAGCCTCATTGAATGTGAAATTCAATTTTGAATCTAATTCAGGGTCATCTGTAAAGTGATTAATCGTAGGAGGAACGATATTGTGATAAACCGCAAATATTGAAGCAATAGTTTCAATTGCACCTGCAGCTCCCAATAAATGTCCTGTCATTGATTTGGTTGATGAAATATTTAGTTTGTAAGCATGATCTTTAAACACCCCTTGAATCGCCTTTGTTTCAGCAATATCTCCTAGTGGAGTTGATGTTCCGTGCACATTGATATAGTCTACATCCTCTGGGTTCATATAAGCATCAGCTAAAGTGCTTCTCATTACGTTAAGTGCACCTAAACCTTCTGGATGTGGAGCTGTGATATGATGGGCGTCAGCGGACATGCCTCCACCTATTACCTCTGCGTATATTTTTGCTCCTCTAGCTTTAGCGTGTTCTAATTCTTCTAGAATCAGACCTCCCGCACCTTCACCTAAAACAAAACCCTCTCTATCCCTATCGAATGGGCGAGAAGCTGTTTCTGGAGAATCATTCCGAGTTGATAGCGCTTTCAGAGCATTGAAACCACCGACTCCTGCTTCAATAACTGCCGCCTCTGAACCGCCAGTAACAAAGGCATCTGCTTTTCCTAGTCGAATGTAATTGTAAGCATCAATTATTGAATTTGTAGAAGAAGCGCAAGCCGAAACTGTCGAATAATTAGGACCTCTAAACCCGTGTTTCATTGAAATTTGACCACTAGCAATATCAGCAATCATTTTTGGAATAAAAAACGGATTGAAACGTGGGGTTCCATCACCCTCAACAAAACCTTGAACTTCGTTTTGGAAGGTTTGAATCCCTCCAATTCCAGAAGCCCAAATGACCCCGATACGATCGGGGTCTTGAGTTTCTATACTAATACCTGCATCTTTTATAGCCTCGTCAGCAGCTACCATAGCATACTGAGTAAATGGATCCATCTTTCTTTGAGACTTTCGATCAATAAAATCACTGACATCAAAGTTTTTCAATTCACAAGCAAATTGTGTTTTGAATTGAGATGCATCAAATCGCGTAATAGGTGCGGCGCCACTTACGCCGTTAACTAATCCATTCCAATACTCATCAGCATTGTTTCCGATGGCTGTTAGAGCACCTACACCTGTCACCACTACACGCTTTAATTCCATACACTAATAAACGATAAAGTTATAAATTCAATAAAAAAGAGACGATTACTTTACGTTTTCGCTTATATACTTCACAGCATCACCTACGGTACCGATATTCTCGGCATGATCGTCCGGAATAGCAATGTTAAATTCTTTTTCGAACTCCATTATGAGTTCTACAGTATCAAGAGAATCAGCTCCTAAATCATTTGTAAAGCTCGCTTCTTGCGTTACTTCTGATTCTTCAACTCCTAATTTATCTACAATTATTGCGATCACTTTGTTTGAAACGTCTGACATTTTAATCCAGTTTTAAATTTTAAAAATTATATGCAAAGAAAAATATTTATTTAAATATAGTCAATGTTTTTTTTGTTGCCTGATAAACAATTCTTTAAGGCTAAAAAGCGCTTTTAAATTGCCTTAAAAAACGAATATCATTTTCAAAAAACATACGAATATCGTCTATTCCGTATCGATTCATGGCAATTCTTTCAATTCCCATTCCGAAGGCATACCCCGAATATTCATTTGGGTCTATTCCACAATTTATAAGAACATTTGGGTCAACCATTCCGCAACCCATTATCTCCAACCAACCAGTACCTTTTGTTATTCTGTAATCCGATTCGTTTTCTAATCCCCACCACACGTCTACTTCTGCACTTGGCTCTGTAAAGGGGAAGTAAGAGGGCCGCATTCTAATTTTAGCTTTTGGCCCAAACAATTCACTCGCAAAATACTGTAAAGTCTGCATTAAATCTGCAAAACTTACTCCTTTGTCGATATAAAGTCCTTCGACTTGATGAAAAATACAGTGAGAACGCGCTGATATAGCTTCGTTTCGAAATACTTTACCAGGAGAAATTGTTCGAATTGGAGGCTTTCCTGCTTCCATTATCCTAACCTGAACTGAACTGGTATGGGTTCGCAAAACCAAATCCTCTTCACCATTCTTGTTTTCAACAAAAAAAGTGTCCTGCATATCTCTTGCTGGATGTTCTTCTGGAAAATTAAGGGCCGTAAAGTTGTGCCAATCATCTTCCACCTCTGGACCTTCAGAAATTGAAAATCCAATTCCCGCGAAAATATCAATGATCTCTTGACGAACTAACGAAATTGGATGACGCGCACCCAACTCTTTATAATTACCAGGAAGTGTATGGTCATTTATCGACCCCTCCTCTCCCTCTTGATCTGAAACAGCAGATTTGAGATCCGAAATTTTTTCTTGTGCAAGGTTTTTGAGATCGTTCAATTGCCTCCCAAACTCTTTCTTTTGCTCATCTGGAACAGTCTTAAAGGCACCAAAAAGATCTTTTAATATACCTTTTTGACCTAGAAATTTGATGCGTAACTGCTCTACTTCTTCAGCAGACATTACAGCAACCTTCTCTAGTTCCTCTTTATATTTTTGTAGTTGTTCAATCATAACCGAGCGGCGGCAAAAATAGTAATTTCATTATGCTAGCCTCAGGAGCTTATGCAGTTTCTAATGTTATTAAAGTTATCTCCGGCATAATTCCAACTCGACCTGGAAACCCTAAAAACCCAAAGCCTCTATTTACGTACAAGTACTCTTTACCTTCTTGATATAAACCGGCCCACCTTGGGTATCTATATTTAACTGGGCTCCACTTTATTAACCCCGGTATCTCAACACCAAATTGCATTCCATGCGTGTGGCCACTCAATGTGAGATCATAGTTTTTGGCGTTAGGCCGAACCTTTTCATCCCAATGACTAGGGTCGTGAGAAAGCAATACTCTAAAAGGTGCATCTACATTTCCGGTAGCCTTTTCTAAGTCTCCAACTTGAGGAAATGGCGGTAAACCCCAATTTTCAACCCCTACTAATTGAATCTCTTCACTTCCTTTTTTGATGATAGCGTATTCATTTTTCAATAATTTGAAACCCATTTGGGCATGAACATCATCCATTTGTTGCTGGTCTGCTAAAAAATCATCATTGCTTGCCCAAGGTCGATACATTCCGTAATCGTGATTTCCTTTGATTGAGTAGACCCCCTCTTTAGCGCTCAATTTGGAAAAGATATCCAAAAAAGGCAGAACTTCTTTAGTTCTATTATTTACTAGGTCGCCCGTAAATGCAATCAAATCGGCTTTTAGCTCATTCACCATTTTTACCCCACGCTTTACTTCATCAATGTTATCGAAGCTTCCTGAATGAATGTCTGATAGCTGCGCAATAGTAAACCCTTGAAATGATTTTGGTAGGTTGGAGAATTTTAAAGTTACCCGGCGAACTTGATAGGCGTATTTTCCGAATGTAATGCCGTTGATCATTGAAATGAAGGGAATTCCTGCAATTACAAGACTAGCATTTTTTACAAACTTTCTGCGGGTAGGATTATAAGATAAATCCTTTTTTTGAATCGCCCTAACTCCCAAAAATGGCAGCGCTACAATGCCGTCTATGAGCACAACTAATCCAAAAATTAGTTTTCCCACTAGCATAGAAAACCATGCACCAATAAGCCAATTTTGAACAGCACTTGGAAATTCCAAAGGATTTCGGAATCGATAAAACATAAATGCTATTCCGGCTATTATGAATAGCTCTGAAAAGAGAACCGTTAAATTGATTTTAGACCAATATTGCTTTTTACTATACCATTGCCTTAGCCTTAAATAGCTAATTACATTCAAAAAAATGTAAAACGCTAAAAACACAAAAAAGCCCATTAACCTGCCATTCATAATTGGGCGCAAAAGTGTATTGAATCTTCTGGTTCAACTGTTAGAAATACATAAATACCGCTCATTTTTACTCGTATTATGACCATTTCCAGTACTTATATTTGCAGGATGCACAATGAGCTCGAAACATATTCTACTTCAGAGAACACTTCAGAGAATAATCTGACTGATTCTTTTAACCGAGAACACACCTATTTGCGCATTTCATTAATTGAAAAATGCAACTTGCGATGCACTTATTGTATGCCTGCAGAAGGAGTAGGCTTGTCTCCTCCCAATTCAATAATGAGTGCAAATGAAGTCCTTGAAATTGCCAAAACATTTGTAAATTCTGGTGTAACTAAAATCCGATTAACTGGTGGGGAGCCACTATTAAGAAAAGACTTTGAACTTATATACAAAGGCTTAGCCGAACTTCCCGCTGAAATTGGCATTACTACAAACGCTGTTCTTTTAGATAAATACCTGCCTCTATTTAAAGAAAAAGGGATGAAGAGTATCAACATAAGTTTGGATACTCTGAATAAAAAAAAGTTTTTTGATGTTACTCGACGAGATCAATTTGATCGAGTTATGAAAAATATTTACGCTTCATTAAATGCTGGTATTCAGCCTAGAATTAATGTTGTGCTGCTCCAGGATTTTAATGAAAATGAAATCAACGATTTTATTGAGTTAACGAAAGACTTGCCTTTAGTTATTCGGTTTATTGAATTCATGCCGTTTGAAGGAAATGAATGGAAGACCGAAAAACTGGTTCCTATGGCAAGTATCCTTCAAAAAATTGCGGAACATTTTGATGGAAATAAAATTGATCGCATTCAAGATAAACCAAACGATACTTCCAAGAACTACCGAATTAAAGGTTTCGTTGGGAGCTTTTCTATCATAAGCACTGTAACAAATCCGTTTTGTGATTCGTGCAATAGAATTCGATTAACAGCAAACGGAACCATTAAAAACTGCTTGTTTTCTGAGGATGAAGTTAATATTCTTAAAGTCTTTCGAAAAAATGAGCCAATAATGCCCGTAGTGAAAATAGCGCTTGGAAACAAACACCGAATGCGCGGCGGAATGGAGACTCTGGAAGAGTTCTCTGATCCAAAAAAGAATCAGGCTAATCGTAGTATGATTTTGATTGGTGGGTAAAGGTTTTTGTACTTGCATTTAATTTAGTTCAGCATCTCTTCTAATACAAGGCAGGTTTGAAATTCTGAATAGCTATTTCACACCAAAAGCTCCGCTTTTCAAGTTCAATAACGCTTCCAGAATAGAGGTAACCTAACGATTCAATATTTTAAATTCTGCGATTTCTAAGAGCATAAAAACCATTGCGAAGCTTTGCGATACTCTGCGTTATAACTACTCACTGTTTATAAAATCCGAAACTTCTAAAAACTAGCAGTAAGGCTTTAGACATCTTTGTATTTCTACAAACACTTGACTATGTCTAGATTTATAAAACTTTTTATCGTTGTTGGATTAACTACCGCCTTTTTAGGAAGTTGTGTGCCTCAGAAAAAATATGCGGAACTTCAAAAGAACTATGAAAAGAGCGAATCTGAACGCGGATACCTTTCAGGTGCCGTAAAAGACCTTGAGACAGAACGAAATGAATTAAAAGCTCAGGTTGAAAAATTGACAAAAGACTTCGATAACCTTGCTAGAGAATACGACGACACCAAACAAGATCATGATGCGCTGAAAGGTAAATACCAAAAACTAGAGGTGTTTAAACAACAATTGCTCGCCAACCAAGAAAAATCAAGCGCAGTAAATCAAAAAGAGAATCAAAAACTCTTGAAAGAAATGATACGCGCTCAAGAAGATCTTCAGAAAAAGGAAGATGAACTAAATCGTAAAGAAGCTGAATTAAACAAAGTAGCAGCTCAATTGGACGGTTATAAAGCTGACCTTCAAAAACTGGAGAAAGACTTAGACTCAAGAAGCATCCGTATTAATGAGTTAGAGCAAATGATTGCTGATAAGGATGCTGCTGTTAGAGCCTTAAAAGACAAAATAACAAACGCACTTCTAAACTTTAAAGATAAAGGTCTTACGGTTACTCAGAAAAACGGAAGAATCTATGTTTCAATGGAAGCTAAACTGTTATTCCCAAGTGGAAGTACGGTAGTAAATGCAGAAGGAAAAAATGCTTTGGTTCAACTGTCTAAAGTGTTAGAGAAGCAATCGGACATCACCATCTTAGTAGAGGGTCATACGGATATTGACCCAATGAGCGGTGCGGGTTGTATTAAAGACAACTGGGATTTATCGGTTATGCGGTCTACTTCGGTTGTGAAGCTAATGTTAAATAATTCCAAGATTGACGCTTCCTTATTAACTGCAGCTGGAAGAGGTCAGTTTGTACCTGTTGACCCAGCAAAAACTGCCGCTGCAAAAGCAAAAAACAGAAGGATAGAAATTATTCTTACTCCAAGCCTAGATCAGCTCTTTAAGATCTTGGACGAAGAGGCGCAGAAACTTGGCTCAACAAAAGACGAAGATCCTGATTTGGAAGAATCAGACGACGATATCAATAAGCCTGAGTAGATTTCCTTAAATTCGGGCTATGGAATACCAATGGGAACTAGCCCCGAAACCCGACTCAACATCTTTAGAAATTCTTCAGACCTCTTTAGGAGTTAATGAAACTGTCGCGCGGCTTTTAATTCAACGCGGCATTACTTCATTTGATGAAGCAAAACAATTCTTTAGGCCTTCTTTAGATTATTTACACGATCCTTTTTTGATGAAGGATATGGACAAAGCCGTCGAGCGCATTCAGACCGCATTAGAAGAGGGGCAGAAAATTCTCATTTACGGAGATTACGATGTGGATGGAACAACTTCCGTTGCATTAATGGTCACCTTTTTGAATCATTTTTATGCGGAGAATATTGACTATTACATTCCCGATCGGTATACAGAAGGTTATGGCGTGTCTTTTCAAGGAGTGGATTATGCAAAAGAAAATGACTGTTCATTAATCATTGCTCTTGACTGTGGAATTAGGGCACACGAAAAAGTCGATTACGCCACAGAAAAAGGCGTTGATTTTATTATTTGCGATCACCATTTACCGCACGGAGATATCCCAAAAGCAGTTGCAGTTTTAGACCATAAACGACCGGACTGTAAATATCCATACAAAGAACTTTCTGGCTGTGGAATTGGCTTTAAATTGTGTCAAGCTTTGGCGCAAGTATTAAACCTCGAAGACCATACTTGGCAAGATTTATTGGATTTAGTTGCTATTTCTAGTGCTTGTGATATTGTTCCGCTAACAGGAGAAAATCGTGTATTAGTGCATTTGGGAATGGAGCAAATCAACTCTGATCCAAGAAGAGGAATTAAGAGCATGATTGAGCTTTCGGGAAGAAAAAGCCAGTTTTCAGTTACTGATGTTGTATTCATTATTGGCCCAAGAATAAATGCCGCTGGACGAATTGATCACGCAAAAAAAGCAGTGGAATTACTGCTTTCCGACACCAGCGATATCGCTGAAAAATCCAGTGTTTTATTGGAAAAAAGAAATGTTGAGCGAAAAGAACTAGATAAAAGCATAACCCAAGAAGCGCTAGATCAAGTTATCAATAATAAACTGGAAGACAGAATGTCGACGGTACTTTATGATAAAAACTGGCATAAAGGTGTTGTTGGAATTGTGGCTTCCCGACTTATTGAAAACTACTACCGCCCAACTATCGTTCTTACCGAATCAAATGGCAAGGCCGTTGGATCTGCGCGTTCGGTAAAAGGCTATGATATTCACGAAGCTTTGAATCAATGTGCTGATGTCTTGGAACAATTTGGCGGACACCAATTCGCTGCGGGAATGACCTTAGAGATTGAAAATGTGCCCAAACTACAAGCACGGTTTGAAGAGATTGTTTCTAGGACAATCGACCCAGAATTACTGATTCCCAAAATGGATATTGACCTAGAAATCAACCTTTCGGATATCAACGATAAGTTCTGGAGATTGGTCAAACAATTTGCCCCCTTTGGACCAGATAATATGAAACCTGTGTTTGTTACGCGAGGTTGCATTGATGGGGGCTGGAGCAAGGCCGTTGGTGGTGAAAAAACGCACTTGAAATTAGACGTAGTTCAACAAGAAAACCCGGGAATTAAGATTAGCGGAATTGCTTTTAATCTTGGCAATTTGGAAAAAGAAATCAAAGCAAAAAAACCTTTTGATCTTGTTTATACCATCGAAGAAAATGAATGGCAAGGCAATGTTACCCTGCAATTGATGGTAAAAGATTTGAGGTTTTTATAGGGTAACTTATCCTACAGAAATACAAACATTCTTAGGCTCAGTAAAGAACTTTAGAGCCTCGAAACCACCTTCACGTCCAACTCCTGAGTTTTTAGTTCCTCCAAAAGGAGTTCTAAGGTCACGAACCAGCCAACAGTTAATCCAAACAATTCCTGAATCCAATTCATTCGCAATTCTGTGCGCACGGGTTAAATTCTCTGTCCAAACTGTTGCCGCTAAACCATATTCAGTCGAATTTGCCATCATCAACACTTCTTCTTCGGTATCGAAAGGCATAATGGTTACAACAGGACCAAAAATCTCTTCTTGATTCGTACGGCAATCAAAACTCAACCCTTCAATTACAGTTGGTCGAATGTAATATCCACCGGCATATTCGCCTTCTAAATGAACTTGAGTTCCTCCTGTAAGCACTGTTCCTCCCTCTTCTTTTGCGAGTTCGACATAAGATAGTACTTTTTCCATGTGCGACTTAGAAACTACCGCACCCTGTTGAGCATTAGAATCCAATGAATGACTCACTCTTCGTTTGCTCACTTTTTCTACAAATGCAGTTTTAAACTTATCGTAAATCCCTCTTTGCACAAATATTCGAGATCCACAAAGGCAGATTTGTCCTTGATTGGCAAATGACGATGCCATAGTTGTAGCTAGCATCTTATCAAAATCGCAATCGTCAAAAATGATGTTTGGGTTTTTACCGCCTAACTCTAGTGAAAGTTTTTTGAATTTTGGAGCAGCAACTCTAGCAATCTGAGCACCAGTAGATGTTCCGCCCGTAAAGGAAACTGCACAGATAGCATCGTTTTCAGATATTTCTGCCCCCACTTTTGGGCCTAAACCGTGCACAATGTTCAAAACACCAGCAGGCAAGCCTGCCTCAATGCATATTTCAGAAAGTAAGTAAGCCGTCATCGGTGTAACTTCTGATGGCTTAGCCACCACACAATTTCCCGCGGCAATGGCTGGAGCAATTTTCCATGTAAATAAATACAAGGGTAGGTTCCAAGGCGAAATACATCCTACCACACCTAATGGATCGCGGCGTGTGTAATTCACATATTTATCTTCCATCATGTGCGCTTCAGAAGCAAAGTGAAGAATTGCAGTAGCAAAAAACTCAAAGTTTGAAGCTGCTCGAGCTATGTCAACTTTTTGAGCCAACCACATTGGCTTTCCGTTATCAATAGCCTCAGCTTCAGCAAGTTTATCGTAGTTTTTGTTGATTAATTCTACAATCTTAAGCATTATTGCCGATCGCTTTTCCTTTGGTGTTAATGACCATTTTGGAAAAGCATGTTTAGCAGCTTTAACGGCTGCTTTTACATCACTCGAATCCGAATCTGGAATCAAAGAATAGATCTTTCCTGTAGAAGGATTGTAGTTATCGATGTAATCGTTAGAATTTGGAGCTACCAATTCTCCGTTGATGTAATTCTGAAGCTTGAACATAGAAATGAATTAAGTTACAAAGTTAGAATTTAACTCCGCTTTCATTAAGGTTCTAATCCACTCTTGGCGCATACTTAGAAAGATAATCCAATCGATATTGAATAAGCTTGTCGAAAAAGGTTTTTGCTTTAGCAGAGTGATCAAATTCTATCCAACTAGAATTACCATATAGTTTTACCTGTCCACTATTATTGTATAGGGTTAATTGATAATATGGAATGGTAAGCGAAAAGGTCTCTAACAAACTTCTGAAGTAAATGCAAACCCCTTTAGGCCTCAACTCAATGTATGCTTTATCAGGGTAATTGTCTTTTTCCAGTTCAGTCCTAATGTCAATAGAACAAGACTTAATATGAAGTCTTGGTGATCCAATTCCACCCATTTTAAATCGAGTCCAAAAAGAGTAGGAAGATCCTACGATCCTTTGAATCTCGGCATTAATCCTTTTGTTATTGTAGGAAACGTTACGTAGCATAATGAGTAAGACAACTTATATAATTAAATGTTATTTATAGTTCACCTTTTTTTTACTGGATTGTTTTACTACAAACGAAAGGAAATGGGCGCTTTATTAATTATTGGAGGAAGTAAAGGAATTGGAAATGCTTTGTTAAAACTAGAAGTTGAAACCCGAAAAGTGGTAAACATTAGCCGCACAGCTCCTGAATTGCAGCATCCCAATCTCACCCATTATGGATTAGATGTTTTAATTGACGATTTACCCGATATTGAAGAACTCGACGGAATCGTTTATTGTCCAGGTAGTATTAATTTAAAACCAATCGGATCATTGAAATTAGAAGATTTCAAAACTGATTTTGAAGTAAATGTACTTGGTGCCGTTCGAGTAATTCAAAACTATTTTAGGAAATTAAAAAAAGGCCATAACCCAAGCATTGTACTATTCAGTACTGTGGCCGTTTCTCGCGGAATGGCATTTCACGCATCAGTTGCTGCTGCAAAAGCTGGTGTTGAGGGTTTAGTAAAGTCTCTAGCGGCAGAATTTGCTCCGGCAATTCGAGTAAACTGTATCGCTCCAAGTATTACGGACACGCCTTTAGCGGCAAACCTTCTTAAAAATGAAGAGCGTAGAGAAGCGTTAGGAAATAACCACCCACTAAAGCGAATAGGTTCAGCAGAAGAAGTGGCTCAATTAGCCAGCTTTTTACTTTCTGATAACGCCTCAAATATTACGGGTCAAATCTGGGGAATTGACGGCGGAATGGGTAATATAAAATGATTTTAAAAGCAAATATTTGAACTAAAAGAATTGCTACTCATTTAAGCAAAAAACCAACCTTTGCGGCTCAATGTTGCACTACCTAAAAAATTGGAATAAATACCTGAAAGCGTTCTTGTTGTGGAGAAGCCACAACATTAAAAATAAACCTTTTGTGCTTATTTTGAGTGTTTTAATGGGGTTTTTAAGTGCTGTTGGGGCCTATTGCTTAAAACAAAGTGTCCATTTCGTAGAATCCTTCTTTGTAGATAATGTTATCAAACAAAGTGGCTATGCCTTATATTTTTTGCTTCCTATTGTAGGAATCGCAATTGCCCGTCTTCTTATCAAGTACGTTATTAAAGAAGAGGTTGGGCACGGTATTCCAAATACCCTTTATGCTTTAAGTAAAGGTAACGGAATGATTTCCAAAAAGAAAACCTACTCCTCAGTACTTACGGCCGCTTTTACAGTTGGATTTGGTGGTTCGTGTGGACTAGAGGGTCCTGCTGTTGGTACTACCTCTGCTATTGGTTCTAATTTGAGTAAAGCATTAAGACTTAACCAAAAAACACGAAAACTATTAATCGGTTGTGGAGCAGCAGCAGCACTTTCAGCAATTTTTAAAGCACCCGTTGCGGCCATTGTATTTGCAATGGAAGTAATTCTCCTAGACATCACCACTTTCAGTTTAATCCCTTTGTTACTTGCCAGTGTCACTGCCGCAATGTTTTCTAGGCTTTTCTTTGGAAATGACCTTCTTTTTCAGTTTCAAATACAAGAAAGCATACAGTTTATAGATATGCCTTTTTACATCCTTCTTGGTTTGCTAGGCGGGTTTGTAGGTGTCTATTTTACCAAAGTGAACTTCTTAGTCTCAAGGATTTTTGGTAAAATGAAAAAGCAACCCTTAAAACTGCTGATCGGTGGGTTAATGCTTGGATTGCTCATTTTCCTTTTCCCTCCGCTTTACGGTGAAGGTTATACTACCGTTTATCATTTAATAAGTGGAAACACCTCAATGGTTCTTGAGAATAGTCAACTAGAGGGTCTTACAGACAATATTTGGGTAATTCTTGGCTTCCTTAGCTTGGTAATATTTTTCAAAGCTTTTGCCACTTCAATAACATTTAGCGCTGGAGGTGTGGGTGGGATTTTTGCGCCTACACTATTTATGGGAAGTATTATGGGTTTTGTTTTTTCAAAATTTATTAACCTAATAGGTTTAAGTAAACTTTCAGAGGCTAATTTTTCATTGGTCGGAATGGCAGCACTTATGGCTGGAATTCTTCAAGCTCCGCTTACAGCCATTTTCTTAATTGCGGAAATTACTGGAGGCTATGAGTTATTCATTCCCCTTATGCTAGCCACATCAATTAGCTATTTGACCGTAAAATATTTTACTGAGCACTCAATATATACTGCTCAACTAGCCAAACGCGGTGATCTCATTACCCACGATAAAGATCAGGCAGTGCTCACTTTAATGGATTTGAAAGAGGAAATTGAGCGCAATTTCAGAAAGGTTAAACCTTACGATACACTAGGAAACTTGGTTAAGGAAGTAACTAAGAGCAAAAGAAACCTCTTTCCTGTAGTCGATAAGGATGGTCTATTTTTAGGAGTTGTGACATTAGACGAAATTCGAGAAATCATGTTTGATAGAGCTAAATACGAAACCACCCTAGTGCACGAACTCATGCAGATGGCTCCTGAGCACATCGAAACGACCGATGGCATGCGTAAAGTAATGGAAAAATTTGAATCAAGCGGTGCCTGGAATTTACCTGTAGTGCAGCAAGGAAAGTATATCGGTTTTGTTTCTAAATCTAGGTTGTATTCTGAATACAGAAAACGATTAAAAGACTTCTACCAAGGAGTAGATTAGTTAATTATAATTCGACCCGATGGCTTTGAAAGTGAACTAACAATCTGATTGAGTATTATTTGTTCTTTTTGTAATAGCATAGCCTTATCGATGTCGCCAGACTCTTGAGCCGTTTTCATTTCCTTTTGATTATCGAAAATCATTTTCGCTACGTTTTTAAGCTTAAAGGCATATATCGAACCTTCAACTGCTCTTTTTAATTTATCCTCTTCCGAAGGAACCGTAATCTGGTGCTTGTCCCAGGCATGCAATTCATATCGAGAAGCCAGTAGTTCCGCCGTGATCCCGCTTACGTTAGCATCTGAATGGTTAATGATATCGGAAATATTCCAATTATCATCTCCTAACATAGCTTCAATTTTTTCTAGAAGAATAGCAAACTCAGGTTTTGAAAACTCCATTTCATCGCGTTGAATTTCATGCACAATAAACTGGGCAACATTTACCTCTACTTCCTCCTTCGCTTCGTTCAAAAATGTGATATTCTTATCTCCATAATTGAGTAAAATTCGAAGTAGATCCTTTTCTTGATCGTCAATATTATCGCCAAGTCCAACCTTTTTGTCTTGTTGGTCTCCTTCGAAGTCATGGCCAGCTTCTTCAGGTGGCATTTCTGAAGGAGCACCATAACCTTTGTTCTTATCCGCATGGTTCTTTCTCCGAATTTTATTCAATTCATTGATCAGAACCTTTTCCGGCACATCAAGAAGAGTAGAACACTCTTTAATGTACACTGAGCGAGATATCTCTTCTGGAATCAGGGCAATGGTAGACACAATGTCTTTTATTAGCCCAGCACGCTTTATAGGGTCGTTTCCAGTATCAGAAAGTAATAGGCTCGTTTTAGTAACAATGAAATCCTTAGCATTATCATTTAAATACGATTGAATGTCTTCAAGATCATTTGCTTTGGCAAATGAATCTGGATCTTCTCCTTCTGGAAAAGTGACCATTTTCACATTCATCCCTTCTTCAAGAATCATATCAATTCCTCGAAAAGAAGCTCGAATACCTGCAGCATCTCCATCATATAAAAGCGTAATACTATTTGTATAACGCTTTATAAGCTTTATCTGATCTTGCGTCAATGCAGTTCCAGAAGAAGAAACCACATTCTTAATTCCGGATTGATACAGTTGAATAACGTCAGTATAACCCTCAACTAAATAACAATTGTCCTCTTTTATTATTTCTCCTTTGGCGAAATAAATTCCATAGAGCACGGCGCTCTTATTGTAGATAAGAGATTCAGGACTATTTAGATATTTCGGAACTTTTTTATCCGTAAGTAATGTCCTAGCACCAAATCCAAGAGGCCTTCCTGATAGATTATGAATCGGAAATATTACTCTGCCTTTAAATCCATCATAGTACTTATGGTCTCCCTTAGGAGATTTTTTGATAAGGCCACTTGACTCCAGGAATTGCTCCTGGTATCCATTATCTATTGCTGTTTTATAAAAATACTCCCAATCATTCTTAGCATAACCCAGCTTAAATTTATCTATTGTTTCTTCAGTAAAGCCACGCTCCTTAAAGTACCCAAGCCCAATTGACTTTCCTTCGTCAGAATCGTGCAAATTTTCTTGAAAATGCTTTTGACCGTATTCAGTAACTATATAAAGGCTCTCGCGCTCGCTTTCAGCTTGTTTTTGCTCGTCGGACAGCTCCTCCTCTTCCAATTCAATGTTGTAGCGTTTGGCTAAAAAACGTAGCGCTTCAGGAAAGGTAAAGTGTTCGTGTTCCATTAGAAAGGTAGCTACGTTACCTCCCTTGCCCGAACTAAAATCTTTAAAAATTTGTTTTTCGGGGACAACATAAAACGAAGGTGTCTTTTCATTAGCAAAAGGACTCAAACCTTTATACTGCCTTCCTGATTTTTTGATATTTACAAAGTCCGCAATGACATCCTCAATTTGAGCCGTCATTAATATTTCATCAACTTTGTGTTTTGGAATCATATGTTGCAAAGCTACTATTTGACACAAAAAAAACACTAAAAGCAGTTTTCTTAATTCATTGAATACGAAATTTTTATTTAAGAATCAATCGCTCCGTTTAAAACTCCTCTCCATTGGTCACGTTTATTAAGTAAGTGCCTTTTTGCAGGTCTCTAAAATCCTATTGAAACTCAAAAGGTTATTAGCAATCGCTTTGGACCCTAAAATATTAGAATAAATGGTTTGTCCCAGTCCGTTTATTAAAGTAACTGTGGAAAAATTACCCCCTAACGCAGTAAAGGATATATTAACAATGCCCTAAGCTGGATTAGGATAACTATCTATTTTACTAAGTTCATTTTTTCTGTTTTCTGAAAGATCTAACGGTTGACCTAAAATAAATGTGAATGTATTCACATTTGAACTATCAGATTTTGAAGTTACTTTATAGGTTTCTTATGTCTCAATGTGGACGTTCTCCTTTGCAGGATTCGTTGTAATACATCGAAAAATGATCTTTAAAATTCAAGATATACAATAAACAGTCTCTTCCTCATATTGTACAATCAATGAAATTTTGTGGGGTTTTTGCACTTACGGTTTAAAGCAAAAAAAACCGCTTACAGCGGTTTTTTAAAATCTATGGTTGTAAATTTCTATTTAATGGTCAATCGTTCTGTTTTAACTTCTTCTCCATTAGATAGGGTCAAAAAATAAGCTCCTTTTTGAAAGTCTCTAAAATCTAATTGAGACTCAACATGATTATTTACTGAGTTTAATTCTAAAACACTAGAATACACCAACTCTCCTAAAATATTCATTACTGACAATTTATAAGGATCTTTTGATAAGGCATCAAATAAAATATTTATAATCCCCTCTGTAGGGTTTGGATAAATACTTACCGAAGACTCTTCCAACTGAAATTCATTAACCGAAACTTCTGGAGCATCTGGAGCCTTTCGAGTTATGTATGTAAATGTATCTACGTTTGTACTGTCAGTTTTACTCGTCACTTTATAAGTTACGTATGTCTCTGTATATTCTTTAACATCGACAGGCAGTGTAACGTAATATTTAAAGGAAAAAGATTCACTAGGCTGTATGGTGCAATCACCACTTTGAATTAATCCTATTAAACACTCAAAACAATCACAAAATTCAATATCCCATGAAGTAAGTTGAGTAACATTTTCTGAAACCAATTCATATGTGTAATTTATCGAATCATTTCCGGAGTTCTCGATGTAAGCACTAAATTCATTTCTTTCATTTGGATATAAATCACAGATTACAGTATCCTTAACTGAACTTAACTGAGCAACTGCTGGTAAGAAATAAATACTCAATAAAAAAGCTAAGAAAAACTTGTTTAAATTCATTTTCATATCGGTTAAATAAAAAAAGCACCAACACTCTTAACCAGAAGGTCAAGTGTGTTGGTGCTTTTAATTAAATTATTTTTTAACTATTGATTGTCTTACAACCATACCAACTTGGCTAGAAACCTCTACAAAATACATTCCCTCTTCAAGAGAATTCATATCGATAGCTATTTCATTACTTCCAGCTGCAACGCTAGCTGAAGAATTAGAAACAACTGCTCCAGTTACAGAAACAACTTTAATAGTAGCTTCGAATGAATTCTCGCTGTTTACTCTTAAAGTAGGATTACCTGTAGTAGGATTTGGATAAATGTTTACTGCAGAAACTGAACTATTTAAAACCGAGATAGCGCTTACATCCACAATACTTGGGTCCGTTCCTTCAACAACTGCAACAGAGTTACCTGAAAGAATCGTTTGCTCATCTTTAGCTACAAAAGCATAAACAGTAAGATCTGCAGGAACAACAGGAATATCATTTAATTTTTCTGGCACATCGTAAGTGTACATTTTTCTAAATAATGAACTATTCGTTGTTTCACTAATAGTCTCTCCCCACTGACCAGTTAAAACTGCTCTTAACATGTGATCGTGACGGTATTCACCAGAGGCGTTAATTTTTTCCGGATAGAAACTACTAGCCCCACTTTGAGGGCCATAAATGCCGCTTTGAGTAATTCCAACATTTATCATGTTAGTAGCATTTAACTCATCAGCCGTATAATAAGCTTCAACAAGAACATATAATTTAAATTTTGCTGGATCATAAACACCTTTAATTCCAACGTTAACAGGTGAAGCTTCAGTCATAACATCGGCTCCAAATCCAGCCCATTGACCTCTATTAGCAGCGGTCCCTGTGTTTGTACCAAATTTAGTTCTGTTTACAGTTCCAGAAGGAAAACCTGTCAACTTTACATCAGGATGCTTATAAACGACGTCACCATAATTTACAGTATTGGTAGGTGCATCAGTGTATGTATTGTAATTTGGGGTGCCAGAAGCATAATTTCCAGCATGAATGTTAATTAAGACAACACGTCCATCATTAGCAGCTGAAAACTCATCTGCACGTTTGTGACCATCTGGACAATAACCACATGTTTTACCTGTAAATTCTTCAAGAACGACGTTCTTATTCTCTGGGTTTTTACTTGCTAAATCTTGAGCAGAAAGCCCTGAAGAGAAAATAGCACCAATCGCAATAAATAAAAGTTTTTTCATTTCTAAGAGTATTTTAAAATTTGATATACAATGTTACGCAATATATCATTATTTCAAACATCATAAATATAAAAAATTGATAACCAGAACTATTGGAGTATCAACGGAATAAAAAAAGACCCCGTAAACAAACTGTTTACGGGGTCTTTAACTTTTAATTTAAAAATTTTATTTAACAAATGTAGAGGAGTATCCGTCAACATTTACTACATACATTCCGCTTGGAGAAAACGATAAATCGATAATCTCAACACTGTTTTCTTGAAGATCTCTTACTTCTTGAAAAATAATTTGACCTGTCATATTTACAACTTGAATCTTTTTAGCTCCCGCTTGACCAGTATTAGCAACAATATTTAAACCGTTGTTTACATAAAAAACTTTTCCGAATTTATTATTGATTTCATTTATAGCCGTTGCGCTTGCATCACAACCATCATAAACAAATGCCGTTGCTGATTCCCCTTTTTTAACTGTTCCACCAACTGTAACCTCAACCGAGATAAATCCATTTGCAGTTTCAGGAACCTCAACCGTAAGCGTTGTCGCTGTAGCAGTTATAACTGTAGCAGCAACACCTCTAAACTTTACAGTATTGTTTGCAGGAGTTGGATCAAAGTTAGTTCCACTAATGGTAACAGTTTCTTTACATTTCGCACTTGATGGAGAAAATGAAGTAATACTTGGAGTTGTGCTAGCTAACAAATTGTAAGTAGTACAAAACTTATCATTTGCAGAGTTGTTGTCTCCAATATAAGCAGCAGTCATACAAACATCAAAATTTCCTAGAGTAGTTGGAAAATCTAAAAGAGCAGCAATTTGAGCTCTAGATGCGCTTGCATTAGTAGTTGCTCCTACTGCAATTCCTGCTTGTAAATTTAAAGTTAAATTTTGTGTGCCTGCTCCAACGTCTAATGTCATGGTTACTGATCCACCTGCAGGAATATCTGTAGTACCGGCATTTTGTAATGTAAATGTCACTGCCTGTAATTGTTGATCTGCTTCAAAATCTGTTCCTACTGGCACAGGGTCAGTAACAGTACAAGCTATTACAGCAACATCTGAAGGTGGAGGAGTCGTTGAGTAATAAACCGTTACACAAGATGTATCATTTTTATTATCAGAATCATTTGGCATTGTTGTGAAGATGCAAACTTTCTGATTTCCATCAGTTAAAGCAGGAGTAAGGGTTCCAAAATCAATTGGTTGACCGCTTATAGTTTCATCTGCTCCACTTGCAAAAGCACTAGCCATGTTTCGATTAAATGTACCGGCAGCTATACCATTTACTGTTACATTCATCGAAATTTGATCAGGATGGTTTGCAGGTAATGCTGTTCCAAAGTTTTTTCTTGTATAATTTGGCTGAACAGGAATTCCTGCATATACAGTGTCTCCTTGAGCTGGTGTATTAACGGCAGTACATCCCACATCATTTTGAGCGCTAACGTTGAAAGCAGCAAAAGTTAAAAGGATAATAATTAATGAGTTAAGTTTTTTCATACTACAAAGTTTAATTTTTAAAATAAGGGTGTAAATCTAATACTAATTCTGGACACCATTACATTTTCGATAAAGCTTGGTTGGGTTATTTGTTTAGTTAACTATTTATGCTTCTCCTATCAACAAATCAACGTTAGCATAATAGAACAGTAATATCAGCGTTAATCTACGTTGTCCGTAACTTAGTCCACTAATTTTCTTTAAAAAATGAAACGACTTTTTATTTCCTTTTCTCTTCTATCAATTTCATTGTTGACGCTTGCTACAGAGCTATCTGGTGAATTCAAAGACAGTACTAAACTTGCATTATCTGACAGTCTTTTATTACCTTCTTTTCAAGATATGCAATCGGTTAAGATACTAGATGAGGCATTTTCGGAATTCAGTAAAACAAACTTTTTAGGAAAAAGCGATTATCTTGATTCATCTGTGACATGGAATGCTGAATTCGTGGACCTAAACGACTCCATTATTCGAAATCATTTAAATATTTTAGATCAGAATACACCATTTGCTTTATCATATAATGAACGTGTTAAAGCGTTTATTAATCTTTATGGAAATAAAAAGCGCATCCTTTCTGCTAAAGTCATGGGACTTCAAGATTATTACTTTCCCTTGATAGAAGAGATTTTGGATAAATATGATATGCCTTATGAAATGAAATATTTAGCAATTGTAGAATCTGCACTTAACCCAACGGCTAATAGCAGAGCTGGAGCAAAAGGACTTTGGCAGTTTATGTACGCAACTGGTAAAATGTATGACCTTAACGTAACATCATACACTGATGATAGGTTCGATCCTTATTTATCAACCGAAGCAGCATGTAAGTATTTAAGTTATTTGAATAAATATTATGATGATTGGAACCTTGCATTAGCAGCATACAATTGCGGCCCTGGTAATGTGAATAAGGCCATTCGCCGATCAGGTGGTAAAAAAGGGTATTGGGAAATTTATCCACACTTACCTAGAGAGACTAGAGGATATGTCCCTGCCTTTATAGCTGTTAATTATGTCTTAAACTATCCTGATGAATTTAATATTAAAGCAATAAAACCTCCAACAACCCACTTTGATAATGATACCATTCATATTAAAGGCCCTGTAAGTTTCAGTCATTTAGCTTCTACCTTAACCTATCCATTAGAAAAGATAGAATATCTAAATCCAGTTTATAAGTTGAGTATGATTCCTAATGATGGTAAGTTCCATGTTCTAAAATTACCAAATGCTGAACTGGGTGTTTTCCTAAATAACCAAGATTCTATTCTTGCATTGTACAAACCAAAAAACGTTGATTCTGAAGAGGTTTTAGCTGCCCAGCAGCGTCTAGAAACCTACAGAGTTCGGAGTGGTGATTATCTAGGGAAAATTGCAAGCCGATACAATGTTTCAGTAAGGGATATAAAAGAATGGAATGGTCTGAGGTCAAACAATCTAAAAATCGGCCAACGTTTAACCATTTATTCAAAAGGAAATGCACCGAAACCTTCAGCATCAAAAACAAAAATCACTACGACTTCTTCAGCTGGTTACGAGTATTATACTATACGATCAGGTGACACACTTTGGGATATAGCTAAAGCAAAAGGCTTAACCACTGCTCAAATAAAAACACTGAATCGCAACCTAAATGAACGAAAACTTAAACCCGGCGATAAGATTATTGTAGGTAAAAAAGGATAATTATGCGACTAAGTACTTTAGCCATTGCCCTAATTGGAATACTATTAGCTGGTTGCGATTCCGATTCCTCTGATTTTAAGCCCGGCTACTCCGGAAGCTTTGGAGAATTATTAGTAGTAGTGCCTAAAGCATTATGGAATTCACCCACTGGCGATAGCATATTTACCTTATTCAACACGCCTCAATATGGATTACCTCAAAAAGAATCCCCTTTCACTGTTATTCATGTAAAATCTGAGAAATTCAGTAGCGTTTTAACAGGCCACAGAAACGTATTCTTCGCTGACATCAAACAAAAATATGCTGGTCAAGAAGCTACTTATGTTTTAAAGAAAAACAAATGGGCTAAGGGACAGGTTGTTGTGGAGTTTACAGCACCTGACAAAGCCTCTTTTCTAAAGCTTTTGAACTCGGATATGGAAAATATTATTGACATTTTTACCACCGCAGAAATGAATCGATTGGTTTTGAAAAATAAAAAGTTCGGAAGCAAAGAAATCAGAAAAGAAATTCAAAAAAGTCAGGGCTATGAATTGTTTGTGCAAAAAGATATGCGGCTTGAAAAAAACAAGGAACGTTTAGTTTGGCTGCGTTTAGAAAGGGAAAAACCTAAAGGCGGGTTCCAGCACCAAATAAGCCAAGGAGTATTAATTGTAACACAACCTTATACGGCAAAACAACAGTTTTTAGACACTAACATTTTACATACCATTGATTCAATATTACAGACTGAAATTCCGGGGCCTAAAGAAGGGAACTATATGGGAATAGCTGACACCTATGTTAAGCCCGTTTTTAAAGAAATAAATTTTAAAGAAAACTTTTGTAAATCATCAACTGGACTCTGGGAAATGAAAGGCAACTTCTTTGGTGGCCCCTTCTATGCTCTAACAATGCTGCATCCTAATAAGAAAGAGATTGTTTTTATTTACGGTTATGTTTTTGCACCTCAATTTAATAAACGAGAATTTTTAAGAGAAGTAAAAGCAGTAATGCATTCCATCACTTTTCCAAAAGACTAATCGAATAATTCTTGCAGAACCGAAAGAGATTTTAAACCCGATACACCTTCCAAGTGCATTGAATAATATTTAACGATAACATCTCTCAAATCATTCCGTTGCTGTTTTGAAAGTTTGAGCTGAAAATCGTAACCATCGTCAATCAAACTGCGAAGCAGTTTACTGTCTCCAACTTCTAAATAATTCAGATGTACGGGCCTTAAAATGGTGAACTGTCCTTCGCTTAAATCAAAAAAAGAACTTCGGTTATTTTGGAAGTTATTTGCTGGTTGGATCCCCAAATATCGTGTCAATTTTAGAAGAAAAACCAAATAAAAATTTGGCTGATAACGTTCCTCGAACAAATCAATTGAGGAAGACACGAATTCAAACATTGCTGGTTGAGCATCATTTTCTTTTAAGGATTTCGAGATTATTTCGGCTAGAAAAAAGGCAACTGCAGTCTGTTCCATTTTTCCACGAATATTAGACCGCATCTTTAGCGTCTTCACATTTCGGATAGATGCAAGGCTTGATTTTGGAGCTTTGTACGTTTCTATCTCTACTTCATTTAATGGAAAAAGCTGAGCAAGTTGGCCTTTCTTAATTCCCTTAGTTCCTTGAAAAACAAAAGTTTCAAGCGCTCCTTTTTCCGTTAAAAACTTCACCATAAAGCTTGATTCACGAAACCGTATCTTCCATAAAAAAATTGCTTTTTGTGAAGCCTCCATTTAATAAATACCCGCTAGTTTGAAACAACGAATTTCAATTAAAATCCGTAATTATGCATTGAAATTTGAAAAACTTTTCATTATGCGATTGCTGCTTTTTTCATTCTTCTTAAGCCTAACATTAACCAGTTTTGCTCAGCCAAATTCAGGCTACATAACATTTGATGGGGACAGCAGCCAAGTGATTATTAACTTGCAAACTTCAATCGGCAATTCAGACAAGACGATCGAGTTCTTTTTTGAGAGTTGCGATAATAATTCCAGCTTAAATAAAATTGGTTTATTGGTATTCCCTGCTGAAGGAATTGGAATTAACCTTACCGTAAACTCTGCTGGGAATGCAGCAAACCTAGAGGTATCAAAAGCTACTAACCCTACCTTCAATGATGTTTACTCTGCCCCGATATACAGACACGACAATTGGAATCATTTTGCAATTTGCTATAAATCTGCAGACTCTACAATAAGTCTATTCTTTAATGGTGACAAACTAGGAGCCTCTGATTCATTGAAAATAAGTTCAAATCGAATGTTATTGGGAGGAAAAGCATCTGCTTATTTCAATGGAAATATTGATGAATTAAGAATAACCGATTCGTGTTTATATTCCAGTAATTATGTTGTTCCTTTCCGTTTTGAAGTTGGTTCTAAAACAGCGAATCTATTTTCATTTAACACCAAGCTTGCAAGCGAAACCTTCGTTTCATCTGGAAAAAATATTGATTCAGCTTTCGCAGTAAATGGCGCTTATGGTGTTGCTGAAATCAGCGTAACCCAAGATACTTCGATTTGCTCTGGTGATAGTTTAAAATTAACAGCTTCTGGTGGCTCCCTTTTCAAATGGACATCAAAAAACTTTATTAGCTCAGACTCTATTTCCGGTCCTACTTTATCCGCTTACGTTAGTGATACTCTGAGTGTGAGTATCTCAAATAAAAATGGTTGTTCTATAAATAAAAATATCGAATTACTGATTATAGCTCCCCCTATTATTGATCTAGGAAATGATACTATTATATGCGCAGAAACCATAATTCGGCTTAATGCAGGAAAACATGCTGCATATATCTGGTCTAGTACTCAAACTGATTCTGCTGTTTATAGTCCTTCAGGTATAGTCTGGGTAAAAGTTGAGACGCAAAAAGGGTGTTCAAAAACAGACACTATAAATATTCTTGAATTTCCGGCACCAACAATTGAGCTTGGACCTGATACTCTTCTTCAAAAGGGGTTTACAATTTCGATAGGTGTTACTGCAGTGTTTGCAAGCTACAAATGGTCTACAGGAGAAACCTCCCCCATTATTTTAGCTACCCTTCCTTTAACCTACTCATTAACTGTTACCGATACAAATGGGTGCACAGCGACAGACAATATCACGCTAAATTATCCCCCTGAAAGTGTAAGTGAATCCGCCTTAAAAATTGTTCGTTTTTATCCAAACCCGACAAATGGAACATTTAAATTGGAAACGAGTATTGACGATAATCAGGATATAAAAATCACTGTTTTTAGCTTACTAGGAGAAACCATTTACCAAACCCTATTAGATCCAACGAGTAGTAATATCATACTTCCTGAACATATTGAAAACGGAAACTACTACATACGAGTAGCATCCAAAAAAATCAATGAAACCTTACCTGTTATTTTGACTCGATAAGACTTCGTAAGTCGACAAATGGACTTTCAAAATCTGAAGTTTTCATGTGTTCAACCAACATTTTTGCTGTCTCTTCAGGAGTCTGTAGCATTCCCGTTTCTTTCATTTCAATAAAACGATCAACCATGTCAAACTTATCCTTTGGAGTACTTCTGATTTTTTCTTGCATTGGTGACTCAACAATTCCTGGGGCAATTGCCTGAATTGAAAATTCCTTGATGCCGTTTATTTCAGCCTCTTCCTTCACTACTTCGGTAAGCATATTTAAACCCGCTTTTGTGGCACAATACATTCCCCATCCCGGGTACGGAGCAACTGATGCTCCAGAACTAATATTCAGAATAATTTTTTCGGCATCCTTCTCGCTGTAAGCATTCAAAAAATTATTGATAAGAACAGCAGGTGCAACCAAGTTCAGTTGATAAGCGTCCGCCATTTCTGTCCCGTCTAATTGCCCATGGTATCCTATTTCTCCAAGTGAACCTGCATTGTTTATTAAATACACCTTATCCGCTTTAAAATGATCGCCAAATCGAACTTTTGCAGTTGCAACAGCGTCAGATAAGTCTACTTTTCGATGCACATAATTTGGATGTGCGATTTCACAAGTTCGCGACATTCCAACCACGTGATTCTCTTCATCCTTCAATAACTCTTCAGCCAGAGCAAACCCTAAACCAGATGATGTTCCTGTAATATAAAATACCTTCATAATCTTATCCTTCTATTGCTTGTTTTAAATCGGCAATCAAATCTTCCGCGTCTTCTATTCCGACACTCAATCGAATCATCGAATCTTTTATTCCTGTTTTTTCTCTTTCTTCTTTTGGAATTGCTGCGTGTGTCATTGATGCGGGATGTCCGCACAAAGATTCTACTCCACCAAGACTTTCGGCAAGGGAAAATACCCTAACACTTGAAACAATTTTTTTGGCTGTCTCGTAATTATCTTCTACAGCAGTGAAAGACATCATACCACCAAAATCACGCATTTGTGATTTTGCTACTTTATGATTTGGATGATTTTCCAAACCTGGCCAATACACTTTATCAACCGCTGGATGACTTTCTAGAAATTCAGCAACTTTTGCACCGTTTTCACAGTGTCTTTGCATTCTTAAGTGCAAGGTTTTAATTCCTCGAAGCACCAAAAAAGAATCCATTGGCCCACAAACTGCACCAGACGAATTCTGTATAAAATATAATTGTTCTGCTATCTCATCATCATTAACAATCAAAGCGCCCATTACCACATCAGAGTGGCCTCCAAGATATTTAGTAGCAGAATGCATTACGATATCTGCACCCATATCCAAGGGGTTTTGCAAATAAGGACTAGCAAATGTGTTGTCAACCCCCAGCATACAGTTGTGTTTTTTTGCAAATGAAGATGCTTTCTTAATATCAACAATATTAAGCATTGGATTAGTGGGTGTTTCTATCCAAACTAATTTGGTGTTTTCATTTACTAAATCACCTAGCTTATCAAAATCAGTCATTTCAGTGAAATGAAACTTGATTCCGTACTTCTCAAATATTTTAGTAAAAATTCGATAAGTTCCTCCATACAAATCACTCGTAGAAATTACCTCATCGCCAGGGTTCAACATTTTAATTACAGCATCAATTGCTGCCAATCCACTTCCAAAACACAAGCCATGTTTTCCGTTTTCAATAGACGCAAGATTCTTTTCTAAAGCATGCCTTGTTGGATTTTGAGTTCGGCTGTATTCGTATCCTTTATGCTCACCGAGTGACTTCTGCACATATGTAGACGTTTGATAAATCGGTGTCATTATCGCCCCCGTTGCCGTGTCGGGAATCAATCCTCCGTGAATTACTTTAGTACCGATTTTCAAAGTGAAATGATCTGTTTTGAATTATATTCAAATGTAATGCTTAATCGAGATTTTCCTACTTTCGAACTTATGAAATTAACAACGAAAAACGGGTTTTTATCTATCCTTATTTTATGCAGTACTGCGCTCATTTCTTGCATATCAAAGGAGGAAACGCCTGTCGCAAAGCACAAAGCATTGGAAATTGAAAAAACGAAGGTGGAGTTTCAGTTAACCGGTAACTTAGATGAAGCATCTTCTTTTGATATCAAATTAGAATTTCCTCAACTAAATAACATAGACTCGTCTTTGTTAAAGACAATTATTCAACAAGAAACTCATAAGCTGATTCACAAATCAACTATATCAGATTCTTTGCTAAAAAACAAAGAACAAGTGGTTGCTGAGTTAGAAATTGCATACAAAGCTTTTAGAGCAGATTTTCCAGAGATAAACTCGAAATGGTATTTAAATCGAACGGTAGAAGTTGTTTATCAAAGTGAAAAATACGTTACGCTAATGGTCCATGAACAATCGTATATGGGTGGTGGGCATTCAAATGAATTAATGACATTCAAAACATTCATCGTAAAAACAGGACAAAAAATCTCTTTGAGTCAATTGCTTTCTAACAATGAATACCTAATAGCCGAAGGCTTGGCTGAAAACGCATTTAGAAAACAAAAAGGATTTAAACCTAGTGATGACCTTAAGGCTAATGGCTGGTACTTTCCCAATGGTCGATTTACCTTAAACAACAATTATCATTTAACCGATTCTACGATAATTATACGATACAATACATATGACATAGGGTCTTATGAAGCAGGAGCGACTACTTTAGAACTTGATTTGGATAAAATTAAAAAAGGTGCAGCATAAAAAAAGCAGCTCGAAAACTGCTTTAAATAAAGGGGAGCTCAATCTTCACTTTTTCATATTAACTGCTAACACCCAAAACTTAACTGTAAAAAATCACGCTCACGCCCTCTTTTTTAATGTGCTTGCATAGTATTAACGAAGAGGAATAGAAAAGGTTATTTTTGAAACAAACTATTTATTATGATGAAGACAGCAACAATTCTATGGGCACTCGTGATTACGAGCAGTTTGGCTTTTTCGCAAAATGCAAATGATGTAATCGGTAAATGGAAAACTATTGATGATGAGACAGGAGAAGCAAAATCGATTGTTGAATTGTATAAGGTTGGAAATAAATTGCAGGGTAAAGTGATTCAAATCTTGAACCCTACCAAGGTAGATAATGTTTGTTCCCTTTGTGAAGATGATGATGCTAGAAAAGGCCAACGCATTCAGGGAATGATTATCGTAAAAGACATGATTTGGGATGTTGATGAATGGGATGATGGAACTATTCTCGATCCAAACAAAGGGTCTATTTACGATTGCAAACTATGGCTAGAAAACGACAATAAGGACAAGTTATATCTTAGAGGATATATTGGGTTTTTATTCCGCACCCAAAACTGGTACAGAATCACCGAATAAGACAGCTTCTTGAAATTTAAAACAATACTAATAGCCCAAATTTTTTGGGCTTTTTTTAGTTGCACCGGTGTTGAAGAATCATCTGTGCCTAAAAGTCCACCGGCTAATTTTAAAATTGAACTTACAGATCAGCAAAAAAAACTAGCTAAGTCTATAGATAGCATTGCATCTAAAAGACATAAGCAAGGTATTTTTAATGGTGTTGTATTAGTAGCTGAATATGGGCTTCCTATCTATTCTAAAGCATTTGGATTTGCAAATTTCAAAACAAAAGAGCTGCTTACGGAACACTCCGTTTTTCAATTGGCATCGGTTTCAAAAATGTTTACTGCTACCGCTATACTTTTATTACAGCAAAAAGGGTACTTGTCTATTAACGATAGCATTCATCACATTATTCCAAACTTCCCGTATAAGGGATTGATTATACGTCACTTACTTACTCACAGAAGTGGTTTGCCCAGGTATATGGTTGTGACTGACGAGCATTGGCCACGAGACAGTATGCTAACAAATGAGGATATGCACGCCGTTATGGTTGCCCATCCTCCTAAACGTTATTTTTCACCAGATTTTCGATTCAATTATCAAAATACTAACTACGCATATTTGGCACTGATAGTTGAGCGAGTTTCAGGGCAAGGTTTCGACAACTTTGTACGTGATCATATTTTTGAACCGTTGGGAATGTACAATTCTAGAGTCTACTCAGGAAAGAAACAGCCCGACATTGCTGGTTCGGTTGTTGGCCACATTTACCGTCGCCCAAGAATTGTTTTACCACAAGAGAACTATATCAATGGGGTAGCAGGAGACAAGGGTGTTTACGCCTCTGTTGGTGATCTCCTAAAATTCGATCAAGCCTTATATACCGACACTTTCTTAACTGCCGAAAGCAAGCAACTCATGTTTCATCCATGGACTAAATGGCGTAGAGCCGGCAAAGACAGTTACGGGTTTGGCTGGAGAATTTCCAATTTTAAAAAAGACAACTTAGTCTATCATTACGGATGGTGGAACGGGTTTAAGACCAGCTTTATGCGTTATACAAATTGCAAACGGACCATTATTATCCTAACTAATAGAGATCGAAGATTAACTTTAACTAAGGAGCTTCAAACGCTATTATTCCCTGAATAATAGCTTAGTCTTTACCCCAATTTTCCAACTCTTGCTCTGTAAGTAATTCTGGAAAGAACATTCTGCGCTGGTAGCTAGGGTGTAGGTACTTTTTCCATTCGCTTCCACCTGTTGCTGCTTTTACTTCCTTACCATGCTCCAAATAATGCTCAGCTGTTCTCAAGTGAACCAAGGGCCATTTTACGTTAAAAACGTGGTCAAATTCTTTCATTATGAGCAATAAGTTCTGATGTTTTTTCGACTTCAGGTAACGCTAAATATTGTTGCCACAAGTTTCTTTTTTGATAGCGATTTGCTAGTTTTCTGAAGGTCTTCATGTACTTTTCTTCAAACTGCCTTAAAGTCAATGATTTTTTACCTGTCTTATGGTCTACTCCAGCCATTTGCCAATAAATCCACTTAAACATTTCCTCTTGATCTCCACTTCCTTTTAGTTCTTCTTTCTTTCGATTCATAACCAGGTTCCACATATCAGTGCAATAGAACTCAATTTCTCTAAAAGTTGCCGATTGAAAACCCGAAGCAGGAGTTAATGTATGGCGAAATTGTCCATATTGCTCCGGATCCATTCCCTCACGCATTACATCAAAACTCATTTGTGCAACTTCCGTATATCGCTTTGCTCGGGTAATTTTCTCCAAAAGAATTGGGCCCGTAATTCCTTCTTCAGCCGTCGCTTGCTCTAATTCATGAGTTACTAGTTTTAGCAATAACTCAGTAACTTGATGATACATCAAGAAGATCACCTCATCAGGAAAGTTTGTCCGCGGTTTTTGAAGACTAAACAACGCATCTACCTGAATATAATCCCAGTAGTTAATTGCCTTTGCGTGAAGGAGGCCCTCTAAGTACGCCTCAATTGGTTGCCCTTCAGCCGCATACTTTTCTTCAAGCTTTATAATTAGTTCTTCCTTATTCATAAAATCCTGTTTTTTAGTCTTGTCAAATTTGTGCTATTCCATTAGACTAAATGCTGATTTATATCAGATTACTAAACACTTACTAAAACTAACTCTGGTAGCATAGGAAAAGCCGATATTGGCTCAAGGAAAGATATTCATTCGTTGGTTTATACCTTTTATGAAAAAATAAAAATTGATCCTTCACTTGGCCCTATTTTCACAAGAGCTATCCAAGGTTGGTCAATACATATTGAACATTTAACTGATTTTTAGCAATCTCAATTGTTATTCCATAAGCGGTTTCGATGCAATCCTGGCGAGGCTCATATAAAAGTTTACACAGACGAAAATCATTCTATTTCATCCGAGCACTTTAGTTTGTGATTGAATCTTTGGTTTGCGAACATTGATGATTTATTTGAAGGAGGAGTTGCAGAAGGCGCCAAAAGGAACGCACGAAAAATGAATGCTTAATTATTCCTTAAAATTTGGGAAGCACGACAAAAAACTTAGCGCTTAATAAACTTTGTTCGAATAGCTGTTTGATCTGAAGTCAGTTCAATAAAATACATCCCTGATGAGAGTTCACTTGTATTTATATTGCCTCCGTTAGTCTCAAGCTCTCCTGCTTTAACTAATTCCCCTCTTGACGAAGTAACCTTAAATGCAAAAGCCTCTTCCATTATGAAGTTTGGTTTTACGCGAACAAATTCTTTCACGGGATTTGGGTAAAGCAGAAAGGTTCTAATGTTCTCGGCGTTCTCCTCTCTACCAACGTTAATATGAGTGCCTTCAATTACTTCTCGAATTCCAATTAACACATTATAGTCTGGGTCAATTTTCACACTGTCGGGAACACCAATAAAAGTTTCAGAAAACAATTCGTTGGTTTTTGTGTGTGGGAGTTTAAAATCGTTGCGCTTACCGTTTTTATAAACCGAAATCGGAATGTCAAAATCAAAAAATGGCGAATTCGCAGTGCTTCCTGTTTGAGTAATATCAAAATTTAAAGTATTGCCATCCAAATTGTAAACTAACTCCAAATTCGGATGCCCTTCTCCTAAATACCAATCATCAAAAAATGCTGTCAAGCTTCGACCGCTTGTTAATTCTAGCTGGGTTATCAAGTTTTGAGTTATTGCAAAACCATAAGCTGATTTCGGATCATGTATAAAATTATAGATGCCGTCAAAAAATGCCTTATCACCAATCTGGTGTCTCAAGGTGTGCAATACATAAGCTCCTTTGTTATAGGTAAGTCTTCCGCTAAAAAGCACAAAGAAATTGAGCGTATCAACCGGGAAAACTGACCCAGTATTCCTACTTATTATATAATTCGATGTTTCCCTTTTCCAGTCCATCCAATCACTGTCACCAAAACCTGCCTCATGCGTAAGAGCCGTTAAATATGTTGCAAAACTTTCGTTAAGCCAGAGGTCTTTCCAAGAACCACAAGTTACTTTATTGCCAAACCATTGGTGCGCCAGTTCATGTGCCACTAAAGGTTGATTAAGATTTTGCATATGAGACATCGTTTGGTGTTCCATTCCACCGCCAATACCTGTTTGTACATGACCATAATGCTCTCTCTTAAATGGATACTCTCCAAAAAGAGAATCGAACAAAACAAAAGTTTTCAGCAGCTGCTCCTCCACTGAATCAATCCAAAAGACTTGGTGTTTGAATAGGTAATTCTCTACGCGAATAGAGTCTTTATCCCAAACCATATCTTGAGAAATGTGTGCGTAAGTGCCTACCGAAAATGCGAGTAAATAAAAGGCCATTGGATAAGAGTGCTTCCAATGGGAAATCGACTCCATTCTTGAGCTATCAACTTCTATCAACTTACCATTTGATACGCCCGTATAGTTTTTTGGGTGAATCAAATAAATGTCAGCAGAATCAATTTTATCTTGCAATGTCATTATGCAAGGCCACCAATATCGAGCACCATAGGGTTCACTTCGCGTCCAAACGTGTCTGAAATCTGATCTAAAATAATTCCCAATATCTGATCCATCAGGAATTCCCTCAAAAACCACTCTAACAGTATGCGTTGGCACAATTACTTGTTTTTGACCAATTGGAATTATTAGAAAATTTCCTTTGCGATAAAAATTTACGTTTTGAATAAGGTCAACTTGAACACTGCTCACCGTCATCAATTTATTACTGTCAAAATCTAACCAAAGCGTATCAATTTCGCGGTTTAGTTTATAACTTAAAGTTACGTCACCATATATTTTCTGAACAGCTGGTTCGGCTTCAATTCTCATGTTTACATGAGTAATGTCTACAGCCGATGCAGTTGGTGTTTCACTTCTTTTTCCGAAACTTTCAGCCGCAGACTGCTCCTCTCCATGAAACTTTTGTTCCACATCAAAAACATGCTGAGCGGTTAAGGTAAATGAAAATGTAAACGCAACTATTAATCCTAATATTAACTTCATTCGACAATGATACCAATTTCGAATCGTCGTTTTTTGTCACTAACAGATATTTCACTTTAAAGGATAACTAACTTTGGCAAATGGCACTTAGAAAGACGTTGATATACTTAATTGCTTATTGTTTAGCGTGACATTAGAGTTGTGCTTCCAAAAAAACTGTTGAAATGTGGTCACAAAAATGGAAAGGCGCTTTGCTCCTTTCGCTCCGGAGTTAGGCTTCCAATAACCTTTGAGTTACAATTTTAAAGGGCTAGCGACTCTACTTTTATCCTGATCAATGGCTCGGAACGTTTGACCTACAAGATTCAAAACGGAAATAATAACGATCTATAAAGTAAAACTGGAACCTTACAATAGTGAATTGAACGTTTACGGTTTCAGCACTCTAATATCCAGGGGACTTGGACAAACTACACTAAAAGCACTCGACTATACAGAATCAGTTTTGAAGCCTCTAGCTCAGTAGAAGAAAAGTCAACTGGAAATGCAAAAAGGAGAATCACGTCAAAATTTCAAATTCAATTTGGTACTGGAAAAGATGCCTACCCAGCAATTTTATTATTGAAACAAGAAAAGAAAAACCTTTCTGGAACTATAAAAACTGAAACAGGCGACTATCGATATCTGTGGGGAAAACAAGAGGGTGATTCTATCTGGCTCGGTTGTTTTGATGGTGCGCATGCTTTTCTTTTTACCGCGCTCCAAAAGGACGATAGTTTGAAAAATGGGTTCTTTTATTCTAGCAATCATTATAAAGATACCTGGCAAGCTAAGCTCAGCGAAAACTTTGAATTAACTGATCCTAAAGAGCTTACCAAAGCAATTTCCGATTCTTCATTTCGGTTTTCACTAATGGACCAAAATGGAGCCTTAATTGATCAGACAAATCCAATCTTTAATAACACGGTTACCTGTATTCAAATCATGGGGACATGGTGTCCGAATTGCAAAGACGAAACGGAATTCCTAAAAGAGATTCGGGCAAAATATCCTGAAATCGAATTGCAAATTGTCGCTGCCGCTTTCGAATATGAAAAAGACACCGCCAAAGCACTGGCTCGGATTAAACACTATTCAAATTCTATGAACATGAATTATCCCATTTACTATGGAGGCTCTACCAATAAAAAAAAGGTAACCGAAGTTTTTCCCGATTTAGATCGTGTAATCTCCTATCCAACGCTCATTATTTTGGACAAAGCAGGAAAGGTCAAACAAGTTCACACTGGTTTTAATGGCCCCGCAACTGACGAATATTTAGAATTCAAAAAAAACACAACGTACCTTATTGATTCATTAATTATTATTTAGACCCATGAAAACACTACTATCTCTCGCATTTTCAATATTTCTTTTTGGAAGTGCAAACGCTCAATTTTTCTCTGCCTTAACCGAACGAGCTGATAAAGTAAAAGATCGAATTTTATTAATTGAAGAAGGTGACTTTGAGTGTTCCGATGACATTGCATCTTTAGTGAAAAAATACTGGACCATCGGCAAAGGCGTTGAACTAAAAACTACCGATGAAATCACCGCAATGTTAACTCCTGAAGATGCATTCAAATACATGGTCCTTACTGGCGATGAAAAAATGGAAGCTAAGCATAATGGCAGTTCTGCGGCTGCGGTTATTGGAATTGTACTCTACCTTGGTGAAAATGCCATGATTCGAAATGATCTAAACATTGACCGAAAGTTTGTGTTCAAGGTCTCTTTTCCAAGTTGTGTAATCAGTGAAGCCGAAGTGCTTTTTATCTGTCAACATTTCGAGAATTACCTGAACAATTCTGTACCGAATAACCAAAAGAAATCGGTAATTCCAGCTGAAAAAACGCAAAGCATTCAAAACCTAACCCTACTTATTCCAAACAATGCAACTGAATTGGATATCGCTGCTATTAAAAAGGCTTACAAGTATCCTTGTAAACTCGTTGCACCTGGTGAAATTGAAAAAAACATTTTAGCAAAATCAGCTGATTTTGCTTACTTAAATATTCTGTGGAGCGATAAACGGTTTGCATGGGAATCGATAATTATCTCTTGCAAAAATAGTGAAGTATTGACGACCGCTAAAAACGATTATTTCAAAGCTTCAGTCAACAAAAAGAAATGGGATAAGACAACTCAACCCATAGCCATTTGCAGAACCAAAAGCAAACTAGCAGTCTATGAATTTAAGTCATTAAACAAAACAGTATTCAACGCAATAGAAGGAAAATAATGAAAGTACTTAGCACCGCACTTGCTCTATTTGTTTGGAGCTTTTCATTTGGACAAGACACTGTAAAAACTCCTACCGGATTGCAAATTATAACCCTCGAAAAAGGCGAAGCTCAAATGCCAAAGGTGGGCCAGGAAGTAAAAGTAAAGTATGTTGGTTTTCTTGAAAATGGACAAATTTTTGAAGAGTCCGACGGTGGATTCAAGTATATTCTTGGAGATAAAACCATTATTCCTGGTTGGAACGAGGCTTTGCAATTAATGCATTTAGGAGAAAAAGCCGTTATTATTTTACCTCCGTATTTGGCTTATGGCCTTAAAGGAAGTAAGGATCAATTTGAACCTGAAAAGTATTCTATACCGCCTAATGCAACTATTCTGTTTGAGATTACGTTGCTGAAGATTAAATAGTAATTCAAGAAACTTTTTTCGTTGCCTCAAAGCATATATTCTAACGTCGTCATTCCCGCATAGGCGGGAATCTATAACCTTTCCAGCTCGTCATTCCCGCCTAAGCGGGAATGGCGAGCTGCGTAACTGAACGCATCCATTTTTCACTACAATGAAAAACTTACTTTTTAACCCATAAACTTTGCGCATTAAACCATGTAACAAGCATAATGATTCTTCTATTTTTGCGGGCTGAAATCAAAATAGATTATGAGTTTGCAATTATCTGAACAGGAAATAGTTAGAAGAGACGCGCTGGACAAAATGCGTGCGTTAGGAATTGATCCTTACCCAGCGGCAAAATTTGTTGTGAATGCCACTACAAAAGAGATTCTAGCCAATTTCGATAAGGACAAACTCAACTTTCAAGAAGTATCTATTGCAGGCCGTATGATGTCTAAACGTATCATGGGGAAGGCTTCTTTTGCTGAAATAAAAGACTCAACTGGTCGCATGCAAGTCTATATTGCTCGCGATGAAATTTGCGATGGTGAAGACAAAATGATGTACAACGACGTTTTCAAAAAGCTCGTTGACATTGGTGATTTTGTTGGGCTAAAAGGATATGTTTTTGTTACACAAGTTGGTGAAACCTCATTGTTTGTCACGGATTTTAAAGTGTTGAGCAAGTCGTTGCGTCCATTGCCTATCGTAAAAACTGACGCCGATGGAAAAGTACACGATGCCTTTACCGATCCTGAATTAAGATACCGTCAACGCTACGTCGATTTGATAGTAAATGACGGAGTAAAAGAAACGTTTATTAAAAGAAACCGCATTATGACTGCAATGCGAAATTTCTTTAACGATAAAGGATATTTAGAAGTAGAAACTCCTATTCTTCAACCAATACCTGGTGGAGCTGCAGCACGACCTTTTATGACGCATCACAATGCTTTGGATATTCCATTGTACTTGCGTGTTGCAAACGAATTGTACCTAAAACGATTGATCGTTGGTGGGTTTGATGGGGTTTATGAATTTGCCAAAGACTTCAGAAACGAAGGAATGGACCGAACGCATAACCCTGAGTTTACGGTTATGGAAATCTATGTAGCCTACAAAGACTACCACTGGATGATGGATTTTACTGAAAAAATGCTCGAAACAGCAAGTATAGCTGCAAATGGATCGACGAAAGCAACTATTGGTGAAAACGAAGTTGAATTTAAGGCACCCTATGCTCGTGTTCCTATGCTTACCGCCATTAAAGATCATACTGGGTATGACCTAAGCGGAAAATCTGAAGATGAAGTGCGCGAAGTGGCCTTGACACTTGGCTTAGAAGTGGACGAATCAATGGGCAAGGGCAAATTGATTGACGAGATTTTTGGCGAAAAATGTGAGCACCATTATATCCAACCTACCTTCATTACGGACTACCCAGTTGAGATGTCTCCACTGTGTAAAAAACACCGAGACGATGATTCGCTTACTGAGCGTTTTGAGCTTTTTGTAAACGGGAAAGAATTGGCGAATGCTTACACTGAGTTGAACGATCCAATCGATCAGCGCGAGCGATTTGAAGAGCAAATGAAGCTTTCGGAAAAAGGTGATGATGAGGCCATGTTTATCGATCAAGATTTTTTGCGTGCCTTAGAATACGGAATGCCTCCTACTTCAGGAATGGGGATCGGAATCGACAGATTGTGCATGTTTTTGACCAACAGCCCAAGTATTCAAGATGTGTTGTTTTTTCCTCAAATGCGCCCAGAAAAATTTGATGTTCCCGCACAAAAGACCTTAGAACTTAACGACAACGAAAAAGCAATTTTCGACATTCTAAAAGATCGTGATCGCATGGAAATTGGCGAACTCAAAGAACTAGCCGGACTTAGCGGAAAGGGATGGGACAAGGGCATGAAAGGTTTAGCAAAACATGGTTTAACTGAGGTTGAAAAATCCGAGGAAGGTGTTTTTGTAGAAGTTGTGGGGTAGACTTTCAAATCCGACATTTCAATTTCAACTTCATTCTGTAAGGATAGCACAAATTAAGATTAAAGGTCATTAGCTCAGTTGGTTTAAAGCGCTGCCTTGACTGGGCAGGGGTCGCTGATTCGAATCCAGTATGACTCACAAATAAAGGATGCGTTCTGAAGAGCCTCCTGACTCAATCGACCAACTTATTGTCGATCAAATATTTTGCAATCTGAACTGCATTTGTTGCGGCACCTTTTCTAAGATTATCGGCAACTATCCACATGTTGACCGTTGCTGGCTGTGTTTCATCTCTCCGAATTCTGCCAACAAAAGTTTCGTTTTTTTTATGCGCATTTATTGGCATTGGATAAACGTTATTCAAAGGATCATCCTGCACGACTATTCCTTCAGCCTCCTCAAGAATGTGTCTCAATTCAATCATATCGTATTCCTGCAAAAATTCAATATTTACCGATTCACTGTGTCCACCAATAACTGGAACTCGAACCGCCGTTGCAGTAACGTTGATGTTGTCATCGTGCAATATTTTTTTGGTTTCATTGGTCAGTTTCATTTCCTCTTTGGTGTATCCATTTTCAAGGAAATCATCACAATGAGGCAAACAATTTTGATCGATAGGATGCGGATAGGCCATTTCGCCAGCGATTCCTTTTCGTTCATTTTCTAGTTGTCGAACAGCTTTTACACCTGTTCCGGATATAGATTGATAGGTAGAAACTACAACTCGTCTTAATCCATATCGGTAATGAAGCGGAGCGAGTGTCAACACCAACTGAATTGTCGAACAATTTGGATTAGCAATAATCTTATCCTCTTTAGTCAACTGGTCAGCATTGATTTCTGGCACTACCAATGGAATGTGTCTTTCCATTCGCCATGCTGATGAATTATCAATAACGGTAGTTCCTGCCTCAGCAAATTTTGGAGCCCACTCTAACGAAGTTTCTCCACCAGCACTAAAAATAGCAATTGATGGTTTTTCGGCAATTGCATCAGCCATGCTTCGAATCGTAAATTCCTTGCCCTTAAAAACAATGGTTTTACCAACCGATCGCTCAGAGGCAACAGGAATTAATTCTGTAATTGGGATTTGGAATTCTTCCAGAACTTCTAACATCACTTGGCCAACCATTCCGGTGGCGCCGACAACAGCAATTTTCATAGAATTTTGTTAAAGCTTTAGTAAAGAGAACCAAAAGTAGGAATAGTTACATTTGGCAGAGTCAAAAGCATGAAAAGAAACACAACTATACTGCTAATTATACTCTGTTTTTCGGGAGGATTAAAAAGTCAATTCGTTGATGCTTTTACAGATGGCAACATCACTGTAAACCCGACCTGGGTTGGAGATGATTCCTTGTTTATAGTGAATGGTAGCAGTGAATTACAATTAGCCGATTCCAATTTTTCCAATTCAACAACCTATTTAAGCACTAAAAGTAAAGCGATAAGCAACGCCGTTTGGGAATTTAAATTTAGGTGTGATTTTCCCCCTTCAACTTCAAATTTTGCTGAGGTTCATTTGGTTTCAGATAAAGCTGATATTACAGGAAATAATAATGGGTATTATGTTCAAATAGGAAGTGAAACCGGCACTACTGATAAGGTGACGCTGTACAAATCAACTAATGGTAGTAAGTCCGCCATAATTTCTGGAAGAGTTGGAACTGTAGGCTCCAATCCAGCAGGTTGGGTAAAAGTCACCCGCGATAGTCTGGGAAATTGGGAGTTACTTTTAGATACTTCAGCTACAAAAACAGGATACATTAGCGAAGGTATTGCACTAAACACCGACATTATTTCTGGTGGTTTTTTTGGTATTCAATGCAAATACACAACCGGCCGAAAACTCTTGTTCTATTTTGATTCCATCTCCGTATCTGGTTCATTTTATACCGATACAACAAAGCCTGTTTTATCCAGTCTATCGGTTGTAAATCCAATGGCATTAGAAATTTTATTTTCTGAAAATATAAATCCAGCAACTGGGCTATTGGCTACGAATTATTCTGCTGACAATTCGGTCGGAAACCCCTCTACGGTTAACTATAAAGGAATTGATTCCTCGTTAGTAGAATTGACTTTTTCTGCTGCATTTACCAGTGGGACCAACTATAGTTTGAGTGTAATCAACATCGAGGACCGAAATGGAAACGTAATTAATTCAACCAACAAAAACTTTCAATACGTAAAACTAGATACCGCTAAAAAAGGCGATGTTCAAATCAATGAGATTATGGCAGATCCCAATCCAGCCGTTTTGCTTCCTGCAAATATGGATTGGGTGGAATTGTACAACTCAAGCTCTAAGTCTTTTTCGCTAAAAGGTTGGGCTTTTTGGGATAAAACCTCAACCACTCGAGACACTTTGCCCGACGAAATTTTGTTGGCTAATCAGTACATTATTTTATGCGATCAATCAGATTCAGCTGCTTTGGCTGGATTGGGTGGTCGTGTTGTTACTATGCAAAGCTTCCCGGCTTTAAATATTGATAATGAGTTAATTACATTGAGAAATCAATTTGGTGTCCTGATCGACGAAGTCAATTATTTCAAATCATGGTATGGGGATGAAAACAAGGAATCTGGTGGATATACACTGGAAAAAATCAATCCTAATCACCCTTGTTCAAACAGCGCAAACTGGACGGCCTCCAACGATTCTAAGGGTGGAACGCCAGGGTTTAGAAACAGTGTTTACAACACAACACCCGAGTTTGATCAACCTATTCTGCTTTCCGCCACTATTCAAAATCTAAGTACTATTGAACTTCGTTTTTCCAAAAAACTAGACAGCCTTTCTCTTATAAATTCGGTAATAACCGGAGTAACCGTTTCTCAATTGCTAGTTCCAGAAGCACAGAGTGAATCAGCGTTATTAATCTTATCAAATCCGCTTGAAGAAGGTATTGTGTATGCGCTTTCTATAAAAGGAGCAGCAGACTGTTTTGGTAACTTAATTACTGACGATGAAATAGCCTTTGGAAAAGGCAAAACACCAAGTATTCACCAAGTGGTGATCAATGAAGTTTTCCCAATTCCGGATGTTAAGCTTAACCCTTTATTCGATGCCGAATTTGTTGAATTGTACAACAACACGACTTCATTAATTGGTTTAGACAGTTGTTTCTTTTCCGACTTAAGCTCCAATGCTTCTTTAAGCGGAGCCATCATTGAGCCCAATGACTACTTGATAATTTGTGAAATAGCTGCAGTAGAAAATTTATCGAAGTTCGGTAAAGTGATTGGCATTTCTAGTTGGCCCTCACTAAATAATTCAGGCGATGTGTTGTCCTTAACCTGCAAAAACCAAAGCATTCATACCGTTGAATACGATGACGAATGGTATCAACTGGAAGATAAAAAAGACGGAGGATGGTCCTTGGAACAAATTGATGCTGCTAACCCCTGTGGAGAAAATTTAAATTGGAAAGGTTCGCTTGATGTTAACAAAGCAACTCCAGGAAAATACAACTCCATTTTGGGTGTACTGAAAGATGACGTCTCACCAGAATTGATTAGCGCGAATGCAATTAACGACACTACTTTACTCGTTGAATTCAATGAAAACATATCGTTATCTGACTTTAGCTCGACAAGCTTTAAAATCGCACCCACTATTGTTGCCGAATTTGAATCCTTGCAGAGTAAAAAAGCGCTCATTTTAAGCCTTAAGACACCGCTTTCGGTTAGAACAATATACACGTTGACATTAACCGGGATAAGCGATTGCATTGGAAACTCCGCAGTTAACCTAACCGTAAGTTTTGGCTTACCAGAAATCGGTAGCGCAGGTGATTTGGTGATTAATGAAGTCTTATTTGACGCGTATTCTGCCGCCTCAACTGATTTTGTCGAGGTATACAATCGCAGCGAAAAAATCATTAACCTAGAAGGATGGTTAATCGCCGATTTTGATGTAAACAAAGACACTTTGGATGGTTTTCAGCTCATTTCTAATGAGCCTAGATCAATTCTTCCCAATGAGTTTGCAGTTATCAGCAAAAGCAATCAAGACCTTGTTAAGCACTACACAACCATCAACGAAAAAACTTTCATTCAAATTACTAGCATGCCTTCTTATCCCAACGATGAGGGTTCGGTTATACTGCTGAATGACTCGGCTTTAATAATTGATCGTGTTAATTATTCTTCCGATTTTCATCATGTAATAATTAAAAATACAGAAGGAATTTCTATAGAACGACTGGATTACGAGAGACCTTCAGGCGATGATACCAACTGGCATAGTGCTGCTAGTTCTGTTGGTTTTGCAACACCAGGGCTTCAGAATTCTCAGTTTAAAATCGCTACTAATTTTTCAGAAAATGTGATATTAGAACCACAGACATTTTCTCCTGATAATGACGGTTTTAATGATGTTTTGAATATAAATTACGCATTTGACGCACCTGGAAATGTTGCAAATATTGAAATTATGGATACGGATGGACGTCCAATCAAGATATTATCTCAAAATGAATTACTCGCGATTTCTGGTACAATATCATGGGACGGAAGCTCGGATAACAGCCTGAAAGCCAGAGCTGGTATGTATATAGTTCATTTTCAAATCTTCAATGAAAAAGGTGAAAATCAGCGATTTAAAAAAGTTTGTGTTCTTGCCGTAAATTTTTAATTACAAGTTAGTGGTTATCAATAAATAAAGTAGTTTATTTGTAAAAATCATAATATTAAAAAAAATGAAAAAACTTCTATTTTCTGTACTAGGTGTTTTTGTTGCCACAATTGCAATTCAAGCGCAAACAATCTTAACATCTCAAAGTTTTGAGAGTGGTCCTTCAACAGGATGGTCCTATACTACTAATCCTGCTGCCTTTTCAGTTGGCACTGATATCTGGGATACATTAACTACTCTGAGTAACGTAACAACTATGCCGACAGACGCTACACACTTCTGGGGTGTGCAGGATTTGGCAAATGGTAACGGAGGAACTGCTACTGGTGATTCAGGCACAATCAGTTTTGCCTCATATACAATACCAGCTAACACTAATGTTAGTGTTAGTTTCGACTATGATGTTGTTGCGTTTGATGCTAATGATGACGTAGATTACGAAGTTTTTGAAAATGGTACATCAAAAGGAATTGTAAACCTTGTAGTTGGTGGAACGGGCGGAATAAGTAGTTCTGGAACGGAATCAATTTCAATAACTGCTGGAACCGATAGTGTTTCTATTAAACTTTATGTCACTCAAAACGGTGGTTCTGATTATGCTGGTTTTGATAATTTTAAAGTTACGAGTGTTCCGGCTTGCTGTCCAATAACTGCCGCTCCTACTCCAACAAATGATAGTTCTGATGTTATTTCGTTCTACAGTGATGCTTATACTGATATTGCCGGAACAGATTTTAATCCTAATTGGGGACAGGCTACTGTTGTAGATCAAACAGTTAAAATTCAAGGAAACAGCGCCATTAAATATTCTAACCTTAATTATCAAGGAATTGCTTTAGCTGGATCTAATGACGTTTCTGCAATGGAATATTTGCACGTTGATATCTGGTCTAAAAGCTCTACAACGTTAAACCTTTTTGCGATCAGCACGGGGCCTGTGGAAGTTTCTTACGCTGTTACTGTTCCTACAACAGGCTGGTTGAGTTTGGATATTCCATTATCTGCTTTTGGAGCAGTTAACATGGCTGATCTTATTCAGTTCAAATTTGATGGAAACGGTGAGTTCTGGATGGACAACTTGTTTTTCTATAAAGTCCCTCAAGCATCAACGCCTGCTCCAGATCCTACTCGAGCTGCTTCTGATGTTATTTCTATCTATAGTGATGCATATACTGATATTGCCGGAACAGATTTCAATCCTAATTGGGGACAGTCTACTGTTGTAGATCAAACTGTTAAAATTCAAGGAAACAACACCATTAAATATTCTAACCTTAATTATCAAGGAATTGCTTTAGCTGGATCTAATGACGTTTCTGCAATGGAATATTTGCACGTTGACATCTGGTCTGCTACTTCTACGGCTTTAAATCTTTTTATGATCAGCACGGGACCTGTGGAAGTTTCTTACACGGTTGCTGTTCCTACATCGGGGTGGTTGAGTTTGGATATTCCTTTATCTGCTTTTGGAGCAGTTAATATGGCTGATCTTATTCAGTTCAAATTTGATGGAAACGGTAAGTTTTGGATGGATAACTTGTACTTATACAAATTGCCAACCTATTCAATTGGAACGGTTTCAACAACGGATTCTTTAGGAATGCCGGATTCTTTAGACATTGACTGTTATGTTGCAGGTACTGTTTTCACTGGAGATTATGACGGAAATGCAGGCATTAGCTTTTACATGATGGACAACACTGGCGGAATCAATGTTTTCAATTTTAGAGATGTAAGTGATTACGTTGTGAATGATGGTGACTCTATCCTAGTAAAAGGGTCTATTAAAAATTATAACGGACTATTAGAGCTTGTTGCTGATTCAATTATAGTTCTTGATTCAAATAAAACTTATGCAGCGGCAAAGGTTGTTTCAACGCTTGATGCGTCAACAGAATCAGAATTTATTGAATTGAAATCTGTTCATTTGGCTGATGCCTCTCAATGGCCAGCAGCAGGTAGCGATCAGAACGTAGATATAATTACGCAAGCAGGAGACACTCTTACCATGAGAATTGACCGTGATGCTGGAATAGATAGTATTAGCCCGGGCTGTCAATTTAACATTACAGGAGTTGGAGCGCAATATGACAGAAGTTCTCCTTACACTTCAGGATATCAAATTTTCCCTAGAAAAGCTACAGACATCAAAAATGTAAATTCTGTAATTGATCAGACTGTAGCTAATATTTCTGACGATGGCGGCGATGTTTCATGGACGTCTATTACTGGAGCAAGTTCTTGGAATATCGGTTGGGCAAAAGGAATGGCATCTATTGCGCCTACTGATTCTGTTATGGGAATAGCAACTAATCCTTATACAATTTCAGGATTAAGTGCCGATACAAATACACATTACCATGTTTGGATTCAAGACGTATGTGGACAAAGCATGGGTCAATGGGATGGTCCAGTTATGTTCAGTGCTGATGTTACTAGTATTGATGAATTGGCTTCAGGAAGAGTACTTATTGCTTTCCCTAACCCTAACAATGTTGGTTCTGTAAGATTGAATAGAGTTACTGACGTTATTATTCGTAATCTATTGGGTCAACCAGTTATTGTGAAAACAAATACTGACGAAATTAATATCAATGAACTTTCTTCAGGTATCTACTTATTGGAAGCTGCTGAAGGCGATACAATCAAGTTGATTGTTGAGTAAGATAACTTACAAACTATAAAATTGAAACCCCTTTCGTTTATTCGGAAGGGGTTTTTTTGTGTCCAAAACCGAGATAAATAAAGTTGTACTGGATTTATTTAAACATCTCCAAAAAATAAAGTAAAATTCTGAAGCCTTCCCAAAAAATCAGGAGTGCGAGTTCAAGTTCGATCGCTATCGGTTGACCAATACCTTTTTATTAATGCAACCACAACAGCGAACTATCACCGTAGCTCAAAAACCGATAATCATTTTCTAAAGCATGATTGTATACCGATTTCCAATCTTCACCAATAATAGCCGAGACAAGCAAGAGCAGCGTGCTGTTTGGTTGGTGGAAGTTTGTAATAAGTCCTGATGCAAACTGAAACTTGTATCCAGGGGCTATAATGATTCCTGTTTTGAAATAAAGCTTTCCATTGGTTTCGTCTGATTTTTCAATCAGAATATTCAAGATTTCATCTTTAGAGAAATTTGCTTTTTGCTCATAAGGATCCCATTGTTCAACATCGATTTTTTGATCGGATAACAATCGGGTTCCCGCCCAATACAGACTTTCCAACGTTCTTAATGTGGTTGTACCAACGCAGAATACAGGTTGATTGTTTTTAATCAATTCAAGTAATTGCAACAACGCTTCCTTAGTAACCTCAACATACTCTCGATGCATGTCATGCTCACCAATGGTCTCGGTTTTTACAGGCCGAAATGTTCCTGCCCCAACATGTAAAGTAAATTCAGAAATGGAAACGTTTCGATCTCTTAATTGAGCTAGCACTTTTTCGGTGAAATGCAACCCTGCAGTTGGCGCTGCTACCGAACCTTCTTTTTTGCTGTAAACGGTTTGATACCGATCGTAATCGTCTGCTTCTGCTTCTCGATTCAAGTAAGGCGGTAATGGAACCTTTCCTGCTTTTACTAATACCTCAGCAAACGTGAGATCACCATTCCAACTAAATTGAACAACATTATTCTCCGAATCTTCAAGTAATTGCGCACTTAAAATAACTTCATTCTCCAGCTTCAATTCAAGGGTTTCACCTTTCCATCTCTTTTTGTTGCCAATCAAACAATTCCATTTACTCGATTGGGTATAGGTCATTGCTGATCCAGGATCAGTATCGTTTGGTTCTAGGCAGAAAATCTCAATTCTGGCACCAGTAGCTTTAAAAAAGTTTAACCGCGCAAAAATGACCTTAGAATTGTTCATAAAGAGTCCGGAGGACTCAGGCAATAATTTAGAAAGATCAGTAAACTGATAGTCGGTAATTTTTTCAGCTTTGTATTCTAATAATTTACTCGCATCTCTTTCCTGAAGAGGGTGCAGTGCAATTTTAGCTTCAGGAAGATCGTAGGTAAAATCTTCTATCCTTAACTTTTTAACCATTTTATACCGCCTGTATTTCGATTCCCGAAAAACGACTGAGTACATCATCTAAGGTTTGCTCAATATCTTCAATGTTTTCGTCCGTCACTAAACGTGATCTAAATTCTTTGAAGTTGTGAATGTGTCGAAAGTAATTTCCGTAATGACGTCTGGTTTCAACGACACCTAGTCGAGGACCCTTCCATTCCACAGCCATTTGAATGTGCTGCCGCGCCATATCAACTCTTTGCTCTAACGTGGGTGGAGCTGGAGTATAACCGTACTCCATGTAATGCTTAATTTCATTAAAAATCCATGGATATCCAATACTTGCTCGGCCTATCATGATTCCATCAACGCCGTATTTATCTTTTGCGACAACGGCCTTCTCTCCTGAATCAATATCACCATTCCCGAAAACAGGAATATGCATTCTCGGATTATTTTTTACCTCGCCAATCAATGTCCAATCGGCCTCGCCTTTGTACATCTGTTTCCGCGTCCTTCCGTGAATAGAAATAGCCTTAATGCCAATATCTTGCAATGCCTCGGCAACTTCGACGATAAACTTTGTGTTCTCATCCCAGCCCAGTCTAGTTTTAACTGTAACCGGCAGGTCTGTTGAATCGACAATAGCTTTTGTCAGCCTTATCATTTTAGGAATATCCTGCAATATTCCAGCTCCAGAACCCTTACAAGCTACTTTTTTGACAGGACAGCCATAATTTATATCAATAATGTCCGGTCTAGTTTGTTCAATGATTTTAGTGGCTTCAATCATACTTGAAATCTCATTCCCAAACACCTGAATCCCAACGGGACGCTCGTATTCGTAAATGTCTAATTTCACTCGACTTTTTACTGCATCTCGAATAAGTCCTTCGCTCGAAATAAATTCAGTGTACATAACATCAGCGCCCTCCTTTTTACACAATGCGCGAAAAGGTGGATCACTAACATCCTCCATCGGAGCCAGCAATAAAGGGAATTCCCCTAATTCTATATCTGCTATTTTAACCATTTACTCGCGTTATAATATTTGTCATTTCGAGTGGCCAACATTAAGTTGGCTGTATCAAGAAAGACATAACTACTTGCTTTCTTTTATACACCCCTCCAAAAGCTATTTTTGTTGCGCCTGCAAAAGTAGGCCTAAAACCGAGTTTTATGAGAAGAATGTCGTTTGTTTCGCAGTTGGTGATGCTCTTAGTAATCTTACTAATCTGTTTGATATTCTTTTCATTGATTGGCTATGGGTTAGCTATGTTATTGTTCGATTTGAGCTTCGAAGAATTGCAACTAGCTTCAAATTACAAGGCAATTCAAGGGTTAAAAATTGTACAGGTTTTTAGTTCATTAGGGACTTACCTCTTACCGGTAATCATTTTAATCAATATCCTAAAAGAAAAGCCAATTCAGTATTTAAAATTAACTACTAGCGTAAATCCTTGGGCCTTGATTGTTGCCGCCTTAATGGTAATTACCTTTTTTCCTCTAAACGGCGTGATTGCTGATTGGAACATGGCGCTTCCTTTGCCAGATGCGCTTGTTCAATACGAGGCTAAAATTGAAGAAACGATTAAACGCTTTTTGCAAATGTCAACTATTGGTGACTTGATTGTCAATTTGATTGTAATTGCTTTGGTCGCAGCAATTGCCGAAGAAGTTTTGTTTCGCGGGTTAATTCAAAGAATGATTTTAGAAAAAACACAAAACCATCATGTTGCTATTTGGGTTGCTGCAATTGTTTTTAGTGGCATTCATTTTCAATTTTCTGGGTTCTTTCCACGGTTGTTTTTAGGTGTTCTTTTCGGATACATTTTCTATTGGGGCAAATCGCTTTGGTATCCAATAGTCGCCCATTTATTGCACAACGGAATCACGGTAGTTCTTGTTTATATTTATGGTGTTGAGGCATTGGAAGGAATGGCAGATGACGCTGAAAGCGGAAGTCACATTGCAATGACTGTTGGTGCAACGTTAATATTTGCGGCTTTAGTTGTACATTTCTTTAGGGATTATCGGAAAGAAGATGACCCTTTAGAAGTAAGCCCTCATTCTGACGGTTCCAGTATGGATTGATTTTGAGCCTTCAGAAGAACGTCCATTGTACCCAACATTGAGTTGCAAATATTTTCCAATATTCCGTTGGTAGGTTACCTGCCATGTTCCATTATCTCCCTGTTGCAAGCCTTCTAACATTTCATAATCAATTGACCCGTTAAGTATTCCTTGATAGGTAATTCTAATATAAGCGATTTCCATCAACAAACTACCTTTTCCTACTTTTTGGAAACGAGTTTCTAAGCCTGCTTTTTGATGAATGGCAGTCTCTCCGCCCAGGCCTGCGTCATTGATTTTTTCTTTGTGTTCATACAAAATCGCTATTCGATAACTTACCCCGGGTTGAAAAGTAAGTTTTGGCAAAACACTGTAATAATCAATATTGAAATTTCGTGTGGTTATAAAATCTGCCTCACTGGTTTTCTTTCCCCACTTACCCTCAGTTTCCAATAAAAACATACGAGTAATATTCCACCGACCACGTCCTACTTGAAAAGCATTCGTTCTGGTTTCCAGCCCATTGCTCAAAAGGGTTCTCCCTTTTATATCCTGAATAGTATAATCTAGACCAAAAATAGGGTGCGATCGATTCAGGTAAATCGTATTTCTAAAAGAGGAATTTAAACTCACTAATTGAGTATCGATTCCGACATCAGGCAATGGATTGAATCGTGTATTAATTGCGTCTTCTTGCGTTTTTCTATCCATTCTGTAGGCAGTTTGGTTAGAGAAGACTGCTAGTAATTTCAGCACACCAGTTTTGTTATTCCAAACCCTGCTTGGGTTAATATTAAAGGTTTGATTGAACTGGTTGGTAAACACTTTTACATAATCATTAGTAAGAATAAATATCCGAATGTACTTGGCCTCATCACTAAAAGCAGCGACCTCAAATTCGTTGATTTCTTGAATTGCATTTCCGTTTGCATCTATCCATGTATACTGGCCTTGACCCGCAGGAACTTCTATGTATTTGTATTCTCTTTTTGCTTCTAAACCGGACCCTATTTCGTAAAATGAACCAGCGGTTAGTGCCCCCTTCCAAAGGCGCAGATTATACTCCACTCGACTTAAAAAATTCTGATCGGGTTTATCCACGGTCAATTTACTATTTCTAATTTGTAGTTCGCGATATACTCCTTTTATACCCGCAGTAAAAGGTCTAAAACTCCTCCATTGATATTCTGCTCCATAATTTTCGGCATAGGTTGCCATTTTCATTTCATTTTCTGAACTCCTGTAATCCTCTCTATGTCCGTAGAAAACTTTGTAGTAATTTTTAGTACTATCAAGCGATTCTAGAAAGTACTCTCTTTCCCAGAATTTATAAGCCCTAGCAGACAACGTATCCGAAATTAAATCCTTGATACTGTTGTCTTCTCGGTCGTCTTTATACCCTAAATTTAGTTTGCCAACTTTCTTTTTTACCATTGCTTTGTGACGTGTAAAGCTGGTATTGGACAAGGTTCCTCCAGATTCCATTGCACTTGCATCCACCTTTGCTGATATTCCTTTATAAGCAATAGAAGCATTTAAGTTATGTCGCTGCGCTCTGAAATCACTCTCGGCATCAAACCCTTCAAATTTGTACTGAATATTGATGTTGTTTTTTTGCTGTAATACTATTCCACCACTATATATATTTTGTTCATTGGTCAAGTTCAGGTTCCGAATGTTCCAATCTCTATAGAATTCGACTGTTCGAATCCGTTCTATTTCAGTGAAATTGCTGCCCCAATGTTCAATCCCGATAATAGGGCTTATCACCCAGCCTTTTTCTTCTGTCGATAGTCTAAATCCTTTTTTCCAGTTCGTTTTAAAAGCATAACCAATATCATTAACGGCATCTTCTGCAGAAAAGGTATTGATATCATTGTTGCTAATGGCTCCTTCAAAAGTAACTTCAGAAATATCGGAGAACTCGTATTTACCTCCCAAAGAAAATAGCTGTCGCTGTTTTGGACTATATAAAATTACGATTGGGGCATAATCGCCTCTAGAACCAAAAGACGAGGGCTCTACCCACTGAAACACCCTGCCGTTTGCCGCAGAATTCAATAGAATATAATCTCCATTACCAGGGCCAACATTGGTAAATGTAACTCTCCATTTTGCGCTGTCAGGATTTGAAGAGACCACAAAAACAGTATCATAACCTAAGCTGTCGGTCAGCTTATAAAGTACTTCATTTTCGGTAAACTCAACTTGTTTTGCGCTATTGGAAAACGCCTGATCTAGACTATCGCCTGCAACGGCTATAATTAGTTTCTGCTCATCACTCAGGTCCTGTTGCAAGCTCTGATTCTTTGCATCTTGCTCTGAATACAGATTAAAATTTAACTCCAGTTTTTTATATTTAAACTCATCGCTAAGCTGAAATAGTGTTCGAGTGAAGTTCTGATCACTATACTGAAATTCAATAATTATTCTTTTGTCTTTTGTAATAAGCTGGCGTGCTGTAAAAGAAATTTCTGCAGTGTTATAGTTAATGGTGTAATCTTCACTCTGACCACGAATAAGCAACTTTCCGTCAATATACACTCTTTCTGTTCCACTTAGGATAATAATAAAAGGCTCACTCTCTTCTCCTTGAAGTCGATAAGGGCCTTGGTTGCCTTCCACTCCCTGAACTACGTTTCGCGCGAATTTTCCTCTTGAAATAGCTCCACTTAATCGAATATTCATTTGAGCTGGTTTTTGTTCGATTGAATCGTTCTTAGATTGGTTATTTGATAAATCCACCTTCAAGCTGGAGGTAAGTCCTTGCGCCTTTTTATTGTACTTCATGAAGTAACTATTCCCACTTTCCAGTCTAAAATCTCCTGCAGTTAAACTCGCTTGGTTGTTATAGACTTTAATGTAAACCTGATCAAAATCTTGCAATTGCTGCGTATTTCCTTCGGGTTGAATAGGAATGTTTTCGTCAGAAATCGCGGCGGTCACAAATAAATTACTTGCGATTTTTCCAGAGAATTGAAGGTTTAAACTTGAACTAACACTGAGGTCTCGATTGTTTCCAAACCCCACCCCTCGACTAATACTGCCACTTTTTTCAATACCACCCAACTCCATGAGCTCTGAGGTAATTTTCGGTTGAACGGAATAACGAAACGGATTATTGGCAACAAAATTCCGCGATTGAATTATGTTTGGATTCTTCCTAGAATAGGGCTTATAAAAAGAAAATGGAAAGGTTTTATAACTTGCTTCCGCTTGAATCGGGCTATCAATTTTATCCTGACTCCAAATTAGTCTTCCGTTCAAATAGTCCAGCGTATAAAATGTGGAGTCAATTACTAAGCCACTGGTATCCTGCAACGAAAAAGAGGATTCAATGAGCGTAAGAGAGTCCAAGAAGACCGTATCGGTCGAATTGGAAATTAGTTTGAATTGCATAGATGACTGAGCTTGAGCTGACTGACTCGAAAGCACAAAAAAAAGAAAAAGAAAAAAGTAGTTTTTACAAAAACCCAGCACTCTTCAAAGATATTGTTAAGACCAACGGATAGTTTAACTTTTAAGTACAAAAAGTAGTTCAAAGAATAATAGGAGAGCACGCTGATTTTATTTCAGCATCTCCCCATTCTAATTCCAGCATTCCTTCTCAAAAAGGAAAAAGTAGCTAGAGCGAGTTAAACGAACCCCCTTTCGGCTCATTCTTCCCCACCCTCAACGTTGATAAGCACTAAAACACAAAAAAGGGGCATACAGCCCCTTTCTTAATTATAATAAATTTGAAATTATTGCTTAACTACTTTTTCACGAGTAGAATAAGAAATCTTTAAAGCCTGAACCTCTCTTAGCTCCTGCTTAACATCAGTAACGATTCCCATTTCAGTATCGCCATCCACCTTAAGTGAAGTAGTCAATAACGGAATTTCAGCCTCATTTACTTCCTCTCGCTTTCCAATAATATACGGTTGCACATCCTTCACATTTGCAAAAGCATCATTCAACTGTATTCTAGGAGAAGTACCAAATATTTTGGTTTCCAGAGGCGTGCCTATATAAATATAGTTTACCAAATTTTTGTTTTCTAGCTTTTTGATTTCTGTAGCTTCTGGCGGTTCCATTTTCACTTTCAGATCAACTTCGCGCATAACTGTTGAAACCATAAAGAAGAATAACAGCATGAATACAATATCAGGCAATGACGCTGTTGATACTTGCGGTGTAGCTTTCTCTTTATCTTTATTAAATTTAGACATTATTGCGCTCCTCCAACATTTTTAGGTTCCGCTTCTGAAATACGTTGCGGATATATTTTACGAATTGCTTTTACCCTGTCCTTATCTCCTGTTTCCAAGAAAAAATCATAGGTTTTGCCAAACTTCTCCATTGACAACTCATTTCTGAGTTCATTGTATGCACGTGCCAATTCATTTTGAACCTGTATGTACATGTTGTAGGACGTTCCGTTGTCGTTCTGCAAAGAAATTACTTGCTTAGAAACTTCAACATTTCCAAAAAAATCAACCTCTTTTAATTCTTTCTCCGGCAATGATTCGTCATTTGAAGGGTTCCCAACAAACTCCTTTGTCGCTTCGGTAAGTTCTGCAATTTGCATAATATCACCTTCGACCAACAATTGATCATTTGAGTTCACCAGAACTTCAAAAATATTTCGATCCTTGATCTGTGGTGGCTTTTCAATCTCGGGTGGCAACGGAGGAGGTAATAACCTCGACAACCCTAAATCGCTATCCATGGTAGTTGTTACCAAGAAAAACACCAGCAATAGGAAGGCGATATCCGCCATCGAAGAAGCATTTATTTCGGGTGGGGCATTTTTTCCAGCCATAATTTTTTCCTTTATCGTTTAATATAACGAGCCAATCCTGAATAAAGTACACTAGCTACTGCCAAAAATGTAAGAATGTACAATGCGTATAACCCTGCATCTGACAATTTAGTAGCACTTTCTGTAGTTCCTTCTGGGTAATATTCTAAAACCGTTCCATCTGCTAATACATACGAAATTCCAAGAATTAAAACCATTGCTCCAATTCCCATTGCAGCACCTTTAATAGATTCTGGTTTAGCGGCAGCTCCTAGACCTGCGCTTACCAATGCTCCACCAGCAGTAATGAATGAGAAGATATAAGCCACATAAATCATTGGCTCATAACTGCCGCCCACAACGCCTAATAAAAATACTAGTGCGCCCAGTGCAAGTAAAACATAAAGTATAATTGAACTTATCTTCTCCATACTCTATGATTTAGTTTGGTGCTTGATTAATAAATCAACCAATGAAATAGAAGCATCTTCCATATCGTTTACGATAGAATCAACTTTCGCTACAATGTAGTTGTAAAATACTTGAAGAACCATAGCAACTAACAGTCCTGAAACTGTTGTAATCAATGCAACACCAATACCACCAGCAACAATCCCTGGGGAAATGTTATTTGCCTGTGCTATCGCATCAAATGCACCGATCATACCTACTACTGTTCCAAAGAAACCAAGCATTGGGGCAAGAGCTATAAACAATGAAATCCAAGACAGCCCTTTTTCCATAAGTCCCATTTGAACTGAACCGTATGCAACAACTGATTTCTCTACCATATCAATTCCTTCAGAAGAACGATCCAAACCTTGATAGAATATGGAGGCGACGGGCCCTTTTGTATTTCTACAAACTTCTTTGGCCGCTTCAACTCCACCACTCTTGAGCGCAGCTTCAACGTTTTCAATTAATTGTTTTGTATTTGTTGTAGCCATAGTCAAGTAAAGAATTCTTTCAATACAAATAGCAAGTCCAAGAATCAAACAAACCAGAACGAAAGACATAAAACCAGGACCCCCAGCAATAAATTTGTCTTTAACTACTTGATGAAAACTCTTTTCCAGAACAACTTCCTCCTCTAACGGGGCAGCTTCTTCCATTGGTTCTTCTTCGGTAATTGGTTCAGCGGCCGCGACTGTGGAATCATCCGACATTTGTGTCGTTGTATCTGCTCCTGGAGCATCCTGAGCAAAAGAAGTGGATACGTACCCGAAGTTTAGGAGGGCAAATACAGCCAAAATTGAGAATACCTTATTCATAATCTATTTGTGTTTGAATTATTTACTTATTAATTATTCTATTATTAATTACATACTCTTAGCGGAGAGAGAGGGATTCGAACCCTCGAAACCCTTATGAGGTTTACACGCTTTCCAAGCGAGCCAGTTCAGCCACTCCTGCACCTCTCCTTTATCGTTTACCTTACATGATTTTGACCCACTTAAATCGGCCGCAAATTACAAAATTTTTATTCTTACAAACCCTAATCCTAAAGAGTTAAAGTTTTAATTACATTACTCCCCTTGTCCATTTCTTAAACTTGGCTCTAGCTCAAACGCTTTATCAATATATCCTTGTGACTTTATTAACTCTCCCTGGAATTGATAAGCCACTCCCAAGTTGAGGTATAACCTTGCATTCATGGAATCAAGCTCAACTCCTTTCTTAAACCAATTTATCGCCTCATTATTGTTCCCGCTAATTGCATATGCAACTCCAATTTTTTGAACAACCCCATCATCATTCGGATTTAACTCGTTAGCTCTTAATAAAAATGGCAACCCTAAATCAGGCCTTTGTAAGTTCTTTCCGTAAAGTTCACCCAGCTTTTCATTTATACCGGCATCACCCTCTCTGAATTTCAAATACAATATCATTGCATCCTTTGCTATTTCAAATTGCCCATCTGCAGTTGCTTCTTGTGCGACATATTCTAGATTTTGTAACGTGTTATTATCACCAGGATTCATTTTTAAACAATTTTCATAGAATGAATATGCTGTTTTATAATCCTTGAGCATACTATATGCATTGCCTGAAAGAATCATCGGGGGAAAGTATGATGGATAAATTTCTAAGGATCGTTGGAGATATTTAACTCCGTCTAATAACAGTATCTTCTTTTTAGCCTCAAGTCTTTCTTCTTTTGACAAATCAATTTTTGCCAAACCCGCCGCCATGTTACATTTTGCGCTTTCTGAAGAAACTTCAATATCTGTGAGCGCTAGTGTCTCATCAGTTTCCCATGCAAAGTTTCTATCAATAGTTTTAAAGCTATACAGAAGTAAAAGAACAGCAACAACTCCCAAACTAATATTCGTGGCTTTTATTTTCATAAGAGACCACGCGAGAAATACTGAAATTGCTATTGTCGGAACGTATAAGAATCGCTCATTCATAAAAGTACCAATTGGGAAAAATAGGTTTGAATAAAGCAATAATCCCCCGAAATACGTGAATATGACAAAGCCCCAAATATTCCTTTTCAATAATCCAACTATCCCAAATCCAAATAAAGCAAGGTTCAGAAACACAGAAAGCAGCACTAAGCTATCGTCCCATCCAACAATTGGAATTTGGGTTGGATAGTAATCGTGTGTTAGTGGGTGAGGAAAAAAAGAAAGTTTTAAATAATAAATAAGTGTGAGAAAAATGGTTGCGTATTGTTCGCTTGAACTTGCATTTAAAAATGGGTTATTCATTAACTCCTTTGCAATTTCAGTATTTGGTGAGTCAATAACCATAAAGCGAATAGCCAAATAAACGAGTGTCATTGCAAAGAATGGAGTAGTTGCAACGACTACTTCTTTTATCGTTTTTTTTGGCATTAACGTATAAATCGCCAGCGGAACAATTCCAACAAAAACTACTGAAGACTCTTTAGATAAAAGACTAAAAAGGAAAATTAATGCTGAAACAATTAGCAGACCTGCTTTTTGACTTTTCAGCCATTTTAAAACTAACCCGAACGAAACCAAGGCTAGCAGAATACTCAGCAACTCATCTCTGCTCTTCACATTGGCTACCACTTCTGTATGCAAAGGATGGGCAACAAATATTGCTGTTGCAATAAACGCCAATCCAAATATCGATTTTTGATTATTGGGGAAAAACTGAAGAAGAACAAAAAACAAGAGAATTCCGGTAAATGCGTAACACACAACGTTGATAAAATGATATACCGAAGGTGATTCTCCGTATAACTCCCATTCTATAGCGTGAATCGCCATACTTAAAGGCCGGTATCTGCCGCCTGCAACAAGCTTTTTATCTTTTCCAAAAAAGCCCGTCATACTATCGTGCGTAAATATGTCTCTAATTCCAGAAACGCCTTGTTTCGTAAATTGATTTTCAGTGATTACAATTTTATCGTCAAGTACAAAACCATGAGTTAAGGTATTAGAGTATAGCAGGAAACCTAAAAAGCCTATTAATAAAACTGCGTTTTTATTTTGTGAAAAAAACTTCATATTGATAATTCGCCACAAATCGACTCTATCAATTTATATTTCAATTCTTCACCAGAAAAACCTTGACCCAATAAAAACATAGCTTTGGTTATCGCAGCTTCAAAAGTCATGTCTAATCCTCCAATAACGCCAATTTTTTTATAGGCCCCGCTAGACTCATATTTCCCTTGATCTACAGATCCTCTATCACATTGCGTGATATTTAAGATAACTTTTCCTTGATTAATTTGGAATTCTAGAAACTCCAAGAACTCATCATTTGTGGGGCCGTTTCCTGACCCAAAAGTGCACATTATGTAAACTTGATTCTTAGGATTAGAAAAGGTTGCCTTGACCGTATCCATTGTAATTCCGGGAAATAAATACAAAACCCCAACAGCATCCGCAAATTCTTTTTTTGCGTTAAACGGTTCATGTCTTTTCTGCAAAAAATGATCTAAATCAAACTTTACATCAACACCCACCTCAGCCAATGCTGGAAAATTAGGAGATTCAAAAGCTTCAAAATGCTGAGTAGATGATTTTATAGTGCGATTGCCTCTAAATAAAAAACCATCGAAATAGATACAGACCTCTCCTCTGTTTTCAGCAAAAATTTGAGGTAACGTTGCTGCAATTTCTATCGAAGAAATTAGGTTTTCTTTACCATCAGTTCTCAACATTCCTATGGGTAATTGAGAGCCTGTGATAACAACTGGTTTTGATAAGCCTTCCAGCGCAAAACTCAATGCAGAAGCCGTATAAGCCATAGTATCAGTGCCATGCAAAATTACAAAACCAACGTATTTTTCATAATTATCATGAATTATAGAAACCAAGTGAGACCATAATTCAGGCGTTGCATTCGAACTATCTATGGGTTCGTCAAACGAACTTGAATGTATATTGAAATTGAATCGCTCCAATTCGGGAATGGTTTCTAAAAGATGCGCAAGATTAAAAGGCTTTAACGAAAGCGTTTTTGGGTCTTGGATCATTCCAATGGTTCCACCTGTGTAAATTATTAAAATTGTTGCGTTCACTCCTCTTCAAATGTAAAAACCAAATTTAATCTTCCAATTGCTTTGGAAAGAAGATTTCGTTTGTATTTATTTCAGTAACCCTAGAAACCTCCTCTAACAAGACTCCCTTGACTTCAGCCAGTTTTTTTGCAACCAGCATTAAGTAGGCTGGCTCATTTCTCTTCCCCCGATACGGATGCGGTGCTAAATACGGGCTATCTGTTTCTAGTATCAAGTGTTTTAAATCAATTTGCTCAATAGTTTTGTCTAATCCAGAGTTTTTGAAAGTAAGAACACCACCTAAACCTAATTTAAAGCCTCCGTAATCCAAAATATGGTTTGCTTGACTCAAATTACCAGTAAAACAGTGGAACACTCCGGTTAAAGAATCATCATTTAAGCTATCGATGACTTCAAATATTTCATCAAAAGCAGCTCGAACATGAATCACAATAGGTAGCCCTAATTTTTTCGCCCAATTAATTTGAATTTCTAATGCTTCAACTTGTTGCTCTAAAAATGACCTCTCCCAATATAAGTCCAGCCCTATTTCACCAACAGCTATAGGACTTAATTTAGATGAATTATTAAATAAATCGTGCTCAACTAACCTAAGCTCCTCCTTCCAGTTTTCTTTTACAGAGCAAGGATGTAAACCAAACATTGGAAAAATTTGATCTGGATAGTTTGAGGCAAGGTTTATAAGTCTTTCGCTATAAGTTGAATCTATTGCTGGCAATAAAAAACGACGAATTCCCAATCCAATAGACGAATTAATAACCTCATTTCGATCTTCGTCAAATTGCTCAGTGTATATATGGCAATGCGTGTCAGTATAATTCATGGCACAATAATAACAAGCTTACCATTAAAAAATAATCCTTACACATGCTAAAATGTTAGATTGGAATATTTACTACATTTGCTAGGATAGCTAAAATTAAAGCGTTTCTTATGATTTTCAAGTCAATTAAATACTTCGCACTTATCTCTTCCCTGTTGATATTTGCAATAGGATGTGGGGATAATACACCCATACAAAATCCCCCAACAGACAAATTGGTTGACCCCAACCTAGATGTTAATTCGAAAGATAAAGCTCGATTCCAACGTGCTAAAATTGTCTTTTTCGCTCTTCCATCGCCAATTGAGACGGCTAGGATTCTTAAAAAATCAGGAGCGATATACAGTAAGGACTTTTTAAATCCTAGTTCAAATGCCACTGGTTACAGTACCTCCGTTCGAAAGGCCGTTGCGCTAGGGATTTTTATTGCAGATTTAAGTTATGCTAATTCGTTTGTTCAACAACAAGATTGTTTAGAATACTTTACTACAATTCAAAAGCTCTCTGAAGAGTTAAGTTTAAGCAATATTTTTACTGCTGAATTCGTAGAGAAAATTGAAAAGAATATCAATAGTGAAGATTCTGTTTTAAAGTATCTTTCTGAATCTTATTGGCATGCAAATGCTCAATTAAAAGAAAACGACAGAGAAAGTATTGCGGCCTTAGTTGCCGCTGGCGGGTGGATTGAAGGGCTTCATATTGCATCTTCATTAGTAGACCCTAATAACCCATCAGATCCGCTTGCAGTAAGGATTGCAGAGCAAAGAGTTTCATTAAAACAGTTGATAAAATATTTACTTTCATTCAAGGACTCAAAGGTTCTTAAGGAAATGACTGATGACCTGAAACTTTTAAAAACTTCATTTGATAAAATTGAAATGAAGATGGTAAGAGAAACTAAAGAAGTTGATGAAAATGGTATTGAAACAGTAGGAAACACAAGAACATATACCTACCCCGAAGGTACGTTAAAAGAAATTCTTGAAAATGTAAGTATTATCAGAACCAAGTATATTAAATAGATAAGACATGAAGCATCTTCGATATTTTCTAGCAATTTCAATTGGGGTTTTCTTATTTTCAAATACTATTAATGCTCAATGTAAGCGTTTTACAGAAAAGCAATGCTTGCCTAAGTTAGCTCCTTTTACTAACAACGGTCAAATCAATAATGCCACTCTTTTTGAGGGTGATTCCGCGAGTCTAATAATGACCTTCTATTCATTATTAGATTATAGGCTTATAGTTTGTTCACATGACGTTCTTGGTGCTGGTGCTCATTTCAAAGTGCGAGACAACGATGGAAATATCCTTTTTAACTCTCAAGAAGCACAAAAAAGCTCTTGGGACTTTAGGGTTAATTCAACCCAAGATTTAATGGTTAGTGTAATAGCTCCTAAAAACCCCGAAAACTTAACAGATATTCCTGCAAGTGGTTGTGTTTCAATCATTCTTGGTTTTAGGGAATAATAAAAACTAACCACCATCCAGCCTTCTTTTTTATTCGAAATTGCGCTGTCATTAATTGACGGGATAGGTCCTGTAAAAGCTAAAGCGTTAATCAAACACTGTGGTTCAGCTAAAGCTGTCTTTTCTGAACGCAAATCAATACTTACTAGAATCCCTGATATTGGACTTCATGCTGCAAGGGCATTAAGCAATTCCTCTGTTTTTAATCGTGCTGAAAAGGAATTAAAGTTTATTGAAGAAAATAAAATTCAGATTCATTATTACGAGAATAAGAATTTTCCTAGACGTTTATTGCATTGCCATGATCACCCTATAATTCTATACTCTAAAGGAAAAATAAATGCAAACCCTTCTCGAGTGTTAAGTATTGTAGGGACAAGAAGAGCAACACCTTATGGAAAAGAGGTAACACAGCAAATTATTGCTGGTCTAAAAGGCTTAAATGTTCTTGTTTGCAGTGGGTTGGCGTTTGGTATTGACGCAGAGGCGCATCAAGCATCTATTAAAAACAACCTTCAAACCATTGGAACAGTTGCTCACGGACTGGATATGATTTATCCCAGAGAACACGTTGGTCTAGCAAAACAAATGGAGGAGAACGGCGGCGTTATTTCTGAATTTATTAGCGGAACCATCGCAAACAAAGAAAATTTTCCTAGAAGAAATAGAATTGTTGCTGGAATGTCTGACGCAACTTTAGTTGTTGAGTCGAAAAGACGCGGAGGAGCTCTAATAACAGCCTATCAAGCCTCGGGATATAATCGTGATGTATTCGCTATACCTGGAAAAGTAACCGACGTGTGCTCTGAAGGTTGCAATTTGATAATTCAAAGAAACATCGCAACAATGATTCAGTCCTCGGATGATATTATTAAAGCAATGGGTTGGGAATCTACCCCAAAAGGTTCAGCACCACAAATGGAAATGTTTATTGACTTATCAGAAAATGAAAGTCAAATTCGCAATATAGTAACTGAACAACTGAGCATTAGGCGAGATGAATTATCTGCACTAGTTAAACTAAGTTCAGGTGAAGTGGCCAGTACTTTACTTTCTTTAGAACTAAAAGGGGCTATAAAATCACTTCCCGGTGGAGTCTATACGGTATAATTTGATCGTAATTCTTATTAACTTTCCGTTCTCAACAGAAAACTCATGCAAATTAACAAGGCAGACAACAGGCCAGCACTATTCGAACTAGAAAAAGGAAAAACTTATGCTTGATTTTCTTTTAGATATTCAACAAACCAACCTTGGTGCTATGGGTCTTATAAAGGGAGTGAATTTACGCCGCGTGTATTTCAAGCAGAAAAACCTAAGACATCTGATTTATGCCTGTTTAAAGGGGCTGAAAATTCAGAGTTTTGTTACGGGTCGCATTCAAAATAAAAATATATGAAACTTGGGATATCAGGCTTATTTATTTCTTTAGTAGTAATTCTTCAAGCCTTAAACCTTAATGCCCAGTCTTTGCAGACTGGAGCTATTATTATTGAGTTAAAGGCCATTAACTACAATGACGTTGCCGTTAATGCTAGCTCAAGAGAGTCTGAGGTTCAAATGGATCCTATTGCAAATACCACTATAATTACATTTGATCCGGTAACATTAATGTCTGATAATGTAGAGTTTGACAAGGCAATTGAAGTTGCAGAATTTGATCCTTTTATTTTTAAAATGATTATAGATCCTATGATGCTAGACTTTCAAAGTCGTCAGAATGAATATATCGAAGCAACTTGTTTTGCTACTATAAATGGAATAACAAAAAAAATTGACTTAAAGCTTCTTGTGACAAGCAAAAAAACAAGTACTCTAAATATTTACATGCTAACTGGAACAGGAGCAATTCCTTTGGAAATATTTGAACTTGGTGATAAGCTGAGTATTTTGAAGGAAGAAATTAAATTTTTATTCACGCAAAATATTACTGCAGCATACCGATAAGCTCTTTCATACCAACCATTACAGATGTCTAGCGTAAATAAAGGTACACTATAAGAATTTGAAACAATCCCTCTCAATATTATTCCTATTAGTGACAATTCTTGTTGTTCCTCAAGCTGCGCACTCTTCGATAGATGTTTCGGGTAAGGTCACCCAATTCGGAAGTCCTATTCGTTTTCAAAAAGTATATTTTACAGGATCAGGAATCGATACCAGTGCAACTACAGACAGCAGGGGTAATTATACCATAAAACTGTCTCCGTTTAATAGTGATGGACTCTTTGTTGGTTATACCAAAAATTGTCTTGGCGATACACTATCGTTATTTAAAGAATATGCGTCAATTACGAAATCAGCTATTCTAAACTTCAGGCTTTGTGAACTTATACAATCAACAACAGTAACGGGCAAGGTATTTTATCAAGGAAATCCTCTTCCAAATACTATAGTCCGCTTCGGTTTTAATTCAGCCAACAATCTTGTTGATAGCGCAGTAACAGATAGTTTAGGCAGTTACCTAAAGACGCTTACCGTTGCCTCTCAAGCGAGTGGGCTATTATTCGTATCCATTAAAAACTGTGATGAACAAAACTTAGAAAAATCTACTTTCTACTCTGCAAATGATACTTGTAATTTAAACTTCCAATATTGTGTTGGGGGCAATTTCAAAGTATTGACAGGTAGAGTAATTAATGATAGTATTCTATTTAAGAAAAATGATGTTAACTTATATTTATTTGAGTACGACCAAAAAGTCAGGCAACTTAATTTACTTGAAAAACAAACTTCAGATATTGAAGGTGTATTTCGCTTCTTATTAAATAGAGGTAATCAGTACATTCTCAAAGCAGTTCCAAAAAACGGATTTCCACTTAGCCCAAATTACTTCGGAAATACATTGTTCTGGAATGAAGCTGAGGTGATTTCCTTTATGGGAGATTCTATCCGACATATTGATATTCCACTAGGGTGCTTATCAAGGTCAACTGGGGATGCCGATATTATAGGAAAAATACAAGACAATAGAATTAATAGATATAATCCACACACAATTTATTTGTTAAATAATGCGTTAGAATTAATAGATTATGAAAGTTGTAACGAAAGTGGAAACTTTCAATTCTCCAATATCCCTGCTGGAAACTACATACTGCACACTGATGTTGTAGGGCTTCCTACCAATGCTCCTAATTTTACATTAAAATCAAATTCTGTTCTATCAGACTATACTATCGTTGTTTCCAAACAAGAGGTTTATTATGAAATCGAGGCGCTTGGAGCCCTAGAAAATAAAATGATAGAAGGCTTATCCATTTTCCCGACACCATTCCAAAATCAACTTCAAATTCGTTCAAACCTTGATCAATTCAATTCACTTATTATAAAAGATATTACAGGTAAAGTCGTTCATGAGGCAACCCTTTCGCCATTTTCCACGTCTAATATAAATACTGCAATCTGGGAACGAGGTGTTTACATGATTTATAGGTTTTATGGAGGTCAAATTGGTAAAGTAACAAAAACGATAAAACAATAAAATGCGAATAGTAGTAAAAAGTAAGTTGATAAAAGCTTGCATAAAGGGAGAGCGTAAGGCTCAGCAGTCTCTTTATCAAGCTTGCTTTCAGCCTTTGCTAAGTATCTGCATGCGTTACAAGAACAATCAAGAAGATGGTGTTTCAATATTAAACGATGCCTTTCTTAAAATTTTAACAAACATAGAATCTCTAGATCCTAACATTCCCTTCGAAGCTTGGGCTAAGCGTATCACTATCAATTGTTGTATCAACGATTATAGAAAAAATCGTGCTAAACCAGTTATTCTTTCTTACGATGATGAATATGTTAGAGAACCTAGCATACACGCTTTCGAAATTGAGGAAGAAGATCATGTTGGAATTACACTAAAAAAACTAAAAGAGCTTTTAGTTAAAGTTCCTGCCAGTTCCCAAGAAGTGTTTCAGCTGTACATACTTGAAGGTTATACACATAAAGAGATTGCTGCGATTCTAAAAATTTCGGAGGGTACTTCCAAATGGCATTTAAACAATGCTAGAGGTAAGCTTAAGGAAATTATTCTTGAGTCACAAAATAGAATTAGCAAAATCGCTCTATGAGCCTAAACGATATCGACAGACTTGTTAAGTCCGCCTTTAGGACTGAAGAGTACTCCTATAAAAATAAATACTGGAAAGATCTTGAATCTAAGCTTGGTCCATCTAAAAGCGGAAGCCCTTTTGGAAAGATCCTTGGCGCTCTTGCGGTTATCATTGCGGGATTCTCTATTAGCACCGATCAATTAAATATTACACCAACAGTAACCTCTTCTCAAAATACTACTGAATTACGCGCTTTTAAAGATGGCTCTAAATCCACAGTTTTACTTGACCTAAATACCGCTTCCATCAGTACCGAATTACAATCTGATATCCAAAGCACAAACGGAAATAATACTGTTACAAATAAATCTTCTTCAGCTCTTAGCATTATTCGATTTAAAAATGAATTAACGGAATCTTCTATTCTTACTTCTAATTCCTCAGTTAAAGAAACCGCAAATATTAGTGCATTGGTTTCTTTAGAAAATGAGTCAACTCAAACTACCTACTCAGAGGAAGTTCTATTTGATAAATCTTCTCAAACTACTGAAAATGTTGCTTTAACTAGATTCCCGAAAATTAATTCGAAGCAAATTTCGGGCATATCTTTTAAAACTGCAAATGAAGAACTTGATCGGCCACTGGCAGATGAAACTGAGTTTGGAGGAAAAATAAAAGAAAGCTCACTTACTCAGTATTTTATTCAAGGTGGGTTGTATTATCTTAAATTGAATCCCGATATAATTGATCAAAACAATATTCCAGAAGACTTTGAAAAAGAGTTTAAATCCTTTGGTATGAGTGGTGGTGAAATTTTAGTGGGGATGAAACGGAAAGGATTCAAAATAGCTTCTGGTATTGGTGTTTCATCTATTTCAAAAACTTTCGCCTATAAATTCAGCGAAGAAAATATAAGTACTGCTGAGATTATTAACTCCACAAACTATTTAGACAATGTTGATAGTTCATTTTCTCACTATGAAATCAATGAGTTCCAAAATAACAATAACTCAAACTTCGATATTGGCGCTTCGGTATATCAGGTAGATTCAAATTTTATTACAGTTACTGACACGATAAGAACAACATCTAAAGAGGTCATAGAAAGTAATATTGCTTTGGCTTATCAACTCAATTATTTAAACATTCCCATTCAAATTGGGTATGAAATAGATATTAAACGCTTTTTTGTAGATATAAATGCTGCAATACAATTAGGTGTCCTAACCAACTACAACGGCTATAAGTACAACGACAAAGCAGAAGGTTCAAAAACAATCATTACCTCAACCTACTTAAACCCCGTTACCCTTAGCTACTCTGTTGCTGTTGGGGCTGGTTATAATATTACTCCAACTATTTCTGTAATTGCACAGCCCGTATACTCAAGTACGCTTGTTGGAGCATTTAAAAACATTAAACCAAACAAAATTGCTGGTTTTGGTGGTAAACTAGCCCTTCAGTACCAGTTTTAGGTCGCTGACAATGGGGTAATTTAATTTTTATTTTAAAACCCAAACCCTCCAAACGCTAGGATTGGAGGGTTTGCAGCTTTACATTACGATTTCTAAAAGTCGAATTTAATACCTTGAGCTAATGGCAATTCGGTAGAATAATTAATAGTGTTTGTTTGTCGACGCATATAAGCTTTCCAAGCATCAGATCCGGACTCTCGGCCGCCACCAGTTTCTTTTTCTCCACCAAATGCACCGCCTATTTCAGCACCAGAGGTTCCAATGTTAACATTTGCAATTCCGCAATCTGAACCAGCCACAGACAAGAATCGCTCAGCGTCTCTCATGTTTGTAGTCATTATTGCAGAAGAAAGACCTTGTTTCACGCCATTCTGAATCGCAATCGCTTCTTCAAGTTCGCTATATCTCATTACATACAATATCGGAGCAAACGTTTCGTCTTGAACGATTTGAAATTCATTTTTAGCTTCAGCAATTGCAGGTTTTACATAACAACCGCTTTCGTAACCTTCGCCATTAAGCACGCCACCTTCAACTAATAGTTTTCCGCCAGCTTGTTTCACTTGCTCAATTGCATCAGAATAAGCTTTTACAGCATCAGCGTCTATAAGTGGTCCAACGTGATTGTTGGTGTCCAATGGGTCTCCAACTCGTATTTGTTTGTAGGCGGAGATTATCTTTTCAATTACTTGATTGTAAACGCTATCGTGAATAATTAATCGTCTAGTAGATGTACAACGCTGCCCTGCTGTTCCTACAGCGCCAAATACTGCTCCAATTACCGTAATATCTATGTCTGCTTCAGGAGTAATAATAATCGCGTTATTTCCTCCTAATTCAAGTAAAGAACGTCCTAGGCGTTTTGCAACCTCAGCTCCTACAATTTTTCCCATTCGAATAGATCCTGTTGCTGAAACCAAAGGAATTCTTGTATCCTTAGTCATTAATTCTCCAACTTTATAATCACCGTTAATTATACAGCAAAGTCCTTCAGGGAGATCGTTCTCGGCTATTACCTCAGCAAATAATTTTTGACATGCGATAGAGCAAATAGGTGCTTTTTCAGAAGCCTTCCAAATACAAACATCTCCACTTACCCATGCAAGTGCAGTATTCCAGCACCAAACAGCAACAGGAAAGTTAAATGCTGAAATTATACCCACTATTCCTAGCGGATGATACTGTTCGTACATTCTGTGTCCTGGACGTTCTGAGTGCATTGTCAGACCATATAGTTGACGAGAAAGACCAACAGCAAAATCACAGATATCAATCATCTCTTGAACTTCTCCTAATCCCTCTTGGTATGACTTACCCATTTCATAGGTAACCAACATTCCTAAGGCTTCTTTATTATCGCGTAATTTTTCACCAAAAAGACGAACAATTTCACCGCGCTTTGGGGCGGGCATATGCCTCCAAACTTTAAATGCATCTTCTGCTGTTCGAATTACTTTCTCATAATCATCTGGGGTGGTAACTGATACTTTTCCAATCAATTTTCCGTCAATCGGCGAGTACGACGATATGAATTCAGTATTCGAAAGCCAAGCCTGACCTGTACTTGTTCCTTCGTTGATTTCCTCAATTCCTAATTCTTTTAAAGTCGTTGAAATGTCCATTCTATTCTTGTTTTTCTTCGTTATTTTCTAATTCTTCTGCAATAATTTGCCCTTCTATATCAACTGTCTGATCCTCATTATCTAGCTCCGTTGAGTGCATAAATCGACTAGTCGTTTTTAAAATTCCTGGCAATGCTTCTTGTTTGTCTCTTGTCATTAGAGCTAATGTCATAATTCCACTGCTAATCAAAATCATGTACAATAAAATACCGTTATCAAAAAGAGAAATATTGTACTGTGCAGGAATACTAAAGAAGAGCATTATCGTAATTAACCCACGTGGTGAGACAAACAATGAGGGTAGCATAAAACTATTGGCAATAAACCTGAAAAATAAATACCTAATTATAAACAGTACACCCAAAAAGATCATTGCTAACATTAATACTTCAAGATTTACCAGAGAAGTAATTGCGATACTCATTCCGAACACAACAAAAAAGAAAGTACGGAGCACAAAAGATGTTTCCAATGTAATTACCTTGAAATAATTTAGCGTCTCTACTATTTTTTCGTCGCTAATGTGTTTCTTCATAAAGCCGATAAAAAACAACTTGTGGTTATTGATTAAAAGCCCAAAAAACAAGATTATTAGCAACGAGCTAATGTGCATTAGTTTACCAACTGCATACAACATCATGAGCACCGAAATGAGAAGGAATAGCTTGGTAGAAGTTGTGATTTTTTGAAAAACATACGTTAATGCGTAGCTTAAAACAACAGCAACCACAAGTGTCAATCCTATATTTAAGAGAATCCCTACCGCTACATTTTCCCCTTCAGGAGCATTAAAACCCTGTAAAACAAAGTAGAAGGTCATGATACCTAAAATATCAGAAAACGTTGATTCGTAAATCAAGAACTCTTTATTTTCTTCTCCCAAATTAACCACACTAGGAATTACAATTGCACTGCTCGTAATAGCCAGTGGAATAGCATAAATCAACGCATTATTAAGATCTGCGACAAAAAAGAACTGAATCATAAAAGTGAATACCGCTGACGTTAGCATTAGCGCAAGCAAGGCCACGGTGAATGACTTCCATATAATTGGCCACTTTTCTTTTGATAACTCAAGGTCCAATGATGCCTCCAATACAATCATCACCAACCCAACAATGCCTAGCAGTTCTAGAATTGGAAACCAATCCATGTTCTGTGCTGGATGATCAAAGTAGTAGAGCGTTTGTGTAATAGCGATTCCAGTTCCTATGAGCATAATCACAGAGGGAATGTTGGTTTTTTTAGCCAATACATTGTACAAATACGAAACAATGACTAGTCCGCATAATACGATTATAAAAATATAAGGATTAATACCCATTACTTCTTTGCCGCCCTTGAAATCATTACTGGAATACTAGTAGCAATTTGCCTTGCCAATTCGGGCATGTTTTCTACGATTATATCCTTTTGACTATTTACCATACTGGAAAAGTAGGTTTTTGCCACACCAGAATAAATTTCGTATCCATGCGTATACACTGAATAGTGCACTTTAATTTCTCGCTGATATTCATCACCCTCAAACGCCCGATAATCTAACCCTGCCATGGGGCCAACATCAAACTGATTTATGAACACGTAGAGTACTGATCCGTATTTTCCATATAAATAATTGAATAGACTAGAATCGGTTATCGTTCGCGCCATAAACCGCTCTTGGCCGTCATTTTCACTTACTATTTGGCCGTTTTGCATTCTGGTACCATGAAGTTGCGTTTCTTGAGGTTTTTGTTTTTTCAACTTAGGGAGCTTCACTTTCTTTGGGGACTCTTCGTTCTCTTGGGGCAACACACGGTAATCTTTTCCTGATTTTCCGTAAATGGCATACAGGTCTTTTCTTCGATCTTCATCATCTGCCATCATTCGAATCACCCGGTAATTGGCATCCGTTTCAATAAAAAGTAAGTTGTCTAAGCCTATTCTAAAATTACCAACAATTTGTTTGTAGGTCGTGCCATCGGCCTGTCCAATAGATCTGTCAATACTAGACTTATACATCATTGGCTCAAAAGGAACCAGCATTAAGGTTGGTTGATCTCCAGGCGTCCACACCGTATCGTTTTTAAACATAGCCACCTTGTTTTGAAAGGCGCCCATAGTTTCGGATTGAGAGAAACCTAAAGCTGAAATTAAGACGCTTACAAATAGTAAACGAACCTTGAGAATATTGAAAAAATTCATTTGCTAAAAATAGAAGGCTTAATCAAGCATTGTGCCTAATTCCATTCGATTTTGTTCACAGCAACATGTTGCTATTAAATGCTTGAACTTACTACTTAAATATTAGCTTATAGACATCATTTCCGTTGGCAAAAACAAACAAGGAAAGCAATAAAATAATCCCTGCCATTTGAGCGTATTCCATAAACTTTTCGTTTGGTTTTCTGCCAGAAATCATCTCATACAAAGTGAACATTACATGCCCACCATCAAGCGCCGGAATAGGTAATAAATTCAATACTGCCAGCATAATACTCAAAAAAGCAGTCAGCTGCCAGAATGTTTGCCAATCCCAAACTGGAGGAAATAGATTTCCAATTGCAGCAAAACCACCAACACCTTTGTACGCTCCTGTGGTTGGGTTAAAAATTAGTTTCAACTGACGCAAATATCCGCTCAATTGATCTCCCGCCTTAGAAACTCCCGCAGGAATAGATTCAAAAAAACCATACTGTTTCGTGCTCAATTGATAGTATCCTAGTTTTTGAAGGTCTTCTAAACCTATCATTGAATTCATTACGCCAATTTGTCCTTTGTCGTTAATGTTTACTGCAATGTCAATTGGAGAACCATCGCGCTTTACCGTTAAAATAATCGGCTGTCCGGCAAACTCTTTCAACACTACTTTGTATTCATCAAAATACGTATACTCTTTACCGTTTACAGCCACTATTGCATCTTTAACCATCAAGCCAGACGCTTTATTTGGGCTTTCTTCTGGAATTTTTCCAATGATAAAAGGCATTCGATATAAAAACAACATTTTGTTTTCTTTTTCAATCAATGTCTCTATAAAATTTTCAGGAATTTTTAATGCCTCATTAGAGCCCCCTTCGTGCTGAACATTCACTGTTCCCCCGTATATCATCTCCCCAGTTATTCCGGCAAAACGCTCTATCTTTTTTCCGTTTATATCAAGAACCTTGTCTCCATTTCTGAACCCCATATCCATTGCCAAAGAATCTGTCACCCACATTCCGCCAGTTAGACTCTCGTTTGGTAAGTATTTTTCTCCCCAACCAAATAAAACCATAGAATGAATTACCATGGCAAGAATTACGTTGACTGTTACTCCACCCATTAGAATAATAAGACGTTGCCAAGCGGGTTTACTTCTGAATTCCCAAGGCTGTGGTTCTTTTTTCAATTGTTCTGTATCCATCGATTCATCCACCATGCCCGCTATCTTAACATATCCTCCTAGCGGAATCCAACCAATTCCGTATTCAGTTTCTCCTCGTTTAAATTTGAAAAGCGAGAATTTATAATCAAAAAACAAATAGAACTTCTCGACTTTAGCACCAAATAATTTAGCCGGTAAAAAGTGACCCAATTCATGAAGTACCACCAAGATCGAAAGACTTAGCAGAAGTTGACCAACTTTAATTAAAATTTCTTCCATTCATTTTTTGTTTGAGCGCGCAAATTTGCGCTTTTGGTTTTAGGTATCCGAATTATCTGGAAAGAATGTGAAAAGGACAGGATAAAAAAGGTTAATATCAGACACTTAGGACTAATTCTTCGGCACGAATTCGAGCCAATTTATCGGTTTGTACATAATCTTCGTAACTCGGCTTTGCTACAAAGTCTACTTTTTCCATCGTTTGTTGGTTAATCTCCGCAATGTCCAAAAATTTGATTTTATCTTCCAAAAATGCCTGAACAGAAACTTCATTTGCCGCATTAAGCACGCAAGCAGCGTTTCCTTTTCGGTCAAGTGCTGTAAAAGCTAAACCCAGATTCTTAAACGTTTTTCGGTCGGGTTGCTCAAATGTCAAGTTTGGATAATCCATAAAATTGAATCGTGGAAAATCACTGTGAATCCTATTCGGATAGGCAATTGCATATTGAATAGGCAGTTTCATATCTGGCAATCCCATTTGCGCTTTCATGCTTCCATCTTCAAACTGGACTATCGAATGAATGATGGATTGCGGGTGAACAATTACATCAATTTGAGACGTCTCGAGGGCGAACAACCATTTAGCCTCAATCACCTCCAAACCTTTATTCATAAGGCTTGCAGAATCAATTGTAATTTTCGCGCCCATTTCCCAGTTAGGGTGCTTAAGAGCTTGGGCCTTAGTTACCAATTTAAGGTCGTTTATTGTTTTACCTCTAAACGGTCCTCCTGAAGCGGTCAAATAAATCTTTTCGATTTTATTGTGGAATTCTCCAGCCAAACATTGAAAAATGGCTGAATGTTCTGAATCTACAGGATAAATATTTACCCCTTTTTCTCGGGCTAATTGAGTTACAATTTCACCAGCAACCACAAGGGTTTCTTTATTTGCAAGGGCAATGCTTTTTCCAGCATTGATAGCAGCTAACGTTGGTTTTAGGCCTGCGTACCCGACTAAAGCAGTCAAAACAACATCAATTTCCTTCATCTCAACTACTTGAGACAATGCTTCGCTACCTGCGTAAACCTTTATGTCATCTTCCCAAAGCGCATCCTTTACCTCTTTAAATTTAGACTCATCAGCAATTACTACCGCATTGGGCTTAAATTTTTTGGCTTGTTCTATTAATAACTTACTATTTCGATTAACAGTTAAAACCTCAACAACAAATTTATCTGAATGTGCTTCAATCACTTCAAGTGCCTGTGTGCCTATACTTCCACTTGAGCCAAGAATGGCAATTCCTTTAGGTTTTTCTTCTTCCATAAGACCAACAAAAATAACTTTTTGAATAACCGTCAAATGAAGTATTTACACTCGTTTAAAATAAAATCCGAATACTTTTGTTCTTAGATGCTTATGCGACTTATACTTCCGTTATTATTTCTGATAACTTCATTTGTCTCCAACGCACAATCGGTGCCCATTGGTCAGTGGCAAGATCACCTCACTTATAGCAATGTTCCTTTTGTGAGTTTAGCTAACGGAAAAGCTTATGCCGCCTCTGAAAGTGGTTTGTTTTCTGTTGAACCATCAGAAAACTCTATAAGCCGATTGAGCACCATTAGCGGGTTATCCAATATTAAAGCAACTGCATTGGGCAGTGCCTCAGAAAGCGCACCATTATTTATTGGTTATGAAGATGGCGTGATCGATGTGGTTACAGGAAATTCTATTTCTCCTTTAATAGATATTAAACGTTCTAATATCATTGGCAATAAACAAGTAAATCATTTCAACTTCTACACCAATGAAATCTGCTTTGTAAGTACCGGATTCGGCATTTTACAATTCGATTTAGTAAAAAACGAAATTACAGAGACCTTTTTAATTGGAGCTAATGGCGGCTACTTATTTGTTAATTCAACAGCTGTTTTCAAAGGTGCATTATGGGCCGCAACAGATTCGGGGATATACAGTGCTCTTATTTCTGATGACTTATTTGATCCTGCTAGTTGGACAAAAGATGTGCGGCTTAATGATTCTGTAACCACTTATGACAATATAACATCTTACCAAAACACTTTGCTTGTAAATCGATATCAAGAGGGTTTTAGAAAAGATGAATTATTTCTATTTAACGGAACTACCTGGGAGGCAATATTAGGAGAGCCTCAAGAGTCTTTTAGGGGATTAAAAGCTGTCGGTGATTTGCTAGTAATAGCAAACAGCACCAGTGTTGAGGTTTATAAAAATGGAGATTTTACTAATCAAGTGCAACGCCTATTTGCTGTTGATGAAAAGAGCATTTTGCCGCGCTCTGTAACTTACAGTTCCGAAGGGCATATTTGGACAGGCACCTCTGAGAAGGGCTTGATTCGGAGTCGAAACCCTTTTGATAATGATCAGTATTTAATCCCTGGACCGGTATCCACAAAGGCATTTGGGCTGAATTACTCTTTCGATGAAATTTATGTTAGCGGCGGCGGTGTTTCCGATATTCAGGTTAGAACAAATACTCGGGCTGAGGTTTCTAAGTTTAATGGAACCACTTGGACCTTATTTTCGGAAGCAACCATAAATCAATTCGACAGCATTGAAGACATTCTAAATACTTCTTTCAATCCCTTAATTCCAACTGAATTTGCCGCAGCAAGCATGAATAATGGTCTCATTATATGCGATAATGCTAGCGTCAAAACAATTTATGATGTAAATAATAGCCCGCTGGAATCTCTAGGTGGTTCAGGTGCAACCTTTGTTACGGGTGTGCGGTATGACGCTAATGGAAACCTGTGGATCTCGAATAGTATTGCCAATAACCCTATAAAGGTTCTTACCGCTGAAGGACAGTGGATTTCGTTTGCCAGTAATACCGGCGTTCCCGAAACTACCAATCAGCTATTGGTAACCAGCAACAATCAGGTTTGGCAAATAAGACCTGGAAAGGGAATCTATATTTTAGGACACAATGGAACCATTAATAACTTTGCCGATGATGATCTTCTGGTACTTCAAGAAGGCGGAGGAAACGGGAAATTAGCAAGTAATGATGTAACTGCTATGGCCGAAGATAATGATGGAAATGTATGGGTGGGAACCAACATTGGTATGACGGTTTTTTATAATGCAGGCAACATATTATCTGAAAATTCTTTTGACGGATCCGAAATTCTTATTACGCAAGATGGTCAAACACAGGTGCTTTTTGAGAACCAGTTTATTACTGACATTGTAGTTGATCCAGCAAATAGAAAATGGTTTTCTACTCGTGGTGCTGGAGTGTACCTCATGTCTGCTGACGGCACACAGGAGCTCGCGCATTTTACTGCCGAAAACTCACCGTTATATTCCAATAACGTGAACAGCTTAGCGATTTTACCAAAAACTGGAGAAGTTTTTATAGCCACAGAACAGGGAATTATTAGCTATAGAGGCGAAGCCATTAGTGGGAATGAAGACCTAGAGGATTTATTAGTTTTTCCGAATCCTGTACCTCCAAATTATAATGGAAGTGTTGGTATTTCTGGACTAACGAATAATGCTGAAGTTATTGTTTCAGATGTTGGCGGATCGGTAGTTCAACGACTTACCAGTAGCGGAGGACAGGCTGTTTGGGACCTTCTTAATCAAAATGGATCTCCCGTTCAGAATGGCGTTTATTTGATTTATGTGGTCTCTGAAGAAGGAGATCAAAAAGCAGTTTCCAAAGTGCTTGTAGAGCGGTAAATCTGTTGATGTTCCTGTGATTCCGATTGCTATTGGGCCCGGAACCTAAATAAGGAAAGTGTGTTCTCGATACGCTTTTATTCCACTAGTTCCATAAAAGCACTCGAACTGACAGCTTTGATAATCGGCCAGATAGCAATTTAAATATTAAGTAAGCGTATTCACTAAACGGATACTCCAGCTATTAAAGCCAACGTCATTCCTCAAGAATCATTGAACTTATAGAACCAGGAGATTAATAGAAACTTCTATACGGAATCTATTAAATGAAAGGGTATTATCAATTTATCCTAATTCCAATACTTCCATAAAAGTACTCGGACTATAGGTTTCGTTACAGACTGTCACTTCGAGTAACGCGACATTAAGAGTGTTGTATCGAGAAGGGTATTTAAAAGTAGATTCCTAGTCAACCTAGGAATGACGTGTTAGAATAAAGTTTTGTCAAAAAAGGCTTACGCCTCCAATAACAACCCTTTGTATTCTTGAATTTCTTCCATGTTCAATGGATTATCTGCTTTTGACATAAGCATCAACAAATACTCAAAGCTAGTTTCTTCGTCTTCGCCTCTTTCTTCAAAAACGTCGATATCGAAGTTTTTATTTGCTTGAATATATTCGTAAACTAATCGCGTAACCTTAGTTAAAGTAGGGCTTTCAGCAGCTTTGAATATTTCTCTCAACTCGATTAACGCAGTGATTAATTTTTCGCTTTCGAATCCTTCTTTCTTGTATATCTTAAGTACGCTATCGAGTTCTTTCATGTCAAAAATTTGAATGCCAAAATTAGTATTCTAGCTGCTTAAGTAACGGAATAAAATGGGGTTTTTTAGGTGGGTTGGTTTGTACTGTTTTACCGCCTCACTTTATCCCCTCCAATGCAATGGGTTCTTTCTGTTTTCTAATGAAGGACGAAACCCTAAGCCTGCCCGAACGTCCTTTTTGGAACGGATTGGCGGCTTGTAACTATCCACCTCCCTCACTGTTTTCCAGTCTAAAGCATTGAGCATCGAACAATAAACGCATCAGTATATGTGTTAAACATTTCAGCACTTGAAGCCCTGGCTAGGTTATAAATTTGGTAAAAACAGGAAATAAGAACAAATCATTACATTAAAAAGTCAGCTGGCCCTAAATAAACTTTTGTCTCGAGGATTAAACCAAAACGGACAAAAAGTATGGTTTTCTATACTCATGACATTCCGTATCACCTGGGTAAAGAGTATTATTATTTCCCTTCTGTTTCCTTAGCAACCGCTTCTTTATCCTCTTCTTTTTTATCGTAGAACTTGTTTTGAAAAACAGCTACTGAAATAACACCGGTAGAAATAGCAGTGTCTGCAATATTAAAAACGGGTCTAAAAAACATAAATGGATCTCCACCAACTGCAGGCAGCCATTCTGGATAAGATCCACTTGTTAGTGGAAAATAAAGCATGTCTACCACTTTGCCATACATGAAGTCTGAATATCCCCCGTTTTCTGGCATGTAGGAGGCAATTTGATGGTAGGAATCATTGAACCAAACGCCGTAAAAAACAGAGTCGACAATATTGCCCAAAGCACCTGCAAAAATTAAGGATACGCATACGATGAGTCCCGAATGTGTGTCTTTTCTTTTTAGTAAATAAACTAAGTAATATAAAATTCCGAAAACAGCTACAACTCTAAAGGAAGTGAGGAACAATTTGCCATACTCACCAGCGAATTCCATACCGAAGGCCATGCCGTTGTTCTCGGTAAAATGAATGTAAAACCAATTGCCCGCAATTTTATATTCCTGGCCCAGATACATGGTAGTTTTAACCCAAAACTTACTCCATTGATCAATAACAACTACACCTATTGATACAACTAACGCTATTATGGTTTTTCTATCCATCTTGTAAATAAAAAAGTCCTTCCCTCCCGAAAGTTTTCGGGGCCGGAGGACCTTAACAATTCAATTTGTTTTGTTTTTACTTCTGCTGAGCCATTTTAGCTTCGATACTCAATGTAGCGTGAGGTACAGCTTTTAATCGATCTTTAGGAATCAACTTACCGGTTACTCGACATACACCGTATGTTTTGTTAATTATTCGGTTCAGTGCAGCTCCTAAATGATTAATAAACTTTTTTTGTCTTAATGCAAGCTGCGCAGTTTCTTCTCTAGTTAGAACATCAGAGCCATCTTCCATCATTTTAAATGTTGGAGAGGTATCATTAGTTCCATGATCATCACCAAGATTCATAGTAGTTGTAAGGTCTTCCAGGTCTTTGTGAGCCTCTGCTAACTTATCATTAATGAGTGCTTTGAATTCTTCTAATTCAGCATCTGAATATCTTGATTTTTCTTCTGCCATAACAAATGGGTATTAAATTTTTTCTATTTCTAATTGCGTTACAAGCCCCTCTTCTAACTCAACTTCTAGTCCATTTGGTAATGCACTGGCCGAAAAATTCAATTCGTCTGTAAGCGTCTCTGTGCGAATATAATCCAAATTGTTTTTGACAGCTAACTGCAAAAATTCATTTTTTGCAATATTCACATTAATTCTATCGGTAACCTCAAACCCACTATCCTTACGCAGGTTCTGGATTCTATTCACCAACTCTCTTGCTAGACCTTCCTGATGCAGTTCTTCGCTGATATTAATATCTAAAGCAACGGTAATTTTTCCGTCAGTAGCCACCGACCAACCTGGCACGTCTTGAGAGGTAATTTCAACCGCATCCTTAGTAAGCTCCAACTGCTCTTCATTTAGCTCTAAAGCAATCTTGCCTGTAGACTCTAACTCGTTAATTTCTTCTTGACCAAATTGCATAATCAACCCAGCCAATTGCTTCATTTGCTTTCCAAACTTAGGACCCAAGACTTTAAAGTCTGGCTTAATTTGCTTGATCAACAAATTGTTATTTGGATCGATAATCTCAATCTCCTTGATGTTTACCTCACCACAAATCAAAGGCTCAACCAGCTTCAGTTGGACTTTAAATTTTTCTTCCAAAGCAGGAATCATAACGCGTTGCAGTGGCTGACGCACTCGAATAGATTCCTTTTTTCTTAATGCCAAAATCAATGAAGCGGTCTTTTGAGCAATAGCCATTCTTTCTTCCAAAGCCTCGTCCTGATGATTGATATTTACTACTGGAATTCTAGTGTGATGTACCGATAAAACACCATTCTTTCCAGATACCGAATTCAAATCGCGAAACAATTGATCACAATAGAACGGCGCAACTGGACTCGCTATAATTGCAACCGTTTCTAAACATTGATACATCGTTTGGTAAGCTGATATTTTATCGGCAGCATAGTCCCCTCTCCAAAAACGTTTACGACACAAACGCACCCACCAGTTAGAAAAATCATCTACCACAAAATCCTGAATCAACCGGGTGGCTTTTGTAGGTTCATAATCGTCCATTGATGCCTTCACCTTTTCGACTAGTGTGTTCAATCTAGAAATAATCCAACGATCAATTTCTGGTCGTGTTGCCATATCTATTTCAACCTCATTATAGGCAAATCCGTCAACATTAGCGTACAATGCAAAGAATGCGTATGAATTGTGCAGTGCTCTAAAAAACTTACGCTGAACTTCAGTAATGCCCTCTAAGTCAAATTTCAAATTGTCCCAAGGCTGAGCGTTTGAAATCATATACCAACGTGTTGCATCGGGGCCATACTTGTCTAAAGTTTTAAACGGATCGACTGCGTTGCCTAATCTTTTAGACATTTTTTGACCATTTTTATCCAACACCAATCCATTAGAAACTACGTTTTTAAACGCAACTGATTTTTTCGTCATCGTTGCAATTGCATGCAAAGTAAAAAACCAACCTCTTGTTTGATCAACTCCCTCAGCAATAAAGTCTGCTGGATAGTTTTGCTCAAAAATTTCTTTATTTTCAAATGGATAATGCCATTGCGCATAGGGCATAGATCCACTATCAAACCAAACATCAATCAAATCACTTTCGCGAATCATTGGGTTTCCCTCGGCATCAACCAATATTATTTGATCGACAATGTGTTTGTGTAAATCCACTTTGTCGTAATTCTCTTCACTCATATCACCTGGCTCAAATTCTGAGAAAGGATCTTTTAACATTATACCCGCATCAACTGATTTTTTAATTTCTGATTTAAGTTCTACCAGCGAGCCAATAACCTTTAGCTCTTTTGTTTTTTCGTTTACCCAAATCGGAATTGGAATACCCCAGAATCGACTTCTAGATAGATTCCAATCTTGCAGGTTTTCCAACCAGTTTCCAAAACGACCTTCACCCGTTGAAGCTGGCTTCCAGTTGATCTTTTTATTGTTTGCAATTAACTCATCCTTAACCATGGTAGATTTTACAAACCAAGAATCTAATGGGTAATACAAAACGGGCTTATCGGTTCTCCAACAATGCGGGTAACTGTGCTCGTATTTCTCCACTTTAAACGCACGGTTTTCTTCTTTTAATCGAATGGCAATTTCAACGTCTACCGATCGATCTGGCTCATCACCAGCATCGTAATATTCGTTTTTAACGTATTTGCCTGCATATTCGCCCATTATATCAATGAACTTTCCTTGCAAATCAACAAGAGGAATTGAGTTTCCTTCGTCATCTTTCACCAGTAATGGCGGCACTCCGGCAACCTTAGCGACCATGGCATCATCTGCCCCAAAAGTTGGTGCAGTATGCACTATACCGGTTCCATCTTCGGTTGTTACAAAATCACCTGCAATTACTCGAAACGCTTTATCAGCGTTTTCAAACGGCGATGCAAACGGTAAGAGTTGCTCGTACTTAATGTCTAATAATTCTGATCCTTTAAACTCTCCAACAACGCTATGAGGCAATGTTTTTCCCGAAATTTTAATATCAGCAGAGGTTTGGTTTTCGTGTTCAGGATTAAAATATTTACCCAATAAATCTTTAGCCAAAATCACCGAAATTTTCTCTTCAGTGTATTGATTATAAGTGTCCACTAAAACGTAAGTAATGTTTTTACCTACCGTCAATGCTGTATTCGAAGGCAAGGTCCAAGGAGTGGTTGTCCAAGCTATAAAAAATGGATCATTCCCCGCTTTTTCGAATATTTTCTCAGATTTTTCGTCTCGAATAACTTTGAACTGGGCAACAATTGTGGTGTCTTTTACATCTCTATAAGTTCCTGGTTGATTCAATTCGTGAGAACTTAAACCTGTTCCTGCCTTTGGTGAATAAGGTTGAATCGTGTATCCTTTATACAGTAAATCTTTTTTATAAAGCGTTTTTAGCAAATACCATACAGACTCCATGTACTTACTTTTATAGGTGATATATGGGTCTTCCATATCTACCCAATAACCCATTCTTTCGGTAAGGTTATTCCAAATGTCTGTATAGCGCATTACTGCCTTTCGACACGCGACATTGTAGTCTTCTACGCTTATCGTTTTGCCAATATCTTCTTTGGTAATGCCCAGTTCTTTTTCTACACCCAATTCAACGGGTAGGCCGTGTGTGTCCCAGCCCGCTTTTCGGTTTACTAAATAACCGTCCAATGTTTTGTAGCGACAAAAAATGTCTTTAATAGCCCGCGCCATAACGTGGTGAATGCCTGGTAATCCGTTTGCAGAAGGAGGTCCTTCATAAAAAACGAATGGCTTTTCATCCTTGCGCAATTCTATACTTTGTTCAAATGTGTTTTCATTTTCCCAAGTCTTTAGAATTCGATCCGCCACAGCTGGCAAATCCAAGGTTTTATATTCTGGATATTTTTTCATTTGTTACGCTCTAAAATAGAGCTGCAAAAGTAGAAATTTCAATGGGGTTGGTTACGCAGAGAACCACAAAGGAAAAGTAGCATTTCGCAGAGGGTTTTTACGCAGCAGATCACGCTTATATTCTTAGGTTTTTTTCGATAAAACCAGTATCCAAACGCTCCGTAATTTCGAGAGATTAGATAAGCAATGGGATAACGGAGGGCTTATGCCTCTTCTGTCCGGAAACTCCAAATTAGTGACCGTATTATTCATTTTCTTTTTTTTTTACCAAACCAAAACCAATCGAAACAACTTATTACTTTTGACACTCAATTGCACCCGTAGTTCAACTGGATAGAATATCGGATTTCGGTTCCGACGGTTGAAGGTTCGAATCCTTCCGGGTGTACAAAAAAGGCACAGCGCTATGCGTTGTGCCTTTTTCATTTTTACGAGATCGACGCTTGCTTCTGTGAATGACAAAAATGAAAATAGCTGTTTCACTATCTGGTTTTCAAATTTAATCAATGAACAAGGTGAATCAATACTTCCTGGCGTCCTTTTAAAGCCCCTCGATTTATAAAAGGACTTTTTGTCTTTTTTCAGCTTTTACTTTTTAATTATTTTGGCCAATTGCTCATTCAATCCAGAGGCTATCAAAACAATTGTATTTCTATTCGTTTGTATTCTCTTTAACCCTACCTTATTATTGAGATGGGATACTGAAGAAAGTCCTCAAAAGCAGAACTACCCTGTTCCACCGGACACCATCAAAACAAGACAAAATAAATTCATTGCTACGAAAAAATTATCGGTTTTCGAATGGGGCTTATACCTTAAATAACACAGAAATGATACCGTTTGTGATTGGGAAAGAAACCTTAATGAAATTGTTTGCGAGGATTGTCAACACAATCGCAAACAATTTATTTATTATCATTTACTCGCTGAATACTTCCATGGAGTTAGTTTTGGCTATGCAGAGAAGCCCAAAATTATATTAGGAATTAATGAGAATGAAACTGAACGCTATAATGCTTCTCCAAAACCCAACTAAATGTTCGGTTAATATATTAAGATGACTATACAAAACTGAGAGTAATTCATTCGTTTGGTCAGGTTCTAAATAACAATCAATCATTGGAAATTAACTTAGGAGATTATCCTTCTTAGGCCTACTGTTTCATGTTATTAAATGGAGCAAACTCTATAGAAAGGCAACCGATAACGAAAGATTCTCTGTTCTTAATTTAAAAACCAAAACCTAATTCTACCTGTTTTCGAAATAGACTAAGGATACAACTCAAGGGTTAGTGTTTTTAGGAGTGGTTATGGCTCTCAATAATGGTTTTTGCACAAGTTATCTAAATTGGTCATATATCCCTCAAAGGCCTTCTTCGCCAATAATTCAAAGGTTATATTGTAGTTGCTTTACTCCGTTATTAGAGATGTTTATAGATGCCTTCTGGGATTTGCAAAAGCAACCGTTTTAGCCTCTGTTTCGCAAGCGCTCTAGCGATTATTGTGAGTACCTAACTTTTTTGCGAAATCTCTAAAGCAGACTTGATAATAGTATGTGATTATCTAAATGTCGTTTCATTTGTCTTTTATTATGTTATGGGTTTTTGGTTTTTGGTTTTTGCTTTCAATTGGTTAAATAACTTTACGTTGCAAGATGAGTGAACAAATTACAACTATTTCTTTTTTTAAATTTTCAGCATTTCCTAATATGTTTTGGGGGTTTTTAATGATGTTATTTGCCCATAAAGACTTGTCTAAAGTTAAGGGGCTTTCATTTTATCGCCTTTTGGGTAGTGGAAATGGGACGGGGTTTAATCCTTTTCCTGATTGGTCGATATACAGCCTGTTGCAAGTTTGGGAATCTGAAAAAACAGCAAATGACTTTTTCAACTCTTCCACTCTAATTAAGAATTACAAAAATCATACAGTCGAGCTATATACGCTCCATATGAAAAACATTTCAGCAGGGGGAACTTGGGTTGGTAAAAACCCATTTGAGAAAGGAACAGATTTAGATCCTAGCTTACCTATTGCTATTATTACTAGAGCAACGATTAAGTGGAATTGGCTCATTCGGTTTTGGAAATATGTTCCAACGTCGCAAGAAGCCTTAGAAGGAAATAAAGGTTTAATCTATACGAAAGGAATAGGAGAAGTGCCCGTTATACAGATGGCTACATTTAGCTTATGGAAAAACTTTGATTCAGTTAAGAGGTTTGCTTATAAAAGCAAACAACATAAAGAAGCCATTAGAAGAACTCGTAAAAATGAGTGGTATAAAGAAGAGTTGTTTTCTAGGTTCCAACCCTACAAATCCTCGGGAACTTGGCAAGGTAAAGATCTTTTAATTTTTTAAAATACGTTATTCGGGTTGAGCTATAACAGTCATAATTCCTAAAGACGAGGTTTTTTCCTTCCACTTTTTAGGCAAAAACTTGATCATTCCAATTACGAATTGCGTAAACTCAGACTCCATGTTTTTATCCCATTGGATTCCTTTTTGTTCCATTTCACTCATCCAGTAAAGTAAATAGGAGTTCAACGTTCCATAAGTAGATGTTTTGCAAACTTTCCACCCACTTTTTTTTAGCAATAACTCTATGTTTTTTGGAGAAAATAATGAAAGATGTCTTGGAGTGTGCCAGCCAGCCCAGTTTTTTCCATACTTTTTTCTACTGGAAGAATCAAAATTAGGAATTTCAATGACGAGTGTGGTAGTTGGTTTAGATATAGATTTTAAAAAGCTTAGATTTTCAAAAGGAGTGTAGTCGTGTTCTAAATAATGCCACATAGTAATTACATCTGGTTGAAGCCTAACAGGAAGATCTTTTATTTCTGCTACTTGTAAATTTATTTTCCTAAAATTCTCGGGTTGATCTTTCCAACCTTCATCACTAAAGTCGATGCCCATTGTTTGGCAGTTTAATTCTTGCTGACAAACTTTCAAGAAAGTTGGATTTCCGCACCCAATATCTAAAATCAAAGATCTTTCCGTTAACTTATGGGCGGCTTTTACGCGCTGGAATCTTCTTAAATCGAGCTTTTGCTGATTACCCTCTACTAGTTTTTCAAATTTTCCCCAAGCTTTTGCTCCTCGATAAGGCAAGTAGAAGGAAGTGTAATAATTTTTAAGCTGCTCCGGGGGAACTCTGGGGTTCAAGAAGACAAGCCTACAGTTGTTGCATTGATCAAAATTGAATAACTCTTTATTAGAATGCATTTGTGCTGTTGTCTCAATAAAAGAATTAAAAGAAGAGGCGCTGCAGACTGGACAATTAACAAGTTTAATCATAGAACTAAAATAATTAAACTGTGCTTTTCTAATAATATTATCATATTTCCTTTGTTTTGCTTGCTGCAGGTTAACATAGAGGCTAAATACTGATTAATTGAATCAGAGGCAATATTAATAGTCTGACTAAATAAAGGTGAACTTTAACTGCATCTGAGGATTTAAACTCAAAAACAAACCACTGCATGTTGTCAGCTACTAAAAACATTTCTATGAAATGGGGTTTTAATAATTCCGTTATTGATTGGTATAATGCGCTTCTTCAATATTAATTTAACAGGAATAAAAACTTCAAACGTATGGGTCTTAGATCTAAAAAAAGCTAATACTACCCAGAAGCAAATGACTAAACTTTACTAAAAGTCAATTAACCTGCTTTTTTCTTATCGGGTTTTAGGTCATGCGTGCTTTACTTTCGCGACGATTTTATAACCCCTTTCAGGAGCCTTGAAAAAAGCTATTTACATACTCGTTTTATCCCTGTTCTCTTTTAGTGTAATAGGACAAGATAAAACACTTGAAACCTCAAGAACCACCGAAAAAATAAAGGTGGACGGACAAGGCTTAGAAGCAAGTTGGGGCAGTGCTAATATAGCAACAGACTTTTTAGAGTTAAACCCCACGGAAGGCAAGCCGCCTAGATTTAAGACCGAAGTAAAAGTCTTGTTTGATGACAATAATATTTACTTTCTTGCTTATTGTCATGACGACTACCCGGATAGTATTTTTACACAACTTGGCGAGCGCGACGATCGATTGAATGCGGATAAATTCACGATTTCCTTCGATACATACAATAAAAAACTCGATGCCTTTACTTTCGCAGTTACCGCCTCAGGGGTTCAATCGGACTATAGAATCTCTGACGAAGCCTTTAACGCTGTGTGGGAATCTGCCGTTGAAATTACCAACGACGGTTGGATGGCTGAAATTCGAATTCCCTACTACGCGATTCGCTTTCCTAAAAATGAACAACAAATATGGAAACTAAATTTCGAAAGAGAAATTCGTCGTTTCCGAACTGAATTACAGTGGTCTTTAGTTCCAAAAGAAGTGGAAACCGAAATCAATTTCTGGGGCGATTTAACAGGGTTAAATAACATTAAAGACCCCGCTCGTATTTCACTTTCGCCCTACGTTTCTTCGTTTGCCGAAATTGGAAATAATGAAAGCAGTTATGGTTTTGGAGCCGGCGCTGACCTAAAAGTTGGGCTGAACGAAAGTTACACCTTAGACATGACCTTGCTTCCCGATTTTTCACAAGTGCGGTCTGATAATATTGTAAAAAACCTCGGAGCATTCGAGGTGGTTTTTGAAGAGCAACGTCCTTTTTTTCAAGAGGGGGCTGACTTATTCAACCTTGGAGATTTGTTTTATTCCAGGCGAATTGGAGGTGTGCCAGAAGGTTATTCAAATGCCTTTTCGCAAGTCGACTCCAATGAAGTTATTGAAAACCCTATTACTTCTCGACTTATCAACGTAACGAAGGTTTCGGGAAGAGATAAAAATGGTTTGGGAATAGGGATAATGAATGCGATTACCGCCCCAACCTTTGCGACGATTGAAAATATCGAAACCGGAGAAAAACTTGAAATACAAACCAATTCGTTAGTCAATTACAACATCATTGCAATTGACCAAAACCTTAAAAATAACAGTTCCATATATTTCGTTAATCACAACACATCACGTCATAACGGCTTTATCGATGCTAACGTTTCTGCTTTGGGATTAAATTTGATTAATAAAAAGTCAAAATACTCTTTCAATGGCGATGTAAAAGTGTCGCAACGTGACAGCAACTTATCTGCACACATTTTTAGCGAGGACCCCGGTGATGGCATTAGCTTCGCCTTGGGTTTTGCAAAAATTAAAGGGAACTTTAAGTTTGACCTGCAAAGCGAAAACAAGTCGCCTAATTACAACCCCAATGATCTAGGAGTAAATTTTACCACCAATGTAAGAAATCACTCTTTAGAACTGCAGTACAACAAATACAACCCGTTTTGGAAGTTGAACGGAAACTACAACACCTTTACCTACAGTGTTGACCAAAACTATACAACGGGCGAAGTACTTAAAAATAGCTACAATGGAAGGTTCGCTTTTATTATGCCGGGTTTTAATGCCTTTTTTCTAAACATGAGCTCGCAAATTGGTGACGGAATCGACTTGTTCGAATCTAGGGTTCCTGAGCAAAAATTTATTATTCCAGAATTTTATTACACTGGTTTAGGCGTTTCGACCAATTACGGCAGGCGCGTTGCTTTAGATGCTGAAATTGGTTATGGACAAGGATACTTTACCGACTATGTCGTCAATAATTATTTCGAAGTTGTAGTAGAACCCATTCTGCAAGTAAGCGATAAACTATCGTTAACCCCTTCTTCTAACTATTCCATCTTTTTAAATGGGGCGGGTTACGCCGGAACCTTTAATGGGGTGCCAAAATATGGGGTGCGAGACGTGCGCACATTAACCAATATCATACAGGGTAAATATCTATTTAAAAACAATCTTTCGCTCACCCTTAGGGTTCGGCATTATTGGTCTTATGGAATCTACGATTACTTTGGAGATCTCGATGAGGATGGTTACATTATTAGAGACCATTCGTTTGCTGAAAATGCCGACTTTAACTTTAATGCTTTTAATACAGACCTCATTTTTACATGGCAGTTTGCTCCCGGCGGTTTCTTAAATATCGTTTATAAAAACGCACTCCAACGCGATGAAGAAAACCTGCGGTTATCTTACTTCAATAATGTAAACGCGGTTTTTGAACAAGGGCCGGTAAACACAGTAACCATGAAGCTCGTTTACTTTTTTGATGTGGTTTCTAGCTACAAGAAGGTGATGAAATAAAACTGTTCTTTCGTTCAATTTGTATTGAGGCGAGAAACCAATAGAAAAAGACCCCTTATTTTATGCACAAGCCGCAGGGCTCTCATTTGATTATCCACTTCGGTCATTAGAACGCTTCGCGCAATGAATACTAAGCCGGGAAAAAATCAAGTCTACTAAAAGCTCGCTTGTTGCATTTGGAATCTTTGGTCAAAAAGAAATACCCCGCCGACTTAAGGCGAAAAAAGCTTATTCAACAGTGATAAAAAAATATTTATTTATTCACATACATGAAGACAAAGCCAAAATCGATGGCCCATCTTTGCGTGCTTATATATAATACACTCGAAATGAATGTACGTAAAGCAGAAATTGTAAAAATCATAAAAATGTCAGGAAATAATGCGGATGTTTTTCTGCTAACGATTTGTTTTCAAAACAACCTGCTAATTTGCACCTAAATGGGATTTGATGTAATTGTAATCGGTGGTGGTTTAGGTGGGCTTTGTTCTACGTTGCATCTCTCTAAAAAAGGGCTGAAGGTGCTGCTCATCGAAAAACACGAGTATCCCAAACATAAGGTCTGTGGCGAATACATTTCTAACGAAGTGCTGCCCTATTTAAATGCTTTGGGTTTTGATCCTTTTGAATTTGGCGCTAAAGCCATTTCCGATTTCACCCTAAGCACTCCTGAAAGTAGGTCCGTTAAAACTAAGCTGCCATTAGGCGGATTCAGCATAAGCAGGTATTGCATCGATTGGGAGTTAGCAAAAAAAGCACAAGCAGCAGGCGCCGAAATTGTACATGCTTCCGTTACAGATATTGAATTCGAAAAGAAAAGTATGGCGCTAACTAAAGACGAAGAATTCACCGCTCCTTTAGCAATTGGTTCTTTTGGAAAACGCTCAAATCTCGATGTAAAATTAGATAGAGGTTTTATAAAAAAACCATCTCCTTTTTTAGGAGTCAAAGCACATTACAAGGGTAATTTCCCAGAAAATGCTGTTGAGTTACACAATTTCGAAGGTGGATATTGTGGTGTTTCTAAAATCGAAAACGATAACATAAATGTTTGTTATTTAGCTGACTTTAAGTCGTTTAAACAATACAAGAACATAGATGATTTTCAAGATCAGGTGCTTAGCAAAAATACATTCTTAAAGGAAATTCTTGATAACACTAAGCTGGCTTTCGAAAAACCATTGACCATAAGTCAAGTTTCATTTGAACGCAAACATCCGGTCGAAAATCATATGATTATGTGTGGTGACAGTGCGGGAATGATTCACCCCTTGGCGGGTAACGGAATGAGTATGGCAATAAAGGCTGCACAAGTTGCTTCCTTATTGATCTTAAAGTTTAAATCGGGTAAAATAAACTCAAGACTAGAGCTCGAAAGGGACTATTCAAAAGCCTGGAATAGCGAATTTAGTAAACGCTTGCGCTCGAGTCATGTTATTTCTCGATTGTTTAGATTAGGGCTGTTTTCCGAACTACTTATCATAGGACTAAACCTTATCCCGTTTGTATTGCCTACTATTATTACGAAAACACACGGAAAACCAATGTCGTCAGAATTATAATGTGGCTGAATACAAAATATCGCAGTAAGGAAGTTGAAATTATGGACGATCTCGATATAACTGGAGGTCTACTTATAAAATCCTTAGATAAGCTTGCTCAAATAAATAAATGGTTAGGCGGAAATCGCGTTACACTTAAGGGAATTAAGCATCTCCTTGAAAAAAAGCACCAAAAACGAGAAATCACCATTTGCGACTTAGGCTGTGGAAATGGCGCTATGCTTAGAGAATTAGCAAAATTTGGTAGAGAGAACGGTTTTCAATTTCGACTTATTGGTATTGATGCAAACCAAACTACAATAAATTATGCCAGAGATAGCTCATTACAATTTCCTGAAATCAGTTACGAAAAACAAGATGTACTTTCTCCTGATTTTCCAACCAACAAATTTGATATAGCGCTTTGCACGCTGTTCTTGCATCATTTTGAAGATAAAGTGGCGCTTGACTTTTTGAAAAAAACACAAAACCAAACTACTATCGGATTGGTGATTAATGATTTACACAGACATTCTTTTGCCTATTTTCTGTTTTGGATTGTAGCCACTATTATAGGCAACCCGATAATCAAAACCGATGGGTTAATTTCTATTCTGAGAGGATTTAAACGAAAAGAATTAGAAGAGTACTCTGCTAAATTAAACTTCAAAAGTTCCCTAACTTGGCGCTGGGCCTATAGGTACGAATGGATTATTAAAAAACAATGAGCGTAAAAATTACATCTATCGCCACACAACTGCCGCCCTACTCTAGGACAACGGATGAAATAATCCCATTCCTAAAAGTATGGCTAACAGGTCAGGAAGAGCGATTTCAGCGTAAAGTGATCAAGCTTTTTGAAAACGCAGGAGTGGAAAAACGCTACTCAATAATGGATGCCGAAGAGGTGTTTAATAAGACCTCTTTTGAAGACAAAAACGACATCTATAAACGGGAAACGATTAAGCTTGCAGAGGGTGCCTTAACTAAGGCACTAAACAATGCTCAACTAAAAGCTACCGATATCGATTACATCATCACAGTAAGTTGCACTGGAATAATGATTCCTTCTGTTGATGCCTATCTGATCAATAAATTAGGTATGAATCAAGATGTCGTAAGGCTACCAGTGACCGAAATGGGCTGTGTAGCAGGAGTGTCGGGAATGATTTACGCTAAAAATTTCTTAAAAGCTAATCCAAACAAACGCGCTGCTGTAATTGCAGTGGAATCACCAACTTCTACTTTCCAAATTGACGATTATTCGATGGTGAACATTGTAAGCGCTGCCATTTTTGGCGATGGTTGCGCGTGTACCATTCTTTCTTCTCACAAAAACGAAAAAGGCCCCGAAATCATTGATGAAGCTATGTACCACTTCTACAACGCCGAACATATGATGGGTTTTGAGTTGAGAAACACAGGACTACAAATGGTTTTGGATAAAGAAGTACCTGAAAAAATTGCAGAGCATTTTCCAAAAATTGTGAACCCTTTTCTTGAACGCAACCAGCTCGCTATTGAAGACATAGATCATTTAATTTTTCATCCAGGAGGCAAAAAAATTGTGCAAACCGTAGAAGAATTATTTGGTGCTATGGGTAAGGATATTAATAACACAAAAGCAGTACTCAAAGAATTTGGTAACATGTCTAGCGCAACAGTTATGTATGTACTCGAGCGTTTTATGCAACAAGAAGCCGCCCCTCATAAAGGTGATTACGGATTAATGTTGAGCTTTGGCCCCGGATTTACTGCACAGCGAATACTATTGAAATGGTAAGAGAATTTGAAGGAAATAACGAATGGGCTTTGATACTCGGATCCTCTAGTGGATTAGGGTTAGCTACGGCAAAAAAACTAGCCCAACACGGCCTAAATTTATGTCTGATTTATCGTTCTCGAAAAAGCGACACTGCGGGCATTCTGGAACTGTTTCAGGCCATTGCTTCTAAACATCAGGTAGAGGTATTAGAGTTCAATGTTGATATAGTGAAAACAGAAAATCGTGAGATGGTTTTGGATAAATTAGTTGGTAAGGCTACTGTTAAAGTCTTGGTGCACAGCATTGCAAAAGGAAACTTAAAACCAATGACTGCTCACGATTCTAGAGAACTACAAAACGACGATTTTCATTTGACCTTAGAAAATATGGCAATTAGTCTCTACGATTGGACAAAAGCCGTTTTCGCAAAACATCTGTTTGCTAAAGATGCTAGAGTCATTAGCTTTACCAGTGAAGGAAATAAAAAAGCATGGAAAAATTACGCGGCGGTTTCTGCTGCAAAAGTTGCCTTGGAGGCAATTACCAGAAATATCGCATTGGAATTCGCTCCACACGGTATTCGAGCCAATTGCATTGAAGCTGGAGTTACCGATACCGCTTCATTGCGCATGATTCCGGGAAATGAACAGCTAATAGAACATACCTTAAAACGAAATCCTTTTAAGCGATTAACCACTCCTGAGGATGTCGCTAATGCTGTTTACTTGCTGTCTAAAGACGAAGCGCGATGGATAACAGGGGCGATAATTCCCGTTAACGGAGGAGAACATTTGAACTAATGAATTCTGAAGAAATTATATCATACCTGCCCTACGGTGCTCCGTTTTTATTTGTAGACAAAATAATCTCGGTAGATGCAACGTCAATTACAGGAACTTTTCGATTCGATGAATCGTTAGACTTCTATAAGGGTCATTTCAAAGAAAAGCCTTTAACCCCGGGCGTTATACTTACCGAGACAATGGCTCAAATTGGAGTTGTTTCATTGGGAATCTATTTGGTTAAAACCGAAGGTGGCGACTTACAGAATATGCAGATTGCCTTAACTTCTTCTGAGGTTGATTTCTATAAACCGGTTTTTCCAAGCGAAACGGTTACCGTAAAAAGCACCCAAGAATATTTTCGATTCAGCAAACTCAAATGCTGCGTTGAAATGTTCAATGAAAAAGAAGAATTGGTTTGTCGTGGTAAAATAGCGGGAATGATTAAAAGCTAATGGAAAATAGAGTAGTCATAACAGGAATGGGTGTTGTTGCGCCAAACGGGGTTGGTTTAGAAGCTTTTTCTAATGCAATCCGACACGGTATTTCTGGAATCGAGTTTTTTTCGGATTTAAAAGAATTTGGATTTTCCTGCTGTATTGCTGGTATTCCAATGGTTTCAGAGCAATTAAAACGCGAATACTTCACAGAACTACAGCTTAAAAACTTCAACAGCTCAGGAATTCTATACGGCTGTATCGCAGGAATGGATGCTTGGAAAGATGCTGGATTGGCAATTTCTGAATCTACTGATTTTGATAGTGGAACTGTTTTTGGCGCGGGAACTTCGGGAATTGACAAATTTCGTGAAGCAATTTACAAGTTAGACGACGGCAAGGTGCGCCGACTAGGCAGTACGGTGGTCGCTCAAACTATGGCGAGCGGAGTAAGCGCATATCTCGGAGGTATTTTAGGGCTTGGAAATCAAGTAACTACCAATTCTTCAGCTTGCACAACAGGAACAGAAGCTATTCTAATGGGCTACGACAGAATAAAAGCCGGTAAGGCTAAGCGAATGCTTATTGGCAGCACTAGCGACAGTGGTCCCTATGTTTGGGGTGGTTTTGACGCTATGCGGGTTTTGACTTACAAACACAACGAAAGTCCAGCACAAGGATCTCGACCTATGAGTGCAACAGCGGCTGGATTTGTGCCGGGAAGCGGTGCCGGTGCAATGGTCTTAGAATCTTTAGAAAGTGCCTTAGAGCGTGACGCAACTATCTATGCAGAAGTATTAGGCGGAGATGTAAATTCTGGTGGACAACGAAATGATGGATCTATGACAGCACCGAACTCCGAAGCTGTTCAGCGTTGCATTTCAGCTGCATTAAAAAATGCCAGAATTCAGCCCAAAGATATCGATGTCATAAACGGTCACTTAACGGCAACGAGTAAGGACTTTACAGAAATTCGAAATTGGTCAGAAGCTTTAGATTTAAAGGGAACCGATTTTCCGTATATCAACTCGTTAAAGTCAATGGTTGGTCATTGTTTATGCGCTTCTGGATCTATTGAAAGCGTTGCAAGTGTCTTGCAAATTAAAGAGGGTTTCGTTTTTCAGAACATCAATTGCAACGACCTTAATGAAGAAATTACAGGATTGATTTCGAAAGAAAGGATCCCACAAAAAACAATCAAAAAAGACATAAACATTGTGGCAAAAGCTAGCTTTGGTTTCGGAGACGTAAACGGTTGCGTTATTTTTAAAAAATTCAATAAGTAATGATTACAAACGAACAAATGATCAACGATTTAAGCGACATTGTAAAACCTTATATCCAGAATCAAGTGGCTTTTGATAACCTCTCGGCCGACACCGATTTTATAAACGATTTAAAAATAAACTCGGCTAATTTAGTAGACGTGGTGTTGGATATTGAAGATAAATTCGATATTGAAATCGACAACGAATCGATGGACAAAATGCTAAATGTAAAAGCAGCTGTAGAAATCATTGCAACCAAGCTAGCTAAGAAATAGTAGCTAGAATTTTGGAAAGAGTTGGGAACGATATCGTTGATTTAAAGGTTGCCGCAACTGAAAGTAATTGGGAACGCAAAGGCTTTTTGAATAAAATATTCACCGCCAGAGAGAGAGAATACATTAGCAATTCCAACAATAAATTCAACACCGTTTGGCGCTTGTGGAGTATGAAGGAAAGTGCTTACAAATTGTATATTCAACAAAATGGTGAGCGTTTTTTTAATCCTAAGAAATTAGAGTGCACGATCTTTTCTAAAAATGAAGGTCAAGTAATTGTTGGAGAGTCTTGGTTTTCTACCTCAACTAAAAGTAACAATAATTTGATTTTTAGCACCGCACTCATTGATAAGTCAACGACCGTTATTTCGTGTGATTTCAAAATTAATAATTGTGCTCAAAGCGAACAAACTCATTCGGCAATTCTCCACTACATAGCCTTTCTAACAAAATTTAAACTAAGTAAACTCACCATTAAAAAATCAGCGAACAACGTACCTTGCTTATATTTCCAAAACGAACAACTTCCATGGTCAATATCCTTATCGCACCACGGAACTTTCGGCGCCTTTTCATTAATAAAAAATTAAAATGGTTCAAGAGTTTATAATCTACACAAAACAAAAACTTAACGTTGATAAGCGGTTAATTGTCATTTACGCAATTCTCTACTTTGCTTGGGGAATGGGAATGGACAAGTTTGGGACGATAATGGAAATTGCTCGTTTCAGCTATTGGTGGCAAGTCATTACAGTCTACTTATTGTACATGGTTCCCTTCTCGCTTATTTTGCGCGGCCTGCCATTTCATCAGCAATATGCATATGGATTGGTAACGATGTGTCTTCTTGAATTTGGCGGGTACCTGCTAGGAAGCTCATACGCCTATCCAGAAAACTTAATGGACCAATACCTTGGTGTTCGTAATTTCAGCTTAGGTATGGCTGTTTTTTTTACGCTCTACTATCCTGCGGGAAACTGGTTGGCTGGTAAAGTATATTTTATCCTCTTTAAAAAGGAAGCGGAATAATGCTCGAGCTGCGCAGTAAAGAAAAAGAACAACTCGATAACCTAAAAATCTGTGGGGCGCAACTCACCAAAACGCTCGATGGGCTTTCTATCATCAATCGGTTTCTAGGAAATACGAACGCTACCTTCTCTGCAGTTAAACCAATTCTAATTCAATCTGAAACTTCAATTACTATAATAGATTTAGGATGTGGTGGTGGAGACAATCTGAGAAAAATAGCCCGTTGGTGTTCTCAAAAAAACATTCGCGTTCGCTTAATTGGCATTGACGGAAATTTAAATATTCTAGATTATGCTTTAGATAAAAACACAAGCTCACTTACTGTTGAATATGTTCAAGCAGACATCCTATCCAACGAATTTGAACTTCCTTACTGCGACATTCTATTAAGCAGTCACTTCATTTATCATTTTTCGGATAGTGATCTTGTCCGGTTTTTAAAGAGGTCCAGACCACGGATAAAACAACACATAATCTTTAGTGAATTGGAAAGAAATCCCTTAGCGTTTTCACTGTTCAATGTTAGTTCGTTATTTATGCCTTTTACCAAAATGGTAAAACAAGATGGAAAACGCGCAATAAAACGAGCGTTTAAAAAACCAGAACTGGATTCTATTTTAATAAAAGCGGGCTTTGGTAATTATCGAATCACTCGAAAATGGGCATTTCGATTGTTAATTTCAATAGATTATACTTCATTAAAATCAACTAAAACTTTCTAAACCAAGCGAAACGTGGAATTGGAACAGGGATGATTTGGAGCGGATTTATGCCTGTCCGAGATGCTACAAATGAAAAACCAAACTGGAATGCTGCATCATCCTTTTTCTGAAACCGAAGGCCAGGAGTAAGCAAGAAACCGAAATCCGCTGATGTGCTGCCAAAAACAATAGAATCAAACACAAAACTTGCTTTTTTACCTATTTGCACAATCCCCCCAATAGAACCAAGGACCGCTCCTCCCGAATTATTGACAGCCCACACCTGACCATAGCCGAGTGCGAAATTTATGTTTCTTCTCCTGTTTCCTTTGGTATAAGTTGCAAAAGGTAACACCCCTAGGTTAAAACCAAGATCATTAATAAGCGATGGCCAACCCATGTTTCCAATAAGAACACCGTAACCTAAACTACTTTCCTTGGTCAATTCGTGCACTGATTTTATTGTCACTATTAACGGCACAGCAACCCAAGATGTAATTATACCAACCGTTACATTATCTGCAACTCCAAACTGAATATCTGGCCCTATCAATGTATACTTAACATAACTCTCACCTTTCTTTATGGATAATGCGTTGGTTGTACCAAAGTACCTAGAAGCAAAGACTTGATTAGGTTGATAATCTCCACTCGCAGTAAAATTACTACCGTCTAATTGTTTTATTTGTTTTATTTGAAATTTAGGTATGGTGATTTTTCCAAGATCACGAGTTTCAATAGTTACCTCTTTATCATCGTTTTTTATGATTGTCCCAACAAACACTCCTCCATTAAAGCTGATAATTACAAATTGCGCTGACGTTATGGCGCCGCCCTCTATGATTTCGCTTATCTGGTATTTAGGAATGGTAACCTTACCTATATTCAAGGTTTCAATAACAACCTCCTTATCATTGTTTTTGATGACTTTTCCAACAAACTGACCTCCATCTAACGTGTATATCGTAGATTTTTTAGTTGATGTAGTGTCGGCATATTCAAAGTCTTGAGCACCTAATGACATACTGAATATCAAGCAAAAAACAAGCGTTGCTATTTTAAACATAATATAAAAAGTTAAGAATTAGGCCCTGCAATTAATTGCAAAACTGTACTAATTAAAATATCTAATAAGTTATAAATCAAGAGCTAATATCATAACAATTGATCTTATAGAGGAAGGTTTAATTCGTTAGAAGTCAGCCTAAATTCTATTACCATTAGAAACCCGTGTTATTATACTAACAGAATCAAGCGTAGTCCATTAATCAGAACATTTAGGGTCGCTTTCATTGGGAAACTCCAGTATTGAATGTTGCTTTTTTTTGTGACCAGAGACATTACTGTAGTATGTGAAGCCTTTTAATTTGGAACTTCTAATTGCGTGTTATTAAATTATCACGCTAACGAGGCGTTCGTTTTCGGGTCCTTAAATGCAGTCTTTCGGGACCTGGGTTTCAATTCTACTTGGAGGTAGAAGAAAAACCTCGGTTTTATTATAGTGCTAAAAATCAGCATCTTAAAATTGTTTCACGTGAAACGCTATTTGTTTAAGTACACCATAAGAACCGATATATCTGCTGGACTGACTCCACTGATTCGGTTAGCCTGTCCCAAGTTTATAGGCTTAACTATAGATAGCTTTTGTCTTGCCTCCATTGATAAAGAAGAAAACTTCATATACTCGATATTCTGAGGAACCTTATACTGATCTAACTTATTCATCTTATCGGCCATCTCTTTTTCCTTAGAAATATAACCCTCGTATTTTATAGTGATTTCTGCTTGAATTTTAATCTCTTTTCCCAAACCATTATACGCTTCAACAATATCTTTCAAACCCTTATCTCGATCTATTATATCATTAATATTAACTTGAGGGCGAGATAATAACGCATGCAACTTAACCTTCTGCTTAAGTTTTGCCGAGCCCACATCTAACAAATGGTCGTTATATATAGCCGGCTCAGCTGATGTCTTTTTTAGATATGCTAACACCTCGTTTGTACCTCTCAATTTCTGATTTAGTAACAGCATTCTCTCATCACTTGCAAGCCCAATTTTATGGCCAATTGGAGTAAGTCGTATGTCCGCATTATCCTGACGCAGCAAGATTCTATATTCAGCCCTAGAGGTAAACATCCTATATGGCTCATCTGTTCCTTTTGTTATTAGGTCATCGATAAGAACTCCTATGTATGCCTGATCACGAGATAGCGTAAACTTCTCCTTGCCATTTGCTAACGCATCAGCATTTATACCAGCCATTAATCCTTGGCAGGCAGCCTCTTCATAGCCCGTTGTTCCATTTATTTGCCCAGCAAAGAACAGGCCCTTAACAATTTTAGTTTCCAACGTATGGGACAGTTGTGTTGGTGGAAAATAGTCATATTCAATTGCGTATCCTGGACGGAACATCTTAACTTTTTCAAAACCTACAACTGCTCTTAACGCTTTCAGTTGAACCTCTTCAGGCAGCGAAGTACTAAAACCATTAACGTATATTTCAACCGTATCCCAACCTTCTGGTTCAACGAAAATCTGGTGTCTATCTTTATCCGCAAACCGATTTATTTTTTCTTCTACGGAAGGACAGTATCTTGGACCAATGGAATCGATCTTTCCATTGAACATTGGACTTCTATCAAAACCTTCTTTTAATAACTCATGAACCTTCGGATTAGTATAGGTAATAAAACAGCTGCGTTGATTCGTTAACTTGTAGGTGTTTAAATGCGAAAAACTAGTAACGTCTTCATCACCGAATTGCTCCTCCATAACTGAATAATCCAACGTCCTTCCGTCAACTCTAGGTGGAGTACCTGTTTTCATTCTACCACTTTCAAAGCCCAACTCATTCAAACACTCGGTAATTCCATGAGATGCTTTTTCTCCTGCTCTACCACCACCGAAATTTTTATCGCCTATATGAACCAAACCATTTAAAAAGGTGCCACTCGTTAAGATTACTGTTTTTGAATAAACCTTTATTCCCATACCTGTTTCTACTCCGGTTACCTTATCTCCCTCAGTAAGAATTCGAGTAGCGGTATCCTGCCAAAAGTCTAAATTTTCAATTGCTTCTAGTTGCTTTCTCCACTCAATATTAAAAAGCAGTCTATCGTTTTGTGTTCTAGGACTCCACATAGCCGGGCCCTTAGATAAGTTCAACATTCTAAATTGAATCGCAGACTTATCAGATACAATTCCCGATAAGCCGCCTAACGCATCAATTTCCCTAACAATTTGACCCTTAGCCACACCACCCATTGCTGGATTACAAGACATTTGAGCAATCCTACCCATATCCATCGTAATTAAAAGGGTTTTAGAGCCCAAATTAGCAGCTGCGGCGGCAGCCTCTGAACCAGCATGACCCGCTCCTACAACAATTACATCATATTTATCTAACATTCTTAAAGCAAAGTTTCACGTGAAACATCTGTAGAATTACAGAAGGAGCAAAGATAAGCATTTCTCTTCCTGCGCCCTCATTTGAGCGGCCTCCCGCTTAGTCTTATCAGCATAACCAATAAGGTGCAAAAGCCCGTGAATTAACACCCTGTGAAGCTCCACCAGAAACCCCACACCTTCTTCTTTCGCGTTATCCTTAACACGGTCTATGCTTACAAAGATATCAGCTTCTATTGGTTGGCCTTTTGCATCACGCATATCAAACGTAATTATGTCAGTATAGTAGTCGTGATTTAAGTGCTCTTTGTTTATGTCTAAAAGATAATCATCAGAGCAGAAAATATAGTTAATCGTTTGTATATCAGCACCATAACCACTACACAGTCTCTCAATCCATAGCCTTATTTCTTCCTGATTTCCTAGTGAAAAATCAAGTTCTTCAGTAAAAAAGTTAATCATGTAATTAAATTATACGGCTAGATTAAATTGCATTTCTAATAAAGACCCGTTTTCGTGGAACTCTATTTGATCTGCTAGACTTGTAATAAGGAAAACGCCTCTTCCATCTATCTTTTCAATATTATCGGGTAAAGTAGGGTCAGGTATGTTCTTAAAATCAAACCCCCTACCTTCATCTTTAATTCTGAACTCTATCAATGTTTTGGAAGTATTACACTGCACATTAACTTCCTTTTGAGCGTCCCTTTTATTTCCGTGCACAACAGCGTTAGTAACCGCCTCAGTAACCGCAACAATTACATTGCCGTAAAGCCGTTCATCCGCATCTACGAAATCAAGAATTGAATTAACGAACTTTTCAACCCTATCGAGGTTGTTGAGGTCTGCCGAGAAACGTAACTCCTTCTTCATAAAAATTTCATACTAAAGATTATTGTAATAATCATTTACTAAATTACGATAGAAAGGTTTCAAATTTGGTGGAATAGTTTCTAAAAGCTCTACTTGTTTCTTTTTTTCATCTTGATACTTTAAAAAGTCAGTTGATGGACGACTAACGTCCCGAGCAGTTGCAGACTCTCTCTTATCATCATACTCACGCTCTCTCTCTGCCTTCTCTGACTCCAGCATACGTGTCATAATCTCCTCTTGACGTTTAATGGTTTCTTGATCAATTTTCATATTGACCAAATCAACTTCATTTTTTTCCATCAGATCCTGTAACCGATTCATCTCCCCATCAGCACCTCCTTGCTGCCCGGAATTACCCAGCTCCTCGCTTAATCGCCTCAACTCTTGACGTATTGCTGCCTGCTGTGCCGCCATCTTCCCCATAGATTCACCAGCTTTTGACCCACGACCACCATTTACTCCGGGTTTATTACCAAGTTTGTCTCCCGGTTTGTCGCCTAGCTTTTTGCCTTTATGCGCTTCCTTCATCTTTTTAATTTGATCTGAAAGCTGTTTTTGGAGTTTCTTAATGTCGCTCATACTCTTTCCCATCCCAGACCCAGGTTTAGAGCAGCTTTTCTTTCCAAACTTTTTACTGGATTGTTGTTTCTGTGCATTCTGAATACTCTCATCCAACATCAATGCAAGCACGTTAATTGAGTTCATAGTCCACTGCTGACGGCTCATTACCTCTCCAGATTTTCTGTTCTCCATGGCTCTTATGGACTTTTCCATATTGTCATTCAACGCAGAAATTTCTTTATTCACCATTGCTTGAATATTCAAGTTCCGTTTTGATAATGCGAACAGACTGTCTTGAATCATTTTAGAATTATCCGATAATCGCATTTGCTCCTTTGTGTGCTCTACATAAAGAGGATCTCTTGGATTAATCACTCTTATTTTCTCAATCAAGTTCTCTTGGTCAAAACTCAAATGCATTAGGTTTTGACGTAATCTACGCAATGCCTCTAAATCCTCTTGCTCTTGCTCTTTCTGAATTTTTTCTTGAGCAGCCTGCATTTTCTGCTCCATTTCCTCCAATTGCTTCTTTGCTTGCTCTTGTGATATAGCGGCACCTTTTTTCTTCTCTTGCGAGAGCTGTTCCTTGGCCTTTTCCATGTTTTTCTTAGCCTCTTTCTTCTCCTGATCTAAATCAGGCATTTTGTTTGGCTTCTCTAAGTCCTTATTAGTTTTATCCAATTCATCGAGCTTCTTCTCCAAATCGCCCAACTTCTTATTAAGCTCTTCTTGTTTTTTCAAAAGCTCTTCATTCGCTTTTTTCTCATCAGACTTTTTTGACTGCTTTTCTTCAGTTTGTTCCTTTAGCTTCTTCTGCGCTTCTTTCAATTCTTTTATTTCATCAATCGTTTCTTGCAGTTTTCTGTCAAACTCCAACTGTTTGAATAACTCCAGCGAACGATCAAGCTCCTTTTCTACATCTTCCGACTTTAGCCTTAACTCATCGAGTTTTTCTTGGAGATTCTTTTTGTCGTTTTTCTCCATTAATTTTTGAAGCTCCTCTAAAAGCTTTTTAGTTTCTTCATCCATTACCCTTTCCATCAACTCTTCCAGCTGACGCTGCTTTTGCACTATCCGTTCATCAGTTTTAGTAAATTCCGACTTTTTGAAATTATTAATTTCATTTTCCCTTTTGATCTTTTCAAATTGACTCTGTAGATTTTTCTGTTGATTCAGTAGGCTCTCTACTTCCTTCTTTTCTTCCCAAGTAATAGACTTTTTTTCCATTAACTTTTTGTTCAACTTGTCAATGTTTCTTTGAAGCTTTCTTGCCTCTTCAATACTTGCCTCAAGATCACCTTTAATCTTTTTATCCTTTTCATTAGACTTCTCTTGGATTTCCTTTTTTGAAGGAACCTTAAATTCACGGGTCGCTGTCCTCGATGATTTCGCGCCGTTAACCCCATCATTATCCCATACTTCGAAATAATAATTAAATCTAGCTCCAGGTTTTAGCAACGAATCCGGCAATTGGGCTAAGTTCCATGTGAAATAATATTCAAAATCTTTTGTATTTCCAGGTATTGAGATCTTAGTCTTCTTTAGGTTGTACTCGTTGTATTTATACACAAAATTTAATGCCGTAAATCCATAATCATCATTAATTTCTCCTCTGAAATATAGCATCTTCGAGGATAACGTGTCTGTAAACTGTTGACTCGTAATGATGGGTAGTTTATCCTTAATTATTCGAATCCTAACTATTGAACTATCCACCAAACTACCGTCGCTGTTTCCTGAGTAGAACACAATTTCACCAGTTTTAAAAATTCGGCTTTTAACATTAAATTTCTTTTCTTTCTTTTGATTTACAGCTAACGTTTCTCGATTATAAAAAGCAGTGAAATCAATCGTATTTTTAGTTTCTATATTCCAATATAATTCAGTTCCCTCGGGAATTAGTAAAGAAGATCTATTTACAAAAAGCTCATTTTCCCTTTCAATATATATTGGAAAATTTGCCTTTGCTGAAATGGACTTAACAACAGGCTTTGGAGTTACTTTTATAAAATAAGGGCGACTAGAAAACCCGCCTGCTTCAAATACTACCTGTTGCGTTTTATCGATATTACGAATCGTGAAAGCGAATAGATTGTTTACGTCTTTCACCATTTTCAGTGATGAGCCATCGTTTAGTCGAACGTAACACTCATTCGGTATTTTTATCCCTGAAAGCTCAACAACCATCTGAACATCATTAAATTGAATTGCCTCTTCTTCTATTTTTTTAACAATAAAATCGAACGGTGCGGGAGCTTCAAAATGCGTATTATACTGGACGATTCTACTTGTACTGTCAGTAATAATTGATGGGCTAATTAGCAATATAATTAGTAGAATAAAAACAGGTACTGCTGTATATCGAGCATATCTTGAATTCTTCTTTAAATCAATCGCAACCGAGAACGGGACCGGTGAAAGCTCTTTTTCTCGTTGATCGATACTCGCAATTACTAAAGCATTATTTGAAAATATATTTTGGTTTTGAAGTTCGAGCGTATTAAGCAGCTTATCCTTAATATTAGGAAAATGCTTGCCTATAATTATGGCTGCTTGCTCGTTTGTAATTCGTTTTCCAAAATCTAACAACTTAAAAAGAGAGATGGCAATATATTTCCAAAAAGTAAATCCGAAAACGCTAATCAACGAGACAAAAAGGACAGTTCTTACTGTTGTGGAGAACCTCCCAAAGTGCTCAAATACTGAAACAAAAACAAAAAATGCTAATGAAAACGCAATGAATATTAGAACTCCCTTCAATAACTGGTTAACGTAATACTTACGTATAAACCGCGTTAATTTTTCTTTCAATATGCTGTTTGTATTCTCCACTTATTTCTTTGGCGACTAACGAAGATAGGGACATTTTAGAGTGATAAACTTCCTATCATTTGATTTAGTACAAATTAACGGCTCTCACAGCTATAAGACTATCTTTGCCGCCCAAAATTTAAAAGCATTTTTATGTCTAGAAAAGTACGTGTACGATTTGCTCCAAGCCCTACGGGTCCACTTCATATGGGTGGTGTTAGAACGGCACTTTATAACTACCTCTTTGCCAAAAAACACAATGGCGACTTTATCCTAAGAGTTGAGGATACTGACCAAACTAGATATGTGCCGGGTGCAGAGCAATATGTAAAAGATGCTTTAAAGTGGTGTGGACTTAATCCTGATGAAGGTCCTGATAATCCAGGAACATGTGGACCCTACCGTCAAAGTGAACGAAAAAAAAGTTATGCAAAGTATGCTTATGATCTGATTGAAAAAGGCGAGGCTTATTATGCATTTGATACACCTGAAGAGTTAGATGCAATTCGCGAAAGCGCAAAGCAAATGAAAATGCCTAACTTCCAATACAACAGCATTACCAGAACAAGTATGAAAAATTCTTTAACCCTTTCTGCAGAAGAAGTTAAAGCAAAGATAGATGTTGGTGAACCCTATGTTATTCGTCTGAAAGCCCCAAGAAATGAGGAGTTGCGTATGAACGATATGATTCGGGGCTGGGTTGTAGTAAACACAAATAACATTGATGATAAAGTCCTTTTAAAAGGAGACGGAATGCCTACTTATCATTTGGCCAATGTGGTTGATGACCATTTGATGGAAATTACTCATGTAATTCGTGGAGAAGAGTGGCTGCCTAGTGCACCAACCCACTTCTTATTATACAGGGCTTTTGGCTGGGAAAACACTATGCCAGAATTTGCTCATCTACCATTAATTCTTAAACCTGACGGAAATGGCAAACTGAGTAAGCGCGATGGTGATCGATTGGGCTTTCCTGTATTTCCATTAGAGTGGTTAGATAAAGCTTCAGGCGAAACATCTGGTGGATACAGAGAAAAAGGATTTTTCCCAGAAGCATTTATTAATATGCTGGCTTTCTTAGGTTGGAATCCTGGCGACGAAAGGGAATTGTTTTCATTAGAAGATTTAATAGAAACATTCTCTATTGAAAGAGTGGGTAAGGCAGGGGCTAAATTTGACGCAGACAAAACCAAATGGTTCCAACAACAATACCTGCGAATGAAATCGGATGAAGAGTTGGCCCAATTATTAATGCCAAAATTAAAGTCTACTGGAATTTCCACTGATATGAAATTCGTTACTAACGTTTGTGGTTTGATGAAAGAACGCGCTGTCTTCGTTGAAGATCTATTAAATAAACTATTCAATCAAAATACGATGAAAAAACAATTAAGAAAAAATGGAAAAATGATACCCCTTCAATAATAGCAGGTTTAAGGACTGTGCTTGTCGGTATTTCTGATTTTACTGAAGAAAATATAGAAATTGATTTCAAACAATACTTAGAAGACAATGAATATGGTTTTGGTAAAGTAATGCCTGGGTTTAGATTATTGATTACTGGCTTAGGAATGGGTCCAAGTATGTCTGCAATCTGTGCGCTTTTAGGTAAAGATGAAGTGCTTTCAAGAATTGATAATGGTTTAGGTAAGGTAGAGGCGCTAAAAAATGTCTGATTTCATTTTAATAAAAGATTTGCGTTTTCACGCCTATCATGGACATCTTCCGGCTGAACGAATTACAGGTAATATTTTTGTAGTCGATCTTAAAATTGAAACTGATTTAAGTGTTTCAGGTAAGTCTGATGACCTCAACGATACGGTAAACTATGTTTCTATTATGGAATTGGTAACTGAAGAAATGGGAATTCCTTCGGATTTAATTGAGCATGTTGCAGAGCGAATTGCCACTTCAATTAAGAAAACACATGCTTCTATAACCGCTTTGGAGGTTACTGTAAAGAAGCAAAAACCACCCTTACATTTTGATTTAAAAGCAGTTGAAGTAACGATAAGAAGATAGTTTAAATCTTAGCCTATTTTAAAACATCGTTTTTATACATTTGCCGCCGAGAATGGTTCCGTGGCCGAGCGGCTAGGCAGTGGTCTGCAAAACCATGTACAGCGGTTCGAATCCGCTCGGAACCTCAGAAAAAAGGGAGTAAGAAATTGCTCCCTTTTTTTATTTAACTCAAATTAATTACTTTTTTTATGCGTTATTTACTGGCCATATTAATTCCAATCTTAAGCTTTATTCATCGGAATAATATTTTACAAAGTATGTTGATCTAATTTTTCAATTAACGCTTATTGGTCGAGTTCGCGCGGCAACTTTATAAATACCTTCCTTAAACAGGATGCATGCATATCCTAGACAATAAAAACTATTCAATTTTTTGGATTCTCACAAGTAAGAAGATTATAGAAACTTACCTTACTAAATCCAAGTAAATGGGCAGATGATCAGAATAGCCGCCTTTATAACGCATTCCTAAATAAGTTCTTTTCAACTGCATTCCTTCATACTTAGGATCGGGTTCTAACAAATAATCTGCATTAAAAATGATAGCCGACTTGTTCTTTATCTGTAGTCCTATTTTTGAATGGAAAAGCGATTCAGAGACAATAAACTGATCTATTATATTCCAGTCTCCTTGATATTTATTCGTTCCTTGTTTATCAACATATGGATACATCATGTTATAATATTCCGCTTTTAAGCTCGTGTCTAATTCTGCTTTAAATACATCTTTCATACTCTTATCAATTGGAGCATCGTTAAAGTCACCCACAGCTATCATTTGTTTTGGTGATTCTAAGTTATTGCGATGAGCGAGAAGTGTTTTTGCAACATGCATTCTCGCATTTTCAGTTTCTAATTGTCCACCCCAACGACTTGGCCAGTGATTTACGTAAAAGTCAATTGTATCTGCTTGTAGAATTACCATTCTAGCATAAAGAATATCTCGCGTTTTATATTTCTTATCCCAAGGAAATATAATAGGAATGGCCTCTGTATGAATAAGCTGTATTTTTTCTGGTAGATAAATAAACCCAACATCTATTCCTCTGCGATCTGGGCTTTCAAAATGGACAATCTTGTAACCATCTTCTTTTAACGGTGTTAAGTTAAGAAGGTCTTCAATCACCCTTCTATTTTCCAATTCACAAAGTGCAATTAGTTCAATTGCCTCCCACCCGCCAACGGATGCAGCAACTTTACTTATATGATGCAGTTTGGTTCTATATTTTCTTTCGTTCCAATGTTTATCCCCTTTTTCGGTGAACTCATCATCACGTTTCACAGGATCATTCTCTATATCAAAAAGGTTTTCTACATTGTAAAAAGCAATTCTTATTCCATTTTTTCCTCGCACATCATCCGTGAAATTATCTTGTGAAAATGAGATTAGTGATAAAAGAACACCACATAAAATAAAGAATGAATAGTACCTTATTTTCAAAACGGAATGGTTATAATTATTTATTAAGAATTTTATCAATCCGTGCTTGGTGTCTTCCTCCTTCATATTCAGCATTCAAATAAGCATCAAGAATATCTAAAGCCTCTGCTTCTGAAACAAAACGTGCAGGAATCGTGCAAATATTTGCTTTATTATGCTGTTTAGCCAGCGTTGCAATTTCCGGTTTCCAGCATAATGCTGCACGAATCCCTTGATGTTTGTTAGCAGCCATGTTAATACCGTTACCACTGCCGCACATTAAAAGGCCAAAGTCTACTTCGCCGACCTCTACGCTATTAGCAACCAAATGGCCAAAGTCAGCATAATCACAACGTTCATCGCTCATCGGACCTTTGTCAAGTATTTCGTATCCTTTTTTAGTTAAATACTTTTTTAAAACTTCTTTAAGATCATACCCTGCATGATCACCACCAATAGCTACTTTCATACTCACTAATTTTTACAAAAATACAGATATCATTTTGTGAATTCGTGGATTTGAACATTAGATAATCATTAAAATATACCCCATAATTTATACTTAAAATGTTGATTACTAGATTAGTAAATTATAAAAATCACGGTTATAAACAATATCACTAAATATAGGCTGATAACCATGTTAATAAGGGTTCATAAAAGATGACTAATAAAATAATGTCAATTCAAATCTATTTTGGATGATGTTTTATTTGGAAAAGTCAAGGCTTACTTATCTTTATAAATATTTTTTTACTAGCATAAGAATAGACTTAATGAACATCAAAAAATAAAAATACTTATGAGTCAAAATAGGTTAGTTGCAAAAAGTAGACGTTTGTTTATAACCCTAAACAATTGAATCAAAATCATACCATTTGATAAGCAACCTTGTTCATTGAGTGTTATTAACTATTTACAACTTCAAAAAGCAATAATTTTGGGCATTAATTATTAACACTACTAACACTATAGTAATAGTAGTAAAGTTTACAATTAAAAAATTTATAGAAGTTATATATCGTGTTTAAAACCTTTTTCAGCCTCTTTACTTGTTTGCTCTACTTTGGTCTTGTTGCCCAAAAGATAGACTCAATTCCCAATGGAAAATTTATACAGTACGAATATCCTAGTGGAAAAATATCAAGCGAAGGATTTTTATTAAAAGGAAAACCAGAAGGATACTGGAAAAATTATTATTCAAATGGAAATATAAAAAGCGAAGGACTTAGGGAAAATTATGCGCTTGAAGGTAACTGGAAGTTTTACAATGAAAACAGCATAATTCAAAAGGAAATAATCTATTCAGCGGGAAAGAAATTTGGTATTCAAAAAATGTATTCTACTGAAGGATTTTTGTTAAGAAAAGAACCCTATCTAAAAGATACTTTGCACGGAACAGTATTATCATTTTATCCCGATGGAAGAATTTCTAAAAAAACTCCTTTTGAAAAAGGTAAAAAGGAAGGTGTTTCAACACAATATGATGAAACTGGTGCTATAGTAGCATTAATTGAGTACAAAAATGATTTGATTTATAACCGGCAATACATAAATAAAAAAGATAAAAATGGATTAAAACAAGGTCGCTGGAAAGCTTTTTACCCAAATGAGCAAATAAAAAATGAAGGAAACTATTTTAATAATTTGAAAGATGGTTATTGGAAATTATTTAATGAAAAAGGTTTATTGATTAGTACCGTAAAGTACGACAGTGGAAAGCTATCAAAAAATGCTGCTGAAATAGATTTTTTAGATATCAGAAAGACTTTTCATAAAGAAGGTAACGTTGCTAGTATATGTAATTATAACGGACAAGGTAAAAGAGAAGGTATTTGTAGAGAATATGATACGACTGGAGCGGTATTAAGTGCAGCAGTATACAGAAATGGTAAATTATTAGGTAGTGGAATGGCGGATAAGGATGGAATAAAAACAAGCCATTGGGAAGAGTACTACAATGACGGTGTTTTAAGAGCTGAAGGAGATTATAAACAAGGTGAAAAATTTGGTGAATGGGTATTCTATTACAGAGAAGGACAAGTAGAGCAAAAAGGATCATTTACAAAAGGAGAATTGTATGATGGAACATGGACTTGGTTCCACAAGAATGGAAATATATGGCGCAGCGAAGTATATTATTATGGGTTAGAAAATGGTCCTTTTGTGGAGTATTCAGATTCTAGTACAGTTATATCAGAGGGTGAGTTTATTGAAGGATTAGAAGACGGTCCTTGGTTGTATCAGCTTAATGATCACAAAGAAGTTGGGGATTATAGTAATGGTCAACGAGAAGGTGAGTGGTTGCATTATTATTTTAATGAAACTGTTCGTTTCAAAGGAAAGTATGAATCGGGTTTGCCTGAAGGGAGACATACTTATTATTACGATACTGGAAAAAAAATGCTAGAAGGAAAATATGAATTTGGTTTAAAAAATAATACTTGGACGCGATACAATCGCGACGGAACTATTTTAGTTAAAATATATTTTAGAGACGGAAAAGAAATAAAAATCGATGGTGCTAAAGTTAAGCCTACTATTGATTAGAAAAATTAGATTTGCACAACTTAGAATTAAGGGTCATTAGCTCAGTTGGTTTAGAGCGCTGCCTTGACAGGGCAGAGGTCACTGGTTCGAATCCAGTATGACTCACAAGTAAAAAGCACCTAAAACAAAAACACATTAACGTACTAACGGAAAGAGATTTTTTGAATAATTATATTTTTAGAAGTGAAAAAAGACCTTTAGCCCACCATTAAAATTATCTAAACTTAACACGTTTGTGTTACTATCTTGAATTGTATATTCATCATAACCTAAGGTATATCTCTCATAAGTTGTTTCATTATTTGTGAGGTTTGTAACCCTAATACCCAACCCTAACTCAATACCAATAGATATTTTAGGAGCTATCAAATACTCTGTCCTTCCAAAACCTCATAACACTGGTGATTTAAAAAAGGAAAAACAAAAAGAATTTAAGTAAACAAATTAATGTGACGCAAACCAGCCAAGCTTACTTACAAATACGTCATTAAAATAGCTGGCGCGTTTTTCTGAAATTATTTAAAGGTACTGTATGTATCCCATAAGATCTTATTAACAATCTATATTGAACAGGTATGCTCATTAACAATAGAAAAAAGAATACAATCTAGCTAATGTAATATTCAAATACACGTTTATCAGCCTCAGATCGCCTTCCATCTACTATTACTATGGTTTTAGTATTTATTATGTTTAATAATATACTTCTATTAGCTTTCATTGTATCTAAAGAAAGGTGATTAATTCTCAGTAACGAATCTAGCTCTGGCCGAGTAATTAGCTTGTATTTAAACGGAATAAGATCATTTCCAGTATCTATAATTTCTAGAGTTGAATTATTAGCGCTCCTTTTAAAAGAGCTTACAATAATTTTTTGGATTGCTTTAGTTTTAATAAAGAACACACTCAATACGACAAGGATAAAAAACATAAGTGAAACACAAAAAGGGACGAGCCTTTTTTGTCCTCATTATTTTGATTTGTCAGTTCAAAGTAACTTAAGTAGCTGTGTGTGTATATTTTAGTGTCAGTGTTAATAATAGCGGAATCAACAGCACCATTAAAGGATCTGTAGAATAATTTATACCGTTTAAACAACGCCTATTAGAAAAATTTTGATGTCAAAAACCCTTTATTTTTCTTGGTAAATATCCAGTATGTGCAATTATTTGGGTGTTTTTGATTTATTGGATGAAAGATTTGGTAGCGTTTAGATTCAAAAATTAAGTGGACTGTGATAGAAGCTCTAATAATTCCTGGTTTTATATTATCTGAAACACCAACCTCATAGTACGTATTAATTGCCAAATTGATTTGACCATAAACACAATCCCCAAAAGAAAGGACTAGAGCGAATTTTATAGGGGTGCTTTTTTAGAAATATACAGTTTAGCGTGTCATTGTATATCCAAGAAGTAAGAATTTGTTCGATATATTTGGGGTTATTTTCAACTCCAACTTTAAACCATTCCCTTACTCTAAAATCAAACCCTGTTAATTCAGAACAACGACCAAACAAACCTGTTCCACCACAACCAAACAGAGCAGAGTCATAGATAAAATTATATCGATTGAAATTATGGCCATACTAAACATTTCTACTTAATTTTTTAATCACAATAAGTGGATTTAATTTGATTTCAAACAAATGAAGTGTTCCTCGCGGATTATAGTAAAAAACAGAATCGTTGAGGAAGGTTATACTTTTAAAAAAATAACTTTTTGTAAGAATGTTTGATCTGTTGGCATTAGCGCTCTAATTTTAGGAAAAATTAGAGCCGTGTCCATTAACGGAGGAGCCGCGAAACAGTATACAACAATACGTATCGTAAAGACTAAAATATTGGCTAGTATTGTTTTCATAATTCAATATAAACGTATATTTTTTTAAAAAAAAGTTGAGTGCTTTAAAGTCCTGTATAGTTAACTCCCTAATCAAAACGTTTTTAGTGTTAGCAGTGTTTTAAAAATAACACATCCAGTGGTTATGGTAATTAATACTATAAGTTGTATTATATTCGTTTCATTATTAACAAATAGAATAAATATGATTAAAAAAACTACGTTATCAGTACTAGCAGTACTAGCTACAACTTTAGGTTTTTCTCAGAATGGACCTATTGATTTTGAAACGGGAGGCCAAGGAGCTAACTGGACCTGGACTGTTTTTGAAAACTCTACAAATCCAGCACTAACATTTATTGCAAACCCGGACATGTCAGGCGATAATACTTCAGCTACTGTGGCAAAATTTACTGCTCTTCAAGCTGGTAATCCCTATGCAGGATGTGAATCATCTCATGGAAATATTGACCTCGGAACCTTTGTATTAGATACTACTAACTCTATTATTAAAATAATGGTTTGGAAAACATCTATTAGTGATGTTGGCATGAAACTTATATCAGCTAAAGGTTGGGCATTACCAGAATTAAAGGTAGCAAATAAACTTATTAATAAATGGGAAGAGTTAACGTTCGATTTTTCTTCATTCGCTAATCCACCCGCAAGTCAAGGGCTGTATGATCAAATAGTTGTTTTCCCAGATTATATCGCTAGAACTAAAGACAATATTGTTTATTTTGATAATATATCTTTTAACTCTATCACTGGTGGTTCTGGTGGCGGAGGAGGGGTTAAGCCAGCTGAACCAAGTGCTGCCGCTCCAGTTCCTACACGAATTGATTCAAATGTTATTTCTGTATTTAGCGATACGTATACTGACATTGCAGGAGTAGATTTTAATCCAGGTTGGGGACAAAGCACTGTTGTTAAGAGTATACAGATTAAAGGAAATAACACATATAGATATAATGGTTTAAATTACCAAGGAATTGATTTAAATGGCACTAATAGTGTTTCTGAAATGGAATATTTGCACGTTGATATATGGTCAGCTAATTCAACAGCTTTAAATGTATTTTTGATTAGCTCCGGTCCGGTTGAAACACCATCTGCCATTGTAACTCCTACTGCGGGTTGGTTAAGTGTAGATATTTCATTAACGGATTTTACTCCTGTTGATCTTAATGATATTATTCAATTAAAGTTTGATGGAAACGGAGATATTTTTATGGATAATTTATATTTCTATAAAAAAACTAGTATAGTTGATACTATCGTTGAAGAACCAAACTTTATAAATGAATCTTTTTTAAATGGAATAAATCAACTATACCCTAATCCAGTTATATCTGGTAACGAGGTAAGGTTTATCGAAGAAATTTCTCATATCGAGTTATTAGATTTAAGTGGAAGATTACTTAAAAAGGAAAATAACAATGTGATAAGTACTATTGGTTTAGATCAAGGAACCTACGTAGTTAGAGCTACCAATTTAGTTGGAAAAGTAAGTACACAACAACTGATTATTAAGTAATTTTAAGTACACTTTTTTGAAAGAAAGAGCCACATTTGTGGCTCTTTCTTTTTTGTTTTAAACATAAACCAACTCATCCCAGCCAAGCATAAATCCATATGCTTGAAAGAAACAGACATATGATTCCCCGTATTGGTTAGGTGAGTCCAAGTCCACCTCATTAAAGAGGTTTTACCCGATCCATTCAAAGGGGTGTGTTATGTTATTTGTTAGCTTAAACGCCTCCTTTAATGGTTACAGCTTTCCTCCTATGTTCAAATAGGTCGATGCATAAATAAGCAAAATTCAAAAAAAGTATTTTCGTAACAGTTGTCACTATTGGAGTTCTTTCTTCCTTGGGAGGCCTCATAATAATAGTGCTTTTAAATTTTTATCGCAAGTTTAAGTATATTGCCACTTAGGATATTATTCCTTTGATTATTTATAATTGAGCAAAATGGATTTTAGAGTTTTAAGGTTTTTCATTTTTATTGGCCTTATAGGATTGGGTGGTGTTGCAAAATCACAACACTATGCATCTATGCTAAAACAACCAGCCACATGGTACGTAACCTTTTGTGGGCAATCAACATGCTTTACAGATTTTTATTCAAGTGAGGGTGATACAATAATTAACGGAAAGCGGTATCGCTTTATGGTTGATTTTCATTTTAACAGAGCAGTTGTAGTAAGAGAAGATACATTGAGAGGTAAGGTATATTTTAGGTATTTGTATGGCCAACGAAAACACACAGATGTTCTTATGTATGATTATTCTTTAAAATTAAACGACTCGATTTACATTTTTAATCCAAATTCTCCAATTCCAGAAGACTCTCTGGGACAATATGATGTAGTAAGAGTAGACTCTGTACTCACGGAAAAAGGATACCGAAAGAGGTTGAAATTAGATAGACACGACCAAACGTCAAATGAATATCTAACTACCACATGGGTTGAGGGTATTGGTGGGTTGTCTTATATAAACACGCCCGCAGTAGGACCTGAACTTTACGGGTTAGGTGAGTTGAGTTGTTTTACGTTTAATGGGACGAGTCAGGTTTATAGCAGTGATTTCTCTAAGAAGAATAACAATTGCAACATAAATTTTACACAGAAAAGTGATGCCATAGGACTTACTGAATTGGGAGGGTTTGCTGTCAAAATCTATCCCAATCCAACAACTAAGTATATTAATATTAGTGGTTTAGCTGAAACGGCGATAAGAGTAGAAGTTCAAGATTACTTAGGAAGAACAATCTTTGAAAAGAATGATAATTCAAAAATAATTGATTTTTCTCTAGTTAAATCAGGGATTTATGTTGTGTCAATATTCGAGGGAAATGAACTTATCAATAGGCATAGAGTTATAAAAAAATAAATCTAAAAACACGCATTTACAATTGGCGCCGATCGCCCTATCACGACTTATGAAAACTAAAGAAGAAATAACTAAAAACTGGTTACCAAGATACACAGGGGCGAGATTAGATCAATTTGGAACTTACATATTACTCACCAATTTTAAAAAATATCTTAAGGATTTCTGCGAATTAACCGGAGCTGAAATAGTGGATACAACAGCAGCCATGCCCATGGCTACGTCTGGAGACATTACAATGATTAATTTTGGAATGGGGAGTGCTAACGCGGCAACTATTATGGATTTATTAAGCAGTATTTCTCCTAAAGCAGTTCTCTTTTTAGGAAAATGTGGAGGAGTTAAAAAGAAAAATCGTCTCGGTGATTTTATATTACCAATTGCCGCAATAAGGGGAGAGGGAACGTCCAACGACTACTTACCACCAGAAGTTCCTGCATTGCCTGCCTTTAGTTTGCAAAAAGCAGTCTCAACAACTATTCGAGACAATAATCAAGACTATTATACGGGAACGGTTTTCACAACCAATCGCCGTGTTTGGGAATTTGATGAAAAGTTTAAAGAATATCTGAGAACAACCCGTTGTATGGGTATTGATATGGAAACAGCAACTGTATTTATTGTCGGTTTTTCTAATGAAATATCAACAGGAGCTTTATTATTAGTGTCGGATCAGCCAATGGTTCCTGAGGGAGTAAAAACGCAGTCCACTGATGAAATAGTGAGTAAAAATTTTGGAAACTTGCACATTAAAATTGGTATTGAATCCTTGAATCAGCTTAGAGAAAAAGGTAATACGGTGAAGCACTTACAGTTTGCTTAAAGAGCATAAAAACAGAGAGCTTTGGTTGTCGTGTTTTCAATTCTTCTTTGAAATACCTTTTAGAACTGCAGATTTACCCTTTGTTCAATATATGGGAACAGAAAACGTAAACGGGATTGAGTATTTGAAGGTTTTTGCGACATGGGTGAGTATGGAACCAAGTCACAGCTATGATCAATTAATATTTTATGTAAACCCAGCTAATTACAGATTAGACTTTTGTCATTATACTGCTAGGGATTCAGGTTGGGGGTTTTTTACAGCAACCATGAAATGGTCTGATTATGTGCGAGTAGCTGGAATTCTTGAACCGTATACATCACGGATAAATTTTGGTGGACCAAACACTAAGTTCTTTGGATCTTACTTTGATCTTCACGATTCATTCATAGTCGAGAAAGAGAAGTACCTTGATGAATCGCACGGAGCTGAGCTCATTCTGAACTAATTTGAGCTCAAAGCATTCCGAATTTCTATTTTAAATTCTCGGGTTTTAATTTTCTGTACTTATTCCAGTCCAAGTTTTTATTACTAGTCTTAATTTGCTTGTGTAATGGAACTTTTCGTTTTAATAAAGAATCTTGCGGGTTAAGTTCATTTAAAGGTTCAATAAAAACGAAGCTTTGATTGATTTCAAATTGACTACTTTCATCATTATCAAAGAAATACTTTTTTGTTAGCCTGCCGGAGAGGTTAATAAAATAATGATCGAGATTCCATTTTCCATTCGACTCAATGAAGCGAATTTTAGCAACTAAATTTGGATTATCAATTTGCAGTCGATAAACCCAGAGCGCTGCTTTCGCCCAGACTGGAATCAGTTGTTTTTTACCTTTTTCACTCCAGCCATAATCAATGCCTTCTATCGCATATGAAGAGTCGACCATGTAAATATAACCAGAATGTAAATTGTCATAAACCTTTTTCTTCTGATTAAAACTGATACAAAGCATATCTTGTCCTTTTGATTGGTAACCATATTCTATTCGATACTCATACTTATCAAAATGAATAGAATCTAAAAAACCAGGTGCTTTTGTGGTAAAATTTGAGTCAATAAATAAATAGGGATTTGAGAATGAAACATATTCCGTAGCATCCTTAAACTCTTTGGTTTCCTCCCCTTTTTTTACCCTCTTTTTATTTTCCTTAGCAACTTTCTTTTTTACGTAATTGCGCATAAACTGGATGTACTTGGTATTGTCTAAAACCCGACCACCTTTTACTCGAATTATGGCAGTATCGTTAATTGTAGGATTTAGGCTTGGTTGATAGAGATCAAGTACAGCCTCAGTAAATCGATTGAATTGACCATTTTCTTTAATAACCTCTCGGTAGTAATATCGATCTTTTCGCCCATCAATATCGTAATTTTTCTCAATTGATTTAATTGCCCTTCTTATGTATTCTTTTGCTGAAATTGGAGTTATAATTACAGCATTTAATTCGAAGGATTTAGAAGAGAGCTCTATCCAAAATGGACGTAACTTAGGAACCAAATGAACGTTATGTATTTTTGAATTATAGCCAATTAGACTGAATTCTAAACTATCGCTTAAAGTGGTATCTACATTAATTGCAAAACGCCCTAAATCATTTGTCAGCGTTCCGTTAGATGTTCCTTTAAGCCAAACATTAGCAAAAGGGATGGGCTCTTGTGTTAAGCTATCGACAAGCGTACCTTCAATTTTTATTTGACCTGACAATAAAACAGGAATTAGCATAAGGTAAAGGGAAAGGCTTTTTATTAATCGCATGATTTGATTTTAGCAATATTGGACCCAGTTTTTCACGATTTCCTTACCATACTCCGTAAGAATTGACTCGGGATGGAATTGAACTCCGCGTATGTTTTGTGTTTTATGTCGAATTGCTAGTGGTCTGTTTTCGTTATCAACGGCAAGAACCTCTAGAACGCAGGATTTTGAACAATTAGAATTTAAAGACCAGCTATGGTAACGAGCAACCTTAAAGGATTTTGGGAGGTTTTGAAAAATAGGGTCATCAACTATACGGTTCATTTCGGTAGATTGTCCGTGCAGAACTTGTGCTAGATTTATTATTGCTTCTCCATAAAACTCACCTATGGCTTGGTGGCCAAGACATACTCCTAAAATTGGTTTTATACCGGAAAATTCCATGATAATGTGGTTTAAGTTTAGTGTTTCACTGGGTAGCCCTGGGCCTGGAGAAAGCACAATTTTATCGCACTCATCGAGTTTATTCCAGAGTTCACTAGAGTCGTTTCGAATCACACTAACATCATTACAAACCAACTCGAAATAATGCTTTAGATTGAAGGTAAACGAGTCGTAATTATCAACGATTAGAACTTTCACTTAAGTGTTTTTTTATCACTTCAATATTATTAAGAAAATGGTATTAGTAAAACACGTTAAAGTCAATAATAAAAGACGACTATAGGGATAAATTTGAAGGATTGACAGAATTATACATTTGAAAAAAAGAGCAAAAAAATATTGGATGTTGTTCGCCTTTTTGGCGCTTCTAATTATTGCTGCCTTTTTTCCTGTTCGCAAGGCTGTCAATAGCTATACCGATCAGGTAGTGCGAATGAATTTAAACGAATTAATAGAGAACTCCTCAAAAGAAAAGTATATTATAGATTACGATAAATTGAGGTTCAATATTTTTACTCAGCGTATAAGCTTGATTAATTTTAGGATTTACCCAGCAGACACAAAGAAGTTTTCCAAAGAAGTAGTTGCTTCTGTTCCTCCGTTTTATTCAATTCAAGTGGAAAAAGTAGACTTGCAGTTGGAGAAAGAATGGGAGATATTCTTGAATAAAAAACTATTGATTCAAGAATTGAAAATTACGGCGCCTTCAGTAAAAATTCACCAGAATCGAACGGATACTCAGAAAATAAAATTCGCTAAAATTTCAGGTGATATTTATCAAACGGTTACCCAGTACTTAAGTCTTTTGAAGCTAAAAACATTTAGTGTAGTAGGCGCAACTATTGACTATTCGATTTCACAAGGTTCAAATTTGCAGAGGTTTAGCTTTGAGCCTATTTCATTTAAGCTCAGAAACCTTAGGGTAAAAGAGGGCAAGCAAGAAAAAGACAAAATTTTCTTTACAGATGATTTTGAGTTAAACTCAGGTCGACAAAGTTTCGTGTTGCCGGATAGTTCTCATTCCATTTCATTCGACCGGTTTAAAATTACGACTCTTAAAAATCAAATAGAATTTTACAACTTAAGGGTAACCTCAGTTTTACCAGACTCCACTACTAGAAATAACTTAACGCTATTTGTGCCCGCAATAAAACTTAACAGTGTCGATTTTGAAAGGGCGTATTTGAAAAACGAATACTTAGTAAAAACGTTAAAAATTGAACGACCGGCAATAAAATTTGTTTTGAATAAACCACAAACAAAAAAAACGCCAGATCAAATTGATGAGCTAGAAAAGTGGTTAGAGCTAATAGAGGTAAACTCTACTTTGATTACCCAAGGAAACGTATCGGTCAATGATAACCGAGGTAAAAACAAAAAAATGTATCTAGTAAATGGGTTTTCACTTAAGGTAGAAGGGGCGCATGTAGACAGTAATATACTCGATCAAATAATATTATCGGATTTACAGAAAAATTATCGTCTTTCAATACGTGAGCTTAAGCACCAAATTCCTAAAGAAGAGCTTTTAATTAAGATAAATGATATCGCATATTCAAGTATTACGCAGCGGTTTAAGTGCAATGAAATAGTTATAAGTCGCAATGAGTATAAGCTTAAAAAGAAAATGCATAATCCTAAACAGCCCTATCACTTAGAAAACTTGCAGCTGGATGGTGTTTTGATTAGCGAATTAGACTTAAATAAATTATCAGAAGGCAGAAAGGTAGTGTTGGGCAGCGTAGTATTAAAAAGCCCTGTTTTAGAGCTGTCTTATGATACAGTTGAAATGGTTAAACAGGATAGCTTTATGGTGAACCAAAATACATTGCCCTATGCACTAGATTCACTTTCAACAAAAATTTTTAAAATTGTAAATGCAAAAGTTAGTGTGACCAACTCTCGTGATGGAAGCAAGAATTACGGTGCTCTTGATAAGGCCAATTTATCAGTAATGAACCTAAGCTGGAAAGAATTAAATAACAAGGAACTAATTGACCAATCATTGCTTCTTAAAACAACACTAGAAAGTGGCAAGAGTTATTTCATTAATCCAAAAACTCAGGATAAGATTTCTTGGAAAAAGTTAAGTGCAAACCCGTCGTCTAGAACCCTTTTAATTGCAGGGTTAATTTTGGACCCGATGTCAAAAAAATCTAGTGACTTGAATTTAGATTTACTTAAAATAAAAGGATTAGATTATGATCAATTATTATTTGAAAGAATACTGATAGCAAAGAGCTTAGAGTTGAGGGGTTTAGATGTTAGTCTAATCGAACAGCAACAGAGCTCACAAATTCCAAAGCTTAATGCCGCCCACTTTGAAGCGGTTAGGGTCTCGGACCTGAACGTAAAAAGAAGCGATAAAGACACTGTAAACCTTCGGCTGAAAGGTGTCGAATTAATTGGTTCAAGGGTAAACATAGAGTTAGATACCGCGCTGAATAAAAGTTCAATTTCTTATGCAACGCTAACCGCATCAATAAATGGGCTGATGGCTGTAAATAGATCAAAAAAAAGCATCATAACGACAGAGATAATCAGCTTTAATAGCAACGACTCTATTCTTGAAGTATCTAATCTTCGAAAAGATCCAATAATTGAAAACACAAAAAAAAACGAACCGGTTTTCCAACAACGAATAGCCAGCATTTACGCAACAGGATTTAACCCCAACAACCAAAAGTTTGGAAAAAGTTTTTCGGCTCGACATATTGAGGTTTGCAACCCAATTACTAATTATAGTTTCTTTACTGAGGTTAGTAATAAAGATAAAGAAACCAATTCAGCACTAGATATTGTTCAGCTTCAAAATTGGTTTTTTGATTCAACAAAAATAAGTCAGTTAACATACCAGACGCTTTCTGTGGATAACGGAAGCCTAAGTATTATATGGAAAGAAAAGTCAGGAGAAAAAACAGAAGAACGTTTTGAGGTTAAACAATATACAATGCAATCAACGGACTTTAACTTTAATGAAACCACTAAAAACAGCGATAACATGCTGTATTATGCGAAAGACCACACAATAAGATTGTTCAATGTAAGGCGTCAGTTTGCAGACTCTATAAATAACATTACCATTGATCAGGTTGAATATTCTACAGGGAATAAAAACACTAAACTGTACGGTCTTTCAGGAAGCTATATGGTTAAAGAAAATGATGATAGAAAGCTATTTGTAGAAGGTAAGATAGATTTAGTGGAGTTCGATGGGTTAAATCCGATTCAAATCACGAAGGAAAGAGCCGTTAATTTGAAAGGAATTTACGCGGTAAACCCCCGTTTAGAATTTACCCAGTTTCATGATAACGCAGATAAAGTGAGCCGAGAGTTGAAATTATTTAAAGAAGGGAATGATAGTGCCGCAATATCTAAAACACTATTGCAATCTTTAAAGATTAAAAATGGGTTTATAAAATGGGACTTCAACGATGCGCGTGCCAATCCGTTGGTAATAAACCACTTGAATGTTAGTGGAGAGGGCTTTGAGTATCCCAATCCAGATTCAACTCAAAAAATTCCGCAGATTATTGATCTAGCATTCAGCTTTGGAGATTTTGAATATGATGTAATGAAGAATTTCTACAACTTCAGTTTTGATTCTATCAATTACGACTCTAAAACTGAGGAGTTTAATTTGCAAAAAATAAAACTTGATCCGAAATACGGAATATTCGAATTTGGTAAGCAGTCGGGTTGGCAAAAAGGCAGGTTTGAAATGTATTTAAGTTCGGTGAACATGGCGGGGTTTAAAGGAAAACAGCTTTTATATGAAAACAACTTAAGTGTTTCACTTGTGGACATTGACAGCCTTTGGGTTAGAAGCTTTAAAGACAAACGCTTACCTGAAAATAAACGATATATTCCAATGCCTCAAGAACGGTTGGATAGCCTTGAGCTGGGTTTAAACATTAAACGAGCTATACTAAGAACTGGAGAGGTAACCCACATCCAAATTGCAAAGAATGGTGTTGTTCCAGGAAAGATCTACTTTTCAGATTTAAGCGCGAGAGCAACAAATATCACAAACGGTTATGGAGACCAAAAAGAGGCTAAAACAACAAGGTTGACTGCTTTAGGAAAGTTAATGGGAGATGGTCAGATGAGCGCTACGTTTGAGTTTAACAACAAGGAACCAAACAATTATTTTGAGGGTCATGCTAGTCTTGGAGAGTTTGATGCTCGAACCCTCAACAATTACCTTACCCACACAGCATTTGTTGGAGTGAAAAGTGGAAATATTCTTGGTGCTGGAATTGATTTTAAGGCCTACAATGACTTTGGAACCGGAGACATGAAGTTGCTCTATAACGACCTTCGCGTAACGTTCCTAAATAAGAATGACACTATTCGCAAAGGGATTGGAATGGCAATGAAAGGCTTTATTGCTAATCGAGTTGTCTATACAAAGAACCCTCACTTTTTTATTACAAAAAAGGGCTTAGTGTATACACAAAGGGATACATCAAAAGAGATTTTTCACTATTGGAGTAAGCTTGCAATGAGTGGCGTAGCCAGTAGTACTGGTGTAAAAAGTAATAAAAAAGAATTGAAAAAGGTAAGAAAAGAAGCTCTTAGGAGAGAGAAGGCTATACTAAGGGATGAGGATGAATTATTAGGAGGAGACTCGGGTCAACTTTATCGAGGTAAGGGCGATTAAGTCATATTTATGGCCATTTGTTTTAGAACTCGGTTAGTTGTTTCAATGTCTGATGCGCTAATGTTTTTTAAACCCTCTTCGCGAATTGCCTCAACTATTTCTTTAGCTTCCCTTAAATAGGCTTCACCTTTAGTTGTAATTACTAAAGCGCTTTTTCGCTTATCGTATTCATTCGGTATTCGCCGCACCAACTTTTTACCATGCAACAAGTCTAAAATTCTAGTAATACTTGCGGTATCTTTATTAACAGCAACTGCCAATTCAACCTGAGTTTGTAGTTTTTTTTCATGAATCCGAAGTAGTATTACCCATTGATCAATGGTAATGTTATAACCTTTTTCCTTAAGTTGCTTTAAAGCATATTTTTTTGAAATTCTAACGGTGTTATCCATCAAAAAATAAACTACTGCATTTAATTTTTCGTTTTTCATTGATATATCAATATTATGAAATAATAGAATGAAAAAACAGAACGATTTCAGTTAAAATAGAGGTTAATCCAAAATAACTTGTTTCAAAACAGCATCAGTTCCAGATTGTATTTTAACCCAATAAATACCTGAACGAAATAATTCAAATGAAAACTCATTCTCCTCAGTTGATGAGTGCTGATCATGAATTATTTCGGCGCCCATTGCGTCAAAAACAGTAATAAAATACTCACCTATGCTTGGAAGTTTAATGTTAAATGTTCTTTTAGATGGGTTGGGGTAAATAACAGTATTGCTCAAACTTAAGAACTGTTGAATACCATCTGGATTTTCTAAGCCAAGCTCTTCTTTTGTTTTGGTTACGCAATTTCCATCACTGGTAACTTGCAGTTCAGTTGTATATGAACCGATTGCTAAATAAGAATGAGTCGGTGTCTTTGTGTTAGAAGAGTGTCCATCGCCAAAATCCCAAGCATAGTTTAGCCAGGAGGTATCAATTGGCATAAAAGAAACGTCTAGACCGTTTACAATGTAGGTGGAAAAAATAGAGATTGGACTAGGGTTTAATTTTACTTGGGCAAATGCAGAATCATTACATCCATTATTTCCATTTATTCGAAGCTTGATTTTGTAAATCCCTGTGTCAAGGTAGCTATGAAATGCTTGTTCTTGAGCGGAGGTTGAGCCGTCTCCAAAATCCCAGACTCTCGTAAACCCAGAAGTAGTCATGGTGGTGTTATCATTGAATGGAAATCGATTTCCACTCAAACATTGAATAGGAGGAAACCCAGCCATTAATGCCACTGGTTTTTCTTTTGGAGTTAAGAATAGCAGGTCAGATGTGTCTGTACAGAAACTATCGCTTACGACAACAAAGAACTCAAGAGTATTAAATCGATTAAATGTTTTTTGGCTAAAAAGTGTATCACCCTGAACCTGCAGCAATCTGTTATTTCTAAACCAAGAGTATTTAGCGTTGGGAGCACCCGAGCTATCAATTAATTGCAAAACGGCGGTTCCTGTTTCACAAAGATTACTTTTTACTGAATCAACAACTAGATTAGAATAAGGAGAAAAACGAACTAAAACGGAGTCATAAAAAACATATTTATCGTTTACAGTAAAAGAAATTAATTTTTGCCCCCCCCACTTGTAGCTTGTTTGTTGGTCGTAAATCGACTCACTATATCTTGGGCTAGCACCTGGCCCAAAATCCCATTTTACAGTATTTAGTTTCCCAAATGAGTTGTGGCTTATTAGAATTGCTTCGTTAGGACAAACTACCTTGTTTGACGTAACGATTGTGACTACCGGTTTTTCAAATACAACCCCATAATCTCTACTTTCTCCATGGGTTAAGTTTCCACAATTGGAACTTAAAATTTGGCGATCACTAACAACTCTCATCAGCAGCTTTTGATTTAAGATAGCTATTGGCGGAGCGATATAGTTAAACGTATGTTGCCCAACTTTTGCTGCACCATTGTAAATACGCTCGCCTGCATCTGCAAAACTTCCATTGTTATTATAATCAAGGTAAACTTGAGCAAATTCGGCAACAGAACCTCCTACTTGAATAGTAACTAAATAATTACTGTCTGGTTCAAAAAAGAATACGCTTTCACAACTTGCATTAGTATTACTAGAAATACCATCATAGCCAAAAGCATTAAACTCTTGACTACCAGCCTTTACTTTAAAAAGACCGCTTCCCGTTCTACCTGACGAAGCAGTATTTGTAACACAAGTATTTGACAATTGAGGAGTGGCAAATAATAAGTTATGAATTTCGGTAGTGTCTTTACCAAAAAAGTTGGTGACAACTAAAGACGCATTATAGTAACCATCAGCAAGTAAAACGACAGAGACCTCTTTACTATTTGCGGAACCAGCACCTACAAATCTAAAAGTCGTTGGCCTAATACTCCATTCGTATGCGCTCGCATTTTTGGATAGAGCCGAACTAAGGTGAATAGTATCTCCGATGCAGTAATTTCCTTTATCGCCAGAGATTTCAGCTTTAGCAAATCGATTATCTACATTAAACATTGGAGCGGACCAAAGTCCTCGTCCATATGTGGCTGCGCGAATCTTTGATTTAGCTGGAGCATTTTGGTTATATGCGATTTCGAGCTCAGTGACAGAGACATCTTCGGGAAGGGTTTGAGAATAATCTACCCAGTTTGACAAAGTAGAGTCGATGTAATAAACCCCTGGAGTTCCAGCTACATATAAGCCTCCGGGACTATATTCATCATAAACGATTGTTCTTTTTGATGAATTAGGAAGATTTAAAGTTATGTCAGTCCATGAGTTTCCTTTGTCGGTAGACACATAGACCATACTACCGCCAGTAATGTAAAGCACCTCTTCTCTAAAAGGGTGGGCCTCTATATCCGTTGGGTTTATTCCGGCTGGCTTTAAAGAGGTTAGGTTTGTCCATGTAGGAGTTGCGCCTTTGCAATTATCCGAACGGTAAAGCGCGCCATCCGAGCGCAGAATGTAAAGAATATTAGTATTAGCAGGACTTTGTTCTAGAACACGATATGTTGAATTTGGTGCTCCAGTTATGTTTCCTGTTATACTAACCCACTGAACACTTCCTGCGCGAACGTTAGTCGTTCGATAAACATTTACATATCCCGCAAACATGTATTTCGGATCAGCTTCACCCAAAATGAAAGGAGAAACCCACGCCCCTTGTTCGCTGATACTATTTGTTATACTTCCAAAGTTTCTTCCTCCATTAGAACTTCGTCTAATTGCACCATAATATAACTCGCCATATACATAAGAAGTGTTTATGGGGTCAAAGGCGCACTCCATTCCGTCGCCACCAATTTCAGTTGTCCAGCTTTTGTTTCCTCTATAAATAGCCGTTCCATTATCTTGATAACCACAAATGACTTCGTTTTCGTTGAATTTATTTTGGCCTAACTTATATATTTCAGAAATTGCCAACCCGCTTGAAATATTTGTCCAATTACCGCCTCGATTTGCTGTGAAATAAACCCCACCGTCATTCCCAACAAACATATAATTGCCACTTTGACTAAACTCTAATACATGCTGATCAGCGTGGACAGCACCTAACCAATGAGCCGAATTCGTCCAACTACTTCCTCCATTCGTAGATTTAAAAATGTTTACCCCACCTACAAAGAGTTCTTCAGCGTTATTTGGGTTCGCGGTAATATCTAAGTTATACCATGCTTGACCACCAGTTCCATTTCCGTTAATATCATAGTCCATGATATTAGGAGTAGTTGAACGGGTAGTAAATGTTTTTCCATAATCTGTTGAACGACATAATCCCGAAAAGATTCGGTTAGAGGTTTGTATAAAATAGACATAGTTCGGCTTATCTGCACTTACAGCAATTGCACCTCTACTGCCGCTGATTATACCTATTGACCTAGTCCAGTTTTCTCCACCATCTTGAGAGTACCACATCGTTCCTCCCGAAGCAGCATAAAGCTTACTAAAGTCATTTGGAGCGGCCTCAATATCTTTATAACCAGATCCAGAACCTTTTCGAGTCCATGAAACGGCCCCATTAATTGACTTATAAATACCGTTACTGGTAGCTGCTAAAATGGTGTCTGGGTGACGGGGGTCAATAATCATTTTTCCCACAATCACATTTCCCATTCCACTATTACTCACTTTCCAGCTTAATCCAGCATCTATGGACTTTAAAACACCTATTTGTGTTCTTGATCCAGCATCTCTATCACCAGTTCCAGCATAAACTATGTTAGGGTTTTTTGGGTTAAAATTGATGCTCGAAACCTGCATGGTAGCCAGAGTATCTGTGTTGCTTTGCCATGTTTTACCAAAATCATAGGTACGCCATATTCCTCCATTAGGTGTTCCAATGAAAAGTATGGAATCATTTGTTGGGTGCATACCGAGTGCATTTACTCGGCCCATACCATTAGGCTGACCAGAACTTGCTACTGGTTTAGAAATTGGGCCAATAGGAGTCCATAGAGTATCGGATTTAGAACCGGCATCCTTAGCTGTTGCGTTGGTTTTAAAAACAGCCACTGATTGCATGATTTGGTTGTAGTTTGGCAGGTCACCCTCAGTATTAATTTCTTGTTCGTAAAACCACTCCCAACGTTTGAATGGCTTGTATCCATCGCCCTTTCCAGGTGTTTTGTCAGACCAGTATTCGTAAAATAGGCGCTGTGTTTCAAAGAAATTAGCAGTTGGATCCAGCATACTCTCTATCCACCTAGGATTTTCATTGGTTTTTTGCTGTGCGTTGACAGTGGTTAATGTAATGATTGCTCCTATAAGTAGAATTCCTTTTTTAATCATATGATAAATTAGCATTCAAATATAACATTGAAACCCACCTTCTTCGCACCAATTATGCACCTCCAAGAGGGTTTATTTGCAAAACAGTAGAGCCCAACATATATTATTGACATTAAAATCGTTAAAAGGTTTGTGCAGATAACGGAGCTAAGCGGCCTAAAGCCCTAGTTTTACAATCTAATGAAAAAGGAACCTAAGAAGAAAAAACTTACTCGTGGCCGTCTGTTAATGTGGCTATGGCTTATGCTTTTTTCTCCTTTAGTGCTGTTTACACTTTTGATGTATTTAATTTCTTTGGGGTTTTTTGGTGCTCTGCCAACATTTGAAGAATTAGAGAACCCTAAAAACAACTTGGCGACCGAGGTTTATACGGCAGATGGAAAGTTACTGGGAAAGTACTTCAGTGAAAACCGAAGTCAAATGGCGTTTGAAGAAATATCACCTCATGTTATTAATGCGCTGATTTCGACCGAAGATGAACGATTTTATAATCACAGTGGAATAGATGCAAGAGGCCTCTTTAGAGCCGTTATATTTTTAGGAACAAAAGGAGGGGCGAGTACAATTACACAGCAGCTGGCCAAAATGCTTTTTAGTGAACGCCCAAGAACTAAACGGGAACGGATAAAACAAAAACTGAAAGAGTGGATTATTGCAATCCGATTAGAGCGACAATACACCAAAAATGAGATACTTACAATGTATCTCAATCGATTTGATTTTGTTAATAATGCAGTAGGACTTAAATCAGCCTCACAGGTTTACTTTAACACCACACCGGATAGTTTGTCTATAAATGAAGCAGCAGTTTTGGTTGGAATGGCAAAAAACCCATCGTTATTTAATCCAAACAGAAGGCTAGAATTAACAACTAGTAGAAGAAACGTTGTCTTGGGTCAAATGGTTAGAAATGAAGTTTTAGAAGAAGAGGTTTATGATTCCTTGAAACAACTTCCTTTACTTCTTGATTTTCAAAGGGTAGACCATAAAGAGGGAAGCGCTCCGTATTTTAGGGAAGCACTTCGAGCCTATTTGCACAAATTGACTTCAGCAAAAGATGAGGAAGACAACTACAAGTTGGCTCAACCTAACGGAGAGAAATATGATATTTACAGAGATGGACTGAGGATATACTCGACTATTGACTCTAGAATGCAACGCTATGCGGAGTATGGAGTTACTCAGCACTTGAAAACGGAATTACAAAAAGATTTCTGGGCACATTTAAAACATAAAAAGAATCCACCTTTTGCAAATGGAATCACCGATAAGACTATCGAGCGCTTGATGAATGGAGCGATAAAAAGAACCGACCTATATCGTGAACTGAGAAACGAGGGTATGTCTAAAGACTCCATTATAATTGTGTTCAATACTCCAGTGCCAGCGAAGGTGTTTTCATGGCAAGGAGAAATTGACACGATAATTTCTCCGAGAGAAAAGTTGCGCTATCACAAAAGTTTTTTGCATGCTGGTGTAATGTCGGTAAATCCGCATAATGGTTATATAAAGACATGGGTTGGCGGCATTAATAACAAGTATTTTTCATACGACCATGTTTATCAAGGTAGACGTCAAATAGGTTCTACTATAAAACCATTTGTTTATGCATTAGCAATCACCGATAAAGGTCTTTCACCTTGTGATGAAATTCCAAACGTTCCCTATACTTTTGAAAAGGGTGAATATGGATTGTTAAAAAGTTGGACACCACACAACCCGGGTCGTGACTACGGTTATAATGTGTCTTTAAAATATGGTCTAGCAAACTCAATGAATACCGTTACTGCTTATGTTATGAAGCAAGTAAGTCCCCAGGCAGTTGTAAATTTTGTACGTAAAGCAGGGATTAAGGGTGAAATGAAAGCCGTTCCTTCATTATGTCTTGGTGTTGCTGATGTTGCATTAGCAGAAATGGTTGGTGCCTATGCTTCATTTGCTAATAAAGGTCAGTACTTAGAGCCGGTTTTTCTTACTCGAATAATGGATAAAAACGGAAACGAGATTTATAATAACCTAGTTCATAGAAAGACAAATTCGGTATTAAGTGAACGCGATGCTTATCTAATGTTGGAGTTAATGAAAGGCGTAACCTCCTACAATTATAACAGAGATTTAGCAAAAAACTCTGGCGGAACGGCTATACGACTAAGGTTTAGTAAAGAAACCCGTCCTTATGGTGGAATCCCAATGGAAATCCCAATTGCAGGTAAAACAGGAACTACTCAAAACCAGTCTGATGGTTGGTTTATTGGCATTACTCCAGATTTAGTTACGGGAGTTTGGGTGGGAGCAGAAGATAGGTCGGTTCGGTTTAGCAGTTTGTCAAAAGGGATGGGAACAAATATGGCGTTGCCTATTTGGGGCTATTTTATGAATAAGGTTTATGCAGACGAATCAATTGATATTAGTAAAGGGGATTTTGAAAAGCCACCTTCACCTTTAGATGTTAATCTGAATTGCGATGAGGTTATAGAGTCAGGCAGTAATCTATACGGAAGAGGCAAACAGTCTGACTGGGATTAATCTAAACGAGCTTTTTATCCAATTTTCCTTTTTCAATTTTTACATTTGAGATTCAAAATCTGATGATATGGCAATGAATAAAAAAGTAGCCGATGTGCACGAGGCTTTGCAAGGTGTTGAAAACAACATGACCTTCATGCTCGGGGGATTTGGTTTGTGTGGAATTCCAGAAAATGCGATTGCTGAGTTAGTTAGTTTGGGAACTTCAGGAGTAACCTGTATTTCTAATAACGCAGGAGTTGATGATTTTGGATTGGGTTTACTGTTACAAAATCATCAGGTTAAAAAAATGATTTCTTCTTATGTAGGTGAAAACGATGAATTTGAACGTCAGATGTTAAGCGGAGAGCTGGATGTAGACCTAATACCTCAAGGGTCTTTAGCTGAGCGATGCAGAGCCGGTGGAGCTGGTATCCCAGCGTTTTTTACTCCAGCTGGTTACGGAACTGAGGTTGGAGAAGGAAAAGAAGTGCGAGAGTTTAATGGTAAACCACATATTCTAGAAAAGGCACTTATAGCAGACTTTGCATTCGTTAAAGCTTGGAAAGGAGATTCTGCTGGTAATCTGGTTTATAAGGCAACAGCAAGAAACTTTAACCCTCTAATGGCAATGGCAGGAAAGATTACAGTTGCTGAGGTAGAAGAGTTGGTTCCCTTGGGAGAGCTAGACCCTAACCAAATTCACACACCCGGTATTTTTGTTCAGCGTATTTTTCAAGGAGTGAATTACGAAAAGAGAATAGAGCAACGCACAGTTCGCCAAAAGGCTTAATTTGAACCAATTTTTAGACAAAATTTTTGAGTGGGATAAAGGAACTCGTTTTATAAGAGACCTTTTGTTTTTGCTGCTGTTTATATGGCAAAGTGCTTCTTACGGGTATTTTGAAAACATGGATCGATTCCCAGAGGGAACACACATGTGGCGTAAGTGTGATGGGGCATCAATGGCGCAAAATTATGCGCAAAAAGAGTTACCATTACTTGAGCCACAATTACATCAGCTGTTTGAGGGTTCAGGTAAAGCCGTAGGAGAATTTCCTGTGTTTTATTATTTGATAGGTAAAACCTATCAAGCTTTTGGATTTTCAAATGAAATTTTCCGCTGGTGGTGGTGGGGATTATTAGCTTTAGGTTTTTACCTTTTATTTCAGTGGTTTTATATAAAAACAAAGAGTACAACCGTTTCGGTTCTGTTGAATATCTTTTGTTTTACACCACCGATATTGGTCTATTATGGAATCGAATTTTTACCAGATACTGTTGCCTTAGCGCTTTCTTTTGGTGGCCTATATTTTTATGAAAAATGGAGAAAATACTCCTTCTAAATTGAGCGTTTCCTTAGGTGTGTTGTTTTTTTCTTTGGCTATGCTTACAAAGGTTTCAGCGGGAATATTGTTAGTTGCTATTGCCTCCTATGAAATAATATCCTTTCAAAAAGGAAAGTTTTGGAATACAATTAAAGCTCTACTTCCCTGGGCGGCCCCTTTTGCAGTTACTTTGATATGGGTGCAGTATGCCGCTTGGTACAATGCCCAATCCGGAAATGTCTACTTTTTATTAGACACCGTGCCTTATTGGACACTTTCCGAAGATCAAATAATAGGGGTAAAAACCAATTTTATGGAGTTTTGGTACAATGAACTATTCGCATATAAGTCCCTTTGGTTACTAACCGTTCCGTTTTTTGCTTTAGGTCTTTTATGGTATAAAAAGCTTCAAAAGGAAACGGTTCCATTAGTAGTTTATGCTTTACTAACCGGGAGCTTTGTTCTCCTTTTTTTTGAGAGATTTGGGCAACACGACTATTACATCATTTGTCTTTATGGGGGCTTACCCTTAATAGCAGTGTATAGCGTTTCACTTATAAAGGCGATGTTTCCTAGTAAGATAATGCTTGTTATTATTGTTGTAGCATCAATTCCTTTCGTAGTCCAAAACGTTTCCTACGCTCAGGTCACTGCCGAAACTAGAGCGCATACTTGGAATGTTTACAATAAGTTGGACAACAACTTAACCCAAATTGAGCCCTGGTTAAATAAGAACGGAATCACAAAAGAGGTTCCTGTACTTAGTGTATTTGATCCTTCTCCTAACGTTAGCTTATATTATATGAATCGTAAGGGACTATCAAATATTTACAATCAAGAGTTGAGTGAAGAGTTTATTCAACACGCCAAGAGCGTTGGAATAAAGCACTTGCTAGTGCATAGTGAGGGGTTAAGAACTGAAAGGGAAAGAGAATTATATTGTAGAGATACAGTATCGAGTATAGGGAATATTCATTTATTCAAATTAAATTAGCTGTAGATAAACACACACAAATGAGCTTAAGCAAAGAACAAATAGCACAGCGAATTGCACAAGAGGTGCAGGACAAACAATATGTGAATTTGGGAATAGGAATTCCTACGTTGGTGGCTAACTTTATTCCAGAGGGCATTGATGTTGAGTTTCAGAGCGAAAATGGGATACTAGGAATGGGTCCCTTTCCTTTTGATGGAGAAGAAGATGCCGATTTAATTAATGCAGGAAAACAAACGGTTACTCTCGAAAAGGGTGCTGTAATTTTTGATTCTGCAACGTCTTTTGCAATGATTCGCGGTCAGCATGTTCACTTAACTATTCTAGGAGCAATGGAAGTTTCTGAAAACGGAGATATTGCCAATTGGAAAATTCCGGGAAGAATGGTAAAGGGAATGGGTGGCGCTATGGATTTAGTAGCATCAGCAGAAAACATTATTGTTGCCATGATGCATACCAATAAAAAAGGGGAATCTAAACTGCTAAAAGAATGTTCTTTACCTCTAACTGGAGTGGGTTGTGTTAAAAAAGTAGTTTCGAATTTAGCAGTACTTGAAGTTATAAAGGGAGGGGGATTTAAGCTTCTAGAGAGGGCCCCAGGTGTATCCGTAGAAGATATAGTAAACGCTACCGAAGGCAGTTTGTTGGTGGAAGGAGATATTCCTGAAATGCAGTTTTAAGTGTTGAAAATAAAGTTTAGAGCAAAAAAAGCCATTTTTGAGATTTCTCAAAAATGGCTTTTTTAATGTTTTTTATTTTTTGACTACTTAGTAAGAGTATAAGTGTAAACAGTTTTTTCAACGCAAGGCTTATCGGTTCCGTTAAATGTGTTAATACTTTCTTCTTCTCTTGTCAAAGTAATAACAGAACCAGTGTTTGTGTATTTGTAAATACCTTGAGCCATTTCAGAGTGATCATTTACGTTATTGTCAGTGTTAACAAACAAATAGCGCAACGACCCAACACTTACGTGATCAGCATCGACAGCATCGAAACTGTAGCTGTTCACTTCTCCGTTTTCATTTTTGTAGTAGCTATCATAATATGAAACGGATTGATCAACAATAGTTACTTTAATTGCTTGAGATCTTGTATCAGCAGTCCGTTTGTCAGAGTTGGCAGAACTAGTACCACAACCAGTAAAAGTTGTTGAACCTGTTCCAAAACTCCAAGTACCGGCAGCTTTAGTCCACCAAGCATCCATTGCAACTGCCTCTTCTTCCATTTTAGTTTCAACAGCATCAATACCATTATCAGAAATGGTAATTATTGAGGTTGCTGTAGTAGCGTTGCTACCTTTTCTGTTTGTAGCAGTTAGAGTAACGGTATAAGTACCAGCTTCAGAATAAGTATGATTAGCATCAAAAGTAGCAGCTGATCCACCGTCACCAAAACTCCAGTTTACGTTGTAAGCTTTTTTGATGTCACCACCACTCGTCATAGCTACGTTTTCTCCAGCAACTCCAGTTGTAGGAACAATCATACCAAGCTCAGGAGCTTTATTACATGCAGTTAGAATCATTGAGGATACTGCTAATCCCATTATTAATTTTCTCATGGCTATTGTTTTTTAATTTATAGTTCAAATATAATTGTAATTTCTAATTGACTAACTTACTGTATTATCGGCATTTGTATACGTTAAATACCGTACTTAACGATACAATACAATGCACGAAACCCATCTTTCCAGTTAACTTTCTTTCCCTCGGCATAAGTTCTACCATAATAAGATATCCCTACTTCGTAGATACGGATATTAGGAATTCTAGAAATTTTTGCGGTAACTTCAGGTTCAAATCCAAAGCGATTTTCTTTAAGCGTAAGCCCCTGAATGGTTTTGGTATGAAACAATTTGTAACAAGTCTCCATATCCGTAAGATTCAGATTATTGAACATATTGGAAAGGAAAGTCAAGACCTGATTTCCTATGCTGTGCCAAAAGAATAATATACGGTGGGGCTTTCCGCCTAGAAAACGAGACCCATAAACGACATCTGCAAAACCATCAATTACGGGTTTTAATAGAATGTTGTATTCCGCGGGATCATATTCCAGATCGGCATCCTGTATTATTAAGTAATCACCTGTCGATTCTTTAATACCTCTATGCAATGCAGCGCCCTTACCCATATTCTTGTGTTGTAAGAAATGTTGAATATCAGTATCGGGGTGGTTGTCTATATATTCTTGAATTTTTTGATTTGTATCATCCACAGAGCAATCATCCACAATAATTATTTCTTTGCTGATGTTATTTAGAAGCCCTACTTCCAGCACTTTATTAAGGATAAGATGAATAGTTGCCGCCTCATTATAAGCGGGAATTACAATACTGAGTTTGCTAATTGAAGCGTTCATTGCTACAATATTAATTTTTAATTGATTAATAGCGATGAGCTCCTGAAATATGAAACCATTTTCCTTAATTTCGAAAACCTACAAAACACAAACATGACAGATCAAAATGGAGATAAGCGACTTTTTTTATTAGACGCTTATGCACTGATTTTCAGAGCCTATTATGCGTTTATAAAAAACCCAAGAATAAATTCTAAAGGGCTGAATACCTCGGCAATATTTGGATTTACAAATACTTTGTTGGATATTCTAAATAGAGAAAAGCCAACACATATCTCCGTGGTTTTTGATCACAAATCTCCAAATGTGCGTGTGCAAGAATATTCTGAATACAAAGCCAATCGAGATGCTACCCCCGAAGATATTAAATTGTCAGAGCCTTATATCCGTAAAATTATTGAAGGTTTTAATATTCCAATATTAGAGGCGGCAGGTTATGAAGCCGATGATGTGATAGGAGGATTGGCTAAAAAGGCAGAAAAAGAAGGCTTTACCGTTTACATGATGACGCCCGATAAAGATTTTGGTCAACTGGTATCTGAAAACATATTTATGTACCGCCCAGCTCGTGGTGGAGGACCGGCTGAAGTTTGGGGTATACCAGAAATTTGCGAAAAATTTGATATTAGTCGGCCAGACCAAGTAATTGATTTGCTGGGAATGTGGGGTGATGCAGTCGATAATATTCCCGGGATTCCTGGTGTGGGTCAAAAAACGGCAGCAAAACTGCTGAAGGAATACGACTCTATGGAAGGGTTGTACGAACACACTCATGAGCTAAAAGGAAAAATGAAGGAAAAAGTAGAGGCTAATAAAGAGCAAGCTTTTCTTTCTAAAAAATTAGCAACGATTTTATTAGATGCTCCCGTTGATTTTGAGCCAGATAAACTCATTTTAGAAGAGCCAAATAAAGATGTTCTTAGAGAGCTGTTTACTGAACTAGAATTTAGAAATTTTGCAACAAAAGTACTGGGTGAAACGATTTCGATTGGCTCATCCAGTGTACCAAAAAAAGCAATTTCGACAAATGGTCAAATGGATTTATTTGGAAGTCCAATTGTAGCTTCAGAAGATGCTGGAGAACCCGAGGAAGAACTAGAAACGAGTGGCTCCGATTTGGCTTCAAGTTTTCATGAATACCATTTTACAGATACAGAAGAAAAAAGGAAATCCTTAATTTCGATCTTATCCTTTCAAGATAGTTTTTGTTTCGATACCGAAACAACTGGATTAGATCCGTTAAAAGCTGAGCTGGTTGGAATGTCCTTCGCGATCAGTGCTTTTGAAGCTTTTTATGTTCCAGTGCCAGCAGATTTTAAAGAAGCGCAGGCCATAGTAGATGAGTTTAAGCCACTCTTTGAAAATAGTAAAACTCAAAAAATTGGTCAAAACCTGAAATACGATGTTCTGGTATTGCGCAAATATGGAGTACGAGTAGAAGGACCCTATTTTGACACGATGTTAGCGCACTATGTTTTGGAGCCAAATACTCGAAAACATGGGATGGACTATTTGGCTGAGGCTTTTTTGAATTATACTTCAGTGCCTATCTCTGATTTGATTGGGCCAAAAGGAAAGAACCAGAAAACAATGCGAGATATTCCTCAAGAATCTATTTCAGATTATGCTTGCGAGGATGCTGATATTACTTTGCGTTTAAAAAGGGTTTTTGAACCGATGCTTGAAGAAGTGGGTTTAGCAGATTTGTTTAATAAAATAGAATCTCCTTTACTGGTTGTGCTTGCTGATATGGAAGAAGAGGGAATTCAATTAAATTCTGAAAGCCTTAAAGAGCTGTCGGAAACGTTATTAATTGATGCCCAAAAAGTAGAGGGAGAGATTTACGAATTGGCAGGAACGAATTTCAATATTGCTTCGCCAAAACAAGTTGGCGAAATTTTATTTGAGCATTTGAAGATTGATGCTAAAGCCAAAAAAACGAAAACAGGACAGTTTCAAACCAACGAAGAAATCTTAAAGAAATATGCTCCTGAGAATGAAATTGTAGGCAAAATTCTAGATTTCAGAGAGTTGGTAAAACTTAGAAACACTTATGTAGATCCATTACCTTTATTGGTGCATGCTGATGGAAGAATTCACACTACATACAATCAGATTATTGCTGCAACGGGCAGGTTAAGTTCTGAAGCACCTAATTTGCAAAACATACCGGTTCGAACAGAACGCGGACGAGAGATTAGGAAAGCATTTATTCCTAGAGATGACAAGCATACGTTGCTTGCTTCGGATTATAGCCAAGTAGAATTAAGAATAATGGCTTCTTTAAGTGGAGACAAAGGAATGATCGAAGCTTTTAAAAACGGCGAAGACATTCATGCCGCTACTGCCGCAAAAGTATTTGGCGTTGATCCAGAGGAAGTTACTCGTGAAATGCGCTCAAAGGCAAAAGCGGTAAACTTTGGAATTGCTTACGGTCAGGGTTCATTTGGGTTAGCTCAAAACTTAGGAATTGGTAGAACTGAAGCCAAGGAGATTATTGACTCGTATTTCGCAAAATATTCTAGTGTAAAAGCATACATGGACAAGTCTATTGAAACTGCACGCGAGAATAATTACTGTGAAACTATAATGGGGAGAATTTTACCGCTTAGAGACATTAATTCAGCAAATGGCACGGTAAGGTCTCAAGCAGAAAGAATCGCGATAAACGCCCCTATTCAAGGGAGTGCAGCTGACATTATTAAATTGGCTATGCTTGATATTCACAAGTTTCTTGAAGAAAGTGATTTTAAAACCAAGATGCTGCTTCAAGTGCATGATGAATTGGTGTTTGATGTGCCAAAAGGAGAGATTGAGGAAATCACGCCAATAATTGAAGAGAAAATGTCAAACGCTTTTAAGCTTTCTGTTCCGTTGGTTGTGGATAGTGGAACAGGAGATAATTGGTTGGCGGCACATTAATTATTAGGGAAGGTAAAAGTTTTAATTTCGGCCAACCATTTTTCACGGTAAATGCAAGAAAGACATTTAAATAGAAAGCAGTATTTCAACGAACAGGCAATAAGTACAAGAAAGTACGTGGTGCCTTACATTGAAACAGTAATTCCAATTACTAAGGATACCAAGGTTCTAGAAATAGGCTGTGGTGAAGGAGGAAATATTCTTCCGTTTTTAGAAAAAGGCTGCAATGTTATGGGCGTCGACCTTAATCAAGGTAAGTTGAATATGGGAGAAGAATGGCTGAATGAAGCCTTGCCCGGTTCCAAATTTAAACTCATCAACCAAGATATTTACGATTGGGATTTATCATCTGACGAAAAATTTGACCTCATTATTTTACGTGATGTAATTGAGCACATTCACGATCAAGATCGTTTTATGGGCTTTATGAAAAGCTTGCTTACTCCAAATGGAAAGGTCTTTTTTGGCTTCCCTCCTTGGTATATGCCTTTTGGAGGCCATCAACAGATTTGTAAAAAGAAATTAACGAGTGTTGCACCTTGGTATCATTTATTGCCAATGCCTTTATTTAAAATGCTCTTGAAGGCTTTTGGAGAAAGTGAAAGAGTTGTAGAATCGTTAGTTGAAATAAAGGATACCGGAATTTCTACCGCGCGGTTTTTAAGCATTGTAAAGAAGCACAATTACAGTTTGGATAAAAAAACACGTTGGTTTATAAATCCAAACTATGAAATCAAGTTTAATCTAAAGAAACGCGTTTTGATTGGCCCATTGGCTTCAATTCCCTTTTTTAGAGATTTTTTCACAACTTGTTTCTATTGCGTAATCGGTAATAAGTAAAGTTTACTTAAAATTGCCCGTTAAGAATTTTGGGGAATTAGCTCAGTTGGCTAGAGCGTCTGACTGGCAGTCAGAAGGTCGCAGGTTCGATTCCTGTATTCTCCACTATAAAAATCAAAGGGTTGCAGAAATGTAGCCCTTTTTTGTTTCCCCATTGAAATACAGTTGCAACATAAAGCGCATTTAAGAGGCTAAAATATATACTTAGTTGATTCAAATAGACGGTCAGTTCAATTCACTCAAGCGAGTGACCTCCAATGAGTAGATAAAAGTTTTACTTAGCCTAACTTAAATACCACTGTCCTTGAAGAGCAGTCTAAAGGACTTTATATATCTAAGGTAAATGTAAGCGTTGCAATTCAAGAGTTTTTAAAGAGCGATTAAGGCCATTAATTAGATCCTATTTGCTTATGACTATCAAAATTCTATTTTCTTAATTAATACAATACGCATTAAAAGGTCTTACAGAAACTTCATGTGTTTAGCACCCAGCTCGCCAAAAGACGTCAAGAAAACCTAGTTTCCGTTGAGGTATTTTGGTGTAGACTCATAAAACCAGACAGTTATAACTAATATTTGCTATTCTGCCTATGTTGAATGGAGGTCATGTTGATATAACACAAGTCTTAACTGGGATTAAAAACTAGAATTATTTTGTTTCAACCAGTGAAAAGGCAATTTTGTCGAAGACTTTAGCGGTAACACTTAATTTTAACATAAATTAGGCAAATATTGGTTGTGTGGAAGAGGAGTTCAGACCCCCTCTCTAAAAAACGAGGCGAAACTGAAAAGCCAAACGAGTAGGAAAAATGTAATTTGTATAAAATGAAAAACGGTTTCAAAATTTTAATATTAACGGTTTTGGTGGCTACTCTTGCAAGCTGCACCAGCCTCAACAATGTAGTTAGAGAACCAAACACAAAGGTGCTTCTAACTAAGTCTGATTTTGCTCTTTCTAATCAAGTTTCAGCAGAAGCTAAAACAGTGAAAGTTTTAGGTATAGACTGGTCAAGAATTTTTATGGTAGAAACAGGAGAAGTTAATAAAGATGGTTCATCAAGTGCTGTAAGTGCAGCAAGTATTCCTGTAATAGGGTCTTTTATTGGTGGTGACAGAACAGAAAGCTATGCTCTTTATGAATTAATGAAAAGTAACCCCGGTTACGATGTTGTTTTTTACCCACAATTTGAAACAAAAAAATACGCACCAGGGTTAGGTTTGTTTTATAATGTTACAACAGTAAAAGCAACAGCTAGACTAGGTAAGATGACTGAATAAAAGCAACTAATAATACCTTATTGGGAAATACAGCTGGGATTAATACTGTGTTGATGCTGGATACTATATCGGTGTTTTTTTGGTCAGTTTATATGTTATAATCATAGGATCTCATCTTCTCTACATTAAGCCCTTCTAAACTTTAGAAGGGCTTTTTATTACCATCCATCCTCAAAATAAGTTAATCCGAACCTTCTTCTATTGATTATTGAACAAATACCACGACTTTCGCGTCCTGAAAGAAACCCATCGTGTTTAAACGTATCCTATATCTAATTATATTGTTGAGTTTCACTACTCAAACAGCATTTTCTCAAGGCGGAAGACCTCAAGGAAAGGGAGGCGGTAAAAAAGGTGGAAATACGTTTTCTATTCTTGGAAAACTGGTGGATGAAAATCGGAATGCAACTCCATATGCTTCTATTGCGGTATACAACTCCAAAGATTCAACACTAGCTGCTGGATTAGCATCTGATGGAGATGGTTTCTTCGATGTTCAGGTTAGACCAGGTAAATATTACGCTCAAATAAGTTTCTTGTCTTTTGAAACTAAAGTGATTTCCAACCTCAACATCACTAATGCAGACATTAATTTGAAGGCAGTAACAATGCATCCATCTGCTACTTCTTTAGAAACAGTAACTATTGAGGCCGAGCGACCACAAATGGAATTGAAGTTGGACAAAAGGGTCTATAACGTCGATAAAGATCTTACTAATCGAGGTCAGACTACTGCTGGAATTTTAGAAAACATTCCTTCTGTAGATGTTGATGTTGAAGGGAATGTGAGTTTAAGAAACAGCCAAAACGTAAGGATTTTAATTGACGGACAACCCGCAGCACTTATGGGAATGAGTAACGGTGAAGCTCTAAAAATGATTCAGGGAGATATGGTCGAAAAGGTGGAGATAATTACCAATCCTTCAGCAAGATACGATGCAGAAGGTGAGGTTGGAATTATAAATATTGTGCTCAAAAAAGAAAAGAAAAAAGGACTGAATGGGGTTTTTGAAGTTCGGGCGGGATTTCCAATAAACGCAGGTGCAAGCTATACGTTGAATTATCGAAAAAAGAAATTCAACTTCTTCACGGGTTATGGCTTGAATTATCGTGAACGACCAGGGCAAGGAACCACCTATCATGAATTTTATAGACCCGATACAACCTTTGGTTATCGATCAGAAAGAAACCACAGTCGCAATGGATTTAATCAGAACATTCGATTGGGAGCGAGCTATCAATTCAATAAGTACAACTCACTCACCGTTTCAGGAAACTACAGCAACGGCGCCGGAGTAAATGATGCACAATTGATTTATGAAGATTTTGGAATAAATTCTGAAATCAGCCAAACGGTGAATCGAGATGAAGTTGAAGATCAGCGGAACAATATGAGTCGAGGCCAATTGAATTATACCAAAACCTTTAAGAAAAAGGAAATGAAATGGACCATTGATGTTTCGGGTTTTACCAACTTTAGCTTTGAAGACGCGGATTTAAATGAGGTTAGCACCAGTCCGCTGACTCCTAACATTATCCAAAAAGCAATTACTGAAGAGGAAGGAAGTAACCTAACAATGCAGTCTGATTTTGTGTTTCCTTTTTTAGAAGATGGTAAAGGAGAGCTAGGGGTGAAGGGTAACCTAAGAGCAATCAACAACAATTTTGATATTTCACAATTCGATGGAGTTGAGTATGTTCCAGATCCAGTTTTTAATAACGAAATGGCTTACACCGAAGATGTTTATGCTGCTTATGCTATGGCTGGAAATAAAACCAAGAATTTTTCTTATCAACTCGGTGTTCGTTTGGAGTACACTGATATTGTAACGGAATTCAAGAGAACGAATGAAAGAAACCAAAGAGACTATCTAAACTTGTTTCCTAGCGTGAACCTCTCTTATGAATTCAAGAAAAATCAGTTTATTCAATCCAGTTATTCTAAAAGAATATCACGTCCACGACACTGGTATTTATACCCGTTTTACAATTTAAGTGACAATCGAAACATCTCTACAGGAAACCCAAACTTGAATCCCGTATTTACAGATGCTTTTGAGTTAGGATACATGAAGCGTTGGGAAAAAGCCAACATTTTGGTGAGTCCTTATTACCGATATTCTACAGGAACCATAGAGCGAATTTTGTTAGCCGACTCTGCGGGAATCAATACTCGATTTCCAATAAACCTAGGAACTAGAAACTCATTTGGATTGGAGGTCTCAGGAAGCTTAACGCTAAAAGAGTGGTGGAATGTTAACGGGAGTTTCAATTTCTTTAGAGCCGTTACCGATGGAGAATACAAAGGTCAACAATTTTCCGCAGACACCTATGCTTGGTCTAGCCGAATAGTAAGTAAATGGAAAATATGGGACAAGATTTCTTACCAGACTTCATTGAACTATCGTTCCAAAGAAAAAACAACTCAAGGAGAACAATTGGCTCGATATAATATAGATATGGCTGCCGCTGTTGATGTTCTTAAAGGAAATGGAACTTTGACACTCTCCGTAAGAGATATATTGAATACACGAAAAAGGATCAATATAACTGAAGGCCCTGATTTTTACGATGAATCTGAATTTCAATGGGTTTCAAGATATACTGTACTAACCTTCTCTTACCGATTAAACCAAAAGAAAAAACCACAAAGAGGTGGTGGAGGTTATGGTGGAGAAGAAGGTGGAGGGTAGAATTTATTTTTCGTCATTCCCGTGCAGACGGGAATCTGAGAATTAGGAATCGGATTCCGATTTTCCAATAAGTATTCGACTTGAAATTTTAATTCGCTAGTTCCTCAGCAAACTGCAACAACCTACCTTCTTCAAACTTATTTGCAACCAACTGCATTCCGAAAGGCATTCCATTACTGTGCGTAAACAAAGGAATTGAAACTCCAGGTACACCAGCTAAGTTCGCTTGTACAGTAAAGATATCTTCCAAATACATTGCAACAGGGTCGTTTCCATGTGCTCCAATTTTAAAAGCGGTATGCGGTGTAGTTGGCGTTAAAATGAAGTCATAATCCGATAGAATTTCAAAGGTTTTATCTTGAATCAATCGTCGAACTTTTTGAGCTTTAGAATAATAAGCGTCATAGTAACCAGCACTAAGAACAAATGTTCCTAGCATAATTCTGCGTTTTACTTCAGCGCCAAATCCTTCAGATCTAGATTTTGTGTAGGTAGTTTCTAAATCAACCGCATTTTCTGATCGATAACCGTAGCGCATTCCATCAAAACGAGAAAGGTTACTGGAAGCTTCTGCATTAGAAAGTACATTGTAACAAGGCACCAATTGATCTAAATAAGGAAATGATACTGCTTCAACAGTGTGACCTGCAGCTTTTAATTCCTCAATCTTATTTAAATGTGCTGTTTTTACTTCTGGATCAAGCCCTTCAGCGTCAAAACACTCTTGTAGGTATGCAATTTTATGTTTTTTAGAAGTCGCGGTTAAGTCTAGTTTATTGCTGCTTAACGTACTATCGAATTCATCAGAACCAGCCATTACAGAAAGTACAGCAGACATATCCTCTACCGAATTTGCAAATGGTCCAATCTGATCCATAGACGAAGCGTAGGCAATAAGCCCATGCCTTGATATTGTTCCGTACGTTGGTTTCATTCCAAATACGCCACAAAAAGAAGCGGGTTGACGAATACTTCCACCGGTATCAGATCCTAAAGAAACCAAACAGGTGTTTGCTGCAACGGCTGCAGCAGAACCACCAGAACTTCCGCCGGGAACAAGCTCCGGGTTGTGTGGGTTTTTAACAGGACCATAGGCAGATTTTTCATTCGAAGAACCCATTGCGAATTCATCACAATTTAGTCTACCAATAAATAATGCATCTGCTGTAAGCAATCGCTCAACGACTGTTGAGGAATAGATGGATTCAAACCCTTCTAATATTTTACTAGCTGCCGATACTTTATGTCCAGCATAACAGATATTGTCTTTTAAACCGATGACCATTCCGGCTAAATCGCCAGCAGTACCCGAATTAATTTTCTCTTGAATTTGAGTTGCTTTTTCCAAAGCTTCTTCTTTCCAAACCTCTAAGTAGATGTTTAAATCAGAAGTCTTTTCGATTTCAATCAAATAAGAATTAACCAAATCAGGAAGAGTGTATTCACCATTCTTGATACTGGTTTGAATTGCTGTAAGTTTTTTTGGAAATTCCATCTATACCAAACATAAAAGGGCAAGACGAAGCTTACCCTTAGTTATTTGAAAATGAATAAGTAAATTACTTATCGGTTTCTTTTTTATCTGTGTCGTTTTCTTTCGACGCATCTTTAAATTCTTTCATCCCACTTCCTAGTCCTTTCATTAATTCAGGAATTTTTTTTCCACCAAATAAAAGAAGAACTACAACTAAAATGAGTGCGATTTGCCAAGGACCAATTGCCATTTGAAACGTATTTTAGGGTGAATAATGAGAACACAAAGGTAATAAATAAAGCCTAGTTTTGCTATGATACGATGGAGAATAAAGAAGACAAAAAAGACGAGAAAAATAAGGACCCCTCTATCTTGAGCTACTCCGGGTTGGGTTTGCAAACGGTACTAATCATTGGCCTTGGCGCCTACAGTGGAAGCCTTGTAGACGCGAAGTATCAATTTGAAACTAACTGGTTTACTTTATCGTTTGTTTTAGTATCTGTTGCCATTAGTATGGCTTACACCATTAGAGTATTAAATAAATGGAATAGTAAGTAATTTTAGTAATGAGTGACCTATTCAAATACATTGTTCAGATTATTTTGGTTTGCCTTGTAACTTTAGGCGTTCACATAATGGTATTGGCTTTTATGGATAAGCCTCTTTTTGACAATCAAATTATTACCGCATATGCAGGAAATGTTGCACTGGCTGTACTTATAGTGATGGGACTCTTAAAAGTGCCTGAAACACTCCAAAATAGCAGGGGTTTTTTATTTCTTTTGGGAAGCTTTTTAAAGTTTGGATTTTTTTTCTTGGCGTTTTACTCTAATTTTAAGGTTGATGGCGCAATACAACGTATCGAGTTCTTTGCCTTTTTCATCCCCTATGCGGCTGCACTGGTCATGGAGACTAAGTGTCTGATTGATAGGCTTTCGAAATAATGTTTAAGCCAAGGTTTCATAGATTTTATATTGCCTGAAATAAGTGCCGTGTCTACTAAAAAAAACATTTACTTTTGCACAAAATTTAGAATGGTCATCAGACAGGTAATTATGCAGTTTACAAGAGCCCTATTTTTTTTAGCTGTTTTAGTTTTAATACAACCAGTATTTCTAACCGCGTCAGAACATTCAGAACACGCGTCTGACTCAACCGAATCTACACAGATAGTATATCAAGAACCCGCTCAGGATGGAATGAGCATGAAACAGGAAATAAAAGCGCATATCCAGCATCACCTGCAAGATGGCCATGATTTTCATTTATATACTGATACGGAAACAAATACCCACGTTGGTTTTCCGTTGCTAGTAATTTTGCTGGATGATGGTGTTCAGGTTTTTTCTTCTTCAAGATTTCATCATGGAGAAAGTGTTGCAGAAAGCAACGGAAACTTTTATGCATTGCATCATGGGAAAGTATACAAAACAGATGCCGCGGGAACTTTTGAAATGCGCGATGGTCATGTTCATAACGAAAAGCCATTAGATTTTTCAATTACAAAAAACGTGTTCAGTATAATGGCGTTTGCGTTAATGCTGATACTTTTATTCACTGGTGCAGCCAGATCTTACAAAAAAAGTTTGGTGCCAAGTGGTTCGGCAAAGTTCCTTGAGCCGCTAATAATTTTTGTTAGAGATGAAATTGCAATTCCTAATATTGGAGAGAAACATTATAAAAGATTTATGAGTTATTTGTTGACTGTGTTTTTCTTTATTTGGTTGGTAAATTTATTTGGACTAACCCCATTAGGTATTAATGTTACCAACAGTATCTCTGTGACTTTTGCTTTGGCTGTTATGACCTTTGTTATTACGCAGTTTTCAGGAAAAAAAGAATATTGGAAACATATTTTTTGGATGCCAGGTGTTCCTGTTCCAATGAAAATATTGCTTGCGCCGATTGAATTACTTGGTGTCTTCATTAAGCCTTTTGCACTGCTTATTCGTTTGTATGCAAACATTACTGCAGGTCATATTGTGTTGATGAGTTTGATAGGCTTAATGTTTATTTTTCACAGCTGGATTGGAAGTACACTTTCATTCGGTCTGTCTGTGTTTATTTCATTTATAGAATTACTTGTTGCTGCTTTGCAGGCATATATATTTACCATGTTAACCGCACTTTATTTTGGAAGTGCAGTCGCTGAGCACGAAGATCATTAATAAAGATTATTGTTAATTTAAATTTAAATTGTTATGGAAATTCCAGCTATTGTAGGTGCGGGTTTAGTTGTTATCGGAGTAGGTATTGGTATTGGTAGAATTGGTGGATCAGCGATGGATGCTATTGCTCGTCAACCAGAAGCTACAAACAAGATACAAACTGCAATGTTAATTGCTGCGGCTCTTATCGAAGGAATAGGATTTGCTGCATTATTTGCAGTTTAATTTATTACTCAACATCTCCAGCGGTTGGCTGGAGATGTTGTTTTAAATTCATTTTAAAAACAATTCGTTTTGGAAAAATTAATAGAACAGTTTTCAGTAGGCCTTTTCTTTTGGCAAACGATTTTATTCTTGGTACTTGTATTCATACTTAAAAAGTATGCGTGGAAACCTATTCTAGATTCAGTTTCTGAAAGAGAAGATACAATTCGTGAATCTTTGGAGTCAGCTGAAAAAGCAAAAAAAGAATTAACTGAGTTACAGTCTAAAAACGAGAGCCTAATTATTGAAGCGAAAATCGAAAGAGACGCTTTATTGAAAGAAGCAAGAGAGATAAAAGATAAGATTGTTAATGATGCAAAAGGCGAAGCAAAAGAGGAAGCTGACAAAATAGTAAAAGCTGCCTATGCTGCTATCGAGGCTCAAAAATCTGGAGCTATTGCTGAAATGAAATCCGAAATGGCTAGCCTTTCGATTTCAATCGCTGAAAAAATTATTCGCAAAGAGTTATCAAGTGATGAGCAGCAAAAGTCATTAGCTAACGAATTAGTTGCAGATTTAAAACTGAACTAAGATGGTTGCAAACAAAGTCGCTAGAAGATACGCAAAGTCGCTAATGTTATTGGCTCAAGAACGTAATGAACTTGAGAAGGCACTAGCAGACATGCAATTGATTAAGAAGGTAATAGGAGAAAACCGTGACTTGAAGGCAATGTTTAAAAGTCCAGTAATCAAAACGCGAAAGAAACTGAACATCATAGACCGCGTGTTTGGAAACGATTTAGATGATTTGGTTAAAGGTTTTGTTAGGATTATTACTCAAAACAAGCGTTCTTACTTACTAGAGGAAATCGCAGTTGGATTAACGGACTTATACAATGTACACAACAAGATTGTTGTTGCTCATGTTAAAACGGCCGTTCTAATGGACGATAAATTAAGAGCAAAAGTTACTTCAATAGTGGCAATGTTGGATCATAAGTCTATTGAGCTGATAGAAGAAGTAGATGCCGATATAATTGGTGGAGTTGTCTTAAGAGTAGGAGATGCACAATTAGATGCATCTGTAGCGAGACAACTGCAGGAATTAGAGATAGAATTAAAAGAATCGAATTATAAAAACAAGTTGGGCTAGTCCCAAATTAATTGATACATCATGGCGGATTTAAAACCTGCAGAAGTTTCAGCAATACTTAGAGAAGAGTTAGCTGGATTTAGAACAGAGGCTGAATTAGAAGAAGTTGGTACGGTACTACAGGTTGGAGATGGTATTGCTCGTATTTATGGGTTATCTCATGTACAGGCTGGTGAGCTTATAGAGTTTCAAACAGGGCTTAGAGGTATTGTGCTTAACCTTGAAGAAGACAATGTTGGAGCTGTATTGCTAGGTTCATCTGTTGGAATTAGAGAAGGTGCTACTGTAAAAAGAACAGGATTAATTGCTTCTATCAAAGTTGGTGAAGGAATTATTGGTCGTGTAATCGATGCATTGGGTCACCCAATTGATGGGAAGGGACCTATCCAAGGCGAAACTTTTGAAATGCCAATTGAAAGAAAGGCACCAGGAGTTATTTATCGTCAGCCAGTAACCGAGCCACTCCAAACAGGAATAAAGGCGATTGATGCCATGATTCCAGTTGGTAGAGGACAACGGGAGTTAATTATTGGTGACCGTCAAACAGGTAAAACTACCGTTGCGATTGATACGATTATCAATCAAAAAGAATTTTATGATGCTGGAAAACCAGTTTACTGTATTTACGTTGCTTCAGGCCAAAAAGCCTCTACGGTTGCGCAAATTGTAAAGAAATTTGAAGATGCAGGTGCAATGGCTTATACCACTGTAGTTGCAGCGAATGCATCAGATCCTGCTCCTTTGCAGTTTTATTCTCCGTTTACAGGTGCTGCAGTTGGTGAGTATTTTAGAGACACAGGTCGTCCAGCGTTAATAGTATTTGATGATTTATCAAAACAAGCGGTAGCTTACCGTGAGGTTTCTCTTCTTCTTAGAAGACCACCAGGACGCGAGGCTTATCCGGGTGATGTATTTTATCTTCACTCAAGGTTATTAGAACGCGCTGCAAAAATTATCAATGACGATACTATTGCAGCTCAAATGAACGATTTACCAGCGTCTTTAAAAGACAAAGTCAAGGGTGGTGGTTCTTTGACGGCATTACCAATTATTGAAACACAAGCAGGTGATGTTTCTGCATATATTCCTACTAATGTAATTTCAATTACTGATGGTCAGATTTTCTTAGAGTCAGATTTATTCCTATCAGGTGTTCGGCCAGCAATTAACGTTGGTATTTCTGTATCTCGTGTTGGGGGAAATGCTCAGATTAAATCAATGAAAAAAGTTGCAGGAACATTGAAGCTTGATCAAGCACAGTATCGTGAACTAGAGGCATTTTCCAAGTTTGGTTCTGACCTTGATGCTGCAACAACTCGTGTTCTTGAAAAAGGAAAACGCAACGTTGAAATCCTCAAACAAAAAGAAGGTTCTCCAATGTCAGTTGAAAAACAAACTGCAATTATTTATCTGGGAACTAAGGGTTTATTGGGTAACGTGCCAGTAGACAGAATCAAAGAATTCGAAGTAGAGTTTTTGAGTTTTATGGAAGAAAAACATAATAGCGTACTGTTAGAATTGAAATCTGGTAAAATTCATGATGGTATTACTGGTGTCTTAGAAGATGTTAGCCATGACCTTTCATTGAAATACAAAACAAAATAGGTAATCTTTTAATCTAGGCGAAATGGCAAATTTGAAAGAAATACGGACGAGGATAACATCGGTAAACTCTACCATGCAAATAACCTCTGCCATGAAAATGGTTTCTGCTGCTAAACTGAAAAGAGCCCAGGACAGTATTACTCAAATGAGACCTTATGCTGAGAAGTTGCAGCAAATGTTGAGTAACCTTACCGAAACGATGTTGGAAATGGAAAACCCATATGCAACAGAGCGTCCGATTAATAAGGTTTTAATAATTGCGATAAACTCAAATAGAGGTCTATGCGGAGGCTTCAATGCTAACATTATTAAGCAAGTTGCGCGTATGTCCCAAAATGAACTGGCGGGAAAAGAAGTAACAATTTATCCCATAGGAAAAAAAGCGGCAGATTCATTTAAACGAGATGACAGATTGTATTCTGGGGATGTTTTAATGAATCATGAAAAGGCTTGCACCATTTTTGATAATATGAATTATCAAATGGCGTCCGATATTTTTCAACCAGTAATGGATGAATATGCGATTGGTAGCTATGATGAAGTGATAGTAATATACAATCAGTTTAAAAATGCGGCTACCCAAATAGTGACAACTGAGAGCTTGCTTCCTGTGAAAGCTGATGAGAGTGCCGTTTCTAGTTCTGAGAATAGTGACTATATCTTTCAACCAGGAAAACAAGAGTTATTAGAGGTTCTGATTCCAAATGCACTTAAAACAGCATTTTACAAAGGGCTTAAGGATTCTTTAGCATCCGAACATGGAGCCCGTATGACGGCAATGCATAAAGCAACAGACAATGCTTCTGATTTGTTAGGAGATCTTAAGTTGACTTATAATAAAGCACGTCAAGCAGCGATTACTACTGAGATTCTTGAAATCGTTGGTGGTGCTGAAGCACTTAACGGATAGGGCGATTGTTTTTATAGATTTTAGAAAGCCAATTCGAAAGAGTTGGCTTTTTTGTTTTAGTTCGTACTCTTGTTAAGGTGAAAAAAGTCGATACCATAATTATAGGTCAAGGTCTAGCGGGAAGCTTAATAGCTTTTGAGTTAGAAAAAAAGGCTAAAGATTTTTTAGTGATTGATAATAATCACAAGCACGCATCGAGCAGCGTAGCTGCAGGCTTGTACAATCCCGTTGTTTTTCGTAAACCTACTCTAGGTTTTAACATCGCTAATGTTTTACCATTTGCATTGAATAAATACGAAGAAATAGAGGAGCTTTTAGCAGAAAGGTTTCTTTATAAACGCCCATATTGGAAGTTTTTTGAGAACTTTAAAACGATAAATAATTGGGAGGCAAAAGCTGCGGATCAAAAATTCAAGGAATACATAAAACTGCCACTTAAAAAAGAACCTATTAATGGGGTGGAAAATGAACTGCCCTATGCAGAGACGAAGTTCACAGGAAACGTTGATTTACCATTATTTCTATCAAAGAGTCGGGATTATTTTGAATTTAGGAATTGTTTAGTTAACTCTAAATTGGAGGAAGTAAGTTATGGTTTAGAAATCGAATTAAAACTTTCTTCGAATGAATTATTTAAATGTAATCGGCTCATATTAGCAAGGGGTCATCAAGAAGGAAATCAGTCAGAGTTTGCCTATTCTAGTGTGGGGTCAACCAAAGGAGACATTCTTATTATAAAATGTCCTGACTTGAAATCTGACTATACCTTAAGCCGAGGCTTCTTTATTTTGCCTATTGGAAATGATCTATATAAAGTTGGAGCAACATACGATTGGGAAGACAAAAGCTATATTCCATCAGAAACCGCAAAGGACGAGCTTGTAAAGCGTTTTGAAAACTTGGTAAACCTCCCTTATGAAATAATCAAACACGAGACAGGATTGCGCCCTGGAGCCAATGACAGGAGGCCATTAATTGGTAATCATGCTGAACACAAAAATCTATTTATATTTAATGGATTAGGAAGTAAAGGAGTGTTATTAGGTCCTTATTATGCAAACCAATTAGTGAATCATATTTTTGGGGAACGATCAATTGATGAAGAGGTTAATGTTGAACGAATGAGAAAGTACTATGGCAATATTGAAGATTGAACACCTGGGAATCGCAGTTAAAGATGCAAATGAAACCAAAAAGGTATTTGAACAGCTGTTGGGTAAGGAGGCCTATAAAGAAGAGTCTGTGGAAAGCGAAAGTGTAAACACAGTGTTTTACGAACTAGGCGAATCAAAGCTTGAGTTATTGGAAGCCACTGACGATAATAGCGCAATTGCAAAATATCTAGATAAAAATCGCCCAGGAATTCATCATATGGCCATTTTGGTTGATGATATATACTCTGAAATTGAACGACTTCAAGGTCTTGATTTTCAGTTTATTAATTCAAACCCTAAGCGGGGAGCGGACAATAAACTCATAGTTTTTATCCACCCAAAGTCTGCTGGAGGTATTTTATTGGAGCTCTGCCAAGAGATTAAAGATTAAAAACCCCGGTGTCCTGCAAACCTTTTATAGTCTTGCCTCGTAAGTAAAGCGATCCCTAATTATTAAAGAATGAAATATTTAATTATAGCTATTAAGGTTCTTACAATCGGCACATTAGCATTCATAAATCCTAAGAATGACTTTAAAACGCTAAGCGTAGGCACTAAAGCACCTTTGACAGAGTTTGAGATGGCATCTACTTCTGGGGAAAAGGTTTCATTAGATCAGCTTAAAAAAGAAAATGGTTTATTGGTAATGTTCTCCTGTAACACCTGTCCTTTTGTCGTTGGAACATCAGATAAAGAAGGTTGGGAAGGACGCTATAATGAACTTAATGAATTATGTACTTCGTTTAAAATCGGATCTATTTTGGTGAATTCTAATGAAGCTAAAAGACCAACAGGTGGAGACAATATGGAGGATATGGTAAGAAGGGCAAAAACCATGAAATATAAAATGACCTATGCCTTAGACTATGATTCAAAACTGGCAAATGCTTTTGGCGCTAAAACGACACCACATGTTTTTTTATTTGACAAAGAATTGAAGCTTATTTACAGCGGAAAAATTGATGATAACGTGAATAGTAAGGAAGCAGTAAAAGAGACGTTTTTAAGAGATGCAATTATAAATTACATTAATGGAAAGGACATTGACCCCTTTAACACACCTGCATTAGGATGCAGTATAAAAAGAGAAGGCTAATTGTCAATAAATACTTAAAACCAAAGGGGATTATAATTTATTTATAACCCCCTTTTTTATTCCTTTGACCTAAATTTCTTACCATGAATGTATTGTTATTAGGCTCAGGTGGAAGAGAGTTTACCTTCGCTTGGAAATTCAAGCAAAGTCCTCTTTTAACCAAACTATTTATTGCTCCAGGTAACGGAGGAACTGATCAGTTTGGACTAAACTTAGCTTTAAATCCGGAAGATTTTTTAGAGGTAAAAAATGCGATTATTGAGCATAAGATTGACTTAGTAGTAGTAGGTCCTGAAGGCCCGTTGGTTGCAGGTATAAAGGATCAGATTTTAGCTAATGAAAACCTAAAAAGTGTGCTTGTCCTTGGTCCAGATAAGCTTGCTGCTGCTTTGGAAGGTAGTAAAGACTTCGCAAAAGAGTTCATGGTTAAATACGGGATTCCGACGGCAGCCTATAAAACGTTTAAAGCTGAAACTCTAGAACAAGGTTATCAGTTCTTAGATTCCTTAACGGCTCCATATGTATTAAAAGCAGATGGATTAGCCGCAGGAAAAGGCGTTTTGATCCTTCAGGATTTAATGGAGGCTAAGAAAGAACTGAATTTAATGCTTACCGAAAGTAAATTTGGTGAAGCCTCTCAAACAGTGGTGATAGAGGAGTTTCTAGAGGGTGTTGAACTTTCTATTTTCACGCTTACCGATGGAGAGAACTATGTAGTTCTCCCAGAAGCAAAAGACTATAAGCGTATTCATGATGGTGATAAAGGCCTAAATACAGGAGGCATGGGAGCTGTTTCTCCGGTACCATTTGCTCAAGGAGAGTTTCTTGAAAAGGTAAATGAGAAAATCATTAAACCTACCATGGCCGGTATTCATGCTGAAGGTTACGATTACAGTGGCTTTGTATTTTTCGGTCTAATTAATAAAGGCGGAGAGCCATATGTTATTGAATACAATGTACGAATGGGTGATCCTGAAACGGAAGTTGTATTACCGCGTATTGATGAGGATTTACTAAAACTTTGTGCTGACGCAGCTGCTGGAAAGCTAAAAAGCAGGCCTTTAAATCTCTTGTCGCAAACTGCTTTAACGGTTATGTTGGTTTCAGGTGGTTATCCGGAATCATATGAAAAGGGTAAAGAAATTTCAGGCTTAGAAATAATAAAAGATGGGCTTTTAGTTCATGCAGGCACTAAGCATGAAAACAAGCAAATATTTACATCTGGAGGTCGCGTGATAAGTTGCACTGCTTTTGGAAACAGTTTAGAAGCGGCACAAAAAAAGGCTTACCAAATGGCAAGCCTTATATCTTTTCAAAAGAAGTTTTACCGAAAGGACATCGGAAACGATCTTCTTTAATCACGATTTATTCTGCTGTTGGATTGTCTTTTGTTGCTGCAGATGCCTTCATTAATTGAAGTACCCACAATATCAACATAGATATTCCGACAACTATAATGAAGTAATTAAAAGGATTCCCTAATACCTCTAAGCCTTCAAATGCCCACCAAAAAAAGTCTCCTAGACTATAAATCATTTTATTCCAATCCATGATACTGCTATTTAGACAACAAATTTATAATTTGTAGATAAACAGTTGTTATGAATTTGGGCTTTTTACCTTTGGCAGATGCTTCCTAGGGCACTTAAGAAAAACACACCTCAAAGTATTTCAATAGCAATATTGTATGCACTGCCTTTTCTTGTCCTTATTTTACTGCAAGATGTAAAGCCATATGACTGGACAGGAGAAAGTAATTTGAGTGTTTATTTAAACCCTATAAATAATTATATCTGGTTAAATAGGCTTTTAGGCGTGAGCTTGTTACTTACTACCTCATTATACGCGCAGTTTGTTTTTTACAAATACAGACTGTTTGCCAAAGGGAATCAATTTGCTTTTATTGTAAGTTTTGCTTTGTTATCATGTGGTAGTTATGCAGGTACAATAGCACCTTGGGTTCTGGGAGGTGTACTGCTAATTCGACTGATTGATCGAAGCTTCGAAATTCAAAGGTCCAACAACCCTAATATGATCATTTTAGAAGCCTCATTTACTGCAGGCGTTTTATGGATGATTTCAAGTGAGTTTATATGGGTTTTTCCAATAATAATTGTTGCCTATTTATATTCTGGAAGTCTACAGATTAAAGGGTTTGTAATAAGCTTATTTGGTTTTGTATTGCCGTTTTATTTTCTGATTTGTTTGAACTATTTGTTTGGATTTAATGTTGTTGTAGATGCCTCAGTTCACCTTCCACGTTATGTTATACCAAGTACCTTAAGGGAGTTTGTATTATTAGGAGGATGTTTGCTCGTATTATTAATTGGTTTCAGATACCTCTCCAAGGCAATAATAATAAATAAGGTGATTATTAAAAATCACCTAGTACTTTTGATTGGTAGTACAGTATTGTGTGTGGTTTCAGCATCTTTATCTGCATTTAGTTTTGGAGATATAATTGTTGGCGGCTTTCCCGCATTCGGAGTATTATTAGGCCTCTATTTTCTAAATGCGAGTAAAGTTTGGTTAATGGAAATCACATTTTTTATTTGGTATGGCTCAGTACTTTTCTTTTTGATTTAAGTAAGACATAATTTAAAACCAACCGCTTACATGCTCTTAACTAAAATTTTGAACCTATTCTTTTAAATTTGCAATTATGAAGAATTTATACTCAATAATTCAATTGGCACTAGTCATTATGATCGCTGGTTTCTTATCAACTAGCTGCAAAAAAAGTTGTGATGATGGTAAAAAAAATCAAAAAGAGGAAGAGATTGATTGTGGAGGTCCTTGCAGGCCCTGTTCAGATTGTTCGGACGGAGTTCAAAGTGGAAGCGAAACAGGAGTAGATTGCGGAGGAGACTGTGCTTCATGTGCCTCAGTTTATCAATTCAAAAAAGTAGTCTCAGGAACGACTTCTGCTTTAAAAAAGGTAGATTGTTTTGGTTCAAATTGTGCTGCGATTGGTGAAGGAGGGTTAATATTGATAAGCTTGGATAAAGGAGTAACATGGAATGCTGTAAGTTCAGGATCGTCTAATGAATTGTTTGGAGTTAACGTCTATGAAAAGACAATTTTTATTACTGGAGAAAATGGTTTGATTAAAAAATCTACCGATTTAGGACAGTCGTTTACTGATATAGTTATTCGCAATAGAGATAAAGTTCAATGGAATGGGGTCCTGTTTTTTAATAATGATACAGGAATAGTTTGTGGAAGTAAATTGTCTATTTCATTCACAAATGATGGTGGAGTAACATGGAAAAGTTCAAAGTATTCTTTCGATTCACAACGAAGTTTCTATGGCTTTTCTGCACCAGCAAAAAACGCCTTGTATGCCGTTGGAGACAATAATATTCAGTTATCATCAGATTTTGGTGAGAATTGGAATCAAATCTCATTGTCAAATGACAACCCAGATATAAAAAATCTAACAGATGTCTATTATGCTTCTTCTACGAGAGCTTTTATTACAGGAGAATCATCAATGTTGTTTTCAAATAATTCAATAGAGTGGTATGACAAAGCACTTTACACATCGTTTGGAGGACTTTCATTTGGTACAAATAATGGACTATATGCTGGTCGTGATGTAGAGAATGAGAGGGGGAAAATTCTCGAAACACTGGACTCGGGAGTTACCTGGAGGCAAATACCTCTGCTCAATGAGAGCGTCCGTTTCAACGATTGTTTTATTATTGATGAATCAAATTCAATAATAATTGGTGAAGGAGGAACTATCCTTCGCCGTTAAAACAGAATAAATATGCGTACTGTAGGTATTATTGGTGGCGGTAGCTGGGCAACAGCTTTGGCAAAAATACTAACCGAAAATTTAGTTTCTTTTCATTGGTGGATGCGGAACGTGGCTTCTGTGGAGCATTTCAACCAATTTCACAGGAACCCGAATTATCTTTCATCAGTTCACTTTTTGGGTGATAAAATCAATGTTACAACAGATTTACGTCAAGTAGTTGATGCTTGCGATGTGCTTATCATTGCTACTCCTTCTGCTTTTTTGAATGATGTATTTAAGGATTTTGATAAAACGGGAATGGAAAATAAGATCATCTTTTCTGCCGTAAAGGGAATTATTCCGGAATATCATGCTATACCCGCCAAATTCATTCACAAACAATTTAGAACTCCATATTCTCAAATTGGAATAATCTGTGGCCCTTGTCATGCGGAGGAAGTTGCACTGGAACGGCTTTCTTATTTAACGATAGCATGCGAAACAGAAAGTTATGCTCAGGAAATGGCTAAAATGCTTGCTTGCCGGTACATCAAGACTACTGTGAGTGAAGATTTGTTTGGCTCAGAATTATCCGCTATTTTGAAAAATGTTTATGCCGTTGCTAGCGGTATTTGTCATGGACTGGGTTACGGAGATAACTTTCAGGCGGTACTCATATCCAACGCAATTCAGGAAATTAATCGGTTTGTTGATGCTGTTAGTCCAGTGCATAGGGACGTGCAATCTTCTGCATATCTTGGTGATTTGCTTGTTACTGCTTATAGTCAATACAGTCGCAATAGAACATTTGGGAGCATGATCGGAAGAGGTTATTCAGTGCGGTCAGCGCAGTTTGAAATGAACATGGTTGCAGAAGGTTATTATGCCGCAAAGGGAATTATTGAAATCAATAAAAAGTTTGGTGTAGAAATTCCAATTTGCGCTTCGGTATATCGGATTTTATACGAAAGAATGTCTCCAACAATTGAGATGAAATTATTGGCTGACAAGCTATCTTAACTACAAAAATTCACGAATTATGAGAAAATTACTTTTGACCTTTTTAGCGATTGGTTTTGGGTGTTCAATATCTAATCTTATGGCACAAAGTCCTCTATCAGCTGAAAAACTTTGGGAGTTAGGAAGAGTAGGCGCTCCAGTAATAGACAATAACAACGGTTATATTTTTTATACCATTAAGCGGTATGATTTGTCTAAAAATTCGGGTCAAGCGCAAATTTACAGGTCCGATATAAAAGGAAAAAAGATAGAAGCAATTACCAGTGTTGAAGAAGGAATTGGAAACATAATTATTAATCCGGCAACGGGAAAAGTAGGCTATGTTTTTCAAAGTCAACTTTGGGAAATGAACACCGATGGTTCAGATGCCATGCAGGTAACAGACTTTTCCTTTCCAATAAGTAATGTGAAGTATAACGCTAAAGGAGATAGAATCTTATTTACCTACTCCATTAGAATTGGTGAGAACCCACCACATGATGATCTAGATAAAAGCAATTTCAAAATTTACGATGATCTTATGTTTCGTCATTGGAGTTCTTGGAATGATAACAGTCATTTTCACGCAGCTTATGCATCACTTTCGGAAGCAAAAAACGGAAATGGCATGATCGATATTATGGAAGATGAGCCTTTTGATGTTCCAACAAAACCATTTGGAGGATCTGAAGATTTAATTTGGGGCCCAAATGGAAACTCTATCATATACCAATGCAAGAAATTGAATGGTTTTGAGTATGCCACTAGCACTGATTCCGATTTGTATATGTACGATTTAGAATCGAAGGAGACTAAAAATATTACACCAAAAAATCAAGGGTACGATACAAGTCCCGTATTAAGTAAAGATGGAAAAACCTTGGCGTACTTGTCAATGAAGAGAGCTGGATATGAATCTGATAAAAACAACTTAATGCTGTATTCATTCGAAACAGAAACTCGAGTGAACTTAACCGCAACAAAAGACTTAACCATTTCAGGTTTTGCTTTTGCAAACGAAAAAAACGTCATCTGGGTTTCTTCTCCTAATATGGGGACCTATAAAATTTGGAAGTTAACTCACGATGGGTCGACAGCTAAGACGATTGAGACATTAACTAACGATGTAATAGATTATCGCTCAGTAATGACCTTGGGAGCTGAATTGGTTGTTTCTGGAATGAGTATGAACAGAGCAACGGAGTATTATATTCTTAACCCAGTATCAAAGAAAAAGCGTGCTTTAACTCATGTGAATGATGATCATTACAAAACGATTTCAAAGAGCAAGGTAGAGTCGAGAATGATAAAAACCACGGATGGAAAAGAAATGCTGACTTGGGTTATTTATCCGCCCGATTTTGATTCAACTAAGAAATATCCAACCATTCTATATTGTCAAGGCGGACCTCAAAGTATGGTATCTCAGTTTTATTCATTCCGATGGAATTTTCAACTAATGGCTGCCAACGGCTATATCATTGTTGCTCCAAACCGAAGGGGTCTGCCTGGATTTGGACAAGCTTGGAATGAAAAAATTAGCAAGGATTGGGGAGGGCAATCTATTCAAGATTATCTATCTGCAATTGACGAAGTTGCAAAAGAACCATATGTAGACAATGCTAGGCTAGGTGCAATCGGCGCAAGTTATGGTGGATATAGTGTTTACTATCTAGCAGGAGTTCACAACAAACGTTTCAAGACCTTTATATCTCATTGTGGTTTATTCAACTTAGAAAGCTGGTATGGAAGTACTGAAGAGTTGTTTTTTGCCAATTTCGATATTGGTGGTCCTTATTGGAAGGTTCCAAAACCTAAGAGTTACGACGCGTTTTCACCCCACAAAAAAGTTCAAAACTGGGATACGCCTTTAATGGTAATTCACGGGGGAAAAGATTTTAGAGTGCCAGAAACGCAAGGAATGGAAGCATATACTGCTGCTCGTTCGATGGGGCTTAAAAGCAGATTTCTTTATTTTCCAGAAGAGAGCCACTGGGTGTTAAGCCCTCAAAATGGATTGGTTTGGCATAGAGAGTTTTTTAAATGGCTTGAAGAAACTTTGTAAGCTTTGATAAAAGACATTGATTTTCCAGAGATAAAAGGCGTTTCCATTGCAATTGTGCATTCTCGCGTTGATGATAACGACCATTGGATGGTTACTGTTATCAATGAGAATAAGTTTCCAATTGAAAACTTAATGGTTGTGAGTAAGGGATACGGAACGGTTAAAGATGAGCAGGTAAAAACAAGTACGTTACGTCGGTCTTTTGAAACAGTACCAGCTAATGGAACACAACAAGTTGAGCCAATAATTGAGGAGGTGTTCGGCCTTACGAATGAATACTGGTTGAGTTTTTATACGAAGGAAAAGCTATTTGATAAGAAGTTTGTTTTTACTGCAGGCTCCATTAGTAAACAGTTTTTGGTGAATATAGCTATTCTTAATGAACAAGGAATTTTGCATCCATAGTGTTAACTAACTCTCAATCGAACCAAATACTTCTGCTTGCCAATCTAGCATTTGGAAAAAGCTACTTAACCAGAGCAACACTCAATAGCTACGATAAATCGGAAAACATTCAGATTATTGTTTCAGGGAAAAACGAAGAAGTTCTAGGCTTTTCTGTAGTGATGGTTTTAAGGCCAGAAGAATTTTCAAAGTATTTGTTTCTGAATGTAGAATCGTCCACCGATCAGGAATGGCAGGGCTATCGAAAAATGACCATTGTTAATCAGGAATACCAAGGAAAAGGAATTGGATCGGAACTAATTCGAAAGGGAGAAGCTTTTATTCAAACAAAAAGCAAAACTGTCTTTTCTTCTATTTGGTGCAATGGCAAGGAGGCTAAAATGACTAATCTACTGGATAAAAACGGCTATCAGTTTATAGAAAAAAGAGCCAATTATTGGAAAAGTGACAGCCTAGAGAAACGTTACAATTGTGCTATTTGTGGTGCTCCTCCCTGTAAATGTGCTGCATTGATTTATAAAAAGAACCTTACTTTGGTGGAACAATGAGACTAGATTATTTTAAGGAAAAATTTGATGCTATTGTACCACTTTCTGGAGGTATTGATAGCGCCGCTGCACTTTTCAAAGTTTTATCTGAGAATCCGAATAAAAAATATTTGGTTTTCAGAATTGATATGGTACACGGTACCAGCGGTAACAGAACAACTCGTGAAGCCATGGCAACCGAGAAAATATTGAACTGGCTAGAAGAAAATGGGCACCATAATTTTGGGTTTCGTGAATTGCGTATTGATTATTCCGCTTTGGGAATGACTCCACCGGTTTGGGATAGTGAAGTTGTGAATTTTGCTGCAAGCCTCGTTATACAGGCAAAACCAGAAATTTCTGAATTTGTAGAAGGAGCAATTCAAGATGATTATTTGGAAAAAGGGTTTGCCGAAAGATTAGATAAAATTGAAAAGATCTTGCGCCTGCACACTGGAAAATCAGCCGAAGAACTAGAAATTTATTTTCCTCTAAAAGAGAAATCTAAAGTGGAGGTAATGCGAATGCTACCAGAGGAATTATTAAACTTGACGTGGAGCTGCAGGTACCCAAAGATTGTTAGTCCTTGGGAGTTTGGCCGTTGTCATGAATGCCCTCAATGTGGTGTAATTGATAAAGCCATAAAGGCCCACCCGAATGAGTTTCCTCTTGGCTTTTAGTTCGCGAGTACTTTTCACTTCATTCCTAATTTGATTGGGAATTTATTCAACCAATTATTAATTTCACGATTCAATATTTACAATTATGAAAACAGTTTTTCTTACAGGCGCAACGTCTGGAATTGGTAAAGCAACGGCTGAACTATTAGCAGCGAACGGTTATAATTTAATCCTGACGGGAAGAAGAGAAGAACGCTTGAAAGAACTTCAAGAGCGATTAAGCCATCTTGCAGAGATTCATATTCTAAAGTTTGATGTCCGGGAAAAAGAGAACATTCCTGATCTGATTGCTAGCTTACCCGGGCCTTTCAAGAAAATTGATATACTCATTAATAATGCGGGAAACGCTTATGGCCGAGATCCAATTCATGAAGGGTTAATAGATGATTGGGAAAATATGATTGATATAAACTTGAAAGGAATGCTTTATTTAACCCGAGCAATTTCGCCTCAAATGGTTGAACGAAAAAGTGGTCATATATTAAATATTGCTTCATTGGCTGGCCGAGAAACCTATCCAAACGGAGCAGTTTATTGTGCAAGTAAATCGGCGGTAAAAGCTGCTACTGATGGCATTCGAAAAGACTTGAATCCATATGGAATTAAAGTGAGTTGTATCGACCCAGGTTTGGTCGAAACAGAATTTTCCGAAGTACGGTTTCATGGAGATAAAGAAGAAGCTAAAAAAGTCTATCAAGGATATATTCCACTTACTGCTTTTGATGTTGCTGAGACGATTGAATTTGTTTTGAGTCGACCGCCACACGTAAACATTGCCGATATGCTTATTTTGTGTGCAGATCAAGCATCGAGCACGATTGTAAGGAAGGAATAAATAAGCAGCTTACTTTAACAGTTTTACTTCAATTACTTTTGGCGTGTAAATGACACCAAAAATTCTCATAATACGTTTTAGCTCTATTGGAGACCTAGTCCTTACTACTCCGGTTATTCGCATTGTGAAACAGCAAATTGAAGGTGCTGAGGTTCATTTAGTAACTAAAAAGGCTTTCTCTTCTTTAGTTGAGTCAAACCCTTATTTAGACAAGGTTCATGTTTTAGAAAACGATTTAAAAGTGTTGATTGAAGAATTGAAGCAAGAAGGGCTTACCCACGTTATCGACCTGCACAACAATCTACGATCAAGAAAAATAAAGAAAGCGCTAAAGTTGCCTTCAAAGAGTTTTACGAAACTGAATGTCGAAAAATGGTTGGCGGTTAATTTCAAGCAAATTCATAAACTTCCTGACATTCATATCGTAGATCGATATCTAGAAACGCTATCAGAATTTAGCGTTAAAAACGACCATAAAGGACTCGATTATTTTATTCCTAAAAAAGACATATTAGATCTTAAAAACTTACCGAAAACACATCGAACAGAATACTTAGCCTGGGTAATTGGCGGTTCTTATGCTACCAAGATGTTACCCAACGAAAAGATTGTTGAAGTGCTTGGGGGTGTCGAAAAACCTATTGTTCTACTTGGAGGTCCAGAGGATGCTGAAAACGGGGAATTAATCGCGGAAAAGTTAGGGCCTAATGTTTTTAATGCTTGCGGAAAATTCAACATCAACCAATCGGCCTCGTTAGTGGAACAAGCCGCTAAAGTTTTGTCTAATGATACCGGACTTATGCATGTTGCGGCGGCGTTTAACAAGCCAATACTATCATTTTGGGGCAATACCATTCCAGAGTTCGGGATGTATCCTTATATGCCACAAAACCCAGAGAAATCTACAATAGTGCAAGTGGCAGATTTAAATTGTAGGCCTTGTTCGAAGTTGGGTCACAAACAATGTCCTAAGAAACATTTCCAATGCATGCAATTAATTGATTCGGGTAAAGTGGTTGAGTGGATTAACTCTCAATAACTTCCATCAATCTTCTATTACAAGCCTGCCAATTGTAGTTTTTGGTTACAAATGCATGTCCGTTTTCAGCTATTTTGTTCGACAAATCGGGGTCGGAGATCAAACGCTCTATTTGTGTTTTAAACTCAGCTTCGTTGCTTGCAATTAAGATTTCTTCTTCTGGAATTGCGCCTAAAGCATTATTAGCCAACGGAGTAGTAACGCAAGGTAAACCCATTGCCATTGCTTCTAGCAATTTGTTTTGAAGTCCAGAGCCCAGCATAAGCGGAGCTACGAAGATTTTAGCTTCATCGTAGGCTGTTCGTATATCATCAACCCAACCTGTAACTTCAACATTTGACGCAGCTAGTGATCGTACTTTATAGCTAGGCGATTTACCACAAATTTGAACCGCTATGTTCGAGTTTAGAATGGGTAGAATATTTTTGACTAAATATTGGGCAGATTCTACATTTGGCAGATAACCCATGTTTCCAGTAAATAGGATATCCGTTTTCTTTGAGCGGTTATCAGATTTAAAAAATTCGGTATCAATTCCATTTGGAATTACCGCTATTTCTGTGGCATTTGAATGTGTTAGATGTTCTTTATCTGCCAGACTAATGATTACTTTCTTTTCGAAATACTGAAACATCTTTTCTTCGTAATTGCGCAATCTTTTAGCTTCGACAGAGACTATTGGCTTTAGATAAAAAGGTGCTTTTTCAGCCCTTCGTTCCATGCCTATACTCAGCGCATCCATGTAGTCCAATGTCTTACTGAAAATGGAATATTTTTTAGCGTACTCCGCTACTCGGATCAATTGACAAAAAAATCGTTTCGGTAAATGCCTTTCGATAATTGCATCTAACTCTTGCTGTGCTTTTTTAGAGTAGAAGTAGGCAACTTGAAATGGTTTGTCATTGAACAATGCTAAAAACAAACGCCACAATATACCTGCATATCCTAGCTGGATAATCTTCAGTTCAAAGCAAATGGCTTTTAATTTTCGTTCTGCTTCGGGGTCTATTTTATGAGTACTCAAACAACATAAAATAACTTGATAAGAAGCATTCAAATCTTTGATTTGATGAAAGGCGCGCAACTTATCCCCTTTATCCAAAGGATAAGGAATGCGAGATAATAAGACTAGTAATTTAGGTTTTGACAGCATCTTTTGATTTTTTCCAAAAGATTAGAAATCTCAGCTTTTTAATAATTCGGGTATAGAATTCCGAATCTAAAATCACCGAATCTGTTGTTGCTTTGTAAGTCAGGAATATGCCTATGGGGGTAAGCACGAAACTAGACAGCCACATCCCCGTCCAAATTGGTAAATCGCCTGATTTTGCGAGTTTCTCTCCAGTTAAAGAGGTAATATGAAAAAGAATAAAGAATAAAATAGAAATTACAACTGGCATTCCCAAGCCTCCTTTTCTAATAATCGCTCCAAGAGGTGCTCCAATAAAAAAGAGAATAAGACAGGCGATGGATAAGGTGAACTTGCGGTGCACCTCTATATAATGTCCTCTAATATGTCTATGTCGGTTATTTACATCATTCGCAAATCCCGTGGCATAGGAGTTAGATGCTCGTATAATATTTACCGCCAAGTTCAGATATTTTAATTTGTCTGATTTGGTCGATTTTCCAAACCAATCAAGATTTACTAATGTTTTGTTGGTTGTATCAACTTCGCTCAATAATACAGAATCTTGAATAAGGTAAATATCCTGATTCATTCTTCTTTGGAAATGTCCAAGACGATTATAGTAACGTGTTTCAACGGTATCAATTTGATTAATAATTTGGATGAAGTTCATCATCCGAAAATTATTCGCAAACATCTCTTCGTCACTCCGTTGAAGCTTAAATCCTGAAAGGTCAAATGTTATGGTTTTGTTTTCAAAATCCTGGCGATGAAAAGGATACTTTGCGCCCTCCATATCGGTGTATAGATATCCATTATTTAGTTGAAAGCTCAAGCCAAGGCCATCAGGAGTCATATCCATACGTCCGGTTTTAGCTCTAATAATTTGCCTATTTCCCTTTTTCTCGGTATGGTCATAAATAAAGACGTCCTCTAATTCTTCGGTTTCTTCGTTGCGGTTTTTTACACGAATTACAAAACCTTCAATTTCTTTATAATACACATTGTCTTTAATGTCTAGCGCAGGCTTTTTTTTACGTATGTCATAAAGTATGGAAGCAAATTTTTGGTTGGAGCTTGGCCAAATGGAATTAGAAAACACAAAAGCACCAAAGCTTAGCAGAATCATAAAAATAATGAGCGGAAACATAATTCGCTGCAAGCTCATTCCCGCGCTCTTAAGTGCAACTAACTCATATTGCTCTCCCAAATTACCAAAGGTCATTATAGAAGACAGTAATACCGCTAATGGTAAGGCAAGAGGGACCAAACTTGCAGAAGCATAAAATAACAATTCCACTATAATTCCAAAACCCAATCCCTTGCCGACCATTTCGTCGATATAAACCCACAAGAATTGCATTACCAATATGAAAAGGGTAATGAAAAACGTGCTGATGAAAGGACCAACAAACGTTTTGAAAATTAGGATGTGTAGTTTTTTCAAACTTTAGAATTCAATGCTAAACAAATATAGTTTGTCCCTATTGTTTAGGGTCTGCCAAAAAAACAAAAACCTCTTTCCGGGTAATCGGAAAAAGGTTTTTAAATATCAATATTGTAAATGATTAAGAACCTAAAATCATTTTGAGTTTACCAATTTGCTTTTCCCAAAGTTGTTTGCTTGCTTCAACTTCGTCATCATCTACGTGGTCTGTTACCAAAAGAGCAACGTCACCAGTTAGCTGATCAATCTTAATTCTAAACTCGAAATAAGTATCATCTTCATCGTCATCCATCCAATGGAAACGAACAAATTCGTGGTCTCTTTTGCCCAGCAATTTAGCGTCTTCGCCCATGCCTTCCCAAACAAAAGTGTAAATTGCGTCGTTTAGTTTTACGTTGTCCGCAAACCATTCAGCAAGTCCTCCTGGTGTAACCAATCTATTATAAAGGATTCCTGGTGCTGATCTGATTGCAAATTCCAGGTCTATTCTTTCTTTAGCCATCTCTAATTCAATTATTTACCTTAATGGTAACAAGGTTGCAATATATATAAAAACTTGTTGAATCGCACTTTCACTTAGTAGCCAAACAATTCTTCTAATGAAATTTCGGTAATTGCACCATATTTCTTTAATGATTCTAGGTCTAGATCTTCTTTATTGCCCATTATCATTAAGGTGTAGGTGTTCCCTCTGATTTTTGATTCAAAGAAATTTACTAAGTCATCTTGTTTCGCAGTCTTTATATAATCATACGTGTCCTTTCTACTATCATAGTTCATCCCTTTTTTAAGGTTCGATAAGTAGAAAAAGTACTTCTGATCCTTGATTTTTCTATCGCTGGCAATTCTTTTCATTATACTGTTTCTCGCTGCCTCAATTTGATTGTCAATTATTGGCATTTCAGTTAATAAATCCATTGCAGTGCTAAGAGCTTGGTTCAGCTTATCGGGTTGCGTCCCAATATACCCTCTAAAATAATGCGATTTTCCAGGTTCATTCGGAGTATCGAAACGACAATAAGCAGTATAAGCCAATCCTTTTGCTTCCCTAATTTCTTGAAAGAAAACAGAACTTAACCCACCGCCATAATAGGAATTAAACCATGATGCAACAGGAATAATTTCTTTATCGAATTCTTGTTCTTTACTCAAAAACAATAGATCTGTTTGAACTTGAACTCTGTTTACAAAGTAGATTTTGTTTTCATTGGTTTCTTGTTCAACCAACTCTATAGAAGCAGGAATAGGAGTTAAATTTTCTTTCTTAGGGTGCCTTTTCTCAAACTTTCCTTGCATTGCATCCATTTCATCATTTCCATAATAGAAAATACGGTGCTCCATGCTTGAAATTTCTGACACCTTCTTTGTCAATACACGTGGGTCAATCGCTAACAACTCATCTTTCGAAATAATATTGGTGAAAGGGTTTACTTTACCGTACTTAGCGTAAGCTGGTAAAAAGCGATTTTGAATTGCTCCTTTTTCTAATTTGGCATCTTCCCGTCTTTTAAGTTCGCCTTCAGCAAATTTTTGGTAAGCATCAGCATCGGGTTTTGCCTCTGCAAGAATATGCTCTAATAGCTCAATACCTTTATCTGTGGACTTTTTTAGCCCTCCCATAACGACATAAGTCTTATCGGTTCCAGAATAAACGCCAAAGTCTAACCCGTTCTTGTATAATTCCTGTTGTAATGCGCTGGCACTGTATTTAGACGTTCCTAGAAAAGGGAGATAATCAAATGCCATATTAGCAATTTTATCATGATTCGACCCCATTTCTATTATATACATGAGGTTAAATAATTCGCTGTCTTCATTTTTGATATAATCAAATGTGATATTTCCGTTTATCGTTCCATGTTTTATGTCATTTTCAAAATCGATATATACCGGTTTTAAATCTGGAGACTCTTTTGATTTGAATTCAGCTAAGTATGCTGAAACAGTATCCGTATTCATTTCAATAGGAGTGATTTCTGGTTTTTCAACCTTTACGATATTCGTGTCTACACCCAAGTTTTTTCGAATGACTGCGTAGTTATTTCCAAATTTTTCGTTTGCAAACTTTATTAAATCGGCTTTTTTAATCGCATCCAATCGATTTAATCTTTCCGTTTGCTCGTTCCAAGGAATATCAGAGATAAATGCGTCCAACAACTTATAAACCCTCCAGTTGCTTTCGTTACTTTGAATTTCTTCTTTCTTTAGGTTATTTATAATTGCGTTAAAGGTTTCATCTTCAAACTCTCCTTTTTTTACTTTTTCAATTTGAGAAAGAATAAGCGTTTCTGCTTCGTTCATTGTTTGACCTTCTCTCAAAGTTGCTCTTACAGTAAGTGATCCGTAATCGTTCATAAAATCTGCACCAGCTCGAGCATCCAATATTTTTTGTTGCTGTACAAGGTTTAAATCGATTAATCCCGCTTTCCCATTACTCAGTAGGTTTGCGAATAGTTCACCATAGTCTGCGTCTTTAGATTTTTTTCCATCCAATCGATAAGCTAGTGTAATAAACTCTTTGTCAGAACCAAATAAGTCAATTGATTTTGGCTCAGTCATAGGAGCTAATTTTTCAAACGTTGGATGCTTCAAATCCGCCGAAGCCTTCAGGTCACCCCAATGCTTTTTAAATAGATCAACGGTGTTTTCATAATCCACATCACCACTTAAACAGATAGCCATATTATTAGGCACATAATATTTTTTCCAGTAAGCACGAATATTTTTCATGCTTGGATTTTTAAGATGCTCAGGCTCACCTATAGTTGTTTGGTCACCATAAGGGTGTCCCGCAAATAAAGCTTCATTCATAGCCGCATAAGCTTTTCTTCCATCAGAATCCTGACCTCTATTAAACTCTTCGTAAACCGTTTCTAGTTCAGTATGAAATAACCTTAGCACTAAGTTCCCAAAGCGTTCACGCTCTAACATTACCCATTTTTCAATTTCATTTGCTGGTACAATGTTCATATATGCGGTAACCTCATTACTGGTGAAGGCATTGGTTGACTTCCCGCCAATTGAACTTATTGCTTTGTCAAATTCATTAGGTGAAGCATACTTCGCTGCTTCTGAAGAAAGGCTGTCTATCTTTTTGTAAAGCACTTTTTTACCTTCAGCCGTAGGTTCGTTTTTGTGCAATTCGTACAACTCTTCTATTTGGTTGAGAAGGGGTTTTTCCATTTCCCAATTTACCGTACCAAGATTAGGAGTTCCTTTAAACATAAGATGCTCAAGGTAATGCGCTAAACCTGTATTGTCAGATGGGTCGTATGTACTCCCTGCTTTAATAGTAATAAAAGAAGTGAAGGTAGGTTCATTTGTATTCTTACTTAAAAAGAGTTTTAACCCGTTTTCAAGCTCATAAATACGAAGTTTCATTGGATCGTTTTCGACGTAACTGTATGTGTTTCCACTTTTATCTTGAGCTGTTTTCATACCTGTTTTTGAATTCTCTTTTTTTGAAGGGCTACATGCTGCAATTAAAAATGATAATGCAATTACCCATAAATTTAATTTGTTCATAATAATCTAATTAAAAATAGTTGTAGCTAACTGGTAAACAGCTACATAATGATTGAATTTACTTGTCTTGAATTTTTTCAAAGAAAGCGAATCCATTCTTCTTATACAATAACTTAAAGTGAGTATTTTTTTCTTGAAACTTTGACGATTCTGTGTTCTTCAAAACGCAATAAACAGGCTTATCGGTTTCACCATCAATCAACCAATTCACATTTGAGTGCTTTGGGTTTTTTTGTTGTTGTTTGTTTGTATAAAATAAATGTGCGTAGCTTTTATAGTGCACTGGAGTTACGTAACAATTTTTATTTGCTTTTGATGCGTAGAATTCAATGGCGGCGCGTTGAGTATAAGCCTCAATTTTTGGAACAAATGCAGTAAGAATAATCAAAAAAGACACTAACATTGATGCCATAAGATATAGATGACGGCTAAAACTTTTAATGATAAAGTAGAGAGCGAGTCCGCCTGCAAAAATTAACGGTAGTACATAATCTATTAAACCCCAAGAGTTTTCGGCATTAAAATTAGCTTTTGCAAAATCATCATCAATCCATGTGGCTTCGCGCAGTATTTCTATGTGATTTCCAAGGTAGGGAAGTGTAAAAAACACAATTAGAAGCAAGCTTCCAATCAAAGGAAGTGCAATTTTTTGAATTGCGTATTCCTTAGAATTTCTGTTGTATTGGCCGTTTAGATAGTTAGCAGCGAAAAAGCTCAAAGGAAAATAGCATAAACTAGAGTAGTGAATAATTTTGGTGTTTACTAAGGAAAACAGCAATAGAACCAGGCTAAAGAGTAAAAGCATTATTCGTTGAAAATCTTGTTGACTGTCCTTTTCTTGCTTAATAAAGAACCCCCCAAGTGCGAAAATGGACATTGGAAAACAACCAATCAAAAGCACAACAAAGTGATAATAAAAAGGCCCACCATGACCAGCGTCTTGTGTCTGGAGTAATCTGATCTGATAAGTAATGAAATCTTCAATGATATGACCCCTTCCGCTAATCCATTCAATAAAAAACCACAACCCACCGATTATTATTAAACTGAGTGTAAAACCTGAAACCTGTGAAAAACGAATGGGAACTTTAAATCGTTTCCATAGAAAAAAAACACCAAACACCATCAAGACAACAAGCAATGCAACGGGGCCTTTGGTCATAATTCCTAAGCCGGTTGATGCGCCGGAAATTACGGCCCAACGAAGGTACTTTCCATTAGAATTGTAAATTGACTTCCATGTTGCATAGGTTCCGTAAAAAATGAAAAGATTGAACCAAGGATCAATAATTCCGCTTTTAAAATAAAGCACAGGTAATAAGGAGGTGCAGTAGGCGACAGCCCAAAGCCACCCGAATGAGTTGCTAAAGTTTTTTCGACCAATAGAATACAAGACCATCCCGGTTATTGCCCCCGCAATTGCGTTGGGCAATCGAGCGCTAAATTCATTGATTCCGAATAAATTCATACAGAGAGCTTGTAGCCAGAAAAAGAGTGGTGGTTTCTCCCAAAACGGCTCATAATTGATTTGAACCAAGGAATAATTGCCGGTAACTATCATTTCTCGAGCAGCCTCAGCAAAGTTGATTTCGTCCCAGTCAAATAGATGACTTTGACCATTGAATGATGCAAAAATCACGAGTCCAAGAAACCCAATTAAGGCTATGCTCTGATTATTTGTCAATTGTAATAACCGATTCATCGATTTATTAAACTTTTGTTAAACCAAGGCTTATTTAAATTGCTTAAAAACGCGAAGATCAGGAGCGCCCATAGCGTTCCCATTAGGGACCCAAAGTATATGTCAATAAAAAAATGTTGTGATAAATACACTCTAGAATAGCTAGCAGCGAATGCCAGAAAAGTGAAGAAAACAGTCCATTTAGAGTTTTTGGTTAAGAGCAATAATGATACGTATAGAGCGAAGGCTGTTGTAGTATGTCCAGATGGAAAACTGTTGTGAATATTCAAATCCACCCCTTCAATAGTCTGAATACTACTTTCACTGAAATGTTTAAAAAACCAGGACGGACGATCAAAAGAGTCAAACACAAAATTTTTAAGCAGTTGAGTGGCCCCTCCGGCTATTATTGCCGTTAATCCGATTTGAAGCGTCGATTTGTAATTCACAAACAGAACAATCACTACGATTGCTGCTGCCATCATACCATCGCCAATGTGGGTTATGTACTTAAAAAAAGGGTGCATCGAATCGTAAAAAAATTGGTTGAGAATTAAATGAGAGCCTTCTCTAGTGGTTATAAAAAGAAAGATTCCTCCCAAAACCAGAAATAAGAGGTAGGCGATGTAAAACGGTAAATAGGATTTATGTCGTAGGGCGTTATTCACTATAGGGCGAAAATACATTAATTGCTCTTTTTATATAAAATATCAATTGAGTGGGGCGAATCAAAAAATATATATTTGCAACCCGAAAATGGCGAGGTAGCTCAGTTGGTTAGAGCGTCGGATTCATAACCCGGAGGCCGAGAGTTCAAATCTCTCTCTCGCTACAATTTATAAGGCCGAACACACTGTTCGGCCTTTTTATTTGTCAAGCAACCGATCTATTCTCAAAAACACATCTCAGTACTTTTCTTTTGTCATATGCGCCCAGTGTATTTCGTAATACCTGTATTGAAAGTTTTGAATTTGGCAAAGGATAATAATCGCAATTATTAAAGTTACATATCCTTTAAACCGCTATCCCGAAATGGATTTCAGTGCAATGCCCAGCAGTAACGCAAACAGAGGTAAAATTTCTACAAAAACTCTTGTAGAAAAACTACCACCATAGAACCAGCACCACCAAGAGTGCATAATGTAGATAACAAAGGCTAAGAAAGAGACAATTGAGAAAAACTTAAACTTCGATGCTTGATAGATTTGAAGAAGGCCAAAAAGCGCCACAAGAAATAGAGGTGTGTATAGAAAAAGGCCTTTTTGGTAACTGAATAAGAAATTAAAAATTTGTGGGTTAGTAAAATTAAAACCCTCTTCTTGATACGAATAAACGAAAAATGACCCAGTTTGAATTTTGTAAATAATGAGCTGTATTGAAATAATTAGCATGAAAACCAGAAAGCTAATGAGCAGAGTAATCTTTTCTTTTAGAAAGCCTTGTATAGATTTAAACAAATTGGATTGTGAACCTGCAATAAAGGGAAGGACAAAAATTATTATTGCGTTTACAGGTCTTATTAGAACAATAAGGCCAAAAAGAACCGACATAATAATGAAACTCTTTGGCTTGTTATTTCTAAACCACATGCTGGCGTAGTAAAGAAATGCAGATACAAAAGCAAACGAGTATACGTGCGACATTCCTAGCTCACCTGCAGTGTAGTAAAATAAGTTTGACCCAAATAAAATGGCGACAAGGGTAAATGAAATGAGCACTTCGTTTATTTCGTTCAACGCCAATAGTCGGCTTATATAAAACAGGCCTACGGCGCCATAAAAAACGGCGGCCAACGCAAGAAAAATCATGTATAAATACGAGTAGCCATCTTGATCAAACCCATAAAACCCCGAAAGCCAATGTGCAGTTAAAAAAAAGGGTGAGCAAACTAAAGCTGTTCCGCAGTAGTACTTGTTAATTAGAACGCCCTCATAGTTTTCTCTGTAGTCGTAGACATCTGCAGCATTACTGTATTTCTTTTTTCAATCTCATCAAAAAAACCAAAATGAAGGTCTTCATATACAAATACGGCAGGCAAATAGGCATAATATCCTTTTGCATCAGATTCCAAAAAATCTTTCCAATGATTACTATATCAATTTAAATTAGAAGTGATAATTGTTAAAACTGCAATTACTGCGAATAGGGTAATTCTTGAGGTTTTCATTGTCTAAAGTCTACAATTAAAGACTCATCAGCTCTTTAAGCCGTGATGCTTGCCTTCTTGAGATCTCTATTTTATCTCCGGTTTTAAGTTCAACTTGCATTCCCCCATTAAACCAAGGATCAATTCTCTGAATCCACTTTAGGTTAATTATAAACTTTCGATTAGCCCTAAAAAACTCTTTATCGCTCAGTCGTTTGTCCAAGTTATTTAGAGATTTAAGTATTAATGGCTTGTTTCCGTTAAAATAGACTTTGACATAGTTTCCTATGCTTTCAAATTTTTCTACATCGCGCAAATGCACAAACCAACAACGTTCTCCGTCTTTTAAAAACACTTGATCATCGCCGGTAAGCTCTTTTGAATTGGTATTTTCAAGCTGTTTTTTTTCTTCGGAAATTAATTCTATTGCTTTGTTGACCGCATTGGTAAAGCGCTCTTCTTCTACAGGCTTTAGAATGTAATCCAGAGCATTTACCTCAAATGCTTGAATTGCAAATTCATCGTAAGCAGTAACGAATATTACGCGAGGAACCCGTTCTAATTCTTCTAGCAGTTCAAAACCATTTTTACCTGGCATTTGAATATCAAGAAACAAAAGGTCGGGCTGTAAATCTTCTATTCCTTGTCTTGCTTCTTCCGGATTTCCATAATCTGCAATTACCTCTAAGTTTGAATGCTGCTCAATTAATAAAAGCAGTTCCTTTCTTCCCAGTCTTTCATCATCAACTACAATGGTTTTAATTTTCATTTCCGTCAATATTTTGAGGCAGCTTGACCATACAAATGACCTCAGTTTTGTTTTTATTTTTTAATTCGAATGAAGCTTTTCCCGAAAACAAGAGCCGCAATCGCTCCTTTGTGTTTTCAATGCCAAATCCAGTTTCGGTTTTTTTATTTGGGTCGTATTGACCGCTATTTGTAATGGAAATAATCAAATATTCGTTTTCCAACTCAGCGACTATAGATAAATTGCCACCTTCTGGCAAATGCGCAATACCGTGCTTTATTCCGTTTTCTACAAGTGTTTGAATCATAAGTGGAGGTATCATAATGTGCTTGGTTTTTGGCGAAATGTCAAAAGAAACATTTAGCCGTTCTTCGTAGCGATAACCTTCAATTGCTAAATAATCGTGAACCAGTTTTAGTTCTTCTGAAAAGTGGATGAGACGCTGTTTTCCCATAAGCATATTACTCCGTAGAATATTAGAAAGTTGAGTAATTGCTTTCTTAGCAATCTTTGGATTTTCTTCTACTAAAGCTCGAATGCTATTCATTGAATTAAAGATGAAATGCGGGTTGAGTTGAGATTTTAGTTTATTCAGCTCTATTTCGTTTCGAGCCGCTTCCCACCTTAAGTTTTTTATTTCTTCGGCTTTGTAATTTTTAAAGAAATGGTAAAAGAAATAGATAAGAGACCACAGCGTAAAAAGGATCATCCAGCCAGCCAATTCTTGAAACACAACCGCAGTGTTTAATGCCTTTTTACCTGAAAAGATGAGGTAAGTTAACCCCGAATATGCAAGTTGAAATAATACAGCCATAGCAAGCGATCCAAGAATAAAACGCGGAATCATGCTAGGTATATTGAGGTTTAGCCAATCATTACGAATAATAATTTCTCTGTACAAATGGCTGATACTCATTCCAAGAAGGAAGGCAGAAGCAAGCGTTAAGACAAGAGGATAGGAAAGTGATATACCACTCAGTTGGTTTAGAATGTAGGCTATCAAAATATAGCTTCCCCAACCAATGGATTGGCAAATTATGTATAGTCGTTTTTTTGTACTCACCTACCAAATGTAAATCATCGTTGTAGCAATTAATCGTAGACAATACACAAGTGGAGCAATATTGCTATAACCCCTAATTTATTAGGGACAATCGATAAATAGTGTTTACTAAACAGTAGCAATACACTTTAACTCAATGGCAATAGGAGTGGGAAGAGCATTAATTGCAACAGTAGTTCTACAAGGCTGGTTTTCTTGGAAGTATTCAGCGTAAATCCTGTTGAAGGTTTTGAAATCCCGTTTCATATCAACTAAGAAAACGGTTACATCTACAAGATTTTCCCAATTAGATCCTGACGATTCTAATACCGCTTTAACATTGGCAAAAACGCTGTGAACTTGAGCTTCAAAGTCAAATTCTTCAAAGTTTCCATTGTGATCTAGCTTTAACCCAGGAACAGTACTGTCATTTTCATTGGATTTTGCAACTCTTGGCCCTACACCGGACAGAAATAATAAATTGCCCACTTTACGAGCATGAGGATATGCACCAACAGCCTTTGGGGCTTTGTCTGAATTTATTTTTCCTTCCATGATTACTCTTTTTTACAAATATAATTTTCAAGAATGATTCTATAGCATTGTGCGTATTTTTACATCAAATAGAATTGAATGAAAGTTAAGATTTTAGGTTTAATGCTCGCACCCTTTGCTTTGTTTGCACAAGTGAACATGCCAGATGCGCCCGATTTCATCAAACAAATCGAGGTTGCTCAGCAATATGTGGTAGAACTTGAACCACCAGAAACGGATGATCTTTTGAATATGCAGTTGTCTGCAAAAGTGAATCAGACACTTGTTCCTATGGGAAAAATTGTAGCGGTTTCTATAAATGAGTTGTTTGGTAAGACTGAACTTATTGATGACAACCTAGAACGAAAATCTATCGAAATAAAAACCAAAGGTGTTAAGGGATTAACGGCTTATTTGACCGAAGTGTTTTTGCCAATTGGATCAAAGTTATACGTCAGTAATGCCAATGGAAGTCAAATTCAAGGTCCTTTTACATTTGATGACGTTATAAACGAAAAGCTTACTCCTTACATGATTGAAGGGAATTTTCTAAGAATAACCACTGTTTATGATAAGAACATCCCAATCAAACCAAAGTTTTCAATAAATGAATTAGGTTTTAATTTTGGTGACTTAACCCTCCTTACAGCTTCTAAAAATGAATTTGGATCGAGAGATTTTGATGATTCAGAAGATTGTGAGGTCAATGTGAATTGTGATGAAGGTGATAACTGGAGAAAACAACAAAGAGCAGTTGTAAGAATAAAAATGCGCATTCAAAATTTTGAAGGTTGGTGTACTGGAACAATAATGAATAACACACAACAAGACTGCACGCCTTATGTGCTTACTGCAGATCATTGTAGAGCAGTTGAGGGACAAGTGGCGAGTACTGAGAACTATGATGACTGGCAATTCTATTTTAATTATGAAGGAACAGACTGTCGAAACCCAAGAGAGGGAGATGTTTCAATTGGCGAAATAACGGGCTGTAAACGAATAGCGAACACAAAAAGAAAAGGTTCTGGAGGCGCAGATGCCTTATTGCTAAAACTTTCAAAGGATATCGATCAGTTTTATTCACCATATTTTGCTGGATGGCAAAATTTTGATGAATTAAGTCCAAGCGGAGTAATGATTCATCATCCTGCAGGAGACATAAAAAAGATTTCTACCTACAAGACCGCCATAATTGAATCGGAATGGGATGCAAACTTTGGTAGAGACACCCATTGGCAAGTATACTGGTCTTCAACAGATAATGGTTATGGGGTATCAGAGCCAGGATCTAGTGGTTCTTCCTTATGGAATAATAAAGGTTTAGTAATTGGCCAATTAACAGGCGGAGCTTCTGCTTGTAAAGAAGATACTGATAGAGGCGTTAGCCCAATTTTTCCAGATTATTTTGGCAAATTTAGTTTGGCTTTTGGGTACGGTGGTTCTGATCCAGAAACAACGTTGTTTTCACATTTAGATGGAAGCAATCACGCACAAAGTATTGAAGGAATAGACTGGCCTTGTAGTGAAAAACCACTAAGTTCAGAAAATATTCAGCAAAGTTTAGCAGATCAAATTTCAGTTTTTCCTAACCCATCAAAAGGTAACGTTGGTATAAGCCTTGGAACCCTCGAGGTGAAAAGAATACTAGTGCTTAATAGCCATGGAATTGAAGTATTAAAGCTTGAAAGTGAAGATGTTTCTGAACTTACTTTTGATGTTTCGGAATGGTCAGTGGGCTTTTATGTAGTGCAAATTGTAACAGGCGAGAATAGGTTGTTGAACAAAAAATTGATTGTAGAATGAGAGCATTAAGTTATTTATTGATTTTAGGGTTGGTAATATCTCTATCAAGTTGCAAGGTTCGCTCAAAACCATCGGATACCATTAATACTTGTAAGGTGTTAGTGGTTACAACTCCTGATGTTTCGACACCTATTGTGGAAAATGTTTCTGTGACTAAAATTTTAATGGAGAATGAATGTCTGCTGGTGCGGGTTAAATTCAAAGGATGTGACCAGTCAAACTTTGATTTGGTGTACAACGGAAAGGCTAAAAAGAGCAGCCCTCCTCAAGTCAATTTAATGTTAAAATCGTTGGATGTAAATTGTGAAAGCTCTGAAGAGTTAGAAAGAGACTTCAAATTTGACATTAAAAAACTGCAGGGAATTGGTGGAAGCGGAAAGGTTGTAATTAGCGTTCAGGGTTTCTCCGAATCGCTGGTATACGAATACTAGCCTTTTTTAATAACCTTAGGAACCTTAAAGTAAAAACTGTCTTTTTGTGGGGCATTTTTCAAAGCCTCATCTTTTGAAATAGTGATTTTGCTTTCATCGGTACGAGTTTTCCCTTTTTCATCAGTCATGTAAATCAATGGTTCTACACCATCGGTAGGAACAGACTGTAGCTTTTCGACAAAATCTAACATTCGATTTAGGTCGTTTTTAATCGCTTCTTTTTCGTCGCCCTCAAACTCAAGTTTAGAAAGACCTGAAAGTTTATCTACTAGTTCGTTATCTATTTTCATCGTTTCGGAATTGCATTCTGAATTATATCAAATACTCGGTCGCGCAAAGCTACTATATCCTTTTCAGTCATTCCCTTTGTTTCGATAGCAGGATGAACAATTGCCGGAGCTAGACCGGGAGAAGCAGGTGCTTTGAGAAACCCTCCGTTTTCTAGTCGTTTGTAGTTTTGAGTAAAGGTTACCGGAACAATTGGTACCTGTTCCTCTATCGCCAATTTAAAAGCGCCATTTTTAAAACGTCTCATATTAGGCACATCAATAGGGATTGTGCCCTCAGGAAACAACACCATACTATTGCCTTTTTGTAACTCCTCCACCGATCTCAAATAAGCATTATGTCCACTTTTTCTACTTCTTCTATCAACAGGAATATTCATTCCTTTGGTAAAGAAAATATTGAATAACGGCCATTTCATAATCTCAGACTTCCCAATTATGGTAAAATAATCTGGCACTAGTGGGTAAATTAAAATAATATCAAAGTAGCTGCTGTGGTTACTCACTAGTACATAAGGAGGTTCTGGAAAGTTTTCCATACCTTTTCTAATAAGGACAACTCCAGTTATTAAGGAAAGGAACCACGACCATATTTTTTTGAGCTTGAAGGCTGTTTTATACCGTTTTTTCTTTCCAAAAAGAATTAAAAAAATAGGGTAAACGATGACCATAGAGATTAAGAACCAAATGAAAAAATAAATTTTCCAAAGGATAATAAACGGGCGCTTTATGATTTCTAAACTCAACATCAGAACAAAAGTAGCTATTATCTATAATGAGCCTTTGTTGTTAGAGTAACTAGAAGACTATTCTATTATAAATTTCTTTATTAATACTTGATTTGATTCGTCGATAAGGTACAATAGGTAAATGCCTGCTTCATAAGCAGAGACATTCAATATTTTCTCTTCTGGCAATACCGTGGTTACTAAAACTAATTGACCATCAGCCCTCAATATACGAAGCTGCTTAATGGAAGTCAAGTCCAGTCCTCGAATGGAGATTGAGTTAGAAGTAGGGTTAGGATATAATGAAACACCATTTTTTGTATCTGCTTCATAGATTGCTGTAAGCGATCTGGAATCACATCCGAGCTCTACCGGGTAATCAACATAATGTTCACCATTATAACATCGTAAAACGAACTTATAAACAGCTGGATATTGTGAAACCCAGTCAGGAACCATCATATGTCTAAACCCAATACCCTCAATGAATTTAAAGCCTAGGGTGCCTTTAGCTCCTAATGTCCAAACTTTTCTGGTTTTTCCAGCAAAATTTATACGTGATGTGTCAATAACAAAAACACCACTGTCCGAAGAGTTATGCCAGCCATTCAAATACAACGTATCCCCCCCCTTGTTACCTGGATAAAAATGAGGTACGAACTGATTAATATCTGAGCGAAATCTAAATATCGTATCTCCAGAAACAGATAAGTGAATATTGCCAACAAACAAACCATCTTGATTTTCTCCAAAATGCCAATGAGAAATTAAACTTGCCAAGCGCCCATGAATTATAGTATCTCTTTCACATTTATGATAGGAATAACTTCTATATGGCGTTAGTTCATTATAATGCCATTCGGAACCCACTGGTGCAAATTGCGAACTACCCATTAAGCTCGACAGGATTATAGAAACAACAATGAAAAATCTAATAAACATAAAAAACGTGTTTTAAATTATTACCATACTCAGATTCTAAAAAAGCAAATGGAAACAGACCTAAATAGCTGAGAAATGAATGCGTTCAAATTTCAAGTTTTGTTTAGTGATAGAATTGGAATGTTTAAACTCATACACGATGTTAACTATAATTTTTGGATTCAAGAATGGATATGAATTGATAAACGAAAATGAAATTAGAGTGGGTGACGTTTGGAAACCTTGGGAAGTCTTTAGTTTTCGAATCTGATTTATCTTCTGGATAATAGAACCATAACACGAAATAAGTTTGTATTCAAGACTTACCTTTGTACACAAATAGTAACAATGTCAAGAATACTAACGGGAATACAGAGTACAGGAACACCTCATTTGGGTAACATTTTGGGTGCAATTGCTCCTGCGATCAATATGGCAAACGACCCGAAAAATGAATCCTTTTTGTTTATTGCTGATTTACACTCTATGACGCAAATTAAGGATGGCGAAGAATTGAGTAATAACACTTACAGCGTTGCCGCTACTTGGTTAGCTTTCGGTCTGGATACTAGTAAAACGGTTTTTTACCGTCAAAGTGATGTTCCTGAAACAGTTGAATTGTCATGGTATTTAAGCTGTTATTATCCTTATCAACGACTTACATTAGCGCATTCATTTAAAGATAAAGCAGATCGTCTTACAGATGTAAATGCAGGTCTTTTTTCTTACCCAATGCTTATGGCGGCTGACATATTACTGTACGACATCGATTATGTTCCTGTAGGTAAAGACCAATTGCAACATTTAGAAATGACACGTGATGTCGCTAGCCGATTTAATCATCAAAAAGGGGAAACATTTGTGATTCCTAAAGATTTAATTCAGCAGGAAACGAAATTGGTACCAGGAAGAGACGGGCATAAAATGAGTAAGTCGAGAGACAATATCATCAATATATTTTTACCTGAAAAGCGACTTAAAAAGCAAGTGAATCAAATTGTCACTGATTCGACTCCACTGGAAGACCCAAAAGATCCCGACACATGCAATGCTTTCGCGATTTATAAGCTGCTAGCATCTGATGATCAGGTAGGTGAAATGGGTAAAAAATATCTCGAAGGGGGTTATGGCTTTGGCCATGTTAAGCGAGATATTTTTGAGTTGATTTTGGAAAAGTATAACACTCAAAGGGCCTTATACAGTCAATATATGGAGAATAAAGGTGAAATAGATAAAGTGTTGCAAGAAGGTGCTGAAAAAGCAAGAATTACTGCTAAAGAAGTACTAAACCGTGTTAGAGTAAAGAGTGGTTATTTGGCTCGGTAAGCAACGGCTATTGAACCGCTCACATTTTCTAGAGAGATGGTTTCTCCAGATAAAGTTGATAAAACAGTATTTGCAGTAAACGTGATCTTTTTGGTTGGCATTTCCAATTCATTGTCTTCGTAGTCTTCTATTGAAGTCAGCTCAAATTCGTTTGAATTATTCAGGTTTGGCTTAGAGTAATAGTCTTGACCAGCGGCATCAGTGTATTTTAAATAAACGGTTCCCAATTGCAAATCGCCTTTTGGATCTTCTCTCGAGCCACTTTTAAAAGAATAATTCGCGGCACAAAATGCATATTCTTCTTTTAAAACAAGATTTTTGCAACGTTGAGACTGCACTCCATTTTCGTCAGTTACAGTCAAACAAACCTTTTCAATTCCTTTTTTAGGATCAGTTTGATAATCTACATACGGTGTGCTTGCGGTACTTCCACCTTCAAACTCCCATAAATAATTTAAAGGTGTAATGGATTCAACATCAGGACTAAACGCTAAGGATCGCTGAGTTTGTGTTATAACAAAATCTGTTGTCGCTTCCGTTTTAATAAACACGCGATTTTGAATTTCACTTTGACAACCTTTTGAAGTTTTTACACTCAACTTAACGTCGAAAAAGTCATTTTCTCCAATATATAAATGACTAGGTGTTTTTTCATTACTTGTAGTTCCATCACCGAATTCCCATTCATATTCGACTTCAATTGCCCTACTGGTAAAAGACTCATCGGGATTAAACTTAACTAGGTATTCATTACCTGCATTAGTATTTGTGAATGACTTAAAGCCTGTTCTTAATTCAGGTTCTGATGTCACACCTTCAGCCGCTTCTTTTTCATCTGTAAAAATCAAAGTAAATGATTCAGAACAGTTGTTTTCACAACCTTCGGTTTTTAATTCACCGATAAATTTTGGAATTGTATTTTCTTTTTCTTCAAAAGAGCTGTACATATAGTATTGATTATCTCCAGCTACAACGTTCAATTTAGAGCCTCCAACTGTACCCGTAACAAAAAAGTCTGGAGTATCAACCATAGTTTCTTGAAGCTCATCCTTCTTGCAAGAACTTACGGAAAGCAGAATAACCAATATGTAAAACAGCTGCTTCATTAGAATCTAAAAGGAGTATATTTTAAAGTAACACGTACTTCCATGTTGTTGCTATTGTCTTGAATTTCAAATGTCTCGTTGCTAGTAATATCCATTAATCCGTATTGCAACATACCACCAATTGAGAGGTTTCTGCCAAGGTTATAATCGTATCCTACTCTTACTCCGGCATCCCATTTGTTAAGTCCATCAGTATAGTTCCAGGTATTTTCTATTGAACTTGTTGACGATTCAAAACTTTCATCGTTAGTTTTAGCAATAGCACTTTTTACTCCCGCTAGATAACTTATGCTCGCACCACCAAAGACAGTATGCTTGCCCTTGATGTCATATCGTACTTCAACTGGTAAATCAATGTAATGCAAACGATTTAGAGCAAGTGTTTCTGTAGTTTGAGATTTTCCAAATCCATATTCAGTTTGAGTTCTACTCAGTTCAATTCCTTTTCCAGATTTACTTCTATACCCAAGGCCAGTTGAGATTGAAATGTTTTCAGATGCCTCTAAATTGTAATAAAATCCAGCCGTGTACAAAAAGTTGTTCCTAGAAAGTTGACTAACAGAACCGAGTCCATTTTCGAGTGTAATTCCACCAAATATTGAAAGCGACTGATTAAGAACCTTAGGCATAGTCGACTTTGCAACGGGATCAAACCCATATTCTGCGAAATCTACTTCAATCGACTCTAAAGAACTAGGTGTAATCCTATCAATATTCGAAAATTCATTGTTGAATGCAATTACGTCTATATTCCCTTCAGAAGAAGACTCAATTGAATTTTCAGTGCGTTCTATTGAAGAAGAGGATGTTTTATCTTCTTCGTTGTAATCACCAGGCAAAACGTTGACATCGTCTCTAGTTAATGCAACTAGAGTTTTATTTGTCTTTTTGTTTTCGGGTAATTGATTGCTACTAAAATCAGAGTCTCTTACAAATGAATCTTCTTTTTGAAATCCAAAGTTGCTAGAGTTATTTGTTGCTAGACTTATAGAATTTTGAGCAATTGATAGAGGCGAATTCACCTCAGTATTTTGGGTTGTTGTTTCTGAACTAGCAATCAATTGATTGTCAGGAATATTACTACCAATAAGCACAGTACTTAAGAAAAGAGCAGCTGATGCTAATTTTCCGACGCTCATCCATGAAAACTTTTCGCGTTCATTGAGCATAGAATTCATGTTATCCCAACCAGCTTCGCTAAATGCGTGAGGAGTGGGACTACCTAATCCTTCTCTAAACAGTTTATCTATGTTGCTTTTATCGCTCATAAATTCCCCGCCCTTAAAGCCTCTAGTTCAATAGACTTAGCAATTAATTCTCTTAATTTTTTCCGAGCAAATGATACGTGCCACTTTGATGTTCCATCTGAAATACCAAGCATTTCAGCAATTTCTTTGTGTGAATAACCATCAATAGCAAAAAGCACAAACACTTTTTTACTTTCTGTTGGAAGCTTATCAATAAATCCTAATAGCTCTTCTGCTTCAAATTCCAAATCTGCAGCATTGTATTCAACCCATATGTTTTCGGTTCCATCATTCTGGATATCCTTAAACTGAATAATGCTTTTCTCTTTGCTGTTTTTTCGGTAATCGTCAATTATTGTGTTGATCATTATTCTTCTAATCCAAGCTTCGAATGGCCGATCACCCTTGAAGGTAGAAAGTTTAGTTATAATTTTCATAAACCCCTGGTTAAGAAGGAATTCAGCGTCTTCTTTGTTCTTTTCGTAACGTAAGCAGATGCTTAAAAGGATGCTGTAGCACTGCTTATAAAGTAAAAATTGTGACTTGCGTTTGTTCGCAATACAACCTTCTAATATTTCATTACTTATTTCCAATTGAATAATTATAACCTAAAACAAATATAAACTACTGATTAATACAATTTTGACTTTTCTTTATTCTACTATTATTGTTTGATTAAATATCGTCTGTTCACCAATCAAGTGGAGAATATACGTTCCATTATCAAGAGAAGAGATATTTATTTGATTATACCCATGACTTAGGCCTTCATTCAACAGCAAAGATCCGGAAATGTCATAAATATGCATGGATTGATAATTGTTTTGATTATTGATAGTAAGAGCGTTTTGGGCAGGGATAGGAAATATTTGGCTAGTCAGCGTTTGAAGGTCTTCTTCAACATCTAAAGCATCTGTGCGACCGTATGATCTGCTTCCAGAAACCCAAAAAGTTAAATCATTATTTAGTTTTGCTGGATTAACAATCAGTCCAGAAGACTTTTTTCCTGGAGAGTTTACAATTACCTCGATTTGTTCATTGGGTAAATCAAAGAATGAGTATAAGCCAAAACCGTCAGAATTGGTCATTGCTATTAATTCGTTTTCTACATTGTAAATGAATAATGCCGCGTCAATTACAGGGTCACCTTCGTTATATCCAGGCACATTGCTACTGTATTTAATCGAGCCCGAAAAACCTTCGCTTCCTTTTGATGATACAATTGGTGTTAAATTGATGTTTTTATTAGAAACAGTTCCCTGAATGAAGCAAGCTTTAGACAATGACCAAACCGCACTATCTCCAAAATAAGTTGGCGCAAATCTTTTTCTTAAGGAATAAGTCATGGGTTCTGCAGAAAGATAATAGGTTCCTTCATCTAAATCTTCAATTCGATAAGTTCCGTTGCTTGAATTGGTTTGTGTGGCTTTAATAAACTGCAGGATATTAGGTCTAGACTCTCTGAAAACAGAAACCCAAACAGAATCTGCAGGAACTCCAGCGGCTAAAATTGTTCCGCTTATTTCACCACTTGAACCTGCTAATTCTCCAAGAAATCTAGAATATGGAGGAGTATCAAAACCAAGTAGCTGTGATTTACCTGCAAGGCTAAATCCGATAAAAAGTAGAAGGATTAAAATTCTATTCATAACGTAATATAATTACAAACGTAAAACCCACCTTAAACGTTGGTTATCAACGGTTTTTATTTCGACTTTTTTTGTACAATGATATTGCTCCCCATAATAAAAATGCAAAAGTAAATATCCCAAGTAAGCCCCAAATCCAGCTTATTTGATCGCGAAGAATGATTATAAAAACAATTGCAACTAAAAAGACTGTAGCAATTTCGTTGAATACGCGCAACTTTTTGCTACTCATTTTAAATAAGCCCGATTGTATTTCTTTATAAATTTTATGGATGTACAAGTGATAAAGATATAGCCCAAGTACAAAGGTGAGTTTAACTTGCATAAAGGGTTGAGTTAAATAGTTAGGGCTATGATACAACATTACTGCAGCAGAAATAAGAACTAAAACGGCAGAAGGCCACCCTGCACCAAACCAAAGGCGTTTTTCCATAATATCAAACTGGCTAGAAAGAATGGTTTTTTCTAAGTCTTCTTTTTTCTGGGCTTCTGTATGATAAATAAACAACCGAACGATATAAAATAACCCAGCAAACCAAGTTACTATAAAGATAAGATGAAGCGCTTTGGTGTAAAGAAAATACATTCAGATAATTTTTGGTAAAAATAACCCTAAAGCAATCTATAACATTATTACGGGACACGAGAAGATTTAAATTTGCAAAAAGAAAATTATGCGCTCAAAAACAGCAATGGCATCACTGTCAACTTCTAGTAGAATTGTGCTTCCCAATGATACAAATGTATTGGGGAATTTAATGGGTGGGCAATTATTAAGTTGGATGGACATTACCTCTGCTATTGCAGCGCATCGCCACTGTGGACGCGTTGTAGTGACTGCAGCAGTCAATAATGTTTCATTCAATCACCCTATAGCACTTGGTGACATCGTTACGATTGAGGCAAAAGTAACGCGAGCGTTTACTTCTTCGATGGAAGTATTTATGGATGTTTATGTTGAAGATCGTTCAACAGTAGAGAAAACTAAATGTAATGAAGCTATCTATACATTTGTAGCCGTCGATCAAATAGGGAAATCCATAGATGTGCCGGAGCTTACCCCTGAAAGTGAAGAAGAAAAATCCCGCTACGATGCTGCTCTTAGACGTAGACAACTGAGTCTAATTCTCGCAGGAAGAATGACCGCCAATGAAGCGACGGAATTAAAAGCGCTTTTTTATAGCTAAGCCTTCGGTTTAATGCTCTGTTTGTTTTTCCCATAAAGAGGACCTAAGTATTCGGTATCACTAGACATTCCTAAATACATAACGTAAAGGCCGTTAAAGACTAACACGAGGATATAGTCAATAAAAGAACGCTTTCCGAAACACTTGCAGATTTCTATGTAGAGTGTAATAGTGAAAATCATAAATACAGACAGCATACTAATCAGGGCGATATTTGCAGCTATAGAAGTATCTCCAGTATATACTACATAAAATATTATAGGAGGAGGAATAATGAAAATAATCACCTGCCATGCTGGTCTTCCCATTATTTTCAAGAAGACTACCACATTCCAGAGTGGAACAACAGAAGCGTGGCCAGGTAAATCACATTTATAATATAATACCCATTGACCCAAGATTCCAAAAGTCGCAATCAGGGCAACTATTATGTATAGGAATTCATTTTGTTGGGAATATTCAAGAAAAAGTTTGAATGGTAACTTAAGCGCATTGTGTAGAGTTTCCATATTTAGCAATTTTAAGACTGCATAAATCTACGGAATTAACAAAAAATAGCAAGGGTTAAATGAAAAATAAGACGAACGTTTTGAACAAAAGGTTGGTTCTAGGCCGTTTTTCCTTTCTGATTTCCGGAAATTTGATTGATATCTTTAACTGTAGCCCCCATGCTGCAGGCACCTGTAAAGTTTGCGCCAGGTTCAATTGACAGCTTCCCTGTTTCCATATCGCCATTGATATTTGCCGTTGTTTGAAGCGATAAAAGCTCCTTTACGGAAATTTTCCCTTGAACGGTTCCAGAAATATTAGCATTGGTACAGATTATTTCTCCTTCTAGTTTACCACCTTCTCCAATAACAACCTTTCCGTTACTGTTGATTGTACCGATGAGCTTACCATCTAAACGGATATCGCCACTGGTCTCAATATCACCGGTAATTGTGGTACCTACAGAAATATGATTTCTAGTACTTTCTAGTTCCGTTTGCTTAGCCATAGATTTCGAACGTTTAAACATTTGAATTTTTATAAGTGCCAAATATAAAAATTATCAACAATCTAAAGTTCATACTTATTTTGGTGAAACTCAAGGTAACTTTCAATCCTTTTGTCTTGAAAAAATAGAGCATAGTTGGTATAGCTAATCACAAAGAAATCGTTTTCTAACTCATTAATTTTTTTGAGACTGGTCCTGTTTTTTGAAAAATCAGAAAAATAGCCAATTGCAGTTTTAGAGTTTTCAAATTGCTTTATGGAGACCATATGGGTTTCTTTGTCCAATAATACGGCGCTTATCGAAAGCTTTAAATTACCATGATATGCTTTATTGTAGTTGTCAATTCGTTCTTTAATTTTTTCAATTTCAGTTCCTTCCACAGGCAATAGCATCACCGCTAGATGACGACCATTTTTTTCAAACAAATAATCTGGCGGAGGCAGATCCTTGGGCTCAACTTTCTTCTCACTTTTTAGAATTTTAATCCTTTCTTCTGCGTCTTTGGCCTCAGATGTTCCTGCGTTTTCTTTTTTAAACTGTTCAAGGCTTGTAATTAGGTCTTTTTTGTCGCGTGTATTTATAGCGCACAGTGCTTTTAGATAATTAAATTTAGTCGCAAGGTGATTGTCGGGCATTTCAATTGTAGCTTTATCACACTCAGTAATACATGCAGAATAAAAGCTACGAGTGTAATAGTAATAGGCTTTTCTATAAGCCTGAAGCGCTGCCTTCTTTTTAGAATTCATGTCTTTTGCATAATCAGGGTCGTCTATTATTTTTGCATAATCAGAATTTGGATACTTACCTAAAATATAATTTTTGTAATAATTTGAAGAATCTAACCTATTTTCATTTAAATACATTCTATATAATTGGTATAGACAGTTAATTTGATACTTTGATGTGTCATACCGAGAAAGCAGGTTTCTAAAAGCACTAATTGCATGCTTTTTGTCATTCATTTTTTCTTTATAAATTATACCTAAAGAATAATATGCTTCTACGATATTTTCGTTGGAATTTAATTTTGCTTCAGGTGAGAAGGGTATGTCTTTCATATATTTTGACTTATCACTAAGCCCAGATAAAACGCTATCCGCAGCGGTTTCATTAAAGGAGTCTAATTCATCAAGGCTTATACTTGATTTATCGCTTCTACGCCAATTATCATCATTGGGTCTATTGCCCCATTGTTTTGCAAATTCTCGTTTTCCAAGAGAAATAGTTTTGTCATTGTAAAAGTACCAAGCTCCTTTTTCATTTGACACTTCATTTTGAAATCCACCATCATTAAAGCTAGTAGATTGGTTTTCCTGAGCTTCACGACGTGCTTCTTCCGCAGCAACACGTTGTTCAATTATCTCATCAATAAATGCATCTAAATCATCTTCCGACATTTCAGATAAGGCGAGTAGACTATCTTCTCTTTCAATGATTAGAATGTTTTCTACCAGCTCTGTTAAGCTGTTTTTTATGTTAACTATTTCTTCCCGATTCGGGAAATCGGGAGGAATATACTGAACCGTGCTATCATAAAACGCCTGGGCGATGATATACTCAGGTCGAGCAAAATGTATTTCAGCTAATCCGAGAAACGAAAGTCCTTTTTGATAATTATCCTCAACACTAGACTGAGCGGAGAGCATTAGTGAACTGATTTGTCGTTCTTCGCTACCTTCTTGGTAATAAATCTTACTTAGAGCATAATAGAGCTTATCTCTATATTCAATGTTCTTATCGTCACGTAACATCTTCAAGAGCACTTTTTTTATATCATAACTACTGCCGTCCTCAACATTATAGGAAAGAGCTCTATTCATTTGCGCCCAAAATTCCATTTCGTATTCTGGGTGTCTTTTGGCAACTGCTTTATAAGTATTATTTGCGCGAATGGATTCTCCCTGTTCAGCATACAGTTGTGCCAAGATAAACATCCAACGGGTAGCAAGACCTTTGTCTTCTTGGATTAAAACGGCCTCTTCCAACTCCAGTATTGCTTTAGCATACTCGCCTTGAGTAAGATAATACTCAGCAATTGTCGCCTTTACTTCAGGCAGGATTTCTTCTGGAATTTTATTGTCATTGGCCAATAAACGAATCAGAGCATCAGCTTGATCATAATTTTCGGTTTGAATGTGGGATTTAATAAGCCAGAGACGCGCTTGATATTTTTGCTCGCCTTTAAATTTCTTTGTTACATATTTAAATATAGGAATACACTCTTTAAAGTTTTTTTCATAGAAATAGGCCCTTCCTATTAACATCCAGCAATCTTCAATCCATTTAACATATTCCTTTCCTTTAATGTCCATGCTGTGGTACTCTATGACCCGAGAACATTTTTTGATTACGACATCCATATCTGTTTGAACGGCAGATGCCATTTCTTCATCGCCATAGATGTAGATCGGAAGAAGCTTTCTATAGTTTTCCTTATGACCCGTTTTTATTTTTGCCTTACCTGCTTTATATGCTTCAGTGGCATTAAAATAACCGTTCCACCTTGCATTGGTATTATGAAAAAACCGATTTAGAAAGTTGTTCTTTTTTTGAGAACAACTCTGAATTCCAAACGCAATGGAAAACATAAATACAAATAATAGTAATCGATTTTTCAAGCTAGTTTTTGCTTCTAATTTAGTAGAACTATGAACTGACAAAAATATTTTATTTTAATATCTAATTCTTGAATAAGGCTCCTCAATAATAATCCCTAAGAAATCGGATATTTGTTCTTGATAAAATGAAAAAAGAAAATAGCCAAAGCGATAAACAAAGTGGAAAAACCAAAAAGGTTATTTCTAAGATAAAGCACAAGTCTAGATTGGTGCTTATGAACGATGATACCTTTGAAGAGCAGTTCTCATTGATTCTTTCACCTCTTAATGTCTTTGCATGGGGAGGGTTATTCCTAATTCTCTTTACAGCGTTTATTATTTTAACAGTCTCATTTACACCACTCAGAGAGTTTATTCCTGGCTATGCCGATGTGCAAACAAAGCGGATAGCAACTTCAACTGCTCATAGGGTTGATAGTCTTGGACAAGCTTTAAATAACAATATCAAGTACTTAAGTACTTTAAAGGTTATTTTATCAGGCGGTGTAGTGAAACATGATTCAGCAATTTTTGGTGATGCAACCATTTCTAATGATCAATTAAAAACGGAAGTATCACTAGAGGATAGCGTTCTCCGAAATGAGGTTGAGCAAGAAGAGCGGTTTAATTTGAGCTTCAGCTCGGGAAGTGGAAAAGATGACGGTTTACGGAATATTCTGTTTTTTACTCCGCTAGAAGGGGTCTTATCGTCCAAATTTGACCCAACAATTAGGCATTACGGTGTTGATATAGTTTCTGCGGAGTCTGATGCTCCAATAAAAGCTGTTTTAGAAGGAACAGTTACTTTGGCCACTTGGACATCCGATGAAGGACATATTATTTATCTGCAGCATAAATATAACCTGATATCAGTTTATAAGCACAACTCGATGCTCCTTAAAAAGGCTGGAGATAAGGTTGGAGTCGGAGAAGCTATTGCAATTGTAGGTAGCAGTGGTGAGTTAAGTACGGGACCTCATTTGCATTTAGAATTGTGGCATAATGGTGATGCTATAAACCCAAGCGATTACATAATATTCTAAAAAAAAAGACCATTCAATTGAATTGAACAGTCTTTTTTAAATGTTTTTCTCTTTTATATTTCAGAGGCGTAATCCCACTCTTCCAGAAATTTGGTGGTAAAGTCTCCCTTCTGAAATTGTTCGTTTTTCATCAACTTCTGGTGAAAAGGAATTGTTGTTTTAACTCCTTCAACGATATATTCGTCCAATGCACGTTGCATTTTCATAATAGCCTCTTCTCGAGTTTGAGCAACAGCAATAAGTTTAGAAACCATGCTATCATAGTTAGGCGGAATGGTATAACCCGCATAAACATGTGTGTCAATTCGAATTCCTATTCCCCCCGGCTCATGATATTCTGTGATTTTTCCAGGTGAAGGCATCCAGTTCTTTGTAGGATCTTCAGCATTAATTCTACATTGTATGGCATGTGCCTTAGGCATATAATTTTTACCGGAAATTGGCTCTCCGGCAGCAATCAAAATTTGTTCTTTTATCAAATCCCAACCAATGACTTCTTCAGTGATAGTATGTTCTACTTGGATTCTGGTATTCATTTCCATGAAGTAGAATTTTTTATTTTTATCCACTAAAAATTCTACCGTTCCAACACCTTCATATTTCACAGCCATTGCTGCTTTTATTGCAGCCTCACCCATTTCTTTTCTTAAAGCAGGAGTCATAAACGGTGAAGGAGTTTCTTCAACTAGCTTCTGATGTCTCCTTTGAATCGAGCAATCTCGTTCACTCATGTGACAAGCCGTTCCGTGCTGATCACCTGCAATTTGAATTTCAATATGACGAGGTTCTTCTATGAATTTCTCCATATAAACACCATCGTTTCCAAAGGCTGCAGCAGCTTCTCGTTGAATTGCGGCTAATGAATCCGCCACATCTTCCTCTTTCCAAACAACCCGCATTCCCTTACCTCCGCCACCGGCAGTAGCTTTCATCATAACAGGAAGGCCAACTTCTCTAGACATTTGAACAGCATGATCTCCATCCTTCAACAGTCCTTCTGAACCAGGAACACAAGGAACACCCGCTGCTAGCATGGTAGTCTTGGCGTTCGCTTTGTCACCCATTCCTTCAATCATATCAGGTCCAGCGCCAATAAACTTTATCCCGTGTTCTTCACAGATCTTTGAGAATTTAGCGTTTTCAGAGAGGAATCCATATCCTGGATGTATAGCGTCAGCATTTGTAATTTCAGCTGCAGCTATAATATTTTGGATTTTTAGATACGACTCTGTACTTGGCGCAGGGCCAATACATACTGCTTCATCAGCAAATCGAACAGGTAAGCTGTCCTTGTCCGCTAAAGAATATACAGCAACCGTTTTTATACCCATTTCTTTACAGGTACGGATAATTCTCAAAGCAATCTCTCCCCGGTTGGCAATGAGAATTTTATTGAAAAGTTTAGATTTTATTTTCCTTGCCATCAACTATAGTATTTAAAATTAACTAGGATCAATCAAGAATAGAGGTTGATCATACTCCACTGGAGATGCATCATCAACTAAAACTTTCACGATTTTACCGGAAACTTCAGCTTCTATTTCATTGAATAATTTCATTGCTTCAATAATGCAAAGTACATCTCCGGGCTTTACGTCGTCGCCTACAGTTTTAAATACAGGTTTCTCAGGAGTAGCTGAACGATAGAAAGTCCCAATCATAGGAGACTTAATTTCAATGTAGTTTGAGTTTTCAACAATTGGCGCAGGATGCTCGCTACCGCTGCTACTGGCGAAGGAGCCGCTATAGGAGTAGCGGCCATTGGAGCTGCTGCATGAATAATTTGTGGAGCTACTTCCTTAGCCCCAGTTTTGATAACTAATTTTATGTTATCCATTTCTAGTTCAACCTCGTTTACACCAGATTTAGCTACAAATTTTATTAATCCCTGAATTTCTTCAATTTTCATATTAAAATTTTTCTTGTTCTACAAAGATAAATTTACTTAACTATTGTATGCCCATTTAATATAAACCGCACCCCAAGTAAAACCACCGCCAAAAGCGGATAAGATGATATTATCACCTTTTTTTAATTTAGGTTCCCATTCCCATAGGCAAAGAGGAATAGTTCCAGCAGTTGTATTTCCGTATTTTTCTATATTAATCATGACCTTTTCTGGGTCAAGGTTTAAACGCTTAGCAGTTGCATCAATTATTCTGAGGTTTGCTTGATGAGGAACTAGCCAGTCTACGGTGTCTCCATTTAGTCCATTTCTTAACATAACTTCTTCAGAAACATCAGCCATATTAGTAACTGCAAATTTGAATACTTGTTTTCCTTCTTGATAAACTGAGTGCTCGTTATTTGCAACTGTTTCTGCAGATGCAGGTTTCACTGAGCCACCAGCAGGTTGGTGTAAATATTTTCGTCCAGAACCATCAGAGTGCAATTGGAAATCGATAACTCCGTTTCCTTCTTCGTTTGGTTCTAATAAAACGGCTCCACCACCATCTCCAAAAATGATACATGTTGTGCGGTCTTCGTAGTTTAGTATAGATGACATTTTGTCTACGCCAACCACAACAACCTTTTTATATTTTCCTGTTTCAATAAACTGTGCTCCTGTGCTCAACGCATAAATAAACCCAGAGCAAGCTGCATTTACGTCAAAGCTCCAAGCGTTAGTAGCTCCTACTTTATCCGCAACAATATTTGCACAGCTCGGAAAATTGTAATCGGATGTTACGGTGCCAACAATTATTAAATCTATCTCTTTTGGAGAGATCCCTCGTTTTTTGCAAAGGTCTAAAACGGCAGGAGCTGCCAAGTCAGAGGCACCTGTGTTTGGTTCTTTTAGAATTCGACGTTCCTTGATACCTGTTCTTGAAGTAATCCACTCATCGTTGGTATCAATGATTTTTTCAAGGTCTTTATTTGTCATTTTAGTTTCAGGTACGTAACCCGAAACGGAGGTAATTGCTGCTGTAATTTTCGACATTATTGGAATGCGTTTTTTATTTTTCCCACTAATTGTGCTTTTGACACGTCTAGCGAATGAACAATCATATTTTTTATAGCTCGAGCGCTCGAAATTCCGTGGCCAATAATAACATTTCCATTAACACCAAGCACAGGAGTACCACCATAAATTTCATAATTTAAGCGATTAAAGAATTCATCATTGATACCACGCTTCTTAATCATTGAATAAAAGGCTTCAGCTTCTTTTAGCATTACATTGCCAGTGAAGCCGTCGGTTACAATAACATCCACCTCTCCACTAAAGAGATCTCGTCCTTCTACATTCCCAAAAAAATTAAAATCTCGAGAATCTTTCATGAGCTGATGAGCTGCTTGGATTTGTATTGTTCCTTTTTCTTCCTCCTCTCCCATGCTCAACAGTCCAACCTTAGGGTTTTCAATCGAAAAAACCTCCTTTGCATAAATTGACCCTAGAATTCCGAATTGATAAAGAACGTCTGGCTTACAGTCGGCATTAATACCAACATCAAGCAATATATTCATACTTCCGTCAGGACAAGGGATTGCGGAAGTTACGGACGGTCTAATGACGCCAGGTATCGCTTGGATAGTAAACATTGAGCCCACCATCATTGCTCCCGAATTTCCTGCACTTGCAAACGAATCAAGTTCACCCGTCTTCAAATAACGAAACCCAAGACCTATTGAAGACTCGGGTTTGCTTTTAAATGCTTTTGCAGGGTGCTCACCCATCTCAATTCGCTCAGTAGTATGAATGAACTCGAAATCATTAGGATTCTCTCCTTGAGACCGAATTTTTTCTCTACTTACATTTTCATCACCTATAAGGACAATGGAAATATCTTTAAGCAATTCTTTTCGAGCGTCTATTGCTCCAAGAATAGTTGAGTCGGGTGCAAAATCACCACCAAAAGTGTCGAGGCCTAAGCGCATTTAGGAATTTAGCTAGTTGCCAAATTAGAACCAATGACTAAACCTCTGTCTCTTTCTCTAAGACAACTTTTCCTTTGTAGTATAATTTTCCTTCGAACCAGTGGGCTCTGTGGAATAAATGTGGTTGTCCAGTTGTTGGACATGTTGCAACTGTCGGAGCAGTAGTTTTGTAGTGAGTACGTCTTTTGTCTCTTCTAGTCGTACTCTGCTTACGTTTAGGATGTGCCATTATTTCTAATTTTTATCTTTAAACAAGTCTTTTAATGTATTCCATCTCGGATCTGATGCTTCGTTAGAAGAACCTTCTCCGCCATTGTATTCTTTTAGTTTTTCAATCATTATTGGATCACACTTACCTTCTTCGTGAACTGCCTTAGAGGGCAATGCAAGGTGAATAAGCTGATAAAAAAGCTCAGATAAATCAACTTTATGATCTCTGGGCGGAATGTATATCACATCCTCTTCACCCCAAACATCTTCGTCGCTAAATTTCCCAATGATTCTAGAATCACCAGAAATCTCAATATCTAGAACATCCAAGCAAATATCACAATCTACATTTACCGAACCATTATAAAAGATATCGAATACCAATAAGTTTTCTTTTTTGTCCAATTCGATATCGAAAGCAACTTTTCCATTATGAATAAGCTCACCTTCAATACCTCTATCTTGAAAAGTCTCAAAGAACGTTTTTGTTACCTCATAGTTAAACTGGTGTTTACCTACTGTTAATCCTGAAAATTTTAGTTCAAAATCTTTCATAGAATCCTAGCCAAAAATGAGGCGGCAAATGTAATAAAATATGTGTTAGTAAAATTTAATCGAAACAATTAAAAACCAAGCCTTTATCTCTTTGTTAAAGCATTTTCGACTAGGGTTTTGTTTAGTTTCCGATTTTTAAAGATATCAATCGCAGAAAATACAGCATTTCTGAATGAACTTGCAGAAGCAATTCCGGCCCCAGCAATGTCATATGCAGTGCCATGGTCAGGCGAGGTCCTTACAATTGGGAGCCCTGCTGTAAAGTTCACGCCCTCATCAAAAGAAATCGTTTTGAATGGAGTCAAACCTTGGTCATGATACATAGCTAGAATTCCATCGAATTTTTTATATCCTGGCGATCCAAAAAATCCGTCAGCAGGAAAAGGCCCAAAAATCAAAGTGCCTTTTTTTTCTGCTTTTTTTAGAGCTGGAATAATTATTTCTTTTTCTTCAGAACCTATAGTTCCATTATCTCCGGAATGAGGATTAAGGCCTAAAACTGCAATTGTAGGATGAGCAATACTAAAGTCTTGCTGTAAAGTTTTTTGTAAAACCTCAATCTTTTTTAAAATTACTTCCTCTGTGATTTGACTAGCAACATCTTTAATCGCGATATGACCAGTTATTGTTCCTACTCTTAAATCGCCATGGGTAAGAACCATTAACGGATAATCTTCATTAGCATAATTAGCCAAATATTCAGTATGTCCTGGAAATGAAAAATCTTCAGACTGAATGTTGTTTTTATTAATTGGAGCGGTTACTAAAACATCAATTTTATTTGATGCTAAGTCCTTAGTGGCGGCCTCAAGCGATAAGAAAGATTTTTTGCCTGCATCAGAGGTTGATTCGCCAAAAGTAATGGTGCTTTCATCATCCCATACTTGAACTAAGTTTGCCCTCTTGGGGTTTGCTTGAGCAGCATCTGCTATCTCTAAAAAGCTAAAGTCACTAACATCAAGAGATTCGTTGTAGGCTTTAATTAAACTCAGGTTTCCGTAGATAACGGGAGTACAAACGTCCATCATTCTAGCATCAGAAAAGGTTTTTATAATTACCTCTAGCCCTATACCATTGAAATCTCCTATTGAAACCCCAACACGAATTTTTCGATTTGGTTTTATGTTCTTTTTGGGATGCATTTAAGAATCTATGCTGAAATTGTTTTGAAAAACTCGAATAATGAACGAACTCCAACTCCAGTACCTTCAATTCCGCGATAATTTTTTTCCGAATGATTGAATGCTGGACCGGCTAAATCAATGTGGATATATGGGTAGCCTTCTTTTGTTACTGTATCTTGTGTGAAATACTCTAAAAACTTACCAGCTGTAATCATTCCAGCTTCAGCCCCACCTAGATTTTTGAGATCTGCAACTCTAGATTTCAACTGATCCCCGTACTCATCCCAAAATGGAAATGGGGCAAATCGTTCGTAGGTTTTTGCACCAGACTCGATAAGTAAATCGTGTATTTCTTGTGGTGCATTTCCCATTGAAACCATGGCTTGGTCGCCAATCGCTCTTGCCGCTGATCCCGTTAATGTCGCCATGTCTATTACTAGTTCAGGGTCGTAATTTCTTGCGTAAGAAAGGGCATCTGCTAAAATCATTCTTCCTTCAGCATCCGTATTTAAGACTTCAACGGTCATTCCATTATGCATATTAATTACATCACCAGGAACATAAGCGTTGCCACCTGGACGATTTTCCGTTGCAGGAATTAGTCCGATTACTCTAATTGGCAATTTAGCTTGTGCTATTGCGGCCATCGTTCCAACTACTGAGGCAGAACCTCCCATGTCACATTTCATATAGTCCATTGACATCGCAGTTGGCTTTAAGCTTAAGCCACCGGTATCGTAAACCACACCTTTTCCAACAAGGACATAAGGTTTTTCGTTTTTAGCATTTTCTGGATTCCATTCTAAAATAGAAAAAGTTGGTGGATTTGGAGACCCAAGGTTTACTGCGAGCAGTCCACCCATTTTTAACGATTGGATTTTAGATTTATTGAATACCTCAACTTTAAATCCTAGTTCTTCTCCTAAATCCATCATGTCATGAGCATACTGCTCAGCAGTTAAATATGAAAGAGGTTCATTTACAAAATCACGTGCAATGCAAGTAGAACTTACTGCTGAATTTAGGTTGACTAGCTCAGTATTCGAAAGTCCATCAATATTTATGGTCGAAATGGCATTTCTTCTCTTATCAGCATCAGAGAAATATTTAAGGAACTGATAATTACTCAAACCAAAGCCTTCAGAAAAGGCATAAAGCAGTTCTGAATTTCCGCTGCCTTTTATGGTAACTGAAGTTTGTTTAAGTTCATTTAATTTTTTACAAACACTATGAGCTGCAAGTCGGGCCTTTTCAAGGGTTTTATTACTGTTTTTATCCTCTTCAATTTGATATATGAATACGTGACTATTTAACCGATTAAGATAAATTGAGTTGTTTTTATTCTCAATTTGCTCTTTTACGAAGGCAAGTTCATTTGCGCTTAAGTCTGCGATTTCGCTAAAACTTTTGCAGATAAGAATTTGGTTCTCTATTGAATTAGAAGCTTGTGCTCCTGAAAATATTTCTCTCATACTTGAAATTTTTGGAAAGGCAAATGTAATGATTGGCTAAAACTGTGTGACCTTTTACTGTTCAGGACAATTAATTAATTCAAAAAAAGCCCTCTCAAATTTTTGGGAGGGCTTTTAAATTAAAGAGTTCCTCTGTTTTCTTGTTCTCGTTCTATAGATTCGAATAAAGCTTTAAAGTTCCCAGCACCAAATCCTCTTGCTCCCATTCTTTGAATAATCTCGAAGAATAAGGTAGGCCTGTCTTCTATTGGTTTAGTGAAAATTTGCAATAAATAGCCCTCCTCATCGGCATCCACCAAAATTGAAAGTTTTTGAAGTTCTTTTATATCTTCTTTCATCATATCGCGATGTTTACCTAGTCTTTCAGGGATTCCATCATAATATTCTTGCGGTGGAGGTGGTAAAAACTCAACACCACGAGCTTTTAGTTGTGCAACTGTTTTTATAACATCATCAGTTGCAACTGCAATATGCTGCACACCAGAGCCTTCGTAAAAGTCTAAGTATTCTTCTATTTGAGACTTTTTAGCGGCCTTTGCGGGTTCATTTATCGGGAATTTAATACGTCCGTTTCCGTTAGACATTACCTTACTCATCAATGCAGAATACTCTGTATGAATTTGATTATCATCAAATGAAAGGAAATTCTCAAAACCCATTACGTCTTCATACCATTTAACCCAAGTATTCATTTGGTTCCAACCAACATTACCAACCATATGGTCTATGTACTTTAAACCTACTGGGCTGGGATTGTAATCTGATTTCCATTCTTTAAATCCAGGTAAAAATGCACCCGTGTAGTTTTTTCTTTCAATAAACATGTGAACAGTTTCGCCATAAGTATAGATTCCTGCTCTAACAACTTCGCCATGTTCGTCTCTCTCCAATACTGGCTCTAAATAAGATTTAGCGCCCCTAGAAGTAGTTTCTTCGTATGCTTTTTGTGCATCCTCCACCCAAAGAGCAATTACTTTAACACCATCGCCGTGCTTAACAATATGATCATTTATTGGCGATTTGCTGTTTAATGGAGTGGTAAGGATTAATTTAATTTTATCTTGAACTAAAACGTAACTGACAGAATCTCTAGACCCGGTTTCTAAACCTTTATACGCTAAAGATTGAAACCCAAAAGCGGTTTTATAAAAATGCGCGGACTGTTTTGCATTACCGACATAGAACTCAATATAATCCGTCCCTAATAACGGAAGGAAATCTTGTGCACCTGCAAATATTTTTTCTAAACTGTAGTCTACTGATTGTATTTCTTTTTTACTCATCGTTTTTGTCTTTCAATATTATCAACTAACCTATCCAAGATTTAAAATAGTCTTTATCAGCTATTGCTATAGCTTGTTCGGTAACCTTTAGCGGCTTAAAAGTATCGACCATAACAGCTAGCTCTTCTGTTTCTGTTTTACCTATACTTCTTTCCGCCGCTCCCGGATGCGGACCGTGTGCAGTTCCTGAGGGGTGCAAGGTAATGTGTCCAGGCGCAATGTCATTTCTACTCATAAAATCGCCATCAACATAGTACAGTACTTCATCCGAGTCTATATTACTATGGTTATATGGTGCAGGAATTGACTTGGGGTGATAGTCATACTTGCGAGGCACAAATGAACAAATTACGAAAGCATCGGTTTCAAATGTTTGATGAATAGGAGGTGGTAAGTGCACCCTTCCAGTAATTGGTTCAAATTCATGAATTGAAAATGCATACGGGAAATTATAACCGTCCCAGCCAACTACATCAAAAGGATGCGCTCCATAAATAAAGTCATAAACGACCCCCTCTCTTTTTACTTTAACTAAAAAGTCTCCTAACTCGTCATGCGTTTCTATTTCAGAGGGAGCTCGCAGATCTCGCTCACAAAAAGGAGAGTGTTCAAGGTGCTGTCCAAACCTGTTTCGATATTTTTTAGGAGTATGAACCGGACTGTTTGATTCTGTTATAAATAAACGATTGTCCGTAGAATCAAAATCCATTTTATAAATCATTCCACGTGGAATAACTAAATAGTCTCCATATTTAAAAACTATATTGCCCATTTGGGTTCTTAGCTTTCCTGAACCTTTGTGAATAAAGATTACTTCATCGGCATCACCGTTTTTATAAAAATAGTCTTCGGTTTTATTTGAAGGTGCTGCAAGCTGAATAGACACGTCGCTATTAAATAATATGGGCACTCTTGCATCTAATTGGTCTGCAATAGGGTTAATTTCAAAACCTCTTAATCGCTGAGCCCGTATGTTTTTATCAAATGCAGCTTTTGGAGAAACATCTTTTTCAGCTCCAATATCCTTGACTATTGTAGGTCGATGAACATGATACATGATTGATGACATGCCATCAAACCCAATGGTGCCAAATAATTCTTCGGAATATAACTCTCCATTTTCCTTGCGAAAAATCGTGTGTCTTTTGCTGGGGAAGACCCCAAGTTTGTGATAAAAAGGCATACTTAATTTTTTATCAAATTTATATACTGTGCAGGACTAGTAAAATGACTAATGTCAGAAATAATTCAATAGAGCATGAGATCACGAAAATTTGAACTAAACGGAGATCACGTTTATTGGATTAAAAAATTGAAATAATCAAAAAACCTCTGTAGTGTGACTCTTTTCTTCTTCATTAGTGCGTGTTCGCGATAAGCTAAATTATAGCAAGAAGTGCAACTGGTAATAAACACTGTTGAATCAGTAAACATTAACTTATCTGCTTATGTTTCAAAAATGGCAACGCAGTATTTTGAATCGATTATCCCAATAAAGCAAGCGGTTTTGAATAAAGAGATTGTTAATCCAGTTCAGGTTTTTTATCACGACAAAAGGCTTTCGAAAACTGGGAATATTTTATACAATTATTGTCACAACTTAGAGGCTTACGGGGCAGATAATTTACCAGCATCACCAGGAGGGGAACAAAATAATTGCGATAGAAACTCGCCAACCGTTTTGAATGCTAATGATCATATAGCTCAATTTTGGGTGTAAGGTCTCCTAAAATTGAAGACCAAGCAGGAATGCCAATTTTGAATCCTATGGAAATGAATATTCCGAACGAAGAATTTTTAATTGATGATATAGAGTAAGTAAAATTTATTTTCAAAAGCAATACCAAAGAAGTTAAAACCAATTTCGTATTTTAATATTACTAATGCTACTGGTGCGCTTGAAAGAACTTTAGTTACTTCTTCACGATTTGATGAGTTTTTAAAAGGAAATGAGGAAGCGCTCACAAATAAAGAGTAGCAAGGGGTGTCCTTTTTTGTAAAAACAGTTTGTACAAGGCGCCATAACGGAAAATTCTTACCAAAAACCTGGAGTAACGGCAGGTTAATGGACATACACAAAAAGTAAACCGTGCGATGAAAGAAGTTTTAAAGAAACTACTGAACCTTGGGAAAACTATTTATTTAAAATGCTGATCTTAAGAGATATAAGCGGAACTTTTCCTTATTTTTATAAAGGATCTGCAGAAAAACTAGATGTTGCTGTTTGGATAATGGCGAAAGTGCAGTTAGATATAGACCTGTCACGGGGGTCACTCTATCGTTAAATTCCTTGAATCTATCAAAGGGACATTAACTTCAGACGTGAAAAACCCACCAGATGAGTTAACGCAGAATACTTAGTCTGATATTCTATTCTTAGAGGCTTCATTTTAAATAATATTTTTGCCATTCATTATTGAACGCATATGGCAGAAAAAATATTAATAATAGGTTCTCTTGGTCAGGTTGGCCAGGAGTTATTCGAAAGTTTAAAATTAAGTTATGGAGCTTCTAATGTTATTGCTTCTGACGTAAAGGATGGAGTAAACATAGAAGGAAGGTATGAGAAGCTTGATATTTTAGATAAAAGCGCCCTATTTGATTTAGTAAAGAAAAACGGAATTACTCAAGTCTATAATCTTGCAGCACTATTATCGGCAACTGCTGAAAAGCTCCCGCGTTTTGGCTGGGACCTTGCCATTGAAGGGCAGTTTAACGTTCTAAACCTTGCTAAGGAGGGATACATTAAAAAGATATTTTGGCCAAGTTCTATAGCGGTTTTTGGCCCCACTACACCGAAAGACCAGACTCCGCAACAAACTATTATTGAGCCCAATACAGTTTACGGTATCGGGAAATTAGCTGGAGAAATGTGGAATAAATACTACTTTGAAAAGTACGGCGTAGATGTTCGCGGAGTTCGATTTCCTGGGTTAATAGGATGGAAGAGTCTGCCCGGAGGAGGAACTACGGATTATGCAGTAGATATTTTTTATAGTGCGCTTCGTGGTGAAAAGTTTGATTGTTTTTTGAGAGAAGATACTGAGCTACCGATGATGCATATGGAAGATGCTATCCGGGCAACTCGTGAAATAATGGAGGCACCAGCAGATGAGGTTAAGTTAAGAACCTGTTACAATATTGCGGCAATGAATTTTGACCCAAAAGGATTAGCGGCGGAGATAAAAGCAAGAATTCCTGATTTTGAGGTCAGCTACAACCCTGATTTCAGGCAAGATATTGCAGCTACATGGCCAAGGTCAATAGAAGATTCACCGGCTAGGAATGATTGGGGCTGGAAAGAGAAGTACAATTTAAAGGGATTGGTGGACAACATGATTGAAAACCTAAAGGGTAAAGTCTAATATGCGAATAATAATTTCGAGTTGTTTGGTTTTGTTTATCGTTCTTGGTTGTGTTGATGATTCAAAAGAAAGAGCTAAAAAAACAAAAATAATTCCATCTGCTGTTTTTATGCCAATTGAAAAACCTGCTTTTAATGTTGATAGCGCCTATGTTTATATTGTAAAACAAGTTGCCTTTGGCCCTAGAGTTCCAGGCACTAATGCGCATTTAAAAGCAGTAGAGTATTTTGAAAAACAATTTCTAAAATGGAACTGGCAAACTACCGTACAGCTGGGTAAGTCTACCACATTTAATGGAAAGAAAATTGCCATAAAAAATATAATAGCAAGATCAGATACCATTAATAAAAATCGGATTTTATTAATGGCTCATTGGGATTCTAGGCCATTTGCTGACCGCGATGAAATGAGAAAAACAGAAGCAATTGATGGTGCCAATGATGGAGCCTCTGGTGTTGGTGTACTTATGGAAATTGCAAGAGCCATTTCAAGCTCAGATATTCAACCAAAGGTTGGAATCGATATCATTTTATTTGATGCTGAAGATTACGGTCAACCCTCAGGAATGATGGTCGACCAAGCAGGCGACACGTGGTGCTTGGGCTCTCAATATTGGGCAAAGAACTTAAGTGACAACTATATTCGACCGAAGTATGGTATTTTGTTAGACATGGTTGGAGCTAAGGATGCTGTATTTCCAAAAGAAGGAGTTTCAATGCAATATAACCCCCAACTAGTAAATAAGGTTTGGTATTTGGCAAGTAAGTTAGGTTACGGAAAGTACTTTATTCAGGAAGAAGCGAAAGGTGGCATTACGGATGATCATTTATATGTGAATAGAATTGCGAATATTCCAAGTATCGATATTATACACTACGACCCTTATCAAGGTGATTTTGGGTCATTCCACCACCGACATTTAGATGACATTGATATCATTGATAAATCTACCTTGGAAGCAGTTGGGCAGGTGGTTTTAGAAACCATATATAGAGAAAAGTAAACGGAGTTTAATATTTCGGTTATCTCAGGAAGTACAAGTATTCTGAAGAATCGTGCAATAATTTAAACTTATCTCACTGTACATTTGTTAACAGAAATTAGGGAATGGTGTTTAATCACACATTTATTAAGCAATTTATCGGGTTAAAAAAACAGTAAACATGAAATTATCAATACGTATTGTTAGAATTACTGGAATAGCAGCTTTGGGCGGATTATTTCTTGGAGGACTTTTATCAAACTCAAATAATTCGGCGCCTGCAGGATACACAGGTTCGCCGGCAGATGGAAAAACATGCGGAACAAACGGAGGATGCCATGGTGGCGGAGCTGTGGTAGACAACAACATGATTTCTTCTGATATTCCAACAGAAGGGTATACTCCAGGGACAGAATATAATGTAACGGTAACTGTTGCGCAAGCAGGAATTAGCAAGTTTGGGTTTTCGTTTTCTGCTCAGAAAGATGATGGAACTCAGCTGGGAACTCTAACAGCAGGATCGGGAACTAATATTGTGAATACAAAATATATGAGTCATAAACCCTCCAGCACTGCAGGTGCAAATGGCAGAAAGGCATGGCCTTTTAAATGGAGGGCTCCGCTAGTTGGAACAGGGTCAGTAAGTTTTTATGCAACTGGAAATGCGGCTAATTCAATGTCTAATACTGCAGGAGATAAAATATATTCTATGAAATCTGTTTTTGCTGAGAAAGGTGGTGACCCATCGACGGTTTCGGTTGCTGAAGTTAAAGGACGAAACATTTCGGTTTATCCAAATCCAGCTCAAAATAGAGTTTGGATAGAATCAGAACAATCTGAAGAGGTTCGAGTGATAAACTTAAATGGAGAATTAGTCAAAACTATATTTATTGGAAAAGGAAAAAACCAAGTTGATATTACAGACTTAAATTACGGTGTGTATAGGATGAAAAACGCCGAAGGCAGTCTAAATCAAACGCTAATTAAATTATAAGTTATTCAACGTTTTCAATTCTAAGACCGATTTCCTTTATACCTCTAAGGTCCTTATCTCTCATTACTTGCGTAAACCTAAAGCTGTAGTTTCCAGCTTTAGGAAACTGAACCTTACGTTGAAACATAATTTGGTGAGTGACTAAACCACCAGAGGTTGTACCTAACCATTTACCGGATCGATTGCACAGGATAAATTCTAATGTGTCCTGCTCGGTTTTCCCATTGGGCAACGTTAATTCAGAAAGCACATACAGGTTACTGTATTTATAACTTAGATCATTTCTCAAGTTGAAATAGATATTTTTCGTATTTTCTGTTTCTTTAATTTCTGCAGCAAAAGAAACGGCTTTATCGGCATTCCAAACCCCCTCTGTTATCGGCATATTTTCTTCAAATACACGTGATGTATCGCAGCCTAATATTAGAAAAGAAAGAAACAGCAACGTGAGTCTCATTTAATTTGGTTTAGGCTTTGACTTAGATTGAGGTTGCTGACCTCCATCGTTTTCCTTATTTTGAGAATTAGTTTGAGCGTTGGACTTTCTCTTCTGGTTAGAGTGATTTTTTTTCTGACCTTGTTGGTTTCCAACTTGTCCTTGTTTGTTGTTTTGAGTGTTTTGTGGCGCTTTACCTTGACTTTTACGCTTATTTCTATTTCTGTTAGTGTTTTTTTTCTTGTCTTTAGTATTAAAACGATTTAAGTCATCTTGACCAACAACGTTTTCGTAGTCAGGAAGGTCCTCTAAAGGGGCTTCACTATATGCAAATTGTTTTAGGCTCTCTGGAAATTTATTGTTTTTATTCATTTCCAATATTTCTTTCACCGTTTCCAGTTTTAGCGGATGAAATACAGAGGGATCCTCCTTAGAGTTAAACCACAAGGTTTTTCTGAAAATATCTGTTTTTTGAAGGAAAGCAATACCCTTTTTGGTTTTAAGCTTAACGTCTCCTTCTGGAAATTCTTTTAATGCATCTAAATATGAATCAAGTTCATAATTTAAACAACACTTTAGTTTGCCACATTGTCCGGCAAGCTTGATTGGGTTTATCGCTAATTGCTGATAACGAGCTGCTGAAGTTGAAACAGAGCGAAAGTCAGTTAGCCAAGTAGAGCAGCATAATTCGCGGCCACAACTACCAATTCCACCAACACGCGCTGCCTCTTGCCGAGCGCCAATTTGTTTCATTTCAACACGAACCTTGTATGTACCAGCGAACAGTTTAATCAACTCCCTAAAGTCAACACGACTTTCGGAGGTATAGTAAAAGATTGCTTTGGTTCCGTCGCCTTGATATTCAACGTCCGAAATCTTCATATCCAATTTGAGACTAGTCGCAGCTTTTCTGGCACTGACCATGGTTTCGTTCTCTTTCTTTTGAACCTCTTGCCACAAGTCAATATCTTCTTGAGTAGCAATTCTAATTACTCTACTTAATGAGTTAATATTTGTCTTGGGGTTTTTTCGAGTAAGCTGAACTCTTACTAGCTCTCCAGTAAGCGTTACTGCACCTACATCAGTTCCATGGCTAGCTTCAACCATTACTATATCACCTACCGAAGGTGTTATACTCGTGCCATATCTAAAATAGTCTTTTCGAGTATTTTTAAATCGCACTTCAATAAGAGGGGTTGAATTAACTGCTGAGCTTTCCATTCCAGCTAACCAATCAAAAACCTCCAATTTTCCGCAACCACCTGAACTACAATTCCCGTTATTTTCGCAACCGGCAGGAGTTCCGCCTGAGCTACCGCATGCTCCACTTGAGCAACTTCCACACCCCATTAATAATATATATTGAGAGCTTTCTATTAAAGTAAGAAAGCAACTTAGGTTCTACAATGACTACAAAGTTATCATAAACAAGTTGTGATTTTCTTCTATTTTTTTGGATGAATATTGGTCAAAATAATCAATGAAACATCCATTAAAACTATCTTAGAATTACAATTTCTTCCAATATCGAAAAGCGCATTCTCAAAGGCCGATACAAACTCCTGACAGTTATTAGCAGTTACATATTTAGAGAATTTTTTAATAAACCCAGTTTCGGTTTCCTCAATAAGCTGAAGTTCAGGACCGCCGTAATTAAGAATGATACTTTCTCTAAAAACGTGTAACCCATATTGTAGAAAAAGTTTCAAATTTTCACGATTTTGCCGATTCATTTTATCGAGCCACCTAAATATTGAAGCCATGTCTTTTTTGAAACAGAAACGCATCCAAATAGAAAAATTTTCATGATTGAATTCAATTTGTTTGTCGTGTCGGATTAATTCGAACGCTTTGTTAAGGTTGCCTTCACTTAATCTGATGATTGTATTTAGTTGCGTTTCAGTTAAATTGTTATTCGATGCCAAAGCTTTTTTCATTGACTGATTATCAATGGAAGAAAACTTTACAAATTGACATCGGGAAAGAATAGTTGGTAAAATTTGCTCGGTACTTTGAGCAATGAGAATAAAAATTGTTTTTTCTGGCGGCTCTTCCAGCAACTTTAGAAGTTTATTAGCAGCGGATGGATGAATGCGTTCTGCCATCCAAATCACCATGAATTTGTATTCGCTTTCAAATGGCTTTAGACTCAGCTTCTTCATAATAGCTGAGCTTTCATGCACGGAAATACTTCCTTGGCTTTTTAGCAAACCAATATGATTATACCATGCGTTTAGATTCATATACGGCATTTCCAAAACAGCCGCTCTCCATAAGTGAATAAAATCATCACTAACAAGCTTTTGACTAGAAATGCCGTCGGTTTTATTAATAGGAAAGGAAAAGTGTAGATCGGGATGAATTAATTTTTCGATTTTTAAGTCACCATTTGAATTAGAGCTTTCTTGCCATTTTCCATTTTTTATATGTTGAACAATGGTTTTGATATATGCAATTGCCATGGGTAGGGTACCGCTGCCCTCTGGGCCACAAAAAATTTGAGCATGCGGTATTCTGCCATTTTTTAAGGCATCTAGCAAATGAGTTTTTATCTTTTCGTTTCCAAATATGTGCTCTAACTCCATATATGTCAAAAGTAGGGAAACGCAATTTTAGACGAACATATAGTGCGTGATTTAATTGCCAAATTATCTTTGTTGGTTCCATTCAAAAAAGAAGTATGAAAACACTAACAGATTTTTCGTTTAAAGGTAAAAGAGCATTGATAAGAGTAGACTTTAATGTCCCATTTAATGCAAATAAAGAAGTAACAGACGCTACTAGGATGGAAGCCGCTTTGCCAACAGTAAATTATATTCTAGAAAATGGAGGTTCGGTAGTTCTAATGTCTCATTTAGGGCGCCCAAGTGGCGGGTACGAAGCAGATTTTTCTCTTAGTCATATAGTTTCAAAGCTATCAGAATTATTAGGTAGAGAGGTGGAATTTGCTGGGGATTGTATTGGAGATAAGGCATTTAGTATAACTAGCAAACTTAGTGCAGGAAAGGTTGTTTTGTTAGAAAATTTGCGATTTTACAACGAAGAAAAAAAAGGCAATTCGACTTTTGCAGAAAAGCTTTCAGGTCATGGAGATATTTATGTAAACGATGCATTTGGCACAGCGCATAGAGCTCACGCTAGCACATCAATAATTGCAGGCTTTTTTGAAGGGAATTCATGTTTTGGAAAGTTAATGCAGTCTGAACTGGATAGTATTCGCAGGGTAATGAAAAATAGCGCAAAGCCCTTTACTGCGATAATTGGGGGAGCAAAAGTTTCCAGTAAAATTTCAATTATTCAAAACTTAATGGACAAATTAGATAATTTGATTATTGGTGGAGGAATGTCTTATACCTTCATAAAAGCTAGGGGTGGTAAGGTTGGTAACTCGTTAGTTGAAGATGATTATTTAGAAGAAGCAAAAGCAATATTGGATGTTGCTGAAGAAAAGGGAGTGCGTATTTTAATTCCTAAAGATTCTGTGATAGCAGATGCCTTTAATAATAATGCCAACCGAAAAACAGTAGATTCTTCAGAGATTCAAGAAGGATGGATGGGTTTAGATATAGGTCCAATGGCAACAGAACAGTATTCGAAATGTATTGAAGAATCAAAAACCTTATTATGGAATGGTCCGATGGGAGTTTTTGAGATGGATAACTTTCAGAGTGGGACAAAAAAAATTGCCTATTCAGTTGTTTCAGCAACTGAAAGAGGAGCCTATTCATTAGTTGGTGGAGGTGATTCAGTGGCTGCGATTAATAAGTATGAATTAAAAGAACACGTATCTTATGTTTCAACAGGAGGCGGGGCCTTGTTAGAATTGATTGAAGGGAAAGAATTACCGGGAGTGGCAGCTATTGAAAATCACTAATTGGACGACTCATTTGGTGTAAATTCAAGAAATTCTGGCGGATCAGGCAAGTCCTTCCCAATTTCGAAATCAGAGTACCAATCGGAATCTTTAAAAACAGGCACTACTAATGGTGCAATTGAAGCGGTTGGAGTGTATAGATAAGAGGTGTTTTTCTGTTTTTTCGGAATAAATTCCCAACGCTGATCTAACGCCTCAACCACAATTAGAAATACACTAAGGATAAGTGCCATTTTAAGAATACCAAATACAGCACCACCAACTTTATTTAGCAGCTTCATCGCTACCAAATTCACCACTTTTTCTAGCATTTTTGCAATAAAATACACGGCACCAAGGATTAATAAAAAAGTGACAATAAATGCTGTTAGCTGCATGGAATTGCCTGTAAGGTTAACGTGTTCACCAAGAACAGCTGCAGTTTTGTGCGAAAAATGAACACCGCCATAAATCCCTAAAACGAGACCAACTAAACTCGCAATTTCTATAATCAAACCACGGGTAAACCCTTTGTATAGACCATACAATAATGGAACGGCTAAGATAATATCGAGTGTATTCACAATGTCAAATGTAGAATGGGCTTTGCATAAATAAAAGGGTTACTTGTTTTGTTATGAAGGAAATGAGGTTAAAAACCAATTAGTTTTGCCGTGTGATGGAAATGGACATTCGATGGAATAAAGCAATGGAAAAGTTAGAGGCTGATTTTGGCACTGACTTAGACTTACAATCTGTACTGTTTATTATAGGGCTGCAGGAGTTGGGTTTTATAAAACATAAAATTAATAAAAGACAAAAACTTGAAGTACTTCACGTGGCGGTTTGCCGACTGCTCAGTGATTATGGGTTTTATGAGTTTGAAGGTTATGATGTAGATAAGTGGCCACATTATAAAAGAACTCAGAAGCTCCCTCACTTAAAAAGCGATGACCAACAAAAACTATTGAAAGAAGCGGTTGTTATATACTTAGAGAAAGTCTAATTAGATTCACATTTACCTAGAACGAAAACCTCTTCGGTGACTTCGTTAGATTCCAATGTGATAAATCCATCTGCGCATAAAGTATCGCCAACAATAATTACTTCATTATCTGGAAATACTCCTATTTCTCGCTCTTCAGTGTTGTATTTAAGCACTGATACTCGAAGAACAGAAGGATTAGTGAAATCAAAGTTAACTTTACCTACTCCATCAGTATATTGAGTATCAGCAATATTACATTCTACAGAAACATCTGCACGTTGAACACAAAATAAAATCACTTTAGCATCAGCGATCGCAGTTCCCGTACTATCAACAATGGTAATTTCTGCTTTCGGGTCCTCTACAGGTTTTTTACACGACTGAGTAGCTAAAGCTGCAACTAGCATTATGCAAGTTGTCAATGTTATGTTTGAAATCATCTTTTTGAAAAACTCTGACATAGAATTCTAATTTTACATTTGCAAATATAGGGATTATCAATTCTAAAGATTCAAGTCAGTTTATGGTTAATAATAATAATGTTTTAAAAGTTGCTTTCTATTTGATAATGACGGTTTTTGTAAGCTCTTGTTTTTTGACAAAAAACAAAAAACAAAAAACAAGAGCTGAGTTAGTTTTGATAGAAACAACACATGGGAATATTAAGGTAAGGTTGTATGATCAGACACCAATTCACAAGGCTAATTTTTTGTCATTAGTGGATAGTGGTTTTTATAACGGACTCTTATTCCATAGAGTTATACCAAAATTTATGGCTCAATCGGGTGACCCAGACTCACGAAATGCAAAACCCGATAAAAACCTTGGTAATGGGGGCCCTGGATATACTCTAGGTGCAGAGATTGTTGATTCTTTAATTCATAAAAAAGGAGCTCTCTCTGCGGCAAGATTGGGAAATGATGTAAATCCTGAAAAAAGAAGCTCTGGTAGTCAGTTTTACATTGTTCAAGGAAGAGTTTTTAAAGAGCATGAAATGGACCTGGTTGCAGAAAACAGTCTTCAATCCCAGAAAATGACAGAATTACAGAAATATATTTATGCTCCAGAAAATGAAAAAATATTGAAGCAAATTCAATACTATCAGGCTGCAAGAATGTCGTATCGATACGATAGTATTATTAGAAGTTTAGATCCTATTATTTTAGAAAGAATAGGTCCTAATGCAAAACCAACATTTACTGATAAACAAATACAAGCCTATACCCAGCAGGGAGGAGCGCCACATTTAGATGGTGGTTATACAGTTTTCGGTGAGGTTATAGAAGGTCTGGATGTGTTGGATAGTATTTGTGGAGCTGAACGGAACAATTATGACCGTCCGAAAAAGGATATTATAATTCTTAAAGCATCGAGGGTAAAGAAATAAAGTTGATTAATATGATTTTGGGCCGTTTTCTAGCACAACAATTATAAAATCACCTTGTTTTTTCCATTCTTTTTTGAAATCAAGACTATTGGACTCAACCGAGCTAATAACCGAAATATCTAATTTTTTATCGCTGTAAAAGTTTAACCAATACGCAATTCCACCGTGATCTTTAGAGTGAAAGTCGCCATTAAAATGAAGGAATATACGTTCCGAATTATAAAGCTCTAGTATGGAAGAGGCCATAGTTGCATCCTTTAACGCTTGTGCAGCAACAATTTTTCGAGTGTCCATACCATGTGATGCACCAAAATCACTTTTTATTAATTCTTTATACGGTTTTGCTTTTTCTGGCAATGAGAACGGAAAAGGACACATTAAGGAATTAAGAGTATCGGTTCTAATTGAATCCAAGTATTTAATGTTCTTGAATGCTGCAATTTTAGCAAGCGTTCTAGGAATATTAGTAGCGATAAACGGTGCCTTTTTTTCCTTTGCGAAGTCTAGTAGGGGCAAGTAATCGGATTTAAAATTAGGCCATAGGTCTGCTTCTTCAAACAAATGAGAAGTGTCAATAATGCCTTGCAGATATTCATCAATAAGACTTTGATTGTGTCTTTCGAGCATTTCAGCACCAAACATGAGTCTCTTTTTGTCATTTAGTCTCTGAGCGACTGTGAGCTGTAATTTGTGAAGAGTCTGATCGTTATGTAATTCTCCAAAGAGAACTATATCCTGCTCTGCAAGTTCTTCTATCATTGTTGCAATACCAACTTGCTTACCTTTAGAGTTATATAAGGCATAGTAAGTTGAATCTTGAGCAGAGATCGCAAGCGAGCAAATAAAAAGCAGAGTTAATAAGGTTGAAATTTTAAACATTAAGCTACTGAAAATTAGAATTTTAAAAAGTCAAGATTGACGTATCACTTTTCATTAAATTTGAATTTCAAATAATTGAAGAACAAGCTATGAAGTACAAAAATATTATTAATCCAGTCGTTGCCACTTTTGTATTGTTTATAATGCTTTTTAGCGTCAATGGTCAGCAATTAGAATATTTAGAACTTATTGATAACGAATGGGTTATTAACAAGGAAAAATACTCTAAGTATTTGCAGAATCACCCTTATAATTTAAGGCCGCAAATGACCAAAGAAGAATTAAAGGCCATTCCAAAATATGACCGTCCAGATTTAGCCTACGAGCATGATTGGTTAATAACACACGACCCTAAAACAGGCTCGATTCCTTGGCAACGATTGGTTCCTGTGCTTAATAAATTGTATGGGACTAATAATAACTTACAAACGTTGGCTCCGGGTGGAGGAACATCTAACAATTGGGTAGAGCGTGGACCAAATAATATTGGTGGACGAACTCGAGCTATAATGTTTGACCCAACAGATGCGACAAACAAAAAAGTATTTGCTGGAGGTGTTGGAGGTGGTTTATGGTACAATAATGATATTACAAGTAGTACAGCAAGTTGGAATTCAATCAATGATTTTTGGACAAATTTAGCAGTTAGTTCTATTGCTTACGACCCCACAGCTGACACTGTGTTTTATGTTGGAACAGGAGAAGGATGGAACAATTCTGATGCAATAAGGGGGGCTGGAATTTGGAAGTCAACAAATGCTGGCACTTCATTCAGTCAATTATCTTCTACTGCTAATTCAAGTTTTATAACAGTGCAAAAGGTTATTGTTTTAAAGACAGGAAGAATTGTAGCAGTTACTAATGGGGGAATATATACTTCAGATAATGATGGAGTTAGTTTTACAAGAAGAAGATCGGGTTTTCACGCAGACATTGAGGAGGCAGCGAATGGCGTCCTTTATGCAACGTTTGGTAAAATATACTCCAGTGGAAAAATTTATAGATCTACCAATGATGGAACTACATGGACTGACATAACCCCAAGTGGCGGTTCTCCCGACAGAATTGAGTTAGCCTGTGCACCTAGTGATTCCAACACGATCTATGCGGTTTCATCGGATTTACCTACAGCAGCTCAAACAGATGTGGAGTGGTTTAAAAAGAGCACTGATGGGGGTTCGAGCTGGACCAATGTTACAATACCAACCTATCTAAGCAATAGCTCTAAGCACTTTACTCGAGGACAGGCATGGTATGACCTCATTCTATGGGTTCATCCAACAGATAAAAATGTAGTTATTGCAGGTGGGGTTGATTTACACAGATCAACAAATGGAGGTACTTCATGGACATCTATAAGTTACTGGAACTCTTCACAGAGTAAGCCTGTTGTTCACGCCGATCAGCATAACGTAATATCAAGGCCTGGAAATAATAATGAAATATTAATTGGTAATGATGGAGGTGTTTATTATTCTTCTAATGCCGGAAACAAAAACACTTCTTCTCCAACCTTTTCTAAGCGTGTAAAAGGATATAATGTTACTCAATTCTACTCTGCTGCTGTTCACCCATCTTCTGGATCGAATTACATGCTTGCAGGGGCACAAGATAATGGTTCGCTAAAATTAAATACTGCAGGAGTAGGAGCAGGAACAGAAGTAACAGGCGGTGATGGAGCATTTTGTTTTATTGACCAGGATAACTCTTCTTATCAAATCACCTCGTATGTTAGAAACAATTGGAGACGCACTACAAATGGAGGCTCTAGCTTTTCTACAATCCAATCCGGCAGTGATGGAAGTTTTATTAATCCAGCAGATTATGATGACAATAAAAACATTTTGTACTCAGCAAAGTCTACAACTCAATTAAATAGAATAACCAATATGACTTCTAGCTCGGTAAGTACTGGAGCCATCACAATCTCTGGAATGAGTGGAATGGCTAGCCATGTTAGAGTAAGTCCTTATACCACCGCGAGCTCAAAACTATTTGTAGGCTCTGGTGGAGATGTTTTTAAAGTCAGTAATGCAGATGGTTCTTCTCCTACCGCATCAAAAATTTCACCTAGTAATTTTCCTAATGGGACTGTTTCTTGTGTAGAAATTGGAGCTAGTGAAAACGAATTACTGGTAACCTTTTCTAATTACGGAGTAACTTCTATTTGGTATTCCTCAAACGGAGGCACAAATTGGACAAATAAAGAAGGGAATCTTCCAGATATGCCAGTTCGTTGGGCAATGTTTAACCCTAAAAACAGAAAAGAAGTAATTCTTGCAACAGAATTAGGGGTTTATGCGACTACCGACATTTTAGCATCGAGTGTATCCTGGTCTGCCTCTAGTCAAGGAATGGCAATTACTAGAATTGATATGTTTCAATATAGAGCAGTTGATTCTCTTATAATGGCTTCAACGCATGGCCGAGGTGTTTTCACAGGAAGATTCAAAACACCCGCGGCACCACCTTCTGGAAAACCTGTTGTTAAATTTGGAGCAGATAAAACCACCATTTGTGTTGGAGAATCTGTAACATTTACAGACTCATCGACAAATAGTCCTACAGCCTGGTTGTGGACTTTTACTGGAGGAACACCACAGACATCAACTGCAACAAAACCAGCGGTGACCTATTCAACGGCTGGAACTTACACTGTAAAGTTGAAAGCTACTAATGCAAACGGTTCTGATAGTTTAACCAAAACGGCATTTATTTCAGTTAACGCAGCCCCAAATGCTGCACTTGGGACGTTTTCAGCACTATGTACTAACTCACCAACCCTAACCTTAACTGGAGGGACCCCAATCGGTGGAAGCTATTTCGTAAATGGTAATGCAGCAACATCAATATTCCCAAGTTCCCTAGGTCAAGGAACGGCTGCAATAAAATATAGAGTTCAGGTGGGAAGTTGTGCGGATAGCGCAACACAATCCGTGACAATTAATTCGGCTCCAAATGTTTCTACTTCGGCGGTAGGTAGTGTTTGTATTAGTAATCCAAGTTTTACATTGAATAATGGGACACCTACTGGTGGAACCTATTCTGGAACAGGAGTTAGTAGTGGAATGTTTAATCCGACTGTTGCTGGAACTGGTGCAAAATCAATTAAATATAAAGTGACTAATTCTAATGGGTGCGCAGATAGTTCACAATTTAATATTTTGGTTATTGCAGCTCCTAACGCATCACTAAGTCCAATAGGACCATACTGCACAAATAGTTCAATTGACACTCTAACAAATGGAACTCCAGTAGGCGGGACTTATTCTGGCATAGGGGTATCTGGAAATAGCATTAATCCGAGCATTGGTGGAACGGGAACACGAGTGTTAAGTTATAAAGTTCAAGTTGGTTCTTGTTCAGACAGTACAACGCTCAATGTTGTTGTTAATACAGCACCATCAGTAACGACAACTAGTGTTGCTCCTGTTTGTGAAAACAGTCCAAATTTTAGCTTAACTAATGGAAGTCCGGTAGGAGGAAGCTATTCTGGTTCTGGAGTAAGTGCGGGAATGTTTAACCCGACAACTGCTGGTTCTGGGACAACATCTATTAGCTATAAGGTTACAAGTTCGAATGGTTGTGCTGATAGTGCAACGTTTTCAATTTTGGTAAATGCAAAGCCAACGGTTTCTCTTTCATCAGTTGGACCTTTTTGCTCTGGGAGTAGCGCTGTGACTTTAACTAATGGAACTCCAATTGGAGGAACGTATTCTGGACCTGGTATTTCAGGTAGTATGTTTGATCCAAGTATTGCTGGAGTTGGAACCCACACCATAAAATATATTGCCACTAATTCATCGGGTTGTACGGACTCTGCTACAACATCAATTTCAGTTGCCAATGGTACATCGGCAACTTTAGATCCATTTTCATCGGTTTGTGCCGATACAACATTTACCCTTTTGGGAGGAAAGCCTGCTGGGGGAACCTATTCTGGTCCTGGGGTTTCTGGAGGTGTATTTAATGGCGGAGTTGCGGGACCAGGAACACACACTATTGTTTACACTGCCACTTCTGCTTGCGGGACAAGCAGTGATACGAGATCTATCAATGTTGATTCAGTTCCTAATGTATCAGTAGTAAAATCGGTAGATGGTTGCATTGGAGAATCGTTTCAGTTTAATGCGACAGGAGCAACGAATTATTCTTGGTCACCTGCAACTGGATTAAGTAATTCGACAGTTGGAAGCCCTTCTTTAATATTATCCTCAAGTTTAACCTACATATTAACCAGTTCTTATAACAATGGGTGCTCAACTAAAGACTCCATTGCAGTTAATGCACTTAGCGCGCCTATTGTAAAAGCAAATATTGATTTAGCGGTATGTATTGGTGATACTTTCCAGTTAAACGCAAGTGGAGCTACTAGTTATACCTGGGATCCTTCTACGGGTTTAAATAACTCAACAATTCCGACTCCACAAGGTGCCTTAGCAACAAGCACAACTTATATAGTTACTGGAAAAGACACAGGACGATGTGTTGCAACAGATACAGTTAATGTTGATGTAAAACCTAAATCTGTAGTGACCCATATTCCAATTTCAGATGTTTGTTTAACATCTAATCCAATTACACTTGTTGGCGGAACGCCTGCAGACGGAATATACAGTGGGCCTGGTGTTTCATTAGGAAAATTTGATCCTTCTGTTGCAGGAATAGGGACCCATACAGTTATCTATTTAGCTAGTGAACTGGGAAAATGTATTGGTCAGGTCACAGTAACAATTAATGTTTTACTATCTCCAAATGTGGTTTGGAATGTACCAAATACCATTTGTGAAAATGAAGGTGCTTTAATGATGGTTTCAACCCCAACTGGTGGAAAATATGGGGGAACAGGTGTTTCAGGAACTAGTTTTAATCCAACAACTGCGGGTATAGGCTTTCATGAAATCACCTATACTTTAACAGCTTCTGGATGTTTGGCTAATGAAAAAAGAGAAATCGAAGTAGTTCCCGGAAGTATTGTTGACCCTATTCAAGGGTTGAATAATGTTACCAAAAAAGGAAAATATAATTATCAAGTAAAGGCTATAAACGGAGCTGGTTACTTATGGTTTATTACTGGCGGTACTGTTTTGTCTAGTGCGAATAATCTCACTGCCGTTCAATGGGGTAACGCTAATAATGGAAAAATAATGGTGGTTCAAACAAATAGCTTCGGCTGTGCGGATACGACAGAATTACTAGTGAATGTAAATGCCTTGTCTATTGGGGATGAAGTTGAAATAGGAGGTGGAGTCGTTTTATATCCAAACCCAGCAGACAAAACGGTATCACTTAAAATTGATTCCAAGCATAATGATGAGGTTCAGATTCGATTGTTCAACAACTCAGGACAACAAGTATTAGACAAAAACAGTGTAACCCAAAATGAGGAAATGTTTGAAATTAATATTTCTGAACTTCCAAGTGGATTGTATTTGCTTCAAGCTGAGATTGGAAACACTGCTTATTCGGCAACCCTTTTAATTAAGCATTAATAAAGAAAGTTAAGTTAGGATTAAAGACTTCCAGTTCTTCCGCCATCAACAGGAACGTTTATTCCATTGATGTATGAAGCAGCAGGGCTGGCAAGAAATGCAATAGCATTTGCAACTTCTTCAGGTTCTGCTACACGTTTCATTGGAACTTGATTTTTCATTCCGTCTAAAATCGAGTCTTCAGTATTTCCTGTTTTCTTGGCCTTGTTTTCAATTATTGAAGGACAATCTCACGGTATTCGTTGCTCCAGGAAGCACGTTATTTACTGTAATATTAAATTGCCCTAATTCATTTGCAAGCGTTTTAGCCCAATTGGCTACTGCTCCACGAATAGTATTTGAAACACCCAATCCATTCAAAGGAATTTTAACCGAAGTAGAAATTACATTGATTATTCGTCCGTAACCCAATCCTTTCATTCCACCAACAAGAGCTTGTGCCATTACTTGATTACAAACCAAGTGTTGATTGAATGCAATTCTGAATTCATCTAGTCCAGCATCAATAGCTTGGCCACCAGCAGGACCACCTGTGTTGTTGACCAAAATATTGTAGTGTAACCCGTCTTCTAGGTGCTTCTCAATAATCGACTTTAGCTTGTCTGGGTGATTAAAATCTGCAACCAAATAGGCGTGATTTTGACCATCTAAATCTTTATTTAATGTTCCAACTGCAGTCTTTAGCTTTTCTTCATTACGAGCTAATAGAGTAACGCTAGCACCCATTCGAGCGAGTTCCTGAGCTGCCGAGAGACCAATTCCCTGAGTACTTCCGCAAACTAATGCCGACTTTCCTGATAAATCTAAATTCATGCTATTGGATTAAAACTTTATTCGAAGATGTTCGACCATTTACAGTAACGTTTACCATGTAAAAACCAGCAGCCAAATCGGTAACGTCCAATTCAGTAATGTTACCATGGTTATTTGCTTCGCTACTAATAATTTCAGCTCCAAATATATTTACAACGCTTATGACTGCCTTGCTTTTACTATTTGAAATTCTAATATTCAGTTTGTCTTTCGCCGGGTTAGGATAAAGGAAAACATTAAAGCTTTCAATTTTATTGGTTTCGTCAACTGAGCTAACGAATTCATCGCCGTCTAAAAACTCATGACCAATGCCTGTCGAGCTGGTGGTAAAACTCCATACCTCACTCCATCCGCTATTAGTTGACCCAAATTTGGTGCGAACTCTCCAATAATATTTAGTATTCGCCAATAATGATTCAGCCTTATAACGCGTGTCATTTCCCTTTGGGTCATCACTCAAGTAGATTGAGGTATTTGACATTTCAATATTCGAAAAATCAGCAACCTTGCTTAATTCCATTTCATATTCATCAACATAAGGCACTGACTTCCAATCTAAGAAGATATCTGTTGAAACACTGTCCATTCCGTTTCTAGGAAACTCCAGGAAAGGTTCACTCGCAAATGTTCCGAAAATATTAAGATTGTCTATATAAATGTTGTTACCGTTTCCATTTTCTACTTCGAATTTTATCAATAGATTTTCAACTTTATCTCCGGGGCCTAAATTTGTAATGGTTTGTAGTTCCCAGTCAGATACTGCACTTGGAGAGAAGCTAGTAGTGGAGATTTTTCCTTTAGAAAGAACCTCTAGACTTGTAGCTAATTTGGTTATCCAAGTTTTTCCGCAATCGGTACTTACATACATTTTAAACAATCCATCAGAACTGCCAGCGTCTCGCTCAGCTGTTGCAACTTCAAAAGAAAGGATAGGGTTTTGAATGTTGCTAAGATCTATTGCAGGGCTAATTACACTCTCTACCATTCCTCTTAAGTTATCGAAATTCTCAAGTCCTAAAAAGTTTTCTCCAGAGGCTCCTATACCTTGCATTTTCTGCCAGTAAACTGCGTCATTATCTTCATTTTCTGGAATCCATATATTTTCAACATTTTCAGTAACATCTTCAAAGTCTTCCTCCAATGGTATATAGTTACCAACGGATCGATTTGTTTTTATATAATCGGTGTAAGTCGAAGTCTTAGAAATGATTCCGTTAGACACCGTTAGCTTTACGTCATAAGTTCCGGGAAAATTGTAAGAAATTACAGGGTTTTTTAGAGTCGACGTTTTTGGTAATCCACCTTCAAACTCCCAAGACCAAGATTCTACTCCATAAGCAGAAATGTCTTTAAATTCTACTTGAGAATTCGCGCAAATTACTCTTGTATCACTTTCAAATTCTGCAGCAATCAAATCAAGCACACCAGCTTTCTCGTTATTAGCTTTTGAAACCAAAGCGTTCCTTTCCGCTACCCAAGTATTTACAGCTGCTCTCATTCGAGACGCTTGACCAATCGTAAACATAGTTGAACAATAAGAGTAGTCCATAAAATTCTGAACATTGTCTAAGGAACCACAAGTAGTTCCGCTAAGATTGCAGCTTGTCCATCCTTCCGTATTGGGAGTATCAAAAACACCATCATCATCGCTACAGTTTGCAGCAACTCCAGGGTTATTAGTTCCGCCCCAAGGATGCGGTAAATTTAGCCAATGACCAATTTCGTGTGTTAATGCTCTACTTCGACGTGGGTTTCCCGTGCGTACACTTGCTACGTAGTTGTACAATAAAATTATCCCATCTCTAGTCGGATTCCTGTGCGCTCCTGATGGTAAAAAAGTATATCCTGCAGCTCCACTTGCAATCGATTTCACGATCCAGATGTTTAGGTAGGTGTTTCGCGGCCAAACATTCAGTTTAGAACCCTCACCAGCATTATTAGTTAAGCTAGATTTAATTCTATCAATACCATTGGTTGCATTGCCATTTGGATCTTTTTTAGCCAATCTAAATTCGATTCTAGCATCTCCCATTACACTCTTGAATGCAGGAATTGTAGTACTAGTGTCTGTGTTTTCTAATTTAAAATCCTCATTCAAGATACGCATAGCATCATAAACTTCTTTATTGGTAATATTTTCTATACCATCTTCATGTAATATGTGAAATACTACAGGAATAATATAATCGTATTCGGCTGCTCTTGATCCAGCCTGCTTTTCCCATTCTGTAAATTTCTGAGTAAATGATTCAAGGTGCTCTTCACTTCTCGTGATATCAGCAGCCCATTCAGGGTGCTCTTTTTTAATGTTTTCATTTAGCATAAAATCAGGCTCACTAAAATCGTGATTATGATGTTGTCCAAACACGATACTTGTGCTGAATAATAATGCGAATACTACTAGAATGTTTTTCATATAAAGTTTCTTTATTTGAGCGTGCAAAAATACCACTTTCAGATTCATAACATTTGACGACTACAATTGGTTTGTTCCTTCGCATACGAATGTCAAATTAATTACTTTTAATTTGTAAAAAATTGAGCTTATGAACGCACCTTTTAATTTAAACAAATGGATAGAAGAGAATCGAGATATCCTTAAACCACCGGTTGGAAATAAGAACTTATATAAAAAATCGGGAGACTACATCGTAATGATAGTAGGTGGTCCCAATTCAAGAAAAGATTATCACTACAACGAAACAGAAGAATTATTTTATCAATTAGAGGGTGATATTAATGTGCGCATACAGGAAGATGGTAAGGCAGTTGACATATCAATAAAAGAAGGGGACATGTTTTTGTTGCCTGCAAAAACGCCACACTCACCTATGCGTTCAGAAGGATCTGTTGGATTGGTAATTGAACGCGTTCGAAAAGGGACGGGTATGCAAGATGGTTTGCTTTGGTTTTGCGACAATTGCAACAACAAATTACATGAAACCTATTTCCCGTTGACTAATATTGAACAAGATTTTTTACCTCGATTCCGGGAATATTACGGTTCTGAAGAACTGCGCACCTGCAAGAATTGTGGTGATGTTATGGAAACGGATGAGCGGTTTGTGTAGGAATAAAAATGATATTGGTGAGAAGAAGGCGAGTTAAACGAATTGATATTATATGCTCTTACTCAACAGTTTCAAGGCTAATAATCTACTTTAGTGCTTTTCTAGAGCTATTGTCAGCTCCTTAAGATTGGTTTAACTTCTCAATCTAAACCGCATAGATATGTAAGCTGGGTATGGGCTGAAAACAAAAGAGCCAGTCTTTCGACTAGCTCTTTTAGCTCCTCCTCTTGGACTCGAACCAAGGACCCTCTGATTAACAGTCAGATGCTCTAACCAACTGAGCTAAGGAGGAATTTTCTGAGCGGCAAAAGTAATGGTTTTTACATATCGACAAATCTTTTTTAAAAAAAATGCGTTTGCTTTTTTAAGCTTTCTAGCAAGCGGTATATTTGCAGGCGTTTTTAAAGCAAAAAAACGTCGAAAATAATGTATCCGTAAATTATCAAGGAATGAGCAAGAAGTATAATGTTTTTGGAATAGGTAACGCTTTAGTGGATATTGTAACCGAAGTAGATGATCAATTTTTAGAGGATCACAACATTGAAAAAGGGTTGATGACACTAGTGGATGAAGAAAATCAAACCCGAATTTCAAGTGCCATAAATATGGGTTCGAGCAATATGAAGTGTGGTGGTTCAGCCGCTAATTCAATTATTGGCGTCGCACAATTTGGAGGTTCGAGTTATTATTCTTGTAAAGTTGCTAATGATGAATTGGGAGATTTTTATAGAAAAGATCTAAAAGCGAATGGCGTTCATACCAATCTTGATCATCAAGAATTGGAGTCAGGTATTACCGGGAAATGTTTGGTAATGACCTCAACAGATGCTTCTAGAACAATGAATACTTTTTTAGGCATCACTTCTGATTATTCTAGAGCAGAAATTGCTGAGGAAGCTCTTAAAGAGAGCGAATACCTTTACATCGAGGGCTATCTTGTCACCTCGGAAAAGGGTCAAGATGCTATGAGGTATGCCAAAAAGTTAGCAGAAGAAAATGGTGTAAAAACAGCATTAACATTCTCTGATCCTTCTATGGTTAAGTATTTCAGGGACCAAATGGAATCTGTTGTTGGTGCAGGCGTTGATCTTTTGTTTTGTAATGAAGAAGAAGCGCTGCTCTATACTGGAACAGATAATCTTGAAGAAGCGCGAGAAGCATTAAAAAGAGGAGCAAAGCGTTTCGTTATAACACAGGGTGAAAATGGAGCGATGATTTATGACGGTGATACTTTTATCGATATTGAACCTTATAAAGTAAGTGCTAAAGACACAAACGGAGCAGGCGACCTATTTGCAGGGGCTTTCCTCTACGGAATTACTAACGGAAGAAGTTACGCTGATGCAGGAAAGTTAGCCTCCTTAGCGTCCTCTAAAGTAGTTTCTCAGTTTGGCCCTAGGTTGGAATCGCAGCAAGCTCAAGATATTATAAATCAATTGCACCCTGCTCAATAGAGCTTGGTGCAAGTGCCATTATTGGAAGCGTATCCGTTGTTAACGTCACCTAGATTATAAAAAGAGTTACCTAAAACTTTATCATTTAGAAAAAGATGGTATTAGAGTATTCTATTTCTAGAATTTAAGCACTCATTGTATGCTTCTTTTTGAATTAAGAATTCTAGTGCGGAAAGTCTTTAGATAGCGCGATTAGGCCTAATTGGATAAATTTATAGAAGAATTTGTTTTTATAGCTCGGTGTAATATTCCTTAGAAAGTTAAAGTAATTTAGGCGCTTCTGCTTCGTAACCTGCGTCAGCCGGAAGGTTTTCTAATAAGGCAGCTGTAACAGCGAGTTCATCACAGCGTTCATTTTCTGGAATATTGGCGTGGCCTTTTACCCAAACGAATTTTACGTGGTGAGTTGGAAATATTCGAAGGAAACGTCTCCATAAATCGACGTTTTTCTTTTGTTTGAATCCCTTTTTTTGCCAATTCCAGACCCACTTTTTTTCTACCGCGTCAACAACGTATTTTGAATCTGAGTAGACTGTAACATCGTGGCTCTCGCCTTTCAATGATTCTAGGGCGATAATAACACCCAATAACTCCATACGATTATTGGTTGTATGTCTGAATCCACCCGAGAGTTCTCGGCGGTGTGTACCCGACAGTAAGACAGCACCATAGCCCCCATTTCCAGGGTTTCCTTTGGCTGCTCCGTCAGTATATATAGTAATTGTAGCGATAACTCTAGCTTAGCCCGCTAAAGTATGTGCTTTTTTGGAGAGAAGGGCTTGCGCCGATTCTACCATTGCCTGTGCATCGTAATTACACTCTCGATACAATTCTTTTTGCGTACCATGCTCTACAATACGATCGGGAATCCCAAGTCTTTTTATTTTAGAAGAGTAACCATGATCTGCCATAAACTCAACAATAGCACTTCCAATCCCTCCGTCAAGACAACCATCTTCAACAGTAATTATTTTATTGAATTTTCCAAATACCTCGTGAAGCATAACCTCATCCAGCGGTTTTGCAAATCGCATATCGTAGTGTGCTGCAGAGATTCCTTTTTCTTCCAATGTTTTGCAGGCGTCAGAAGCTAAATTTCCTATTGGACCAAAAGATAATATAGCTAAGTCTTCTCCAGCTTTTACTTTTCTTCCAGTTCCGACCTTTATCTCTTTAAATGGTTTTTTCCAATCGGTCATAACGCCATTTCCTCTAGGGTAACGTATCACCCATGGAGCGGCGTTTTTATCCAATTGACCTGTATACATAAGATTTCGTAATTCCACTTCATTCATAGGAGAAGAAACAATCATATTTGGAATACAACGCATAAACGGAATGTCATAATTCCCATGGTGTGTAGGTCCGTCGGCACCAACTAATCCGGCTCTGTCCAAACAAAATACAACGTGTAAATCTTGTATAGCGACATCATGAACAACAGAATCGTATGCACGTTGCATAAATGAACTGTAGATGTTGCAGAATGGTATCAACCCTTGAGTTGCCATTCCTGCTGAGAATGTTACCGCATGTTGCTCTGCAATACCTACGTCAAATGCTCGTTCAGGCATTGCTTCCATCATAAACTTGAGCGAAGAACCAGATGGCATAGCAGGTGTAACACCCATTATTTTATCGTTTTTTTCGGCCAATTCAATAATGGAGTGACCAAATACGTCTTGGTATTTTGGTGGCTGTGGGCTCTTTGGAATCACTTTTACAATTTCGCCGGTCTCTTTGTTGAATAATCCCGGAGCATGCCATGTAGTTGGGCTTCCTTCTTCTGCAGGCACATAACCTTTTCCTTTAGTTGTAAGGCAATGCAAAATTTTCGGACCTGGTATGTCTTTTAAATCTTCTAAAACCTTTTTTACTCGTATCGTATCATGGCCATCAATTGGTCCAAAATATCTCCATTTAAGTGACTCGAAGTAATTAGAGTTTTCTAATAATGAGTGCTTTACGGCGTTTTCAACTCTAGCAGCTATTTCTTGAGCATTAGGGCCGAATTTCGAGATTTTCCCTAGTAAATGCCATAATTCATCTTTTACTTTATTGTAAGTATGAGAAGTACTTATATCGGTTAAGTATTCTTTTAGAGCACCAACATTTGGATCGATTGACATACAGTTATCGTTCAACACCACAATCATGTTGGTGTTAGCAACTCCACCATGATTCAGACCTTCAAATGCTAAACCTGCAGTCATGGCACCATCACCAATGATAGCAATGTGCTGAGTATCTAACTCTCCTTTATGTTTGTTGGCAACCGACATTCCCAAAGCGGCTGAAATAGATGTACTAGAGTGTCCAACTCCCATTGCATCGTATTTGCTTTCTTTTCTTTTAGGGAATCCGCTTAAACCTTTATAAATTCGGTTGGTATGAAAAGTATCTCTCCGACCAGTTAGGATTTTATGGCCGTAAGCTTGATGTCCAACATCCCAAACCAATTGATCTTTGGGCGTATTAAAAACGTAGTGCAATGCAACAGTTAATTCAACAACCCCTAAGCTAGCACCAAAGTGACCACCTCGTTTTGATACTAAATCAATTATGTAATCTCTTAATTCAAAAGCAATTTGAGGAAGATCTTCCTCATTGAATTTCTTTAGGTCGTCAGGAGAGTTAATCTGACTAAGAAGTGGACCCGATTTAATTTCCATAATTTAGAGTATTCTAGACGGCAAATATACGATTTACCTATTCTTTGAAATTATAATACAATTCTTAAGCTAATCGGTTCATTTTTATAATATTGTGCACAGGAAAAACACAACCAAAAGTCGTCTCACATCAATAACTCTGTTTTTAACATATTTTTTATTTGGGCAACCAGAGACAATTTGGCTATTTGATTCGCTTTCTCCACATGTATCGGAAAATATGCAAGTATCAAAACAGAAGCCCGAGATGAAGCATGGAATTTACAGACACTTCTACAAAGACAAACTCATGGTCAAATGTCATTACCATCCAGGCAAAGAGCCCAGTTTGGCGAGATGAAGCTAAAAGAAAGGCAATGTTCAAGGTTTTGATTAAGCTTGATTACTTCGGAGTAGTATCTTCTGAAGATTATATAAGAACCTTTAATGGCAAGTCTAAGTTTCCATTTCAAAATTTAGTGAATTCATACAAGTTTTGGAATCCTGATATAGAAGAGAACTTACCCGAAATTTCAAATTTGGTCCACAGTATTCCTGTTTGGGAGTTTGTTTTAGGAAAATGACTCCATGACTCGCTCATTTAAGGCCTGCAGGCTTCAATGATATTCCTGAGGAATTTGAATTATCGGCAGGCGCATTTTTAACTAGCAGCATGTGGAGGCGAAAAGGCGACCCAGAAACCTTTCCACCAGGGGTTTATTTGATGCGTATGGAACTTGGGTATTTTAGTGAGTTAATGTCAAGTGATTTGATATGGAAATTAGGAACGGAACAAGATCGTCAAATGGAGTTGATTCCGGTAACTTATAGTTTCTTTAACCCTGCGATGGAAAACTATCTTCCTGTTTCAAGGTCTGATCTTTTTACGATTGGAGCTAAGGTGCATTATCTATGCAAATGAAGCTAATTGCTTAATTATTTCACCTTTCTGCAACACTCCTGATTGCCTCCACACTGATTTACCGTCTTTAAATAACATCAGCGTTGGTACTCCACGAATTTGAAACTTATCCGCTAAAGCAGGGTTTTTATCCACGTCAATTTTTATCACCCTTACCTTACCGTCAAGTTCTTTTGCAACTTCTTGAATAATGGGCGATAGCACTTTACAAGGGCCGCACCAATCTGCATGAAAGTCAATTAATACGGGTTTATCTCCATTTACTATTTCCGTGAAAGACGCCATAATTAGTTGAGTTTATACGTACTGAATTTCACTGTCCATACTATGCGTAAGTCATTCAATCTATAATTAACGGCTTTATCCATTGGGTCGGAGTTTATTGTTATAACTATTTTTTTCGCTTTTACCATTAACTTAATAAGCTGCTTTTCCCCTTGCTTAGTTTGTTAAGAGAGTTTCTCTTTTTCAGTGAAACGCGCTGAATAGAGACATTATTGACCTCAGCAACAGAGTTAATTGTTGGGTTAGCCTTGAGTTGACAAGCAGAAACATCACCGTCCATGCTTTTGAAGGAAATTTGAGTATTTAGTTCATTTGAAAGTGATCCAAAACCGAATTTTATCATTGACTCCTGTATTTAAGATGGTGATAATCTCTCAGTTCCGGAAAGTAAAGGAAGTAGGTTTTCTTTATTGTTTCCGCAATTCAAAATCACGGAAATAAGGATCACGATTAAATCATGACTCATTACTTTTCTACTGGATAGCCAGCATCTTTCCAACTGTCGAATCCGCCCATCATATTATAGACTTTAGTAAAACCGGCTTTTGCAAGTTTTTCAGATGCATTTGCGCTGCGTCCACCTTTTTTGCAGTAAACATAGACAGGATCATTTTTATCAAGAGATTTTATTTTTTTTAAAAAATCCGGTTGAGTAATGTCAATATTTTGAGCACCCTTTATAAAACCTTCTCCAACTTCATCTGCTGTTCTAACATCTAGAATTACTCCGGGCTGCTCAGCTATTAGCTGTTTCATTTGTTCGGTTTCAACATCATTAATTCGTTTTTGGTTTTGGCTTTGATTGTTTCCGCAAGCAATAAAAAATAAGCTGCTCATTAATAAAGTAAATACAGTTTTCATAAAGTTTTTTATTTATTGCAATTGTACAAATTAATGCTTTTGAAAATGAATAACAAGAGTCACAAAACTTAGTGTATCGTCATGATTTCTGAGAGATCCTTACGCTTAATGTCGGGCACCAAAGTACCTTTTGCAGGATAGCCGACAGGGATTAGTAAGTATGCTCTTTCGTTTTTTGGTCGCTCCAAAATTTCTGCGAGAAAATTCATAGGACTTGGTGTGTGAGTTAAAGAAACTAGGCCCGCAACAGTAATTGCATTTAAGAGCATACCAGTTGCAATTCCGACCGATTCATTAACATAGTAGTTGGTCGCTTTACCATCAGTGGTAGCTTCATAAACTTCTTTAAAAACTACAATTAACCAAGGAGCAACTTCCAAGAAAGGTTTAATGTGGTTAGTGCCGAATTTTCTCAAGTCTTCTAACCAAGCCTCACTCATCCTACCATGATAATTCTCGTACTCTTCTTTTTCTGCAGCTTCTCTAATTTTTGATTTTATTAGCGGGTTTTGAACGGCACAAAAATGCCAAGGCTGTTTGTGCGCTCCACTAGGAGCCGTGCCAGCGGTTTTAATTATGGACTCAACAATGGCTTTAGGAACAGGCTTGGTAGAGAAAGTTCTTACCGTTCTACGGCTGTTGCACAGCTCATAAAATGCATTACACGAACTTGCAGATTGTTCTTCGTCTAATTCTTTAAAGTTAAGTGGTATGAAAGAATCGGAATGTTGCATTTTTGCTGCTAAGGTAAACACTATTTCAATTTAAAGAAGACCAATTTTAATATGAAAAGGATTGCAATTTTCGCATCGGGAGAAGGAAGTAATGCTCAGAAAATTATGGAGCACTTCAAAGATCATTCGGTAATTGAAATTGGCTTAATAATTAGCAATAAGGAAAATGCGGGTGTTTTTAAGCATGCCAAAAACTTTCAAGTGCGCAGCATTGTGCTATCCAAAGCTCAAATCAAGAACCCTTCTGAAATAATAGAGTTACTCAACGAAAACAATATTGACATAATTATTTTGGCTGGATATCTTAAGAAAATTCCTGACGAATTAATAAAAGCTTATCCCAGTAAGATTTTGAACATTCACCCAGCTCTTCTTCCAAAATATGGAGGAAAAGGAATGTATGGGCTCAATGTGCATAAGGCGGTAAAAGCAAATGCAGATTTAGTTAGTGGACCAACGATTCATCTAGTGAATGAAGAATACGATAAAGGACAAATACTTTTTCAGAAGGAAGTTCAATTAATGAACACTGATGCTCCAGAAGAAATTGCTGCTAAGGTTCTTAAGGTAGAGCATGCTGAATATGCGAAGGTCATAGAAGGCTATGTAAAATCAACACTATAAGCGGCTTTATTAATTGATAAAAAGAACCCTAAAATACTATACAGGCATATTAGACATACTTAAATTTGTAGAAAGTAATAAATGAAATTATGGATTTAAACTTATCTAACTATTCGGATACCATTTATGAAATGGGAATTCAATTCGGAACTAAAATAGTGGCCTGCGCTGCGGTGCTTGTGATTGGCTTTTGGCTAGTTGGAAGTATGATGAAAGTGATTAAAAAAGGCTTTGATAAAAGAGGTATTGATGAGTCTTTAAATCCTTTTTTACTTGGAATTATTAGTTCATTATTAAAGGTGCTTATAGTTATCAGTGCGCTGGGTGTTTTGGGAATTGAAATGACTTCATTTATTGCTATTCTTGGAGCTGCTGGTTTGGCCGTGGGGATGGCTCTATCTGGTACGTTGAGCAATTTTGCTGGCGGTGTTATGATTTTAATTTTTCAGCCATTTAAAGTTGGCGATTATATAGAAGCTCAAGGATATTCAGGATCGGTTAAAGAAATAGGTGTTTTTAATACCATTATGAACACTCCTGATAATAAAACGATTGTTATTCCTAACGGTGGATTATCTTCAGGTTCAATGGTGAATTATTCAACGGAACTAACACGAAGGATTGATTGGACAGTTGGTATTGGGTATGGAGACGATTACGATAAAGCAAAAGCAGTATTAGATAAATTTATTGCTGAAGATGCTAGAATCTTAAAAGACCCGACCCATTTTATTGCGCTGCATGCACTAGCGGAGAGCTCTGTAAACATTACAGTAAGAGCTTGGGTAAATGCCCCAGATTATTGGGGTGTATATTTCCAAATGAATGAAAAAATATACAAGAATTTTGGCATTGAAGGTCTAAACATTCCTTTTCCACAAATAGACGTTCACGTTCACAATTCATAAAAAATTCAATTTAAGAACATGAAAAAACTATTGTTAGTAATTGCTACATTTTCTTTTGTATTTACTTTAAATGCTCAAGATGAAACAGCACCAGCAGCTGACACTAATGCTGACGAAATAAGTCCCTGGACAAGAGAGGGGTTATTTAACATTTCTATCTCTCAAACAGCATTAATCAACTGGGCTGCTGGGGGACAAAATTCATATTCTGGAAATGCTTTATTGAAGTATTCGGCAAACTATAAAAAAGGACTTTGGAAATGGAAAAATGACATCGTGTTGGGTTATGGCGGATTGGCACAAGGAGATATTCCGTGGCAAAAAACGGATGATAGATTAGAACTTAATTCTAAAGTCATTAGAAATAGTGCTGAAGAAAGTGACTGGGCTTATTCAGCTTTTTTGAACTTTAGAACTCAGTTTATGGACGGATTTAAGCTTCCTAATGATTCTAATATTATATCAACATGGATGGCTCCGGGGTACTTAACTTTTGGTCTAGGTATGGACTATTCACCAAACGAGTTTTTCTCGGCAAATATTTCACCAGTTGCAGGGAAATTCACTTTTGTGTCTAACACTAATTTAGCAAATGCTGGTGCTTTTGGAGTTACTGCAGCTGTCTATGATGAGGTTACAGGTGAAAAAATCAGTGATGGAGAGGCTTTTCGTTTTGAGTTAGGAGGTCACATCAGCATGCAATTTAAAAAAGAGATTGTTAAAAACGTTGAGTTGGATACTAAGCTGAATCTTTTCTCAAACTACTTAGAGGAGCCGGGAAATATTGATGTAAACTGGGATTTGCTATTAAACATGAAAGTGAATGAGTGGTTAAGTGCAAGCTTAATTTGTAATTTAATTTACGATCATGATATTGATATAGCGGTAGATGACAATAATGATGGCGTATTGGAAAGATCGGGGCCAAGAACTCAATTTAAAGAGGTTTTAGGTGTTGGCATCAACGTGAAGTTTTAGGACTACATTTGATGTCCCTTATGGGTATTAAAGCATATATAGCAAAACATTATGCAGCCTTTTTGGTTAATAAATCTAAGAAGACTGTTTTGCATCCTATTGATGCTCAGCGAAGGGTCTTTAAAGATTTGATTTCAAGAGCTCATGATACTAAATTTGGCAAAGACCACCAATTTAGTTTGATTTCAGATTATGAATCTTTTAAGAAAAACGTTCCATTGCGTGAATATGAAGATTTTAAAATTTACATAGATGCAATGTTGAATGAAGAGGAGAACGTGCTTTGGCCGGGGTTTCCAATTTATATCTGTAAAACATCAGGTACAACCTCTGGTGCTAAGTTTATTCCTATTTCAAAAGAGTCCATCAGCAATCATATAAATTCAGCGAAATTGGCTCTTTTGTATTACATCCACAGTACAGGTAAATCTGATTTTGTAGATGGAAAAATGATCTTTCTTCAGGGTAGTCCATTATTGGATATTAAAGGAAAAATTAAGCTTGGTCGATTAAGTGGAATTGTAGCGAATCACGTACCTAAATACTTGCAAAAGAATCGACTTCCAAGTATGAAAACTAATTGCATTGAAGATTGGGAAACTAAAGTTGATAAAATTGTAAAGGAAACAAAAGCGGAAGACCTGAGACTCATTAGTGGAATTCCCTCATGGGTTCAAATGTATTTTGAGCGATTAATTAAGAGTGCAGACCAGCCAGATATCAAATCTATTTTTCCAAATTTTTCATTATTTGTTTATGGAGGCGTAAACTTTGAACCGTATCGGCCGGTATTCGAGAAATTAATTGGAAAAAGTATCCCATCTGTAGAAACCTATCCTGCTTCAGAAGGGTTTATTGCATTTCAGGACGAGCAAAATTCAGAAGGATTATTGCTCGTTGTTAATGACGGTATTTTCTATGAGTTTATCCCGACAAGTGAATACGGCTCAGAAAATCCAACTCGACTAAGTTTAGCGCAAGTGAAATTAGGTGTAAACTATGCTATTGTACTAAATACCAATGCTGGACTATGGGGCTATGTAATTGGCGATACCGTCAAGTTTGTTTCAAAAAAGCCCTATCGAATTGTTGTTTCAGGAAGAATCAAACATTTTACTTCTGCATTTGGAGAACATGTAATTGGCGAAGAGGTAGAAAAGGCCCTTAAGATGGCAATGCAAAAACAAGGCGGATCGATCAAAGAGTTTCATGTATCGCCTCAAATTAAGCCTTTTGACGGGTTACCCTATCACGAGTGGTTTATTGAATTTGAAGAGCAACCAAAAGACCCAATTGAATTTTCTAAAGAAATAGATAATGCATTGCAAGATCAGAATGTTTATTACAAAGATTTAATTACTGGAAAGGTACTTCGGCCATTAGTGATAAATGAATTGAATAAAGAAGCATTTATGAATGCAATGAAGTCAAAAGGAAAATTAGGCGGGCAGAATAAAATTCCGAGATTAGCTAATGACCGTCAATTTGCTCAAGAATTGGAAAAATATAAAAAGTAGCTTTCCATTTGTGGTTGCTTTGATTCCTTCTATTTTTGCAGCCCACAAAAACTTACAGAATGCTTAATCGGATTATAAAATTTACTCTTATTGCAATTGTTTCTGCATCAATGGTTTACGAGTTTTTTCAAGTAAATATTGGTAATGGAATTATGTACCTTCTTTTGGATGGTATAATTGTTCTTTTGCTTTTTAAACACGAAATAAACTTGCTTGCATTTCTGCAGATTAGAAGAAGTAAGTTCGATAGTGCAAGAAAAATAATGAGTTGGGTTAAAAAGCCAGAACAAATGCCAATAAAGCAACAAGCGTATTTTTATTTTTTGAATGGATTGATTGAGAGTCAAAACAATTCAATGACGAAATCTGAAAAACACTTCAAAAAAGCTTTAAATACGGGTCTAAGCATGGATCATGACAAAGCAATGGCGAACCTTAATTTGGCTGGAATAGCAATGGCAAGAAGACGTAAGCGAGAGGCAATGAACTACATGGCTCAAGCTAAGAAATTCGACAAGGCTAAACTGCTAAGTGACCAAATAAAAATGCTCAAAGGGCAAATGGGAAGAATTTAGTCCCGATAAACATTACCCAGTGAATATTATATTATTCAACTGCAGTAGTTTAAGTGATTTATAAGCTAAATGTGAGTAATGCTCAAAAAGAGGTATGATGGCAGAGTATCCCAACTTAAGAGTTTTACTTGTAGAAAGTGATGAGGTAAGCATTTTTGTCATGGAGAAGATTTTAGGCAAGAAGTTTCATTTAACTGTTGCAAGAAATGGAGTTGAAGCACTTCATCTTGCAAAGCGCAAAATTTTTGATGCGGTGCTTATAGAGATTCGATTGAGCCATAATACTGATGGAATCGAGGTAATGGAGGAATTTAGAAAAGATTGTATTTACCATTCAGCCCAAATTTGGGCATATACCGAGGTGCATCTGCAAAAGATGAACCGTATTTTAAAGAATTAGGATTTGGTCGATTCTTCAAAAAGCCAATAAATTATACAGAATTGATAAACTTAATTCTAGAAGCACTTCCAGAAAGAGTGAATTCCTCTCAGATTTAAAAAGGAGAAATTGTGAATCCTATTGAGTAAGGAATTATTTCATGACCCTTATTCGCTTCGAATAACTGAGTTAATCCGCAATAACCCACTAGACCCAATCGCCCATAGCCGAATCTAGCAGTGATACCGTATCGAGTCTCGGTAAGGTTGGGTTGAATAAAATCACTAAAACGTCCAGCTTCAGTTCTTGTAGTAGTATAAGATCCTATCCTAAAACCAACTTTAAATCCAAGAGAGGCCTTCCAGCTATGTCCTTTTATATTTGGTGTTGATCTGAATCTCAATTCAAAAGGAATGTCAAAATAATTAGTGGTGTAGGAGTTTCTTTTAAAAGACGAATCTGCATTTACTGAATTAATAGTTTGGAAAGTTGAGTAATCGGCTCCAGATGCAGTATCAATATGCGTGATGAATCCGTCAGTAAAGTATTTTGAATGTGAATATCCCAAACCTATAGCACCACTCAATACCTTTGCTTTAAATTGATGATCGTAGAATAATTGAATATTATTTCCATACCCATATTTGAAGTTCACGCCATTCGGTGCATTAGATAAATTGTCAAAGGAAATATCCATCAAAAAATTGTCTTTTTTTATTGGACGATTTTTAGATTTAGAAAGTTTAGTATCTATTTCTTGAGAAAAAAGAAAACAGTTTACAAAACCAATAAAAAATAAGGATAGAATTAAGCTTTTTGTCATAATCAGGCCGCAAAAGTAACGTTTTTATGATGTGTCTTAATGACTTAACGAATTGAAAGATTGAATTAGTAAATGGAAGCAACCTTTCCTTAATCTAAAACGTTACAACCTCAGTATAAGACGTTACTTTTGAGTAACCTGTAATCACTTTATCATGAAGACAATATATTTCTTAATTTGTACAATAGGCTATCTCACAACCTTTGGCCAATACCTAGATCCCAGGTCTTTTGGCCGTTATGATTCCATTCAAGTTGAGGCATTTGGAAAAAATTATAAGTTTCCCTGGGTAGGAGGGTTTAATACACCGCAATTCTCAACAATAGATTTGAATGGTGATAATATCAAAGATCTTTTTGTTTTTGATCGTGATGGTTATGTTGTAAAAACCTTTTTAAACCAAGGAACCCCAAACACAATTGATTACACCTATAATGCAGAATACGAGAGCGCCTTCCCACTTATGAAGGACTATGCTCTAGGTTATGATTACGATAACGATGGAAAAACAGATGTTTTCACCTCATTTAATGGTGATTTTATGGTTTATAAAAACATTTCGACGGGGCCAAAACCAGAAGATCAGGCATTTAAATTACAGAAATATAAAAGCCCGTTTGATTCTACAAAATATGTGGATTTCCTTTCGCATAAATATTATCTAAGTGCCAATCGATATATTTATACTAACGTTTTTAATACAAATGCAGATATTCCGGGTTTAGTTGATATTGATGATGATGGCGATATGGATATTCTTGCTTTTGGAAACAATGCTAATAGTATTTCCTTGTACAGAAACATTTCACATGAAACTTATGGGCGACCAGATAGTCTTGATTTCAGATGGGAGGACGGTTGTTGGGGCCATTTTGTAGAAGATAATAACTCGTTTCGTTTGTATTTTGGATCATGTAAATCTAGCGGCAGTTCAGTAACTGCTTCAAATCCGCTAACCCTCCAAAGAGGTAGTCGTCACACTGGGTCCACTATTTTAGTTCATGATTTTGACGATAATGGATTAAAAGATCTCGTATTAGGTGATGTTTCATTCAATAGCTTGTTGTTGGCATTTAACAACGGAACCAGAGCAGATGCAAGAATGACGGCACAAGACACCGCTTTCCCACGTTATAATAAGCCAGTTGATGTTCAAATGTTTCCCGCTTCGTTTTATTTCGATTTTAATAATGATGGAAAAAAAGATTTTGTTGCTGCCCCCAATTCGACAGAATTATTCTCCAACATAGATCAGGTTCATTATTATGAAAATTCAAATAAAAATACCGCACCTGTTTTAGATTTTAAAGGCAATGATTTTCTTATAAATGATATGATTGATTTAGGTTCAGATGCCCATCCGCTTTTGATAGATATTGATGGCGATACACTTTTAGACCTTATTGTAGGTAATCGCGGTGTATTTTCTTCCATCGGAATTTATGAAAGTCGAATAGCTTATTACAAGAATGTAGGAACGAAAACAAACCCTTCTTTCAAATTAATTACAAGAGACTTTCTTAACCTGCCTAATGCAGTTGATACAGGTTTATACCCCACTGCTGGTGACTTGGATAATGATGGTGATTTAGATTTGCTAATGGGAACTGAAAAAGGGCACTTGTATTTTTATGAAAATATTGCGGCAACGTCTGCAGATTCTTGTCAGTTTGTAATTCGAACGACTTCATTCAGCAATTTAATATTTGGAAAGTCGCTTAAACCAACTTTGTATGATGTTAATAGAGACGGAATGCTAGATGTTGTTTGCGGAGATCAAACGGCTGAGTTGACCTACTACGAAAATGTTGGAACAATTTTAACCCCAGATTTTTTACCTTCTACTGCTCTTTACAATTATGGTGGAATATCGTCAAAAGACCTTTGGGGAAGAGGAAACTTATCACCGTATATGGCAAAATTGGACAGCAATGGCAAGTTTGATCCAAACGGAAAGGAATATTTGTTTGTTGGAACAGGAACGGGTTATATATATGTTCTGAGTGATATTGATTCAACTACTAGAACCACTTCAACTATTATAGACAGTTTTTACGTTTATACAAGAAATGTTAGCATTGCTGGAGGAGATTTAACTGGAGATGCTAAATTAGACTTCACCTTTGGGCATAAGACAGGCGGATTGTCTGTTTTACTGAAAGATGGTGGTAATATCATTGTTCAGCCTCCCGCAAAGGAAAAAGAGGATACGTTATCAGTTCAAATAATTAAAGAGGAGAACGGAAACATTCAGATTTATCCAAACCCAACAAATAATTCATTTACGATTAATGGAATAAGAGGTGATAATAATTCAGCTCAAATTCAACTTTTTGCAATAAATGGTAGGTTGGAGATACAAGCTGAAGTTATAAATAATACTGAGGTTTCCATGGAAAACCTATCTAATGGAATCTACTTTCTTCAAGTAAAATCAGAAGCTGGAATTGAGATGATAAAAATTGTCAAGCAATAAATGGAAATAAGTTTTATTATTTCTTTCCGCTAAACCTAAAGGCTTCGATTAGTGTCTACTTTTGTAAGATACCATGTGGAAGACAGAAAAAAATAGACCGTATTTAATTACCGGTCCCTGCAGTGCAGAAAGCGAAGAACAGCTGAATACGATTGCCGATCAATTGGTTGAACATCAACTAGTGGATATGTTTCGGGCCGGAATATGGAAACCTAGAACTAGACCCGGCTCTTTTGAAGGTTTAGGCGAAAAAGCCCTACCTTGGTTAAGTGTAATTTCAACAAGGTTAAGCCTTCCAGTTTGTATTGAAGTAGCCAATTCTTCTCATGTTGAGTTGGCCCTAAAAAACAATATTACCAATTTTTGGATAGGAGCAAGGACAACCGTAAACCCATTTTATGTGCAAGAAATTGCAGATGCTCTTGTCGGCACAAATGCTTCAGTTTTAGTCAAGAACCCTATTCATCCAGATATAGAACTTTGGACAGGAGCCGTTGAGCGATTTCAAAAAGTTAGTGGTGAAAAAGTCGGTGCTATACACCGTGGTTTTTCGTCGCTTCAAACATCAAAGTATCGTAACATTCCTAGATGGGAGATTCCTTTAGAACTAAAAAGGCGTTTTCCAGAATTATTTATTATGTGTGATGCGAGTCACATTGCAGGAGACAGTAACCTAATTGCTGAGGTTGCTCAAAAATCAATCGATTTAGGTGTTACCGGTTTAATGATTGAAACACACCCAGACCCCGATCAGGCTTTAAGTGATGCAAAACAACAAGTTACTTCACAGAAGCTAAAGTTGATTATAGAGCAATTGGTTTTAAAATCTAATTCTGCTGGAAGCCAAGTATTTCTTGATCAACTGGAAGAATTAAGAGCTCAGATAGATAAAATCGATGAAGATATTCTACAAGCAATTTCTTCTAGGCTAGAGCTAACCAAAGAAATTGGATCGTATAAAAAGGACAATAACGTAACCGTTTTTCAATTAGAAAGATGGAACGAAATTCTTCAAACTCGAGGAATAACAGGAGATAGATTGCATCTTCGAAAAGAGTTTATTCATAGATTATACGAAACGATTCATTCAGAATCGATTCGTATTCAAACAGAAGTAATAGAAAATGATTTAGCGAGCTAAGCTCATAATCATTTTGTACAAATCAGTTTCTAAATATCCTTTAGAAATTGTTGCAGTAAGACCATGCTTTTCAATCGCCTCAGAAGTTTTATCACCAATGGCTAGACAAATTGTATCTGGTCTAATTTCGTGAGTTTGAATATAAGAGTCAACATTACTTGGACTCGAAAACAATATCAAATCAAAGTCAGTTGGAGCAACCCAATTGTTTGGAAGCGTATTGTAAAATTCAACTTCAGTTACTTGCTTTTTTTCATCTGCCTTTTTAAGGGTTCCAAGTGTTTGACTTCCACAAGGAATAAGCACATTGTCTCCGTTAGCAACAATTGAAAGAAAGTCTATACTGATGTCTTCAGTTTTAAGACTACTTGATCCAGTGTAGTCAACACGATTAGTCCACTTTTTTACTTCTTTCGAAGTTCCAGTGCTTAAACCTGCGAACTTATAGTCGCCTAAACTTAAATCTGTGTATGTCTGAAAAAACAATTTCGCGCTTTTAGGCGAATTGAAAAAGATCCAGTCTGTTTTTGGCATGCTTGGTAAAGGCTCAATTGCCTCTAACATAATTTGGGATGATGCAACAACATCAAAGCCTTCAGCTAATAAACTTCTTACTAGCCATCCACATTCAATCGGTTCTCGTGTTATAAGTATACTCTTCATAGCGGCTAAATTAAATGATTCAAAACTTTTTGAACTAATTTATCAGGGTTTGTATCAAAAAAATGAGATTGATTTGGTGATTCCTTAACAGTTTTTGCGAAAGAGACCCAAACATTGAACCCTTTTCCCCCTTTTTCGGCATAAGCACCAAGAGGAAGTTGGCACCCACCGTTGCATCCTTTTAAGATATTTCGTTCAATAGAAATTGCATTGGCAACTTCCGGGTGGTTGATTTTATGTAAAATATTTTTCAGCTCATGGTCACCTTCTCTAATTTGAAGAGCAAGAACGCCTTGGGCTGGAGCAGGGATAAATTCTTTAATATCCATTTCTACTAACTCGAGGTCAGATACATCAAGTTTCAACCTTGAAATACCAGCATAAGCTAGGATTATCGCATCAAAATCACCATTTCGTAATTTCTGAATTCGAGTTGTAATATTTCCACGTATATCCTTAATTGATAAGTCGGGTCTAAAATGCGTTAGCTGCACATGCCGTCTAGCTGAGCTAGTTCCTACAATAGAATTCTGACTCAACTTAAATTTCTTACTTGCATCAGCCCGTACTTTGCGCACTAATATTACATCAGCAGGATTTTCTCGATGAGAAACAGCTCCAATCGCGAGTCCTTCAGGTTGTGTGGTTTCTAAATCTTTGTGAGAGTGAACGGCTAAATCAACAGCATTGTTTAGAAGTTGCTCTTCAATTTCTTTTGTAAAAAACCCTTTTCCTTCAATTTTGTCAAAGCTCAAGTGCTGAATTGCATCTCCCTTGGTTGTTATTATGGTTATTGAAACTTGATGACCAAATTTCTCTAATTCATTTTTTACAAAGTTGGCTTGCCACAATGCTAAGTCACTTCCACGTGAGCCGATTCTAATTATTGACATTAATAAACAGTTATCGAATGTTTTCTTTAAGTAGAATTTCTTTTGCCATTAGCATGGGAGTGCTGATATATTTTTTTTCTAGATACTGCAACACCTTATCCAAGACTTCCTTTGAATCGCTATCCAGAGCTTCTATGTCTTTCGCAAAAATCTCTTCTAAAGCTTTCCGCCTTATTTCCTTTACTTGCTCAGGGACTTTTCGCATAGCAATCTCTACCTGGCGAGTTTTATAAAGAACAGCAAAATTACTCACTTGCGTGGCAATGATTTCTTCACATTGAGAAAGATGTGCACGTCTTTTTTCCATGTTTTTTGCTGCTACATCTCTCAGACCATCTACTGATATGTAACGAATCGGATAGTTCTCTCTTGTTTTTTTAGAAACATCATTAGGAATGGCTAAATCTACTACTACTGTAGGCTCCTTAATATTGATTTTAATTTTTTCGTAGGTTAGGTGGTCAATAATGTGACTATCAGAACCTGTGCATGTGATTAGTACATTAAATTCAATTTCACTACTTCCCAAGTCTTTTAGATCGAAAGCCTTACCGCCAAAATTTTCAGCGAGGGTTTGTGCCTTAGACAGAGTTCTATTAAAGATAGTAAAGTCCGTTGCACCGTGTTTCTTCATTTTTCTAATTAGGGCTGTATTCGTTTTTCCAGCCCCTATAACTAGAATTTTGCTCTTTTTGAGGTTAGTTAATGCTTCTAATTTTTTATAGGCAAGGTTAACGACCGAAACAGGGTTATTAGCAATTTCAGTTTCAGTATAAATCAGTTTCCCAGTTTCGATGGTCTTCTTCATCAAAATGCGCATAAAATCGCCATTAAGATTGTAAGATTTGCAAAGGTTATAAGCATTCCGCATTTGACCCAAAATCTCACGCTCACCAATAACAAGTGAATCCAAAGAGCTTGAAACTCTAAACCAATGAAGGACAGCTTCTATATTTGAAAAAGTACTTGCGTTATTAACGGCTAGGTCTAACTTATCGTAACCCAATTTTGGATAAATACACTGGAATATTTTAGTCAGAAAATCTTTAGAAAGCTCTTTGTTGGAACGAATTAACAGCTCAACACGGTTGCAAGTTGTAAGAAAGATCAGTTCATCGATACCCAATGATTTTAGAGGAATAAGCCTTGAAGCTTGAAATTCTTCTGAAATATGGAATTCGCCCAACTGGTCAACACCAATGTTGTGGTGAGTTAAGGCTATAGCGTGTAGTAATTCCAATTCTAACTTATCAAAGTAATTTACTTTGCAAAAGTGCTTCTTGTAAGTAAGGTTTTTGTCACAGTTTTGTCACGGCTATTTACGTCATCAAATGGCGCTTTTGTGAAATGTATGTAATCATTCCAACCTGAGAATTAAAGTTTCAAGAATAAGATTCACTATATTCGTTTGTTGAATTTAAAAATTGGCCCTGAAGTTAGGCTTAACTAAAAAAAAACTTGATTATGAAAAAGGTAATGTTTCTAATCCTAGCAGGCTCATTGGTGCTAGGAAGCTGTAAAAAAGAAGGCTGTACTGATGCTGCCGCTACTAATTATGATGATAAAGCAAAGGATAATGATGGTTCTTGTGTTTATCCAGCGATAGTAGTTCCAGTAGATACGGAGGCACCAACTGTGGTTATAACAATGTCTAGTGAATTTACAGTGATAGCAGGAGAAACTCTTGACATCACGGCTACTATTTCAGACAATACAGCAGCAACGTCTTGGGAGTTTTCTTACAAAGGCGAATCTGGAGTTGTATATGGGTTAACAGTCGCTAATATCAGTGGTGGTTTAATTCAAGATGTAGCTGCAAGTACAGTGATTGCTGCAACTGCTGCTGCGGGGAGCTATATACTAACAATAGCAGCAACTGATGCCGCTGGAAATGCAAGTACAGCTGCTACATTAGGGTTTACTATTGATGCGGCTGCTCCTACTGACACTGAAAAACCAGAAATTACTGAACCGAATGTTACTTTTCCGAGCGGCGGAACAATGAGCAGTGGAACTGGCGGTACTGATGGCGTTAAAGTAAGTCTTGTAGTTTCTGATTACGTAGAGTTATCTTGGGTCAAAGCATACTTATACGATACAGACAATAGTGTAGCTATAGATAGTTTGGTGGAAACTGGAATTACTGGACAATCATGGAGTAAAACGGATCATAAGTTTACTTATCCTAGATCAGAAGCACAAAGTCAAAAAGGAGCAATTAAAATTGTTGCTCAAGACAAAGCTGGCAATGAGTCTACCGTCACTGGAAGTAAAGTATTAGTTTTCGGATTATAGTCTTAGAATTATAAAAAAAACCACTTCAAATGAAGTGGTTTTTTTTACCCAAAAATCTGATTTTATCTATTTCAAATATTAATTCCGTCATAGATGTGCTTCAATCAAATAATCCAAATGTGAAGATTTTAATAGAGCAAATGGCTCCTGCTCGATCTGATATTATGACTGCAACACTTGCAGACTATATTAACAGCTTGCAGAGTGAAGTATCAATTATCGTAGCAAATAAATCTACGCTAACATCTCAAATTATCCTTATAGATATGTATACTGGTTTCACAGATTACTTCTTGGCAGTTGATTACACTATAATGAATTAGGTGCTGATTTTTTAGTAAGTCGGCATTATGCAGTATTAGAAAATACACTAGAATATAAGTTGGATTAGACTATTTAATTATTGCACTAATAATGGTTTTTTTTAAGGTTATTTCTTCTTATTTTACTGTTTTTTGAATTGTGTTATCGATTGTTATTTTGAATTCTTTGGCCCGAGTATTAGAATTGAACTTTTATTTTGTTCAGTTTTATTTTAAGAAAACAAATAAAAATGAACTTCTTAGAACTAAACGAGATTAATCTCCGAATCAAATCAATATTTACTAGAAATAAAAAACCCTTAACTCGTTATGAATTAAGGGTTTTATAAGATTTTTTTGTTGTCCCACTAGGGCTCGAACCTAGACTCTTCTGTACCAAAAACAGACGTGTTGCCAATTACACTATGGGACAAGAACAAATGCCTTTTTTAAGGCGCGGCAAAACTAAAAAAAAATGAAGTAAAACAAACATTTTTATTCTTGTAGTACACTTTACTTAAATTCGCGGCAAATTATGAATAACATGAATTTTAAAACCTTAGATATCGCAGGTGGTTGGATAGCTTTTATTATCGCAACGTTTACCTATGTCTCAACCATGGAACCCACTGTTAGTTTTTGGGATTGTGGCGAATTTATTGCTTGTGCATACAAGCTTCAAGTAGGCCATCCTCCTGGGGCGCCATTATTTTTAATGATTGGTCGCTTTTTCTCTATGTGGACAGCACCTGATCAAGCAGCATACATGGTGAATTTAATTTCAGCATTATCGTCGTCTTTTACTATTTTATTTTTATTCTGGACTATTTCTGCTTTGGCAAGAAAAATATTGAATAAAACAAATTCTGAATGGAATATGGGTAAAACCATAGCCGTAGTGGGCAGTTCCATGGTAGGAGCTTTGGCTTACACATTCAGTGATACGTTCTGGTTTTCAGCTGTAGAGGCTGAGGTGTATGCAATGTCTTCTTTGTTTACAGCTATCGTTTTTTGGGCGATACTGCGATGGGAAAGAGTTTCAGAGGAACCGGGTGCAGACCGATGGTTGATTTTTATCGCTTATTTGATGGGACTTTCAATTGGGGTTCACCTTCTTAACTTGCTTGCTATACCAGCAATTGCTTTCGTTTTCTACTTTAAAAAATTCAAACCAACACTAAAAGGTATTGGAGTAACGGCTGCTGCGTCTATTCTAATTTTAGGGTTTGTACAAAAAGGAGTTATTCCAGGTCTTGTTACAATGTCTGGGAAATTTGAATTATTGTTTGTCAATAGCTTTGGATTACCATTTAATACGGGTGCTTTTATCCACGTAATATTATTATTAGCTGCAGTTATTTATGGAATATTGTTAACACACCAGTCAGGTGATAGAAAATGGAAATTGATGGGAGTTTTGGTTGTGATCGCTCTACTTGTTGCTTCCTTCTCTACATTAGGATTAGTTGTAGCAGGAGTTATAGTTGGAATCTTTGTTATGGTTCCAAATGTTTCAGATCGTGCTGTTAATACTGGATTGCTGTGTATTTCTGTTATTCTTATTGGATACTCCTCTTACACCTTGGTTTTGGTTAGGTCAAACGCCAATCCTCCTATGGATGAGAATAATCCAGAAAACATGTTCTCACTCCTAAGTTACTTGAATCGTGAGCAATATGGTTCTCAACCTATTGCATACGGACAGTATTTTAACACTCCTCTGGACAATAAGAACCCATATACTGATGGTTCTCCAACTTATTTTCAAGAGTTTGATAAAGGCGAGTATAAAAAATCTACACATCATAAAAAAACACAACCGAATTATGCTTCTGAATTTATGACGGTATTTCCACGTATGTGGAGTCAAGAAGCACGACATATTAAAGCTTATAAAACATGGTCAGACTTTAAGGGAAAACCAATGCGTTACAAGGTATATGGTGGTAAAATGGAAACTATTTATAAGCCAACTTTTGGCGAAAACATTCAGTTCTTTGTCAAACATCAAGTCATGTGGATGTACTGGAGGTATTTTCTTTGGAATTTTGCAGGAAGACAAAATGATGTTCAAGGACATAATGGGATCGTTGATGGAAACTGGTTAAGTGGAATTGATGCAATTGATAACTTGCGCTTAGGCGATCAGTCCAATCTGCCGCCAAGTATTGGGGATCATAAAGCAAGAAATACATATTTCTTTCTTCCTTTAATATTGGGATTGATTGGGGTCTTCTTTCAATTCAATTCTTCAAAAAGAGACTTTGCCTTGGTTACCATGCTATTTGTGTTTACCGGTTTGGCAATTATTGTTTACTTAAATCAGTATCCTTTCCAACCGCGTGAGCGAGATTATGCTTATGCAGGATCCTTTTATGCTTTTACAATTTGGATAGGGCTGGGAGTGCTCGGGATTATTGATTTGTTGGCGAATAAAGTAAAAATAAATCGAGTAGTAGCAGGAGGCTTGGCCACTTTGATATGCCTTGCCGCAGTTCCTGGAATTATGGCAAAAGAGGGCTGGGACGATCACAACAGATCAAATAGATACACAGCATTACATTTTGCTAAAATGTATTTAGATTCTTGTGATCCAGATGCAGTATTGTTTACCAACGGAGATAACGATACATTCCCACTATGGTATGTGCAAGAAGTTGAGGGTTACAGAACTGATGTTCGGGTAGTGAACTTAAGTTTACTTAATACGGATTGGTACATTGATCAAATGAGTAGAGCCGCTTATGACAGTAAACCAACACCATTCACCTTGAAACCTCATCAATATCGTCAAGGAACGAGAGATTACATTCCCGTTATTGATAGAAATAAAACGGAAAAGTATTTAGATGTTAAGCAAATAGTAGAGTTTTTCTCTGATGATAAAAACCAAGCGTCTATGGGTAATAATCGTAAAATGAACTATTCTCCTACTAAACTTTACAGTTTACCAGTTGATACGGCTAAAGTATTGGCTAATGGAACTGTTCCCCCTGAAAAAGCGGGTGAAGTTTTAAGTGAAATCAAATGGAAAGTTGGTAAAAACTATCTGTTGAAAAAGGATATCATGATGCTGGATTTATTGGCTCATTTCAATTGGGATCGACCAATTTATTTTGCGATTACAACAGGAGCGGATGCTTATATTGGTTTGCAAGGGCACTTTCAGTTGGAGGGTCTTACTTACCGTTTAGTGCCATTTAAAGGCTCTAGCCCTGATGGTCAGACAGGTTACGTTAATGCAGATAAAATGTATGACAACTTGATGAATAAGTTTAGCTATGGAAACGTAAAAGAGGACAATGTTTATGTGGATCACAACATTTTAAGAATGTGTATGAACCTAAGAAACAATTTTGCTCGCTGTGCTGATGAAATGTTACGAAGAAATGAAATAGATAAAGCAGTAGCCTTGTTGGATAAGGCAGTATTGGAAATGCCGGACCATCAAGTTCCATTTAATTATTTCATGTTGCCATTAATTGAGTTGTATTACAAAACAGGTAATTCAGAAAAAGGCGAAGCAATTGCTAAGGTAATGTTGGATAAATATGAATCGGAATTGGATTATTACCTAGGCCTTAAAACAGGTTTCTATAAGAGACTGGGTCAAACTCCACAGCAAAACATAAGTATTATTTATCAAATCAACACAATGATTAATAGATACAATCCAAATGGCGAAATGAATACTTATTCTAAAGAAGTGTTTGAGCGCTTGGAAAGAGAGTTCACAGCTAAATCATAATTTTAAAGTCTCGTCCCAATAGTTTTCGGGATGAGACCTTTTTTATTTGATAGTCTCATTACCAGATAGCGCCCAAAAGCTTTTTCCAGGAGTTGTTTTTTCAGGAGAGAGAACCATTAATAAAGTTTACCTAACTTTTGACGACGGGCCTATTCCTGAGGTTACTCTTCCCATTCTTGAATTACTTAAGGAGCACAAAGCTATTGCCACTTTTTTTGAGGTAGGAGAAAATGTGTTTAAATACCCTGAAGTCCATGATAGAATTCTGAAAGAAGGTCATCAGGTGGCAAATCATACCTTCAACCACTTGAGTGGTTGGAAAACGAAATCGAAAGAGTATTTAGAGAATGTCGAGAAGGCTAATAAGCTAATCAAGAGCGACTATTTCAGACCTCCTTATGGGAGAATGACCCCAAAGCAATTTAATGGGCTAAAAGAGGCGAGTTATAAGATTATCTATTGGGATATTTTGAGTAGAGATTACGATAAGACTGTTTCCCAAGAAGAATGCTTAAACAATATCCTTAGTAATCTTCAGAATGGAAGTATTATTCTATTGCACGATAGTCTAAAGGCAGAAAAAAATGTTCTGGCTGTATTGCCAAAAGTTTTGGAAACGATTAAACAGAAAGGGTTTGAGTTTGGTAGGATAGATGAGATCTAATCCTCCCCCTCCGCAAAATCAACTAACTCAAAATCTAGACGTTTTCGAACCAAATCAGCTTCCTTTACTTTAATAATCAGCTTTTGCCCTAAGTTAATTGTTGTCTTTGTGTTGTTGCCTATCACTTGGTAATTATCCTCATCATAAGTGAAATAATCTCCGCTAATATCACGAAGACGAATCATTCCCTCACACTTACTTTCCTCCAATTCAATGTACATGCCCCACTCACTCATTCCGCTAACTATACCAGTGAACTCCTGTCCTTCGGTACCCTGCATAAACAAAACTTGGAAATACTTTGTTGATTCTCGTTCAGCATTAGTGGCTAACTGCTCCATTTCGCTAGAATGTTTACAAAGACCCTCCAACCATTCTTGGTCTACTTCATTTTGACCCGCTAAGTATTGAGTCAATAATCGGTGAACCATCATATCTGGGTATCGCCTAATTGGAGATGTAAAATGACTGTAATGAGAAAATCCTAATCCGTAATGGCCTATATTTTCAGTTGTATATACTGCCTTTGCCATGGTTCGAATAGCTAGGTTTTCAATTGTATTTTCTTCGCCTTTTCCTTGAACTTCTTGTAATAAAGCATTTAGATTTTGAGCAACATTGCCTTCCCCAAAAGCATAATCATATCCAAAACGTTTAATAAAATGAGAGAACGTTTTAAGTTTTTCTGGATCAGGAGTATCGTGTATCCGGTATACAAAAGTTCTTGGTTTTTGGAATTTCTTTTTTGGATTACCAATATCAGACGCAACTGTTTTATTAGCTAACAACATGAATTCCTCAATTAGTTTATGCGCATCTTTTTGCACTTTCAGGAGCACTCCAACCGGCTTTTTTTCTTCGCTTAAGTTAAATCGGACCTCCACCTTATCAAAGGCAATTGAACCTTCTTTAAGCCTAATTGCTCGCTTTTCTTTTGCAATAGTGTTCAGTGTATGGAGTTCTTTTTCAAAGTCACCTGCTTTTCCTTCTAAAATTTCTTGAACATCTTCGTAAGTAAATCGACGGTCAGAATGAATTACACTTCGCGTAATTCTATGGTTTATGATTTTATGATTCTTATCGAAAGTAAAGATGCAACTGTAACAAAGCTTGTCCTCGTTTGGACGAAGACTACAAACTCCATTTGATAAAACCTCAGGTAGCATTGGGATAACCCTATCCACCAAATAAACTGAAGTTGCTCTTGAAACAGCTTCTTTTTCAATAATTGATTTTGGTTGAACATAGTGCGTTACATCAGCAATATGAACTCCAATTTCTAATTTATCATTTTCTAAAACTCTTATGGAAAGCGCATCGTCAAAGTCTTTTGCATCGTGCGGATCGATAGTAAAGGTAGCTACCTTTCTAAAGTCTTCACGTTTAGCAATCTCTTCGTCCGTAATAGTTGTGTCAATTTTCGACGCAGCTTCTTCAACTCGCTCTGGAAAGTTTAATGGGAAACCAGAGTCTGCAAGAATACTGTTCATCTCAGCATCATTCTCTCCAGGGTTCCCAAGAATTTCAACCACTTCTCCAAACGGAGAATTTGCTCCAACGGGCCATTCGGTCATTTTTACAACGACTTTTTGTCGATGTTTTGCGTTGTTTAGTTTGTTTTTTGGAATAAAAATATCTTGATTCATTTTCGAACTGGAAGCTGTAAAAAATGCAAATTTTTCACTAACCTCAAGCGAACCTACAAACTGAATTTTCTTGCGTTCTAGCACATTAGTGACGCGACCTTTTAGTTTTCCTTTCTTTTCAGGAACTACTTTAACTTCCACGGTATCACCGTTTAATGCACGATTAGTCTCTGAAGAGGGAATAAAAATATCATTTTCTATTCCTTCAACAATTACGAATCCAGACCCTTTTTGAGTGATATCGATTACTCCAATTACAATTTTAGAAATTTCATGCAATTGGAACTGTCCAGGATCATTTTCCAATAATGCACCTTCTTCTAAAAGTTTGAATAATGCGTTTTGCACTTGCTCTTTGCCTCTGCTAGTATTCAAGCTAATTCTTCGAGCAACTTGTTTATAGTTGAATATTCGTTTTGGATGTTCCTGAAAAGCATCTAAAATCAGTTTTTTAATTGAACTAGGTTGGCCCGCAGATCCTTTACGTTTTCCAATGCGTTCGTTACGTCTTTTTCTTCCCAAGGGTAATTAGATTAATTCTAAATTGAGTATTATTAAAACCATTTAACTGGTTAATGTTTCTTACTAGCGAAGGAAACCTAATTTTGACGAAGAAAAGTTGGAAAGTCCAATTTTTCACTAACAATATAAAGTGATATTAACATGATTTCAGCAGACATAGAAAAGCAGCTCAATGAACAGTTAAGAATGGAAGCAGAAAGTTCTCAATATTATTTAGCGATGGCCTCTTGGGCAGAAGGCAAGGGATACAGTGGGACGGCAGAGTTTTTATACATGCACAGTGAGGAAGAGCGCGCGCACATGATGAAAATTTTGCGCTACATTAATGAACGTGGAGGCACCTCTATAGTTCCAGAACTATCAAAACCAGCAACGGAATTTGATTCTTTACAAGCTATTTTTGATGATTTGTTGAAGCACGAGGAATTAATAACTAACAGTATCAACGAATTAGTTTTTAGATGTTTGGAGCTGAGGGATTATACTACGCACAACTTCTTGCAATGGTATGTTGCTGAGCAAATTGAAGAAGAAGCGCTTGCTAGAACTATATTGGATAAGCTGAACTTGATTGGAAACGATAAAGGTGGATTGTATCTTTTTGATAGAGATGTAGAAAGCATAAAAGTTCAAAGCGCGGCAAATAAACCAGTTTAAGCTTTTAAAGGCGTAAATATTTTAATTCTAAAGAGCTATTACTTGATAATTAGTCAATCATAAAAATGTGAAAAACATGATTCGGGATATATTTTCTTTTTTTCTTTCTGAAACAACAAAAAAAAGAAGCGAAAAAATCATCTTGAGCATCGCGATTGCCAGTTTCGTTATTCATTTAATTCTTATTTTTTTAGTTGATTCTAAATTAATTTATTTAGAGTCAAGTCTTTTTGACAGTCCGATAGCAGCCATTTACACCCCTTTTTCCTTTATTTTGTTGTATGAGGTATATCTTGTAATCTATTATCTACCGAAATCCATCACCACATACATTGGCAAGCAATACGAGATCATCACGCTAATAATTATAAGGCGAATTTTCAAAGATTTATCCGATTTAAAGTTATCCTCAAGTTGGTTTGAAATTAAAAATGACTTGCAATTTACTTACGATATCATTGCATCGATAATTTTATTTTATCTTCTTTATCTTTTTTACAGAAAAAGTAGAAAAATGCAAGAGGTTCCATTAAAAATTATAAACAGTAATATCGATAGTTTTATTACATTTAAAAAAGCGGTTGCTACTTGCCTAGTGCCTGTGCTTATCATTATTGCTGTTTATAGTTTTTCAAATTGGATTTCTGCGCTTATTAATCCAGAGATCATGATTGGAGCGTCATTTAAAAATATAAATAACATATTTTTTGATGAGTTTTTTACACTCTTAATATTAGTAGATGTAATCTTATTATTGGCTTCTTTTTATTACACGGATAAATTTCATAAAGTAATTCGTAATTCTGGATTCATCATTTCTACCATTCTTATTCGCTTATCTTTCTCAGTAAGTGGGTTATTAAATACAGTGCTAATTGTTGGGGCAATTGTATTCGGCCTGCTTATTTTAATAATTCACAATAAGTTTGAAGAGGAATTGAATCAAAACATGATCTAACTTGTGAAGAGACTATTTTGAGGCTCAAATTGAAAGAGAATACTTAAGGTTGAATAAAGATATTAAATTAGGCCTTATCATATAGTATTGTAAGAAGAGAGCAATCAAACTAAAAGCAGTTAGTTACTTTATTTGGTTAGAGTGGTTAGTTTTGCTTTGTGAATGTCCAACTAAAAGATGCATTTGAAATATTAAAAAGAGGCTCTATACTTAAAGTATGGAATTTTTTTTTGCTTCTTGTCTCATTTCGAATCAGTCGATTGTTAGGCAAGGTTGTGCATTGGGGTCAACCATTTAGTCTTTCATTTGAACCAACCACCACTTGCAATTTAGGATGTCCTGAATGCCCTAGTGGATTAAGGCAGTTTTCTAGAGATACAGGAAATGCTCAAAATGAACAGTTTAAAGGTTGGATAAACCAAGTGACTTCAAAGCTTTGGTATCTGACCTTTTATTTTCAAGGTGAACCGTATTTGAATCGTGATTTTCTAAAAATGGTGAGTTATGCTTCTGAAAAAGGGATGTACACTGCAACGTCCACAAATGCTCATTACTTAACCAAAGAGAAGTCGGAAGAAACGGTTAAAAGTGGTCTGTCAAGAATTATAATTTCAATCGACGGAACTACTCAAGAAGTCTACGAGCAATATCGTAAAAGAGGGAAATTAGATAAAGTGCTAGAAGGAACAAAAAACTTAATTGAGGCAAGACAGCATTTTAAAAGTAGTACTCCACATATTATTTTTCAATTTTTGGTGGTAAAACCGAATGAACACCAGATAGAAGATGTTGTGAAATTGGGAAATGAATTGGGAGTAGATGAGGTTCGCTTTAAAACAGCTCAGGTTTACGATTATGAGAATGGAAATCCTTTGTTGCCAGATAATGAAGAGTATTCTCGTTACCGAAAAGGAAAAGACGGAAAGTTTCGATTAAAAAACAAGATGCTCAATCATTGCTGGCGCATGTGGCAAGGATGCGTAATAACTTGGGATGGAAAGGTAGTGCCTTGCTGTTTTGATAAAGATGCAACACATCAGTTGGGTGATTTAAATTCAACTTCATTCAACACACTCTGGAAGTCCGAACCCTATGACAATTTCAGGGAATCGGTGCTTACTGCACGAGATCAGATAGACATTTGTACGAATTGCACCGAGGGTACTCAGGTTTGGACGTAATTACCTAACGTCATTCCCGCGCAGGCGGGAATCTATACATCAAACAAGTCTCCTATATCTTCATTCTCCAAATGATAAGCAACAATGCCCAAAGTTTTAGCAGAAGCGATATGCTGGGGTGAATCGTCAATAAACAAAGTCTCTTTCGGAACTAAATTATTTTCATTTAATACTACCTGAAATATTTCAGGATCTGGCTTTCTTAAACCCATTTCGTGCGATAAATAAGTTTTTTCGAAAAGCGGTTCTAAACCTTCAATTCCATTTTCACGTTTGATTACTTCTGAGTAATCATCGTAATGTATCTTATTGGTGTTTGAAAGTAAGAACAAACGGTAATTGACGTGTAAATTTTTAAGAATCTCGATCCTATGCTGTGGCAAATGCAAAATTAAAGCATTCCATGCGGCATCAATTTCAGCATCTGAAATAGTCTTTTTAGCAACTTCTCGAATTAGATTACGAAATTCGGCGGGACTAATTTTTCCAGTTTCTATATTGTCAAACAAATTGGATTGACTCATTTTAGAGTATTGTTCTTTGAAGTTGGGTATACCTAGGTCCTCAAAGGCTTTAACTGTTAGGTTATAGTCAATATCTAGAATAACTCCACCGAGGTCAAATACGATGTTTTTGATGCCATTTAAGTTCATGCAACAAATAAAGAAAGTTTGCGGCTTTTGAGTGTTGGTAGTATGTAAAGAAAAAATAAATTTGCAGTCTCGGTTCGAGGGAGGGAGGTCTCAACCATTTTCTTTTCGAGAACAGGGCCCATAGCTCAGTTGGTTAGAGCATCTGACTCATAATCAGAGGGTCGCAGGTTCGAGCCCTGCTGGGCCCACCAATAGAAATAGGGGTTTCAAGAAATTGAAGCCCCTTTTTTATTTCGGTTTAAACACAAGTTACATACAAAAGGGGACTAGGGTTAACTAATCTTGGTCTATTATGTTCTATTATCAATCAAACTGACCCGATTCTATTTTAAGAAACATTGATGCAATAATCCAAATAGACATGGTTATTTTGGTCTTTACGCAAAAATTTTGGAACAATTTCCTAAAAACAGAGGTTTAATTTATATTGCTATTGAATATAAAATCAATTTCTAAAGATTTTTTGAAGTGAATATGAGGCTCGAAATGGTTTCTCGTATTCCTTTTGGGCAATTTTAATGTCTCCTTGGAATAATTGTCACCTCACAAAATTGTCTTGACAAACCAACTAAAGATTCAGTTAATATAGAGGGTGACTTTACAAAACTGAGCGTAATTAATTCGTTTGGACAAGTTCTAAATATTAAGCAATCCAAGAAAACCAGCTGAGAAGGTTACCCATCAGGGGTCTACTATTTCATGTTTTCAAATGGAACTGATTCTATAGAAAAGCATGCGGTAACTAAGGAATAATTGAACTTAGTTTAAATTCCAAAAGCTAATTCTACCTATCTCTCAAGATAAATGCTAACGGAACAACACAAGAGTTCAAGGTTTTTAAGGAGTGATTAAAGCCCTTAGTTACTAAGGTATAGTCGATCTTTATCTAACCTGAAATATTCATTTCAGTATCCTTTTGGTTAACAAATAGGTAGTTTACCTAAAAAACACCTATTTCACCTATTTGTCTCGTAGTCACATCGATAAAAAGGTTTAATGTTGTTTAAAATCACATTGTTATGATTAAGAATTTACTCCTACTTTCTTGTTTTCTTACTGCTTCAATTTTAGAAGCTAACACGAATGAATTAGATAAGTTTAATTCTGCCAAAAGCACTATTAGCTTTACAGAGAACAAAGGTCAAATCAGCGACCAGAATTACAATCCACGACCAGATGTATTGTTTTCTGGAGAGGCAAATGGCTTAACCTTTCATATCAGAAACAACGGAGTGAGTTACCAAACCTCAAGAGTAGATTCTTGGAAACAGCAGGATGAAAACCTGCCTGAAGGAATGAGGGAAGAAGGAAAGACTGACTCAGTTCCTGACCAAATGACTATTTACAGAACGGATATTAACTGGTTAGGTTTCAATAGAGACTATACCATAGAAAACGGAGAATCAACTGCTGGATTCAATAACTACTACTTACCTTCTTGTCCAGATGGGGCAATGAATGTAAAGTCATACACAGATGTAACGTTCAAAAACCTGTATACTGGTGTAGATGTAAAGTGGTATGAAAAGAATGGAGAATTAGAATATGACTTTATAGTTGCTCCAAATACAGATTACACGAAGATTAGCTGGGAGATAAAAGGAGCTGATAGAATTTCAATTGGCGAAAACGGGCAGTTGATTATTGAAACGCCACTCGGCAATATAGAAGAGCAAGCGCCAATAGCATTTCAGGGAGAAACAATAGTAGAAGCTGCTTGGAAAATTGACGGCAACAAGATTAGTTTTCAATTAGGAAGCTATAATGAAAATGAAGTATTAATCATTGACCCAGTAGTAAGGCTTTGGGGAACTTATTACGGAGGGACAGGTACTGATGCTGGCCAATCCTCCGCAACTGATGCCAGTGGAAACGTTTATCTAGCTGGGACTACTCAATCAACCTACTGGAATTGCCACAACAGGTGCTCACCAAGACTCACTTGGGGAGGTGCTGATGCCTTTTTAGTAAAATTCAATTCTTCAGGAGTACGTCAATGGGGAACTTATTATGGAGGACAGGTGCTGATTATGGACTTCCTGCGCTACTGATGCGAGTGGAAATGTTTATTTAGCTGGACGTACTCATCAACCACTGGAATTGCTACAACAGGCGCTCACCAAACTACATTTGGTGGAGGGTCCGGGGATGCCTTTTTAGTAAATTCAATTCAAGTGGAGTACGTCAATGGGGAACCTATTATGGAGGGACAGGTCGTGAAATGGCTATTCCTGCGCTACTGATGCGAGCGGAAATGTTTATCTATCTGGGGTTACTTCTCCATCCTCTGGAATTGCTACAACAGGCGCTCACCAAACTACATTTGGTGGGGGGTCCGGGGATGCCTTTTTAGTAAAATTCAATTCAAGTGGAGTAAGGCAATGGGGAACTTATTACGGAGGGACAGGGTTATGAGTCTGGCTATTCCTGCGCTACTGATGCGAGTGGAAACGTTTATCTCGCTGGGATGACTAATTCAACCACTAGGAATTGCTACAACAGGTGCTCACCAAACTACATTTGGAGGTTCTGGATGATGCCTTTTTAGTAAAATTCAATTCAAGTGGAGTACGGCAATGGGGAACCTATTATGGAGGGGCAGGGGTCGAAGATGGCTCTTCCTGCGCCACTGATGCCAGTGGGAATGTTTATCTCTCAGGGTGGACTCCTTCAACCACGGAATTGCCACAACAGGTGCTCACCAAACTACATTTGGAGGTCGAAATGATGCCTTTTTAGTAAAATTCAATTCTGTTGGAGTACGTCAATGGGGAACCTATTATGGAGGAGTGGGTATAGATTTTGGTATGTCCTGCGCTACTGATGCCCTCGGAAATGTTTATCTATCTGGACAAACTCAATCCATTTTAGGAATTGCCACAACAGGTGCTCACCAAACTAATTATACCACCCTTATGGGAGCGATGAGCCTTTTTAGTGAAATTTAATTCCAATGGAATAAGGCAATGGGGGACTTATTATGGAGGATATATAATGAAAGGGGTCTTTCAATTGCTACTGATGTAAGTGGAGGTGTATATCTAGCAGGTTTCAATGTTAGTCTTAACCCAACCATCGCTGGTTCAACTGGATTTGCAACAATAGGAGCACAACAAACTGTGCATGCTGGAGGTGCGTGGGATGCCTTTTTAGTAAAATTTGATGCTTGTAATCCTGTTTATAATCAAGATTCTATAGTTGCTTGTGATAGCTATACTTGGATAGATGGGGTTACTTATACTTCAAATGATACCAGTGCAACAGACACCCTATTAAATTCAAATGGCTGTGATAGTATCGTTACACTAAACCTTACTATTAATTACACGAAAACCTTCATAGATAGCATAGTTGCTTGTGATAGTTACACATGGATAGATGGGGTTACTTATACTTCGAGTGATACAACAGCAAAGGATACACTAGTAACTGCAGCTGGTTGTGATAGTATAGTTAGTCTTAATCTTACTATTAATTACACTAAAACAATAACTGACAGTATAGTATGCTAATGACAGTTATACTTGGATAAACGGGGTTACTTATACTTCGAGTAATACTACTGCAACAGATACTTCTAGTAGCTTCAAATGGCTGTGATAGTATTGTTAGTCTTAATTTGACTATTGTAAGCACCGTTGGAATAGATAACCCAGCAATTTTAAGTAACGTAAAAGTGTATCCTAACCCTACAAATGGCAAGCTCACTATTGATGCTGAAAACTTTGAGGATGTTGAGGTTTATGATACTTCAGGACGCTTAATTATTAAGTCAGCATTAAAGACCATTGACCTTGAAGAGCAGTCTAAAGGACTTTATCTATTGAAGATAAATGCTAACGGAACAACACAAGAGTTTAAGGTTTTTAAGGAGTGATTAAAGCCTTTAATTAGAGTTTCTAGTCTAGGTTATCTACATTGATTTTAATTGTCCTAAATCTCCCCTATTTTCCACTAGTGTCAGTGAGAAAATTATAAAGCATTGAGCTAGATTTTACCTATCTGTCAAATGTCTTTTTTAGTGCTAATAAAAACTAAAGTGTAGCACCACATTAAATAGGAAATTATTCTATAACAGGCTGTTATTCTCGTTTATGAGCACATCTTCCACATGTTAATTTAATAATTTCATGACTTTTAAAAATTCTGTGGAATGATTGACAATAAACACCGAAAAAAATAGATTTATGAAAAGAATTATGTTCTTCTTATGTGTGTTGTTTGTCACCCCTCTTTTGTATTCGCAAGAGACCATAACTACAGCAGGTGGAGAGGCTACAGGCAGTGGAACGGCCAGTTATTCTATAGGCCAAGTAGTATATAGTAATAATACAGGCAGTAATGGCTCAGTAAGCCAAGGTGTGCAGCAAGCCTATACAATTGTGGATGTAGTTGATTTAGTTGGAGGATTAGCAACTATTAATCTTGAGTTAGCTGCCTATCCTAACCCAACAAATAATGCATTGACCCTTAACATTGGTAATTACAACAACCAAAACTTGACCTATCGATTGTGCGATATGCAAGGAAAATTATTGAATAGTAGAAAAGTGAATAATAGTAGCACTGAAATTGGCATGCAAAATTTACCTGCAAGCACATATCTGTTAAATATAATAGACCAAGAGTCTTTAATCAAAACCTTTAGAATAATTAAAAATTAAAACGCCATGAAAAAATTATACACACTTATAGCTTCAGTGGTAATAACGTTAACTGTTTTTGCACAAGCCTTCTGTAACTTGGTTAAAGACCCCGTCCTTTTAAATATATCTATCGCTCCTGTATGTCTGAAGGAGTAAAGTGTCTGATGCTCTTCCAGTATCTTAGATTGTGCCTTATACTTACTCCAAAGGCTTTTAAAGTAGTCGATGTTGTATGGCTTTTTCTCTCCACTAAAGATGTTCCTACATTCCTCACCCTTGATTAATTTCTCTCTTATGCAAGCTGGAACAGGAACGATTCTATTCCTTCCAGATTTATTCCGATGCCCCGATAAATGAATTTGACTTAAGTCAGAGGAGAAGTCTCCCCAACATAGCTCTCTTATCTCTCTGTGTGGTCTTAAAAGACAACCATACGTGAACAAACAGCATAGGAATAGTTTATCGTTAAATCCCCTTATCTCATCCAATACAGGCCTTATTTCTCGGAAGGGTTTGTTTAGCTTGGCTTTGTTCTTTCTGCTCTTATTGCTGAGTAAATCTCTTGGCTCCATTCCCTTGCTTGCAGCAGCATTTAAAAGAGCGTGTAGGTGCCTTCTAAGGGTGTTATAGCTTGTTGCTGAGGTATATTTATTAAGGATAGAAGTAACGACTTCTAGGGTAATATTACTGCCAATAGAGGCATCGACAATGTACCTGTATATATACTGTAATGTCTTCTTGTATTTATCCGAGTAATCCCCATTCAGCTTACTCTCTAAGGCCATATTCAAATACTCTAGGTCTGATAGTTTACCTATCATAGCACTTTGCTTCCTAAAGGTTCTTAATACTCCTCCCTTGGAGATGTAATTATAGACCTCAGCGGCTAAGATATTCGCTTGTTGTAATCGCTGTGTCTCTGGGTAATCATTTGGATTTAGCTTGCTATTAATTCTCTTTCCATTATACAAGCGTATTTTCTTGTCGTTAATGTAAAATGAAATGAAGACTTTGTGGTCATTTGTTAGACCAATTTTAGGGTAGTTTATTAAATTCATAGACAGTTATCAGACAGTTAATATTATTAAAACTGCATAACTAGTTCTCTACCAGTGGATTACTTTAAACATACACTCTGACTCATAATCACAGGGTCGCAGGTTCGAGGTGAGCCCTACTGGGCTTAAAGAATGAAAAAGAAGCTCCATTTGGAGTGCCTTTTTTTCAGGCTATTGACTTCTAGCTATTAATGGTCCTTTATGAGTAAATAATGCGCATTTACCGTCATTAAAACGTAGGAACATCTTCAACTCGTGCATATGGAAACGAGTCTAAAAACTGCAATTTGTAGTAGGAGTTTAAGCCAGCAATACCAGCAGTACCTGCTTGTTCCAAATTAATATAACCCGTTTCATTCATCGCATTATCAGGCAGCACAAGTTGTTGGATTTCTCCTATAATCATAGTAGTCTTAGAACTTGGAATTGGAATTTCCTCTACCAGTTTCAGTCCCATTTTAATCTTACTTTCTTTTACAAAAGGAGCTTTAAAACCCTCAATGTATTCGGGGGTAAAACCACATCTATCGAATTCAGAAATTTCTGTGTCGAATTTTGCTGAGGTATAGTGCGCTTGTTCGATATGGCTAGTTGGAATATGATTGATAGTAAAAAGGTGGTTCTCGCGAATATTGTTGTAAGTATCTCGTTTTACCTCGCCGCGGGGGCGCATTATAAATCCTATCAAAGGAGGATTGCTCGACAGATGAACTACGGAACTAATAATGGCAAGGTTAGTAGTTCCCTTATCGGAAATTGAGCCAATTAAATTGCCTGGCTTTATTCCAGAAATAGAATTTATAATATTCAACCGCTTAATTCGGTCACAATCTAGAATGTCCTGTTTAGTAAAATTCATCTTTTTATTTTTTAGTTATTCTCTCCCCAAAAACCTTTATGCTTCACTAATATTAAATCCGATTTCACTTTAATTTGACAAGCCAGTCGTAAACCATTTTCTATTTTGTGAGGTGGAAAATTTAGCCTCAGTTTTTCTATTGAGGATTTATAGTTGAGATCACCTTTAATTTCTACAGCGCATGTTCCGCATGTTCCAAATCCTTTACAATTAAGATAGGCTGCGGCTCCATTATGCGGGCTTAGTTTATTCTTGAGCAAAACATCTCGAAGATTGTCGCCTTCTGAGGCCTCAAACTCTTGAGTCTGAAATTGAATTTGATATTTTTTCTTATTTTCAAGCAACTTGGTTCTTTGATAGATTAACCAATCGGATTAGAAAAGGTTTTAAAGCAGCTATTCTTCAAAAAACAAATCCGCTGTTATACCATCCAAAAGCACCTTTCCTCTTACAGATACAATTAATCGATGTTGTTTTTTCTCCAACAGTCCTTTAGATAAAGATTCTTGGCTCTCTAGAAGTAAGTTAGAGAGTGCTTTTTTCCCGAAATATGATTCGAAATGAACTAAATCAATTCCTTCAGCGGTTCTCAAACCAGTGAGAATAAATTCATTTATTCTGTCGATGAGCGATAAAGTTTCGGTTTCGAAATGAGATTTCCCTTGCTCAATTAACTCTACATACTTTTTGGTGTTTGAAATATTCCAACTCCTAGAAATTCCATTGAAAGAATGAGCAGAGGGGCCAACACCTGCATAATGCGTTCCTTTCCAGTAACTCGAATTGTGTTTAGAACGAAAGCTTTTCTTGGCAAAATTTGAAGTTTCGTAATGCTCAAGACCACCCTCTGCCAAGAGTTCAACCAATAAATTATGTTGCAGCACTATCTCATGATCTGATGGAATCGTAACTCTTCCTTTAGTGACTGAATGTGCAAGGGGGGTTCCTTTTTCAATGGTTAAATTGTAAGCTGAAACGTGTTCGGTATCCAGTTGCAGGGCCTGGTCAATATTTGTTTTCCAATCTTCTAAAGTTGCATTTGGCAATCCATAGATAAGATCAATACTGATGTTTTTAAACCCTGATTTTCTAGCTAAAGCAACACAAGTTTTGGCTTCTTCGGAATTGTGCGCTCGATTCATTAATTCTAAATCCTCGTTTTTGAATGACTGAATTCCTATGCTTAACCGATTTACTCCAATGTTAAAGAGCTGCTGCAGATATTCTTCGGTAAGGTCGTCTGGGTTGGATTCGACTGTAATCTCAGCATTTTCAATTACACTGTAATGACTTCGAACAGCTTCAATAACGGTCTGTAATTCTTTGGTCGAAAGTTGCGATGGTGTTCCACCACCAAAATAGAGGGTTGCAATGGGTTGACCTTCTAAGTATGCTTTTCTCGATTCTATTTCTTTGATTAGCGCGTCTAAGAAATCTTGTTTATTTAGCAAGTGAGTGGTAAAGTAAAAGTCGCAATAGCTGCACGCTTGTTTGCAAAATGGAATGTGAATGTAAATGCCTGCCATTATTTATAAGCTATGCGCGTTGCAGTGTAATTCGAAAAGTCGTTCCTTCATTAACCTTAGATGATTTTACGATAATTTTACCGCTGTGGTATTCCTCAATAATACGTTTGGAAAGGGTTAATCCTAGTCCCCAACCACGTTTTTTAGACGTTACTCCTGGATTGAAAACCCTCTTTCTGTGTTGAGGTGTCAACCCTTTTCCCGTATCTTTAATGTCGAGGTGTATAATTTCGTTTTCTTCTACAATACTTAGCGTAATATCTCCTTTTCCACTCATGGCGTCAATCGCATTCCTTATTAGGTTTTCCATTACCCAATTAAAAAGCGCTTCGTTCATTTTAACCAAACGATTGCCTAAAGTATGATCCTTTATACTGAAAATTACCTTTTTTGAACTGCGCACATCGTGGTATTCAATTGAACGAGCGATTACTTCCCTTAAGTCTATTGGTTTAAGTTCGGGTACAGACCCAATTTTAGAAAACCGGTCCGTAATTATCTCTAGCCGTTGTACATCTTTCTCCAGCTCATTGGCTAACGTCATGTCTTCACCTTTCGATTTAATGTACTCTACCCAGCCTAACAATGAACTTAATGGAGTACCCAACTGATGGGCTGTTTCTTTTGCCATTCCAACCCATACTCGATTTTGTTCAGCACGACGAGAAGTACTGAAGAAGTAATACCCAATAAGAATGAATAAACCTACTACCCCAAATTGTATGAATGGGTAGTAAAGTAATTGAGTTAGAATCCAAGAGTCTTGGTAAAGGACATAACTTTCTCGGTCTTGCAACATAATTTTAATCGGAGTGTTCGAGGCCTTCATGCTTATAATAAGCTGAGCTACTTTTTCCGGCGAATTGAAAGTGCTAGAATCAAGGTTTCCTGCAAATAAAATCTCATTTTGTGATTGATTCGTTACAATAGTTGGAACACTAGCACTGTTTGAAACTACTTCACTAATAAAGGATTGCTGCAGGTCCGAAAAGGTCTGTTTCAGTTCTTCAAATAACCGAGAATCTTTGTAGTACAGGTAATCAAGCTGGTTTCCTAAATATTTGATTTCGATAGGGGCATACAGGGCCCCCATTTTCACAATCTCTTTTTGAATCGCGGAATCGTCACCCTTCATTGCTTTAGGTAAGTTTCGGGTAGCTTTTACGGTTCCATCTTTTCCAGTCCAAATAACAGGAACGGTCGTATTATCTGTCAAAATTTTGGTCAAAAAAGGAAGGTCTAGATTGTTAGACGCACTGGATAATCGTTTGTTTGCCTCTACCCAAAGTTCAACCTTCTTGCGTTCTTCTTCTCTTAATTCTCGGAACAGGCGTTCGGTATAATTGACCAAACGAGCCTTTTTTTTTACTGCTTCAGCCCAGAGTTCGACTTGTTTCCGTTGTTCTTTGGAAATGTTTTGGACCAAACGATTCGTGTACCAGAATGATGCAGCAATGATCAATGCAGCAAAAGCTAATAAGAGCGTTTTCCAGTTTTGTTTTTGTTTATAAATATCCATTGCGGGCTAAAAGTACTATTACTCTATTAAATTTTCTACGTCACCCAAAGCTTAACTAGACATTTATTTATAATAAAAAGATTGCCGCTTCTTCAGAGATGACAAAATGAATTAATTCAGTTCAAATTGATGTAATCAACAAACGCTCTATTTAATAATTGTTGTGGAATTGATAAGTGTAATTGTGTCCTCAACACTTAAAGCATTTTCAATAGTGTACTCGCCAATGGCAGTTCGCCGAAGTGAACTTAGAAATCCGCCACATCCTAATGCTTTTCCGAGGTCAAAAGCTAAACTTCTAATGTAGGTTCCTTTTGAACAAACAACTTCAAAAGAACAATCCAATCCATCTTCAAGGTGTTTGCTGGACTCGATGGCAGAAATAGTAAAACTGAAAACCTCAACTTCACGAGCAGGCAGTTCCGCCGAAACACCTTTTCTAGCCAATTCATAGGACTTCTTCCCATTCTTCTTTATTGCACTGAAATCTGGCGGAAACTGTTGAATTATTCCAGTAAACGATTCGGTTGCTTTTTGTAATTTTTGTAGTGAAATATTCACTGTTTTTCCTGAAGTTACAATCTCTGTTTCTAGGTCGTAACTAGGTGTAGTTCCTCCCAAAGTAATAGTGCCAGTATAGGTCTTTGGTAAACCCATATACTCGTTTATCCCTTTGGTTTTTTTTCCTGTACAAATAATTAGCAGTCCAGTGGCTAAAGGGTCTAAAGTTCCTGCATGTCCAACTTTATGTTTTTTTACTTCAAGGCACCGTTTAAGATTATAACGTAACTTATTAACTACATCAAAGGAGGTCCATGTGATTGGCTTATCCACCAATAGAACGCTTCCTTCCGTAAAGTTAGGTTGTTCGTTCATGGTGCTTTAAAATTAAATTGAGAATGCGATAGCTACTATTCCCGCTATCAAACAATATATAGCGAAGTACTGCAACTTGCTCTTTTTTACTAGCTTAATCATCCAAGTACAAGCTAATAATCCACTTAAAAAAGCAGCAATAAACCCAGCAATCAGGGCAATTGGAGCAACTGAATCGGTAGCAGCCATTCCGGCTTGTTGTAATTCGACGTAATCCTTTACATCTAATAATGTGGCTCCTAGAATAAGCGGAATCACCATTAAAAACGAAAATCGAGCTGCTCTACTTCTACTTACTCCCATCATTAATGCAACTGAAATAGTTGCTCCTGAACGAGAGATACCTGGTAGAATAGCAACCGCCTGCACAATACCAATAAGAATAGCAGGGAGGTAATTGATTTTACCTTTCTTTCTTTTGACTTTGGTAGTCATGAATAATAACAATGCTGTAACTATCAGCATAAAACCAACTAGGAGAACATTTCCATCAAAGAAAGTTTCGAGTTCTGATTTGTACAGAAGACCAACTAATCCTGCTGGAACCATCGAAATAATTATGTAAAGAATGTATTGCCTTCCTGCATTCCAGAGTCTCGGTTCAAATAATAGTTTGATGAGCATCCATATGTCCATTCTAAAAATAACAATGGTACTCAGTGAAGTCGCTGCATGAACCACAATGGAGAATAATAATGGATCGGCCATTTCAACTCCTAAAATCACTTTTCCAAGTTCAATATGCCCAGAGCTACTTACCGGTAAAAACTCAGTAAGGCCTTGAACTATTCCCAGGATTATGGCTTCAATTATACTCAATGGGTAGGGGGGTTATTTTGCTTTTGGTCTTTTGAAAATTCCTATCATAACAACGGCAAAACCCATTAACACTACTGTAGGTGCAACCGTAATTCGTCGGGCACTAAATACTTCTGGATTGAATATGGCAGGGTCGTCTGAACCACCACCTGACATCAGGAAAAACCCAATAATTACCATTACTAAACCACCTGCAAGTAACATGTAGTTGATTTTTTCGAATACAAACCCTTTTTCGTTTTCTTGACTCATAATATTAGCTGTATAGTTTGTCTGTTGTCATGCGCAAATATTTACGCACCGCTAAACCAGTACTTATCCACGTGATAATAATTCCAAGCAAAAGTACCAATCCGAACAAAGATGCAACCATTTCTACATCCTGAATTGCAAAAAGTTCAGGTAATTTCTGTTGCAGGTAAAATAATAACCCAATTAATAGGGAGATTGAAATCATTGCTCCGTAAATTCCATTAAGAATTCCTCGAAGTACAAAAGGCCTGCGAATAAAGCCAGGGGTGGCACCAACCAATTGCATTGTTTTAATGATAAATCGTTTTGAATACAGCGCCAATCGTATACTATTGTTGATTAGAGCAATGGCGATTATGAGCAGTAGTACGCTAAATACAATAATTACCATGGAAATATTTTTAATGTTTTCGCTAACTAAGGAAACCAAATCACGCTGATAAAACACCTCCTTGATTCGAGGGTTTTTCATAAGCTCTATTTCAATCCATTTTAGACTATCTGGATTCGCATAATCTGCATTTAAACGAACCTCTATTGAGGCAAGTAGAGGATTATAACCTAAAAAGTCAACGAAATCTTCGCCTAAATCAGCAGTTAATTCTCTTGCCGCTGTTTCTTTGTCAATGTATTCAGTAACCTTTACATAATCAGCAGCGTCCAAAGATTTTTGGAATTTCACAATGTCTACCTCCTTTACTTGATCTTTCAGAATTACAGAAAAGCCAATATTTTCTTTAACATAGTTGGAAACACGTTTGGCTTGTAACAGAATCATACCTAAAATACCCAACATAAAAAGCACTAAACTGATGCTGATAATTGCAGTGAAATAGGACGAGTTTAATCGTTTTTTAGAGAAGCGTTCTTCCGCTGTAGCCATAGGTTTGAGTGTATTCCTTGGAAGGCTAAAATAAGAATTTAATCGAGGGAGTTAAAGAAGGAGTAATGTTACTTTTGTACAGTTTTTTGTAAATAACATCCCCGAAAAAACAGGTATGAACGCATACGATTTTAGCACAATAGAGGCAAAGTGGAGAAAGCAGTGGCAGGAAGGTCAGGTTTACCGTATTGAAAACAGTTCGGAAAAGCCAAAGTTCTATGTTCTCGATATGTTTCCATACCCTTCTGGTGCTGGATTGCATGTAGGTCATCCGCTTGGGTACATTGCGTCAGATATTTATTCTAGATATAAAAGAGCAAATGGTTATAACGTCTTGCACCCTATGGGATATGATGCATTTGGCTTGCCTGCAGAACAATATGCAATTCAAACAGGGCAACATCCTGCAAAAACAACGGAAGAAAATATAGCTCGATATCGAGAGCAATTGGATTTAATTGGGTTTTCTTACGATTGGAGCAGAGAAGTTAGAACTAGCGATCCAAAATATTACAAGTGGACACAATGGATTTTTATTCAATTGTTTAATTCTTGGTTTAATAATGCAACTCAAAAAGCTGAACCAATAGACAGCTTAATTTCAATTTTCGGAAAAGAGGGAAATACTCAAGTAAATTCAGCTAATGATGCCGATTATAATTTTTCTGGAGGAGATTGGAGTGGTTACTCTGAAAAACGCCAGCAAGAAATTTTATTGGATTATAGATTGACTTATATTTCGAATAGCGTTGTGAACTGGTGTCCGGTATTGGGAACTGTTTTAGCAAATGACGAAATAAAAAATGGTGTTTCAGAGCGCGGTGGACATCCTATAGAGCAACAAAAAATGCGTCAATGGAGTATGCGGATTTCTGCTTATTCTGAACGATTGTTGCAAGGTCTTGAAAAATTAGATTGGACCGATTCTTTAAAAGAAATTCAACGAAATTGGATAGGTAAGAGTATTGGCGCTGCTGTGCATTTTCAAGTAGCTGATTCTGATCATAAACTGGAAATATTCACAACGCGGCCCGATACCATTTTTGGAGCAAGCTTTATGGTAATTGCACCTGAGCATGAATTCGTTGAAGACCTAACTTCCGATGATCAAAAAGAATCGGTTGAAGGATACATTTTAAAAGCAAAAGCTAAAACCGAACGGGATAGAATGTCAGATGTGAAAAACATTACCGGTGTTTTTACTGGAAGCTATGTTGAGCATCCTTTTTCTGGAGAAAAACTACCAATTTGGATTGCTGATTATGTGCTAGCAGGATATGGAACTGGAGCGGTAATGGCTGTTCCAAGTGGTGACCAACGAGATTGGGACTTTGCAAATCACTTCGACCTTCCAATTCCTTCTGTTATTGAAGGTTCGGATGTTTCTGAGGGCGCAAATGAAGATAAGGGTGGTGTTCTAATAAATTCCGATTTCTTAAATGGGATGAAGGTGAAAGATGCTATCAAGAAAATACTTTTTGAATTGGAATCAAAAGAAATTGGAGAAAAGCAAATAAACTATAGAATGCGTGATGCGGTTTTTAGCCGTCAACGTTATTGGGGAGAACCGGTTCCAATGTATTTTAAGGATGGAGTTCCTTATCCGATTGCGGAAAAAGACTTACCCATTGAGCTTCCAGAAGTAGATAAATATTTACCAACCGAAGATGGCCAACCGCCATTGGGAAATGCGAAAGATTTTAATTATTCTCCTGAAGGAGACAATAATTCATACCCAATTGAATTGAACACAATGCCAGGGTGGGCGGGTAGTTCTTGGTATTTTATGCGTTACATGGACCCTCAAAATTCTGACGAGTTTGTGTCTAAAGAAGCAGTTGATTACTGGCAAAATATCGATGTTTATTTGGGAGGAGCTGAGCACGCGACTGGTCATTTATTGTATTTCCGATTTTGGACGAAGGTTTTAAATGATCTAGGATTAGTTCCTTTTGATGAGCCGGCTAAAAAGTTGATTAATCAAGGAATGATTCAAGCCGAAGATGGTCAAAAAATGAGTAAGCGCTATGGAAACGTAGTAAACCCAGATGATATTATAGGTGAATTTGGTGCAGACACATTGCGATTGCACGAAATGTTCTTGGGTCCAATTGAACAACACAAGCCATGGAATACTAAAGGAATTGAGGGTGTTCACCGTTTCCTAAAAAAGCTTTGGAGATTGTTGCACGATAACGATGGCAACTTTATCTTTTCGGAGGAAAAAGCAAATAAGGATGAGCTTAAGGCTCTGCATAAAGCAATTAAGAAAGTAAGCGATGATAACGAACGGTTTTCATTCAATACTTCAGTTTCTACATTTATGATTGCGGTGAATGAGCTTTCAGATTTGAAATGCAACAAACGCGAAGTCATTGAACCATTGTTGGTTTTAATGCACCCACATACTCCTTACATTACTGAAGAGGTTTGGTCATTATTGGGAAATAAAGAAAGCATCGTGTTTGCAGAATGGCCTGCTTTTGACAAGTCTCATTTGTTAGAGAGTAGCTATGCTTATCCCGTTTCATTTAATGGCAAAATGCGATTCAAAATAGAATTACCATTAGACCTAGGTAAAGAAGAGATTGAGAAAACAGTGTTAGCATCAGTTGATGTTGCAAAGTATTTGGAAGGAAAGGTACCTAAAAAGGTGATCGTAGTTCCGGGAAAAATTGTCAATATCGTAGTATAGATAAATTGTCCTTTCACCTATTAATTAATATCATGAAGTATTTTATAAGTACACTTTTAATCTCTTGCTTTTTAATCGGGAGTTCTCAAAAAGCAGATACGAGTATCACGTTTAAAGCATTTACGGTTCAAGGTATTCGTCAAGATGATTCTCTGCATAATCAGCCCTCAAATCCTTATTTAATTGACAATGTAGAAGTTCAAAATACTCCTGTACAATCAATTTCTGATTTATTGGATAATGCCGTAGGTATTGATATAAGAAGTAGAAGTGGTCTTGGCGTTCAAAGTGATTTGAGTATCCGAGGTGGAACTTACGACCAATCGTTATTAATGATTGACGGAGTAAAAATGTCCGATCCTCAAACGGGTCATCATATGATGAACGCTCCTTTATTTCTGGATCAAGTGGAGCGTGTAGAGCAAATTAATAATGGCGGTTCTCGCTGGTTTGGGCCTTATGCATTTAGTGGTGCAGTCAATCTAATCACTAAAAGGGCAGATTCTAATAGCGTTCAATTGCGATTGACGGGTGGCGAATACGGTTACCTAGATGCTGGTGTATCTGGTTCGGGTGTTACAGAGAATACAAGCACCACGGTAAGTATTAATCGAAGACAGAGCTTTGGATATATCAGTAATACTGATTTTGACATGAATAATCTGTTTGTTACTTCAAATGTCGACGTTAAGGATATGACCTTTAAATTTAATGGTGGAATTACAGATAAAAGTTTTGGTGCTCAGAATTTTTATACTGCGAATTTTCCGAGTCAATATGAAGCAACTAGAACCTATTTTGCCTCTTTGCAAACTACATTGGATTTTGGAAAATTAAAAGTAACGCCTAGGGCATATTTCAGAAGGCATTATGACAGATTTGAATTGTTTAGAGAAGGTGATGGCTGGTATGAGAAACGAGGAGACTTTCTTGTTTTAGATAGAGCTCAAGATACTGTACCGACATGGTATGGTGGGCCAAACTATCATAGAAGTGAAGTAAGAGCTGGAGAAATCAACCTAGCTTATACCTCTAAGTTTGGTAAAACATATATTGGAGGAGAATATCGACACGAATTGATTTGGAGTAATAATCTTGGTGAGCCTTCTGATACTATTGAAGATTATGGAAATGCGGTTTATACTAAAGCGGCAGATAGAGAGAATGCGAGTTTGTTTTTTGAGCATAATATAAAGATCAGGAGATTTAGAATTTCTGCTGGTTTTTTGGCGAATTTCCATTCAGATTATGGAAATGATGTCTTTCCTGGAGCAGATGTAAGCTACGAATTGACGAAAAAAATCGATCTATTTGCAGGAGCGAATAGCAATATGCGTTTTCCAACCTATACCGATTTATATTACAATCTTGGCGGTGCTGTTGGAAGTATTGACTTGAAGCCAGAGGAGTCTCAGAATTATCAATTTGGTTTGAAATACAATAACACTTGGTTTTCGGGAACTGCAACGGGATTCTATCGACAAGGTCAAAACTTAATTGATTGGGTTCGTAAAAATGGGTCTGTAATTACAGAGGCTGCCAACTTAACCGCGGTAAACTTCATTGGTGTTGAGGCTGAAGCAAGTTTGAATTTGAAGCAGTTGTACACCTCTAAAGAGGCCTTCTTTAATGGGGTTACCATTCGGTATACGGGTTTGACGGCTGATCAAACTAGTGATGGTTTTGAATCCAATTATGTACTGGATTACTTGAAACATAAATTGAACGTTGGTGTCGATCATTTATTAACTGGTCGATTAAATATGGCTTGGAATGTACGATATCAATATAGAGAAGGCGGGTATTTTAATTCTGCTACCAGTTCTGAAGTTATATTTGGAGGATACACTTTGGTTGATATGCGATTGTATCAAGAAACAAAAATTGCTTATTGGTTTATTGAAGTTGCCAATTTGTTCAATCAGCAATACGAAGACATTGGCTTTGTTCAGCAACCTGGAAGATGGCTGAGAGCTGGTGTGAAGTATAATATTGGGTTTAAGAAAAAAGGCTAGCCTTTTACGCCAGTAAATCGAATAACCCAAGGAGTCTCATTGGATTCTGGGTCACTGCCAGTAAGTGTTAGTGTAAGGTTGCCAGTGGCGTTAGAGAATGATCCAGTAACGGATTTCATTTTACTTAATCGCTCTGGTACAAGATTATTTAATTCCGTGAATGTAAGTTGACTGTTCGACCCAATTGCTCGAGTGTCAAAACCACCTCTTGGAATAAATACAGTGAACTCCTTAAGGTTTTTTGCAAAAATCTGGCAGCCACCAGTATACGTGTTATTAAGACTAGTATCAATAGGATAAGTCTCCGTATAAGTTCCTTGATAAGTCCCTACAATTAAATCGGTCAAAGGGATTCTCATGAGTTTTAAGTGTCTGCTTACCTCGTCTTTTCCATTGCCACCCCCTACCTTTAGTGTAACCTTAAAGGTACCTTCATTTGCATAGTTATGCGTTGGACTCGGGTCGTTTGAAAAGCCGTCATCACCAAAAGAATATTCATATGCATTGGCAAGCTCTGAGCAATCTTTAAAAATGATTGGCTCATTAATTTCTAAAATACCTGAAGGCTCAACAAAGCATGCTACAGGTCGCTTTTTGTTGCAAGCAATGAACCCAAAAATGATAATAATTAATAGTAGAAGTTTATCGTGCTTCATTATGTCAAATTTAGACATAAAAAAAAGGGAAGCATGCTTCCCTTTTTTTTATTCTTTTATCAGTAGTTTTTAATAGAACTTAGTTCTACTATCAGTAATATTTGCAGATTGTTTCAACGCTTCAAATACTTCAACATCTACCCTTGTTGCGTAGTTACGTTTGATTTGATCTTGAACAAAAGTTAAATCAGAAGTTTCTGCTGGTTCTCCAATAACATCAAGTCGAATTACATAAACGCCATTTTCTCCAATAATTGCTTTGGAGGTCGCGCCTTGTGGCAATCCAAACGCAATTCCTAATACTTTGTTTTCTGGACCTATTCCAGTGATTGAGAACATATTGAATAAGATGTCATTCACTGCCTGTATTTCTTTTTCAACATTTTTTGCAGCGTCTTCAATCGTAGCAAAAGAGCCAAGTTTAGCAAGGATTATTTGAGATTTCTTTTCATTCATTACTCTTTCTCTGACCAAGTCTTCAACTTCCGAAAAGGGCAATATCCCTTTATCCTTGACACTTGTAACGGAAGCAACAATAAACTGATTTCCCATTTCAAATGGCTCAGAGACCTTACCAACTTCGTTGTCATATGCCCAACGGATAATAGTTCTTGGATTTTCAAGATTACCTAAGACCTTGTCACTTTCTTTGATTGTGCTATACTCTAATGATTCGATAGTCTCATTATCAGATAATGCAGTCTCAAAAGCTTCTAAAGTGCTGTTATTTATTGAGAACGCACTAGCCTTGTTGTAAGCCTCATCAAAGGTTTCAGCACTAGGACCTACGTAGCGCACAATATTTGCAATTTGAATCTTTTCTTTTTCTTTAGTTTTATCCGTTATATTAATAATGTGAATCCCAAACTGAGTAGTTACAATTACGATATCTCCTTTTTTAGTTTTAGAATCAAAACAGATATCGTTGAATTCTTGTACCATTTTACCTTGAGTAAACCAATCTAGATTTCCACCATTCTGAGCCGATCCAAAATCCTGACTGAATTCAGTTGCCATTGCAGAAAAATCAGCTCCTTTTTCCAATTGAGCTTTAATACTATCTGCGAGAGATTGCAATAAACTAGTATCAGATTCTGGCTTTAAGGTTAAAAGAACGTGTCGCGCATTCACAGAATCAGCTACAAACTGAACGCCTGTCTTTTTAGAAATATTGTAGCCATTCTGTAGTAGATATGGTCCAAAAACAGAGTCAATTGGAGCACTAAACACCATTGAATCTAATTCTACAGGAAGTTCATAACGTCCTATAAGTTTGAACGAACGTTGCGGGTCATCTGAGTTTTGGTAAACAAATAATGTATCGTTAGCAGTGCTGTTGAAGGCACTCATTTGATTTTCTATTTCAATCCTTGAATCGTCAAAATCTTTCGCAGAAGGAGTCACTGAAAAGACAGCCACCTTTGCTCCACGCATAGTTTCTTCTTGTTCGAAGTCTTTTTCATTTTTGTGTTTATTATAATAAGATTTCAAGTCACTTTCGTCAATCACTATTTCATCATCCGAAATTTCCGAATAATTCATACCAGTCCAAGAAAGACTAATCCGCTGATTCTCTTCACTATTTTGAATTTTTGCGGCAAAACTACTTCCTATTAATCCCTCTTTAATAAGCTGTGTGTATTTGTTTGAAAGTATATCTAAACGAATAGCTTCTTCGATAGGCAACCAACTGTTTTTTTGATCTCCGGCCATAACATTTTTCACATATGCTAATACCTTGTTATTGTCTAGTCTGCCCGTTGCAGGGTTTTGAAACTGTTCGTAAAGAAGGTTAGTTTGAGGGTTGGTAAAGAACTGGTTTAAAACCGTGTTTTGCTCGTTATTCTTGATTTGATCAAATAACTCCTCAGGAGCTACTGAAAGACCAAGTTTTTCATATTCTTTAAAAAGTACTTTGTTTTGAATAAAACGATTCCACGCTCTATTTCGCGCATCATTCATTTGCTCTGGAGTAAGCGTTTGGTCTCCTCCAATTTTCCGAACCATTGCCTCGAAGTCAGCGTATTCTATTTTATCGCCAGCGATTTCACCAACGGTGGTGTCTTGTTTGTTAAACATGTTGTTTCCACTGAATAATTCTCCACCGATAAACAAAACCATCGCTACACCAATAGTACCTATTAATAGTCCGGATCTTTTTCTAATGCTATTTATAACAGCCATTCTTTTATTTTCTTAAAATTGGATTGCGAATATACAATCTAAAATGATTAATGAGATATCTGAAAGATTATCGTAAGTAATTGTTGTTCAGTAAAATAAAACGAATAAAATTAAATTTAAACGTCGGTTTCCACAATACGCAGTTCAATAAGGTCGATTTTATTTTCTTCAACCATCAGAATTTCAAACTTATAGGGCGCAATATTTACAATTTCACCTTTGTCAGGAATACTTCCCGAAGCATTAATTATTAGTCCTCCTAAAGTTTCATATTCATCACTTGTAGGAAGCGTTAAATTGTAGTTTTCATTAAGGTAGTCAATCTCCAGTCTGGCACTAAATTGATATCGTGATTCATCAATTACCTTTTCCAGATATCCCTCTTTATCATGCTCATCTTCTATTTCACCGACTAATTCTTCTATAATATCTTCAGTACTTAAAATTCCAGCCGTTCCTCCAAATTCATCCAAGACTGCAGCAATACTTCTTTTATTTTTTATCAAAATTGACATTGCTTCACTAGCAGACATTGCTTCAGGTATAAGTGATACAGGCAGTAATATGCTCTTAATTGTTTTGGGTTTTTTTAGTAATTCAAACGAATGCACGTAACCAATTATATTGTCGATGTCTTCTCTGAAAATCATAATTTTACTGAGACCGGTTTCGTTCAAAGTTTTTTTAAGCAGTTCAATTGATTCGTTTTCTTCCAACGCAATGACTTCAGTTCTTGGAATCATACATTCACGCACACGCAGCCCAGTAAAATCGAGTGCATTTTGAAAAATTTGCACTTCACTTTCAATTTCTTCTTTATTATGCATCGAATCGGTAGCTTCTTTAACAAAATGATCTAAGTCTACTTTTCCAAAGCTCACTTTTAATTCTCCGATTTCTTGTTTCATTACTACTCGGATAATCCAATTTGAACAGAACGTGATTATTCTCACCAATGGATACATTAGTATGTAAAACAATACCGTAGGTAAAGCGAAAAAGGCAAGTGTTTTGTTTGGGTCAATACGAAAAAGAACTTTGGGTAAAAATTCTGCAGTGACCAGAATGAGTAGTGTTGAAATAATTGTCTGTAATAGAAAAATTGCAAATGAGTTACTTATCACAAATGCTAAGGGAGGTTCTAGGATTAAGGCAATAAAAATTCCGTAGATAACTAGCGCAATATTATTTCCAACTAGCATAGTCGAAATAAATGAGCCTTGATTTTTAAGAAAAAATGAATAGACACGAGCCGAGAGCATGCCTCTCTTTTTTTCCAGTTCAATTTTGAGTTTATTGGAAGAAACAAATGCGATTTCCATTCCTGAAAAAAACGCAGAAAAAAGAAGAGTAATCATTACAATTAACCAGGGGCTACTTTCCATTGATCTTATATGCTGTGTCGAAGATAATAAATCCTTGTGTATTTTTAATTATTCTTATTCATAACAGCATTGTGCCTTCGGCGCAAATAGAAAAGAAATCCTGCAACTAAAGGGAGTAAAAAAATCATATACTCGGGCTCTTCATCAGTAGGTAAAGTGAAAAAAGTGTACAAAGCAAATGCGGCAGATAGAATGGCTACTGCAAGCCAGACGTATTGCATTATATTATTATATCGCTCCATGATTTATTATTGAAGGCTGTCTTCGTCGACAGCAATAGTTCCTTTAATGTTTTTAATTCTATACTTGGTAAACTGCTGGTTTGCTTCTAAACCATCACCATAGATAATCTCGTCAGGTGTTGTAATTTTTACAAATTCGTCAGTGTAGATTTTTTCTTCTTTCTGCAACCATATTAAATGTTCTGTATTTAAAATGTCATCTTTTCCATTAATCACTTCTACATTGTGTTTAACTTCTACTCGTTTTTCTTCGGTATAGTTTATAGCATAGTCCGCTGTTAATGTTGACTCTACATTACCTAAGCTGTCGTAAAAGAACAAATTTAATCCTTTCGGAAACTCGATATAAGGTGTTTCTAAATTAGTCCAACGTTGCAGTTCTGGAGTAACAATCTTTAATCGAAGTACTGCGCTATCACTGTAAATAATGGTAGTATTGATCGAAACTTCTACTGGTTTTGGAGCTATATTTGAAATGTCGGCCAATACATCTTCATCACTTGAGCATCCAATAAAAAACATAGCCACAACTAAAGTTGCAGCTATATGAGACAATGGTTTTTTAAAATTGCTCAAAGGACGTTATTTTAGAAACGAACTTTAGTTGTCTCGTTTATCCAACTTCCAACTTTGATTTCATCACCCTCATTTTTTCCAATGAAGAAGCATTCAGATTTTTCTGGATATCTACTTTTAGCTTTCGAAATTTTGTTATTAGCAATTTCTCTTAAAGAGGGATCTTTTGAGATAGCTGTTTGATACTTATCAACTGCAGCCCAATAACCGGCACCTTTTTCACAAGCATTTTCTCCCCATGTGTTAGCTCCGCCAAGGTATGCATCACCCAGCATCATGAAAGCATCACCAGAGTTAGGCTCGATCGCTAAAGCTTTTAGTGCTTTTTGTTTAGCGCTGGAATATTGTCCAGCACTCAATTGGCATAGTCCAGCTCTAAGTATCGCCTTTACTTTAAATGGAGCGATTTCTTCTTTTTCTTCCATGTTATCAGCAAGTTTGGACGCCTCTTCGTAGAATGGAATGGCGGTAGAACAATCTTTTTTCTTTACATACCAATTAGCAATACTCCAAGCTGCAACTGCAGAAGGTTCTTTTTCTTGAAGTTTTTTAGCAACAGTAATATAGAAGTCAACATCGTCGCATTCTTTTGTATTAAGAAGAGAAAGGATTTCTCTAAGTTGCTCTATGTTCTCAGGATCCTTTTCATATTTTGGAGTAAAAGCTTTTACTAAATCACCACAGTCAGCAACTTGCTTGAAAAACTCCAAAAGGTTATCACCTGTTTTTTTATAATTTTCTTTGGTTTTTTCTCTTTTACTGTTTTTAACGTTATAATCAGCAATGGCTTTTAGTTTAGGGTACAGGTCGATTAAATCATCTTTAGCGCACAGCTCTTTTTTAAACATTTTGTACCTAGTCTGATACATATAAACTAAAGCTCCGGCTTCCATATCATTTCCTTGAAGTCGAAGAGACTCCTCGAACATTTGGTAAGCCGCTTCTACTTCAGTTGGTCTGTGTTGAATCATATCAGCCGCTTTGCGACCTAGAACTAGACCTCGCTCACCAAAATGCTCAACTCTTGCATCATAAACCAGCATAAGAGTATCAATCAAAAGCTCTTTAAATACTTTGTCATCTTTCGTTTTTTTGATTTTTTTCTCATAAAGCTTAACCCCTTTTATATAAATTCCTTTGGAAACCTTTGGGCAATATTTATAAACATTTCTCCAATATGTTAACGATTCATCGTACTGTTTTTGTCTGTAATAATCCTGATATAGAGACAAATTTTTAATACACTCTAGGCTATCTTCTGGTGAAGCACCAAACTTTTGTGCGTTGAGTGCTGTTACGCTTACCAATATTGCAACTGCTAACATTAACTTTTTCATTCTTCTTCTTCTTTTTAATTGTACTTGCTTCTTTTGAACCAGCGGTCGAATTTGTGCGGATTCATTGAAAGACCAATAAACAGGTTTGTGAAATTTTCAGAAACTAACGTAGTCCCATCTTGTCCCCTTGAACCAACTTCAATGCCAAAGTTAAAAGTGGACAACATTTTTGTCTTTTGTATAGGAATTCCAATACCCGCCGTTCCAGAGATTGACTTAAGCTGATTACCTCCAAAATTAAGACGGGTATTTTCATATTTGAATCCACCTCGATACCTAATGCTTTGAAGGAATTTGGCAACTGCGTCAGTATTAGCAATATACTGAAAACCAGCAGCAATTTGGTTTGAATTTGATAGAGAAACAGGCGTTGCGAGCAATTTCAATTGCGACCATGCTGTTGCAGAGTACTCGAAGGAAATTATCCAATTGTCTTCAAATTGAATGGCTAATCCAGCACTAATGTCTGTTGGTAATCTTATACTTCCTTTCTGAGTGTTTTCTAAAACAGTATCTACAATATTATCACTAAGACCTGCTGGTCTATAGGTATACGAAAGTTGTTGATTTGTTGCGAAAATATCAGAGGCGGGTTTAAAGTTCAATCCAGCCGATACCCAAGTATCATTTTTTAATTTTCTTTTATATAGTATTCCAAAATCAACTGCTAGATCTTTAATATTCGTCCGATTAATCATTTTAGAACTAGTAACAGTAGCGTCATCAACAAAGTCAGTTACCGCTCTTGAGGTTTGTGAAAATCCGAAGTAATAACTTGCCTGAATTCCCAGCATAAGTTGATTCTCACTATTTTTAATTAGCATTCCTCCAACTCCACCGGAGGCTCTGTTGTATCCGCCTTCCCCTGAATAAGTAAAATTGTAACTGCCTAGCGCAGGGTCTTCTTGCGGAGTAGTAATATCATATCCTATCTTCGTGTGCGGCCCCATTGAAAAGGCAGCACCAAATCTTTTTCCAATAGGAAATCCAAAAGAAACGCCATTGATGTATTGGCTTGAAATACTTTGATTAGAACTAGGAGACTCTATATTCAACCAATTCATTGTAAAATCTGCTGCAAAAGTTGGATTACGTAAACCTGCAAATGAAGCAGAGTTTTTTAAATTTATGTATGCTGGTTCAGATAAGGCGGTTGAAGCCTCGCCCATTGCTTTATAATTGGAAAAGCTAGAGCTGTTAGGGTCTCCAATTCCATAAAAAGAATACGGAGAGCCTGTAGTGCTTTGAGCTCTAGTTGTAAGAGTGCAAGCAACAATAAGAAACGCTAAAACTAGCTTATTCATTAAATATTAAAACTTCGTTCAAACCTTCTAAGGTCAGGTTTGGGCGCGCAAAAATGCTATTTTTTAATGCCTTAGCAAAATGGATGTGATCTCCACCTGTTAAAACAACTTTTAATTGAGGATATTGCCTGAGGTATTCAGTAATTGTTCCATCGATTTCTTTTTCAATTCCCCACTGGATTCCACTTTGAATAGAAGAGTTTGTTGTTGTTCCAATTAAATCTGGATTATCTTTTCTTTCTATTAGAGGAAGCTTGGCCGTAAAAACATTTAGTGATTGAAACCGCATATTAACCCCGGGAGAAATGGAACCACCTAGATAATGTCCCAGTTTTGTTATTATATCGAACTTGATGCATGTGCCTATGTCAATGCATAGCACATGTTCATTTTTAAAAAGCTGAGATGCACCAATTGCGTTTGCAAGGCGATCTTTTCCCAAAGTTTTAGGAGTTTGGTATAAATTTTCGATTGGAATTTTAGTGTATTCGTCAAAACAAACAACTCCATTTTTTGATTCAAGGAGCTTTAAAAGTTCCAGGTTGGTCTTTGTAACACTGCTCAAGATTGTATCACGTATATCATATTTTGTGAACAAGGATTTTATCACAGAAGGCATTTCAGCACTAGTATATACTTGTTTTGTTACAAGTTTTCTATCACTAAAAAGCGCGAGTTTTATCTGAGTATTTCCTATGTCTATGACTAAATTCACTGAAATATTTAATACGGGCAAAAGTAGGCTTAAGCAAGTATTGATGATAGAATATCTAATTGTTTAAATTCATTGATAATAGTATATATTTTTATATAAATTTGCCGCCCACAAAACGGTGCCTTAGCTCAGTTGGTAGAGCACAGGACTGAAAATCCTGGTGTCCCTGGTTCGATTCCTGGAGGCACCACCGTAAAAGCCTCTCATTTTGAGAGGCTTTTTTGTTTTCTAAGTTCTTTTGGTTTCATGTTGTACAACCTGTAACCCTTATATAATCGGCGTTTCTTAGACTTAAGACAACGAAAAACAGGTAAATCTCAACAATAATGGAAATGTAAAATTGGAGAGTAAGTCTAGTCCATATAATTTAATCTGGTCTGCCTTATTCATGATTAGTGAATAGGCATAGCAGCCAAATAAAAATTAAAAGAGCTAAAAAAGCTCCATGTTTTTTTGTTTATCTAATGTTTAACACCGTAAACTCTACTCGTCGGTTTTCTTTTCGGCCGTTAGTTGTGTTGTTGTCCGCAATAGGCTTTAAGGCACCGTGACCTTTGCCAACCATCCTTGTTGAAGGTATTCCCTTTCCTTTAAGATAGTCAATAACAGACTTCACTCTATTCAAAGAAAGCTTATTGTTTGATTGGTCTGGTCCCACATTATCAGTATGTCCACCAAGTTCAATTTTCAAACCAGGATTTGTTTTCATCAACTGAAATAGTTTATTCAGCTCAACTTTTGATTTTGGTAAAAGCGTCCACTTACCCGTTTTGAAATAAATATTATTTAACTTTACTGTAATTCCCTCAATTATTGGGTCTAAATAAATGTCCATTTTTATGGGATCAATATTATCCATTTCGCTGTATTCAAAAGAGACCGATTTGAATAAATAACCTCGTGCTTCTGCGTAGAATGCGAAGTCAGAGCCTTCTGCTAGCATCACCATATACTTTCCATCTGAAGGTCTTGACACTACCATTGTTTTGGTCTGTGCGTCTTCTAAGTTGATTAATTTCATCGTTGCCGCAACTGGCCGTTTTGTGATATTATCATAAACATTTCCGGTAATGTAGTTACTTCGATGTCCAAGTTTTAATTCAGGAGGAACTTCAAAGCTCCAGATTCTACTTTGGTTCGCCATAATTGAAGAAACATCATACTCTTCTTTACTAAAATATCCAGTTTTACCATCTGGAGAAACGCACATAGATAGTTGGTTCAGTTGATCATTAATTGGGTATCCTAAATTACGTGGAGCTTGCCAGTTACCCTCTTCAAGATCAGCTGCATATAAGTCATATCCGCCAAATCCGATGTGGCCTTTGCTTGCAAAAAACAAAACTTCACCATTTGCGTGAAGAAAAGGGCTTCCTTCGTTCTTTTCGGTATTTATGATTGCTCCTAAATTTTTTGGAATACTCCAGTTTCCAATTTCATCCTTAATGCTGCTATAAATATCCAATCCACCAATTCCATTAGGACGATCAGAAATAAACAATAGAACTCTGCCGTCTGCACTAAGCGTTGGCTGGGCTTCGTAATGTTTTGTATTTATCGTTGAGCCTAGATTTTTTAGTTTAGTCCAGTTACCATTTTCCAGAGTTGAATAGTATAGATCACAGTTTCCCATGTTTTCGCGACTATTGCCACAATAACTGCAAATTAGGGTGTTTCCATCTGCAGTAATTGTAGTCGTTCCTTCTCCTTCATGGCTGTTGATTGCACCTTCTAATTTTTCAGCTTCAAGCCAAGAACCAGTTCTTCTAGCAATATAAATATCTTCATTTTGACTGCCTTTATAACGTCTCGTAAAAATCATCCTGTTTTCATCTCCCGTTAAAACGGGAAAATACTGCAATGCATCTGGATGATTGATACTGGAATTCATTAAATATGGGTCAAAGCGCAGAGGTTTCTTGTATGCCGCAGCAGCATATTCAACTGATTTTTTGTCTTTGCTCATTTTGACTTTTTGCTTTTCTGATAGCTGAGGATGGCTCATTATCTTTTGGTAATAAATTGCTACTGAATCAAATTTGCCTTCAAACTGGTAAAGACTCCTTAAACCACCATAGGCGGAAAGTCCAGTTTTAGAAATTGAATCAGTAATTAAAATTGATTGATATGCTGTTTTTCGGAGCTTATATTCAGTGCCTGTTTGTGAAAGGGACCGAGCTAATTGAAGCCATGCAGTGTTGTATGTTGGGTCAGATTTCACTGCTTTTTTGTAGTATGTGATAGCGGATTCCTCATCCATTGCTGATGAGGCCATCATACCCTCTTTTAGATATTCTTTTGCTTTTTCTGCTTTTTTGCTCTGAGCAAACAGAATAAAAGAAAATAGCAGAGCAAAGGCGATTGTGAAAGCATTTTTCATAGCAGTGAATTTTCCCGAAAGTAGCGGCTTTATACGTTTGTTATTGATCGGAAAAGAGAATTCATTAAAGGATAAGTGTTAATTCAGATTACTACTGAATTAATGTTTTGGCACTTGAAATACAGTCTAAATAAGACTGTAAAGAACTGGTTTACTTGGGCTTGCGTCGTTTTTGAAACTAGCAAAAGAGAGGTTGAGTAAATATGTTCCATTTTTTATTTCTTCGGGGACATATATGAGTTCGGTTATCGAGCAATCAAAGCGAGGATTTTTGGGGACATTCCAAAAGGCGTGATGTGCTAATAACTTTCCATCATCCGATTCTTTGTCAACGCTCGGGGTATCAATGAGTAAATGTCTGATTCCTCTATTTCGAATTTCTAGAGCCGCCTCTTCGCTAATAAATGCTGGGTTCGTGTTACTATATTGCTTATTAATTTTAGAGCTATTGTTTGGTAATGATCTAATTATAATAGCTTCTGGGTTTGGATGATTTTCCAAAGCAGCTTTAATTTGGCTTTTTGTAATCACGTCATCTCCATCAATTTTTTCAGGTAGAATGGTAACTAGTTCTGCTTTAAAAAAGAATGTCTTGATATGCTCATTTACATTATGGACCTCTGGAGTAATGTGTCCTAGACATTCTGTATGCGTACCGTGACCGTGGGGGTTAAATTCAATGTTTCTGAAATTTACTGAACCGCCTTGATTTACAGCACCTACAAATCCATCACCTTTTACAGGTTCAATTTTTAAGGCATCTAAATACCATGCAGAAACGCTTTCCGAGGAGGGGTGCATTTCAATTGAAATATCAATAGGGTCTAATAAATCGACTTTGAAAGTTTCGCCATTATGTTTAATGGCAGCGATCATGCTTCAAGTGCAACAACTTCAGTAATCTCAGGCATCATTTGGTTGAATAAACCTTGAATTCCATTTTTAAGAGTAACGCTAGAAGATGGACATCCACTGCAAGAACCTTTTAGAATAACAGTAACGGTTCCTTTATTATCATACGAATGGTAATCAATAGCTCCACCATCGCTTTCAACAGCTGGACGAACATACTCTTCTAAAATCTCTACAATTCTTTTTTCAGTATCGGTTTCTGGTAGTTTCGGTTTTGGAATATCCGTTTTAGCCTCAGCAGCAACTTGCTTTTCAGTTGTTATTGTCTTTGGGTTTTCTGTGAAAATGTCATTTCCGGCGGTTAGATAATCGAATAAATAGGACCGAACTTCTCCAAATACCTCTTGCCAATCTACCAGGTCATTTTTGGTAATGGTAATAAAGTCATTAGAGAAAAATACACTAGTAACAAACGGAAAAGTGAATAGGCGCGCCGCTAATGGGGCCTTTGAGGTTTCTCCAACATTATGAAACTCAACACTCGATCCCGATTCAGTGAATGCTAAACTGCAAACAAATTTCATTGTTGCCGGATTTGGAGTGCTTTCGGCGTAAACCGTCATTGGGATTTTTTTTTCTGTAGTATCCATGTTGAAAATGTAAAATGAGTTTTATGCAAATTTAATTCGCGGTTTGGTGCAACGGTCAATTAATAGTTGATTATTGTTATAATTTTGTAACCTAATGATTATTAGACAAATATTAATTGGATTACTATCCTCTATTGTGCTCACGGCATCAACTGGAGCAACACTTCATCAAATGGTGTGTTTACACTCCGGTAATGCAGAGTATTCTTTTAATGACATTGACTGTTGCAAAGGCAATAATGAACAAGAAAGTGTAACTCGATGTTGCTGTGAATATTTTTCTATTACCTATCAGTCTGCTGATCTAGCGAATACAAATTCTGAATACAATTATAATTTAGTTGTGCTGGCAGCTTCTTCTAGTAACTTGACTGAGCAGCAATTTTTTCCTAAAAATCAAATTATTCCAAATCAATACAATCTTCCACCTCCTCACAAACAACCTATTTACAAGGAGCTACAAAGTTTTTTATGCTAGCGATTGGATAACCGACCCTCAACCAATTCGCATTTTAACAGCATAAAAACTATTACATGAAAAAAATAATATTGATTTTGGCCCTCGGGTTTTCAGTGTATTCTATCAAAGCTCAAATTACGGGAGAGGTATTTCCCAGTGTTAATGACAAACACGGAAAAGGATTACCTGGTGCAAATGTTTATTGGGAAGGGGCGAATACGGGAACTTCTACAGACACTACCGGAGCGTTCATGATTCTTCCTCCTGCAAGGCTTCCAGCAAATCTTATTATTTCATTTATCGGATTTAAAACCGATACAATAAAAGTATTTAAACCCGAAGAGAGCCTGCACGTTGGATTAATACCAACGCTTGAAATGGATGAATTTGTTGTTCAAGAACGAAAGCAATCGACTTCTTATGATATGATGTCTATTAGACAGATAGAACAGATTGGTGCATCTGAACTTACGCGTGCTGCATGTTGTAATATTTCGGAGGCATTTGAAACTAATGCTTCGGTAGATGTGGTTTCTAGTGATGGGGTAACTGGAGCTAAGAAAATTCAGATGCTCGGTTTGGATGGAATTTATACAAGCCTGCAATTTGAAAACATTCCATTAGTTCGAGGTCTTGCCAATTTGGATGGATTAGCTCATATCCCAGGAAGCTGGGTGCAGAGCATACAGATCTCCAAGGGTTCGGGTTCGGTAGTTAACGGTTACGAGGGAATGACGGGTCAAATTAATTTAGAGTTTTTAAAACCTGATGATTTGAAGGAAAAGGTGTTCATTAATTTATACGGAAACGTAATGGGCAGGTCTGAAATAAATGCCCACATTGGAGATAAACTGAATGAAAAATGGAGCACCCTATTTCTTGCGCATGCAAATATGAATCAGATTCCGCTAGATAATAATAACGATGGTTTCATGGATGTAACTCTAAAAAAGCAACTTAACCTATTCAGTAGATGGAAGTATAAAGGGGAACACTACCGTGCTCAGTTTGGTGTAAGAGGCATAGTAGAAGAAAAAACGGGCGGAGAAATGAATTTCAATCCAGAAACAAATTTTGGCGCGACCAACCTCTATGGTGTTGGAGCTAACGGAAATCACATAGAGGGTTTTTATAAGAGTGGGATTGTCTTCGATAAAAGGCCTTGGCGAAGTTTAGCAATCATTACACGTGGAAGTTATCACGACCAAACCCTTTTCGCCGGGCTAATGAATTATAAAGGAAATGAAACTTATTTTTATTCAAACTTCATTTTCTCGGATATTATCAAAACTACAGAGCACAAATATAAGTTGGGTGCTAGCTATGTTTTTGATGATTACAATGAAACATTTAATGGGAAGAATTATGTCAGAACTGAACATGTACCCGGGATTTATGGTGAATATACTTTTGCAAGAGATAAGATTCAAACGATATTAGGAGCTCGTTCAGATTTTCATAATTTGTATGGTACTCAAGTTAGTCCTAAGGCCAATTTTAAATATGAGTTTAGTAAGAGAGGAGCAGCTCGTGTTTCTATGGGCAGAGGCTTTAGAGTTGCTAATATATTTGTAGATAATAACTCCACCTTTGTTAGTCAACGTGTAATTTCTATTCAAAATAATTTACTGCCAGAGGTGGCTTGGAATACTGGAATAAGCGCAACACAGAAAGTGGAAATTGCTGAACGAGACCTTACTTTGCATGTAGAATATTTCTATACTCAATTTGAAAACCAGGTAGTTGTTGACAGGGAGACGCCTGGTGCACTAAGTTTCTACAATTTGACAGGAAGTTCGTATTCAAATGCAATTCAGGTTGAGGTCGGATATGAACCATGGAAGGTTTTTGAAATAAGAACAGCTATGAAATACCTAGACGTTCAAAGTACCTATGCTGGAGTTCAAAAGCAAATGCCTTTGGTTCCTAATTGGAGAGGAATGGTAACCCTTGGCTATCAGACTTTAAATAAAAAGTGGCAGGCAGATTTTACTACTCAATTCGTAGGCGAAAGCAGAATTCCTAGCACAATCGGAAATGCTCCTGAAAATATTAGAAATGAAAAAAGCAGTTCTTATTTTCTTATAAATACTCAGCTTACTCGAAGATTTAGACATATAGAAGTTTATGCTGGATCAGAAAATTTAGGCGACTACCGTCAGCCAAATGCCATCATATCTGCAGATAAACCTTTTGATTCTGATTTTGATGCATCTATGATTTGGGGCCCAATATTCGGAAGATCATTTTATGCGGGTTTGCGCTTGATGTTTCTTAAGTCATAATGTCTGTAAATCAACGGGTTAAGTGACAGCATGGCAGCTAACAAAAGTTAATTCGGTCATAATTTCAGTATAAGTGAAATTGGCAATGCTCTTGTTCTACAGCAGCCAAACAGAAACAATTTAAAACTTATATATCATGACACTAATTAGAAGAAAACCATTTGCAGTAAATTCGATTTTTGAAGACCTATTTGATAACGCTATTGTGAGAAACGATAGTTGGAAAGGAGGGTATAGTTTTCCTGCAATCAATATTATTAAATCAGAAGTTGGTTTCGAGCTTGAGCTGGCAGCACCGGGAATGAAAAAGTCCGATTTTAATATTGAAATTAAGGAAGGAACCTTAATGATTTCATCCGAATTAAAGTCTGAAAGAGAAGAAAATAAATCCGAACTTAATTATACAAGGAAAGAGTTTTCCTACAATTCATTTTCCAGAAGCTTTACACTTCCTAAGGAAGTTGATGAAGAGAAAATAGAAGCTAAATATGAAGAAGGAATTCTACAAATAAGGATTCCAAATTCAGAGGCTAAAATCCAAAAGTCAAAGCAAATAGAGATTGGTTAAACTTGACAGACAGTCAAAAGTCAGAACAGAAAAATGTGTTCCAATTTACGGGGCGCATTTTTTTATTCCTTTATTTCTATGCGGTTAAGTTGTACTTTTTGGTAATATGATTTAGGGCTACTTATGACAATATAAACCAATGGAAGTAATGCAACAGCTGTAATTATTCTACTAGTTCTCATTTTTCGCTTTATACCATATGAGTATAGATTGCCTTTACTTTGTGAAATGTTATTTAGATATAAACCCAGATTAGTTTTGTCCTTTGAGATATATTCTTGAGGGTGATTCAGCTGATAATTACCATTTTTATTATTGATAGCAGCAATGGAAAAATCTCTTTTTGTTTTCTTCCACTTCGCTTTCTTTCCTCGAATATCAGACTTATCATATTCATTGTAAATACGCTGTGTAGAAAAGAGTAGATTATCCTTTTTTCCATTTTTAGATCGATCCAAATAGATTGATTTTAGGTTCCAAATAGCAGAGCTACTACTTGACCATTTAGTATACTTTCTTATTGTATTAAAATAGTTAAACTCACCATCCTCTGTCATATTGAAAAAGAAGACGCTCCCTCTTTCCGAGGTATAAGTGGTTGATGTATTTCCATTCTGATCAGTTGTGGTGATAACAGAGTTATTAATTGGCTGACAGTAAGCGGTAATTTCTTGTTTAGAGTCATTAATAATAAGTTCGCTTATTTGAGCGTTGTTTGAGATATTTTCTCTAGTAGCTGCTTTTTTCTTTCCAAACAACCCAACCAGTGTATTCTGGGTATTAATTCTAAATAGAAATTCATCAGGAAAATCAGTAGCTTTTTTAAACTTTAATTTACCAGAATTAGCATCTATACGCATATAAAAAACACCTTGTATATTCCCTCCCTTTTTTGCCTTTGTTAAGTCAGAATAAAATCCAGCAGCGTAGATGGTGTTGCCGTCGGTATTTGTCACAATTTCTTCCAGATTCTTTTGATCATCAAGTTTAATTGGGATTTCTGTGTAGGTTTTAGACTTCATATCCATTACATAAATCGTGTTAACCCATTTATCAGCGTTTTTATCAATCTTCTCCTTTCCTCTTTTATTACTAGTGGTAACTTCTTGGCGGATACTAATCCTCCCCGTTATCTTCCCAAGATTAGATAATGACACGCTATTCAACAAAGTACTTTCACCATAAAACCAGCGCGAAAAGCCCGAAGCAGCAGATTCTATTTCAATGTCAATTTTTCCTGAACTTATAAGATCAAAGTTTTCATCTATTTCTTTAAATTCAAGAAATTGTGATTCATCCTTACCAACGTAATTTATTGTGGCTAAAACAGTATTTGAATAATTACTGTTTGCTAAACCAATAAATTCTCTTTGAGAAGGATCATACGTCAGAACCTTTTCAAAATCTTTTTTTGAATTAAGATTAAGGTCGAATGTTCCTAGGTAAACATCTCTTGTTCCTTTATCTCTTTTGTTGTCAAAAAAGAAAATTAGCCCATTTTTGGTTAACAAATATTTTTCTAAAAGAAAGTTTTTATACCGTTGTGGGTCATCTGGATTATCAGGTATAAGTTTTTGAGACCTTATCAAAAGCATGTCTTCATTAGCATACATGCCGATGTGTAAAGAAGGTAAGGTTGAAGTTTTCACGGGTTGAGTAGAATACAATACGTAGTAAATACCGTTTTCTTCACCAAGCATTTCTTGCACATAAATTCTAGGATTTTTATGCTCGTATATAGGAGATGTAATCACCTTAGGGTCGGTTTGCGAAAAACTAGTGTAAAGTGAGCAAAAAAACAGAACAGTGATAAGTTGTTTTAAAAACATAGTTGAGGTTTTTTATTCACCGAAAGCGAATTCAAGTTTATAAGAAATGAAAACATTAAGTACTAACTGAATAAAACCGGTTTGTCTCAGTTGCATATTTGAGATTATAGAATTCTCATTATAAGTACTGAAATCATCAGAAACAAAGGCTAAAGACTTGACTCTTATTATTCCAGCAGTAATAGAGAGTTCATTATATAAGTTTATCGTTAATTACAAATAATGCACCATAGCTAAAATATAAATTACGATTAGATGCTTTAAATAATTTTGAAAAAGTAGTTAAATCTATCTTAGTATAAGTAGGATAAATGCTTGGAGTTCATTTTAGAATACAACCAAAATTGCGAATCCCAAATAAGATGAAGTTGTTATCAAAGATCTCACTAAAATAGCCCTTGAATTCAGCGCGCCAAAACAATCCTATTTGATCAAGTTCGTTGCTAAACCTTAAGTGTTCTTCATTAAACATAAAATCGAGTATCCTGTTTAATTACATGTTGAAACACTTTAATATTTCCGGCCCCCTAGCTGCACTGGTAATATTAAATTGAGTAGCTTTTTGTAGCTGGAGTTCCAATATTCTCTAGTGTTCTTTGACTTATCATTGGAGTCAAAAACAGAGCCTTTGGGAGGCGTATGTTTTTTCTTGCGATAAGAAACCAATGTGGAGTATACAAACAGTAGACCGGAAATAGAAAATTAAAATAGGGAATCGGTTATTTCAATATTTGGAAATTTACTTGCAATGTAAATCTATCTGCTGACGCTTAGCAAGTAAAACGTATTCTTTGAATAGAATATTATATATAATTCTAAACATTCTATTTTTAGAAAGCTTTACATTATCGTTAAAACCCGCCCAATCAATTATTCTATTTTTGTAAGTTAAATTTAAATCATGAACATAATCGTTCCAATGGCAGGTATGGGTAAACGAATGAGACCCCACACCCTAACAGTTCCAAAACCATTGATTCCAATTGCAGGCAAGCCTATCGTTCAGAGGTTAGTTGAGGATATTGCTGCAGTTGCAGGTTCAAAAATTGATGAAGTTGGATTTATCATTGGCGATTTTGGCCAAGCAGTTGAAAATCAGTTATTAGATATCGCTAAAAGCTTAGGTGCTAAGGGTAAAATTTATTATCAAACGGAAGCTCTTGGAACAGCGCATGCTATACTTTGTGCTAAAGAAAGTTTAAAGGGTCCTTCAATTGTTGCTTTTGCAGATACACTATTCCGTGCCGACTTTAGTATGAATACAAGTTCTGATGGAGTGCTGTGGGTTTCTCAAATTGATGATCCCAGTGCATTCGGAGTTGTGAAAGTGAATGAGTCGAATGTAATTACTGACTTTGTAGAGAAGCCAAATGATTTTGTTTCAGATTTGGCTATGATTGGAATCTACTATTTTAAATCGGGAGAATCGTTGCGTGATGAGTGTCAATATTTAATTGACAACGCAATTATAAACGATGGTGAATATCAATTGCCAGATGCTTTAAGAAACATGACGGCCAAAGGCATGCAATTTAACCCCGGCAAGGTTAAGGATTGGCTAGATTGCGGAAACAAAAATGCGACGTTAGATAGCAACCAGCGTGTATTGGGTTTTATAGCGGATAGTTTGTCGATTCCAACCAACGTTACTATTGAAAACTCCACAATTATTCAACCTTGTTATATTGGAGAAGGGGCTACTATTAAATCTTCAGTAGTAGGACCGCACGTAAGTATTGGTGACGGAACGATTATTGAAAACAGCGTTATTAAAAATTCTATTATACAGTCAAATTCTGAGGTAAAACAGGCGGTTGTTGATAATTCAATGATTGGACATTTTGCAAAATATTGTCGAAGTTTTGACGACTTAAGTATTGGAGATTACAGTACAATAAATAGCTAAATAACAAGTTTGAAAAAAAGCATTCAATTATTTTTTGCGTTAACCGGATTGGTTTTTTTGTTAGGCTCCTGTTCGACTTCTAAGAAAATAAAACAAAATGGAATAGCGGATAAGAATACATCAACACTTTCCCAAAAAGATGAAATTCAATTAAAGAACCTCTTCTTTGAAGCCAGCAGAGAGAAGGCCCTGAGTAATTATGCCGCTGCTCAAAAGTATTATGAGCAATGTTTAGCCTTAGACCCCAACCACAGTGGAAGTCTTTTTGAGTTATCAAGTATTTATCAAACACAATCGAGATTTTCTGATGCCGTGTTATGTATAGAAAAAGCGACTACGCTTGAACCAAATAATAAATGGTATTTGCAGTCACAAGCTATATTATACGAGCAAACCAAACAATACGAAAAAGGGTCAAAAACCTATGCTGCTCTTATTGCTGTAAATCCAAAGGAGTTGGCTTACTACGAAGGTGAGGCGAGAATGTATCTGTACCAAAACAATCTCAAAAAAGCCATGAAGGTGTACGATAAGATTGAAGGAAAATTTGGAATATTAGAACTAGTAGTTATGCAAAGACAACAAGTACTCCTTGGTGTCAAAAAATACGATTTGGCTATTGTCGAAGCTCAGAAATTGGTTGATTCTGCTCCAGGAACGCCGAAATACTATAACAATTTGGCGGATGTTTATCGTAAAGCAGGTCAAAAAGAAAAAGCAACTGAGACCTATAAGAAATTGCTTGAATTGGACCCTAACAATGCCCTTGTTCAGCTTTCAATGGCCACATATTATATGGAAGATGGCAATACTGAAAAAGGTCAAAAATTATTAAGAAAAGCCTTCAGAAATCCAGGTTTAGATTTTGAAAGTAAGGGCAGAATCTTGTTGAATAATGTGATGAAGCAAGATAAAAGTACGGGAGAGGTTGATGAATTTACATTTGAGTTAATCGATTCTGTGAAGATTGCTCACCCACTGAATGCTCAGATTCATGCAATCGAGGCTGATCTTCTATTTCAAAATAAACAAGAAGATAAAAGTTTAGCTGCTTACAAGAGAAGTCTGGCTATCGATTCAAATCAATTTCTGATTTGGAATCGTGTCTTATTTATTCATTCCGATCAAGAAAATTGGTTGGCGATGTATATCGATGGCAAAGCGGCTATTGAATTATTTCCTAGCCAAGGAACGCTGTATTATCTAGTAGGAATTGGAGCCAACCAAATGAAGAATTACAAGGAAGCTATTGATGTTCTCGAAACGGGAAAAGATTTCATCATAGACAATAATCAGCTTTTGATACAACTTTATTCGACATTAGGCGAGGCCTACCATAATTTGAAGAACTATAAAAATTCCGACGCTAATTTCGATAAGAGTTTGGAATTAGAACCCAATAATATATTAGTGCTTAACAACTACAGTTATTACTTATCGCTAAGAGGCGAGAAACTGGAGCAGGCCAAAACCATGTCTAAAAAGACAATTGAACAAGAACCCAATTCAGCAATTTATTTGGATACATATGCTTGGATATTGTTTATGAATCAAGAATACGAGGAAGCAAAGAAGTACATGGAAGTTGCGCTGAACAATGGCGGAAATACACAAGGAGTTTTGGTGGAGCATTATGGTGACATTCTCTTTCGTCTAAATGATATTGAAGGAGCTTTAAAGCATTGGAACATGGCTAAGGAAATGGGAGATGCTTCAAATAAGATTGATGAAAAAATCAAAAAGAAAATCTACATTCCCTAGAATATGAAACAATTAGGATTTCTTTTTTTAATGCTTTTTAGCACGGTATTATTTTCATGTAAGACGACGCAAGAAATTAATAGAAAGCGCAGTAACCTTTATAAGCTTACGCCTCAAGAGATATTAGTAAAGAACAGTACTAACCCAAAAATTAAGGGCCTTTTAGCTATAAAATCCAAAGTTTATTTTAAAACACCCAAGCTTTCTGATTCTTTCAAAATGCATATTCGAATGAAACGAGATAGTATTATTTGGATATCTGCTACGTATTATAAGGTTGAGGTTGCGCGCTTTGTTTTCACACAGGATAGCGTGAAAATGATAGACCGAAAAAATGAAAAATACTACCTAGGAGGCTATACATTTATTCAAAATTTATACAATGTGCCGTTCAATTTTTCTTCGTTACAAGCAACAATTTTAGGAGAACCTTATGATCAAAGTAAATACAAGAAAGTACGCTCCTATACCTCAAAAGGGAATTATATAGTTGCAGGACTAAGCGAATTAGAGTTTAAAAAATCCAAAGGAGAAATAAAAACTCAACAGCAGATATACACTGAGTGGTACGCGGGTGAAGATTTCTTAATTGCTAAGAGTAAAATATCAGAATCAAAAACTAAGAAGAGTTTTACTTCTGAAATATTGGAGCGTAAAACTACCAATGGAATACCCATTCCTGTTAAGGCAAATTATGTGATTATAGGAGCTAAGAGAATGTCATTTGAAGCAGAGAATTTGAAAATTACTCAACCAGAAACGCAATCCTATCCATTATCAATATCCTTGAAGTATGAGTCACTTTTTTAGGCTTCTTATGTTTGGCTTGGTGCTTGTTTTTAGCACCTCAAGTACCTATGCTCAAAAATCTAGGACTGCGTTAGAAAAAGAAAAATCGAAAATCCGTAAAGAGATCGATTATAAAAATGAGCTGCTTAAGGAAACCAAAAAAACAAAGAAAAAGAGTTTAAATCAATTGGTATTGGTTCGGATGAAAATCAAGAATCGCGAGAATTTGATTTCTACATTGAGATCTGAAATGCAGTTGATTGAAGGAGAGATCGATGCAACCAAAAACGAAATTTATAGAAAAGAAGATGAGTTAAAAGCACTTAAAGATGAGTACGCTAAAATGATTTATAACGCTTACAAAACGCGTAGTTCCTATGATAAAATTATGTTCGTTTTTGCAAGTGAAGATTTTAACCAAGCTTATAAACGACTGAAGTATTTACAGCAATACAGCCAGTTCAGGCAAGCTCAGGCCGAACAGATTACTTTGACTAAAACACAATTGGACACACAGATTACTAGACTAGAAGAAAAGAAAGTAGAAAAGGAACTGTTGATTGTGAATACTAAGCAAGAACGGAATACGCTCTCTGAGGATATAGGAGAGAAACAAAAATTATTCAATGATTTAAACTCTAAAGAAAAAGAGCTTAAGGATGAGATAAAGAAAAATGAAAAAGAATCTCGAAAACTTCAAAAAGCAATTCAAAGAATAATCCAAATAGAAATAGAAAAAACCAACAAAGGGAGAAAAGGCAAAGGAAAATACGTACTTACGCCTGAAGCCAAAGCTTTGTCCAGCAATTTCGAGAACAATAAAGGCAAGCTACCTTGGCCAACTTCAAAAGGAGTGGTTACAGCTTACTATGGCGAACACTGGCATCCTGTTCTTAAAGGAATCAAAATTTATAATAATGGTGTGGATATAAGCACAAACGGTGACGGTAAAGCTAGAGCCGTTTTTGAAGGAGAAGTGTCAGGAGTTATTGTGCTCCCGGGCAGTGGAAAAGCGGTTATGGTAAGGCATGGTGCTTATATAAGTGTATACGCTAACTTGGTAGATGTTTTTGTGCAAAAAGGAGATAAGCTGACCACCAAACAAGAAATTGGTAAGGCTAAAACCAATCAACAAAAGGGTCAAACGCATGTTCATTTCGAGCTCTGGAAAGGCCAAACTACCATGAATCCTGCGCAATGGTTGTATCAGTTTAAATAAGTCAATTTCAATACATTTTGACACGAGAATACACCAAGCTAACCTAGAATAAATCCTAAATTTGTAGAGCAAAGATTATAAACATTGCCACAATAAATTTATGAGTGATTTCATCAAGCACGAATGCGGTATCGCCCTCATTCGATTACTCAAACCACTAGACTACTACCAGAAAAAATATGGAACTGCTCACTACGGCCTAAACAAATTGTACTTGCTTATGGAAAAGCAGCACAATCGCGGTCAAGATGGAGTAGGAGTGGCAAACATTAAACTCGATGTCGCCCCAGGTAAACGATATATTTCGAGACAGCGGTCGATTTCTAACAAGCCAATTCAAGACGTTTTTGAACACATTTATAAGCGATTTGAAGAACGTATTGGAGAAAACCACGAGTTAGGAAAAGATCCTTATTGGTTAAAAGAAAATGCACCTTTCAGTGGTGAGCTGTTCTTAGGACATTTACGTTATGGAACGTATGGTAATAACGCTATAGAAGCTTGCCATCCGTTTTTAAGACAAAACAATTGGAAAACTAGAAACTTAGTGGTTGCTGGAAACTTCAATATGACTAATGTTGATGAGCAATTTGATCTTTTGGTGAAGCTTGGACAGCATCCAAAAGAGAAAGCAGATACGGTAACAGTTTTGGAAAAAATCGGGCACTTTTTAGATGTCGAAAATGAAGAATTATTCGACAAGTACAAGGCATTAGGTTACTCCAACCAAGAGATAACAGAGAAGATTTCAGAGAATTTGGATGTGGTCCAAATCCTGAAAAATTCTGCAGAAGATTTTGATGGTGGTTATGTAATGTCTGGAATGATTGGTCATGGAGATGCTTTGTGTTTAGAGATCCTAACGGAATTCGCCCAGCTTTTTATTACCAAGATGACGAAATTGCTGTAGTTGCTTCTGAGCGACCAGCTATTCAAACTGCATTAAATATTAAGGCAGAAGATGTTCAAGAATTGGGTCCTGGAAATGCTTTAATTCTTAAGAAAAATGGAACCATTACTGAGGAGAATATCATAGAAAGCACTTCGAAAACGGCATGTACTTTCGAACGCATTTATTTTTCTCGTGGAAGTGATTTAGACATTTACAAAGAGCGTAAAAACTTAGGCCGATCATTAGTTCCTCAGGTAATGAAGGCTATTGAAAGCGACCATAAAAACGCTGTTTTTTCGTTTATTCCAAATACTGCTGAGACCTCATTTTTAGGTTTGGTAGAAGGGATGAATACCTTGCTGAATAGGCAAAAATCTAAGAAATTGGTGCAGTTGGGTACCGGTATTACTCAAAAGCAAATAGAAGAAATTCTTGACCAGCAGATTCGAGTTGAAAAGGTTGCCATTAAAGATGCTAAGCTTAGAACCTTCATTACTCAAGATGACGGCCGAGATGATTTAGTAGCGCACGTTTATGACATTACATACGGATCTATTGTGCCAAAGAAAGATGCTTTGGTAATGATTGATGATTCCATTGTTCGTGGTACTACACTTGAGAAAAGCATCATTCGAATGTTAGACCGTTTGGAGCCAAGAAAGATTGTTATTGTGTCTTCTGCTCCTCAAATTCGATATCCAGATTGTTATGGAATAGACATGGCTCGAATGGGTGATTTTATTGCTTTTAGAGCTGCTGTTGAGCTGCATAAAGAACGTGGCAATGAAAAGATAATGAAGCAGGTTTATATAAAAGCAAAAGAACAGTTGGCTTTGCCAATGGATCAGCAAATCAATGTAGTGAAAGAGATTTATTCAGCTTTCAAAATGGAAGAAATTTCAACTAAAGTTGCTGAATTAGTTACACCACCCGATTGTAAAACTGCTGTGGAGGTTATTTTCCAATCTATTGAAGGATTGCATGTTGCATGTCCAAATCATTCGGGAGACTGGTATTTTTCAGGTAATTATCCTACTCCAGGCGGCAACCGAGTAGTGAATAAATCTTACCAATATTATTACGAAGGAAATAACGATAGGGCTTATTAGGTATTACTCTCATGCGTCATTTTGGAACTGATAATGAACTAAAATTTCATTTGGCGTTTTGTGTGAATTAGCTATTCAGAAGTGCTATTATTTAAAGAGGGTTGAGGAAGAGTATTTCTATCATACATCGGCTTGATAACTTCTCCATTGGGAAGGATTAGATTTCTGATATTTGGAGAGTATAGGAGTAATTAATGGCAAGGGTCCTAAAAAGGCAAATGCGCTAAATCTACATTTCCTCCGCTAAGAATTAAGGCGATTTTTTTTCCTTTAAAAAATTCTTTGTGCTTAAGAACTAATGCAAATACCGTTGCCGAACTTGGTTCTATTACAATTTTCAGATGCAGAAAGATGAGCTTCATTGCTACAATGATTTCATCATCAGTCACTAGTTTAATTTCTGAAACATGTTTTTTTATTAGCTCAAAATTGATTGGCCCTAAAGAGGTAAGCAATCCATCTGCTATAGTTTGTGGATTTTCGGAAGGAACTAAAACACCAGATAGAAAAGACCGATAGGCATCGTCAGCACCTTCGGGTTCAGCAGCAACTAAAGTTGTTTTCGGCGAAAAGTAATTAGCAGCTAAGGCACTGCCCGCGAGCAATCCGCCGCCGCCAACAGGCGTTAGTAAATAATCAAGATAATTTATTTCTTCAAAAATCTCTTTAGCACAAGTTGCCTGGCCTTCAATTATCCATTCGTGGTTGTAAGGCGGTATAAAAATAGCATTAGTTTTTTGTTGAACCTCCGCTAAGGTCTCTTCTCTTGCTTGAAGATTTGGTGCGCAAAACGTAACGGTTGCACCATAGCCTTTAGTTGCTAATACCTTCACTTCTGGAGCCGTTTCTGGCATTACGATATGGGCACTTATATTTAGTAATTGAGCTGCCAACGCTACTGCCTGAGCATGATTTCCGCTTGAATGTGTGCAGAGGCCATTCTTCAGTTCTTCTTGGGTTAATTGCAAGGCAAAGTTTATTGCACCTCGTGGCTTGAAAGCTCCAACTTTCTGGAAGTTTTCACATTTAAAAAAAAGCTCGGCACCAGCCAAAGCATTGAGTTTAGAGCTCGTTAGAATCGGAGTATTGTGAATGTGTGGCTGAATGCGTAGATGCGCATTTTCAATATGCTTCTTAGAAATCATGAGAGCATTTATTTTGATCCTGCAAATGTTAGGCTTATTGGAAACTGTGGAGTATCTTCTAATCGAATGTTGATAGTAGAATTTAAAGCATCTCTGCTAAAATTTCCATTACTAGTTGAGAGAATAGTGATATCACCAAAAACATCCCCAGACATTTTTTTAGCATTAAAAGTAAATGTATCTTCTGCTGTCAGGTCACCTGTCAATTCATAATTAGTGCCCCAGAAAACAAAGTTAACACCTAGTCCTTCAGCATCACTTCCTTGAATAAACACGTTTACAGACATGTCGGTTTGTTCAGTATTAAAAGGGTTCGAAGGGGTAGGGTTTGGAAAAGAAATTATTCCTTCATAAATCCCAACGTAATTTGTCCGAATTTCTTCTTCACACAATTCACCAGAAAACAAATAATTGCAATTGCAAATACCTTCTCGCTTTTCGCAAGTAGCGTCGTTTTTACAATCTAATTTTTTGCATTTATTACAAGCACTCGAAAGCACTATAATCAACGCGATAATTCCTAGATTAAATAGTCTTTTCATGTTTTTATTTTTTTCCAGTATGACCAAATCCGCCGGCTCCTCTATCGGTATCAGAAAGAACTTCAACAGCTGTCCATTCAACAGTTTCATGTTTTGCAACAACTAGCTGAGCGATGCGCTCGCCATCTTCAACAATAAAATCTTGATTAGAACAGTTGCATAAAATTACACCAATATCTCCACGATAATCCGCGTCTATAGTTCCTGGAGAGTTTAAAACGGTGATGCCATGCTTGGCCGCTAACCCACTTCTTGGGCGAACTTGTGCCTCAAACCCAGGCTCTAAAGCAATGTGCAACCCTGTTGGAATAATCGTCCTTTCCAAAGGTTTTAAGGTTATTGGTTCATCAATATTTGCCCTTAAATCTAACCCCGCAGATTGACTAGTAGCATATTCTGGAAGGGCATGTTTGCTCTTATTTATAACCTCAAGATTCATTTGTAATTGTTGTTTTAGTCATTTTTACTTCGGACCAATACACCATTCCCACAAAAAGCAGAATAGCGACCGTAGCAATTAAATATTCAAATCCGTATTCGTTTTGCAGCCAAGTTCCTCCAAAAAACAGGATTAAAGCCGTACCAAGATAGCTTCCAATTTTTGTCAAATTATATGGAACTGGAAAATGTTTTTGGCCCAGGAAATAAGAGCTAATCACCATTAGCGCATAAACGACTAAAGTTGTCCAAGCCGATCCCATATAGCCCATTGTTGGAATCAAAAGAAGGTTTAAGCCAATGGTAATAACTGCTCCGCCAATTGCTATGTATGCACCATACTTTGTTTTATCGGTCATTTTATACCAAATAGACTGATTAAAGTAAATACCTAAACAAATGTTCGCCAATAAAAGAATCGGAACCACCTTTAACCCTTCCCAATAATCGGTATTAGGAATAAAGTATTTTATTATGTCTAGGTAAAGCGTGACTCCCAAAAATATTAGGCCACAGACTGCTACGAAATAGTTCATCACATTTGCATAGACCTCAGGAGCGTTTTTGTTTTTTGCTTGAGCAAAGAAAAACGGCTCGGCGGCATACCTGAATGCTTGGATAAAAAGGGTGATGATTATCGATAATTTGTAACAAGCTCCGTAAATCCCGAGCTGACTCATAGCTTGTAACTCTCCTATGGAATCATAAAGAATGCGCTTAAGAAGAATACGGTCTAATGTTTCATTTGCTATACCAGCAAGACCCGCAATTAATAAAGGAGACCCGTAGATTAATAGCTTTTTTAGAAGCGAAAGATTGAAGGTTAATTTAACACCGTAAAAAGTTGGTATGCTCATTAAAATCCTAAAAATACTTGCAGCCAGATTAGATATAAAAACATAACCTACGCCAATTTCAGGATTGTATAAAGTGTCAATTAGAATGTTGGTATTTCCTGCTTTATAATTAGCCATGCAGTAGCCTAAGAAAAAGAAGTTTAATCCTACGTTTACAAAAACTGAACTTATATTAATGGTGGCAAATTTTAACGGTTTATTCTGGTGTCTTAAGCGCGCTAATGGAATAGCAGAAATAGCATCGAACCCTATAATAACTGCAAACCAAGCTACATATTCAGAATGATTCGGGTACCTGAGCCATTCGGCAATCCCTTGTTGAAAGAAGATAGCCGAGGCAATGAAAATAAAACTTGTAGTTGTAATCGATCGAAGAATAGTCCCAAAAACAACCAACTCTTCGTTACCTTCTTTGTTGGTAAACCTGAAGTAAGCAGTTTCCATTCCATAGGTCAATAAAACGACTAGAAAGGCTACGTATGCATACATTTCTGTAATGATACCGTACTGGTAAGGGATAAACATTTTAGTATGTAGCGGTACTAAACCATAGTTAAGAAACCGCGGCAAAATGCTGCTCAATCCATACAATGCTGTTTGTCCAGCTAATTTTTTAATGATTCCCGTCAATCTAAATTTTTATTTTGGAGTCGATTATCAACTAACCGCATACCAACATCATCACTATTTCAAAGGTGTAAAAGTAGAAGCGCGAAATTTGTTGCTCCTCTAGGTTTTTTTAACATCCAAAATTGGGTGACTTAGAAAGGGAAAACCGAGACGTGTTCTCCAGCTTTATAAAGTTTTTTGTCGGCTGAAATTTGGGTAATTGAATTAGCCAAAGCAAAAGTGTGCATCATGTTGCTGCTTTGTCCGTCTAGAATTTCAATCTTACTATCTTCAATCCTTGATTTTAGCAACAAATCTCTAGTTCCTTTAACTTGATAATCCTTATTCAAAGGGAGTTGCAGCGATTTTGATTTTGGACCTTTGTCTCCCATAAACGCTCGAATTGCTGGTCTTACGTAATAATAGAAACAGGTCATTGCTGCTGCAGGATTCCCTGGCAAAGCAAAGATGCTGCAACTTCCTTTTTTTCCAAAAAAGAAAGGTTTTCCAGGCTTTTGGTTCACTTTGTAAAAATGAGTTTCAACTCCAAGTTCTTTAAGCGCCTTGCCTACAAAATCATAATCTCCAACTGAAATTCCGCCAGTAAGAATAATGAAATTGTTTTTTTCTATTTGCTCTTTAATACAAGCTAATGTTTCCGAATAATTATCAGGAATCCCACTAATTATTGCAGGATTAATTCCTTCATTTTTAAAGGCTGAGGCTAATGCATAAGAGTTTGATTCGTAGATTTTACCTGATTCAAGCGGCTTTCCTGGTTTAATTAATTCATCACCAGTAGTCAGAATTGAAGTCCTTGGATGCGCGAAAGTTTTAATTTTGGAAAACCCTAAAGATGCTAAATAACCAATGGCTGCTGGGAAGAGTTTAGCACCTTTTTTGAGGGCTATTTCTCCCTTTTTTATTTGTTCGCCTTGACTTCTTATATTCTGAAAGTAGTTGGAGTCTTCTTCTTCGATGGTAACTTGATTGCCATTTGCAGATATATGTTCCTGCATGATAACTAATGTTCCATTTTTAGGAACAGGGGCACCAGTGAAAATTCTAAAACAGTTATTTGCAGAAAGATTTTTTGGGATTTGATCTCCAGCTTTTACTTCAAATGTTTTGTTAAATGTTCGAATACCTTTTTGGTAATCTTCTATTCTAAAAACGTAGCCATCCATCGCTGAATTATTGAAGCCCGGCAAATCGATGGAGGAAATAACGTCCTCAGCCAAATAATGATTGACCGAATTTAAAAGATCATTTGAAGATACATTTCCTGATCCAACATGTTTAATTACCTTTTCTAGAGCGTCTTTTATTGAAATTAAATTCATTCTAATTTAAATTTAATTATTCTGTTTTTAGAAACATCAACAAGAGTTTCTGAGAAGCTTGGTTTACTGAAGGTGCCACGAGCATTGTTCGAAAAACCATAAGCTTCGGTTGGAGCTCCAAAAAAATTCAAATCGAGTTTTTCATTTGCATTGACATCATGGTAAGCTGAAAACCCGTATTTACCTGCGGCCAATTCTATCGTTTTCTCGGCTGCTTTGTTGTGAATTGGGAGCACTAATTTAGAAACATCTTTTCCGCCTTCCTCCTGTATTAATAACAATACAGAACCATTGCTAGTTTCTAGGTGTTCAAACTTGAGAGTTACATCAATAACATCTTGACTTTTAGCTGTTTGCCCAACTAATAGAAAAAGTAAAAAAATGTATGTGCAAATAGGTTGCATGTTACTTTTAAAATATCATGTCAAATGTGCTTGTAAAAATTCAGGAAAACAAGTATTACTAAATTACTTAGGACAGTTTAACTCAGGGCTTAACTATCTTATTTTTGTATTTCAAAAAAACACAAATATGAAATTTAATAAAGGAATTTTATTCGTTTCAGCACTTGCGCTAACAGCTTGTGGTTCTGAAGGTGGAAAAGAAGAAACGAAAACAGAAAAGAAGGAAGTTAAGTTAGCCGAACAGGCTTGTAACTATTCATACAATGCTGATGGAGTTACTGCATCATGGACAGCGTTTAAATTTACAGAGAAAGCAGGTGTTGGCGGGAAATTTGACTCGGTAATCGTTACCACAATGGGCTCAGTTGATTCTCCGGAAAAGATGTTAGGTGGACTAACATTCAACATACCAATTAGTTCGACAAACACTAATAACTCTGATAGAGACATGAAAATTGTTGAGTCGTTTTTTGGTACTCTGATCAATACAGAAATGATTTCTGGAAGTATAATGAGTATGAAAGGAAACAGTGAAGAAGGAACTGCTATGGTAAGTCTTTCTATGAATGATTCAACATTTCAACAGGAAGTTAGTTATAAAATTGAAGGAGCTCAGGTAAGTTTAATGGGAACAATCGATGTTGGAAATTGGGATGGAAACGCGGCAATTGCGGCTTTAAATAAAGTGTGTGATGACCTGCATAAAGGCGAGGATGGCATTTCCAAACTGTGGCCTACTGTTGATATCTCTATAGTAGCTTTATTAAACAGTGACTGCAACTAGTTGATTTTTAGATTTTTAAATTGATTTTTTGCGCTCAAAATATGTCAAAACAAATAGGTGGATTTTATACTGAATAAAGTTTTGTTTTGAAAGAAAATAAATTCTAAATTTGCACCCCCGTTTTTGGGGGTGTATTTATTTATTGATTACGCTTAAACTGAATGAAATTGGATACAGTAAGCTATAAAACAACATACGTTAACAAGGAGACAGCAGGTAAAAACTGGTTGTTAGTTGACGCAGAAGGACAGACATTAGGAAGATTTTCCTCAAGAGTTGCACAACTTTTAAGAGGAAAACATAAACCATCATTCTCACCGCATGCAGACTGTGGCGATAACGTAATAGTTATCAATGCAGAGAAAATTGTATTGAGTGGGAATAAAATGGACACAAAAGAGTATTTGCGCCACACTGGTTATCCAGGTGGACAAAGAAGTACTCCGGTAAAGGTGATGTTAGAAAAGCACCCACACCGTGTATTAGAAAAGTCTATTAAAGGAATGTTACCTAAAAATAAATTAGGAAGCGCTCTTTTTAGAAACTTGAAAGTATATGCTGGTACAGAGCACAATCAAGAAGCTCAAAAGCCTGCAACATTTGATATCAACAGCATTAAGTAATTTATATGGCCGTTATTAATACGTTAGGCAGAAGAAAAAAATCGGTAGCGAGAGTTTACCTGTCTGAAGGAAAAGGAAAAATTACCATTAACAAGCGTGATGTGAAAGATTATTTTTCATCAGATATGTTAGTTCAAGTAATCAACAGACCATTTGTTGCTACAGAGAACACTGGTAAATACGATGTTAAAGTAAACGCCCATGGTGGTGGTATTTCTGGTCAAGCTGACGCAATTGCGTTAGGTATATCTAGAGCTTTGGTTGAAATTAATGAGGAATATAAGTCGGTACTTCGTGGAGAAGGACTCATGACTCGTGACCCTAGAATGGTTGAACGTAAGAAGCCAGGACAGAAAAAAGCTCGGAAGAAATTTCAATTTAGCAAGCGTTAATATTTTTTTAAAGCTTAGCATCCAATCCTGGCTATTCAGGATGCTCCTAATTAGTGGAGTCGACGGAAAGTGAGCGATAACCTGGCCTAGCAGATTCTAGGTGTTTCAAAATTCAGTCGAAATGGCGAGAACTAATTATCAAGACCTCCTTGAGGCAGGTGTGCATTTTGGTCACCTAAAAAGAAAGTGGAATCCAAATATGGCTCCTTACATTTTTATGGAGCGCAATGGAATTCACGTAATAGATTTACATAAAACCGTTGCAAAATTAGATGAGGCCTGTAATGCCTTAAAACAAATAGCTGCTTCTGGAAAGAAAGTGATGTTTGTTGCTACTAAAAAGCAAGCTAGAGAAGCAATCTCAAGTGCAGCTGAAGCAATGGATATGCCGTTTGTTACTGAAAGATGGACAGGCGGTATGTTAACCAACTTCGTTACAATTCGAAAGGCAATTCGTAAGATGAGCCAAATCGAAAAAATATTGAGCGATCCAGAAGCTACTGGAGTAAACAAAAAAGAAAGACTTTTACTGAAACGTCAAAAAGAGAAATTAGAGAAGAATTTAGGCTCTATTTCCGAGTTGAATCGTCTACCAGCGGCTCTTTTTATTGTTGATGTTAAAAAAGAGCATATTGCTGTAAAGGAAGCAAAACGTTTGAATATTCCAACTTTTGCAATTGTTGATACGAATTCCGATCCTAAGTTGATTGATTTTCCTATACCTGCAAATGATGATGCTGCAAAATCTATAACTAAAATTATGGATATAGTTGTTGAAGCTGTCAACGAAGGTCTATCAGAAAGAAAAGCTTCTAAAGAAGTTAAGAAAACTGTTGAAAAGCCAAAAGTTGAGACTGAAGTAAAAGCAGAATCAAAAACAGAGGCGAAAGCTGAAGTGAAGACTGAAGCAGTTGCAGTGGAAAAAAAAGAAGAAGCAAAATAAAAACCTTAACGAATTTCTAAGATGGCTATTACAGCAGCAGACGTTAATAAATTGAGAAAACAAACCGGATTAGGTTTGATGGATTGCAAGAAAGCACTAGTCGAAGCTGACGGTGACTTTGAAAAAGCAATTGATTTACTTAGAAAGAAGGGTCAGAAAATTGCCGCTAAGCGTGGAGATAATGATGCTTCTGAAGGGTATGTCATTGCAAAGACTACTGAAGACGGAAAAACAGGAATCAATTTAGTATTGAATTGTGAAACTGACTTCGTCGCTAAGAACCAACAGTTTGTTGATTTCGTTGAAGGGTTAGCTGATTTAGCATTGTCTAAATTACCAGCTACTAAAGAGGAATTATACAATGCTGACTGGAACGGTAGAACTGTTTCTGATGTAATTGAAGAGCAGATGGGTAAAATTGGTGAGAAGCTTGAAGTTTCTGATTATGGTTTGTTGTCTGCTGAAAAAGTAGTAGCATACAATCACCCAGGTAACAGAACTGCTGCTATCGTTGCTTTAACTAAAGATAATGCAGAAGTTGGACGAGATTTAGCAATGCAAGTTGCAGCTATGAGTCCTATTGCTCTTGACGAATCTGAAGTATCAGAAGAAGTTAAAGCTAAGGAAATTGAAATCGGTACTGAATTGGCTCTTGCTGAAGGTAAACCTGCTGAAATGGCTGGAAAAATTGCTCAAGGCAAATTGGGTAAGTTCTTAAAAGAACGGACATTGATGAATCAGGAGTTTATAAAAACTTCTAAGAAATCAGTTAAGCAATATCTCAACGAGGTCGACAACGATCTTCACGTAACAGGGTTTAAGTTAATAACCCTTTCATAAAACAACAAATAAGAAAAGAGAATTTTAAAAATTCTCTTTTTTTTTGTCCTAATTTTCGCTTTCAAATACAACAAATGAAGTACAAAAGAATTTTATTAAAGTTGAGCGGAGAGGCCCTTATGGGAGCAAAAGATTTTGGTATTGATCACAGTCGATTATATAAGTATGCTCAAGACATTAAGGAAATTCAAGAAGTAGGAATAGAAGTCGCTATCGTAATTGGCGGCGGTAATATTTTTAGAGGTGTTCAGGACGTTAATGGCGCAATTGATAGGGTGCAAGGCGACTACATGGGAATGCTAGCGACTGTAATCAATTCTATGGCATTACAAAGTGCGCTGGAAGGAGCAGGTGTTAAAACTAGATTGTTGTCTGCTATCAAAATGGAACAAATAGCGGAGCCCTTCATTAAGAGAAGAGCTGTTCGTCACTTGGAAAAAGGACGAGTGGTAATTTTTGGAGCAGGAACTGGCAATCCATATTTTACAACAGATACTGCAGCTGCTCTGAGAGCAGTAGAAATTAATGCTGAAGTGATTTTAAAGGGAACTCGAGTAGATGGAATTTATACTGCAGATCCTGAGAAAGACCCCAACGCCGAGAAGTTTGATTCCGTTACTTTTAAAGAGGTAATGGCAAAAGGGTTAGACGTTATGGACATGACAGCATTTACGCTCTGCCATGAAAACGATTTACCGATTATTGTATTTGACATGAATGAGCCAGGTAACTTGCGTAAAGTAGTTGTAGGTGAGGAAATAGGTACTATTGTAGAAGGTTAAGAGAAGAAGATGGAAGAAGAATTAGAAATGGTTTTTGATATGGCTAAGGAGTCAATGGATGAGTCCATATCTCACTTAGTAAAAGAATTGAGTAAGATTCGTGCTGGTAAGGCAACTCCTAGGATGATGGATGGAATCATGGTAGACTATTATGGTACTATGACTCCATTGAATCAGGTTTCTAATGTGAATACACCGGATGCAAGGATGATTTCGATTCAACCATGGGAAAAGCCAATGCTTCAGCATATAGAAAGAGCAATTATCAATTCTAATATGGGATTGACACCTCACAATAATGGAGAGGTAATTATTATAAATCTTCCTGCGTTAACAGAAGAACGTAGAATGAGTTTGGTAAAACAAACTAAAGGAGAAGGTGAGCACGCTAAGATTTCAATCCGTAATGCTCGAAAGGATGCTAACGATGAAATAAAGAAACTGAAAGGTGATGGTCTTCCTGAGGATATCGCGAAGGATGGTGAAGATCAGATTCAAAAACTGACTGACGTGTACTCCAAGAAAGTGGAGGATGTGCTCAATGAAAAAGAAAAAGAGATACTTACAGTGTAATAATATAGAAAGGGCCTAAAGGCCTCTTTTTTCAATATTGAGGCGCTTTACTGGGCTTAGAATATTCAAAACCTACTTAATAGTTGATAATAAATTTGAACTGTTTGAGCGTCATAGTCTGACGTTAGTGCATTATTTAAACTATCTATATTTTGGCATTTACCTAAAAAACAAATAGAAAGCAAAACAAATAATTCACCTACAATTCTAATGAAGACTAAGTTAAAAAGTTTGATTAAAAAAACGCCTTTGTAAGGTGCTTAACCTTTTAACGTCGATATTTTTAGTTCATCTAACTGTTCAGCTGCTAATAAAGAGGGAGCATCGATCATAACATCTCTACCAGAGTTGTTTTTTGGGAAAGCGATATAATCTCTTATCGAATCAGTTCCGCCCATAAGAGCACATAGTCTGTCAAAACCAAAAGCAACCCCACCATGAGGAGGTGCACCATATTCAAAAGCGTTCATTAAGAACCCAAATTGATCATTGGCTTCTTCAGGAGTAAAACCTAAGAGGTCAAACATTTTTTGTTGTAGACTTTTATCGTGTATTCTAATAGAACCGCCACCTACTTCTACACCATTGATAACCAGATCATAGGCGTTTGCCCGTATTGCCCCAGGGTCCGTTTCCATTAGAGGTTCATCTTCTGGATTTGGAGAAGTAAAAGGGTGGTGCATTGCATGCCAATGTCCTGTTTCTTCAATTTTTTCAACTAATGGAAAATTGATTACCCATAACGGCTTGAATATCATTAGGATTTCTCAATTCCAATCGATTGCCCATTTCCAGTCTCAATTCACCCAATTGTTTTAGTGTAGCATCTTTATTTCCGCTTAATACCAATAATAAATCTCCAGGCTTGGCATTCATAGATTCTGCCCATATTTTTAGTGCGTCTTGATCGAAGAATTTATCTACTGAAGACTTCAAAGTTCCGTCTTCATTGAACTTTACGTAAACTAATCCTTTAGCTCCAATTTGGGGTCGCTTCACCCATTCGGTGAGTGCATCTAATTGTTTCCTAGTGTAATTAGCAGATCCAGTAGCACAAATCCCACCAATAAATTCGGCAGAATCAAATACTTGAAATCCTTTATTTTGCGCTACGTCATTTAGATTTTTGATGGTCATTTCGAACCGGACATCTGGTTTATCAATTCCGTAATTCTCTATGGCATCATCATAGTCCATTCTTGGAAAAATGGGTAATTCTACATTTCTGATTTTTGAGAATAAATGCTTAGTCAATCCTTCAAAAGTATTGAGTACATCCTCCCTATCGACAAAACTCATTTCGCAATCGATTTGAGTAAATTCAGGCTGTCTGTCTGCTCTGAGGTCTTCATCTCTAAAACATTTTACGATCTGAAAATATTTATCAAAACCACTTATCATAAGCAGCTGCTTAAAGGTCTGGGGTGATTGAGGAAGTGCATAAAATTCGTTTTCGTTCATACGAGAAGGCACAACAAAATCCCGAGCTCCTTCTGGAGTAGATTTAATTAAATAAGGAGTTTCAATTTCGTAAAACCCAATATCATTCAAATAACTTCTAGTTTGAATTCCTACTTGATGACGCAATCTGATTTTATCTTGAAGTGGGTTTCTCCTCAAATCTAAATAACGATACTTCATGCGAATATCTTCACCACCGTCAGTTTCATTTTCAATGGTGAAGGGGGGTGTTTTAGCAGCGTTTAGAATCGTTATTGCAGAAACATTAATTTCAATTTCGCCGGTAGGCATTTTCTTGTTTTTACTTTCGCGCTCAACCACTTCGCCTTCAATTTGAACAACAAATTCACGCCCAAGCCCACGTGCTTTTGCACACAACTCCTTATTTACTTCCATATTGAAAGCCAACTGAGTTAAGCCATATCGGTCACGTAAATCAATAAATGTCATTCCACCCAAATCGCGTGATTTTTGAACCCATCCAGCAAGTTTTGTTTGGTTACCCTTATCTTCTATTCGTAGCTGTCCGCAAGTGTGTGATCTGTACATTTTTCAAGCAAATTAATGAGCTGCAAAATTAGGGTTTCTTTAGTGAATTTGCTGCTTCAAGTCTATATTTGCCGCCAATATGGAGGATATTAATAAACAACATGAACGCTTCATGGAAATGGCGCTTATGGAAGCTGAAAAAGCAGCTCATTTGGGAGAGGTTCCAGTTGGAGTAATTGTAGTGGCAAATGGTAGAATAATAGCTAGGGCGCACAATTTAACACAACGGTTGAACGATGTAACAGCTCATGCTGAGATGCAAGCCATTACCGCTGCTGCGGATTACCTAGGCGGCAAGTATTTGACTGGGTGCACGATGTATGTGACTTTAGAGCCCTGCGTTATGTGTGCAGGCGCACTGGCTTGGTCGCAAATAGATAAAATTGTTTTTGGAGCTTCTGATACAAAAAGAGGATTTTCCATGCTTGAAAAGGAGGTTTTACATAAAAAAACGAAGGTGGTATCAGGAGTCAAGGCTGCGGAGGCAGCTATGCTTCTTAAGGAGTTTTTTAAACTAAAAAGGAAATAGAAAAAGGAAGGTCCAGGTCAGTTGGGACATTGTGCTCAATAGTTAGAAAGACGAAGAAATACTTTTATAGTTGCCTATCATCCAAGTTTTTTGTGAATGCCCCTTTTTTTTGTGAATGGCTTCTTCTAAGCTTTCTAGATCAGAATTTAGTAGTTCAAATACTAAATTATGGTAGGTTGCACTGATAGAAATTTCAAAACAAGTGGTTAAATAAAGGATTCCACCATTTTTTTTAGAGAAGCTAATTATATGATTTTTGTTGACCATAAAAGAACGGCTAACGCGAATAAAGAGATCTTGATTGAATTCTTCAGAAACGGTTTTTAGGTTTTTGGAGATGTGGTATTTTTCCTTTTCAGTAATGACTTTAGTATAGCTCCCATCAGCTTGTAAATAAAGAACTATTTTAGGATCAACTAGCACAAAACGTCCGTTATGAGGCAAGGGTAGTTCAAATACTAACATCAACTAACGAATTTGAATTTTTTTTGGCTTTTTTTCAAGTCTTATTTTTTGGATAACGTCAGATACAATATGCTTAAACTTTTCTTTATCCACGAGCTTCAATAAATAACCTCTAGCACATCCATTAAAAGCATCTAAGGCAAAGTTGTCATAAGCAGTAACGAAAATTACAGAGCACTCTTTACAATGCACCTTAGAAATTACTTCTAGGCCATTAGTATTGGGCATTTTAATGTCTAAAAAGAGTAGTTCTGGTTTTAAAATAGAAATTTCTAAGAGCACCATTTCAGCTGTTTGAGCATTTTCCACTAATTCAATGTCTGTTTCAAAATATTTTCGAAGTAGAGTTTTTATTACAATATGTGCATGTTGTTCATTGACTAAAATAAAAGCTTTTATCAACCTTTTTGAATTTGGAATACTCTAAATAAAGTTTAATCTTGAATTTAGAGTTTCTACAATTTGAGCTCGATTAGAAGAACCAATTTCAACGCGCTCATCAGTTTCCATAACCAAATAGCCACCATCATTTTTATGAAACTCAGTTACTTTATCAAGATTTACAATATGCGAACGATGTACACGCAAAAAATTGTCTTGTTTTAACGCATTCTCTATGCTCTTTAAGTTCTTTGAAATCATTATTTGTCCTTCATTTTCGGTGTAAATAACCGAATAACTTCCTTCAGCTCTTACATGTACAATATGCTTGGGGTCTATAAATTTATGCCCGTAAAGAGTAGGTACTGCTAGTTTTGCCTTTTCTTCAATTTTTAGTCTATTCAGAACGTCTTTAACTGATGTTGGTTCTTTAATTTTCTTTTTAACTTTTTCTACAGCAGCTACTAAGTCATCAATATCAATTGGTTTCAGGATGTAATCAATTGCTTGATTTTTTATTGCTTGGATTGCATAATGATCATAGGCTGTTACAAAAACAACATGGAATTTTTTATCTCCCAACCTTTCCAGCAAATCAAAACCCGTTCCATTAGGCATTTCTATATCTAAGAAAACCAACTGTGGATTATTCTCTTCAATAGCCTTTATACCATTTTCCATGTTGTGCGCTATTGCAAGCACATCAACATTTGGACAATACGACTCTAGAAATTTGGACATCACTTTGGTGGCGTTTTCTTCATCGTCAACCAATACACATGTAATTTGAGAACTGCTCATAACCCTGAATTTATGCTTTTCTCAAATGTAGATAATAAACTATGCCCCGCCAGCGCTACACTAACGGCGGGGTATTCTTAATTCAACTTTGGTTCCTTTCGGTTTGCCAAATTCATCTTTCAGGTCATGAAATTCAAATTGGAAATCGTTTTTGAACAGTTGTTTGAATACGGCCAAACGTTCTTGCGTAATTCTTAGTCCTTGCGATTTGTGCTTTGTTCCCAGTTTCCCAGCATGAAATTCGCGACCGACTCCATCATCCTCAATACAGCACAGCAAAGAATTGTCTGAAAGAAATTCTAGTGAAACTGTAATATTTCCTTTTCCTTCTCTAGGTAAAATGCCATGCAAAATAGCATTTTCTACAAAAGGTTGAATCAGCATAGAAGGAATATGAGTAGTTTCTAATTCAATTTTCAGATCGATGTTGAATTGGTATTGAAATCGATCACTAAATCTCATTTTTTCAAGTTCTAAGTATAGATCTAAGCTTGATAACACATCCTTAATAGGGACAAAGGTTTTATCGGAGTTATTAAGTACCAAACGCATTAGTTTGGCAAATTTGGTTAGGTATTTATTCGATTTTCGAATGTCGCTATCAATCAAGAAATTCTGAATTGAATTAAGGCTATTAAAAATAAAATGAGGATTCATTTGAGCGCTCAACGCTCTAATTTTAAGGTCAGAGAGTTCATTTTCAATTTCCATTCTTTTTCTGGATTTGTCCAATTGCCATCTTAAAACAGCATAAAATAGAACCGCAATCATTAAAGCTATAAGTGCATAAAACCAGGTGGTTTGGTAAAATGGAGGTCTAATCGTAAATGGGAATGAAGCGCTTTGATTTGACCACTCGCGGTCCCTGTTTTGGGCCTGAACTTCAAAGAAATAAGTGCCTGGTGGTAAGCTTTCATAGCGAATAGTCCTCTGATGGGTATAAGACCATGAAGTATCGGAGTTTAATCGATAACGAAAATTTAGTTTATTTTTTTGAAAATAATCAAAGGCTAAAAGCTCGATTTGAATGTTTTGTTGATCGTAATTGAAAGTGTATTCTGCCTTTATTGAAACTGTTTTTCCATTCAGCTTAATTTCGGGTTCAATTGAAGGAATTAGCTGTTTGAGCCATTCTTTTTCGATAGTTAAAATACCTTTAGAAGTCGCAAGAATTAGTTGAGTGGTTGTTGATTCAATTGCAGTAATATCCTCAAAATTGAGTCCTTTGTATCTGTTAAATTGAATAATGGAATCAGCTTTAATTTGATTTAGACCAGATTTTGTTCCCACCCAAATCGAGGACATTTCCATAAATAAACTAGTAATAAAATTATTGCTCAATCCGTTGGATTCATTTTTCCATGAGACATGGTCGTTTTCTAAAATCCCCAAACCGTTTCCGCTAGTTCCAAAAACAATGGAATTATTGAATGCAGAAATGCATGAAATACTTTTGTTTAAAGTAGAATCTATCAACCTTATCTTATTATTTTTATATTCATACAAGCCATTTACAGTGCCTAGCCACAGATGATTATCAGCGACCTCAAGCAAGCAGTTTACCCGCTCTTGAAAGTCAATTTGGACTGAATTAAATACTTCTATATCGTTCTGGATTTTACTGAAATAGTATAATCCGCCGATCCAATATGTGTTTTCTTCTTTGCTTTTAGAAAATGCAATTCCTTTAAACGGGGCAATAAAATCACTTTCGTCAAACTGATTTTCTGTAAGTACCTTAAAGCTATTTTTTGTAAAAAGGAGCTGGCTAATGTTGTCGTTAACATTTATTTCCCACTTTTTTTTCAAAGTTTTAAAAACAGAGAAATTGACAATACTATTATTTCTATTGTATGAAAAGAGATCGTTGTTTCGGATCAATAAGCCTCTAAAATCATTGTTCCCATCAGCCGTTAGGTTTGAATAATATTGAATTTTTGAGGAGGGGATTTGGTACAGTCCATTGGAGAACGTTCCAAACCAGATACTACCATCTTTATCCTCTAGAATGCATGAAACCGCTTGTTTGCTCTCAATATTTAATGGTGTTTCAGTTAAAACTCCTTTTGAAAAGTATTTCAACCCTTGATAGGTGCCGACCCAAATATTTTGCTCAGAGTCGAGTAATAGAGCTTTTGTAACTCGAGTGTTTAAGGTAATTTTAGTTGCCAATTGTTGGTCAAGCAGAACGACGAGTTCCTTGTTGCCTGAAACAACCACTTTATCGTTTAGATTGCTTAAAGCTCGAATTTGATCGGGTAATAAAGAGGAATTATCGGAGCAGTTTGCTACTTGAAAAAGGCCTGTTGCTGGATCAATCCAATTTTTGTTTGCTGCTCGAATGGAAGAGACTTCACCATTAATAATTTGAATTCCCGAGTATGGATCATCGCAAGAGGTGTTTAAGCCCAATAGAAGCGTATCGTTTTCCATTGGATAAAAAGAAGTGATGAGTCTTTTTTGTAGGGTTTCGTTGAGCTTTTGATTATGGGCGTAATGATAAAAAGAGTCTTTGTAAAGTGTAAAAGTTTTATTGAACCCTAAAAACCAGATGGTTCCATCGGAGGCTACGTGCATTTGAACAATTGCATTATCAGAAAGCCCATCACTTTCTTTAAAGGAAACCATTTGGGCTCCATCAAAACGCGAAACACCAGCATCAGTGGCAATCCAGATAAAGCCTTGTTGGTCTTGAACTACATCATACACTTGACTGCTAGGCAACCCTTTATCGATTCCGTAGTTGGTTAGGAAGAAATTTTGAGCATTTCCGGAAAACGATACCGAGCAAAAAAAAAGAATTATGAAAACCTTCATTTAGAAATTGATTTACCATACATCATTCTAAATACTACTTTTTGCAATTCCCGTTCTAAAATTAAGTGCGTAAATATAATAGCAGGATCAGTTTCTACGGCAGAATCAATTGCCTCTTTAACTTTCATTTCTGACACATCAATTTTGTAAAGAAGCTGTTCGACTCTGCCGTTTCCCTGTCTTATTAGTCTCTCGATGACTGGTGCCAACTTATCTAAAATGGCTTGATAAAGATTATTTCCGTGAACATCCCATTCAATATCAACTCGAAGCTCCAAATCTTTATTGATTTGACGTATCAGTTTCTCTAAAACTTCTTTACGAGTTTTGTACCCATTAAGGTCAATTTTATCTGTTGTTGTAGCTTTCAACTTTTGTATAAACTAATTGTTCTGTAATCAAAACGAAGTTATAAAGATATGGCTACTATACTTATTACTGGAGGTACTGGTCTTGTAGGAAATCATTTGACCAAATGTCTAATTGAAAAAGGCCACAAGGTCAGAATTCTAACTAGAAGTGCAAAACAGTCTAAAAATAGAGTAGACTATTACCGCTGGGATGTTAAGCACAATGAAATAGACAAAAATGCATTGTTGGGAATTGACAGCATTATTCATTTAGCCGGTGCCGGAGTTGCAGATGGTACATGGAATGACACTTATAAAAAGGAAATAATCGATAGTAGGGTCGATTCTATTCAGTTACTATTGAAGAAGTGTAAAGAACTAAAATCTTTTCCAAAATCGGTAATATCCGCATCTGGAACGGCATTTTATGGATTCGATAACTCTGAAAAGATTTACGATGAAAGAGCTGAAGCTGGCAGAGGTTTTCTGACAGAAGTATCCGAAAAGTGGGAAAAAGCTTCAGCAGGTTTTGAGCAGCATGATGTGCGAAGAGTAATATTTAGAATTGGAGTGGTCCTAAGTGATAAAGGCGGAGCGTTAAAGCCTATTAAAATCCCTTTTCAATTCGGTATTGGTTCGGCAATGGGAACAGGAAAACAACCCTTACCGTGGATACATATTGACGATTTGACTAGTGGGCTGCTCTTGGGAATTGAGAACAAAGAAGTATCCGGGACATACAACGCCGTGGCTCCTCAAAAGACTACAAATCAGGAGTTTTCAAAAATGCTTGCTCAAGAAATGAAACGTCCGTTTTGGGCTCCAAATATTCCTTCTGTTGTTTTAAGGATAATTTTAGGAAAAGAAAAAGCCGATGAAATACTGTTGAATGGAGCTCATGTTTCTTCAAAGAAGTTAGAGGAAGCAGGATTTAAGTTCCAATATCCCAATTTAAGTTCAGCTTTCAGGAGTTTATTATAACTCTCTAACCATTAAGCTTTCTGCGAAATTTTTTAAAATTTTCTTACGACTATCTTCTACTGAGATGCTATTGAGTGCAATACCCGCGCTAACGTAGAAAGTATTCATATCTGCCTTTGCTCGATTTCTTATATCCAAATTGTCAAAAATGGCTTTTACTTGTTTGATTTTTTCAGCGTTCTCGATATTGGTATTATTGTAAATATCCACCAATTCACTTTTCTGGCTTTCATTTGCAATAGCATGAGCTTTAGCAAATAAATAAGTCTTTTTACAGGCCATTACATCTCCGCCAACCTGTTTTCCGAATTTTTCTGGATCTCCGTACAAGTCTAATATATCGTCTTGAAGTTGGAAGGCAATTCCAAAGTTTTTCCCAAATTCAAATATCAGATCTAAGTCAATATCCGAAGCACCAGCTATTGTTGCACCTAGTCTAAGACTTTCCCCTAATAAAACTGCTGTTTTGAGCTCAATCATCCCAAGGTATTCTGCCAAGCTAACCGTGGGTTTTTGCTCAAAATTCATGTCATATTGTTGACCCTCACATACCTGAAGTGCCGTTCTACTGAAATTAGAAAACAGAACATCTAAGCGAGTTCCGGCATTTTTACTCAAATATTGGTAAGCCAATATCATCATGGCATCACCAGATAGAATTCCGGTGTTTTCGTCCCACTTTTTGTGCACAGTAGAATGACCTCTTCTTAGTGGTGCTTCGTCCATTATATCGTCATGAACTAAAGTAAAATTGTGAAAAACCTCAACTGCAATAGCTTGGTTTATTGCATCGCCTGGTGATTTACCAAAAAGTTCAGCAGCGGCTAGAGTGCAGACTGGTCGCACCCGCTTACCACCCAATTGCATGATATAATGAATGGGCTCATAGAGCCGTTCCGGTTGGTTGGTAAATTCAGTAAGTTGAATCTTTTCTTCGAAAAAACTTCTTAATTCTTCAATAGATTGTTGCAGTGGTAAATCGTTTGCCATTTAGTCGTCAAGTAGTGTTAGTAGGTATTTTCCGTAACCACTCTTAACCAGTGGCTTTGCAATTTGTTCAAGTTGTTCACTATTAATGAACTTCATTCGCCAAGCAATTTCTTCAATACAAGAAATTTTCGTCCCTTGTCTTTTCTCAATAACCTCAACGTACTGACTCGCTTGATTCAATGAATCAATAGTTCCAGTATCTAACCAAGCGGTGCCTCTATCTAGAATGCTCACTTGCAGTCTACCCTGCTCTAAATAGGCTTTGTTTACGTCTGTTATTTCATATTCTCCACGTGGAGATGGCTTTAAGTTTTTGGCAATATCCACAACGGTATTGTCATAGAAATAGAGCCCTGGAACCGCATAATGAGACTTCGGCTTTTCTGGTTTCTCTTCAATAGAAAGAGCGATATTATTTTCATCGAAATCAACTACACCATACCGTTCAGGATCGGATACTCGGTATGCGAAAATAACTCCACCATTAGGCTTGTTGCAAGCTCTTAATTTTGTTGGTAAGCCCGTGCCGTAGAAAATATTATCACCTAAAATCAATGCAACATCGTCATCACCAATAAAGTCTTCTCCTATTACAAAAGCTTGAGCAAGTCCATTAGGGATTTCCTGAATTGCGTATTCAAAATTGCAACCAAGACTTTTTCCATCACCCAAAAGCTTTTCAAACAAGGGTAAATCGTGTGGAGTAGAAATAATAAGAATGTCTCTAATCCCAGCTAACATTAATAACGAAAGTGGATAATAAATCATCGGCTTATCGTAAATTGGCATAAGCTGCTTGCTAATTGCCAACGTAAGGGGGTGAAGACGTGTGCCAGAACCTCCGGCTAGAATAATTCCTTTCATGGTAAATTTTTTAATGACGACAAAAGTAATTGATATTTTTAGGGTCACCCTGAACTTGTTTCAGGGTCTCATGTAGTAGATTATTTGGAGATGCTGAACTAAATTCAGCATGACACAGCGAACTTATTTATTATTAAAACTCCACTTTACAATTGAGCCATTCCTCATCAATAATTGCTTTATGTTTTTTATAGAAATTAATTGCCGGTTCGTTCCAATCCAATACTTGCCATTCAAGACGTTTAACTCCAGCTTTTTCCGAAATAGAAATGAGTTCTTTTAGTAATATACTTCCAATTCCATTCATGCGTTCGCTCTCTTTTACAATAATATCTTCTAGATACAAACAGCGACCTTTCCAGGTGGAGTATTTGGTGTAATACAAGGCTATTCCAGCAACTTTTCCGTCTTTTTCTGCAACCAGAAAATCAAAAATTGAATTTTCTCCAAAACCATCTTCGAGCAAGATTTTTTTGGTTACAATTACTGCTTCGGGCTCTTTTTCGTAGGCAGCTAATTCTTTAATAAGGTCCAGTAATTCTGGAATATCTGAAGGTGTTCCTTTTCGGAGGTGAATGTTGTTCATTCCACAAATATGATAAAAGTAAGGCACGAGCAATACCCTTAGTTCTATAGGTTCAATTCATAGAACCCCATTATATTTGTAAACCGAAACAAAAGCTATGATTGCAGTTACTACCCTCGACGAATTTATAATTGACAGACAAGATGATTTCCCATTTGCCACTGGTGATCTTTCTAGATTGCTTAGAGACATTGGGTTTGCTTCTAAAATCGTAAACAGAGAGGTAAACATGGCTGGCCTTGTTGATTTGGCAGGTGCTGTAGGATCTGAAAACATTCAAGGAGAAGAGCAACAGAAACTAGATGTTTTGGCTGATGAAGTTTTTATTAAAGCGCTAAAGTATGGTGGTGAAGTTTGTGGAATTGCTTCAGAAGAAAAAGATGATTTCATTGCTTTTGAAAATGAAAAATCAATCCAAGGAAAATATGTTTTAGCAATGGATCCTCTAGACGGCTCATCAAACATTGATGTGAACGTATCTATAGGAACTATTTTTTCAATTTATCGAAGAAAAACGGCTGCAGGAACTATTGCAACTATGGAAGACTTTCTTCAGCCTGGAACAGAGCAGGTTGCTGCAGGTTATGTGTTGTATGGTTCTTCTTCAATGTTGGTGTATACAACGGGAAATGGCGTAAATGGATTCACTTTGGACCCTTCAATTGGGGAGTTCTGTTTATCGCATGCTAATATGAAAACATCGAAAGACGGTAAGATATTTTCAATGAATGAAGGGAATTATCACCTTTCTCACAAAGGAATTCAAACGTACTTGGACAAGTGTAAATTAGAAGAAAAGACGGGTCGTTACATTGGTTCTTTAGTAGCCGATTTTCACCGAAATTTAATAAAAGGCGGAGTATATTTATACCCTTCAACGACTAAAGCACCTAACGGAAAATTGAGGTTGTTGTACGAATGCAATCCTTTAGCTTTTATTGCTGAACAAGCCGGCGGAAAGGCTTCTGATGGGTATACAAGAACAATGGAAATAGAGCCAACAGAATTGCACCAGCGATGCGCTTATTACGTGGGTTCTGCGAAGATGGTCGACGAGATTGAGGTGTTGTTGAAGTAAAATTAATAAACCTTCCCCGTCCGCTTAGGCGGACACCCCTCACGTTGGAGGGGACTTCTAGCAGAAGTATTCTAATTTGATCCTTCCCAACGGGGAAGGTGGCACAAAGTGACGGAAGGGGTTCTTCATTATTATAGTTGTTTGTTTTATTTCTGATAATAAACGCTAATGTCACTCTAAATACTGAAGATTACTGAATCAATCCCTTCCTTTGTGAGCTCAAAAGAATTACGAAATGGAAACAGTACATCAAGAAGTTCAAGATTATTACGGAAAGGAATTAGCATCTACAGAAGATTTGAAAACCAATGCCTGTTGCACATTAACTGCTCCGCCAAAATATATAATGGATGCATTGCGAGAAGTTCACGATGAAGTTCAGGCTAAGTATTACGGTTGCGGACTCACTATTCCTTTTGATATAGAAGGGCTTAGAATTTTAGACTTAGGTTCTGGAAGCGGAAGAGATTGTTATATCGCTAGTAAACTAGTTGGTCCAAACGGATATGTCGTGGGAGTTGACATGACAAACGAGCAATTGGATGTTGCCAATCGCCACGTTGATTATCATACGGAGAAATTTGGCTATGATAAGCCTAATATCGAGTTTGTAAAAGGAAATATTGAAGAACTAGATAAGTTAGGATTAGAAAAAGGAAGTTTCGATTTAATTATTTCCAACTGCGTCGTAAATCTTGCCAAAGACAAACAAAAAGTATTGGACGATGCTTTTGATTTATTGAAACCAGGAGGAGAAATGTACTTCTCAGATGTTTATAGCGATCGCAGAGTTTCACAAGAATTACAAAATGATCCTATCCTTTGGGGCGAATGTTTGAGCGGAGCATTGTATTGGAACGACTTTTTGAATTTTGCTAAAAAAGCTGGATTTACGGATCCACGAGCGGTAGAGAATAAGCCCATTTCAATTGAGAACAAAGAGTTAGAAGAAAAAGTGGGAGACCTAAAGTTCTTCTCAGTTACCTATCGTTTGTTTAAAATTGAAGGCCTAGAATCGGACTGTGAAGATTACGGTCAGGCACTCACTTATAATGGTGGAATTACTGGTCAAGAGCACGGTTTTGAATTAGATGATCATCATTATTTTCCAAAAGGAAAAGTAATGTCAGTTTGCGGAAATACTTACAAAATGACACATGATACCCGATTCAAATCCTGCTTCACTTTTTACGGAACTTGGGATACCCATTATGGAATATTTGAAGGTTGTGGTGGCGCGATGCCTTTTGCAACAGCTGGAATTGCTGCAGCCGAAGATTGCTGTTAGCTGATTTAAAGTAAATCGTTTAGCTAATTCACACTAAAAATTAAGAGACTACAGCTGGCTTAATTACATTTGCTGCCCTCGATTGTATTAAGAGCACATGTCTATTACCAAAGAAGAATTCAACACCAGTTTTACCACTTGGCCGCAATTGGCTGAGGTTCAAAATCATTGCAAAGAAATTGAATATCCGCTTGTCCATTTAAAAGGATTTAGAGGAAGTGCATCTCAATTTTTTGTTGCTGCATTAGCAAAGCAAGTTCATGGCATTCATGTAGTTGTGCTTAATGATAAAGAGAATGCAGCTTATGCACTGAATGATTTACAAGATCAATTGAGTAAAGATAAAGTGCTCTTTTTTCCTTCCCCGTTCAAGTATCCATACAAACAAGAATCGGTAGACAATACCAATGTGTTGATGCGTGCTGAAACACTGGATATGATTGTCAAAAAACCGTCATGGTTGGTGGTGGTGACTTATGGAGAAGCCCTAAGCGAAAAAGTAGTCACGAAGAAGGAGCTTAAAAAGAACATTCTTGAATTAAAAGTTGGAGATGAAATCACGATTGATTTTATCAATGAATTGCTTTATGAATACCACTTCGAGCGCGTTGATTTTGTAACCGGACCCGGCCAATTTTCAATTCGTGGAGGTATTGTAGATATTTTTTCCTTTGCGAATGATGATCCTTATCGAGTAGAGTTTTTTGGAGATGATATTGATTCGATACGAACCTTTGATCCTGCGAGCCAACTGTCGAAAAAGAACTACAATAAAATCCATATTTTACCTAATATTCAGGATAACGATTTGATGGAGTCGAGGGAAGGATTTTTGGATTTTCTTCCAGCCAATTCTTACCTATGGCTCAAGGAACGAGAAGTTTCAAAAGAGCAGGTAAAGAAGTCATTTGACATTGCAACCGAAGCCTACAACAAACTCTCAAAGGATACTGTTCAGTCTAATCCTGAAGCGCTTTACATAAAGCCTGAATTTTTTGATTTAGGATTGGAGAAACATAGAGTATTGGAGTACGGTGGAACTTTTGAAACTTCAGCTACCAAAACAGTAGAATTCCATCAAAAACCACAGCCTACTTTCAACAAGAAATTTGATTTATTGGCAAAGGATTTACACGCCAATAAAAAGGACCGATTTACCAATTTTATTTTATCGAGTCAACCCAAACAAATGGTACGTTTACATGCCATTTTTGAAGACATTGATGCTGAGGTAGAATTCTCTCCAATTCTTCAAACTGTCCATGAAGGATTTATCGATACGGACTTAAAAATTGTTTGTTATACCGATCACCAGATCTTTGAACGCTACCATCGGTTTAGATTAAAAGAAGGGTTTAATAAAGCCAAACAAGCCATTACCTTAAAAGAGTTGACTAGCCTTCAAAAAGGCGATTACGTTACGCATATTGATTACGGTGTTGGCCAATTTGACGGGCTACAAAAAATTGAGAATGATGGTAAGGAGCAAGAAGCTATTCGACTCCTTTATAAGGACGGTGATATCCTGTACGTAAGCATTCATTCTTTGCATCGAATTGCCCGGTTTTCTGGTAAAGATGGTACAGCTCCAACTATGAATAAGCTGGGGACTCAAACTTGGAAAATCCTCAAACAAAAGACTAAAAAGAAGGTCAAAGAAATTGCTTACGATCTTATTAAATTGTACGCAAAACGTAAAGCTGCTCCAGGCTTCACCTATTCTCCTGATAATTATTTGCAGCACGAATTAGAGAGTTCATTCATTTACGAAGATACTCCTGACCAAGAAAGCGCAACGATTGATGTAAAGAAGGATATGGAAAAGCCGCATCCAATGGATCGATTGATTTGCGGAGATGTAGGTTTTGGGAAAACGGAAATTGCTATTCGAGCAGCGTTTAAAGCGGTTAATGACAGCAAGCAAGTTGCAGTATTGGCGCCAACTACTGTGTTGACTTACCAGCATTGGAAAACCTTTACAGAACGATTGGGAGACCTGCCCTGTAACGTTGATTACATCAATCGATTTAAAACCGCTAAAGAGCAAAAAGAGACTTTGAAAAATCTTGCTGAAGGCAAAATTGATATCATAATTGGAACTCACCGAATCGTTGGAAAAGATGTCAAGTTCAAAGATTTGGGTTTAATGATTATTGATGAAGAGCAGAAGTTTGGAGTAGGTGTTAAAGACAAACTCAAAACCATCAAAGAAAACGTCGACACATTAACATTGACTGCAACACCGATTCCAAGAACCCTGCAGTTTTCATTGATGAAAGCTAGGGATTTGAGTGTTATTAATACGCCACCACCAAATCGTCAACCGGTAGAAACGATTTTGAAGCCATTCAATGAAGAAACCATTCGTGATGCGATTTACTATGAAGTGAGTAGGGGCGGACAAGCTTTTGTGGTGCATAACCGAGTTGAAAACATTAAAGAGGTTGCAGGAATGATTCAGCGATTGGTTCCTGAGGTGCGTATTGGAATTGCACACGGCCAATTGGACGGTCATGAACTGGAAAAAACCATGTTTGGCTTTATGGAGCATGAGTTTGATGTTTTGATTGCAACGACTATTATTGAATCGGGATTGGATATTTCAAATGCAAATACGATAATCATAAACAACGCACATAACTTTGGATTGAGTGATTTGCACCAAATGCGGGGTAGAGTAGGTCGAAGTAATCGAAAAGCATTTTGTTATTTGCTTTCTCCACCAATGAGTTCGTTGACACCTGAAGCTCGAAAAAGAATGACGGCTATTGAGCAGTTTTCAGATTTAGGATCAGGATTCAATATTTCTATGCGCGATTTAGATATTCGCGGAGCTGGAAACCTATTAGGTGGAGAGCAAAGTGGATTTATGTCCGATATTGGTTTCGAAACCTATCAGAAGATATTGGATGAAGCCATTCATGAATTGAAAGAAAACGAGTTTAAAAACCTGTTTAAGGAAGAGGAACTGGAGTTGCAAAACTTTGTAATGGACTGTCAGTTAGATACTGACTTGGAGATTTTGATTCCTAACAGTTATGTGCGAAATGTAAACGAGCGCTTGCAATTGTATCGCGAACTTTCGGATGCAAAAACTGAAAATCAATTGGAGAAATTTGAGAAGGACATGGTCGATAGATTCGGGCCAATTCCTGAAGAAACGCATCAACTAATTAGCGGTGTTCGATTACAATGGTTGGCTGAAAAGCTCGGTATTGAAAAGGTTGTTTTGAAAAATAAAAAACTCTTGTGCTATTTGGTATCCAATCAAAAGTCACGATTTTACCAATCCAATCAATTTCATTTTATTGTTCAATATGTTCAAAAGAACCCTGCAAAAACTCAAATGAAAGAGCGTAAGGAACGCTTGTATATTGTTTTTGAAGGAGTTGAAACTTTAGAGGATGTGTTAGGGATTATTGAGCCTATGAAGGTTTAACCGGCCAACCAAACCAATCCAAATAACACAAGCATGGTTCCCTCTACTAGCAAAGAATAATAATACTCCGAGCTGTCTTTTTTGCATAAAGTAATTACCCAGCCTGCAAAGATTGCTGCAACTAAATGAGCCACACTCATGTAGGCACTCTGGCTAAACAATACCAAGACAATAAAAGAGAAACAGGCCAAGCACAACAAGGAAACTTGCTTTGCTTTGTCAATTCCAAGCATCATAGGGATTGTGTTTAACGTACTGCCTTTGTCAAATTCTAAATCTCGAATATCGAAGGGGATGGTAATCGCAAAAATGAAGAAACAACGACTCAAGAAATAATAGAATAATGCGGGTTGAGTATACAATTCAAAAGACTCGTACAAGGGCAAATACACACTTACATAGCTTACGGTGATACTGATCAAAAACACCTTAGCAAACGGCACGTCTCTGAGTCTCCAAAATTTGCCTTTTCGTTTAATGATGGGCATGCTGTAACCCAAAGCAATTAAGGCGGGAACACATATAGGCGCTATAAATACCGTGCCTAATAGCAATGCTAAAACCAGACCGCAACTGCCGGAAAGTACGATAAGAAAAAATAAAAAGGTCTTGTATTTCTTTGCCCAAACATGCCGAGCAGATAAACTAGAATCATTGATTTGGGACAAGCCAACTATCCGATGCAAATTGTAGATAAACAAAGTGCTACAATAGATAAAAAACACCAATTTGTAATTTACAGGAAGGTCAAAAATGAGGTAAGAAACAATGCTGATAGCACTTACTGGAGCAGCAACATATAAGTTGCTGTATAGAAGGAAGTCGGTTACGTTTTTTAATAGGTTTTTCACGAATCGCTCGCTGCTATAGTTAATCCTATTACCCCACCAACTGCGGTCCCCACAACAGAGCCCAAAATACAATGCAATATTTTTTTCATTCTAGCTGATTTTTCATAGCCTGATATGTAAGCAGCTTGATTCATTGGTTCGCCACCATTTGCTTTTAAGTTAGATGGCATGTTTCCTTTGGTCAAACTTCCAATAAGAGCCCCGGGGATTGGAGCAAGAATAACAATTGCTAATTCTTGATTTCCTGCGAGCGCAGCCAATATGCCACTTACAGCAAATGAAGTTATAAGCGGTATCGTGATTTTATGTTCAACTCTGCCGTCTTGCTGACCTTTTAAATAAAGACGCATTTCTTTTATAGAGTATCCTGTTTCACTGCTATCGGGATTGTACCAAATAGTTTCTTCGCCATTTTGAGTAATCGAAAAAACGCTACTCTTATCAACTAGAACAATTTTGATTTTACCGTTTTTCTTAGTGATTTCAACCACTATTTCTTCTGGTGACTGATCCAGTTGAGCGCCAATCAGCTCTTGTCCACCTAGCATTAAAAAGGTTTGGTTTATCTGGGCAAACCCTTCAATCGATAACAGTAAAAGAAGTAGAAACGAAGAAAATTTTTGAATCATTTTACTTTCTTTTTTGAATTTTCAAAAGTAAGTAAACAAAATGCCGACTTTCTGGTCTTAAAGCTTTACAGTGTACTCTGAGATTAGACCTATATTTGCTGTCTTTTTTTAGTAGATAAAAACCTTTACATAAATGGAAAATTTTAAAGGAAGACATATTGGCCCACGAGGCAATAATGTTTTAGAAATGCTTGAAGTCATTGGTGCAGATTCAATTGACAGTTTAATAGATGAAACCATTCCCGTTCAAATTCGGTTGAAATCCGACTTAGATATTCCTGAAGGAATAAGCGAGTTCGAGTACTTAAAACACATTGATAAAGTAGGAGCAAAAAACAAAGTTTTCAGATCTTATATTGGTCAAGGGTATTACGGAACAATAACTCCTTCAGTAATCAAACGGAATATGTTTGAAAATCCAGGTTGGTATACGGCATATACACCCTATCAAGCAGAGATTTCTCAAGGTAGATTAGAAGCGTTACTTAATTTCCAAACGGTATGTTCTGAACTTACAGGAATGGAATTGGCAAATGCTTCTCTATTAGATGAATCTACGGCAGCTGCAGAGGCAATGATTTTATTGTACCATGCAAGAAGTCGAGCTGATCAGAAAGCTGGAAAAGTTCAGTTTTTTGTAGATAAAAATTGCTTTACCCAAACCATTGAAGTATTAAAAACTAGAGCAAATCCATTAGGAATTGAGTTAGTGGTTGGCGATTGGAAATCTTTCAAATTTTCTGAATCGACTTTTGGTGCTCTTTTGCAATATCCAAATAAAGTTGGGTCGGTTGAAGATTATTCTGGCTTTGTAGAATCAGCCAACCTTATTGGTGCTAGGGTGGCAGTTGCTTCTGATTTGATGGCTCTTTTAAAATTAACGCCTCCAGGCGAGTGGGGTGCTGATGTTGTAATTGGAAACTCGCAACGCTTTGGAGTGCCATTGGGTTTCGGTGGTCCACATGCAGCATTTTTTGCTACAAAAGAAGACTTTAAACGGTTTATTCCAGGAAGAATTATTGGTGTTTCTCAGGACAGAAATGGAAATCGTGCCTTGAGAATGGCTCTCCAAACTAGAGAACAACACATCAAAAGAGATAGAGCAACTTCAAATATTTGCACTGCTCAAGCTTTATTGGCTAATATGGCTGGTGCATATGCTGTATATCACGGTCCAGAAGGGTTGAAAGAAATTGCTTCTAGAATTCATGAGCATACAAATAGGTTGGCATGTGCAATTACTAATTTGGGTTACGAACTGGTGAATGATACTTGGTTTGACACACTCACAATTCGGGCCGAGGAAGGCCATGTAAAACGAATTTTTGAAGATAAGGGAATCAACCTCTGGTATGAAGACGGAACAGTCACAATAAGTTTAGACGAAACTGTGATGAACCAAGATTTAGCAGATTTGGTAACCGGTTTTGCTAAAGTAAAAGGTAAAGACGTTGTCATTGCTAACTGCAGTTTAGGAATACCACCACATATGGTTAGAACTTCTGAGTTCTTAACCCACCCCTCTTTCAATAGCTATCATTCAGAGAGTGAAATGATGCGTTATTTGAAGTCGCTTGAGAATAAAGATATTTCATTAACTCACTCCATGATTTCTTTGGGTTCTTGTACTATGAAATTGAATGCGGCTACTCAAATGTATCCGGTTTCAAAACCAGAGTTTTCAACGATGCATCCGTTTGCACCTGCAGATCAAACTGCAGGCTACGATCAAGTTATCCAAGATTTGGAGAAATGGCTATGTGAAATTACTGGTTTTGCAGCAGTATCTTTTCAGCCAAATTCTGGTGCCCAAGGAGAGTATGCTGGTTTGTTAACTATTAGAGCTTATCACCATTCCAATGGAGATAAGCAAAGAAAGATTGCCTTGATTCCTTCTTCAGCACACGGTACTAATCCAGCTTCGGCAGTTATGGCTGGTATGGAAGTAGTGGTGGTAAAGAGTATCGAAAACGGCAATATTGATGTTGACGATCTTCGAGAAAAAGCTGAAAAGTATAAAGACACTCTTTCTGTTTTAATGGTAACTTACCCTTCTACGCACGGAGTATTTGAGGAGTCCATCATAGAAATGACGGATATTATTCATGCGAATGGCGGTCAAGTTTATATGGATGGTGCTAATATGAATGCTCAAGTTGGACTTACCAGTCCCGGTAATATTGGAGCAGATGTTTGTCACCTCAATTTGCATAAAACCTTTGCTATACCCCACGGTGGTGGTGGTCCTGGTGTAGGCCCAATTGGTGTGGCAGCGCATTTAGCGAAGTTTTTACCAGGCCATTCTTTCAGATTAAATAACAACCCTGATGCAGTTTCTGCGGTAAGTGGAGCTCCTTATGGAAGTGCTTCAATCTTATTGATTTCTTATGCTTATTGCATGATGCTAGGAAAAACAGGATTGAAAGAATCAACAGAATATGCGATTTTGAATGCTAATTATATCAAAAATAGACTGGAAGAACACTATCCAGTATTGTATTTGGGTGCAAGTGGAAGAGTTGCTCACGAAATGATTCTAGATTGTAGGAACTTCAAGAAAACTGCAGGAATTGAGGTTGTTGATATTGCTAAGCGATTGATTGATTATGGATTTCATGCGCCAACAGTAAGCTTTCCTGTTGCAGGAACATTAATGATTGAGCCTACAGAAAGTGAAAATAAAGCAGAGCTAGATCGTTTTTGTGATGCGATGATTAGTATCAGAAAAGAGATTGCTGATATTGAAAACGGTGAAGCTGATCATGATAATAATGTGGTTAAAAATGCACCGCATAGAGCTCAGGAAATAATTAGTTCAAACTGGGACAAACCTTATTCTAGAGAGCAAGCGGCATATCCGATGCCACATCTTTTGACGAGTAAATATTGGGTACCAGTTGCTAGGATTGATGATGCATTTGGAGATAGAAATCTAATTTGTGCTTGCCCTCCAATGGAGGAATACGAAAGACAAGAAGACTAATACACTGTTTGGGAAATAAAAAGGGAACGTTCGCGTTCCTTTTTTATTTGTTTAATTTCACCCTATGAAACACATACTAACCTTAATTTTTTTGTTTACGATACAGTTGGTTTTGGGCCAGCAGGCTCGCCTACCCATTATTGTAAAAGATAAACAGCATTTCACCAAATCCGTTAATCCAACACATTCAATCAATCAATTCTCTGGAAGATTAGCGGCTTCCAATGTAATTTATACCCAGGACTTTGAATCAGTGATTTCACTTTCAGCTGCTGGAATATCGGCAAAAACAAAAGCTTCTGATGGAGGGTTTAAAATAGGTGCTTCTGCTGCGGCTAGTTCAGGACAGGTATGGAAGGTTCCATCAAATACCAAATTTGTATACACCAATGATGATGTTTGTAATTGCAATAAATCAGCAGATAGTTTAGTAATTCCGGCTCAATACTTATTGGGTTCTGTAGTTTATCAGCTAAGATTTAACGCCTATTTTAATGGCATAAGTAATAAAGAACAGGCTTTTGTTTTTGCGAAAAATGGAGGGAATACAATACTACTTTCAGTAATAAAAAACGTTGATGGATGGGAGGATTACATTATCCCTCTTTTTGGTTTGACGGGAAACACACAAATCGTTTTTTCTTATAGCGATGGGGGCCTCTGGAGCTCAGGATTGGCTCTTGATGACATTTCTATTTGTGAACCAAACGAATCGGTTAACCTGGGATTAGAATCGGTTTGGTTTAACGGATTCAATCGGGCAAATGCATATAAAGATTATCCCGCACACCAAGCGGCTAAAATGCCTTTGAAAATTGAATCGAGTCTTATAAACTTAGGAAAAAATACTGCTACAAATACCCATGTTGATGTCAAAATTCGTGGTGTTGGCTTTTCAAACCAATCGTCAACACCTACTTCTCTATTAGCTAATTCAAACGCGTTAGTTTCTATTTACCCAAACTATATTCCAGCAAAAGGAATAGGTAATTATGAGCTGCTATTCATTGCTAAATCGGATTCAGTAGAATCTGAAACGTCCACAGATTCATTGACGTTTAATTTGAATATTACCGACACAATTATTTCAAGGGTAGGCAAAGAAAAACCGACTTCAGGCTTTTGGTTTGGACCAAAAACTCCTTATGATTTATCAAGTTTGGTAGAGATAACAACACCCGATAGCGCCAATTCGATTTCAGTTTTTATTAATGAAAATTCAATGATTGGAGATACTTTCGATCTAATTATTCTGAATGAGTTTTTTCAAGATAATGTTGTGCCTCAAGTTTTCCCACCTGTCGGAACTCAGATTGAGGTTACTACAAATCATTTGGGGAAATGGAATACGTTTAAAATCCCAACAACCTATTTGAAAACAGGAAAGTATTATGTTGGAATTCGCACTTATAACGGTAAAGTTTTAGTTGGTGTTTCTGAGTCTGAAGCGCAACTTGGCGTGTCATTCGTAAATATTGGAACGGGTTATGCTTCAAGTAATTATTTGCCCAATGTTAAGTTGAACGTTAAGGAACGCAGTTGTGCAATAAGTGCAAACAGTTCTACAAAAAAATCGAGTTGTAACTTATCTACAGGATCCGCTTCAGTTATGGTTTCAGGAGGTTTAGCGCCCTATCGGTATCAATGGACCGCAAATGCTGGAAGCAGCACTTTAAATTCAGTTACAGCCTTAAAATCAGGAGTGTATACTGTCACCGTATCCGATTCATTAGGTTGCAATACTGCCTTATCTGTTGCAGTTTCAGACACAAACGGTCCGGCCATTATTATTAAAAACAGTATAAATGAAAATTGCTTTGGAGATTTATCAGGAAGTCTGGCTGTTTCTGCAAGTTCTGGAATAGCACCATTTACTTTTATTTGGAGTAATGGACAATCGGATTCTACCATTCAAAACTTAGGCAGCGGCACATACACTGTTACACTTACAGATAGTTCAGTCGGGGGCTGTAAAACCATCGTTAGCTATGCGATATTGGGCCCGAAATCTCCGTTATCCGTTGACTTTGTGATAGAGAATAATATCTGTTTTAATGACACCATGGGTTCAATCAGAGTAAATGCGAACGGTGGAGTTCCAAATTATAAATTCATCTGGGCTGACACCTCTAAAAAGGTAAATGTAAATAGTGGTTTAACCTCAGGGCTATACAGGATTACGATAACCGATGCGAATAATTGTGCATTAGTAGATTCAGTTAATGTAGCTGGTTCGACCCCAATTGTTATCGCTCTTAAAGTTTCGGATACAATAAATAGTGGTTCAATAGAGTCTTTAGTAATCGGCGGAGATGAACCGTTAACATATCAGTGGGAGGGACCAAATGGTTTTAGAAATCCCGGGACAAAGAACCTCTCTGATCTAATAATTAGAGGAAACTATACTCTAAAAGTAATTGATGCAAATGGTTGCGAGAATTCAATAATGGTAGAATTGGCAGGTATTTTAGGCAAGTCAGAACTATTGAAAATAATTGGATACAAACTTTACCCAAATCCTTCAAGCGAAACTATATTCTTAGACTTTGGTGCGAGTATTTCAGGTCAATTCGCAATTTATAATTTAACGGGAAGCTTAATTAGTGAAGAACAATTTATGGATAGGAGTGTTCTTGTAATAGATAAACCCAGAAATGGAGTTTATATATTAGATTTAAAAACTAATGAAACTCAAGTTAAATACAAACTCATATTTCAAGATTAAATGAAGGTTTATACAAAAACAGGGGATAAGGGGCAGACATCATTATTTGGAGGGAGAAGAATCTCTAAATCAGATCTACGCATTGAATCTTATGGAACTGTTGATGAGTTGAATTCATGGATTGGATTGATTCGAGATCAAGATATTGACTTAGATCAAATTAAAACGCTCACTGAAATCCAAGACCGATTGTTTACGCTTGGTTCTATGTTAGCAAGTGATCCAGAGAAACCACTAAAAAATATTCCATTGGTGGAAGATCGAGACATTGCATTTTTAGAATCTGAGATGGATGACATGGACGAGCACCTGCCAGAAATGAAGTCTTTTGTGCTTCCCGGAGGAAATACTATTGTTTCTTATTGTCACCTTGCACGTTGCGTTTGTCGCAGAGCAGAGCGGATGGTAATCCGGTTGAGCGAAGAAAATAAAGTAGATGAAATTGATATAAGATATTTAAATCGATTGAGCGATTATTTGTTTGTACTATCGCGAAAGATTACGTTGGATAAAAACGCACCTGAAACCCTGTGGAAACCAAGAGTTTAGGTCAATTTAAAAATAGATTTGCAAGTGAGCGTAAAAAAATTACATTTGCAAAAATTATAACCTTAATTTACTAGCAAAATGTATTGGACACTTGAACTAGCTTCATATATGGAAGATGCTCCTTGGCCAGCAAGCAAGGAAGAATTGATTGATTATGCACTGCGCAGAGGGGCTCCTCTTGAGGTAGTTGAGAACCTTCAAGAAATCGAAGATGAGGGAGATACCTACGATACAATCGAGGACATTTGGCCTGACTATCCTTCCAAGGAGGACTTTTTCTTTAATGAAGACGAGTATTAGCTACTCTAAAAATGATATTTATTAAAGGCCATTTCGATTATTCGGACTGGCTTTTTTTGTTTTAAGTGCTTGCTTTGTTAGTCTATAAGTCAGTTAGTTGTAATAAATATTCATCCGTACTTAGTATCTGAATGCAATAAGTATACAATCAAATTCATGTTATAGTAGTTTTTGGATAGCTCGCAAAAAACTATAATTCAAGCCCTTGTGTTTTGTGTTGAAGCTGTATTTAACTGCTATTTTTTGACTGAAATAAATGGTTCTTATTCTGAATATCAGAAATGTTTCAGAGGAATTATGAGTGTCTTTTGACATTTATATTAACGAAATATATCCACAAAGTGGATTATTAAGTTTAATACCATTTTGATTTTTTGATTCGTGATGCTCAAGAAAGTCTACTTTTTTTAACACTTTTCGGGAACTTTAATGAGCTCCTTAATCCGTTTTTTTGCGTTGTAATGTCTTTAAAGGTCCAAATTCGGCCAAGTATTCTATCTTGTTGGTCTCCTAATAGACACCGAGTAGAAATCATAAAAGTGATCATTTACCATGGATAATGTGTTTTGGATTTCTGACAACGGGTTTTTTATGGTATCTGAAATTAGCTGCTAGACTTTTGGTTTTTCTGCTGTAAAGTGAATTATAGCATTAAGTGCTTCCTGAGCATTACTATCAAATGTGGGCTGATTTTTCATTTCAAACATGCCCACAAACCTGGTATTACAGGAGATAATTTTGTTGTGTTCGTCCGTTATTAGACAGCGTCCTTTACTGCTTCTTGTTGTGCCTCTAAGATAAGAAGCGACCGCTTTAATCCTTCACGTTTGATATACGATTCTGTAATGTCCTTTGCGGTTCCAACAATAGCCTCAAAATCACCCCTGTCATTAAAATAAGGACGCTCTCTAAACTCTAGGATCAAATTTCGTTCGTTGATTCGTTTAATCTCCAAATTATAATTTAACTCAAATCCCTTTTCGTTCGAGAGCTTATTGAAATCAGAGTCTACTTTTTGGTTTATTTTATTTTGAGTTAATAAACTAGGAAGTTTATTAAACCATTCAGTTTTGTTATACCCAGTTACTTTTTCAATGTTATCAGTTACGAATATTGGCGCCCCTTTTTTGTCGAGGGTAAATGAAAAGGTGCCTCCATGTTCTAGAATAAAACGCTGTTGGGTAAGGATTTGAGATAAACTATTTTCGCTTTGGTGTAATTCTTCATTGTTTTGACTGATGTCCTTAAGACTGATGATAAATACGACAATCACCACGCCAATCATGGCAAAAAAGGAAAGGAATATAATTTGAAGCTTAATTTTTATGGGGGCTAAAAAATCGTTTTGTGAGAGCACAAATAGAAGCCCAAATCTTTCTTTAAAAAGTTGAAATGGCTGATAACTGGTCAGATAGACAATCGAAGTTTTTGGCAATTTATGCAATAAATATCCAGCTTTATCAGCCAAGATATTGTTTGATATTTCTTGTTTATTCTGTCGATAGAGTTCAAACTTGGCTTCAAATTGTTGGCCGCGTTGAATACTTCTAAAACCAAGATTTTCTGTGAAGATTATTTTAGAGCTGAATTCTCCGGTGTATTGCTTATCGGCTTCATTACCTATCATTTCCATAACATCAATAACAGCACCTAAATACACTTTATCCTTCATTTTCTATGCGCAAAGGACTCATTATAAGCATTTTACTACCTTCTAAATGAAGCGTTTTTGGTTTATTAATAAATTGAAGGGGCAATAGTTTATCCTCTAATTGTCCAAATCCTTCTTGGGTTATTCCTAAATGATTGATGCCTATAAAGTAATATTGTTCATGATTATATATGTATACCGTATCTACAAAACTGTTGTATCTTTCTACTATGTGCTTGAGTCTAAACCGTAGTTTTTCGCTTTGATTGCTTACCGTATCGAAAACTTCACCAAAATCATCGATAGCTCCTAAATAGGAAAAATCTTTTTTAAATTCAATTATTTGAGTTTCTAATTGTGCTGCAGTAAGCTCTAATTGTCGCTCAATGTAGTGTTGACGAGAATCAATTTGATTGGTTATAAGTGTACTGTAGAAAAAGTAACTTAGTACTATCATCCCAATAATAATTACAGGAAGGGCAAAGAATGTTACAGGACTTGTTTTTGCGAAATCTTTAAGCATAAATTTTATTCAAACGGTGCAAATTTACAATCTATCCTGTAATTTAACGAATAATAAGTACTTTAATCTAATTTATCTAAGAATTAGGACTTTAATCATTGTTTGCGATTGCTATAGTTCCAACGTAAACTCTGCAATTTGGAATAGCGTTAAATTCGGCTGCTAGTGACGATAAAGTGGAGCCAGTTGTGATAACATCGTCAATTAATAGCACACTTTTGTTTTCAAAGATTTTCGGGTTCTTTATCTTAAATATTTTATCAACGTTTTCATGTCGTTCAAAGTGTGTCTTAGTTGTCTGAGATTCATTTGATGTGATCCGTTTGACCAAGTTATTATCAAGTTTTGTGTTAAGTTTTAAAGCAATAGATTTTGCAATAGAATCACATTGATTAAAGCCTCTCAATCTCTGTTTGCTTATATGCAGAGGAAGAGGAATTACGTAATCGATTGCCTTGTAACGTTTGTTTCTTGAAAGATGTTGACCAACGATTTGACCAAACTCTTCTCCTACTTTAATAACACCCTTATACTTAAGCGCATGCATTAAGTCCTGTACCGTATTATCGGTTTTGAAATAATAAAAAGCAAAGGCATGTTTAACGTCACACTTACCCTCTAGAAGCTTTAGAACAGGGTTTTCATCAAAAACTTGAAACTTTGTTCGAGGCATCTTTATTCTACAATTCAAGCAAATAGCCCAATGACTTTTGTGAACCGGCTTTCGGCAGCCCGCGCAGATTTGTGGGTAGAAAAGTGAAATAATTTCTTTAAGCATCGGCTTTCGATGTTATCAGTATAATTAGCTTTGTTTGGCGTTATAAATATACTTAAAAGTAAAAAATGTCTGAAGTACCTGAGAAACAAGATAAATCCAACAAAATTCTTATTGCCTTATTAACCTTTTCTATATTGGCTAATGCGGGGCTTATGTTTATGTTGTTTGATGAAAAAGGAAAGACGGAACAGCTAATGGGTGAGAACTCTGAAATTACAGTAGAAAAGAATGATTTGGAGTTAGAGCTCAACGGTATGTTATTGCAGTACGATAGTTTATCATCTGACAACGACACATTAAATGCTCAATTGGCAAGCGAAAGAACTCGAGTAGAAGAAATGATTCAGAAAGTTAAGAATGGAAACTGGACAATCTATAAGCTTAAAAAGGAGACGGAAAGTCTGCGTACAATAATGAAAAGCTTTGTTCATACCATTGATTCATTAAATACGGCCAATATTGAATTAATGGCTGAGAATAAAAATATAAAAGGAGAATTAGGAAAAGAAAGAGATAAGTCAACCTTATTAGAATCTGAAAAAACTGAACTCGCTGAAAAAGTAAAAATAGGGGAAAGGCTTCAAGCAGTTTTTATTGAGTCTTATGGTCAGAAGGTTAAAAACAATAATATTCACAAGCGGACTGAAAAAGCTAGATCAGTCGAGAAAATTAAAACCTGTGTAACAATTGGTGAAAATGATTTGGCAAAAGCAGGCAAGAAAATAGTGTACGCTAGAATTATCGGTCCTTCTGGAAAAGTATTAACGCTAAATGAGGATAAGGCTAATATGTTTAAATTTGATGGTGTTAGAGGATTATATTCGGTTAAAAAAGAGATCAATTACGAAAACAAGGAAATTGATATTTGTTTGTATTGGGACGTAAAAACTTCAGTTACTTCAGGTAAGTATGTTGTGTATACTTATGCTGATAATCACGAAATTGGGAGTACAGAATTTATTCTGGATTAACTCTTGGTCTGTTGCACGTTTATTATCTATTTCAAAGTGCTCCGATTTCTTTTAGTGTTTTTTGGAGTATGTGCTTTTACCTTTTCATTTGCTCAAAAGGCTAAAAAACTTAAGCGTAAGGAGCTCGCTTTAATCGATGAAAAACTCCCAAATCAGTCTTTTAGAATATTTACAATTGACAATAATAAAGACTCTGTTTTTCTAAGAAAAAAGGCTAAAAAGGTAAATTTAGAAAAGAATAGAAGTCAAGTAAACTATTTTTCAAAACGACTACTCAAGACTGTTCAAGACCCAAAAAATATGGGCGTTGGAATCGCAGCTCCGCAAGTAGGGTTAAGAAGGCAAATAATTCTTGTTCAACGATTTGATAAGACTAATGAGCCGTATGAAATTTACATAAACCCGATTATTAGGAGCTACTCTGAAGAGCAGAAATCAGGGGAAGAAGGCTGTCTTTCCATACCAAATTATAGCGCTGAAGTATTTAGGCCTATCAATATTATTCTTGAATATTTAGATATTGATGGAAAAAAGCACATTGAGGAAGTCTCTGGATTTACATCGGTGATTTTTCAGCATGAAATTGATCACTTAAACGGTATTCTATTTACCGATCATCTTAATTCAGAATAGCAGATAAAGCTTAAAATAGTTCTACGATAAATTATTTTTGAGCCAGTTTTGCGGTGGCCTTTAATCCAAATGGAATTTCATCCAATTGCAACTTCATCGTTTCCATAGTAGCTGTGAATTGAGGGAGGAGTTCTTTTTTTACCGGAAGAGAAGCAGGTAGTTTTTGAGTTCGATGGTTAACTTGTTTACCGTTTTTCCAAAATCTAAAACAGACATGAGGTCCTGTCGCCAAACCAGTCGACCCAACATATCCAATAACGTCTCCTTGCCTTACATATTTACCAGATCGAACTCCTGAGGCAAATTTTGACATGTGCAGATATTGAGTAGTGTAGGTTCCGTTGTGTTTAATCTTCACATAATTTCCATTGAACTTTTTATAGCGCGCCTCGATTACTTTTCCGTCTCCAACGGCTAAAATTGGAGTGCCAGTTGGAGCAGCATAGTCAGTTCCTAAGTGGGCTTTCCAACGTTTTTGTACTGGGTGATAGCGACGCATGGTAAAGCTAGAACTGATACGTCCAAACTTTAACGGAGACTTTAAAAATGCCTTTCTTAGACTTTTTGCATTCTCGTCGAAAAAGTCAATAACTTGATTCTGTTCAAATGGAAAAGCATAAAAATTTTCTTTGTGATGTTCAAAAAGACAAGCTTCAATAGCACCAATTCCAACACGAGTATCTTCCACCCATTTTTCAGTAAAAATCACCTTGAAACGGTCACCTTTTTGAATTCTATAAAAATCGATACTCCAAGCATAAATTTCACTCATTTCCATTGCTAATCCGGCGCTGCAGTCAATGTCAATAAGAGTTTGGTACAATGAGGAAGTAATAACTCCAGCAACCCCTCGACGAGTTTCAGTAACGTTCTTTTGCTCGACAGCTACATGCATGGTATCTCTTAAATCAAAGACCACATAGTCAATTGCATTGGCTTCATAAATAAAATATTCAGCTTTCTCTGTACTGTCTTTTTTACAAAGTACTGTATAGTTTTTACCACTTCTCAATTTGCGAACATCATAAATATCCTTAGATTTTTTGACCAAAAGATCAATTTCTGGCCAAGGAATATGATTAATAAGAAGGATGTGAGAAAGCATTTGATTTTTCTTGATTTTCCCTTCTTTTACGATAAAAGAATCAAGATTTAGCCCATAGGCCATGTTCACCTTGACCTCTGGGATAGAATCATTAGGCATAGAAATATCGGCTAAGTTTTCATCATCACCGCAAGATGTCCCAAGTAGTGAAAGTAGACTTGCGAAAAGGAAAATTTTTAGGAATCTTAGCACATGTCAAAAATGTTGTTTAAAGACTAAGCAATTTTGGTTTGTTTGGCTTGTTGTAAACAGAAATCTGTTTATTTTTATATTATGCAAAAACGGCTCATTTTTTCTTTTGTTTTATACATGTTTCACGTTTGCTCGAGTCAGGCTCAAACCACTACATTAGAGTTTACAATTGGTGCGGCTTTCTTTGATATTGGAATGTACAAAGTTTCCAAAGAAGTTAAAGGCGATTCAACGTTTTACGATGCAACAAGCGATGTCTCAATTTCATACTTATTCAGCAAATATCGAGTTCAGTTTACTAGTAAGTCCACATTTTATCGAGATACACTAATGTTGTGTCATGTTGATGTATTTGTGAATTCAGAACTTCGAGAATCTAATCATACTCAATACACGGGATCTAATTACAGGATTCACCGTGTTGATGAGGAGAAGCAAGTTAGAGATGAATTATTGAATACTCCTGCCATTTTTGTTACCTCATCGATGTTGTTTTTTGTTGAGCCGGAAGATCCAATTAAGTATTCACATAACTACGCTGAATTATTTGGATTTTTTAATAAAATGGAGAAATCAGACAAGAGTTCCTATGATATAATTAATAAAAAAACAGGAAGAAAGACAACTTACAACTATAAAAAGGGGATTGTTGAATCAACCGAAATTGATAATCCAATATTGACTTTTGGACATACTAGAGTCAACGATTAGAAATACATCTAAGAAACTATCAGGAAATTCTGCGTCTGAAATGAACAAGTCTGCCTCTAACGTTTTAATCTGGCGCTAGAAATGGCAATAGGAAAAGCGCTTATTGAAAGTGAACCCAACATAGGAATGACGGAAACTAAGTGAAAAAGCTGGAAAGCGTTGGAATGATTAATAGAATTATAAGCTTGGCTTTTTGCAAAAAGCCTTCATACTGTTCGTAATTAAATTGTGCAAGAAGTTGAGGCTTATGCCTATGATAGGTAACCTAAGAAATAAGAATAGACGCGTTAAACGCAAAATAAGCCTTCGGATGTGTTTCTCATGAATTGTTTTATCCATTGATTTGTATTCAAAAAAGGAAATAAAAAAAGACGAGTATTTTTACTCGCCTTTTTTTTAAAAGTGGTGGTCGAAGATTAAAACCATCCACGGTTTTTCTTCTCTATTTTTGCAATCGGACCAATCAAATTACCATATCCACTGATTTCCATCTTTACGCTTCCTACCAAAATTTTACTTTCTATTAGAATCGGAATTTTGTTTGCATCTGCAGTTACCCAGACACTCATGTCTTCTTCGCTTTTGAATATTCTACCTTCCTGAACTACTGGAACGAATTTGTGACATTTGAATGTTCCCATAGAAACCTTCACCTCTTCAATTCCTCTATATTTCACATAAAAAGGCCACATTTCGTAATCCATAAAAGCATTAATTCTAAAGATTTGACCTTGTTTAGCGTTGCTAAAATCTAACGCTCTTAAGTAGTAGAAGCTACTCAGCATATCTTGAACATCAACTGGAGTTTTTATAGTTCCTTTAGCAGCAGTGTTTACTTGAGCTTGTTCTGGAACAAAATGATAATCTCTATTAATGATATATCCACCTTCGTTAACTCGTCTTTTAAATTTTCGCGGTGCTAACGTACTTTCGTCCATGTAAGTTTCGTAAACGTCTCTGACTTTATAAAACCATTCAAAAACGCTTAAAGTTTTCCCCTTACCTACAGCGTGAAAAACTGGATTTCCGTCTATGGCAGTATCTTGCTTGATAATAGTTAGGTCAGCAGTACCTGCGTCTAACCAGCCATAGTGTGCCCGGTAAGATAGCTTCTCTCCTTCTTGAAAAGGCTTCACTTTAGACAGTTTTTGATGCTTAAAGCTTTCAGGTTTTTCTTCTAACACTATTTTCTTATCAAAAGAAAAAAGCGCCAATACTGCTAGTCCTATTAATGTTTTTTTAAGTGTTTTCATAACTATAATTTTAGTTCGAGTACTTTTAAACTAATACTGTGCCAAACTTGTGAATTTGCAGACCCGTTCCATTACATCTCATTTTTCTTAATCTATTTAATTTTGTACCTTTGAATGAATGGATATTATCAACAGAAGAAACATAAAGTTAAGTCTCTTGCAACGGCAATCCGCCGATATCTATTTCATGAATTTTCATAGCGTCACTTGACATTTGATCTATTCCTAGATCAATTTTATCATTTCTCAATTTCTTAAAATCTATTTCCTGTGAAATTTTTTTCATCAATTACTTTATTATTAATTACTTTATTCAACTTAGATGCTCAAGTTGTTAATTCCGATTTTCAGAAACTGTTCGATTTATATATAATGGATAAAAACGAAGAGTGTTACTTCCAGTCACTAAAACGAATGGAAAAAGACAAGTATAGAACTAGCCCGGAAGTATATGTGTTTGCCATGAGATCTGCAGTTAAATTACTTGACGATAGACATTTTACTGAAAATAACCCGCGTTTACTTAAAGATGCTTTAAAGTATGGCACTAAGTACGTTAAGTATAAAAATAGGACTGAGAACCCTGGAGATTATGACCTCTACTATTCTGTAGATATTGAAAATCTAAGATATATTGGCCTTGATGAGGCTGAGTATTATTACCATGAAAGTAAGTATAGGAAGGCTGCTTATTACTCTAAAAAAGTTTACAAATTGGCTCCTGATGATCCTCGAAATCAACTGATTTTAGGATTGGCACAGCTGACTAGGAGAAATACAAGAGAAGGAAAAGCAAATTTAGAGGCGGGCCTGGAAAATTTAGCCAATGAATCTAGCGATAAAGGGGGCGAGCTTTTAGAAAAAGAAAAAGACATCATTTATTTTTTAGCTCGAGCATCTTCTATAGAATTGGTTGGGATGCACAAACAAGAGCTTGCGCGAGAGATAATTGAAAGTCTGAGCATGGTCTTGACAAAACAGCAGCAAGAAAAACTAAATGAACAATTTCAAAATGAAGGCAGTAAGAGCTAGACTAAACATATAAGCGCTCGATTCTAGATGAAATCGAAGTTTGTATTTCGTAACTGATAGTTCCAAGTACTTCTGCCATATCTTTAATGTCCTTCAATGAGTTTAGAATGGTGAGCGTGTCGCCGGGTTTCAGGTCGATATCAGTTGCGTCAACCATAGACAAGTCCATACAGATACTTCCTACTATTGGAAGTAAATTATCTCCAATCCTTAAGGACCACTTGCCATTCGACAACCGTCGGTTTAATCCATCGGCATAACCTACAAATACAGTAGCTATTTTACTGCGTTTTGGAGCAACCCAACTTCGATTGTAGCTAACGCTTTCCCCTTTTTCAATCCATTGAATATGGGCAACTTTCGTTTTCCACACAAAGACATTGTTTAGAGCTTCATTTTCAACTGAATGTCCGTAAAGACCCAGGCCTAATCTGTGAAGCGTATTTTGGTCTTTACTAAAGCGCTCGAGACCGCTTGAGTTGTTCATGTGTGTCTTTGGTTGATAAGCCAGAAATGAGTTTAACTCATTAAACATAGCATTGAACTTTTCTGATTGTTCTCTAGTAAACTCATCAAATACAAGACTACCCGATCCGCTGTAATGAGAAAATACAGTCGCTATTTTAATACAATTAGTTTCACTCAATAATCGACTTACTTCTTCTATTTCGTTTTCTCTAAACCCCACACGATGCATTCCGGTATCAAAATTTAGATGTGCTGGATAATCTTTATTTGTATTTAATTGAGTTATGAACCTTTTTAGATTTATACTATTGATAATAACGGGCTCTAATTTGTGAGTTGTCAGTTCAGAAAAACGATCTGTATTTGGACTAAGAATTATTATTCTTTTCTTAACACCAGCTTGCCTTAGTTCTATTCCTTCTGAGATACTTGCAACTGCATAATATTCAATTGTTATTTCATTTTCAAAAAGTCGGGCAATATTTATTGCTCCAGCACCATATGAATTCGCTTTTAGAACTAGAATTAGATTTGCTGAATGATTAATTAGATTCTTGAAATAACTCAAGTTATGTAAAAGAGCGTTTTCACTAATTTCAAGCAACGAATCTCTAAATCCAGCCATCTATTTTTGATCTTTAGCCCTTTTATCTTCTTCTAAAGCTGCAAAATATGCCTCGCGAGAAAGAGGCTGATAGTTTTCAATGGCGCCCAATTCTACCAATCCATCATTATTGGTGAGTCTGTGAGAATAGTTTGCTAAGTTTCCAGTTTTCACACAAATCGCATGCACCTTTGTAACGTATTCTGCAATTGCCATAAGGTTTGGCATGGGCCCAAAAGGCTGACCCTTAAAATCCATATCTAGGCCCGCAACAATTACTCGTATTCCAGAATTTGCCAATTGATTGCAAACATTTGGAAGGTTATCATCGAAGAATTGAGCTTCATCAATTCCAACAACTTCTACATTATCTGCGAGCAAAAGAATATTATTTGAGCTCGGCACAGGAGTACAGTGGATAGCATTATCGTCATGAGAGACTACGTCCTCTTCAGAATAACGCGTATCGATTTGAGGTTTAAAGATTTCAACACGCTGTTTCGCGAATTGTGCCCTTCTCATTCTTCGAATGAGTTCTTCGGTTTTTCCTGAGAACATAGACCCGGAGATGACCTCTATCCAACCTGCCCGGTGTTCTTTTTCTATTTTATTTTCTAAAAACATAGTCTTGCGACAAAGCTAATCAACTAAGAAAATTCCTTGTCTTTTTTGATACGATAAAGCTATAACTATCATGATAATTAAAATAAATTTGTTGTTCGTAGCGTTAAACAAACTATGCAACACAAAATTGAAGAACTTAAGCAGCAAATTCAATCCTTGAAAAGGGAGCTACTGGCATTGCCAAGCGTTGAGCTGAAAAGTGAGATTGATGATTTGCAAGCTTACCTAAGAATTAGTACAGAACTGCTAAAGGCTGTCGCAGCATTCCAAGTTTTACAAAACATTGAGCAAGAAAGGGCTGAGACACTAACCGAAGCTGAAGTTGAGGAAAAGGTAATAGAAGAACAGCCAGAAAGAGAATCACTAGAAAATACTGGAATAGAAGAAGAACCTTCAATAGAGACTGATCCTGAGCCAGTGAAAGAAAATCAAGATCAACCACCTGTGCCGCCTAAAAACACTCCGGGAATCGAAGTAGCTGAAATGTTAGCTAATAACGCAATTGTCGACCTTCGTACTGCTTTTGGACTAAACGAACGTTTTTATTTTACCAATGAACTTTTTGGTGGTGATGGAAAGGAATTTGTACGTGCGATCAATGAATTCAACCATCTTTCGTCCTTGGACGATGCAAAGCGACTTCTTGTCGCTAAGTTTATTCCACAATTTGGCTGGAAAGAGGATAATGAAATTGCCGAGGAATTCATTACCATTATTAAAAGAAGATACAGCTAATCTTTTACTAAGAGTCTATTCCAACTTAGGGTTGACCCCATCTGCAAACCCATAATTCCGATTTACAAATTTCAATTCGTTTGATAAAAATTTAGTTTTAGTTTAGAACAAGATTAGAGCTGCATTGCAATATCTAAATTTGCAGCAAACTAGAACTTTATGCTAATACTGGTACCCACACCTATAGGAAATTTAGAAGACATCACTTACCGAGCGATTCGTTTGTTAAATGAGGTTGATGGAATTTTAGCTGAAGATACAAGACAAACTGCTAAATTGCTCAAGCATTATGAGATTTCTAAACCAGTTGCAGCTTTTCATCAGCACAATGAGCATAAGGCTCTTGCTCGAGTAATTGAGCGATTGAAAAACGGTGAGACACTCGCTATGGTCAGTGACGCCGGAACTCCAGGTATTTCAGATCCAGGTTTTTTATTGGTACGCGAATGTCTTTTAAACGACATAAAAGTTGAAACATTACCAGGAGCGACTGCCTTTGTGCCTGCGTTAGTAAATAGTGGATTGCCTTGCGATCGCTTTGTATTCGAAGGTTTTTTGCCGCATAAAAAAGGACGTCAAACTAAATTTAAAATCTTGGCTCAGGAAGAACGAACCATCGTTTTGTATGAATCTCCGCATCGTTTGGTAAAGACCTTAGGACAGCTCATTGAGTTTTTTGAAGACGATAGAGAAGTTTGTGTTTCAAGAGAATTGTCAAAGATTTATGAGGAAAATAGAAGGGGGAAATGTTCTGAAGTGCTCAAACATTATGAAGAACATCCTCCAAAAGGAGAAATAGTATTGATTGTAGCTGGTCGGAGCTGAAATATCCTTTTACAATAATTGATAATTCAGATACAGCGACTTATGTAGATGTGGTAAACGCTACGGCTGCAAATGCAGGATGGGCTGACCTCAAAGGGCCAGGAGTAACGCGTTGGAATGGATATTTCTGGATGAACTTCACTGACCGATGTGCACATAGGTATTGCAGCTTGCCACCTAGGATGTTATATCCTTTGAGTTATAGAACTGCTATTTCTTATAGACCATGGAAAACCGATAGTTTGTGTTATTCAATTGACTCTACCGCTATTTTTACGGGTAATAACTTTAAGCTAAATATTGCAAAAACAGGTTCCTTGTGCAATGACGGTAAAGTAGAATTAGAAGCAACAACTAATATTCCTAGTGCCGAGTTTCGTTGGAGCGACGGGTCAACGATTACCAAAAAGACAGTTTCAAAACCAGGGATATACAAGGTATTTGCAACCTATAAATATTGCGATACTAAAGACTCAGTTAACGTAACTAGTTGTGTTGGTTTAGAAGAAATAGAAGTGGGTATAGAAGCTAAACTTTATCCTAATCCAACTCGTGATAACATTCACTTGAAAATTGAAAATAGTGATGATAATGTTACGCTATCCATTTTTACAATCACAGGACAACTAGTTGATCAATTCAACTTCGAGCCTGCAAATGGAATGATTGAAGCAGATGTAAATGTGTCCCAGTTGCCAGCAGGGATTTATTCGTTTGCAGTTTCAAATTCTGAGGAAACGAATACCTATCGAGTCGTAATTGAATAGGTTTTTCCCGAAATAAGCTTTCAAAAAGAGCGGTTAATTTTTTTAACCGCTCTTTTTATTTTGAGGCACTTCCAAATTTAACTTTGTCCCAAAAGCATTTTTGTCTTTACTTGATACGTCCATAGAATTCTTGAAGGGAGTTGGTACAAAGCGCGCCGAACTACTGAATAAAGAATTGGGCATTTTCAGCTATCGAGATTTATTGGAATATTATCCATTCCGGTACGTCGACAAAACTCAATACCACAAGTGTAATGCGATTTCCCCAGAGGATGCACTCATTCAGGTAAAAGGAAAACTGGGTAAAATTCAAATTTCAGGAAGACCACCAAAACAAAGAATGGTGGCTGAGTTTATCGATGATTCTGGAACAATTGACTTGGTTTGGTTCAAGGGCATTCGGTTTATCAAACCGACTTTAAAACCCGACACTGAATACGTAGCATTTGGGCGACCCAATTTTTTTAATGGACGAATAAACATTGCGCATGCTGATTTGGCTGAATTTAATGCCGAAGAGGAAATGCTCAATGCCAAGTTGCAACCCATTTATTCAACAACCGAAAACTGAGTGGAAGAGGAATGAATAGCAAAGGTATCGAACGCTTGCAAAAGACATTGCTGATTGATGTTTTTAAAGAAATTCAAGAAATACTTTCCGTTGAACAACTAAACAAGTGGCATTTAATGTCAAGGCGAAAAGCGTTTAAGGAAGTCCATTTCCCTCAGAGTCCTGAGCTGTTGCAAAAGGCCAGATGGCGGTTAAAATTTGAAGAGTTTTTCTTTATTCAGCTGCAAGTTTTGCGCACCCAAATGGCCAACAAAGCCAAGTTCAAGGGATTGGTTTTTGATCAGATTGGAGATAAATTCAACACCTTCTTCAAGCACAATTTGCCCTTTGAATTAACTGGAGCTCAAAAACGTGTTTTGAAGGAAATTCGCCTCGATTTGAAATCAGGCACGCAAATGAATCGACTCCTTCAAGGAGACGTAGGAAGTGGAAAAACGATTGTTGCACTTATGTCTGCGCTGATGGCTATTGACAATGGCTTTCAAGTTGCCTTGCTTGCGCCAACATCAATTCTATCTCATCAACATTATGAAGGATTAAAAGAGCTGTTAGTTGGCTTACCAGTCCGTATTAAATTATTGACCGGAAACACGAAAACTAAAGCTCGAAGGGAGCTATTGCAAGATTTAGTAGAAGGAGAATTGGAGATCGTTGTAGGAACACATGCTTTGCTGGAAGATCGAGTGGTTTTCAAAAATCTTGGTCTTGCAATTATTGATGAACAGCATAGGTTTGGTGTCGCTCAGCGATCTCGACTTTGGGCTAAAAGCGCAGAACCAACAAGTCCACCGCATATGTTGGTTATGACGGCAACACCAATTCCAAGAACCTTGGCCATGACGCTCTATGGAGATTTGGATGTTTCGGTAATTGATGAATTGCCTCCAGGGCGAAAAGCAATAAAGACGATCCATAAAACTGACGCTGGTCGATTGGCCGTTTTTGGATCTATGCGGAAGGAGATAGCAAAAGGAAGGCAAGTCTATTTGGTTTATCCATTGATTAATGAGTCGGAACAATTCGATTACAAAGACCTCATGGACGGCTATGAATCTATTGCAAGAGCTTTTCCAAATCCCGAATATCAAGTGGCTATAGTACATGGTAAAATGAAACCTGCGGATAAAGATTACGAGATGAATCGCTTTGTAACTGGCGAAGCTCAAATTTTAGTAGCTACAACTGTTATTGAAGTTGGCGTTAATGTGCCCAACGCAAGTGTTATGATTATTGAAAGTGCAGAAAGATTTGGACTTTCTCAGCTGCATCAACTACGTGGTAGAGTTGGGCGGGGAGCGGATCAGAGTTTCTGCATTCTGATGACAGGAACTAAATTATCCAACGAAGGCAAAAAGCGTATGGAGATTATGGTGCGCACCAACGATGGGTTTGATATAGCAGAGGAAGATTTGCGATTGCGTGGCCCTGGTGATTTAATGGGAACTCAACAAAGTGGATTATTAGATTTAAAGATTGGCGATTTAGCCAAAGACAATCAGATTTTGGTGGCGGCAAGAGAAGAAGCTTTGTTAGTGTTAAACGCCGATCCAAATCTTGCAAAACCGGAACACGGCCAAATCAATTTGCAATTCAGGCGGTTCTTAAAAGAACGACCGAATTGGAGTCGGATATCGTAGCACTAAATTTCATTATTAGGAAGAAGGTTTATCCAGAGCTACTGATTTTTAGTTCGTAATCGCTTTCTGCTGAGGCAGAAAAAAGCGTGAAGAACAAATAACGAGCGATGGCTTGCCAAGCTCCTTAAAACCTTCAGAAGCGTTTTGATTCACCTTTGCGGCTTTGGGCAAAGGTGAAAGCCTCGAGGCTTGAGCGAAAGAAGTAATTATCCTGTTTGTTTAGGACGTAATGCTATACCTACAAACAAACCTTCCTTATCTTTGCCCTATGCCTCAAAAAGGAAAAGTATTATTTATCGATTCGGTTCATCCAATTCTAAAAGAGGGATTGGAGAAAGACGGCTGGCAATGTGATTGGTGCATTGATGATTCTAAAGATGAGATAATCTCCAAAATTGGTAATTATGATGGCGTTGTAATTCGCTCAAAATTTCCAATGAATGAGGCAGTGATTGACTTATCAACTAACTTGAAATTCATTGCTCGTTCTGGCGCAGGACTAGAAAATATCGATTTGGATCACGCTCAATCCAAAGGAATAAAGATTTTCAATTCACCTGAAGGTAACCGAGATGCGGTTGGAGAACAAGCCTTGGGAATGTTGCTGAATTTATTCCAGAAATTGAACCAGGCTGCTGCTCAAGTTCGAAAGGGCATTTGGGACAGAGAAGGCAATCGGGGGGTAGAATTGAAAGGAAAAACTGTTGGAATTATTGGTTTTGGAAATATGGGTCGAGCATTTGCGCAACGATTACAAGGTTTTGAATGTGAGGTACTGGCATACGATAAATACGTTAAGGGTTTTGGTAATGAGAAAGTAAGAGAAGTTGGCTTGTTAGAATTACAAGAAAAGTCAGATGTCATCAGTTTTCATACTCCATTGGCTGAAGAAACTCATTATTATTTCAATGCACCTTTTATTGAAAATTGCAAAAAGTCATTTTACCTTATCAATACTGCCAGGGGAAAAATTGTTGAAACAGCCGCTTTAGTGCAGGGGCTTGAATCGGGAATGGTAGCAGGAGCTTGCCTGGATGTATTAGAATACGAGAGCAGTTCATTTGAGAATGCTCTAGAGCGTAATGCTCCTAAACCGCTCGAATATCTAATGGAAAGTGATAAGGTTGTACTCACCCCGCATGTTGCCGGTTGGACAGTAGAAAGCTACGAGAAACTATCTTTGTTTCTGCTAGAAAAAATTAGAGCCAACTTTTAGAATACAGACTCCTAAAAGTTGACCAATTCCTTTATTTTCAATTCACCAAGAACTTTCTAAATTCATATTTCATTTCGTTATAGGTTCTTGCAAAACCTTCAATGCTATGACGTGTTTTTGTGTGATTGTCAAAATGGCTGTGATTTAGTGCTGCCGGAGATCTTTTTTGCAAATTCAATTAGTTTGTGCTTGTCGGTATTGATACCGTCTAAGCAGGGATCAATGTTTTGTCTTTGAACTATAAATTGATTTTGAAAGTGCTCTACTTCGCGTAAAACAGCTTTCTTCTCTTCTTGAAAACTGGCTGCCTCTTCTAAGCTTTTTGTAAGGAAAGTTAGCTCTTCATAACAGAAGTGCAACTCCTTCTTCCACATTTCGTGTTCGAAATGTAGGTCTTTAATAAACAGTACTTTTTCTTTCATGATATTTAGCTTTAAGTATCCAAATTAGATGCCAAAAGCTGGTAGAATATGAATAATATCAGCTAAGAGAAGTTCTTTTATTCGCTATGAAAATGAATGGAATACGCGGCAGATAACTCTTTGGGTTACTTCAGTTTTATCTTCTGACCAACCTTTATTACAGCCCCTTTTTCAAGATTATTTTTGCGTCTTATGCTACCAAGCTTAACACCATACATCTGGCTGATTTTCCAAAGGTTATCCCCTTTTTTTACAGAATATGTTTTTTCATCCCCGTGAAATTTGAGTCGCTTTGGCTGCAGGTAAATTGTTATTCCTGTAGGAATTTTAGATTTCTTTTTTAGACTATTGTAATGGCATATTTGCCAACGACCCATGTTGTAGCGTTTAGCCAAAATATCAGGAGTATCCCCAGCCTGACTTTTTACAAATTTGATATTGTTTTTAGAAAGAGAAACAGGCCTATTCCCTCCTTTTGTTTTTGCGTTTGGAATTGGAATACTTACTGTTTCTTCTATGCTTTCTGTTGATGCGATAGGACTTCCAGAGCCACCTTTTGAGCTTGCTCCAAGCGATTTCATATCGCCTTTATCCATTTTATCGAATTTGTACAATTCATTTTCTTCAATCAATCGGATCAATAAATCTGGATACTTCGGATTGGTAGCATAGCCAGCTTTCTTAAGGCCTTTTGCCCATCCTTTATAGTCGGTTTGTTTTAAGTCAAATAGAAAGGCGTATCGCCTGTTGCGGTGCAGAAAATCGGAGTGATCTACGTAGGATTCATATACAGTAGCATATACTCGAAAGCATTCGTCCTTAGCATCGTCATCCATATAATACTTGCCTCCGGTCCAGCTAGAATGGCATTTGATTCCAAAATGATTGCGTGCTTTTTTTGCCAAACCAGAATTACCGTAATCACTTTCAAGCATTCCTTGAGCTAAGGTTATACTTGCAGGTACACCACTTTTTATCATCTCAGCAACCGCATCTTGATCAAACTTTTGTTTGTATTGTATTGGAGTTTGACGAGTTTGAGCAATGCCTAGATTACTCAAAAACAACGTTAAAAGAATCAGATTTGTACGCATCATACTCACGTACCAAAATTATTGCCAAGCTAGTCAAACACTCGATAAACTGTTAGGTATTGCAAACACCTGAGTGTTGACGTTAAAATTACTTTTGCTTCATGATAGAGTTTAAGCCGTTAGGCAAGTCAACGGGTAGTAATTCCTCTTGGAAGTTAACCTACAATGCCCCATTAACGTTGAGTTTTACGTTGATTGCGTTTGTTTTTTTAATTATGAACTATATTACTGGAGGATTGGTAAATGCTGCGTGCGCTTTAACTCCAGATATCTCTTTTATTGGTTTGTATCGATATGTGACCTATGTGCTTTGTCATGCAAATTGGGCACACTTGGCTAGTAATTCGCTCTATCTATTAATGTTAGGTCCTTTGCTTGAAGAAAAATATGGAGCAAAAGAATTACTCTTCATGAGTTTAATTACCGCCGTAATTACGGGGCTAATTAATATGTTTTTGTTTCGCCAAGTTATTGTAGGTGCAAGTGGAATTGTATTTATGTTCATTATCCTATCGTCTTTAGTAAATATGAAACGAAAGGAAATTCCACTCACATTTATTCTAGTGACATTTGTATTTATCGGAAATGAAATTGTAAACAGTTTAGGGGACGATAATATTTCCCAGTTCGGGCATATTTGTGGCGGACTCTGCGGTGGGGCACTCGGATTTTTGAAACGAAATGTTACTTAGTTTTTTCCAGTTTTGAAACCCTTTCTTCCAGTTTTTTGAGTTGGCTGTCTATGGATACAACGGCACCCAATGTCTTTTGAATAACCAATTTCACAGGAAAATGATACTTAACTTTAGTGAGTTCTATTTCTGTTGAGTTGAGCGTTAATATAAGATTGGTTTTTCCGCTTATATAATCGCCCAGATAGATTTGTTCGTCGGTTATTGCAATGATTAAGGCGTTTGGCTTTGGCGCTTCTTCCGTAGAAACAATTGCTCCAAATGGGGTTAATTGGTTGCCTGTTTTGATTTTCACTCCAGAGAGTTCAATCCACATATTTCCATTGTTGGCACTTCCTGGAAATGAAAACCGATACAAATCTGCCAAATTTTCCATTGCCTGGTGCAAAAGGTTTTGATTTAGTAGCTGAGCGGAACTCAAAAAATGGAGTTGTTGAATTGAATTATCCGTGATTCCCTTTCCTTTTGTGCTCGTGTTTGGAACCAAATCGAAATGGGTAAGTTGATTTACGGTAAGGTCTTTAACAAAAATATCATTTAAAGGAATACTAAAATATTTAGCTATTTCAATTACAACATCAATTTTCGGCTCAGCCCTCCCTTCTTCATATGCGCCAATTCGAGCACGATTAAGATCGAAGAGTTCTGCGAATTGACTTTGGTTCAAGCCTTTTACAGTTCTTATTTTTCGAATGTTAGAGCCTATCTTGGACATAATTTTGTTTTTTTATCAGAACGCTAAGTACTAAAAAATTTATCGTAAATCAAAAATATTGCTAAAATTAATAGCATTGCTAAAAATATTAGTATTTTGGTCGAGTTATAATTATTAAAAACTAAAGAGGAGGAGCGAATTGAAAATTAAAGAAGAGTTGATTTATACACTAATAAAGGAACGAAGTTTTATTTTTGGTAAGTGTAAATTAAAGCTCGTTTAAACAAGATAGATTATGGAAAATCACTTCAACAAGGTTAAAGATTATGTTCTGGATTTGGGTTATACAATAACATCAATGAATGAAGAAGACGGCATTTTGGTTATAGAAAATGAGTCTTACGGAATTAAAAACTGTGTTGTTGGTTGCGCTGAGCCAATACTAATCTTAGAACAATATATAACTCAGATTGAGAATGGATCAGTAGAGGTATATAGAAGTTTACTGCAAAAGAATCGTGATATTATTCACGGTGCTTTTGTTCTTGACGAATCAGGTACAAAACTGATTTTTAGAGATACTCTGCAAATTGTAAGTCTAGACTTAAATGAACTGGAAGGTTCTCTTAATTCGTTAAGTCTATTGTTGTCAGAGTATTCTGACGAATTAATTAAATTTTCTAAACTTTAAAAAACAAAACTATTATGAGCTTATTTAAAAGAATATTCACACTAGGTAAAGCAGAATCTAATGCTGTTATTGACAAATTGGAAGACCCAATAAAAATGACAGAACAAGGAATTAGAGATATGAAATCTGACCTTGAAAAATCTTTAAAAGCACTTGCTGAAGTTAAGGCAATGGCAATTAGAGCCAAGAATGAAATAAAAGAACAAGAAGACCGATCAGCAGATTACGAAAAAAAGGCAATGATGCTTCTTCAACGTGCTGAGTCGGGACAGATTGATGCCGATGAAGCAGACCGTCTAGCGGGTGAAGCGCTTACCAAAAAGACGGAGTGTGATAGTCACGTGGAACGTTCAAAAGCGGAGCAAGTTAAGTTTGATGGTGATGTTGCAAAATTGGATGCTAATGTGAAAAAAATTCGTTCTAAAGTTAGTTCTTGGGAAAATGAATTAAAAACATTGAAAGCAAGAGTAAAAGTTGCTAGTTCTACAAAGAACTTGAACAAACAAATGGCTTCAATAGATTCTTCAGATACAATTGCTATGCTGGAGCGAATGAAAGATAAGGTAAATGAAGAAGAGGCTTTAGCTGAAGCTTACGGAGATATTGCGAACGAATCACGCTCTTTAGATGATGAAATTGATACAGCTATTGGAAACTCTAGTTCTGCATCGAGCGATAAATTAGCTGAGCTAAAGGCAAAAATGGCTGCAGCTAAGGGATAGTCATTCACATAAAACACAAATTATTATGAGAGTTTCTTTAGGAACCATAGTAGAGATTATTTTTTTAATTGGATTGATTTTCGTTTTGATTTCGGTGGTAAAGATGGTTTGGTATTTTTTCACTCCAATTGTGCTCATTCTGGTAGGATATTTCCTTTATAGGAAGTATAAAAAAGGAGGGTTTTAGATTGGAGGGTGTAGGATTACATATTCTAATGGAGTTTTACGATTGTTCACCGACAGTGCTTGATGACGATAAGCTGTTGGAAGAACTTATGATAGAAGCAGCAGAAAAAGCTTCTGCCACCATTATCAAGTCGGTTTTTCATAAATTTTCTCCTCAAGGTGTGACTGGTGTGGTTGTAGTAGCCGAAAGCCATTTAGCCATTCATACTTGGCCAGAAAAGCAATACGCCGCTGTCGATTTTTTTACTTGTAATGATAAAATGGACCACGAAAAAGCACAATTGCATTTAAAAAATGGGCTTTTATCAAGTAGAGAAGTGATAAAATTGGTGGCGCGAGGTACTGAAATTAGTGAAGATATTAAAAAGTAATTAAATGGGATTATTAGATTTTTTTGGCAAGAAGAAAGCGGTTAAAGTAGATTACAACCTTGCTGAATTGAATGTTGGATTTATTGTAGAGTATTTCATGAAAACCTGGGAGGTTAAAAAGGTATACCATTACGATTGGGGAAATAACTTCGATTCAATTGAATACCTTCTTGATGCCGGTGATGAAAAATGCTATTTATCTGTTGAAGATGATGATGGCATTGTATGCATGATTTCTAAAAAGGTCGAGATGAGCGCAATAGATGCTAATTTAGTTTCTCAAATTGTGAAACAAGATGATGCTCCTCAGCAGCTGGTTTATGAAAACAAAACGTACCATAGAAAAAGCTCTGGACAAGGATATTGCGGAGAAAACGATGATATTAAAGAAAATTGGTCCAAATTCGTGAACTGGGTTTATGAAAGCGGAGAAGAATTTATTTCAATCGATCGTTGGGCAGAAGAAGAGTTTTCTGCGGTGCAAGGATCGTATGTAAAAGAGTTCGAGTTTTCTAATATATTGCCAAAGTAAAATATGATGTTAAAACAGCTAAAGCACAAATCTAACAAACCCTTTCAGTGGTTATTGTTACTCGTTACTTCAACTTTAATACTGAGTTGTGGCGGAAAGAAATTTGAAAAAACACCCGTCGACAATTACATTGTAGAATATTCTAAAGAGCAAAATTTTGCGATACTCCTTCAGGATATGGATGTTGAAGGGAACTTTTTCAAAACCTATAAGCACAAGTATCAAGTAATTCTTGAAGATGAAGAAGGAAAGCCTTCTGAAAAAACAGGTGAATGGGTTGAGGTAGGTGAGAAGTATTTTGCTGCTAACGAGAATAACCTGGGAATGACCCTTGTTTATAAAAAGGACGGTAAATTAGAAAAGAACGTTTCTCCATCTGGTATTCAGTATGTTGGCGATAAAAAGTACGGAGAGTGGAGGGCCAACAACGGTACTTCTGTTTGGGCCTTTTATGGACAGTATATGTTTATGTCTCACATGTTTGGGATGATGAGAACGCCTTTTTATAGAAATAATTACAATACATATAGAGGTAGTCATTATGGAAGGACAGGCTATTATGGTCCTACTGCAAACGGAAAATCGACTTACGGAACTAATTCAGCGGCAACTCGTAAAGCGCGACCCGACTTTCATCAAAGACGGGCTAGCAAATCTGGTTGGGGTTCTAGTAGAGGTCGATCTGGTGTTGGAAGTAGAGGATCAGGATTCGGAAAATAAAAATTTGTATTATGAATATGCTTGCAACTCTAGACAGTATTATCACTTCAGTAATTTATTTGCTGGCCAGCTTCGCTTTATTCTTTATTGGAAGATTGGTTTATAAATTGGTTAACCGAGGAATAAATGTAGATCATGAACTTGTAGAAAAAGATAACCTAGCATTTGCAATGGCAAATACGGGCTATTATGTTGGATTGCTTATCGCAATTTGGTCACTATACGCAGGGGACGATATTGGCCATATTGTAGATAATTTAATTTCAATTTTTACCTATGGACTATTTTCCATTGTCCTTCTTAATCTTTCGATATTTATTTCAGACAAGCTGGTTTTGCGATCGTTTGACTTGAGAAAAGAAATAATACAAGATCAAAACGTAGGTACTGGAATTATTGAAGCAGCGATTTGTATTGCCAATGGATTAATAATTCATGGAGTTTTAGTAGAAAATCCAGATGGGTTTGTAGAGGTTCTCGTTTTATGGATTGCAGCACAAATCGTTATGCTTTTGGTTGATCTGGTTTATAATAAAATGACTTCTTATGATATTCATGAAGAAATAAAAAAGAACAATGTTGCAGCAGGAATAGGTTATGCAGGGGCAATTATTGCCTTGGCAAATTTAGTGCGTCATGGAGTTGAAATGCATGCTGAAAGCTGGATAGGCGTTGCTCAGAATTTAGGAGTAGAAACAGGTTTAGGTCTTTTACTTTTGCCTGCAGCCCGATTCATGACAGATAAAATTCTGTTGCCAGGTAGAAGTTTGACCGACGAAATTGTTAATCAGGAAACACCAAATATAGGTGCCGCGGTTATTGAAGCGTTCGGATACATTGGAGGTTCTGTTCTCATTTGTCTGAGTTTCGGATAGGTTGAAAAAACAATCCTTTTTTTTAAAATCTGCCATTTTTGCTACTGGAGTCTCAGGACTGGTAGCTGAGTTTATTTTCTCCACCCTAGCTTCTTATTTTATTGGAGATACCATTGTGCAATGGACGATTGTTCTGTCCATAATGTTATTCTCAATGGGCGTTGGAAGTAGGTTAAGCTCTAGAGTAGAAAAAGATCTTCTTTCCATTTTTCTGTCTATAGAAATAGGTTTGTCCTTGCTCATATGCCTTTCTCCATTATTTATTTATGGGCTAGCGGGATTTACACAATACATTCACATTCTAATCTACACATTGGCGGCATTAGTCGGCTGTGCAATTGGTTTTGAAATACCATTGGTCATTCGACTAAACGAAGGCTATGAAGGTCTAAACAGGAACATTTCTAGTATTATGTCCTACGATTATGTAGGTAGTTTGGTAGGTGGTCTAGCTTTTGCCTTTATTGGTTTGCCCTTTCTTGGCATTAAGAATTCCGCATTCTTATTCGGTATGTTTAATCTTCTGGCTGCGTTGACTGTGGTCATTGTCTTTTGGGACAAATTAAAAGTAATTAAATTTAGAGTTAGCTTGTTTTTAGGGCTCGCATTTCTCATTCTTAGTGCTGGTTTTATAAAATCAGATTCGATTAAGATGTATGGAGAGCAAAGTCGATTTAAAGATAAAATCGTGCACGTTGTAGAGTCGAAGTATCAGAAGTTAGTAGTAACAACATGGTTGGAAAAGCATTGGCTATACATTAACGGGAACCTCCAAATGACCACTCTTGACGAATATCTTTATCATGAGCCCATGATTCACCCAGTTATGTCACTGGTAGAAGACCCCAAAAACATTTTAATTATTGGAGGTGGCGATGGATTTAATGCCAAAGAATTGTTGAAGTATGAAGCAATAGAAACTATAGAGCTTGTTGATTTGGATCCAGAAATGACCAAATTAGGAGCAGCTTTTGCTCCATTTGTTGAGGCAAATCAAGGTTCACTTTCTCGCCATAAGCTTACAGTGCTGAATGAAGATGGCTTTGTTTTTTTGCAAGAGAGCAATTCCTTTTATGATTTAATTGTAATAGATCTTCCTGATGCAAAAGGAGTCGATTTGAGTAAGCTATATTCCAAAGAGTTTTACCAAATGATAAAGCTACACCTCAGGCCAAATGGATACATGGTTACTCAATCTGGAAATCCATACTTGGCTACTCGCGCCTTCGAATGCATTAAGAAAACAATGCAAAATGTGGGATTCAATATTGCTCCTATTCATAATCATGTGATATCAATGGGTGAGTGGTCGTGGGTTATCGGGTCAAAGGATTTAACCTCGACTCAACTCAAGAGTCGTTTGGAACAAGGAACTTATAGTGATATTGAAACACGTTGGTTGAATCAAGAATCGGTTAAAATGATGTTGAATTTTGGAAAACCATTAGAAGACACAGCAGGTGTCGAGGTAAACACGATTAATAATCCCGTCTTGTACCAATACCAACTCAATGGAAATTGGGGCCATTATTAGGTTTCAGAAAGAACGTTAGCAGCTTGAATACCCGAATCCATGGCATCGAACATAAGTGGAAGTCTTCCAGAATCAACTCCAGCAAATGACATGCCTTCAACTGCAGGTTCTCTTTGTTTGGTCAAAAATCCAGGTACCGGAATTGGCATCGCATGACCGAGTAATTTAACATAGGCATGTTTCACATATTTCGTTAGATCTTGACTGTAATAAGTGCTTAGGTAACCTATGGTTTCATCAACGATTTTCTTTGGGTACTTTTCTATTTCTTGTACCATATAATGATACACACCGGGGTAACAGTAGTAAGCACTCAAAACTCGATTTCCATTGGAATACTGAGTCTTTGAATTCACAAAGCCTAAAAATTGTCCATGAGGAGATAGGTAATCATTTTGCCAGAAGTTTGATGTTATCTCTTCCCCGTTTAGCTCAATATTTACGACTACCCATGCGGTATAAGTCACATCTTTAAATTGAGAATATGCCTTGGGATATAGATATTTCAGTAGGTGCTTTTGGCCAGCATAAATAATATTCCTACTTTTTATTCGAATCTTTCGATTTTCTTGGACACTCCAAACGTCGGTAAGCCAATGATCTGATTGTTTAGAAGCTGCTACAACCAGATAATTAGTTTTGACGGATTCTTTTGGAAGAGAACGCGCCATTTTATTTATAAAATAATAATTGCCTTCTGGAGGAGAAAAAAGTTCGGGTGCAGGTTTAGAAAAATAAGGTCTACAGGTATAGTAATGAATTCCAGCCATGGCAGAAATTTCACGACTCGTTCCGCCAAAATCATCAAGCATTTGATAATCTATGGACTCTATAAACTCATCCGTAATGGGTAAGTACTTCTCTAAATATGCGTAAAAACTCAGCTGGTCTAGCCAATGCATTTCCGTACTAATTTGGGTAGTTGGAAGCAGCATTTTACCAACGTAAGGTTTCAACAAATCGATCATGTTTTGCCTCAACTCACTATTGGGAAGAACGGATTCCATAAACACCCCATTTGCGAAGCACCTTTCTTCATTTTTGGGGTCAATCAAATACTTTTTTTCTACAAAGTCCCAGCGGTTATTGAGGCCATTCCATTGAATGATATCGAGTCGTTCTAGAAGTGACAAACTTTCTTTACCGTAATAGCCAGGATAAGATAAGTCGTAATGCGCACCTTGGCTAAATTGAGTTCCACCAATATTGACCGCAGAAGATGTCCCTCCTAGTTTTGGGTTCATTTCACAAAGCAAAAACGCTCTTCCCTTCAGAGAACTAGCTGCAGCCAAGCCTGCAATTCCTCCTCCTACAATCAATACATCGGTAGTAAGGTTTTGGCTAACTGCTTGCGAAACGGCGTTTCTCGCCAAATGGCCTATGTTTCTGTTCGAATCTACAGTAATTCCAAAGTTTGATTCTTTAGATGGAGAATCAAATTTGCAGCCCACTCCAAGAGCGAAGAAGGTGCCTCCAATTTTAAGAAATGACCTTCTATCCATTTGTTTTAAATAGAATGTTGAGTTGAGGGTTTTTGGAATTCATTTTCCAAATAAAGCCATCTAACACATAATGTACCACCTGAGGTAGCGTCAATAAAGCAAGGAAAAAAGCTTGGGTTATTGGACTCAAATTTGGATATTCAAAGAGAGGCAAGAATAGCTGTGCCTTTTCTTGATTGATTAGAAAGTCCCAAAGATACTCTTCAGTAAAACCAAGGAAAAGCGCTCCAAGTATAATTACATAACCTATTTGGGTAAAAGGAATCTTCCGTTGATTGTTTTGCTTGGTTCGCTGATACATTACGATAAGAACCAAATAGGGTATGCCGTGCGCTACAACATTGGTCATGGTGAAAACGATATCAGAATTAAAAAAGACAATACCCAAATACCAGTTTACAGCAGTAGTTAAAAGCCATAAAATCCTTCCATTTGAAGGGGTATAATTGTTCTTTTTGGCTAAGTAGATTTCTTGGGCTACCCAAAGAAAAATAATAATCCAGTGCACTATTATTAGGATATTCCAAATGGTTTCATTGAACCCATAAGCACTCAAAAAGTCATCTTCTACAAACCAAGTAAAGTTGCGTTTATGAAAATGCCAGTAAACTACCGGAAACAGCATGCTGAGGTAAAGCACGTATTTATCATTCAGTAGTTTTTTTAGTTTGGGGATTCTAGCTTTAAAAGTGTAAAGTGCAAAGAATCCGTATTGCTGCTTAATAAAATGATACAAAGCCAAATAAGCCATACAACGCCAGAACCATAAAATGGACTCGCTAGCGAGCACGAAAAGAAGTACAAAGCATATGATTGGGGTTAAACCCAGTACAGTTTTGTACATTCGACTTTCATCTTTTTCTAAATAAGTTCTAAAGAGGGTGCTCCATACATGACCAACGTCTATTAAGAGCACAAAAACCACCCAAAACCAAAGTGGGATATCAATAGACAGAATATCCTTAGGTAATAAAAAGGAGGCAAGCCATGTAAGCCAAACCGGCGCAAAAAGCAACCCTAGATCAATATGTTTTCCAAAGAGCCACATTATAGGAATTTTGCCCAATTGCCATCCAGATAGTATCGATAAAGCACAGGGTTATGCACCGTATTGACTTCTATTGTGTCGCTAATAAAAAGGTCTTTTCCAAAAGAGGTCATGAGCTGCATGCTTTCTTGATTTATCCATTGGACAGGAATATCAGTTCTAAATGGGCCTTTAATTAGTATGTTTTTCATGTCGGATGCTGATAGTTGCTTCGACCCGATTATCCATCCCCACTCTCCAAAAGAATAAACGTGGTTGTGAATTGGAAGAACATTGAAGCCTGCAGCGCTCACTGTTTTTTCTATTGAACGAAATGCTCGTGAAGTATAATATGGGCTAACGGCTTGCGTAACAATAATGCCATTAGGTCTCAAAACATTTGAACACAACTTATAGAACTCCTTAGTATACACACGGTTTAAATCAATGCTTTTAGGGTCAGGAAAATCTAGAATTATCACATCGTAGAAAGTGTTGTTTTGTTCCAAGAATTGAAATGCATCCTGATTTATCACCTTCAGCTTTGGATTATAATAGGAGCTGTCGTTCATTTTTATGAAAATTGGATTGGTCTTCCCAATTGATGTCATCTCAGGGTCGATGTCCACTAAAGTGATTTTTTCTACTTCTGGATATTTCGCCACTTCTTTAATTGCGCATCCATCACCTGCGCCTAAGATTAAAACACTTTTTGGTGTTTGGATCAATTGCATAGCTGGGTGAACCAGAGGTTCGTGGTAGAGCCACTCATCAAATGTGCAAAGCTGTTTACTGCCGTTTAGGTATAGCCAGTAATGCTCTTTATATTGAGTAATGGTAATTTTTTGGTAGCGCGTTTGTTCGGAAAAAACGACCTTATCCCCATATCGTTTTTGTTCACCATGCAGGACGATTTTTTCAGCGTTTATTCCTAAAAAAACCAGGAGTAAAATCAGCATAGGCGTAGCTACATAAAATGCTTTGAGGTGTTTGGGTGCAATGCTGTTTTTGGTTTTCCAAAGCAGAAATAAAGCAACAGTTAAGTTCGTCGCTCCCAGAACGAAAGGAGTGTAGGTAAGCCCTAAATAAGGGAGCCCAACAAAAACGAAAAATATACCGCCCAGAAGACTTCCGTAATAATCGTATTCCATTACTCCGGCGATGTTGGTTCGCAGTTCTTCATTTTCTTCGTTTATTCTTGTAACCAGGGGTATTTCCATACCAATCAAGAGACCAATGAGTAGCGCAAATCCGTAAATAAAAACCGCCACATAAGTAGAGTATCCCATTGCTACATAAGTTACCAAAGCGGCGCAAGAAGTAAGTAAAGAAAGGGCAAATTCTGCCCACAAAAACTTTTCTAGAATCTGCGTCGTTAAACGAGCACTAATTCTACTTCCAACTCCCATTGCAAAAAGCATGGTTGACAGGATCATTGTCCATTGAAATATAGAATCGCCAAGAAAATAGGTGGCCAAAGTAGATTGGATGTATTCAGCTACAATCCCAGATAAACCAGTTGCAAATAGTGCTAGTTTTAGGATTTTGGACTTCTTGATCTTCAATTGTAAAGTTTAATTCAAAGAAAATCAATAATTGAGACCAAATGAAGCAAGACTTGAGGTTTTCAATCACAATATTAAAAACTGAAAATTCTTAATAATTGAGCTTTAAACCTAACTTTTTTAGTTGCTTCTCAAAACCTGAATTTCCTTGCAAACCTCCAGTATGCAAGGCTACAATTTTCTTTTTTGGTGGGAATTGGTTTTTTCGAATGCCATCAAAAAGACCATAGAATAGTTTGGAAGTATAAATGAGATCCAATGGAATCTGAAACTGCTCGTGAAAGACATTCACAAATTGAATCAGCTCTGGAGTAATTTTAGCAAATCCGCCAAAATGATAGTCCGTTTTTAACACCAAATGTTGGAGTACTTCTGCGGTATCGTCTTCGTTGTAGGTTGTGTAATTTATGAGATGTTTAATCTCTTTTTCTAAAAAATCACCCCCTTTTAGTCCAGAAAAGACCATTACTTTTTGTTCTTGTTTTGCCGTCATTAGAAGTCCTGAAGCAGTAGTGCCTGTGCCAGCAGAAGTGACCAAATAATCGGGTTCGAAGTCTAACTCTTTGGTAATTTCCATACAGCCCATAACGCCATAATAATTGGCTCCTCCTTCGGGAACTAAATGAAAATTGCCAAATTGATTTCTTAATCCTAGTATAAAGTCGTCGTTTTTTTTGAGATTGTAATCTTCTCTAGAGACAAAATACAATTGCATCCCATTTTCTTCCGCTTTTCTCAAGGTTGAATTTAAGGGCTCTACTTTTTCGCCACGAATTACTCCAACGGATTTCAATCCATTTTCTTGGCAAGAAAGCGCCACAGCAGCAATGTGGTTGGAAAATGCACCACCAAAAGTTAAGAGGGTTGTTTTTTTGTTGTCTTTGGCTTTTTCGATATTCCATTTCAGCTTTCTCCACTTATTTCCAGAGATGGTCGGGTGGATAAGGTCGTCTCTCTTTACCCAGAGGTCTATCTGCTTTTCGGTGAGTAAATCACTTTCGAGTTTTTGAAGAGGAGAAGGAATATTCACAAGCGTAAAGAAAGTAACTTTTTAATTCTTTTTCAATGGTTTGATCCACTAGCGTCATTTTGAACTTGTTTCAGAATACACTTAGCGTAAAGCCTTGATATAGTGTGTTTTGATTTAAGTTTCAGATGTGTAAATTCAGTTTAACCTTTCAAGGGATATTAGTGTGAAAATAAAAAGCCCCTATTTCGATAAATAGAGGCATTCAAACAAATAAGTTTCTTTTATTGAATAGGGTAGTAAATTTCAGTAATCCATTTGGAAGTATCGGGTTCGTTCATAGGACCCGCAATATATACTTCCCACGGATTACCAATAATCATTTTTCTATGGATTTCCACATAATCACCAATTGAGCTATGCGACTTTTCTGAATTTTTGTATCCACCCAGATGTGTCGTTTTTAGAGCATTACCAGTATAGGTTGAGCCTGCTGTGATTCGATCTTTTCCCTCGATACTATTATCAGTAACAGGAATTCCGCATTCCATTTTTGTGGTTTTACTATCCCAATAGTGGTATATAGCGAAAGGAGCGCCAGAAACTTCAATATCATTGTTAGCAGCAAATTCCGTTAAGCCAGTCAACATCGTTTCAGTTGTACGTGTCATTTTTTCTCTGTTGACACTATCCGTTAAGGAATAGTAAGAAACGGAGTTAACCATAACCTCTTCAATAACATATATAATCGCTATGCTTGCAGCGAATTTTTCTACAAAAGCTTTTAGTTTTGCTAATCCGCTTTCAAAGTCTGGTCCAATTTTATCTTCTATTATTTTACCTGCTGGGCGCGCAAAAAAGGAGAATTCTCCCGAGTCGTACCAGCGCACAATCGTTTTATTACCATCTGTGGTTAATTCAAATCCATTTTTTGAAGTCATTTCCCAAGGTTTTACAAACCACAATTCAAAGGTTGCAGTCGATTTAGTGAGTTCTTTCAGAATCATTCCACCTTCGCCAATTTGATTTTTATTATCAGTAGGCAAGCTGGTTACCCAGCTCATTTTAGAGCCAAGAACCCCGTCTTTTCCTTCATAAGTGTATTTTGCTTGTGGGTCTTTGGCCTTCCAAGGGCTCCAATTCTCCCAATCTGAAAATTTGGCCAAATGTTCAATTATAAGAGCTTGTGGAGCTTCTATGGTTATACTTCTTTCAATAGAGTAGGTGGAGGGTAACATTGCTAAGTAGCCGAAAATGAGAGCAATAACAAGTACTGTAATTCCGATAATAATTTTCAGCACTTTCATAATTGGAGTTATTGTTTTAGCCCTCTAAAGTAATTAAATACTAGACCGTTAGGCAGATAATGTAGCTTGGAATTCGATGAGAGTAAGCAAAATGTTTTCCTTGAAAATTTTAACTGAAATAGCCAATAGAATAATCCCAAAGACTCTTCGCAAGACCATAAAACCACCTGGGCCGATTTTCTTTTCTAGAAAGTTCGTTGATTTAAGCACAGCGAATATGATGAATAGGTTCAGAATAATACCGATTAAAATATTAGTAGGATCATATACCGCACGCAATGAAAGTATGGTCGTTAGTGTTCCTGCCCCAGCGATTAATGGAAAAGCCAAGGGAACAATAGATCCAATTCCTTTAGAAGTTGGATCAGACTTAAAGAGTGTGATACCCAAAATCATTTCAACAGCGATAAAAAACATGATGATGGCTCCTGCGATTGCAAACGAATGCTGATCAAGTCCAAAAAGGCTAAGAATGCTGGCTCCCACATAGAGGAATACGATCATCAAAATTCCTGAAACAATAGTCGCTTTTAACGACTGAATCTCACCTTCTTTCTTGCGTAAATCAATTACAATTGGAATAGATCCAACAATGTCGATAACAGAAAATAAAATCAATGTTACTGAGAGCATTTCTTGCAAATTCATAGCCTTAAATTTTTTGCAAGATTATGCACGATTTTTGAATGCATCACTATCCTAAATAAAGAATTTTTTAGATATAGTTAAAATCTCTAAATATCTGTAAAACAGATAATTATTATTTGCTAAAGGCATTCCAGCCTTGAGCAGAAAGCTTGATGACATTGTCGCCTTTTCCAATCATGTTAAATCCAGTATTTATGTCGGTAACGTGTCCAATTATTGAAACACCATCAAGTGATTTTATGTTCTCAAAATCAGCTTGTTTTACTGTAAAAAGTAATTCGTAGTCTTCGCCACCATTCAACGCAGATATTGTTGGGTCTATTCCCAATTCCTCCGAGGTAGAGACGGTAAGCGGATCAATAGGTAATTTGTTTTCGTAGATCGTCATTCCTTTATCTGAATTTTTTCCTAAATGCATCAGTTCTGATGCTAATCCATCAGAAACATCAATCATAGAGGTTGGAACAATTCCTGCATTTTTCAGCATTTTTTTCAATCCTTTTTTTGCTTCTGGCTTTAGTTGACGCTCCAGTAAGTAATCTTTTCCAGAAAAATCAGGCTGAATTTTATCGTCGTCTTTAAAAATAGACTTTTCTCGTTCCAGTAATTGCAAACCAACATATGCTCCACCTAAATCTCCTGTAACACAGATTAAATCGTTTTCTTGAGCACCAGATCGAGTAGCTAATTGGTCTTTTTCTACTTCACCAATGGCGGTAATAGAAATGCCAAAACCAGCAAGAGAGGATGTAGTGTCACCTCCAATAATATCTACACCATAAATTTCGGCAGCCAATTTAGCACCTTCATAAAATGCGTCGATTGCCTCTAATGAAAAACGGTTACTAACGGCAATTGAAATGGTGATTTGAGTAGCGGTTCCGTTCATCGCGTAAATGTCCGAAAGATTGACTATCACAGACTTGTAGCCCAGGTGTTTTAGCGGCGCGTAGCTTAAATCGAAGTGAACACCTTCCATAAGCATATCGGTAGAAACAAGTAGATACTTATCACCAATATCAATTACAGCGGCATCATCACCCACACCAATTTTTGTTGTTGGCTGCTTGTTTTCTAGATCTTTAGTTAAATGGTCAATAAGTCCAAATTCACCTAAGTTTTCTAATTCTGTACGTTCTGAATCTTCTTGCATCATAATTACCGATTTATAAGAATGCAAAAGTAGTAGAAGGAAACCCCCTATGAGGCTAACAAAGTTAATTTCGAATAAAGACGCTTTTAATCTCAAAAAGCCAGGTGATTGCGATCCAAACAAAATCTAGTGCTAACTGTAACTCAACATTATTATTGAAGTAGACTAGCGAATTAAAATTCGTAGTTTCTCTTGAGTATTAAGAGAAAGGAGTTAATGGTAAAAAAAGAATTTTCGGTAGAGTGGGAAGAAGCTATGGATATTGATGTCCTTCGTTACCACACAACTATTTGCTGGATTGCAGTTGTTTTCAATCTATTGTTCAGCGTTGTTGATTATTTTAATAATGCCGAAACATGATTTCAGTTTCTTCTTATGAGAATAGGAATTTCAATAGTCACAGCTTTTCTTTTATTTATGCGATCCCGTTGGAATATGATTGCTGAGTTGTTGGCATTTATTCCTTTTATGCTGATTAGCATTCAAAACGCATACATGTGGAGCATAATGGATGCCGGGGAAATGCAGAAACATACCTTTTCTTATATTGCTTTAATTATTGGTGCCGGTATGAAACTGCTATGGCGAAAGCATTGGTCTATCAAGGCCCTTTATTTAAGTCTCCCAATTAATATTTTGTTCTTTTATCTTTTTAGTGAGCTCAATGCCGAATAGATTTTAGTTAACGGAGGTGCGCTTACTTTTTTAGTAATGGTAATCTTTATTTTTTTGGTTGATGTGCTTTACAGACTCACGAAATCGAGTATTATTTCTAGATTACAATTGGGGTATTCAAACAAACAACTTGCTCGACAAAAGTCACTGGTAGAAGAAAAAAATCAAGAGTTTTTAGATTCTGTTACTTATGCTAAAAGGATACAGTTAGCTGTACTTCCTTCTAGAAAATCTTTTGAAGAATTCCTTGGGAATCCTGTTGTTTTTTTACCTCTTTTACTGCTGCAGATTTCACCGGGTATGGAGTTCTGGGAGCAATGGTAAGTATGGCGTGCCCTGCAGCTCTTAATAGAGCTACAGTTGAGTTAAAGCTCATAGAAACTAGTGAAATTTTGGACTTGGTTCGTAAAATTATCGTTTCTACCCTTTCAAATGGAGACGATGAAATTCAAGATGGGGTGGACATTGCATTGTGTCGTCTGGACAATAAAACTTTGGAAGTTCAATTTACTGTGCCAAAAGTCCACTTTAGACTCCTAAAAGAGAGCGAGGTTCCTAGTGAAAAAGGAGTATTTAATAAGACTCATATTCTTAACGAATACAAAGGATATAGGCAACCATTTGGTCGATATGTAGATGAAAAACCATTTACTAGTACAACTATTCAAACGCAAAAAGGGGAGCATATTTTTATTTTTTCTAATGGCTTTGCCGATCAATTTGGTGTCGCAAATTCTAGGAAATTTAAATACGGACCTTTCAAGAAATTACTTTCTGAAGTAATGAAGGAACCTAATAGCAAACAGAAAGAAACACATACTAGATGAAGTATTCGAAAAATGGCGAAACGATCTCGAGCAAGTTGATGATGTTTGCGTTATTGGGGTGATAATTTAGCGAATAGATATAAAATCTAATCTGCGATTACAAATTTTAAAACATTACTTCGCCCATTTATTGTTGTTTTTCCAATGTATAATCCATCACTATAGTTGTCTAGATTGATGGTGTGCTTATTCTCTGTAAGTCTATAAGATTGTATAAGAAGTCCATTACTATAGAATATTTCAAAAATTAACGGTTCCTCAATGGTAGCGTTAGTTTTCACCTCAATGAAAGCAGAACTTGGATTTGGATAAATACTTAATTGGGTTATTGCTTCAGGTTCTTCAATACAATTAAGAATATCTTTTTTCGGTAATTCAAAAAGATCAATTAGAGCTTGTTGAACAACACATGGACGTTTGTCTAGAAAATCAAGAAACTGTTTGCAACCCTCTATCCAGTTTTCGTAGGAAACAGGATTGCCCCAACGGTCTATGTGAGCCGATATCTCCGGCCCATATAACTCCATTTTAATTTTTACCATTTCCTGAATCCGAAAAGGTAAAAATGACGTGGAAAGTAATTCGAAATATCGATTAGTAAATCGCTCTACAAAAATTCCACTTTCCATAAGAGATCTAAAAAGTTGAACCTGATCGTTTGCTGTATCTTTTAGGAAAATGAAGGGATTATTGTTTGGGTAGACACCTGTTGCATCTAAATCATAAAGAAGCCACCTCCACTTAGACCCCTCTTCGTTTTTACGCCACATTTTCATGTTATTGTCAGGCCAATCGGAATTTCCCAAAAAGGTTTCAATAATGAAATAGTCAACATAACTATCAATATCAATTATTGATTCTACGTGAGCATAATTTGTAAGATTGCTCAGTTCGTTAATTATCGTAAATTCTAAAAGGTCTTTAAAAGACTTAGGGTCTCCTTCCTCTAAATTTAGGTTGCCCGAAATAATATTGACTCCGTTTTTTGGGATATCATATAAATCACTTATGTGATCATTGTCTTGTCGCTCACGAATATTATGAATACCCCAATATTCTCCATTAATGAAAACTATAGAAGGCTGAGAATGTTGAACATCTATGTTAAGCCCTGACCGCCATGCTAATTCATGAATTATGTCATCTTGAAATAATAAATTTTGGTCATTCCAATAAGTGAAAGATGACCTTAGACTTATTCGTTGTAATTCGTCATACGCCCTTTGCTGAAAGAAATAATTTGGAATTTCTGACTTTCCATAGTTCTTTCTAAAATAGACTCGCAGCGATTTTTGTGGATAATCTCTTGATTTTTTCCCCGAAATACGCAATCCAATGGTTTCTGAAAATTGTTTGAATCGGTGTTCATTAAAAAACTCCATACTGGCTATACGCTCCCAATCACGCCCACGTTGATAATAATTCCCCGTCCAACCAACGTTAGATTCAGCCCAATTAATTCCCGGAACGTAAATCCCTCTGACGTAATTGAAAAGATGATTAGAGTCTAGAATAAGTGAAATTACAGGGAATGAATATTTGTCTGCATTAGTAAAAAACGTGCCTGAATAGATCTTACTTGTAGGTTGTCCATTTTTAAATGATTGAGCACGAAAAGCGACTCCTCGGCGTGTTTCTTTATCAGGAACCTTGAATCCAAATTGATTTTCAAGCTGGCTTTCAGAGTCATTTCTAATATGCGTGGTTGGGATTAAACTGATGACACTCTTTGGCTTGGCATCAATTCGAATTGTGTTGGCGTACAATTTTGATTGGGTTGTGGGTTCTGACCCATCAATAGAATAATATATAGAGTCTGAACAAGTCAATTGTAAATTGAAAGGAGCACTATGAAAACCAAATTTTCTTGAAAAGGATATTTCCTCAATAAAAAAGCTACTATTATTAGAGGCATTGGGAGTGGATTGAAAAAAAACGCCCATGGTATCATTTCCATCTTTTATTCTTCCATAGCTATAGTTTGCAGGCAACGGAACTTTTGGGGTGCTGTCAATAATAATTCCGGCATTATTGGTTAGGAAAAGACGTTCTCCTTCTGCGCTAATTTTGAAATTAGTATGTAAAGCTGAATTGGGTTGTTTTTTATTCTCTCCTGAAGCGGCAATAATTAGGATGCTTTTTGCTCCAATTGTATCATTTAAAAACACCCATTTTCTTAAGTTATCCCTTTTATCTGATAACGCATAATTTGATAAATTAACTGAAGAGTTGGAGGAGTTATAAAGCTCAATCCAATCTGGAGTATTTTGATTTTCGTCATACCAAGAAGCATAGTTCGAGCTCATGAATTCGTTAATAACGATTTGTTGAGCAGTTCCATTTTTAGTAAAAAATGAGAGCATGACTGCAAAAAACAGAATCTTGAGGTATGTTGAATTATTTATCATTAAAGGGCAATATTAGCCTTTGTAAGAACTTTAGTTAGTACAATTTATTATTTCTAGCGTTTGCGTAATCAACTCTTTTATTTTTAGGTTTATCATGTGCAAGTTCTTTTCGAAACCTTTCGTATTCCAAGAATACCTCATTTGGTTCTAACAGAGACTAATCAAAACATTGGACTTCGGGTTTAAACATTATTCTTCCAACGAGCATTACTTCAAATGGTTTTCCAGGATATTTTGAGCTTGAGGTAAAATCAATATGGACTTCACCTGAGTGACATCAAATATTTACGCATAACTCAGCGACATTTCCTAAATTTATAAAAACACTTTTGGAATAAACATCTTTACCTCTAAAATTTCAGTTCCTTTAAGGTGTCAGTTCCTAAAATGATGATTATGCTCCGATTAGTTGCTACTTTTTATTGTAAAAGGATCCGCTTGACAAGATTTATTCAGATTTCTGAGTAATAGAATTAAGGAAGACACTAATTGATAAGAACGTTTGATTGAGCGAAAGATTTGGAAAAACACAAAATCTAGTATACACTTATTTCAACAAATTAGCTAGCTCATAAGTTGATATACCAACAACGCCAATAAATAGGCACTGCCTGTAGAAACAACAAACTGAATTGAAGGCCATTTCCAACCGCTAGTTTCTTTATACATAACCGCTATTGTACTCAAGCATTGCATGGCCAAAGCGTAAAAAACCAATAAAGAGAGAACTACCGCAAGACTGTATTTTGCTGTGCCATCTGGATTTTTGTCCGATTGCATTTTGTGAACGATAGAAGAAGTATCGTCACCGGCATCTTCTAATGCATAAATCGTACTCATTGTGCCCACAAAAACCTCTCTGGCAGCAAAGGAGGTGATGAGCGAAATTCCGATTTTCCAATCGTACCCCAAGGGTCTAATGGCAGGCTCAATAAACTTTCCGAGTTGACCAATTATACTGTTTTCAAGTTTCAATTGGGCCAATTCATTAGGTTTGAACTGATTTACAAACTCAGTATCATTATTATCAATTTTCTCAAATGTATCGTTGAATCCGATGTTGGACATTAAATATAAAGCAATCGAAACGAGGATGATTATTTTTCCAGCCTGAAATACAAAGGATTTGCTTTTTTCATAAATAGTAAGCACGACATTATTAAAACTGGGCATTTTGTAGTTTGGCAATTCCATGATAAGCATAGACCTGCCCCCGCGCTTCATTACTTTATGAGCAATTAAAGCCGTAAAAAAGGACATAAAAGCACCAAATAAATACAAAGCAAATAGCACCAATCCCTGCGCATTAAAAACACCCACACTGGCCTCTGAAGACATCATAAGCGCAATAAGCGTTGTGTAAACGGGTATTCGAGCAGAGCAAGTCATAAAGGGGATTACGAGCATGGTAATTAGCTTTTCCCTCGGGTTTTTTATGGTACGGGTAGCCATTATTGCAGGTATTGCGCAAGCGTAACCTGAGATTAAAGGCACGACACTCCGTCCTGATAGACCAAAGGGCTTTACCAATCTATCCATTAAGTAAACAACGCGTGTCATATATCCAGACTCTTCGAACAATGCAATAAACAAGAACAGAAAGGAAATTTGCGGTACAAAAACAACTATGCCTGCAAGCCCAGGAATAATGCCATTGCTTATGGCATTTGTATAAAAATTAACGGGTAGATAGGCGTGGGTGCAGACGGATAATAATCCAAAACCTTCTTCAATCCACTCCATTGGATGGGCCGACCAAGCAAATACGGCTTGAAATATTACAATTAATGAAACTCCAAAAATCACATAACCCCATATATGGTGCATCAGTAAATTGTCGAGATAGGAGGTTTTGCTATGGGTTTGTTCGGTAGAGTTCTGTTTATGCTCAGCGCCAAACGTTTTTGATGGAAAACTGCTGTCTACCTCTTCAAGTCGAGCCCTAAGATCTTTGGTTATTTTTAGAATATGTGATCCTGCTGCACTGTTGTTGGCTTGTTTTATCCATTCAGCAAATTCTGCTATTTTGGAATTTGGATAACGATTAACAGTCTCTTTGTCCTTGCTGTTTTTTAATTCTTCTTTCAGCGCGTATAATCCTTCGCCAGAGTTAGCGTTTACAGCTAAAAAAGGAATGTTGTATTTCGCCTCTAGCCTTTTAATCCAGTCACTTATTTCCGATGTCGTTGTTTTTTTTCGATAATTAAAAACACCGATAATAGGCAAGCCCAATTCGATAAGTTGAGATAGTAGCAACAAGTTTTTATGTGGACTTTGAATATCTATTATGCAAAGCGTAATTGGTGGGTTTTCTAGTTTTTGAAGATCTAAAATAGCGTTTACCGCAATTTTTTCGTCTTCACTGCCAGCATACAAACTGTAAATACCGGGCAAGTCAGCAATTGAACAAGTTTCGCCATCAATTGTAAATGAACCTTCTCTTTTACTTACCGTAATTCCTGGGTAGTTACCTACCTTTTGATTCATTCCGGTAAACCGATTGAATAAGGACGTTTTACCACAGTTTGGGTTTCCGGCTAATACTACTTTCATCCCCTAGGTAGTATTGAGACCTCGATCCTATTAGCATCCTCACTTCTTAAAATGATTTGCGTCTTTTCATTATTGAGCGTATAGGGGCCATTAAAAGGTGCTTGCCTTAATAAATTGCATTCGGAATTGATACCAAAGCCCAATTCTAGCAACTTAATTTCTAAGGTAGCATCGCTTATTTGCGTAACAAGTAGACGTTTACTGTAAGGTGCCTGTGTTAATTTCATTTACTCCGCAAAGTTGTATAGCATTCTTCAATTACACAATACCTACCTATTGGTATATATCGTGTATTTATATCAAACAAATTCATCTGTTGGTGTTTTACAAAGTGAACAGGTGCATTAGGTCAATTTAACGTCATTGTTGCAATTGTGTCTAGAAATGAATAGAACATTTACTTAATTCGCATTTAAAATTATTCCGCATGGATTTTATATTTTCTCCCTGGCCGTGGTACATTTCGGGACCACTAATAGGGCTGATGGTTCCTGGTATGCTGTACATCGGAAACAAGCCTTTTGGTGTGTCTTCCACTCTTCGGTCAGTTTGCTCGATGTGTGTTCCCATAAATGTAGATTTATATCGAAAAAATGATTGGAAAAAAGACATTTGGAATCTAGTGTTTTTAGCAGGAATACTCCTAGGTGGAGCAATTGCCGGGAACTTTTTGAATAGTGGCAATCCTCTTCCTCTTGATGAAGCCACCGTTGAGCGACTTACTAGTATGGGAATTACAGACTTTAATTCTCTATTGCCACAGGAGATTTTTAATTGGAACGAACTCTTTACCCTTCGCACATTTATTATCACCGTAATCGGTGGTTTTTTTGTCGGTTTCGGTGCTAGATATGCGGGAGGATGCACATCGGGTCATGCTATTATGGGCTTGTCTATGTTTCAATTAGCATCCCTTATTGCTGTCGTTGGGTTTTTTATTGGAGGTTTGTTGATGTCCTATTTTATACTCCCAACCATTTTAACACTATAGATAATGAAGTACGCGAAATTTTTATTGCTCGGTATAAGCTTCGGGATTCTTTTGATAAAAGCAGAAGTTGTTTCTTGGTTTCGTATTCAAGAAATGTTTTTGTTCGATTCATTCCACATGTACGGTGTTATTGGAAGTGCGATTGTTGTGGGAGCTATATCTATTCAGATCATCAAAAAATTCAATTTAAAATCGATAGATGGGGAGCCAATAGTATTGAAACCAAAACCGCTTAAGAAAGTTGGAAACTTAGTTGGTGGAATATGCTTCGGATTCGGTTGGGCGCTCACAGGAGCTTGCCCGGCTCCTTTATTTGCTTTGACAGGTGCAGGATATTCCATTATTGTTTTAGCAATTATAGGAGCAACAATAGGCACGTTTGTTTATGGCCTATTGCAAAAACACTTGCCGCACTAATTGCTAAAATTGTATTTCTGGAGTTAAGCCTTCTTAATCAGCCGCTTTTTCATCAGCTTTTCCAGCAAACTGTGCAAAGGAAAACTGCTCCAGCCATAAGTACTTCAATCCTAACCTTACAAGAGGTTCACCTTCGCTCTAAGCACCATGATAAGGGTCTGTTAATACTAGTAAAAACTTAAATAAGTGCCAAAAACAAAAGATCGAAATCACAACTTTAAAATCAGGGGTCATTTTGCTGTTTTAGAAATTATTGAAACGATCTTAATTAATTCATCAATCGTGTGTTAGATTATTACATTCAGGTTTGCGCTAGTAATTTGTTTCATAACAATTGAATTTAAAGTGGTTTGGTCAGGTGCATCTTCTAACAAAACATAATAAAACTTACTTTCTGAAATTGTATAAATTAAATGTAATGAAGGCAGCGATGTTATTATTCTATTGGCAATGATTCTAGCTTTCCTTCCAACTTCAGAGTACTGAGGCCCTGCTCCGTAAACAGAGTGAACACCTTTCTCTATTCCTATAAACCTTATGTTCCTCGGGTCCAGATTAGAAAGGTTTGTAACTTCAAATTCACAGATAACAGTTTGACCATTGTGTAAGTATCGATCAATCTTTATCCAGTCTAAAATTCAAGTTTTATTTCATATAAAAATGGAGGTGGGTACTTTACGGATAGTCAAAACGAGAGTTAGTGTCACTTGAGTCATCAATGGTCCATCTAGGGATTCTATCCGCACTTTGAACTCCAGTAAAAAGCTGCATTCCTGCTTGCAGTAGATTTCGTAGGCATTGAAATTCCTGAGGATTTTCCAGGAGTTAATGTTAATAAAGTACCTTTAGATTTGGCATTTATGAAAAACTCGCCTCCTGATTCCAGGGGTATTCCATTAGACTCAGTATAAACTTCAGAAGTAATAATGTTTCATAATACTATACACTTCTTTTACAAGCACCACTAGGCCTGAAAACGCTGGATTTCCATTGAAGCATGCTATTGGATTAGGTTAACCATTTATTACAGTTCCTTTTGGTGCAGTGATATCTCCGGCTTCAGATGCATTGCAGTTAAAAGTCTCGAACGTTATTGCTGTGGCTTTTCTGAAAGCGTCAAGTGAAGCAAGTTTTTCCGTTTTAGTGTTTTTTGGTTCAATTGTATCTGCGGGATCCGTTCGCTTGGGTCAATAGGGTTTTCGGGAGTTGTTTTTGTTGGTTAAAAATAAGTGCCATTATTTTTTTATTGCTTTTGAATTACAATTAGTTGCTGTTGCATCGGTACAACCTTCTTTTTTATAAGAAAGGATTGTAATTGACATTAATACCAGCAGTCTATTGGTAATTTTCCTTATTGATTTCATGTCTGTAAGTTTTGAGATTACATGCTAACTACCTGACCTAAAATCAATAGTCGGTGTTTTGTTGTGTAAGAAATTCCTTCTACCTACTATTAGGTATATAATTAACCTATTTTTTTTTTATTTAGAACTATTCTAAATAACTTTGCAGTCTAGCGAACCATGCAGTTTGCCTAATTGTTTTAAGATTATGATAAAAGTATCAGAAGAAGCAAAAGAAGAAGTCCTTCGCCTTATGGCAGAAGATAAGATTCCTCAGAATGCTGTTATACGTGTTGGTGTAGAAGGTGGTGGTTGTAGTGGCCTTACCTATCAAATGGATTTTGAATCGGAATCGAAAGTGGACGATAAAATCTTTGAAGATCAAGGTATCAAGATAGCCGTAGACAAAAAGAGTTTCTTGTATTTAGCGGGAACTGTTTTAGAATACAGTGGCGGCCTCAATGGAAAAGGTTTTGCTTTTAACAACCCGAACGCTTCGCGCACATGTGGTTGCGGAGAAAGTTTTTCAATTTAATTAGATATGCCAGATAAGTTAGCTCAACAAGACGTAGCTCTTGACGAATATATAAACTCAGAATATAAATACGGTTTTACAACTGATATTGAATCTGATAATGCGCCAAAAGGTCTAAATGCAGGGATCATTCGTTTTATTTCTAAAAAGAAAGATGAACCTGAATGGTTATTGAAATTTAGACTGGACGCTTTCGAGAAATTTCAGACTTTAACTGAACCTGAATGGGGACATGTTAAATATCCTAAGCCTAATCTTCAGGATCTAATATTTTATGCAGCTCCAAAGCCGAAGAAAAAGCTAGATAGTTTGGATGAAGTAGATCCGGAATTATTGGAAACTTTCAAAAAATTAGGCATTTCAATCGATGAGCAAAAGCGACTATCTAACGTGGCTGTTGACATTGTTATGGATTCAGTGTCTGTAGCGACTACCTTTAAAGAAACGTTAGCTGAAAAGGGGATTATTTTCTGCTCGTTTTCTGAGGCGGTTAAGAATCACCCCGATTTGGTGCAAAAATATATGGCTTCAGTAGTGCCGGTAAACGACAACTATTATGCAGCTTAATTCAGCAGTATTTACTGATGGGTCATTTTGCTACATCCCAAAAGGTACTAGATGTCCAATGGAATTGTCTACTTATTTCAGAATTAACGAAGCAAATACGGGTCAATTTGAGAGAACGTTGATCATTGCAGATGAAGATAGCTATGTAAGTTACCTAGAAGGTTGTACAGCACCAATGCGAGATGAAAATCAATTGCATGCAGCAGTTGTAGAAATCGTTACGCACAAAGGTGCCGAGGTAAAATATTCTACTGTTCAGAACTGGTATCCAGGTAAATGCGCAAGGAGTAGGAGGTATCTACAACTTTGTTACTAAGAGAGGCCTTTGCGAAGGAGACCATTCAAAAATTGCTTGGACGCAAGTTGAAACGGGTTCTGCAGTGACTTGGAAATATCCAAGTTGTATATTGAAAGGTGATTATTCGGTAGGTGAGTTTTATAGTGTTGCGGTAACTAACAATTACCAGCAAGCAGATACGGGTACGAAGATGATTCACATTGGTAAAAACACCAAGTCTACCATCATTTCGAAAGGTATTTCTGCTGGAAAAAGCAGTAACTCCTATCGAGGATTAGTTAAGATTAACAAGAGTGCAAAATGCACGTAATTTTTCACAATGCGATTCATTGTTGTTGGGTGATACTTGCGGAGCACATACTTTTCCATATATAGAAACCTCCAATAAAACGGCGAAAGTTGAACATGAGGCTACGACCTCTAAAATTGGTGAGGATCAAATATTTTACTGTAACCAACGTGGAATCAATACAGAGAAAGCAATTGGTTTAATAGTAAACGGATACTGTAAAGACGTGTTGAATCAGTTGCCAATGGAGTTTGCAGTTGAAGCTCAGAAATTATTGGATATTTCGTTGGAAGGTTCTGTAGGATAGGTTATCAGAAAAGTAATGGATATTAAAACAGGAACAAGATTCAAACAGTCACGATAAGTTATCGGACCAAGATAAGGTGCAGATGCAGCAATACATAATAAGAAGTTATGGCAGCCTTAACACCTTCAATATTTTATTTAAAAATAAAGAGGATTAATTTTCAAGCAAGTAAGCTATGTTATCAATAAAAGACCTTAAAGCAAGCGTAGAAGGAAAGGAAATCCTTAAAGGCTTAAATCTAGAAGTAAAAGCAGGCGAAGTTCATGCGATAATGGGACCTAACGGTTCTGGAAAAAGCACCTTGGCTTCAGTTTTGGCTGGAAGAGAAGATTATAAAGTTGATGGAGGAACAGTTTCTTTTGATGGAAAAGATATGCTGGAATTAGCTCCTGAAGAAAGAGCAGCCGAAGGGTTGTTTTTAGCTTTTCAATACCCAGTTGAAATTCCTGGAGTGAGCAATATTAATTTCCTAAAAGCAGCAATTAACGAAGTAAGGGCATATAAAGGCCATGAAAGAATATCTGCAAAAGAATTCTTGAAAAGAGTAAAAGAGAAAAAAGAATTGGTTGAACTAAAAGATAATTTAGCAAGCCGTTCTGTCAATGAAGGTTTTTCTGGTGGTGAAAAGAAACGTAACGAGATTTTCCAAATGGCAATGCTTGATCCTAAGTTAGCCATACTTGATGAAACAGATTCGGGGCTAGATATCGATGCATTAAGAATTGTTGCAAACGGAGTAAACAAACTTAAAACTAAGGACAATGCAACCATAGTTATTACACACTATCAAAGACTTTTGGATTATGTAGTCCCGGACTTTGTACATGTATTGTATCAAGGAAGGATTGTAAAAACTGGTGGCAAAGAATTAGCACTAGAATTAGAAGAAAAAGGTTACGATTGGTTGACTAAAGAAGATAAAGAACTAGCGTAATGTCTGTAGTTGTAAAAGATAAAAAGGAATTGTTTTTAGAGCAGTTTAGAGTTTCTGAAGGACTTTCAGGAGAAAGCATAGCAGCACAAATTGCTTTGCAGAACCTGGCCTTTCCCTCTACTCGAGAAGAGTATTGGAAGTATACACGATTGACAAAAATCCAGAACAGTTCATTTTCGATTGAAGAATCTAACGATGTTGTGAAGGTTCTATCAATTGATGAAAATGGAGCACATATCAATTGCGTAAATGGCTTTTTTAGAGATTTAATTGGAAAGTTACCAGAAGGAATTGAAATTTCTCCTATCGAGGAAGTTCGAAGTTCATTGGTAGAATATCAGCATGAGTTTTTTGCTGCATTGAATACAGCCTACTATACCTCGGGTATCCGAATTAAAGTTGCTGAAGGCGTGGTAATGGACAATTCGATTCAACTGAATTTTGTGAATGCCAACAGCGGAGTTCAAGCTCAACCTAGAATTAAAATTGAAGTAGCAAAAAGTGCTTCTGCTCAGTTTATTTTCAATTTTCAAAACGAGGGTAACGAGAATAATTTTTGGAATGTAGTTTCGGAAATGAAAGTGGCAAAAAATGCAGAATTAGATGTGCACCAATTGCAACAAGGGGGAGATGAAAATTACCTAATCAACACAATCGCGGTTCAACAAAAAAGAGACAGTCGATTTGCAATTCATACTATTTGTTTAGAAGGAAAAATCCTTAGAAATAATTTGAATATTGCAGTTGAAGGACAGAACTGCGAAACCAAATTAAATGGAGTTTATCTTGCTTCTGGTACTCAGCACTTTGACAATCATACTTATGTAGATCACATTGCTCCAAATTGTAACTCAAGCGAAAACTATAAAGGCATTATCGATGATAAGGCTACTGCAGTTTTTAATGGAAAAGTCATGGTACAGCCTGATGCTCAAAAGATTAATGCGTTTCAAAGCAATCAAAATATCTTATTGAGTGATGATGCAATCATTAATTCAAAACCAGAATTAGAGATTTACGCTGATGATGTTTTATGTTCTCACGGCTCAACAACTGGGCAATTGGATGAGGAAGCACTTTTCTATCTGAAAACTAGAGGTGTAAGTGAAATAAGTGCAAAAAAAATGTTGATTCGAGCATTTGTATTTGATGTCCTAGATGAGATTAAATTGGACTCATTTAGAACTCATGTTGAAGAATTAGTAGATGAAAAATTTAAAGTATAAGTGTGGTAAAAACTGAATTGAACATAGAGCAAATTAGAAAAGATTTCCCCATTCTTCACCAAGAAGTTAACGGTAAACCTTTGGTATATTTCGACAATGCAGCTTCTACTCAAAAACCAAAAGTGGTTATTGATAGAGTCGCGGATTATTATTCTAATGAGCACTCTAATATTCACCGAGGTGTTCATTCTTTATCGGCTGCGGCTACTGAGGAGTATGAACTTTCGCGGAAAACGGTTCAAGCTCATTTTAATGCGAAATTTGACCACGAAATAGTATTTAACAAAGGAACTACTGACGGAATCAATTTAGTAGCCAATGGTTTTGCTAAAAGCTTTCTAAAAGAAGGTGATGAGGTTCTTGTTTCAGAGTTAGAACATCATTCGAACATTGTGCCATGGCAAATGGCCTGTGAGCAAACGGGAGCGAAGCTCAAAGTGATTCCAATTACTGATTCGGGTGAATGGATTATGGAGGAATTTCATAACTTATTGTCTGATAGAACTAAAATTATTGCAGTAAATCATGTTTCCAATGCGTTGGGAACAATGAACCCAATTACTGATGTAATTGAAGCAGCGCACTCAAAAGGAATTCCAGTTTTATTGGATGGTGCTCAAGCTGTTCCTCATATGGCAGTTGATGTTCAAGCATTAGATTGCGATTTTTATGTAATGTCCGGCCACAAGTTATTTGGCCCAACAGGCGTAGGTGTTTTGTATGGCAAAGAAGAGTGGTTGAATAAACTACCTCCTTATCAAGGTGGTGGTGATATGATTAAGACGGTGTCTTTTGAAAAGACCACTTATAATGAACTGCCATTTAAGTTTGAAGCTGGAACACCAAATATTGCAGGAGTTATAGGTTTGAAAACGGCAATCGATTACGTAAACGAAATTGGTCTTGATGCTATTGCTGATTATGAGCAAGAATTGTTGGAATACGGGACAGAAAAATTAAGTCAAATCGAAGGGCTTAAGATATACGGAACTGCAAAAAATAAGGCTTCAGTGATTTCATTCTTGTTGGATGGAATTCACCCTTATGATGCTGGAACTATCTTAGATAAATTAGGAATTGCAGTAAGAACTGGCCATCACTGCACCCAGCCAGTTATGACGCGATTTGGAATACCAGGTACGGTTAGAGCGTCTTTCGCTTTTTACAATACCAAAGAAGAAATTGATGCTCTATACGAAGGATTGTTAAGGGTTAAAAAAATGTTTTCATGATGTCCATAAACGAAAGACAAGACGAGCTTATAGAAGAGTTTTCGATGTTCGATGACTGGATGGAAAAGTATGAATACATCATAGATATGGGGAAGGATGTCAGTGGTCTTACAGAAGAATTAAAGTCGGATGATTATCTAGTGAGGGGTTGTCAGAGTAGAGTTTGGTTGATTCCAGCTCAAGAGAACGGAATTTTGCAATTTCAGGCGGATTCTGATGCCATTATTACTAAAGGAATTGTAGGAATGGTTGTAAGAGTTTTGAATAACTCATCAGCAGATGAAATATTAAAATCGGATTTATATTTCGTGGATAAAATTGGATTAAAAGAGCATTTATCGCCAACCCGTTCTAATGGTTTGGTGTCAATGATTAAAAAAATTAAAACATACGCCTTAGCTTATTCAGCAAAAGCAATTTAAGATGGATAAAAAAGTAATTGAGAATACGGTAATAGAGGTTTTAAAAACGGTTTTTGACCCAGAAATTCCAGTTGATATTTATGAGCTGGGATTAATTTATGATATTGCTGTGAGCGACACTGCGCAAGTAGATGTGCTGATGACATTAACATCACCTAGCTGTCCTGTTGCCGAAAGCTTGCCGGCTGAGGTGGAAGAAAAAGTTAAGGGAATCCAAATAGTAAGTGATGCAAAAGTGACAATCACTTTTGAACCAGCTTGGGAAAAGGATATGATGTCTGAAGAAGCACAGTTGGAATTAGGATTTATGTAATGTCAGAATCAGTTGAAATTATAAACAAAGTCGCTAAGTCTGGGTTAGTTCAACTAGACATGGCTGATTTTTTCGTAAAAGAAGAAATTGTAGAATACGATATTGCTCAAAATCTTTGGCAAGAAATTGCATTAAAAGAAAAAGAGTTTAGAGCATTTATTAAAGAAAATGACTGGTCAGTTTATCAGAATAAACACATCGCTTTGACTTGTTCTGTTGATGCCATAATTCCAAGCTGGTCTTATATGTTGTTAAGTTCCGCCCTACAGGAATTTGCTTTAACAATCCATTTTGGTAGCAAAGAAGGAGTTGAACAGCAATTACTATTGCGTTCTATTCGCTCGATAAATTCAAATGAATATAGTGATACCCGAATAGTTATCAAAGGATGTGGCGATAGAACAGTTTCGGAAGCAGCTTGGGTTGAAATTACAAATAAACTGCAACCGGTCGCAAAGTCACTAATGTTTGGAGAGCCCTGCAGCACTGTTCCAGTTTTTAAACGGTCGAAGTAATCCCCCTCATTTCCATAAACCAATCGATTATTTATTAAAAGCTAATTTTTAATTTTATTCGTCTCTTGGGACTTGGATTTGTAATACTTTCATTTGACCAATGAGGATTATCACACTCATATCGATCTTGTTTTAGTAGCGAATTTATTAATGGCTTAAGAAGCTTTGTTTGACCATTATGAAAAACAGGGGGAATCGTTAGCAATGAAATCTATGATATCACCCAAGGTAAAACGGGTCGAATTTGGGTTGCAACCAGCAAAGGCTTAGTTACTCTCGAAGGATTAAGTTTTGAATTAGTGAAATCGAGTAAAGTATCAAAGGGTTGATATATCGTTGGTTTTTTGAATCGCATGGAAAACTGGGCTACTGCGCTGCTGAAGGAATGTTGTTCTACATAAAGTATTATAAAGTCTCTCCTATTGCTTTATACACCCAACTCCAATCCGCACTAGTTGGTAAAACCGTTAATCAAGCTAGAATAGACGATTCGGATAATATTTGGATATCTAATATTACAGGAAGTGGATTAATTGAAGTTCAACCTGCAATTCGAAAAGTGATTAACCATGACGAATCTTGAGAGTATAAATACATTGCTCGCTAATTGTCTGAGAACAAATTTATTGCAGGTAGTTCAAAACCAACGAAAGGAGCAAAGTCAGTAAATCAATTAAAAGTCTTTTTCCATGAACTTAAATTAGAAATTCCACTCAGCGGAAACTCTGAATACAACAAAATTAAATTTAGTGCGCTAAAGAATAAATCCCATCTATTTATTGCTGGTGCCGAGGTGGTTAACCTTAATGAAAAAGTAATATTAGCGAGATTATTTACTGAAAAAAAAGTAGAATATTTATTTGAGTATAGTGAACAAAAAATTTGGATTGGGTTGAATCAAGGAGGAGTAATTTGTTTTTCAACTCGATTCTATTTCATCTTGAAATAGAATCGAGTATCTGAGTGATAAAACCATGACCGCTATCTAAGAGGATCCGGATAATAATCTATGGTTTGTAACTGCTAATTCGGAGATTTACCAACACAGTCTAAATTCTAATAATACTTATGTTTCGCCGAACTCAAGTTCTTCTTTAAGTCAAGTTACAGGTTGGTCTGTCCAAGTTATATGAATCGATAATCCTTCCTCATAAGGCAGGTTGTCCTTTAAACTAGAATCCGATACGATTGCACCTAAAATTTACATTTCCAGTATTAAAATCAACGATCAAGACACTACTTTGCTTACTAGCTATAAGCTGCAAGCAGAGCAAAATTTTATCAGACTACCTTTTGTGGGTTCAGCACCAGGAAACCTAGGGTTATTTCAGTACCGTTATAAATTGGCCGGAAGTAGATAGCCGGTTCAAATATAGATTGAGATTTTACCATATTTCTATCAAACACTTTAGTTTAAGATAGTGTTGGCGGGAATTGTTAAGCTGGTTTTACTGCTTTCAGTTTGGATTTATTCCAGATCTAACCGAAAAAATGAACAGGAAAAATGTGAGATTAATAAGAATATTGTCAACTTGGAATTAATGACTCAGATGAATCTCCATTTTATTTCTAGAAATAATACGGAATAAGCGCTAAGATATTTGAGCAAATTCGCAAAGTTAATGCGCGTTATTTTAGATAATAGTAAAAAGAAGTTTATGAGTATTGAAGGTGAGTTATATGCCATTAGCTTCTATTTGAATTTCGAGAAGCCTAGGCTTAAAAACAATTTTGACTATAAAATTAGTATTCATGCTGATATAGACAAAGAGTTTGACGAAATGTCAAGTATACTCGTTCAACCTTATCCCGAGAACGCTGTCTTACATGGAATAGCGACTAAAAAAACATTGCATAGAATTGATATTAACTAGTGCTTAGAACAGAATTACTTGGTGGTTTGTGGCAAATAATGGTGTTTGTAGAAAAAAGATGCAAGAAATCAGAAGGACTCATCCCAAGTATCAAAAATCGCAAGGAATGTCAAGTACGGAAGGTAGATTACAAATTATAAATAAAGTAAACTATAGCGATTTAAGCGTAACAATTGAAGATATAGATCCAGATAATTTTGAAGAAGCCGGAATTAGAGTAATGATATATTTACCATTAAACCAAGAGTAATATGAACGATGTTAGAGTAATGATAGTGGATGATGAGGAAGGCGCTAGAGAATCATTAAGCAACCTCTTAGAGAATTATGTGGAAGGTGTGCAAATCGTTGCAAAATCGGAATCAATCGATTCGGCGATGGTAAAGATTGAAAAGTATACTCCCGAATTAGTTTTTTTAGATGTTGAAATGCCGTTTGATTCTGGATTTGAGTTATTGGAGCTAATGAAACCGATTAATTTCAATATAGTTTTTGTAACCGCATACGATCATTCTGCATTAAAAGCCATCAAGTTTTCTGCTCTGGACTATTTGCTAAAACCATTTGATATTGAAGACTTGAAAAAGGCAATTAAGAAGCATGTACACACCAAAAAAATACCTCCAACAGATAGCTATGATAATCTTATAGAAAACTTTAAGTCAGATTATCAAGAGAGAAAATTAGCTATTCCAGACAGTAACGGAATTACTTTCATTGCAATTAGCAGCATCATACGTTGCGAATCTGATGGAAACTATACCCGACTTTTCATGAATACAGGAAAGAAAATTCTTGTTTCTAAAACACTTGGAGAGTATGAAAACATGCTTGCTGGAGACGGTTTTTTTAGAGTTCATAGAGGTCATTTAGTGAACATGAGTCAAATTCATAGATTTTTCAAAACAGAAAGTGGAATTATTGAAATGAGTGATGGAACTCAAGTAGATGTATCAAGAAGAAAGAAGACGGCATTTATGGAGGCACTTAATACCAGAAAGCAGTAAATACCTTTAATAAACACTAGTAGCCTTTTAATTTCAAAAGCTGCTTGCACACTCTTTTTTCTGATTTCATGAATTTACTGCTTAGACTGAAGTGTTCTAAATTAATCGCTATGAAAAATTGACTTTTATCAGCAATAGCAGTTTTAATAAGCAACCTCTCATTTACTAGTGAAACAGGAAAATCAAGTTGAAAACGCCCCTATTCTTAACTACTCAAGTGGATTATAATTTTTTATTTATTTTAATACAAATAAATAAAAATATATTAAATTACTATTATCTGTTTCATTTGCCTTAGTTGCATTATCCTGTTCTAACAAACAAGATTTATAACTATACAATGAAAACTTAGCAATTGCATAAGAGTATTTAACCTATTATGAATATTACAATAATGAAAATTGTAATATAGTAACTGGAAATGGTAATCGTCCTCCAGCGATGGAATAGAGTTTTTTCAAAGACCGTTTTAGGATAACGAAGAATAGATAATCCTTTAATAAAAAAATTGCGGAGGCTGTTTGAAACAAATGAATTCCTTACAAAGGAATTGGATATGGTGTTATTGGTGTATAGGAGAAACTGTTCTTAAAAGGTCCGCTTTTATGAGGCCAGTTGATTTGGATAACTTTTAAAGTCAAAAGATGCCTTGGTGAATTAATAAAACTAGGGTATCCTTTATTTATAATATCTAATCTACATTTAAGTTAGCTCTCAAATCCAATTCTTAATAAGTTGCTCATTCTTCTGTATATTTTATTATTGATGGGCGCTGCTTCATGTGACCAACAAAAAATCAATATTAATAAAGGACTATACGGGATCTTATTTACAAATTAAAGGCAGGGACTTTAGAATTTGCGACGAGAGTAAAGTGGATCATATTTCAAATGGAACAGAAATAATTGCCATATTTCGAACTACTTCATCTTGCGAGAATTTTAATAAATATACTTGCGTCAAGATGCATAAAAGTGAAGGTAATGTTAGAATCTCTAAAATTAGAACTAAGTAATTTTCGGAAACGAAAGTGTGAATGTTGACCCCTCACCTGTTATGGACCTTACAGTTATTGATGCCTGTGCAGCATCAAGCATTCCCTTTACCATTGCCAACCCAAGCCCTGTTCCTTTGGATTTAGTAGTAAAATTAGGTTCGAATATTCTATTTAGCTTCTCTTGTTCAATACCCACTCCATTATCTGACAATGAAACAGTAATCTCATTTTCTTTTACAGAGACCGCAATGTTCAAATGCCCAGCTACTCCATCTGAAATAGCTTCTATTGCATTGGTAATGAGATTGGTGAAAATTCGATTGAAATGAGTTTTATCAATAAGTACTTCTGCTTTAGTATCTGAACTTGAAAATTGAATATCAATTGATTCTCCATCAAATAGTTTTACGCAGTTTTTTAAATTCTTTATAAGCTCAATTTTTTCTGGAGTTGATTTATTGAGTCGGGCAAAATTCGAAAACTCAGTTGCTATATCTGATAAAGTATCGATTTGCTGAGTCATTGTTTCATTAAAGCGTTTCATTCGAATTGAGAAGTCCTCTTTGCCATCTTTCCAACTTCTTTCCAATTGTTGAACTGATAATTTCATTGGCGTAAGTGGGTTTTTTATTTCGTGGGCAACCTGACGGGCCATTTCTCTCCAGGCTCCTTCGCGCTCACTTTTTGCCAATAACTCAGCACTTGATTTTAACTCTCTCACTTTTTTATTGTATTCAATTATCAATTCGCCAATTTCATCATTTGTTTCCCAGTTAATTTCTTCATTGGCCTCTGTCAGACTTAACGTTCGAATTTTTTGAGTTATCGATTGTAAGCTTTTGGTAATATAATTAGAAAGGAAGAATGCAATTGCCAATGCCCCCAACATCAGCAGTAAATAGATTTGACCAAGTCTGTATAAAAGTTCGTACGTTTCATTTTTTTGAATTTCATTACTTGTAAAGTAAGGTACGCTTACCAATGCAATTGGCTCTTCATTAGCGCCACGTACAAAAGTGAAAGCTGTCAGCAAATCTTCATCGCCTATATAACGATCCGTTACATAATGCCCTCGATTATCAAAAATGGTTTGCATGAGCTGATCGTCAAGGATTTCTGGTAAAATACCTTGATCGAAATAATCAAAATTAGAAGAGGCAATCCACTTGCCTTCCATGTCATATAGATTTACTTCTAGCCCATGTATGTCGGCTAATTCAACAATTTTCTCGTGAAAACTTCTAGTGTATAACGCGTAGATATCCTCTTCTTTATCTTCTAAAAAATAATTCAAAGCAGACGTAATGGCTTTTTCTTTTCGTTCAAGTCTTTGATTATGGTAGCGCTCGTTTTCAATGTGTGTGTACCAAATGGTAACTGCCCCAATAATTAGGAAGCTAATTACTACCAACAGGGTAAGTGAGAAGTAAATGCGATTGCGTAAGCTTATTCTATCTAGTATCATTTTCATAGACAAAAGTAATTTATCGAGGCTTGCACTTTGATTTTCATTCTGAACATAACACAATAAAAATGCCTTTAAAAAGGGTGAACAGGAAAGTTTGGAATCTATGTCCTTATTGTATTTTTAACGCTTATTAGAACCGTCATAGCTTTGGACATTATTGAATTTAGAGATTATTGTTTATCAAAATCGGGAACCACTGAAGAGTTTCCTTTTGATAATAAAACATTGGTTTTTAAAGTAATTGGGAAAATGTATGCGTTATGTGATGTCGATAATTTTAAAAGCTATAATGTAAAATGTGACCCTGACTGGGCTATCGAACTGCGTGAGGAATTCAACGGAATTAAAGAAGGTTTTCATATGAATAAAAAACATTGGAATACAGTAAATTCAATATCAGATGTCGATGATAAACTTGCTATAAAAATGATAGATCATTCCTATAGTTTAGTTGTAAAAGGGCTTAAAAAATTAGACCGCGAAAAACTATTAAAAGATGCTTAAGAAAATTGGAACTTACTTTTTACGAGGAGTATTATTTACCGTGCCATTAGCCGTTACGCTTTACGTAATATTTGCATTGTTGGGTTTTATAGATGCTATACTTCCTACCATTCTACCTTTCAAAATTGATATCCCGGGTTTAGGACTCGTTATTTTGGTCGTTATGATTACGGTAATTGGGTTTTTGGGAAATACTGTCGTAGCAAAACCAATCAATTATTGGTTTAAGCGTCTTCTAAATAAAGCGCCTGTTATTAAGTCCATTTATACTTCAATAATGGATTTTACCGAAGCGATTCTTGGCGGTAAGAAAAAGAAATTTTCAAAACCTGTACTCGTAAAGTTAAGTCCAGATGTAGAAAAGCCAGGCTTTGTAACCCAGTCTGATTTAAGTACTTGGGGCATTAAAGGCGAAAAAGTAATGGTGTACCTCCCTCATAGCTATGGATTTACGGGAAATATATTTATTGTGCCCAAAAAGAATGTAACGCCGTTAAATGTTAAGCCTGCCGAAATGATGAAAATCATTTTAAGTGGAGGAGTAGCCGAATCTCAAGTGGAAGAGTAAGGTATGATCAAAAAATTCATTACTGATTATCGCTATCAAATAGCGCTTCATGCTACAGTTTTTATTTGGGGTTTTACAGGAATATTAGGTAAACTCATTGAAGTTCCGTATTACTCTATTGTTTGGTATAGAATGCTTATTGCAGCTGTTGGTCTAGCTATGTATGCAATATCGACGAAAGCTCAACTAAAAATATCCTTTAAAAAAGCGCTTATTTTTATTTTTGTAGGATTTATTGTAGCAGCGCATTGGAGTACATTTTTTCAAGCGCTTAAAGTTTCGAATGTTTCTGTTGTACTAACAACCTTGGCCTCTGCGTCTCTCTTTGTGGCTATTTTAGAGCCTATTTTTTTTAAACGCAAATTGATTCTTTACGAACTGCTTTTTGGATTAGCAGTAATAGTAGGACTTTCACTCATATTTAATTTTGAAAACCAATATGCCCTAGGAATACTTCTAGCATTATCTTCGGCGTTTTTAGCTGCGCTTTTTAGTACTATTAATGGTCTTTTAATTCGTAAGAATAAAGCCAGAATCATTACTTTCTACGAAATGGTAGGCGGGGTCATAGGTATTTCTATTTATACCCTGTTATTTGAATCTCCAACAATTACAGACTTTTCACCAGGTATAAATGACATTATTTACCTGCTCATTCTAGGGTTGGTTTGCACTGCTGTAGCTTTTGTAGTGAGCGTTGAGGTAATGAAGGAATTATCACCATTTACAGTCAGTATTAGCATCAATATGGAACCGATTTACGCAATTGTATTGGCGCTTATATTTTTTGGTGAAAGTGAACAAATGACACCGGGTTTTTACCTTGGCGCACTTATAATCTTTTCTACAGTTTTGGGAAACGCAGCTTTAAAATCCATTCAAAGGCGGCGGCTAAAGAAAAAAGAAACACATTGAAAGTTCTTCTTTTCAAATTCCACACAACACAAAGATGAGTCTTTGCTGAGGATGAGGATAACCAAAGAACAATTAAGCGCCTTTTAGATTAAATATATTTGTGTTTATGTAATGCGGATATAAGACATGTATTATATCCAATTGTTG
>CAJIZH010000004.1 GCA_905181875.1 Flavobacteriales bacterium UBA6770
CGAGGCTAATAAATTCGAATCCGCATCCGTCGACAATGTTATCATAGAACAATGCATCTAAGTTCATTGACGAGAACTTCTCATACATCTCATCCATCTTTTCGAAATAGGGAAATGGGCTTTCTGAGGTGACTCTAATTATCTCGGTGGCCTGCACCAGATCCCCGCATTGTATTAGTCGAGCAAGGACATCGTTCTCACTCGCCAACCACATACTTGATATTATTTTTCTTGGCGTAATCAATAAAGATCTCGTTCTCGATTCCTTCTGAAATCCCCAGATACAATTTCGTCAACATTACTTAACTTATTAAAGCCGTCAATAATATGATCGAGGATAGTATATGAATTGTCAATATCTAAATTCTGGATTGGTTTTCCATATAATCGACTTCCGCTATTTCTAACGGCCAACGCAAGTGCCAATTTTCTTCTCATCTTATACAACCAAATCTTTTGTAATAGTCTCGTTTTCTTTAATTTCTGAGGCCGAATTTTTACCTAAAATCTCTTCAAGTGCCAAGTCCTGTTCAAGTTCAGATCTTTTTAATTCTACATGATTCTCAGAAATCACCTCTCCTTCTTGAATATCTACTGCTGCAACCCAATTTCTTCGAATGTTTTTTCTGTAAGTAAATTCAGCCTTACTCATTCCAAAATGATCTTCATTTGAAGTACTTCCAAACGCTTTTGCTGCAGAATGTAAACCATCTGAAAATTTAAGAAAGTCATCGGGTCCTATCGAAGATTCAAAATCTTCCATTTCGACCGAAGCACCGATTGAAAGATGTTTTTCAAAATACTCGGCCCCTGTAGAATATGCCATTGCATTCAATGCGACTGACTTAGATACATCTGAAACTACATGATCCGCAAATCCATATTTTATATCCTTTTTGATTCTCTCTAAAGCATTTTTCAAATAGGCAATACGAGAAATCTTATTTTCCCCATTTGGTGTCGGATAAGCCTGATACCCATGAATTAATACAATTTCCTTTTGTTCATCAATTAAATTAATGCACTCTTTGATTTCCTCCAATCCTGCTCCACCAATTCCAATGAAAATTTGCTCAACAGACTCAATCTTATTTAACTCTTCAAGTAATACCTGATTAGTAATATCTGTAGGATGAATTTTTACAGACCGCATTCCAGTAGACCTTACAACCTCTAATGACCTAGAACCAAAGACATCAACGCAAAGTTCAATTTCCTTTTCTTGAGAAAAAAGCATTAGTTCATGCCATTCCTGTTTTGAAAATTCAATGGATTGAAATAATTTATAATGCTCGTACTTTGGAACAGCCAAGTCATTTGCATACACCATCTGAAATTTCACAAAATCGGCATTAACCTTTGCCGCAGCCCGAATAAGCAATTTGGACAACTCCAAACTGCCCTCAAAGCCTTGGGCAATTTCTGCTATAATATATGGTCTTTTCATTTCTGTATTTTCCATTTACTGGGATTTAATAAATCACTATCTACCAAAATTGTCTCGCAAAATTGATAATTAATACTTTTAGTGTCTAGTAATTGAACGTTAGCTAATACTTGGCTCTCATTCTCAACCCCAAAAATACATCCGTCAATGTACCTTTTTGATAAAGGGTAATTAAATAAATATGACTCCCAGCTAACCCCTTCGCTAGTAGCAGCCTCTTTAAGGTTTTTAATTACTGAACTTAGTGACTTAAGTTTAGACGGGATTTTGTTTTCTTCCATAAAGAACAACCCTTGTAAAAAAGCAGAACGACTATGAATAATAATTCCTTTCTCCTTTAACCTTTTTATTAAATCCCCTTTTTGTGTTGCATTGTCCAATACATTAAATGGAATTTGAACAATTTTCGGAATTACTTCAAAGGTTAATAATTCTTCAATCTCTTCATTGGTATAAACGGATACACCAACTGCACCACATTTTTTTTCTAATTGAGCTATTTCTGACGTAAGAATACTTTTTGAATACGCTCGAAATCCTTCTATATCGTGAAATAATGTGCCAAGTAATTGTTTGACTCCTATTTCTAAACAGCTTTTATTAATATCTTCTAAGAACTCAGTATGACCAGTATACGATCCAAATTTGGTTATAACCTTGAATCGTTTTTGAGGGTTGCGGCGATGATATTTACCAATTACGGTATGAGAGTCACCATACCCCAAAGCAGTATCCAAGGTTTCAATTCCAGAATCGAATGCATTGTCAAGAATCTCGAATGATTTTTCTAAAGAAGGCTTTCCCTTTTGATTATTTATTCCATAATCAAGTCCCAGTTGAGCCGTGCCTAAAATGAGTTTTTGAATCACGCAGTATGAAATTTATCTATTGTTTCAAGCACAAACTCAATTTCTGAATCGCTTAGAGATGGAAACATGGGGATGCTTAAACAGTGTTTGTAATAATTTTCCGAATGTATCAGTTCTTGATGTTGCGTTTCATTTTTATGAAAGGGCATTTGGTGAACTGGGAAGTAATGAATTTGGGCGAAAATTTTCTTTTCTCTTAAAAAAGCGTACAAGCCTGCCCTATCCTCCACTTCAATAACATACAAATGGTAGGCATGTCCTTCTACAGATCCACTATGCCTTATGATGTAATCTTTTGAATTAAAAAATGCGTTGTATTGCTTCGCAATTTCCCTTCTTCTTTCAATACCCTTATCGGCTCTTTTTAATTGGCTATTTCCTAATGCTGCCTGAATATCGGTAAGTCTATAATTATACCCTAAAGTTTGCATCTCCATGTACCAAAGGGGATAATTCTCTGGTGGATTTTCTAGTCCCCAAGCAACGCTTAAGTCGTTTTCGAACTCAACCGAATTTCTAGTAATTCCGTGAGTTCTGTATTCAAGTAGTTTTTCATAAAGGAGTTGATTATTAGTCGTAATCATTCCTCCCTCACCACAGGCAATATGTTTCACAGGATGAAACGAAAAAATGGATAAATCAGAAAATTGACCGCTTCCGCAAGTTTGAGCATTCCCGTTAGAATCTACAAAGAACCCGCCAGGTGCGTGGCAAGCATCTTCAAGAATCCAAAGGTCATTGGCTTGTGCCAAGGTCTCTCAACTTTTCAGAATCTACCGCTCTTCCAGCAAAATCGATGGGAATAACTCCCTTAAAAAAACCTTTCGGTTTAGAAGATATTATTTCCTCTACCTTTTCTATATCAAGCAAATAGGTGTCGGGATCTATATCTACAAAAAACAAATTTGCGCCAACATCCTGAATTTACACAATTGGCACTTGCAACAATAAGTAGATGGGTGAACGATATTACATTATCCCCTTTTTGAAGATCCAATGCCAATACACTGAGATGAAGTGCCGCGGTGCCATTTGAAACTGCAACTGCAAATTTGGAATTAACGTATTTAGCAAAATCCAATTCAAATTTTTCAATTTCTGGACCTTGGGTTAAGTGTGTTGAACTGAGAACTTCTGCTACGGCTGTAACATCTTCTTCAGTAATGGACTGCCTACCATAGGGTATTACGCTCATCTTTATTTAGACTTACAGTTCTCCTAAATGATCGACAATCAAAGACCTTAAATCAGAAACGCTAAGCCAGGAGTCATTTGTACCGGAATTATAAGAATATGAATAAAACCTTTTTTGCTGAAAAATTAGAGCAGTTAAATTTTATTTCTAAGGAAATATTAGATTATACTTCAACTCATAAAAAGTTTATTTTTTTTGGTGAAATGGGAGTAGGTAAGACTACTTTAATAAAAGCCTTATGTTTGCACCAGGTCTAATCCCTACAATTTTCTTTTCACATTCTGGCCCTATAGCTTCAGCTACATCCACAAGTTTGTAAGAAGGTATCTTGGGAACTATTATTTCACCTCCCCAAGCATGTTCTAATGCAAACAATACCATTTTTACTCCATCTTCCAATGAGATATTAAATCGGGTCATGGAATCATTAGTAATCGGTAAAACTCCCGTTTTTCGCTTATCCATGAAGAAAGGAATAACTGATCCGTTGGACCCCATCACATTTCCATAACGAACAACTGAAAACCGCACTTCATTCCAGCCTTTGATATTATTGGCAGCAATAAACAATTTGTCGCTTACCAATTTTGTTGCACCATATAGGTTTATTGGGGCGGCAGCCTTATCAGTACTTAATGCAACTACTCTTTTTACATTGCACTCAAGGCATGCATTAATAAATTCTCAGCACCATATATATTTGTTTTAATACATTCCATTGGATTATATTCTGAGGCAGGAACTTGTTTCATAGCAGCAGCATGAATAACATAATCAATCCCCTTAAAGGCTGTTTTAAGGCGTTCATAATCACGTATATCTCCAATAAAATAACGAATTCCAGGATATTTACTCTCTGGAAAAGTCAGATTCATTTGATACTGCTTTTGCTCATCTCTAGAGAAGATGACCAAACGCTTAATGTCTGGGGAATTATCTAAAATATTCCTAACCAGTGCCTTGCCTAAAGAACCAGTACCTCCAGTAATTAGAATCGATTTATCGCTAAATTGTCCTTTCATAATTTTACAACATAAACTTTAAAGAATCAAGATAGATCCCAGTATTCAGCCTCCTTTTTAGTCCAACCAAAGTACAATGTACCATCTTAGTTAAACCAATGCAATAATAATCATTCAAACAATTCTCTTTTACATTATTACGATATAAAAACCAATTGAAATGACAAGCCATTTCTTTCTATTTCCATGAATCCCTGCTAATCTGAGAAATTATTTCATTTGTAGCAATCTCAGCACCGGAACTATTCAAATGGTCAATATCACTATAATTTTCCATGGAAAGTTCACTTTTAATCCTGATTAGCCTGAAATTTGAATCTAAAGTCACTACCGATTTTTCGTAATTCGACAAATACGAAGTATTAAAAAAGTCCGAAAGGACATTGCTGGGCAGCTCAAAAAATGTCACATCTATTCCTTTTTTTTGAATATAGTAAGCCAGATTAATAAGTTCATCAAAACGCGCCTGTCTGAACTCTTCCTCCTTCAAGTCAAAATATAATTTTTCACGTTTTCTTATTACACTATCAGTACATATGGTATTTGATGGATGGTGGCCTCTAAGAATTGAATTAAATTCGAGTAATTCTCTTTTCTGATGTCCATTAAAAATATTCTTAATTCCTTTAGAGGCCTTTTTCTTAACAGCGAAACACTTTCCCGATATCACCAATCTGAGCGATCAATTGTTCATTGGAAATTTCATGAGTCAAGTAGCGATGAATTGGGTATGCCTCAAAATTATCAGCTTTATCGGAGAAGGAAATGGGAGAAACTTGAATGAATATTTCTTTAGGAAAAACACTTACATCTTTTAAATAATCTTGAACTAATAACCTAGAAAACCGTGGTCCTGCAGTTGCGATGCCTAAATTAAAAGTCTTGTAATTGTATTCATCAAATAGAAGAGGGTTAATTCCAGCATAACAATGAGAATTTCCAACAAATAAAATGTCAAGGGAATCAAATTGAGCTTTATTTTGAATGCTTAAAATATTGTTATTCAAAGGCACATCAGCATCAGCATTATCCCATTCACATATTATTCTAACGGGCACATAAAATAAAAAAAAGAATAATGAAATATGAATCCAAAACTTCCTCATATGTTAAAATTGAAAGTAAACAAATTCTTGAGGTTTACCAGCAAACCAAAATATGAGATAACAAACACATAAGTAACACAACCAACGCAAGAATCTATTATCAATCAAACTGTTAATTTTAAATCCGTATTCTTCTCTCCTCATGATCCATTCGATGCCTATACTTAACCCAATCAACGCATACAAGCGTCTAGGAATATTTACCTCAAGAGATTCAAACAATGAATAGTCAAATAGGCAAGACAAGTATTGAATAGCATGACTTACACTATCTGCCCTAAAAAAAACCCATGCAATTACGGTAAGAATAAACGTCAATAATATCTTAAAAATTTCCAGCACAGAGGGGAAAAAGCTGTTTTCAGCAACAACTCCTAAATTACTCCTATTCTGGCCTAACAACAGAAGAGGCAAAAAATACAATGCATTTAAAACTCCCCATATAATAAATGTCCAATTTGCTCCATGCCAGAACCCACTAACAATAAATATTATAAAGGTATTTCTAATCTTAGAGAGCTTGCCTCCTCTGCTGCCACCCAAAGGGATATATAAATAATCTCTAAACCAAGTTGATAATGAAATATGCCATCGCCTCCAGAATTCGGCAATGTCGCGGGAAAAGTAAGGAAAGGCAAAATTCTTTTTTCAAATCAAAACCCAGCAAGCGAGAACTCCCAATAGCAATGTCACTGTAACCAGAAAAATCACCATAAATTTGAAAAGCAAAAAATACAGCACCAGCAATTCTTGCATCCGCATTAATTGGTCAGAACTATTAAAAATCAAATTAGCGTATTCAGCGCAATTATCTGCAATAACTACTTTTTTAAATAGTCCCCATAAGATTTGTTGCAAGCCGTCGACCGCTTTATCAAAATCAAATTTCCTTTTTTTGTAAAACTGAGGTAATAAATTAGTAGCCCTTTCAATCGGTCCAGCAACCAGTTGAGGGAAAAAGCTAACAAATGCGAAAAATGAAATTATATCCTTAGTTGGTTCAAGTTGTTTTCGATAAACATCGATTGAATAACTTAGCGTTTGGAAGGTATAAAAACTAATACCCACAGGTAAGATAATATTCAACCTCGATGGTTCAAAAGCAACGCCTAACAGTGTAAATGTTTCAGCAAAACTTTCGGAAAAAAAATTGAAGTACTTAAAAAAACCGAGAAAGCTTAAATTTACAATTAAACTAAGGCCTAAAAGTGCCTTTCTCTTCGCCTTTAATTTAGCCCTACCAAGAGCAACTCCCACGAAAAAATCAACGCAAGAACTGAATATAATGAGGCTTAGAAACCTCCAATCCCACCAGCCATAGAAAAGAGTTATTGCAGCAACTAATAAAAAGTTACGTTCTGAAATTGAAAATAATAATTTAGTAGAGAATAAATACTACAGGTAAAAAAAAAGAAAATTCAATTGAATTAAATAACATTTACCACTGTATAATATAAAGTGTAGAAAGCCGGACTTTAATTTTCGGATAAACTTAATTCCTCGTAGCTATGTTCTGCAATTATTTTACCCCTTTCCATTTCAATAATTCTATCGCAATGTCTGAGTGTATCGTACCTATGAGCAATAATAACCATTGTTATATTTCCCTCGCTTAAGGAACGTATGGAATCCGTTATTTCTTTTTCAGTTTCATTGTCCAAAGCAGAGGTCGCCTCATCAAACACTAATATTTGCCTATTGAAGTAAAGTGCTCTTGCTATTGCTAATCGTTGCTTTTGGCCTCCAGACATGTTCATTCCATTCTCTCCTAAGCTACTATTAATTCCATCTTCAAGAGTATCAACAAATTCTTCAAGTAAAGCCATTGACAAACATTCAATAACCCTTTTTTCGTCAATATCCTCAGATTCAACTCCAAACGCAATATTTTCCTTTAACGAAACGTCAGAAACAAATACGTTTTGCTGCACATAACCAAAATTATTTTTCCATCCTGGCCAGTCCTCAGAGGCTAACTTCTTTCCATCAATAATTATATCTCCTGAATCCAATTTATAAAAACCTAGCAAAATACTAACAAGAGTAGTTTTCCCAGAACCTGACCTTCCTATTATTCCTAGTTTTTCACCTTTAGCAATCTCTAACTTAGGAATGTCTATCTTAAAATTGTTGTGCTCAACATAACTAAAGACCGCATCTTTCAATTTTATTGATTTGAGAAGATCAATTTTATTATCAACTCCTCCTTTGTGCGATAACTCAGTTGGTTCTAAGGATAATTTAACTACATCCACTAAATAACCGTATTGCCGAATTAAAAGCATTCCTGCCATCATTCTACTGATGGAAGGTAATAATCTGTATGCTGAAGCACCGAATAGGCCTAAAAGAAAAATCATTCCTTTCTGTTCTTCCTTTAAAAAAAACAAGGAATAAATAAAAATCACCACTATCCCAAGAACAGCACTAAACTCTATCACTTTTGGAAAAACATCCATAAGCACTGACTTGATTACATTTAATCTGGAAAACGTCTTTTGATCGTTGTCGAATCGACGAACAAAAAAATCTTCTCGGCTTGAAAGTTTCACATCAATAAAACCAGAAATGCCTTGCCTTACCTTATTGATTATTTGACCATTTAAATGATATATTTCTTTTCCTATGGACTCCATTTTTGATTTCGTCAACCAATAAAACAGGGCAGATATAGGGCCAAGGACAATAATCAACAGAAAAAACACATTGATATTAAACAGTATTAATCCTCCCAAAATAAAGACCAGTATAAATAATTCTGAGAAATTTTGAATAATTGGTATGATCAAAAAAGTTGCAAATTGCTGAGTACTTATATATACATCACGAAGTAGGTCCGAACTATTATTCTCTTGGAAAAAGTCTAGCGGTTTATGCAAATAAACATTAAACAGTTTTCTTGAATAAAACCTTGATAACCCGAATGAAAATTTTGAAATAACATATTTAACATAAAGAAAAATTAGTGCCCTTAAAATAAACACGACTAAAAGAAATAGATAGACAAGTAATAAAAATTGCTCTACGTTTTCTAGCTTTAAAAACTGATAGACATTGTTAACAATTTCATGAGTAAGAATTTCCTGAGGAGAACTGGAAATTGCCAGAACAGGAAGCACCAGAGACAATCCAACGACATCAATTACGGCACCAACTAGCGTTAAAAGAAGCACTTTTAAAGCTGTTTTTTTTTGCGAGCGATTCAAAAGTCTGGCAACCTTTTGAATCATCGAAATAATACGGAATCGATTCTGCATGACGATCTAAAATCTTTAGGTATTAATTTCTTTAACTTTTTTCATCTTCTTGACCATCTCCATCTCCATCTCCATAGCCATAACCATAGCCATAACCATAACCGTAACCGTAACCGTAACCGTAACCGTAACCGTAGGAATATTGACCAATGTAGCGTCCAAACGGATCATTTTTAATATTGTTTAAAACTAGTCCTACTTTTTTAATTTCATTCTTAGCTATTATTTCTTCCAATATTTTAACCGTACGTGGATAAGCATTATCGGTATTCAACACAAAGACCAACATTTCTGCTTGTTTAGCCAACACAACAGCATCGGATATCATAAGCACGGGAGGTGTATCCAATATGATAAACTCATATTGTTTCTTCAATTCATCTAATAAAACTTGAACCTCATTACTCATAATTAATTCAGAGGGATTCGGAGGAATCGGTCCGGATGTTAAGATAGAAAGATGTTCATTTTCTTGGTTTTTTACTATAGTATCGTTCAGTAGCGTATTCCCTGTGATAATAGTAGATACCCCTGTTTTTTTACTCAACAGAAAATGCCTTATTGACACGCGGTTTGTGCAAATCAAAATCCACAATAATGGTCTTCTTTCCTGCAGCCGCCAAAATTCCTGCTATATTAGCTGAGGTAAACGTTTTACCCTCTCCTGGGTAGAGGGACGAAACTAAAATCGTCTTTCCAAATACACCATCGGCATTAGAAAGAAAGAAATCTAAATTCGTTCTAATTGTTCGAAACGACTCCGCTAACGCACTTTTAGGTGCATCTGTAATTTTAAGGTATTCTTTAGACGGTTGCCCACCTCTTACTCCTCCAATAATTGGAATTTTAGTAACACTTGACAATTCAGGCACGGAAACCAACTTAAAAAACAAAAATGATCGAATGGAACCAATTGCAAGTGCCAAAGCCAATCCGATTAAAGTTGGGATCATTTTTAGCCGCTTTTTATTAGGAGCTACGACACCTACCGATCTAGGGTTTTCTATTACTCGTGTTTGAGAAACTATTCCCGCTTGTGCTATAATAGTTTCCGCTTTCCGCTGCAAAAGAAAATTCATTAACTCTTCATTTACTTTTAATTGACGCTCTATATTCAAAAGTTCCCTTTGATTCTTTGGCAGGTTTCTTAAATTATTTCTTTTTTCAACAAGTTCAGCATTTAATAGCTTCAGTTTATCCTCAGCAGAACTCTTTATATTTCTTAAATAGGTTAATAAATCCGAACGCACTTGAATTATTTCACTATCCTTAATAACAACCATATTGTTGCTATTTGTTGCGCTATTTAATAAGTTCTTTTTTTCAATTTGTAATTCGTAAATACTATTCACGGACATCAGCACAAATGGATCTTTTAAATGAACAGTACTTGGAGGCAGAAAAGATTGTGCGGTATAATTATCCTTAGATATGTAAAATTCTAAATCGTTAATAGAACGTAAATTCAATTCTAAGCTTTTAACATCTATTTCTAGTTTGGCCAATTGCGCAAAAGACTGAATTTCCTCTCTTTCTATATCTAGTATAGAAACACTGTCCTTGTAACTCTCGCGGTTACCTTCTATATCATCAATCTTTCCTTGAACATCTTTGATCTGCAGGGAAATAAAGGTTTGTGTATTTTCATTTACCTCCTGTTTATTGATCAAGGTGTATTTTTTATACACCTCAGAAAGTGTGTCTAACACATCAACTGCTCTTTCAACGATATGATCAGTAAGTGTAAACTCAAGAACACTTGTATATTCAAGGGATTCAATAGTAAGCCCGGACTTAATTCGATTAATTGTAACCTCCCTATCATTGAACTTAAAAAAGTAATTGATTTCCTTTAAGGACGTCAAATGTGATTTGGTGATATTAAAAGTTCGGTGAATCACAAATGCAAAGCCATCTGCAATAAACTCCTCTTCAAAGTCCAACATTCTTAATACTTCTTCCTCTCCTTTGAAGAAAGACAACTGCACGGTATTCGTGTCTTGAATTTGTAATTTAATATTTCCGCCTGCCCTATTGGCATTGCCAATAGGTTCAACACGGAATGGCGTGCTTTTATAAACCTCTGTTGTCTTTATACGCCCCTCAATAAAATAAGAAACGTCCAGATCTAGCCGATCCAACACTTCAGAGATCAGATTACTTGACCGAATAACTCGTTTTTGGGATTCTACTTGATCATAACTACCATAAGCACTGTTTACGCCTAACCCAGCGTACAACTGCTGCTGATAATCGACCACATCAGACGCTTTTAAAATGACCCTTCCTTTTGCTGCATAAACATCTTGCAATCTGTAAGAGTAAAATAGCCCAATGCCAAATCCGAAAAGCGGTAAAGCAACTAGCAAGTACCAATTACTCAGCAAGGCCCTTAACACTCTTTGGAGGATTAAAGAGTTACTCTGTGTGTTTTCCGTATTGCCTAACATAATTAGCAAATTTACTTTTCCAAAGTAAAAAAAAGTATTTAAATTTAGTTATTTATTAAAATACTTACGGAGGCTATAAAAAAGGACTTTTTCACGTTACCGTTCTATTATTCGTTTTCAATATAAATGGGTTTATTATTAGCAGTAGTAGCAAAATAAACTTTTGAAGTAGGAAGTGAAATTCAGCCAACAACCCCACTCGTCATTCGCGCGCAGGCGGGAATCCTAGTTCTGAGTACAATAGCTTACCTGCTTTAGTTCAATCGATATTTGCGGAATAAATGCGTTGTATTAGGTCTACTGTCTTAAGACCATCTTCCCCATTTACAGCTTGAACGGCATTATTTTCCAGTACATCTTTAACATTTTGATACACTGCTTTATGGTTACTCATAGATCCAGTGTATCCTCCGTAATTGTTAGCGGGATTACCCAATGGCAAATTCTCTACCTGTGCTCCTTGAATACTTTGATACTCTAGCAAGTTCAAATACTCACCACCTATTTTTACCGTTCCTTTTTCTCCAAAAATAGTCAGAGACCCTTCCATATTCTTTTCAAAAGAATTGATTGTAAAGTTTAAACTACCTAATGCGCCATTAGCAAACCTACAATTGACTACACAAGAATCTTCAAATTCAATGTCATTCCTATTTGCTACATTTCCAAGCATTGTTTGAAGCTCACTAATATCCCCTATTAACCAAAGTAACAGATCGATAAAGTGACTAAACTGAGTAAACAATATTCCCCCATCAAGTTGCTTAGTTCCTCTCCAAGAATCCTGATAATAGTTTTCATTTCGATTCCAAAAACACGAAAGTTGAACCGAGTAGATGTTCCCAAGCTTTTCATGCTCCAGTAACTCCTTTACGGCAACAACAGGTGGATTAAATCGGTTTTGTTTTACAATAAATAATTTTTTATCCGCTTGTTCTGCTGCTTTTATCATAGATAAACACTCTTCAACAGACAACGCCATTGGCTTTTCACACAATACATTGTAGCCTGCATTTAAACATAATACTGTATGCTCAGCATGCAAACCATTAGGAGTACAAACAGCAATGACGTCTGCATTGAGGTTCGCTTCTAAAAGGTCAGCTAACGTCGAAAAGTATTCTGCTTGATATTGCTCAGATAATAATAGGCCTCTTTTTCTATCTATATCACAAACTGCTACTAATTCACCAATATCACTGATATGCTTTGCATGCCTTTCCCCTATTCTACCTGCTCCAATTATAATAATTCGCATATTCATTTACTTGATTCAAAAGTAGGAAAGTTCATATGCTACAAACAATCCATTTAATGGAATATAAAAGAGAAACTCACTTAAGATCAGTCAAATTCAAAGACATCATTTTTATATTCAATCATTTCATTACTTTTAGTGTACAATTAACCCTATGGAAGAACCTGAAAATATTTGTGAAGATTGTGGTAAACCATTATTTGGGAGAATCGACAAAAAGTTTTGCAACGATTCCTGCAGGAATGCTCATTTTAACAAAGTCAATCGTGTTTCCAATAACCACGTTCGTCAAATAAATCGAATCTTGAAAAAGAACCGCGATATATTAGCCAGTTTAAATCCAGAAGAAACCGCAAAGACTAAAGGAAAGGTACTGTCTCGGTTAGGCTTTAGCTTCGATTACTACACTAACATTTACACTACCAAAACTGGCAAAACATATTATTTCTGCTACGATCAGGGCTATCTGCCGTTAGATGCTGACAATTACACGCTTGTTATAAAGAAAGAATACGTCTAATGAAAACAATGGACCTCATAGAAGAATTGTATTTCGATATTGAACCTATCGTTTTCTACAGGTCTCTGCTATCTAAAGAGCAGCATGAGGCATTTACTGGAAGTGAGGCTAATATTACTGATAAAGCCAATACCGATTTCAACACCTACTCCAATTACATTGTGGGGAAAAACATACTGCTAGAACCAGGGAAATTAATTCTTCAAGAATGGAGAGCTCAAGAAGAAAACTGGCCCGATTATCACTTTTCCACAGTTCAGTTTAAGTTAAAAAAATTGGATAAGGGAACGCACCTTACTTTTATTCATAAAGGAATTCCGGAAGAGTATTTTGAAAGTATTTCAATTGGCTGGAACGATTATTATTGGGAGCCTCTAAAGCAATATTTCAAAGGATTAACTTCCTAATAACCTCCAACCTCGAGCGAGAATTGAAAGATCATTCCGAACACTAAAATCCTTTGCATACATGAGGTTCATTTGAGTCACTTTTACCTCGTTATGTTCCCCCACTATTTTTGCCATACTAAGAATACTAGATTTTATAGTAGGTAAATCGTACAAATTTCCTCCACTTTTCTCATATCCTACCCATGTTTTTTGACCAAAAAGCACTGACACAGCATTAGAAAACAACTTCCACGAGTGGTCAATTAACCAAGCCAATATTGGAAATAACATAATTACGATAACTGATGAAACCAAGTCAAAAAGTCGCTTATTTCTTAAGTTTTTGGGTTTACTAATTGCGTTAATATTCAACACCGAATACAATTCTCCGCTGGTATTTATAGAATTTGACCCTATAACAAACATGCTTTCAGGCGGAGCAATTTTATAATCCAATTTTGCACCATCCAATTGAGACATTTGTTCTAATATCTTACTCGTTTCTATACTCTCGGCGCAAAAGATTACTTCTTCAATATTAAAAATGCGCGTAATTTCTCTCAGTTGGTTGATATGACCAACAAAGGTTTCATCTGAGTCATCGATTACTTTATCAGAAACCCTGGCAATAAAGTTTGGCTCTATGGTAGTTTGTTCCATCAATTGCTCAACTCGTTCTATTTCCTTCGCCGAACCAACAATTGCAAATCTTCGTTTGGTAGAATTTCCAAGCTTAAAACCAAACAAATTGATTTTATCTAGCAACAGCTTCACTGCAACACCTATAAACAATGCAACCGCAGATCCGACTACAATCACCGCTCGAGAAAACCGATACGATTCTGGCAACAAGGAATACAATACAAGAATAACCCCAGTGCCAATCAGCATTCCTCTAACAAAATTTCTCAACAAAAACGGACGATCGTAAGCTCCATTAAAAAACGAACTTACCACCCAAATAAAGGAATACAAGGGCAATAACAATTGGACTAAATCTTGAGGCGTTTCAATTCCTGTATACTCCTGGTACACAATTAAAGTAGCTAAAAGGCCAATTAAAAAAACTCCAAAATCCAAAATAGCCACATAACCGAGTCGAATGAAATTCACAGCTAAGGTTACCGACGCTCGCAAGTAAATTGCTCCGTGTATAAGCAGCCCAAACAACAATGCATTGTTTTTTGTAAAGTGCTTTTTGGCAAAAATGGCCATTGCTCTATAAAATACAAGCACATAATTGACGCTTGTTTTCTTTGTGCTTTCTCCTTTATAGTGAATGATTGAAGTGTCAGAATAATAGACATTCTTATATCCACCAAGCTGCAATCGATAGGATAAGTCTATATCCTCTCCGTACATAAAAAATGTTTCATCAAGTAATCCAACTTTATCTAAAGCTGACTTTCTTAACAACATAAATGCTCCGGAAAGCACATCTATCTCATGTGTTTCATCTTCGCTCAAATAAGTCACATGGTATTTTCCGAATTTTCTTGATTTAGGAAATAGTCGGGAGAAACCGAACATTTTATAAAATGCAACCATGGGCGTTGGAAGTCCCCTTTTTGATTCAGGTAAAAAACGGCCTTTTCCATCCAACATTCTCACTCCGAGTCCACCAACATCATTGTGTTTTTTCATGTAAGCAACCACTTTATCAAAAGTGTCTTCCTCTACAATAGTATCGGGATTAAGAAGCAAGGCGAATTCTCCATTGCAATCTTTTAACGCCAGATTGTTTCCTTTTGAAAAACCTAAATTGTTAGGACTTGCAATTAATGAAACGTTTGGAAATTTCTTTCGAACCATCTCTACCGAACCGTCCAAAGAATGATTGTCAACTACGATTACCTCAAGATTGAGGTTCTTGGATGCACGTTCAACCGATATAAGGCATTGTTCGAGAAAATGCTTTACATTATAGTTAACAATGATGACCGACAACTCACATTCAGACATGTCGGCGAAATTATAGTAAACAAGACATGTTTGTGCAAACGCACTAGGTATTGCTTATTGCCTAGGAATTGGTCTTAAGAAATGCTTTTCCAACTTCCAGCATTGTGCACCTCTACTCCAGCTTGAGCTATCATTCCTTTTGCTCTACCACTGCGCATACCTGAAGCACAACAAACGATAATAGGCTCCTTCATTTTTTTTATTTTGTTGATCTTAGCAGGAATTTGATCTAAAGGAATATTTATTGAATTGGCTGGATTACCTGATTTAAATTCTGCTGGAGACCTAACATCAATAATAGTTGCTCCATTAATTATTAAGTCAGCGTAGTCAACTTTTGGTCCAAATCCGAATATGTTTTTTAAAAAATTCATAGCTACTTTTTATTTGGACGCGAAAATAACGGTCTCTATTCTTTAACAAAGTAACTTCGATCACCAAGAAAAAGAGGTGCTGGATAAATCCGATAAATAGTGATCGATTTGCTTTAGTGTAAGGCTGCTAAATTGCTATTTTTGTAAATTAAGAACGATTCCATGAAAAATTACACACTCAAAGTAATAGCAACTTTTTCTTTTGTAGCTATGATGGTACGTTGGTACTGATGTTTTGGCCGGTCCTCCAGGCGGCGGCGGTGGACCTGGTGGTGATGGCGGATGCATTCCTCCTCCATGTGTGCCTATCGATGGTGGTATTAGCTTGTTGGTTGCAGCTGGTGTTGCACTAGGAGGGAAAAAAATATTTGACTCTTTGAAAGACTAATTCAGCACTGCCTGAATGAAGTTCATCTCAATATTAAAAAACAAATTGGTCAGGTTTATCCTGACTTCTTTTTTTCTATTCATTTCTTGGTTTCTTCTTTACGATTTGTGGTTGCATCCAGCTGGGTCAGCTGATACTTTTATCATAAATATAATCGTTCACAATAGTGACTGGTTATTGAGTGCAATCGGATACGCTACCCTACCAACTGATATTCTTGGTGCTTCTATTCGTACTGTTGGAATTGATGGTTCTCACGGAGTTTGGATTGGTGATCCTTGCAATGGGCTTTCATTATTTGCTCTTTTTACTGGATTTGTTTTGGCTTATCCTGGCCCCGTGAAAAGTAAAGTCTGGTTTATTCCTTTTGGAATCTTTACAATTCATATTCTAAATGTTATTCGTGTTACTGCACTAGCAATGATTCAAAACTTCTCGCCCGATTACTTAGATTTCAATCACACCTATACGTTTACTATTGTGGTATACTCCTACGTATTTTATCTATGGTTCATCTGGAGCAATAAATTAAGTGATGTCAAAACTTAAAATAGTCAGTGCTACCCTAAGTCTTTTTATTCTGGGCTTCTTTAGGGAGTTCCTATTTGAAAATATTAATGGACATTTGCACTATCTCTGGAAAGAAGAATCAAATCCATACCTTCCTGAAAGCTTATTTTTCTTGGAAAATGTATCCTATTGGAACCTTTATTACGGCAAGTTTATCCTGATTCTATTATTCAGTATTTTGTATTTATATGGGTCTTTAGTCCTGATAAAATTGTTTTTTAAAGAACGATTATACCGCAAATTCACCCTATTCTTCTTCGGAGGAATTTTCCTACTCGCGGTACTCATTTTTGCTATTGGCTTTCCGTTTGGAGCCGAGCATGAGACATATGGAATAGCCCGAAAATTGATAGAGTTCATACAATCTCCGCTTGCATGCTTCTTTTTAATACCCGCTTTTGCTTTATATAGAAAAGAAAAAAACTAGGCTAACAATAGAGGTGCACCTTGCTGGTAAAAATTTCTGAGCACCCAATGTTTCAATTCCTTTGCTTCGTGTTCAGACAAAGTACTCAGTGCCTTTTTAAGTTCCTTTTGAAATAATCTTGCATCAAAACTCACCTTTCTCAAAATAGTCTTGCTGTAGATTAACATTTTTCTTCGCGACATAACTGGGTGTTTTTATAATCAGTGAGACAAGATAAATTTTTATACATAATTAGCTGTGTTAAAAACTCATTATGTTATCAACAACATGAAGTCCAGCTAAATACCTTTGTTTCTATGAAAATGAACATAATATTCCTGTGTACAGCGCTTTTTATGGTATTTCAGCTTGACGCATTGAGTCAACGCAAGAAAAAAAATCCATATGAAGGTTATTGGGAACAGCAGGAGAAACAAGAACAGTTTGATAAAGTGGCCAAAGAAGCTCACTTGCTATTTCAAGATAAAAAGTTTATACAAGCCAAGAACAGATATCAAGCTGCATTAAATATAATTCCTACCGACCAGAGAGTCATTGCAAAAATCCGAGATATAAATTTGCTCTTAGAAAAGCGAAAACAAAGCAAAATTCAAGAAAAGGTTGAGATTGAAGATTATTCAGATACAATACATCAACAAGAATTACCAGATACGCTAACCTTATATCTAATAGAAACTAAAAGTCCTGAAGTCCAAACTGAAGACACCTTTCCTGGCTCAGTTCCTGCTAAAGCAATTGAATTAATCCAAAAACCCGTTATAAAAACACCCAAGGTAGCTCCTGAAAAACCTGTGCCAAAAAAAGCAATTCAACCTAAAACTATGAATACTAAACCCACAAAAAACACAGAAAATTACAGAAAACATCTAGCTACGAAGTATAAATCAGGTTGGACTGAAGAAAAATACAACGAAGGAAAAAAAGAAATAATAAAACGTGTTTTTGTACAGGAAAAATATGGGGAAGAATACCTAATGGTAAAACACCATTATGGTGCAGTGTATTACTTTAAAAACGGAGCTAGTATTTCTTATGCAACCTGGATAGCCGAAACAGAGAAAAAGCCTAAGTAAGTTCTAATTGATGAGCTATCCAGCTTTTTGAAAGCGGGAGCATCCAAGAGCTTTGTAAGTCTGCCAGTTCTTTAATGTTGTTGTTGAAAGTTGAAGCAGACGGTTGAACAGTCCCTAATTTTACCTTTTCCTCTAATTCGTCTACCGACAGCATTTCAAATGTTCCATCCACATCAACCACTAAATTCAATCTATTGAAAAAGTCAATATTCAATTTGGATCCTAAATCGGATATAAAATGCACGCTTTTGTCAATGGAACAACCCGAAGCATTTGCTACTTGCTCGTCGACTGCAAGCAATACAAAACAATTAAACCGGACCTCAAGCGCCGCCTCTAGTGAGCTACCGTGAGCAGACCAGTTTTCTATAAAAACTTTACCGGCAGACTCAATCTGACTAATTTCCTCTTGGGTAAAAAATCTATCAGCTTGATAAATCCAAATTCTTGAACTAGGTTTAAGATGCTCTATTTTCATTATTAATTAGTTTGGGCTTCAGCAATTAATTCTGCTAAATCAAATATTTTAATTGAACCTTCTTTTTCAAAATTCTTTACACCATCGGTCATCATCGTATTGCAAAAGGGACATCCCGTGGCGATAATATCAGGTTTGACTTCTAGCGCATCTTCTGTGCGTTCTATATTAACTTCTTTATTTCCTTTTTCAGCCTCTTTAAACATTTGTGCACCGCCAGCACCGCAGCAAAGTCCTTTAGTCTTGCAACGCTTCATTTCAACTAATTCGCTATCCAATTTAGCTAAAATATTTCTTGGTGCTTCGTATTCATTATTGGCTCTACCTAAATAACATGGATCGTGAAAAGTGATTCTTTTTCCTTTGAAACTGCCCCCTTCTACTTTTAGACGTCCATCACTCATAAGTCCTGTAAGAAACTGAGTATGGTGCATTACTTCATAATCACCACCCAATCCTGGATACTCATTTTTAAGTGTATTAAAACAGTGAGGACAAGTAGTTACAATCTTCTTTACGCCATAAGAATTCAATACCTGAATATTTGACATCGCTTGCATCTGAAATAGAAACTCATTCCCTGCTCTTTTTGCAGGATCTCCGGTACAGCTTTCTTCAGTGCCTAGTACCGCAAATTTTATATCAATTTTATTGAGTATTGATACAAAGCTTCGTGTGATCTTCTTAGCTCTATCATCAAAACTACCAGCACACCCAACCCAAAATAAAACTTCTGGTTCTTCTCCGTTGGCCAACATTTCGGCCATTGTTTTTACTTGTATTTGATCACTCATTTTTTAAAAACTTGAATAATTGCTTCGCTTTCCACTAAATCTGTAAATTTTCCTTTATAACGTGTAGCTTTTACCATATGATTATCAATCCAGTGATAATTCCCTCCTCTTGGCTTACCAAATAGGATTCCCGAATACTTAAATCCATGCTCACTTAACCATCTTTCAGTATATGCTCTATGCTCTTCTAACCTGCTGGTAAAAAAAGTAATAATATGTCCTTCTTCATGCCATTTATTTATGGTTTCAAGAGCTCCCTCATAAACGTTTGCAGTAAGCATTCTCTCAGGGTCTTCATTTGGAACATCATCACAGATAGTTCCATCAATATCAATCATGAAATTTTTGACTCCTGAATGAAGTGTTGGACTAATGAAGTTAGCTCCATCTTTTGCTGCTTGCAGTTTGCTACTCATCTTTCCAATTTAAACGATCTGCTTGAGCAAATTGCCAAGGAGCACCATTATTTTCTATGTTGGTAAACATGTTATTTAATTCTGCTGGGGCAGCAGACTGTTCCATTACCAAGTAACGTCTCAAATCAACAATAATGCTCAATGGGTCTAGGTTTATAGGACAAGCTTCCGTGCACGCATTGCAGGATGTACATGCCCACAATTCTTCTGGAGTGATATAATCGTTGATTAATGTTTTATCGTCTTCAGCTTCCAATCCATTTTTATCGATGTAATTCCCCAATTCGGTCAATCGGTCTCTTGTATCCATCATTATCTTTCTTGGAGACAATAACTTACCCGTTTGATTTGCTGGACATTCAGAAGTACATCTTCCGCATTCAGTACAAGTGTAGGAATCCATTAACTGTTTCCAAGACAAGTCTTTAACATCCTTTGCTCCAAAGGCAATTGGAACAGCATTTCCATCGGGTTCTGGCGGCGCTGCATATGGATCAACGCTGGGATCAAACATTAGCTCAACTTCGTTTTTAACCGACTCTAAATTATCAAACTCACCTTTTGCTTTGAGGTTTGAAAAATAAACAGCTGGAAAAGCAAGAATTATATGCAGATGCTTGGAAATGGCCAAGTAATTCAAAAAAGCCAATATTCCTAGAATATGAAACCACCAACAACAACGCTCAATAATATAAAGAGTGCCAATGTCTGATGGTAAAAGTCCTATCAATAAAGAACTGACTGTAAACCCACTTCCCGACCAATTAATGGCATATTTATCCAAGCCAGCTGAGGCTAAGGTTTCTGCACTCGTTTGCATTAGCAGCACATCTGCAGCGTCCATAGTTAGAAATGCCGACATAAGTAAAACCTCAGCTATTAAAATCAAGTTGGCATCAGATGCAGGCCAGCCTTTCATTTCGGGACTCCAAAAACGAGCGATTTTTACAACATTTCTACGAAGTAAAAAAACTACACAAGCCAGAAGCACAAGCAAGGCTAAGATTTCAAAACAATTAATAAAAAAGCGATAGGCATCAACCCCTATCCAACTAGAAAAAATTCTATGAGTTCCAAAAACCCCGTCTATAATAATTTCGAGTATTTCAATATTGATGATTACAAAACCTCCATAAACCAATATGTGTAGAAATCCCGCAACTGGTCGAACAACCATTTTAGATTGACCCAATGCTACTCGCAGTGTTGTCTTCCAACGAAGAGAAGAATTATCCGTTCTTTCTAAGTCTCTACCTAATAAAATATTTCGGCGGATTTTACGAATACTGCGGTAAAATAAAAAGGATGCAGCTCCCAAAAAAATAATAAATAGAATACTTCCAATTGCCATAGCAATGTTATTTAATGACTACTTCTTTTCTGACTTATCCTTTCTTCCGAAGACGGAAAATTGAACGTATCGTTTAGGGTTTTCTTTAAAGTCAATAAGTAATAAGTCAAGATCCTTACTAGCCGACTCAAGATACAGATACAGTGAGTCGTTATTAACGAGTTTACCCATAGTTCCTTCCCCTGAGTTAATTTTTCCTAGAACGCTATTTGCATTATCTAGAGACGCATTAACTCTATTAATTGTTTCATTAAATTTTATGTCTTTCAATGAATCACTAATCTTAGAGAAATCTTTTGATACCTTATTTAAATTGTCAATTATCAGTTTAATTTTTCCACTTTCTGATGTTATGAGTTCGTTCAAATCAACAGACACCGCATTCAAGTTTCCCATTGTAACTGCAACAGCAGACATGCTTTTTTCAAGATTGGTTCTATTCTTTTCATTCAAAACTAGTTGAACCAATTTCATAACAGAATCAATAGAAACAACGGCCTCAAGTGCTTTCTTTTCAAAGGGCTCAAGAGAGGAGCTTAAGGAAGAAAAAATGTCTTCTTCTGTTCCTGAGCTTATTGTATCACCAGCCTCCAGATAAACAGAACTAAAGCCCATTTCTAAATCTATCTCTTTACCTCCTAACAAACCTGTATTGGCGATAATAGCTTTTGAATCTTCTGGAATATTGAGACCAGCATGAGAGATTTCCAGCTCTAAAATCACAACATCTTCATCCGGAATCAAGGTTGATGAGCGTATCTTCCCTATTCTAAAGCCATTTACTGAAACTGGATCATCATTATTAATTCCCGCAACATTGCCATAGATTGCATAGTAAGTTCTGCCCGAAGCAAATAGGTTACTTCCTTTTAGGTATCCAAAGCCAAAGTAAAAGAGTACAATACTCGTTAATACTAAAAGTGCTATAAAAATCTCTTTCTTTCCCTTCAAAATACGCTACTTATTTTGCGTTTTTAATGATTTCGCGCGCCTGAGATATTGGAATCCGTTCTCCTTTGTACATACTAATAAGAAAAGCGTCTTTATATCCTTTTTCTCGAACGTTACCTTGCAAAGTTACACCATCTTCAAAGGACTTTTCGTTTCCGACTGTGTATTTATATGTGCTCTTAATTTTTAATTCTTCCACTCCCTCTATACCTTTAAACCTTTCAGAATCTGTACCAACAGATTTCGGTGAAGCTGTTATTTGAACTTTAAAACGAACTCCATGATCTGGAGCCTCTTTTCCAACCACACCATTCTTTCCATTAGATGTGCTAGATGAGTTAGGAGCGTAAAGATTGTCAATTTCCATTTTGTATTGGTTAAACGCAGTTACTATTCCGTTTGAAATTGAACTCCTATTTTCACTCTTGTTCAGAAATCTCCCTTCTTTTGTATTTGTAATAAAACCAGTCTCTATAAGCACACTTGGCATTGTTGTTTTGTATAACACCATAAATCCAGCTTGTTTAACTCCTCTGCTCCTTCTTCCTAGAGCCACAAATTGATCTTGAACTTTCGATGCAATACTTAAGCTTTGCTCTAAAGAATTTTGCTGCATTAATCCCAATGCTATCAAGGATTCATCCGAACTAGGATCAAACCCCTCGTACTTAACTTCATAGTTTTCTTCCAATAAAATAGCTTGATTTTCTCGTTTAGCAGTTTCCAAATTTTCCTTAGAACGGTGCAATCCAAGTGCGAATGTCTCTGTTCCATACGCCTGTGCACTTGCAGCAGCATCGGCATGAATGGATATGAATAAATCCGCATTCATTTGATTTGCAATTTTCGCGCGTTCACCCAGTCCAATGAATACATCCGTATCTCTTGTGTAAACTACCGTAACATTGGGATGCTGTTTTTTAATAGCAGCTCCAACTTTCAATGCTATGTCCAAAACAATATTCTTTTCTTGGATTTTATCCACGCCAATAGCGCCAGGATCTTTACCTCCATGACCAGCATCGATAACTACCTTATTCAAACCATATTCACTGGGTCGAAATGGATAAAATGACGTCAGTATTAAAAATAATATGAACGCAGTAAAGTAATTAACAGTTGTGTTCTTCATAATTTTTGTAATGAATACCAATCTCAATGCGTTTTCTGAGGTCTATTTATTAATTTTGGTACTTAATATGCTGAGCAAAAATAGCATTATAAATTGCCTTCGCTTCCGCACAAGTTCCGATTATTACACGCATTCTTGTTGATAATACTCTTCAATTTAAAAGCGTATACCCAAGAAAAAATCGTTCCAAACTTTCCTGATTCGTTAAGTGCTAGTCAAAACGACTCAACTCTAGTATCTAACCAAGACTCAACAAAAATTTTAAATAATGATGCGTTAACCAACGATTCATTAGCGCAACAAAAACCGCTAAGACCTAAAACTAAAAAAGGCAGTTTTGAATCTAAAGTGGATTATAAAGCCACTGATTCTCTGCGATTTAATTTAACAAAACAACTGATTTACCTATATGGAGATGCGGAAGTAAACTACGGAAAAGTAAATTTAAAGGCAGATTATATAGAACTCGATTTACAAAAAAACGAGGTCTTTGCTCGCGGCACTGCAGATAGCACGGGGAAGGAATATGGAACTCCACTATTTAAAGACGGAACTCAAGAATTTGAAGCTAGAGACATTCGTTATAACTTCTCAAGTGAAAAAGGTTTAATAACCGATGCCGTTACTCAACAAGGCGACGGCTATGTTAAAGGTAAAACGGTAAAAAGAATGCCTAATGAAGTAATTTATATCGAAGATGGACAGTTCTGCCCATGTAAAGACCGAGATGCAAAAACATATATCCTAGCCAAGAAAATAAAGATTATTCCAAATGACAAGGTGGTTACTGGACCCGCAAATATGAAAATAGGGAGCATTCCTACTCCTCTGGTTTTACCATTTGGCATTTTCCCTAATGCTGAAGGAGCTTCTTCCGGACTAATAATTCCTAAATACGGGTTTAGTCCTGGACAAGGATATTTTCTGCAACAAGGCGGGTATTATTGGTCCATAAATGAATATATGGACGTGTCATTTACAGGAGACATATACTCAAGAGGTAGTTTTGGGCTTGGTTTCGCAAGTAATTACAAAAAGAGATATCGGAGCAATGGAAACCTTGAATTGCGATATACTGAACTTAAAACTGGTTCAGAAGAGACTTTAGACTTATCTAAAGATCAAGTTTACAAAGTATTCTGGAGACACGTTCAGGATAATAAAGCGCATCCTAACAGCAGATTTAGCGCAGATGTAAATATTTATAAAAACAACCGATTAGACATAAACAGTTCAAGCCAAGAATTTTTAACAAATACGTTTAAATCAAATATTAATTACAACTACAATTTCCCAAATAGTCCATTTAGAATAACCTTGAATGGAAGTCACTCGTTAGTAAGCAGAACTGTAAATGGGGCTCAAGTTCCAAGAGCTGATATAATCCTACCTCAGGCAACACTAAATATGGATAGAATTTATCCATTCAAAAGAAAATACAAGGTTGGAAAGGATAAACTCTATGATAAAATTGGGCTTACCTACAGCACCAATTTTATGAATAAAATATCGGCACATCCTGATTCTCTATTTGGCCCTAAGGCAATTAGTGAAATGCAAAACGGAATCAAACACGATTTTAGATTGAATACAAATGCCAAAGTATTCAAGGTAGCTTCTCTTGAGCCTTTTGTTACTTACAATGAATTTTGGGAGTTTAAACAATTGAATCAAGAGTTTTCGACTGCAGAAAACAGTATAGTTAAAGATACCATTGGAGAATTTGGTCGTTTCGGAAAAATAAGTGGTGGGGCTAATCTCACTACAAAAATTTATGGCATGTATCTTTATAAAAAAGGACCTGTGAAAGCATTGCGACACGTAATAACCCCAGCAATTGGACTTAATCTTACTCCTAATTATGAAGGTTCTTCCTACATTAGAAATTACCAGAGAGATTCTATGGGTACTACTGGAGTTTATACATTATATGATAATGGTGTTTATGGCCGGCCTAATACTGGAAAGGAAACAGGCATAATGTCTTTCAATTTGATGAATAACTTTGAAATGAAGGTCTTGAATAAAAAAGACACTAGCGAAGAGGATGCTACAAAAAAAATAAAATTGGTCGACCAGTTAAACTTAGGATCTACATATGACCTTTTTGCTGACTCGTTAAATTGGAATAATATATCTATTAGAACATCGACAACCCTGTTCAATTTTTTTAGAGTTCGATATACATCTGCATTGGATCCCTATTCATTAAGAAAAGACAGTAATGATGTTGCTTATCGAGTGAACAAATTTGAATTGAGTGAAAATGGAAGATTTGGAAGGTTCGTAACGCATTCACTTGGAGTTAACTTTTCCTTGAGCAACAAAAAACGGATAGCTAAGAAAAAGAAAGCGATTGAAGAGATGAAAAAAAGCATGAATACTTACTCCGTTTTACCCTGGAGCCTATCTGTTGGGTATAACTATAATTATGCACGACCAAATTTTGATGTATCAAAAAACATTACTCAAGCAATTACACTTAACGGAAATATTCAAATTACTGATAATTGGAAATTTGAAGGACAACTAAATTATGATATTAAAGCTGAAGACATCGCATACACTCGTTTTTCCATTTTCAGAGATTTAAATTGCTGGGAAGCTAGAATTTCCGTAGTTCCAAAAGGTGGACAGCAGAACTACAACTTTGCAATCAATTTAAAACCTGCAATGTTTAAGGATCTAAAAATTGAACGGAGAAGAAACTATTACGACTTTTAAACTATGACAAAAGTAATTTTTACAGAAAACGCACCTGCTCCTATTGGCCCATATAACCAAGCAATTCAGCACAACGATACGGTTTATGTAAGCGGACAAATTGCTATTAATCCTGCTACTGGGAACTTGGAAATTAACGATTTAGAGCTAGAGACTCATTTAGTACTAAAAAACCTAGGTGCTGTTTTAAATGCTGCTGGAATGCACTATTCTAACATTATAAAATGCACAATATTCTTAAGCGATATGGGTTCTTTCGGAACTGTAAATAAAATTTACGGCAGTTATTTTATGGATAATTTTCCAGCTCGAGAAACCGTTGAAGTTGCCTGTTTACCTAAAAATGTAAATGTGGAAATCTCTTGTATTGCAGTTGCCAGTTAATATGCGGCTGGAGCAATAATCTCTCTGATTACTGGAGTTAAACCGCTGAAGAAAAACTCTACCGCAATTACCATTACAATTAAACCCATTAATCGAAGCAATACTTTGTTTCCCGTTTCACCTAAGATTTTAAGAAGCTTAGAGGAACTCCACAATACTATTAGAGTAATAAATAAAACTAATACTATACTTACAATCACTGTGATTTTCATATCGTAGTTAGTTGCATCGCGCATTAAAACTATTGCATTTGTAATTGCACCTGGCCCACAAATCATAGGAATACCTAAAGGAGTAACAGAAATATCATCAACATATTCCTTAACATTGGACTCGTCTACTTTTGTTTTAGCGAGTCTAGCTTGAAGCATATCCATTCCCATTAAAAAGAAAATTATACCTCCAACCATTCTCAGACTATTTACTGATATTCCGAAAAAATCAAATAAAATATTCCCTGAAAACGCAAATATCATAAGGGTTATAAACGCCACAAAAACGGCCTTTGTTGCCGTCTTCCTGCGCTGTTTGACCCCCAGTTCTTTGGTCATTGCCATAAAAACCGGCATCGTACCAAATGGATTCAATAGGGTAAGAAATGACGTAAACGCCATTAAACCAAAAGCTAATAACTCGTTCATAGCATATTAAATTTCCTGGTAGAATTGGTACCAAGAACTATTTTTTAGAAGAAACTAATCTTCTTTTTTCGTGACTTTCTTTTTTGCTTTTGGCTTTACAGTTTTCTCTTCTTCTAATGTAGCCTCTTTTTTCTTAGCTCCCTTTTTAGGTTTAGGCTTTGCTTCCTCGACCTCCAATATTTCCTCTTCTGCAGCAACAATTGTTTCTGGTTCCACTTCGATAAAACCTTTATCCAGCAATGTATTGTACCAAGACATTACTTTTTTAATGTCCGAATTGTAAACACGCTCATCATCAAATTCCGGAACTAGATCCGAGAAATAATCTCTCAGGTCTGATCCTTTCTCCTTCGGAGAAACGCTAGTTGCTCTACCTCCTTCAACATCGTAAATCTTTTGGAAAATATCTTTCAAAGGAACATCTTCAACCTTACCATAAATACTTATTTCCTCTAACGCTGAAACTTGATGGTTAGAATAAGTAGGCATCTTTTTTCCATCTATTAATGATTCTACAATTACACCATTGTTAGTTTGACCTACAACCTTATACAATCCTGCTTTTCCTGAAATAGTTAAAATTCTGCTAATGTCCATTGACGTGTTCTAAATTTTGGGCAAATATACCGTTTACGTAAACGTAACAATACCATTGAATAGTTGGGTTTAAATTTTTATTAACGAACATTTAATTTTATTCGCCACTGCCTATTATCACTACTGGTTAATATTGCAGTAAATATTTTAATTATGAAAAAAGTTATCGTTTTAACAGGAGCAAGCAGTGGAATTGGAGCAGCAACAGCCAAAGCACTATCAAACTCGCCTCATGTTCTAGTTATGTTAGCTCGAAATGAAGAAAAAATGAAAGCAATTGCCGCTGAAATCGATTGTATTTCATTGGTTATAAAAACTGATGTAACTAAAATTGAAGAGGTACAAGAAGCGATTGCAACTGTAATCGAAAAATTTGGAGGCATTGATATACTTATAAATAATGCTGGTCTAGGCTATTTTGATCCCATTGATGAAGGAAAACTAGAAGAATGGCATAAAATGATTGATGTTAATTTGAAAGGATTATTGAACATTACTCATGGGTGTATTCCTTTATTAAAAGCTAGCGAAAGCGGACACATTATAAATATCACTTCTGTTGCTGCTCATCAAGTTTTCCCTAACTCGGCTGTTTATAGCGCCACTAAACATGCTGTATTAGCAATTAGTAAAGGCTTGCACCAAGAACTTCAAAAAGACTTAAAGGTTACTTCAATATCCCCAGGAGCCGTTAACACGGCGTTTGTGGACCAAACCACTAATAAAGAAATGATTGATGACTTGAAATCATATTTTGCAAAAGGCATGCACCCTGATACAATTGCTCAACAAATTATCTACGCTCTTGAACAACCAAAAGATGTTACTATAAGCGAGATTATCGTTCGACCGGGAAGAACTTAGACGCGTTCCTTTACAAAGACATTTTCTGCGAATTTCAAACTTACTTGGTGTTCTTGTTCTCCAATAAGCAGGGTTCTAGAAGCATCAAATTCATGATGATTTTTTACCATAATCTCGGTTTGCAATCCAATTCCTAATTTCGAAACCATTTGTAAAAAAGCCACACTGGCGTCTTTGACTGAGACTACTGTACAGCTTTTCCCCTCTTCGATTTGAGCTAAATTTTTCTTTGACTTCTTACTAAAATTTCCTGTTTCGTCAGGAATAGGATCTCCATGTGGATCTGAATCAGGATTGCCAAGAAATGAATTCAATTGCTTAATGAGCTTGTCAGATTTAATATGCTCTAATTGCTCAGCAACTTCATGAACTTCATCCCATGAAAAATCCAAATACTGGTATAAAAAAGTTTCCCAAAGTCGGTGTTTTCGGACCAGTTGGATGGCAATCGTTTTTCCTTGACTTGTCATTTCCAGCTTCCCATAGCGCTCGGACTTAACCAGTTTCTTACTTCTCAATTTTTTAATCATTCCATTTACTGAAGCAGGTGAAACACACAAATTGAGAGCCAATTGATTCGTCCCAGCTACACCCATGTTGCTTTCAACAGTAATCTGAAAAAGAGCTTTCAGATAATCTTCTTCGTTCTTGGAAAGAACTATATCCATACTATTAGTAATTGTTTTATTTGAACAGCTTCGAAAATAAGACATCCTCCCACAATAACATCTGGAGAATAAAAATATTTATTAGGCGAACCTAACTTATTATATTTTCTACATTAAAATAATAAAACGATTAGTCTAAACCATTTGTGTTATTTCTTTCAGCTCTAAATGTTTCATAATAGCCATTGGAAAGTTAGTAACTCAATTTTTATCAAAAAAAAGCCGAATTAGTTTCCCAATTCGACTTTCTAAAAAGAATATTTTTAAGATTACAAACCAAATTCCGCTTTTACTTTATCCACGTAATCTAATTTTTCCCAAGTAAATAATTCTACTTCCATTTCTTTTACGATTCCATCTGGAGTTTCAAAACGTTTTGTTACTGTTTCATTTATTCTTCCCATGTGACCATAAGCAGCAGATTCAAGATACATTGGTGAACGCAATTTTAAACGTTGCTCAATTGCATAAGGGCGCATATCGAACAAGGTTTCTACTTTTCTTGCAATTTGTCCATCATTCAAATCAACTTTCGCAGTTCTGTAGGTATCGACAAAAACCCCCATTGGCTCAGCAACTCCAATAGCATAAGAAACTTGAACCAAGACCTGATCACACAATCCTGCAGCGACTAGGTTTTTAGCAATATGTCTTGTAGCGTAAGCAGCAGATCGGTCTACTTTACTTGGATCTTTTCCTGAGAAAGCACCGCCACCATGAGCACCTTTACCTCCATAAGTATCGACAATAATCTTTCTTCCTGTAAGTCCAGTATCTCCGTGAGGTCCACCGATTACAAAAATTCCTGTTGGATTAATATGATATTTTATTTGATCGTTAAATAAAGATTGATTCTTTCCAGAAAGTAATTCCTTAACTCTAGGAATCAAAATAGCTTTTACATCACTATTGATTTGATCCAACATAACTTTTTCCGTAGCAAAATCGTCGTGTTGTGTAGAAACAACTATTGCTTCGATGCGCACTGGCCTATCATTATCATCATACTCTAAAGTCACTTGAGACTTAGAATCAGGACGTAAATAAGTCATTTGTTTTCCTTCCTTCCGGATCGCTGCTAACTCACGTAAAATCATGTGAGAAATCTCCAATGCTAATGGCATAAAATTCTGCGTCTCGTTGGTAGCATAACCGAACATCATTCCCTGATCTCCTGCCCCCTGCTCCATTGGATCGGCTTTTTCTACACCTTGATTAATATCTGGCGATTGCTCGTGAATAGCAGATAATACACTGCATGAATTTGCGTCAAACATATATGCACCTTTAGTATACCCAATTTGCGTAATGGTGTCTCGCGCAATTTTTTGAACGTCCAAATAGGTTTTTGATTTGACCTCACCAGCAAGAAATACTTGACCTGTAGTTACCAAGGTTTCACAAGCAACTTTTGACATTGGATCAAATGCTAAAAAATTATCAATTAGAGCATCAGAAATTTGATCTGATACTTTATCTGGATGTCCTTCCGAGACTGATTCTGAAGTAAAAAAGTAAGACATTAACTCGTTGTTTTTTAAATGTAAATTATATGATTTGCGAATTTAATAAAATCCACGAAAGGAATCTATCCCCCTATTCCAATCCTTGGAAATTATGCTTTTTTGTGTAACCTTGAAGTTCAGTCAAAAGTTGAAAGCAATTTTTTTAAAACAGCAGATGTTAAACTAAATTCAAAACAATAAACTTAGAAACTACGCGGTCAGAGACTTAAAAACATCCTCAAGACTCTGCTCCACTTTTTGCAGCTCAAGAACAGCAAGTTTGTTACTTACTGAAAAATTAAAAATTGCATCTCGGACATCAGAGGTTGATGCTACTAACCAAACGTTTCCATTTACATTTTGAGCTTTTGTGACATTAGGAATTTCCAGCAACATTTTCTCGCTGGCGCTGGCGCCAAATTCGACTTTTAATACGAACTCATTATTCTTTGACTTTGAAATCCCACCTGAGCTGTCATCCGCAACAAGATTCCCTTTGTTGACAATTATAACTCGATCACATACCGCTTCTACTTCCTGCATAATATGTGTACTCATCATAACTGTTTTGGACTTTCCTACTTTTTTTATCAAATTCCGGATTTCTTCAATTTGATTTGGATCCAAACCCGTTGTCGGTTCATCCAGAATTAATACTTCTGGATCATGAATAAGAGCTTGTGCCAAACCAACTCTTTGGCGATATCCTTTCGAAAGAGCTCCGATAAGCTTATGTTGCTCTAATTGCAATCCAACTTGCTCTACAATTTCAGCAACGCGCTCTTTTTTATTTTCAATTTTATGCAACCCCCCAATAAAGCCTAGGTATTCCTTGACATACATATCCAAGTATAAAGGATTGTGCTCGGGTAAATATCCAACACGCTTTTTTACTTCCATCGGATCTACTGAAACATCAAACCCGCAAACCTTTACCTCGCCTGCACTCTGCGGAAGAAAACAAGTGATAATTTTCATCATTGTTGACTTTCCAGCACCATTCGGCCCTAGGAAACCGACTATTTCTCCTTTTTGAATAGAAAACGATACATTATCAAGTGCCTTTTGGCCACCGTAAATCTTACTCACCTCTTTTACATCTATGGACATAACAACAAATGTAAAATTTGATTTGGGTTCAAACGATACTTCATTCACAACTCTTACTAGAAGGCGCAATCAAAAATGTAAATTTGCAGTAATGCGAGGAAGAGTAACGAAAAGTACAGGAGCAATTAACTTGGTTCGAAATGAAAATTCGAAAGTATACGCGTGCACTGTAAAAGGCAACTTTAGAGTAAAAGGGATCCGTTCAACTAATCCGGTGGCAGTTGGAGACTGGGTTGAATTTGAGGAGAGAGATGAAAAAGAAGGAGTAATAAAACGTCTAGAAAAAAGAGACAATTACATTATTCGAAAATCCATAAATCTCTCCAAACGAGGACATATCCTAGCTTCAAATATTGACCAAGTACTCGTTTTTGTAACTCTAAAAGACCCAGAAACTACGTTCGGATTTGTAGATCGAGTGATCATAAGTGCAGAAGCCTATCATATTAAGCCCGTTTTAGTATTTAATAAGGCAGATTTGTTAGGAGAAAATGATAGAGAGTTACTAGGAAAATGGCTAAAAACGTATACTGCTATTGGATATGAGTGCATTCAAATATCCGTTACCGAAAACGTTAATCTTGACTTGATTCAAGAAAACATGAAAGGAAGAACCTCCATGTTAGCGGGTCATTCTGGTACTGGAAAATCTTCTTTGGTCAATGCGCTTGACTCTGAATTAAGCCTCAGTACTGGAAAAATATCTGATCATCACCGCCAAGGAAAACACACTACAACCTTTGCGGAAATGCACCACTTGAGCTTTGGAGCAGATATAGTTGATACTCCTGGCATTAGAGGATTTGGTATCATTGATATCGACAAGAAGGTTTTGTCCCACTATTTCCTTGAAATGAGAGCCGTTCTTGAAGGCTGTAAATTCAATGATTGCCAGCATGTCAACGAACCACATTGTGCTGTTATGGAAGCCGCAAAAGGTGGACTAGTAGCTCAATCACGCTATAAAAGCTACCTTAGCATGTTGGACGAAGATGACGAACAGACGTTCAGAACTACTAATTATTAGTAGTTAGAACTAATTATTCTGATTTTACTCATTCCAACGAGAGGGCGCCGAAGATGGGGGAGGTTCATTTTCTTAAACCCAAACCCCTTCCGCCGCTAAACGCCAACTTCTCCGAATGGAAAGGAGGGTATGAATTCCCTTTATAAACAACGTATCTCTAATAAATCTTTTGAGTTAACTTTCCTTATCCTGACCTTAATTTTACCTTCGTTCAAAAGGTATTTAATTAATGGAAATCAGAGAGAACTTTTCTTTAAAAGCATATAATACATTTGGAATAGCAGCTAAAGCTAAACTCTTTTCTGATGTCAATTCTTTAGATCAGCTCAAAGAGGTTTATGCTCATTATCCCAATGAAAAAAAACTACCACTTGGCGGAGGAAGCAACCTTTTATTAACTAAGAATTTTGATGGCATCGTAGCTAAACTAAATCTACTTGGAAAAGAAATTTTAAAAGAAGATGAAAATTACGTTTGGTTGAAAATTGGCGCCGGCGAAATCTGGCATGAATTCGTAGTTTGGGCGGTAGAAAATAACTGGTCTGGTGTTGAAAACATGTCCCTAATTCCAGGGTCTATAGGTGCTGCACCTATGCAAAATATAGGTGCTTATGGCACTGAGCTTAAAGATGTATTTGTCTCTTTAGAAGCATGGCTACCCGAAGAAAATACAGTTGAAACTTTTAATAATTCAACTTGCGATTTTGGATATCGTTCAAGTGTCTTTAAAACCCAATTGAAAGGAAAGGCCATTATTCTTAATGTCACTTTTAAACTATCAAAACATCCTAATCTAAACACCTCGTATGGATCAATTGAAGATGAACTCGCAATTTTGAATATCTCCTCTCCTACCATTTTAGATATTAGCAATGCCGTTATTCGAATTCGTCAATCTAAATTACCAAATCCTGCTAAAATTGGCAATGCTGGTAGTTTTTTTAAAAACCCTATAGTTTCGGTAGAAATTGCAAATAAATTATTAGAGAAATATCCAAATGCACCAAATTATAAAGTGGGAGAAGGCTTAAGTAAAGTTCCAGCTGGATGGCTCATTGAAACTGCTGGTTGGAAAGGAAGAACTTTTGACGATCGTTTTGGAATTCATAAAAAACAAGCGCTAGTATTAGTGAATTATCAAAATGCATCAGGACAAGAAATTTTTGATTTATCAGAAAACATTATTGAAGATATTGAAGATAAATTTGGTATCCGATTGGAACGAGAAGTGAATATACTATAGAGTTCTATAAATCCTCTTCTGTTTCGTTCCTCTGAACCTTGCCAGATGGATTGAGCCTAACAAAATTTGTCTATTGAGGTTTTTCGCGTCCCCTTGATCGGGTTGAGCGCCAAAGGCGGGAAAGGTTCAATAAATATTTACCATATTTTTTAAGAACAATTCTTTCACTTAACCAACCCAATGATTACTTTTGTGGCTGGGTAAGTCTTTTACGACCAGCTCCCATTGAATTCCCCCAGGACCGGAAGGTAGCAAGGGTAAATGGTTGTAGCGGTGCGATAAAAGTAGCTTACCCTTTTTTTATTTAATTTTTTTCAACATTGAGTAAGGAACAAGAGCCGTATATAATTGGTATTGCAGGAGGAAGTGCTTCAGGAAAAACATCGTTTATTCGCGATCTAAAAGCCACCTTCACTCAAAATGAAATTTCTATAATTTCACAGGACAATTACTATTTCCCAAAGGAAAAACAAGAATTGGATGAAAACGGAATTATAAATTTCGATCTCCCACAATCTATCGATCGAGATCAGTTCTATACTGATATGCAGGATTTAATTAAGGGGAATTCCATTTCTTGTACAGAATACACCTTCAATGTAAGTCCTGAAAACGCTACTACTCTTATTACGCAGCCTGCTCCAATCATTATAATGGAAGGCCTATTTGTTTTTCACTATAAAGAAATCAGAGACTTGCTTAATTTAAGAGTTTATATAGATGTTCGTGATTCAATAAAATTAGAACGTCGTATAAACCGAGACATGAAAGAACGCGGTTATCCGGAAGACGACGTAAAATATCAGTGGGAAAATCACGTGGTACCTAGCTATAAAAAGTACCTGAGACCTTATCGCGATGATGCTCATATTATCATTACCAACAACCACCATTATTCAAAAGGACTCGAAGTCTTAACCGATCATCTTAGAGCGAAAATTTAGTAAATAATTATTGAGATTAGATCATGCCGAATTTATTTCAGCATTTCAAACAGAATTAAAACTAGATACTGAAAACCAGCCTGAAAAGTTCAGGTGGAAGAGTTCAGCCTAACCGGTGTAATAATGAGTAACATTTCAGATTTTCTTTTTAGCTGAAGAAAATCTACCTAAAAATAGTTTTCTCTATTTATCAACAACCTAATCCAAGCGCAAAGAGATAAGTAACTTTGCAATTCTCGAAACTTAAAGTTAAAAAAGTATGAAATTTTTTATTGATACGGCAAACCTTGCACAAATTAAAGAAGCACAAGAATTAGGTGTTTTAGATGGTGTAACTACTAATCCTTCTCTAATGGCGAAAGAAGGAATTGCAGGACACGATAACATCTTAAAACATTATGTAGATATCTGCAACCTTGTTGATGGTGATGTAAGTGCTGAAGTTATTTCAACTGACTTTGAAGGAATGATTCGTGAAGGCGATGCTTTGGCTGAACTGCATGAAAATATTGTGGTCAAAATCCCAATGATTAAAGACGGAGTAAAAGCACTTAGGTATTTCTCAGACCAAGGAATTAAAACGAATTGTACATTAGTTTTTTCAGCAGGTCAAGCTTTATTAGCTGCTAAAGCTGGAGCTACATATGTTTCTCCATTTATCGGAAGATTAGACGATATATCTGTGAATGGTTTGGATTTAATCGCTCAAATTAGACTGATTTACGATAACTATTTATACGATACTCAAATACTAGCTGCCTCTATTCGACATACAATGCATGTAATTAACTGTGCTGAACTTGGTGCTGATGTAATGACAGGTCCACTTTCTTCTATTACTGGGTTATTGAATCACCCACTTACAGATAGCGGTTTAGAAAAATTCTTAGCGGACTACAATAAAGGGAATCAATAGATTCCTTCTATTAAAAGAATCCCTCTGCGTAAAGGTTCATGGGATATTCCAGCCCTTATGGAGAGAAGGATTTAACCGAAATTTACTACCTACCATAATCCCTCCTTCGGGAAAGAAGACGGAAGGGGCACGTTCAGTTAATTGTACTAGTGAATAAACACTTTTAGCTATCTTTAAGCCATGGAAACGAGATACATCAGAATAAATCCGGATTCCCCAAATGGTAACGACATTGAAAAAGTCGTGAGATGTTTGGAGAATGGTGGTGTAATTATTTACCCTACTGACACTGTTTACGGTTTGGGTTGCGACGCAACTAATGCTAAGGCATTAGAGAAAGTTGCACGACTTAAAAATATAAAGCTACAAGATGCCAAATTTGCTATCGTAGCATTTGATTTAAGTAATATTGCAACATACGCAAAGGTGCCCACTAATATTTTTAAGGTGATGAAAAAGACCCTTCCCGGTCCTTTTACCTTCATCTTGAATGCAACCAACAACGTTCCTAAACTCTTCAAGAATAAGAAGAAAACCATTGGCCTTCGTATTCCTGATAATATGGTTCCGAGAGAGATAGTTCGTCAGCTAGGAAACCCTTTGGTTACCACTTCGGTTGTTAGCGACGATGAAATATTAGAATACACCACCGATCCTAATATGCTTTTCGAAAATTTTAAGGGTAAAGTTGATATAGTTATTGACGGTGGTTATGGAAACAACATTCCTTCTACTATTTTGGATTGCACCGATGATGAGGTTGAGTTAATTCGAGAAGGATTGGGCAATCTAGATGATTATGGGGTTTAAAAAAGTCTGTATTACATTAAATTTTTCGGTATTCTATTTCAATTGCACCAAGTAATTAACTGGCATCTGTGAGAAATTTGAAAATATAGAAATCATTGAACTAATTTTTGATGCAACCTTTAATTCTTAAAACAACGAACAACAGATAAGCTTACCGTAAGGATGATCAGGCAGCGTCCATTTCATGGATTTACAATTAATCCAAATAACAAAACCAATCAGTGATTCTTCAAAATTGCGCATTATTTCCACAACAAAATAGCTTGTAGAGTTCAAACAGGATTTAATAAAGAGTTTAATATCAGAGGGATATGAGTTTTGCCAGTTTAAACTAAAAGGCTGTATCGTATATATGTCTAAAAGTAAAATAGCACCAACTACGATATTCTAGAATCCAAGCCAAAAAGATAAAAATCTAACGGTTGGACTTGGTTTTTCGAAATGCACATTGGCAATAAACATCTAGACTCTTCAATAGCTGAAATAAAACGTCTACTACTTCAAACTATTGAAAATCATGAAAAATAGTAGAACAAAAATAATTTCTAGCTGTCTAATTCAATTTTGTTCCTTAAAACAATAGAGAAATAAAAACACACCCGTTTTTTCCAATATCTATAGACTAGGCTTGAAGTTATACTCTCATCAGCTTAACCTTGATGAGATTACTCTCGAGGATATTATTTTCAGATGTAAAGGTTAACGAGTATAACTTTTACTCCTCTTATTTCAACAAGGATAATTTTTACTTTTTTATACTCTCATTTAAACTAAGAACATAAACCCTGTAATTTTCATTCCATATTCTGGAGAAGAAATAATAAGAAAAAAATTAGAAATTTAGAGAACTTCAACAACGAAAAAGGCAATCTCGATCCATTAATAACATTTGACGGATGCAAAATTTGGAATTCTAAAAACGGTTGGAAATTATTCAATAGCACTTGGAGAACATGGATTTCTTAAATCGGTAAAATTGGGAAAAGAAAAACTCTATTTAAATAAAAGCTTAATGCATGCATTAAAGAAGTAATAGGATAAATTTCATCAACCAATTTCACCTGAAATTACGTTCACTCTCCTTAATATTAAGACAAAAAAAAGCCCCGAATTATCGAGGCTTTTCTTGTTGTGACAATAGGACCTAATTAGTTAGGCATAACGACTGTGTTTATTACATGAATTACACCATTGCTACCCATGACATCTGTAGCAGTAATTTCACTATAACTTCCTTTTGAATCTTTCAACCAAATTTTACCGTCTTTTTCAATCACGGTTAATTTTTGTCCATTAAGAGCTGTTAATTCAACCGTACCCTCACCGCTCTTCAAAGCAGCAACAACATCTGAAGCGGCTAGCTTTCCAGATACTACGTGATACTTTAAAATGTTTGCTAATGCTACTTTGTTTTTTGGTTCTAACAAAGAGTTTAGGGTTGCTGGATCAATTTGAGCAAATGCAGCATTTGTTGGAGCGAAAACTGTGAATGGTCCAGCTCCCTGCAAAGCACTCACCAAATCGGCAGCCTTTAAAGCTGTTACTAGCGTCGAGAAGTCTTCGTTTCCTACAGCAACATCTACTATAGTTCCTTGTGCACTAACATTTCCAGAGAATGCAACAGACGAAATAAGTGTTAAAGCAATAATTAATTTTTTCATAATATTTAAATTTAATTTCTTCGAAAGTAAGACAAACACTTCATTTTTGTTTAATATTTCATCGAAATCATTAAACAAAAAATCATAAACTTTCAAAATAACAAACTAAAAAATACCTCAATTACTGAATATAATTCACTCCTAATTCGTCAAAATAATAACAACTAGCGTTCAATAAATCTCAGTAAGCCTGGGTGATTCCAAAGAATTTACAGCTACAAACATCAGCTTAATACTACACACTAACAATTCCTGAAATAAGAAACTATCAATAACAGCGTTGGAAAACGAAGATGCTTGTCCGTTTATCGCACTAGTGAACTTATCCTTTTTGTATTTCAAGAATATAAGCGGTTAGCGATAGTCAACGTATGCATTAAAACGCAATTCTCTTTAGTGTCAAAAAATCCTAGCCTCAACCAATTACAACAACAGTTGTCTTGAATTTTGTGAGACTAAAGGAAATTAAAATACACCAATTTTTACCCTTGTCATTAGACGAAGCTTGGGATTTTTTTTCCAGTCCATATAATCTCGATGAGATTACGCCAGCAGACATGTGTTTTGAGATATTATCAGATGTAAAAGACAAAAAAATGTACGAAGGAATGGTCATCCAGTACAAAATACGACCGATACTAAACATTCCATTGGACTGGGTAACAGAAATTACTCATGTAAAAGAGAAGTCTCATTTCGTTGACGAGCAGCGGTTTGGCCCCTATGCCTTTTGGCATCATGAGCACCACTTTAAGGCAATGGAGGGTGGAGTTAAGATAGAAGATATCTTACATTACTCCGCTCCATTGGGTCTTTTAGGAAAAATTGCCGAAGTTCTATACGTCGACAACAAAGTAAAGCAGATATTTGAATACAGATATCAAAAACTCAACGAGCTATTTCCCATAAAAGAAAACAAGCAGTAGTCATAGGAGCTGGCATTGCCGGCATTGCTGCATCTATTCGTTTAAGTAAGAAAGGATATTCGGTTTCCGTTTTTGAAGGCGCCGATAAACCTGGGGGTAAATTGGACGTTCTTGAGAAGAATGGATTCCGATTTGACAAAGGTCCTTCGCTATTTACACTCCCCTATTTGGTAGATGAGTTGTTTACTTTATGTGGTGAAAAAGCTGAGGATCACTTTACATATCAGCAGCTGAAAATCATTACTAATTATTTCTGGGAAGATGGAATTTCACTTTCCACTTATGCTAATAAACACAAAACGGCAAAAGAAATAGAAAAAAAATTAGGTGTAAAGCAGCAGGACATGCTGACATATTTGGAACACTCAGATAAAATTCATAAACTCACGTCCTCTACTTTTCTCGAAAAAAGTCTTCACAAAACTGCTACCTGGCTCACAAAAGATGTAGTTAAAACAATCGCTAAAATAGGTTCTCTTGGTCTAAGCGATACCCTTCATAGCTTTAATACAAAGTATTTTTCAGAACCTAAGCTGATTCAATTATTTGATCGCTACGCTACCTACAACGGTTCAAACCCTTATCAAACACCAGGAATTATGGCCGTAATTCCTAGCTTGGAATATAGCCAAGGAGCCTTTTTTCCAAATAAAGGAATGCGCAGTATAGTTGATAGTTTAGTAAGTCTTGCCGAGCGGCAAGGTGTTAAATTCAACTGTAATAGTCTGATAAAAGAAATTGTCTACGATACTCAGAGCAAAGTAACTGGTGTAAGAATAAATAATGAATTGATCGAAGCAGATACGGTTGTTTCAAATATGGACGTTCGCCCTACTTTTGAAAAATTACTCCCAAATATTGCTACTCCAAAACGTATTTTAAAACAAGAGCCCTCATCAAGTGCATTGATTTTTTATTGGGGTGTTAACAGAAATTTTAGCGAATTGGATGTACACAACATTCTCTTCAGTAATGATTATAAAAAGGAATTTGACGGTCTGTTCGAAAGCAAAAAAATATTTAAAGACCCCACTATTTACATTCATATTAGCAGTAAGATAAACACCAGTGATGCACCAGAAAATAGTGAGAATTGGTTTGTAATGATTAATGTTCCAAGTGCAACTACAGGCACTGAAGCCATTGATATTAAGGCTACTAAAAAGCTAATACAACAGAAAATTAATAGGATATTAAACACGAAAATTGAAGAACACATAGTTTGCGAAGAAGTGCTTACTCCAAACGATATTGAAACTAAAACATCTTCATACGCAGGTGCTTTATATGGCCCTAGTTCAAATTCAAAAATGGCCGCATTTCTCCGGCAACCAAACTTTTCGAGTATCGTAAAAGGATTATACTTTTGCGGTGGAAGTGTTCATCCCGGAGGTGGAATTCCACTTTGTTTACTATCAGCAAAAATTGCAACAAGTCTAATACCTGAAGCTTAGTGTTTTCGAAAATCAAATATTACGTTACTCCAATTCTTATCATCCTTCATACAGTTGGGTTTGTTGGAATAAGCTTCTTTCCTGAGTTGGGTTTGAACATCGGTTTCTGAACTGAATCTAATCGTTTCCTTTGCGCTGATATTATTACCTGCTCCCATTCAAGATCTTATGGAAGAAGATTGGAGTAATATTTCTGCTCGGCATGTCAGTCGAAATTCTGGGAGTAGCGACAGGTTACCCATTTGGGAATTATCATTATGGCGATAGTTTGGGGTCAAAAATCTTTGATGTTCCCGTAATTATTGGGGTGAATTGGTTTATGTCTGCATACATTTCATACCATTTAGCCAAAAGTTTTATCGGTAATACATACCTAAGAATATTGGTTTCTACTTTATTTATGCTGATTCTGGATATATTGTTGGAGCCTATTGCACCAAAACTCGGTTATTGGTATTGGGAAAATGGTGTAATCCCAACATTAAATTATGTGAGTTGGTCCCTAGTGGGCTTAGCTTGTGTTTACATTATCGATTTAAACAATCAAGAAACGATAAATCGTTCTGCACGCAATCTGTTCTTCATTCAATTGATTTTCTTTGTACTACTAAATTTGTTTTTGGAATGATTTGGCTTTTAATACCTGCAACCTTTTTATTTATGGAATTCATGGCTTGGTTCATGCACAAATATGTCATGCATGGTTTTCTATGGTTTTTCCACAAGGATCACCATCAAATCGAACCGGGGTTTTTCGAAAAAAATGATGTTTTCTTTCTAATGTTCGCTATACCAAGCTGGTTACTTATCATGTTTGGAATGATGGCTGGAAACGACTACCGGCTATATATAGGTCTAGGCATTTTAGCATACGGTATTACTTATTTCTTGATCCATGACGTATTAATCCATCAGCGATTTAAGTGGTTTAGAAACACAAAGAACTGGTATGTTAGAGCCATGAGAAAAGGCCATTACGTCCATCATCGTTACAAAAACAGAGAAGACGGTGAATGTTTTGGATTGCTATTGGTACCGATGCACTATTTTACTGAAGCATTCAAAAAAAGATAATGGAAAGCAATTACCTCTATTTATTTATCAATATATTCACCATATCAGGCCCTTTATTACTCAGCTTTGATAAAAAAGTTGCTTTTTACCAAATGCTACCTAAAGCATTTATAGCAGCAGCTATTGTCGCTGTTCCTTTTTTGATTTGGGATGAGATTTTTACCCGTGCTGGTTTTTGGGGATTTAATCCTGATTATTTATCAGGGATATATTTTGGTAGTTTACCTTTAGAGGAGGTGCTCTTCTTTTTCACCATTCCTATTGCCTGTACATTCATATATGCAGTAATAAATAATTGGTTTCCAACTAATGCTCTAGCAGCAAAAGAGAAACGCATTACCAGCGGTCTATTCATTTTCCTAATTCCTCTTGTTATTATTCATCATGAATTTTGGTACACCTCAACCACATTTAGTTTGCTTGCAATTTTCTTGGGTTATTTGAGATGGTATCAAGAAACGCCCTACATGCATTTCATATATCGTGCTTACTTGGTATGCCTTATTCCTTTTTGTATTGTCAATGGAATTCTTACGGGTTCTATGATTAACTCACCAGTTGTGTGGTACAACGAAAATGCTTTTACAAGTATTCGACTTGGCACTATACCCTTCGAGGATTTCATATATGCATTTCTTCTGATACTAGCCAATATAGTTGTTATAGAACGACTTAGTGAGCGAAAATCAGGGCTCATTCGGTAAACTCTTCTTGTAACCTCGTTGTATTATAATGCAAACACATTAGATACTAGCGTAATCAATGTATATACATTTAATGTTTTTACATACATTTGTTGTATGGTTAAAATCGAGGAAGAAATCCAGCAAAAAAAGTTTAATAGCCCACAGCATAAAGCTGTTGTTAATTTGCTTTTTACCTATGGAAAAATCAGTACAACCCAACACCATACGTTAAAGCCATATGGCCTTAGTGTGCAGCAATTTAACGTGCTACGAATATTGCGCGGCCAGTTTCCAAAACCAGCAACGGTTAAGTTATTGACTGAACGCATGATTGATAAAATGAGCAACGCCTCGCGTTTGGTCGACAAGTTGCTTACGAAAAATCTTGTAGAACGAAAAGGCTCTAGGTCAGATCGCAGACAAGTCGATATTATAATTACAAACAAAGGTTTAAAAACTATTGAAGCCGCCTCATTAGTAATGGAAAACGTTATGAGTTCAATCAATATTTCAAATGATGACGCAGAACAATTAAGCGTTTTACTCGATAAGATGAGAACGTAGAATAATTACAAAAACAAACATTATTAAAACAAATAAAATGAAAGGAATAAAAATTTTCACAAGTCTTGCAGCTTTATTATTTGCAATGAGTATCTCGATGCACATTATGGCTCAATTGCCGAACATGGGCAGCACTAAAAATGGAGATGCAGAAAAAGTAGCCATAGATAAAATGATTATTGATACAAAAGCTTCTTCTGTAAACTGGAAAGCAGAAAAAGTTACTGGAGAGCATGTTGGAACCATTAACATCAAATCAGGTGAATTAGTAATTCAAGGTGGTACGCTAAACGGTGGAAATATTGTAATCAATATGACTTCAATAATATGCAATGACATAGACGATGCAGGCACAAATGCTAAGTTAATTGGTCATTTGAAAAGTGAAGACTTCTTTTCAGTTGAAAAAAATGAAACTGCAACATTTGTGATTTCAAATGTAAAAGTACTTTCCGCTAAAAAGGTTATGATAACTGGAAACATGACCATTAAAGGGAATTTCTAATGAACAATCATTTGAAGCTACTACTGGTCTTGTAGGCGGAAAAATGAACATTAGTGGAGCAATGAAAATTGACAGAACTAAATATAAAGTAGTATACGGGTCAGGATCAGTTTTCGATGATCTTGGTGATAAAATGATTTATGATGAGTTTACGCTAGACTTTAAATTGGTGACTAGCTAAACTTGAAAACTAAAATAAATTCGAAAGCCCGATTGGCAGAAATACTGATTGGGCTTTTTTATTTTTCATCTAGCCGTTTAAATTTCAGCTTTGAATGCTCATTTATCCAACTTTTTACGGCTAATTAAATTGATCTTCTGTTTACAGTCCCTAAGATAAATTATAAAAGAAGAAAGATTACTGACAGTTCGGTTTAATACGTTCTAACATTTCAGTTTCTGCCTTAAACTCTTAAGTAAAACATGCTTTTATATACATCTTAATTCCTGAAAAAATCTCTGATGGTATGTGATTCATTATTTCTAGAAGTCTAGCTAAAAGCTAATCCATAGTTTCTTTGTCTCAAAATAATCTAGATTTCTACATTATAAATAGTTTCGTAATGACACGGATTTTCAAGAGCAAGCTTAACTTCCTTGAGTCTATGACAATCGGATGGTGACGAAGCGGATTAGGATTCACCTCTATGTATTAACTAATCTTTTCCCCATAAACTTCAAAACAAAGTTGAATCACTGCTTGATTGCTATTTAAACTCAAACCTATTCTTAAGTACCCTTCGTTCAATTTATCACATAAAAAAAGTCGCTCATAAAATGAACGACTTTTTTTTGGTCGGGGTGGCAGGATTCGAACCTGCGACCTCCGCGTCCCAAACGCGGCGCGATAACCGGGCTACGCTACACCCCGAATAAAAGAATTATTAATTTTCTTTCGGGCTGCAAAAATACTTTACTTTTTAGAATAACAATACTAGTCTAAGGAATTTATTTCTTTTTCTAGCATCAAAGTTTTCGCTTTCAATGATTCAAACAATTCTTTACCAATATCCCCCCTTGTTTTTACCAAGGATTCAATGTCTGGACGAATGATCTCCAACTTATCCATCAACACCATTGGCGTGTCCATTTGATCTTTAGTTTCTTCCAATAAACGAACACAATTGTAAAAACTATACGTCTGATCATATAAGCTCAAAGAAACATTCTGATATTGTAAATGATCACCACATATTTCATAGCTCAACTTCATACCTTGTATCCATCCCCCTAGAACCATATAACTAACAAGCAAGGCTTTCTCTTCGGAATACATTTGCTCGGTCGCTTTTAAATAAGCTTTAATTAGCACTGCCGACTTATCAGCATCAGAATTGGGACCATAGAGCATTTTTAACTGATCTTCATTAAAAGCATCACGAATGCCTATTTCATCACTAATTCTTAAAACTTCTGTCAAGTAACTATTTGCATATTTATTTTGCTCGTAAGAAGCTGTATAAACAAATAAAGCAGCATAACGTCCCATAGCAGAGTGCTTTTTGCCTGGTTGTGTTATGCTGAATAGATTCTAGGCTTACTAAACCCGAATTAAATGGACAATCAGCAGCATATAATCTTTCGTATAAATTGGCGGCTTGTTCAATACTCTTTCTTACTGAACCTAGTTCATGTGTATTTCGGTTATAATCACCGAAACGGGCTATTCCTCAATCGATTTATCTATTGGTTTTTCTTGCGATTTCTGCACATCAGCTTTATCCGAACAAGCGAAAATCAATTGTACAACAGCAATAATTAAAAAGGGCCTAAAAAAATAGTTTTTCAACATTTCTCAAAGTTTACGCAGGAATATCTATTTAAGCGATATCAAATCAAGATATTATTAAAGCAAATATTTACTTTCGTTCGTCAAATGAAAAAATTCATCAATTTACTTGTAGTTTTCTCTCTCTCAGTTTTTAGCTTAGGAGTTCTTCTAATCTCATGCGTTGAGTCTGTTGAAGTATCCAATCTTAATCAGGAAGATATTGCACAAGAAGCTATTGAAGATTTTGAAAACTATCGACTTAAACTTACGATGTTAGATAGCCATCGTCTTGAATTTCCTTCACCTGTAGAATTGGCTAAAAATTATAAAAAAACAGGAATCCAATTTATACCAGGCCTAACCAATCCAGCAGCTGATTATGAGCGCTACATTACGAATACAAAGAAGTCTTTGAATTTTGGTGTTTACTCTGCTGATCTTAGCTATTGTATTCTTAACAATCAAGGACAGGGTGCATCTGAATATTTTATGGTAATTCAGAGTATTAGCAATTCAATTGGTTTGTCTGAAATATTTCGATACGAATTAATCCTCACTAATTTCAACTCTAGTCTTGGCAACAAAGACTCCATGTCAAGAATAGTTAATGGTATTCAGAAAGACTTGGATAAAACACTTAAAGCAAACGGCACCCAAGACAAAGCAATCCTTTTTTACACCGGAGCTTGGATTGAAAGTGCTTATATCGCTATTAACGCGAAAAAGAATTTCTCGAATAGCGTAGATACTGGCATGGTGTCTGAAATTACAAGTCAAGTAGAAATGTTGGAGGATATTTTAATAGAATTTGATAAAATGGAAGATAAGAACCAAGAAATCATAGATCTACAAAACAAATTATTACAGTTTAAAGAGATGTCTTCGAGCATTCGATTTAAATCCTTTGGAGACAGCGTAGTACTGAATCTAATGGACCTACAAAAAATCCGAAACAAAGTAGAAGAAATTAGAGCTTACGTAGTGAGTTAATTTCCTTGTTATAAAGTTTTCTTGCGCTTGTTAAAGGACTTTATAATTCTATCTTTGCCGCCCAAAATTTTTAGAATAAAATGATTAAAATTACTCTACCAGATGGCTCTGTTCGTGAATTCGAACCAGGAGTTACACCATTCGCTGTAGCCAATAGTATTTCATCTGGCCTAGCACGAAATGTTTTATCCGCTTCTATAAACGGAAAAACGGTAGAGTCTGTTACCCCTATTCTTGAAGACGCTGAATTAGTGCTGCATACATGGGATAATGATGAAGGGAAAACTGCCTTCTGGCATTCTTCAGCGCATATATTGGCGCAAACACTAGAAGACTTATACCCTGGAATTAAACTTACGATTGGGCCTGCAATTGAAAATGGCTTCTATTATGATGTAGATACCTTGGACTACGTAATTTCAGAAAAAGATACTGCCGCAATTGAAAAACGCTTTTTGGATTTTGCTCGCGAAAAAGCACTATTCAAAATGAGAGCAGTTAGTAAAAAAGACGCTCTTGAATTATACAATAAGCAAGGAAACGAATTCAAAGTTGAATTAATTGCAAATCTTACCGATGGCGACATTACGTTCTGCGATCATTCCAACTTTACCGATTTATGTCGTGGTGGACACATTCCCTAATACAGGATTTGTAAAAGCCATTAAAGATTTTAAGTATTGCTGGTGCTTATTGGAGAGGTGATGAAAACAAACCTCAGTTAACTCGTGTATATGGAATCTCCTTTCCAAAACAGAAAATGCTTGAAGAGCATTTACATATGTTGGAAGAAGCGAAAAAACGAGATCATCGCAAAATCGGAAAAGAGTTAGAACTATTTATGTTCTCTGAGAAAGTTGGTCAAGGTTTGCCATTATGGTTGCCTAGAGGAGCTGAATTACGGTCTAGGCTAGAAGATTTCCTCAAAAAAGCACAAACTAAAAGTGGTTATCAACCAGTTATTACTCCGCATATTGGACATAAAGTCTTTATGAAACTAGCGGCCATTATGAAAAATATGGAGCAGATTCATTTCAACCAATTCACACTCCCAAAGAGGATGAAGAATTTTTGCTAAAACCAATGAATTGCCCACACCACTGTGAAATTTATAAATCCAAACCTAGATCATACAGAGACTTACCAGTTCGATATGCTGAATTTGGAACCGTATACCGCTACGAACAAAGTGGTGAATTACACGGCCTTGACTAGAGTACGAGGATTTACTCAAGATGACGCTCATCTTTTTGTAAGACCTGATCAATTAATTGAAGAGTTTCAAAAGGTAATTGATTTAGTAAGTTATGTATTTACTTCTTTAGGCTTCGAGGATTATGAAGCTCAAATTTCTTTAAGAGATAAAGAGGATCATTCAAAATATATTGGTTCTGATGAAAATTGGGAAAAAGTCAGAAGAAGCAATTCTTAAGGCTGTAGAAGGAAAAAATTTAAAGACCAAAATCGCATATGGAGAAGCCGCATTTTACGGTCCTAAGCTCGATTTTATGGTAAAGGATGCCTTGGGTAGAAAGTGGCAATTGGGAACTATTCAGGTAGATTACAATTTACCAGAGCGTTTTGAACTAGAATATATGGGCAGCGACAATCAAAAGCATCGTCCAATAATGATACACAGAGCGCCTTTCGGCTCAATGGAACGTTTATTGCAATCCTTACTGAACACTGTGCAGGGAAGTTTCCATTGTGGTTAAATCCTGATCAATTTGCGATTCTTACGATTTCAGACAAGTACAATGAGGTAGCGGAAAATATGCTACTTTTGCTCGCCCAAAAAGGGCTGCGCGGTTATGTAGATCATCGCTCAGAAAAAATTGGGAAAAAGATTAGAGATACAGAGCTTTCAAAAATTCCTTTCATGCTAATTATTGGCGAAAAGGAAGTCGAATCTGGACAAGTTTCAGTTCGTAAGCAAGGTGAAGGTGACCTAGGAACGTTTACTGTTGAAGCATTTGCTGAAATAGTAGACAAAGAGATTAAAGAGTTAGTTAAAGAGTTTTAATAAATTAATAAGGAGGAATAAGCCATAGCTAGAAGATTCAGATCCCCGCAGCCAAAGAACACAGATCCGGTTTTTAGAATAAACGGAAAAATCTTTGCAGATTCAGTTCGACTGGTCACAGATGACGAGGGTGCTGAGGTATTGGCTATAGCCGATGCTTTAGCGAAAGCAGATGACGCAGGTTTAGATTTGGTAGAAATTTCGCCAAATGCTAAACCTCCAGTAGTCAAAGTATTAGACTACAAGAAATTCATCTATGAGCAAAAGAAGAAGAAAAAAGAAATGCAATCAAAAGCGACGAAAGTTGTTGTGAAAGAAATCCGCTTTGGACCTAACACTGATGAGCATGACTTTAACTTCAAATTGAATCACGCCAGAAAATTCCTAGAAGAAGGAGCAAAGCTGAAGTCATTTGTATTCTTTAAAGGACGAACAATCGTTGTTTAAAGAAAGAGGTGAAATCTTACTTTTGAAACTTGCTCAAGAATTGGCAGACATAGGAGACGTTGAGCTCACTGCCGAAAATGGAAGGAAAGACGTATGATTATGTTTCTTGCTCCCAAAGAAGAACAGAAATAATGGTCCCGATATATTGTTTACGATCAGTAATAAGCAGAAAAATGCCTAAGATGAAAACAAAATCCAGTGCCAAAAAGCGATTTAAGCTTACCGGTTCTGGTAAAATCAAAAGGAAACATGCTTTTAAAAGCCACATCCTGACAAAAAAAGAAACTAAACAGAAACGTAACCTTACGAAGATCTGGATTGGTTCACAAAGCGGACGAGCGCAACATATTGCAGCAACTCAATCTTAAGTAATCAGATTAATTTTTGGTTTATTGTTTTAACCCGAGTTCTAGTAATTAAGCAGTTTGAAAAAGCAACTCACTATCACTCAAAAAAATGTAAATTATGCCTAGATCAGTAAATACAGTGGCATCACGCGCAAGACGCAAGAAAGTGATGAAACTAGCCAAAGGATACTTTGGTAGAAGAAAAAATGTTTGGACAGTAGCAAAGAACGCCATTGAAAAAGGGTTAGTATATGCTTTCAGAGACAGACGTCAGAATAAACGTAATTTCAGATCTCTTTGGATCACGCGTATCAACGCAGGAGCTAGAGTGAACGGAATGTCTTATTCTCAGTTTATGGGTAAAGTAAACAGCGCTAATATCGATTTGAACCGTAAGGTTTTAGCCGATTTGGCAATGAATCATCCAGAGGCTTTTAAAGCTGTGGTTGACAAAGTGAAATAGATTAATCGAAATCACATATTAAAATAAAGGGAATTATTTAAGGTCGCCAATTGGCGACCTTTTTTTATGCCTTATTTTGAATTTCCTAAGTCAGCTGAATTTAGTTCAGCATTTCTTTATTATAAAGTTAATGGGAATCTAAAACTTAAATGAAGTTAGGACTAGGGGAGCATTCAGAATCTTTAAAATTCCAACATTACTTTTTTTCAAACACTTTCACAGCACCAAAATCAGCTACTAGTTTAAACTGTTCGTACTTATCTTCAAGCAACTTGTGATAAAGGGTGTTCCTTTCCAAAAATATTTCACGCCCATGAAGATATGTTTCGACATCACTAGCTTTTAAGAACCACTGAAAGGTGTGGTAATTAATAATTAAATAATCAGGATTATCGTTTCGAATAATCTCATTAGAAAGCCCCCAGTAGTGTCGGAAACCTAAATTCTCATTCTTTGGTATGTAAGTGTATTTGTCAGAGGAAATGAAGACTTTTTTATTCACGTTTTCAGAGAGCCAAATACCTGCTTTGAGTTCTGGCGAATTTTCAAATTTTGCAACGCGATTGTTGGAATATTCGACTGCCTTCCAGCTTGAGAAAATAAGGAGAACCCCAAGCACTATAACACCTGAATATCTAATATTCAAATATTGTTTTAGCCACCGATTATTAACCTTATCAATAAACAGCGACAACCCAAATGCCGCATAAATAAAACAGAATGGCAGAATGGGAATTAGGTAATGAGCAAAATGCGACTTCACACGGAAAACAATTACAAAACAAAAAACCAGTATCCATAAAAATGGAATCGCTAATATCAGGTTAACCTGTTTCTTATCTGATCGAATCAATTGATAAAGAATTACCAAAATACCAATAAGCGCAATACTACTCCAGACCAGCGTAACCACATGTGGTTGAATAATTATCTCTAACCAACCCCATAACCCCGTTTCATCTCTAAACCAATGGCCGTCTTTATGCACACTTGCAACAGCCACAATTCCATTTAGAAAATTGAATCCTCTTATTCCTTGAGCAGAGCCAGCAGAAAATGCCAACACAAATATTCCAGATGAGGCCATGCTTACTATTGCACCCCATTTAATATTCTCAATTCGGACAATATATTTCTGGTAAAAAAAGGTGGATAACCCAAAAAAGAACAGGACTATAGCGATAACCCTAACCCCAGAAATAGTAGTTAAAATAGAACTTGAAATTTCATTATTTGGGGTAAGATAAGATGCGTAGAATTCTGGATTTGCCAAGAAAGCTGCAAAAACTGAAAGAGGTATTAAAAGTATAGAAGATGTTTTCGCAGATTGTTGTTTAAAAAAAATAGGCCTCTTAAAAAAGAAAAAGAACCACAAAATTGGTAATAATGCTACGCCTACATATTTAGTTGAAAAAGCAAAACCAGCAAAAAGGCTCGATAACACAATCGATTTTACGGAAGGTAGTTTTACATAATCTGCGATATAGAATAAACTCAACGCCACAAAAAACACTTGAGCCACATCGGGATGAAGCATTGTACCATAGTTTATGAGCGTAGCACTTGAAAACAAAACCAAAACAAACACCAATTCTTTTGCCGATTCCATATGCTTTTTGGCAAACTGCCTTAACACCACAGCGGTTCCAACAAGAAAAAGGCAAGACAAAAAGCGCATTATTACAACTCCGACTTGCTCCGTTATCGGGGTAAATACTCCTACTATATTAAAGAAAATAAGACCGACATTGTAGTACAACAGACCGTATTCGTAATGACCAATTTCGAATGTGCCATTGTTATACGCATTGAGTAAAGAGATTAAAAAATCTACCTCATCAGTATTGAATGCATCAACAATTCGGATATCGCCAGAAGCGCTAAAGATTATTGGCCAATAGACAAAAGCAATTGCAAACAGAACTATTCCTGTCAGATAAAATCTATTGCTATTTTTTTGAAGGTATTGCAATTTAAATAGAAAGTTCAAAGATAATCGGTTGATCCAAAAAGTACTACTCTACTCTGCTCAAACCCTTTGCCGCTAATAAATGCGTTGGGACATTTTCTAAAACCGTCTTGTAGGTTTTTTTCGCCTGCTGTATTTCATTCTTCAATTCCTGACAATAGCCAATCATGTAAAGTGCGTCAAAGTAAGTTCCATCTAAACTGTAAGCTTTATTGAATAACACAGTAGCAGTATCAACCTCTTGCAGTTGAATCAACTTTACGTATCCCATATTGTAATATGCCTCAGGATATTTATCATTTATTTCCAATATCGCTTTATAGTCATTTAAAGCTAAATCTGAACGGCCTATATTCTGAAAATGAAGCCCTTTTCCATAATAAGCTTCTATGCTCTTTGGTTTTATTCTCAATGCATTTTGGTAATAAGAAGGCGCTAAATCGTGTTTTTCTATTGCATACAAGTTTGCCAATTGCATATAGGCCTCATAATGATTAATATCTTGCTCAACCGCGGTTTGAAAACTAGTTACAGCCTTTACCGTGTCTCGACCATACTTATGCGCCATTCCCTTTAAATAATAGGCTTGCGCACTATAAACGTCAAAGTTAAGAGCCGCATTCGCCCAATTTAGGCATTGTTGTAAATCACCAGTGAATAAATAAATTTCACTTTTCCTTAGCATCAAAGGAACCGACCCTGGCACTATAAATATGGCATTGTCTAAAACGTCTTTCGATTCTTTAAAACGCTCTAAATCGAATAGCAAATTTGCCTTTCGTATATACCATTGGTCATTTAAAGAGTCTACTTCAATGGCGCGATTTAAATCTCCGATAGCAGATTCAAAATCTTTATCGTTTTCTCTGAGTGTCGCTCTATAATTATAAAGAAGGGCATTATCTGGCTTAGCCTTAATGAGTGAATTTATACTATCGAAAGCTGATTCGTATTCAATTGATACTTGTTTCTCAGCAACTGTTTTAGGGGTTTCATTCTTACACGAAACCAATCCAATCAATAATAAAAGCGGCAAATATTTCATAAAGTCAAAATAAAAAATCCCTTTGGAATTGGAATTAACCTATCCAAAGGGATTACAAATTTATAAGGCTTAACCTAAAAAGCACCGTTGAATTATGCAGCGGCCATTTTCTCTTTTAAGTGTGCTTCTATTTCATCAGATAATTCGGGGTTATCTCCAATCAATTCCTTAACGGCATCTCTTCCTTGACCTAATTTGGTCTCGCCATAACTAAACCATGAACCTGATTTTTTAACCACATCATGTTCTACAGCTAAATCCAATAATTCTCCGGTTCTAGATATTCCAGCTCCATACATGATATCAAATTCTGCTTTTCGAAAAGGTGGTGCAACTTTATTCTTCACCACTTTTACTCTTGTTCGGTTTCCAATTACCTCATCACCCGACTTTATTTGAGTAGATCTACGAATATCCAAACGGATGGAGGCGTAGAATTTAAGTGCATTTCCACCAGTTGTAGTTTCCGGGTTACCGAACATAACGCCAATTTTTTCTCTTAACTGATTAATGAACATGCAACAGCAATTCGTTTTATGAATAGTTCCAGTAAGTTTTCTTAATGCTTGAGACATCAAACGAGCATGTAATCCCATCATAGAATCACCCATTTCACCTTCAATCTCAGCTCTTGGAGTAAGCGCAGCAACCGAATCGATAACTAACAAATCAATAGCTCCAGAACGAATAAGGTTTTCTGCAATTTCTAATCCTTGCTCACCATTATCTGGTTGAGATATCAAAAGATTAGCAGTGTCTACTCCTAATGATTCAGCATAAAAACGGTCGAATGCATGCTCAGCATCAATAATTGCAGCTACGCCGCCTTGCTTCTGAACCTCTGCAATAGCATGGATAGCCAATGTTGTTTTACCAGAAGATTCAGGACCATAGATTTCAACGATTCTGCCTTTTGGATAACCATTTATTCCTAATGCCGCATCTAATGTTATAGATCCTGTAGGAATTACATCTATTTCTTCTATTGCTCCATCTCCCAATTTCATTACGGCACCTTTACCGTACATTTTATCGAGCTTATCTAGCGTTAACTTAAGTGCTTTTTCTTTTGCGTCTGTTGACATAATCTGTTCTTTTTTAAATATTGAAAGGCAAATAAACGGAGGCAGACCGTAACCTTTTTACGTTGTGAAATTAAATATTTCAGATGCTCTAAATAAGTGAAATAACGATTATTTATACATTAAATTTAGAAGTGGACGAATCAATAAAAAACAAACTCTACACGCCTGTTTTTCTCTCGCCCTTGGTCAGTATCATTACTAGAAATAGGGGCCGCGCTTCCAAAGCCCTTTGCTGATAATCGCTGATTATCAATGCCATGCGTTTCTAGCCACTTCATTACATAATCAGACCTATTCATTGATAAGTTCTGATTGTAGCTGTCCTCACCAACATTATCTGTATGACCTTCCACTTTCAATTTGAGTTTTTCATTTTGAGTCATTAGTGTAGTTATCTGAATCAACTTGTTCAAATCTTCAGGATCTGAAGTTTCAGATTTATCCGTTTCAAAATTTAGGTGTAATTCTAATACAATGGAATCGCCTCGAACGGTAACCTTTTCCTCACTAAATAATTCTTCGATTTCTACCTTAATTGCATTCCCTGCTTCTTTTTCCTCGGCGTGAAACGAATTACTTTTAAGAAAAACAGCTGAATCATAAATTCCATCGCCAGCATCGGCAATTGCAATTTTTAAATGATAGGCAACATTCGGTTTTACATCTGCCGATGCAGTTAACCAATGAGTTAATCCATCAAATTGAAAATTAAAGGCATACTCATTAACCTCGTGATTACCTTCAATAATCTTAGAGCTATTCAAGTTCCATAATTCATTTTTAATGAAATACTCCGCATTTTTTTTGTGATTTATATTATCGACAGATATGGCATCTTGAGTATTGGGAACTAACGCAAGATTAATTGTATTACGTGTATTTAGTTCCGTTAAAAAGAAACCAAAAACATCGTTTACTCCTTTATTGATAAACTCTAAATACTCTTCCGACGCAAAAACAAATTCAAACTCAATACGATTGTATTTCGGAACAAAATCAAATTCCAATACGCAAGCGTCCATGGTTACGTTATTTGCCAATCGTACCAATTGACGATCACCAGGCTGATGCAAATACTCACCTACTCCACCAGCGTTATTTGGACCAGCTGCAGCTTTTGCAAATCCTGTAGAAAGAATAATCCCTGTATTAATGTCTATATGCTCAGCTTCAGTTTTAAATTTCCCGATAGCATAAGGTGCGCCTTTGTATTTTATATTGATAATTTTAAGGCCCGAGTTTGGTCCAATAAGTTCCCTCCAAACCAAAGCCGATGGACTAATTCCAGTAGTAACCTCCAATTGAGCAATGCTCAATAACCGGAATTACAAGACATAAAAAAAGGGGTACAATTCGCACCCCTCAAATATAAACGTCTATTTGAACTTAACCCAATATCTGCTCAGCATGTTCTTTAGTTTTTACTTTTCCAATTACTTCGATAATTATTCCGTTTTCATCAATAACAAAAGTGGTTCGATGAATTCCGTCGTATTCTTTACCCATAAATTTCTTGAGACCCCATACCCCGTAAGCGTTTAGAACCGTATGATCTTCATCCGCCAACAATGAAAATGGCAGGTCATACTTCTCTATAAACTTTATGTGTCGTTTTGTTGAGTCTGCACTTACACCTAATACTTCATAACCTTGTTTTAACAACGTATCGTAGTTGTCTCTTAAGTTACAAGATTGAGTTGTGCAACCAGGCGTCATATCTTTAGGATAGAAATACAAAACGAGTTTTTTACCTTTAAAATCGTTTAAAGATATCGTTTCATCTTTTTCGTTTAATCCAGAAAAATCTGGCGCTTTATCTCCTGCTTTTAATGTTGTCATTGTGTTGTGTTTTTAAGTGAAACAATTAAAGTGATTTGGTGTTCACTTTATCCAGGTTTCGAATAGAAGTTTCTCAAACCTGCTTCATTAATATGTTAAAATTTAATCTATTTATGTTATAGATTCCCGCCTTCGCGGGAATGACGGTATAGAGATTATTTCATAAAACTTCGCGTTACTCTGCGTCTCCTCTTGCGTTACAACAGCCGCGGGCTATCGCTTACTTACTTTTCTTCCATGTTTCAAACAATTCCTCTTGCTTTGGTCTAAATGCCGGTATTCGAGTTAGAGGTTCACATTCCTTCAAGGTATCCATACAATCTTTCGGAAGTTTCTGATACAACTCTGTGCCTTTGGTCTTCCATCCTATCATTTCATCTGAAACGTCTTTTACCACTTTAGCAGGATTACCAACTGCAACTTTTCTATTCGGGATTTTCGTTTCACCAGGCACAAAACAGAGTGCTCCAATCACGCATTCATCACCAATTACACAATTGTCCATAACCACAGCATTCATCCCTACCAGTGTATTTTCTCCAATAGTTCCTCCATGAATAATTGCTCCGTGACCAATATGTGCAGCTTTTTTTAAGCGAGTCGTTGTTCCAGGAAACATATGAATAACACAGTTTTCTTGAACGTTACATCCATCTTCTATTATTATCTCGCCCCAATCACCTCTTATGGCGGCTCCAGGACCCACATAAACATTTTTACCAATAATCACATTTCCAGTAACATTAGCTTGCGGGTGCACAAAAGAACTTGGGTGAATAACCGGTTTGTATCCGTTGAATTCGTAGATCATAATTTAAACGCTTTCAATTACCACAGCATAACCTTGCCCTACTCCAATACACATAGTACAAAGCGCATACTTTTTATTCTGTTTTGCTAATTCTATTGCAGCTGATTGAATAATCCGAGTTCCGCTAACTCCTAGTGGATGACCTAAAGCAATTGCACCTCCATTTGGATTAATACGTGGATCATTATCTTCCAAACCTAATTTTCGCGTACAAGCTAATGCTTGAGCAGCAAATGCCTCATTCAATTCAATAATATCCATATCGTCAAGCGTCAATCCAGCTTTTTTCAATGCTTCTTGAGATGCTCCAACAGGTCCAATTCCCATGATTCTTGGCTCCACTCCAACTACAGCCCAACTTAGAACTTTTGCCATTGGAGTTAAGTTATGCGTTTTTAATCCTTCTTCAGTGGCCAACAACATTGCTGCAGAGCCATCATTCAGACCAGATGCGTTTCCAGCGGTTACCGTTCCATCTTTTTTGAACGCAGGACGCAACTTCGCTAAAACCTCAGAACTACTGCTTGGCTTAATGAATTCATCATTCGCAAATAGGATAGGGTCTTTCTTTCGTTGTGGAATTTCGACTGAAATTATCTCTTCGGCTAATCTTCCTGACAGCATCGCAGCGGTTGCTTTTTGCTGTGACCATAAAGCAAATGCATCTTGATCCTCTCTAGAAATAGAATACATCTCGGCAAGATTTTCTGCAGTGTTACCCATTCCATCAACTCCATACAGTTCTTCCATTTTAGGATTTATGAATCTCCATCCAAATGATGAATCGTGCATTTCAGCATCTCTGCCAAATGGCTTTGAAACTTTAGAAATAACCCAAGGTCCACGAGTCATATTTTCAACTCCACCGGCAACGAAAATATCACCATCGCCAACTCTTAATGCTCTTGATGCATGGACAACTGCTGACATACCAGATGCGCATAACCGATTCACTGTTTCTCCAGGAACTGACCAAGGAATTCCAGCCAACAGCAGGGACATTCTTGAAACGTTTCTATTGTCTTCTCCCGCTTGATTTGCACAACCAAAAATCACATCCTTAATCGCACTAGGATCAAGGTTAGAATTTCTGGACATCAATTCTCGTAACGTTATCGCTCCCAAATCATCAGTTCTAATGGCCGATAATGTTCCACCAAAACTTCCAACAGGAGTTCTAATTGCGTCTACTATATATGCTTCTTTCATTTTATAATTTTTCTATTGAAAATACTTTCAAACACTATTTTCAAACGTTCCATTGCTTTTTTGTTCTATAAACCGTCCCTTTAAAGGAGGCTACTTTTTCATTTTTTTGATTGGTAACCACTACTTCATAAACCGCTAATTTATTAGATTTAGATGTTTCGCTTGCTCGTGCTGTTAGCTCATCTCCTTCTTTTGCAGGAAGATGATAATGTATCGTATTTTCAATGGACACAGATTGCACACCATACGAATTTGCGGCAAATGCTAAGGCCGAGTCTGCTAATGAAAACGAAACTCCACCATGCAGAATATCAAAGCCATTAAGCATTTCTTTTCTAACCACCATTTTTATTACGGAACTGCCCGTTCCATCAAAAACACGATTAATACCTAACCATTTTGAAAAGGCATCATTTTGCAACATAACATCAGTTACTTTTTTGGGCAAAGTATCGTTCATAAAGTAAGATATACAGCCAAAATTAGCGTATTGTTCGAACTATGTTTGTTACAATATTAAAAGATAGATGATAAAAAATCACTGGTTTTTATTTGGACTACTTTTTCTACTCGCTGGGCAAACCTTTGGGCAGCACAATTCAGCAGTATCTGATAGATATATGCCAACTAACAGTGTATTGCTAAATCCAGCAAGTATTGCGGACCCACGACCATTTGTTGACTTTAGGTTATTTGGCGTTTCAGCGCAAGCTGAAAACAACATGTACTATCTTCCTAACGGAAAAATTTTAGGCGATTTGAGTGCAAATATTGAAAATAGCCCTAAATATAATGCAGCTGTAAACGCAGACATCTATTTACCTGCATTAGTCGTTGCACGTGGATATCGTTCTTTTGGATTTAATATTAGACAACGTAATATGGTTTACGCCAAAAATATTCCTTCAAATATTGCCGGATTTATAAAAAACGGTCTTAATTATCCCCGACAACACAACCAAGTATACGACAACGATAACTTTCATATTAAATACATGAGCTGGGCTGAATTGGGTTTAAACTATGCTCAAATAATAAAACGTGATGGCAATATTATCATGACTGCTGGTGGGTCGCTAAAGCTATTAAATGGTATGGGCCATTTGGCTATGTTAGCAGATAACTTAAAATATGAAGTGGATTCTCTCCATGTTAATATTCACAGTACAAAATCTAACATGGGCTTGAGTCTTCCTGGAGCATCCCTAGGGTTGGGAATAGGAGTTGATTTAGGTTTTGAATTTCGTAAAATGTTAACCGACGATAACGCATTTCATACGCCACATAGCGTTAGAAATAAGTGTGCTGTTAAAGAGTACAAATACAAATTTGGAGTTTCACTGATTGATTTAGGGTTTATCAATTATAAAAAAAGTACTACGCATTGGACATTTGAAAATGATTCGATATTCTGGAATAACTATGAGACCAATAATATTGATGGAATTACGAGAATGAATACCGTATTAGATAATTCTTCGGCAAATGCAGGCTCATCCCCAACAACTAAAAACAAATTTACAGCCTTAATGCCTTTAGCATTAAACGCTCAGTTTGACTATAACCTAGAAAACAATTTCTTCATATATACCTCAATGGAACTTGGAATGCATCAGCGCATTACAATGGGGACAGAGCGCGTTTCTCGGTTGAGTATAATTCCAAGGTACGAAAGAGAACGTATAACGGCAGCGCTTCCATTTACAATTTCCAGACATCAAAAACCTGGCTTGGGAGTCTATCTTCGGGCTTATTTCTTAAGTATTGGAACTAATAATTTTGTACCTTTTTTACTGAATCAAGACACCTACGGAGCGGACGTTTATGTGAGTTTGAATTGGCAGATTTTACATTCCAATCCGTGTCAAACTTATTTTAAGAAACGAAAAAATTATTGTCCGAAACCTTCTAGAAGTTTCTTTAAGAAAAAGAAGAAAAAACCTCGAGAATTGAACTTAGAATGGAAGTAGAGTATTTCACAAAAGATTACCTAGACTTTTTCAAAGAGTTAGCAGCCAACAATCATAAAAATTGGTTTGATGAAAACCGTAAACGCTATGAAATAAGTGTCAAGAATCCGTTCAAAAAATTTATAGATCGACTAATTACAGAAATTGAAGCAATCGATTCAGAACAGAAGGGAATTGAAGCAAAACACTGCATTTTTCGAATTAACAGAGACGTTAGGTTCAGTAAAGATAAAATGCCCTATAAGTTGAACAACTCCGCCATCGTTTCACCTGGTGGCAAAAAGGGAAAGGACATTCCTGGAATATATGTTGAAATTGGTCCCGAAACGGTTCGATTATATGGTGGAGTCTTTTTTTTAGAAAAACAAAATTTAGAAGATTTCAGGTATTATCTAGCGGCAAATATTTCTGCTTTTGATAAATTAATTCATCGAAAAGATTTCTTAAAAACATACGGTGAAATTAGAGGTGAAAAATCCAAAAGAATACCCAAAGACCTTAAGGAAGCTGCAGAAAAACAATCCTTAATTTTCAACAAACAGTTTTACTTTTTTACTGAATACGATCCAGACATTATATTTAAAAATTCATTTATAAAAACCTTAATGAATGATGTTCAAAAAGGATTTGAAATCACCAAGTTTATCAGAAAAGGGATCCATTATTAAAAAATTAGTTGCTTTTATATGTTCAGTTTGGCTGACCATGGGAACTTTTGCTCAGGTTTCTCAACTAAAACCTAAATACCCTGTTGGTGTGTCTTATAGTATCCCTTTTGATACTGTGTCAAACGTTAAGGGACAAGAGCAAGTGCTCAAAATAGATGTGTATGCGCCTATTCAAAAGTCCGAAATAAAGAACCGACCAACTGTTCTATTATTATTTGGCGGAGGTTTTTATTGGGGTAATAAAAACAACTACCCAATGGAAACCATTTGCAATCGGTTAGCCCAAATGGGCTTAGTTGCTATTTCAATGGATTACAGAACTCGATGGAAAAAATCACTGTCTGAAGAGGAAAAAGGTGCCACCACTTTATACCGAGCTGTTCAAGATTTAAGCTCGGCCATGTCATTTATCGAACAAGAGATAAAAACAACTAACAGCTGGAAAATTGACACTACTAACTTCTTTCTAGGCGGTAATTCTTCAGGTGCCATTACTGTATTGAATTATTATTTCGTCAATCCTTCAAACCCTAATATTTTTTCAAACCTCGAAGCTAATTTAGGCTCGTGGTACAAGACCAACTATAGACCTAAAGCACTCATTAATCTTTGCGGCGCTATATCTGATACTAATCTTATAACAGATGCTATTCCAATACTATCGGCTCACGGAAACGAGGATAACATTGTCCCATACAAAACGGCTCAGGTAGATTTTAAAATTCCATTAATTACCACATTTCCAAAAGTGACGCTTCAAGGAAGTTATTGGATAAATGAAAGAAGTAAAAACTTAAGCGGAAAAAGCCATTTATATACTTATCAGCAGCAGCGACATACTCCATTTGATGGTATAATTGAACCCAAAATATATCAGAGTAATATGGATAAAACGATAAATTTAATTTCTAATTTTTTAAATAACCAGGTTTATCCCAACCAAGAAGTCGACATCGAAAAAGACCTACATATTGAGCATACTAGTCAATGTGGAGTTGATATTTCTGAAAACGAATGGCAATTTTATCCAGTTGATAAATCCATAAAGAAAATATATCTGAAGGTTGAAGACCTTTCTGGAAAAACCCTTTTTCGAAAAAAAATAAAAAAGAAATTAAAGGTTTTTAAGTATCAACCCAGATTAGAATCAGGCAATTATATTTTAAAAGTGGGTTACAGTACCTTTCAGAAAACGATTACAGTAAAAATAAACTAAGCTTCTCCCAAAGACTCACCAACAACAGTCATACAAGCAAACATTTTAGCAATTTTTTCTTCTGGAAGTCGCAGATATTGTTCTGAGAAAAACTCATCAGCTAAATAACTTACCAATGATGGCTGAGAAGATGCGCCTATCAAATTTTTCATATCGTCTTCATCATTTTCCTCTGAAAATGAAATGATTTCTTCGAAAAGGTTAGTCATTCGGTTTTCTAGAGCCGTTAAAGCTTCTTCAGAAACAGTTAATAAAACATCATTTTTCGACAATTCTACCGAATGCCAAATAATAGTAGTTAGATAAAATAAGTCTTCAGCAGCTTCTTCATCTTCTAAACCTTCACTTAGTCCAACTACAAAACCCATAATATTAGGTTGCTGAATTGACATACGTTCAAACAAGTTGTTTAATTCTTGATCGGTCATATTTTCAAGATGTTCTAAGGCTAAATCAATGGCGCTATCAGCAACAACATTCTCTCTTACAGGCATTATTTTGGGTTTTAAATTCAGCCACAATTTAGAAAAACTTTCAACATCAGCAATTGGTTTATAATAAAAATTCAATTACTTGGTTTAAAAAAACCAGCTTAATTGAGGCTCTTCTTAGTAAACCTCGTGGTTATTTACTTTGTCAAATAAGTTTAAAAACGAATATCATTTCTTCATTTTGACATTCATTCAGAACTATATCAATCAACTTTACAGGGATTTTTAACTTTGAGCATCAATTCAAAAAAATAACATTGAACTACACTTTTAATTCAATTGCAACATGTGAAATGTGCAGCTCAACCTCTGATTATCACAAGATAATGGGGCAGCGTTTAAATCAGTCATAAGGCCTATTTCCAAAAAATAAAGTAGGAATTTCTGTGTCCATTATGAGGTGTGAAAAATGTGAGTTAATATTTTCAAATCCACAACCCAGCCCAAATAGTATTCAAGATCATTATGGTATTCCAGAAGCTGACTATTGGAAACATCAATATTTTGATATTGATTTAAATTATTTCGCTTCTCCCATAAAAAAAGCCCCAGAACTTCTAAACTCAACGCAGCTCAATGCTCCAGAACCTATAAAGGCTCTTGACGTTGGAGCGGGCCTTGGAAAAGCTATGATTGCAATGAACTCAGCGGGGTTTGACACCTATGGTCTTGAGCCATCAGAAACATTTAGAGAAATGGCTATTTCGAAAATGAAAATAGACGCTGAGAAACTCAAATTAGGTGGAGTTGAAGATCTTGATTACCCAAAAGAAAGTTTTGACTTTATAACTTTTGGAGCTGTTCTAGAGCACCTTTATCATCCTGCAGAAAATTTAAGGAAGGCTAATGAATGGTTAAAGCCCAGCGGTATTATCCATGCAGAGATTCCATCTTCCAGTTGGCTTATTTCTAAATTATTGAATTTATACTACAGTTTCAGAGGAACTAATTACGTTTCCAACTTAAGTCCCATGCATATGCCGTTTCATTTGTATGAATTTTCTGAAAAATCTTTCAGAAAATTTGCCGAAAAAAATAATTTAGAAATAGCCTATTACAAAATAGAGGTATGCACGCTGTACCATATTCCAAGGGCCCTTCACCCTATATTTAAATGGTACATGGACTTAACTAAAAGTGGGTTGCAACTAATTATCTATCTCCGTAAGAAATAGAAACTCCTCGTTTATGTTTTTAAAGTAATTGTGATTAAACGTAAAAACGCTCGTTTTTTGCGACCATTCGCTTCAATAAAACACAAGGTCGATATCGATCTTCTCCATATTCTTCATACAAATCTTCCAATATGTTTAGGATGTGCAATAAACCCAATTCATCAGCCCAAGCCAATAAACCTTTAGGGTAATTAACTCCTTTTGTCATTGCGGTATCTAAGTCTTCCTTGGAGGCTATGTTCAGATACAGCGCATCTATTGCTTCATTTACGAGCATAGCCAATATTCTATGGACAATTTTTTCACCAAGTACCTTGTCTTCATTTGCTGCTGGAGCAATTGCATTTTCAGAGTAATCGTAAAATCCTCGTCCAGATTTTCGACCATAAAATCCTGCTTCCACCAGTCTTTTTTGAGAAATAGAAGGCTTAAATCTAGGATCAAAATAAAACTCTTTGAAAACGGTCTCTGTCACTACATAGTTTACATCATGACCAATGAAGTCTGTTAATTCAAAAGGCCCCATTCTAAAGCCTCCAATTGTTTTCATCGCCCAATCAATGGTTGGGATATCTGCAATTCCTTCTTCATATATACGAATAGCCTCTCCATAAAAAGGACGTGCAACTCTGTTTACAATAAAACCAGGAGTATCCTTTGCGATTGCAGGAGCTTTCCCCCAATCTAACATCAATTGCTTGAGCTTACTGCCCAATTCCACGTCTGTAGAAATAGCGGGAACAATTTCGACCAAAGGCATCAAAGGAGCTGGATTAAAAAAATGTAATCCAATTACTCTCTCCGGGTTTTGACACGCTGCTGCAATAGAAGTAACTGAAAGCGACGAAGTATTTGTTGCTAAAATGCAAGTAGGACTTACTAAGTTTTCAATTTTACGAAATACTTGTTTTTTAACATCTAAATTTTCAACAATAGCCTCAATAACTATTTCAGAATCATCAATACGTTCAAGACTGTGTGTCATTTCAATTCGACTCAAAATAACATCAGCTTCCTCTCTAGTTTTGCGACCTTTTTCAACCAAACGATCGAAAATTTTTGTCAATCGAGATGATGCTATTTCTAGGGCATCAGGATTATTATCGTACAAAGTAACCTCGCAACCTGCTTGCGCTGCAACTTGAGCAATTCCTGATCCCATAGCACCAGAACCTATTACACTTACTCTTTTTATCATCTTTATATTTCTAATTTTTGATACGAATAATCAGTCCGATTTACAATTGGTATTATGTGTCATTTAGACTGCCAAATTAATTCAAATTGAGACTTTGAAAGACTAAAAGCTCTAAGATATTATTGTTGATTTTGAATTTAGCGAATAAACCTTCTGGATCTAGCAAAAGAATTCTAACGAACGTATATTTGGCGCTATAATTATGAGCGAAACACTTCAAAAAAGGTTTTTAATTGCGGCTATTCTACTTGCCGTATTTAATGTTTTAGGGTTTAATCATTTACTAGAATTAATGGCCGAAGAACCACGCAGATCGATAATAGCGATAGAAATGTTGTGGAGCGGAGATTTTGCAATTCCTCATATCTACGAAGAAATATATTATAACAAACCCCCGTTATATAATTGGTTAATAGCGGCTTCAATGTATTTGTTTGGAACCGGCGAATGGGCAGCCAGATTGCCTGGAGCACTTTCCTTTTTGCTCACTGGGTTTATTTTGTTTAAAATAGCAAGCAGACACTTAAGCCACAAAGTATCACTATTTGTTGCATTTGCTTACATCACCTCCATTGACTTGTTGTTTTATGGTTCGGTAAATACTGCCGAAATTGATATTTTTTACTCGTTAATAACGGTATTACAGGTTTATGCAATTTTTCATTATAAGCAATCGGGCAACTACTTAAAGCTCTTTGTTGTGTCCTATCTGCTTGCTGCAATTGGGGTGCTTACTAAAGGAATTCCAACTATTGCATTTCAGGGGCTAACACTACTCGGATATTTTATTGCAACCAAAAGTTTTGGAAAACTCTTCTCTTGGAAACATCTAGTTGGCGGTTCGGTTTTTTTGGTTGTAGTGGTCGGCTATTTGTATTACTTCTCATTGTATGAAGATGTGTGGGCTCTTCTTAGCCAACAGTTTCAGGAGGCTTCCCAAAGAAGTGCTAACGAAACCTCCATACTTGATCTAATAAAAAACCTATTCCTATTTGTATTCATTCTGATTCAAAAATTATTGCCTTGGTCAATTCTAGGTCTTTTCTTCTTTTATAAATCAGTAAGAAAACAGCTCATAGAAAACAAGTTATTATACTTCTCGCTTGTCTTTATTCTAGCGAATATTCTGATTTATTGGACAGCTCTAGATTTAAGAACACGTTATATCTATATGTTCTTTCCCTTCCTGATTTTATTAGTTGGCGCAGGTATAGACAAGGTAAACTGGGAAGATAAAATACCAACAAGAATTTTACAGTTCTTTTTATTCTTAATTATTGTAGCACCCCTGGCTTTGATAGCATTGCCATTTATAATTGATAACACCTCCGTTTTAACGTTTATAATTGTGATCCTGATCATCTCTGCATTAGTGTTCAACTCTTACATCACGATTAAAAACAAAAGCCACGATCAAATAATTTGGTCACTTATTATTGCACTACTGCTTAGCAGATTGGCCTTTAATGCTTTGGTAATGCCTAAAATGACAGAATTGTCAAGTAGAATGCACTACCGCAAAACAATATCAGAATTAGTAGAACACTCTGGTGGAAAAGAAATAATGCTAGCAGGTCCTATTTCAACGGGGTATCCGAAAATTAGTTTTTTCGGAGAGGTGTTTTATGAAGATGTACTGAACTACCCAACTGAGGTTACCTTTAAAATTCCATATTACTATGCTCACCAGACAGGTAAAATCATAAAGTACGCACCTGAGCTCAACTCAAAAGCTGTAAACTATATAACATACGAAAAGTTTTTGAATCGTTATCCTGAAGAAAAGGACACTTTGTACCGATTTTTCAATGAGTATAACTCGGAGTATATTGTTCTGTTTTCTTTAAAATAGATTACTTAGTCGTCCAACCTTTCTTTTCAAAGACCCAGCGCTTTGTGAAATAATTAAAGAAAAACTTAAAACCAGTTACCATCAATTTCGGTAAAATCAAATAGGTTGCTAAAAGCTCAATTTTAACAAGTGATTCTATTAAAAATCCACCCAAAAACAAACCAAATAACGAGAACCCTAAGGACATAAAAAACGCCATATACTGGTTTCTTTGTAGGTGAAAAACAAAGCGTTTTTGGAGTACAAAATTGACCAGCATTCCTATAAAACCGGAAAGAATTTCGGATTCGAAAACAGGTAAAAAATTTGTGAATACAAAGGTAAACAGCAAAATATCTAATCCTGTTGCTACGACTGAAGAGGCGCCAAATTTTGCTAGTGACTTAAGCAAATCTTTATTAGAGAATACTTTGATAACTCAATATTTAAATGACAAAGTTAGTTGCCTTTGTAGTTTGGCTTTCGTTTTTCTAAAAAGGCGTTAACTCCTTCTTTATAATCGTAAGATTGACCCGCCAAGGTTTGTAACTCTCCTTCTAATTCCAATTGAGCTTTTAGGTCATTTGTAAATGAAGCATTTAATGCTCTTTTGGTAAGTCCCAAGCCATATGTCGCCATGTTAGATAAACGAGTTGCAACTTTTGTAGCAGATTCCATCAATTCATCTGCTTCTACGGCTTTGTAAATCATTCCCATTTTCTCAGCCTCTTCTGCTCCAACTTTATCACCAAGCATCATCAAAGCTGTGGCTTTTTGCCAACCAATTAAACGAGGTAAGATGTACGTTCCTCCGCTATCAGGTATTAATCCAATTGCAGAAAACGCTTGAATAAATGAACTTGCTTTTGATGCAAATACAATATCACAAGCTAGCGCAATATTAGCTCCAGCTCCCGCTGCTACCCCATTGACAGAACAAACAACTGGTTTTTCAATAGTTCGTATTAATTCGATTATCGGGTTATAATGTTCAGCTACAATTTTGGTCAATTCTGGTCCGTCTTCAGAAATAGCTTCTGCTAAATCCTGACCCGCAGAGAAAGCTCTTCCTTCTCCTGTAATAAGAATAGCACGGATGTTAGAATCGTCAGCACATTGTTTTAACCTGTCTTGGAATTCGAATGCCATTTCTCGAATAAAACTGTTCAGCTTATCTGCACGATTGAGCTTGATAATTGCCAAATTATCAATTACTTCAAAGTTTATTAAACTCATATATTGAATTGTTTTCTATTCGCATAAAAATAAGGAAAGACCGAGAAACGACCGGCGAAAGTTGGTGTAAATTATATTCTAAATACACTTAAAGTAATCAAAGGTCTCACCGCAATTTGAGCAAGTATAAGCTGCTTTACAAGCTGTTGAGCCAAATTGACTTAACAATTTGGTCTCTGTAGATTTACATTGCGGACAAGGAACTTCTTTAGGGCCAGAAGCAAATAACACTCCTTTGTCATTGGTCCCTTTTTGAGGCGGAGCAATACCGAAGTCTAATAATTTTTGAAGTGCTACTTCACTCATCCAATCGGTAGTCCAAGCTGGAGAAAAAACAGTTTTGATTACTACTTTGGGATATCCTTTTTCTTCGAGCGTCTTTATGATATCGTCTTCAAAAACCTTCATGGCGGGACAGCCTGAGTAAGTGGGAGTGATTGTAATTAATGTTTCAGAATCAGTGAACTCAACTTTTCGAATAACCCCAAGTTCAACAACAGAAATAACAGGAATCTCTGGATCTGGAATTGTTTCCAGTATCTGCCAAATTTGTTTGGTGCTTTCAGTATTCATTTTTTCCTATAGAAATTCTATGTTGCCCTAGTTGAGTTCAATTTCATAAAACGTATTATGTACAAGGGTTAATCGTTGTACGACAATTCGTAATACAAAAATGCGTTACACGCATTTACCACTTCGAGTTAGGGTATGTTCTTGGTATAGATTGAAAAACAGGCAATATGTGACCCATATATTCACTGTGATGCCCTATTCTACCTCCAGTGGATTTCCACCCTTCTTCTACTTCTTCAATTGTAGCTCTATCCAATACTTCTTGAACAGAAGCTTCAAAAGCTGATTTAAAAGTTGCCGTATCTGGTATTAAACCAGCACTAATTAGAGTTTCATCAACCTCATCTTTTTCAAATAATTCATGACGATAACTCCAAATTTCATTTAAAGCATCTTGAACTTTCCAATGAGATTCTTCTGTTCCATCTCCTAAGCGGACAATCCATTCACAGCTATGCCGCATATGATAAGTTGTTTCTTTAAGCGACTTAGCCGCAAACGCAGCTAGTTTTTCGTTAGAACTGCTTTGTAATTCTTTAAATAAATGATAATAGAACACAGAAAAAAGCATTTGACGGGCCATTGTATTTCCAAAGTTTCCGTTTGGCTGCTCAACCAACAGAACATTTTGGAATTCTGGTTCCAATCGTTTGTATGCGAAATCATCCTCCGTTCTTCCATTACCTTCTATCTCTCCTGCTGTTGTATACATCATTCGAGTTTGACCAAATAAATCCAAAGAAATATTTGTCATTGCAATGTCTTCTTCTAGATAAGGACCTTTAGAACAAAGCTCACTTAATCGGTGACCCAAAATCATTGCATCATCCCCTAGTCGCAGGCAATACTTTATAAGTGCTTCATTAATATCCATGATCTTGCGTTAAATGTGCTTAGCCTCTTTTGGCAAATTATAAAAGGTAGCTGCTCTATATATTTTATCCTCTGCAGGATCGAAAAACGACTCAGAATCATCTGGACTAGAAGCTACAATTTCATCGGTAGGCACTACCCAAATAGAGGTTCCTTCTTGCCGTCTAGTATAGAGGTCACGAGCATTTTGAAGAGCCAATTCCGCATCAGCAGCATGCAAGTTTCCTGCGTGTTTGAATGGCAAGCCTGTCTTACTTTGAATAAATACTTCCCATTGAGGAAACTGATTATCAGCACTCATAATTTTGTTTTTTTCGCGTTAAGCTACTTTCTTTTTGTCATTTTGTTTCTGGGCATAAGCATTAGCTGCTTCTCTTACCCAAGCACCTTCTTCGTGAGCTGCTCTGTGATGTTTTAGTCGTTGTTTGTTGCAAGGGCCTCTTCCATTTATCACCTCTTTTAGTTCTGACCAATCTATTTCACCAAAATCATAATTACCCGTTGCTTCATTCCATTTCAAATCAGGATCAGGAACAGTAAGACCAATTACGGTAGCTTGCTGAATCGTTTTATCAATGAATTTTTGTCTCAATTCATCGTTGGTTTCTCTTTTAATTTTCCACTTAGTTGCGTTTCCTGTATTTGGAGAATCTGCATCATGAGGACCGAAACATCATTAACGAAGGCCACCACATTCTGTTCAATGCATCCTGAGCCATCTGCTTTTGCTCTGGAGAACCTAATGCCATATCAGCAACGATTTCATATCCCTGGCGTTGGTGAAAACTTTCTTCTTTACAAATTCTTACCATTCCTCGGCTATATGGCCCAAAAGAAGTCCTTTGCAAAGAAACTTGATTTACGATTGCTGCTCCATCAACTAACCAGCCTACTGCACCCATATCGGCCCAATTAAGCGTGGCATAATTAAAAATACTAGAATATTTTGCTTTTTCAGTATGCAATTGTTCTAATAATTCGTCTCTAGAGATACCTAAAGATTCAGTTGCGGAGTATAAATACAAGCCATGTCCTGCTTCATCTTGAACTTTGGCCAACAAAACTACTTTCGCTCTTAAGCTATGGTGCTCTAGTTATCCATTGCCCTTCTGGTTGCATTCCTACCACTTCAGAATGGGCATGCTGAGACATTTGACGCACTAGATGCTTTCTGTATGCATCTGGCATCCAATCTTTTGGTTCGATTTTCTCTTCCCTGTCTATCTTCGCTTGAAATGCTTCAAGTCTACTTACATCTTCCATAGAACTTCAGTTTTATCAGATTACAATTTTAAATAATTATTCCACTCCATATTGAAGAAGAATGCATATGTGAAAATCCGGCACATCGCATATCTATATAACCAATGATAGAATCAATTGTTTTAAAGAACAACAATACTATTTTTGCAAACCTTAAAAATAGTACAAACTACGTTTATGTTCTACAATATTAAAGTACAAAAAGTAACTCAAGAAACTCCTGAAACAGTTTCTGTTACATTAGAAATTCCTGCGAATTTAAAAGAGCATTTTAAATACAAACAAGGGCAATATCTTACTTTCAAACAATCTATAAATGCAGAAGAACTAAGACGTTCTTATTCTTTAAGCAGCAGCCCTATTGCAGACGAAAACCTTCAAGTAGCTGTAAAGCAAGTAGAAGGAGGTAAGTTTTCTAGTTGGGCAAATTCTGAATTAAAAGAAGGTGATGTTTTGGAGACAATGACTCCAACAGGAAATTTCTTTACTGAAATTTCTGAAGGTCAAAAAAAGAAATATGTTCTTTTTGGCGCTGGAAGTGGAGTTACACCGCTGTTATCCATAATAAAAACAATTCTTGCTGTTGAAAAAGAATCAGAGATTGTATTGGTTTATGGAAATCGCGATAACGCTAATATCATTTTCAATAATCAACTGAATCAACTCGTAGATTCTTCAAACGGTCGTTTCAAAAGAATTGACGTTTTATCGAGAGAAAATAATGCTGACCCTTTGTTCAATGGCAGAATTGGAAAAGAAAAGTGTATCGAGATTGATTTAAAACATGAGAAAATTCTTGATGCAAATGAGTTTTTCCTGTGCGGCCCTGAAAGAATGATCATGGATATCAAAGATTGGTTAGAAGCTAGCAATATTGCCAAAGGAAATATTCACTTTGAATTATTTACAACTCCAGTTGCCTCTGCTGAAAAAACTTTTGATCCAAATGCCAAAATTATGTCTAAAGTCACTGTGATTATGGACGATGAAGAGTTTGAGTTTGATCTTTCAAGCAAAGGCGATAGTATTCTTGATGCATCGGTTGATGCGGGAATTGATGTACCCTATTCTTGTAAAGGAGCTGTTTGCTGCACATGTAAAGCTAAAATTATTGAAGGTTCAGCCAGAATGGAAATGAATTATGCCTTAGATGACAAAGAAGTTGCAGACGGTTATGTGTTAACCTGTCAAGCACACCCTACCTCAGAAAAATGTATAGTGGATTACGATGTGATCTAATTCAAAAAAATATTGATGTTAAAAACGCTCCATATTGGGGGCGTTTTTTTGTTAATTAAAATTTTCACACACCGTCATTCCCTTCTGCGCGGGAATGATGTTACAGCACTGAAATTATCAGCTACTTAGGCTCCTTCCAATAAAACTCAGGACTCATTTCCTTTTCAGTAAACGAAATACCATAATCCTCTAATTCTGCTAGAATAGGCTCATAAATCGACTTGTGAATAGGCCTGTGAATTCCGGGATCATAAATCTTGCCTTCAAGTATCATTTTTGCTGCGATGGCAGTAGGCAAGCCTACTGTTTTTGACATTGATGTATACGTTTGATCATCACCTTTTACAACCATTGAGGAGGTCATCATTTTTTTCTCGCCAGATTCGGTTTCCCAACCGAACTTATGCCACATAACAATCATGTCTATGTCTCCAGGCTCTAATGACCATTTTTGCTCAAGAATATTTTGAAGTACTTGAGCAGGACTTGCATTGTTTATTTCAATTGGAGTTTCATCAAAAATACCTAACCAGTTGAGTTTATCCATTACCTCGGAATCTTGAGGAATATTTAGATAATGCATTAATTTAAGCTCTACAGAGTCGTGTGGATTATAAGCCAAAAAAGAATTAATAAACTCTCGATTGGTCATTGAATCTGTACCCTTAATTTGGTAGGAATCGTCTGTTGCTCCCAATTTAACAAATGCATCCCAAGCCCTTGAAAATCCTGGACGTCGAAACGTACCTCTGTAAATAGTTGGGATATCTTCTAAACCATAAACAGATCTATAGCTCAATGAATCTCTGTTGGCATAACCTTCAAATCGACCATGACCGTCAATGGTAATGTATTCCGTTCTTCTAAATAATCTGTGATAAGGAATGTACTTATATTTTCCTTCCTGAATAAATTTTGCAGCTCCGCCCTGACCTGCAAGAACGACGTTTCTGGGATTCCAAGTAAATTTATAATTCCATGGATTATTATCACTCTCTGGTGCAACTAAACCACCTGTAAAGGATTCAAACAGAAACATTTTACCATTATCTGCTCTTATTTGATCTATCAACTTCATAGCAGACATATGATCGATTCCGGGATCAACCCCTACTTCCATCATAATAGGAATTCCAGCAGCTTTTGCCTCATCGGACAATGCTTCAATTTCTGGAGTCATGTATGAGGCGGTAACTGCAGGTATTTTATTCGCAATACATTCTCTTAAAACCGATTCATGAAACCTAGCGGGTAACATGGAAATAACAATATCGTTCTTTGGAATTTCTTTTTTCCAAACTTCATCACTTTCAGGCTCAATGATAGTAACACTCGAATAACCTTCCGTTTTTTTTCTTGCAAATTCAGCGAAGCGTTCAACTATTGTTAGCTCCCAACCATAGGCGTTGGAATTTTCTAATAAATATTTAATCAGATTAGAAGCGGATCGTCCAGCTCCAAGTAAAAGAATTTTTTTTGGCATACTTTATGATTAAGCTTTTTTTTTTAAATAAATTTGAACTTATAAATAAAAACAAATGAAACATTTTATCCTCACAACCTTAGCAGCATTTTTTATTTCCCTTGGAACTTTTGCACAATCTAATTTGGTTATCTTTTCCAATGACGGAGCAAAGTTCATATTAGAGGTTAATGGAGTTCAGCAAAACCAAACTCCAACAACGAATGTAAAAGTGGAAGGAATTAATCAAGAATACATAGCTACTCGTATTTTGTTCGCAGATGGAAAAACTCCAGCGCTAAAAAAATCTTTCCCATTAACTAAAAACAATGAGGTTTCGGTTCTGATAGTTTTAAATAACAAAGGAGTTTATAAGCTACGTTATATGGGAGAAACTCCAATTGCATCGTCAGCAACTAGCTCTAATCAAACGGTCATTAACTATGGAGAAGAGCCTGTTGCAGTCAGTAACCCCGTCCCTTCCGCTCCGCAACAAGCAACAGCAAGTCCCGAAAAAACAACTAGCACCACCGTAACGACGACAACAGTAAATGCTGGTAGTCCAGTGAATTCGGAGTCTGTAAACATGAATGTAAATCTTGGAGGTCAATCGATTGGAATCTCAACCTCAATATCTGGAATGGAGAGTAATGCAAGTACTACGACAACAGAGACTACCACAGTAACAACATCTACCAGTTCAAGTACTTCAATGCCAGCTGCACCTGCACAACCAACTGGAGTTGAAACTTTATCAAATGGAGGCTGCGATTCACCTATGCCTAGTGGAGAACTAAATTCTGCACTGGCTTCTATAGATTCTAAGTCATTTGAAGACTCTAAAATGACGTTGGCAAAACAATTTACACGAGCCAACTGCTTGAGCGCTGATCAAATTAAAAGAGTAATGCAAAAATTCACCTACGAAGAATCAAAACTTGATTATGCCAAATATGCTTACGATTACTGTTTGAATCAATCCAACTACTACAAGGTGAACGCTGCTTTTGATTTTGAACTTACTATTGACGATTTAAATGAATTCCTTGAAAGCAAATAATCCCTACAAAATATATATGATAATTGGAACTGCGAGTTTGTTACTCGCAGTTTGCTTTGGTGCAATGGGAGCTCACGCCATAAAGCCTATATTATCCATAGAACAGCTACAAAGCTTCGAAACTGGAATTCGATACCAGTTTATTCATGGATTGGTGATTCTTTTTCTTCCCGCATTGAATCCATATTTCTCAGAAAAGGACATCAAACAAGCCTCCTTACTTTTTACACTTGGAATAGTATTGTTTTCCTTTTCCATCTACTTATTGAATTTGAAAGAATTCTTGGATCTATCTGGATTAAAAATGTTAGGCCCAATTACACCACTAGGTGGATTGCTTCTGATATCAGGGTGGTTAAGGTTATTTGTACCATTAGTGTTTGATAGCAAAAACAATTAGATTGTATAGTCACTAAAAGCATAATTTTTCAACCAATTATAGGTCATATTGTTAACAATCCAGATTAACAAATTGTTAAGGTAAATAATTAATAGCCCTACATTTGCGGTTCAAATTCGTAAAAATTTAAATGATGAACGAACAAGGACTGAAAGCAGATAATGCCACAGTTGAATCGTACGGTATTAAAAACTCTACCGCACATTGGAATTTAGACCCACTTGTACTAAGTAAACTTTCGGTTGATCTAGGACAAGCTCAGGAAACGAGCACAGGAGCAATAACAGTCAATACAGGCGAATTTACAGGACGATCCCCAAAGGATCGTTTTATCGTTAAAGACGCTATTACTGAAGATGCAATTTGGTGGGGAAGCATCAATATTCCTTTCGATTCTGATGCATTTGACAAATTATTCAATAAGGTAACTGATTACCTTTCAGGAAAAGAAATTTATGTAAGAGATGCTATTGCATGTGCTGATCCTGCATACAAAATGAACCTTCGAGTAGTAAACGAATACCCATGGTCAAACCTATTCGTTTACAACATGTTTATTCGTCCAACTGAAGAAGAGGTTAAATATTTTGATCCAGAATGGACAGTAATAAATGCTCCAGGTTTTATGGCTGATCCTGCTGTTGACGGAACGCGTCAACACAACTTTGCAATTTTGAATTTCACTAAAAAAATTGCATTAATTGGTGGTACTGGATATACTGGAGAAATCAAAAAGGGGATTTTCTCTGCCCTGAACTTCATCCTACCTCACCAAAAGAATACATTGAGTATGCACTGCTCTGCTAATATCGGCAAAGACGGTGATACAGCTATATTCTTTGGACTTTCAGGTACTGGAAAAACTACACTATCTGCTGATCCAAATCGTAAATTGATTGGTGATGACGAGCATGGCTGGAGTGATGAAAATTCTGTTTTCAACTTCGAAGGTGGTTGTTATGCAAAAACAATTGATTTAACTGAAGAAAAAGAACCAGATATTTTTAGAGCAATTAAGCCGGGTGCGTTATTAGAAAACATTCGATTTAAGCCAGGAACAAACGAGGTAGACTTTATGGACACTTCGATTACTCAAAACACGAGAGTTTCTTACCCTATTTGCCATATAGACAATATTGCTGAGCCTTCAATTGGACGCAATCCAAAGAATATTTTCTTTTTAACTTGTGATGCATTTGGTGTTTTACCTCCGATTTCGAAAATGACTCCTGGGCAAGCAGCATATCATTTTATTTCTGGATATACCGCAAAAGTTGCTGGGACTGAGGCTGGAATTACAGAGCCAGTGACTGCTTTCTCTGCATGTTTTGGAGCACCATTTATGCCTCTTCACCCCACTGCTTACGGTGAAATGTTGAGTCGCAAGATGGAAGAAAGTGGAGTTAATGTTTGGTTGGTAAATACCGGATGGTCTGGTGGTGCTTATGGTGTTGGTGAAAGAATGAGTTTAAAAATCACTCGTGCTCTTATTACTGCTGCATTAGAAGGTGATTTAGAAAATACAAATTACAAAACTCACGAGATTTTTGGATTGAGTTTTCCAACTGAATGTCCCAATGTTAATAGCGATGTGCTTGATCCAAGAAATACTTGGGAAAATAAAGCTGCGTATGACCAAAAAGCAAATGTACTAGCTGCAAAATTCAATAGTAATTTCGAACAATTTGCTGATAATGCAAATGAAGAAATTCTAGCTGCTGCTCCAGTTTGTGCTGAGAACGCATAATTAGTCTTTCATAATATTTATAAAACTCCTATCGAGAAATCGGTAGGAGTTTTTTTTGTTCATTACTTTCAGTTTTAAATTAAAATTTACTTTCGTTTCATGCACAAGATTTATGCTCAACTTCCTGATAATAGCATCTTAATTCTCAATGAAGAAGAATCCAAGCATTTATGCAAAGTGATGCGAAAGAATGTTGGAGACAAAGTGCTAATTTTAGACGGTAAAGGCAAAAAAGCTAAAGCAGAAATAACCCTTGCACATTCTAAAAAAGCGGAGGTCACTATTCTTGTTGTTAAAACTATTGAAAAACGAAGTTCAGTTCATTTGACCATTGCTATTGCACCCACCAAAAACTTAAATCGGATAGAATATTTCATTGAAAAAGCGACAGAAATTGGAATTGATGCTATTAAACCCGTTCTGTGTTATCAAAGCGAACGTAAGGTTTTGAAAATAGATCGATTGGAGAAAATTGCTATCGCTGCTATGAAGCAATCGGGGCAAGTATTCCTCCCTCATATTACTGAGCTAACTTCTGTTATGGAATTCATTAAAATTAACCCAAATGGACTTATCGCTTATTGCCCAGATCATTTAACGAACCCTCAGCTATTAAATGAAGTTAAGAATCGGGAAGCAATCAATATTCTGATAGGACCTGAAGGAGATTTCACTCAAGAAGAGGTTAACTTCGCAATTGAAAATGGCTACAAAACCGTTAGTCTGGGAGATTCAATTCTTAGAACAGAAACAGCAGGAGTATACGCCACAACATTAATAAGCACATTGGATTGAAACTAGTACTCACGCTTTTCATTATTCTTTTTTCAATTGGACTCCAAGCTCAACAAACTCAACTTGCCTTATTAAAATATAACGGCGGAGGAGATTGGTACGCTAATCTTGAAACTTCTTTACCCAATCTTATTAAGTTTTGTAACAAAGAATTGAACACCGATTTAAGTCCAGAACAAGCTGTTGTTGAAGTTGGCAGCCCTGAACTTTTTAATTATCCTTTTGTGCATCTTACGGGTCACGGGAATGTGATATTCAGTGATACTGAAATTGAAAGTCTTAGAAAGTACATGCTCGGTGGGGGGTTCTTGCACATAGACGATAATTATGGCCTAGATAAATTTATCCGACCTCAAATGAAGCGCATTTTTCCAGAATTGGAGTTTATAGAATTGCCTTACAACCATCCTATCTACCACCAAAAATTTGATTTCAATAAAGGCCTTCCTAAAATTCACGAGCATGACAATGGATATCCTAAAGGCTATGGCCTTATTTATAAAGGACGTTTGCTTTGCTTCTACTCTTTCGAATGCGATTTAGGGGATGGATGGGAAGACCAAATGGTGCATAACGATCCTCAAAACAAACGCATTCAAGCACTCCAAATGGGGGCAAATATGGTTGAATATGTTTTTAAAGGTGAAAGATTGGAGTAACCAACTTAACAGCCTACTTCAACACAAACAATTCCGCTTCACGCATTAAATCGCTCAACACTCTATCCTCTTCAACAAAAGGAACCACTTTTCTGAATTCAGCAATGTACTCTTCAATACGAACTGAAGATTTTAATGGACGACGAAACTCCATTCCTTGAGCGGCATTCATTAATTCAATTCCTAAAACACGCTGTAGGTTCTTAACTACTTTATAACACTTAGTAGCTGAATTTGCGCCCATACTTACATGGTCTTCTTGTCCATTACTACTGTCAATGGTATCTATTGAAGCAGGTGTGCAGAGTTGTTTGTTTTGACTAACTATACTTGCAGCAGTGTATTGAGGAATCATGAATCCAGAATCTAACCCTGGTTTCGCGACTAGATAAGCAGGTAATCCTCTCGCACCAGAGATTAACTTATAGGTTCTTCTTTCAGAAATTGAAGCCAGTTCAGCACAAGCAATCGCTAATAAATCAGAAGCCAATGCCAATGGTTGTCCATGAAAGTTCCCGCCTGAAATAATCTTATCCTTTTCGGGAAAAATCGTTGGATTATCAGTTACTGCATTGATTTCATTTTCTATTGTTTTTTCAATGTACTTCAGTGCGTCTTTTGATGCTCCATGCACTTGAGGAATACAACGAAAAGAGTAGGGATCTTGAACATGCTCTTTTTCTTGTTTCGCAATCTCACTTCCCATCAAATATTGACGAACACTTTTAGCTGTTTTCAATTGACCAGTATGATTTCTTAGGATGTGTAAATCTTCATCAAAAGGCTCTAATCTTCCGTCGAAAGCTTCCAACGAAATAGTAGCAATTAGATCTGCTCGATTACTTAGTTTCTTAGCATTTACAAAGTTGTAAACCCCATAAGCACTCATGAATTGAGTTCCGTTTAACAATGCTAATCCTTCCTTGCTTTGCAATTCAATTGGCTCCCAGTCGAATTCTTCCATCACCTCAGAAGCATGCATTCTTCTTCCCTGATAATTCACTTCTCCTAACCCCAAAAGAGACAGAGACATATGCGCTAAAGGGGCCAAGTCTCCAGAAGCACCCAATGAACCTTGCTGATATACAACAGGTAAAATGTCGTTATTATAAAAATCTAATAATCGGTGAACGGTTGCTAATTGCACACCTGAATGACCATAACTCAATCCTTGGATTTTGAGCAATAGCATCAACTTTACAATCAACTGAGGCACTTCAGAACCCATTCCGCAAGCATGAGACATTACCAAATTCTTTTGCAATTCTCCCAAATCTTCATTTGAAATAGTGGTATCGCATAAGGATCCAAATCCAGTATTGATTCCATAGATAGGTTCGGTTGCTGTTTTTATTTTTCGATCTAGATACTCACGGCAAATCTTTATACGATCGACTGCACCATCGCTTAACTCAATGTATGCTTTGGTTTCAATTATTTCTTCAATTACTTCTAACGTTAAATGATAACCTGAAATATTATAGACTTCCATTATTGAATGTGTTTTACGTTTTAATCTTTTGCAGAATAAATTTACAACGTCATTCCCTCGCAGGCGGGAATCTAAAAACCTAATTTATCAAACAGATTCCCACCTGCGCGGGAATGACGACGAGGATAAAAATAGGTCTTTTTCGTTTTTCATAATTCTACGAAAGAATTTCAATTAATTTTTTAATAGACATGACATTTTGATCGCCAGTCTCCATGTTTTTTACGGTTGGTTCTTGTGCTTCTATTTCTCGATCGCCCACTAACAGCACATAAGGTATCGATTTATCATTGGCGTATTTCATTTGTTTTTTCATCTTAGCCGAATCTGGGTAAACCTCAGTTCGGATTCTAGCTGACCTCAATTCTTTTGCCCACAATTGACATTGTGCTGCTTCCTTATCTCCGAAGTTAACAAAAAGTACCTGAGCGCTTAAACCAACTTGAGCAGGAAACAATTCTTTATCTAGCAATAAATCATAAATACGATCTGCTCCAAAAGAAACGCCAACTCCAGAAACATCTTTTAATCCAAAGATCCCAGTAAGGTCATCGTATCTGCCACCACCACAAATACTTGAAGAGAACTCAGGGTGAACTACCTCGAAAATAGCACCGGTGTAATAATTTAACCCACGAGCCAATGTCGGATCAAATTCACAAATAGTAACGCCTAATTTTTCAGAGGAACTGATGACATTTTTTAATTCTTCAATTCCTTTTAAACCTACTTCAGATGAGCTTACAAATTCAGAAACGCTTTCTAAAGAAACGTTCTCGAACAAGACGCCTAGCTTTGAAATTGCTTCAGTGCTAATTCCTTTTGTGGCTAATTCCTCTACTACTTTTTCTCTACCAATTTTATCCAGCTTGTCTAATGCAACCGTAATATCAATTAGCTTTTCTGGTTCACCAATAACCTCAGCAATTCCTTGCAATATTTTACGGTTATTGATTTTGATAGCAACGTCAGGCAAACCTAATTTCTCAAAAACATCAGCAATAATTTGAGTCAGCTCAACTTCGTTTAACAACGAATTTGAACCAATCATATCTACATCGCATTGGTAAAATTCTCTGTAACGACCTTTCTGAGGACGATCTGCTCTCCAAACGGGTTGAATCTGATAACGCTTAAACGGAAAGCTCAATTCGTTTTGGTGTTGTACAACAAATCGTGCAAAGGGGACAGTAAGGTCGTAGCGAAGGGCTTCTTCTGAAGATTGCTCAACTTTATTATTCTCAACTGCTTTTTTCAGTTTCTCACCTCTCGCTAAAACCTTAAATATCAATCGATCACCTTCCTCGCCATACTTACCCATAAGGGTCTCTGTAAGTTCCATTGCAGGAGTTTCGATTGGTGCAAAACCATAAGTATCAAATACACCTCGAATGGTATCGAAAATATAATTTCTACGAGCCGCTTGCTGCGGTAAAAAATCTCTTGTTCCTTTTGGCGTATTTAACTTGGCCATACAAATAATCTATTTTTTGAGAGATTTGCGAAGTTAGCATAACCCAGTTGCTGTTGCAATGGGTAAAATTAAAATGTGTTCTCGATACATTTTAACTCCGATAGCTCCATAAAAACAACCGAACTGACGCGCTAAATAAAGAAATGAACATTAAAACCACCGTCATTCTGAGTTTATTTCAAAATCTCGACCCAGATTCAATTTACAGAAATGCTGAAATAAATTCGGAATGACCTAGAAATAACAAACCAGAAGAAATTACCTTTTTCAAGGTAATGACGTTACCGAAAGGGAGATAATCAAAATCTACCGCACCAACTTCTTATACTTCAATCTTGTAGGCTGAGTATCACCCAATCGCTTACGTTTGTTCTCTTCGTAATCGCTATAACTTCCTTCAAAATACTTTACTTGAGAATCGCCCTCGAATGCTAAAATGTGCGTACAAATACGATCTAAAAACCATCTATCGTGAGAAATAACAACTGCACAACCTGCAAAATGTTCCAATGCTTCTTCCAATGCTCTTAATGTGTTTACATCAATATCATTCGTTGGCTCATCAAGCAGTAAGACATTTGCTTCCATCTTGAGTGTAATAGCCAAATGCAAACGGTTTCGTTCTCCACCAGAAAGTATACTGACTTTCTTCTGCTGATCTGATCCGCCAAAATTAAATTTGGTGCAATAAGCTCTAGCATTGATTTTAGTATCTCCAATTTCTATCCAATCTCCACCACCAGAAAGCACATCATACACTGTTTTTTCAGGGTCAATATCAGCATGGCTTTGATCTACGTATGCAACCTTTACGGTTTCACCAACTTTAAATTCACCAGAATTCGGTTTTTCCAAATCCATAATCATTCGGAACAAAGTTGTTTTTCCTGCACCGTTAGGTCCAATGATTCCAACGATGCCATTCGGTGGCAATTTGAAATTTAAATCTTCATAAAGCAATCTATCATCGTAGCCTTTTGAAACATCAATAGACTCAATCACTTCAGCTCCTAAACGCGGGCCAGGCGGAATAAAAAGTTCAAGACTGTCCATCTTGTCTTTCCCTTCCTCATTCATCATTTTATCGTAATTCGCAATACGCGCTTTTGACTTACTCTGACGAGCTTTTGGTGCCATACGAACCCACTCCAATTCGCGTTCGAGTGTTTTGCGACGTTTACTTTCTGTCTTTTCTTCTTGTGCCATTCGTTTGGTTTTTTGATCTAACCAAGACGAATAGTTTCCTTTCCAGGGAATACCCGCACCTCTATCTAATTCCAAAATCCAACCAGCAACATTATCCAAGAAATATCTATCGTGAGTAATCGCAATTACCGTCCCGCTATATTGTTGCAAATGTTGCTCTAACCAATACACAGATTCAGCATCCAAGTGGTTAGTAGGTTCATCAAGTAATAAGATATCTGGTTCTTGCAACAACAGTCGGCATAAGGCGACTCTACGACGCTCTCCCCCCGAAAGGTTTTTGACGTTTGCATCAGATTCTGGACAACGTAAAGCATCCATTGCAATATCCAGTTTAGTGTCTAATTCCCATGCATTGTGTTGTTCGATAAGGTCACTTAATACTCCTTGCCGGTCAATTAACTTCTGCATTTTATCTGGATCTTCCATAATAGCAGGATCCATAAAACCATTATTTACTTCTTCGTATTCTTTTAGAATATCGACCACTTCTTGCACTCCTTCTTTAACGACTTCAATTACCGTTTTAGAATCGTCCATTTGCGGTTCTTGCTCCAGGTACCCAACTGAATAGCCATCAGAAAAAGAAATATCACCTTGAAATGATTTGTCTTCTCCAGCGATAATACGCATCAACGTAGATTTACCCGAACCGTTAAGTCCGATAATTCCAATTTTAGCTCCGTAGAAAAACGAAAGGTGAATGTTCTTTAATATCTGTTTTTGTGGTGGAATTATTTTAGTAATTCCATTCATACTGAAGATTACTTTTTTATCGTCTGACATATCTGATGTATTAGTATTATTCGGGACTCAAATGTAATTTTTAGAGTTGGGAAAAGAAAGCCAATAACTCACATAGTTGAGTTAGGATATAAAGTAATTTTAAAGGAGATATTATGACCAACTAACTCAGAACGAAATAAATTTACATTTAACTAGATTTAATACTGAATAATTTTAAATTTGAAAAAATAATCAAAATAAAAAATGTAATATGAAAAAAATTTTATTTGCTACTGTTACAATAGGTCTTATGCTCTCTAATTGTATGGCAGTCAATGCTCAGCACGAAAAAGGAAAGATACAAATTGATTTATATCATGGGCTGCCACAGCATACAGGTATATTGTTCAGAGCAATATCTTCAGTTACTGTTGACGAAACAGTAGAGATCAAAACACTAGGAAATCTTGGTCTAAGATTTCAATATTATTTAGCGCCAAAATTTGCATTAGGTATTGATGCAAACTACACGAATAGAAGTGCAACGATTAATTATACTTTGACCGGATTTGAAGAGAAAATCCAGCAAACAGTTATTAGAGCTATGTTAAGAACTAGCTGGGAATTTGTAAAATCAGGTGGATTCGAAATGAATTGGAATAATTCTATCGGTCTTAGAAATGCTTCCTGGAACTGGTCTGCTACTGATCCAGATTTAACAATAAATACTGATTGGAATGGAGGAGTTCCTATCGCATTCAGATCTGCTTTAGGGTTTAGATACATGTTTACGGAAAATGTTGGTCTTAATCTAGAAGTTGGTGTATTAGGAGGAGCTTTGTTAAACGGAGGTTTAACTATTGCACTCTAAGAAATTTCGACCATTCTCTTTAATACAAGGGCTAATCATTTCGATTAGCCTTTTTTTTTGCACATTAATTCTATGTTGCAGAAGAGTCAAGCTTGTGTTTTATATTTTAAGGTGAAATTAGACTTTAGTTGTTTTGCTAATAATGCAAACCTTAATAGGTCGAAGAGAGGTAAAACTATTATTGAGTTATTACTATGGTTATTATCATGCAATAGAATTCTTTGCAGTTCAGTCATTTGGATTCGTAAATCGATTTTCCTTGAAACAAAAAGAGGAAATAGCACTATTTATCTTGCTAAATTTGAGCCTTAAACAAAAGTTTTATGAAGATCCTTTTAGCAGCACTTTTTGCACTCTTAATTTCTCTTTCTGGAATCACTCAAGATTTTAGAATTACAGAAAAAAAAGCGGCCAAAACTCACATCTTTTATCCTAGGCAAGTTTCCAACTTTTATGATGCTGGAATAAAACCTATTCAAGAATCACCTTATCCAAATGGTAAAGATTACCGTTCCTATTTAATGGAAGCAAAAACCAAATATGCGGTGGAACACAAACCTCGATATTTTGAAACAGCAGCTGGCGTTTCCAGAGCAGAACAGCCTCAAATAATTCAAGATTTTGGTACTTATTGGAATCATCCAACTAATGGTCCATCATTGCATGATGGAGGAGGACCAAATGACAATTCAATGGCCTTTTCGAATGATGCATATTTAATGACTTCTTGGAACAGCGTTATTTACGCTCATGACCTGCAGGCAGACACTCCTAGTTTCAATACGAACCCTTATTTGACGACGTTATCCTTTCAACAATTTGCTGGAGATATCACAACGAGCAGTCCTTTCGATCCAAAAATACTTTACGATCCTCAGGAAAATAAATTCGTGCTCTTATTTCTAAGTGGTCGTGGACCAAATGATTCTAAAACCGTAATTGGTTTCAGCACAACTAGCAATCCTGCTGACCCTTGGAATGTTTATGAAATTGATGGTAATCCACTAAATAATAACACTTGGACAGATTATCCTCAAGTTGCGTTAACCACAAACGAACTTTTCTATACTGTGAATCTCCTGAAAGCTGGCCAATCATGGATAGCTGGATTTGACAGAACTATTATATGGCAAATTGACAAACACTCTGGGTTTAAAGGAGAAGATAGCCTTAAACTAAATCTTTGGGATTCAATTTATTACGACAATAAACCAGTCCGATACTTCAGACCCATAAAAACTGGTGCTGGCCCAGCTGGTCCAAATATGTACTTTCTTTCGAATAGAGGGGTACCTGTTGAATGGAATGACACTAAGGTGGTTGAAAATGACACTGTTTTCTTGATTGAGGTTAATAATGAACGTGGAAAGTCACCTAAACTTTCAGTTAAACCATTAAAGGCAAATCAAACCTATCAGACACCGACAAATGCTACTCAAGCAGAAGGACATATTTTCTTTACCAATGATTCTAGAATTCTAGGTGGGTTTTATAACAACAACCAAATTCAATTTGTTGGAAATACAATGGATAAAACTACCAATAGGCCTGCGGTGTATCACGGAGTTATTAAAAATGTGAATTCGACGCCAACGCTTAAGTTAAAAAACATTAGCTCTGGAACCTTAGATTATGGGTTTCCAAACATAGCGTATACAGGAATTAAAACTTCAAACCAAAGTTCAGTGATTGGGTTTAACCATACTTCAGAAACTGCTCATGCTGGTTTTTCTTGTGTCTATTATGATGGATCGGGAAGTTACTCTGCCACAAAAATGCTGGTCGAAGGAGATAGTTTAGTGGATATGAATGGTTGGTCGAACGGAGACAGAACCTATGAACGATGGGGCGATTATTTTGGAATTCAACGAAACTTTCGTTCTCCAAAACAAGTTTGGCTAAACGGTTATTATGGAAAATCGAATCGAAGAAGTTCGGCCTGGATTGTTCAAGTGAAAGTGCCTTTTGATGCTAATGATCCTGATGATGGAGTTGATACTTCTTATAATCCAGTCAGTTTAAATGAATATAAATTACAGTCTAAAAGTAAAGTTTACCCAAACCCGTCCAATGGGTCATTTAAAGTTCGGTTCAATTCAACTGCTGACCAATTTGTAAGCGTGAAAATAAACTCTATTAGTGGATCTAAAAGTATTGAGCTACTTCAAGGAAATATAAAATCTGGAACCAACGAACTCAGCTTTCAAACCTTTGATTTGGCTAAGGGAATTTACCTACTGGATGTCTCTAGTACTAAAGAAATACTACTAAATAAAAAGATAGTTATTGAATAACTATCTTCTCATTTACAATGCCTTTGCTGTGTTTTAATTGAATAAAATATACTCCACTCTCCAAACTATTCACATCTAAATTGCACTGACTTCCTTTAGGTTCAGTAGCAGGTTTAACCACTATTTTACCGTTAATATCTTGTATAGAAATTGAACTAACATCAAGGGTGTTTTTATTCCACTGAACGGTTACTTTATCTGTTGCAGGAATAGGAAATACTTCTACACTCATATTTGTATTAGACCCTGAAACTGACGATGCTTCAACGTTAAACTCAATCTCCACAGAATCTCTTCCACAGAAAGAAATGACTCTCATGAAAGCAAACTGAGTTCCACTACCTGAAAACTGAACTATAGGGTTTTCTATTGTTGATTTTGTTCCATTTCCAAAAAACCAATACCAATCCGAACCACCTGGAGTTTCGGATTTGAATTCAAATAACCCATTTCCCTTATTAACATAGCTGATTTCTGCTTTTGCTTTATCCTTGAAAGTTATATCATCTAGCGCCATGTCACTTCTTATTCCTCCACCAGTAATACCTCTAAATCGAATTCTGATTATACTTCCCTTATGAGCAGCTAAATCAATTTCATTATTCAGCCATTGTGTTCCTTTGTTTCCAGAAACAACTGGAGTTATATCGTTAGTCCATGCATTATTTTTAAAAACATCCACATGAAGAGCACCCATGTTTGCACCATACATATTATACCAATAGTTTAATTTAGGTGTTGTAGCATTTCTTAAATCAATACATGGACTAATTAGTATTGCTTCCTGATTATTGCAACCACCAGATGCTTCTAGGAAAATATATTTTCCTAGTCCATTTCCTAAAGTATGATCTACAAAAGGTCCTGTTGTATTAGTTGGAGTTCCTGCGGCATCAACTCTCCAGTCAATATCATCTTCAGAACCATTAACTCCGTTTATCCAACCATCACCCAGCGCACAGGTTGTTGCTCCGCAATCGTTATCTGCTCCACACAAATCTAGTTGTTCAAAATCATAGATATAACAAGGAAGTTTTTCTTGAGGATCCAAATAAACTTGAACATTTGCCACTATAGTATCGTTGAATCTATTTTGATCTTTTTTATCAACCAACCAAATTTTTAGCGTGTTAGAACCTTGCAAGTATTTTGCTTTTGTAGAGAATTTATATGGGATAGTTTGCCCTGCAGAAACAACTCCTGTATAAGTCTCATTTACAACTGGATCATTATTTACCTGAAAGAAAATATCAATATTTGAAAAAGTTAAGCTCTCATTATTTTTAATTTCAATCTCGATGTCTTTACTTGTTGAGGATGACTCACAACTTACCACAGAACTAGCTCCTTTTGTGATTTGCGCAATTTCTACATCAGCATTTAATGGACAGTTTACTAAGCCCGGAGCTTTAATTATGGATTGAGTTCTGCGACTTTTGGTTCCATCTGGGGTTACAGCGTCCATAGCAAAATGCATTTCTTTAAATGGATTATAGTTTAATCCTTTGAATATGTAAGGAGATGAATTTTGAGTACCAACTACTTCCATGTATTTGGCTCCCATTGTGTAAATATTGTAATTGCTCGCACCAGAAATTGGAGTCCAAATCATTTCCATACTATCTGGACATATTTTGGTAATGTTAATACCCGAAGGCTGAGGCGAAATAGTAAATGTTTCAGAAGAAGCTGTCATTAATGCCGAAGAAACTCGAACTCTTGCTTTTCCTGTAAATGCATTTGGAATTCTCCACTCATAATATCTGGTAGCGGGAGGAATATTAGAAATCATTGTAGACCAATTTTTACCACTATCTAGTGAAAATTCTAACAACAAGGTTCCTTTATTTAAAGGTGCACTCCAACGAACAACTTCATTTTCTCCGGGTACAAATGATTCTCCACCAATAGGGTATTCTAGTTCAATTCCTTCATCTTCTAAATAATATATTACGTGATATTTTTGGGGACCCTGAGCAATCGCTGAACCTTTAACAATAATCTCATAATTACCCACTGGCATATTAGAGATTACAATTTGTTCCATGTTATTTAGGTTATCTACTCCAGTCGTAGCAGGATTATCAAGTGTTGACGGGCTAGATATATCTAAAATAAAAGGAAGCGTTTTTTGATTTCCTGGAGCTATTAATTCGAGATCCAAGTTATTCACTAGAGGTATTGCAGCGTTAACTGCTCCACGAGGATCATTCCAAGCCAACATTATTTTTGCCAATTTTTTATTTGCAGGAATAATAATTTGGTGCGTATCTATTTTCCCGTTTGCAATAGTTCCTGAAAAATGAGTTTGTTCATCAATTACTTGGTACGCTTTTCTGGCATTAATTCTTCCGTAACCGAATTTAAAATCTGGTCCTAGCTGTCCAAGATCATCAGCAGTATTGCAGGCAATGCCCTTCATTAAAATTGCATCGGGATAATTGTTGCTGTTTTTTTCTTTAAATCCTTGGTATAGAACTGCCATTGTTCCTGAAACCCCTGGACAAGACATTGATGTTCCTGTTTTAAAAACATAATCGTTAACATCAGTTGTACTCCAAACTTGAGTACCAACCGCAGAAATTTCAGGCTTTATTCGACCATCTCTTGATGGACCCCTGCTACTTGAACTAGTCAGACCGTCTAAATAATTCAAATTAGCTACGGTTAATACATTCTTCGCTACTTTATGACCACCTGTTATATTGTACCAACCCCCATTTGCAGTTCCCGCATTACCTGCAGAAAATACATGCAATAATGACGACATATTCTCTGTTTGAATATCTAATTCACGGGCAAAACTGGTATAGCCTGCGTTCTGACCATTTGAATATGATGTACTCGTGATTTTAATATCGTGTTTTATATAATGACTTGCAATAGAATCAAATCCAGGGTATCCCTCACCTGCTGCGCCGTAAACATAAATTGTAGACGCTGGAGCCATTCCGCGAGCCAGTGGATCTAAATTCCCCGCCCCCATAATAGTACCGCCAACATGATCTCCATGATCACCGTTATTTGTAGTTATGTATTGTTTTCCTATTCTTCCCGCATAATCCAAATGAGGTCCGATAACTCCGTCATCTTGAAGCATAACACTTATGCCCTCTCCATCAAGTTCTTTACTTAAACCAGTGTAGGATTTAGTTAACCCTCCTATTCTATGAGCATTTCTTGCTTTATAATTTTCTACCTGTCCCAATTCATCTATTGGCTCGATAAACTGAATACATTCAATTTCCGCTAATGCATTCAAATTAACTGCTGGAATTTCTAGTCTATAACTCGAAGCTCTTGAACTAAACCGAATTATCTCTGCATTGACTCTAGCAAGCTTTTCTGTAATTAACTTTTCGTTCAGATTAGAAAAAGTAACTACGTTAACTCTTACAGATGCTCCAAAAATCATGTGTTCTGGTAATCTGGTATGATTAGCCATTGAAGGATCGAATTTCATATTAACTGGAATATCAGACAATCCGTTAATTCCAAAAGCGACCAATTGATCGTGATCAACATTATTAGTAATTGTTATGTAATATGCCTTATTGCCCAAATAATCTCCGACGAAAAGACCTAATGATGCCAAAACCTTAATTTGACCATTATTTATGAAATTACCTGTAATGACTATACCCGTGAATGGGTTAGCTTCAGTTGCCCCTTTCAGTAATTCTTTAGATATCACATGTTCTATTTCCAATGTTCCACTTAATAACTCTAAGCGAGTAGATTCATATTGAGAGACTGCGCTTAATGAAATTGCGAGGAAAACCAGTAACGAAAATATTCTTAACATATAATAATTTTAAGATGCTTAAAGTAACTATTATCGGTACCGTTTAGCTCAATTATGAAGACGTATTAATTTGCAAAAAGGTTGATTTAGGTCCGACTTTATATAATTGAGCCAATTCAATCTGAATTTTCAAGGTTTTTACCATATCAAAAGCTTCTTAGTTTGAAGTAAACAGAAAGATTAATTAACTTCGCAACTTTAATTTTTTTTAGTAACAAACATTATTATGATTTTAAGAAAACTTGCAATTGTAGCGCTCGGAGCAGCTGCACTTACTTCATGTAAAGAAGGAGGCGACTCAATGGAAGGAGCTGCTTTGACAACTAACTGGGATAGCTTAAGCTACAGTATTGGAATTAGTGTAGGAAACGGTCTAAAAGGACAACAATTGAGTGACGTTTCTCCAAAAGTAATTGCTCAAGGAATTAATGATGTTTTAGATAGCACAGCTCTTATTGATGACGAGGAAGCAAATGCTATAATTGGAGCTTTTATGGATAAAAAGAGAAACGAAAAATCTGCAAAGGCTACCTCAGCTTCTGAAGGATTTTTAGAAGAAAATGCTAAAAACCCAGACGTAGTCACAACTGGATCTGGACTTCAGTATATTGTTATTCAAGAAGGAACAGGTGATAAACCTTCATCAACTGATAAAGTAAAGGTTCATTACCATGGAACATTGGTTAATGGCAACGTATTTGATAGTTCAGTTGATCGCGGAGAGCCTATAGAATTCCCGGTAAATGGAGTTATTCCTGGTTGGGTTGAAGGCCTGCAATTAATGTCAGTTGGATCTAAATACAAGTTTTTCATTCCTTCAGAATTGGCATATGGCGAAAGAGGTGCGGGACAAATGATTGGACCTGGAGAGACGCTGATATTTGAAGTTGAATTACTTGGTATAACAAAAGGTGAATAATTATGAAAATTAGAATAATAACACTAGCAGTTTTCTTAGGATTATTTTCTACCGCAATTGCTGGTAAGAAAGCAAAAAAAGATAAGAAAAGAACGAAAACCGAAACAAAAAATATGGAATTAAAAAACGAATTGGACTCACTATCTTACGCATTAGGAATTAGTATAGCGAACAACTTAAAATCTCAAGGTGTAGATGACATCAACTCTGCTGCAATGTCTGCAGCAGTAAAAGACGTTTATGCTGGAAACGATTCAATAATGAAGACTGATGACGCTAATGAATTTATCAATAGCTATTTTGCTGGAGCGGCAGAAAAAAAATCAGGAGAAGCTCAGGTAGAGGGAAAAAAATTCCTAGCTGAAAATGCAACTAAAGATGGTGTAATTGTACTTAAAAGTGGATTACAATACAAGGTTATTAAAATGGGCGAAGGTCCTAAACCAAGCAAAGACGATAAAGTGACAACACATTATCATGGAATGCTTGTGGATGGGACTGTTTTCGATAGCTCAGTTGATCGTGGCGAACCTGCTACTTTCCCAGTTGGTGGAGTTATTCCTGGTTGGGTTGAAGCACTTCAGTTAATGCCAGTTGGATCAAAATGGAGATTATTTATTCCTTCAGAATTAGCTTATGGTGATAGAGGAGCTGGACCAAAAATCGGCCCTGGCGCAACTCTAGTTTTCGAAGTAGAGCTTTTAAGTATTGCTCAGTAATAGCTACAAAACATATTAATAAAGAAAGGCGCTAATAGCGCCTTTCTTTATACTTCAAATAGTTGAAATGCTAAAGGTATTGATTCAATAATATCCCCTGCATTCATAGCTTCCTCTCCAAGTTTTTCGGCAGCAATATCTCCAGCTAAACCATGCAGATAAACTCCAAGTATTGCTGCATACATTGGATGATACTTACGAGCCAATAAACCTGTAATTAACCCTGAGAGCACGTCCCCACTGCCTGCAGTAGCCATTCCTGGATTTCCTGTTGAATTGTAATATACTCTTCCATCAGGAAGTGATATTTGTGAATTTGGACCTTTTAGAATAACAATGCACTCAAACTTTTTGGAAAACTCTATTTGTGCTTTAAGCCTATCAAATGAATCTTCAGTATTTACAATTAAGCGCTTAAACTCTCCAAGATGCGGAGTAAAAATTGAATTTTGAGGAATAAAACTTAACCAGGTTTTATTTTCAGATAAAATATTGAGTGCATCTGCATCGATCAACATTGGTACTTTACAATTCTGAATTAAAGCCTTCAGAAAGTTCGTACTAGATTTACCAACTCCAATTCCTGGTCCTATTCCAATTGAAGTATAAGCATCAATTGCAGGAACCGAAGATATTTCTTCATCACCAAGCAACACTGACATAGCTTCTGGACAACTCACTTGCAACGGAATTAAAAGCGAATCAGGTATCCCCATCGTAAGTAAACCTACACCGGACCGCATTGCAGCCTTTGCTGATAGAATTGCTGCACCTCCTTTAGTTTTACTTCCAGCGACCATTAGAGCGTGACCAAAACTTCCTTTATAATTATGCTTTTGTCTAGGTTGTAAAATTTCTGAAATTTCTTGTGGTTGTATATAATTATAGGTTGATTCTGCATCTTCAATAAACCTGTTGTCCAGTCCTATATCTAATAACTTCCAATCTCCTACTCGGTTTGCATTTTCCGAAATAAAAAAACTATGAGGTGGCGTCTGAAAAGTTAATGAAACATTTGCTTCAATAGAGGTTTGGTCTTTTTGATTCATCGTATCCATGAACAAACCTGCAGGCACGTCAATGGAAATAATAAACTTTCCTGATGCATTTAATTCTTGAACGCTCTGTTTAAGCAGTCCTTTCAGCTGCTTATTTAAACCCGAACCCAACAAAGCATCAATTAAGATATAGCCACTTTTTATATTGATTTTATCAGATTCCGAATAATCTTCGGTTTCAATAGACAACTTTTTAAGTCTTTCCAGGTTAGTTACAAAATCTTTTGAGTCATTTTCAGAAAATCGAATTATCGAAACCTCTACCTTATAGTTTTCTGCAATTAATAGTCTCGCTATGGCAAGGCCATCTCCACCATTATTTCCTGTTCCGCAAAATACTTGGAATTTAGACTCCTCTGAAAAATTCTTCAGAATCCAACTTACACAAGCCTTAGCAGCCCGCTCCATCAGATCAATAGAACTTATTGGCTCATTCTTGATCGAAAATTTATCTGCGGTTCTTTTTTGTTGAGAACTAAGAATTTTCATTCAATATTTTTTTATGAATCTTCATAACCTGAGAAATCAAAGAATTATCTTCATCATTGCAAATAACAAAATCTGAAAGTGCCTTCTTTTTATCCTCATCCCATTGATTAATGATTCTTGACTCTACCTCACTTTTTGTAATGGAATCTCTTTTCATAACTCGGTCAATTCTGGTTTCAAGAGAAGCACTTACTAAAATAATTTTATCGCATCCAACGTGGCTTCCACTCTCAAAAAGAATGGCGGCTTCTTTAACCACATAAGGAGCACTATTATTATCCGCTTTCCATTTTTCAAAGTCTGTGGATACCGCAGGATGTATGATTGCGTTTAACTGCTCCAGTATTTTTGGATGTCCAAAGGATTCTATCGCAATAAGCTTTCGATTAACAGTGCCATTAACTATACTGTTTTCACCAAAAAGTGTTTTTATTTTATTCTGAACCTCACCATCAATATCAACAATTCGTTTTGCACGGTCATCAGCAATATATATTGGGATATTCAGCAAATCGAACAGCCTAGAAACAGTCGTTTTTCCGGCCCCTATGCCACCTGTTAGACCAATTACTATCACAATCAGTTTTTAAGTATATACTCTACTCTGTGAGGACTGTAACCTAGAACTTCAACATGACTTGGTGACTTTACCATTTTTACCGTCATATATTTTTTAGATATATCAAAATCAGACGTTTCAACAATAAAAGAAAACTGACTAGCATTTAAATTATCAAAGTCTGTTAGCCCAATTTTCACACGAATCGAAACAGCGCTTGGGAATAGTTTAATTTCTTTACCTAAAGTATCAACTACTATTTCAATAGGCACCGTCAATTCTTTTTCTGTTTCCTTATCGACAAGAACAACTAATCGCACATACTTTGTACGTGAACTAAAATTCTTAGGGAAATTCAGATGTACATCTTTCGATACAGATTTCTCTAGTTCATCTAATACAAGCAAGTCAGAAGAAATAAAATCCAACTTATTCAACAAAGAATTCGGACCAGAAAGAAGAATCTGTTTTGGAATAACTGAAATAGAATCTTTTAAATAACACTGATCTTTTATTGTGTAATCGACATTTGGACGTACATCTATTCTCCGTTGAGTAATTGGATCAGTATAAATTTTAAGCGAATCTATATTAATGCTTTCAATTTTTATATCTGAAGGTATTTCAGAATCCGCAAGCTCTTTCAAACGAAATTTAGGAATAACACTTAAATCCCCATCCGCCCTAAATTTCTTAATTCCTGAAGCATAGTCAACTGAAAGAGAGTCTAGACTTCCAAATAAATAAAACGAGAGCAGCTTAAAACCAAAACCATTTACCTCAACTGTCAAAAATTCAGGTAAATCATTTATGATTACTTGATCCTTCGGCACGTTTTCATAACGTAGCGGAAAATTCAACTCTGTTGAGTAATCTTTAGTAAACGCATTCAACAGCCAAAACACAGTTGTTAAACACAAGCAAATAAGAAATACCGAGAGGTTTTTACCTAATCTTATTCCAAAAACAACTTGGGAATTTTCATCAGAAGAATGTAGGTTTACCTCATCCACACATTACTTGTTTTTTTCTATTTCAGCCACAGCTTCAGTAGCGTTACCGGCAGAAAAATCTAATGAAACAGCTGATTTTTCTACTCGCATTTTTGCTCCACCATCAGCTTCTAACATAATAGTGGTTTCATTAATGTCTTTAATCTTACCATGAATTCCTCCAATGGTAACGACCTTATCTCCTTTAGCTAAAGACTTTCTAAATTCTTTTTGCTTCTTGGCCTTTTTTTGTTGAGGTCTAATTATAAAGAAGTAAAAAACAAGTGCTAGAGCACCGAAAAAAACCATATTCATGGCTCCCCCGCCTCCCGAAATTTGTAATAATATCATATTATATAATCTATTTAGATTCTTCTGTAGCTACAGTTGGTTGATCTACAACAATTGTTTCTTCTGTATTCTCAGCATCGGTTTCTTCAGCTGCTGGCTTGATAACATTTCCAGTAAGCGCAACAACAGTAGTACTGGGCTGCGTATTAGCTATAACAGAAACTTTTTTATGCTGTTTCCCGTTTTTCCCTTCACTGTTAAAAACTACTCGTATTTCAGCAGATTCTCCTGGTGCTATTGGTTTTCTTGGCCAATCTGGAACTGTACAACCACAACTTCCTTTAGCAGAACTTATCACCAAATCAGATTCACCAACATTAGTAAACTGATAGGTAAACTTTACTTTTTCGCCCTGAGTAATTTCACCAAAATCATGTAAATCATTCTCAAATTTGATTTCAGTCAAATTTTCAACTATGTCTGTTGTAACTTCTTTTTTTTCCTCACTGCAAGCAACCAATAGAAAAAGGGCGCTTATAAATGCAAAGTATTTCATTGTCTTATGTTCTTTTTGTTTGTTTTGGCAAAATTAATAAAAGCCGTGAGGCCTATCACATCTTATTTACCCTTTAAAAGTTCTTTAGTTCTTTTTAATATTCCGTCAGATTGATAGTGATAATATTTTTCAGCTATTGCTCCAAAGCTTGAATAAAACCGTGCAGTACCAGCGTTATCAGAACCTTCAAAATCAAAGGTTTTATTTGAATTTGAAAATTTATTTATTAGCTCCGAAATCAAAAGTGGCATTGCTCCTATTTCTTTTCCTTTTTCTCCCAATGCTGTAAAGATTAATGTGACTCTTTTTTCACTGACTAAAACCATTGCAAAAGCGACATTCTCTCCTTTAAGCTCAATCGCATAAATCTCAGCAAAATCAGCTACTGAAATTAACTTTAATTCCTGAAACCAAACTTTACTTAATCCATAGTTCTTCTGTGATTGGAAAAGTTCAATTGCTTCTGCAATTGAGTTTTTATTAGATTCCTTAAAATAAGCACCTGATTTTTGTGCTTTTTTTATACCTCGTTGTGTATTTGTTTTAAAAAACTTTCGTAAAGCGTCATGAGTTTGATTTAATGGAAGAATCAAATTGACTCTTTCTGCACAAGACAAGCTCAAAAATATTTTTTTCTGTGTTACAAAATCAATATAGCTCACGGAGGCTAATAATAGCCTTTCAAGCTCATTTACAGAAGGAATAAAAGATAAGTTAGTGAACGTATTTAGCCGCTGTATATGGTTTATTTGGCCCAAATACTTTACCCCGAATTTTGATTTAAGCGAAACTGGCATTAAAGCTTCGTAATTACCGAATATTAATCCTTTCCAATTACTTGAAACTATATCTAGGTAATAAGTGTAGCCATATATGTGCTCATTTGAAGCAATTGCAATCATTTCATTCCATTTCTGATCTTCTATTTCAGAACGATTTAATAATCTCCAATGACTCATAGCTCCTTAACAGATTGAAGTAAATCAGAAAGTAGATTTTGCCAACCTTGCCAAGGATCCAATTGGCTCAGTGAATCAGAATGCCAAACGAAACAGAATTCGCCATCTACTTTCCTAACTTCCTTTGCTAACTTTAATGCTTCAACCAGAATACTTTCCGGTTCAGCTGGATGGTAATATTTATAGGTTGCTTCCATAAAACAAAAAGGATGTAACAATAAATTTGTTTCAATTTCCAGCTCTAAATCATAGAAATAATAAGGAGTACAAATCGAGGCCCTAAATCCAGAGTGATCCGGATATCCCATAGAAAAATCATCTGTAATTTCTAGATCCATCAGATTCCGATAAGTATCGGGTAAATGTAATTTCAAAAAATGTTGACGGCTATATTTCACAGGATAATGAAGTACTTTTGAAAGTCGTGTAAGTTCAATGGCCAATTTCTCAGAATTATCATTTGAAGCAAAGCTGGGATGTAAACCAACAAACGAATAATCATTTACATGCTTTATGACCGCTTGAAATTTGCGTGAAGTAATAGAAACACTCTTATCGTTTTTATCATAATCACCCACTAAAAAAAAGTAAACAAACTTCATCTCAAATTTTCTCTGAATAGCAATCAGCTGATCAAAAACTTCAAATGGATCTTCACTATTTCCAATCAATGTGCTCAGACGTTTTTTCAAATTAACAAAATCAGTTTGAATAATATCTTTAGAGATCCCGACTACTGTGCGAACTATCCCTTTTTCTTTATAAGCAAAGGCACTATCAACATCGATTGTAGGAACAATTTGAAAGTTTAATTTTTTAAATCGAAGAGACTCAAACTTCTTCTCCAGTATTTCTTTCAATTCCAAAGCCCATGTGTTTATGACTGGTAATCCCAAAAAATCAGCATTATACGCTAAACTGTGCTTTGCTGAAAATCTACCATGCTTATCCTTGACGTGCGGCAAATACTCTTCGTATCGTGTTGCCAAATAAAACGTCGCAGAAAATAAATCAAATGGAAATTGAGAGTCATTTACTCTAAACAAACCGATTCCTTTATCAGTTGCAAACACTGGGACTTCAAATTGTTCTATGCCTCTTTCGAAAAGCAACCCGTATGGCACGAAATTCAACGCATTACCTATAGGCCTATAGGAATAGGAAAATTTCGGTCCATTGTATTCTTCGAACTCGCTTTCAATATCCGTAAAGCTAACTGCCAACTTTAAAATATCCCTTAGAATCAAGTTTAATGAATACTTGACACGGGGTGTTAGCTGCTGAGAATAGACCAGTATATCCAAATTCATGAACCGCTAAAGTAAGCCTTCGTCCGCAAAACTGAAATAAGAATTTTCGGCGATAATAATATGATCTAACACGGGTATATCAAGAATATTCCCAGACTCCTTCATTTTTTTTGTCAAATTAATATCAGATTGACTTGGTTTCAAATTTCCTGATGGGTGGTTGTGTGCTAATATAATAGCACTTGCAAGATTATCAATTGCTGCTTTAAAAATTACTCTTGAATCGGCTACTGTACCGCTAATACCGCCAGAACTAATCCTGATTTTTTTTATTACTTTATTAGCTCTATTCATCAAAATAATCCAAAACTCTTCAGTATTCAAATCACTCAATTCGGCATGTAGCAGCTCAAAAGCGTCGTTACTAGAAGCTATTTTATTTTTTACATTAATTTCTTGCGACCTCCTTCTTCTTCCTATTTCTAATGCAGCAGCAATCGATATAGATTTAGCTTCTCCTATTCCTTTGAAACTTTGAAGTTCTGATAAGTTATATTTTCCAAGTTCGACTAAACTGTTTGAAGCCGAATCTAGAATTCGTCTAGCTAACTCTACCGCGCTTTCATTTCTGCTTCCAGAACCAAGAATAATGGCAAGTAACTCTGCATCGCTTAGAGAGGATCTACCCTTAAGAATGAATTTTTCACGTGGCCTATCGTCTTCAGCCCATTGCTTAATAGAAGTTTTGGAAGATTTCATTCAATTAAAGTAACAAAAAAAGGCCCTTCACAAAATATAGTGAAAGGCCTTAAATAAAATAAGAAATAAATACTATTTCTAGTCGTTATCCATTTCTTCTGCAGCTTCTTCAACGACTTCTGCAGCTTCACCAGCAGCTGCGTCCATTTCTTCTCCTGCTGCTTCCATAACTTCGACTGCATCTGCTGCTTCATCACCGACAGCTTCTATCATATCTTCAGCCTCCTCAGTTAATTCTTCAGTAACTTCCTGAACTTCTTCTTTCACTTCTTTCTTTTCCCCTTCAGCACATGCAATAAACATTGCAGCTGACATGAAAATCATTAGTACCTTTTTCATAATTGTTGTTTTAGATTATCAAAAATAGTCCGTTTGTTGGAATATGTTAACTTTTAAGAAAATGTTATGTACAATTGTATCTTAATTAATTGATTATATAACAAAAAAAGCCTTTTCGGTAAATCCAAAAAGGCTTAGCTATATATTATTGCGAGAAGCTACTTAGAGTGCAGCAACCTTTTTTGAAAGTTTTGATTTCAAATTAGCAGCCTTGTTGGAATGAATAATATTTTTCTTTGCCAACTTATCTATCATTGAAAATACCTTAGGTAAAGCTGCAGCTGCAACTTTCTTGTCAGTCTCTATTCTTAACTCACGAATAGCATTTCGTGTAGTCTTGAAAACATAACGATTAAGCTCTCTACGAACCTTGATCTGTCTTATTCTTTTTAATGCTGACTTATGATTTGCCATACCTGTTTTTTATTTAAAAAAATTGTAGCCCATAGGAGAATCGAACTCCTGTTACCAGGATGAAAACCTGGCGTCCTAACCACTAGACGAATGGGCCATTTTAAAATCCAAACTCTTACAGCTTGAATCTTCAAAACAATAGCTTTTTTCAAAGCGTGTGCAAAAGTAACTATCCTTTTAAAAACACAAAATATATTCCTTCTTTTTTTTAATTATATATACGTATTAATTAACAATTATCACAAATCGGAATCAAAGCATGTCTTAATTTTGTGAAATGAAATTAATACTATTGTCAATAGGCTTATTAGGATTAGGATTTGCAGGGATTGCTATTAAAATTCTTGTTAAAAAAGAAGGCACATTCGCAGGAACATGCGCATCAAACAACCCTATGTTAAACGAAGATGGGCAACCCTGTAGTTTTTGTGGTGCCTTACCAGATGCTAAGTGTAAAAAAGAGGAATAGATTTAGTTCAATTCTATCACAAGCATTTCTTCTAATCCTTGTGTAGTGTAGAATTTATAGTTTCTATCTTTTCCTTCATAAATTAAGAAAGCATCTAATGTTTCACCTTCTTCCGAGAGGAGAAACTCTACGCTTTTTTCAAGTCCCATAACCATAAAAGCAGTTGCAAAAGCATCAGCAGTTGCGCAATCATTGGCTACCACAGTGGCACTGAGAAGCGTATTCTTTGCAGGAAATCCTGTTGTTGGATTAATGGTATGATGAATATTAACTCCAGCAATTTTAGTGAATTTTCGATAATTCCCAGATGTAGCAATTGCTTTATCCAGTACTCGCAACTTTGCTTGAATTGATCTTGCTTCCTCTTCTGATGATGGCTTATCTATTCCTATTAACCAGTTATCACCTGATGGGTGGGTTCCTTTAGCATACATTTCTCCTCCTAATTCTATTAAAAAAGAACTAACTCCAGAATTAATAAAATAATCAGCTATTATGTCAACCGAATAGCCTTGTGCTATTGCATTAAAATCAAATTGCTTACGAAAACCTGATTGCAATAATCTAACTGATTCACTAGAGTTCGAACTTAGCATAAGCTCATCTAGCTTACAAACCCTCGAACCTTTAAATAGTTTAACTGAATCTAGTTGAAGTGATTTCAGAAGTTCTTGAACCTTTCCTGTATCAATTGACAATGTGTTTTCATTTGCCGACCCTAATCCATAATAATCTAATAATGGTTTTACTAAAGGGTTGAAGGAACCTTCAGTGGCTCGATGATAAGTTGAAGAAAGATTAAGGTTACTAATAAAATGCTTATCTAACAATACAGAATCCTGACCAGCATTAAATTTTGAAATTATACTTTCCTTGTTCCAAGTAGACATCGAGGAATCAATCTCGTTTAAAATAGAATCAATATCTTTTTTAACAATTGTATCTTTCGAAAAATACTTAATGGAATAAGTAGTCCCTTGGGCACGGCCTTTAATTACTTTTCTGAGATTACTTTTTTTGTATTCTAAAGTATCATAATTACTGCAAGAGCTAAATAGTAGAATATATATAATAAATTGAATAAAAAAGCTTTGGAAAGTTCGAAATATTATATTCATGTGGTTAAAGTACAGGATTCAAAATAAAAACACCTCCTAAATCAGAAAGGGTTTTAAATATTTTATCCTCCAAAATCATCGAAGGCAACATTCTCAGGAGGTACTCCCCATTCATCACACATCTTCAATACTGCTTGATTCATCATTGGAGGACCACAGAAATAAAATTCTATATCTTCAGGAGCATCGTGTTTTGATAAATAGTTATCGATCACAGATTGGTGAACGAAACCAACAAACCCATCTCCCTCGTCTTCCATGCTATTTTTAACTTTCCAATTATCTTCTTCCAAAGGTTCAGAAAGCACTAAATGAAATTTAAAATTAGAAAAATCTTTCTCCAACGCATAAAAATGATCTAAGTAGAATAACTCGCGTTTTGATCGACCACCATACCAATACGATACTTTACGACCAGTTTTTACTGTTCTAAACAATTCATACAAATGAGATCGCATTGGGGCCATACCAGCACCACCACCAACATATAACATCTCAGAATCATTATCTTTAATAAAGAAATCTCCATAAGGTCCTGATACAGTGACTTTATCGCCTACTTTTCTTGAGTAAATATATGAAGAAGCAACACCAGGATTAACGTCCATCCAGCCATTTTTCTCTCTATCCCAAGGTGGAGTAGCAATACGAACGTTTAACATAATTTTCCTACCCTCTGCTGGATAAGAAGCCATAGAATAAGCTCTTTCAACAACCTCATCATTTTTCATTGACAAAGGCCATAAATTGAATTTATCCCACTCAACTTTAAACTTATCAAGCTCACCAGGATGTTCTTCCGGGTGTGCTTCGATTTCGAAATCAGAAAAAGGAACAACCGTTTTAGGAATTTCAATCTGAATATAACCACCGGCTTTGTATTCCATATCCTCAGGCAACTCAACAATAAACTCTTTGATAAACGATGCGACGCTATAGTTCGAAACAACCGTTGCTTCCCATTTCTTGATGCCGAAAATTTCTTCAGGAATTGAGATTTCCATATTCTCTTTTACCTTTACCTGACATCCTAAACGAAAATCTTGAGCAATTTCTTTTCTTGAGAAGTTCGGTACTTCTGTAGGAAGGATGGATCCTCCACCACTATGAACTTGACATGTGCATTGTATACAAGTTCCACCTCCACCACAAGCAGAAGGTAAAAAGATTCCATTACTACTTAGGGTAGCGAGTAATGAACTTCCAGCTTCAACTTCAATTTCTTTTTCTCCGTTAATCTTAATCATTACCGGTCCTGATGTCGATAGTTTAGCTTTTGCGAACAAAAGCAGTGACACCAAAAGAAGAGTTACTATTAAGAAAACAACTATGGCTGCTGTAAGCGTGATTCCCATTTGATAAATTTTATAGTTGTGTAATTATAATTCGATTCCCATGAAACTCATAAAGGCAATTCCCATGAGTCCTGTAATAATAAACGTGATTCCCAAGCCTCTTAATGGAGCAGGCACATGCGAATATTTGATTTTTTCTCTAATTGCTGCTATTGCTACAATTGCTAAAAACCAACCAACTCCTGATCCTAATCCAAAAGAAGTTGCTTCTGCAATAGTAGCGTACTGACGCTCTTGCATAAATAAAGCGCCTCCCAAAATCGAACAGTTTACAGCGATAAGAGGCAAGAAAATACCTAATGCGCCATATAATGCCGGGGCAAACTTTTCTACAATCATTTCTACTAATTGCACCATTGAAGCGATTACAGCAATGAACATAATGAATGATAAGAAACTCAAATCTACAGATGCAAAGTCATTTCCTAGCCAAGCAAGAGCGCCCTCTTTCAACACATAGTTCTCCAACAAGTAGTTTATAGGAACAGTTATACCTAAAACAAAAATTACAGCTGCACCAAGTCCAACTCCAGTTTTAACAGTTTTAGATACTGCTAAGTATGAACACATACCTAAGAAATAGGCGAAAATCATATTGTCTATGAAAATGCCTTTTACAAATATGTTTACTAATTCAGTCATGATTTATTTTCTAAGTTGAAATTAGTGTGATTCGATTAATGCAGTATTTTTAGAACGCTGAATCCAAATAATAATTCCTACAATGATTAATGCCATTGGGGGCAGAATAACAAAGTTATTATTCATGTATCCAAAAGCATACACTGCATCTGGAATTATCTGAATACCAAAGATTTTTCCTGCTCCGAGTATTTCACGAACTACAGCAACAACTACAAGCACCCACCCATAACCGATTGCATTTCCAAAACCATCTAATAATGACGGCCAAGGTTTATTTGCCAATGCAAATGCCTCTAGACGTCCCATAATAATGCAGTTTGTAATAATAAGTCCAACGAAAACTGAGAGCTGCTTACTAACATCATATACAAATGCCTTCAAAACTTGATCAACCAAAATTACTAAGGCAGCTACAATAACCAACTGCACAATAATTCTGATTCGATCGGGAATTCCGTTTCTTAATAATGAGACAATGACGTTACCAGCCATCATTACGAACATTACCGAAATAGTCATGACTACAGCATTTTTAACCTGAGTGGTAATCGCCAGAGCAGAGCATATACCCAATACTTGAATCGTAATTGGGTTTTGATCGTTTAGAGGATCTATTAAAAGTTGTCTATTTTTCTTTGAAAATAAAGGCTCTTTTTCTTCAACTGTTACTGTTTCAGCCATAATTAAGAATTTGATTTTTGAAAATAAGGTTGATAAACCCCAAATGTTCTAATGATCATTTCTTCAACACCTTTAGAAGTAATGGTTCCGCCAGTAATACCATCTACACCGTAATCAGTAGCGTCACCTCCTCCACTTTTAAAGACCTCAAGAGCAACGACACCATCTTTATAAATGTAATCTCCTGAAAATTGACCTTCAAAAGAAGTCTGATTAATCTCAGCTCCAAGACCAGGTGTTTCTGTTTTGTGATCGAAATTAGCACCAAAAATGGTATTCAAATCTGATTCTAAAGAAACGAAGCCCCATATCGGACCCCAAAGACCGGTTCCAACCATAGGAACCACATAAATCTTCTTACCTTCTTTTTCACAAACAAACATTGGATATAACATTTCCTCAGAAGTTTTAGCTTTTGCCCTTAATTCCTTGAATTGTTTTTTAACATTGACATCAAAAGCTAATTCACCTTCTACGATCTCTCCAAAATGATTTATTACAACTTGCTCAACGACATATTTATCAAACAATTCAGATGCTTGATCCCTGTCTGTAACAATGTTTATTGAAGAAAGAATATTTTGCATTTTCTCTAGTTTCACATTCTTATCCTGGAATGGTTTTAGCTCCATTGCTGCCAACGCCAATAAAGAACCAACAACTACAACCATGACTATGGCGAAACCAAATGTATATCCGCTACTATTTTTATTTATTCCCATATCTAAACCTTTATGCTATTACTTGCGCTCGCTTAAGACGTTTACTAATATTTCCTTGAACTACGTAATGATCAATCAATGGCGCCATTACATTCATAAATAAAATCGCCATCATAATACCCTCTGGATAAGCTGGATTGAATACTCGAATCATTATTCCAAGCAAACCGCAAAAGAATCCATATATCCACTTACCCATATTTGTTTGTGCGGCACTGACTGGGTCAGTTGCCATAAAAACCATTCCGAAGAAAAACCCACCTAATACAAGCTGATGGTGTGCTGGTATTTCCATATAACTATTTGCTCCCCAAATATTAAATAAGTAACCCATTACATAACCACCGATTATCATAGAAAGCATTATTCTCCAACTTCCAATTCCAGAGGCAATAAGAATGACCGCTCCAATTAAACAGGCCAGAACGGAGGTCTCACCAACTGAACCTGGTATAATTCCGATCATGGCATCCATAAAAGGTGGAATTCCAGCAACCCCTTGTTCAACAGCATTTCCTAATGCAGTTGCGCCGGTATATCCGTCGACAGTCTGCATACCATCAGTAGCAATCCAAACTGAGTTACCTGACATTTTAGTGGGGTAAGCAAAGAACAAAAATGCTCTCGCTGTAAGCGCGGGATTAAGAATATTCATTCCAGTACCGCCAAACACTTCTTTCCCAAAAACAACTGCAAAAGCTGTTGCTACCGCAACCATCCAAAGAGGAACTTCAACAGGCATAATTAAAGGAATCAACATTCCAGAAACCAGGAACCCTTCTTGAATGGAATGCCCGTTTTTAATACAGAATAGAAATTCAACTCCGAGACCAACACCATAAGAAACAATGACCAACGGCATAACTCTAATTGCACCATAAATCACCATATCGATAAATTCAGCTGACTCTCCTATTGCAAGAAAATGCTGATAACCCACATTATACATTCCGAAAAGCAGACAAGGAACAAGAGCTAGGATTACCGTAACCATCGTTCTTTTTAAATCTATTCCATCTCTAATATGTGCACCATTTTCCGTCGCATGACCTGGAACAAATAAAAATGTTTCAAATCCATCAAATACAGGCCAATACTTCTGGAGTTTTCCACCCTTTTCAAAGTTTGGCTTTACGCTGTCAACTATATTCTTTAAAAACTTCATAATCTATACTCCAATTAGCTCAACTCTTTTTTAATTAAATCAAGTCCATTTCTTACAATCTCTTGAGAATTTATTTTTGAAGTACATCCAAATTCGCAAAGAGCGAAATCCTCAGGTGCGACTTCATAAATTCCTAGATTTTCCATTTGTTCAATGTCGTTAATTATTATAGACTTCAACAATTGAACAGGGTAAATGTTGAATGGAAAGACCTTCTCATATTGACCTGTCATTACAAAAGCTCGTTCTTCACCATGAACTCCTGTACCTAGGTTATACTTTTTATTTGGCATTGCCCACGAAAAGAATGTGTTAGACAAAGAAAACTTGTCAAGTCCTGGAGCAACCCAACCAAAAAACTCTGATTCATGATCTTCACGAATAGCCGTTACTTGATGGTGGTAATATCCCAAATAACCTGCTGCTTCAACTTTATTTCCAGTTAAAACATTACCAGAAATAAATCGAGCGTCAGCATTTATGTTGCCTTTAGAGATTGAATCAACTGAACTCCCCAAAACTATCGTATAATAGCTTGGCGATTTAACTTCAGCACCAGTGACCGCTACTACTCTAGTATTCTGAACCTTTCCCGTATTCAAAAAAGCTCCTATAGCTGCTAAGTCTTGAGGGTTGACAGTCCAAACAACTTCACCCTTATTTATGGGCTCAATGTGGTGAATCTGGACACCGACGTTACCAGCTGGATGTGGTCCGTTGATTGAATGAATTATACAATTATTCAAACCAGCAAAAACGCCTTTATCACTTCGAGTGACAACATTTACAGAGCCAGTCGTCATTTTTGCTAATGCGTCAATTCCGGCCTGTAAATCCACCGATTTATCTTTTAAAATGAAGTTGTAATCAGGCGCTAGCGGAGAAGAATCAAAAGCAGAAATAAATATCGATTTAGCATCTTCACTTGCATCTGCCATAACATCAAACGGCCGCTTTTTTATTAGTGGCCATTGACCTGCTTTCTGGAGAATATCAATAATTACTGCTTTATCAGCAGACTTAATATTAGAGACGTTAAATTCCTCAAATTTTGTTTCATTATCAGCTAAAATTCGAACTTCCAATATTCTACGCTTTGCACCACGAACAACTTCAGCCACTTCACCAGAAACCGGAGAAACAAACTTCACATTATTATTGGCTTTATCATGAAATAATGGAGTACCTGCCTTAACCTCATCGCCTTCTTTAACTTCTAATTTTGGAATTACTCCATGAAAATCAGTAGGATTTAATGCTACAGTAGCTGACTTTATGATACCTAGCTTTTGTTCAGCTATACCTACCAAATTAATATCAACACCTTTACTAATCTTGACGTTTTTTGACATCTATGACTTGTTTAATATAGATCGAAATTTCGCGGCAAATTTAACGTATAAATCCGTTGTTCAATTTGATTATCAATGAAGGATAAATCTATCCAAAAGAAAACAGTACTTAGGCTTTCCTTTCCCACCTGTAAAACACCTAAATTCAATAGATTACGTATTCGTCTATACCTCATATTAGATGTAGTTTAGAATAATTCTAAATAATAACGTGACGTAAAAAAAAAGCCCTCTTCAAATAAATGAAGAAGGCTTATTAATTTTAATGTCAATTAGCCTAAGACAATACTGCTTTTACTTTATCAGCTGCTTCTTGAAGTACAATCGCTGATTCTACTTTTAAACCAGAATCATCAATAATCTTCTTTGCTTCTACAGCATTTGTTCCTTGCAGTCTTACAATAATTGGGATCTCTATATTGCCCATGTTTTTGTAGGCATCTACAACGCCTTGAGCAACTCTGTCGCAACGAACGATTCCGCCGAATATATTCACCAAAATAGCTTTAACATTTGTATCTTTTAAAATCATTTTGAATGCCTTTTCTACTCTTTCAGCATCTGCAGTACCACCTACGTCAAGAAAGTTAGCTGGATTTCCGCCAGATAATTTAATAATATCCATAGTAGCCATAGCCAATCCAGCTCCATTTACCATACAACCAACATTACCATCAAGCTTAACGAAACTTAAACCAGCTTCCATTGCTTCAACTTCTGTTGGGTCTTCTTCATTCAAATCACGCATTGCTGCATAATCTGGATGACGATAAAGTGCGTTATCTTCAATATCCACTTTTGCATCAACTGCAATAATTTTATTGTCGGAAGTCTTTAATACTGGATTAATCTCAAACATTGCTGAATCAGATCCAACATAAGCAGCATACAATTTCGAAATGAATTTCACCATATCTTTAAATGCCTTACCGCTAAGGCCAAGGTTAAAAGCAATTCTTCTTGTTTGAAATCCTTGAAGACCAACTCTTGGATCGACCTCTTCTTTAAAGATTCTTTCTGGAGTGCTTTCAGCTACAGTTTCAATATCTACACCACCGTCCGGAGAATACATAATAGTATTTCTTCCTGACTCTCTATTCAAAAGAACAGACATATAGAATTCTGCTGTTTCAGTTTCACCTGGGTAATAAACGTCTTCTGCAATCAAAATCTGATTGACAAATTTACCTTCAGGACCAGTTTGATGAGTAACAAGCGTCATTCCTAGTATAGCCTCGGAAATCGACCGAACTTCATCTAAAGTTTTAGCCAACTTAACACCGCCGCCTTTTCCTCGACCACCTGCATGAATCTGAGCTTTTATAACCCACCAGCCAGTGCCTGTTTCTTCAGTTATTTTTTTAGCTGCTTCAACAGCTTCATCAGCTGTTTTAGCAACAATTCCTCTTTGAATCGCTACTCCGTAGCTGTTCAAAATTGACTTTCCTTGAAATTCGTGAATGTTCATTCTTTGTCTTTGAAATTTGGTGCGTCAAATGTAAAGTAATGAACTCACTCAATGATTAGGTGAAATGAGTTTTATAACAGTCTTTTTTGAATTCACCAAATCGATCAATGTTCCTTTTTAAAATTCTATATTTACTGGACTGAAAAATAGATTGTTATGGAATTTTCTCGGGGAATTTTGAGTGTTGTTTGTTTGGTTTGGTCTGTCCTATTTGTTGGTGCTACAGAGAAAACAGATAAGTTTCGTATTATTGGACCAACAGATGCCGTTTGTGTTGGTCAAAAAATCAATTTAGAAGCTTCGGGACCAATTCAAGATTACGAATACTTCTGGTATCCACGAAACAAAGTAGTATCCCCTTTTCTAAAATCGACCGATTTTATTCCAGAAGAAACCACTCAATTATTTGTCGTTCGAATGTCAAACACCAACAAAAATAGTTCCGACACTGCACACATTACCATAAGAGTTAATGAAAGCAAGGTTAAAATTTACGGACCAAACTTCGTTTGCTTAGGCTCTTCAGCTAGTCTTGAAATTGCACCAACTTACATTAATCCTATTTGGTCAACTCAAGAAAAGAAACACCAAATTGAAATTACAAAACCAGGCATTTATACAGTTAAGGCCCATGATGGTTGTGTTTTAGTTAAAGCAAGCCATTATGTGGATAGTAAAACAAATCCATTGAGTAGAATTATGACAAATCGTAATACAGACTTGTGTGTTGGTGATCAAATTGAATTACGCTCATTTAGCGCGGTAAACCCTTCATGGTCAAATGGATCTGATTCTAGAAGTGTCATCGTTAATGAAAAAGGTAGATTTATATTAAGAAATACAAATGAATGTGGGATTGATAAAGCCGAAATCTCAGTGGAAGTTCATCCTATTCAAGCTGATTTCATACCTTCTGCCACTGAGTTAATAGTAAGTGAAAATCTCAGACTATTTAATCATAGTAAATATGCTTCAAGATACGAATGGTACCAAAGTGGATATTTGTTTTCTAAAGATGAAAATACTGAAATTAGATTTCAAGCTCAAGGAACCTACTCTATCGAATTACATTCCTTTAATGAATTTGGTTGTAGAGATGTAATGAAATATCCAAGTATAGTTGTCATTAACAAAGACGAGTCATTATCCTCAAAAAAACAAGATGTTATATTTCCAAATTCTTTCACACCAAATGGTGATGGCAGGAATGACGTATTTCAAATTTATACTGGTGACATTAATAATTTAAATGTTTCCATTTATAACCGGTGGGGACAAATAATATTTGAACAAGAGAATACTTCAGACGTGATTTGGAACGGAACAGATATGGCTGGAAACCAATTGGAAGAAGGACAGTATGTCATTCGTTACCAATACGAAAATAAATTCGGGCAGCCCATATCCGAAACTGTTTCAATCAATTTATTGCGCTAACTTATTGCTATACCCTTAGCATGAAGTGCTCTTTTTCAATATCTTTTCTAAAAAAAAGTAAACCTTTATAAAAAAGGTCAATACTAATTGAAACCTCATTAAAATTTGAAATCTCTCTCCATGCTTTTTGCATTTCAAAGCTCCAATGTATATCGTCAACTACAACTACTGTTGAAGGGTTAAAATTTGGCTGTAATATTCTGTAGTAATCCATTGTTGCTTCATAGGTATGGTTTGCATCCATATAAAGAAGATCGATTGGCTCATTTAAAGATGTTATAAACTTTGGCAATGTTTCATCGATGGGGCCTTCAATCGAGTGAATATTATTCAATTTGAGCTTTTGCCAACCTTTCTCTGCAATTGCAATTAATTCAGGACTTCCCTCAAAAGTATGCACAAGAGAATTATTACTTGCAGCAGCTAAGTAAGCAGTTGAAACTCCTAAACTGGTACCCAATTCAACAATAGTTTTTGCTTCAAAATAATTAACCAACCCAAACAACCACTCTGATTGATGTTTTGTAGATAAAGCAGTATTAGCTATATCACTAACTGATCTACTTTTTGTTCTTCTCGAGCCTGCACCTAAATCTATCAGATTTACCTCAGACACATCTTCAATCAACTCATCTCTCCATTTCTCAATTTTTTTAAAAGCATAAAACGGTGGTTGTTTCCGGAGAACTTGCTCAACTAGAGAGTATACAAAAGGTGAATGCACCCGATATCGAGTCTTCGAATTTTTTAAATAGTCTAGGTATCTAAAAAACATCTGAATCGAATTATAAGGCATTAGTCACGTGTGTTGTTGTCAAAAAAGAAAGCCCTTTTTCGGAAAATCGAAATAGGGCTTTCTATTAAAATAATATTGATAATAATTAATCTTTCCCTAACATTTTGGCGGTGATTCCTGTACTAGAAAATCCTCCATCATGCATTAAATTTTGCATTGTTACCATTCTAGTTAAATCTGAAAACATTGAAATACAATAGTTAGCGCAATCTTCTGCTGTGGCATTTCCAAGCGGAGACATTTTATCAGCAAAATCAATGAAATCATCAAATCCTTTTACACCTGAACCTGCTGTTGTTCTTGTAGGAGACTGACTGATAGTATTTACTCTTACATGTTTAGCTGTACCATAATGATATCCAAAACTTCTTGCAATTGACTCTAACATTGATTTAGCCTCAGCCATATCGCTATAATCAGGAAATGTCCGTTGAGCTGCAATGTAAGTTAAAGCCAAAATAGAACTCCATTCGTTCATTGCATCCAACTTCATTGTAGTTTGCATCACTTTGTGAAAGGACAACGCAGAAACGTCTATTGTTTTCTGAAAAAAATCGTAGTTCAAACCTGTATAAGGCTTGCTTTTACGGACGTTTGGTGACATTCCAATAGAGTGCAATACGAAATCAAGTTTACCCCCTAGTTTATCCATAGAACCATTTACTAGGTTTTCAAGATCTTCTATACTAGTTGCATCTGCTGGAATTATTTCAGCATTACATTTAGCAGCTAAATCATTGATTTTCCCCATCCGCATGGCAATCGGAGCATTAGTTAATGTAAAAATAGCTCCTTCTGCTGCTGCTCTTTCTGCCACCTTCCAAGCAATTGAATGTTCATCCAACGCACCAAAAATTATTCCTCTTTTACCCTTTAAAATATCATTTGCCATAATTATCTTTTTTATTGCGCTCCAAATTTAGAAATCCATTAGTTATCCAATAGGATTCTAGCATTTTCTTTAGCAACAGTACTTAATTTATCTCCGCTAAGCATTTTTGCCAGCTCAATTACACGATTATCTCCTTTAAGTAGCTGAATTTTTGTAAGCGTTTTTTCTAAATTGTGATCCTTATAAACCGAGAAGTGTTGATTGCCTTTTGCTGCAATTTGAGGTAAATGTGTAATCGCTAATACTTGAATCTTCCTAGATATTGACTTCATAAGATCACCCATTTTATTCGCAACCTCTCCACTTACACCTGTATCTATTTCATCAAACACGATAGTCGGAAGTTTCGTTTTGCTCGAAACAATTGCTTTAATTGCCAGCAGAATTCTGGACAACTCACCTCCACTTGCAGATTCATGTACCTTTCTTAAGGCAATACCTTTATTAGCAGTAAATACAAAGTCGATTATTTCATTTCCTAGAAATTCTAAGTCGTTTGTTTTAGTGCACCGAACTTCGAATTTAGTCTCAGGCATTCCTAGCTGAATTAAATTACTTATTAGTTCCTTTTCAAATTTCGGGGAACAAGCAATTCGTAATTCTGAAAGTTCAGCTCCAAGTTTTTCGAGTTGTACTTTTTCAACGTCCAACTCTTTTTCTATTGCATAAACTTTATCATCTCCGCCATGTATTTGAGCTAATTTTCCTTCTAATTCATCTTTAATGGCAATCAATTCTGACTCAGTATTAACCTGATGCTTTTGCAGTAATTGATTAATTAAATTAACTCTTTCCTGAACTATAGAAAGGTTTTCTGGATCTAGTTTTACATCAGATTCAATTCGATTAACCTCATTAGCCAAATCTTGAATCTCCAATTGCATACTGCTAACTCTAGCTGCAAGAGACCGTAATTCTGAAGTATAATTACTTAAAGGAGTGACTGTCCTTTCTGCCTGAAATGCTTGTTCAGCCATTCCGTTAGTATCATTTGAAAGCATTTGACCTAGTGAGAATAAGGTCGATTTAATTTCTTCCGAATGTTCTAGCTTCTTAAGTTGTTCTTCCTTCTCCATTAACTCACCTATCAGAATATTTGCTCCTTCAAACTCATTGAATAAGAACTCGAAATAATCTTGTTCTTGCTTTTGCTTAAGGATTTCTGATTGAACGTTAGAAAGTAATTTACGAAGAATGCTTACTTTTTCAAACTGATATTGATAAGCCGTAGTTTTCTCCAAATGACCGCCAAATGCATCAATTATAAATGTGCGATAATCTCTTTCTCCTAGCTTAAGGTTCTCATGCTGAACATGTATATCAATAACTTCAGCACCAACCTGACTCAATTGTTTTAGAGTCGCTGGAGTGTCGTTTATAAAGGACCTAGATTTTCCATTTGGCAATAATTCTCTTCGTAGAATTATAGACTCATTTATATCAAAATCATTCATTTTCAAAAAGGTCTTAACGAATTTAGAATTAGATTTAAATTCAGCCTCTAAAACACACTTTTTTGAAGTATCATACAACAAATCAGACTCTGCTCGTTTCCCTAAAACCAAAGAAAGAGCTCCAAGAATAATAGATTTCCCAGCTCCTGTTTGTCCGGTCACTGTAGTAAAACCACTATTGAAGTTGATCTTTATTTGATCAATAAGTGTAAAGTTAGAAATGTACAAGCGATACAGCATCTCTAAAGTATTTTTTGATAATTAATGGTATTGGCAGGATCTACAGTATTCAGTAAATTTATGATTTTATCTTTTTCAGCTCTTGGTGCATCCTTGTATAGTTTAATAATTTCTTTATTCTTAGAATCAAAGAAAACACGCATATTAAAGGAATTTGGAAAATTACGATGCACTGCTTCCAGCTTCATAAGTGCCGAAGTAACTTCTGTCCTTCCAGATGTTACATCCGTTGACATTTGATCAAATCCGTTTCTGTGGTATTCATAGGAACATATTCTAAGATTTCTGTAACGTGGTGTTAAATGGTTTTCAACTAACCAATACCTATTCCTTCGCTCGCTACTGGACCAACCTTCGGAGCCACTGGTTTGAGCAGCACCAGCTATTTGTTGTGCTTTTTGAAAGTATTTAGTTCCGCCTTCTAATTTGTAGGTGTCATAATCATAACCAATAATCATGTAGGTGTAAAAAGCCAATACAGAAGTTAAGTTACTTAAAAAGTTAGATTCTGAATATTCTAAATTAGCAAAACGATCATACTTAAAAGAAAATTTTTTATCCTTAAAGCTAAAAATCGTACTGTTATAAGCTGAACCAAAAACAGGACGCCTACTTTGAACTTGGATAGTTCCTTTAAAAAAATTCCCGCCTTCTACACTGGTTAACTCAATCAGAACACTAAACTCAATTTTCTCGTTTTCCTTAAAAACATCACCTGTCCATTTTCTATTATTGATAAACTCATAAACCTGTTGCTTCATGTCTTCGAACATGGTAACATCAACCCCATCAAGGCGATTAAAATTTATCGATACTTCACACTTCACCTCCTGGGCAAATGTTGCTATGCTCAAAAAGAAAACACTAAGAAGTAGAATTATCTTTTTCATTTAATAAATCTTCGGTGAAATTTACAATCTTTTCAGCTACTTCGAGCTTTGACATTAACTCATAATTCAAAACTTTATTATTTTCAGTTATAATCGAAACTTTGTTGGTATCGTGTCCAAATCCTGCGCCAGCATCTTTCAGTGAATTTAAAACAATAGCATCAAAGTTTTTAGAAACTATCTTAGACTTTGCGTTCTCAAGTTCGTTATTGGTTTCTAAAGCAAATCCTATATTAATTTGATTCGAGGATTTTTCATGTCCCAGTTCTTTTGCAATGTCACGATTCTTCACTAAAACCAATTCTAACTCTTCAGCTGATTTCGTAAGTTTTTGATCAAAAACCTGCTTAGGTCGATAATCTGATACTGCTGCTGCAAAGACAGTCAAATCTGAATTGGGATATTTTAATTTTGCTGCTACAAACATTTGTTCAGCAGTAGAAACTCTTATTAAATCAATGCTCTCCCCAGTTATTGCTTCCGATGTAGGGCCTAAAACCAAAGTAACATTAGCTCCTTTATCACTATATGCTCGAGCCAACGCAATTCCCATTTTTCCTGTAGATCGATTGCCTATGTAACGAACTGGATCAATATTTTCTTGAGTAGGTCCAGCGGTAATTAACACGTTTTTTCCTTTCAGTATTCCATTGGGCTCAAAGAAATTCTGAATTTCTTCAAATAAATCCTCTGGCTCCTGCATTCTTCCTTTCCCCTTCAAACCTGATGCTAATTCTCCTTCTTTTGAATCAAGAATACGAACACCCTTTTTATCTAATTCTATAAAATTTTGAACCGTCGCGCTGTTCGTGTACATGTCCCGGTCCATAGCAGGTGCTACCCAAACAGGACAACGAGCTGATAAGTATGTCGTAAGTAAAATATTATCTGAAATACCTCGGTTCATTTTTGCCAACGTATTTGCCGATGCAGGAGCAATCAACATTAAATCTGCCCAAAGACCCAATTCGACATGATTTACCCATTCGCCTGAGGATTTTTCAATATAAAAGTCGGTAATGGCAGGATTCTTACTAAGCGTTGATAACGTTACAGGAGTTACAAAATCCAAGGAAGCCGGAGTCAATATTACTTTGACTTCGGCTTCCGCTTTTACTAATTCCCTTAAAAGTAAGATAGCTTTGTAGGCTGCTATGCTTCCAGTAATTCCTAGAAGTATTTTTTTGCCTCTAAGCATGCGGGTTTAAACCATTTTGTCAGATTCCTCTGGCTTTCTGTAGTAAATTTTATTTTCCAATAATTCTTGAACAGCGATACTTGTGGGCTTTGGCATACGCTCATAGAACTTAGATATTTCAATTTGTTCTCTGTTTTCAAAAATCTCTTCCAAGTTATCATGAGTTGTTGCAAACTCCTCTAGCTTCGCTGTCAATTCCTCTTTAATTTCTAGGTTTATCTGATTAGCTCTTTTAGATAAAAGAACCAATGATTCATAAACATTTCCAACCTCATCACTCATAGAAATAACATCTCTAGTTATAGTAGAAGGTGATGCATTTGTTTTCTTGTAATCCATAGTCTATGCCTTTTTTGATAAAAATTTCTCTAGTTCCTCTTCTGCTTCTTCCAAAACCTTTTTGGCTTCTTTGGAAAAATAGCTTTCGGGGTAAGCGGCTGCAAATTTAAAATAAGCTTTCTTAGTATTGCTGTATCTCTCCTCTTTTTTTGAATCTACGCTATTTTCAGACCATTCATAATAAGATTTAACGATTACAAACAATGCCTCTTCTCTGTATTTGGTGTCGGGATACTCTAATAATGTATTTTCTAAAGACGTTACAGCCGCCTTGTATCGGCCTATCCGGTAGTATTGCTTTGAAGTCATGAAAGACTTCTTCTCCAACTTTCTTCTAAGTTCATCAAGCATTACATAGGACGAATCTACGAACTGACTTTCTGGAAATTGTCTAGAAAAAATACCCAATTGATCAATTGCGCTATACGTATCGGTCTGATCAAGGCTAAATTTCGGCGACATTTTATAATGGCAAATTGCACTCATAAATTGACACTCCTCAGTAAACCTACTAAAAGGGAAGTTATTTACAAAGGTGTTATAACGATGTGCCGCTAAAATATAATCCTTCAAATAATACTCAGAAAAAGCGTAAATATAAAAAAGACGTTCCGCTTTTTCCGTTCCTCTATAAATCGGAATTAATTCCTCAAGAAGCGGAATGGCCTTATAATATTCCTCTTCGTCAAAGTATTTATTTGCCATCTCGTACTTAAAGGTAAGGTCAGTACTTTTAAGTACTTTATTATGTTTACAGGCCCAAATAAAAAAAGCCAGTGAAACAGCTAAAGTGTATATAAATATTTTCCTCATTAAGAATTGCAAATATAACTTTTTGAACAGCCTCTTTGATATAAGAATAAACCTATTACCGCCTATTTTGTTTTATCTTTGCAACTAATATTTTAAACACAAATCGAGTGGATTTATTTGAAAAATTAAAACAAAGACGAGGACCATTAGGTCAAATCTCTGGCATTACTTACGGCTATTTTCAATTCCCAAAGTTGGAAGGTGACATTGCCAATAAAATGGTGTTCCGAGATCAAGAAATGTTGGTTTGGAGTATCAATAATTATTTAGGGTTAGCGAATCATCCTGAAATCCGAAAAGTAGATGGTGAATCAGCTACTGCCCATGGCTTTTCCAACCCTATGGGAGCAAGAATGATGTCAGGGAACTCCGTAACTCATGAGCGTTTGGAAGAAGAGCTTTCTGCTTTTGTAATGAAAGAAGATACCATGTTAGTTAATTACGGCTACATGGGAATGGCTTCGACAGTTGATGCACTAGTAGATAGAAATGACGTTATAGTTTATGATTCAGAGTGTCACGCATGTATCATTGACGGCGTAAGAATGCACCAAGGAAAACGTTTTGTATATGCCCACAATAACATCGAAAAACTAGAAGTACAACTTAAAAGAGCAGAAAAACTAGTAGAAACGACTGGTGGAGCTGTTCTTGTTATCACGGAAGGTGTTTTTGGAATGGCTGGCGATCAAGGTAAATTGGTCGAGATAGTTGAACTGAAGAAAAAATATGACTTCAGGTTATTTGTTGACGATGCTCATGGTATCGGAACATTAGGAGCAACCGGAGCTGGTACAGGAGAAGAGCAGGGTGTACAAGATCAAATTGACATTTACTTTGGAACTTTTGCAAAAGCATTTGCCTCTGTAGGTGGATTTATTAGTTCTACTGAAGATGTAGTTGACTACCTAAAGCACAACACACGCTCTCAAATTTTTGCTAAATCAATGCCTATGCCTTTGGTAGAGGGGAACTTGAAACGTCTTGAACTTTTAAGAGATCAACCCGAGCATAAAGCAAACCTTTGGAAAATTGCTAATGCACTTCAAAGTGGCCTAAAGGCGAACGGATTCAATTTAGGTGAGACAAACTCATGCGTAACCCCAGTTTTCTTAGAAGGTGGGCTTATGGAAGCGACAAACCTAATCTTTGATTTGAGAGAAAATCATCAGATTTTCACTTCATTAGTGGTTTATCCAGTTGTTCCTAAAAACGTAATTTTATTGAGACTGATTCCTACTGCTGCTCATACATTAGAAGATGTAGATTATACAATTAAGACGTTTGAAATCATTTCAAACAAATTAAAAAACAACGAATATTCAAAAGATGAATTCACTTGGATTAAAGAAGCTCCGAAATGGATTACCAAAAAATCAGGATACGTAAATACTTGAGTTCGTAATTCTTTAAAAACCTAAAAGCTCCTTTTGATTTTTCATTTGGGGCTTTTTTTATGTGGATTATTTTTTGTCAGTTTACAGAAAAGTATTGTAGCTGCACAAGCCAGTTCTTTCAGCTCAGACAAACTAATAGAATAAAACTAACTTTGAATCAAATCGATAAACTCTTGTGAAGTCGTTACTTAAAGTTTTTATTTTTATTTGTCTAAGCTTTTCAGTAAAATTTACTGAAGCAGCAAATCCTGCTGGTGGAAATATTACCTACAGGTATGTTGGACCAGGCGCAACTGCAGGATCTCACATTTACTACATTGAAGTTTCTATATTCCAAGACTGCCAGAACCTTTCTATCAGACCCACTACTCTAAAAATGGACGCAACTTGTGCCACAACAACTACAAACTATACCTTGAACTATGTTCCTTTTGTAGCTCCAATCCCTTATCCTTTCGGAGGTCCATATCGAGCTATTACTTTGTACAACAGGTTAGATGGAGAAGAGGTTTCTGATTTATGTGATAATATCTTAGACCCTGGCACTTCAGCTAATTCTAGCTGCAGACAAGGCGGTACACCAGGTTATATAAAGTTTATCTACGCTGGAAACATAACATTAAATGCCTGTAATTTTTGGACTTTTGGAGTAAATGCAGGCTGCTGCAGAGCGAATAGTCTAACACTTACAGCTGCTTCGAGATCAATTTATCTGGAAGCACAATACAACAATACCGGCTTTCCTACAAATTCTGCTCCTCAATTCTCTAGTTTACTAAAATCTTTCCCTTCTGGTTGCGTTAATCAGCAAGTATCTTATGGTGTTGGAGCTATAGATCCTGATGGTGATAGTTTAGTTTACATACTGTCATGTGCTAAAACAGGAGTAAGTACTTGTTCTAATTACAATACTGGATATAGTGCCTTAAAACCAGCACCTAGAATTACATTAGATTCATTAACAGGTTTAATAAAATTCAAACCTAGTTTAACAGGTAAATACGTAGTAGCCTTTTGGGTTAAAGAGTATGAGCGGTGCACGGGGATTTGGAAGGGGCAAATTTTACGAGATATTACATTCATTATAAACACTTGCACTAATAAGGTTCCTAAGGATATATCTGGAATTTCAAACATTACAGGTAAAAACGCTTCAAAACTAGATAGCTTTAAAATTCAAGTTTGTAATGGGACAACTATTACCTTTAATGATACCATTTTAGACCCTGATACTGCTGATACATTATACTTTAAATCGAACTACAAAGATGCAATGCCTGGCTCAACAATGAGAGTAATAAGCTTGCAAAAAAATGAAGCCGTTGTAGAGTTTACTTGGAAAGTTGATTTAGCAAACGACCCTTTGAGATCATTCTTTGTGGAATATAACGACAACTCATGTAATTTTCCAGGTCATGGATTATCTGTATTTGAAATTCAGATTGTAAACTCAACACAGGTTGGTGGCGATCAAGCGATTTGTAAAGGAGATACATCCATCATGACGGCAAGCGGTGGTATTAAATATGAATGGCAGTCACTTTACGGAGATTCTCTAATTTTCAGTGGACCAAAACAAAATATTTTTGGAGATACAAATGCTAACGATACAAATAAAACGGTTCGTTTTGTTCCTAAAAATACTACTCTAATTGAAGTTTGGTCTGATCTTAATTTAGGTTGTAGAAAAGTATATTCATGTGCAGATAGAGATACAATTAAAATTATTTCTGCTCCAACATTTAGCTTAAAAACCTCAAACGACACGCTGCTTTGCCATACAGATAGTAATGCTTTTGTTGAAGTAATTCCAGATTCTGCACAGTTCACGTATTCCTATAATTGGGAACCTAAAGATCGGTTGTCTTCAAGCAGAATTTCTAAACCAAAATTTTCAAGCAGTATCAATACCAACTTGTTGATTACCGTAACTTCTGACTCTGGGTGTGTCAAATATGAAAGTATTCAGATAGATATTACACTAAGAATGCCTGATACGGTTTCTATAATTCCATCAATTAGTCCATTGTGCGGTGGACTTCCAACTATACTTTATCCAAAACTAGGAAGACAACCTACAAAATGTGATACAACCAAAATTCAGTGTGTTGGTGCAAGAGCGCACAAAACGAGTTCAGATACTAGTAATGTCAATGGATCTGGTGCTACTGGCAGCACAGCAAACTGGCCTTGTCCATACGGAGGTGCTTCTGCGTCTTCTCGTCAGCAATACTTATATACGGCTGCAGAATTAAATGCATTAGGTATTTATTCTGGTACAATAGATGGGCTTGGGTTTAATGTAACTAACCCTAAGGGAGCTGATTTTAATAACTATACCATTAAACTAAAATGCATGCCTATCTCCTTCAAGGCATTAAATGGTATTCAAGGCGCGGCAATTACGGTATTCACACCTAAAAATGTAACTCCTATTAAAGGTTGGAATATGCACCATTTTGATTTGAATTATGACTATGATGGGATTTCAAATTTACTAGTTGAAATATGTTACGATAATACAAGCATTGGGAGTAACTCGAGCGCTGCCGTAGCCTATTCCCCTACAACCTTTAATTCTGTTTCTGGTGCAATTTCTAATACTGGAGCATGCACAAATCAATTTTTATCATTAATGTCTTGGGTAAATAGACCAACCCTTCAACTTTCTTTTTGTGGTGTTCGAGACACTTCAGAATTTACCTATATCTGGTCTCCTTCCTCTAATTTAGATAGTTCAACGATTATTAGCCCAACCCTCAACTCAGATAGTACAATAACTATTCAGCTGCAGTACACAGATACATTTGGAAAATGTACTGATTCTACCTCTATCATTCTAGATGTAGTAAATATAACTTTGCCTAAGGATACTATAATTTGTCCAGGAGATAGCATTCTCTTAATTCCAATAATCAATTCTTCGTGTACTAGAAAAAAATTCACTTGGTCGAATACTCAATTCCTATCTAATCCAAACATTATAAATCCATGGGCAAAGCCTGACTCAACAAGCTTGTTTGTTTTATCATACCGTGACAGCTGCGGTTGTATAATTTCTGATTCAATGCTGGTTTTTGTAGATTCGATAAAACCCACCATATTAATAGTTCCACCTAGTTGCACGACAAATCGCGGTGAGATAAAAATTAATTCAGGTGGAATAGATGGTCCATTTAAATTCAGTATCGATAGTGGGAATACCTTTCAGCTAGATAGTAATTTTATAAACCTTTCGGCTAACGATTATTTTGTTTTAGTAGAAAATATTTCAGGCTGTCGATCTAAAATATTCCCAACTAGACTTTACAATGCTGGTGCTCCTCAAATAGATTCAATAGGAGAAAGCAATGTATCGTGTTTTGATGCTAATGATGGAGTGCTTACAATATACTTTACCGGTGGCGGTGCAACACCCAACTTTAGTATTGATAGTGGAACAAGCTGGCAAGCCTCAAGCGTATTTAATAGTTTAAGTCATGGAACTTATAAAATATTGACTAGAGATATTAACGGATGCTTATCATTTCCTAAATATGCTGAATTGATCCAACCAGAAGAATTAGTGCTTGACCTCAAAATAGAGCATGATTCCTGTTATAATCAAGGACATGGGTTTGCTATAGTAAAAGGACTAGGCGGAACCGGAGTGATAAGGTATCAATGGGGCGGAAAGAGGCCTGGAGCTGTGCATAACCCAGTTGTAATAAATGATTCGATTAATACGCAACTCTTTGCATATTCAACTTATAGCGCTTTAATTATTGATGCAATTGGTTGCTCTGCAGACTCTGTCTTTGCCATAAAGGAAACTTCTCAATTACAGTTTGACTCAATTTCATTATTACCAACTACTTGCCATGGCTATGATGATGGTGGTATTGTTTTAAAATTGAAAGGTGGTAACAAAGGTGATTTGTTCTTTAGCGCAGATAGCGGAAAAAATTATGTTAGCTCCATTTCATCAGCAAGACCCTATGAAGTCTATTTTAATAAAAACGTAAACCAGGTCAACTTATCTGCTGGGTCCTACCAAATTAGGTCTAAAGACACTAGAGGTTGCTTTGCTGATACTGTTCTAACTATAATTCAACCTCCAAAAATGATATTAACCACACCACAAGATTCTTTTAAAATATGTGTGTCCAATTGCACTAAAATGGAGGTCAATTCTGTTGGTGGTAATTCGGTTTCTCACAAATTTCACTGGACACCTTCAATTAATCAATCTAATATCGTGAATGTTTGCCCAAAAGCGGATTTGATTTATATAGTTTATTCCAGTGATGATAATGGCTGTTCTTCTAATTCACTTCAAATGAAAGTCAACTTTTTTGATTCATTATCTGTTGAGATTCTTGGTGATTCTGTATTGTGTAAAAATGATAATTTGACTTTAAGAGCTATTCCAAAGGGCGGAACCGGCTATAGCTACAAGTACAATTGGCTACCCTTCAATGATTTGAATAATGCGTTTATTCAAACTATTATTGCCTCGCCAACTCAAACAACTTCATACACTACACGATTAAGTGATTCTTGTGGCTCTCCTTTTGCCGAGGACAAGCATACGTTAAGAATATTGGAACTGCCAAAAGCAGATTTTAAAGTAGATATTCAAAAAGGTTGCGTTCCGCACCAGGTGTATTTTGAAAACCGTTCTATTAATTCTTCTATCTGCTCTTGGAATATAGAAGGACACTCCAATCTTATATCATGCAACCCAATTTCGAAAAGTTTTTCAATTCCAGGTACCTATGATGTTCGCTTAAGAGTAATTTCTCTTGATGGCTGTGTCGATTCACTTTTAAAATCAGATTTCATAACAGCATACCCATTACCTCAGCCAAATTTCACTGCATTTCCAAACCCAACTACTACCATAAATACTACGATCAAATTTAGAGATTTATCAGAAGGTAAGCTCGTCTCATGGAAATGGAATTTCGCAAGCATTGATACCTCTTTAAGAACTAATCCTTCATTTCGTTTTTCTGATACTGAAAAAGGAGAATATTTTGTGCGTTTAGATGTCGTTGACATTAACAATTGTACTGATTTTCTGATTGAAAAAATCATAATTGACCCTCATTTTAGTCTGTTTATTCCAAACTCATTTTCACCAAATGGCGATGGTGTAAATGATACATGGAAACCAGTATCACTTGGTTACGATTACGATTTCTATAATGTACAGGTTTTTGATCGCTGGGGTCAGCTAATGTTCATAAGTGCGAATCCTTACGAAAGCTGGGATGGATTGTCTCAGGACGGAAAAGAAATTCCCGTAGGTATTTATTCGTACCGCGTTGCAATTGGAACAGACTCCTCCAAAAAGCACAACCATGAACGTTTAGGAAAAATTACATTAACTAGATAGGGGTGAGTTTTACAACTCCAATGTTATCTGAACAGGACCTTCTGGTGGCACATCGTCGTCATCGTCGTCTTTCTTATTTTTCTTAGCAGAAGCTTTAGGTTTTTTTTTTGCCGATAGCTTTTCATCTGTAGGTTTAGATTCATCATCAACCTTATTGACGTCTGTCTTAACATCCTGTTCTAACTCTTTCTTTTCTGCTGTTTGTACGGGAGGCTTCTCTTCCGTCTTCTTTTCCTCTTGGATTTCAGTAACTACTTCTTCAACTACTAAGCTAGACACTTCTTTAACTATCTTATATTCAGCAATATAATCCTCATTTTTTTCTACTTCCGGATCTGGTATTGGAGTTAATTCTGTTACCTGCCTCACTTTTTCTGAAGACAATTTATTGCCTAGAGCCTTATACCCTTTTACAGCAATAAAGTCATGTAATTCAACAATTTCAGGCTCTTTTCTATTAGAAGCTCGTTTATCGAACTCTACTTTCACAACTGGAAAAGTATGTTTTGAAATTACTTCCAATCGAGAATCTTCATGCTCGGTCAACAAAGATTGAGTCTTTTCGGATGACTCAAGCAAAAATCGTTTCACAAAATGTTGCCCTTTTTCTCCATCAAAATAAACCATAGAGAACACTTGTTCCCGATCATACTTATCCAGTATAATCATCTTCTCTTCAAAGTGAGTATTCAAAGATTGCAGATACATTCTGTAAGTACCATCAGACATGACCGCAACAATTTTATCCTCTGCTTTAAACTCACCAACTAATCTTCCTCTGCCGTCAGCATTAAGTCTACTTACTGTATCATCCCACCAAATTTTTCGGGCTCCTAAAGTCGAAATTCCTTCTTCTTTAATTTCTATCTTATGCACCAAGTTCTTGGTCAAAATATTGCCCTTTGCTGTCCTTCCTTTGATTCCTATTTCAGCAAAATCAAAATCAAATTTCAAGTTCTTGATATTAGGCTTTTGCCTCAGAACTACCTTCACTACCTCTGCTTCCCCATTTCGATTAACTGACATATAATGCAATTTACTACCAGGAGCACCAGCACTTACATGGTATTCTTTATCTCGAGTAATGGATGTTACGTCAAATCGTTTTACCATTGAATACTTCGACTTACCATCAAAGTAAATCAAGTTATAAACTGTTCTGGTATCGCCTTTTTTCCATACGTTAATATGCGCAATGTCTTTTCCGAAAAATGCCTTGTCCGAGATTTTAGAAACCATCATTTCACCCGATTTTCTAATGACAATTATATCATCAATATCGGAACAATCACAAACAAATTCTGAATCACTCTTTTTCAAAGAGGTACCAGCAAATCCTTCTACCGTATTAACATAAAGCTTCACGTTTGCTACAGCAACTTTAGAGCGCTCAATGGTTTCAAAACTCTTTATTTCCGTCTTTCGTTCTTTCCCTTCAGAATAACGCTTTTTTAAGCCTTTGAAATAATCAATAGCATAATCTACCAGATTATCTAAATGATGCTGCACCTGAGCTAATTCCTCTTCTAATTGAATAATAAAATTATCCGCTTTATCTGTATCATGTTTTGTAATACGACGCATTCTAATTTCAAGCAATCGCTTTACATCATCATCAGTAATAGCTCGTTTAAGATGCTGAATATGTGGTTTCAGTAATTTATGGGTTACCTCAATTGCTTCATCATAGGTTTTACCATCAAAATCGATATAGATTTTATTCTCGATAAAAAGTTTCTCTAAGTTAGAGAAATGCCATTGCTCTTCTAACTCGCCTTTGCGAATTTCTAATTCAAGCTTAAGTAAGTCTTTTGCGTGTTCAACATTCAATTGCAAAATCTCAGTAACAGTCACAAATCGAGGTTTATCATCTTCGATTATGACCGCATTTGGTGAAATACTTACCTCACAATCGGTAAAAGCAAATAAAGCATCAATCGTCTTGTCCGGAGAAACGCCCGGTGCGAGGTGTACTTGAATTTCGCAAAACTCAGAAGTATTATCCTCAATTTTTTTAATCTTTATTTTGCCCTTATCATTGGCTTTTAGAATAGATTCAATAACTGAAGTAGTGGTCGTAGCAAAGGGCACTTCGCTTATTAACAACGTCTTTTTGTCTATTGCAGAAATCTTTGCTCGAACACGAATTTTACCTCCACGCAATCCATCATTGTAATTGGAAATATCAACCATTCCACCTCCAAGAAAATCAGGATAAATTTTGGTTTTTCGCCCTTGCAATGAATTTATTGAAGCATCTATAATTTCAATAAAATTGTGAGGTAGAATTTTACAAGAAAGTCCAACCGCTATACCTTCTACTCCATGAGCTAACAACATTGGAAACTTAACGGGAAGCGTTGTAGGTTCTTTATTTCTTCCGTCGTATGACAGGTGCCAATCTGTAGTTTTAGCATTAAAAACTACTTCTAAAGCAAACTTTGAAAGTCTGGCTTCTATATATCTTGGAGCCGCTGCCCTATCTCCTGTTAATGTGTTTCCCCAGTTTCCCTGAGTATCAATTAATAATTCTTTTTGCCCAAGAGCAACCAATGCGTCAGCAATAGAAGCATCTCCATGAGGGTGATACTTCATAGTGTTCCCTACAACATTTGCAACCTTGTTATATCTACCATCATCCAATTCTTTCAGAGAGTGTAAAATTCTTCGCTGAACAGGCTTAAACCCGTCATTGACATGCGGCACCGCACGTTCAAGAATAACATAAGAGGCATAATCAAGAAACCACTCTTTATACATCCCAGACACACGAATTACATCATCCTCACCTCCATTATCAATGTTATCTTGATTGTCTAAGGCTTCGAATTCTTCGTCTTTCTCGTCTCTGTTATCTGGGGAATCTTCCGACATTCTTATATTCTGCTTAATTCAACATTAAAGGTTGAACCATTTAATTTTAAGGTGATTTCGCTCGAGTAAGTTACTTCAGTTTGGTCTTCAAGAACTTCAATTAATTTCTTCTCCCATTTATTTTTCAGTTCATCGTCGCAATACATTTCTGTAAAAAAACAATTACCGCCAATGGAAATTTTCGAATCATTCAATTCGCAGTTGCAACCACCAGAATTGCATGGAGATTTGATTCCAACAGTTTTATTCTCTTCTTCAAATGTCAATTGCATGTCCCATTCTTTGTATGGTAAATCGACAATTTCTCCAAATTTAACAATGGATTGAATACGCCATTTACCAAAAACAAATGCGGTATTTTTACTTTGAATAATTTCTGATTCAGCTAATTCAAGTGACTTAGATAATTCCTGTATTTCGCTACTTGAATTTTCAACTTTTTCAAGAACTACTGATCGAGAAACCTCTTTTGTTTCAGATGAATTGGTATTACTTGATTTACAGCCAATAAAACCAATTAGGAAAAGGAGAAATAAAATAAATTTCATCTTACACATCTTCCTCCACAACATCTTTTTCAACCTTCAAGTTATTAATAATAAACTTTTGTCGATCTGGGGTGTTTTTTCCCATGTAGAATTCTAACAAGGGATGAATTCCGGTATCATTTCCTATCACAACAGGATCCAATCTAATGTCTTCAGCAATAAAAGCTTTAAACTCATCAGGTGATATTTCTCCTAAACCTTTGAAACGAGTTATCTCTGGTTTGCCTTTAAGCTTTGCCATTGCTTTAACTCTTTCTTCTTCATTATAGCAATAGATGGTTTCTTGTTTATTCCGGACCCTAAACAAAGGGGTTTCAAGGACATACAAATGTGCCCCTTTCACTAAATCTGGGAAAAATTGCAGAAAGAATGTAATCAGCAGTAATCGAATGTGCATACCATCAACATCAGCATCAGTTGCGATTACAATGTTGTTGTAGCGTAAATCATCCAATCCTTCCTCAATATTCAAGGCAGCTTGCAGAAGATTAAACTCTTCATTTTGGTAAACAATCTTCTTTGTAAGCCCAAACGAATTCAATGGTTTTCCCTTGAGGCTAAAAACTGCTTGAGTTTGTACTTTTCTTGCTTTTGTAATAGATCCACTCGCCGAATCTCCCTCAGTAATAAAAAGGGTACTATCCATTTTTAAAGGGTTATCTCCTTTATCACTTAAGTGAACCTTGCAGTCGCGCAGTTTTTTATTATGCAAAGAAACCTCTTTAGCTCTTTTCTTGGCCAGTTTTCGGATTCCAGCCATGATCTTTTCTTTCCCGTTCACTCTGCAAAATTTTGCGCTGCATTGGATCGGAAGATGTAGGATTTTTGTGGAGATAATTATCTAATTCTCTTGAAAGAAAATCAGCTACAAACGCGCGCATTGATTTCCCCTCAGGTTCTATCTCGGTTGATCCTAATTTCGTCTTAGTTTGAGATTCAAAAACTGGCTCAATGACTTTTACGCTAACTGCAGCAACTAATCCTCCTCTAACGTCAACAGCCTCATAGCTTTTCCCGAAAAAGTCACGAATTACTTTTACATATGCTTCTCTAAAAGCACCTTGATGCGTCCCCCCTTGGGTTGTAAACTGACCATTTACGAAAGAATAGTATTCCTCTCCGTATGAATTAGTGTGCGTAATTGCAACTTCAATATCGTCACCTTCCAAATGAATTATGGGGTAAAGAGGATCGGCAGATAATTTTTCTTTTAATAAATCAAGTAATCCATTTTCCGAAAAGAACTCTTCACCATTATAATGGATTTTAAGACCTCGATTTAGATAAGCGTAATTCCGAATCATATTCCGGATATACTCAGCTCGATACTTGTAATTCTTAAATATCTCAAGATCTGGCTCGAAGGTGAATCGAGTTCCTCTTCTTATTCCTGAGTCTTCAATTGGAGCATCTTCAATTAATTCGCCACGTTTAAAAACTGCGCGTTTAATTTTTCCATCACGAATAGATTCAACTCTAAAATATTGAGATAGCGCATTGACTGCTTTTGTTCCAACTCCATTCAGTCCAACTGACTTTTTAAAAGCTTTGGAGTCGTACTTACCTCCAGTATTTATTTTAGAAACACAATCAACAACTTTTCCTAATGGGATTCCACGACCATAATCTCGAACTTTTACTTTTCCGTCTTTAACGGAAATTTCAATATTTTTCCCGTTGCCCATTACGAATTCGTCAATGGAATTATCAAGAATTTCTTTTAGAAGAATGTATATACCATCATCTGCCGAAGCACCATCACTGGTCTTTCCGATATACATACCAGGACGCAACCGAATGTGCTCCTTCCAGTCGAGAGAGCGAATATTTTCTTCGGTATACTTAACTTCTTCAGCCATAAAAAATACTGATTAATCAGTGTTTTTGAAAAGCCTAAAAATATAAGAAAGCTATTGTGATGATTGGTATTAAAAACGATTGTTTTCCACAGTGTTTTTAACCATTATTGAAGGGCCATCCTTACTTAATTTAGCGTTCAATATCACTAAACACTGACTTCAAGATTCCTTCCTAAAAAATACAAGTTTTTAAGCTGAATAAACTACGGGTTTAAACGTTAAATCTGAAGTGCATAACATCTCCATCTTGCACCACATATTCTTTTCCTTCAACGTTTAATTTTCCTTTTTCGCGACAAGCCGCCTCAGAACCTAGCTCAACAAAATCGACATATTTAATAACCTCAGCACGAATAAATCCTTTTTCAAAATCGGTATGAATAACTCCTGCAGCCTGGGGGGCTTTCATTCCGACATCAATTGTCCAAGCTCTTACTTCTTTAACTCCAGCGGTGAAGTAGGTTTCCAGTTTTAATAATTTATAAGCTTTTTTAATCAAATAACTTACTCCAGGCTCTTCTAGTCCCAGTTCTTCTAAAAACATTTGTTTTTCTTCAAAAGTTTCCAATTCAGATATATCAGACTCCATACCTGCGCACAAATACATTACTTCGCATTCTTCATCTTTCACTAATTCTTCAACAGCTTTAGTGTGATTGTTTCCAGAAACAGCTGAATCCTCATCCACATTGCATACATATAAAACTGGCTTTTCAGTAATCAGTTGCATATCACCAACAAGCTTCATAGATTCTTCATCCATTTCCAAAGATCGAATTGATTTCCCAGCCTCTAAATGACTTTGGTACTTTTCAATAATCGCAAGCATCTTCATTGCCTCTTTGTCTCCAGTTCTTGCAGCTTTTTTGGCTTTATCCAATCGCTTTTCAACTGCCTCTAAATCTTTCAACTGCAATTCCATGTCAATTACATCCTTATCCCTTACTGGGTCAACGGAACCATCAACGTGGATAATGTTTCCATCGTCAAAGCACCTTAGTACATGAATGATTGCATTACACTCTCGGATATTTCCTAAGAATTGATTTCCTAAGCCTTCACCCTTACTCGCTCCCTTCACCAAACCCGCAATGTCAACAATTTCCACTGTTGTTGGCATTATACGTTCTGGCTTTACCAGTTCGCTCAGCTTATTTAATCGCTCATCTGGAACAGTAATAATACCCACGTTTGGTTCGATTGTACAAAACGGAAAGTTAGCAGACTGAGCCTTAGCACTGCTTAAACAGTTAAATAGTGTAGATTTTCCAACGTTAGGTAACCCAACGATTCCGCATTTTAAAGCCATGGTAAAATTTTAGGCCGCAAATGTAATAAATAGAAGCCCCTAGTAGGCTCACTTTACTTTTCAAAGGTTTTCAACAATAGCAATGCCTCCCCTTCAAATCGTCTAATTTCGCAGCAAAACCTATTGCATGTCGGATATTAAACATCTAGAAAAAGTAGCTTCACAAACCAGAAGAGATATTGTTAGAATGGTTCACGCAGTTCAGTCTGGTCATCCAGGTGGTTCTTTAGGCTGTGCCGACTTGTTTGTAGCCCTCTATCACTCAATTCTTAAACAAGACCCCAGTACTTGGACAATGGATGGTGAAGGAGAAGATTTGTTCTTTTTATCTAACGGTCATATTTCTCCAGTATGGTATTCAACCTTAGCTAGAGCTGGATATTTTGAAACTTCAGAATTGGATAGTTTTAGAAAATTGAATACACGATTGCAAGGTCACCCAACAACACATGAAGGTTTGCCTGGTATTCGTATTGCTAGTGGTTCTCTAGGTCAAGGATTATCAGCAGCAATAGGTGCAACATTGAGCAAAAAATTAAACTCTGACTCAAACTACGTTTACGTTTTGATGGGTGACGGGGAACTGCAAGAAGGTCAAGTTTGGGAAGCAGCAATGTTTGCTGGAGCTAAAAAGATAAATAATCTTATCGCTTTTGTAGATTGGAACAAACGTCAAATTGATGGAGATGTAAAAGACGTTTTGGATCTTGGCGACTTGAACGCTAAATGGCAATCTTTTGGTTGGAAGAACCATTGAAATGAACGGAAACAATATGAGCTCAATTCTTTCGACAGTAGAAAAAGCAAAATCTAAGGAAGGTCCTGTTGTTATTCTAATGAAAACTGAAATGGGCGCAGGCGTAGATTTTATGATGGGAAGTCACAAGTGGCACGGAATTCCTCCGAGTGATGAACAATTGGCACAAGCATTGGAGCAGCTAGAGGAAACTTTAGGAGATTATTAATATGCACTGCACCATTCGATTACTTCTTTTTATCTTTATTAGTGCCTTAGGAACTAACGTTCTGGCTCAAACTGGATTTAACCGCGACGCTAAGACTCGAATCCTTTTTATATACGATGCCTCTAACTCAATGAACGGTTCTTGGCAGAAAGGAAAAAAACACACAATTGCTCAACGCTTGCTTTCTGAAACTATTGACGAAATGCAAAATATTCCAAATTTGGAAACTGCATTGCGCGTCTACGGTCACCAGAAATATTACAGAAATGGCCAAGATTGTAACGATACAAAATTAGAAGTGCCTTTCGCTGCTAAAAATGCCAAACAGATTAAAGCCAAATTAAAGTCAATTACACCAAAAGGAACGACTCCGATTGCCATGACTTTAGAGAAATCGGCTGAAGATTTTTCAGATTGTTCAAATTGCAGAAACATTATCATTCTAATTACTGACGGTATTGAAGAATGTGGAGGCGATCCTTGCGCTATTTCGATGAAACTGCAACGTCAAGGAATTGTATTGAAACCTTTCGTGATTGGAATCGGACTCGATGTAAATTTCAAAAAATCATTCGAATGTTTGGGCACCTTTTATGATGCCTCTGATGAAGCTACATTCAAAAAGGTACTTGATATTGTTATTTCTCAGGCACTAAATGAAACATCAGCTCAAGTTAATTTAATCGATGCTGCCAAAAACCCTTCAGAAACTGATGTTGCGGTTAGTTTATACGACCATTTTAGTGGTCGATTACTTTATCATTTCATGCATACTATGGATGCAAAAGGAAATCCAGATACCTTAGATTTAGAAGCCAATTACACCTACGATATGGTCGCACATACAGTCCCCCCGGTCAGAACCGATAGTTTGACTATGACTCCTGGGAAGCACAATCTTTTGGGCGTTGATGCTCCACAAGGGTTTATAAATATTGAAGTAAACGGATTTAATTCTAGAACTCCTGTCCAAGCCATTGTGAGGCAACATAAGAAAACAGAAACTGTTTTTGTGCAAGAACTAAACTCGACTGAAAAATATTTGGTAGGTTTTTACGATATTGAAATCTTAACCCTTCCACGTGTTATACTAGAAGATATAGTTGTAAGTCAAAGTCATACAACTACAGTTGAATTGCCTAATCCCGGGCTTTTAACTGTGACTAAAAAATCGAAAGGTTCTGGTGGAATATTTATTGACAGAAATGGTAAACTGGAAAAAGTAATAAAGCTTGATGAAAATCAAGCAAGGGAAAGCTTCTATTTACAACCAGGAGAATATCTTCTTGTATATCGAGCAAATGGTGCACAGAGCACCTCATTTAATAAGCAACAAAAATTCACTATAAGAACAGGTAGCTCTGCTTCTATTAATCTATAACAATGGCTAAACACGAAAACACTGGTTCAAAGGACACTAGATCTGGATTTGGAGAAGGATTGCATGAATTGGGAAAGGAAAACGAAAATGTAGTTGCCCTTTGTGCTGACCTTACAGGTTCATTAAAAATGAATGCCTTTGCAAATGATTTTCCTGAGCGGTTTGTTCAAGTTGGAATTGCAGAAGCTAACATGATGGGAATTGCAGCGGGTTTGACTATTGGCGGTAAGATACCTTTTACAGGAACTTTTGCAAATTTCTCAACGGGTAGAGTTTATGACCAAATTCGTCAGAGTATAGCTTATAGCGGCAAGAATGTAAAAATATGTGCATCGCATGCCGGCCTTACATTAGGTGAAGATGGAGCAACCCACCAAATTTTAGAAGATATTGGTTTGATGAAAATGTTACCACATATGGTAGTTATCAATCCATGCGATTTTAATCAAACAAAAGCAGCTACCAAAGCAATTGCGGCATATGACGGTCCTGTATATTTAAGATTTGGCAGACCAAAAGTTCCAAATTTCACCCCTGCTGATCAGAATTTTGAGATAGGAAAAGCTGTTTTGTTAGAGTCTGGAAAAGACGTTACAATTATTGCAACAGGTCATTTAGTATGGAAAGCACTTGAGGCAAGCGAACTATTAGCAGAAAAAGGTCATTAACGCTGAAGTAATTAATATTCATACAATTAAACCTTTAGATAAAGAAGCAATTCTGAAATCGGTTAAGAAAACACGGTGTGTTGTAACTGCTGAAGAACATCAAATAAATGGTGGACTAGGAGACACAGTTGCTCAGCTATTATCTAGGGAACTACCAACTGCTCAGGAATATGTAGGAGTAGACGATTCATTTGGGGAAAGCGGAAAACCCGAGGAATTGCTGACCAAATATGGTTGTGATACAGCTGACATAATCAAAGCTGCGGAAAACGTAATAGCTAGAAAATAACATATAAAAAAAGGCGAGCAATGCGCGCCTTTTTCATTCAATATTTTCAAGAATCTTATTCAGCAGAAGTAACTTCTTCCATGTCTTCTTTGTGAGAAACATAATCGGTTAGAATCACGCCACTTGCCATAAAAAGGTACTTAGTTTCTGACTCAGTAATAGCTGCGATTTCTTCAGTTGATTGTCCGTCATCCTCTGCATAATGCTGCAATTCTTCGACACTTACTGTTTCTTTGTAGGCATTTCCTTGAAGAACCGCATTACTTCCATCAGCATCTAGAGGTACGAAGAAAGCGTAATCTTTAAATTTCACAAATACTTCTTTTTCTTCTCCAACTTGAACATTCATCCAACAGCCTTTCTTTTTGCATACTGAAGCTATTTTACCGCCAATTAAAATATCACGCAGTGTATCGTTAGTTTCTAAACCCACCAATAAATCTTCAACAGAGGTAACTTCTTCCACTGAGACCTCTTCACCAAAAATAGAAGGAGGCACGTTTCCATAGACATCTATTCCCACAGACTTTTTCTTTTTTGATTCAATTGTTGGTGTTTCTGTATTAGCCTCTGTTTCAGAATTACAACCAACTAGAGCGAATGCACCAAACGCACAACTCATTAAAATAACTGATAGATTTTTATACATCTCTTAATTTTGTATTTATCAAAGTTAATAATCTCCTATTTAGATAAAAGAACAAATTCAGTTCTTCTATTTTGAATTTTCCCCGCTTCTGTTGCATTGATGGCCATAGGTTTAGAGCTTCCAAAACCCTTAAATTGGAGTCTGTCTGAGCTTACTCCCATTGCTTCCAAATATGCTTTTACTGAATATGCTCTATCTGTGGATAATACCAAGTTTTCTGTTTCAACACCAACGTTATCTGTGTGTCCATGAATGGCTACCTTAATAGAAGTTTTTTGTTTAAGATACTTTCCAAAATCATCTAAAATCACTTTAGACCTATCAGAAATATCAGCTGAATTGGTTTCATAGTGTATATCATCAAGCCGATATGATTCGCCTAGTTCTTCAGATTTTGCTACTATATTTATTTGTTGGGCAATAGGCTCTAGTTTCGTGATTTCATCTTTTTCTACTATGGAATCAGGCACCTCTATCAATCGAGCGTTATAGGCAACATCTTCTCCTTCAACTTTCAAGATAACTTTATCTCCGGGCTTTACAGCAACTACTGCTGCAAATGAACCATCAGTTTGATCTATTTCAAATTCAGTAATTTTCTTTGAGTTAAGATTTTCAATTAAAATCCGATTTTCCAACGCTGAAGATTCAGTTTGGTCCACCTTACCTTTTACAAAAACAACATTTTCAGGTCGCGCTTCTTTGTACAAATCGAAAGAAAGAATATTTAGTCGTGTTCTAACATTTCCAATTCTAGCAGAAGAATAATAAACTTTTTTGCCGTCTGTGCTCACTACAAAACCATGCTCATCTTCATCGGTATTAATTGGGTGACCAATGTTTACAGGTTCATTCCAAGAACCATCATCGTTTTGCCGCGCATAAAAAATATCAAACCCTCCAAAACCCAAATGCCCTTGAGATGAAAAATAAAGTGTTTTAGAATCGGTGTGAACAAAAGGTGATTTATCATTTAGTTCAGTGTTAATTGGCGCTCCTAAATTCTTTGCCATTCCCCAACCATCTTCTGCTTTATCTGATCTATAAATATCAATATTCTGACTTCCTTCTCGAATTGAAGCAAAATACAAATGCTTTCCATCCGCACTTAACGAAGGTTGAGACTCCCATCCCGTTGGAGTGTTAATATTTGGACCACAATTCTCTGGTTCAGACCAATACCATTCCTCTTCTCCTTTTAACTTATTAAGACCATAAATAAAGTCAGATTGATAGATATCACAATTGTACAAATACGCCTGTTTTTTCTTATCGAAGTATGGCTTACAGATAGTCACGTATAAATGTCGGTTGTTCAAGGAAATAGTTACCCCACCATAGTTGGACTTTTTATCTGCATTGAAGGGTTCGGGCATCTCATCTCCTTTCGTAAACTTTCCCGAAGTTAGATCAGAAACACTAAATTTTTCAATGTATCGAACCTCGTGGGAGTTGTTTACTACGCTATTCCTGTCTGGAGTTTTATCCTCCCATCTTCTTGTAAAATATAGTTTCTCGTTATCTGGAGTTAGCAGCGGCAGGTATTCATCTCCTTCATTTGTAGAAACGTCTCGAACTACAGTTGGGTCAAATGGCACAGGATGAGCGTAAGCTTCAGCAAAGAATTTCGCATATTTCAAATCATCTTCTGTTTCGACTCGATATTGTTCGTACTTCTTTGAGAACTTTTTTTCATCATCCGATATGAAGTCTAAGAATAATTGCTGGTTCTCAACAGCAAGAGCAAATTTCTTTTGACCCAAATAAATTGCCCCCAGGTAATAATAGACATCCGAATGAAAGTCTGGACAGTTTACTTTTACTTTTTCAAGATATCTGGTTACAGTAGAAAAACTACCTCCTTTTGAACGCTGAGTTTTAATTGTTTCGATTGCCAACATAAAATTAGCCTCAGCATAATCTTCTTCATCTTCTAGAGCAGCTCTTAAAAATACCAATCTCTTAGCCTTGTCGTATTTCTTACGATCTTTTGCCTTATCAACCAGTTTAGTTGCTTTTTCAGAAATATCCTCATCGCACTCTTGTGCAATTATAGTTGCAGGTTTTATTGCAACTATAGCAATAAGAATTAATGTGAGAATGGAATAGCTGCGACTCATAGCCGATATCTTTAAAAATCGTACCAAATTAAAATGGAAAAAAGTGGAGTTAAACTTATCTTCCAATTAGCTTCTTCAATTTGTCTTCTCCTTTCTTTTTCAACTCCTCTGCAGCTTTCTTTTTTACTTTTTCAGCTTCCGCTTTTGCTTTTGCTTCTGCTTCCTTTTTTAGGCGATCTCCTTCCGCTTTAGCCTTAGCCTCAGCTTCCTTCTTGATTTTATCAACCTCCTGCCTCGCTTGCGCCTCTGCTTCATTTTTCAATCGATCTGCTTCAGCTCTTGCTTTTTCTTCTGCTTCTTTTTTCAGCTTATCAATTTCCTCTTTAGCTTTCTTTTTTAATTCGTCTTTAGCTTGAGTTTTCACAGCACCTGAACCACTTCCAAAAGAAGGCGTTATCCTAGGTTTATCATTGGTACCAGTAACTTTTACGTCAACTTTAACTTCATCACCTAACGAAGCATTTGTTCCGGCTTGCTGATTAAACTGATCCATTAGGCCTTTAGCCATTGCAGCTCCTGCTCCAAGAGCATCCATAGGAATAGCAGTTTTAATTAAATAATCCAAGGTCTGATCGAAACCATTTGAACCAGAAACATTAGCATTCAAGTCTCCTAACTTCATATCAAATGGTTCTACCCAAACTCTACCTTCTCTGAATTCATAAGTAATGTTTATGTCATTTAAAACCAATGTTCTTAGGTCCTCTTTCTTTAATGCATCCGCCACTTTATTTAAAGTTTCAGAGTCCGATATTTTAACCATGTGCGTTTGTAAATCGCCTCCTCCGTTCATTGATTCGTAAATCGGTTCCATTTTATCATCTAAAATGCAAACCAATGTCATTGCAGTTGAAAATGATCCGGTAGCATTTTCTGCAATCGGAGCCATTTCTTTTACAGTATTGAACGTTGCATAAGTTTGAGGAACATCGAATTTTTTAATCGCCATTTTAAAATCAATAGTTGGTTTATCCAAATTGGTAGTTTCATAAAAACCATTCATATTCAAGCTTCCACCTAACATATTCATGTCTAAGTTTTTCATAGCAACCTTTTGATCTCGAACTGTAATTTTTCCAATCATTTCAGTCATTTCCATGCTGTCATAGAGCACTTTTTTGAAATTAGAAGTCAATACAAAATCAATATTACCAGGCACCTCAACTGCGCCTTCCGAAGAAGAATCTACTGGAGCCGATTCATTTTCAGTTTCCTTTGTTTTTGTTGATTCTTCACCTTCCGCAGCCTCTGAGCTTTCTTCTTCTGGCCCTGCTAATTCATTTAAGTCCATTAGATTGGAGTTTATTGCCATTAGTCCTTTTAAAGTTCCATCACTAAACGCATATGAAATGTAATTGGCAATTGTACCTGTCCCATTAATATCACTTTTCCCAAGTAGACAATTCAATTCAGCCATTTCAATAGCTTGAGGTGTGAATTTAAAATCAGCCTTATTTAATAGAACGGGATAACCTAATGAAGGATCATTGTAAACTATTCCTTCAAGAATCATAGAACCGTTTGCATCAAAGTTTTCGTAATCTTCAGCCTCTAAAGTTGATACTTTCCCTTTCAAGTTTATATCAGCGCTAACTTTTCCTTTATACTCTTCACCATTTTCAGTAGGCATAACATCAGCCAATGAAGCAAGGTCAATATCCATTTTTATGTTCCCGTCAATATCAGCATCCGAAACTGGAGTTTTAACCAGCATTCTCATATCAATTGGATTATCAGCTAACTCTACGTGGAATTTTCTCAGATTAACTACAGTATTATTATCTGACCCTCCTGGGTTTTTGACATTCAAATCAATATTGATATTCTCCGCCGATTTAGGTAAGTCTGGATATTGAAATCTACCGTTATCTACTTTTAGATTAAGATTGAAGGCTGGTAAATCATTACCGATCATTTTGCCCCTAGCCATACCGTCTAATGAGAAGTTTCCGTCCGTTTTTATACTTTCAAAATCAGTCATATAAACCGCCGGAATAAGAGATAAAACACTTTTGAATGTTGTTTTTTCCGTATTGAATGTCAAGTCTAGTTCCGTGGTTTTTTCATCTGGAAGTGCAACATACCCTTCGAAATGTAGCATAAGACCATTGATTCCAAAATGATTTTCTTTAAAGGTATATTTTGAATTCACCATATCAATTTCAGTATCGAATTTGACATCGAATTTGGCTTTGTTCATATACCGAATACCTTCCATTTTGAAAGTCAGTTCTTCTATATTGGTTTGCGTTTCCAATAAGAAGTTATCTAAGGTAAAGTCCCCACTTGCTTCATGAGTAAAGTTTTTAATTTCTGCATACATATCACCTACACGGTCATCATAAATTACATTTATGTTGCGCATATAATAACTACTAACACTCATTGAGAATGGCGCTGATTCCTCTGTAGAAACCTCTTCCGTCCCTTCCTCTGTTTTCTCTCCTGAAGGTTTTACAATATCATAATTAGCCAACGTATCTGATTCAATAACATCGACTATTACATGAAAACTTGCATCAGCAATACCGACTGATTTTATTTTCATTTGATCGCCATTCACGACAGACATTAAATCTAATCGCGTTTCAATCAGCCCAATATCCGCTAAAGCAATTCCTTCGTATTGTCCTTTACCTGTAACTTTTATACCTTTTAACTCTAATTTAAAATCTGGAAACGTGCTAATAAGGGACAAATCCAAGTCGGCTAATTCTACTTTTGCATTTAACTGATCATCCATCTGCTCCTGAATCATTTCAGCAATTTTCCCTTTAAAAAGAAATGGTAGCGCTACAAGCAGCACAATTACAACTACGATAAGAATTCCGAGTGCTTTAAAAATCTTTTTCATTAGTGGCTTTTTGAAGTGAATTCACAAATTTCTAAAAAACAATGACTTAAAAAAATGTGAGGTATTAATAAAATGTAATCTTTTACCGTTAGAAAACTAATCCTTTAAATTTAATTCTCCCTCTCCTTTTGCAATGATGGTGCTAACAGTTGCGTCGCCTGTTACATTTACCACCGTTCTGCACATGTCTAGTATTCTATCAACGGGGAAAATGATAGCAATCCATGCCGGGTTTAATCCCACTGAAATAAGCACAATCATTAACATAACCAATCCAGCACTTGGAACCGCAGCGGATCCTATAGAAGCTAAAGTTGCTGTTAATACTATTGTTAGTTGTTGCGCTAATGTTAAATCTACCATATGTAATTGAGCGAGAAACAAAACAGCAATAGTTTGATACATACTGGTACCATCCATATTTACTGTTGCTCCAATGGGCAGCACGAAGCTCGAAACATTTTTTGATACTCCAATGTTATCTTCTACACACTCCATAGTAACTGGCAAGGTTGCTGCGCTTGAACTTGTTGAAAATGCCAAAAACTGAGCAGGACTTATCTTTCTAAAGAAATCAGAATATCCAATTTTAGCCACGAACTTTACAATAAGTGGATAGAAAACTGCTACCATAAATGCTAATCCAACGAAGACAGCAATACTATATGCACCCAGACTTTTGAAAATTTCGAATACCTCTGCTGGAGTATCTGCCATCTTAGCTATTACTCCGGCCATTAATGCAAAAACGAAAATAGGAGCTGCCTTCATAATTAAATCAACCATTTTCAAAAACACCTCAGACATTCCCTCGAAAAATGAAATAATTGGTTGGGCCTTTTCACTAGGTATCATAATTAGAGTAATACCTAAAAATATTGCAAAGAAAATAACTTGAAGCATAAGTTTATTGTCGGAAATAGAAAGTACTATATTCTCAGGAACCATATCCACCAAAAAATACAGCGGCCCACGAGTTTCATTTTTCGATACTACTTTTAATTTCTCCTCGATATTTTTTCGATCCTCAACACTAAGTTCATCGCCATGTTTTTGTTCAACTTCATTTACTAAAGTAGCATACTTTGGATCTGAAGAATAGTATTTTCCGTCCAGTATTTCAACTCCATTATTAGTGGCCCAATACTCATAATTGATTCTGTTTTTAATCCGCTGTTCTTGATCAATAAAAGTTCCAGGCTTAACAACGTTGCCAATTAGCAGCCCTATGCTAACAGCGCAAACGGTAGTTATTAGATACATCAAAAGCGTTTTACCTCCCATTCGCCCAAGTTTACTAACATCATTCAGGCCTGCTATTCCAGTCACTACTGAAAATAAAACTAGAGGCACCGCAATGAATTTTAAAAGCCGTATGAAAATTTGGCCAAAAGGATCTATCCAATCAATGGTAAATTGATTCCACCCCATTGCACTGGAAATAAAAGACCAAATTGCTCCGAAAATCAATCCTATCAAAATCTTAACGTATAATGGCATTCCTTTCATTTGTTCTAGATTTTGTCTGTTCGTTTTAATAAAATATGATCAGCCAAAACCATTGCACACATAGCTTTGACAATTGGGACCGCTCTCGGCAAAACACATGGATCATGACGTCCTACAGCTTCAAACTCTAGATTCTCGCCTATTCTAGAAACAGTCTTTTGTTTTTGAAGAATGGTAGCTGGAGGTTTAAACGAAATCGAAATGAGGATATCGGATCCGTTAGAAATGCCACCTTGAATTCCACCGGAATTATTTGAAGTTGTTGTTACTTCTCCTTGCTCAAAAACAAATTCATCGTTTTGCTCAGATCCTTTTTCGAATACCGTATTCGAACCAATCCCTATTTCAACCGCTTTTACAGCATTTATAGAAAATAGAGCATGACTTAGGTCTGCACTTAATTTGCTGAATATGGGGCGGCCTAAACCTGCAACAACGTTTCGAATTACTACTGAAATTTTGCCTCCTAAACTATCTCCGGCTTCTTTATACTTTTTAATGACTTCTACCATTTTTTCTGCGAAATCCAAATCAGGACAACGAACTGCTGAGGCGTCAACTAAGGAATCATCATAAAAAACAGATGTATCAGGTATTACTAGAGCTCCTACTTGAGAAACATAACTCGAAATTTCAATTCCATTAAAACCAATAATTTTTTGCGCTACACTTCCGCCTACAACCCAATTCGCAGTTTCTCTTGCAGAGGCTCTCCCTCCACCCTTATAATCTCTTACTCCGTATTTCACTTGATAGGTATAGTCCGCATGAGAAGGACGAAAGACATCTTTTATATTGGAATAGTCTTTACTCTTTTGATCTTTGTTTGGTATTAAGAATCCGATTGGTGTACCTGTGGTCTTTCCTTCAAAAACCCCAGAAAGTATTTCAACTATATCTGACTCTTTCCTGTCCGTAGTAATATTGGATTGCCCCGGCCTTCTCCTATCTAGTTGTCTTTGAATGTCCGATTCTTCTAATTCAATTCCAGCAGGACAGCCATCGATTATTCCTCCAATCGCCTTACCATGCGATTCTCCAAATGTAGTGAGACGAAAGATTTTTCCAAGGGAATTTCCTGACATTCCGCAAATGTATTCAATATCGTTTGAGGTTTTGCCCAACTTTTACTCTAAACACTGTGTCTATGCTGTTAATATGATATTTTCTAAAATAGATTTAGCGACCTTACAAGGTGTTCTTAGAACTATAGTGTTATTCGATAGCATGAGCATTTCTATTGATAAACGCGAAATCGAGCATTACTTATTGGAGAGCACTGCAAGTATTGAAGGAATTGAAATTAGTCTTTCTATTCTTGAAGATTTAGAAATTATAAAGTCTGAAGCTGGAACTTACTCGCCACTTGCGAGAGATACCGCTATACTTAAAAGCAATTTCAAGCATAAGACTGTCAATCGTTTTCAAAAGATTATCCTAAGAAGTTTCGCTACAATTTCATTTGTTCGAGGAATTTATCAAATGGATGTTCCGGGAATTGATAGTGTTTTCGTGCTAGATATTTCTGGACTAAACAATCCTATTCGCGCAAGAAAATACTGTCAAATAGCTTCGAAATTTTTAGGAAAAAGAGTGCTCTTTGTTAGCCGATTTGCAAAAGTTGAGAGTGAAACCATCTTTCACTCTATTGCCTTAGCTGGAATGACCTCCATATACAATCCATTCGGATTAGAGAAGTTGACTAGACGTCATTCTGATTGTATCTCCAAATTCCCTAATCGCGTTGCTAAAAATGATATGGATTTGAAATCTTTTTTAAACTCTCCCAAAAAGAATACTCAAAAGTCAGTTTTTAATGCCTCTGGCACAAATTATTCAGAGTTCTTTGCATGGGTTACTGCGTTTATTGAAACTCAATCTATTGCTGCTAACTGGAAAAAAAATCAATCTGTATATCGTCAGTGGTTACTTCCAAAACTTTCTAGATTGTATAGAAAATACCAACTGGTGTAAATTTTTGCTCATTCATTGCATAAAACAATAATTTTGGCTGTTAAGCGTATTTGTGCCGTGAAAGCCATTATAACTATTTTTTTTCTTGCTATTTCCACTATATCCTTCGGGCAATTAGGAGGAGAAAGGAGTTATACGTTTTTGGAAATCCCTTCTTCTGCTCGTTCTGCTGCTATGGGAGGAAGTTCTTCAGGAATTAAAGATGCGGATATCAATTTGATAAATGATAACCCAGCCAACTTAGACACCTCCATTGATAATCACTTAAGTATCAATTATGTCAACTTCGTGAGTGATATAAACGCTGGAAATTTTGCCTATGCCAGAAAAGCTGGAAAAGGAACGATAGGAGTGACTGCACAATTTTTAGGTTATGGGAAATTTGAAGTTGTTGAGGCAAACGGAATAAAAACAGGAGAGGAATTTAATGCAGGAGATTTTGCATTAAATATTGGCTATGGAAGAGCGCTTGACTCCCTATTTTCAATTGGTGCTGCCATTAAAACTGTTTACTCCAATTACTATTACAATCAAAGTGTAGCTATAGGAATAGATTTAGGAGCAGCATATATAAGTAAATCAAAATATTTAACTAGTACAATTGCTTTGAGAAACATAGGCCGTTCGATAAACAAGAGTAGTAATCAGTCTCGAAATAAGCTTCCTACAAACGTTGAAATTGGCGCGGCCATCAAAATCCCCAAGGCCCCACTTCGTTTTTTCACTCAATACAATAATATTCAGAAATGGGATTTAGGCTCCAATGATCCAAATTATATTGCAAAAGAAAAAATCGATGCAAAAACCGGAGTTAGCACTCTAAGAAAATTCAGCTCTGATAATTTATTTCGTCATTTAGTGTTAGGTGCCGATATAGTTGCTTCAGATAATTTCTCACTCACTTTTGCGTATAATTTTAGAAGAAGAAAAGAATTAGCCGCTACTTATAGAGGAGGGCTAAGCGGTATCTCTTTTGGAGCAATGATAAAGGTGAAAAAATTGCAGTTTAATTATTCTTTAAGTAGTTATCATACTGCAGGAATTTCTCACCACATTGGTATTACAAGTAATTTGAATGCACTGTTTTAAATGAAAACACCTAAAATTAATATAGCGATAGATGGTTATTCCTCTTGCGGAAAAAGCACACTTGCCAAAGAGCTTGCACAGCAACTGAATTATGTTTTTATAGATTCAGGTGCTATGTATCGCGCCGTCACACTGTTTGCACTTCAAAATGGAATAGTAAACGGAGAACTCGATGAAAACAAACTCATTTCAAGATTAGCTGAAATCGAAATAAGATTTGAGTTTAACACTTCTAGTGGCGCTTCTAATGTTTTGCTAAATGGAGAAAATGTCGAAACTGAAATTCGAAAAATGCAGGTTTCTGATTATGTTAGTCCCGTTGCAGCTGTTAAAGAGGTGCGATTGAAGTTGGTGGAACTTCAGCAAAAAATGGGCATTAATAAGGGGGTTGTGATGGATGGACGAGATATTGGAACTGTAGTTTTCCCCAATGCCGAACTTAAAATATTCATGACCGCTAATAATGAGATTCGTGCAAAACGAAGATTTGAAGAGCTACAATCTAAAGGAGAAAAACCATCTTTAGAGCGAGTAAAAGCAAATCTTGAAAAACGAGATTTCATCGACTCTAATCGTAAAGCTGATCCTCTGAGACAAGCATCAGACGCACGAGTATTAAATAACTCTGACTTGTCTAGAGAACAACAATTGAACTTAGTTCTTAAATGGATTGAAGAAGCAAAAAGTACTTTAGCCTAAATCTCCACCAAACAAACTGTCGACATAGGCAGTTCGATTGAATAATTGAAGGTCGTCTATTCTTCTCCCTATTCCAATATACTTCACAGGAACTTGAAATTGATCTGAAATACCAATTGCAACTCCACCTTTTGCAGTACCATCCAATTTGGTAAGTGCAAGCGCATTTACTTCGGTAGCTTTTGTGAATTGCTTAGCTTGTTCTATAGCGTTCTGCCCAGTTGAGCCATCCAAAACCAATAAGATCTCATGAGGGGCACCTGGAATAATTTTTTCCATCACATTTTTGATTTTGGACAATTCATTCATTAAGTTAACCTTATTGTGCAAACGTCCAGCCGTATCGATGATAACCACATCTGCATTACTAGATTTCGCACTTTGCAGAGTATCGAAAGCAACGGAAGCAGGATCCGCGCCCATTCCTTGGCTTATAACCGTGACGCCAACTCTATTTCCCCAAATTTGAATTTGATCTACTGCAGCAGCTCTAAATGTATCAGCAGCACCAAGCACTACCTTTTTACCAGCTTGTTTGAATTGGTGGGCTAACTTTCCGATAGTAGTTGTTTTTCCTACTCCATTTACCCCAACTACCATAATTACATAGGGTTCATTGGATTCTGGAATCGAAAATTCACTTCTATCTTCGTTGTTACTTTCTTTTAAAAGCTGTACGATTTCGTCTCTAAGAATTGAATTCAATTCTTTGGTATCTACATATTTATCTCTAGATACTCTAACTTCAATACGCTCAATTATCTTAAGCGTAGTATTTACACCTACATCAGAAGTCACTAGAACTTCTTCAAGGTTATCCAAAACTTCATCATCAACTTTTGTTTTCCCAACTATAGCTCGCGAAAGTTTAGAAAAAACGGATTGTTTAGTTTTTTCTAAGCCTTTATCTAAGTCTTGTTTCTTCTTTTTTGAGAATAATCCAAGTAATGCCATACGTTCCGGTTTGCTACAAAATTAACAATCAATATTTAACGCAAAAAAAATCCCGTATAATACGGGATTCCTTTTAAACTCAAATTACAACTACCTGGGTTACGATTTCAAGAAATCGTTTACCTTATCTTTTTGTAAAACTTCTTCTCTAAAAGTATAAGCACCTGATTTTCCAGACTTTACCATCTTAATTACTTTGGTGTAATCCTTAGCACCTTTCTTTTGAACACTTGCAACTACTTTCTTAGCCATGTCTAAATTTTTATCGAGTTATTACTTGATTTCTTTATGTACCGTGTACTTTTTCAGTACTGGATTAAATTTTCTGATCTCGATACGATCCGGTGTGTTTTTCCTGTTTTTGGTTGTAATGTATCGAGATGTTCCAGCAACACCTGAATTTTTATGCTCTGTGCATTCTAGAATAACTTGAACTCTGTTTCCTCTTTTTGCCATCTTTGGTATATTAATCGTCTAAAAAAACGGTCTGCAAAAGTATTAATTTTTTTCTATTTTCAGCTTAATCATCAAGGATTAGTTTTTCAATTTCAAGCATTTTCTTTTTAGTATAAACACCAGCGGTTGAATAAATGATTTTACCCTCTGAATCCAGCAGGAAAACATAAGCTTTACTCTTGTCTTCCAGCTTCAATTTTTGCTTGTAAATATCTATTTCGCCCTTGTAAAATAATACATGTGGGAATATATTTTCATCGCTTTTCGCCTTCATCCTTTTCATTACTCCAGCCATAGCAGATTTTTTGGCGCCCGTAAAAAGCGCTATGAAGTAGGTCTTGACGTCATATAAATCATCCAGCATTCCTGTTCTAGCAATAAACTTATTGTACACAGGATTCACCCATGATTCAAATTGCTCCTGAGAGTTTTTGCTAAAAGCAATACCGATAAACGTGTACTTTTCTTGAACAGACTCTGGTAAGTCGATTACTTCACCATTTACAGTTTGTCCGATCAACAACGGAAACACTTCACCCGTTTGAGCCTGAGCATTGACAAAAAAACAAGTACCTAGAATTAAAATTAGAGTTTTCATTATAAAGTTGGGATTTTTGCAGATTCTTCCATTGCATAAGGATATTTTTCCAATGCATTTTCTAAGCATTCAGCTGCTTCTATCAAATGATTCTTTTCAAGAACATAAGCTAGACGCACTTGGTTTGCGCCTGCGTCTGGCATGGAGTAAAAACCATTGGCAGGAGCCATCATTACTGTTTTACCGTTATAGTCAAAGTGCTCGAGTATCCATTCGCAAAACTTCTCGGCATCTTCAACTGGCAACTCTGCTATCACATAAAATGCACCACTTGGTTTGGGACAGCGAACTCCAGGAATAGCATTTAAAGCATCAACGAGTACATTGCGTCTTTCTACATACTCTGCAATTACTTCGTCAAAATATGATTGTGGAGTATTTAAGGCTTCTTCTCCTGCAATTTGACCTAAAGTTGGAGGACTTAACCTTGCTTGAGCAAATTTCAAAACGGTCTCCAGCACATATTTGTTTCTTGTAACCAAGGCTCCGATACGAGCACCGCACATACTGTAGCGTTTGGATACGGAGTCAATCATTATGGCATGTTGAGCCAAACCCTCTAAATTCATAATTGAATGATGCTCCTTTCCATCATAGCAGAATTCACGGTATACCTCATCTGCAAATAAATACAAATCGTATTTTAACACCAGGTCTCTAAGCTTTTCTAATTCTTCCTTTGTATATAAATATCCTGTTGGATTACCAGGATTGCAAATCATAATACCTTTAGTACGCAAAGAAATTCTCTTTTCAAATTCCTCTATACTAGGTAAAGCAAAACCGTTTTCGATTTTTGAGGTCACTGGAACAACTTTTACTCCGGCACTAATAGAAAAACTATTGTAGTTTGCATAAAAAGGCTCTGGAATAATAACCTCATCACCTTCATCAAAACAGGACATAAAAGCAAACTGAAGTGCTTCTGACCCGCCAGTTGTTACTAATATTTGCTCATAGTCAACATCTACACCAACTCCTTCGTAATATTTAGCCAATCCTTTTCTGTAAGACTCAAAACCAGCCGAATGCGAATACTCAATCACTTTCAGATTGTGGTTCGCAATTTTATCACGCACATTCTTTGGTGTTTCAATATCGGGCTGACCAATATTTAAAAAGAATACTTTCTTTCCTTGATTTATGGCTGTTTCCGCGTATGGAACCAGTTTTCGTATCGGCGAAGATGGCATTTGAATTGCCTTATTTGATATTCCTGGCATATCTGTATTTTTTCATTTTACAAGAAAAACAAATGTATTCGTTTTGTCATATGAGTAAATAGAGTTCTCAATACATTTTATATTTCTTCCTCATCAAAAAAACTCATCAGAATTCCCTAGAAAAATCAGGGTATAAAAAACCCTTCAACTCGATTGAGAAGAAGGGTTTTTAAGCTTTTTATTAATAATTTATTAGTTCGCTTTTGGCGCCATCGGAGAATCATTATTAGTAGGGGCTGCATTAGCAGGCTTAGGAGCAATATTTCCTTTGATTCTAATAACTTTTGTCGGGTTATCCAACGCATTAGAAGTAATAGTCACTGACTTGTTAATCGGACCTAATCGATTTGAATCATATTTTACTTTTATAGAAGCTGACTTCCCTGGAGCAATTGGCTCTCTTGGCCAAGAAGGAACAGTACAACCACAAGAACCTCTAGAGTTAGAAATAATTAGAGGTTCATTACCTGTGTTTGTAAATTTGAATTCATAAACAGCTGGTTCTCCTTGAATTAGACTACCATAATCGTGTACGTCTTTCTCGAATTCGACTTTAGCGCCACTCTCAATGTCTAGCTGAGCATTTGCACCAAAAACACCCATAAGTGCAACAAAAGTTGCGATGATTGTATTTTTCATAATTTGTTATTTTAAGATTTCCCTACAAATGTAGACTGATTTAAAAAGGGTAAACAGTCTTTAACAAATCATTAACTGACATTCTCTAATTCCTACACGCGTGCAAATACATTTCTTGTTTAAACATACTAAGCTCGCGAAGACCTAAATAATGAATATAAACCTCACTAGAACAATTACTCTTTTAGGTTTCTCGAAACCTTGTTATTAAAAATTTCAGACGTTTTGATTAAAGATTATAATAATTTGGCTGTTGAAAACGACAAAAACCATTTTTCGAATTAAATCAGCCTAATAAATAAAAATATCAGAATGAATTCTCTTCTAAAGAAAATTTAAACCTCCCTTTTAAGTCTTCACCAATTTCATTATTGAGTCTTTTGAGGAGTTTAAAGTAATATTAAAATATTGCCAGTGATTTCCTCTTATTATTTCAACCCTAATCTTTGGATCGTAAGAACTGAAACCAATAAGAAGTGTTATAAACTAACGTTCATAAAACAGAGTTGTTTTCCTTCCATATTAGATTAAACAGCACATTTTGTTTTTTTAGATAGAATTTCGTTTCATCGATTACGTTGGAAATCTCTTTATTTCTGAGAAGTATATAGATTTACGGATTTTCAAAATCTGCGTTAGAAATACCTTGAACCCTTCATTTTCAGCTACTTTTGCAGGCCAAAATATAAGCAATACTTTCATGGAAATTTCAAGTAAATATTCCCCAAATTCAGTTGAGTCTAAGTGGTATGACCACTGGATGGAGCAGAAATTTTTCGCCTCCACACCAGACGAGCGCGAGTCATATAGTATTGTGATTCCACCACCGAATGTAACTGGAGTCCTTCATATGGGACACATGCTGAATAATACGATCCAAGATGTATTGATTCGCCGCGCTCGAATGCAAGGTAAGAATGCTTGTTGGGTTCCTGGAACTGATCATGCATCTATAGCTACTGAAGCTAAAGTTGTGAACCTGCTTGCAGAACAAGGCATCAAAAAAGAAGATATTGGAAGAGAAAAATTCTTGGAGCATGCTTTTGAATGGAAAGAAAAGTACGGCGGAATAATTCTGGACCAACTAAAAAAACTAGGAGCCTCGTGCGATTGGGATAGAACCCACTTCACAATGGATCCGAAAATGAATGATGCAGTTCAGAAAGTTTTTGTGGACTTGCACAACAAAGGATTGGTATATCGAGGCGTTAGAATGGTGAACTGGGATCCAGTTGGGTTGACAGCTGTTTCAGATGAAGAAGTAATTCATACCGAAGAAAACTCAAAACTATATTACTGTAAATACAAAGTTTTTGACTCCGATGAATTTGTAACCATCGCCACTACTCGACCTGAAACAATTTTGGCGGATACTGCTGTTTGTGTTCACCCAGAAGATAAACGCTTTGTGCACCTTCATGGAAAAAAGGTAATTATTCCAATGGTGAATCGTGAGGTTCCAATTATACTAGACTATTACGTTGATATGGAATTTGGTACTGGATGTTTGAAAGTAACTCCAGCGCATGATATTAATGACTACAACTTAGGTCTTAAACATGGACTTGAATCAATTGAAATTATCGATGATAAAGGTTGTTTGAATGAAAAGGCTAAATTCTATGTTGGTGAAGATCGGTTTGATGTTCGAAAGAAAATCATTGAAGACTTAGACAAATTAGGTCAAGTTGAAAAAATTGAAACTATTCAAAATAAGGTTGGACGTTCAGAAAGAACAAGTTCGGTTATTGAGCCAAAGCTTTCGACTCAATGGTTTGTAAAAATGGAGTCTATTGCAAAACCTGCTTTAGAAGCCGTTACAAGCGGTGAAATCGATTTTCACCCAAAGAAGTTTGAGAACGTTTATCGTCATTGGTTAGAGAACGTAAAGGATTGGTGTATTTCTCGTCAGCTTTGGTGGGGACAGCAAATACCCGCATGGTATGCACCAAATGGGAAGTATGCAGTTGCTAATTCTGTTGAAGAAGCTCTTGCTATTCTTCAAAAAGAGCAAGCTGAACTTACGATTTTGGATTTAAAACAAGATGAAGATGTTGTAGATACCTGGTTTTCGAGCTGGTTATGGCCAATATCAGTTTTTGATGGTTTTAATGAAAATGGAAGTAAAGAATACGATTACTACTATCCAACAGCTACATTAGTCACAGGTCATGATATTATTTTCTTTTGGGTAGCTCGTATGATTATGGCGGGTGTTGAATTCAAGGAGAAAATACCATTTAAGGATGTGTATTTCACTGGAATGGTACGAGACAAACAACGCCGAAAAATGTCAAAATCATTGGGTAATTCACCTGATGCTTTAAAACTGATTGAAGATTTTGGCGCTGATGGTGTTCGCGTTGGTTTGTTGCTTTCATCTCCTGCAGGTGGTGACTTAATGTTTGACGAAGCACTTTGCGAGCAAGGAAGAAACTTTGCAAACAAGATCTGGAATTCATTGCGTTTGATAAAAGGTTGGGAAGTTTCTGATACAATCGAGCAACCGGCTCATTCTAAAATGGCAATTGCTTGGTTTGAAAACCGGTTCAATGCTGAACTAGTAGAAATCGAAAAGCAATTTGCTGAATTTCGTATTTCTGAAGCCCTCATGTCAATTTACCGATTGATTTGGGATAGCTACTGTTCATGGTATTTAGAAATAGTAAAGCCTGTTTATCAGCAACCAATTGACAAAGAAACGTACAATTCTAGTATTCGGTTATTAGAAAACTTAATGACCGTTTTACACCCATTTATGCCTTTCTTAACTGAAGAGGTTTGGCATTCAATAAAAGAACGTAATGCTAAAGATTGCATTATGGTAAATGATTATCCAAAAACCGCATCGGTTAGGACTGAGTTACTAAATGACTTTGAAACTATGACCGAGGTTATGACTGAAATTAGAACCTTCAGAAAAAAGCAAAACTTGGCTCAGAAGATTCCGATAAATCTATCTATGAAATTGAATGAACAATACAATGAACAATTGAATGTAATTATTCAGAAGTTGGGAAATATTGAAGAATTAAATACTGTTTCAGAGAAAGTAGAAGGTGCATTTTCGTTCATTATTAAGAGTAATGAATTCTATATTCCGCTCGCCGGAACAGTCGATCTAGAAGCACAAAAGAAGAAATTAGAAGAAGAATTAAAATACACAAAAGGATTTTTGAATTCAGTTGCTAAGAAACTTAGTAACGAAAGATTTGTAAATAATGCTCCAGAAGCGGTAGTAGCTTCAGAACAAAAGAAACAGGCAGACGCAGAACAAAAGATTCGCGTTATTGAAGAACAATTAGCGGGATTGAAATAATGAATAGACTAGAGGTAATAGAACGAGCAAAACAATGGTTGCATCCAAGTTTTAACGAAAAGACAAGAGCTGAAGCGCAAAGGATGATTGATGAAAACGGTCAAGAATTATTAGAGGCCTTTCATAAAGATCTTGATTTTGGAACTGGTGGCTTACGCGGTATAATGGGTGTCGGGACTAACCGTGTAAATATTTACACGATAGGTATGGCAACTCAAGGTTTGGCAAACTATCTAAAAAAGTCTTTTACAGATGAAACGAACCAACCTATTGGTGTGGCAATCGCTCACGATAGTCGAAATAACTCGGATATTTTTGCACGGAAATGTGCTGAAATTTTAGCCGCTAATGGTTTTGAAGCCTATTTATTCGAATCCTTAAGACCTACGCCAGAATTATCTTATGCAGTTCGAAAAAAGAACTGTAAAGCAGGAATTGTAATCACTGCATCACACAACCCTAGTGAATACAACGGTTATAAAGTGTACTGGGAAGATGGCGCACAATTGGTTCCGCCTCATGATAATAATGTTATTACTGAAGTTCGAAAAATAACAACTCCTGACCAAGTAAAAACAGATTACAGAAGTTGGAATATCATTCCATTAGGAATTGAAACTGACAGAAACTACTGGGATAGTATAGCTAGCGTTGCATCTGAACAGCACGAATCTAATTTGAAGGTCGTTTACACGCCAATACATGGGACAGGGGTAAAATCTATTCCTCAAGTATTGGATTTATTGGGTTATCAGCACATTGAAGTATTAGCAGATCAAGAAATTCCAGATGGAAATTTCCCAACTGTAGATTCACCAAACCCAGAGGAAGCCGCCGCATTGAAGTTAGCCATTGACAGAGCGCAAAACGTTAATGCGGACTTAGTATTGGGAACTGATCCAGATGCCGACCGTGTTGGAATTGCGGTGAAAGATAATGAAGGTAAATTTGTATTACTAAATGGCAACCAAACAGCAGCTATATTAGTAAATTACATGCTTAAAAAATGGAAGAATTCCGGCGGTATTGATGGAAATCAATATATATGTAAAACCATCGTAACTACCGAATTACTTACGGAAATAGCTGATCATTTTGGCGTAAAAACATACAATACACTTACTGGTTTTAAGTGGATTGCAGAACTCATACGAAAAAAAGAAGGTCGAGAAAAGTTTATAGTTGGTGGTGAAGAAAGCTACGGATACCTGATTGATGATTTTGTAAGAGACAAAGACGCTGTGCTGTCTTCTGTAATGATTTGCGAGGCTGCAGCTGAAGCAAAGAAAGCTGGAAGTACTATATACAATGAATTACTTGGGATTTACAGAGACATCGCTTTTTACAAAGAGCGATTGATTTCTATTACCAAAAAAGGAATTGAAGGAAGTTCAGAAATTCAGAAAATGATGTCGGAATTGCGTTCTAATCCACCTAAAACTGTCGCTGGAATGGAAGTTGAATTATTACGTGATTATCAATCACAAGAGGAATTAAATCTTTTCAATCATTCGATTAAAGGAATTGAATTGCCAAAATCAAATGTGATTCAATTGGTGTTAAAAGATGGAAGTATTATTACAGCGCGACCATCTGGAACTGAGCCTAAAATCAAATTTTATTTGAGTGTAAAAGGTGATAAATTGAAATCGATTGAAGCCTTTGAAGCTTCTAATGCATTATTGGAATCTAAGATGGATGCATTGGTAAAAGATTTGAGTTTGTAATACAAAAAAACTAAAAATCGGGACTTTTTATACCAATATTTTAAGTTCTACTTACTGTTTCACAACTTGAAAACTTACTGATTCTTGTTTAGTATTAATGAATTTGAATTGATAAGACCCACTTTCCCAATCCTGAACTTGATCGGTTTGTTCGGTTTCGTCTTGTTCAACATCCTCGTTTGATTGAACTAATTTACCTACCGCATCAAATACACTTAACATCAAATTTTTATTCGTTTTAATAATGAAATTCACTAATGAGTACTTAGGGTTAGGAATAGAGATATATTAATGAATTCACTCATTCCTACTATTGAAGTAGTGTCCTCTCCGCCACCGCTATCTAAATAAGATTCTGAGGTTTACTGGAATCCTTGTGTAATAATTAAACTCGAATTCTTTAGTGTTTGCAATACTGATTCGCCAGCAGTGCTAGAAAGAGAAATAGAAGAGATTTTCTCCTCACTACCAACAGAGCCTATAACGCTTCGCTCAATAGATTGAGCATTAGTAGCTTTAGTAACAGCCTAACAATTTACTCCTACTGGAGTTTGAACAAAACAAGCATTGAAAAAGAACGTGCCTTTGTAACTATAGGTTTCATTAGTTTAGATTTAGTTACGAATCTAATGACGAAAGATTTATTTTTTAATCAAATCAGATATTTCTTCATCTAATAATTCCGATAAACTCATTCCAGCATAATCGAGCATTTGCGGCAATAAACTGGCTTCAGACATACCAGGAACGGTATTGACTTCAATGAGATAAAGCTTTTCTTCATGAAGTATATAATCCGCTCTAAAGAAGCCGCTACAACCTAACTTCTTGTAGATCTGAACTGACAAATCCATACATTCATCGTAAGTTTTTTTATCAATTCTTGCAGGTGTTATCTCTTGTGTTGTTGTTGAATTATATTTTGCCTCGTAATCGAAAAATTCAGCTTCAAATTGAATTTCAGTAACTGCAACTGGAACGGGAATACTGTTTCGCCTAACTACTCCGCAGGTTAATTCTAAACCTTGAACTGAACTTTCAACTAAAACACGCTCTCCAATCAAAAACGCCAATTCAACTGCTGGCTTTAATTCTTCTTTAGTTTTAACTTTAGAAACTCCAAGACTAGAACCAGCGTCGTTTGGCTTTACAAAACAAGGAAGACCCAATTCAGCAATAAGGGATTCTGCATCTAGCTCAGCCATTTCATACACCAACTTAGAGTTAGGAATTAGAATTCCTTGTTTTTCCAAAAAATGATTACAAAATCCCTTATTAAATGACAGTGAGCTCGAAAGAACATTAGATCCTATATATTTTATTCCAAGCACATCAAAATACCCCTGTAGTTTTCCGTCTTCGCCAGGAGTGCCGTGTATTACATTAACAACTGCATCAATCTTTAGCAATTGACCATGATGATTTAATGTAAAATTACTTTCATTAATTTTTGTAGCTTCACTTTTACTGTCAAATGCGGACCACCCGTTATTATCCAAAACCAATTTAAATATCTCATATTTCTCATTTGAAAGGTGATTCAGATATAAATCAGCACTTTTCATTGAAATGGCATATTCATCAGTAAATCCACCACAAACGAGGGCAATAATAGGCTTTGACATAGCTACTTATTTTTACCAAAGTTATTTTTGAAGAATTCATTTATCACTATTGATTTCATTACTTATTAAAAGAATTACTAACAGGCAACTAGCATCCAATAATCTTATCTTTGATGCTAGATTATGGCACTAGTAAAAATTATAAAATTCTTTTTCTCGAAAGCCTTTTGGGTGAGTATTGGGGTATATATAGTTCTATTATTCATTGGAATTTGGTGCCTTCTTATTTACTTAGATTCAGTTACGCTGCATGCTGAAACAATTAAAGTTCCTGATTTGAGGTCCTATCACGAAACAGAATTAGAAAACCTGCTAAAGGTTGAAAAATTAGATTATGAAATAATGGATTCTGTATTTGTAGAAAAGCAACAAGGCGGAATAGTGATCGAGCAAACTCCTGACTCAGGAGCATTTGTGAAAGAAGGGCGCAAAATTTATGTAACAATAAGTGCTTATGATGCTCCTAAAGTTACTATTCCGAATTTACAATACGATGACAAACGAAATGTTATTGCTCAATTACAATCTATTGGATTAAGAATTGGAACTATTTTATATGTGCCAGCATCATGCACGGATTGCCTTGAAAGAATTGAAATTAGTGGTGTTCCTTTAGAATCAGGAAACAGATTAGATCAAGGAACAACGGTTGACTTAGTTTTTGGTGGAGGACAAAGCGATCAATTTATTCCAATGCCATCACTAATTGGATTAACCTTAGAAGACGTTCGAGAAAAATTACTTCAAGCAGGATTGGTAATTGGATCTGCTGTTCCCGACGAAGAGTTTTCTGGAGAAGACAGCTTAAAGGCAAGAGTCTTTAAGCAAGTTCCTAATTCTAATAACGATGCGGTTTTATTCTTAGGCTCTGCGGTGCAAGTTTTCTTAACCACTGATAGTAATAAAATCCCAATAATTCCGATTGATAGGTTAGAAACAATCCTTCCTGAATGAATTTTAAAAGTACACTCTTCCTCTCTCTATTAATTAGCCAAATTTTCTGTGCTAGAGCTCAAGAAGAATTAGGGATATTATCCTATAGAGCCGAACAATACTCAGAGCCAACTTTCGCGTCGAACAATTTTGGGTCCAGAGCTGATCAGGACAGCTCTATTACTTATTTGCTTAATACTTTAGACCTTCCCATTATAGATGACTTTTCAAAAAACCGAATAAAATATTTTCCAACCACAGTTGATAATCCAGCTGTTTTTGATTCGTTAAGTTTTCGTTTTGTCGTAAACAACCAACCTTTGGATTCTGTTGAATTCATGGTGGATTCCGTTTTTAATGTTGTCGTTGATCCTTTAACTGGTGATTTAGATTCAACCTTAGCAGAGCCACACAATATTGTCTTCTTTGATACAGGGTTAGTCTTTTTTCGAGTTGATTCTTTTCTTGCTTATCCCAATTTCAGTTATTACACACAGAATGGTATAACTCGAATAATTAATTATGAAAGAGATAGTGTATTAGTGAACAAGCAACAATCACACTTTTTTGCAAGAGACGATCATTACAGTTATTGGATCGCCCCAGGGCCATTCTTAAACTACACAATGGCTATCGATCAACCAACTCTCGGCGTTTTAACCTTTGATGGATTAGATAGTTTAGGCAATCCTTATGACAATTCATCGAAATTAACCTATGGTATTTCTGATTTTATGACATCAAAACCGATCAATTTATATGACTATAAGGACGGAAATAATAGAAAAAACTACGTAGTTAATGATTCTATTTATTTGAGCTTTTTCTATCAAGCCGAAGGAAATGGAGATCGTCCTGAAGAGGAAGATTCTTTAATTCTAGAATTCTACAATGTCAGAACCACACAGTGGAAAAGAGTTTGGGGCGTTTCTGGCGATACCTCTAAGGAATTCGAAAGGGTTTCAGTTTCAATTACTGATACTAATTATATGCAGAACGGGTTCCGTTTTAGATTTAAAAACTATGCTACTCAATCTGGTAATTTTGATCACTGGCACTTGGATTACGTTCGGTTAATTGCAAATGGGGGAAAAGCTGATGAGATAAAAGATTTTGCAATTGTGAATCCTGTAAGATCATTTCTAAGGGATTATACGGCTATGCCGTGGGAGCATTACAAAACAGATCCTAATAAATTTATGGTAGACACTATATTTTTAGATCATATAAATTTAAGTAATAAATCAGATATCTTAAAAGCACGTTACACCATTTACAAATCCAATAGCGTCAATTACTTGTATACGTCACCGGAAGAACTGCGAACCTCAGTTATTGACAAAACAAGACTTCCTTTTGAAGTAAAATCTTCAAATCGTTTTCAGTTTCCTAGTGATAATGAAGAGCGACAATGGTTTAGGTGTGAGTTAGAGACTTTCTCTTCTGATGATAGATATAGCCCAAATGACACTTTAATTCATAACCAATTTTTTGATCGATTTTACAGCTATGATGACCAATCTGCTGAAAAGACATATCAACTAAATCTAATAGGAACACACATCGCAGTAAAATTTAATACTCCAGTTCTAGACACTCTCAAAGGAGTACTAATTAACTTTGTTCAAACATTTGAAAAAGTTAATAATCAAAAAGTGAACATCGTTATTTACAATAGTTTGGACACTGATCCAATATTTGAATCTGGACCCGTTAAAATACAAAAAATGCGTCCTGGGAGTTTTCAACGGTTCAATTTGCCTGAAAACGTAATTGTTGAAGGAGATTTCCATGTGGGATATGAACAGTTAAGTGAAGAAAAAACTTTCGTGGGTTATGATGTAAACGACAATAATCAAAAAAATACTTATATATCTGAGATTGATGGGATTTGGCGTAACTCAGAATTTACTGGTACTGTAATGCTACGAGCAGATTTTGGTGATGGAACAGAGAAGCCACTAATAAAGCCTGAAGTAGAACTTGAATATATTCCAATTACCATTTCCCCAAATCCAACAAACGGCTTATTTTCAATTAAAGGAGTATCTGAATTAAACCCGGTGTATCTGTATAGTTTGCAAGGACGTCGAGTAAAAACATGGGCTAATAATGAAGGTAAAACATACGACGTAAGTGAATTACAAAACGGAATTTACATATTGATTGCGAATGACAATTCTGGAAATCCTATTTCATCCAAAGTAATAATTGCCAAATAGGCACTTAATGGAAAACTCTGACATATTATCTGAAAACGAAGAAACAGAAAACCTTTTCGTTTATAAAACAATTACAGTAGACCAAGGCCAGCAGCTCTTGCGAGTCGATAAATTTTTAATGGATCGGATTCCGCAAATATCTAGGAACAAAATACAGATATCCTGCAGGGCGAACTGTCTACTCATTAATGATTCACCTGTAAAGCCGAACTATAAGGTGAAGCCTGGAGATGAAATTGTACTCTTACTTCCAGAAGAAAAAGAAGAACTAGAAATTGTTCCTGAAGATATTCCATTAGAGATCGTTTACGAAGATGATCAGCTTTTAGTGATCAATAAAAATGCGGGCTTAGTGGTGCATCCTGGATTCGGAAATAAACGAGGAACTTTAGTTAACGCATTAGCATTTCATTTCAAAAATCTTCCTACTAGCAATGGAAAAGACAGACCTGGAATTGTGCACAGATTAGACAAAGCAACTTCGGGATTGATGGTTATTGCGAAAACTGAATTCGCTCACAGCCATTTAGCGAAACAGTTTTTTCTTCGAACGTCAGAACGAACCTATCATGCTTTAATTTGGGGAGATCCTAAAGAACCAGAGGGAACAATTGAAGGACACATTGGAAGGAGCCTTAAAAACCGGAAGGTTATGAGTGTTTTTGAAGATGGAGAATTCGGAAAATCTGCAATTACAACTTATAGAACATTGCGTTCATACGGATATGTCACATTAGTAGAATGCAAGCTCAAAACTGGCAGAACACACCAAATTCGTGCTCATTTTAAACATATAGGGCACTCTCTATTTGGCGATCCTGAATATGGAGGTAATAGAATCTTGAAAGGAACCACATTTACCAAGTACAAGCAGTTTGTCGATAATAACTTTAAGATTCTTCCTAGACAGGCCCTTCATGCAAAAACACTTGGTTTTGAGCACCCTACTTCTGGGAAATTTATGCAATTTGATTCTGAATTACCCACGGATATGACCACGGTATTAGATCGTTGGGAAAACTATTCGAAACATTCAGATATGGATATCAACTAAGCATTTCTTTCTTAAAATTTTTCCAGACTCTGTTCGATAGAATTTTGGTATGAAATAGACTTTCTTTGGAGTTTCATATTTTCCCAGTGCACTATTTGAGAAATCGATTTCGTAATTTGTTGATGATTCAATTACCAAAATAACTTGTTGTCCTAGATTTTCAGAAGGCACAGAAGCTATAAAAAACGGATTGTTAATTAGTGTCGAAATTTTCATCTCTAGCTGTTCAGGGATAATCTTAATTCCGCCGGAATTTATGACATTGTCAACTCTACCCTTCCATTTAAAGGTTTTACTAGAAATTAAATCAACTAAATCATTGGTCACAATGGGATAATCATTAACATGCGGGGCATGAATAACTAGACAGTTTTTTTGCTCAGAAAAATGGACCCCTTCAATTGCCTTAAAATCACTATCCAATTTAGATATTTCTTTAACTGCAATATGGGTAAGCGTTTCAGTGCTTCCAAATGACTCATAGAATTTTGTCCTAACATCTAAATCCAAAATATTGCTCCTCAAACCAGAAGAAACACTTGCTCCACCTATTAGCACTTTATGAATAAATTGAAACGGTCTATTTTTAAAACTCAATAATCTTTCAACCTGAAGAGGAACTAGGGGCACAAAGTCGACTGCATCTGGCAAATCATCAAAGATACCTTCGTCAAAACTTGGATCCAATACATACAATGAATAGCCACAAATTAATGATCGGTAAAGCATCATTTTACTCGCAACATATTGCAAAGGAAGAGCATTCAATACAACAGCTCCTTCAAATAAACTAAAAATAGCATGGGTACCAATAGCCGATATTTTAACTTTATCGATAGAAAAAACAATTTGCTTAGACCTACCGGTTGTTCCTGATGTTTGAAAAACAAATTTATTAGCTGTCTTAAAATTCAGCAACTCGTTTTGGAATTCTTTTAATCTTTCGTTTTCAAATCTTTGGTTCAGAAATTCATTATAACTAAATCCATTAATTTTAAAAGATTGATGAATTTTAGACATGTACAAGTATCTTTAAGTTCCAATTAGAATTAGAATTGTAATACAATGAGCCATTCTTCACTTCTAATGGAGAAGTGAAGTTATTAGTAAATAGCTCTCCTGTTCCCAATCCTTGTGGCATTTTTGATTGTTTTGTTGCTACATATTGCGCTATGGCATTCAACCCAATATTGGATTCCAAAGCAGACGTTACCCACCAACCAATATTTAAACTTTCAGCTATATATATCCATTCATCACAACTCTTCCACCCTCCTAATAAAGACGGTTTTAGAATGATATACTGAGGTTTTATATTAACCAACAAATCAACTTTATCCTGGTAATAATTGATGCCAATCAATTCTTCATCTAATGCTATTGGTAGTTGATTTTCACTGCAAAGTTTTCTCATCTCTTCAATTTGCCCCTGCTTTATAGGCTGTTCAATTGAATGGATTTTAAGATCGAATAATCGTTTTAGTTTTAACTTAGCATCGATTGAACTGAATGCTCCATTTGCATCAACTCTAATTTCTACCTCTTTATCAGAAAAAGACTTTCGAATGCTTTCAATTAATTCAATTTCTCTTTCAAAATTTATAGCTCCAATTTTAAGCTTAATACAATGAAACCCTTTACGTAATTTTTCATCAATTTGAGATTTCATAAAGCTAACATCACCCATCCAAACTAACCCATTGATAACAATTGGTTCAGAATTTTCCAGAAAAGCAGAACTTATAAGCGAAAACGGATTTCCGCTTGCTAACGAAGTAAATGCCTGTTCAACTCCAAATCGAATTGCGGGCCAGTCGATAAACGATATCAATAACTGGGATAATGCTGTCCCCGTTTCAATAGACACTTTTAGCTCTAGTAATTTCGAATCGAATTCTGGCTTATCATCATAACTCAAACCTCTAAAAAGTCCAATTTCACCCCAACCTATTCTTCCGTTTTCTTCAAGTTTTAATATCCATGTATCCTTAGTTTTCAGAATACCTCTAGAAGTACCTCCAGGAGACTTGAAAATCAAAGTATATGGTATTATTTCAACTTTCATTTTAAGATAGTACTACGGAAGTGAAGTAAAGCACTGCAAACCCAAAGGTCCCAAGAGCAAGTTGTTTTAACTTATCTATCAGCTCTTTTGGATCATTATGCTTTTTTACAGCAATTAGATTAGCAATAAAAACGGGAAATAAAACAAATGGCAAATAATTAATAAGCGCTGAAGATGTATAAGTCAAAAACCAAAAAAACATAACCCACCCCAAGGTTATCAATAAATAGTGATAATTCTTTCCCCAAGACTTACCGAACTGCACAACCAAGGTGTTTTTACCGTGTCTAGCATCATTATCAATGTCACGAAGGTTATTAAGGTTTAATACTCCAACAGCAAAAAATCCAATCGATACTGCTGGTAAAATATTTACGAACTGAACCGTTTGATTGAACAAGTAAGACGATCCCATAACACCTACTATTCCAAAGAAAATGAAAACAGAAATATCTCCTAAACCAGAATAACCATATGCATTTTTTCCAACAGTGTACTTAATTGCGGCAGCAATAGCAAGTAATCCTACAAATAAAAACAACATGAACAGTCCTGAAATACTAGAAAAACTCAATACCAGCAAGGCTATTCCACTCAATAAACTTAATAATGAAAAAAGAATAACTGCAATTCTCATTTCTTTAACTGAAACTTCACCACTTTGAATTGCTCTAGTAGGCCCCAATCTGTTTTCACCATCTACACCCGAAAGTGCATCTCCATAGTCGTTAGCCAAATTGCTCAAGATTTGAAGAAAAGTTGCAGTTACAAGGGCTAGCACAAGGATTTTCCAATTAAAATATTCTTGATCATAGGAAATAGCTGCTCCCATTAAGATGCTGGCAAAAGCCAAAGGAAGTGTTTTTAGCCGAAACGCACTAATCCATTTCTTCATGTGCACCCGTTTTAATGAAATTAAAATAGCGCTTCAAAATTTGATCGTTTAATTCTGTTGGGGTTTTTACTTCTAAAACCTTAGCTACAGATGACACTTCAAAAAACGAATCCAATTCATTTTCTAATTCCTGAAAATTTTCTGCAAACTGGTAATCAAGGCCAAAGTTTGAGACTATACCTTGATAATTCATTGAATGTTTACCTTCGAAATAAATTTCAAAATTTTCCATTGACTTTGGACCAGGAATAATCCTAAAAATTCCGCCACCTCCATTATTTATGATTATAATTCTAAGATTTGGCGATAATAGCTCATTCCATAACCCATTTGAATCGTACATAAAGCTCAAATCTCCAGTAACCAGAAGTGTAGGCTCACTTTTTGCTAATGAATAGCCCACGGCTGTGGAAGTACTGCCATCGATTCCTGATGTACCTCGATTAGCATGGAAATTCTTGAAAGGAATATCCTTAAAGAGCTGAAAATACCTTACGACACTGCTGTTACCAGATTGAATATGATAATCAAAGGGAAGCTTTTGAATTATTCTATTAAACACACCTAAATCAGAATAGGAACAAGAACTTATGAATTGTTGATGTCTATTCTCTCCTTTTGTATCAATAGCTATCCAGTCTGCTGAATATGGGCTTTTTTGCAGTCTACCTTTTATCTTAACAAGAGAAAGGAGAAATGAATTTGTATCGGACTCAATTGACTGATCCAGTTTCCCAAAAGTATTTCTTGAAGCACCACCTGGAGAAATGTGCCAATGCGAACAATTAGAATCTGAGATAAATGATTTAATCTTTTTAGAAATGACATTTTCGCCTAAAGTAATTACTAGCTCAGGTTTTAATTCATCACTAACTAACTCTAATACCCTATCAATAGTCTGTATTGTATCTAATTTGGAAAGATTACTTGTATGCTCGGTTACAATAATAATCGAGGAAATATTCGAAAGAGCACGCAGATAATCGCTAGTAATCTGATTTTCTTTTAACATTCCACACAGAATTAATGTTTTATGAGAGTTACATAGTTGATCTTTTTGATAGTTAGAAAGAACAAACCCCTTCATTTGTTCAATGATTGAACCTACTACTAAAGCGTCAAATTGAACTTCTGATAATTCATATAATGGCTCCTCAAAAGGAATGTTAATATGTACAGGACCTGTATCTCTATCTGTTGCAGTGCACAAACACTCCAAAACCTTTTGGTTCCATGCAGTAAATTCATTCTGGTTATATAGTTGTATAGGTAATTGCAAAAAGAATTTCTGAAAATTAGCAAAGACGTTTTGTTGATTTATTGTTTGACCAATCCCTTGATTTATTGCTTCTTCTGGTCGGTCTGCAGAAAATACCATTAATGGAACTCCCAAATAATAAGCTTCAGCTATAGCGGGTGCGTAATTTAATAGAGCAGTACCAGATGTGCAAATTAATCCTACCGGCGTATTAGACGCAATAGCAATGCCTAAAGCAATAAAGCCTGCAGAGCGTTCATCAACAACTGAATGTAATACAAAGTTATCCTTTTGGAAACTAGCTATTAAAGGTGCGTTTCTGCTACCAGGAGAAACAACAACTTCCTTTCCGCCAATTTGCGAGAAAGAATGTGCTACGAGAATAGCTGTTTGTTTATTTGTATTCAAATTCTATATTGTGGAACTTCCGTATTGAAGACAATAATGTCTCCGCTTTGTGCTCCGTTTCCTCAAATTCTGATTCAAATGTAGAACCTTCTACTATTCCACCTCCTACATAAATAGTAGTAATTTCATTTTCATATTTCAAACACCGAAGATTAACGTACAGCTCAGCTATTGCTGATGAATAAAGCCCGAAGTAACCTGTATAATATCCTCGATTTTTTGTTTCATTTTTATTTATCCATTGGATAGCTTGATCTGCAGGTAATCCCGCAATTGCAGGGGTGGGATGCAATTCATCAAGAATATCTATAAGATTGCAGTCTTCCTTTAGCTCACCTGAGATGTTCTGATATAAGTGTTTTACTGAACTTGCTATCAAATCTTTCCTCTCACTTACATTCACCTCATTACAGTACTTTCTATAAATAGTAACGATAGTTTCTGTAACTAACTTATGCTCATGATACTCTTTTTCTGTCCATGGGCTAAAATATCCAAGAACATCGTGCGAAACAGTTCCTGCTAATGATGCAGTATTGATAGAATTTTCTGTCTTATGGATTAATAACTCTGGGGTTGCTCCTATGTAAGTAATATCATTAATAACATACAGGTAAACAAAAGCATTATTGTGTTTACTTACCAAATCCAAAAACACCTCCATAGAATTCAACTTTCCCTCCAATTGTATTTGTCTAGATACGACAACTTTTTGAAGCCCATTATCCTTAATACTTTTGATTGCTTTTCCAAGTGTATCTCTATACTCAGAGCCTTCCTTAATTCTTCTTATAGAAGACCGTTCTGCCGTTTTAATTTGCACAGCTAGTTCTGATTCTTCTCCTATAAAGTATAATGTTTCATCATTGTCATTAAAAGGAGCTATCATAAAACCACCAGACTTTAAAAACTCTTCTTTAACTACTTCCTCATGAATATTAAACTGGATTATATAAGATTTATTAGGCTTACGATATGCAATAAAATTATTCATTGAAATACATTAAAAAAAAGGCAAAAAAAAAACCCTGACCGAAGTCAGGGTTTTTTGAGATTTAAACTCTAATTATTTAGATAACTGAATTCGGCTAACAACTTTCTCAGTTCCTACTGTAGTCTCTACAAAGTAGATTCCTGATGCATAACCAGTAATGTCCAGCGTTACATTATCTTGAGTAACTCTAGTTTTCTCAGTAGTTTCAATTACTTGACCAACTGCGTTCATTACTCTTACAGTAACATCTTCTTCACTTGTTAAGTTGAACTCTAAGTTAATTACACCTGCTGTTGGGTTAGGATAAATTCTGAATGCATCAGTATTTCCTAATACTCCAACTCCAGTGAACTCACTAAAGACATCAATCTGAGCTTTGAAAGAACAACCATTTGCATCAACTACCGTTACCGTATTTACACCGTTTGGTAAGTTAGTAGCTGTAGAATCTGTCTCATTGTTTGACCATAAGTAAGAAGAGTAAGGCTTTGTTCCACCAACTGCACTTGCAGTTGCTTTCACATTATTCTCCCCACCGTCAACAACATTAATGAATGAAACATTAATTGGATCTGGAGCATTAATCACAACTACTGTATCATGATCACAACCAGCTGCATCTTCAACCCTTACTTGATAATTCCCTTTAGTCAATCCATTCAACAGTGTTGCTGAACTTCCAGTACTCCAAGTGTATTTGAAGGGTCCAGTTCCGCCATTGATAGTTACTTCAGCAGTTGCTGTATCATAACTACAATCTAATGAAAGATCAGAAGGAACAGCAATTGGCGAGTTAGGATCGATAACTTTTACTTTACCAGTTTTAACACAACCTAGTGAATCTGTAATGGTTACATCATAAACACCTTCAGTCAAACCAACTGCTTTACCAGTAGTTTGTGAATTACTCCAGAAATATGTGAATGGAGCAATACCACCTGTAACTGATGCTTCAGCAGATCCATTTGCTAACTTACAAGCACTTGGAGTATTATCCTTCATAATTACCTGAATCACAGGAGGATCTATAACTGTTATAGAAACAACTTCATCACAATTACTTTTATCTGTTACAGTAACAGTATAAGCTCCGGCAGACAAATTAGATTCTTTAGCGTTTGTTCCACCCGAATTCCATTTGTAAGTATATCCTGGGATACCTTTAGTTACTGCAACTTCGGCAGATCCATCATTATCACCATTACAAGTAGGGTATGAGTTTGTTGAAGAAACAAGTGGACTTGCACCTAATACTTCAACTTCTAATTCCTCAGTACAACCTACACTATCGATAGCAGTAACGTTATAAATATCTCCAGGTATTCCTGCGAGTGTGTCTCCTATGTATCCGTTATCCCACTCATAAGTGTAAGGTCCATAAATACCAGTTGCCATTGCAACTGCAACACCATCAGAACTATCACAAGTAGCATTGGTAACAGTCTCATTTAACACAATTTGCTGAGTTCTTACAACATTCGTTGTATCCATATAGATACAACCAAGCTCATCTTCTACTCTTACTGAGATAATGCCTGGCTTGGTTACTTTAATAGAATCAAAGAACTCACCAGTTGACCAAGTATTGAATTTATATTCCTTATTTGGTTTTACTTGAGCAGTAGAACCGAAACATAACAACGTGGTGTCGGCTAATATTTGCTTATCACCAATTTCACCGAAGTTTGCTCTTAAAATAAGTGTAGCGTTTCCGACTAGACCACCCTGAGCATTCAAATCAGCCCAACTACCGCCTGCACTTCTACTATACATAATACCTGGACGTCCTGTTCTAATACTTGAGAAACCAAGATTCATACGAACTGGATTTATCTGTTGGATAGCAATTAAATACTTTCCAGGTTGTAAGGTAACTCCTCCACAACCAAATTCAAGAGTATACCAACCTGTACCATTTGCACTAATTTGAAAAGCTCTTGTCGAATCGATCACTTGCTGAACAGCTGGACTTGCAGTATCATTTACAGCATATAGTTTCAACTTTACACTAGCTCCTCTAATAGGGTTAACTAGGTAGAAAGTTCCTGAAGTCATTTTATCAGTACTGAACACTTCATAAACATTTCCAAACTCACCAGTAGTTCCAGTAGCATAACCAAGTCCACCATATAGACCTCTCAATGAATCATCCAATGCGTAAATAGAATCACTAACGTTGATAACGTAATTCAACGTATCGTTTGTGCTATCACAATCCGACTCATTTATAGTTGTGAAAAAATTTGCCGAAATCTGACCAGAAACAGCTCCTACATTCGCAAGAACCGCAACTGTTGAATCTTGCTCAGGAGCTAATGTATCAATTAAAGTACTTGAAGTAACTCCGGCTACTAGCGCATTCAATCTAGTTCCTGTAATTGTATCCAAACCTCTGTTTCCTGCTTCTCCAAATACATATACACTCTGTCCAGTTGGAACTGAAGAATATATTGAAGATACATTAATCATTCCTCCATCAAAATAACAAGGAGTAAACTCATGCGCTCCTACGTCATGAAAAGGAATATTTCTAGGAGAACGAAAGTAATCTATTGCAACACCCACATTGAACGCAGCACTATCGTACTCGACAGCGTTAACACGTAAATCAGCCTTTTTAGGGCCCTTGAATCTAGGCTTTGCATTGATTGCGGAAGCATCTCTTGTGAAACCATTAGTTGCCCAATTTCCCGCTGTACCATTCCAATAACCATTGTTTTTACGGGTATTATTTACAACACTTGGTCCCCACCTACTGTTACCTCTAAAATATAATTGTGAATTTCCTCTTTCCGACGAAAAAATATTATTGGAAACATTAGTATAAGAAGGGTTGTACTCATAACCGCCATAAGAAGTTGATGAAGTATTTAAACGAATATTATTATGCTGAATAATAAGACGTGTTCCATAGTAAGTATAAATACCATACTGACCACTTGTTGCTAAATCATTAGAAAAGGAAATAAAGTTATTTATGATTTCAGTGCTATCCGAAGCTATTCTATTATAATAGTTTGTATAAAAATCATAAATAGCATACTGAAAACCAGTACTTCTCATATTCAAACGATTGTTTTTGTACTGCATGTCATTATTATACCGACCAAAGAATACATACTGTGAACCTGCAGTATTAGTTTCGACAGAGTTATCATTATAGCGGCAACTCGCTGCATAATTCGTGTATACATAATATACACCTATATCATGGAAAGCGTTTCCTTCTATTATGATAAACTCATCTCTCTGATTTCTAGCAGTAGAGCCACCATTGATATAAATGCCGTAGTAACCACCGAATATTTCACTATTAGTTATAAATAAGTTTGAAGTATTTTTCCCACTCTTATCATAGATACAAGCATTTGCACTTGAAGCACTACCTGCTTCTACGATACAACTATCAATCGTGAGGTTATCATTCAGTCCATTCAAATTAACAGTGTACCCTGAAGTACTTTTTAAATGCATGTTATCAAACTTTACATAGGTGATATCGCCAAATTCAAGATTTCCTTCAAGAACAGCCATGGAAGTATTAGCAGGATCAGAAGTAAACGTCAAAGGATTAGTTCCTGAGACACCAACAATACCATCCAATGTAATACTTTCAACGAATGTCGAATCATCTACATGAAATGTAACCGGCCCACAAATCCCTAAATCACCTAAATCTTTTACAGCATCAGCGAAACTTCCGTAGTCACCATTACTTCCAATAGTAAATGTACCGGTTAGAGCTGGACGTATCTCAAATTTAAATGTATCATTCTCCGTTCTTTGATCCGTTTGACCACTAGGTGAAACCGTGTAAGCAACAATACTATATGTCGAACCAGAATTAAGTGTAAGATTACCTAAGGTTACGACTGTATCAAGACCTTTATCTACATTAGAACCACTAACGCTTAAGGTAGCACCTGCAGTTGCAGCAGCGCCATTAACGCTATATGTCCAATGAACATCAAACGAAGTCAAATTCAAATATCCTAAGTTACCAACAGTAACTTCAATTGACTGAACACCAGTACATAATGCACCACTCGGAAAGTCTGTAACACCAGCATCATAATCTGGAACTACATATTCATCAGCTCCCATAGTAGGTACCGTTGTGCTTCTAACTTCTTCATCAATATCGTCAGTAATGCCTACAATAGGAATACCTCCTCTGTACATAAGAGCACTAGCTGCATGCAAGTCACCTTTTGAAGCATCAACAAAAAGAGGGTCAGTATTCAACGAACTTGAACCTTGGTTAAGTCCATATGTATTTTGTCCATTTCGACAATACCAGTTGTTATAGTCTCTAGCTCCTGTAGATGATTGTTGGTAAAAACCATAACCTGCTTCAGCAAAACCTACATTGTTTCTAACATCAGTATTGTTTGCTGAAGTTAAGTATAAAGATCTACTGTTTCCGCCAGTGCTTGCAGTGTAAAATGAATTGTAATGAACATCCCACCATTGTGATCTACTGATTTGAAGACCATAATCTGTTCCAGTATAATTACCATCTGTAACTGCGAACATGTTATTAGTAATCTTACCATGATTTGAAGAAGTCCCATCACTCCATTGACAATCAAAAGCATAACCTTGAGCGATATTTACGGTGTTGTAAGTAACATCACCTAGGAAGTAATAACCATAAATACCTCTTACGAATCTACTATCATTACCAACAATTTTGTTTTTAGTAACTACTACGTCTTCAGTATAGAACATATATATTCCATATGTCATAAAGTTGTACAACTCATTATTTTCAATCGTCCAACGTTGCTGTCTACTAGATCCGTTGCCTTGTCCATAAATGTACATACTATAACTACCACCCATGATAACACAATTCTTTATTGTGATATCATTTGCTTGATTACCGCCAGTGTAATCATAAATGACTCTGTCATAAGTATTGTTTGTTCCATTTTCACGACCAATAAGGGAGTCACCATTTAAAGTAATAAACTGATTACTTCCCTGAAATTGAACAACACCACCATAATTAGTTCCTAATGATTTTAAAACGACTGTATCAATACTTAAGTACTGTACACCACTAAAAAGAACTACATAATTAGCTGCAGTACTTGCAGTATTAAACTCCCATTTTGCCATGTTAGCATTTGCAGGATCCGATTTAATTATAACCGTGTTTATAGCGCTTCCACCAGGAATAGCACCAATTGCAACTTGTTCATTAAAAGTTTCATCTTGTAAGTGCAACTCGACCGCTCCACAAACTCCTTTTGAAGAAAGGGCTGCAACAGCAGCTGTTATGCTCGCATAATCATCCGAAGCACCAGACCCTACTGTATAAACACCAGACATTGCAGGTGATATAGTAACTGTTATCGTATCATTAGCTGTAGCAGAATCAGTTGCTAAATTAGGTAATGAAGTCCAAACTTTAAAGGTGTAATTCGTACCAACATTTAAGGTGTAATTACCCAGTCCGACAGCGGTATCGGCACCACTTGCAACCGAGGAACCGGAGACAGCAACTGGTGTTTGAGTTACTGCAGCTGCAGTACCAATAGCAACACTCCAATTCACGCTAAATGAAGAAAGCGTTGCAGTTCCGAAATTTTTAACATTTACATCAACTGGTTGGCTACCTGAGCACAATGAAGCATTCACCATGCTCTTTACTCCAGCATCATCTGAATACAACTTATACTCATCAGCTCCAATACATGGCGCAGTAGTACTTCTTGTTTCTCCATCGTAATCTGTAGTAATATTTGTTAGCGGAGTACCAGCGGCGAATAAATCTGTACTGTAGGTATGTAAATCCGTAGGTGAATTGTATTTGGGATTAACAGCCAATGCTTGAGTAATGTTTGAATTTGGTCCAGATACCGAATAAGCATTGTTGTTAGAATTGGTGTAAGCTGAACTACCTTGATAATAACCATAACCGCTAGCGTTGTTAAATGCACTGTTATTTCTAACGATAACTGAAGTACCTGTACTAGTGTACAAAGCAGCGTATGCTGTTGAAGAACTAGTAGAATGCCAGTTAATTGAATTGTGAACAATATCCATATAATCTGGATCATAAATATACATACCTCGTCCATAAGAAGAGCCTCCGTCTGAGTAAGTCATCATATTATTAGAGATTGTTCTTCTTGTAGTGTTTCCACTAGCACCAGGGCGGAAAAGATACATTCCCATAGCGCTAGAAGTACCACCTACTAGTTCGATATAGTTTCCATTATAGGAAGCATTATAGCAGTAATAAGCATAAATACCGGTGGGTGATGTATATGCCTTTCTGTTTATAATAGAATTATTATTACATTCAATTCCCTTAACATAATATGCCATGATCCCTCTATACCAAAAATTCTTAATGGTATTGTTTTCAATAGTCCAATTAGTCTGAAAAGCCGAAGTGTTGTTGCCATAAATATAAAAACCGTAAGAACCACCAGTCATAGCATTGTTCTTAAAAGTAATATCATTTGCGTAATGAGAAGTACCTCTTTCGTCCCATACAATAGCATCCCAGGTTGAAGAAGTCGCGTTAGACCTTCCAACTAAATCATTGCCATCAAAGGAAATAAATGAGTTTGAACCTCTAAAATCAACTACCCTACCATATCTAGTGGAAGTTGCTTTGATTTCGCATGAGTCAATAGAAATATAAGATGAACCATTAAATCCAACTGTCCAATTCGTAGTAGAACCATTACTAGAATACTGAATAACAACAGGAGTCGTGTTAGCAGGATCAGGTCGAAACCTAATCGTGTTTGTCGCCGAAGAGCCAAAAACACTTCTAAAACTTAACTGCCCAGTATATGTACCTGAACGAATGTTAAAAGTTACAGCACCGTTAACACCATTTGAGTTAAGCGCACTTACTGCAGCGGTAACCGATGAGTAACTGGGGCTTGTACCACCAATGGTATATGTACCGGACAACTGCCCGAAACTGACCAATGAAACAAAAACCATTGACACAAGCGTCACTGACTTCTTTAACCACAAATAACAATTTTTCATATTTCTACTATTTAATAATTAGTTATACCTTTTTTCAAACGCATAAAATTAACTTAATTTTTAACCTAACAAAATTTTACTTGAAACTCTTTATTTTATTTCTAATATCGCATTTGATGAAACAAATTTTACTTGTTGAAGACGAAGCTCAATTGGCTGAGGCAATTATCCTTAACCTAAAGCTAGAAGGCTATTGCCTCACCTGGGTTAGAAACGGTAACATTGCTGTACAAACTGCATTGAATCCTCATAACACCTTCGACCTTATTATATTAGACGTAATGATTCCTGAGAAGGATGGGTTAGAGGTGTGTTTATCAATAAGAAAAGTAGATTTAGAGACTCCGATACTCTTTTTATCGGCTAGAAATTCGACCACTGACAAAATTTTAGGATTAAAATCAGGTGGTAATGATTACTTAGGGAAGCCTTTTCATTTGGAAGAATTTCTGCTAAGAGTGAAAAATTTAGCTGCATCAAAAAAAGAAATTACAAATTCTCCTTCTTTTGCTTTTTCAGGAAATACAATTTCGTTTGATAGTTTCTCCGCCACGACATTCTCCGGAGAAAGCATTGCGTTTAGCAAACGAGAGATTGCATTTTTGAAATTATTTATAGAACACCCCAATCAAGTTATCTCACGTGAGGAATTAGCTGATACAACTCCAGAGGCGGTTCAGTTAAATTTTCGAGTTATTGATAATGCAATTGTAAAGTTCAGAAAAAGCTTTGAGATAGATCTTAAACAACCCACTCACTTTATTTCAGTAAGAGGAGTTGGCTACCTTTTTAAACCATAAGGTCAGTAAACTTAGATTTAAACTCATTTGATTCTTCAAACTGAAAATCAGATTTTAAAATTGACTCCAATTTTATTTTCACCGCAACAGTATATGCAATGAGATCATCATTGTCTACGAAAGATTTTCCTTGGATCATTAGAGGTAAAATTCCAGTTAGATTATTCCGACAAGAATATATCGCCGACTCGATTTTTTTAAACTTACTTATATGACTATATAATAATGTATAGTAAAGCAGCTGATTAGCCTTGGAGAGATCTAAATTATCCATTACTTCAGAAAAATCATCAATTCGCAAATCTTTTTGTTCCACCTTCCCTGTTTTATAATCGATGAGTCTGATTACTCCATTCTCTTCTTCTACCCTATCAATTGAACCAACAAGTTTTATAGTCGCAAAATTTTCCTCTAGTTGCAGTTTAATTTCAATTTCGCACCTTTCTTCCAAATCCTTCAGCACAATATCTCTTCCTGCATTTATTCGAGACAAATCAAATTGTAAAAATTTATCAATCCAAACTGAACAGATATTTTTATACAAATTCAGAATACTCATAGAGGGGCTTAGTTTTTTATTTAGTTCTTCAATTCTATTCTCAATTACATCATTCCGTCTCTTTTCAATTTCTTTAAACGTATCACTAGTTAATTTGGTGGCTACAAAAGGCTTATATAAATCTTCTAATACATTATGAAATAAAGTCCCTAATTCTGCATGTGAAACTTCATCTAAAATAGTTTCGGATTCTTTAAGCCCAAGAACATATTGATTGTAAAAATCAATTGGATTGCGAATTAGTAGATTAAGCGCAGAAACAGAGCACCCTTTTTGGGAAAGATAATTTATGATTTTAGCTTTAATTTTTGGATTTTGAGGAATCACGATTGTTTCTCCGTTGATTTCGTCGTTGTGTACAAAACTTGTTCGTTTTTGTACAAACACATCCTCAAAGCCAGGGAAACTATTCTTAAGCTGGTTCAAATATCGAGAAGGTTCTGAGCTATTAAACCCCGAATCGCTTTGAATAGATAACAGACTAATTGACTCTGCCCTTTGAATACTTTGAAAGAAATAATACGACAAAAGTCCTTCAGAATCATTTGGCATTTGCAGACCAAACCTGCTTCTTACGTCGTTTGGTATAATGCTATTTGAAATTATACTTCCAGGAAAAACTGAGTCGTTAAATGATACTATGATAACATGATCAAAATCTATGTTACGAGTTTCTAACAACCCCAAAAATTGAATATTGGATGTTTTTTCACTTATCGTATCAATTGTGTTGGTTTTAAGTTCACTCAAAAAAGCTTTTTTCACAAACTCTTCTGGTAGTTTCTCAAAACGGTGTTTATTTTTCAAATAACGATCTAAACAAGAAATACACTTTGAAATTACTGCTGAACAAAAAGTATGTTGTAAAGTGTCAGAATTATCAAATTCAAGCTGTCTCAAAAAATCGTCGAGATCATTAAAGCCATTCCAAATTGATCTAAAGTTTCGTTGATTCTCGCAGGTGATTTGTACTGATTTAAAACGTCGAATAGACAACTGTTTTAGCAACTCAAAAAGACTGTTTTTATTCCCATCCAAAAAATTAGCAACTAGAGAATAACCAAACGTAAATTGCAGCTGAATCCCAGACCCAATATTCACTTGATTTAATGCTTTCGGTAAACTAAACACAGCAGTCTGAAGAAGGCTCTGATCAAGGAATACAACTGCCGTTTTTCTCACTCTATCTTCAGAAATCAACTTCCTGAAAACTGATGTCAACATTGCAATATTTCCATCAGAAACACCATGCATAAATCGTTGATTACGAAACCGCCAATTGGCATCCAAAAAAGTTTTGTTAAAGCTTATTTTACTACCCGATTTAATCAAAAATTTGCCAGCGGAATCAAGGTTATTATCGAGATAATAATGGTCAATATCAAAAACAGATTCTACCTCAATAGTTTTTCCTAATTCAGCAATAAAATGAAGCTCTGATGCATTGAAATTATTGAACCCAACAAACCAAAATTTAGACTTCGTTTTTACAAATTCACGAAAGGATTCTACTTCATTTATCAAGCCTAATACTTGACTTTGCGATTGGAAATTTGATTGCTGAAGGTTTTCTTGATATTTCGAGAATATACTAACTAGTTTCTCCCAGAATAAGAGATTATTTTTACCTAGTTCTCCTAAAGTATCAACTTCAATTTCCCACTTTTCGAGAAGCTTTATGTAAGAGACCTTTGAGAAAATATCTTTAGGATCTATTTTCTCGCGTTGCACCTCGTCAAAATCCTCAATGAGTTTAGCGACAAAATCAAAGTTATTTAGATCCCCTTTTTTTTCTTCTAACGTATTCGATAACGCCTCATTTAGGGCCAATACTTTCTCTAAAAATTCGGGTGAATTTGTCGGGAATTCTCGATTTAATAAATCATTTAGCGTCGTAATCTCAGGAAACCATGAGTTTTCAGGAACGATTGAGTGAAGAAGATTCCGGAACTCTATGATGGGCCTATTGTTAGGAAACACTATTACATCATTTTCATTGAATTTTATTAAATAATGCTTTAGAAATTGTTCCAGGAAAGTCATTGATCTATTTAGTTAGTTTAAAGCCATTTCTTAAGTAGTTAAGAAACTCTTTAAGGAATTTAAACTTTGTAATATTATTCAAAGCATATTGAATTGCTGAATTCTTTTTCCCAGGACTCTCCACTTCGTTTTTTATCACACCAGATTTTGATTCTAAATTAACAGCTAATTCATCCGCTTTTACGAAATTGCGTTTAGCCTTGCCATTATAGCCTTTACTTTCAAGCGCTAAACCAAGGTTATTATATGCAATAGCATCTTCTGGATCTAAGTGAACGGCTTTTTGATAATCTTCGATCGCTCCATCAAAATCACCAATTCTATTTTTCACATATGCCCTTGACGAGTATCTAAATGGATTATTTGGCTGAAGATTTTGAGCCTTATTCATATCTGCTAGGCAGCTTTCATAATCCCCTAAATGGTAGTATGACATTGCACGATTTTCGTACAAATCCGGATCTGTATTTATTGTTTTTATTTCCTCAGTAAACAACTCAACAGCCCCCTTAAACTCTTGATTTTCATATAATTGTTTAGCTTTCGACTTAAAGGTTTTCTGATTTCCCACGATGCATAACTTTAATATTAATAAACATAATTTGCTACTAATAAAGTAGCTTTATCTATAGCTCTAATAACTACAGCTATAAAACTCCAAAAAGTACTCCAAAGGAACAAAGATTATTAATACTAATTATTAATAATCTTTGTAGTGATACGCTGATGCTTATTCAAAATAATTGTCATTTCTTAGAGCCTTGAAATTAATCAAATGTATGAAATAGGAATTTTCGACTATATAATGGCCGGGTTATGGCTAGTTATACTCGGCATGGGAGGCTTTCTATATGCAAGTTTAAAGTCCTCAAGGAGCCCCGCTTATCGGTTTTATAATTATGCTTTATGGGCCAAAATGTTAGGTGGGCTTGGGTTTGCCTTAACCTATAGCTATTATTACAATTATCAAGGGGATACGTTTGCCTATTTCGCCGATATTCGGCACTTATCTATGATGTTCATAGAAGAGCCTTACTCTATTTTACAAATTCTAACACAACCCTCAGGAACTTTTAATTCAGAAACCTATCATATAACATCAAAGCTAAACTTTTACCGTGGAGAGGACACTTTCATTGTTATTCGCGTAATTACACTTCTAAATCTTTTAGGTGGAAATACTTATTTAGGAACTACCATAATCGTATCATTTATTTCCTTTCATGGAGTTTGGAAAATGTTTTTATTATTCAGAGAATATTATGCAAAAATTGAAATTGAACTAGCTTTTTCTATTCTATTCTTTCCTTCAGTTGTTTTTTGGGGATCTGGCATTCTTAAAGATTCAATCGTTATTTCGGGGGTTGGATTTATGCTTTACTACTTAAACGAATTAATTGTAAAAGGTCGACTTTCTATTTTCAAATCATTTTTCTTAATCTTCGTGATATATGTTACTGCCACCGCCAAATCATATGTTGTCATTTCACTGCTACCTGCAACCGCACTTTGGTTAATTCCAAAAGTTCAACAAAACATTGAAAATAAAGCCATAAAGGTTTTCATTTCACCTATAATTTTCGTTGTCGGATTAGGCATTTCTGTATACCTTTTTACACTTTTCGAAAAATCATTTGAACGATTTTCGTTAGATGAAGTGGTTGCGACAGCTAAATCTTACCAAGATTGGCACTACTACGGCGGTGACTTTGAACGTTCTGGAAGAGGTTCCTCCTACACATTGGGAGAATACGAAGCAACTTTGCCTGGAATTATTTCAATGATTCCGAGCGGAATATCAGTTACCCTTTTTAGGCCCTATTTATGGGAGATTCGAAATACGGTTATGGGAATTTCGGCTGTTGAAAGTTCCTTTGTAATTTTACTTACTCTATACGTCTTATGGAAAGTCAGAATTACCAGAATGTTCTATCAATTTAGAACGGATTCTTTTCTTGCAATGTGTCTTATCTTTTCTTTAATCTTCGCTTTTGCAGTAGGGTTTTCATCGTATAATTTTGGGGCATTAGTAAGATACAAAATCCCTTGTATACCGATGTATTTGAGTGTTCTTTTTGTGCTTCTTAACTACGATAAATTATCATCTAAAAAAAGAACAGCCTAATTGCTAAAATCAACTTTATAAATATTCTGAGCCTGAGACTTTTTTAGTGCTTTAATTCTTTCAAAACCAGAAATGCAGAGAGAGTTATAGTATTCTGGAGAACCTAATAAGTTTGTAATTGCTGAAACCATTTCAACCTCATCATTAACTGGAGTAATTACTCCATATTTTGAACAAAACATTTTATCAATTACAATATTGTAATCAACATCTAGAATTTCTCGAGGACCACTTTTACAGTCTGTAGATATAATTGGAACTCCATTGGACATCGCCTCAATAATTACGTTTGGAAACCCTTCAAAAAATGAGCTTAAGATAAATACATCCGCAGCTTTATAATAGGGGGTAGTATCATATACCTGATCATGAAAAATCACTTTAGATTGTAAGTGCAATTTATCTCGAAGTTGCATAAGCGATTTTCGCTCACTTCCCTTGCCTAAAATATGTAGCTCAACATCTAAATTTTCAATTCTACTCAATGCATTAATCAAAAGTTTATGATTTTTATTCTTATCCAATCTACCAACTGCTAAAATTTTAAAAGGAGACTTCCTGGAATAAATACGAGGTTTTATTGCAATATCTTCAATTATAATAGGGTTTTGCCAAACTTTAATTTTATCCAAAACCTTTTCATTAAATCGATCTTTGAAGTACTTTGCAGTTAATTGTGAATTACAAATAATTGCATTTGCTTTTGGATACAACAAGTCAATTAATATCTTAGTACTCCAATTAACAAGGTTTTGAATTTTATAAGCTTCTGGAGGATAGCTCCTTTCATTAATTATAGTTTCAATAGTGCTGTTGTTTCTACTTGCCAAAACGTTAATGAAATTGGGTCTATTTAGAAAACTAATCGATGTTGTAATTTTATTCTTTTCGAGATAACTTTTATATCTAACTGCTGCAATGCATACCCCTATAACCTTGAATTTAAGCCAATTCAAGTTATTGGGCATTATATACTTTACAGAAATATTACTACTTAGTTTTTGATTAATTATATTGCTTAACAGAACAATTTCAACATTTTTAGTTTTGGACAATTGTTCTGCTAAAATTGATAACACTTTTTCGGCACCACCGCGCTCAAGAGAGTGTATTAGCATTGAAACATCAATTGGCCTCCAAATTGCTTTCAAATATTTTCCCAAATTTGCATCTAAAGAATAATAGGACTCCACTCTTTTTCTTCCTTGAACAGAAAACTGATTATATACATCACGATCCTCTATGATTTTTTTAATCGACTGATACCAACCTTCTTCATCAAGTGGCTCGACTAAAATTCCCGAAACATTATTTTCAACTACTCTGAAATTCGCGCCGAGTGCAGTTGCAACTGTCGGAATTCCTAATGACATATATTGGAGTGCTTTTAATCCACTTTTACCCATTACCCATTCTTCATCTGGCAATGGATATAATCCAATATCAATTTTATTAAGTTCAACCACTTCATCTTGTTCCACCCAATTGTTGGCATTTACAGCTACTCCTGGAATTTTGAATGAATCATCTCCAATTACTTTTAGTTCAATATTAAACTCTTTTGAAAGTCTAATAATTACATTGTCCAACAAATGCAAATACTTTGAAGTACTATGACTTCCACTCCAACCTAATACAATTTTCGCAGGATTAATTGACTTGCTTTTAAACTTGTAAACGTTTGTATTTATACTAGAGCTAATATCGGTTGTGTTTGAGTTATACTTCCTAACAACCTTATCTAATACGGGCGTGCAGGTAATAACATGATCGCTAGATTTCATTAATTCGATCATTTTGTTTCTTCCCTTAAGAAATTTAAAAAACTTATTTGCAGAACTTGAATGTCCTAGAAATACCATATCATCGATATCATAAATCAACCTTTTCGCACGCATCCGAACAATTCGTTCAAATATTGGAGTCCCAATTGGGGTTACCCATAAATGAACATAAACAATGTCATACTGTCTCATTCTGATTATATCATTAATCCTTCTGAAATAACCTAAAAACAAATACCAAGCTTTAGTTATAAACTTACCTTCTTGATATAGGATCGACCATAATGCCTTTGAAACAAATGCACTGGTTTCTACTTCAAACCCATTTTCTTCAAATCGTAAAAAGTACTGTTCATATTTGAGACGCTGACTGGGAGCAGAATGCTCAGGATAAGGGGACAGGAATAATATCTTTTTTTTTGTTTTTGACATCAATTGAAAACGCTTCTATACCTTTTTTAATATTGATTTATCTAGTATTACTTCCTAAGTGTTTGCTCGTATACATTGGCGTAAGATGCTACTGCGATTTTGAGGTCGAATAAGTGTATTGCACTTTTTCGAATAAGTGACTTTTCATAATTCATTTGAACCATCTTTTCAACACCCTCATTAATCAAGCTCACATCTACAACAACACCAGCATTATTACCTTCTATAATTTCTACCACATCTCCTACGCCTGAATTAGTAACAATAGGAATTCCCATACTCATCATCTCTCCCTGCTTAGTAGGCGACGAAGAAATTTTAGAATAATCCGGTCTAATAAAAAAAATACCCCAATCAGTTAAACTGAGATATTTCGGCACCTCAGTTCGTTGTGCTTGAAAAATAAAAAAATCATTTTTATCCAAATTCTTTGTCTTGATAGCACTTAACACCAAGTCCTTTTCTCGGGTTAAAAATAAAAACTTCCAACTACTATCTCGCGTCTTTAATTCGCCATAAAAATCAAGCATTTCATCAAGCATATACCAAGTGCCTATTGAGCCTAAGTAAGTTAAAACTTTATGTGACTTATCTATTCCTGTTCTTACCCTATACTCGTCAAGCGTTATTTGATCAATCTTATCTGGAGAAAATAAATCCGTATCTACGCTGCATGGAATGACAGACACAGGACTAAACCTTTCCGAACTGCGCCAATTGAGCATTTCTTTTGCACCAGCATTTGTAAGACTGATTGTATAATCCGCGATTATTAAAAAGTCTACTTCCTTTCGTTTAAAGTATCTATAAACCCAACCAAATAGAGGGTTACTTAGATTCCATAATTTGCCATCCACCCTTTCGTCTGCCCAAAACCCTCGCATGTCAAAAATAAATTTTGTACCCAACTTATTTTTCAATTTCAAACCTGCAAGAGCAGATATATAACTGCGTGCGTGAATGGTGTCTATGCTTGCATTGATTACTACCTTTTCGGCTAACTTCAACATTCTATAAATGTCAAAAATTGTCGAAATAACTGGCGGCCTTTTAGTGTAGGATAAAGGATACCATGAAATATTATTTGCATCAGCTATTTCTTGAATTTCAGATTGAGAATACAAAGCATCCTCTTTTTCGAAAGAGATAATTGAAAACGAATAACCCTGGGCAGTTAAACTGATTATATAAGGAAGAATTTGAGATTGTCCAAGCTGATCCGTCAATCCGTCGTAAGAAACAAAAAGGATGTTTTTCATATTAAGCTCCTTTTATCACAGAAGATTTTGCGAGGAATAAATTTTTAATTGTCACAAATGTCCGTTTGGTAAATAGAATGCGCAAGTCACAGCCTATGGCTTTTAAAAGCCAGCTCCAAGCAGTATTATCACTCTGCAATGATAAGTGCAATGCTATGTACGAATATGCACCAGAAGAAATTACTCTAAATTCCGGCTTGCTATATCCGTGAGCCAGCGTATATTTTAGGAATAACTCTTTCCGTAAAATAAGCAAACTATTATCTTCGTAATGTTGACTTCGTCCCTGATGATCTATAAGAATTGAGGAGTAGACTGGATTGTATTCAATTTTAAATTTCCGGCTGATCCTTAACCAAAGCTCATAATCTTCAGAACCACTTAAAAGTCTGTCTTCATTAAAACTATTGTTTCTGGCTACTTCATTTTTCAAAAACACGCCCTGACACGCCATGAAATTCCCTTTTTTGATTAAAGACTTAGCAATTGGAATAATCTTTTGTGGAATTTTATTTTTCCGTTGACCTTCTAGCAAAAGATAATAGGGTTGAAAGAAAATTTTTAAATCGTTGATGTGTGCCTTAATAAAATTCACCGCTTCAGCTAAATGGAAATCGAGAAAGACATCATCAGAATCTAAAAAAGTTATAAAATCTCCTTTAGCTTTTTCGATTCCATAGTTTCGAGCAACAGCTCTTTCTTCATTTTGCTTTTTGAAATAACTAATTCTTGAATCAGCAAAAGATCTTACAACTTCTTTAGTATTATCAGTACTGCCATCATCAACGATGATTATTTCAAAATTTGAATACGTTTGGTTAAGAACAGATTTTATGGTTTTTCCAATGAAATCGGCCCTATTATATGTTGGGATAATTATGGATACAAGGATTTGTTTCATCTAAAAACTGTCTGACTAACTCTTCTTTAATATTGCTTCGAGATTCCCAATCTGAGCTTCAAAACTATACTTATTAATCTCTTTTAGATTGATTTCTTCTGACGAACTCGATCCTGTTTTCCAATTTTCATACTGTGTTTTAATACAATCAGAGATTTCAAAACTTGAGGAACAAACCTTTCCAGCATTGGCCAATTCTACTAACTTTTCAGAAAATGAAAAAGTATCTGAAATAAATAAAATAGTACGGCCTACTCCTAAATACTGAAATAACTTACTGCTTAAAATTCCATTTTTTTCAGAATAATTTAAATGAAGAAGCATTTGACTAGAATTTTGATACCTAACAACATCATCGCGATCTAGGAATTCTGTAAGGAATATATTCTGAGGATACTTATTTTTAAACTCATAAAAAGGCTTTAAAATCGGTTTCACCGAAGGAGAAACCTCTACTCCAATAAAATTCACTTTTATATTTGACCGATACTCTGAGTTTTCGAATAATGTCTCAAGTGCCTCAAACAAACGTTCTATTTTTTGTTCCTTTCTATAAGTACCCGTGTATGAAATATTAAAACCATCAAGATTAATTTTCTCAGTCATTAAACGCTCTATTGAAGAGAACCCATTATATATAACTGGAACATCTGCTTTGTTTCCAATACGTTTAATGTTTTCAGCAATTGGTTGGGAAACCGTGGTTACTAAATCAGCATTATTTAATATTTCTTTTTCAAGTCTTAAATTTCTTTTCTGAATGTATCTACTAATAAAATTACTGTTATGTCTCCCAAGGCTATCCAATACAATATCTTCATTAATAGCGTTCCAAGGGTCTCTGTAATCTAATGCTATCTTAATATTGCTGTTTGTTTTTATTCGCACAGCAAGGTTAAATAGCGACCATGGAGCACCACTTGCGATTATCCAGTCTAAACTTCCGAAAAAGCCAGTAAATTCATCCTCAGAAATCTTTAAATTTAGATCACGACGAAAAGGGAAAAACAATCTTAAGCTCAGATCTTTTAGTCTTTTACCAGCTCCAAACGGTAATGTGCCAAAAAATCGAATACATAGAAGCAATACTTTTTCTAAAATACCAGGACTTTCATCGATTTCGACAGGAACATGATTCAGGGTAACTATCTTCAATCCTTCTGTATTTGGATTCCATTTGGCGTTACTAGCAAATCTTAAGTCACTAGTAAAAACAGTAACATCATGCCCTAAATCTTTAAGTATGCGAGCAGTAAAATATGGCCTTCTAGAACTTACATGGCCATGCGGAGGAAAATGAGCTGCGAGAACACCTATTTTCATAAACTCATAAAATTAGAAATTATTAGTGTCCGCCATTTATCTGTTGACTTTTTATCAGAAATTAAACCTTCTTTTTGTAGATTCAAATAAGACCTTTCAATCTCTTCTTTCACTACATTTTGACCTAACCACTCTTCTTGAGGTGCGACATATCCAACCTTTTCCTTCCTCCAAGCGATCTGCGCTGGTATTATATTTTCAAAGGCTTTTCGTTGTATGTATTTTGTCCAACCATCTTTTAAAAAATATTCAGCTGGCAAAGAACAATTGTATTCAACTAACTTATGATCAAGGTATGGAAGTCTTACCTCTCTGCCGTGAGCCATTGAGTTTCTGTCAGCATAACGCAATAATTCCTGTAAAAATCCGTCATTTATATTTGAATGTCGGCAACCCTGAAACGAGCTAAAATCTCTTTTTGGATTAGGATCCGATTTAAATTGATCATAAAATTCTTTTGATACGCCTTTATTTTGCAGTTTGTTGGTTCGAGCTTTTTCAAGAATTTTGAGCATCTTAGGTATTCCAGCAAATTTTTTTTCTAAAAATCCAAATTCAAACGATTGATTTAAACTTGACTCAAATTCTAGTTTAACCTTCTTGAAATTTAGATTTTTATTTCTTTTAAGCTCCCGCAGATAGGACCTTACAAAACTGTAATACCCTCCTAAATGTTCGTCGGCACCTTGACCATCTAGGAGCACAGTCACATTATGCTTTTTTGCTAATTCCATCACGGAATATTGGAGAAAAACTGATGCTGAATTTATTGGCTCATCTTGATGGTACAATAAGTTTTCTAGTGAATTTAAAAAAGTTTCACTCGTCGGGGAGACTCGATGAGCAGCTATATCCTTTTTCTCTAAAACTGAGTCTATATAAGCTCCTTCATCAAACTTAAAACCATCAAATCGAGCAGAAAAGGTTGATTGTCTGTCCTTGGAATGATTGGGTAATAACGATACCAATATCGAGCTATCCAAACCACCGCTTAAACTACTCCCAACAGGGACATCTGACCGTAATCTCCTCATAACAGATTGGTCTAATAAATGAATCTGTTTTTCAGTAGCCTGAGCAAAAGTATCTTGTGAAGGTTTAATGGACGAAACATTCCAGTATTCCTGTTCAATTGTACTTAAATCAAGTTTAACTTTTAGAAAATGGCCTGGCTTTAGTTCATTTATTTCATTAAAAAATGTGCTTCCTTTTAAATAATACGGATTCACCGATCCTGAATTTAAAAAATGAAAAATCCGCTGATTATTATAGTTTTTTTGAATTCCAACAGACCAAAATGATTTTATTTCAGATGCAAAATATAGCGCTCCATTTTGACGAGTAAAAAAAAATGGTTTCTCTCCAAATCGATCTCTTGCGCAAAACATTTCCTGCTTGTACTCATCCCAAATTGCAAATGCAAACATTCCGTCAAGTTTTGACAAGCAGTCTTCACCCCAAAGTTTGTAAGCCTTAATTAATACTTCTGTATCTGTTCCGGTTTTGCAGACAATGCCTAAACTTTCTAATTCTTTTCTTAATTCTATGTAGTTATATATTTCTCCATTGAAAGTAATTACATAATTATTATTATCAATCTGCATGGGTTGAGAGCCCTTATCTGATAATTCAATTATGGATAATCTCCTATGACCAAAACCTACATCTGAATTATCATTTATCCAAAACCCATCACCATCGGGTCCGCGATGCTCGAGCGTGTCAGTCATCATTTTCAGATCACCTTTATCAACTCTTCCAATTATTCCCGTGATACCGCACATAGTTTATTAAGCTCCTTTTGCAAGATTATAAAAATCTGCTGTGCTACCATTAAAAGCATTTCGATGCTTTGCTTCTTCTAAAATCTTACTATACAGTGCAAAGTAATGAGGCAGGGCAATATGTTCTGGATGAAAATTCAAAGTCAAGCACCCTCCAACTTTTTCTACTTGATCCATTGTTCTAATACAACGCTCAATTGCTAAGTCTAGATTAAGCTCCAAACCATTATTAGAAAAAAGTGATAAGTCCATTATGATTTGAGGAATTTCCCAAACACCAGTAGCTTCATATTTCTCATTTAATATTTGGTAAGGAAAGCAAGTCCCCGCTCTAAACCCAATGGATTTATTGAAACCTAGAGTTGAATCAATTTTTAATCCTACTTCCTTATGGACATTTGGAGTAGAATTAATGTCATAATGCAGGTAATGTTGACGAGAACTAACAACCTCTTTACCCACAATTTGTTCCAATCTGTCTTTTTGAGACTTAAGTATATTAATACTATTGAAAGAATTATAACTGCCATGCAAACCGATTTCACAACCGGTTTTATCTATTTCCTTTATTAAATCTATGCCGGTCATTTTTATACCTCTAAAGCGGGTTATATCATCTGGAAAATAGTCACAATCAAATTCACTTAACGCTTCATTACTTGGCCGCATGAATGAAAAAAAAGTCGATTTAAAGCCATGTTTTTGCTCTACTTCTATCCATTTTTCAAACTGCCAAAACGGATCAGTCTTTTCCATTACAACCGTTTTTTTTATTTGCTGCTTTAAAATTGAATATTGAAGCATCAATTTGCTTAAACCAGATTTTAAATACTTTTTTTTGGATAAATTGTTCAAAGCAATTTTTGGATGATTGGAAGAGGTAATACTGTCAATATCGTGAGTAAGACATATTGCAAATGGTGCATCGTTGGGCCAAACAGACCTTTTCTTTCCCTCCTGTAGTAAGCGAAGGTTATCCAAAAACGGAAAATCATAAGGTAAATCGCCAAAAGAAGCCTCCCAATTACCCCATTGATCTCTCCAATTTACGCTCCGTTCAATCTCATGCGAATGGCACTTATTTTTCAATTCATCATAATTCAAATTATCCCACTTCATGCCTATTCTAATTATGAAATAATTTATCAATTTTTTTCGCTATCCTAAACGAACTTTTTTCTTTTTTAAAAAGACCAGCATAAGGTTTTAGTTCTCCTCCAAAATTGGAGAAAAACTTGGCAATTGAAGGTACCATAGAACCCTCAAAATCAAAGGACAATCCAGATTTCATAGCCTTTGCAATAGTATAATTTAGAAGATAAGATTGTGCGCCACTATTTCTAAATTCCGGATCACCAGCACCAATTAGATAATAGTAATTCTGAGAATCACTCACAAATAAACCTCCAGAATGAATGTTTCCTGCTTCATCTTTTGTAACTAATATTTCACCACAATTCGACGAGGTTACTTCTTCTAAAATAGCTGTGATAATTCCTAACGAATAGGGGCACTCTTTCCCCTGTCTACCGAATGTTTTTACCGATAAATCAAATAATTCTTTTGGTGTACCACTCAATATTAACAAGGTTTTTTCGCCTTTCTTTATTTGGCGTATTAAACTACTCCTAAATCCTTTCTTTACTTCTTCATGACTCTTATTACTGATAACATACGTAATAAAAAAGTCTAAAGACAACCTGCCTTTAGATAACTGATCAAGCAAACCTATTTCAGGTGAAAACCTATGGATAAGTGTATCACAATTTGGAAGTTCTTGGATTAAACCTAAACATAGATTTAAGTTATTTGACAGCTCATTTGGTAACTGAAGTCGCTGCGTTTCGCAAAAAACTGGTGATAAATATGGAGTTAGTTTAGGCATTGTAATTTGATCGAAAACTTTATAGCGTTTCGAAAAACAAAAAGGCAAAAAAGCCCTAAACTCATCGCTTTCTTTTACACCAACAACATCCCAGTCTAATCCGCTGTCTTTAGCTAATAAGTCCAACCAACACGGCTGAGAAAACAAAGGAATACTATCCGACTCAGAACAAAAAACTCGATATGCTTCTTTAATACTCAAAACTTTAATAGTGACTTTTTTAGCTTCTCCTTGATTGGAAGAAATTCTTCACAATATACAATACCATCATTGCAAGTAATTTTCCCAAATCGCCCGTTAAAATCTATGCTTCCGACAGCTGAATCTCTTGCCTTATCCATTTCGTATGATACAATTTCCCAGTAGGGTGAATTAAAGACTCTAATATAAGGTTTGGCAGTCCTTAGGAAGTGCCAAACATCCTTAACCGACCACTTTTCCCATTCAATTAAATCCCAAGCATCATGAACATTTCTAGCGTAATCTGTAGGCGACTCTTTTGGCTGTTTAATTCTTTCTACTGAACTAGATTCTAACATTAGCATGGCCTCAAGTAAAGCCTTAACTCCTATATTATCAATTAATTGAGAATATATATAGGCAAACTTTTCACCCTTTTTTATAATGAGTTTTTTGGACAGAATAATATCTCCCGTATCTGCTCCCTTATCTACAAAATGCACCGTCACTCCGTATTCAATGTCTTGATTGTAGGCTGTCCAAATAAAAGGGTTTCCTCCCCGATATTTTGGCAATAAAGACGGATGTAAATTAATCGTCCCGTGCTTAGGGATTGAAAATGCCTCTTCTTTTATCAATTGTGACATGCTAAAAACAACCATAAGGTCTGGTTTCAACTGTTCTAAAAACAACTTCAAATCAGAACTATTCTTGTGGTTTAATAAAAAACTGGGTATGTTTTCTTTCTGTGCAAGCTCAGATACAGTATCAACTCGATTGGTTAACCACTTCTTTAAACGAAAAAAAATCGATTGTTTTTTAACTAAAACTTTGTTCTTTCCATTTGAATTTTGAAACAACGATTCAACAATTCCAATTACCTGATGTTCAGAATTTAGGAGCGAATCTAATATAGGGTTTAAACCTTGAGTTATTAAGACTATATTCACTTGAAAAGCTTTTTAATTACAGGTATTCTTGAGCCTACCACTTTCAATTCATCTACTGAAACAATTTTCATTTTCAAACCCAAAGTCAAAATAATTAGGTAGCCTATAAATAATTCTAATGGTAAAAACCAAAAACTAATATCAAAGGAATGTAGGGTTCCAAAAATCAAGACGCAAACAAGAAAAACAGATCCTACTAAGTAAAGATTCCAATACTCGATCAGCCCTACTTTAAGTATTTTAGTTGAAATCAAACTCATGTTAATAAAGCCAACGCTATTGGCAATCAAAGTAGCCACTGCTGCTCCTTCCATACCCATTAACGGTATTAATAAAAAATTCAATGCAAGGTTGATTAGAATAATTAGAATTCCATTCTTGATTAATTTATTACCGTTTTCAGAAACAATAATTACATCTTGAAAATCATTTATTCTCCAAAACATTAGACAAGAATAAATCATAAAAACAAAAACACTTTCTTTATATTTATCAGAGAGATACATAGGGATTAATGAATCGGCATTGAAAATACAAAAAACGACTAAAGGATAAATCAATATGGCTAGAATGCGGATTACCCTTTTTTTCAATTCTATAATTTTAGAAATATCTCGTTTTTCGTAGAGTTTGGATATTTCAGAGAAAACAGAGCTAGAAACAGAAAGATATATCGTTGATAGCACGGGGATTTCAATTGCACCATTTCTGTAAAGTGCATATACATCTGTACCTAATATTTTCATAATCATTACGGAATCGATTAAAACAAATCCGATTCCTAAAACATTAGCGAACCCTATATTACTAGATTGTTTAAGAATATATCTATAATGCTCACTTACATTATTATGGATATCAATACGCAAAGGTTGGTTGAAATACATTAATACTGACTGAAACACAGGTATTATGGTTAATACCACAATAACCGACAATATACTTCCTTCATTATAGACGGCTATTAAAATTAGTATGACTTTAATAAAATTAGTGGATGCTTGAATCATGATAAGTTGTTTTGTTCTATTCAAAGAAATATAACAACTTGATAAACATGTATTTACAACTGAAAAGACTACTGAAACCGAAAATACCTTTAATGCAATTGACAAATCCGGTTCACCTAACCAATTTGCTATAATTGTGCTAAAACCTGCCATCAGTACCGCCAAAACGATTCCAAATACCGACGCTAATTTCAAAGTATGTGAAAAATATTGACTGCCATTTTCCTTTTCAATAACGACATAGAGGAACTGACTAAATCCCCATGAAGCAAAGGCTAAAAAAAACGATTGAACTACCAAGGACTGCCCATAAATCCCATAGTCTGTAACTGAGAATTCACGACTCAAAATTGGCAACATTAAAAAAGATATTACCAGATTTATAGTCTTGGAAAAAATCAGGAATATGGAATTTTTTAATACTCTCATCTAGAATAAGAATCTTGGCTATTTCTGTATTATCAACTAACTGAAAAATCCGAAGAAAAGATCATTTAATTTTATATAATATTTCTAATTCATTTATGAATCTCAAGACAGAAAACTGTTTGACGCTCTCAACACCATTCTTAATTAGTTTCTGCCGTAGTGTTTCATTTTCTAAAAGCGACATTATTGCATTTGCAATTTCTGAGGTTTTTTGATGTGGCACTACTAATCCATTTTCTCCATCAATAACAAATTCATTTGCTATACCTGAAAGTGTGAATACTGATGGAATCTTTGCAGCGAGCGCCTCAATATAAACTTGACCAAATGCTTCTATACTTTCATCAACTGGACAATGCACAAAAACATCGAATAACTTATATAGTGCAAACAAATCTTTTTCAAATGATATTTCCAAAAGATTTTCTTTTGGGATATCAGCAAGAATTTCTTTAATCTCATTTCTATAGGAGCCACTTGCGTTTGCTATGATCAAAAGCGCGTTAGGATGTGCTCTTAATACCTCTTTGAAAGCAGGTAACATATATTGGTGACCTTTCCAGTTAATGTATCTTGATATAACTCCAATTATTGGATACGCCCCTTCTCTTATAGCATACTTTGACCTCAGTAAATTAATTCTGCTGTCAGTGACATTTCCGAAGTCACTAAAATCAAAACCATGATATGCTTTAGTGATTTTTTTAGGATCCCCTCCTTCGTATAATATCGCCTGTTGGACCACTCCAGAAATTGCAACAATATTTGTAGCTAAATAATTATTTAACCTATCCAACCATACTGCTTTTGGAAAATACTTTTGATGGAACGTGCTGTGATGTCGAGTATAAATTCGTTTTTCTATTCTTGTTATCCAAGCTGCTATTTGGCCTATTAAAGAAGCATCTCTTAGGTGTGTGTGCACAATCTGAGGTCTCGTTTTCAATAGCATGAACACCACTTTCAAAATTGATATTGGAATCCCCCATTTAGACTTAAAGCTCAAAGATTGAGTATTTATACCCTCTTCCTTTAAAAATTTCTCGATGTGAGAATTAGTACAATTAATTAGAATAAATGATAGGGTAATCTTTTGCTGATCAAGGTTTTTAACAACCCACTCAAAGGCTACGGATCGATTTATTTCAGAAAGTATGTAGACTATTTTTTTAGGCACATTTTAAATTTGAACATTCTTGCGAAACGCACCCACAAACCTACCATTTTCAACAATTACCTCCGGTTCAATTCCTTTGGCTTTACAAAAATCTTTAAACGCTACATTATCACCAATATCATCTGAAACAAACCAACAACCGTCATTTAAAGCTTCATAAAGCAATGGGTACGCAAACATTCTTCCATGATACGATTTATCACTATCATAGTGGCACAGATCGATTTTTCCATCAAATAATTCTAGTGCTTTCGGCAAACCACGTTTATCTTCGTCCCTTATCAACTGCCACTGGTTTTTCAACTCTTTTGGCACTACTACTCCAACTGCGTTGTCATTCCCCATACCAACATAAGGCATATCGGTACTTATCAACCTTTGTCCCAAAGAGCTGAACCCCTCTAGAATAGCTAAGCTTGACCAACCAAAAGAAACTCCCGTTTCAAGAATTTTTTGAGGTTTTAGTTGCGTAACAATTGAATATATTAAATCGATATTTCCTGCTCCTCCCATTCCAAAATTCACGGCATCTGCAAGTGCCTTGGATGACTCATATCTAGAAGATTTATCAACTTTAAAAACACGTAATTCAATCTCATGTTTTTTACAAAATTCCGAATTTGATATTGATAAATTTTTAGCCCAATCGACGGCCTCTTTTCTAGAGCGCTCCACTTTACTCAACTTAGATTTTAACACCCGAAGAGCATGCCCTAGATATTTAGGGTTATTTAAATACCATATTAAAGATTTGATTTTCGGCATTTTACTTCATTTGTAAATTGAACATTTTATATCCATGTTAACTCGCTATGGTCAAGCAAAATTGGACAATAAAAATATTAGTTTAAAAATTAATTAGACCCAACGTATTTGAAATTAGAAGTGTGCATATCTAAGACGGTTTTGTAACAACTAATAATACAACTTTAGGACTTAATCGTTCCCCACTCTTTAAGAGCATTACTATTTCCTTCCCAATGACTTTTCTGCCAAAAATGATCGGCTTTTGCCATGTATTTCCACGGGTTTTTTTGATGCCCAAGCAGAATCACTTTCCCTTCTAAACCTTTACCAGATATCAAAGCTTCTAGATTACACCGTTCTTCTCCTTCCCCAATTATCCAGTATTTAGTGTTAGAGTCACTCAAGGCTGCTTCTTCAATCAGTAATTTGTAATTCTTCACTTTCTTCAAAGAACCTACTGCCACAATATTACTTTTTTCAGCATCTAATTCTAAACACTCTTCCTTTGATTTTCTTCGAATATATTCTGTGTCGACCGGATTATCTATAATCACCATTTGTTGATTTGGAATACCATACTCAATGCTTAAATCGTCAAACATTTCGTTAGACTGACAAACAATTATATCAAAACGCTTCATGTATCGTTTATAAATCCAATTATGAAGTTTGCTATGCAAGTTTGCTTGGTTTCTTAAAGAAGGAACACTTGACTCCCTTGCAATGAAATGAATGCTTTTAGGTAGGAATGGAAGCATTACGCTGAGCATTTCATTTAGATATCCTAAAGTAGAAATTACAGTATCAGGATCTGCTTTTTTTATAGCAGTGATCAAATCTAATGGAGAATAACGTGCTCTTTTCACCTTTAAATCTATCACCTCAACTTTACAGCCTATTTCCTCTAAATCCAATAAATTTTCGCCTCGATTGAGCAGCATAAGCGAAGGAGTATAATTTGCTCTATCCAAATACTTGATTATTGTAACCATAACTCTTTCCGCACCACCAGTAGAAAGCTCGGGCATAATAAAAAGGATTTTACGACCCTTAAACAAGTTTTCGTATTGTTTTATTTCATCCATCGATCATACCATTGGTGAAATACAAATAGAAACCAAACAGGATTAAAGTCTTCATTTTTACCCATTAAATAGTTATTCTTAAGACGTTCAACTTCATTGTAATTAAAAATCCCTGCAGATTTAACGCGTTCTTCACTCAACTCTGATTCTAACAAATCGCGAAGCTCATTTTTCATCCATTTGACTAAAGGAATTGCAAATCCCATTTTTGGTCGATCCATTATTTCTTTGGGCACATGTTTATGCAGAATTTCTTTTAGGAGGTATTTTGGAACCCCATTCTTTGTTTTTAAAGAATAAGAAACGCTGGCTAAATATTCAGCTAATCGATAATCCAACAGGGGCTCTCGCCCCTCAAGACCAACAGACATTGTTGCCCTATCAACTTTGGTTAAAATATCGTCCACCATATAAGTTTTGTAATCACCAATTAGCATGGTATTGAATACATCTCCTGAGCTGTAATCTTCCAGAACCGACTCAAAATTACAAAACGGAATTTCAATCTCAGCGATAAACAGCTTGTTGAGTTCCTTATTCATCAAATTTTGGCTACTCAACTGCACCGATTTTAAGGGACTCACTCCAGAATTAATCAATGCTTTTACTCTAGAATATCGGCGATCAAAATTGAATCCCAATTTATTTTTTGGCAGCAATGGATCCATAACATTCATTAGAGACACTATTGCTTTAGAACCTGAGAATTTGGAAAGTTGCTCAACATATTTTTTTGAAGTCAAATATTTACCATACCCTGAAAACAATTCATCACCACCATCTGAGCTTAATGCCACTTTCACCTCTTTTACCGCTATTTGACTTACCAGAGTTGTTGGAATAGCAGAACTATCGGCAAAGGGTTCATCATAAATAGTTGATAATTTTGGAATAATAGCCATCGCATCTTTAAACGAGCAATAGCTTTCAGTATGATTTGTCCCTAAATATTCTGCAACTTTTTTGGCGTAATGAGCCTCATTATATGCGTCTTCCTCAAACCCAATAGTAAATGTATTAATGGTTTGATTTGTAGACTTCTGAAGCAAAGCAGTAACAGCTGTGCTATCGTAACCACCACTTAGAAACACACCAACAGGAACATCCGAAACCATGCGATATTCAAAAGAACTTTTCATTAAAGTTTCTAATTCTTCAAGGATTTCATTTTCGCTTTTGTTTCTGTTTTCGTTAGAATGAAATTTTTCTGTTAGACTCCAATATTCGTTTATTGATGAATACCGGTTTTTAAGGTCAATTTCGAGCGTATGCGCTGCCTTTAGTTTAGTACAGTTTTTAAATACGGTATGAGGTTCCGGGTAATAACCATATTGCATAAACAAGCCCGTAGCACCAATATTTATTTCCTTTTCGAATTGTGGATGCACCAACAATGACTTTAACTCTGACCCAAATAAAATGATGTCGTCTTTCTGATAAACGTATAAAGGCTTAACCCCTGCTCTATCTCGAACTAAAGTCACTTTTTGATTGAGACTATCAAAAACTGCAAAGGCAAACATTCCATTAAAATGAACTAAACATTCTTTACCCCATTTTTTCCATGCTTGAAGAACCACCTCGGTATCTGACTGAGTATTAAATTCAGCGCCAGAATTTTGAAGTGATTTTCTCACCTCTTTATAATTATAAATTTCACCGTTAAAAACAACTTTCAGCGAGCCATCTGACAAGGACATGGGCTGGTGTCCGTCTTTGGATAAATCGATAATTGAAAGACGCTGGTGTGCAAACCCGATTTGATAATCAGTGATTGTTTCGAAAAAACTACCGCAACTATCGGGTCCTCTATGCTGAATCTTCGCACCCATTTCTTCCACAATGGTTTGCGAACTGTTAAAGCCAAAATCTATAAAACCTGTTATCCCACACATTACAACTCAGTCATTAGTTTTTGCCATTGAGAACCTACTCTATCTAAGCTCAAGTTCTTAGTAATGTTTTGTCCTTCATTAGCTAATCTTTTTCTCAGGTTAGCATCATCAATTAATTGTTGGATCGCTTTTGACATGCCCTCAGTATTCTCAGGCTCAACCAACAATCCATTTACTCCTTCAATAATAATTTCAGCTGGACCGTTGTTACAATCAAAGGAAACACAAGCACAGCCGAAATGCATAGCCTCAATTAGTGCATTAGGGTACCCTTCTAACCTACTCGGGAGTGCAAATATCGAAGCATTATCGTAAAGCTCATCAACGTGCTTGTATTGTCCTAGAAAAGAAACTTTTGAAGACAATCCGTTACGATTAATTTCAAGTTGCACTTGACTCATTAAGTTTCCGCTTCCTGCAATTTCGACCTGCCAATCTCCCAGTTTCAGATCTTTCAAAATTGAAGGTATCATATCAAAGCCTTTATCGATATCAAATCTACCAACAAATAATAGCGTTTCTTTTTTTTCTCCTTTTGGAATTGGCATTTGCAAAGGATTCGAGAAAATCACCGATTTCGTGGCTTTGTACTTTTTCGAAATAAAACGTTCTGCCTTTTTGGTTTGAGAGACTATTGCATCCGCATTAGAGTAATTCAAATCTCTTAACAACCTCCATAACGACGAGAGACTTTTTCTATTAGGATCACTGCGTTCAGACACAATAACTTTTGTATCGAGCGATTTTGTAGCTAATAGTGTTAACACATTCATTTCGGTAATAAATGAAATTACAACCCTAGGAGCCAACGTTTTAATTTTAGTTTTTAACGCATTAACTCTATTTAAATTTTTAAATAAAGCACTAAAAGGGTTACCTGAATCCGAAACTAAATCTAAATGATAAATTGAAACTTCTTTTTTGAGCTTGTAAAACGACTCGGCTTTATCCATAGTAATGATTCCAACTTCATAATATTGGGAGAGCCAATTGGCAAGCAATGTCATTACTCGCGCCGCACCGCCGCCACTCAGTGATGATATAACGAAACAGATTTCCACCTATCTCTTAGCTTCGAAATATAAGTTTCTACCAGTTCCTGAAGAACCCATTTTGTGAGTAAACAACTTCAAACTGGAAATTATTTTACCCTTCCAATTCAGTGTTTTCCAATTAACAAAAACAAGCTCTTTTACCCTTACTTTTTTAAAGTCAGTACCCAGGTCTTTTTCCAAACGATTGATAGAAAAACTCTGAAGGTGTCCCCAACGGTGAAAAATGTAACCATCACTTGGACTAACTACTACATTTGCAGATAAATCCTCGTTACTAGGCACAGTGCCGATAAACTTACCATTTGATTTAAGCACACGGCAAACTTCTGAATAAGTTTTAACTAAAACATCGCTTTCAAGGTGTTCTAAAACTTCGGTCATAATAACAATGTCAAATGACTCATTATCAAAAGGAATAGCTTGACTATATCCAACTTTAGCATTTTCGCCAATTAAGCTTTTTAAGTTTTCTATAGATCGAATTGAAGGATCAAGACTATGAACATCTATACTCTTTTGTTTCGCGAATTTTTCAAGATTACCAGCACCAACTCCAATATTCAAACAAACGGCTCCTTTTGGAATTTGATTTATTAAATAATTAATTCTCGCATCACTTCCTGAAAAGGAATCAGGAGCATCGTTTTGATAGTGATCCCATATCTGATCTTGATTAACAACCATAATTTAATCGGTACTTAAAATTAATCTGACATTTCCCCAAAGTAAAAGAAACGAAATGAAATAAACAATTGACGTAGACAAGGCTATTCCCTTTAAGCCCCAATATTGCAATAAAATAAAGTTTAATCCAATATTTAAAATGAAATTCACACCGGATATTAGCAAAATAGCTTTGTTTTTTTGAACAACGGAAATTATTCTAACCAAAACAATTCCGCCTACATAAAAAGGCAATTGAAAAATATAAAACTGAAATATTTCGGTAACTTTTTCGGAATCCATAGCACTAAAATTCCCTCTTTCAAATAAAAGACTAACCAAATTTTGACCGAAAACCCAAACTAGAAAAACAATAATAAAGCTTGAACCAAACACCAACCAAAGCACTTTACGTAATAGTTCTTTCATTTCTGTAATTCTACCCTCAATATGCAGGTTAGAAAAGAAGGGAAGAGCCACAGAACCAATAGCCAACGTTGCTGTACCTGTAAATAAAGCGACTACTCGAAAACCGTAATTTAGGGCTGAAACAGATTCACTACCTACATAAGAAGCCATGGTTTGATCAATAAGAAAAGTAGAACCCATTAAAAAACTTCCCAGAAACAAAACTCCATATTGTTGCTTAAAACTTAAGTCTAAGTTTTTAAATGGCATTACCCATAAAAGCCTTAAAGACAATCGTTTTTTCAATACCACGAATTGAACCAGTAAATAAAAAGCAGAACCTAAAACAAAACCCAGAGCCAAATACAAAATGCTTTTATCGATCAAGACGAATGCTATTACAAATAAGGAACTAAATATTGCTCCGAATGAGGTGAATAAAAAAAGCTTTAAATTTTCTAAAATTGCCAAGTAATAGTTACTTAATCCTTGTATTATGATAAAAGTCGAAAAAATTAAACTGAATACAAGAGAGTCTTGTTCTAAGTTATTTTGACCACCTAAAACTTCAAACAAAACAGGACCCACTAGAAAATAAACACTGGAGGTTATAAACAACAAAGCAATCATTGAACTGGAAACTGAATTCATAAAATCCATTGATGCTCTTTCACTTTTATTTTTTAATTGATTGTATCTTGGAACAAAGGCTGACGCTAAAGGATTTGTTAATGTTGAAATTACAAGAGCTGGAATCATTAAACTCAAATAAAAAGTATCCAGTTCAGCTGATAAACCAAAAGAACTAGCTACTACCATCTCTTTAATTAGTCCAAAAAACCGAGCAATCACGCTCACTCCCACTACAAGTATTGAGGCCGAAAAAAACTTTTTTACAACATTCTTTTTCATTACTTTTTTAGACGTGATTTTCTGCAATTTTGAATTGAAAAATCAAAGTAATGTTATTACTTCGTATTGTCGACTTCTAAGGTCAAAAATCTAATAGAATTACTATGAAAGACAATCATATTTTCTCGTTACTCAAAGAAGAAAAGCACCGCCAAAAAAGCGGATTAGAACTAATAGCTTCGGAAAATTTTGTGTCCAAGCAGGTTCTTAAAGCTATGGGTTCTGTAGCAACAAATAAGTATGCCGAAGGATTACCAGGTAAACGTTATTACGGAGGGTGCGAAATAATTGATCAAATTGAGGATTCAGCGCGGGGTCGTTTAAAAACTTTATTTAACGCAGAATGGTGCAATGTTCAACCGCATTCAGGCGCCCAAGCAAATGCCGCTGTAATGCTGGCGTGTTTAAATGCTGGTGATTCTATTCTAGGGTTTGATTTATCTCACGGCGGTCATCTTACGCATGGCTCTTCTGTTAATTTTTCAGGAAAACTTTACGATCCTCATTTTTACGGGGTTGAAAAAGAAACTGGAATTATCGATATGGATAAAGTTGCTTCTAAAGCAAAGGAAGTAAAACCTAAAATGATAATTGTTGGCGCTTCTGCTTATTCAAGAGATTGGGATTTTAAACGCTTTAGAGAAATCGCTGATTCTGTTGGCGCAATTTTACTTGCCGATATTTCTCACCCTGCAGGGTTAATTGCGAAAGGATTGCTAAACGATCCTATTCAGCATTGTCATGTTGTTACTAGTACAACCCACAAAACATTACGAGGGCCAAGAGGAGGTGTAATTATGGTGGGTAAAGATTTCGAAAATCCATTTGGAATTAAAACCATGAAAGGTAATTTACGCTCATTTTCATCTTTATTAGATTCAGGTGTTTTCCCTGGAACTCAAGGTGGCCCCTTAGAGCATGTAATTGCTGCCAAAGCTGTTGCTTTTGGTGAGGCTCTTACTGACGATTTTCTGCAATACACCATTCAGGTTACTAAGAATGCTAATGCAATGGCGAATGAATTTGTCAAAAGAGACTATAACTTAATCTCTGGCGGAACAAGTAATCACTGTATGCTTATTGATCTCAGGAACAAAGACATTACCGGTAAAGAAGCCGAGAACGCATTAGTAAAGGGAGACATTACAGTAAACAAAAACATGGTTCCATTTGACACACAAAGTCCATTTGTGACTTCAGGAATGAGAGTAGGCACTCCTGCTATTACTACTCGCGGATTAGTCGAGTCTGATATGATAAAAGTGGTTGACTACATTGATCAAGTAATCAAGAACCCTGGCGATGAGTCAATTCATAAAGAAGTTAAAAACGAAATCAACAATTGGATGAAGGCATACTCATTGTATCCAAAAGTGAGTTACCCCAAATCAGAACTAGTCTAGAAAATAGAATTAAAGAAATATGATTGAAGCAAATAATCCTTCTCTAAAAAGTTGGATAGAGATTGAAGAAAATTCAGATTTTCCAATTCAAAACTTGCCATTTGGCATTTATTCTACGAAGAAGAAATCGAAAAGAGTTGGTATTGCAATAGGCAGTAAAATTATCGATTTACACGAACTTGCAAATGCAGGAATGCTTGAAAGTACTGGAGTATCTCCAGCTGTTTTTAGGCAAGAATTCCTTAATCCTTTTATGGAGTTAGGTAAATATGCCACAAGAAAAGTCAGAAACAAGGTATCTCAACTTTTAAGAGCAAGCAATACTGATATCAAAGGGCAAGCTGGGCTGAAGAAAAAAATACTAGATGAACAATCGGATGCAATTATGCATTTGCCCGTAAAAATTGGAGATTATACAGATTTCTATTCTTCAAAAGAACATGCAACAAATGTTGGAACTATGTTTCGCGATCCTGCTAATGCATTACTTCCAAACTGGCTATATATTCCAGTTGGATATCACGGTAGAGCAAGTTCTATAATTACAACAGAGCAAGACATAGTTCGTCCAAAAGGTCAACAAAAACCAAAAGATAATGAGCCTCCAACTTTTGGAGCATGTAAGCTTCTAGATTTCGAACTTGAAATGGCGTTTATCACTTACGAGGGAAAGCCTCTTGGAGACTCTATAGATGTTAATGAAGCTGAAGATTACATGTTTGGAATGTGTTTATTTAACGACTGGAGTGCAAGAGATATTCAGAAATGGGAATACGTTCCTCTTGGGCCATTTTTAGCAAAAAACTTTGCTTCAAGTATGTCGCCTTGGATTGTTACGATGGATGCTTTGGAACCTTTTCGTTGCGAAACTCCGGCACAATATCCTAAGCCATTTGAATACCTTCAATTCTCAGGAAAAAAGAGTTTTGACATAAAATTAGAAATGTATATTCAAACTGAAAATGGTGAAGAAAATTGTGTTACCAAAAGCAATTTCAAATACATGTATTGGAACCAAAGTCAGCAATTGGCTCACCATTCGGTAAATGGATGTAACATAAAATGTGGCGATTTAATGGGTTCTGGAACTATTTCTGGTCCAACGCCAGATTCATATGGTTCAATGCTTGAGCTTTCATGGAAAGGAACTAAGCCTATTACGCTAAGTGATGGAAGCGAACGTAAATTCATCCTTGATGGAGATACAGTCATAGAGCGTGGATATTGCGAAAATGAGTCTGTTCGTGTTGGTTTTGGGGAAGTTCGAACAAAAATTCTGCCGGCTAAATAAGATAATTATATACTTATGGATTGGTCTGATAACGACTATTGGGAAGATTTAGAAAGGAAAGAAAAATCCGCAATTCTAAGAGAGTACAGACATCTTCTCAAAACCATCAGTTATGAAATAACGGAAGACGATACCGAGGAGATTCGAAAAGCCTTTGAAGTTGCTTTGGAAGCCCATAGTGGAGTAAGGCGTAAATCTGGAGAACTATATATTTTTCACCCTTTGGCGGTTGCTAATATTGCAAAAGTGGAGATCGGTGTAGATTCGGTGGGCATCATTTGTGCCCTTCTGCACGACGTGGTTGAAGATTCGAATATGACCATTCAGGATATGGAAGACCTTTTTGGAAAAAAGGTAGCTACCATAATTGCTGGACTAACGAAAATCTCAGAGATCTTTGATCAAAATACAAATCTCCAAGCTGAGAACTTCAAAAAGCTTATTCTTACTCTTGCACAAGATGTTAGGGTGATTCTAATCAAACTTGCAGATAGACTTCATAACATGAGGACCCTAGGTTCAATGAGTGAAGATAAATCTCGAAAAATTGCGTCAGAAACAATGTTTTTGTACGCTCCTTTAGCTCATCGTTTAGGTCTTTATAACATCAAGTCTGAAATGGAAGATTTGAGTCTAAAGTTCTTAGAACCGAATATTTTTAATGAATTAAAAGAAAAATTACAAAAATCAAAAGCTGTTAGAACTCGATTTTTAAATCGTTTCTCTCTTCCCATTGAAAGAGGTTTGGAGAAAGCTGGTTTAAAATTTCAAATAGTTGGAAGAACAAAGTCTATCCATTCCATTTTCCAGAAAATGCGAAAACAGAATATTCCTTTTGAAGAAGTGTATGATATTCTTGCTGTCCGTATAGTTATCGATTCATCTTCAGAAAATGAAAAATCGGATATTTGGAAGACCTATTCTATAGTAACAGATTATTACAAACCCAATCCAGATAGACTTAGAGATTGGATTTCAACACCTAAAGCGAATGGCTATGAGAGTCTGCACATTACTGTAATGTCTCCAGGTGGCAAATGGGTTGAAGTTCAAATTCGAAGTGAACGTATGAACGATATCTCAGAAAATGGTTATGCCGCCCATTGGAAATACAAAGACCAAAAAGAAGAACATGTAGTAGACCAATGGATTGGTAAAATCCGTGAATCTATCGAAAACCAAGAGGTGCATTCAGAAGATTTTTTAAATGACTTCCGCTTGAATCTCTTTGAAAAAGAAATAATCGTTTTTTCACCAAAAGGAGATGCGATAACGCTTCCCGCGAATTGTACACCTGTAGATTTTGCTTATGAAATCCATAGTGATTTAGGCGACACCTGCATAGGAGCTAAGGTTAATAACAGCTTAGTTCCACTGAGTCAAACCTTACATTCAGGTGATCAAATTGAGGTAATAACTACCAGAAAAGGTCGCCCATCAGAGGAATGGTTGAAGTTTGCGAAAACTGCCAAGGCAAAATCTAAAATTAAGTCGTTCTTAAAAAGTGAAAAGAAAAAACTTTCTGGTTTAGGACAAACTATTCTCAAAAAAGAATTGAGAGAATTGGGTATTAAACCACTGAAAGAAAATATGTATAAAGTCGCTTACTTCTATAATTTACCAAGTCTTGAGGAACTTTTTTATCAAGTAAAAAGTAACCGTCTAAATTTAAATAACCTCTCGAAGCTTAAAATTGAAAAGGGTCTAATTAGAAATAATTTTTCTAAGAAAAAAGATACCATCATAACTAACGTTGGAGGTAAAGCTGAACTTACCAATACCGACGATTCAGAAACATCTGCAGATTACAACTTAGCGGAATGTTGCAACCCTGTTCCGGGAGAAAAGGTTTTTGGTTTTATCGGAGATAACAATCAAGTCGAGATTCACCGAGTAAGTTGCCCAAATGCAGTAGAGATTCAGAGTCAGAAACATTTTAGAGTTATTGAAGCTAAATGGACAAATCAGCAGGCGTTGGCATTCCTATCAGGAATTAAAATTACGGGTATCGATTCTAAGGGAATGGTGAATGATATAACTATGAAGATTAGTCAAAACCTAAATATCAATATGCGATCGATAAATTTTGAATCATTAGATGGTTATTTTGAAGGTAAAATATCATCATATGTAACTGATATTGATCACCTTAATGATCTTATACAAGAAATAAGTAACGTAAAAGGTGTTGATAAAGTAATCCGAGTCGACGTTCATTTATAACCTGTTCAAAAAACACTAATCAGAAGCCTTTTCTACACAATTCCAACTTTCAATTTATTGTACTTTTACAACTTAATAAACAGCAATGACAAAGGCTGAAACAGCTGAAGAAGTACACAAAATTTTCGCCGCTTTTTTAAAGCAAAATGGACATCGAAAAACACCTGAACGTTTCGCCATTTTAGAGGAAATATATTCAACGGAAGTACACTTCGATGTAGAGACGCTGTACATTTCAATGAAAAATAAAAAGTATCGAGTGAGTCGCGCCACTCTGTATAATACAATAGACCTGCTTATGGCCTGCAATTTAATTCGCAAGCATCAGTTTGGTCAAAACATGTCACAATACGAAAAATCTCATGGTTACAAGCAACACGATCATATCGTTTGCACCAATTGTGGCAAAGTAATTGAGTTTTGTGATCCTAGAATCCAACAAATAAAATCGACCTTAGAGTCTCAGCTTGATGTGAAAATATTGCATCATTCACTCAATTTTTATGCGCGTTGTAATGATAATTGTTCTAGTAGTTAAATAAAAAAGTACCTGATTTTAAGATGAAAGTAGATGTATTACTTGGATTGCAATGGGGAGACGAAGGCAAAGGAAAAATTGTCGATGTTCTTACTCCAAAATATGATGTTATTGCTCGTTTTCAAGGAGGTCCAAATGCTGGGCATACTCTCGAATTCGAAGGAATTAAACACGTTTTGCACACCATTCCCTCAGGGATTTTTAGAAAAAACACTCAAAACGTAATTGGCAACGGTGTCGTTATCGATCCTGTTATTTTGAAAAAGGAATTAGATGCCTTAATTCCATTTGGAGTAAAAGTAAATGAAGTCCTTAAAGTTTCTAGAAAAGCACATTTAATTTTACCTACTCATAAACTGCTCGACGCAGCCTCTGAAAAAGCAAAAGGAAAAGATAAAATTGGCTCCACCCTAAAAGGAATAGGACCAACATATATGGATAAAACTGGTCGCAATGGTCTTAGAGTTGGAGATATTGAAGCTGCTGATTTTAAAGAACGCTACAATCGTTTAAAGGAAAAGCACCTTCAACTTTTAGGCAATTTCAACTTTGATACACACCAATTAGGTGCACTCGAAAAAGAATGGATGAGCGCCATCAAAGAAATGCAGAATCTAGTTCTGATTGATAGTGAACATTACATAAATGCTTGTATGAAAAACGGACAAGCCGTTTTAGCTGAAGGCGCGCAAGGTTCTCTTTTAGATATTGATTTCGGATCTTACCCATTTGTTACTAGCTCAAATACGATTTGCGCTGGAGCTTGCACTGGACTTGGAATTGCTCCCAACAGAATTAATGAAGTATTCGGAATATTTAAAGCGTATTGTACTAGAGTTGGATCAGGCCCCTTCCCTACTGAATTAAAAGATGAGGTTGGTGAAAAAATTAGAGCAGCAGGACATGAGTTTGGGGCTACTACTGGACGACCAAGAAGATGTGGTTGGTTAGATTTACCGGCACTCAAGTATGCAATAATGCTCAACGGTGTTACCAAACTTATAATGACTAAATCAGATGTGTTAAGTGGTTTTGACTCAATCGATATTTGCACTCATTATAATTACCGCGGAGAAAAAATTGACTACTTACCATTTGGAGTGGAAGAAGGCGAATTAGAGCCGGTTTATGAATCAATTCCAGGTTGGAACGAAGACTTAACGGGGCTTCAATCTGCAGATGAATTACCTGAAACACTAAATAATTATGTCGACTATTTGGAGAAAGCATTGGAAACTCCAATTACCATTGTTTCAGTAGGGCCCGATCGCTCACAAACTATTATTAGAGAAGCAGTTGGAGTGTAGACTCAACATGCAACTAAATTCTAAAGCCTCCAGAAAGTTTTCTTGGAGGCTTTTTGCTTTATTGCCATTTTTACTAGCTTGTACTGTCGCTTTTGGACAAACAAAAAAGGTCAAAACAACCAAAAATAAAAAATCTAAGATCGAAATTCTTCATGCGAATGACTTGTTTTTTGATGACGAATATGGACAAAAAACTAAACGATTAATCGGTGATGTTAAGATAAAATATGACCAAACTATTATGACTTGCGACTCAGCATTTGTCTATAGTTCCACCAATTCGCTTAAAGCATATGGAAGAGTTCACATAACCGATAAGGAAGGTATGCAACTCTTTGGCGATTCGCTCAATTACAACGGTGAAACTAGATTAACGGAAGTAAGGGGACGTGTTAAGGTTATTACCAAGGAAATGGAGCTCAATACACGATTTCTAGATTTTGACCGAATAAACGACTATGGCTATTTCTGGAATGGTGGTATCATTTACTTAAATGATAAAAAAGATACATTGACCAGCCAAATGGGGCACTTTTATAATGCAATTAATGAAATTCATTTTAAAGATTCTGTTCGTCTAAGGTCTGAAGATTATCATATTGAATCAGACACAATGCATCACAATACACGAACAGAAAAAACCAAGTTTTTCGGACCAACAACTATAACCAGCGATGCCAATATTATTTACACTGAAAAGGGTTGGACGAACAATAAAACTGGAGAATCTGAATTCACTTCAAACAGCTTCATCATTACCGATGATCAGCAAATTTGGGGAGACAGTATTCTGTACAATCAAAAAACCGATTTAGCCGAAATGTTCTGCAACGTCACAATGCTGGATACCATAAACGCATTCATAGTGCAAGGCGATTATATATTACATAATCAAAAAGACAGCACTACTCTGGTTGTTGGAATGCCATTGATGACTCAAATTTTTGATGAAGACAGTCTTTTCCTACATGCCGATACTTTGTATTCTGAGTTTGATTCGACGCGTCAATTTAGAAGAATAAAAGCTTATCGAAAAGCTCAATTTTACAAATCAGATATGCAAGGAAAGTGCGATTCATTGGTGTTTAGAGATGAAGATTCAAGCATAGTATTGTTTTACGACCCTATTCTCTGGTCTGATGCTAATCAGATTACCGCCGATTTCATTCAAATTTTCCGAAGTGAAGGAAGACTCGATAGAATGGTAATGAATAACAATGCGTTTATTAATTCTTTAGAGGATAGTACTGTTCAATTCCCAATGTACAACCAAATTAAAGGAGATAGTATGGAGGGGATATTTGATACTAATACGCTAAGAAAAGTCTTTGTTCGTCGTAACGGAATCACAATTTATTGGGCTAAAGAAGATACTTCTGGATATATAGGAATGAATAAGGCTAATGCAGAATTCATGATCGTATTCCTGGATAGCAATGAGGTACAAGAAATTATCTTGAATAATAATCCGATCGCAACCTTATACCCTATTAAAGATATAACTCCAAGAATGCAATATTTAAAGAAATTTGAATGGAGAGGAAATGAAAGACCTGCGAATAGAGAAGATGTATACAATTGGAGGGAAAAGGAGGCTATCGAAGAAGGAGATTAACTTGATAACATGCCTCCTTTTCTTATCCTACCAATTTAGCATCAGGGTAACGTTTAATCCAGAGTAAAGCTTTCGCTTTTGATCTAACCACAATTATGGTTGTTTCATTCAGCCATACTCGAAAAGTTTTTTTATGTTTTTCTTTATTCATTGTTATTAGTTAAAACGAATTGGATAACAGAGGGTTGGGGATTTAACGCAGATAATTATCATCAATTGTTAAAACAAAGGTTTGAATTTACGAACTACTTTTAAACTATTTGGAATGATAATGGTCTTACATGCAGACTAAAATAGGTCTACTTTTGTATTTTAAAAAATAACACATGGCATATATTTTAATTTTCTTCTTTGCTCATTGGTATGGCTCGTTATTGTTTCAATCAATGTTTCATCACAGGTATGCGGCGCATGCCCAATTTGAACTCTCTCCTGCTATGGAAAAAGTGTTTTTCATTTTATCTTGGATATTCATGGGATCAAATTATTTAAGTCCTTATGGTTATGGCGTAATGCACCGTCAACACCATGCTTGGCCAGACACAGAGAAAGATCCACACTCACCGAAATACGATAAAAATATTTTTTCCATGATGTGGAGAACAAAAAATGTTTATTCGGATCTATCAAATAAAAGAATAGCAGTTGAAGAGCGCTTTACCAAAGGTGTTCCTGAATGGTGGGCATTTGACAACTTCGCTAGAAGCTGGCCTTCAAGATTATTTTGGAGTGCTATTTATATTGGTTTTTACTGGTTATTTGTACCTAGTGACATGTTGTGGTTATGGGCTTTATTACCTGTGCAATTTTTAATGTCACCAGTTCACGGAGCTATTATAAACTGGGGAGCTCACGTTTGGGGATATACTAATTTTAAATTAAGTAATACATCAAAAAACTTATTACCCTTTGATTTTCTAATGTGGGGCGAAAGCTATCACAACAATCATCACAAATTTGGCGGAAGTGCAAATTTCGGAGGTCAGAGATGGCACGAAATTGATCCAACTTATATTGTTATGCTTGGGCTTCATAAAGTGGGAATTCTTAGGATTAAAAAGCTTGACCCTATTTTGAAATATAGAAACAAATAGACTTCGTAAGTCTTCTTTACTTTCACTTTAGGCAGAATTTCAGTGGTTATATTTACGAAATCATCTTAGCTAGTTATTGGCTTAAAGTGGTTGGTGTTTTTATATTGTCATGAAACAAACTCATATCAATATTGTACTCGTAATTATTTCACGGCAATCCTTTAAATAATATTCTTCATCTCTCGATTTCCTAATAGGATAAGTAAGCAATTACAACAAATTGATTGAATGTTCAAATTTCAGTAGTCAGCGCTGCATGAAATTGACTCAATTCACATAGCTGTTCGGGTTGCATAAAGGTAAGTAGAGTTGTCAAACTTAAAAAGCTTGAACCAATTCTAAAACATAGAGCGAATGAAGCTTAGCTTATATTTTAAGCATCATTTCAGTGGTTATAATTACAGGAATTATCAATATCATTAGAATAGTTATTGGAATTCGACTACTAACTTAGTTTATTTCTATACGAAGACCTCAAATCCATTAAATGTCTCAAACTTCCAGACCTCGGCAATAGCATTTACTGATACCAAGTAGGGCTCATACAATCGATTGGTAGAAACTAACAAAAGCGATTTTTCTTCCTCAATTTTATTGTAAGCCAGCTTAAATACTACTCCATCTTCTTTGGTAACCACTACACAAGGAGTTCCGCTTTTCAAGTTACTCCAGTCTTCAATAAACGACGCTGTAACCCAAGATCCATGTACTACTGGTGGCATAGAATCTCCATCAATTTGAAAACAACGATAGGTTTTGTTTCTCGATAAAAAGGGCAACTGAAATTTAGGTAAACTATCAATAAAACCAGGGTCATTATAGCCCGCAGTATAACCTGCTTGTGCCTGCTGTTTTACAAGTTCAATATTTTCTTTTCCATTTTTATCGGTGGTTGTTACCAACAAACGCAGCTTATTTCCAGTAATATCTACCTCAAACCCCTGCTCTATTCTCGACAGTTCAAATTCGCCAAGTTTACTCAAATTGTAGCGCATCATCGCATCTATCGATATTCCAAAGTAATCAGCTAGTTGCACTAATATTTTAAAGGGTGGCTGTACTCCTTTTTCATAACCGATTAAACTGGTACGCTTTATTTCTAAATCAACAGCCATTTGAGTTTGAGATAATTTTTTGCGAGCTCGCAAAAAATTCAAATTACTTCCAAATACTAATGACTCTTGTGTTTGTTCTTTTTTCATGTTTTTTTATCACTCCAGTTTAATCGTATTTATATATGCTCAAGCCGCAGGGCTTTCCTTTTGTCTTAATACAAAAGGAATTAAAAATCAAGTCTTCTAAAAATAGTGCACCATCCTCTTTGAATAATCCAAATTCGGCCGGGTGATTTTCGAGCACAGCACTCAACTTCCCGATCTCTCTAAGGTTCTTCTTTTGACGCTGTCCCAATATCTTAAAAGGACAATATCAACATAACTCGTCATTCTCTCGCAGGCGGGAATCTAAAAACGAAAATAGTAGCTCTAAATATTATCAACAATTCATCTCTACAAAAATAATATTGTCTAGATTACAGACAAATATTTGACGATTATTTCGACACAAACAATGAAATCTATATTACACCTTGACTTAGACAGCTTTTTTGTCTCTTGCGAACGACTACTTGACAGCAGTTTAAACAACAGAGCTGTACTCATAGGCGGCACATCGAACCGAGGCGTGGTAGCTTCCTGTAGTTATGAAGCGCGTTCTTTTGGAATACACTCTGCCATGCCTATGCGCATGGCTCGACAGCTTTGCCCCGAGGCTGTAGTAATTAGAGGCAATAGTAGCACCTACAGCAAATACTCTGATATTGTTACGGATATCATTAAAGAGACGAGCCCTATGTTCGAAAAAGCATCTATCGACGAATTCTATGTTGACACTACAGGTATGGACCGTTTTTATGGCACATATGTATGGGCAAAAGAACTTAGAGAACGCATTATAAAAGAGAGTGGATTACCGATTTCGTTTGGCCTTTCTACTGGAAAAACAACTGCAAAAATTGGCACTAACGAGGCTAAACCGAACAATCACATTCAAGTACCATGCGGAGAAGAGAAAGCTTTTATGGCTCCGCTTGATATTCGAAAAATGCCCATGGTAGGCGAAAAAACAACTCAAAAGCTCAACCTTATGGGCATTCAAAAAATTAAAACAGTACAAGACATGCCCTGTGAACTCATGGAACGCGTGTTGGGCAAAAACGGAATTTCTCTTTGGAAAAAAGCACAAGGAATTGACAATTCGCCGATTATTACTTACCACGAACGCAAGTCTATTTCTATCGAAAGAACGTTTGAAAAAGATACCACCGACGTTGTAAAACTCAAAAGCATTATTACTGCTATGGCTGAGAATTTAGCCTATCAATTGCGCAACGGCACCAAACTTACAGGTTGCGTGACAGTAAAAATTCGTTATTCAGACTTTACTACCGTTACTCGCCAATTACACATCCCTTACACTTCGGTCGATCATAAACTGATAGATATTGTGCAAGAGATTTTCAAAATTCTCTACGCTCGTCGTATGCTCATTCGATTGATTGGAGTGCGCTACAGCAAACTCGTTGGTGGTGGTTATCAAATCAATTTATTTGAGGATAATGAGGAAATGGTTCGCCTTTACCAAGCCATGGACGCTATGCGTAATAAATACGGACAGGATGCTGTGAAGCGTGCCGTTGGCATGGATTCTAAAGGTATTGGAAGGAAGAATCCTTTCAATGGACAACCGAATGTAATTCCAGCGCATCGCAGAGCTTAAATAAGTATGTTATTAAACTGTCATAGCTATTATAGTCTGAATTACGGGTGCCTATCGGTAGACGATGTATTGCAAACCATAAAAGATTTGGGATACACCAACTTTGTAATTACGGATATCAATAACACCTCAGAAACCTTTCGATTTTTGATGCGCGCCGAAGAATACGGCATTAAAGCAAACATTGGTATTGACTTTAGAAATAGCGTACACCAACAATACATTGGCATTGCTAAAAATAAAAAGGGTTTCTTCGAACTCAACGCACACCTCTCTCATCATTTAGAGAAAAAACTCTCTATTGATCCCATAGCTCCAAATTTCAAACACGCTTATATCATCTATCCCCTAGCTTTTGCTCCACATCCTAATTACTTAAAGGAGCACGAATTTATCGGTATCAGTCCATCCGATTTAAAAAATACCACCAAACAAAAGGATTGGAAACACCACCAAGGGAAACTGGTTGTGCTCTGCACTGCTACTTTTCGAAACAAAAGAGATTACAATACCCACCGATTGTTGCGAGCCATTGGAGAAAATATGCTGTTGAGTAAACTCCCTCCTATTCGGCAAGCTAATCCAGATAATAAATACCGAAGTGCAGTAGAAATAAAGCAGCTCTATGAACAGTTTCCTGAAATTCTGAAGAACACAAAAAAGCTACTCAAAAAATGTAAAGTGAATTACAACTTCAAACAACCAAAAAACAAGCTGTACTTTACCAAAAGTAAAGAAGAGGATATAAAATTACTCACCGACCTGAGTCACCAAGGATTAGAATACCGATTCAAAACGGTAAATGACGTTATTCTAAAACGTCTCGATACAGAACTCAAGCTCATCGAGCAATGTGATTTTTGCGCCTATTTCTTGATCAATTGGGACTTGGTATGTTACGCTCAAAGGAAAGGCTACTGCTATGTAGGTAGAGGAAGTGGCGCTAACAGTTTGGTGGCTTATCTACTCCGGATTACCAATGTTGATCCTATTGATTTGGACTTATACTTCGAGCGATTTATTAATCCTTATAGAATTAGCCCACCTGACTTTGATATAGATTTTTCATGGACCGATAGAGATGATATTACCATGTACCTCTTCGATACTTACGGTTGGGACAAAGTCGCGTTGCTGGGGTCTTATCAAACCTTTCAGCGGAAAGCTGTAATTCGAGAATTGGGTAAAGTCTTTGGTTTGCCCGACGAAGAAATAAAAAGCCTACAACATTCCTCTCAATATGCGAGTGATACCTATGGCCAATTGGTTCAGAAGTACAGCACATACATAGCAGGTTTCCCAAGTCATTTGAGTATTCACTCTAGCGGAATTCTCATTTCTGAAGAACCAATTCATTACTATTCCTCTACTGTTTTGCCTCCTAAAAATTTCCCAACTACACACTTCGATATGCAGATTGCCGAGGACATCGGTTTGTACAAATACGATATCCTGAGTCAGCGCGGATTGGGGAAAATAAAAGATGCTTTGGTGTATGTAAAACAAAACCACGGTATAACGATAGACATAGACGACATCGATATGCTAAAAAATGATCCTAAGGTAAAGCAGCTCCTTAGACAAGGAGATTTAACGGGTTGTTTTTATGTAGAATCTCCGGCCATGCGCATGTTACTTACCAAGCTAAAAGCAGAAGATTACACTCAACTGGTAGCGGCTAGTTCTATCATTCGCCCAGGGGTTTCAAAAAGTGGAATGATGCGCGAATACATTATTCGATTTCAGGATGAAGAACGGCGTAAAAATGCTCAAAAGGCTTTACCTGAACTCTACAAATTATTGGAAGAAACTTATGGTGTAATGGTTTACCAAGAAGATGTAATTAAAGTAGCGCACTTTTTTGCGGGACTCACCTTGGCCGAAGCCGACATCCTTAGACGTGGCATGTCTTGGAAGTTTAAAGAACGTACCGAATTTGCTCAGGTCGAACAACGGTTTTTTGACAATTGCCACCAAAAAGGTTACGCCGAAAAAACGGTACAGGACATCTGGCATCAGATAGAGAGTTTTGCCAATTATGCTTTCTCCAAAGGGCATTCGGCGAGTTATGCAGTAGAGAGTTTTCAAGCCTTATACATTCACGCGTATTATCCGCTAGAATACCTTACCGCTACCCTAAACAATGGGGGTGGTTTTTACTCCAAAGAATTCTATGCACACACTGCCCGAATGAAAGGCGGAACCATCGCCCTGCCTTGTGTAAACAATAGCGATCTTAAGGCTACTTTATCGGGTAAAACGGTTCACTTAGGTTTAGCATTTATCAATGGTGGCTTCGGAAATGAAAATGTATATCGTATTCTAAAGTCAAGACAAACGGACGGCCCATTTTTATCTTTTAGAGACTTTGTGAATCGTATGTCTGAAATCAGTTTGGAGCAGATTATCGTTCTTATTCGGCTGGGATGTTTTCGCTGTTTTGAACCCAACAAAAAGAAACTGATGTGGGACGCTCATTTTTTGCTTTCTAAAACTCCAGAGACTAGAGAAAAAGGCAATCTATTTCGGATAGAACCCAAAAGCTGGAAACTCCCCGAGCTGATTCATACACAGATAGAAGACGCTTACGACGAAATGGAACTATTGGGTTTTCCAGTAACGGTAAGCCCGTTTAGTTTGATAGCCGACCAAAGCCAAATAGCAACTTTAGCTGCATCAGAATTACCCAAACTAATCGGAAAAACTGTGGACTTGGCGGGTTATCGTGTAACCGTAAAATCGACCAAAACGAACAACAATCAAATCATGCAGTTTGGAACATTTGTGGACCAAAAAGGCGATTGGATAGACACCGTGATTTTCCCAAATGTCTTTGCAAATAACAAAGTATCTGCTCCCGGTTGTTATAAGATACGCGGCAAAGTGAGCGAAGAATTTGGCCACATAACGGTTGATGTAGAAAAGATTAGGCGACTGGAAATGGTGAATTTGAGAGGGGATTAATTATTCTTTCAAACTCACCTGCACCATTCTAATTTTCCCGTAAGAATACTTCCCTTTAAAAGCAGCGAAAATTCCAGCACTGCCATTCTTTGATTTTTTAATAGCCAAGCTTAAAATTTCAATTTCAGCTTTGTCCATATGATCTTCCAATTTCAGTACTCCGGCTTCTATTCCTTTAGCCACATGCCCCTCTATTGTTCCTGCAACCAAATCTCGCTTCTTTGCAACTTCGGCTACAGACAAGCCGCTATTCAGTAAATCATAAGATTCCTTGTAGGTGCTTCCCTTCTCCGCCTTTACAGGTTTTTCACCATCGACTGGAAGCGGATTTTTACGCTTTTTTCCGGTTTTTGTTTTTTGCAAATCTGGATTCGATGCAGCATTTTGTCTCGCTGCTTCTAAAATTGACTTTCTTTTATCCACTCGCATTTTTCCATAAGGCGATTCCCTTGGTATAGGCTGTTTTGTGTAAACGCAATGAGCCATCATAGCAGCTTTCTCAATTTCCGAAATGGTTTTCATAATTAGCTGATCCAGTTCTTCTAAAAAAGTTCGATACGTTTTGGCTTTGGCCAATTGCTCGACTTCGGCCAAATGTGTCAATAATGTTTTTTGAACTCCACTTAGAAAATCTAGGAAATAGCCACTCCCCTTTTCCAATCTTTCCATAAGTATTTTATGGTCATCCGTTTGCAGAATTCTTGAGATTTGAGATTTAAATTTTCTAGAGATATCCCTTTGACCAGCAAATTCAGATTGAAGCAATGGCAAAGTTGTTCTTAGTGAATCCAGTTCAAACTCTAACGAAGTTTTGGCATTGCGTAATTGGTATTCCAACATCTTTTCAATGGGTTCAAAGTCATAGGAATTCAACAAAACACGCTCTAAATATCTACGTTGTTCCAACTCCAATGTTTTGCCCAATTCAGAGGGCTTTTCTTGGTCTGAAACAAAAGTATTAACCTCATTATCTGTAACAATTACACTGCTGTTGATTGGGCTTCTTAACACTAACCCTTTCAAACTTCTAAGTCTACTGAGTGCCACATATACTTGTCCGGCAGCAAATGCTTGACCCACGTCAATGATGGCTTTTTCGAAGGTAAGTCCTTGACTTTTATGCACTGTTACCGCCCACGCCAATTTTATAGGATACTGAGTGAATGTACCTACCACCTCTTCTTCTAGTTCCTTGTTACTTGAATTAATAGTGTATTTCTTATTAGCCCATTCTTCGGTCTGAAGCAAATATTCCACTTTCTCTCCATCTAGAATTACTTTTATTTCATCCTTCTTTAAGCTTGAAACTCGAGCTATTTTACCATTAAAATAGCGTTTATCTGCACTGGAATCGTTTTTAATAAACATTACCTGCGCGCCCATTTTCAACTCAAGCATTTGAGCAACTGGATATATGTGCTCTGGAAAATCTCTTGCTACTTTTGCCTTATAGGTAAATGCCTCTTCTTTTAAATCTTCGAGTTGCTTTCTATTAATCTGATCGGCTTTATTATTATGGGTTGTGAGCGTAATGACGCCATCCATTTTATTAATTTGTTCTTGAGTTTTAACAAACTCATTTAACTCGCTGATGTCAGATTCTGTAGCACAATTATTTCGTAGGTTATTTAAAATTCGAATAAAATCTTCATCCTCTTGTCTAAAGATTTTATCCAGTTCTATATAAGTTGGAGGATCATATTTTAAAGCATGAGCTTCGAAAAAGTGCATGCTTTTGTAGTAATTCTTAAGCACATTCCATTCATTTTGTTGCACAATGGGAGGCAACTGATATAAGTCGCCAATAAACAATACTTGAACGCCTCCAAAACTTCTATTGAAATTGGATTTAACACTGCGCATACGATAATCAATAGCATCCAATAAATCTGCACGAAGCATACTCACTTCATCTATGATTAACAAGTCTGCAGCACGCAAAACCTGCTTACGGATTGAATTTAAAGGATGTTTTCTAGCCAGTGTATGCTGAGTGAAAAATCGAGCATCCTGACCAAAGCTTCCATCTGGAGAGCGATCAGGTACAAAACTTCCAAAAGGAAATAAAAATTGGGAATGAATAGTAACTCCCTCAGCATTTAAAGCGGCAATACCTGTAGGTGCAACCACCACAAAGTTCTTATGCGTTTTCCTGGCTAAAGTTCTAAGGAAGGTTGTTTTTCCAGTTCCTGCTTTTCCCGTAAGAAAAACATGGCTTCCGGTGCTGTTTATAAACCGAGTGGTTAATTCAATTAAATCTGTGCTTTGTATGTTTTCTTTCACGGTGCCGAAGGTAAAGTTTTCGTGTTTTAATTTTGAATTTCTTACTCTCTTTAAAAGACTCTAAAAATATACTCTCAATAAAACATCCCTTTAATACAAAAGAATTCTAGAAATAGATTGGGTGAAAAAATACTCCACGCTGATTAAACTCAACTGCAGGCAAAGGGAATTTAAACCAAGAGACTGCTTTTAAAACTCCGTTTAATACAGCTGATTTCGTCTTAATTCGATGCAAATCAATATCCAATGAAACATAGTATTGCTTTTGTCGAGTTAAGGTCTGGGGCAGTGCAAGACCCTTTGAATTGAATGCTGGATTTTCGTGACCGCCGAGCATTCCTGATGCCCCATATCCTAATGAAAAAGAAAGCCATTTTGGAAATTTACTCTCTTCATTCAGAAATGAATGAATATTAGTAGAAAGCCAATAAGTTTGACCATTGTAATTTTTAAGAACCTCTTGGATTCCTCCATTTCCTAATAGCTCTGGTCTTAAATTGGTATGCAAGGTAGATAGGTAGGAAAATTTTGGCATGATACGCTGTTCCTTCCATAAAAGTTGTTGCCCGATAAACAATCCTGATCCAACAGTATTTGCTGCTATATCTGCCCATGAAAAGCCCCACTGAGCACTGTAGCCATCTAACAGTTCAACTCCTGTCAAATACATAAAACCCCAAGCTCCATATAAAAGTGATTTTTTTTCAGAAACACCAGCCCATTTAAGTGAATTATAGCCGAGTACACCACAGTAATAAGAAGTGAATCCATGCCCTACTTTATCCATACCCTCCCATTCTTTAGTATCATCAAAAGAATGAAGCGAAGTTCGAGGATATCCTTTATACCAATATTCATTTAAAGTTACCAAGGTTACTATGGTAATTGAAGAAGCACCACTTACAACCCCAATAAGTCGCGGTTTACTGATAGAGTCAGCATTATGAAACCACTTCTTCTGAGCGAAACAAGGCAACCACAAATTAGCTGCTAATATGACCAATAATATTCTCAACAAGCGTTCAAAGCTATTGCAAAAAAGGCACAAAAAAAGCCCAATCGAAATTCTCCGATTGGGCTAAATTTAGTCTGTGTATTTCTAGTTACTTCCACCCAAGATAAGTGGTAAACCATCTTTTCCTGAACCTACCACTACAACTTTAGAATTAGGCGATTTTGCTAATTCCAAGGTCGCTAAAATTCCTTTTTCTTTCAGAATTTTGTCAGTAAGCGATTTACTGATAATATCATTTGCAGCAGCCTTACCGCCTGCTTCAATACGCTGTCTTTCAGCTTCTTTTTTAGCTTTTGCTAATCTAAACTCATATTCTAAAGATTCTTGCTCTTGTTTCAGCTTAGTTTCAATTGCAGTAACGATAGTTGAGGGGAGCTTTACATCTTCCACCAATACTCTCTTAACCAATAAGAACTGATCTTTTAATACTGCCTGAACCTCTTCTAATATTTCTTGTTCAATTACATCTCTTTTACTTGAATACAATTGCTCTGGAGTGTATCGTCCAACAACACTTCTTGCTGCTGCATTAATTGCTGGATCTAACAACTCACGTTCGTAGTCTTCTCCTTTAGTTTTTATTAAAAAACCAAGGTTTTCGAATTCTGGTTCGTACCATATGGTTCCGTTAACTTTCACTTCCAATCCGTTTACTGAAAGTACATTCATTTCGTCCGAAATAGACTGCTGACGTACTTTTCTTACGATCATTTTGTTCCAAGGAGCAATAACATGAAATCCTTCACCATACGTTTTTTCCGTATTAATCCCTGACCCTAAAGTTTCGAATAATACTCCGCCTTCTCCTGGTCCAATTGTAACCGTTAACTTACTCCAAAGAATAAATACCAATAATAGTCCACCGACAATAAAAGCCACTGGACCAATTTTCTTGAAGTTAAATTCTGTGTTTTCTTGATAAAATTCAGCCATAACGCTTTTGTTTAATTTGTTTTAATTGATGTTTGTTTTAAATCGCCCATAAAGGCTTTCCCATTTAATACTGCAGTAAATTGGTAAGTATCCTCTTCAATTGCAGTAATTGATACTTTAAGAGTATCAAGATCATTCAGTAAATTTTTGTCGGGATTATTGCTCTCTTTTAGGACCAAATGATACTCACATTCATTAGCCCAAAGAATTTTGTAGACATCCTTGAATCCTCTCTTTTGACTCACCTCAATCTGTTCTGTTTCGGTTCTAGTAATTTTAATATCCGAAATGGAAGTATCGTTAGCTTCAAATTTACCCAGTTTAAAATCTGCACAAGTTTTCTTTTGACAACTTATAGTTGCTACCAACACAAGCATTAAAAAAATAAATGAATTAATGATTTTGAGCATTGTCTTTTCACTTTCTGTTCAAAGGTAAACTTATTCCGAATGCTCCGTAAACTTGGAACCAACCAAAATGATGATCTACCTTTGCTGAACCTAGTTCAGTAGTTAAGACATTCGGTAGCCAAACGTATCCTGTTTTTGCAGATATTTCATAGAAAAAATGTGTAAAAAATGTTGTCCTAAATCCTGCCTTCGAGCTAATGCCCCAACCTGCAACGTGAAATCGATTATCCAACTGCTCATCCATAACCACCGCAACTGTTTTTGGAATGCACATCCCTAAACCTGCTCCAGCCACAAATTGCACATCAAATTTTTCATTGTTTGATTGCCATACAGGAAGCCAATAGTCCAGTTCTGCGCTCGCATAGTTCAGACCATCTGAATGCTCTAAATACACAAATCTATTTCCGATTAAAATCTCTTGATTCGAAAATGCACCTTGATACTTATCTTCTGTATCAATAAAACCGGAAATAGTTACTTTTTGACCAAGATCCATGACATATTTCATATGATCCATTCCCAACGAAACACTTATCCTATCACTTAAAAAATATCCAAGTCTATAGTTGTATTGAGGAATCGTGAATTTTCCTATATGTAAGTACGGATCTACCTCAACTTTAGATGGTCGATCAGAAGCCTTAACATCAGATAATATAAAATCATAATTATCTCCTTGAAAGTGCATATCGCTGGGCGTAAAGGCACTTCTGTTATATCCCCAGTAAAAAAAGAGTTCTCCTTTCTGTTTTATGGCTTGCTGTGCAACACACAATATTGGCCATGACATGACAAGGATTAGTATTACTATTTTACTCTTTAAATTCAATCAATAGGCTTTAGCAAACAACACTTTTTGCGCTGATGGTTTTCCTGAATAAATACAAATTCCTTCTGTTTTGTCTCCTTCTAGAGGAATACAACGAATAGTTGCTTTTGTTTCTTTTTTTATACGCTCTTCAGTATCAGCTGTTCCATCCCAATGCGCTAATATAAATCCGCCTTTAGTATTTAATACATCCTTAAACTCTGCATAAGTGTCAATCTCTATAGTTGTTTCTGCTCGATAATCCAACGCTCTTTTATACAAGTTTTCCTGAATTTCAATCATCAACTTCTCTACATGATCAACTACATTGTCTAACGAAACAATTTCCTTTTCTAAAGTATCTCTTCGCGCAACCTCTACAGTACCGTTTTCAATATCTCTAGGTCCCATTGCTAGGCGAACTGGCACTCCTTTAAATTCGTATTCGTTAAACTTCCATCCTGGCTTATAGGTGTCTCGATCGTCATACTTAACACTAATTCCTTTTTCTTCCAATGCTTTTTTGATTGGCAGCACCTTTTCAGTCACCGCTTCCAATTGATTATCTTGTCTGTAAATAGGAATAATCGCAACTTGTATAGGCGCTAGTTTTGGAGGAAGTACAAGACCATGATCATCTGAATGTGTCATAATTAGACCGCCCATTAAACGTGTAGAGACGCCCCAGCTTGTAGCCCATACAAATTCTTCTTTTCCTTCTTTGGAAGCATACTTTACATCAAATGCTTTTGCGAAATTTTGACCTAGAAAGTGTGATGTTCCTGCTTGTAAAGCTTTACCGTCTTGCATAAGAGCTTCGATACAATAGGTTTCCAATGCACCAGCAAAACGTTCACTTGCAGTTTTCACACCTTGTATGACGGGCATAGCCATATGCTTTTCGGCAAATTCAGCGTAAACACGTAACATTAGTTCTGCTTCTTCTACCGCTTCTTTTTCTGTCGCATGAGCAGTGTGTCCTTCTTGCCATAAAAATTCGGCTGTTCTTAAAAACAATCTTGTTCGCATTTCCCAACGCACTACATTGGCCCATTGGTTAATCAATAAAGGAAGGTCTCTATACGATTGAATCCACTTCTTGTAAGTGCTCCAAATGATGGTTTCAGAAGTTGGACGAACGATGAGTTCTTCCTCAAGTTTAGCGTCAGGATCAACGATAACCCCGTCACCGTTAGGATCATTCATCAAGCGATAGTGTGTTACTACAGCACATTCTTTTGCGAAACCTTCAACATGGCTCGCTTCTTTACTTAAATACGATTTCGGGATGAATAGCGGGAAATAGGCGTTGCTATGTCCAGTTGCCTTGAACATTCGATCCAACTCTGCTTGCATTTTCTCCCAAATAGCGTATCCATAAGGCTTTATAACCATACAGCCTCGAACGTCAGAGTTTTCGGCCAAATCGGCTTTTACTACTAACTCGTTGTACCACTTGGAATAGTCTTGTTCTCTTGATGTAAATCCTTTTGCCATAAAGCCTTAGTTCAACCGCGAAAATAGTGATAGATTTCCAACAAAACTGGGAATATTAACAGAAGAATTTTAGTCTTTACGACCTAAATCATATAACATTTTTCCATGATCATAAATCGCGGAAGCAAACGTCGGTTGTTGAAAGTATGGCAGATTAAAATCTCTAACCACATCTTGCACTATTGGCGACAATTTCTTATAATGAACGTGACAAATATTAGGGAATAGGTGGTGCTCAATTTGAAAATTAAGACCTCCCACATACCAAGAAAATAATTTGCTTTTCATTGCAAAATTCTGAGTAGTAAGAATCTGATGCGCTGCCCAGCTATTAGCTATAGTATTATCTACTTCAATTTTCGGATATTCCGTCCTTGTCGTTACATGTGCTGGCTGGAAAACCGATGATGTCGTAAGGCCCGCAAAAAAATGTTTGCATGAATAACCAACTAAAATAAGCCAAATAGAATATTCAGTAAAAACTATTGGAGCTCCTAGATAAAGCATATAGTAACACAATTTCCAAACCACCAGACGAGTCAGTTCTCTTCTATAAGCTTTATTGCGACCATCGTAGAAACCTTCAGACTTAAACTGCAATAGTTGCTTTACATCTTTAGTAGTAGTCCACATAAAAGTCATTAACCCATAAAAAAACCAAGCGTACAAAAACTGAAATTTATGAATATTCCGTTTGGGCACATCAGGAGTAAATCGCAATGCTGGAATTGGAGATCTAATATCCTCATCAATACCTGTAACATTGGTGTAAGTGTGATGTTTATGATTGTGTTGTATTCTCCAATTCTCGGCAAACCCACCAATAAAGAACATAGAAAAATGACCTATCCAATTATTAAGTTTTCTATTGCTTGAAAAGGTATCGTGCACTGCATCATGCATTACAGAAAAGCCTACGCCTGCCATTCCGAAACCAGTTAGTGTCCAAAGACCACAATAAAGGTACCAAGGAAGATCTGCTATCACAATTGTGAGTGCAAATGGCACCCACAACAACAAAAACAATAACACCGTTTTTACATACAAAGAAACATTACCCGTTTTCTTTATGTCATTATCTTTAAAATATTTATTGACTTTTTTTCTGAGGGCTTTATAAAATGCGTCTCCATCCGGAGCGGAATATCTTGCTGCTTTCAAATCTTAAATATTTAGATTACAAATATACGCCTGAAATTATTTCAAATTAAAACTTATATCATAATACGGTTAACACCTACATGCCTTAAACAAATAGTTATTAATATGGTTTATCGGTGGCCAGTAATTAATTCCTAATTATCAGGTTTTACAAGAAGCCCGCTTACTCGAATTAATTCGAATTCACTTAGCCTAACTTGGTACTTAGAATTAGTAATGCTGATTTGTGCGCGCAAGTAATTAATTTGAGCCGTTCGAAATTCAACATTCGTTAATGATCCAAGCTGATAAAGATCGCGTGTTCGATTAAAGTTAAACTCGGCATTTTTAAAATTTCGCTCGTTCATTCCCAGAATCCTAAGATTCTTCTCGTAGTCTATCCATGAATTATTCAAATCAGTTTTTAATTGGTCAATAGTATTCAATCTCAATTCTTCTTGATTCTCTAATCGCACTTGGGCATTCTTCGCTCTAGTTTTACGCTGAGATCCTTGAAAAATTGGATATGATAGGGTAATCCCAGCAGTATAACCTAGGTTTTGACTCTCTAATAAATTACCGATTTCATTATTCTGTTGTCGGAAACCATAGTCCGCGTTTAATGCAATAGTTGGCAAGTATCCTGCATTTGCAATTTGGGCATCTTTTTCAGCTACTAGCTTGGCATATTCTAAATTGACTAATTCAGCATTATTCTCTTTCGATTGCTTTTCTAATTCAGCGAAATCCATACTCGAGTTAATACTTACTTCTTCCGAAATATCGAATCCCATTGGCAATTGGTATCCCGTTAGCAGATTGAGGCTATTACTGGATTGAGCATAATTTGCTTCCGCATTTGCCCAAGTAACACTATCTGTATTTAAGTCTACTTGTGCACTCAAATAATTCAATGAGGAACTTCCGCCCGATTCAAAATTTGATTTAGCCCTTCTCATTCTATCGTTAGACAGATCTACTGATTTTAAAGCCACTTTTTTATTGTTTTTAGCGGCTGCCATAATATAATAAGTAGAAATTACTTGCATCAAAGTACTCTCAACCGTTGCACGAGTTTTAGCATCTTCTAAATCAATCAATAATTGGAGCCTGTCGTAATTTTTGAACATTGCCAAACCATCGAATACTATCCAATTTAAACCAACTCCAGCATTTAAACTTGTCGATTGTGCGTTATCTCTTTCAATTGAAATTGGATCTGGTTGTGCCAAAAGCTCCAGCTTCATGTTTTGATTTGAATAACTCGCTCCTGCATTTGCGCTTACAGTTGGTAACATCCCTGCATTACCAGCACCAGAACTATTCTCTGCCATTTCAACATTATTTGCCGAAACTTTTATATTGTGATTATTTTTCAAAGCCAATTCCAACACTTTTTCTAAAGAATACTCTTGAGCCGCTGCAGCAGAGCAAAAGCCAATAACTAAGAAAATAATAAATACCTGTTTCATTACTTTTTGATATTTAATTGTTCGGATTTTAATTCGATATAGGCAGGTTCAACTTCCTCATGCGTTGGTCTTTTACCTGTCCATAACCAGTTAAGACCAACCTTAATGCGGTTAAGCATTACTAAGAATACTGGCAGGACAATCAAAGTAATAAAAGTGGCTATCATCATTCCATAAGCTACCGAAATTGCCATTGGAATTAGAAACTGTGCCTGAAAAGAGGTTTCAAAAATTAGCGGTCCTAAACCTGCAACTGTCGTAACCGAAGTCAATATAATTGCTCTAAATCGGCTTCGCCCAGCTTCAAATACCGCTTTATCAAAGTCTTTATATTCTTTGACTAATTCGTTTACACGACTTACAAAAACCAGACTATCGTTTACCATGATTCCAATTAGTGCAATGATTCCAAACATTGACAGCAAACTAATTGCGTGCCCATGGAAATAGTGTCCCCAGCCTACTCCAATTAATGCAAAAGGGATACAGATGAACACAAGCACAGCTTGCCAAAGCGAACGAAAGGTTAGCACAATAACGGCCAACATTAGCAATAATATTATCGGAATCACTCTTTTTCCAGAACTTGCTGTTTTTTGCTGTTGCTTGCTCTGCCCTTCATATGTAACACTTGTAGAGGGATACTTTGCCAGAACTTCAGGAATAATTACATCCCTAACCTCAGCCATAATTTCACTTGCCGAAGCTGTCGGATCGTCTAATTCAGCTTCAATTCGTACTTCTCTTCTTCCGTCCAAGTGATTAATTGCTACGATTCCTCGTTCAATCTCATATTCAGCAATTTCATTCAACGGAATTTGCATTCCTGAAGCAGTTCGAATGCGCATGTTTTCCAAGCGTTTTACTGACCCCCTATCCTCTAAGTCATAACGCACCCAAACTTTAACTTCATCAAGACCACGCTGCAATCGCTGTACTTCAAACCCAAAGAAGCCTTGTCGCACTTGACCAACTACATCCCGCATAGTTAATCCCATTGCATAGGCTTTTTCCTTCAGTTTTAACCTTAATTCACGCGCACCTTTTTTGTCGTTGTCATTGACATCTTTGAGCACTGGCAACTCTTTCAATTTATTTTTCAATTCTTCTTTTGCTAGATTAAGCTCTGCCAAGTCATTACCTAATAGTGAGACCGAAACTGGTTTTCCAAAAGGAGTTCTAATACCAAAAGTGAGTTTCTCTGCTTCGTAAATTTCACCTACCTGATCTCGAATAGCATTGGAAATCAAGAAACTTTGCATTTGACGTTCTTCCGTGCCTAATAACCGAATGGTGACGCTACCGGAATTAGCACCTGGCCCTACTTTCAGCAAAACGTTTTCAACAATATCTTTAGCGTCAGCTCTTTCTGCAGACATTTTATCATTCACTCGCCAAGCTGCAGATTGAATTTCTTCGAGATAACTTTCAGTAATACTTTCCGTTGTTCCACTAGGCATTTCTAAATTCACTGTAATGTAATCCTGCTCTATAAACGGAAAAAAGGTTAGCTTAATAAGTCCACCATTAATACCTCCGAGAGTTATTAGAAAAAGTGCAATAGGAACCGAAAGTGCGAGCACCCAATTCTTCATGGTAAACTTCAATAATGGAGCATAATATTTATCTCTAAGAGTAGACATAATATTATCAAACAACTTCTCAACTTTATTCTTTTTAGCGTTTTTACTCAATGCCTTGGAATGGGCGACGTGAGCAGGTAGAATAAATGCACCTTCAACCAATGAAAAAGCCAACGTGCTAATTACCACAAAAGCCATATCAGGAGCAAATTCGCCTAGTCGTCCTTCCAAGAAAAAGAAGGTGGAGAAAGCGATTGCGGTGGTCAATACGGCTGAAAATACAGCTGGCAACACTTGCATGGTTCCGTCAATTGCAGCCTGCATTGGCTCTTTTCCGTCTTCATACTGTTTGTATATGTTTTCTCCGATTACAATTCCGTCATCCACCAGGATCCCTACCACGAGAATCATCCCAAAAAGGGAGATAACATTAATAGAAACGTTACTATTAGCTCCAACGATAAACATCCCCATAAAGGCAACCGGAATACTTAATGCAACCCAAAAGGCCAATCTAATATGAAGGAAAAATGCCAGAAACAAGAGCACTAATAGGAATCCTACGACTCCATTTTCAATTAGCAAATCAATCCTATCATTTAAAGTAGTTGAACCATCACGAACGAGCGTTGTTTTCACTACGCCATTTTCTTCATTAAAATTTACCATGTATTCCTTTACCGATTCAGTAACAAAAAGAATATCTTCATTAATGGTATTGCTCACTTCAATTATAACGGAAGGATCACCATTCAGATAACTTCTATTTGGTGATTCTGCCCAAATATCACTTACAATAGCAACATCTCTAAGGCGAACCATTCTTCCGTCATCTGTGGTTTTTATAACAATGTCTCGAAATTCATCAGCATAATATCCTTTGGTATTTGCACGGATAATGAGTTCTTCTTTATCGCCTCTTACTTTACCTCCAGTAACTTCTAAATTGGCATTTTTTATCTTCTGACTAACTTCGAGAAAAGTCAAATCATAGGCTCTTAAAACATCTTCTTTTAATGCAATTTCTATTTCTTCATCGGGGTATCCGGACAGTGCAATTTTACTAATTCCATCAATTGCCAATAAATCACTTTCAGCTTTTTGGGCGAACTTTTTTAATGTGGTTAAAGAAACATCTCCACTTAAAGAAAAGCTAATGGCAAAGTTCCTGCTCTCCTGCTTGTAAATTACTGGAGGCTCCATTCCATCTGGGAAAGAAGGAATTCTATCTACAGCGTTTTTAACGTCTTGTAAAACCATATCCGTGCTGTAAGATCTTACCACTTCAATAGTAATTACGCCGGAGTTTTCTCGACTTACTGAACTAATTTGCTCAATGCCTGTGACACCGCGAAGATTATCCTCAATCTTGAGTACAATTCCTTTCTCAATCTCCTCGGGAGAAGAACCAGGATATACAGTTTCAATTTTCAAAATTCGACTTTCAGAAACAGGAAAAAAATTCTTCTTCCAGCTTTGCAATCCAAAATAGCCGAAAATAAAAATCAACACCATTAAGGTATTTCCAGCAACGGGATATTTTATGAAATAGGCAATTAAATTACGCACGGCTTAGTTTTTAAGTATTGGGGTTACTACCATTCCATTGTATGCAGCACTAAAAACTTGCCCAAGAATTAAAGCCCCGTCAGAAAGACCTTCAACTACTGCTTGATTTTCACCAATGGAAAGTACTGTAATGTCTTCTAATTGCAATATAGAGTCTTGCAGTAAGTACACTTGGTTTGTTCCAATCATGATATTCCTTGGAATAGAAACAGCGTTTTCAAAACCGCCAGAATAAATTGACCCAGACAAATACATTCCTTCTTTCAATTTACGTGAGCTAATGTTTATGTAAACTTTTAAAGTTTGTGTAGTTTGATCAATGTGTTCTGAAATACGGTTAACTTTTCCTTTCCAGTTTCCCGGAATATCTTCTGATATTAAAAGAACGGAATCACCCAACTTAATTAAAAAGCCGTTATTCACGTTTACTGAAACCTCTAATTCATAATCACCCAATTGAATAAGTGTTCCCAATTTTTGTCCAACCCTTACCATTGAACCCGGCTGTAAATTTCCATCAGTCAAAGTGCCAGAAAAAGGGGCAACAATATTAAATTTCGATAGCTTTTCTTCTTGACTTTTAATGGTATAATACTGCTTGTAAATTCCTTTTGCAATTAAAAAATTCTCGAATTTTTTGTTTGAACTTTTAGGGATTTCAGCAAATGGACTCTTTATATTAACTGAATTTACGTAAGCATTCCATTGTTCAATTTCTGAAGGAAAATCATATTTAATATCTGGTATCATCTGAATCAAGTTATTCAAGAAACTTGACTTACTTGAGAGCAGAGTCAAGTGAAATTCAGTACTATCCAACTTCAACATTCTAACACCTTTAGAAAATGAGATGCCTTCTTTAAAAGCTTTACTAGACCTCAAAACCGAACCTTGAACTTCAGCAAAAAGCTCCACTCTATTTTTAGCAACCAATTTTCCAGTTACTGGAATGGTGTTTTTCACAAATCCATTCTGAACTTTCTGAACTAACACCGTTGGCTTTCCTCCTTGAGGGTTTCGTTTTGGTGGTTTCGCTTTTGAACTTAGATATTTATTTATGCCTACACCCGCCAATATAAGCAGTACTCCAAGTACTATAGTTACTTGCCTTTTCATTCGTTATTATTTAATGAATTAGAAATAATTTCTTTAATGCGTCTTAAATGCTGTTTGAGTTGTTCGGTTTCTAAATCCCCCAATTTGGCTTCTATTTTTTTAAGCTCACCAAGTCCAACTGGAAAGAATCGATCTCGAACTTTCAAACCTTTTTTCGTAATAAAAAGGTTCTTTACTCTTCGGTCAATTTTATCAGGACATTGTTCAACCAATTTCTTTTTTACCAAACCATCGACCAATCGAGAAACCCCTGGCTTTACCTTATTTAAACCTTCACAAATATTCTGTTGTTTTACGCCCTCATTGTTGCTGATATACATAAGAACTCGCAATTGCTCAAAAGGGACATCGATCCCCTGCTCCTGAATAGTTCTTTGCATATGTGTTACCAATGCATTTGTTGCAGAGGTCAGCAAGTAACCAAAATTGTCTTGAATATCTATTTTTTCCAAAGTAGTTAACTGGTTAACGGTTGCAAAGTTAACTTTTATTAAATGCTCACTATTAAAAAAATTTAAGGAATGTTAAGGCATAAAAAAAACCGCAACCAAAATGAATTGATTGCGGTAAATAATAACTCAATTGTTCTATTTAAAACCGCTTATTACAAAAGTCCTAAATTCAGTTTGCCCATTTTACGTTTGACTGATTGTTCCAGATATTCTAAAATTGGTTGAAGAAATTGTTCCAGATCCTGAAATAGTTTTGTCATAACCTGAAACATCTGCATTTTCAATTATAAAATCTGTGTGTGAGGTTAATTTACAGAAATACTTTGTTGAATTAGAAGCATCAGTTGAAGAGGTTCTAAAATTTGAAACATCTCCTCCATTTTTTTCAGATGAATATTCTGTAGAGACCCCTTGGAGCTCAATTCCATTTGCGGCAATAATAGGAATAACGTTGTATATAATCACAAATATTGCTCTTGTTTCAATGTCACAACGATCAACTTGGTATAAGACGTTACAGCCACAATGGCTCAATTATTAGCCCACTTTCAAGAAGAAGAAGAAGAAGAAGAAGAAGAAGAAGAAGAAGAAGAATTCAAAACAGAAAATTCAAGTAGAAGAATTTTCATTTATTACAATTAAACCGATTGATTATAGCGAAAACGCCTTCAATCCTTCTCCATTTAGCTTTGTTGCTTATGATTGGCTGCATTTACTTAAATAAACATTAAAATATATGCTGATCGAAAAAGGTTGGAACTTAAAAACAAATTAAAGTTGAAGTTAACCATTGAAAAGATTGTATCCAAGACGGCAAGGATTGCGAAACATCAACTACCAAAATCGATAAATTCGAGCAGGTCATTCACTGTATGGAGATACAGCAGATAAAGAAAAAAAGGCCGCTTCAAATTGCCAATAAATGTCCTGTACACAAAAAATTAGAAGCTGAAGCGGAAATTAGTACACTACTTAAAGAGTAGTTCAACATCTAATTCTTGCCAAAAAGCTTCCGGTACTAGAAAGGTCTAGTACTTTTGAAGAAATAAGATTTGCAAAATGGAATTTGAACTCACTACAGAATACATCGAACTTAACAAATTACTAAAGCTACTTGGCTGGGTTGAGTCTGGTGGATTTGCGAATATGGTAATATCAGATGGCTTGGTTGCTGTTAATGGTGATACTGAAACACGCAAAAGGAAAAAATTACGTGCTGGAGAAACTGTAGAATTCAAAGGAAAAAAAGTGACCATTAAATAATATGAAAATTTTCAGTGCTTTATTTTACTATGGGATAGTAATACCATTTAGTAGCCTCCCATACAGAGTGCTTTATTTGATTTCTGATTTGGTATTTATTTTGATTTTTCATGTTGTGCGTTACCGTCGAAAAGTCGTAATACAAAACCTTCAAAACTCATTTCCAGCTCATAGCAAAAAAGAAAACGAAGTCATTGCTAGAAAGTTTTATCGTCAATTCTGCGATACACTGATCGAAGGAATCAAGGGATTAACTATGAGCAGAGAAGACATTCATAATAGAATGTTCAATCGAAATCCAGAACTTATTAATAGCTATTTCGATCAAGGAAAATCAGTAATAATTACCACTGGCCATTACTACAGCTGGGAATGGTGGTTTCTGGGAATTGACACTCCCGTGAGACATAAAATTGTACTGATTTACAAAGAGTTGAGCAATAAGTATCTAGAAAACAAACTAAAACACATACGTTCTTCTTTTGGTGTTCTACCTCTCCCTTTTCAGGAAGTTAGAACGTTTTTTAAAGACCACGAAAACGGCAGTTATGGTTATATTTTTGGAAGTGATCAAGCTCCACATAATGCAAAAAAAGCATACTGGACTTGGTTCTTAAACCAAGAAACTCCAGTGGCTTTTGGTGTAGAAAAATTTGCAGTCGAAAAAGATATTCCCGTTGTTTTTTGCCGAATACATAAAATCAGAAGAGGTTATTACGAATTTGAGTATGTGGATATTGAATCCAATCCAACGGCAACCCAATATGGAGATATAACCGCTAATTACACCGCGATTTTAGAGAAAACAATTGCAAAAGATCCTGTTGGATGGTTGTGGACTCATAAACGCTGGAAAAGAAAAAAGCCTGAGGGAATGAAAGTGCATGGAAAACCAAACCTAGTTTAATTCGATAATTAGGAAAACGGCCAAACCAATCAAAATTGAAACTTTTACCCATTTAGCAATTATCCAAAAAAAAGGGCTGTTCAAATAAGAACTCAAACGACCAGCTACAAACGAAATTATTGAAAATATAATTATAGCCTGCACTAAAAAACTAAAGCCAAGTACTGCAAATTGAAACGGAACAGGCCAACCTTCTTTTGTAATAAATTGAGGAAAAAAAGCTATAAAAAACAACGTGACTTTAGGATTAAGAACATTCATGAAAAATCCTGTTCGGATTAACTTTTGCCATTCAAAAATGTATTGAGAATCCCTTGAGTTTTCAAGCATTATTGGTTTTTCTTGGCTTGCATTATATGCTAGAAATAAAAGATAAAGTGCACCAGTATAGAGAATAGCTTGGTAAATAAAGACTGACTGCTGCAATAACAATGAGAGACCAGTTGCCGCAATAGTTGTGTGCACGACTAAACCGCTGACTAATCCTATTGAAATAATAATACCAGTTTTAGCACCTCTTGTTATGCTTTGGGTGAGTACAAAAATATTATCGGGACCTGGCATTATAGTTAATAAGAACGAAGATCCGATAAAAGCAATTAATAGGTTAAAATCCAAGTAATTAAGAATTAATCTTTAGACATAAACTTATAAACCGCTCCATCTACTACAATTCCGCCCAAAACTTGCTCCTCAATATAAGGAGGTCTTTCTTTTTTAGCGAAGCGACCTATCCATAATCCAATTGAAACCGCTGGATTAAGATGACAACTCGAAATGTGTGCAATTGAGCATGCCATGATTAATACTGTAAGCCCAAAAGCAAAATAGATACCAATAAATCCAATTCCTAGTTCAGGACATGCGGCAGCTAATACAGTGCTTCCGCAACCACCAAGAACCAAACAAAAAGATCCAATAAATTCTACTACCAGTTTTTTCATCATAAAGCGTTTTATTATTCGCCAACTAATTTATTTTTTATCAAAAGAATAGCGCTCGAATATGATTCTAATTATTCAAGAGTTTTCTCAATTTTTGAATACTCACCAAATGAGTAAAAGCAACAATTGGAACTATAATGCCCGGTAACCATACAAATGGAAACTGCAGCACGCCAATAGCCGGCTTATCAAATGCCTGCAATTGTATCGGACTTGGAATTGAAATAAGAGCAGTAGCTACTACCTGAATTAAAAGTGCAAATGAAACTACATTCCAAACTAATAAAAGCTTCTTATTTATCTTACCATTTTTAAAAGCAAAACAAAAAATTAATGGAGCTGATAAGCCAGAAATTATATCAAAATTTCTACCTCCAAACGTCATGCTCTCTGGCAATAATCCACTGAGAAATAAATACAGCAAAACAATTTCTACAGGAACTCTAAAAACACTAAGCAACGTCATCATTTTAAGATCAACTTGATTAATAAATCGCTTTCCTGATGCGGAGTAGAATGTATAAACCATTATTAGAATAGCTGGTGGCAACAAAAAGGCAACTCTTGGAGGCATAGCCTTAAAGTCCATAAAAAACCCGTGCCAAGCAAGAACGCCTTGAATTAAACCTAAGACTAAAATCAAAATTAAGCTACTCAGATGCTTTTTGGTAGCGAGAAAAAAAAGCCCAACAGTGGCTATAGTTGTTGAAATGAATAAAATCGAAAGCCAATTAGCGAATTCCATTATACCGTAAATATAATTGCAGTTATTGATTAAACAACCTGATATTTGATTGTTTAATAACTTCAGTCATTATTCCTCATGCATTTTTAATGTGCAGACCCAAAAAAGAGTTAAGGATTATTCTAAATCTTTACACCATGAGTAATATAAGAAAGACCTTGCTGACCTAAAGTTGAAATCATTACCCCTTCAAATAAAGGATCAGGACAACCTGCAGGAGCTTTCCATTCGAAAAGAAAATTGGATCCTGTACCACCGGCAATATCATGTTCTTCTATAACAATTTCTGTTGTCTCAAATGGACCTAAAAATATTGGATCACCAATATAAACGTGCACTAGTGCACCATGGGTATCGTAATAATTAGCCGCTACAATATAGATAGTATCTGAGTCACTGGTATTTCGAAGACTCGCTACGGCAGTTAAATTGTGTTTGATATCTTTATTTCTACTGTACACCTGAGAATAAATAGACAAGTATGTTTTTCCCAATTCCAAACTATCGATCTGATTTGCTTTTAATATTCGATTCGTCCAATCTTCATGCACAAAAGGAACTATTGGCATTGGCGGTTCACAACCTATTAGTACAAATAACATAACCAGAAACCCTATAATACGCTTCATAATATTTGACTTTAAAAACATTTAGAAGAGAAAATCCTCCACCACTAACAAATATTGTCATTAAGAACCTTAGAACTATAGTCTAAAATATGATTTTAGAACTTTTAATTTGAAGAAGAAAACCAAGAAATGGCAACAAAGTTAGCTAGCTGAATTGAACCGTTCTTTACTTCTCTAAAGCAGTTATTCTCTTTTCCAGTTTCTTAATTAATTCTTGCTGTGCTTCAATCATTTCTTGTTGTTCTTGCATTCCTTTTACCAAGGGAACAACAAATTCAGAATAACGAAGACCGTAAATGTCATTATCATTTTTAGGAGCATCTACTCCACTGAAAGAATATCCTACTTTTTTGGCAGCCTTTTCTACATCTTGGGCAACAAAACCAGATTGGATAAAATTGAATTTATTAATCATACTTTCTCTTTCTGAATCCGATACAAAAACAGAATCTTTATTTTCCAATTTGTTTCTTAGTGATTCAGCATTTAAATTATAAGTAACTGGTTTAAGTTCCATAATAAAACTAAGCCCAGCAACGTTAGATTTTAGATTTTCCTTAAAACGACCATCAGAAACAGTTGTCCAACCAACTTGACCACCTATACTAGTTATAGAAGAATTACCTACTCTAACCTGATTGTTTGCGACAACCGAAGTATTGTAACCTAAAGCCATAGAATTGAAATAACCAGAATTTGCAGCAGGTCCTGCGTTACTTCCAACATAAGTGTTTTGATAACCAGCTTGATTATAAAAACCAGCACGGTATCCTAAAGCAGCATTATTATTTCCCGTAGTGGTTCTGTACATCGCTTGGTAACCTATGATAGAGTTTTGATAACCCGTTTGCATGGTATAACCTGCACTTCCTCCAACTCCAGAATTATGATATCCTGTTCTCACATTTTGAAGAGCGCCATAACCCATTGCCGTATTCAAATAACCCGTTGTGTTTCGGTACAATGAATAAACACCACTACTTGTATTTTGGTAACCTGTAGAATTAAAATAAAGTGCTGCATAACCATGAGCTGAATTGCTATATCCAGTAGAATTCAAACGTAAAGAAAATGAACCGGTAGCTGTATTACTTGATCCTGTGACACTTGACCCCATTGAATAATATCCGCTAGCCGTATTAAAATTACCAGTTGAGTTAGATATTAGAACATTTACACCATAAGCCGAGTTATAATCACCTGTTAAATTGTTTCTTAACGCATTAGAACCTACTGCAGTATTTTGTTGTCCTGAAGTGTTTCTATTCAACGCATTGCTACCAACTGCTGTATTGAAGTTACTTGTATTATTTCTTAATGCTTCAGCTCCAAAAGCCGAATTGTAAGCTCCAGTAACTGTATTTTGTCCAGCATAATATCCCACAAATGAATTTCGGTTATTCGATAAATCATCTTTTTCTCCAGCTCCTTGACCAATAAAGGTAGATAAACCAGAATTGTTATTTTCTAATCTTGCTCCTTTCATTACCCATTGTTCATTTCCCGCAAGATCAAAACGTATAATATCTTCATCACTTGACTCTTCCATTTGAATTTTTGTATCGCCATCCAAATCACTCACTTGAGTTGTATCGCCCAAGCTAACGGCCCCTGGGTTTGACCAAGAAGCTTTACCACTAGCATCAGAGGTAAGTATTTTTCCTGTAGAAGCACCAGTAGGAAGAATGAAATCATCTCGAACTTCTAAATCTCCATTTACCTTCAATTCATCAGCTGCAAAATCCCCATAGATTAAAGGTGATGTTGAACTAGCAGCACTAGTACTTGCATCTATATAGAGTTTATCCGTTCCTGACTCTGAATAACCCGCTTGGTAACCAATGAAAACATTTCTAGATCCAGTTAAATTAGTATAACCAGCATTTCGCCCAACAACGACATTGTTGCTACCATTGATATTATTGTTAAGCGCATAATCTCCAATTGTAATATTATACGATCCCGTAAGCATATCTAGGGCGCTATAAAACCCAAAGGCAATATTCCTTTGACCGCTAGCATTACTACCCAATGCTCGGTAGCCAATTGCAGAATTGTAATTTCCCGATACATTACCACGTAAAGCATAAAAACCCATGCCTATGTTTCCAGTACCATTATTGTTGTACAAGGCATCGTAGCCAATTCCAACGTTATAATGTTTATTGCTACTAGTTCGAAGTGCTCTATAACCCATGGCTACATTTCCAAGTCCTGTTGTATTTGTAAATAATGCTTGAACTCCCATTACAGCATTTCTATAACCTGTTGTGTTATTATACATAGAGTTCTGCCCTAATGAAGCATTTTCTGTACCTGAGGTATTAAACAACAAGGAATTATAACCTATTGCTGAGTTGTTAGAACCAGTAGTATTCGTCTGTCCAGAATTGTTTCCAATGAATGTATTGTTGTTACTAGATAAATCATCGCTTTGCCCAGCATTGTCTCCAATAAATACTGATCCTCCAGTTCCTACTGGCTCGATACGCGTACCTTCCATTCTCCAACGTTCGTTTCCTGCAATGTCAAATCGAATAATGTCTTCATCCGTAGATTCTTCCACTTGAATTTTGGTATCGTTATCTGCATCCTTAATTTCAGTTGGAGCGGCGACTGTGGCAGGAGACACCCAAGAAGCGTTACCAGAAGCATCAGAGGTCAATACCTTGTTCGCTCCTGCTCCATTTGATAGCCGTATGTTATTTGCGTTAATACCCCCAGAAACTGTAAGTGTTGAATCAGCTGTTGCTGTTCCAATAGCCAACTTACCAACATTCACCATATCTAGGCCTGCAGCGTTATTACCAGCAGTAAGTACTGAGTCAATTCCTTTAGTAGTGTATGTACTTCCGCCTGGGAGCGTAACATTATTACCACCAGTAATAGACAAAGTATTTCCACTTAAGGATAATGTCTGTGCGTCGGTGTTATCCAAATAAGGAGCAAGACTTACCGTTTTAGCTCCTCCAGCATCAGTTACGGTTAGGTTATTCGAATTGATTGCAAATGCTGAATTTAATTCATTGGTAGAATCGTTATCGTTGCTTGTTGTTCCTGAAGGAAGAGTTACCGAGTTTCCTCCAGTAATTGTCAATGTTGATCCACTAACAGAAAGCGATTGACTATCGGTGTTATCTAATAAAGACGAAACATTTACTGATTTTGCACCACCACCATCAGTTACTGATAAAGTGGAACCAGATAAAGCCATTGATGAATTGTATTCGTTTGTTGAATCATTATCATTATTTACAGCGCCGCCGGATGGAAGTGTAACTGCGTTCCCACCTGAAATGGTTAAAGTACTTCCACTTAGAGATAGAGATTGCGAGTCAGTATTGTCCTTATAAGAACTAAGATTTACAGCACTTCCATCTTCTATATACAAGGTGTCACCGGATAGAGAAAGGTTTTGGTCATCAGTATTTACAGTGCCTGAAGGTAAAATAACGGATCCTCCATTGCTTAGCTTTAACGTATCGCTAGAAAGAGTCAAAAACTGCAACTCGTTGGTACTGTCGTTATCGTTATTTGGCCCTCCTCCTGCTGGAAGAGTGACTGAATTTCCTCCCGAAATACTTAGAGTGCTTCCACTAACGGAAAGTGCTTGGCTATCTGTGTTATCTAATAATGAAGATAAGTTAGCCGATTTCGCTCCGCCTCCATCGGTAATAGTTAAAGTGCTCCCTACAAATTGAACCAGAGAATTCAGTTCGTTTGTTGAGTCATTATCATTACTTGTTGCAGACGCAGGCAGTGCAACTGTGTTTCCGTTTGAAATGGTTAGATTATTTCCTGAAAGTGACAATGCTTGAAGTTCATTAGTGCTGCTGCTATCACCATCAAAACCACTTGTTGCTGCAGGTAGTTTCACAAAACCGCCATTTGACAGATAAATAGTATCACCACTCATAGATAATGCCTGCGCATCCGTGTTATCCATATAGGTTCCTAGTCCAACTTTTTTTATTCCAGAAGCATCTGTAATACTTAAGGTGTCGTTAGAAAGTACAAACGAAGAAACAAGTTCATTAGTACTGCTGCTATCACCATCAAAACCACTTGTTGCTGCAGGTAGTTTTACGAAACCACCATTGCTTAAATAAATTGTATCTCCACTCATAGTCAATGCTTGAATTTCATTAGTACTGCTACTATCACCATCAAAACCACTTGTTGCTGCGGGTAGTTTCACAAAACCACCGTTGCTTAAATAAATTGTATCTCCACTCATAGTCAATGCTTGAATTTCATTAGTACTGCTGCTATCACCATCAAAACCACTTGTTGCTGCAGGTAGTTTTACAAAACCACCATTGCTTAAGTAAATGGTATCGCCGCTCATAGACAATGCTTGAATTTCATTGGTAGAATCGTTATCGTTGTTTACTGCTCCACCAGACGGAAGCGTCACGGAGTTTCCACCAGAAATGCTCAAATTATTTCCGGACAAGCTTAAACTCTGACCATCAGTATTCAAGTATTTGGTTAAAACTACTGGAGTTCCATCCTCTATATAAAGTGTATCCCCAGAAATATTCAAATTCTGATCGTCAGTATTTATAGAACCAGAAGGAAGTACGATATAGTTTGACTCACTAATAAATAGCGTATCCAAGTTTCGGCTCAACGATTGAATTTCGTTGGTAGAGTCATTATCATTACTTACTGTACCACCTGAAGGTAGAGTAACACTGTTACCACCCGAAATATTCAAAATATTTCCAGCTAATGAAAGGTTTTGAATTTCATTTGTGGAATCAATATCTGCATCATTTTGGATATGACTATTTATTAAACCAGACAAATAAATACTATCATTTTTTACCTGCTGAGTAACACTTACCAGCTTACTATTAATGACCATTATACTGTCATTCAAGCCACTGATGTTCTTTGAATAATCGGTGTTTGGCAAATAAATGGAATTCCCGTTAGACAATCGTAAAGTATCGTTAGCAAACGATAGCATTTGTAATTCATTTGTAGCACTAGTGTCAGCATAACTAACATTGGCTGCATATAGTGCATAAGGCACTGAAACCAGCTGAGCATATCCCATTACGCTAAAACTACTTCCTCCATTTTGATCCAAAGAAACTTTAAGGACATGCACGTCATTTCCCCACTTAACACCATTCAACAGGCCTATTTTATTAACCCCTTCACCAATATGAATATTCACCAATCCAAAATCATTGGTTGTTACCATGTGTTCCTCTTGGTACACATTTATACCAACAGAATATTTTTCATGTATGGAAAGACGCAAGGACACGTTTTGGTTTTGAACAACCTGTCCTGTTGCATTGCGAATAATCGCTTGGTAATTAATTAATTGAGGCGCTTGGGCCATCGAAAGAAAGGATAGACCAATCGCTAAAGAGAGCAGTACAAGTTTCTTCATAATTCTTATAGTTTAATTATTTTATACAAGCGAACATTCATGTTTTTGGTATCATAAATGCGCAGAAAGTAAGTGCTAACGGGGTATGTTTCTAAATCTATTTTAGGGTTTTCAAACACTTTAAACTCTTCGAGTTTAACTCCTGAAACATCGGTAATTTGTGCTTGGATATGTTCATTTTCTTGTTGTTCACCAAGCTCAATATTTAGATATCGAGTTGTTGGATTTGGCCAAACGCGAACTTTAAAATCCTCGATAGGATTTTCTGTTATTTCTAAAACTTGGAAATAGGATTGCTGAAATCCTTGGGTCATTCCAATTCCTTCCAGTGTATCTGCAGAATTAGTTTCGATACTAACTTCTCCAACCGTAAAATTTATTGTTCCTTGATTTGTGTTAAGTTCTTTTCCAGCTGAGCCAATAACTTCGTGTTGACCAGAAACCTGGGCAATTCCATATGTTGCTGATAAAGCAACAATTAGAAACACATAAACCTTCTTCATCCTCTAAATATAAGAGGTAAAGATATGTTTTGTTTGAGATATTCGGTTAACAAAAATTACGATTTATAATTTTTGTTAACCCCCTATTTTAAACCAAGCTTAGCACTTCCAACAATTAATATTTAACATGAAATAAGTTGAACAAAACACTAAACACCCCCCCCCTAGAAACTCTAGAGGGGTTTTTAGTACCCCTTACGCTACAATTCTCGAACTCTTTTATGTCAAACATTAAAGAAATCTATGGGTTGAGAAGCTTAATGATTTCTGAGGGTTTAATGACTAATGACCACCAAAACCAATATACGACAAGGTAAAAGGGGATATTAATACTACCTAATGAGTATTAAACTATAATAGACAGAAATAGTATGGCAAACACGACAGGACAAAAACACGGAGGAAGGCAGAAGGGAACACCAAATAAATTGACTAGAGAATTACGGTCAATTTTAAAAGATGTATTGCATCAAGAAATGGAACAGCTTCAAGAAAGACTTGATGAATTGCAACCTAAAGACCGAATGGACGCACTTCTGAAATTAATGCCTTATGTATTTCCTAAATTAACCACTATTTCACATTCAGAAAGCGAACCGATTGATTGGAGAATTGAATGAAAAATAAAACACAATAAAGCCGCGAATCTAAAATATTGTTTAAGTTCGATATTGAAGAACAATTATTGGTCTATGAAAAAGTATTCCCTTTTCTTTTTGTAATCCTGAGTTTTAGCCTTATTGCTCAGGAGGATACTTACCAATCTCGTATTGTTAAAAAACAACGTAGAATAGCTGATGCCACAACTACCATTAGATTAAACCCTAGTGATGCTCAGGCACATGTAAATAGAGCCATTGCATATGCTGAATTACGTATGTATGAGTCCGCCATAGCTGATTACACAACTGCTATTAGATTAGGCGCTGATTGGGCTGATATATATTACAGAAGAGGGACTGCAAGGTCTTTCTTTGGCGAGTATAATAGCGCCGTATCTGATTTTACAACTGCTATTATATTAAACTCTGATGCTGCTGTAATGGAAGAAAATGATGTATATGTGCGTAATTTAACTTGGATTAAGGCTAGTATATTGAGCGCAAGAGGGAATGCATATACCGATTTAGGCGAGTATAATGCCGCTATAGCTGATTTCACAACTGCTATTAGATTAAACCCTTATGACACAAAATCCTCACTTCACAACAGAGGGAGAGCAAAAGAAAAGGCAGGTCTACCCTATTGTAGTGATTACAAGAGAGCTTGTGAATTAGGAAAATGTGATTTGTATAATCGTAAATGCAGATAACCTAGACTAGAAACCCTAATTAAAGGCTTTAATCACTCTTTAAAAACCTTGAACTCTTGTGTTGTTCCGTTATTACCTTCAATAGGTAAAGTCCTTTTGACTGCTTTTCAAATTTTCAAAGCCATTACTTAATAATTATTCTTAATTTCACAAAACGATAACAATGGCCCGTCCATGAAAAAAGCATTCATTTTATTAATGTTTCCTGTACTATGCTATAGTCAAGGAGGATATTATAACGTAGACAAGAGTGATATATCAAAGTTATGTGACTTTTATAGAGGCAGTTTTGCTTCAAATACATCTGCTAATAATGCCTTAAATAGGATTCTAAATGTTATGGGAATGTCTAAAGAGTTTGTCTTGTCTCCTTGTAGTAATATTGATAATTGTCTTGCAACATCATTCAAGGATATTAGATACATTATGTATTATAAATACTGTAAGCAAGAAATTACAAACAACATAAGCTCCTTCATTGGAGGAAAAAAAACAAGTGAATTTTAAATCAAAAATAATTAGTTAAGGAAAAATATGAAAACAACAAATTATACAATATTAATTTCACTGGTTTTTTTTACCATAAGTGGAGTAATAACATCTTGCAAAAAAGGTTGCACAGATGCAATGGCTAGTAACTATAGTCAAAAAGCGAAGAAAGATGATGGAACGTGTTTGTTTATGGCTGAGCCACTTCCTACTGAGTTAAAATATAGTAGGATAATGCCCTTAGGCGCATCAAGGGTAGAGGGAGATCGTCCAAATTTTGAAAGTTTTAGATATGAACTTTGGAAAGATTTAGAACAAAAAAATAGAGTATTTGACTTTATTGGAACGGAATCTGATCCCGCAGCATACCCTCTTTTTAACGGTCTTAATTTTGATACTGATCATGAAGGTAATAGTGGTTGGACAACCGTTGAAATACTTAATGGGATTGCAACTTCATTAAGTCAGATAAATTCGCCTGACATTGTTTTATTTAGTTCACCAGGTGGAAATGATGCTCTGAAAAACTATCCTCTTGATCAAACGATTTCAAATATTAATTCCATCATAGATTTACTTCAAGTAAATAACCCAAATGTGAAGATTTTAATAGAACAAATGGCGCCTGCTCGATCTGATATTATGACGGCAACACTTACTGACTATATTAACAGTTTGCATAGCGAAGTATTAATTATTGCAACAAATAAATCTACGACAACATCTCAAATTATTCCTTTAGATATGTATACTGGTTTCAAAGATGACTTCTTGGCAGATGATGTGCACTATAATGAAGCAGGTGCAGATTTTATAGCAAGTCGGTATTATGCAGCATTAGACAGTATACTAGAATATAAGTTGGATTAGGCTATTTAATTGTTGGAGGAATAATAACTTTTGTTAAGTTTAATAGCTCACATGCGGTTGCTACTGCGTTTGGCCTCCTGTTAATGTTCTCTTTCAACGACTACACTACAATTAAACACTTATCAAAACGTTAGTCAGAATATCCCAAACATCAGTTGAAGAAGAGGTGTAGGGAGACTCGGTGTGATTTTTAATTATTTGGTTTAGACTGGATTTTAATGAATCACCACCTTTATTAAATGCTGTTTTATAATAGTTCTGTCCTTGCAAAAGGCTAGAACATAACAGACATATTGTAATTGTTACGATTTTCATGTTAGATGTTTTTCTTATTGCTTTCTAGCCAATCGGCATTAGGTAGTATTCATAGAACCTAATTATACGATAAAAGTAAACTTTTTAATATGAGTAAGTGTATCTGAGTAATTGAAGTCACCTTACTCTTTAAGGTAAAACAACAAATGATAGGAGAACTTGCTCTTCAAGGTCAATGGTATTTAAGCTAGACTTAATAATTAAGCGGCCTAAATTATAAAAACTTACGGTTTGGTAAGTTTTTGTTTACTTTTGTAAATAATATAAAAGTAAATTATGGGAGTATTTGATACAATTGACAAAGGAGTGCTTACCCATGGAGATGATATGCAAATTGGGTTTCATTATGCTTACAATACCGAAAGTGGTATAAAAACTACCAAAACATTTAATGAAAAGAGATATTCGGTAAGTAAGCATGCCAATTCAAGGTTACTAAACCATTGGGAAAAGGAATTGCTTTTGGATGACAACAGGGTAAATAATAAAGGATGGAGAATATATAGTGCTATAGAAGTAATTTGGATTAACATTATTATTGAAATAAGGAAATTCAACTTTTCATTGGATAAAATAGTTGCACTAAAAAAATCTCTAGAATTACACTCAGATGAAATAAAAATATCAAAAATGCCCCTCTTAGAAATGTATGTGCGTTACGTACTTTCAAACGTCAAACCTTTCTACCTAATTGTGCGGGAAGGCGGGCAAGGTTCAGTTGGTTTTAGAAACGAAGTAGAATTGCACAAAGAGTTGGGGTTTGTGGGTAATCATATATGCATAAATCTAAATGACATTATGAAAAAAGTGTTTCCAAATGCAAATTTGGAATTAGAATTTAAGGTAGATTGGAAATTGAACGAGGCAGAAGAAGATTTAATTAGACTGATTAGAAGTGGTGAGTTTAAGGAAATCGAAATCAAAACGAGAGAAGGAAATATAAATACTATTGATGCTTTAGAATTAATTAAGGAACAATCTCGTTTTAGAGAAATAGCAAACAACTATGATTTTCAAGATATAACTTCAAAATATAGAGAAGGACGCTTAGTAGCTATTGAAAGAAAGGTTAAAAAGAAATATTAAGGTACGCAGCCATAATTGCAGTTAATACAAGTTTTATTCACCTCAGATATTGAGGAGATAGGATACTTTAACTAAAATGTGATTTCAATAAAAAAATGCAATGAAATTTTAAACAAAAAGGGAAATCGATACAGTGAACAAGAAGTTAAATCAATTCGAGATTATTTAACTCAGATGGCTGAAATTATTTGTGAACTTAAAATGAAAAAGGAATGAATCAATTGGAAGGTAAAAGAGCACTTCTTTACAGGCGAGTAAGCACCAGTAATCAAAAAGAATTTGGTAACAGTTTGAGCGCCCAAAAAAGTTCATTACGTGAATTTTGTGTGAAGAAAGGAGTAGAGGTTATCAAAGAATTTGAAGAAGATTATTCTGCAAAAGATTTTGACCGACCAGTATTCAAAGAAATGCTCGAATTTGCCATTCAAAATAAAAACAAAATTGATTATTTACTAATAGTAAGTTGGGATAGGTTTTCAAGAAATGCACTTGAAGCATTAAAGACTATCAGTGATTTTGAGAACCTTGGCATTGAGATAAATTGCATTAATAACTGGATAGACCCTGAAGACCCGAGTCAATTAATAATGCAATTAATGTATTTAGGGCTTCCTGAAGTTGATAACAGAATTAGAAGTCAGAAAGTAAAGATTGGGATGAGACAAGCCCTAAAGGATGGACGCTGGATAAGCCCACAGCCTAAAGGATATGTTAAAGGACGAGATTATAGCGGCAAACCATTAATGCAACCTGACCCCGAAATTGCTCCTTTAATTGCTACGCTTTTCGAAGAATATTCTCTTGGAATATATTCCCAAAGTCATTTATTAAAATCCAATAAATACAAATCACTCAAATTATCAAGAAGTAATTTAAGCCGAATCTTATCTCAAATAGCATATTCGGGTAGAATAAAAGTCCCTGCATATAAAGATGAACAAGAACAGATAGTAAGAGCTTTACACAATCCTTTGGTATCAGTTGAAACCTTTGATAAAGTTCAACTTATTATGAATAAAAAACGATTTAATAAAGGTCGGTCAAAAGGAGCAATATTAAGCCCACAGCTTCCGTTAAGAGGTTTCTTAAAATGCCTTGATTGTGGCTCTAATCTTACTGGAAGCGGTTCAAGGAGCAAAACAGGAAAAAGACATTTTTATTATCACTGCAACTCGCATAAAAATTGCAAAACACGTTATAAAGCATCTGAATTAAATGGGAAATTCACAGAATTATTAGAGTCAATAAAACCTCCAAAAGAAGTAGCAGAGTTGTTTAAGTTGATATTAGAGGATAAGTATGAATCTTCCAATGAAAGTCGATTTAAACAAATCAAGAACATTGATTCTAAACTGTTAAATTTAAGAACAGATAAAGAAATACTGACTGGGAAATTGTTGAAGGGTGTAGTTGATGATTCAACCTATAAAATTTATTCCCAAAAAATTGATGAGGAAGAGCGTGAATGTAAATCTGAAAAAATTGAGTTGTCCGATGATAAAGGTGAGTTAAAGTCATTTCTAAATTTTGGTGTTGAAATGCTTCAAAACGTAGATTATCTTTATGAAAATGGCAGTCCTGAGCTTAAACAAGGTCTATTGAGTTCGATACTTGATAATAAACTGGTTTTCAAAAACGGTATGTATCGAACCCCGAAATTCAAACAAGGGTTCGCTTATATATATCAGAATACCAATAAGATGAAAGGATATAAAATAAAAACGGGAGATAGTCTTTCGAATATCTCCCGTCTAGTACCGAAGGCGGGAATCGAACCCGCACTCCCAGAAGGAACTGGATTTTGAATCCAGCGCGTCTACCAATTCCGCCACTTCGGCATCTCCAGCTAGTATCTGTCTAAATTCCGATAATCACCGGGACCTGTTATCTAGCTATTTAATTAGAACGCAAAAATATCCATTCTTCTTAATAACACAACAACAAAAGTCACATCAAATACATATTCCTGAATAGGAAGCCTTTAAAGTTGTACCGAATATATACCAATGAAAAAATTACTATTCGTAATCGGAATATCAGCTGGGTTTTCAGTCTCCTCTCAAACTATTATTGACAGCAAATTCTAAACTAATCCTGCCAATAAACTCAGCATTTATTTATCTAGCTCCTATTCTACAATTAACGGAGGCGCTCAAATATCGGGGCTACACACTTTAAATGTTGGCAAGTGGGATTAAAAATCATGGTGCGATACATTAATTGCATTTGCTGAAATAAATGACCTTATTATTATTTGCACTGATGGTGAGGCAAATGGAAGAGTAAATAATGCATTTGATGTGGCTTTTATTGATTACATTATTAGTTTGATCGATAATTGGTTGTCATTTAATACTTAACGTCAATCTGCATTGGGCTTACCTATCTAGATAATTCAAGGATCGAGAAATAATCCTTAGGTTCGATTCACTCCAATTAAATCTAAATTGGAGGGTAAAGGTTCCATTGAAATTCAAACTTGTTAAATGGAATTGGATATAAAATGGACTTCTCGAATAGAAATTCGATTTTAACCCTAGCTTCTACGAGGATTGATTCAGTAAACATGACTACAGAACACTAATAGCAGCATTTTTAAAGGGCCCAATCCAATGAATTATCAAACTTACTTAAACCTGTGAAGGTTGGCAATTCGATAACCATTAACTCGAACTCAAAAATCTGGAATCTGATGCTGTCGAAGCAACTTGGTCAAGAAATGGATTTTATTCTAAAAACAACAAATGAAAATGAATCGGAGATTTAAGCAAATTGGGCTCTCGGATTTTCTATACTGACTTTAGATACTGCAGAAGGAACCTTAGCTAGAAGGTCTAAAGTTATTGAATAGTATACTAGGTCTTCTGCTTTTTCTTTCGAGCAGCAGGAAACAGCACGTTATTCAATATCAATCTATATCCTGGAGAGTTAGGATGTAAATCCAAATCTGTAGGAGGATCTCCTACAAAATGCTGATAGTCTTCAGGATCATGTCCACCATAAAAGGTCCATTGACCTTTACCAAACTTACCATGAATGTACTTTGCGGAGTTCAATGATTTATTCTCACCCATAATTAGTACGCCTGGCTTTATAAATCCTTTATTAAATGCTGTAGTTTGCCCCATAAACCCTTTTACTCTGCTTGTATGGTTTTGACATAACATGGTAGGAACAGGATCCCATTTTGCTGAATACTCAAACAAGGTGAAGTAATCAATATTCTCCGGTGTACGAGAATGTAAGGGAGTTGCATCAATATTAGAAAACTCATATTCCATTGGATTTCGACTTATGAGGAAATCACGAAACGCAAATGTGTTATCATAATTCAATTCGTTGTGACCATTACGATCGGCAGGATCACCATCAAACATAGTTTCACAAATATCTACTTCCTCAGCGCTAAGTGAGATATCATAGCTATCTGTGCCCGAGCACATCGTAAATACAAATCCCCCCCCTGCTGTATATTCTTTAATCTTGAGTGCTACACCTAATTTAAGTTCGCTTACTTTACTAAAACCTAATCGCTCTGCAGTTGCTTCAAATTCTTTAACCTGAGCTTGGTACCAAGGTGCATTTCTATAGCTCGCATAAAATCTACCGTACTGCCCAGTAAAATCTTCATGATGCAGATGCAACCAATCATAGAGATGTAATTCGCTACTAATAATTTCATCATCGTAAATAACGGTATATGGGATTTCAGCATAAGATAAGACCAAAGTAACTGCATCATCCCATGGCTGTTTTCCTTTTGGTGAATAAACAGCGATTTTAGGAGCTTTTTCCAATTTCACCACCTCCATATTTACTTCTGGATTGGCTATTTCTTGTTTAATAGCTGTCGCTTGCGCATCGGCAATTGTTAAGTATGTAACCCCTCGTATTATACATTCAGCCTCGATACCCTCAGAATAAGGAATCATAAAACTCCCGCCGCGATAATTCAACAACCACTCTACTGTTACTTCGCGTTCTAGAACCCAAAAAGCAACTCCGTATGATTTCATATGGTTCTTTTGAGTATCGTCCATAGGCAACAAGAGCTTACTCGCAAACCCACCTAAACTGAAAGAAACCGAAATAACAAGCACCAAAATTTTACGCATGTAACAAATGTAGTGGTTCGACCTGTTATCCATTTCAAAAAGCTGTTAATAAGCATACTTTTGTAAAAAAATAGTTAGTTATGAGATATTTCATTTACCTACTTCTATCAATAATAGTCATTACTAGTTGCGGAGAATCTGCAAGCGAAAGCAAAGAAGTTAAAACTGAGAATATAGAGCCTGAGACAGCCAAGAAAATGAATGCGAATGCTGAAACTTCTGAAGGTATGTTAATGATGCAACATATGATTATTTCGTTCAACGAAATGAACGAGGAAGACAAGAATTATGCTGTTTTACTCGGAGAACTCGGCTATCAGTGTGATTACATTATTAAAAACTGCACAATGAAAGGCGATGATCATACAGCATTACACAAAATGCTGGAACCTATTCTAACCTCTGTTCAAAAAGCCAAAAACGCAGATTCTAACGAAAAAATAGATGCTGAATTGAAGAGTATTGTAAGTATAACTGAACTGTTTTTTGAAACATTTGAGTCAGATCAGGCTGAGGTTTAATTCCAGTCTCCTTTCATAATTCATATCCACAAACCTTCACCCTCAACCTATTTAACTGAATTACAATATAGTACGAAAGTAATTCAAAAAAAAAGGCACCTCTCTCAAAAAATAATTTAATAATTACTTGACTTTTCAAATAATATTTAGGCATTTGTCTAAATATCTAATTAGTGAACAAATTATTTAAAGCATTAAACGACAATACTCGGAGAGAGATTCTAGACAAACTTCGAGAGGGCGACATGACAGCTGGTGAAATAGCCGACATGTTCGACATTTCTAAGCCCAGTATTTCTCATCATTTAGATATACTAAAACAGGCCGAATTGTTAGAAAGCCACCGCAATGGTCAGTTTATCCACTACTCTCTTAACACAACGGTAATGGACGATATAATTAATTGGTTTCTAACTTTTAAATCACAGGAAAATGAAAAATAATAAAGGAGCAATTGAAGGTGTATTATGGATAATTATAATTCTCCCGATTATATACTTTACGGCAGTCTATAATGGTTTACCCGATTCTGTGGCAACTCATTTTGACGCAAGTGGAACAGCAGATGATTATAGTGACCAGTCGGCGTTATGGATTATGGTTGCTGGCCTGCAAATTGGGTTGTAAGTTTTCATGAAGTTTGCCCCTACTTTCGACCCTAAAGGCAACTTAAAAAATACGACAACTCTTATAGCAAGCTAAGGGTAATCATTCCATTGTTTATTGCAGCAGTTGTTATGATTATTGTATTGAATGCCGCTGGAGTAATTGACAATACGAGATATGCAATAACATTTGCGCTTGCATTCTTAATCACTATGCTTGGAAATTACCTGCAAAATGTAAAACCCAACTATTTCATTGGATTTAGAACTCCATGGATGTTAGAAAGTGAGGAAGTATGGAAGTATGGAAGAAAACACACCGTTTAACAGGAAGAGTATTTTTCTTTTCAGGCTTGCTAGGTGCCGTGGCTCTTACATTTATCCCACAAGAATATGCTTTGAAATTAATTGTAGGACTTACGCTTGCCGGAACTTTATATGGAAGCATCTTTTCCTTTGTCCTCTTCAAGCGCATTGAAAAACAAAAAGCTTAAAACAAAAAAAGCCTCGCAAAATGCAAGGCTTTTTTTTCAATCAAGTATCTTGATATTTAGAAATCGATTATTACCCCAATTGTCGGCAAAACCGTTCCAGTTGTATTTGGGATTTGTTGCAGATCATAAGTTTGTTCAGCATATGGCGCATCTGGATTAGTAATAATTGGACTCCCATTATCATCTTCAAAAGGGAATAAAATCGGCTGTTCCTTAGCTTGGAAATTGTACAAATTCTGAATATCTAAATACAGATTCAACGACCATTTTTTGAAGTTCCAAATTTTATCTACACGCACGTCCAATTGGTGAAACTCTCCTAGGTTATCTCCATTTACGTTTGCATAATCCAACACACCAGCAGGATTTACATCATACACAGGACGCAATGCCGATACTCCAGTTAGGTATGGCGTAGAAGGACGGCCACTTACAAAACGCCATCTTGCTCCAACTTCCCAATTATTTTTCAACTTCTTACCTAAGGTTGCGGAAACCAAGTGCTCAGAATCCCAAGCAGATGGAGCAAAAACACCATCGATATTGGTAAACTCACTGCGCACCCAAGTATAACTTAAGATGCCATAAAAGCCTTTGTATAATTTCTGTTGTGCCATTAATTCAATACCATAAGCTCGACCTTCTGAGGTTGAAGTAACTTCTTCATTACCGATGACACCAAAGTCAGCTCCTAAATTGGCTAAGCTGACTCCCTTGTCAATAAGCATTGGATAATCTTGATAGTATTTATAAAAGCCTTCAACCGTAATTCTTGAAGACGACTTTGGACGGTATTCAAGACCTCCATTCAAATGATTCGCTTTTATATATTTTATACCATTTGTCTTATTTACAAATTCACCATTCCTTTGAAACCCTAAAACAGTGTAAGGAGGCAATTGAGCAAATCTACCTGCAGCTAAATTCAAAGAAAATTTTTCACTTAACGAATAAGCCAAACTTGCCCTAGGCGAAAGTTGATTTATTGGGTTAGACATTTCAGTATTAAAGTCGTTTATGTCAGTTCTAATTCCAAAACTTACATTCAACCTACTTTCCAACAATCGCTTACTCACCTGAAAAAATGCACCAAACTTGTTCATATTATATTCAGAAGTAAAGTTGAACGTGTCCAATCTTGCAGGAGCGACAGGGCTCTCCGGTAAGAAAATCCGATTAAAGGTTTCAGTATTGTATTTGGCAAATTCATAGTTTACACCTGCTACAAACTTCCAGTCATTCACTCTTGTTGTATTTTCAAATCTGAATTTATTTTCAATCTCTTGAGACTTATAGCGAAGGGTCAAGTTGTCTTCTGAACTCTCATCATTGTTAGTGTATTTCTCCGCCTCATTATTCAACATATTTCTACTCACAACATAGGTCTGGAAGCTATTTTCTTGAAAATGCTTGTAAACTGCTCCAATGGTATAGTTCCATTGATCGGAACTTGGAAGGTTATTCAAAACGTAACGTTGCTGTTCTGTTTCGTTTGCATCCAGGTTCAATACATTTTTATCTAATGCACCTATACTTATAAAACTGATCTCGTTTTTGTTATTGATTTTGTGCTTCACTTTAGTTTGATAATCCCAATAAGTTGGCAAAAAAGGTAATCCCAGAGCCGTAAAAAGAAACTGTAAATAAGATTGTCTAGCAGAAAAAACAAAAGTTGTTTTCTTGCCCAATGGTCCATCAAGAGTAAGACCTATATCTGAAGAGCCAATAGTGACCTTACCTTTCAATTTTTCTGAATTACCATCCAGTTGCTTGAAAGTCAATAAAGAACTCAACATATTTCCTCTTGCCGCAGGAAAAGCGCCAGCTTGAAAGTCAACTTCTCGAATTAAATTCACGTTGATTATCCCAACTGGTCCGCCAGAAGCGCCTTGAGTTTGAAAGTGATTGATATTAGGAACCTCTATCTCATCCAAATAAAATCGATTTTCATTTGGAGCTCCACCCCTTATTATGATATCATTTCGAAACGCAGGGGTTGAAGTAACTCCTGGAAATGATTGAATTACTTTAGAAATATCACGGTTTGCTCCAGCTGCCCGTTCAATCTCAGCCACACTAATGGTTTGCATAGATAGCGGACTTTCCATAGTTTTTGAGAATGCTTCTGCTTCTATAACAACCTCATTCATTTCAGTAGAAGACTGCTCCATTTTTACGTTGTAGTTGCTTTGACGCCCAGATATTACATTTATAGCTCCTGAAATTTTTGGTTTAAAACCAACTACTGAAATTTGAAGTTGTACGAAACCCGGTTCAATTCCATCAATTAAATAAACGCCATCAAAATCTGTAGCGGTTCCTTGAGTGGTTCCCTTAATAATAATATTTGCAAATGGTATCGGATCGTTACTAATTTCATCGAGTAAGACTCCTTTAATACTTCCAGTTTGGGCTGATACAAAATGTGTAAAAGACACAGACAGCATTAGGAGTAAGGTAACATTTAGTGTTTTCAATTGTTAGAGTGTTTAAGTGTTCGAGTGTTCGAGTGTTCGATTGTTGGAGTACAAAAGTAAAACAAGGCGCATTTAAAAAGGTTAACAATAAAACCACTTTTATTCGATTTCAAGAATGATGATAACCGCTATCTTTGTAAACCAAAATTAAAAACAATAAAAACAAAAAAATATGTCAGTATTAGTTGGACAAAAAGCACCTTCATTTTCTGAATCAGCAGTTGTGAATGGAGGCGAAGTTGTAAACGGATTTTCTTTGGATCAATTCGTTGGAAAAAATCATGTATTATTTTTCTTTTACCCAAAAGATTTCACATTTGTATGCCCTACAGAACTGCACGCATTTCAATCGAAATTAGAGGAATTCAAAAAAAGAGGTGTTGAAGTAGTAGCATGTTCTACAGACACTCCTGAGTCTCACTGGGGATGGTTACAGATGGAAAAAGGACACGGTGGAATTAAAGGAGTTACTTACCCTATTGTTGCCGATACTTCTAAATGTGTTTCTGCAAACTACGGTGTTTTAGCTGGAGATTACGATGTGGACGAAGAGGGTCAATTAATTGCTACAGGACCAATGATTGCCTATAGAGGATTATTCCTTATCGACAAAGAAGGTATTGTTCAGCATCAAGTAGTAAATAACTTTCCTCTAGGAAGAAGTGTAAACGAAGCTTTGAGAATGGTAGATGCCTTGATACATTTTGAAGAAAATGGAGAAGTTTGTCCTGCAGATTGGGCAAAGGGTGACGTTGCAATGAAAGAAACTCATGATGGTGTTGCTGATTATTTAGCAGCCCACTAGTCAAATGAATTCTATATTATTTCAAAAAAGCGGCTTTTGGCCGCTTTTTTGCTTTTAGGCCGTATTATTGAAAAAATGTTCCGAAAACAAAAATACCTTATTACAATTCTCTTAACTATTGTTTGCGGAAGCAATAGCTTTTCTCAAGATACTGATGATGAAATAGAATACGTTCCTGAATTCCGTTTAGAATATCGAAATAGAATTTACAACGATAAAATTCACACGGTTAATTTCCATAGGGGAGGAAGCAGCGCTGGTTTGCCAATAATAAACTTGAATGGTGGAGAAAAGCTCGAATTAACCTTTGATGATTTTAGCATGAAAGTTGAAGACCTCAACTATAGAATAGTGCATTGCGATAACGAGTGGAACCCAACCGAAATTCAATATTTCCAATGCATTTCTGGCAGTGAGGAACCATTTCTAAACAATTACACCTTCTCTACCTCTTTCAATCAATCTTATGTTCAATACAAGCTGTTTTTACCAAATGAAGAAATTCGATTTCGTGTTTCTGGCAACTACCTAGTTTATGTTTATCGAAATGGAGATCCTACGAAATTGCTCTTATCACATAGGTTCTATGTTACAGAAGACAAGGTTCTGTTAAAAGCCAAAGTGCACCCTGCTTTTCAACCTGTCGATAGAGACAAAAAACATGAAATAGATTTTTCTATTGATTTTTCTAAATACCAAATAATAAATCCCGCTGATGCCATTAAAGTTAGTTTGATTCAGAATAACCGTACAGACAATGCGATAACTGATTTAAAACCACTTTTTATTTCAAACAATACATTAGAGTATAACCACAATGGCCCAAATTCATTTTGGGCAGGAAATGAGCAACGCTACGCCGATCTTAGAAATCTGACTCTAAAATCAGAAAACATTGATGGATTTATAACAAGAATAGATAGTACTCATGTGTTTATTGAACCCATGAAGGAGAGGAGAATGCACCGACAAGGAAGCTTACAAGGTTCTTTATATGGAGGTAGGATTATTGGTTCTAACTCCTTTAACCACACTGCGGCAAGCGATATAGACTACTGTATGGTGTATTTCTATTTGAATCAAGAAAACGAGGACCCAAATGGCGATTTCTATGTTTTTGGCGAGCTTTCAAACTTTGAATTTTCTGAACGCTTCAAAATGATTTATGAACCAGAAAAAAAACGTTACCGATTGGCGGTTTATCTTAAACAAGGAATGTACAATTGGCAAATATTATATTCAAAAGACGGAGTAACAGGAGATATTAATCGTATTGAAAATAGCTTTACAGATGCTGAAAATTCGTATTCAATTTTGATATATCACAAAGACATTACAGCAGATTATGTGCGACTAATTAAGCATACTTCACTATTTTTTCCTAGTGAGCAAAGTCAATTTAGGTACAATTTGAATAGAGATTAAAAATCAGACCAAAAACTAACTATATTTAAAGCCACAAATGGTCAGTCAAATCACATCAAGAGTCGAAGTAAAAGTTGAAACGAAGTTTGTTCAGCATAGTTCTGACATGCATAGTGGTAAGTATCTATTTACTTACTCAATAGACATTCAGAATAACAACGATTTTTCAATTCAGCTTTTGAGCAGACACTGGAAAATTCAAGACAGTCTCAGTCCTGTGCGATTCGTAAACGGTGAAGGTGTTATTGGAGAACAACCAATATTACTTCCTGGTGAATCGTACCAATACCAATCTTATTGTGACCTTAATTCGAGTATAGGTTATATGGAAGGTTCTTACATTTTCAGAAAAGAAGACAATCAAGAATTAATCGAGGTTGATATTCCTCGATTTGAGATGGCCTTGCTCAGTAAATTGAATTAATACAACTTAGCTTAATTCGCCTCTCAATTTTTCTCGAATAACTACCTTTGCATCCAAGAAATTTAAGCGTTTAACCCTAAAAATAAAGTTGTTATGCCAAACGGAGTATATAACATTCCTTTTCCTGAAAATGAGCCTGTATTGGGCTATGCACCAGGATCCCCTGAAAAAGCAGAACTAGAAGCTGCCTATCAAGAATTGTATAATTCAGTAATCGATGTTCCAATGTACATTGGAAATCAAGAAGTTACAACGGATAATAAATTACCATTAAATCCTCCACATGAACACGCCAAAGTAATTGGACATGGAAACATGGGAGACAAAACGCATGTTCAGGCTGCTATCGATGCTGCCTTATCCGCTAAAAATGATTGGGCTAATTTAGGTTGGGAGCACAGAGCTGCTATCTTTCTTAAAGCTGCTGATTTATTAGCTGGACCCTTCCGTGCAAGAATGAATGCTGCAACTATGCTTGGGCAAAGTAAAAACGCAATGCAAGCTGAGATTGATGCTTCATGTGAGTTAATCGACTTTTTTCGATACAATGCGTATTTCATGCAACAGGTTTATTCTGAACAACCTGACTCTTCACCTGGTGTATGGAACAGATTAGAATATAGACCATTAGAAGGTTTTGTATTTGCAATTACTCCATTCAACTTCACCTCTATTGCTGCCAACTTATGTGCGGCTCCTGCAATGATGGGTAATACTATAGTTTGGAAACCTTCAGATACTCAGATTTACTCTGCAAAGGTGGTTATGGATTTATTCAAAGCTGCTGGATTACCAGATGGTGTTATCAATATGATTACCGTTCACGGACCAGATGCTGGTGAGGTAATATTCAATCATAGAGATTTCGCAGGCTTGCATTTCACAGGTTCTACGGGAGTGTTTAGACACCTTTGGAAAACCATTGGAAACAACATTGAAAAGTACAGGAGCTACCCAAGAGTAGTTGGAGAAACTGGTGGTAAAGATTTTATCATGGTTCATAATACTGCAGATGTTGATGAAGTAGCAACCGCTATTACTCGAGGTTCTTTTGAATTCCAAGGTCAAAAATGTTCTGCTGCTTCTAGAGTTTATTTACCAAAATCTATGTCGAAAGCGGTAATTGAAAAAGTTGTTGCTGATGTTGAGTCCTTTAAAATTGGCGCACCGTCTGACTATTCGAACTTTATAAATGCTGTAATTGATGAACGATCGTTTGACAAAATAGCTGAGTTTGTAGATTTCTGTAATAACGCTGAAGACGCAGATGTTGTTGCTGGTGGCACTTATGACAAATCTATTGGATACTTCATTAACCCAACTGTTGTGGTAACTGAAAATCCAAAATTCAGAACAATGTGCGAAGAAATCTTTGGACCTGTTATTACTATTTTCACCTACGACGATGACAAGTTTGAAGAAACATTAGACTTAGTTGATGAAACATCAGACTATGCGTTGACTGGATCAATAATTAGCGGAGATCGTTATGCAATTGATTTTGCAATGAAAAAACTAGAGAATGCTGCTGGTAACTTCTACATCAATGACAAGCCTACTGGTGCTGTTGTAGGCCAGCAGCCATTTGGTGGTGCTAGAGGTTCAGGAACTAACGATAAAGCGGGTTCTTATTTGAACCTTACGCGTTGGGTATCTCCACGAACTATAAAAGAAACATTCCTTCCTGCAAAAGATTATAAATATCCGTTTTTAGGATAATAAACGGATCTTACTATTTATTAAAAGCCTGGTTGGAATTATCCAATCGGGCTTTTTTATTTGTGTCAATTTTCAGGTAATTACTCAGGTTTTACAAATTTAACTTAGTGTTTTTCTATAAACACAGTATAAATTCCGATTGATTATTCTTTTAAAATCCTTTTTCGAATTACAGTAGTTGCACTCTTTAATTCAACTAAGTACAAACCAGAATGTAGATCTGAAATATCCAGCACTAATGAATTAGTAGTTACACTTTCATTCTTCTGAACTAGCTTTCCATCAGCGGTATAAACGGACAAGGTAAATTCTCCAATGTCGGATAAGCCTTTAAATTCTATTATTCCCGAAGTTGGATTAGGGAATATTTGAATCTCATTTCCATAAATTTGCTTTATTGAAACCTCATTAATATCGACTAGGTTACTGTCCCCCAAGATCAGATAACAAACCGAAGTATCTATACATGAATTTTGCTCTAATTCTACCGAAAATCTACCTCCTGCAATGTCTGTAAAAGACCTATTTGTTTCACCTCTAATCGGCATCCAATTATTATCACAATCCAGCCATTGGTAATTTGTACTTACCACATTAGCCTGAAGTGTCTGTTTTAAAACAGTTACTTCTGTTGCAACGGTATCAACAGTAACGGTAACAGAATCTATACTTGCACAGTTTAAACCATCATAACCCTTCACAGTATAGGTGACAGAGTTATCTGCAATAATTGGAATTCCATTTTCGCCTCCATTATTCCATGTATACCGTACTCCACCTCCGCCATTTAAAATGAACGACTCACCTCTACACACTTTATTTTTACTAGCAATTGCTCGTACAATTGGTCGTGATGTACAAACTCTGTACTCGTAATGGAGTTTAGCGCTTTCTGATAAATCTCCACTATTCGCCTCAGCAAAAACCTTAAAGTAGATATTCGTTTGTGATGGAAATTCAGGAATATCAGATTTAGCAACGAACGTATCTCCATTCAACTGTACAAATTCTATGGTATTCACATAGTTTGCTGTGTCTTTAGACCACTTTAAATAGACTTTTTTCAGTAGTGTTTTCGAAGTTACAACAGCAGTTACTTCCATTGGTAAATCCTCTTTTGGTTGTGTCGTTGTCGGTGCAACATTCATGGTGATTTTTGTAATTTCAGGATACTCTGAACGATCTACCAATTTAGTTTGCCACATTCCTCTGCCCCAAGCAACAGCCCTTAATGTATTTGTGGCCCATTGAATATCCAACTCTCGAATAGAAACTGTCGGTAATTTTTCACTGTATAAATTCCAACTGCCACCATTCATAGATTTATAATAAACTCCTCGCTCACCTCCTACATAGATATACGAGCTATCTGTAAAATCAATCACAGCAGTTCTTAATGGCATATCAGACAGATTGTAAGAAATATTCTCCCATGTTTTACACAAATCACGAGACACGTAAATACGCTTGTTTTCGTTTTGATACCTATCATAGGTTAGTATTATTGTGTTATCATCATTTGGGTCAAAAGCAATCCAAGAAGGTGAATTTGTGTTTGGTAAATCAGAAGTGATTTCAGTAAAACTTACTCCAGCATCCTTTGAAAGCATCATCTTATTATTTCTAGAAGCAAGGATTATCTTGGAGTTGTTATAGGCAATCGCTGCGTGTTTAGTATTTTCTGAATTTCCACTACCATTGCGAAACCCAACATTACCAAGCGTTTGCCAATTACCACCAAACTGCTCACTCTTAAACACATTTTCGCCAAATGAATAGACATTCATCTGATGATTTGGGTCTGTTAGCATAGGTGCAATCCAATCATTAGTATTCCCGTGTGATGCTCCACCTCTTGATTGGCCTCCATTTGTGGTTCGATTTCTATTTCCATATTGCCAGCTGCCCAGCATCCAGTCAGAATTTAGTGCTTGAACCACGGCTTCCATTCCATCACCACCGTTCCATTCTATCCAACCCTCTTTTTTATAAATGCTGGTTCCATTATCTTGAGAACCCGCCATTGATAGCCAAGCATCCGATTGACTTAAACCAAATCGATAAAACTCTCTAATTGCAGTTCCATCATTTAATCTTGTCCAAGAAACACCTTTATTCGAACTCTTGGCAAAATAACCATCAGTCCCTACATAAAAAACGCCGTTAATTGATTGAGCGGCTCTCATATCAGCATGGATATAGTTACTGCTTATGTGACTTGAATTACCTGTAGACCAATATGTTACCTGATTAAAGTTCTTACCTCCATCAGTACTCGCAGTAAGGTCAACATAACCGTAAATCAAATTAGAAGTATCCACATCGTTTACAGCAAATCCGTGCCCACCCTGACCCGGATTACTTAAAAATGTAAAATCTTGACCTTCATTTAGTGATTTCCATACTCCATTATTAGAAGAGAAGTAAACGCAATTTGGACAATCCTTGCTTACTGAAAGCCTTCCATTGTTATTATTGTTATTCTGAGGAATCGCGTTTGAAGGCGAAAACGTTAAACCAGCATTTCTACTAATTTGAATAATATTTCGATTGGCATTATTTACATTGTTGTAGACGTAAATGACATTAGCATTAGTAGGATGAAATTCTATTTGAGTGAAATTACCCGAAGAAACTACTCTAGTATAGGTTTGCATGAAATTAGTCGAGCGATATATTCCTCTATCCGTGCCTACAAGAACTAATTTAGAGTCATAAGGACTAATTTTTATCCAACGCACTCTGCCAGTTCTCCCTAAACCACCCCAACCCAAATTGGTAGGATTAAAGTTGGAAAGCAACCATGATTTACCGCCATCAATGCTGTAATATATACCCTGAGTATAGGTGTTCTGCGCATTTTGAAGGTTTATTAAAACACTATCAGGATCAGAATCGGAAGCATCAAGAATATTAACACCCGTTGCTATCATTGTATCCGTCGAGCACTCCCAATTGGATCCACCATCTGTTGTTCTCCAAAATCCTCCACTTCGAGAACCTAAATACATAATATTCGTATTTTTTGGATAAACATAGAACGTCTCTACTCTTCCTATTCCTTCCGAATAATGAGAAGTAACGACGTTAGCATCCCAAGGCCCTAATTCGATCCAATCAGGATTTTGAGCTGCTCTGGAACCAAGATATTGTGTTTCTTTTTTAATTCTATTGTAAGCATTTTCAATAAAATAAGGACTTACCTTACTTCTATCACCGGAAGGAAAAAACTTACTTTCATTCTCGTTTTTCCAGCGCATGTATCCTTTAAACCCTGACCCTTTTCCGGTTGCATTAGTTTTAAAGTGGATTTCTGCTTTTGCGACAACGTCGTAAAAGTTGTAACTATAATCATTCATCATTTCCTTGTATGATTGTCCACTAGCGGCAGTTAAGCCAATGCAACAAACAAAAAAAAGTGTACTAAATATTTTCATTCTCTCAAATTTAAAAAACCAAATATAATGTCTCAGTCCCTTCAAAAAATATTGCCTAGTTAGAATAAGCTCTTTGAGGCGCTTTATTGGCTTAGACTTGCACTAATAGCTAATAGATATAAACTTTTGGTTGCTTAAAAGCATTAGATAATAACGCTGAATAAATTCGATTTCCAATTAATTTTGTACAATGCCACAACGCATTATTTCAGCATTCAAAAGATTACCTGGATGGTTTAGAAACCGTTATGCCATTACCTTGATTTGCTTTTCTATTTATATGCTATTTTTTGATAGACATGATCTGATCTCTCAAATGCAGTTAAAACAAGAGCTTGGAAAGTTAGAAGAAAACAAGGATTACTATAAACTTCAGATTGAACAAACTAGTAAAGACCTTAACAACCTATTAACCAACGATAACAACCTTGAAAAATTTGCTAGAGAGAAATACCTCATGAAAAAACCTGATGAGGATATTTTTGTAATTGTAGACGACAAAGCAATAAGTACTGCTCCAAAAACAATGGAGGAGTAACCTGTCTTAAAAATGAGAATATAGCTACTTCTCACCAAGTGTTCCATCTTGCCCTCATTCTCCGAATAACTTACATTTGTATACCAAGTTAAAGTCATGAAGAACGAACGTTTATTTACCGATTTCCCGTCTTTCTCTGAAGAGGATTGGAAAGCACAAATTGAAAAGGATTTAAAGGGAAAGCCTTATAAAGACTTAATAAAAGAAAACGTTTTAGGCTCAACTACAGAACCTGTATACACAGCTGCTAAAGCGCTTGACCTTCCAAATTCAAGAAGAGGAACAAAGACTGAAAATAACGACTGGACAATCTATCAAACTATCAAAATATCTGGCGACTCTAAATCTGATAACTCTGAAATACTAGATTTACTAAATAAAGGGTTAACAGGTATAAATCTGAGCGGTGACCCAACATTTGAAACTTTAAAAGAAATTGCACCTGAATACATTACAACCGAATTCAGCAATTATTCAAGTTTAGAAAAAATCTCAAAAACCATTTCGCGGACATTCGGAAATATAGATAATTATTATAAAATTCATCTGAATTTTGACCCAATTACCAACGCAGCATTATCTGGAAAATGGACCAATAAAAAACAAGAATTTCAACCTGGATTTCAAGTTATAAAGGAACTATCTTCGTTTAAAAGCCTTAGAGTTTTTTCAGTAAATGCAAATGCTTATCACAATTGTGGCGCTGGAGCTGTTGCAGAAATAGGACTAGCATTAGCGCAAGCTCATGAGTATTTAGTTGCTTTGTTAGAAGAAGGTGTTTCAATTGACGCTGCATCTGCATTGATAAAAATTGAACTTTCCAGTGGAAGGGACTTCTTTAGTGAAATTGCAAAATTCCGTGCTATGAGAATACTTTGGGCACGTATGATTGAAGAATACAACCCAAAATATGCTTGCAGTAAATCTATAATTATAACTGCTCATACTTCTGGGTTTTGGAATACAGTTTACGACTCATACGTGAATATGCTAAGAGCCACAACTCAAGCAATGTCAGCAGCTTTAGGTGGTGCAGATGGTATTGAGGTTAAATCATATAATTCGGCTTGGGAAGAAGGAAATGAATTCTCTCATCGAGTCGCAAGAAATATACAATTGTTACTGAAAGAAGAATCCTACTTTGATAAAGTGATTGACCCTTCAGGAGGCAGCTATTACATTGAGCAATTAACGCAAGAACTAGCGGAGAAAGGATGGCTCAAATTTCAAAAAATAGAAAAGAAAGGTGGATTCATCGGTTTGGTTACTTCTGGTAACCTTCATCGAGAATTATCTGAGGAAGCTAATGAGCAAATCGCCAAGTTCGAACAAGGAGATTTAAAAGTACTGGGAGTCAATTTGTATCCAGATCAAAATGAAAAAGCCTTAGGTCGGTTTGATATAAGTGCTTTTAATGAGTATGAAAACCAAACTGATTTTCCTCCAATCGAAACGATACGAATAGTAGGGAAAGCTGAACAAGAAAGATTATCAAAAGAATTGGAGGAAACAAGTTGAGAAAAGACTTTTCAAATATTCCTTTAAAATCGAACGATTCGGTACTAAAAGAAGCAGATCAAAAAACCGCTTTTACTGCCGCCGAAAAAATTGATATTCAAACTAAATACTCAAAAAAAGATTTAGACGATCTTGAACATTTAGAATTTGGTGCAGGTAAAGCGCCCTATCTTAGAGGCCCTTATTCTAGTATGTATGCTTCTCGTCCATGGACGGTTAGACAATATGCTGGATTTAGCACAGCAGAAGAATCAAATGCATTTTATAGAAGAAATCTAGCAGCCGGTCAAAAAGGACTTTCCGTTGCTTTTGATTTAGCGACACATCGCGGCTACGATTCAGATCACCCTCGAGTAGAAGGTGATGTAGGAAAAGCTGGGGTTGCTATAGATTCTGTATTGGATATGAAAGTACTCTTCGATCAAATTCCTTTGGATAAAATGTCGGTTAGTATGACTATGAACGGTGCTGTTGTTCCGATTATGGCATTCTATATTGTTGCTGCAGAAGAACAGGGGGTTAATCTAGAGGACTTAGCGGGTACGATTCAAAATGATATTCTTAAGGAATTCATGGTTAGAAATACTTATATCTATCCTCCTGCCCCTTCCATGAAAATTATCTCTGACATTTTTGAATTCACGGCTCAACACATGCCGAAATTCAATTCAATTAGTATTTCCGGCTACCACATGCAGGAAGCTGGCGCTACTAATGATATTGAGCTTGCTTATACATTAGCTGACGGATTAGAATACGTAAGAGCTGGTATAGCAGCAGGAATGGAGATCGATAAATTCGCTCCTAGACTCAGTTTCTTTTGGGGAATTGGTATGAACCATTTTATGGAAATTGCCAAAATGCGTGCGGCAAGAATGCTTTGGGCTAAGTTGATCAAACAATTCAATCCAAAGAAAGAAAAGTCGATGGCTTTGAGAACTCATTGCCAAACATCAGGTTGGAGTTTAACTGAGCAAGATCCTTATAATAATGTTGCCAGGACCTGTGTTGAAGCTATGGCTGCTGCTATGGGTGGCACTCAATCTTTGCATACCAATGCGCTGGACGAAGCCATTGCTTTACCTACTGACTTCTCTGCACGAATTGCACGAAATACTCAAATATTTTTACAGCAAGAAGCGAACATCACTGCTGTCGTTGACCCATGGGGAGGTTCATATTATGTCGAAAAATTAACTCACGACCTGACACATCGCGCTTGGCAATTAATTCAAGAAGTGGAAGAGCTGGGTGGAATGGCTAAAGCAATAGAAACTGGTTTGCCTAAAATGCGTATTGAAGAAGCCGCCGCAAGACGTCAAGCTAGAATTGATAGCGGAACGGATGTTATTGTAGGTGTAAATCGATATGAGCCCGATACTAAAGAAGAGATCGAACTACTTGAAGTCGATAACGATTCAGTTCGCAAATCTCAAATTGAACGACTACAAAAGCTACGAGCCGAAAGAAACGAGAAAGAAACGCAAGCAGCTTTAAAAGAATTGGAAGAGATTGCTGAAACTGGAAAAGGGAACCTCCTTTCTGCCGCAATTAATTGTGCTAGAAAACGAGCTTCTTTAGGTGAAATTAGTGATGCTATGGAAAAGCAATTTGGCCGCTATAAGGCTGTAATTCAAAGTATTTCAGGGGTTTATTCATCAGAGGCTATGGAAGATAAAGATTTTATTGAAGCTAGACGACTGTCCGATGTATTTGCAGAATTAGGTGGGCGTCGACCCAGAATAATGGTTGCTAAAATGGGACAAGATGGTCATGATAGGGGGGCTAAAGTTATTGCTACTTCATTTGCAGATATTGGATTTGATGTAGATATTGGTCCGCTATTTCAAACCCCAAAAGAAGCTGCTAAACAAGCTATAGAAAACGACGTACATATCTTGGGAGTATCAAGTTTGGCGGCTGGTCACAAAACATTGGTTCCAAAAGTAATTGAGGCACTCAAAAATGCTGGAAGAGAAGATATTTTAGTAATTGCTGGAGGAGTAATTCCTCCAAAAGATTACGATTATCTTTTTGAAAGTGGTGTCGCTGGCGTTTATGGTCCTGGGACAAAAATCCCTAAAGCAGCTCAAGAAATATTGAACATTTTAATAGAAGCATACAAATAGAGACTCATGTTAGGATTAGGCGGAATAAAAGAAAAACTGGAACAAGCAAAACTAAAAGCGGAAGCAACAAAACTGCGTCTGGATTCAGTGCATGTAGAAGGTGCATCAGGTGAATATGTTCGAGTAATCTCAACAGCTAATAGTCGTATCGTTCAAATTCTTTTGAATGATAAAGCTAAAACTTTTAGTGCTGGAGAATTAAGTAGACATACACTGGTGGCTACCAATGTAGCTTTAGAAAAAGCAAGATCTATCAACGAAGCTGAGATGGCAGCAGTTGCTCGAGAGACTATGCCTAACATCCCAGGTATGCCAAACCTTGAGAGCATGTTTAAATAGTATCTAATCTAATTTTTATAGTGAATTTGAATAAGGGTTTTAACCATTCCCGAATATCCCTCACTTTATAATTTACCATTATCATTATGGAAATATTCCTTCTACCAGAAACCTATATTGCCTTGCTTACTCTAACTTTTTTAGAAATTGTTCTTGGAGTAGACAACATAATTTTTATTTCAATTTTAGCAAATAGACTTCCGATAGAAGAACGGGCAAAAACTCGAAATACGGGGTTAGTACTTGCATTGATTTTTAGAATTGGATTACTGCTCGGTATCTCCTGGATAATTAGTTTTTCGGAGCCTCTGTTTTCAATTTTCGATCATTCGATAAGCGGTAGAGATCTAATATTAGCAGCTGGGGGGTTGTTCTTAATTGCCAAAAGTACTAGTGAAATTCACCATAAAATGGAAGGCGAAGAAGGACAGTCTAATTTGAACAAGGAAGTTAAATCTGGCGCGAAAATTATACTTCAAATTATTGCCATGGATCTTATTTTCTCGTTTGATTCTATTCTTACTGCAGTTGGACTCACCCAACAAATATCAATAATGATAATAGCTGTTGTAATTGCTATGCTTGTCATGATGACATTCGCTGGACGTATTGCTGATTTCATTCAAGACCATCCGACTATGGAGGTTTTGGCCTTGTCCTTCTTAATTTTAATAGGCTTTATGCTGGTATTAGATGGTGCAGGTGTCCATGTTCCTAAAGGGTATATTTATTTTGCAGTATTCTTCTCGCTTATAGTTGAAGTATTAAATATTCAAGTAAGAGATAGAAGTAAGGCTAAGAAGATAAAATTGAACCGGAAACTAAAATCAAATTCTAATTCCGAAATTTAGGACTAGAACTTATAATATAATGCAGTTTGAATCGATAAGTCTCTTAGATCTCCATTCATATATTCTGGGTTTTTATTCCAAACGCCAAAATCAATTGAAGGTTTTATACGTGCATTAAATCTATTCGATATTTCAATATCAACTCCAATACCAGCTTGTAAATTCAACTGATTAATACCTTGCGACTCCTCTATTATTGCAAGTCTTCTTTGAAACGAACTATAAATATTTTGGTTTCCATTGGCAACAATATTCACACTTGCACCTGCAGATACAAAGGGCTTTATCCTACCCAAATCAAAGGTATAATTCAATGTTAATGGCAAATTAAACGAATTCCTAGAGAACGTTGAGCTTATAGTATCTAAAGCAACCGACTCTACATAATCTTTCGTAAGAACAGTTACTGCATCACTCTCGCCCGTTACAATCCATTCCAACCGTTCAATTTCTCTAATGTAATTATGCTCAATACGATAAGCAGCACTTCCGCTTATTGAAGAGTAAGCTATTCCCCCTTCAATACTAATTCCATTCTTCAACATTACACCTCCAAAAACTTGCCCACCAACACCCATTATTAAGGATTGGTCTACCCATTTAATTGCGGCGTTTGTATGCTCTTTGAAAACAGCAGCAGTGAAACTTTTCGAATAATCTGGGTTATGATAATTTAATAAACCAAGTCTAGAATTGAATGCCAATCCTACGTAAAAATTTAAATTATTAAATTTAGAAGGAGATGTTAGAGCATATTCTGTTTCATTAAAAAGCAAGGAAGTACTGAAACTATTTTCATTTAATGTAAGAACAAGATCATTTGCAATAGAAACCTTTTCCAAATTAAACAAAACTCTTTCATTTTGCGTTTGCTCTGCATTTAGATCAGAAACCTGTTTAATAACCAACAAAGCGGAAGATTCTAAAACATTTGTTCTAATTCCTAAATTAGCTAAGGTGTAATTTCCAAATCGCTTTTCTAAAGCATTTAACTCAGAAATACCTTCAAAGCTTTCAGAAATTTTAGCATTTACTCTTTTAGAATGAAAATCGTTAGCACTCTTATATTGATCAAGTTTTGAGTGCTTTAACTCATAACTAGTGTAAGTATTAAAAGCAAGAAAAGAAAACAAGAATATCAGTGCGGCGGCTCCCGCAAAAGATTTCTTATTCAGTTTTCTATTTAGAAAATTCACGTTAATAGCCATTGATTTGTCAAGTATAAAAATGCAATATTTTTACATTGCTATTATCACTATTTTGTTAACAGAACATCATATTTTGAACAACCCCAAAATCAATAGCCGCGATAATGCGTAAAACATAAGAACTTTCTATAGACCAAGCATACTGATCATTTCACCAACAAGTTCAGATTGACGATTTTTAGCATACCACAAATGCATTTCTTCTGAGACTGTTTCGTAGTTAAAGTCGCTAGATTTTTTCTTTTCTAAATACCATTCTTGAAGTACATCAGGTCGAGGCCCCCAATCCCATAGGGAGAAAAATTCATCAAGATCTATAGCAATTAATTTAGGAATAGATCGCCCACCTTTGGTCAGGAAATTATCCATAAGGTCCAAATTATCATCCCTAAGCACCAACCTTAAATCAATTCCGGAAGCATCAGCAATCTTTTTTAATGGAGCTAAATTTTGACCAACATCTCCACACCATGCCTCAACAATCATTAACCAACCAATATTTTTTTTAGCTGATTTGAACTTACCAAAAGTCAACAGTTGATCCTCTTTTAGTTTAAATATTTTATTCCATTTACGAGTCCGCTGAGCGGCCATTTTAGTATGTGCAGCATATGCTTCTGACTGATTTGATCCAGTAGTTCTCCCATCCTCTACCAAGTTTTCTAGCATAGTTATGTATTGATCATAACTCATCCCTGCTTCCCACTTCTGCTTTAATAAATCTTTCATAGTCTTGTGTTATTAAGGTGAACAAAAGTGGGTACAAGTAGGTTTATAAAATGTACTGAGGCTCACATTTAGCTATTCTTGGTCCCTAGTGAAGGTCCACTTAACATCTGTTGACATATCTGGATTATACAGGTACCCTTCAGCATTAAAAGTGTGGAGTAATTCTGGAGTATCGATTTGATTTTTTATCATGAAGCGGCTCATTAAACCACGTGCTTTTTTCGCATAGAAAGAAATCACCTTGTACTTACCATTTTTCTTATCCATAAAAACAGGTTGAATTATTTTATAAGGAATGTCCTTTGAACTGAGCACGTGATAATATTCATCACTTGCTAAATTAATTAATACAGGGCTAGAGTGCTTTAATAACTCTTGATTAACTAAATCCGTAACTCTACTTTTCCAGAAGGAATAAATGTCTTTTCCTCTAGTCGTATTAAGTTTAGTCCCCATTTCTAGACGGTAGGGCATTATTTGATCTGAAGGTTTCAAAATACCATATAAACCTGATAAAATCCGAAGGTGTTCATTTGCAAACTGATCGTCCGAATCACTGAAGTTATTTGCATCTAGTCCCAGATATACATCGCCTTTAAAAGCAGTTAGAGATGATCTAGTTTGACTTAAATCATGACTAACATTCCACGCTTGGTTTCTTTCAAAGTTTAATTCAGCCAAGCTTTTACTAATGCTCTGCAATTCCATTAATTTACTTGTGCTTTTTTTCCTGAGCGCCAGCATTATCTTTTCCGACTCTTCCAATAATTCTGGTTTTGATGTTATAATCAATTCACGATTTTTTTCAAAATCAAGTGTTTTTGAAGGAGAAATTATTGTGATCATTATGAGGTATTAATTGTATTTAACAGTGCAGTAAGCAACAAATTTAAGCCAGTTGAGTCTAATGAGTATTACACAACAACTTAAATTCTTATAACATGAATGATCCCGTAAATAAAATTAAAGAAGCAGCTAAGAAAATTAAAGTCAGATTAGACAATCGCACTACAATTACTCTCGCTAGTATAGGTTCACTTGAACTTTGGAAAGAACGATATCCTAACCTAAAAATAATAACGAAACAACAAACTAAGTAAAGTGCAACAGCCTTTTCGATTATTCGAAAGGACTTTTTTACATGAAATCACCAACAGTTACTTCCCACGATTCAACTTTAACCAATACGCAGCTGCCACTGTTAAGCTGTCTCGGATTTCGCCACTTTCAACCCTCAAATAAAGTTCATTTATTGATATTTTCACAAGGGCTAAAGCTTCTGTCTCTTCTGGACTAGATTGTCCCGGGCTACAGTTTTCGGCCAAAAAAATAATGGACCTTTCATCAGACGCTGAATTGCTTAAATCCATTTCAAAAACTTTACTCCATATATTAGAAGTTAATCCAGTTTCTTCTTCTAATTCTCTTTTTGCAGCATCCAAAGGATCTTCTTCTTTTGGTCCTCCACCCTCGGGTATTTCCCAACTGTATTGTTTGTGCGGATAACGAAACTGTCCCACCAATGTAATGAGACCCTCTGCATCAATTGGAATAATTCCTATTGCGGTATTCTTAAAATGAACAACTCCATAAATCCCTCCTCCTCCTCCTGGGTTTTGAACTTCGTGGTGATCGACGCTAATCCATTGGTTATCGTATACTGTTTTTGTACTTTTCGTAATCCAATCGCTTGGGTTTTTTGGTAGTTCTTTCATAATTATTTGATTAAAGCAATAATAACTGATAGTTGGTCAAAAAGTGATTCTAAATTTGTACTGTGAAATTTAGCATCGGAGATAAGGTCAAAATAGTAGATGAAAAGTCTGAAGGGATTGTGGTTCGGTTCAACAAATCAAGTTTGGTTGTGGAAATTGATGGTCTCGACTTTGAGTATTTAGCGAATGAAGTAGTAAAGTTAGGACCACAAGAATCAGAATTAAACAATTTATACAAATTCCATTTACCGAACCTAAATCACATAAAAGCGGAGGATAAACCTAAAACTGTAAAACAAGATCAAAAAGAAAATGCCATAGAACTGGGAAGAGTTCGAGGAAAAAGAAATAGAAAAAATGTGTTAGAATTTGACTTACACATACATGATTTACTCGTCAGACACAACCATATGACTGCTGGAGAAATGCTCAATTATCAGCTTGATTATGCTGTCAACTGCTTGGAAGAATCTATAAAAAACAATGAACCAGCAGTTATCTTCATTCATGGAATTGGAAAAGGTGTTCTGAAGATAGAACTACAACATATTATAAAAGCCTATGGCTTGGATTTTCACGATGGCTTTATGACAGAATATGGCAGGGGGGCTACCCGTGTTGAATTGAGAAATTAAATTATAGTACCGTAAACTGTTTAAATTTGCAATGATGTATGTTTTTCTATCGCTTCATTAAATTGGAGAGGAAAGTCCAGACACCACAGAGTACCATACCGATTGAAAAATTGGGCGAATTTAGCTAAAGCTAATTTTGACAGATAGTGCCGCAGAAAATAAACCGCTTTAAGCAATTATAGTAAGGGTGAAAAGGTGCGGTAAGAGCGCACCAGTATATTCAGTAATGAATTTAGCTTGGCAAACCTTATGGGGTGCAAGATCACGTATACCAGAGCTTAGAGCTACTCGCTCAATCTGGAGGGTAGATTGCACAGTTAAATGATAGATTAAAACAGAATCTGGCTTATTCAATCATATATCACTAAATAAAAGAGCCCTGTACAGGGCTCTTTTATTTATTTCTAGTCCAGCATCAGTAACTTTTTGTTAGAATTATTTCGTTAACTTTCTTTCTTAGAAAACGAAAACATTTATATGGCTAATCTAAACACATCCCCTAAAACTCATTATCTAGAAAAAGAGCTGAATGATCTAATCAAGAGTGAGAAAAGCATTTTTAGATTTATTACTGAAAACACAACTGATGGAATATGGTTTTGGGACTTGGAAAAACCTAGCGAAGAATGGATGAATTCTGATTTTTGGAAAACATTGGGCTACGATCCTAAAATAATGCCACATAAGTCTGCAGCATGGCAAAACATTATTCATCCGGAAGACTTAAAAAGCGCTACTGAAAATCTCCATTTACATTGTAATAATCCTAATTATCCTTATGACCAAATAGTACGTTATACTCACCAATTTGGTGAAACTGTATGGATTAAATGCAAAGGTATAGCGATAAGAGATGAGAACGGAAATGCGATCCGAATGCTAGGCATGCATGAGAATATTTCAGAACTAAAAGAAACTCAAATCAAATTGAATTCTCAAATTGAGCTTAACCAGCACATTATGGAGAGTTCTGGAATTGGTTCCTGGAAATGGGAGATAGTAACTGGTAAAATTGAAATAAGTGATTTATTGGCTAATCTTATTGGATACTCCAAGATTGAAATCGGAGACTTAAATTTTGAAAATTGGCAACGATTGCTCCATAAAGATGATCTCAAAAGAGTGCTCGTTGAATTAAACTTATACCTAGAAGGGGTGACCGAAAAGCTAGAACTTGAATGGCGCTTAAAGCATAAGGAAGGTCATTGGATGTGGATACTTGCCAAAGGGAAGGTTATTTCCAGAAACTCAAATGGATTTCCAGTTGCAGTAATTGGAACCCAGCAAGACATTTCCAATCGAAAAAGAAATGAAATTTTACTTACCAGGTACAAATCGTTAATAGAGACTACAACTAATGTCAGTAGTATTGGTAGCTGGGAGGTAAACTTAGATTTAACGGCCTCTTATTGGAGTGATGTAACTAAGAAAATCCACGAAGTTCCATACGATTTTGAGTCTACTGTTGAAAATGGAATTAACTTCTACAAAGAAGGAGAAAGCAGAGACAAGATCTCCACTCTTTTTAACGACGCGATAGTAAAAGCAAAACAATTTGACGATGTATTTGAAATTGTCACTGCAAAAGGAAATATAAAATACGTTCGTGCAATAGGTGTTCCTATCGTTAAAAACGGGAAAGTAGTTTCTGTAAACGGACTATTTCAAGATGTTGATTCAGAAACACGACTAAATCAAAAATTAAAATTAAAGGAGGAACAATTTAGGCAAACGTTCGAATTTGCAGCAATTGGCATGGCCATAGTAGGCCTTAACGGTAAATGGGTCCAGGTAAATAAGTCAATAACCAAAATGCTAGGCTATACCGAAGCTAAATTAATGCAACTCACATTTGAAGATATTACACATCCTGAAGATCTGAAAAATGATTTAGACTTACTTGATAAGTTGGTAAACCGAAAAATAGAAGCCTATAAAATGGAAAAACGTTATTTCCATAAAGACGGAAGTACGATTTGGGCAAGCTTATCGGTCTCTATGGTTAGAAACAATAGTGGTAAACCCAAACACCTTGTTTATCAAATAAACAATATTACAGAGGCAAATGCTGCAACTAAATTATCTCAAGAATCATTAATTAAGCTAGAGGATCAGAATAAACGATTGATGAATTTTGCTCATATTGTTTCTCACAATTTAAGATCCCACACTTCCAACTTTTCTATGCTGTTGGATATTTATAAGGTTGATTTTCCTGCAGCAAACAGAAAACGAAGTTTTTCCGATGTTAGTCAGAAGCTTCAGACTCTCTAATAGAGACAATTGATCATTTAAATCAGGTTGTGCAAATTCAAAGCACAGAAGAGAAAATGGAGAGCATTCATTTGTTACGCCTGTCATTAAAAAGGTAGTGCATTCATTGAAAGCCGAAATTCAAAATTTAGATGCTGACCTCCAAGTACAAGTAAAAAATAATATACGAGTATTTGCCGTTCCAGCATACTTAGAGAGTATTGTGCTTAATATAATTTCAAATGCCCTTAGATATAGAAGTGATCAGCGTATACCTCAGCTTATCATTTCGAGTAATGATGATAATTCTGGAACTCATAAAGATTGTTTTTGAGGATAATGGATTAGGAATAGACTTAGTCTAAAAATGGAGATAAAATATTTAAACTCTATAAAAAATTCCATCAAAACGCTGAAGCAAGAGGGTGTAGGGTTATACATTACTAAGAATCAATGTGAGGCGATGAATGGCTCAATTCAAGTGATGTCTGAAGTTGGTATCGGTAGTACTTTTGTTGTATCATTATTGCGCACACAAAACTAGAATACAGAATAAAATGGCAAAGTTTGATAGAGCATGTATTATTGATGACGACCATATTTACGTTTATGGCGCAAAAAGAGCAATGCTAAAAACAAATTTCTGTAATGAGGTTGTAGTTTATTCGAACGGTTTAGAAGCTCTAACTCAATTAGAAGTTGATGCAGAGAAACCCCTGAAAAACTTCCAGAAATAATCTTTCTAGATATTAATATGCCCATACTTGATGGGTGGCAGTTTTTAGATGAATTTCTGTATTTGAAAAGGCTTAAAAAATCGATTATTTACATTGTCACTTCTTCCGAAAACCCAATTGACATGGAAAAAGCGAATCAATACAACATGGAAAAAAATTATATTGTAAAACCAATAAGCGTAAAAAAACTGCTGTCACTATTTGATCTTGACGAAACGTGAATATGATTTTGAATTAAAACGGGCGCCATATTGGCGCCCGTTTTATTCAACTAATTCTTAGTCAATCCTCATTACAACCAAGAGTGATTCTTTGCATACTCCATCATTTGTTCACTGAAATCTGCTGGATACTCAATCAGTAACGTTGACATGATGTTTCCCATCTTTTTCTTCAGCAACCAACCTTGGATTTATAAACCCGCCATATGGAGCTATTCCCAAGCTTTTCTGACCTTTCCAGAACCTCTGCGTGAGTTGCTGGATCCACCTGAACACCATAGTTTTCGACTAGATTCTTTCCTGCTTCATAATCTCCTTGAGACTTTATTCTCTGAATCTCTGATTAGTAAGTCTCCAAATAAACCTTGTAGCTTTTCATAATCGTTAATCACAAAGTAGGTTTTACCCTCTTTTCTGTTTCTTCTCGATTACATTTTCTGCTTGTCCTCTTTCGTATACCCATCCTGCTACCAACTGTCGATTGCGCATATGAGCCTCCTCAATAATCTCTCCTTTTTCAATTCGCCTCAACTGAGCCATCAAGCCGTTTCGGATATAACTATCGTATTCAGCCTTTCCGATCTCTAGATGACTCCATTAGACCTAAGCTCAATCATTCTTTGGATTCATTACAGATAGTATACAAGGCAACCAAATCGGCCCTCCCCTCTTCTAGCGTGCTCGCATAACTTTTTAGCGTTTCTTTTGGGGTTCCTATGCCTGCTTCTAATTTACCTGATGCGTGACCGACAACTTCGTGCAAAGCGGTATGCAATTTAGAAGCGATTTTACCGTGTTTTTTTGAACGTTGATACTCTTCATCAGAATAAGCAAAACTCTTCTAGCATTTTGCTTCCACCTGCCTGTGCATATGCTTCAACAATGTTTCCTAAAGAAACAGACTTAGAACCGTGTTTAGCTCTAATCCAATTTGCATTTGGCAGATTCACACCAATAGGAGTACTTGGTGCTGCATCTCCACTTTCAATAACAGCGTTTACTACTTTATACGTAACACCTGTAACATTTTCCTTTTTATGGTTTTGTGCAATTGAAGAATTGTCCTCGAACCATTGAACATTATCTTCCAAGACTTTCATTCTTTCAGAAGCATCAAAATCTTTAATCTGAATTACCGACTCATAAGTTGCTCTGTATCCCAACGCATCTCCGTAAACTTCTATAAATCCGTTAATATAATCAATTACATCGCCCGTCGTTCCTGCCCATTGAATATTATAATCGTCCCAAACTTTCAAATCTCCAGTTTGATAGTATTTAATCAATAATTTAAAACCTTTTTTCTGACCTTCCGACTCTGCAACAGTTGCAGCTTTTTCCAACCAAAAAACCATTTTTTCGATGGCACTAGAATATTTACCTCCTACTTTCCATACATCTTCGGTCAAATCACCTGCTTCATCTCTTATTAAAGTAGAATTCAAACCATAAGAAATTGGAGTAGCATCATCAGTTTTAATTTTAGCTTTATAAAATGCTTCAACTTCAGCCTGGGTAATTCCATCCTCGTAAAAGTTGTTGGCAGAACCCGCAATTAAGTCCTTTTCTGGATCAAGATTAACCCGTTTCATGTCTGTTGAATCGTCAAATAAAACATCAACAATTTTAGCATCTAGTTCCGTATTTCGTTTCGGACAATACTTGATCAAAAAACGCTCTAGAACAATTCGGCTTTAATTTAGCTGTTGAATAATGATGGTGAATTCCGTTCGAAAACCAAATGCGTTTGGTATAGGACATAAAACTCTCCCAATCTTCTGAAGTTTTATCCCCTTGGCTAACTCTAGCAACTACATTCTCCAATGCTTTTCTGACTACCAAATTGTGTTTGTAATTTTGATCGTAGATAATATCTCTTCCACTCAAACTAACTTGATACAAATAGTAAGCTAATTCTTTTTGCTGAGCGCTCAGTTTATCAAAGCCTGGCACCTGGTATCTGATAATTTTTAAATCGGCAAATTGTTCAGTCATATATTGAAATGCATCACTACTGACTTTTTTTCGGAAGTGCTTTCTGCAGGCTTTGGCGGCTCTACTTTTGCTTCTTCAGTTTTGCATGCAATCATACTTCCTAGAATTATTGCTGTTATAAATACTTTTTTCATCTCTTACTTTATTTGGATTCCAAATATCGTATAACTTAAGGGATGAAAAAAGGGGCCTAAGCCCCTTTTTAAGAATATGTATTTTAATTCTAATACTTTGTTATTCGATGAACGACTGAACCCGAATTTGTGACCATTCTAATTAGGTAGTTACCATTTTCTAAACCAGATAAATCAATTGAAGTTTCTTGTATCAAATCATGAATTTCAATTTCAGAAGAAAACACCTCAGCTCCAGTCATATTAAAAATAAATAATTTAACATTCTGAGCTTGTAATCCTTCAACTTTCATGTTTAACAAACCGTTAGTTGGATTTGGAAAGTAGGAAATTAAAGTTGTTTCTTTTAAATCCTCATCTATACTTACGCAAATAGCATCGTATTCAACTCGAACTTCATCAAAAGAAGCGCATCCTGAAGCTGTATCCGTTACAGTTATAGAAAACACTTTACTTTCTTTCACTGTTATTTTTCTTGTGGTTTGACCCGTATTCCATATATAATTCACACTATCGATACCTGGATCTAGCTCTTTACTTTCATCACCGCATATCTCAATATCAGCACCTAATGAAAAAGCAGGGTTTTCAGAGACATTAGCAATAACAGAAGCTGAATCTGAACAGTTATCACCATTTGTAAAAACATAAGTAATCGTGTGAGAGCCAGCACCAGAAACCTTAGGATTAAACTTTCCTGACACTGAATTTACTCCCAGGCCTTTGTATATACCATTTAATGGAACTGCTCCATTTAAACTTTGTTCCATGTCATTCTCGCAAAACCCTAGATTACTTGCATAAGAAACCCTTGGGGAAGAGTTAACGTTGACAACTACAAAACTTGAATCCTTACATACAAATCCATTCGTATAAGAGTAATATAATGTGTCAAATCCTGATCCGACTTGACTTGGCGAATAATTCACACCATTTACTCCTTTACCGCTATACGTTCCACCTGCAGGTAATCCCCCACTTAATATTACAGCTGATGAGTTATTACAGAAAGTCCCTAAAGCTGATAATGCCGCAGTAGTTACGGAGTCCACCACTACAAATTGAAATGAAGAATCGGTACATTTATTTGAGCTAGCTATTACATATTTTATGGTATCTGTTCCAGCGACACTAGGAGTGTAAGTTGTACCAACTAACCCTGGACCGCTATATGTACCACCTACTGGAGTTGCTGAATTCAGCGAAATAGAGCTTCCATTCGCACAATATCTTCCAATATTCCCAAAATTAACTACCGGTGAGGCGTTAACTGTAACTTCAGAAAAACTAGTATCAATGCAACCATTTGATACTTGGTAAGTGTAGAATAACGTATCCGGCCCTGCTATTCCAGCAGAATATACTGAATTAGAAACATTAAGTCCAAAATAACTGCCACCTGCTGGAATTCCAGTAGTTATATTAAATGCTGGAGTGTTTTCACAGATAAAATTTGACACAGATATTGACGATTTAGAAATAGTATCTAACTGATACATTCTTGTAATAGAATCCGAACAATTGAAAGCATTTGTAAATGCATACGTTATCATTTTAGCACCCGGATTTGTTAATGTGGTGGGAATTAAATTACTGGTTCCTGCAAGAACTCCTTGACCGCTATAGTTCCCACCAACTGGGACTCCTTTTAAAACTAGTGTATCGACATTAGAACAAACTGAAACAGGCATAGAAAATTGCATCGCAGTAACCGAATCTACACTAATAACTTGCCTATTCGTGTCTGTACAAACATTAGTAGAATACACATACATAATTGTGTGGTTTCCTTTTCCAATTATTGACGGATCAAAAGTTGTTTGTGCGTTTCCGTTTACAAAATATGAACTTGTTCCACCAGAAGGCGTTCCGGATCCAATGCTAATTGAGACCGCAGGAAAATTCGCACACAAAGAACCTAAAACAGCAATATTAGCATTACATCTAGTAAACAAAAACGATTGTCCTGATACCGGTTTTGCATTTATACTTGATGTTTCTGCAGTTGTAGAAACTGTAGCTGTATTCGCTAAACTACTCAAAGAAATAAAATTACCTGAACCCGATGTTGTATCCGTTATCCCAACTGAAGCACTTGCATTGCTTACGTTTACAGATTCCGGATCGTATACAAACTCAATATTGTTGGTTGTTTCGTATAGCTTAATCTGAAAAGAAATAACCGCTCCATTTGCTTGAAAATTCCATTCCCAATTTTTCCACTCTATAGTAAGAACCCTAGTTGGAGCAGAGCCCGTAACCTTGTATGAAGCTTCACCAGTAGTACCATCTAAATCATCCCACAATGGGGCGATTATAGGCCTCATACTATTATTACCGCTGAGGTTATTAGTTTTTTGATCAAAGCCACTTGGTGTAATTAAAGTGTCAAGACTGATCCAACCATTAGAATTTGCTCGAAAATTGGTATAGTTAGACCCACTATAGTTGAATGAAAAACCAATCGGAATCTTAAGTGATAAGACATCATCACCTTCAATAGTATTAATATCAGTCCCTGACGAAATCGCAGTATATGTTCCTACAGAACTGGAGTAGGAATAACTACTCATCTGAGCATGAACAAATACTGAGGCAAACATCAGTAAAAATAAAAATTTAAGCTTTTTCATAAAAGTAATTGTTGAATTAAATTTTACCCCTTAAGGCAACATTTTTTAATAGGTGCAAAGAAAAGGTATAAGTTCTAAATAAGTAGCTTAATGTGCCACAGAAAATCTGGACTGGTACTTATTTCCATCAATTTCAACTCTAATGAAATATAAACCAGATTCATATTCGGAAACACTAACCAACTGCAAATCCAAACCATTAGAACTCTCAGAGTAAATCTCTTTTCCAATTGCATCAAGAATAGATATTTTTATGGGAGCTAAAGAGTGGTTTTTCTTGATAGAAATATTCAATATATCAGAAGTTGGGTTAGGGTAAATAGTAATTCCTAACTCATTTTCTCTTTCATTAACACCTACGCAAGTAGCTTCATATGAAACTTCCAGGCTATCTTGAGTAACGCAACCATTTAGGTTTACGTAAACACTGTACTTGCCATTTCGTGATACTACAATTTTTTGTGAAGTAGCATTTGTATTCCACAAGTATAACGCTCCAGAATTTCCCGCATCAAGAGTAACAGTATTTGTACCACACAATAATCGATCACCTCCTAAATTCAATGAAGGTATTGGTTTAATTACCAAGTTTTGAGCAATTTCGTTTGAGCAGCCATTTGTACCCAATATTTTGTATGAAACAGGAAAGCGTCCAACACCAGCAGCATCAACGTCAAAGGTACTATTAGCAACATCAACGAAGTTCCCAGAGAATGTTCCACTTGTGGGGAAACCTTTAGCAATAGCATAAGTACCCGTTTTTTCACAAACATCCAAAAGGGGATTAAATAACAAATTTGGTTTTTCTAAAACAATTATATTTTTTCCAACCTTAGTAGTACACCCTTGAACATTCCAGGCCTCATAGTAAACAGGGTGCTTTCCCGAACCCGTAATTACAGGGTCAAAGGAACCTCCAGAAACTCCAGCTCCACTATAGGCTCCCCCTAAAGGAATAGCAGAGATTGTAATTGCCGTTTCATTTTCACACACAGTATCTCTAGAAGCAATAATTGGTTGTGGTGCAGGCTTAACGTTTATAGTTGAACTTGCAGTGTCCATACAGCCATTTGAACTATAACCGATATAATAAATCGTATCTAATCCAGCGAATTTTGGAGTATATGTTCCGATACCCGTAAGACCCTCATCATCATATAAATAACCAGGCGTTGGGCTCCCATTGGACACACTAATTGAATACCTATTTTGACAAACATCGGCCAGAGGAGCAAAAGTTACATTTGGAGCTGCGTCGATAAAAACTGCGCCAGAAGCTTGTCCAAAACAACCCATCCCGTCTGAATAGGTATAACTCAAATTATATGCACCTGGACCTACGGAAGTATTAAAATGACTTCCATTTACGATACCTGCTCCCGTATAAGTCCCGCCATATCTCACACCTGAAAATAATCTAACATTACCGATGTTATCACAATATCTTCGATCTATCCAAGACATCGAAGGTTGAGGAATTTCATCTACTTTGATTGTATCGCTAATTATGCAACCATTCGTTCCAGTCGCTGTCACAGAATAAGAACCTCTTGTCGTTAAGTTCCTAGTAGCCAAATTGGTGTTATTATCCCAACGATAGGCAGCAATTCCTGGTGCAGTGGCATTTGCAATCATGTTAATCGTTGTTCCTGTGCAATAACCAGTATCATTTCCTAAATCCAATAGAGGTGTTGAACGAACACTTACGGGTATTAACCCTATCCCAGCGTCACAACCTTCAACAGAAATTTTGATATCATAAAAGAAGTAGTAAGCAAAAGTATTTCCATTAATATCTCCTGTAATAATCATACTGGTGTCAGCATCTCTATAAGGATATCTAGTGAATCTATTATAATCTAATCCAAATTGCCCTGCTACCTTACCAAATGCTGAACCCGCAGCACTCATGCGATAATCTGATCCTGGAGAAACGGTTATACCGAGAGCTACTTTACTGCCAGCTTGAGGCACAACTGTAACTGACCTAGTACCTACCAATTTATTATCCTTATCTCTTATAGTTACCATTAACGTTCCTGAATCTGTTGGGTTAACAGTAAGTGAATCAATAACTAAAGGTCGTAACACATCAAATCGAATTCCCTGATTAAAGGTTCTAGTTTCTGTAATATTTTGAGAGTTTGTATATGGAGAAAGTTCACCTACACTAGAAGAGTAGTCATCTGTTGCAGATACATAAAACGTATCGTTAGCAGTAATATTCACTTTAAAACTATCTCCTGAATGCAGCAAGTTTCCGTTTGACAAAGCATCATACCATTTAATTGTCTTCGCTGTCGAACCACTAACTATCGTAGAATCAATTCCTTCACAAACAACAATTGGAGTTGTAACGCCTGGAACTGTTGGTATTTTATCAATTTTAATACCTTCTTCGTTAAGTGTATCGTTATCTAGATAAGTATCACCAATAAGAGCCGACCAAACCTTGAAATTTATTCTACCACCAATTTTAGTGTTTATATAACCTACATCAACGGTATCGTATTTAGCTGAACCTAAAGTTCCTGAATAGGTCCCTGAAAGACTGGCAGTTACCGCACCCGTTACTTGAACCGAAACAGGAAAAGTCGTTTGTGAGCTAATTCCATTATTCAATACCAATACTCTAACTAATTGCGAATCAGCCCCGCACTTACCTGGAGTTGGAGAAACAATAGAAATAACTCCTATATCATTAGTATCAATATCGAATTCATCGGCGCCAATATCAGGCACAGTAGAGCGTGTTTCATAATCAATGTCTGTAGAAACCCCATTAATTCGAATCCCTCTATTATTTAAGAAAATCGACTTTACATGCAGATCTTCGTTTGATTTAAAAAATGGGGAGATACTGACTTCACTAGCACCTAAAGCAAGATTTGATACTGTTCCTCCGGGAGCGTAAATATTATTATGTGTTGAAATAAACGAACCTGTTCTGTTATACGCTACTCCGGGAGCATCTGCATGAATATTATTGTTCCTAAAATTCACATTAGAAGGGAAACTCATTTCTACCGCGTTAGAATTTGCGTTATTTACAGATAGATAAAAGCTATTAAAGTAGAAGTCTGAATTTCTAGCAGACCTCGCATACAACAAGTCTTGGATATTGGAATTATCGTAATATGAACTTATGAAGTTATTATTGAACTTTGCTCTCTGTGAAGCAGAAGTCCCTGCAAATGAGTACAGATAAACACCGTAACCGCTCGTTGTATGAGAGAGGTACATTTTATTGTAACTGAATTCAGAGTCATAATTGTAATATGCGTAATATCCATATCTAAAAGAAAATACATCCTTATCTTCAATTACATTTCCAATAAATTTAGCTCCTGTTTGATACCAGCTATAAATGGCATAATTGTACCAGTCATGAATTCTATTGTTCTTAAATAAAACATTACTATCTAAATCTTGAGTATTAGTTCCATATAAGTAAATAGAATAGTAACCCCCTCTAATGTCTGAATTCAATACCTCTAAACCTGATAAAGCATTGCCACGATTATTCATGATATTTCTACTGCTAAAACCAGGGCGATTAGAGGTATCTGCTCTCAATTCACAGCTATCAATTCTTATTAATCGATTTCTATTATTAAAGCTAAAAACAGAACCGTTATTATTGTTGTTGTGAATTGCAATATTTCGAAAAGTAACTCCTTGGTTGCCATTGAAGGTCACTGTATTAAATGTGCTTGTGTATAGAATTGGTTTAGGACTTACTCCTGTATCTGCCTCAAAGACAATCGTATCCGACAGCGACACTCCTTTAATTGCAGTGAAAAGCAAATTTTGATTATACAACCCTTGACGCACCTTAAAAGTCGTAGGACCACAGATACCAGATGATGTTAATCTAGCAACTGCTGCAGTAAAATCAGAAAAATCGGGATTTGTTCCTCCAATCGTATAAGTTCCACTTATAGCTGTTCCAAAGGTTGGTGATGTTATTGAATTATTTGATAAAACTGTATCTATAACATCATTAATGGAATCAATTCTGGCCGTTAATCGATAATTGGTGTCCGATATAAAGTTGTAGTTTATTAGGTTAATAATTGATGTTGAGCCAGAAGCTAAACTTGAAGTATTACTCACATTCTGGTATTGAAAAGATCTTCCATTTATACTAATTCCTAGCCTAATCCTCATTGACTTTATAGTATCCAAACCAAAATTTAAAACATTGAATTCAATAGTATTCATACCTGCACAGTAAACACTTTTCAGGTCTAAAGCGGCTGCATCTAGAGAATCAGGGTCAAATTCATCTGCACCAATATCCGTTGAAGTTTTTCTAGTTTCACCATCAATATCCGTCGATATTCCAGTTATAGTAAGTGCTTTCGCGTTTAATTGAACGTTTTGAATATGCAAGTCTATTGGAGAAACAAACATCGGATCAACTGACATAGAGTTAGCGCCGATTATAGCAGCAGACTTAACTGGTGAGTGGTAATTATTATAATCGGGTAGCAATGAATTACCAAGACTATTCATTACCTTAGAATTACTCATATTAACCAGAATATTATTCTTGAAATTCGAAGTAGAAGTAAGATTTAAGTATGCTGTAGTTGTAGTAGTAGATGTACCCCCATTAATTCTTACAGTATTAAAATAGACATCACTGTAATTACACCCTGTGATATACATTCCATATTGCGCACCAATTACGTGAATACTGTTATTAGAAATATCATTTCTGTTGTTAGATAACCCAAAACAATTGGCCATATAAAGCCCATATCCATAACCATTTGCACCGTTATAGATAGTATTTCCGGTAATGGTTGGTGTACCATTATAGTATAAATAGAGGCTTCTTGCAAAAAAGTAAACATTAGTACCCGAGGTAATGGTATTGTTTACTATCTCAATATTTCTGTTGTAGTAAGAATAAATAGCATAATAGCCCCAGCCAGTAATTCTATTATTCTTTATAATCCATTTGTCTTGCTGAAGTGTTATGGAAGAACTTGCTCCATAAATATAAAAAGAGTAGGCTCCATTTAATATTTCATTATTCTCAAAAGTTACATTATGAGAATTATGGGTTGTACCGCGCTCATCCCATATTAACGCTGTGCTCACACTTGTTGGATACCTCGATGAGCCTTGAATCGTACTATTGGTAAAAGAAATATGCTCACAAGTATCGTTAAAAGCAATAACTGTGGCGTATTGACCTGCAGAAGTATTTCCAATAGAAAGCGAATCAAAGCTTATATACTTGGCAGACTTTAATCTAATGACGTAATTATCTGCAGCCGTTGAGTTATTAAATTGAATGGTTGCAGTAGAAGTATTCGCGGGGTCAGGCTTAAACGTAATCGTGTTAGTTGCTGACGCACCTGAGATTTTTTTGATGGTAAACTGAGCGTTATAATTCCCTGATCGAATATGAAAATTAACAGCTCCATTAACTCCTTTTTTATTCAAACTATCGACGGCTTCAGCAACTGTAGAATAGCTTGGAGAAGCACCCCCAATAGTGTAAGTACCATTTAGTTGAGCGTTTACCGAAAAAGCAATTAAAGAAGATAAAACAAATAAATATAAATTCTTCATAGTGTGTACTTAAAGCTAGTTACCCACAAACTTAAAAAAAAAAATCGCACCAAATAACCTCGATAAGACACACTGCACCAAAGACATATACGCAAAAATAAAGCGGCCGTTGGCCGCTTTATAAGATAATTTTTTAAAATATTTTAATGTATTCCCTTATCAGCAAGATATCGCTCTGCATCTAGGGCCGCCATACAACCTGTTCCCGCAGCTGTAACCGCTTGCCGATAAATTTTATCAGCAGCATCACCACCGACAAAAACACCACCTACAGCAGTTTTTGACGTCCCAGGAATCACTTTCAAATACCCAACTTCGTCCATTTCTAGGTAATCCTTGAAAATCCCCGTATTTGGCGTGTGGCCAATAGCAACAAAAAATCCATCCACCTTTAAAGTGCGCTCTTCATCAGTAACACTATTTTTAACTAAAACTCCTTCAACTACCTGATCGCCAATAACCTCCTGAGTGTTAGTGCTGAATAGCACCTCAATGTTAGGCGTATTGGTCACTCTATGTTGCATCGCTTTTGATGCTTTAAAGTGATCTTTTCGCACAATCATATAAACCTTCTTGCAGAGTTTTGCAAGATACGTTGCTTCTTCGGCAGCAGTATCTCCTGCACCAACAATTGCGACATCTTTTCCTTTGTAGAAAAAACCATCACAAACAGCACATGCCGAAACTCCACCGCCTAAATCACGTATTCGTAATTCAGATTCTAAACCAAGCCATTTTGCAGAAGCTCCAGTAGAAATAATAATTGAATCAGCAGAAAGCCAATCCTGATGATCTACCTGAACCTTGTGCACAGGACCAGAGAAATCAACCTGAGTAACGAACCCACTTCTGACATCAGTATCAAAACGTTCTGCTTGTTTTTTGAAGTCCTCCATCATTACAGGACCCGTTATACCTTCAGAGTAACCAGGAAAATTATCTACCTCAGTAGTATCCATAAGTTGTCCGCCTGGCTGCATTCCCATTATCATAACAGGGCTTAAATCTGCCCTAGCAGCATAAATTGCCGCTGTATATCCCGCTGGACCACTGCCAACAATTATACACTTGTGATGTTCTTTTATTTCCATGTTTTGCTTTCTTAATTTAAAGTACAAATGTAATTCTACCTCATCATTATTTGTATGTCAGATTGAAGTCAAATCGTTAAGGATTAAAAAGTCGACCGATTACTAAATGAATCAAAAATTTAAACTTTAATAATTGGCATATTTTGTAGATTTGAAGTGCACTAATGGTGAAAAGTAATTTTTATGAAAATGATCTATCTAGGTTTTGTTTCAATGCTATTTATCGGCTGTGGAAACAGTAATTCAAACGGTGCTTGTGATTGGCATGTTCGCAAATTCTCTGCTACTGTAATCAATATTTCTTTTGATAATTTAAATACGAAAGGTGATTCTGTTTTTTCTGTTAAAATGATGTTTGATGCTGGTAGTTTAAGCGAGAAAGATCAAGATCTCGGAAAATTGAGAGGATTTGACATCACAAGAGAAAAATTAATTCAAAATAAACTGAAAGTAAATTCAACTTACACTGGTAAAATTAACGACCTAAAATCTGGGAATTGTGAGACACCCATAGTTGCTTTTGATCAAAGACTGCGTTAAAAAATGGCCGTTCGACCAAACATATCCATTAAAAAAAGGGAAGTCTTAAGCGCTCAAGAGATTTTTAAAAATCTAATTGAAGGTAAAAGAGAATGGCTAAGTAAGGCCTTAACACTAGTTGAGAGCACAAGACCTGAGCATCGAAAAACCGCCAAAGAACTCGTTCAATTAGCGACCCCTTTTTCTGGAAAATCGATACGAATTGGAATAACTGGAGTGCCGGGAGTTGGGAAATCAACTTTTATAGAATCCTTTGGATTGGAAGCAATTTTAAAAGGGAAAAAAGTTTGTGTCTTAGCGATTGATCCCAGCAGTGAAATTTCTAAAGGCAGTCTTCTTGGTGATAAAACACGAATGGATCAATTGAGCACACATTCCAATGCTTACATACGTCCTTCTCCAACATCAGGAACACTTGGTGGGGTTACTCGAGCAACAAGAGAAAGTATATTGCTTTGCGAGTCTGCAGGCTATGATTTAATTCTCATTGAAACAGTTGGTGTAGGACAATCAGAAACTAAAGTGCACTCCATGGTTGATGCGTTTCTAATGCTATTGTTATCCAATGCGGGAGATGAAATCCAAGGAATTAAACGTGGAATAATGGAGATGGCAGACATTTTAGTTGTGAATAAAGCGGATGGCGAAAATCAACGAAACGCAAAAATTGCAGCACACCAACTTCAACAAGCACTTCATTATTTTCCGCTGGGAAAGTCCGGTTGGGCTCCTTCAGTTAGCACCATGAGTGCATTAAATAATGAAGGTGTAAGTGATATTTGGAAAAAGTGTACTGAATATATTGACCATATTAAAAGCAATAAATTCTTTGAACAAAACAGAAAACTTCAAGCGGTAAATTGGTTTAAGCAAAGTTTATCTGAACAAATCATTCAAAGAATAGAACAAGACGAAGAGTACAAGAAAAAACTATCTGAAATTGAAGAGAAAGTGGCAATAGGAAAACTCGATCCATTTATTGCAGCAGACCTAATTACAGATTTTTACTTTAGATAATTTTTCTTAATTCTTGCTTCAAATATTCTTTTGCAAGATCAACTGGGTTCTTTTCAATTTGACTCAGTAGTTTAAAAATCATATTACTCAGGTCAATTCCCGAAGCCTCTTCTGGCATTTTTGCAGCAGAAACATTTACCATTTTAATGGTTTCTTCTTTTGCTGTTTTTATTAAATGCCAGGCAGTACTCGATACATATAATTGTTGCGTCAAATTATGTTGATACTCCGTTCTAATGGTTTTAATCAGTTCTTGCTGAAAAACCCTCCCCTTCATCCCTTTTTGATGAACACGTAAAACCATATCAGCAAGATAAATCCGCTCCAAAAACAATGTTAGTCGTTCATATGCATTGACCTTATTTGGCGTAAATGATTGCTTTTCAGCCCTCCGCAATTCTAGTTCTCTACGCTTAAATTGACCTTCCAGCACCTGCTTTAGAACGTAATAAGAAGTTGCAAAAACAATCAACCCAGGAATAGTAATTTTTAATATTTCAAGCAAAAAATCCATATGTTCAATTTAAGATGCCAAATATCGTAAAATGATTGAACCAAATCCATGCATTTTACAAGTTCCAATAATCGGAAATTTATAGCTTTGTAACTTCAGTTAAACATATGGATCAGTATCTTTCAGAACGTATTAAATCTCTTTCAGAGTCTCAAACTCTAGCAATGGCTGCCAAGAGTAGAGAGTTAAAAGCACAGGGCATCGACGTTATTAGCCTCAGCATAGGTGAACCCGATTTCAATACACCAGAATTTATTAAAGAGGCTGCAAAGCGAGCAATCGATGATAATTTCTCTCACTACCCACCTGTACCTGGATATAGCGAAGTACTCGAAGCTATTTCGAAAAAATTTAAACGTGACAATAATTTAGACTATGCTCCAAACCAGATTGTTGTTTCTAACGGCGCCAAACAGTCCTTGGCTAATGTTTTGCTCAGCCTACTTGATCCAGGAGACGAAGTATTAGTGCCAACCCCCTTTTGGGTTAGTTATGTTGAATTAATAAAACTGGCTGGAGGAATTCCCGTTTTCATAAAAGCCGACGTGGAATCGGACTTTAAAATTACAGGAGACCAACTCAAAAGTGCTATTACTGATAAAACCAAATTGGTAATGTTCAGTTCTCCTTGCAACCCCAGTGGCTCAGTATATTCTAAAAATGAACTGGAGGACTTGAAAAATGTATTGGTTAATTATCCCAATATTTTTGTCATCGCTGATGAAATATATGAGTTGATAAATTTTGGAGAAAAGCACTTTTCAATTGCATGTTTCAAAGATTTATATAATCAAGTTATCACAGTTAACGGAGTCTCAAAAGGATTTGCAATGACTGGTTGGAGAATCGGCTACATAGGAGCACCACTTTGGCTTGCAAAAGCAGTGATTAAAATGCAAGGTCAAATTACTTCTGCGGCATCTAGTATTGCTCAAAAAGCCGCACAAGCTGCAGTAGAGGCGGACCCGAAGGTCATGTCAGGAATGCGTGATGAGTTTTTAAAACGTCGCGATATGATGCTGGAAAAACTCAATGAGATTGAAGGAATTAGATGCAGTATTCCAAAGGGAGCCTTCTATTTATTTCCAGATGTTCAGCATTTTTTCGGAAAAAGCTTCAATGGAAAACGAATTGAAAACGCCGATGATCTTTGCATGTATTTGCTTCAGGAAGCTAGGGTCGCTTTGGTTACAGGGTCAGCATTTGGAAACCCAGAATGTATTCGTCTTTCGTATGCCGCTTCAAATGACGATTTAATAGAAGCTGCAAGCCGATTAAAAAAAGCACTTGAACAACTTCAATAATCTATATGCAAAATAAAATTCAACAGGCATTCGATTCATTCAATAATATGAGTGTTCTTATTATTGGCGATGCTATGATTGACGCTTATGTTTATGGTTCTGTTAATCGAATGTCCCCCGAAGCGCCTGTCCCTGTTGTGGATGTAGAAAAAAGAGAAAACCGATTAGGAGGAGCGGCTAACGTAGCAAGGAATATTCAAAGTATGGGAGCAAAACCTATATTGTGCACAGCAATTGGGAACGATATACCCGGTCAACAATTCTTAGAGTTGATGCGAATTGATATGTTGGACGTCAGAGGTATTGTTAGCTCTCCATCAAGAACAACAACGGTAAAAACTAGAATAATTAGTGGAAGTCGACAAATTGCCAGAGTGGATGAAGAGATTATTGAATCGCTTTCAGCTGATGACCAAGACATCATGTTTTCCCGAATTAGCGAGCTTATTAAGTCAGAATCTGTTGCTGCTATTATTTTTGAAGACTACGATAAAGGCAATATTACGCAAGGATTAATTGAAAGAGTCGTTTCGTTAGCAAATAAGAAGAATATCCCAACTGCAGTAGACCCAAAAAAAGAGCGCTTCTTAGACTACAAAAATATTTCCTTATTCAAACCCAATTTTAAGGAACTAGAAGAAGGTTTAGATATTAAAATTCGCAAAGAACACGATGCAATAGTTATCGCAGATCAAAAATTAAGGTTAGAACTCAACCATGATATTTCGCTTATTACTTTGTCAGAAAAAGGTGTTTTTGTCTCAGACAAAATAAGTAGCAACTCTTATCCTGCTCATATTAGAAATATTTCGGATGTCAGTGGCGCTGGTGATACTGTAATTGCAGTTGCCACACTTTGTTTGGCTGCAGACTTAGACTCATCTACTATTGCACAAGTATCAAACCTTGCTGGAGGTTTGGTTTGTGAAGTTGCTGGTGTAATTTCAATCAATAAACAAAACTTGTTGGACGAAACTTTGTCTATAATCTAAAAGTAAATAATGCCTCAAGTAACCCCATATCAAAAGACTGATGCTACCAAAAAAGAACAGGTAGCAGAAATGTTTGACAACATAGCTCACAAATACGATTTCCTAAATCATATTTTATCAATGGGAATTGATATTCTGTGGCGAAAAAAAGCAATCCAATTATTAAAGCCTTATAAGCCTAAACAAATATTAGATATTGCAACCGGCACAGGAGACTTCGCATTAGAAGCTTTAGCCCTTAATCCTGATAAAATTATTGGTGCTGACATCAGCAGAGACATGCTCGCGGTTGGAGTAGAAAAAATAAAGAAAAAAGGCCTCCAAGACAAAATTTCATTTCAATATGGTGATTCAGAGAACCTTCCGTTCGAAACTGATTCATTTGATGCGATAATAGTTTCTTTTGGAGTGCGAAATTTCGAAGATTTAGAAAAGGGATTATCTGACATGCGCAGAGTACTTAAACCTAAGGGTGCCGTTGCAATAATTGAATTTAGTAAACCAAAGTCTTTTCCAATTAAGCAGTTGTACAGTTTTTATTTCAAGAATATTTTACCAGGAATAGGAAAATTGATTTCAAAAGATGCTCGAGCATACACCTATCTCCCTGAGTCTGTAGAAGCATTTCCGCATGGTGTTGACTTTGTTAAAATAATGGATAAAGTAGGTTATACTAATGTTAAAGCTTATCCGTTAACTTTTGGGATTGCCAGTATTTATTTAGCTGAAAAAGATTGACTACGAATTGAAGTTTCCTAGAAATATTAGTGTTTTAGTTGCCATGATACTTTGCATTTCTGCTTATGCTCAGCGTAACAAATACACGAAAACTCATATTAACAACCTTTCTACATTCGATGACAAATTCATGCATTTTGGATTTTCATTGGGCATTAATTCATCTGATTTTACTATCGATTATGATTTATCTCGAAATGACTCTTTAAAAAGACTAGAGGTTGACCCTCAGCTTGGATTTAACTTAGGTATTGTAACCGATTTACACCTTGGACAACATTTAAGTCTCAGATTCATACCAACCCTCTCCTTTTCTCAAAGAAACATTCAATATGAATTTCAATCATTTAGAGGAGAAGCAAATCAGAAATTTGTAAAACCTATAGAAAGTACATATCTAGATTTTCCAGTAAACCTAAAGCTAAGAAGCGCTAGAGATCACAACTTTGCGGCCTATGTGTTAGGCGGATTTATGTATAGTTATGATTTAGTAAGTCAAGAAGACTCAAGAAACAACTCATCAAACCCTGATGATATAGTTATAAAACTCGCAAAAAACACCTACAATTACCAAGTAGGATTTGGGTTTGATTTTTTCCTGCAATATTTCAAATTTAGTCCTGAATTTAAGTTATCCATGGGATTAGGAGACCAACTCATTCAAGACAATACCTTATTTGCAAATCCAATCGATAGAATTCGTTCCCGAGTATTCTTAGTATCCTTAACTTTTGAAGGATAAAAACATTTAACGTATTTACTATGCAAGCATAGTACTTTTTGTTTTAGATTTGGGTATATGAAGCCAGAAGATACTTTTGATTATCCCTTGCGTTGGTCTTGGCATAGCATTCAAAGACATTACAATGTTATTGCATCTAAGAATGACCTAACCATGACAATGGGTTATGTCCTGCTAAACATTGACCAGGAAAACGGAACACCAAGTACCAAATTAGGTCCTAAAATAGGAATGGAACCAGGCAGCCTTACTCGAACACTAAAAACAATGATAGATAAAGGCTACATCTGCAAACAATCTGACGAAATTGATCGTAGAAAAGTACATATCTGTATTACCGAGTTGGGCAAACTTAAACACGAAGCATCACGCGAAGCCGTAATCCATTTTAATGCATATCTAGACAAGAAAATATCTAAATCTCAAAAAAAAAAATTCTTTGAGGTTATGGAAATAATAAATAACGTTTTAAGTAACGAAAACATATTTGAAGAACTACAAGAATATGAAACGACGAATTAAAAAAGTAGCTGTACTCGGTTCTGGAGTTATGGGCTCACGTATTGCCTGCCATTTTGCAAATATTGGCTTAAAAGTTATTCTTATGGATATAGTTCCCAAAGAACCAAATTATAAAGAGCTAGCCAAAGGTCTAATTATAGACGATAAAGCCGTTCGAAACAGAATTGTAAACGATTCACTGACGTTTGCTCTAAAAAGCAACCCCTCTCCTATTTACAGAAAGTCTTTTGCGAAGACAATTTCAACTGGTAACTTCACAGACGATTTATATAAAATCAAAGATTGCGATTGGATTATTGAAGTTATCATTGAAGACCTAGCTATTAAGAAATCGCTTTTCGAAAAAATTGAAGCACTTAGAACTCCTGGAACATTAATTACTTCTAACACCTCTGGTATTCCGATTAATTTAATGACTGAAGATCGTTCAGAGGATTTCAAAAAGCATTTCTGCGGAACTCATTTCTTTAATCCTCCAAGGTATTTACCCCTATTAGAAATCATTCCAACAAAACACACCGTTGATGAAGTCATTAGCTTCTTCATGGATTATGGCCAGCGTTTCCTCGGGAAACAAACAGTGCTGTGTAAGGACACTCCAGCATTTATTGCAAATCGCGTTGGTGTTTATTCTATCATGGCCTTGTTTCACATTGTGGAAGAAATGGGACTTACAGTTGACGAAGTAGATAAACTTACTGGGCCAATTATCGGAAGACCAAAATCGGCGACTTTCAGGACTTGCGATGTGGTAGGATTAGACACTCTTATGCATGTGGCTAAAGGCCTAAAACAAGCGGCTTCGAACGATGAGAAAAATGACACTTTTAAGATTCCTGACTATGTTACTAAAATGGTCGAAAACGGCTGGTTAGGAAGTAAATCTAAGCAGGGGTTTTATAAAAAAGTAAAAGGCGAAGGTGGGAAATCTGAAATACTTTCTCTTGATCTTAACACATTAGAATACAAACCAAAACAACTTGTAAAATTTGCAACGTTAGAAATGACAAAACCGGTTGACGATTTAAATAAACGTCTTCCAATGTTGCTTCAAGGAAAGGATAAAGCAGGGGAGTTCTATCGTAAAATGTTCTTTTCCCTAATGGAATATGCATCTAATCGAATCCCAGAAATTTCCGACGAATTATACAAAATTGACGATGCTGTTTGTGCAGGTTTTGGATACAAAATCGGACCTTTTGCTACTTGGGATGTCCTTGGTGTTGAATCGACTTTACAACAAATGAAAGCTGAAGGATACTCTCCTGCCCCATGGATTGAAGAAATGTTGGCTTCAGGATCAAAAACGTTTTACTCGAATATTGAGGGATCGAAATCTTATTTCGATATTCCTTCCTTAACTCAAAAGCTGATTCCTGGTGCAAACCAAGTTTTAGACTTGAACATACTTCGAGACACAAATACTATTTGGAAGAATTCTGGAACAACTATTACGGACATAGGAGACGGGATTATAAATCTAGAATTCCATACTAAAATGAACACCATTGGTGGTGAAGTTTTAGCTGGAGTTAATAAAGCCATTGATTTGGCTGAAGCAGAATACGATGGTCTTGTAATATCAAATACTGGAGATAATTTCTCTGCTGGAGCGAACGTAGGAATGATTTTCATGATGGCGGTTGAGCAAGAGTACGACGAATTAGATTTCGCAATACGAGCTTTCCAGAACACCATGATGAGAATACGATATTCAAGCATTCCGGTGGTGGTTGCTCCTCATAATCTTGCTCTTGGTGGTGGTTGTGAAATGAGTATGCACGCCGATAAAGTTGTTGCTCACGCTGAATTGTATATGGGCTTGGTTGAATTTGGAGTTGGTGTAATTCCAGGCGGTGGAGGAAGTAAAGAATTTGCATTGAGATGCAGTGATGCCTTCAGACACGGAGACATAAAAATCAACACGCTTAGAAACAAATTCTTAACCATTGGTCAGGCAAAAGTTGCAACCTCAGCATATGAAGCATTTGATTTAGGTTATTTGAGAGAAGGGATTGACGAAGTTGTGGTAAGCAGAAAACTACAATTGTCTAGAGCTAAAGAATCTGCTTTACAGTTATCAAATAACGGATACACTCAATCCCAACAGAGAACGGACATTACTGTGCTTGGTCAAGAAGGCTTAGGCATTGTATACGTTGGTGCAGATTCTATGAAATCTGGAAACTACATGTCCGAGCATGATCAATTGATCTCCGAAAAGTTAGGCTGGGTGCTTTGCGGAGGAGATTTATCAGAAGAAACTCAAGTTTCAGAGCAATACCTGCTTGACATGGAAAGAAGGGCTTTTCTTGAATTGTGCGCCGAACGAAAGACATTAGAGAGATTGCAAAGTATTATTAAGACGGGGAAGGTCTTGAGAAACTAAGGTTTATCAAGAAATTTTGAATGTTGAGTTTTAAATTGAAAAAATGAAAAAAGAGAATGTAATACAAGAAAAGAGTTTTCAGTTTGCATTGAAGGTTATTGGATTGTACAAAATTCTAACGGCTCAAAAAGAATTTATTATTTCAAAACAACTATTACGCTCAGCAACAAGCATTGGAGCAAACGTTCAGGAATCAACTGCGGCGTATTCAAGGAAGGGTTTCATTCATAAATTGTCTATTTCTTCTAAAGAGGCAAGAGAAACAAAGTATTGGCTAATGCTATTGGACGAAAGTGATTAGGTCGAAGTTGAACTAAAATAATACTTAAATGATGTTGATGAACTAATTCGAATATTAACCGCTATTGTAAAATATAGCCAAAGTCAATCGAATTAAAAATTCAACGTCGAGAATTCAAAATTGAGAATTCAACATTAAAAATTAATAAATGGAAGCATACATAGTAGCAGCAAAACGTTCCGCAGTGGGGAAGGCAAACAAAGGTGGTTTTAGATTCTTAAGACCCGATGATTTAGCCGCACAGGTGATTAAAGGGCTTTTAAAAGAAGTTCCTGAATTAGACGTAGACCGAATTGATGATCTAATCGTTGGAAATGCGATGCCCGAGGCTGAACAAGGTTTAAACGTTGGAAGATTGATCTCATTAATGAGTTTTGATTCTGATAAAATACCTGGACAAACGGTGAACCGATATTGCAGTTCTGGATTAGAAACCATTGCTATTGCAACTGCGAAAATTCGAGCTGGAATGGCTGATTGTATAATTGCAGGAGGCGCCGAAAGCATGAGTTTGATACCCATGGGTGGCTGGAGAGTTGTTCCAAACCACAAGATTGGGAAAGAAAACCCAGACTGGTATTGGGGAATGGGACTTACCGCTGAGGAAGTTGCTAAACGCTACAAGATTTCTAGGGAAGAACAAGACGAATTTGCATTTCATTCTCACAGAAAAGCGACTGCGGGACTTAAAAACGGAAACTTCAAAGACGGAATAATTCCAATTAAAGTAGAAGAAACTTTCTTGAAAGACGGCAAGCGGACAACCAGAGCTTACACTATAGATACTGACGAAGGAGTTCGCCCAGACACTAAGGTTGAAGTGCTTTCAAAACTACGTCCGGTCTTTAATGCTACTGGCTCTGTAACTGCAGGAAATTCTTCGCAAACTAGTGATGGTGCTGCCTTTGCAATTGTGATGAGCGAACGCATGGTAAACGAATTAGGATTAAAGCCAATTGCTCGATTGGCTTCGTATGCAACAGTTGGTGTGGAACCAAAAATCATGGGAATGGGTCCGTTAGCGGCAGTTCCAAAAGCACTTGACCAAGCTGGGCTAACCTTAAACGATATTGAACAAATAGAATTGAACGAGGCATTTGCTTCACAAAGTGTTGCCGTTATACGAGAGTTGAGATTAAATCCTGATATCGTGAATGTAAATGGTGGAGCCATTGCATTGGGCCATCCTCTAGGTTGCACTGGGGCTAAACTATCGGTTCAATTATTTGATGAAATGAGAAGAAGAAAACAGAAATACGGCATTGTTACCATGTGCGTGGGAACCGGACAAGGAGCAGCTGGTGTGTTCGAACTTCTTTAAAGAATTTTTAATTCTTTAAAATTTTGAATTGGCCAAATCGGAAACGAAGCGCCCAAGGTTTGAGATTCATATTAGAAACAGAATTATTGTAGAATTTGAAATTTTGAATGTTGAGTTTTTAATTTTTAATGTCAGGCCAATGAAAAGCCTTGAGTTTAAATTAATTACTGACTAGAAGAGAATAAAATTGATTAACAAAATGTTGAACTACGAGTTAGGAATTTTGAACTACCCAGAAACCATAATTCCAAACTCAAAATTCAGCATTAAAAATTAGCGAAGTATGAGCGTAATAAAAGGTGGAGAATTCCTAATAAAGGAAACAGCAGCGAAAGACATATTTATTCCTGAAGAGTGGGATGAAGAACAATTAATGATTGCTCAAACTTGTAATGACTTTCTAGAACAAGAAGTTTTTCCTAACCTAGAACGCATTGATTCTATGGAAGAAGGGCTAATGCCGTCATTGCTTGACAAAGCAGGTGAATTGGGTATGCTTAGCGTTTCTATTCCTGAGGAATATGGCGGAATGGACAAGGACTTTGTGACAGGTATGTTGGTTACAGAAGTTACTGGCGCCGGGCATTCATTTGCAGTTGCATTTTCAGCTCATTCTGGAATTGGCACTCTACCTATCCTCTACTATGGAAATAAGGAACAAAAAGACAAATACATTCCAAAACTAGCAACTGCCGAATGGAAAGCTTCCTATTGTTTGACTGAACCTAGCTCGGGTTCGGATGCGAATTCTGGAAAGACTAAAGCCACTTTGTCCGAAGACGGAAAACATTACTTGATTACGGGTCAGAAAATGTGGATTACCAACGGTGGTTTTGCAGATATTTATACTGTTTTTGCAAAAGTTGGTGACGATGAAAATCTATCTGCTTTTATTGTGGAGCGCGGTTACGAAGGCATTTCATTTGGTGCCGAAGAAAAGAAAATGGGTATCAAAGGATCTTCTACTGTTCAGGTGTTTTTTAACGATTGTAAAGTACCGTTAGAGAATCTATTATCGGAACAAGGAAAAGGATTTAAGATTGCCCTCAATATTCTAAACATTGGCCGAATTAAATTAGCGGGTGCTTGTTTGGGTGGATGTAAAAAAGGCATTGAACTATCTCTCAATTACGCCAACGAACGCAACCAATTTGGAAGACCAATTTCTAAGTATGGAGCTATTCGTCATAAGCTTGCCGAACAAGCTATTCAAACTTATGTTTTGGAGTCTTCATTGTACCGTTGCACTCGAGATATGGGTAACGCAATAAAACAATTGGAAGCTGACGGAATGGATCATGCCAAAGCTTTACTAAAAGGCGTTGAGCAATTTGCTGCGGAAGCTGCTATTCTTAAAGTATTGGGCTCTGAAGTAACCGATTACGTTATGGACGAAGGCGTACAGATCTACGGTGGAATGGGATACTCGGCCGAAGCTCCTATGGACAGAGCTTATCGAGATGCGCGAATCAACAGAATTTTTGAAGGTACCAATGAGATTAATCGCATGTTGATTGTGGACATGCTCCTCAAAAAAGCAATGAAAGGCGAATTGGATTTAATGGGCCCAGCAATGAAAGTTGCGGATGAATTGATGTCTATTCCTGATTTCTCAGAACCGGGTGAAACTTTATTTGAAAAAGAGAAAAAGTACGTTCAGAATTTCAAAAAATCGGTGCTTATGGTTGCTGGTTCTGCAGCTCAAAAGCTCATGATGACTTTATCTAAAGAGCAAGAGATTTTGATGAACATTGCTGATATGGCTATCTGGACTTATGCTGCAGAAAGTGTATTGCTTAGAGTAGAAAAAGTTGCTGGTATAAAGGGCGAAGAAAACGTTCAAGAGCAAATTGCAATGGTACAAACCTACATTTACGATGTTGCTGATAAAATCAATAAAGCAGGTAAAGATGCACTAAACTCATTTGCCGAAGGCGATGAACTGAGGATGCAACTCATGGGTATTAAACGATTTACAAAAGTGCAAGCGTTTAATCCTAAATTAGCTAGACAGGCAATTGCTACTAAAATGATTGATGGGAATAAGTATTGTTATTAGGGTAATAATCAAATTATGAAACATATTAAAAAGCATTTCCTTTTAGAACATATTAGAGGTGAACAGGATTATGAAAAAGATTCTATTGTAATTGATTTAGCAACTGATAGTTCTCCTAAACTTCCTAAGAGACACAAAGACTATAAGGCTTATATAGAAACAGAAACAGGTTTCACATACGGCTGTTTTATTCATAACATTAATGGCAAAAAGTTACTCTTTCCAGTACCTGACCCTACACTAACCTATTTCAATAATGCCTCGCTCATGCGCGATTTGCATCGCATTCGACCCAACAAAAAAAACCAACCCCAGTTCTTACTAATTTAGCTTTCTTAAATTCCTTTATAAGCATCAATGAAAGTAAAAGTAGAGTCCACTCCCGAAACTGAGGGAATCAAAAACGCCTTGCCAACAATTGATTTTAGTGATACATTTTCAACAACCAATCACCAAGATGATTTGGCGACAATTTCCAATCTGGTTTTTGGAACGGCACCCAAATGGATTGAGTTTTTATTGAAACTCAGAAATTCCATTGTCAAAGTCTTTGGGTTAAAAACAGAACAACCAGCAGATTTTCATACCAATTTTAAAGTCGGTGGCTACATTGGTTTTTTCAAAATCTACAGCATTGAAGAAAAAGAAATCATATTAGGCGCTGACGACAAGCACCTTAATTTTAGAGTTAGTATTTACAATTCACACGAAAGTGAGTTCAACATTAAAGTCACTACTCTAGTCGAATACAACAATAGCTTTGGGCGATGGTATATGACAATTGTAAAACCCTTCCATCATGTTGTAGTTAAGGTAATGGTGAAACAAGCGTATAAGCGCCAAGTATAGTTTTCTTCAATCTGTTTAACGATCAACCATGAAGTGGACTTGCACAGAAAGCTAACCTGGTCCGAATAATTCTTTCTATTGATTCATATTTGCACTCTAAAGAAATCGCTATGCATTGTTTAAAGTTCAGTTTTTTGTTTTTGTTAATGAGTACAGGGTTATGCATCCATGGCCAAGAAAAGCCGGTTGATGAAAAAGCATTTGGTCGGCAAATATTCTTGCCTTCAATTGAAATGGGCTATGCTGGAAGCAGCGCTTCTGCGCTTTCTGGAGGATTAATTACCAAAACTTCGATTGAGTTCCGGTTGAGAAATAACAACGATATTTTTGCGCGAATTAATTACGATATTATCAATTCAGAATACACTCTGGAAAATGTAAATACCACCAATATCATTAAAGGCAAAGCTTCGTTTAACGATTTGCTGGCGGGAATTGGCTACCGATTTGGAGACGAAAAATTTCGTTGCTTTTTAATGGTTCAGCCAGGAGTTCGTTTGTACAACTACCCTATCGCGTTGCAACAAGGAAATGAAATTACAATAGACCAATCTGGGAACAATATTTTCATGACCAGAGCTACAGTTGGTTTGGAGTATTATTTTGATGCAAAAACGGCAATTTCTTTTGATGTTTTTCAAAACCAAATTTGGGAAGCACGAGACTTCTGGAACGACAGAGGCGATTCTTATGGCCTTTCGATTGGAGTGATTACTTCTTTGTTTTAAAATGGTTGAAAATTAATCTTCATTTTGCAAAAAAAACAATCCAGCTCATATGTGATTCATAGCGTTCAGCTCAATAAACTAGCTTCGAATCCTCACTTGAAAACACACTTTTAAAATCAACTACAACAACAAAAAGTTCAGACCTATATCGAACTCCGAAAACGGAGAAACGACGGAGGAAACTATTTTCGAATACAAACAAGTTGGAAATATTCTGACATCAGAATATGCCGGTGGCAAGATCCAAAAAGGACATTTAATTGGTTTGGTAGACGAAAATGGCAATATTGAAATGCGCTACCACCAAGCAAATACAAAAGGCGAATTGATGATGGGAGTCTATTTTTCGAAACCCGAAATTTTAGCCAATGGAAAAATTCGATTGCTCGAAACTTGGCAATCTACTTCTGGAGCTGAATCGAGAGGAACTTCTATTTTGGAAGAAAGTGTAATAACAATACAACTTCAGCCAATTCAACAAAAGCCTAACTTTATGGTCGTGAATAAGTTAAAATCCTTAATCACTATTTTCATTGTAATTGTTAGTTTCAATTTGAAATCTCAATTCGTAAAAGAAACTTGCGCAACAGAAGTTCAAGTAATAGGATTTGACGCTTCAAAATGTGGAGCTTGTTGGGGTTTTATGATCACATTTGATGACACTCCAGAAGGTGAATATTTACTGCCAATCCGAACGAGCATTTCAAAACGCTGGGAATTGTTTTAAAAGATAATCGAAATTTAAGTTACCCGATTGAACTATAAATTAATACAAAAAAACTGAGACAGATAGTGAAAATCGATTTGCAATTTTTTGCGCCAAAATAAACGAGTAAAATGAAACTAATCACCATAGCGACATAAACCTACCCCATGAAATTGCAATTTCTAAAAGCAAATTAGAGGCGCATGGAATTGGTTGTTTTGTACGTAATGAACTTGTGCCCTACCTTGATACTGATTCGAATACGATTGGGGGAGTAAAACTCGAAGTAAAAGAAAATGAAGTTGAACAAGCGATGCAGATAAAACGAGACTCGAATGATTTAAGCATAAACTATTCAGAATCGAAACTAAAATGCCAGCATTATGGTTCAGGAAACATTGCTGGCAAAAAGTTCAATGGAAAACTATCTCCAGTGCTTTGGGCAGTGATTGGTATTCCTATTACAATATTCTCAAGTAAATACCATTGCTACGATTGTCATAAGGATTATAAGTTCAAAAAATAAGCTAATCCTTTTTTCTATATTTTGGAATGGCTTACCGTAATTTGGAATCCCTACCCCTTCTCGCATAACAACAAACCAAACTACACCTTGACTTTCAAAACTTAAGCAATAAAACACCTTCCTTGGCACGCCCTTTATATGTAGTCAGCAACAAAACAATGTTGACTATGAAAAAGATATTTACAAGTGACCTAAACGTTCTCATTCAGCTATACGCTCCTGAAGATTATTCAGTTCAAATTTTTGATCCTTACAATAAATTGGAAAACGACGAGGAGTTGAATTGGTTCAATGGAGAGGCAAAAAAAAACCTACTCATTAGCTTAGGAAATGAGATACAGGAATATCGAGGAACACAATTGTCAGATTTCGACGTTGTTTTCAATTTTGGAAAATATGTAAAACACTCACACAAATTCGGTAGATGTTTTTCATTCATAAACGATCAAGAACAAAAAATAAGGTGGTATTTCCCTGCAGGAAAAGTTGCTTCAGTATTGCTTTTTTACAATAACACTGGTTTGCGGGGAAAGGCAATTTCAATTGCAATAAAACTTGCTCAATTTTTCAATGCTTCTAGCTTTTTGGCTTCTGGTAAGTTTCAAGTATTGAGTCAACAACCACTTAAAGTGGAAGCGCTTTCAGAGGTTGCTTCAAATGAAACTTACAGCATTTTTACTGGAGCAAGAAGTAAACAACGTACCGTTTTGTTAGCCTTATTCCAAGGAAAAAAAGTTACTGATTTTATCAAAATTCCGATTTCAGAAACTTCAGTCGAAATCTTAACCAAAGAGAAAGAAGTTCTTAAAAAATTAAGTAAAACGCAAACCAGAACCTTTGCTCATGGGATTGATGGATCTGCTCACCCACTAATTTTAAGAACGAACAACCTACAAAAAACAAAAAGCAAAAAGACGGATAAGCTTACCCAACAACACATCGATACTATTCTTGAGCTGGCAAACGAAAAACAACGCATAACAAAAATTGAAGATGCTGCTGTCTGGGAAGGTTCATTAACCAATATGTGGCGCATGAAACAACCTGAAAGCACCGCAATTAGACCAATTTACAAACAACTAATTTTACTTAAGCATGCCATTAACCAAGAGGATTTGATGCTTTCTTCTGCTTGTCATGGAGATTTTACTCCTTGGAATATTTTTCACTCCAAAGACGGTTTAGCACTTTACGATTGGGAACTATATTCTGAGACTGCCTCTCCACTCTATGATCTATTTCATTTCATTTATCAAAGAGGGATTTTAATGCGGCAAGAAAGTGCTCAGCAAATAGAAAAACACTTAAGAAATGCATTTGAAACTTTTCCTGAGTTAAACAACTTTTTAACTCAGCACAAATTAAACTTCACCACTTGTCACCAATTGTACCTACTGCAAACGGCAAGCTATTTTGGAGCGTTGTATGCAACTAACGATTTAACTATTCAACACCAATGGCAAATAGAAACTTGGTCAGAAGCAATTCAGAGTTTAGTTGCTGAAAAAGCAACTGAAAGAGCAACATTCATTCTTCGATTAAATGAAGAATTACAATCAGTAGAGCATGCTTATTTAAAATTCAATTTTGAAACGATTTTAAATGTTCCTGTGAGTTCAGATTTAGATATAGCTTTAGAGAAAACTAACCTAGATTATATTCTAAATTTTTGCAAAACTGAGGCAAATGCTAAAATCAGTATTCGCAAAAAATCGTTCATGACTAATGTAGAATTGTTCTTTAACAACAATGAGTTCTTAAGCCTAGACTTTATTCACGATTTCAAAAGAAAAGGAAATCGCATGTTGAATATTAAAACGGTTCTAGGTCAATCTGAAATGAGTTCAAAAGGAATTCGAGTGCCCGAACTAAAGCACGATTTAGAGTACACTTTTCTATTTTACACCTTGAATAACTCAAATATTCCAAAAAAATACTGGAACTTATTTAACAAGGAAGATCTACACTTAAAATCCGAAGCGGTATTCTACCTCAATGAAAAATACAATTTAGACTTCGATAATATTTTAGAGTTGTTTTCTTTAAACATTAAGGACACAAAAGCACAATTACTAAAAACACTTTCTAACTCTAAAATTGGATTTCCAGGAACGCTAAAGTTGAAAGTAAACTACTTACTTGACACTATTAAATCGGCAGTAAATCATCCAGGGTTTACCATAACCTTTAGCGGAGTCGACGGGGCTGGAAAATCAACGATAGTAGAATTAGTAAAACAAGAACTTTCAGAAAAATACCGCAAGGAAGTTGTTCAATTAAGACATCGCCCAAGAATCCTGCCTATGTTAAACTCTTATAAAGTAGGAACTAAAAAAGCTGAAGAATTAGCTACAGTTACATTACCCAGAAAAGGTTCTAACAAAAGCGCTTTGAGCTCATTACTGCGATTTTCATACTACTTCGCCGATTACATTTTAGGTCAGGTATACATCTACTTCAAGTATTTGATTAGAGGAAAAGTAGTGATTTACGACAGATACTATTTCGATTTTATTTCTGACCCAAAAAGAAGCAATATCCAATTGAACTCTAACTTAGTTAAAGCACTTTATAGTCTGATTCTCAAGCCAAAATTGAACTTTTTTTTATACGCTAAATCAGAAGTTATATTGAAACGAAAAAAAGAATTAGACGCACAAACTATTGATCAATTAAGTGGAAAGTACAAAGGCTTATTCAATGAGTTGAATAAACAAGAACGCAACTCTAAGTACATCGTAATTGAGAACCTAGAATTGTCCGAAACCTTAGATTCGGTTTTTTCAGAATTCCAAAAAGTAGCCTAACTAATAATACCTAATAAGTTATGAAAACAGTTATCGTAAGTGCTTATAGTGTTAATCCTTTTGAAGGTTCTGAAGGTGGAACAGGTTGGAATACAGTAAACGAATTGAGCAAGAAAAACAAGCTCATCGTAGTTACTAGAAAAAACAATCTACCTGAGATTAGCCGATACATGGACTTAAACAACGCTAACAATTTAGAAAACCTAGAATTTCATGGTTATGATCTGCCTAACTGGATTATGCAATGGAAAAAGCGATTAGGCGAGAGAGGTTATGTGTTGTACTTCTATTTGTGGCAGATATTCTTGCCTGTTTTCATCAAAAAGGCAGGATTCAAATTCGACTTGGCTCATGCACTTAACTTTCATAGCGATAGTCATCCTACATTTCTTTGGGTGTTCGGAAAGCCCACTATCTGGGGACCAATAGGCCATCACCCAAAAGTTCCTAAGGCATTTATTCTAAACCAATTTGAGAAATCAAGTTTTGTGAAAGACCGTGTATACTTTGCTGTAAAGTGGGTAATGCGAAATTTAGATCCGTTGTATTACTTATCAAAATTTATGGTGAAAAAAATTTTGGTAATCAACTCAAGCATACCCAAAGCAATAGGAGTAAAAGCCTCTATAACAGTTGTTTTACCCGCAGTTGCTAACGATACTCCCGCAAATATTCAATCTACGATCAAGGCTGACTTTATGGTGCTTTCTGTAGGTCGTTTTCATTATATGAAAGGCTTTGATGTTGCTATTCGTTCATTTGCGTTATTTCTAAGGTCGTTACCATTTGAAGATCTATCGAAAACTAAATTGGTATTGGTTGGTAAAGGGCCTGAAGAGTCTAACCTGAAAGCAATTATCGCCGAGCTGGAGATTCAACGAAATGTTGAAATTATTAACTGGGTAAAGAAAACTGAAATGGATGCCATTTACCGTAAAGCGAGTGTGTATTTATTCCCTTCTCACGAAGGAGCAGGAATGGTTATTCCTGAAGCGCAGAGTTATGCAATACCTACTATTACTTTCGATAATGTTGGACCGGGAGAGTTGGCTGGACCAAACGCAATGAAAGTGGCTTACGGTGAGTATAACTTTTCCATTCAAGGATTTAGCAACCAATTAAAAAGGTTGTTCGAGAACCCAGATTTCTACCTAAAGCAATCGAATTTAGCATTACAAAATTTCAAAGAGAACTTTACATGGAAAGCTAAAGCTATAGTCATTAACAAGGTCTATGACGAATTAATGCCACAAAAAACTATCGCAGTATTTCATCCTTCTTCAGAGCTTTATGGAGCCGATCGGATTTTAGTGAATGCATTAGGAGCTATTCCAGCTGAAGTAAAAAAAGTAGTTTACCTTAAATCCGAAGGAGCTCTAGTTGATTTTATTCCAAGTAATGTCGAGAACGTAATTGTAAAAGTTATTCCACATTTACCGATAATCTATCGCGCCATTTTTACTCCAAAAGGTCTTCTAGAATTTGGATTGCATTGGTTCAAATTCGCGGCCTTATTTATTCGTGAAAACAGCAAGTATAAATTCAAATCAGCTTATGTTAACACGCTTTCTACTTGTCTTATTTCGCCGTTGCTAAAACTAGTTGGAATTCGACATTTCATTCATGTGCACGAAATAATCGAAAACCCGAAAGCAATAGGAAAACTAACCGCTTGTACATGTTACTTATTTAGCAATAAAATGGTTTGTGTATCTCAAGCTGTAAAAGACAATTTGGTAAATTACCTACCTCAATTGGAAAGCAATTCGATAGTGCTTCATAATGGAATTGATGCTTTAAATGTTTGCGCTAAGGCGACCGAAGAGAAAGTCAATTTTTACCTCTTCGGTAGAATCATGGAAAAGAAAGGTCAGTGGTTTTTAATTGATGCACTGAAACAGGTTTCCGAAGAAGTTAAAAAACAACTAAACATTGTATTAATGGGTGGTGCTGTTCCTGGAAGAGAAGACCAATTAGCCGTTTTGAAATCTGAAGTAAAAAACAACAACTTAGAAGAAATTGTAACGATTAAAGGTTTTGAGAATTCAATTAACGGTGCTATGGCTAAAGCTGATGTTTGTCTGGTTCCTTCTATGATGAAGGATCCTTTCCCGACCACTGTTTTAGAGGCAATGAGCGCTGGAAAACCAGTAATTGCAACAAATCATGGAGGTGCAAAAGAAGCGTTAAATGGAAGTAACTGTGGATTGTTAGTCAATCCGGGAAATACAGATGAATTAGCTGCAAGCATAACGAAAATGGTTGAACACAAATCTCAAATAAATGTAATGGGTGCTGCTGCTAAAAAGCGCTTTGAATCCAATTATACTAAAGAGCATTTCAACACTAAGTGGCTAGAAATGAACATTAACAACGAGTTTATTTAAAATTCGTTCTCGATCAAAACAAGCTTTTGAATGTAACACGCCTATCGTTTCGTCATTGAAAGTGATAGATATATCGAAGTGACAAATAAATTACAATTGGCGATTAACAATTAAACCTCGAACATGACTATCCTGTCAGTTCGAGTGATTTTGATTAAGCTAACGAATCAAAATCGTATCGAGAACACAATAAAATCTTTTGGAAATCCATTCCACCTAATGGAATCCGAAAAACACCTAAGCCCTAAAAGCCTAGTAAAAAAGGTATTCCTAGCCGTTGGCACACCAATAGATTACTCCTTACAAAGCGAAACAAGATGAACAAAAAAAAGAATGTGGCAATTATAGGAACAGTTGGAGTTCCTGCCTGTTATGGCGGATTCGAAACCTTAGCAGAGCAACTTATTAGCAATAATGCTGGGAGCCACTCCATAACGGTCTATTGTTCTGGTAAAAAGTACCCTAAAGCTAAGAGAATGAGCACCTACAAGGGAGCAAAACTGTTGTATTTGCCCCTTGAGGCTAACGGAATCCAGAGTATTTTTTACGACACACTTTCTATAATTCATGCGCTTTTCTTTTCTGAAGTATTACTCGTTTTAGGTGTTTCTGGAGCTTGGTTCTTCCCATTCATTCGATTACTAACCAACAAAAAAATAATTGTTTCTATTGACGGCATTGAATGGAAAAGAGACAAATGGAATCGCTTGGCTAAGTGGTATTTATGGTGGGCCGAAAAAATGGCTGTTCGATATTCTCACCTTGATATTTCAGACAATGAATCCATTCAAGATTATACCGCAATGCGATACGGTACTTTGAGCAACATTATCGAATATGGAGCAGACCATGCTTCTAAAGTGAAAATTGCGAGAAGTGATATTAAAACCTATCCCTTTTTGGCAAAACCCTACGCATTCAAAGTGTGCAGAATCGAACCAGAAAACAACATTCATATGGTACTCGATGCTTTTGCTAAATTATCAGAATACCATTTAGTTATAGTTGGAAACTGGAAAAACAGTGACTATGGAATAGAACTCAGAAAACGTTTTAGCAACTATAAAAACATCAATTTACTCGATCCAATTTACGATCAAACTCAACTCGACTTATTGCGCTCTAATTGTTTTCTATATTTACATGGCCACAGTGCTGGCGGGACAAACCCCTCATTAGTAGAAGCAATGTATTTAGGTCTCCCTATCCTTTCTTTTGGCGTTTCTTACAATAGAACCACTACAGGTCACAAAGCGTTCTATTTTGAGACAAGCGAAGAGATTCAAAACGTCATTCGATCAACAAGGTTGACTGCCTTTAAAGAGCAAGGAAAGTCTATGAAAACAATTGCCGATAACAGATATACTTGGGAGATAGTTAGTGCGAAATACAATTTCCTGGTTAAAAAAGCACTTGAAATTGAAACTAAGAAATCGATTGAGCCTTCGGTAAAATCACTGAATGAAAATAGCTTACGAAATATTGAGCTAAACCACCTCACTCAACAAAATCTATTCTTTCAAAACTCAGCATCATGAAATCACTATTACTAGAGTCTATCGTAATTTTTGCCTCTGCCTTTTTGGTTGCAAAAATCTCAATTCCAATTCTTTCTATAAGAAGTCTTTGGCTGGGATTAGTTGACAAACCAAATGCTCGAAAAATTCATAAAAACCCAATTCCAGTTATTGGCGGAATAGCCATTTTAATAGGAGTCTCATTCGGCCTTATGCTCAGTCAAACAGCACAAGAATTAATAGTAAATCATTTGATAGTGCTTGGCAGCACTCTATCCATATTCTTTATTGGTGTTTGGGACGACAGAAGCGACATATCTCCAAAAATCAGACTGGCAATTCAATTATCAGCCGCAATTGCCATTAGTCTTTCAGGCATTCGAATCGAATCATTATATGGCATATTTGGAATTGAATCACTCCCTATTTATATGCAACATATAATAACTATCGTAACCATTGTTGGAGTAACTAATGCCTTTAACTTTGTTGACGGAATAGACGGTTTGGCAGGTAGTTTAGCCTTATTAAACGTCAGCATTTTAGCCATTCTATTTGTCATAATAGAGAATTATGGTGCGGCGTTTATTTTCATTGCTTTTATTGGTGCACTTGTTCCTTTTCTAAAGGCTAACAATCATCCCGCAAGCATTTTTATGGGTGATGGTGGTTCGATGGTGTTAGGGTTTTTCACTGCATTATCTGGAATCTATTTTATTCAGGAAAACTCGATTCAGCAATCTATTCCAGCAAGTTTATCAGTTTTGCTTATTTCAGCAATTCTCATTATTCCTGTTGTTGATGCATTGCGCGTATTTATTGGTCGTTTTGCAAAAGGCAACTCGATTTTCACTCCAGACAAAAGTCACTTGCATCATTTAATTCTAGATTTTGGAATCAACCATTTCTTAGTCACCAATAGCATTCTATTAATTGAAATCTTAATCGTTGCATCTACATTACTCTTTTCCCAATTCTTCTCTATCACTTCTATTTTCATTCTTCTATTTGCTGGCCTAATTTTCATTACTAAGATCCTAAAATTCAACGCCTCACTTACCGAATGGGAGCTCAAAATGAAAACACTGGAAAAAAGACAATAACGATAATCATATCGCTATAATTTCCGATATTTGGAATAATTCTTATTTTCGACTTAATCCAATACTCATGGATGGATACAAAATATTTATAGTTGAAGACGATCCTTGGTACGGTGAAATATTAGAGTACCACCTTTCATTAAACAACGATTACGGAGTCAGTTTATTTGAGAGTGGCAAAGCCTGCCTGAAAGAATTGCATCAGCAACCTGACCTTATTACAATTGATTATTCTTTGGGCGACATGAATGGTGAAGAGCTATTTCAAAAAATACGTCAATGGAACTCTAATGTTCCTGTCATTGTAATTAGCGGTCAACAAGAAATTGATGTTGCATTAGACTTATTAAAATCTGGTGCATTCGATTATATCATCAAAGACGATAACACCAAAGAATTACTTTGGAACTCAGTCTTGAAAGCTCAAGAAACAGCCCAACTCAAGCAACAGGTTCGAAATTTAACTCAACAACTGGGCGATAAATTCGATTTCAAAAAATCCATTATTGGCAATAGCCGAGTTATGGAAAACACGTTCAAACTGATGACTAAGGCCATTGGGAGTCACATCAATGTATCTATCTCTGGAGAAACGGGAACGGGAAAAGAAATCGTAGCAAAAGCCATTCACTTTAACAGCAATCGAAAGAAGAAAACATTTGTACCTGTAAACATGGCTTCTATTCCCTCTGAATTGGTGGAAAGTGAATTATTCGGTCACGAAAAAGGATCCTTTACTGGAGCTATAGCACGCAAAATTGGAAAGTTTGAAGAAGCACAAGGCGGCACTATTTTTTTAGATGAAATTGCCGAGTTAGATATGGCCGCTCAAAGTAAATTACTGCGCGTACTGCAAGAAAGAGAAGTAACTCGAGTGGGTGGAAACGGAACAGTACAACTTGATGTTAGAGTGATTGCTGCTACCCACAAAAACTTGCAAGAAGAAGTACAAAAAGGGAACTTTAGAGAAGACCTTTATTACCGTGTAATTGGCTTACCAATTGACCTTCCTCCATTACGAGAGAGAGAAGAAGATGTTTTGCTTTTAGCCAAATATTTCCTTGACGCATTTTGCAAAGAGAGTAAGTCTACGGTCATCAAAATATCTGCAGAAGCCAAAAAGAAATTGATGAGCTACAATTACCCTGGCAATATTCGCGAGCTAAAATCCATGATTGAATTAGCGGCAGTAATGGGCGATGGAAAAACGATAGAATCAAACGATATTAATTACGGATCAGCACGTGGAGATATGGCATTTATGGCCATCGAAAAAAGTATGCGCGAATACAACTGCGATATCATTAAATATTTCCTTAAGAAATACGACAATGATGTGCTGATGGTCGGCGATAAACTGTCTATTGGAAAGTCAACGATTTATAAAATGATTAAGGATAAGGAAATTGAAATTTAAGCCGTTATGAAAGGAATTATATTCACACAGTTTTTGGAAATGGTAGAGGACAAGTGGGGGCTATCCATGCTTGATGAACTCATTACCAAAGCTAAAGACCCTATTAATGGAGCTTACAATGCAGTAGATACTTACGACCACAAACAATTGGTTAATCTGGTAGTTGAATTGCAGTAAAAAAACCGTTATTCCAGTGGCAGATTTTTTAGAAGTTTATGGTAAATATTTGTTCTCTAAATTAGCTGAAGAAAACCCTAAATTAATGAAGGGTATTCACTCTACATTTGACATGCTGTTGAATATTCAGACCGCAATACATACCGAAGTCCTCAAGCTACATACAGATGCTAATCCACCTCGATTTGAAGAGTAAAATAGTGTCTGAAAATGAAATGGAACGTACTTACCATTCGCACAGAAGTATGGCAGATGTCGCAATAGGATTAATTAAAGGTTGCGCCGCATATTATAAAGAAACCATTGAAATAGAAACATTAGAAATTGCAGAAAACGGCCAACGTGTCGATTTTAAAATAACTCGAAAATAATTGAGTACAGATAAGGACATACTTCTACGCGCCTTAAACCGCGAAAAAAAAGCAAGAAAAGCAATCGAACAGACTCTTGAAAAAAAAAGTTACGAGCTTTTTATTGCCAATAATGAATTAAAAGAAATAAATGCTAACCTTGAGTCAATGGTAAGCAGGCGAACTATAGAATTACAACAAAACGAAGACCGTTTCTTCAAGATGGTTGATTCAGCTAGTGACCTTATTTACCGAGGAAATCGCATGGGAACTTTAAATTATGCGAACACTACAACCATTGAAAAACTGGGTTATTCTATTGAAGAACTGAGAACTATGCATTTTACTGCATTTATACGAAAAGACAGTATTCAATCAGTAATTGATTTTTACATGAATCAATTGAGGGAAAAAAAAGTGGAAACATACCTCGAGTTTCCAGCTGAGTCTAAATCTGGAAAAACCATTTGGTTGGGGCAAAATGTAATTTTCACATTTAACGATAGAGGACGTTTTACAGGCTTATCTGCAGTTACTAGAGACATTACCGAACAACAAGAAACGCTTACTATAATTCAACAAAGCGAAGAAAAATACCGAAACATCATCTCCAATATGAACTTGGGATTAATGGAAGTAGATCTAGAAGATCGTATTATCCAGACCAACCAAAGTTTCTGTGAAATGATTGGATATTCTTCAGAAGAGCTAATGGGGCAGGTGGCATCTGAAGCAATTTTAAAAGGAGAGAATGCAGATTTAATGGTAGAAAAAAATGCCTCTAGAAAGAAAGGTATTTCAGATGCTTATGAAATTAGAGTAAAAAACAAATCAGGAAACATACGCTGGTGGCTTATTAGTGGAGGCCCATTATACAATGACAGAGGAGAGCAGACGGGCTCCTTGGGCATTCATCTGGATATTACCCAACAAAAGAAATTGGAAATTGAGCTAAACCAAGCCAAAGAAGATGCAGAATCTTCTAACCGATCTAAAGAAGTCTTCTTGGCAAACATGAGCCATGAAATTCGGACTCCAATGAACGGAATATTAGGAATGGCGCGCCAGCTTGAGAAAAGCAGTTTGAACCTCGATCAAAAATTTTATCTCAATACAATTACGTCAGCAGCAGATGACTTACTTATTATTCTGAATGATATTTTGGATATTAGTAAAATTGAAGCAGGTAAACTTCAAATTGAAAACACTCATTTGGATATTGCTGATGTTGCACAAAGAACAAAAAACATCCTATCAGCCAAAGCCGAAGAAAAAGGTCTGAAATTTAATGTTTTCATTGATAAATCAATTTCGATTTCCTTGTCTGGCGACCCTACTCGACTAAATCAAGTACTTATCAATTTAGCAGGTAACTCGGTTAAGTTTACGGAAAAAGGTACCGTAACTATCGAATGTAAATTGATAAATGAAGACAGCGAACGACAGTTAATTGAGTTTAATATTCGAGATACTGGAATAGGTATGTCTGAGGAATACATTGACACAATATTCGACAAGTTTACGCAAGAAGATAAAACCGTAACTCGCAAATACGGTGGAACTGGCTTGGGAATGAGCATTAGTAAACAGCTTTTAGAACTTATGGGTAGCGAGCTCACTATTCAAAGCCACCAAGGAGTAGGAACAGCAATTATATTTCAATTAGAACTGGATAAAATTGAAGAAAGTAACAACTCTTCTAGCAAAGTCTATAAATACGACCCAGAGCAGATCCAAGAAAAAGTAAAAGGCAAGAAAATTCTAATTGCCGAAGACAACGAAATGAATCAATTGGTAGTTTGCACTTCCTTAGATTTTATTGGACTGCAATATGATATTGCAAATGATGGCGCTGAAGCAATCGAGGCAATTCAAAAAAACGAATACGACTTGATTCTTATGGACATTAACATGCCCATTATGGATGGCATAAAAGCCACCAAAATAATTAGAAACGAATATAATCGAAAGATCCCAATTATCGCTCTAACAGCAAATGCTATGGAAGGTACCAGCAAAAGGTACTTACAAGCTGGGATGACTGATTACCTCGCCAAACCTTTTGTGGAGGAAGAACTCTTCGATATCCTGCATAAGTGGATAGTCAATGAGTCTTCTAAAAACAAAACAGAAGTTGCGCCTGAGCCTATTTCCGCAGAACTGTACAACCTAGCTAAGCTCGAAAAAATAAGTCGAGGTAACCAGGCTTTTGTTGACAAAATGCTCAACCTTTTTGTTACTCATATTACGCAAGCTCTCCATGAAATTAATACCGCATATGCAGCCAAAGATTTAGAGACCGTTTATAAAACTGCCCATCGTATCAAACCAACTTTGAGCGACCTTGACATCACCCATTCAAAAGACCAAATAATTGAGATTGAAAAACTTGCAAAGGCGGGGAAAGATTCAGAAGAATTGAGCCAACTCATTTCGGCGGTTAAAGACAACGTTTCGAAAGTTGTTTTAGCAATACAAAAGACCCTTTCGCCTTCCAATTAGTGGAAAACTACCGTTCCACCTGATGGAATAGCCTTCCATCATACAGATAACGGCACACAACCAACAACACTAACCACCTGATTTACTGTATATTTTATTGTTTTTATTTCAATGGCACGTCAATCGTTTAAGTGTGCTCAAACGAGAAATAATGAAACAAGAAAATTTCAAAAATCAAAAAGTATTTGTAGTTGACGACAACGAAATGACCGCACTACTTTACGAACAATTTATCAGAAACTTAGGCTTTAACGATGTGCATACCTATAATGACGGAATGTCTTCATTGAATGCATTAATCGACGAACCTAAAATCATATTTCTAGACCACGACATGGGCACAATGGATGGTTTAGAAGTTTTGAAAAAGATAAAGCGATTCGATCCAGACATTTATGTGGTTTTTGTCTCAGGACAAGAAGAAATCGAAACCGCTACCAAATCGCTTAAGATTGGTGCTTTCGACTATATCGTCAAAGGTCCAGACGACACTCAGAAAATCGAAGAAGTGTTGATTAAAATCAACAACGTACAAGAGATGCTAAAAAGTAGAAAGCGTGGTCCTATCAGAAAATTTTTAAGCCTAATTCTTTAATCGACTTTCGATGAAAACTCAATCTAAAATCCTGTTTTATACGCTGGCTCTTTTTGCACTGCAATCGTGCAAAACTCAGCAGTTTTTGACTTCAGAAACACGCGGCAATGCTGCAGAGCTTATCAATACAGATAGTAGCTATGAGCACACTATTGCTATTGACGATAAAATAAGCGTTAGTATTTGGAACCACAGCGAGTATAGTTTAGGTTCGGTTTATACAGCACACAATGCCAACGAATCTTATAGTAAATGGATTTTAGTAGACAAAAACGGAAACATTCCTTTAGCCGAAATAGGAACAGTTTCAATTGCAGGATTGACTTGTATTAAAGTAAAAACAAAACTAGAATCGCTGTACGGCGAAAAACTAGTAGACCCCATAATTTCCGTCCGTGTTTTAAATAGAGAATTCACCATTCTAGGTGAAGTTACTCAACCTGGCAATTACTTACTAGAAAAAGAGCGGAACTCCATTACGGAAATGATTGGAAAAGCAAATGGTTTCACTACTTATTCTAACTTAAAAGAAGTTCAGCTCATAAGAAACGACACCAGCTACCTCCTCGACTTTACCAAAATTCACCAAAATGTATTGCATCGAATAAACATTCAATCTGGTGACGTAATCGTAGTTCCAGAAAAAAGAGCAAAGCGAATCAATATAAACGCTCCAACGATGATTGCATTCTCAAGCACTATTACTGCTATTGTGTTGGTGATTTCGATACTATCTCAACCTTAATTATCATGAACGGACTTCAAGGACTTAAACGACAATTACTGCCTTTAATTAAAGGTCTTCCAATTATTATTGGTTGTGCAGTAGCATCTTTCATTCTAGCTAAAAAAATCATAAGCTATACGCCTAATTCCTACCAAACAGTAGCTAGAATTAAGTTAGATGATCAGAAATACGGATTTAGTAATACACAACTTTACAAAGACCTTGATTTATTCTCTACAACTAGTAAAATTGAATCGGAAGCTGAAATACTGTCATCGCCTTTATTGATTAGTCAAGGTTTGGAAAGACTAGATTTCGGAGTTTCTATTTACAGAGTAGGAAGCGTAAAAAATACCCTACTTTACAAAGACAGCCCTATTATAGTAAAGCACCACTTGACCAAATCAAAAAATTTAGACCAAACTTATTGGATAAACATTATTGATAGCAATCACTATCAACTAGGAAGATTGGAAAACGAAATCGACACTACAAATAGTGAAATCATACCTTTAGGAACACCTGCTTTAATTGATGGAGAGACTATTACTGTTTCCACAAACGATTCTCTATTAGACAAAAAAGACTTGCATTTAATTGGCTTGTACGAAAGCATTATTTTCTCAAAAAATGGATTAATTACAGATGTTACTGACAAACTTAATGTAGCTGCCGTTGACAAGGAAATAGCAGTATTACGTGTGGTTTACAAAGATCAAAACGCAGAGAAAGTAGCCGATTTGGCGAATGCTTTGTGCCATGCCTATATTGAGGATTATGTGGCTACTAAAACTGGAGCGGCTAGCCAAACCGTAAAATTCTTAGAACTTAAAATTGCTGAAGTTTCAAAAGAACTGCAGAGAGCCGAAGTTAAACTGGAACAATATAAATCGGTAAATGGTGTAGTAAATACGCGTCAAGAAACCGAAACAGGTTTGCGCAAACAAAGTAGCCTTGAAGTACAATTGATTAACCTAGAAATGAATGAGCAAGCTATTCTAGAATTGGAAGAATACATGACGGAAGGCGAATACTTCAGCGAAACGGCGATCAACTTTGGTTTTGGTGATTTATTAATGACTGAGTTAGTCAAGAAGTTGCAAGCTTACCAAGACGAACGTCAGGATATGATTTATAAATATACCGCTGAAAGTAACCAGGTAAAGGCACTTGACAACAAAATAGCTGAACTTAAAAACTACATAAGAGAAGCTATTAAAAGAAACAAAAAAGAGATAATCACCAAGCGTGAATCCATTGAAAAAATGGTGGAATTAAACTCCAAACAATTTGATAGGCTAAGCACTCGCGAAAAGGAAATGCGTGTTTTACAGCGCGACTTCGCTATGAAAGAACAAGTGTATACATTCTTGGCTCAAAAGAAAATTGAAGCTGCAATTGCTGCTAGTGCCCTGCTCTCTTTTCATAGAATTATACAACCAGCAGTTACCCCTAAAATACCAGTAAGCCCGAACAAAACGTTAATCGTTTTTGTAAGTGGGTTACTCGGATTAATTATCGGAACTACTTACGTGTACTTGCGCAAAGCAACCCTTTCGAAAGTAGTATCAAGAGAAGATCTAGAAAACCATTCTGATCTGCCAATTTTGGGTGTTGTTCGCAAGAAAAATTCAGGTAAAGATTTCAGCACATTAGCGAAGGCACTTAAGTTCAAAGACAAATTAGAAAACAATCCAATGCTTACCGTTTCCTCAGCAATCAATGGAGAAGGAAGAAGCTATGTAAGTACACATTTGGCACAAAGCATTGCAGTATTAGGGTATTCAGTTGGTTCAATTTCCATACAGGAAGAAGAAATTTATTCAGTTGAAACCATAACTGAATTTTTAGCTATTCCTTCTGAAATTCGAGCTGGAGTATGTAACTTAGTAAGTACGCCAGAAGAAACATTGAACGCTCCTCAATTAATGAAAGAGTTGAAATCACGCTTTGATGTGATTGTGGTCGATACGCCTGCTGCTGCTTTATCAATAGAAGGGGTTGAGTTTATGAAATTGGCTGACCTCAACGTGTTCTTATTCAGAGCAAATTATACGAGCACCGACTTCTTAGAATACCCAGAATTACTAGCCGAAGAGTACCAAATCAAAAACATGTATTTATTGCTAAATAGCGCGCACATGGCATCAAGCTTTAACGGACGTTTTATTGGAACGCGTTACAACACAGAATTAAAACGGGAACGTTTTACCAGTAAAGTGTGGAATTACGTAACTGCATACATCGGGTCATGAATCGCATAAAAAACATACTCGTTCAACACCAAAATAAATTGGTTACCCTAAGTGACCAAGGATTAGTAAGTGGCATCAACTTTTTAGTGGGTATTCTTTTAGCTCGTTGGATTGGCCTTGAAAACTACGGCTTTTACGCATTGATTTGGATGGTGGTATTATTTGTAAGCTCAGTACATCAAAGTGCATTTATCAGTTCTTTATTTGCCTTGCTTCCTAAAAAAGAAAACCCAACTCAATTTATAAAGCAGTTAATGGGTTTGCAAGTTATTTTTAGTGGCCTAGCTTGCATTGCAATACTAGTTCTGGGTATTACTCTAAAGGGAACGATCGAATCTATACCTAGTATTTCTGAGACTACAATATATTTAACCTCCGCAATTGCAAGTGTATTTGTATTGAATGATTTTCTAAGACGCATTGGTTTTGCAAAACAGCAATCTAACGCCGTGTTGATTATGGACCTTATTGGTTTCGGATTACAACCTGTTTTACTTTTTGCTTTGAATGCTAATGATATGTTGGATGTTCAAGGAACATTAGCGGCTTTATTAGTTGGCTTATCTACTTCTTCTCTATTGGGGATCATTCGCCTAAAGTGCTACCCTACATTCAAGAATATAACTGCGATTACTCTTGAAGTTTGGAACTACAGTCGTTTTCTTATTGGTACTTCATTATTGCAATGGTTATCGGGTAATTTCTACCTTCTAACAGCTGCAGGAGTTTTAGGTCCTGTTGCATTGGGAGCAATTCGAATTGCACAAAACGTAATGGGTGTTATGCACGTATTGTTGCTAACACTTGAAAATCTTGTTCCGCTAAAAGCAGCAGAAACGTTGCACCAAAAAGGCAGCGCTGCAACTGTAAAATATGTCTTCCATATTTTCTTACAAGCGGCTATTCCATTCATTGGTTTATTGGTTCCTATTGCCTTCTTTAGAGTGGAATTATTAGAACTCATTTACGGCAATTCATATGTCGATTATGCTTTTGTGTTGCTAGCATTTTGCGGTATTTACATCCTCATATTTATTGGCACACAATTGCGTTTTCTTATCCGAACTTTTGAACGCAACAGCCTTATTTTTTGGAGCTATGTTGCCACCAGTATTCTAGGTTTAACCACCGCTAACTTTTTTGTAACACATTACCAAATTCACGGAGTATTGGCAGGCATTGCCTTGACCCAAATCATAATGGTTGGCTTTTATTTATTCGCTCTTAAATCTGAATTGAAATGGCTCGTAAAATAATTCATGTAATATTGGGTAAGGCCAATCCAAACCGAATGAACGGAGTGAACAAAGTAGTGAGCCATTTGGCTGCCACTCAAGCTGGGTTAGGTTCTAAAGTTCAGATATGGGGAATTACAAAAGACCCCAATCACGATTACCCAAAAAGGAATTTTCAAACTCTTCTTTTTCGCGATTATAAGTTGAAATTCTTCTTAGACTTCTACCTAAAAACAGCGATTAAAAACTTGGACAAAGACTCGACAATCTTTCATTTGCATGGCGCTTATTTACCTCAGCTATATACCTTTAGTCGCTTATTGGTAAAACATAACCTGCCTTACGTTTACACACCGCACGGTGCGTTCAACTTAGTGGCCATGCAACGCAGCGCTACTAAAAAGAAACTGTACAACCAGTTCTTGGAATCCTACATAGTGAAAAATGCAAAGGCGGTTCATTCCATTGGCGCTAGTGAGCTTATCGGAACCGAAGCCACATTCAAAAACGCCAAACAAGTATTGATTCCAAATGGACAGGAATTGCTAGAAAAACAAGGCGATTCCATCAAACAAAATGAGTTTCCAATTTTCGGATTCGTAGGTAGATTAGACAAACACACCAAAGGGCTTGATTTACTCTTAAACGGTTTCGCTCAATTCCTTAACCAGAAAGGAAGTCCAGCCGAATTATGGTTATTGGGTGATGGCCCAGATCGAAGCGAATTAGAAGCTTTGGCACAGAAATTAAACATCGATAAGCAAGTACAATTTAAAGGCGCCGTATATGGCACCGAAAAAATGAATTTGATGCAACAGTTTGATTATTTGTGTTTAAACAGCCGAAACGAAGGACTTCCTGGAGTTGTCCTAGAAGCGGCTGCAGTTGGGGTTCCAGCTATTGTTAGTCAAGAGACTAACCTTAGTAGCTACATCAACACATACCAATCAGGCATTGTGTTATCCAAAAATACTGCGGAGCAAATTGCCAAAGCATTATTCCAAGGAGCGAAAAACAGAACGAGCGGTCTTCTTAACCAACAATCGGAAAATGCCCAAGAAATGATTGTCCGTGATTTTTGTTGGAAGCACATTGCGCAGCAACACCTTGCGGTTTATGAAAGCTAAACGTCTACCCTTCTTGGTGCGCAATATGGAATTGTTGCTCATTCTTATTTTACTTACCATGATTGCTGGTTACTTCTCCATTGCAGAAGAGAAAATCATAAACCAAGTATTTAAAACCATTAGCCGTGTAGGAATGGCCGGAGTCATTGGGCTTATCTTTTTACAATTGAGTGGTTTAGGGTGCAACACGTCTTTCACTTACCGACATTTAGCTGCTCCCTTATTGTATGTTTTGTACTTAGCATTAGGCTTTGCCTCACTACTCTGGAGTAGCGACTGGCAGTACTCTGCCCTCCAGTGGTTTATGAATACGGAAAGCTTCGTTTTTGTTGCATTATTTGTTCATGTAGTGGCAGTGTACAACCGTCATTTTCCGGAACGAACCATCAACTTAGTCAAGGTTTTTTCGTGGGCTATTTTTCCGATCATGGTTACATTTATAGTAGGTTCCTTTGCAGATCCAGATACTTTTTACAGAGGCATGCGTGGTGGCGCAGAACAACGATTGGGTGGCTGGATCATGAATCCTAACGAATTGGGAATGTTGGCCAGTATAAACGCTGCCCTTTCTTACGTGCTTTTGCAAAAAAGTAAAAACAAATTTTGGGGAATACTTATGGTGATCGCAGCCATATTTGTTTTGGTAGCCACTTCATCGCGATCAAGTGTCATTGGTTTCTTGCTCATTATGGGCATTCTGATTCTACAATCAAACAGCAAAAAACTAAAAATAATTTTAATTGGTGGTATAATTGTAGCAGTCCCATTAGTGGTTCGTTTCGTCATTTTTAAAGACGACGGCGGTATAGACGAAGTACTAAGTATGACTGGCCGTATTCCTTTTTGGAAGGCTTTATTGAACGAAGGTATTGTGCGCGAACCTTGGTTAGGTTTTGGCTATATGCGTATCAATTACACCGACTATTTTCAGGGCTTATACACTTACCCCGGTCGCATGACACACAACACCTTTCTACAAGTATTGTTGAACCTAGGGTTTATCGGATTCTTCATTGCTTTTTGGAACGCAGTAACTACCGTCCGCAATTTTTGGAAAGAACGCACTAGTAACTACGGGCCTTTTTTTATTGTCTTATTTATTCCAGTAATCATTAACTCCTTTACAGAGTTTGGCATTTTTGGAGACGCCAATTTCGGAATTCTTTTTTGGCAGTTTTTGACTACTCTATTTATTCTCGAACCAACCAACCTTTCTAACAGCAAAACTTTATCGCAAGTGCAAAAACTGCGTTTGCGAAAATTCTCAAAGAGATATAATCTCAATTATAAAAACTAAACTCGCTTACCAATTTCCTCCAGGACTCAATTCTCTCTCTATTTACTTAGCTTTCTTGGTTATGTTTCTGCACTGCCACTCTAACCGGAAACGCATGGGGATAACCTTTATTTATCTTTTATTGATACCTTTTCTTTAACTTTAAAAATGAAAGAGCTAACAGTATCAAAAGCCCCGCGGATACCCTAGCAGAAAGTTTGGGAGTATATTATCAACTGCTAGAGATACAATTCAGTTGTAATTAATTAAAAAACTATTTGAGCATTAAGATCAATTATATGGATGATCATTTTCAAAAATTCAAATTATAAGGAGTTTCACCAATAAATTTATTTTAGCCGTTAAACACAATAGTTGTAAATAGTTTAGCCAGAACAAAACCTAGCCCATATTCCTTGTTTATCTTTTTCAATAAGCTGCAGCGAGCATTATAAAATATGCGTAAAAAAGCAGAATACTGGACTATCAATTCCAACCAGTTTAAAAAGATTAAAAGTTCAATTAATCCGTTTGGACAAAAATTCTTTTGAAAAAATCAAATGTGAAGAATTTAACTATTTAGAATCATATTCGGATTATCTAGGTTCCAGTATTTCAAAATATGCTAAATGGTATAAATACATTTTGACTACTGCTCTTGTTAGAGAATCACCAAGAACTTTTGACACGTTGGTGCTTTATTGGAAAAAAAAGCCCAAAACGATAGATTAATTGTCATATTACATCAACAAAAACTACGATATTATGCTGGAATAACTAAAAACGTACATTAACTAAAACCAGATAACAAATAGGCCCTTTTTTCTACATTTGAAGCAGACAACGTTTTAAATACCTTACATAATATGGAGTCATCTGAACTTAAAAAAATTATTCAAGGCATTCCCAAGGCAGAACTTCATTTACACATTGAAGGAAGTTTTGAACCAGAATTGCTGTTTGATATGGCCAAGAGAAATAATATTGTCTTAAACTACGATTCTATCGAATCACTGAAAAATGCTTACCAGTTTCATAACCTTCAAGAGTTCTTAGACATTTACTATGCTGGCGCTCAAGTGCTGCTTCATGAACAAGACTTTTTCGACTTAACGTGGGCTTATCTAACCAAGGTACACAAACAAAATGTTGTCCATGTTGAGGTGTTTTTCGATCCACAAACTCATACTGATAGGGGTATTGAGTTTAATGTTGTAATCAAAGGCATTTATAATGCGCTTGAAAAAGCCAAACAGGAGCTAAACATTTCCTACAAACTCATCATGTCGTATTTACGGCATTTAAGCGAAGAAGAAGCATTCAAAACACTTGAATCGTCTATCCCGTTCAAGCATTGGATTGATGGAGTAGGATTAGACTCATCTGAAGTGGACAACCCTCCTAGCAAGTTTATCAACGTGTTTAAAGCATCGGCGAATCAAGGTTATAAATTAGTAGCTCATGCTGGAGAAGAGGGACCGGTAGAATATATCAGGGAAGCTCTAGATCTATTGAAAGTCGTAAGAATAGATCACGGAAATCGATGCTTAGATGACGAAGCTTTGGTTCAACGATTAGTTGAACAGCAGATACCCCTAACCTTATGTCCAATGAGTAATGCGGCTCTTAAGGTTATCCGAAAAATGGAAGACCACCCCATTTTAAAAATGCTCGATAAAGGAATACTTGCAACCATTCACTCCGATGATCCAGCTTATTTTGGAGGCTACATAAATGAGAATTATTACGAAACGGCTCTAGCGCTAAACTTAGATAAAAGTCATTTGATGCAGTTAGCCATCAATGCTTTTCAGGCAAGTTGGTTAAGTCACGAAATGAAAGAAAAACACATTGTACAAGTCAAAGACTATTTCAATTCAACGGATGTATAAACAGAAATAGAATGGAGCTATTCTGCTATTAAATCGGAAGAATAATGAAAGTTAAGGCGAAGTCAGCACCAAAAACTGAAAAGATCAAGTCTGCTATTCACATAGCAGGCTTTACAGGTACTTTTTCAACTGCAAATTATCTTGATGACTTGAGTATCATAAGAAATTTGATTTTTGAAACAACATCAAAATGGGTTGGATTTCTAATGAAACTAAGAAATAAGGTTGTCAAACTTTTTGGTCTGAAAACGGAAAAACCAGAAGACTTCTATACAGGTTTTCAGGTTGGCGGTTACATTGGCTTTTTTAAAATATTCAATATCAATGAAATAATGCTGGAAGCTAATAATAAGCGCCTGAACTTTAGAGAAAGTATTTATAATTCTTACGAAACCCTATTCAATATTAAAGTCAGTACTTTAGTTAAATATAATAATCGTTTTGGCGAAATATTTATGACAATTGTAAAACCCTTTCATCATATTTTTGTAAAAGCTATGGTTAACCAAGCGTATAAATTGACTGCACGGAGTTAGTAAAAAACGAATACAATACTGGATAATGAATTTTGGAATCGTACAATCGGTAAGTAAAAGCGAAACTCATAGTTTCAGCAAATACAAATACGATAATATTGTATTATTAAAAGGTTTGGGTGTGGAAGGTGATGCGCATTTAGGTAAAAAAGTAAAACACCGTTATCTCGTAAATAAAGACTCAAACAAACCTAATTTGAGGCAAGTACACCTGATTCATTCCGAGCTTTTTGATGAACTGAAAACCAAAGGATTTAATTTACAAGCTGGAAAAATTGGAGAGAATATAACGACAAAAGGAGTGGAACTCTTGGCTCTACCTAGAAATTCTATACTTGCCATAGGTGCTAACGTCAAAATAAAAATCACAGGTTTAAGAAACCCTTGTAGTCAGCTTAATGCGATTCAAGAGGGATTATTGAAAGCAGTTTTGGATAAAGACAAAGAAGGAAACACAATTAGAAAGTCTGGAGTAATGGGGATTGTCCTAGAAGGCGGAAAAATATCAATTGGAAATAAAATTATTGTTGAATTACCTTCGAAGCCTTATCTGAGATTAGAGCCGGTTTAATACTTCTAATGAGCCTTAATGCGCTAGTTACAACAAGCAACCTACAACAATCAATTTTCTAAAAGCCAATTGACACTTTACCCCGATTTTATTTCATTTTTGTCAAATGGACGCCCAACTCATTTTCGATTTCAAAACGGATATCTCTAAGGTCGCTATTTCGTCAACCTTCAACAATCCATTTGGTTCGTTTATTCCTGAAATCGCTAACATCGCTACAAAAGAATTTCAAGAATTCATTAGTGCTGAATCTCTCAGCTGGAAGTATGACTTCGATATTCAAAAAGGAAAAATGTTCGGAGTTTTGGTGATTCAAAAACAGGATAATTCTTACGGCTATTTAGGAACGATTTCTGGCAAACTTTCACTAAATGAATCCTGCGACCAATTTGTCCCTTCCATCTTTAATGATTCTATCGATGATTTTTTCATCTATAAAGGAATGACACATTTGACTGAAATAGGTAATGAAATTAAAAAGAGCAGTGATCCAATGAAAATAAGGACTCTGAAAGAAAAAAGAAAACAGAAATCACTTACCTTGCAAAAGCAGCTTTTCGAGAATTATCAATTTGTAAACGTCTTAGGAACGACTAAAAACGTACTGCAAATATTTGAGAATTCTGCTCACAACACACCTCCTGCAGGAGCCGGTGAATGTGCTGCTCCTAAGTTGCTGCAATATGCTATTGAGCATAAATTAAGACCTATAGCAATCGCTGAATTTTGGTGGGGAATCCCTCCCAAGAGTAAAGAACGAAAACATAAAAATTTTTACCCCGCATGCAAAAACAAATGCCGACCAATTTTAGAATACATACTGGACGATACAGAATTATTTAACCAAAGGATATAACCAATACGAAAAGCAACGTTAGCTCAATGGAATTCGAAATAAATACTGATAGTTAGTTTGTTTTATCTATAATATTAATGGGGCTTTAGGCTTATTCAGAAGTTGCACATATAAATTTTCTTGAATTCGAAAAATGGGCATAATGGAACGCTGTAATCCCTTATTATGCTATTAAAAAAGGTGATATAAATAACTTGGAGCCTGAACAAGCTTTTAATTAACATTGAATTTTAGTCTAAAAAGTGATCCGAAAAAAGCTCTGATTCATCCAGAAATTACGGTTAATAATAAAGGCGCTTTTGTTTGGGAGATTTACAGTGGAATAGTCATTAACGCAGAAGACGTTTTTGTTTTTGAGTCCATTAAAAATAGAAAGGGTAAAAGCTTAGTTCAATATGAAAGCAATAATGTCGCTTTTTTTCCTTGCTAAAAAGTAAATGTTAGTATGAATAGGCATTACAACAAAATGGATTTAGGTTTTAAAAAGCTTTGTGAGGATTCTATTTTACTAAATTGAAACAAAAAGCCATGTCAAATAAAAAATGACGGCGTGTCGATATGCAAATTCAGGTTGGATAAAAACAGAGTTAGACCGATACTAGGGAATAGCTAGTTTACAGAAAATCTAGTTAAACAAAAAGTAAATATGTGCAACTTAGTATCATGAATAGCTGTGACTGATGAAAAAGCGAATTCTGTTGATCATTATGGTCATAAGAAAATATTGTAGCTATATAGATATCCAATATTAGTGCCTTCTAATAAAATGATAAAAATCAAGACCCTGCAAAACACCTTGGATTTTGTCTAAGGAATTGATAGGAATTAAGTATTAAAAAAGAGTAGAATCGCGAAAAATAAATTAGTACTAACAGCGGTTGTTTTACTCTTTCTGATTTATACAATTGCTTGCTGGAGATTACTTGTGCCGCTCGAATATATCTCGAGCCAGAATAACTTGGCTCGAGATTTATAAAATAATCAAACTATGACTTCATGGCTTGAATAATAGATTCAGCAGTATCCGAAACGGTTTTTTTAAGCGAAATGGATTTCCATTTGAAGGTCTTCATTGTTTCACTAACATCACCATTGAACGTGTTACCAATGAACTGACGCATTCCTTTTAAATCAGCACTAAAATTAGTCATGAGTTTCAAAAGGAAATTTGGAGCCAAGCTTATGCTCACCTTATCGTAACCATTCGATTTTATTATCTGCGCTAATTCAATAAAACCGTGTGCTTTTTCTATAGTTACTATAAATCGTTTGCCACTAGCATTATCGTTTTCTAAAGCAGCAACATGAATGGTCGCAATGTCTCTAACGTCTGACATATTTATTGCCGCTTTAGGTAGCATAACCCGTTATCATATTCTTGAACATGGTCGTGGATTCACCTGATAGATTACTCGAAAACGTTGGTCCATAAACAGGCCCTGGATTTACCACAACCAACTCGAGTTTATTTTCTCCTTATTTTACATTAATAAAATCCTAGGCCGCTTTTTCTGCAAGAGTTTTACTTTAAAGATATGCCTTAGCATGTTTTGCATTCACATTTGTCCAACTGTCTTGATTGGTATTGATGGATCCATTTGCATCGCCCAACATAGCCACCATTGAAGAAATAACTACAATTCGTTTGATTCCAACTTTTTTAGCAGTCCTTAACGCTCTTAATGTTCCTTCTGCGGCAGGCTTCGTTAGGTCATTTTCATCCTTTGGCTCTGAACAAACATAAGTAGAAGCAACATGTAAAACAAAACCACAACCTCGCATAGCCTCTTCCCCAACCTTCATCATTCAAAAGATTTAGTTCTACATACTCGAGATTTCCTTTTGGATCAACAACTTTCTTAATTCCTTGGGTAACTTTATCAAATCGCTTCAAGCTTCTTACCGAACCCCCAACAGCATAGTCGCTCTTTAATCATTCAGCAGCACAATGCTGTCCCACATATCCTGAAACTCCTGTTACCGATACTTTTTCTCATATCTAACGTTAGTTTTTACTCTTATTTTAGAAGCAACATGCACAACGTTGTCTACAAATTCCCAAGAACAAATAGACGAAAAACGGATTTTAAGTTTTAAGCTAAATCGCATGAACTTAGTTTCTATAGCCTGAAATTATGGAAATGGAAATAAGGGCACAGGATTTTCGATTATTGAAAATTATGTTTCTTTAGATGAAAACATTTCGAAAAGGATCCTTAAAAAACAACTAAATAAACAATCGACTTATCTATTTTAAGGATTGGAAGATGCTCCTGTTTCTGAGTTACCCCAAGGAATTCAAACTGACTTACCTTAGTAATTTTAATAAACAGGTAGCAATAACCAGAAACAAAAAAGTCCCATTTTCGAAACTTACTTTTAATCACGAAGCAGTTTATTGTTTAATAAACCGCTTCGTGTAGTTCGATTGCTCATCCCATATTGAAATAGCATAAATACCTGAATCTAGTGCTTCTACATCAATCAAATTTTGATTCGAATTCATTTCACCCGAGAGCACTTCTTTGCCTAAGGACAGATCTATAATCTTCCATAAAAATTCTTTTGAACCGTCTTCAGAAATAACTTGCAATCTACCAGAAACTGGATTTGGGAATATTTTGAACCCGCCATCCATTTGATCTATTTTATTAATCGAGACAGTTGAAGTATCGTTATCATATACTCTAACATAATCGATTAGCATTGCACTTTTTGTAAATGATGAGGAGACGCCAGATTCAATCGCAATATTTAATAAAATGTATTGATCTTCGTTAAATGGCCAAGTGCTAGGATTTAACTGCTGGGGCTCATAAACATACAATTCATTATTATCTATACTAAAAACCATTCGATCCTCAAACCAATCGACAGAGTACACATGGAACATATCACTAGCATTGGGTACTGTTTTTCCTCCTTTATTTATTGTTGCTCCATTTGATGAAGGAGTATGCATTGCGCTTTGTACAAAATTTTGATTAGATCCCCAATGTTCCATAATATCAATTTCTCCGCATGCTGGCCAACCTGTCGTTCCAAAAGTTGGTTGCCAGTATCCACCTAGTTCGTTAATGTTTTTTCCCAGCATCCATATTGCCGGCCAAGTTCCAACTCCTCTTGGAAGTTGAGCTCTGACCTCAACCCTACCATAAGTAAATGCAAACTTCGAATTTAATCTCGCCGATGTATAGTTCTTGGTAACGCCTTGGTCGGAAAAGTTCTCTTTTTGAGCAACTATGTTCAAATTACCTGACAACTCAAATGAGTTCGCCTGTTTATCTGTATAATGTTGAACTTCTCCATTATACCAGCTATTCCCATCAGGTAATTTAGTCTGATGATGCCATTTCTCATTATCGATAGCTCCATTATTATTAAACTCATCGGACCAAATTAAATTCGTGTAGGGAGAAGTATTGCTAGATCCACCAGTAGATTTTATAAAATCTAAATCATCAATGTATGCAGAAACATCATCTTTATTATTCTCGCCATTAATTTGAATCACCACCCTATTAAAGTCTCTGCGGTTAACTGGTTCTTCAGAAGTTGGATCTAAGTTTTTGTATGAACCAGCAGCAAAGTCAAAAGTTAGTGTTTGCCATGTATCCAAAACTAGAGGCTTTATAATCTCGGTTTGAGTTGTCCAAGGTTGTGCAATTTTCCCATCTTGTAATTTTAATGAAATTTGATTGGGTTGATTTCCTACTATTGAGCTTGAAGGCACATAAACCTGAAGTGTAAAAGCTGTTTTAGAAGAAAAACTAATATTTTGTAATGTCTCAAATCGAATATTTGCATAATCTCCACCGGTATCCTCATATTTCAAAACATTCGATGACTGATTAGTTCCTTGCTTAAAAGGATTTACAGAAGGTTGAGTTAAATTGCAATCATCTCCAGTCCAATTTGAAATTGTTCCATTTCCTTCAAAATCATCATTAATTACCTGTGCCTGAGAGAAGGATATATTGAATAGTACAGCTCCTAAAATAAAATATTGGTTTACGTTCTTCATATACTTTTAGTAATTTTAACCAAAACTAATAATGATTCTTGCATTCTTCAAATCTATTTTGTTAATACATTGAACATAAAAGCAGGGCTTAGCGTATTGATTAACTATCAGGTTAAATATAAATTCTATCAAACAAAACGGCGACCATAGTGATAGGAAAAGCAAAAAACAAGAAAGAGAAAATTAAATGTACTTCAACTTTAAGCACTCTCTTTATTTCTGACAGCAAGCCTGAAGGCGTCAAACGCTTATAAATACCCAATATTTATATAAATATTTATGCATTGGGAGGATATTATTTTGCCATTGCAAAGAGCTTATAGTTTAATTATCAATAGCTTATCAGGACATAACTAAGGTAAACTAATCCTTTTAAGCTCCTTTTAATACAGCTAAAAGTGAACATTAATTTGAATAACTAATTCCTTTAGTTGATATAAAATGAAACTCTTATAAAATCCAAATCAATTTTATGAAGTAGCAGTTTATACATTTTAAATGAGGCAACAAACAAGAATCTGTTTGATTAATATTGTTGAACGCAACACTATTCACCAACTTACTATTGTTCGCTAATTCCCCTATTCTTGGTGGAGTCAATGTTGATTCGCTTAAACAAATTTGGAGTAATGAAAAGGCAGCTGATTATTCTCAATTCAATGCAATTTAGTTCTTTTGCTTAGACGACGCAGCCAGTATTCCAGATATTACACTCGTATTAGTTGACTTTCACTAACAACTTGCTTCTAAAAAAAGGATTCTGAAAAACGATTTAAATACTAGGATAGAGCCAGTCAAAAACATACCGGAATAAAAACTTAATTTAATAACCTTTTAAGTTTGTAAAACCAAGTGAAATTCTACCTTTCCGATTAAATTAATTTCTAGAATGAGCGATAAAAAATTTAGTCCTGAAAGTTTAATGATGAGTCATGGTTATAAACCGTCACTTTCCGAAGGTGCTATAAAATGTCCAATTTTCCAGACTTCTACTTTTGCATTTAAATCTGCTGAAGAAGGAAAAGCATATTTTGAGCTAGCATATGGCCTTAGAGAAAAAAAAGAAGACGAAGAACTAGGATTAATTTATTCTCGCATAAACAACCCTGATTTAGAAATATTAGAAAACAGACTCTGTCTTTGGGATGAGGCTGATGATTGTTGCGTTTTCGAAAGCGGAATGTCTGCAATATCCACAGTCTTATTGGAGTTTTTAGCTCCTGGTGATGTATTATTATACAGCAATCCAGTATATGGAGGAACGGACCATTTTATAAAACATTTTTTACTAAAAATGGGAATAAAAACCATCGGTTTTCATCCGTGGCAAACACCAGAAGAAATTGGTGAAATGCTTAAAAAAGAGAACTGCGGAGATAAGTTAAAACTCGTACACATTGAAACTCCAGCAAACCCAACTAATACACTAACAGATATTGAAGAAATAGGGAAAATTGCTAGACAAATAAATCCTGAATGCGTTGTTTGCGTTGACAACACCTATATGGGGCCTTTGTGGCAGCATCCTTTAAAACTAGGGGCCGATTTAGTAGTTTATTCTGCAACTAAATATATTGGTGGGCATAGCGATGTCATTGCAGGCGCAGTGCTTGGCCATAAAGAACCTATGCTACGAGTTAGAACATTAAGAACCTTTCTTGGAAATATGGCAGGGCCTTGGACAGGTTGGTTATTACTAAGAAGCTTAGAAACTCTAAAATTAAGAATGGAACAACAGTGCTCGAACGCACAAGAAGTTGCTCAATTTCTTAATAAACATCCAAAAGTAGAATCTGTAAATTATTTAGGACTTCTTGAAGAAGGAAGTCAGCAGTATAAACTTTATAAAAAGCAATGTTCTGCTCCCGGAGCTATGGTAACATTTAATATAAAAGGCAAAGAGAAAGAGGCCTTTAAGTTTTTAAATGCTCTGAGTTTAATGAAATTAGCTGTGAGTTTGGGAAGTACGGAATCGTTAGCTCAACATCCTGCTAGCATGACTCACGCAGGGGTTTTACCCGATGAACGCCTTAAAATGGGTATTACAGAAAATCTTGTCCGACTCTCAATTGGAGTAGAAAAAGCTGATGATCTTATTTCGGATATCGGGAATGCACTAAAAGGTGTTTAATCGGTTCACTTTTTATTAAAAAAGATAGCTAAGATTTTAATCTTCACGTAAAATACAAGCTAGATAAGATTATGATTCTAGAATGCTCTACTTTAAAGAGTAATGCCAGAATAGTAAAGTTTTTACTGCATCTTTGACGATAATGAAATTTGATGAATTAAAAATTTCCGATAGCCTAAAAGAAGCTGTCGGATACATGGGGTTTGAAAACTGCACCCCAATACAAGACGAAGCAATACCAACAATTTTAGAAGGAAAAGACGTAATTGGTTGTGCCCAAACAGGTACAGGAAAAACGGCGGCTTTTCTTATTCCAATGTTGGAAAAACTAACCCAATCGAAAAACGATAAAGTAAGAGTGCTTATAATAGTTCCAACTAGAGAGCTAGCAGTGCAAATTGACGAACAAGTGCAAGCAATTGGCTATTTCTTAGGAATTAGTTCAATACCTGTTTTTGGTGGTGGTGAAGGCGGCGATTTTTCGCAGCAAAAAACCGCAATAGAACAAGGAGCCGATTTGATTATAGCAACACCTGGCCGCCTGATGGCACACATGAACTTAGGTTATGTTGACCTTACTGGTTTGGAAATGTTAGTGCTTGATGAAGCAGACCGAATGTTAGATATGGGTTTTATTGATGATATTACTAAAATCATTGAAAAAACACCAAAGGATAGGCAAACTCTAATGTTTTCGGCTACAATGGCAACTCAAATTAGAGTGTTAGCAAAGCAAATTTTGAAAACGCCAGTTCAAATTAACTTGGCAATCGCTAAACCGGCTGAAGGGGTAAATCAAGTAATCTACAATGTTTACAACCCTAACAAACTTGCTCTGGCTTCTTATATTCTGAAAAACGAAGACATTCAGAACATGATCATTTTTGCTTCGCGAAAAGAGATGGTTGACCAAATAGAACGAGCATTGATAAAAGATGGCCATTCTATAAAAAGCTTACACTCAGGCAGAGAGCAGTCTGAGAGACAAGAACGATTGCGCGATTTTAAAGCGGGCAATATAAAGATTCTAGTGGCCACAGATGTTTTGAGTCGTGGAATTGATATACAAGGCTTAAGTCATGTCATGAACTTTGACATGCCTAATGATGCTGCAGATTATGTCCATAGAATTGGTCGTACTGCTCGTGCAGAATCTAAAGGAACTGCTATTTCGTTTGTGAACGAAGAAGATCAGTTAAAAATGATGAATGTTGAAGAGCTTATCGAAAGAACATTAGATAAGCTAGATACACCCATTGAAATTGGAGACAGTCCTAAATATGATCCAAAATCACAAATTGGATCTAAAAAAGGAAAAGGCGGTGGTGGCAATAAAAGGAACTTTAAGGGAAAGCGACCACAAGGTAATAATGGCGCGAAAAAACCTTGGTTTAAAAATAAAGGGCCTAATTCTAGCGGCAACTCGAACCCTCAAAACAGACCAAAGCCTCAAAGCTGATTAATCTTCGCTTAATATTATCCTTGATTTTATTAAACTGCTTTCAAGTATTAAACAGACAAGAATTTTCTGAAACAAACTATTCGATTTCAGATGGTTCACCCAGTTCCGAATGTTATCCTATAACTCAAGATCAAAGAGGATACATTTAGATAGCCAATGATAAAGGCCCTTTTCGTTTTGATGGTGAAAAATTAAAAACCTATCGATTTAGTAAGGTTTACCTGACCCTAATGTTTTTAGGATTATTCCTATAGGTCACACTATACTTTTCAGATCTTAAAGCGAACCCAGCTATGCACTAATAAAGGACAGTATATATCTTCTTCCGATTTTTGAAAAATAAAAAAAGGAAATAAAGGGAAATGCTGAGCTTATCAATGGCATTAGTCTCGGCAACAATAACGAACTGAGAGTAGGACTTCTTTCTTTTTCAGGTTCCACTAGTTATTTCCAATTCGAAGGGCTAAATAATTACAAGCGTATTGTAGTTCGCCAGTCACCAAAACGTTCCATTTATTGGAATTAATTATTAATCGACGGGGCAGCTATAACATCTCAATGTACAAAATACAGTAATTCTTCTGTAATTTTTGCAAATGATTCTTTACCACCGAGAACATATTCATTAAGTACTCTAAAGAATCAAGTTGACTTTGGATTGAAGGTATTATAAACTAAAAAGAATAAACCGTTACTTTTCTATAATAACTATGTCTACTCTTTTTATAATAATGCGCTTAGAGAAATCACCACGTTAAAAGGAACTCATAACATTGGAAGTACGATCAACCTAGACAGTAATACTCTAATGATTGGCGTCAAAAACCAACCATTAATTAAAATTTAGGGTTACCCCTTTAAGTAATATTATGAATAACTGATTTATAGTTAGTTGGCTGATGGACATAAATTCTATCAATGAGCTTACGAAACATGGAGCCTCTGAAATTCAGGAATAGCAGGTATTAAAGCTGACCTAGAGAAACAAGCGATTAAGTTATTAAAAACGATAAACACACCAAATGGCCTTGCTTCAAATAAAATTAATCAGATTAAATTTGATAACAAGAACACTTATATCGTAACAGAACAAGAAGTAGCATACCTCTATTCATCCGCTAGTTTTATAAACGAGAATCAACCGCCAATATTTGTAAAGGATTTTGCTGTTTTTGGAGATCCTAACTTCTCAATTCATCAATACCAAGAATTAAGCTGGAATCATAACAATCTTAAAATTGAATACATTGAATTAAGCTATAAAACAGGAACTGGTGCAATTATTCTTATCGCCTACTAGGAAATTCGAATGAAAGTATCTTAACCAAAGAGTCCAATGCAAGTTTTCTGAATTTACGACCTGATAACTACCAATTTGAAGTATCCGCAATCAACAATAGTGGTTTTAGGAGTCTAAAGTCAGCTGTATTCAATTTCATTATTCTGCCCCCATTCTATAAAACTTAGTGGTTTTATTCGCTGTTTATATTCTTTACTTTTAATTTATTTATTCTATCGCCTTAAAATAAAACGTTTAAATGCGAAAAATGAAATTGAGTTCAACGAACTCCGTCAAAAAACTCTAATTGCGCAAATGAATCCGCATTTCATTTTCAACTCTATGAATAGTATATTGAGTTTAATTATGGAAACAAAAATGAGATTGCAGAAGATTATCTTACAAAATTCGACGGTTTACTGAGGAATGCACTTAACCAATATGAAGCAGCATATGCCGCGCTAAGAGAAGAATTAATGATTTCTAAAGAATATATAATGCTGGAAAACATGCATTTTAGTTTTAGTATTACTTGTAAAATAAATATTGCAGAAGACATTGAATAAAACAAAACACTCGTTCCAAGTTTATTATTGCAGACATTAGCTGAAAATACAATTCTTAATAGTATCGTAACAGCTCAAAAAGATGGAATCATTAAACTTGATGTGACTAAAAAAATGAGCGTTTATTATTAATACAAGTTATCGATAATGGAATAGGTCTAGAAGCAGCTAAAAAGCTAAAAGCAGTCGAACCACAAACTCACAAATCTAAAGGAACCAATATTTTAATTGCAAGGGTTGAAGCTTTAGCGCATATCCATAACTTAGATTGTTCTATTGAATTCAAAGGCACTGTTGCGGGAACTACAGTAAACCTTTTCGTTCCCTATTCTATTTATCAAGATGAAAAGAAGAACATAATTTCATAAAGGCTTTTCCAATATTCATCTTTCAGGGTTCTACCTCTTTGCTCAATATAAACTTGCTCTTTTTCCATTTCGAGGAATTCCTTTGGCATTTTGGCAATTTTAAATTCTCCATCCCAATGTTTGAACATTAATATTCCACAGCGCATTTGATGAAACGGAGAAGTGCATACAATTGCGTTTTCACAACCGTATTCCTTTGCTAGAATCTGGGAGTTTTTAATATTATCTTGAGTAGATAAACTCAATGTATCCCATATAATGTCTTCTAAGTCGATTTTCCACTCTTTAGCCATTCGATGAATGAAATCTTTGCGTTCATGAGGAAAACAAGAGCCTTCAGAAAGTATCACTTTGCGCTTTTTTAGTTGATAAAGAGAACTGGCAAGGTTTAGCCTTTCCTCAGTACCTCTTCCCGGATTACAACCACAACCTGGCACAATAATTACATCACCAAAATCGGCGGAAACGCTTCCTCCCGTTTTAAGGGGCATTTGTGCAATCCGAATCTGTTTAGAATAAGGTAACGCTAAAAAAACTAGGATGACCAAAATGACAAACCCTACACTTTTAAATATTTGCTTACTTACTTTTACCACTACTAAAGTTATGACTGTATTTCAATTTTTAAGTTTTCTGTTTTTTCTTTCTTTAAACTGCACTGCTCAATCACAATATTATTACAATGGGTTAGATCAGACTCTAGAATTCAGGGTTTATACAAATTTACATTTCGCCACGCGCGAACCCGAATTGGTGTATCATATAGATTTAAGAAACCAAAGTTTGACTGCATTTCCAGAACAACTTTACAAATTCCCAAACCTGCGTTCGATTATTTTAAGTGATAATAACCTTCAAAAGATTGAAATAAAGCCAAACACGTTCCAAAATGTAGTGATGTTAGATTTAGCCAACAATAAAATTAACAAATTTTCAATTGGCAAAAACAGTCTTACTTTCATAAAAAAACTAAACCTCGACAACAATCAACTTATTTTATTCCCACAACTTGGGAATTTTAATTTTATAGTGGAAGAACTCTATTTACGTTACAATTTTATTGCGCATATCCCTGAAGGTGAACTATTTCCTTCTACCCTTAAATTTCTTTATTTAGACAAAAATCCTATAAAAAACCACAACGTCATTTTTAGAGAAGGGAAGCAACTAGAAACATTAACCCTGTATCATACTGGATTTAAATCGTTCCCAGAAAAAGGACGCTTAAACAAGCTGACCAAATTATATCTAAGCGACAATCCATTGGATTGGAGTTCATTCAACCCCGCACATTTCCCCAAGTTAATGCATCTAGACCTAAGCTATATAGACCTTCAATCAAAGGACCCATTTACCCAACTTAATTTACTAAAAAACTTACGTTCAATAAGCCTGGAAGGCGCTAGCATAAAAATGATTCAACCTACCATTGGTAATCTGAAAAAACTGAGAGAAATTACTTTATTAGGCAATGAAATCAATGTATTGCCTGATGAATTTTATGGCCTTAAACTAAAACTCATCAACATCCAACGAAATCCACTTTCTAGTGATACGGAAAGACGTTTGCGAGAAACCTTTAAAAAAAGTAATCTTAGTATAGATGAGCTCTAATCGTGCCTTCCTCCGCCTATAATTTTAAAAACATGAAGCAATGCAGGAAACAAGGCATCCATTGTTTCTGAGGCTCCTTTAGTTGAACCTGGCAAAGTCAAAACCACCGTTTTACCTGCAGTTCCTGCCACACCTCGAGAAAGCATAGAAAATGGAGTCCTTTCCTGCCCATAAGAACGAGCGGCTTCCATTACACCAATTATTTCTCTATCCAATAAGGGGCGAACAGCTTCTGGAGTTACATCACGAACAGACATTCCCGTTCCCCCTGTAAAAATCAATAAATCATGTTTATTTTTAGATTTTGCCACTTCATCTTGAATGATTTCAACTTCGTCAGGTACAACTGAATAATTATCAATCGCTACATTAAATGATCTAAGCTTTTCGCAAATAGCTAATCCTGCTCTATCCTCTTTTTGCCCAGCTGAAATAGTATCGCTGCATACTATTACTGAAGCAGTTAAATCCTTTCTAAACTTATACTTCCAATCGGATTTCCCGCCCTTCTTCGCCAGCAATTTGATATTGGATATCTCAACTCCCTTATCGATTGGTTTAAGCATGTCATAGATTGTTAATGCAACAATAGATGCCCCGTGCATTGCCTCTACCTCAACTCCTGTTTTATAAATCGTTTTTACAGTAATCGTGATTAGAATATTTAATCCATTAATCTCATAGTCAATTCCAGTATATTCTATTGGCAATGGGTGACAATCCGGCATCATTTCCCAAGTCTTTTTCACTCCAAGAAGCCCTGCTGCTTTTGCCATTGAAAACACATCACCTTTTGGCACTGTCCCTTCTTCAATCGCAATTACTGTTTCTTGTTTCGACACCTGAACAATGGCCTGTGCAGTTGCTAGTCTTAACGTGTTCGATTTGTGTGTAATGTCCACCATACTCCTAATTATTGACTTTCCATTGATGTGTGCTGTCGTCAAATATTTCCTTTCCAAAAATCGGAGCATCCTTTTTTATCGCTTCTAGGATATAACGACAAGCTTCATTAGCAGCATTTCTTCTTGGTGAGGAAACAAATATGAATAAGCAAATTTCACCAACCTTTACTTCACCCAAACTGTGATAAATATGCATGCATGTCAAGTCATACTTTTCAAATGCCTTTTCTCTAATTGCAAAGACTGCTTCGTTCGCCAATTCTTCGTTGGCCGTATATTCAATTGCGACGACCTTTTTGCCCTCAATTTCATCGGCACGTACTTGACCCATAAAAATATTATGAGCTCCAATTTCAGTTTTCGTTTGGTGATTCGCAATCGAGACCCCAATTGATTCTGCTGAAATAGCACCTTGTTTAAAAATTGGTTTTGGTTTTCTTAATTTTTGTTCCATAATTATACTAATTAACCCCCTGAAAATGGAGGTAAAACTGAAATTTCATCGCAATCATTTAGATCGAAATCCTTGACAACCATTTTATTATTGACTGCTAACTTTAATTCAATAGATGATATTTGAGGATACTTAACTTGTATAGATTTCTTTAACCCAAAAGCTGATATGCTGTCATCAAAATCCCATTCAATTGAATTCGATTTAACGACATCAGCAGCTTGACCATAAAATGTAATCTTTACTTTCATCCTTGTATTTCTGCTAAATCTTCAGGTGTATTTATATTGCGAAAACAGTGCTTATACTGTTCCGAAAACTCAACTTCCTTTACTTTTTGTGTTTCTAAAAAACCAAAAACAGATCTTTTTCCTTGTTCAATATATTCTTCCAATTTGGCTAAAATTGAAACAGGGTAAACGCCTATTAATGGGTATGACTTTCCGGCACATTTAGAAATGGCTATGGTTTCTAGTTCCTCTTCTCCTATTAACTTTAAAACACATTCTTCAGAAACAAAAGGAGCATCTACAGAAACAACTAAAACATGTTCTTTACTCGCTTTTTTTAAAGCGGTATGTAATCCTCCTAATGGACCAATTGCAGTATACTCATCGGTAACTAATGAAATGCCAAATTGAATATAACTTATATTCGACGTCGAAACCCATAGCGAATGAGCTATTGGACTTAAGGTATCAATGAGACATAAAACCATAGGCTTACCGTTTATCTCAATCAAACCTTTATCAGATCCCATTCTATAGCTTTCCCCTCCAGCTAATATGACTGCTTCAAATTCCATTATAGTAAAATCAGTTTAATCGAAGCCAATGCCAATAATCCAGTAAGTAAATAGACAAGTTTTTTTGAATTCAATATTGAACCGCCAAAATAAGCTCCTCCAAATCCTCCTAATAAGGCCAATGCAATTAAGAGCAAATAATTTGGCTCTAATTCAAACCCAGAAATAGACAAACCAACTAACCCAGCAAAAGAATTCACCCAAATGAATAAAGCCGAAACAGCAGCGGTCTCTTTTACATTGGCCCAACCAAAAACGATAATAAGTGGTGACAAAATGATTCCACCTCCGATTCCAATCAAACCTGAAAAGAAACCAATTAATACTCCAGCTACAAGTCCATATAAAATTGGAATTTTACTGTTTTCTTGATTTTCCGTATTGGGCTTCCATAGCATTCTAATCACAGCGAAAATCAACAAAACTCCAAGAATTCGTTTATAAATATCTCCGTCTATACTTAAATAACCTCCAAAAAGCGCAGCAGGAATAGAGGTTATTATGAAAGGATAAAACAAACGCCATTTAAAATATCCCATTCGTCTAAATTGCAGAAAAGCAATGCCTGCAACAAAAAGATTAAGAATAAGAGCGGTGGGCTTCATATACATAGAAGAAACCCCAACAAGCGCCATAAGAGCCAAGTATCCACTTGCACCTCCATGACCAACAGAGGCATATAAAAACGCCACAAATGGCAGTAGTATGAAGAGCGCTATTTCCAATCGTTAAGCTGTTTTGACTGAGCATCAAAAAACTCAAAAGACTTAGTCTCTAATTCACGAAAATATAAAACCATTTGTTTCCCAAAACTGGTCACGAGTGTTCCACCTCCACCTTTTCCACCACTTGATGTTTTAACTAACGGTTTTTCTGAGACTTTGTTCATTGAATCAACTAGTTTCCATGCCTTTTTATAAGACATGTTTAACGACTTAGATGCTTTATTAATTGAACCATCCAATAGAATCTGTTCTAATAATCGCACTCTACCCAATCCTAAAAAGATTTGATCGTTGTGCTCAATCCATATTCTACTTTTTACTTTCAATAGATGCGTTATGTCCCCGCAAATATAACGTTTGGTAGAAGCAAAAAAAAGCCTTCTCAATTTCTTGAGAAGGCTTTTAAATAATTTAATTCTGAGCTTATTTCCTATCACCCATATTTACAAAAGAGCGTTCATTGGCACCAGTATAAATTTGTCTTGGACGTCCAATTGGCTCATTGTTTTCTCTCATTTCTTTCCATTGGGCAATCCAACCTGGAAGACGGCCTAACGCAAACATTACTGTAAACATTTGAGTAGGGATTCCCATTGCTCTGTAAATAATTCCTGAATAGAAATCTACATTTGGATATAATTTACGCTCAACAAAATAGGGGTCTTTAAGAGCAACTTCTTCTAAACCTTTTGCGATTTCAAGCACTGGATCATTTACTCCTAACTTAGCCAATACTGAATCAGCAGCCTTTTTAATAATCTTAGCCCTTGGATCAAAGTTTTTATAAACTCTATGACCAAATCCCATTAAACGAAATGGATCATCTTTATCCTTAGCTTTATCCATATACTTCTGAACATCACCACCATCAGCTCTTATTGCTTCAAGCATTTCAATCACAGCTTGATTAGCACCACCATGAAGTGGTCCCCAAAGAGCAGAAATACCAGCAGAAACTGAAGAATATAGACTCGCATGACTTGAACCTACAACTCTTACCGTAGCTGTAGAACAGTTTTGTTCGTGATCAGCATGAAGAATTAATAATTTGTTCAACGCATCCGCTAATACTGGGTCTGGTTTGTAAACCTCAGAAGGAATAGCGAACATCATTTTAAGAAAATTTGACCCGTACTCCAAGCTATTATCAGGATAATTTACTGGATGTCCAATTTCGTTTTTAAACGCCCATGAGGCTAATGTTGGAATTTTGGCAATTATTCGAATTATACTTAGGTGAACTTCCTCTGAAGACCTGTTTGGGTCTAAAGACTCAGGATAAAAAGCAGTCAAGAGAAGAAATTAATGAAGACAAAACACCCATAGGATGTGCATTTGATGGAAATCCATCTAAAATATTTTTAATCTCTTCATGAACCAATGTATGCTCGGTAACTTCCTTACAAAACACTTCATATTGGGCCTTGTTCGGCAACTCACCGTATATAATCAAATAGCTAACCTCAAGAAAAGAAGCATTTTCTGCTAGCTCTTCAATAGAATAACCTCTATACCGAAGAATTCCATTTTCACCATCCAGATAAGTAATCGCACTTTTTGTGGAACCAGTATTCTTAAATCCAGGATCAAGAGTAATTAGCCCCGACTGAGCTCTTAATTTACTAATATCAATTCCCTTTTCATTCTCTGTTCCTTCAACAACTGGCAAATCATATGTTTTACCATCGTATGTTAGTGTAGCCTTATCTGACATATTTATTTCCTTCCTTTAATTCCATTTTAATACAACTGCTAACTTCGTACGATTAGCCTTGTTGCGAAAATACAACTCAAACAGTTAGTTTCCTAGTGCTCGATTAGCTTAAAAATCTAAAATTTTTTCCAGGAAAATAAGCTATATCCCCCAAGTTTTGTTCAATTCTTAATAACTGATTGTATTTAGCAACCCTATCACTTCGTGATGCAGAACCAGTTTTTATTTGTCCTGTGTTCAAAGCAACTGCAAGATCAGCTATTGTGGTATCTTCAGTTTCCCCAGATCGGTGACTCATTACCGAAGAATAAGAATTATTTGAAGCCATATTAACTGCTTCAATTGTTTCTGTAAGCGTTCCAATCTGATTCACTTTAATCAATATTGAATTGGCTACACCTTGATCAATTCCTTGCTGTAATCTTTCAGTATTTGTAACGAATAAATCATCACCTACCAATTGACATTTCGAACCCACTTTATCTGTAAGTGATTTCCATCCTGACCAATCATCTTCAGCCATACCATCTTCAATAGAAACAATCGGATACTTATTTACCCAATCGGTCCAGTATTGAGCCATTTCTTCTGATGCTAATTTTCTGCCATCACTTTTATGAAAGTGATACAAGTTTTCTTTCGTGTCAAAAAACTCGCTAGAAGCGGGATCTAATGCAATGTGAATATCCTCACCGGGCTTATATCCTGCCGCTTCTATTGCTTTAAGAACAAATTCTATAGCCTCTTCATTCGATCCTAAATTTGGAGCAAACCCACCTTCATCTCCAACATTAGTAGAATAACCAGATTTTTTCAATTCACCTTTCAAGGCATGAAATACTTCGACTCCCATTCTAAGTGATTCAGCAAAAGTATCTGCACCAAATGGCATAACCATAAATTCCTGAAAGTCAATTTTATTGTCTGCATGAGAACCACCGTTTAAAATGTTCAGCATTGGAACTGGAAGAGTTCGTGCATTTGTACCGCCGACGTATCTGTATAAAGGCATACCATGATCCATTGCTGCTGCCTTTGCACAAGCCAAGGAAACACCCAAAATAGCATTCGCTCCAAGGCTTGCTTTGTTATGGGTTCCATCTAATTGAAGCATGATTTTATCAATCTCAACTTGATTCGTAACATCCACACCTACAAGAGCCTCAAATATTTTTTCATTTACATTATCGACCGCCTGCAAAACGCCTTTACCGAGATATGCTGTATTATCACAATCTCTTAACTCAACTGCTTCATGAATTCCCGTTGAGGCGCCACTTGGAACAGCCGCTCTACCTTTAGCACCAGTATCAGTCATTACATCAACTTCTACTGTAGGATTTCCTCTTGAATCTAAAACCTGTCGGGCAACTATATCAACTACTACACTCATGATTATATGTTTACTGCTTTATTTTCTTTAATATTTTCAATGAATTGATCAAACAAATATCTTGAATCATTTGGACCAGCTGAAGATTCCGGGTGAAACTGAACTGAAAATGCATTTTTATTATCTAAACGTATTCCAGCCAATGAATCATCATTCAAATGTTGGTGAGTTATAGTTATTCCATCTGCGTTTTTAGCAGAATCCCAATCTACTACAAAACCATGGTTTTGCGATGTAACTTCACACTTCGTTGTTTCCAAATTCTTCACTGGGTGATTTACACCTCGGTGTCCATTGTGCATTTTCTTGGTAATTAATCCTTGTGATAACGCCAAAATTTGGTGACCAAGGCAAATTCCAAACAAAGGGATTCCCGAATCAACAATAGAATTGACCGTTTTAATTTCATTAGGCATAGCAGAAGGATCTCCAGGACCATTTGAAAGCATAACTCCATCAGGGTTCCATTCCAACACCTCTTCTTTCGAGGCATTATAAGGAAATACTTTTAGATAACAACCTCTATCCGCAAGGCACCGCAGAATGTTTTGTTTTACACCGTAATCCAATACTGAAACTTTGTGTGGAGCATTTTCATCTCCAAAAAAGTATGATTCCTTTGTTGAAACTTTAGAAGAAAGTTCTAACCCAACCATATTCGGGACTTCTTTAAGCATTTCAGTTAGCTTATCTATATCTAATATTTCACTTGAAATAATAGCATTCATTGCACCTGAAGATCGGATATGTCTTGTTAATGCTCTAGTATCGACATCAGATATTCCGACCTTATTATCTTTCTCAAAATAGCCTTGCAAAGAATCACTTGATCCCGGCCTAGAATGATGTTGAGAAAATTTCTTACAAACCAAACCTTCAATCTTAATTGAAGAAGACTCAATTTCGTCTTCTTTGACCCCATAATTACCGACATGAGAAGGAGTTAAAACTAAAATCTGCCCAAAATAGGAAGGATCCGTAAAAATTTCTTGGTAACCATATACTCCGGTATTAAATGCAACTTCTCCAGTAGCTGTTCCCTTAGCTCCAACTGCATAACCTTTAAATACGGTTCCATCTTCAAGCAATAAAACTGCTTCCTTTTTATGTTCGTATTTCATCCTAACAAGTCATTTAAATTTTTGATAAAAAAAAAGGACAAAGCTAAATTAGCCTTATCCTTTTTAAAAGTTTTATTTGAAAGAAGAATCAATTTTAATCTTTATCCTTTCCTTCTACTTTAACTTCATCTTTTGCCTCTTCAACTTTAACTTCTGGAGCAGTCTTTGTTTCCTCAACAACTTCTGCGTCTTCCACTACTGCAGTCTTAGCTTCTGGAGTTACAGTTACATCATCATCAGACTTTTTTCTTCTTCGACGAGTAGTTTTCTTCTTAGCTTCAGCTCCGTAGATTTCATTGTAATCAACCAATTCAATCATACACATTTCAGCACCATCACCTTTTCTGGTTCCAGTTTTGATGACTCTTGTATAACCACCTGGTCTATCAGCAATCTTAGGCGCTACATCTCTAAACAATTCAGCAACAACTTCTTTGTTTTGAAGATAACTAAAAACAACTCGACGAGAGTGTGTAGTATCAGACTTAGATTTAGTAAGCAACGGCTCCACATATGTTCTAAGCACTTTTCCTTTTGCTAGGGTAGTATTAATTCTTTTGTGTTCAATTAAAGAACTAGCAAGGTTAGCCATCAGAGCACGACGGTGTCCTGCCTTTCTACCTAAACTTTTTGTTTTGTTATTATGTCTCATTTTAACTCGAAATTCGTAGTTCGCTATTCTTTAATTTTACTCCTTATCTAACTTATACTTAGACAAATTCATTCCAAAAGACAATCCTTTCACTTCTACCAATTCTTCTAATTCAGTAAGAGATTTCTTACCGAAATTTCTGAACTTAAGCATATCATTTTTGTCAAACTGGACTAAATCTCCAAGTGTTTCAATCTCTGCTGCCTTAAGACAGTTAAGAGCTCTAACACTTAAATCTAAATCAACCAATTTAGTTTTAAGTAATTGACGCATATGCAATGAAGTTTCATCAAATTCCTCTTCAGCCGCTTTTTCTTCAGTATCTAAGGTGATTTTCTCATCAGAGAAAAGCATGAAGTGATGAATAAGAATTTTAGCACCTTCTTTCAAAGCTTCTTTAGGGTGAACCGAACCGTCAGTTTCGATTTCCATGATCAACTTTTCGTAGTCAGTCTTTTGCTCTACTCGATAGTTTTCTACCGAATATTTTACGTTTCTGATAGGAGTAAAAATTGAATCAATTGGAATAGTTCCTAATGATCCATCTACTTTATTTTCCTCAGCAGGCACATATCCTCGACCTTTATTAATTGTCAGTTCCATTGAAAGCTGAACGCCTTTGTCCATGGTCGCAATTACCTGATCTGGATTCAGAACTTGAAAAGCCGAAGTATATTGTCCTATATCACCAGCAGTTAAAGATTCCTGACCACCAATTTTGATGTTCACTTTTTCACTACTAATGTCCTCTATTTGTTGTTTGAAACGCACTTGTTTCAAATTCAAAATGATTTCAGTAATATCCTCAGCTACTCCTTTAATAGTAGAAAATTCATGATCAACGCCATCAATCTTTACAGAAGTTACAGCGAAACCTTCCAAAGAAGAAAGTAGAATTCTTCTTAATGAATTACCAACAGTAATACCGTATCCTGGTTCCAAAGGTCTGAATTCGAATTGCCCAACTTTCTCGTCGGATTCGATCATTATGACTTTATCTGGTTTTTGAAAATCTAAGATTGCCATGTTTTATTGTTAAGATTACGTTAATGATTACTTAGAGTACAATTCAACAATCAACTGCTCTTTGATATTCTCTGGAATATCTAATCGCTGTGCGTTTTGTACATACGTTCCTGTTAAATTCTCACGGTTAAAATCCAACCAAGGGAATTTAGATACATCTGAAGATGCTATTGAATTTCTAATTGCCTCAAGCGACTTAGACTTTTCTCTAACTGCCACAACATCACCGGGCCTTAAAGTATAAGAGGGGATATTCACAATACTTCCGTTAACAGTAATGTGTCTGTGACCAACAAGTTGTCTTCCACCTCTACGGCTTGGAGCAATTCCAAGTCTAAACACAGTATTGTCTAATCTAGCCTCACAAAACATAAGCAAGTTTTCACCTGTAATACCTTTTGTTCGTGATGATTTGTTGAACAAATTCTCAAATTGACGTTCAAGGATACCATAAGTATATTTTGCTTTTTGCTTTTCAGCAAGCTGAACAGCATACTCACTTTTCTTGTTTCTCCTTTTATTTGGACCATGTTGTCCAGGAGGGTAAGCTTTTCTTTCTAACGCTTTATCCGGCCCAAAAATTGGATCTGCGAATTTTCTTGCGATTTTGGACTTGGGTCCTCTGTATCTAGCCATTTTTGTTTTTTTTGAAAGGGATTATGAATTAAGGCATATCCTTCGACAATCGAATTCCTTTCTAGATTAATTATTAATTATACTCTTCTTCTTTTTGGGGGGCGACAACCATTATGTGGCAATGGTGTTACATCAACAATCTCTGTAACTTGTATACCAGAATTATGGATTGAACGAATTGCAGATTCTCTTCCGGAACCGGGACCCTTCACAAACAACTTAACTTTTCTCAAACCTGCATCATATGCTACTTGAGCACAATCTTGAGCAGCCTGTTGAGCAGCATAAGGAGTATTCTTTTTAGAACCTCTAAATCCCATTTTACCAGCTGAGGACCATGAAATAGTCTGACCTTGAGAATTGGTAAGAGTAATAATGATATTGTTGAAAGAAGCTTTTACGTGCGCTTCTCCAACTGCATCAATTTTCACCTTAAACTTTTTTGCGCTTGACTTAGCCATAATTATTTACTATTTAGTTGCAATCTTTTTGTTTGCAATAGTTTTTCTTTTCCCTTTACGAGTTCGGCTATTATTCTTGGTTCTCTGTCCACGCAATGGTAATCCGCTTCTGTGACGAATACCACGGTAACAACCAATATCCATTAGCCGTTTTATGTTTAGTTGTACTTCCGAACGTAAAGACCCTTCAACCTTGAGAGTAGTCGTGATGTAATTACGAATAGCTGACAACTCATCATCATTCCATTCACTCACTTTTGTGTCCAATGACACACCACTTTCGGTAAGAATCTTATGAGAAGTAGTTGGTCCAATCCCATAAATATAGGTTAACCCAATAACTCCTCTTTTGTCCTTTGGTAGATCTATTCCTGCAATCCTAGCCATAATCTAGTTATTATCCTTGTCGTTGTTTATATTTTGGATTCTTCTTATTAATCACGTACAGTTTTCCTTTACGGCGTACGATCTTACAATCCTCACTTCTTTTCTTTATTGATGCTCTTACTTTCATCAGTCTTCTATTTGTATCTGAATGTAATTCTTCCTTTACTTAAATCGTAGGGTGACATTTCTACTTTAACTCTATCACCTGGTAAAATCTTTATGTAGTGCATTCTCATCTTACCTGAGATATGTGCCGTTATTACATGACCGTTTTCAAGTTCAACACGAAACATCGCATTTGACAACGCCTCTATAATTGTACCATCTTGTTCTATCGATGCCTGTTTGGCCATACTACTTTACTTTATCTTTTAAAACCGCTTCAATACTCTCAAAACTTGATAATATTTCAGCTTTTCCATTTCTTACTGCAATGTCGTGCTCAAAGTGTGCAGAAGGCTTCCCATCTGTTGTAACTATTGTCCACCCATCATCGAGTTGCTTAACGTTCTTACCACCTAAATTAATCATAGGTTCAATTGCGATAGTCATTCCCTTCTTTAGCAATTTACCTTTTCCACATTTTCCAAAATTAGGAACTTCTGGGCCCTCATGTAAATTTTTACCAAATCCATGTCCAACTAATTCTCGAACAACTCCATATCCGTGATCTTCAGCATAATTTTGAACCGCCGCACCGATATCACCAGTACGATTACCCGCTATTGCTGCTTCAATTCCTTTATACAAAGAAGCTTTAGTTACCTCTAGTAACTTTTTAACTTCCTTGGATACTTCACCAACTTCAAAGGTAAAGGCCGAATCTCCCCAAAAACCATTAAGAACGACTCCACAATCAACAGAAACAATGTCTCCGCTTTCAAGTGGACGATTTGTTGGTACTCCATGAACAACTTGTTCATTGACCGAAGTACACAACGTATTTGGAAAACCACCATAACCAAGAAATCCTGGTTTTGCGCCATGGTCTCGAATGAATTCATCTGCAACTTTATCCAAGTCGAGAGGAGATACACCCGGTGCAATAATCTTAGCTACCTCAGCTAACGTTTTCCCAACAAGCAAACAACTTTCACGAAGGATTTCAATTTCTTCATCAGTTTTTAAAAAAATCTGACCCATTATTGAGCGATGCCTCCATATGTATTGGCCGATGAACGACCACTAATTCTTCCAGATTTCATTAATCCGTCATACTCTCGCATTAACAAATAACTTTCAACCTGTTGCAACGTATCTAAAATTACACCCACCATAATTAACAATGAAGTTCCTCCAAAGAAATAAGCAAACCCTGTACTAACTCCGGCTATCATGGCAAAAGCTGGTAAGATTGCTATTAAGGCTAAAAAAAACGAACCGGGAAGTGTAATTCTTGAAATTATCATATCTAAAAATTCAGCAGTATCCTTACCTGGACGAATACCAGGAACAAAACCACCATTTTTCTTTAAATCATCAGCCATTTGATTTGGATTAACCGTAATCGCTGTGTAGAAGTAAGTAAATGCAATAATCAATACTGCAAATATAAAATTGTACCAAAATCCAGTTATATCACCAAATGCTGCAGCTAAACCTGTTAATGCATCCGAATCAGAGAAGCCAACTATCGTCATTGGAACAAACATTAAAGCCTGAGCAAAAATGATAGGCATTACTCCTGACGCATTCACTTTAAGAGGAACATATTGACGAGCTCCACCATACTCACGACTTCCAACTACATTTTTTGCAAAATTCACAGGAACCCTGCGTACACCCTGAACGAGTAAAATAGTTGCAATCGTTACTAGTAGTAAGAACACGATTTCAATAAGGAAAATAACAAGACCACCGCCTCCTACACCAATCTGAGATTGAAATTCAAACGCAATCGCCGTGGGCAAGTTGGCGATAATTCCAATCATTATTAATAATGAAATACCATTACCCAAACCCTTATCCGTAATCTTTTCTCCTAACCACATCACGAACATTGTACCAGTGACTAACAATACCACCGAAGATACCCAGAACAACATAGAATCCATGACAATTGCATTAGCTGGAACTTGCGTCGCAATGTAAGAAGGCGCCTGAGCCATACATATAGCAATTGTTAATAACCTAGTCCATTGAGTAATTTTCTTTCTACCACTTTCACCTTCTTTTTGAAGCTTTGCAAATTGAGGAATAGCTATTCCTAATAATTGCATTACAATAGAGGCCGAAATATAAGGCATAATACCTAATGCGAAGACAGAAGCTCTGCTAAAAGCTCCACCCGCAAACATATTCAATAAAGCAGCGATACCTTGAGCCTGAGATGCACCTGCCTGAAGAGCAACAGAATCAACACCTGGCAATACTACGAATGATCCAAGTCGATATATCAACAGGAATCCAAGCGTATTAATAATGCGAATACGAAGTTCTTCGATCCGGTATATATTCTGGAATGTTTCTATTATTCTCTTCATGCTATTTACCTTCTAATCAATTAAAGCGTATTCGCTTCTCCACCTGCTGCTTCAATAGCGCTCTTTGCCGACTGCGAATAAGCGTGAACCGTTACTGTGATTTTAGCCTTTAATTCGCCGTGTCCTAGAACTTTCACCAAATCATTTTTCGAAACCAAGCCATTCGCCATTAAACTTTCCTGATTAACTTCTACTAGCTTCTTTTCATCGGCTAACTTTTGAAGTGTTGAAAGGTTTACTGCTTTGTACTCAACTCTATTGATATTGGTAAATCCAAATTTAGGAACACGCCTTTGAAGAGGCATTTGACCACCCTCAAAACCAATCTTTCTAGAATACCCTGACCTCGACTTTTGACCATTATGACCTCTGGTAGAGGTTCCACCATGTCCACTACCTTCGCCCCTACCAATTCTTTTAGTAGATTTAGTAGCGCCTTTTGCGGGTTTTAAATTATGTAGTTTCATACTAATATTCAAATATTATTAACTCTCTACTGCAGTAACCATATGACTTACCTTTCTAATCATTCCCATGATTTGAGGGGTAGCTTCTAGTTCCACAGTTTGATTCATTTTTCTAAGCCCAAGCGCCTCAAGTGTCCTTTTTTGACGACTTGTTCTATTGATTGCTGACTTTACCTTTGTGATTTTAACCTTTGCCATTTCTATATTGCTTATCCGTTAAACACTTTATCCAAATCAACTCCTCTGTGGTTAGCCACTGTATGAGCATCTCTCAATTCAGTGAGAGCTTTAACAGTTGCTTTCACAACATTTGTTGGATTTGAAGATCCTTTTGATTTTGCTAAAACGTCAGTAATACCAACACTCTCTAAAACCGCGCGCATAGCACCACCTGCAATAACACCGGTACCATGAGAAGCAGGTTTCATGAAAACATATGAACCACTAAATCTTCCAGTTTGAGCATGAGGAATAGTTCCTCTATTAATAGGAACCTTTACAAGATTCTTCTTAGCATCATCAATTCCTTTAGCAATTGCACTTGTAACTTCGTTTGATTTGCCAGCTCCAAAGCCAACAACACCATTTTCGTCACCAACAACAACTAATGCAGAAAAACTGAACGTCCTACCACCCTTGGTTACCTTAGTAACTCTCCGGATGTTTACAAGCCTATCTTTTAACTCGATTTCGCTTGATCGTACTCTTTTAATATTCGCGTTTGCCATTTATCTTAGAACTTAAGTCCGGTTTCTCTTGCTGACTCAGCGAAAGACTTTACTCTTCCGTGATACAAAAATCCGTTTCTATCAAACTTTACTTTTTCTACACCTACAGCTTTAGCTTTTTCTGCTACCATTTTCCCTAAGGCCGCAGCGCGCTCCGTCTTAGTTCCTTTAGCAACTTCCTTATTGTTTAAGGAACCAGCAGCCACAATTGTTTTTCCTGATTTATCATCAATAACCTGAGCGTAAAATTCAGTGTTACTTCTAAAGATCGATAATCTTGGAATATCAGCAGTACCTGAAATGGTCTTTCTGATTCTCTTCTTAATTCTTCTTCTTCTCTCTAATTTAGATAATCCCATGATTCCTATTATTTAGCAGCAGATTTACCAGCTTTTCTTCTAACATATTCGTCTTTATATCTAATACCTTTGCCTTTGTAAGGCTCTGGTTTTCTTAAAGATCGTATTTTAGAAGCAACCATTCCAATAAGTTGCTTATCATGTGATTCCAACACAACAGTAGGATTCTGTCCCCTTTCTCCTGTAGCAGTTACCTTAATTTCCTCTGGTAGGCTTATTAACACGTTATGTGAAAATCCAATAACCAATTCCAAATTTTGACCAGTAGCTGTAGCTCTGAATCCAACTCCAATTAATTCCAACTCTTTTTTGTATCCTTCAGTTGCACCAATGAACATATTATTGATTAGTGAACGAAACAAACCATGTCTTGCTTTAGATTCCTTTGACTCATCTTTACGCTTAACTTCTACTTGACCATCTTGAATTTCAAGAATAACATGATCTGTAAGTTCTTGCGAAAGTTCACCTTTAGGCCCCTTTACATGCACCATGTTTCCTTCTACAGAAATAGTGGCGTTTTCAGGAATTAAAATAGGCATTTTTCCTATTCGTGACATTTCTTTAGTTTTTCCTTATTATTAATAAACGTGACAAAGAACCTCTCCGCCAACTTTTAATTTTCTAGCTTCTTTATCAGTCATAACACCTTGAGATGTGGAAATGATTGCTACACCTAAACCGTTAAGTACACGTGGCAACTCTTTTGAGTTCGAGTACTTACGTAGACCTGGTGTTGAAACTCTTTTCAATTCTTTTATAGCCGGTGCTTTTTCCGATCCACTGTACTTAAGTGCGATTTTTATAGAACCTTGTGGACCTACTTCTTCGAACTTATAGTTCAAAACGTAACCCTTGTTAAAAAGGATTTTCGTTATCTCCTTTTTCAAATTTGAAGCTGGAATCTCTACCACCTTGTGACCTGCGGAAATTGCATTACGCAACCTTGTAAGATAATCTGCTATTGGATCTGTATTCATTTCTGTATTCTTAAAATGGTGTTGTTACCAACTTGCTTTTTTAACTCCTGGTATCAAACCTTGTACTGCCATTTCTCTGAAAGTAACCCTTGAAATACCAAAATTTCTCATATAACCTCTTGGACGCCCAGTAATTTTACACCTATTGTGCAACCTTACGGGAGATGAATTAGCAGGAAGTTTTTGTAACCCTTCCCAATCTCCAGCAGCCTTTAACGCTTCACGTTTAGCAGCATATTTAGCTACCATTCTTTCACGTTTTCGCTCTCTGGCCTTCATTGATTCTTTTGCCATCTCTCTTACTTTTTAAACGGTAATCCGAATTCAGTTAATAATGCCTTTGCCTCTTCATCTGTGTGAGCTGAAGTTACAAAAGTGATATCCATTCCATTGATTTCTTTCACCTTATCAATGTCAATCTCTGGAAATATAATTTGTTCCTTAACGCCCATATTGTAATTTCCACGTCCGTCGAAACCTGTTGCGCTTATTCCTCTAAAATCTCTTGTCCTTGGTAATGCTAGTGCAATTAAACGATCTAAAAATTCGTACATCTTTACATTTCTCAATGTGACCTTAGCACCAATTGGCATCCCTTTTCTTACTTTAAAATTTGAGATATCTTTTTTTGATTTACAAACCACTGGTTTTTGACCAGTAATTAATGCCATTTCTTCAAGAGCCGATTCCATAATCTTCTTATCCGAAATTGCTTTACCTAAACCTTGGTTGACAACAATTTTTTCTAATACTGGAACTTGCATTGGAGATGTATAACCAAACTTTTCCATCATAGTAGAAACTATTCTACCGCGATATTCTTCTATTAATCTGGGCTGAACTTGTACCATTACTTAATTTCCTCTTCTGTTTTGATAAGTTTCCGAACTGATTTACCCTCAGCATCCTTCACCCTAGAAATTCTAGAAGCGGTTCCGTCAGCACCAGTAATCATTAAATTAGAAACATGTATTGTTCCTTCCTTTTCAACGATTCCACCCTCTGGGTTTTCAGCTGAAGGCTTAACATGCTTTTTAACCATATTTAAACCTTCAACAGTTGCACGCTGTTTTTCAATCTGTATTCCAAGAACTCTACCTGACTTGCCTTTATATTCTCCAGCAAGGACTTTTACGGTATCCCCTTTCTTAATGTGTAATTTCATTGTAATACTAGCTTAAAGCACTTCAGGTGCAAGTGAAACAATTTTCATGTACTGCTTATCCCTAAGTTCTCTAGCGACAGGTCCGAAAATTCTTGTACCTCTCATTTCGCCAGTTGTCCCTAACAATACACATGCATTGTTATCAAATCGAATATATGAACCATCTTGACGACGTACTTCCTTCCTTGTTCGAACTATAACGGCAGTAGAAACAGCACCCTTTTTTATATTTCCTGCAGGAGTTGCGTCCTTAACGGTAACAACTATTTTATCCCCTACAGAAGCATATCTTCTTTTGGTGCCACCCAAAACTCTTATGCAAAGCACTTGCTTTGCTCCTGAGTTATCTGCGACTTCTAACCTTGATTCTTGTTGTATCATTTTCTTAAGCTTTCAACTTAATTATTTTGCTTTTTCAATAACCTCAGCAAGTCTCCATCTCTTACTTTTTGACAAAGGACGAGTTTCCATAATCCTTACTGTATCACCAACACCACACTCGTCTTTTTCATCATGTGCCATAAACTTATTTGACTTTTTAATGAATTTTCCGTAGATAGGATGTTTAATTTTTCGCTCAACAACGATAACAATTGACTTGTTCATTGCGGCACTGGTAACTACACCTATTCTTTCTTTTCTTAAATTCCTTTGCACAGCTTTCTTATTTAGTTTGCTCAAGGCTTCTTTTAGTAATCTCAGTGTTTAGCCGAGCGACAGCCTTTCGCTTATCTTTCAAAACCACTGGACTTTCCAATTGAGAAACTTTATGATTTAACCTAAGCTTAGTCAGAGACTCCATTTCGTCGTCTAAACGCTCAAAAAGCTCTTCAGTCTTTAATTCTTTTATAACAGATTGTTTCATGATTCTAAATTGTTAAGCGAGATCTTTTCTCATTACAAACTTGCAAGTAACTGGTAGCTTTTGAGCCGCCAACCGAAGAGCTTCACGGGCCTCATCTTCTTTTACTCCCTCAATCTCGAACAGGATTCTACCTGGTTTAATCTTAGCTACCCAATGATCCAACGCACCTTTCCCTTTTCCCATACGCACCTCTGCAGGTTTGTTGGTTATTGGCGTGTCTGGAAAAATTCTGATCCAAACCTGACCTTGTCTTTTCATGTAACGAGTTACGGCTATCCTTGCTGCTTCAATTTGTCTTGAAGTCAACCTGCCCATTTGCTCGGTTTTAATTCCGTAAGATCCAAACGATAAAGTCGATCCTCTATGAGCAATCCCCTTTATTCTTCCTTTTTGGACTTTCCTATGTTTTACTTTTCTCGGCTGTAACATCTCTATAGTGTCTTAAACAGTCCCTAATTAATTTCTTTTTCTTCTAAAGCGCTGCTGAGGCTTGGCCTGAGCAGGCGTTTTCTTCTTGTTCTCAATAACAGGAGATAAATCTCTTTTACCGAGTACTTCTCCGTTACAGATCCAAACCTTAACTCCAATTCTACCATATGTAGTGTGAGCCTCAGATAGAGCATAATCGATATCTGCTCTAAATGTGTGCAATGGAATCCTACCGTCCTTATAGTGTTCAGTTCTAGCCATCTCAGCACCATTTAACCTACCTGCAACAGTCACTTTAATACCCTCTGCACCCATTCTCATGGTACTTGCAATGGACATTTTAGCAGCTCTACGGAAAGATATTCGTCCTTCGATTTGTCGAGCAATACTATCTGCCACTAAACGAGCATCCAGTTCTGGTCTTTTTACTTCAAAAATATTAATCTGAACCTCTTTCTTAGTGATTTTTTTAAGCTCTTCTTTAAGCTTATCAACTTCCGAACCACCTTTACCTATAATAATACCAGGTCTCGCTGTTTTAATAGTAACAGTGATCAATTTAAGCGTTCTTTCAATAATAATATTTGAAACACTTGCCTTTCTTAACCGAGCATTTAGATAACGACGAATATTGTAATCTTCAACAATTTTGTCAGCGTACTTTCTTCCTCCGTACCAGTTAGAATCCCATCCTCTGATGAATCCTAATCTATTCGCTATTGGATTTGTCTTTTGTCCCATCGTTATTTTTCCTCCTGGTTTTGTGTTCCAAGAACAAGTGTTACGTGATTTGATCTTTTTCTAACCCTGTAAGCTCTACCTTGAGCCCTAGCCTGAATACGCTTCAACATTGAAGCCGCATCAACCTTTACTTCCTTCACGAAGAGCCCCGCGCCTTCCCAATCAGAACCCGATTTTTCCTCAAAGTTGGCAACTGCCGACCATAAAAGAGTTTCTAATTTATTTGAAGCGTCTTGTTTGTGAAATTGCAAAATGTTTGCGGCTTTCAAAACCTCCTCACCTCTAATTAAATCAGCAACCAGTCTCATTTTTCGAGGAGAGCTTGTACTTCCATTTAACTTCGCCAAATAAATGGACTTATTAGCCTCTTTTCTCTCTTCTGATCTTAATCTTTTTCTAGCTCCCATCGCTATTATTTTTTCTTGTCCTTTTTACCAATATGACCTCTAAAGCTTCTTGTAGGTGAAAATTCACCTAATTTGTGCCCTACCATGTTCTCAGTTACATAAACTGGAATGAACTGGCGACCATTATGAACTCCAATTGTAAGACCAACAAAGTCTGGAGTAATCATAGATGCTCTTGACCAAGTTTTCAATACCGACTTCTTAGTCGAATCCTGCATTTCTAAAACTCGTTTCTCGAGTTTGTAATGAACGTAAGGAGGTTTTTTAAGTGAACGACTCATCTGTCAATTATTTTCTTTTCGTTATGATATAACGATTAGTAGATTTTTTCTTAGCTCTTGTTTTAAATCCTTTTGCTGGAACACCATTTCTTGATCTTGGATGACCTCCGGACTTACGTCCTTCACCACCACCCATCGGGTGATCAACTGGATTCATCACAACACCTCTTACGCGAGGTCTTCGTCCCTGCCATCTGCTTCTTCCTGCTTTACCTGAAATCTCTAAACTATGATCACCATTTGAACATGAACCAATAGTCGCGAGGCAAGTTAAAAGAATTTGCCTAGTTTCACCGGAAGGCATCTTAACGATAGCAAACTTACCATCCTTAGCATTCAACTGAGCTGAACAACCCGCACCACGAGCTATTTTCGCTCCTTGCCCCGGGCGTAACTCAATATTATGAATCATAGCTCCTAACGGAACATCTCTCAAGAATAATGCGTTTCCAATTTCAGGAGTAGCTTTATCACCGCTCATGATCTCTTGACCAACTTCTATACCTGTAGGAGCAACAATGTATCTCTTTTCTCCATCGATATAATGAATAAGTGCAATACGCGCAGTTCTATTAGGATCGTACTCTACAGTAGCCACTTTTCCAGGAATACCAAATTTCTCACGCTTGAAATCAATCTCACGATACGACTTTTTGTGACCGCCACCAATGTAGCGAGCAGTCATTCTTCCTGTATTGTTTCTTCCACCAGAACGTTTAATACTTCTGATTAAGCTTTTTTCAGCCACACCAGTAGTTACCTCTGAGAAAGTTCCCGCTATTTTATGCCTCTGTCCGGGAGTAACCGGTCTAAACTTCTTTACAGCCATTTCTTTTTCTTAAATATTACTGTAGAAATCAATAATTTCACCTTCATTCAGCGTAACCACTGCTTTCTTGTACGAGCCAATCTTACCTGAAATAACACCTGATTTTGTGTTCCGAGATTTTTTCTTAGAAGGCATAATCATAGTACAAATAGATTTAACGGTGACACCATACATTTCTTCTACAGCTGCTTTGACTTCAATTTTATTCACCTCTTTAGGGACAACGAAACCGTAACGGTTTAGATCTTCCCCTTGCTGAGTCATTTTTTCAGTTATGACGGGTTTAAGTAAAATATTCATATCAATTAGCTTAACTGTGATTCAATTTTCCCTAACGCTCCCTCTGAAAGGATAAGATTTCCAGCGTTTAAAATGAGCATAAGTACTTAATTCTGAAGCAGTTACACACTTAAAGCCCTGTAAATTTCGGGAAGACAAATATACATTTTTATTAAGCTCAGGCAACACTAGCAATGATTTTTTACCAGTTAATTTAAGGTCATTAACTATCTTAACCATATCCGCTGTCTTAATAGCTTTAAGATCAAAATCTTCAAGGACTATAATTTCCTTAGCTTGAGCTTTCGTAGTAAGGGCTGACCTTCTTGCTAATGACTTAACCTTTTTATTAAGCTTCATGTCATAGGTCTCTTGGCTTGAGGCCCAAAAACGCGACCTCCACCTTTGAACAAAGGAGACTTTATACTACCTGCACGAGCGGTACCTGTACCTTTTTGTTTTTTAATTTTTCTAGTACTACCAGATATTTCAGCTCTCTCCTTAGACTTGGACGTGCCTTGTCTTTGATTAGCTAAATACTGCTTTACGTCTAGATAAACTGCATGTTCGTTAGGATCGATTCCGTAGATGTCATCCTTAAGTTCAGCCTTCTTTGAAGCCTTTGAACCGTCTGTTTTTAATATATCTAGTTTCATCTTACTTCTCAACTTTTACAATTGAACCTTTAGGGCCTGGTACAGCACCTTTAACTACTACCAAGTTTTTTTCTGAAATAACTTTAAGAACTTGAAGGTTTGCAACTTTAACTAAGTCACCACCCATTCGTCCAGCCATTTTCATTCCTTTAAAAACTCTTGACGGCGTCGAAGCCATACCGATAGAACCAGGAGTTCTTCCCACATCTTTGGTACCATGCGACGCATCTCCTACACCTCGGAAATTGTGACGTTTTACTACACCTTGAAAACCTTTACCTTTTGAGACACCCGAGACGTCAACAAACTCACCTTCTTCAAACATAGAGCTGTCAAATATATCACCAGCTTTAACCTCTTGGTCATAGCCATGAAATTCTTCAACATGCTTCTTTGGTGTAGTTCCGGCCTTTTTAAAGTGACCTTTAAGAGCAGCGGAAGTATGCTTTTCAGACTTTTCTTCGTACCCAATTTGGACAGCGGTATATCCATCTGTTTCTTCTGTTCGCACTTGTGTAACAACACATGGTCCGACAGAAAGTACAGTGCAAGGAAGGTTTTTACCTTCCTCATTAAACACACTTGTCATTCCTATTTTTCTACCAATTATTCCAGGCATATTCTACTTATTAAGAGTAAACTCTAATTATACTTTAATTTCTACCTCAACTCCACTTGGCAATTCAAGCTTCATAAGTGCATCAACAGTTTTTGAAGATGATGAATATATATCCAACAATCTTTTGAATGAATTCAGTTCAAACTGCTCTCTTGCTTTTTTATTTACGTGTGGCGACTTCAACACAGTAAATATTTTTTTGTTTGTAGGAAGTGGAATCGGCCCACTAACTACAGCACCTGTTGACTTTACAGTTTTTACGATTTTTTCAGCAGACTTGTCTACCAAATTGTGATCGTAAGAGCGTAATTTAATTCTAATTTTTTGTGCCATGATTTCTTTATTATGATGCTCCGTTTGCTTTCTTAATTACTTCGTCCGCAATATTCTTTGGAACTTCATCATAGTGAGAAAATTCCATTGTACTAGTTGCACGACCTGAACTCATCGTTCTTAATGCTGTAACATATCCAAACATTTCCGAAAGAGGAACGCTGACAGATATAACTTGAGAGTTATTCTTAGCATCCATTCCTTGTACCTGACCTCTTCTTCTATTAAGATCACCTACAATATCCCCCATGTTCTCTTCAGGAGTTACAACTTCCATTTTCATGATAGGTTCAAGCAATACTGGAGAAGCACCCTTAGATGCATTTCTATATGCCATTTTCGCACATACTTCAAAAGAAAGTGCATCTGAATCGACTGCATGGAAAGAACCATCAGTTAATGAAACCTTTAACGAATCCAAAGGATATCCAGCTAAAGCTCCATTTGACATTGCTTCTTTAAAACCTTTCTCAACAGAAGGGATAAATTCTCTAGGAACATTACCACCTTTTATTTTGTTTTCGAAAATCAATCCAGTTTTAATTTCAGAATCTTCTGGGATTGGACCCAATATAATTGAAATATCCGCAAATTTCCCACGCCCACCTGATTGTTTTTTATAAACTTCTCTGTGAGTAATGGTAGACTTAATAGCTTCCTTATATGCAACTTGCGGTGCACCTTGATTACATTCTACTTTAAATTCACGCCGCATTCTTTCAATTAGTACTTCAAGGTGGAGTTCACCCATTCCGCTAATTACAGTTTGCCCTGAATCTTCGTCAGTATGAATTCTAAACGTTGGATCTTCTTCAGCTAATTTACCTAAAGCAATTCCCATTTTATCAACATCAACTTGAGTTTTTGGCTCAATGGCAACACCAATAACTGGTTCAGGGAAAGTCATTGATTCAAGAACCAATGGCTTTTTCTCATCACAAAGAGTGTCACCTGTTCTGATATCTTTAAAGCCAACACCAGCACCAATATCTCCTGCCTCGATAAAATCGATAGCGTTTTGTTTATTAGAGTGCATTTGGAAAATTCTAGAGATTCGCTCTTTCTTCCCCGTTCTTGTATTGTATATATAAGATCCTGCATCTAGTTTCCCAGAATAACATCTAAAGAAGCAAAGACGACCCACAAATGGATCTGTTGCAATTTTAAAAGCTAAAGCCGAAAAAGGCTCATCAATACTTGGCTCTCTTTTTATAACTACTTCTTCATCATCAACGTCATGCCCTTCAACTGCACCTTTATCCATTGGAGAAGGCAAAAAGTTCATAACACCATCAAGCATAGTTTGAACACCTTTATTTTTAAAAGCTGAACCACACATAACTGGTTGAATAGACATGTTGATTGTCGCTTCACGAATTGCTGCTAGCATTTCTGCTTCAGTAATAGAGTCAGGATCCTCGAAGAATTTCTCCATCAATTCATCATTGGTTTCAGCTACTGCTTCTACTAATTTCTCTCTCCATTCAGCAACAGATTCAAGCATATCCTCAGGAATAGGAATTTCTTCCCATGTCATTCCTTTGTCTTCTTCGTTCCAAGCAATACCTCTGTTGTTAATCAAATCAACAACACCGGCAAACTCATCTTCAGCTCCAATAGGAATTTGAAGAGGAACAGGGTTCCCTCCTAAACGTTCTCTTACTTCTTCAACACATCTAAAGAAATCAGCACCCGCTCTATCCATTTTATTCACAAAACAGATTCTTGGCACGCCATACTTATCAGCTTGTCTCCAAACCGTTTCAGATTGCGGTTCTACTCCAGAAGCTGCACAAATTAGCGCAACAGCGCCATCAAGAACACGCAATGAACGCTCTACCTCAACAGTAAAATCTACGTGACCAGGAGTATCAATAATATTAACCCGGTATTCGTTGTCTCTATAATTCCAAAAACAAGTAGTAGCAGCGGAAGTAATCGTAATACCTCTTTCTTGCTCTTGCTCCATCCAATCCATCGTAGCGGCACCATCATGCACCTCTCCAATCTTATGACTGATACCCGTATAATATAGAATACGCTCAGTAGTGGTAGTTTTACCAGCATCTACATGAGCCATAATTCCGATATTCCTTGTATATCTTAAATCTCTTTTTGCCATTTCCCTACTTATTAAACTCTAAAGTGTGAGAATGCTTTGTTCGCATCAGCCATTCTATGGGTGTCTTCTCTTTTCTTGTAAGCCCCACCTTCTTCACGCGCTGCTGCCATAAACTCATCAGATAACTTTTCTGCCATAGACCTTCCGTTTCTCTTTCGAGCAAACATTATCATCCATTTCATGGCTTGTGAAAGCTTTCTACTATTTCTGATTTCCTGAGGAATCTGGAAAGTTGCCCCTCCGACCCTTCTACTTTTAACTTCTACCTGAGGAGTAACGTTAGAAAGACCTTTTTTGAAAATTTCTAACCCATCTTCACCAGTTTTTTCAGCAACTCGATCTATTGCAGAATAAAATATTTTGAATGAAATGCTCTTCTTTCCGTCAAGCATCAAATTGTTTACGAAACTTGTAACCAATGTTTCTCCAAATCTTGGATCCGGAGTTATCTCAAACTTTTTAGCTTTTGCTTTTCTCATGATAAATAACCCTTATTTTTTTGGACGTTTTGTTCCGTACTTACTTCTTCTTTGAGTCCTACCTTCAACGCCGGCAGTATCCAAAGCTCCACGCACAATATGGTAACGCACACCTGGTAAATCCTTCACTCTCCCACCTCTTACCAACACAATACTGTGCTCTTGTAAGTTGTGACCTTCACCTGGAATATAGGCATTCACCTCATTTTGGTTTGTCAATCTAACTCTTGCAACTTTACGCATTGCAGAGTTTGGTTTTTTAGGCGTAGTAGTATAAACTCTTACGCAAACCCCTCTTCGTTGTGGGCATGAATCCAAAGCAGCGGATTTACTCGTCTTAATCTTGCTTTGTCTACCTTTTCTAACTAACTGTTGAATAGTAGGCATAAATTTCTTTTATAATTGTTTTGACACGTGTTGATCCCAAATAAAATTCGGGGCGGCAAATGTATATGTTTTCATCAAGATATTCAATAGCTATTGTGAATAAATCCCGAATAATTTTTAACTCCCAATACTTCGGTCAAAAAAGCAGTCATTCAGGCAATTATAAAGCTTCACATTCCCTGTCAAAGTGAGCAATATTTCGAAAATTACTTCATAATCTAAACTCGAAAAGCCTAAAATGAAAAAGTTGTTGGAAAAAGTGAACGATTTTAATAGCATATTCCTATACCTCTTGGTAGATTTGCGAGGTGAGTTATTTAGATGAGTTAAACCCGGAACAAAGAAAGGCTGTAGAGCACACAAAAGGTCCAGTAATGGTTATTGCTGGAGCTGGCTCAGGAAAAACTAGAGTATTAACCTATCGAATCGCTCATATGGTCAGAACAGGAGTTGACTCCTTCTCAATACTATCGTTGACATTTACGAACAAGGCAGCCAAAGAAATGAAGGAACGGATTTCAAAAATTGTAGGTCCTTCCGAATCCAGAAATATTTGGATGGGAACCTTTCACTCTGTATTTGCGAGAATATTGAGATCCGAAGCTCACCTTATCGGTTACCCTTCCAATTTCACAATTTACGACACCGACGACTCTAAGAGTTTATTAAAGAGAATAATTAAAGAGAAAAACCTCGACGATAAAGTGTACAAACCAAACTTAGTTTTAAACAGAATCTCCTCTGCTAAAAACAATCTGATATCGGCAGCGAATTACAAAAACAACCCCACTATTAATAAAGAGGATGTTCAAAGTAAAAAACCAGAATTGGGTTATGTATATGAGCAATATGAAAAACGTTGTTTTAAAGCAGGTGCCATGGATTTTGACGACTTACTATTCAAAACGAATGTTTTATTTCGAGACCATCCCCAAGCATTACTTAATTACCAAAACAAATTCAAATACATATTAGTGGATGAATACCAAGATACGAACTATAGCCAATATCTTATTCTAAAGAAACTGGCTGCACGTTTTGAAAACATCTGTGTTGTTGGTGATGATGCTCAAAGCATCTATTCTTTTAGAGGAGCAAATATTCAGAATATTCTAAACTTCAAAAAAGAATACCCTGACGTAGCTACTTTCAAGCTAGAACAGAATTATCGATCTACTCAAAACATTGTAAACGCAGCAAATAGTATAATTCGGAAAAATCAGGAGCAGATTAAAAAAAATGTATGGACATCCAACGATATTGGGGAAAAAATCAGAATTATTAAAACATTAAGTGACAACGAAGAGGGCTACGAAGTTGTTAGTGATATTTTTTATCGATTGAATAATGAAGCGCGACCAAACTCTGATTTTGCGATTCTTTACAGAACCAATTCACAATCGAGATCAATGGAAGAGGCTCTTCGTAAGAAAGATGTTCCTTATCGGATTTATGGCGGCCTGTCGTTTTACCAGCGAAAAGAAGTAAAGGATTTATTGGGTTATTTTAGGATGGTGATTAACCCAAATGACGAAGAAGCTTTGAAGCGAGTAATTAATTATCCAAAACGAGGAATAGGAAATACTACTCTTGATAAGATATTCTTAGCTGCTAACCAACATGAAAAAAGTGTTTGGGACATTCTCGAAAATCCATTAAACCATGGTCTTCAATTTAGCAGCGCAGTATTAAATAAAATCTTTTCATTCAGAGAAATGATTGCAACTTTCAGCCAAATGGTTGAAACCACCAACGCTTATGAATTAGCTAGTAGAGTTGCCAGTACATCCGGAATTCTCAAAGAACTCTACGCTGATAAAACCGTAGAGGGCGTTTCAAGGTATGAGAATATTCAAGAATTACTAAGCGCTATTAAAGAATTTAGCGAGAATGATTTGGTTCCTGAAGGTACGGATATCACTGAGAATGAAGATGATCGCAGCCTTTCGAATTACATGAAGGATATTGCGTTACTCACCGATGCTGACAACAATAAAAAAGACACTAATGTTGTATCATTAATGACTATCCACGCTTCTAAAGGATTAGAGTTCCCCTATGTATATGTTGTTGGAATGGAAGAAAATTTATTTCCTTCTCAACTTTCGGTAAACTCTAGAACCGAATTAGAGGAAGAACGCAGACTTTTTTATGTAGCAGTAACTCGAGCTGAAATAAAAGCGACCTTATCTTGGGCAAACACTAGATATCGTTGGGGAAACCTAACGTATTGTGAACCTAGCAGATTTATTGAAGAAATTGATACGCAGTTTATAGAACAGCCTAGCTCCTCTAAAGATGAAAGTAAATCTGACTTTTCATTCGCAGGTGGATTAAACAATCCAAGTAATACATTTTCGTCACCAAGTCCCTCAAAACCCACTACAACGCGAAGAGTTAACAAACCGACTTTTAAACCCTCAAAACTAGTTACGGACGCAAACTTTAAAGCTAGTGATAGTAGCCTTATAGAAGCTGGACAAAATATACTACACCAAAGATTTGGAAAAGGCAACGTCGCTGAATTATCAGGAATTGGAGAAAACAAAAAAGCATTGATAAATTTTGAAAACGCTGGTCAAAAACAACTACTTCTTCGGTTCGCCAAACTTCAAATTTTACCAGAATAATTAAAATTGGATTAACTACTTTTGGTGTTCAAATTGAATATAAAATTTATGAACTACAATACAACTCGAACTGACCTTGTTATTCCAGAGTATGGAAGGCATATTCAGAATATGGTAAATCTGGCGCTAGAATTAGAAGATGATACTGAGCGAGATTTAGCAGCGAAAACTATAATTCGAGTTATGGGTCAATATAATCCCAGCCTTAGAGACGTTGAAGAATTCAACAACAAACTTTGGGACCATTTGCATATTATGGCGAACTATCAATTGGAAGTGGAGTCTCCTTTCCCAAAACCAACTCCAGAAGAAAGGAAAAATACTCCCGAAAAACCTAGTTATGGAACCGAGCAAAAGCGATTTAAGCACTACGGTAGATTGATTTTAGAATTTATTGAACACGCTAAAACAATAGAGGACGAAGAAGAGAAAAAAGCACTTTGCATTATGATCGCTAATATGATGAAAAAGGCATATCTAATGTGGAATAAAGATTCAGTTCAAGATGACGAAATCCTTAGCGAGCTAAAACGTGTTTCAGGCGGAGATTTAATCCTTCCGGATGACACTGAACTTGTCAAAAACCTCGACCTCGGTGCTAAACCAAACAAAAGAAGAAATCATAATCCGAAAAGAAAAAAAAGATAGCAAAGTATGAGTTCTTTTGAAATTACTGGTGGAAAAAAATTAAAAGGGGAATTTATTCCTCAAGGAGCAAAAAACGAAGTACTACAGATTCTGTGTGCCGTTCTAATGACACCCGAAAAAGTAACCATAAACAATGTTCCAGATATCGTAGATGTTAATAAGCTAATTGACCTACTACGAAATTTAAATGTAAAGGTTGAGAAACTCGGTCCCGAAGCTTATTCGTTTCAAGCTGATGATGTTGATATAGAATATTTACATTCTCCAGATTTCATGAAAAAGGGTGGCGGTTTGCGTGGCTCAATAATGCTTGTAGGTCCATTGCTAGGCCGATTTGGAAAAGGTTATATTCCTAAGCCTGGAGGTGATAAGATTGGTCGAAGAAGAGTTGATACTCACTTTATTGGTTTTGAAAAGCTTGGAGCAACATTTAATTATGACTCAGAAACTAGTGTTTATAAAGCAAATGCAAAAAACCTTGTAGGCACTTATATGCTTCTAGACGAGGCTAGTGTTACTGGAACTGCCAATATTGTAATGGCAGCCGTTTTTGCAAAAGGCAAGTCGACGATATACAATGCAGCATGTGAACCATACCTTCAACAACTGTGTAATATGTTAAATAGAATGGGCGCCAAAATAACAGGCATCGGGTCTAATATGCTTCATATTGAAGGTGTTAAAGAACTTAGCGGAACTGACCATACCATTTTACCAGACATGATTGAAGTTGGAAGTATCATTGGATTAGCTGCTATGACTGAATCGGAAATCACAATTAAAGGTGTCGGTTACGAGCATTTAGGTCTTATCCCTGAAGTCTTCAAAAAACTAGGGATTATCATTATAAAGAAGGATGACGATTTAATTATCCCTGCTCAAAAGAATTATGAGATCGATACATTTATTGACGGTTCAATAATGACGATCTCTGACGCTCCTTGGCCCGGCTTCACGCCTGACCTTATTAGTATTATGCTTGTGGTAGCGACTCAAGCAAAAGGCAGTGTTTTGATTCACCAAAAAATGTTTGAAAGTCGGCTTTTCTTTACGGATAAATTGATTGACATGGGTGCGCAAATCATACTTTGCGATCCACACAGGGCGACTGTAATTGGATTAAACCGTCAATATCCACTAAGAGCAATAGAAATGACATCTCCTGACATTAGAGCTGGAGTATCTTTGCTGATTGCAGCTATGTCAGCAGAAGGAAAGAGTGTGATTCATAACATTGAACAAATAGATAGAGGATACCAAAACATTGACACACGTCTCAATAATATTGGCGCAGAAATTGTTAGAAGAGAATCCTACTAAAAAAATAGAAAAATGAAATTTTCAAAACTTATAGGAATAAGCGGGATTTTGCTTTTAGCTCTAATTATACTACCATGTTTGGATTTATTTTCAGAGAAACCAGAGCAAGGAGTTCTTGTTGGAACTAGAGTTGGTGATAAGGCTCCGGAAATTAAGATGAACAACCCTGACGGAAAACCAATTATATTAAGTAGCCTCAAAGGAAAAATTGTCCTAATCGATTTTTGGGCAAGTTGGTGCGCTCCATGCAGAAAAGAAAATCCAAATGTAGTTGCAGCTTTCAGCAAATACAAAGATGCCAAATTTAAAGACGCTAAGGGATTCGAAATTTATAGTGTTTCATTAGATCGCGCTGTTGGTCCATGGAAAGCAGCGATTATCCAAGACAACTTGAATTGGGAATACCACGTCAGTGATTTACAGTTTTGGAATAATAAAGCTGCTAGAGATTATCAAGTAGAAGGAATTCCAACTAATTTTCTTATTGATGCAAACGGTGTCATTATTGCTAAAAATTTAAGAGGTTCAGGCTTACATCTCGCTCTTGACAAAGTAGTTGAAAAACTTTAACAAAAAACTATTAAAACCAGAAACCTCGGCAGTGTTCGGGGTTTTTTTATGCCAAATTGTCTAAAAACAGGTTTGGCAAACAATTCGTTTAAGTTGGATTGATTAAAAATAATACAAATGAGTGCACAAAAAGTGACAAACCAGACAAAAGAGTCGGAAGAAACGTCAGTAGAAATCAAGGAAGAAGTTGATACAACCGTTGAATCTGATACCATTAAAATTGAAGAGGAGATAAAAGAGCCTAGTGCAGAAGAGAAATACCAAGAATTAAATGATCGGTATTTGCGACTTTACTCAGAGTTTGAGAACTTCAGACGGCGCACTGCAAAAGAAAAGCTTGAACTTATTTCAAGTGCAGGTGGTCAAGTGCTTGGAGATCTGCTGCCAATAATTGATGATTTTGAACGTGCTATTTTAAACAATGTAGAAGTTGATGATCCTGAAACCATAAAGGAGGGAATTCAATTGATTCATTCTAAGATGGAGAACACCTTCAAAAATAAAGGACTAAAAGAAATAGTTGCATTAAATGAAATCTTTGATCTAGATTTCCATGAAGCAATTACAAAGATTCCTGCAACTACTGAAGATCTAAAGGGCAAAGTCATCGATGTTGTAGAAAAGGGTTACATGCTCAATGAAAAAGTACTACGTTATGCTAAAGTTATAGTAGGAGAATAATTATGTCAAAAAGAGATTTTTACGAAATACTGGGCGTTTCAAAGTCAGCGTCTAAAGAAGAAATAAAAAAGGCTTATCGCAAATTAGCAATAAAATATCATCCGGATAAAAATCCAGATGATGACCAAGCTGAAGAAAATTTCAAAGAAGCTGCAGAGGCTTACGAGATATTAAGCGACGAAAAGAAACGTGCTCGTTATGACCAATTTGGCCACCAAGGCATGGGCGGCGGTTTTGGCGGCGGAGGCGGCGCCGGCGGCATGAATATGGATGATATCTTTAGTCAATTCGGAGACATCTTCGGCGGAGGCGGTGGAGGCAGTTTTGGTGGTTTCGGCGGAGGAGGCGGAAGTCGAAGCAGAAGAGTAAAAGGCTCTAATCTTAGAATTAAAGTGAAACTTTCTCTTGAGGAGATAGCAAATGGGGTTTCTAAAAAAATCAAACTAAACAGACTTAGCAATTCTTCAGAAACGAAATATAACATCTGTAATACTTGCGGGGGAGCTGGACAAGTAACTCGAGTTACTAATACTATTCTTGGACAAATGCAGACTGCTTCTACATGTCCTACATGCAATGGAGGTGGGCAATCAGTTAGTTCTAGAGCTAAAGGAAGTGACCAAAACGGTCAACTTAGACAAGAAGTCGTTGAGACTATTGAAATTCCAGGTGGTGTTGAAGACGGAATGCAACTTTCTTTAAGAGGTAAAGGTAACGAAGGTCCTTTTGATGGAGTTCCTGGAGACTTAATTATCGTCATTGAAGAGGCAAAACACGAGGATTTCCATAGAGATGGGCAGAACTTGTACTATGATTTGTATTTGAACTTTGCTGATGTGGTTTTAGGAACTCAAATTGACATCCCGACTTTAGATGGAAAAGCGAAAATTAAAATTGCTCCTGGAACTCAAGCTGGAAAATTATTACGTTTAAAAGGAAAAGGACTACCCAGTATTAATTCTTACGGAAACGGAGACCTGCTTGTGACTGTAAATGTTTGGACACCAAAAGAGCTTTCCAAAGAAGAAACAACTATGATAGAGAAGCTAAAAATATCTTCAAATTTCATCCCAAATCCTGAAGAAAATGAAAATAACTTTTTCAGTAGAATGAAGGATTTCTTTAGTTAATTCTAAATTATTCAATTGTATATATTTGAACGCTGGTAATTTTTTTTACCGGCGTTTTTTTTTGAGCTATAATGAACAGTATTCTGGACATAAAAGGAGTAAGTAAATTCTACACTAGCCATACCGCACTAGACCAAGTAGATTTATCAATATCTCCGAACAAAATTTTCGGCCTACTCGGCCCTAACGGCGCAGGCAAGACTAGCCTGATTCGTATTATTAATCAGATAACTGGACCTGATGAAGGCGCGCTTTTTTTCAATGGCGAACCACTTCAAATTCATCACCAAAAAAATATAGGGTACCTACCTGAAGAGCGAGGGCTTTACAAAAAAATGAAGGTGGGAGAGCAGGCGCTCTATCTGGCCCAACTTAAAGGAATGTCAAAGTCAGAAGCGATGGCAAGTTTAAAAGAATGGTTTGAGAAATTTGAAATCTCTGGTTGGTGGAACAAACGAATAGATGAGCTTTCTAAAGGAATGCAGCAAAAGGTGCAATTTATTGTTACCGTGATGCATAGACCGCAACTGCTTATTCTCGATGAACCGTTTTCTGGATTTGACCCCATAAACGCAAAGCTCATAAGAGATGAAATTCTAAAACTTAGGGAAGAAGGAACTACGGTTATTCTTTCAACCCACAACATGGAATCAGTAGAAGAAATTTGCGATGATATTGCGCTTATTTATCAATCCAAAAAAATTCTGGAAGGATCTATTCGTGATGTTAAAGAAGCGCGCAGTGGAAATGAGTTTAGCGTAACCTATCAAGGAGACCATATGGCATTCGCAAAAGCATTGTGGATTGATGCTGAATTGAAAGAAACTAAAACTATCATAAACAATAAGCATTGTTCAACAATAAAACTAGCCGATAACAAAACACCAAATGATTTGCTAAATGCAATTATTCCACATGTCAATGTTTTGGGGTTAGAAAAAGTAACTCCTTCTATGAATGATATCTTTATTGATAGAGTAAACGAAATAAACCAAGGAAATCATGAATAAGACTTGGCTAATTATACAAAGAGAATATTTGGTTCGAGTAAAGAAAAAGTCATTCTTACTCATTACCTTTTTAGGTCCACTATTGATTGCTGCGGGGTTATCGCTTGTCATTTATTTGAGTGTTAAAGAGAACATCCAACACAAGGTTTTAATAATCGATGAAAAGGCTCCAGCATTCAACAACTTACAAGACACAAAAAATATTGAATTCAACTATGGAACTGGCATGAATATAGGACAAGCCAGAGGCTTGTTGTTCAATTCAGACTACACCTGTGTATTATACATTCCTAGAAATATTGAAAATAGCAATGTTTCGAAGCTTTATTATAAAAAGCAACCCAGTAGTTCCGTTATTCGTGTAATTGAGGATAAGGTGGAAAACGTAGTAGAAGAATTGAAACTCAAACAATACAATATCTCGCGGGAGGCCTTTTATGATGTCAAAACAAACTTTGTTCTGAATTCCATCAAGTTCACTAAAAACGGTGAAGAAGAAAAGCTTGACAAAGCAGCATCTTACGTTGGGTTCTTTTTTGGAGCTATGATTTACATTTTCATATTCCTTTATGGAATCCAGGTAATGCGCGGTGTTATCGAGGAGAAATCGAATCGAATTGTAGAGATAATTATTACCTCGGTAAAACCTTTTCAGTTAATGATGGGTAAAATCATTGGAGTTGCACTTGTTTCTTTAACCCAGTTTTTACTCTGGATAATATTGACATCAGGAATTCTAACGGCTGTTCAGTCTACAATTTTCAAAGACTATTACGATCCTGCAGCAATTGCAGTCCAAACTCAAGTAACTCCAGATATCGCTGCAGAAATTCAAAAGGAAAATGTGAATCAAAATAAATTTGATTTGCTAGATCCTAACAACATTATTAACCGGACCAACTGGCCTTTAATGATCGGATTATTCATTTTTTACTTTTTGGGAGGCTTCTTGTTATATAGTGCCCTATTTGCGGCAGTTGGATCTGCGGTAGATAATGAAACCGACACTCAACAATTCATGCTTCCAGTAACACTTCCTCTTACCTTAGCTTATGTGCTCTCCAGTTCTATTGTAGATAACCCAGAAGGGCCAATAGCATTCTGGTTATCTATTATACCATTCACGTCACCAATAGCAATGTTAGTTAGAGTAGCAATTGGAATTGGGGACGGAGGTATTCCTGTTTGGGAATTGGTATTATCAATGGCTTTACTTGTCGTTGGTTTTTTAGTGACCGTTTGGATTGCTGCAAAAATTTATAAAACAGGAATTCTTATGCACGGTAAAAAGGTTTCTTATGCCGAACTTTGGAAATGGATAGTATACAACTAGATGACAAGTATATTAGTTATAGACGATGAAAAAAGTATTCGCAATTCTCTAAGGGATGTGCTAGAATACGAAGGCCATTTAATTACTGAGGCAGAAAATGGAATGGAAGGATTATCAAGTATTCGTTCTAACGATTTTGATTTAGTGCTTTGTGATATAAAAATGCCGAAAATGGATGGAAGCGAACTGTTAGAAATGGCACTCGAATCCAAACCAGAATTGAATATCATTATGATCTCAGGTCACGGTGATATAGAAACAGCAGTTGACTGTATAAAAAAGGGAGCTTACGATTATTTGGCAAAACCGTTAGACCTAAATCGACTTTTAGTAATTGTAAGAAACGGTTTAGAGAAAGGTAACTTGGTAACTGAAACCAAAACCTTGCAAAAGAAAATTAAGCGTTACTCAAATAGTAAAATTATTGGGTCGTCCGAAGCCATAAATGATATTCACGAAATTATTGCTAAAGTTGCTCCGACCGATGCTCGAGTTTTAATTACAGGGCCTAATGGTTCTGGGAAAGAACTAATTGCACAGGCATTGCACAATCAAAGTAAAAGAGCTAAGAATCCTTTTATTGAGGTAAACTGTGCTGCAATTCCCAGTGAGTTAATCGAAAGTGAACTATTTGGTCATGAAAAGGGTGCGTTTACCTCTGCTATAAAGACCAAAAAAGGTAAATTCGAACAAGCTGAAGGAGGAACCCTTTTCTTAGATGAAATTGGTGACATGAGTCCTAACGCTCAAGCTAAAGTGCTGCGAGCTTTGCAGGAGAATAAAATAACTAGAGTTGGCGGCGAAAAAGAAATTAAAGTAAACGTGCGTGTGCTCGCAGCAACCAATAAAAATCTGAAGGAAGAAATAAAAGCAACTCGATTCAGGGAAGATTTATATCACCGATTAAGTGTAATATTAATCGAAAACCCCTCTTTGAGTGAAAGGATAAGTGACATTCCTGAATTGGCAAATTTCTTCTTGAATATCGCTTGCAAAGAAATGGGTGTTGCTCAAAAAGAAATTTCTGAGTCAGCAATAAAAGAATTGACAACAAAAGATTGGACAGGAAACATAAGAGAATTAAAGAATATCATTGAAAGACTCGTAATTTTATCGGAATCAAAAATTGAAAAAGAAGATGTACAGAAATATGCTTAATTTAAATCAGTTGAGATTGCAAAGAGCATTCTTAATCCTTTCAGTTTTACTCATTTTTATAGGCTGTGAATCTGAAAACATAAAGAAATCTTTGGTCTCTGAGAAGAAAGTAAATACTTCCTTAAAAATGTTTGAAAAGCTTGATGCGAGTCAAACTGGTATTTCATTTGCTAATACTATAAGCCCAGATCAAGAATTACTTTTCTATGACTTCCAATATCAGTTTAATGGCGGTGGAGTTGGAATTGCTGACTTTGATAATGATGGACTACCAGATGTATTCTTTACTGGAAACGAGGTAAGTAACAAGTTATATCGGAACCTTGGGGACCTAAAGTTTGAGGATGTTACTAAGAAAGCTAATGTAGGTCAACTTGGCTATTGGAGCAGTGGTATTACAATAGTTGATATTAACAGTGACGGCTTTCAGGATATCTATCTTAGTCGTGGTGGATATTTTCCTGTTGAGAAAAGAATGAATAGTCTTTTAATAAATAATGGCGACTTTACTTTTACTGAATCTGCTGATCAATATGGATTAGCCGATACCGGATTCAGTACACAATCTGCATTTTTTGATATGGATTTAGATGGTGACTTAGATGTGTATATACTAAATCATGACAACGAATGGTCCAGTGCTGGAGATCTAACTAAAGACAAATACACAAAACGACAGGTTACTGAAGATCGTATATATAGAAACGACAACGGAAAATACACAGATATTACATTATCGAGTGGTTTGGATAAAGAAGTCGCAGGTGGATATGGTTTGGGGATTTCGGTAGGCGACCTTAACGGCGACAATTATCCTGATATATACATATCTAATGATTACGATTCTCCTGATAGAATGTATATCAATCAAAAAGACGGTACTTTTAAGAATGAAACTAAGGAACGAACAACTCATATAGCATTATACAGCATGGGTAATGATATTGCCGATATTAATAATGACGGTCACTTAGATGTTATTGCATTAGATATGTCAGCAGAAGATCATGTTAGAATTAAGACACAGATGGGAGCAATGGCCCCAGAGAAATTTTACGAATTAGTTAGATTTGGTTTTCCACATCAGTACATGTACAATACACTTCAACTCAATAATGGAAATGGAACTTTTAGCGACATTGCTCAGTTAGCAGGCATAAGTTCAACCGACTGGAGTTGGGCACCATTAATGGCTGATTTTGACAATGATGGTGAAAAAGATATTTTTATTACGAATGGATATAGACTTGATGATAGAGATAATGACTACAACCTCTCGGCAAAACAACTATATGGAGATAGAAGAAACCTAACTAAAGAAGAAAGAAGAAGTGTTTTTGATGGAACCCCTTCGACGCCACTAAGCAACTATATGTATAAAAATAATGGAGATCTTTCATTTTCTAAAAAGACCTTCGAATGGAACCTAGGTGATAAAAGCTTTTCTATGGGAGCTGCATTTGCAGATCTTGATAATGATGGTGACCTTGAATTAATTGCAAATAATTTAGAATCTACCGCATTTATTTACAAAAACAATGCAGTAGAAAAATTGGGAAACAACTTTTTAAGAATAAATCTTGACGGTAATAAAACTCCTCTTGAGCAATCTAAAGTTGTGATAACAGTGAATGGGAAATCACAGACTCAATTTTTCAATCCCACCAGAGGTTATATTTCATCTGTAGAAACGGAAATTCACTTTGGCCTTGGACAAAATGAAAAGGTTGATCGTGTTGAAGTTTTCTGGACTAATGGCAAATATTCTTTACTTGAAAATGTAGCATCGAATCAAGCAATTACTATAAATATCAATGCTTCAGAAAAGACACCGAAAACTAATCTGAATAATACACTATTCACTCTACAGAAAAATCAAGCTATCGAGTTCTTGCATGCAGAAAACGAACATGACGATTTTAAAAAGGAAATATTACTCCCCCACCGCAACAGTCAGCATGGACCAGAAATAGCAGTAGCTGATGTTAATAATGATGGGCTAGATGATGTTTTCTTTTGTAATGCATATAAACAACCTTCAGTTCTATATATACAAGAAACTCCCGGCGTTTTTCGGAAAAAGATTTTGCCAGCATTCACTGCAGATAGAAACAAAGAAGATGTAGGGGCTCACTTTTTTGATTACAATAATGATGGTTTTGTAGATTTATATGTTGCAAGTGGTGGAAATGAATTTGTAAATCAAACTGCTGCATACAGACATCGACTCTATAAAAATGATGGTAAGGGAAACTTTAGAAATGACTTTAATAGCTTACCTAATATTATTGTAAGCGGCAAGGAGGTGACTTCTGCTGACTATGATGGTGATGGTGATCTTGATCTTTTTATAGGTGGTCGTTTAACACCCGAAAAATATCCGTTTGCTCCAAGAAGTTACTTACTCATAAATAACAATGGTGTATTTGAGGATAAAACAGAAGAATTAGCGCCTGATTTGATGTATCCGGGTTTAGTCACGGATGCCAAATGGTTTGATTATGATGGAGACAAAGATCTTGACCTTATGGTAGTAGGTGAGTGGATGCCGCTTTTATTATTAAAAAACGAGAACGGGAAGCTTAGCAAAATAGAAAGTGCCAATAACCTCTATGAAAGCACTGGATGGTGGTATAGTTTAGAGACTGCTGATTTTGACAATGATGGAGATGAAGATATTGTAGTGGGGAATTTAGGGCTGAATTACAAGTATAAAGCGACTAAGAACGAACCTTTTCAAATATGGTGTCACGACTTTGATAATTCCGGATCTTTAGACATCGTTCTCGGGTATTACGATCATGGCGCTTGTTTTCCAGTAAGAGGAAGAACTTGCTCTTCGCAACAAATGCCTTTTATAAAAGAAAAATTTCCTACTTTCAATGAATTTGCTTCAGCAACGATTGACGATATTTATGGTTCGCAACTGGGTAAAGCCTTAAATTATAAAGCAACAACATTTGCAAATAGCTACATTGAAAACTTAGGAAATGGGAAATTCAAAATTTCTAAACTCCCTAATGAATTGCAATTTAGCTGTGTTCAAAGTATGATTATCAAAGATTTTAATAAAGATGGCAATCTAGACATACTTGGTGCTGGAAACCTATACACAGCTGAAGTTGAAACACCTAGAAATGATGCGTCAATTGGATTTCTGGCGTTAGGCAATGGAAAAGGACAGTTTCTTTTCCAACCTTTTGAAAAAAGTGGTGTATTCTTAAAAGGAGATGTTAAGGATATGGCTGATATAAAAATTAGTGACGATGAATCGTTCATAATAGTTGGGTTGAACAACGAAAAAAATAAAATATTAAAGTATTAATATACTGCAATCCACGCTTTAGCCCAGTAAGGACCTACTTCATTTGCGCAAAATGGTCTTTTATTTTTTTTTTTTGTTACTATGTTAATATTTCTATATTTGGGAATTCAATAAGATTTTTAAGTTTAAACAGGTAAATAACAGTATATGAAAAACGTTTACACAAAATTAGGTTTACTAACATTCCTGCTTTCGTCATGGATAATGGGGGCTGCGCAATATTGTAGCCCAAGCTACTCAAATGACTGGGAATCAATCCAAGAAGTCTCGTTAACTAATGGTTCTACCAATCTAACCAGTCGATCAGTCCTTTGGGATGGAAACAGTAATGGTTATAGTGATTACACAACTGGTAATGCTCGTGAATACGTTTGTACTCCTGGGACAACGGTAAATTATAGAATTTCAACTAACCCATCAAACTCTCAGAACAGTGGCTTAACCGCTTGGATTGATTGGAATAAATCAAATTCATTTGAGGCCGGTGAGCGGGTCATATCTAAAAGAGCTCGTCCTCCTTATAGTGGAACGTTTGCTGTTCCCGCTACCTATAATGGTGCCCCAACAGCAGGTGGTTCATATAGAATTCGATTTCGTTCAGAATGGAACGCCGCACCAATTAACAATCCTTGTTCTAGGGGTAGTCAATCTGGTGAAGCTGAAGATTACATCTTCTCTGTATTGTATCAAGAAAATGTCGCAATTAATGAAATGTTAGATCCTTTTATTCCTTCTTGCTCAATTGGCGATTCTATTATTATTTCTTTATTGAGTAATAGTAAAACAGCAATTGATAGCGCAACTATTCAATGGTCAAAGAATGACACTTTGCAAACTCCATACAATTGGAAAGGTAACATTAGTGCTGGTGGTGCAGTTTCCGCTGTAAATATTACCTTAGGAGCATTAACCTATAAATATGGTGATACTTAAAGGTGTGGTTGAGTTTAGTAAACGGGAATGCACTAGATGATTATCAGGGAGATGATACACTCACGAGAATTCCTAGACCAGGTTTAAAAGGAACCTATACAGTTGGTACTCCAACTTCTGATTATGACTCATTGTTTAAAGTAATTAGAGATATTGAGGAGATTGGTGTTTGTGGTAACGTTATTTTTAATCTTAGCTCAAGAAAACATTATGCTGAAGGAAAATTCAATATTATTCCTGGAATTACTAATAACGCAGAAATAACATTTAATTCTATGGCAGGAGATGCTGATTCTGCTATCATAAATTGGTCAAGTACTTCTTCTACTGTTAATCATGTACTTAGCTTTACCGATATTCAAAATATTACTTTCAATGATTTAACGATTCAAGATTCAAGTGGAAATTCAAATTCAGGACTTGTTCTTTTTAACAACTCAAATGACATTGCATTTAATGATTGTAACTTCCACATTACCTATACTGGTTCAAGCACCAATGCCAGGCTAGTAAGACAAGTTGGATTTGGCGGTATTGAAAATATAAGCTTTGATGGTTGTAATTTCAATGGAGGAACTGAAGCCATTAGATTTCAAGCACCAGGTGGAGTAGGTTTTCCTAATGAAGCAATTAGTATTACTAATTGTTCCTTTAATAATCATTATAATGGTGGTGTATTTGTTATTCATACGTTGGGTTTAAAATTAACAGGTAATACAAACACCAACATCGCGAATAGAAACCCTTCAACTAATGGTACTTTTCTTTACATAGACGATGCAACTGGTTCGGTGGAAATTCATGATAATTCTAACATTGAAACAAGACGTTCCATGAGATTTGGAATTAGACTACTTAACTTAAGTGGAACTCCTTCTAACAAAGTACTTATTTATAATAATCGCTTTATTATGGGTGATTCTTCATTAAATAATACATACAATGGAATTAGATTAGATAACGTAACGTTTTATGAGATCACGAATAACGCTATCAGTATGCTAGGTACCAGCGAAACTGCTGCAGGCATCTACATAGGAAACAGCGGTGCTAATGAAGTACACAATAATATTATCGCTAATTATGGTGATGGTTTTGCTTTTGAAATTCAAGGAACTTCCTCGGTAAGTGCCATGAATAACAATGTACTGTATGCAAAAGTTGTTTTAGGACAATTTGGCAATAAAACAATTACAGATATAGCAAATTGGCAAAATAATTACGGGTTTGAATTTGATGGGATTTCAACAGACCCTATGTTCATAGACAGTACGTTAAGAACTTGTAATGCATTGATTGATAACATTGGAACTGCCTTGTTTAGTACAAGTGACGTTTTAGGAGTTACGAGATCAGCAAATACTCCTGATCCAGGTGTATTTGAATTCACTGCTCCTTCTAAGTTTTCTGTAGGTGATGCATACAATATTTGTAATGGAGACACTCTTGTTGTTTCTTCTGAAATTTCTGCTGCCGATAGAATTATATGGAATAATACAGATACAGCTGCTTCTAAGTGGTTTACTCAATCTGGAAATTATTATGCTGAGTTAATTGGAGAGTGTGGAAATGCTGTTGATAGTTTTGTAATTCAAACGAACAAAGTTGTTGAACTACCAAATGATACTAATTTGTGTGCTGGTGAATCTTTAGCTGTAACAGCAGATATTACTAATGGAACATACTCATGGAATATTGGAGCAACAACCGCAGGAATAACAATCAGCAAAAGAGGTCAATATTTTATTGCAGTTAATGACAGTGATGGATGTTCTTCTATCTGACACAATTGAAATAACTATTTCTAGCGCCGTTGACCTTACCAAAGACACTATTCTATGTGAAGGCAATACTGTTGATTTAAATCCAGGTACTGGTGCAGGTACTTATATTTGGAGCAACGGTTCTTCTTCTAGTCGTCAATTCGTTGATAGTTCTTCTACTTATTGGGTACATTTCACTGATCCTCTTAATTGTGTTTCAACAGATACAACAAGCGTTACCGTAGATGCTCTTCCTTTCGCTACGTTTTTGCAAAGTCAGTTTTCACAATCTAATTGGGAATTCATTGCAGATGATAAAACGGGTATCGATTACCATTGGTCATTTGGAGATGGGAAAATTGATTCTGGATTGATCTGGAAAACTGTAAATATTTATGATACAAACGGAGTTTTCTCAGTAACACTTACTATTACTTCTCAAAACTGTGGCATTGCTACTATAAGTAAAAGTATTGAAGTTATTACTGTTGGAACCAATGAAGTGATTTCTTACTCAAATGTTAGTGTTTATCCTAATCCAACAAATGGTTTATTGAATGTGGAATTACCTTCAGACCTTGATTTAAGTTCTGTAAGTGTAAAAATAATAGACTTAAATGGAAGGGTTGTTGTGGATGAATCTAAAAACTCATTGCAACATTTCACATTAAATTTAAATGACCGTAATTTAGCGTCAGGTGTTTATCAGCTTTCAATAAACAGCGCAAGCAATACATTGTTTAATGGTAAAATCACTTTGTACTAATAATCAGTACCAAAATTTAAAATAATAATAATTATGAAAAAATTTATTACATACACTTCGATTTTAGCACTGTTCTTAATGATCGGAGCTGAGTCTTACGCGCAATACTGTACTCCAAGTACATCTAGAGATTGGCGTAATATGGATGCTGTAACAACCTCTGGAGCGATACGGGATGCTAACGTCCAAGGTCTTAATTGGAGCAACGGTTATACTGACAGATCAACTACTGCTCGTATGATCATTCAACCTGGATCTTCGTTTCAGATGACCGTATCATTTGATCAATCCTGGAGTACAGGAGGTAACCCGGTAAGAGTATTTATTGACTTTAATGGCGATGGAAACTTTAGTGGAAATAATGAAACAGTATATAGAACGACTAGTTACAATGCTACTCAAACATTCATTATCAATATACCCAACAATCCAAATATTGTAAAGAGTGGATTAACAAGAATGCGTATAACAGGTTTTGGAACTTCTATTACTGATGCTTGCTATACAAGAGCCAGTTATGGTAATTCAGTTGATATTGAAGTTTTAATACCACCAGCAAATTCTGCTAAAATGGATGTCGTTACTTCTCCTCAGTCACCGATTTGTCCTGGTACACTATATCAAGACTTTAAGGTGCGTTACTGTAACGATGGTCTAGGAATTCTGGATTCTGTTGAAATAGGCGGCATTTATAAAACAACTGCTGCTAGCGGTCTTTCTCTGCCTGATATCAGAATGCCAAATGTTGTGATCCGAGATTCTGTTCAACCTGGAGCTTGTAACATTGCTTCAGTTTATACTCATGCTCCTGGATTTAAAACTGGAGACACCATTATCGTTTGGGTTTCTAACCCTAATGGTGTTCCTGATTCAATGGATATTAATGATACCATTATGTATGTTGTTGCTCCTTCAATTGCTAAAAAACTATGGACGGTTGGAGACACGAGTAAAGGTGATGATTTTATGAATCTAAACTTAGCATTGGATTCGTTTGCCAGAGTAGGTGGAATTTGCGACTCACTTATTATTGAATTGGACTCAAGTCACAATAACTATGTTGGGCAATATGTCTTTCCTAAATTAGCTGGTACTGGTCCAACAGTTCCTATTATTTTAAGAGCAAAAACTAATCAAGGCAAGAATGCTAAGCTAACTTTTGATTCTTGTAATGTAGATAATAACTACATAATTGCTCTTAATGATATTTCTTATTTATACATTGAAAATATTGACTTCTACAGTGAAAATGGATTTACTACGGATCATTCGCAAAACATTTCTATAGGTAATGGTAGTAACAATATAAATATCATTAATTGTAGTTTTGAATCTGATTACGCTAATAGTAATAGAAACAATACCTTAATCTATGGTGAGCAAGTTGGAGATAATCTATTTGTAAGTGGATCAGACTTTTTTGGTGGGTCTGATGCTATCTATATTTCTGGAGGTTCATCGCACACAATAACAGATTGTGAATTTGAAAGAACCTACTTAACTTGTATTCACTTTGATGGATCTAGTAATCTTCAAATAGATAACAATGTAATGTCTTCACTTTCTTCTAACATCTATAGTGGTGGTAATCAAGATCAGATAGGTATGGGCATTTTTGTTGATGGAACGACAGATGATTTAATTATTGAAAACAATATTGTTAAGTCTTCAAATAGTCAATGGCCGCGTTACGGAGTTTTCGTCAACGATTATAACAAAGCTTCTGGAACAAACTGGATTTACAATAACTTTTTAAATATTGGACAACCATGGAGTAGTCTTGAATTTAGAGGAATTGCTATTCAGAACTCAAACTTTACCCAAGTCGCTAACAACAATATTGCAGTGAACGGTAATGGTGCGAACAACGAAGGTATTTACTTTAGCCAAGGAACAGGAAATGCAATGTGGAATAATATTATAGCTATCGGAGTTGCAGGTGTTGCGGTTAATCAAGCTTCATTTGGAAATGTTACCATATCAGATTATAATAACTTTTATGCACCCGGTAATAATATAATTGCGATTGGTGGCACTGGTGGCGGTAACTTTACAACGCTTGCTGCATATCAAAATGCTACTTCTTTAGATGCTAATTCGAAACAATTAAATCCTTTCTATTACGATACAAAAAGAAATGACCTTCACGTTTGTAATAATGCATTATCAAAAGCCGGTCTAGCAATACAAGCTATTTCAAGTGATTATGATGGTGATCCTCGTTCTGCCACAACCCCTAGTATTGGAGCCGATGAATTTACGCCTATTTCAGATGTGAAATTAACTGATGACTATGGTCTATGTCCTGGTGATGTTACTGTACTTAATGCTGGTAGAGGAAACTTTGGAGAAACTGCAATTTGGAAAAATCTAGCAACGGGAAAGAACCTAGATACTAATAAATCAATTAACATTTCGACTCCAGGTGAATATTCAGTTACCTTCTTCAATGCGTGTGGTGTTGTGGTTGATACAATAGAGATTATCACACCTGACGCTGTTGTCGTTACCTAATGACACAAACATGTGTTTTGGAACAACTACGTTAAATGTTGATGCGACTATTACGTGGGTGGTACTGATATACTCTTGGAGTTCTTCAGATTCTATAGCAGTAGTTGCTTTTACGAAGCAAGCAACATATTCTGTAATTGCGACAGATAACTGGGGTTGTATTTCTAGTGATACTTTTGATGTCACATACTCTCCTGCTGCAGACTTTGGTATGGACAGTATTCTAGTTTGTGAAGGTGCTTCTAAAAGTATATTAAGCAACGTTGATGGAACAATTGGAGCTTCATTTACCTGGTCTGGCTACTCTGGTGATAGCACTAATCAAGATCCTGGTGCAACTGTATCAGATTTCGAACTTCCTTCAAAAAGAGCTTATGTTAAAGTAACGGTAGATCATAAAGGATGTATTTCACAAGACAGTATTCTTATGAAAATTCTAGGTAGACCAGTAGTTACTATTACTGATACGGTAAATGGTCTTCTATTTAAGGTTACAAGCAACACATCTGCAGGTTCAACTCACAGTTGGGATTTTGGAGATGGTGATTCTTCAAACTTTAGACTTCCAAAACATATCTACAAGACAGATGGGATTTATACGGTAACGTATACTAACAGTAATCAATGTAGATCAACAAGTGAATCTTTTGAAGTTACCGTTATTACGTTAAACATTCTAGAGAATACTTCTGGAGCTACATTAACACTTTATCCTAATCCGAACAACGGATTATTTAATCTTGACTTTAAAGGTTTAAGTGCCAATGATATTTCTGTTTCGATTATGGATATAAACGGAAGAACGGTTTACAATGAAGCTTATGGAATATTAAACGGGAACAGCAACAAAGCAGTTAATCTTGTTGATGTTGCTACAGGCTTCTATACGATTTCTGTTGAAGTAGATGGTGAAACATATCAAGAGAAGTTTATTGTAAAATAAACATCACAATATAGGACGTAAAAAAGGGGTGCATTTCACCCCTTTTTTTATGCCTTATAATTTAGAAATCAATTAAACCCCTAACAACTAACTGATCCAGTCTTTTAGCTTTAGAAAAGCTTCTTCAATCCCTTTAGGGTTCTTACCACCTGCAGTTGCAAAAAATGGCTGTCCTCCTCCTCCTCCGTTTATTGCTTTGGATATTAGCTTAATACCATCTCCCGCCTTTAGAGACCTTGACTTTACAACTGAATCACTAACCAATAGACTAATTGTTACCTTATCCTCAGATACAGAAGCAATACCTATTACTAAGTCCTCATTTCTTGCCTTTAACTCAAACAGAATATCTTTAACGTTTTTCGCCGGTACAGTTGTACTACCAAAAAAGAAACTTAGTTGAGTACTATTAGTTTCAATATTCTCTTGTATCAGGGATTTTAATTCTTTGGCTTTATCCTTATCTACAGCTAACATTTGTTCGCCTAAGGTTGCGTTTTTCGCCAGTACTTCTTCTAATGCCTTGATAGGTTGCTTTGTATTCTGAAGCATAGTCTTAACAATATTCAAATCCTTCTGTTCACTATTTAAATACTCTAAAGCTTTGTTAGAACTAATAGCTTCAATTCTTCGTATACCAGCTGCAACAGAAGATTCCCCTGTTACTTTAAACAATCGAATCTCACTAGTTTGATTAACATGAGTACCTCCGCATAATTCAACAGAATCACCAAAGCAAATCATCCTTACTTTATCGCCATATTTCTCACCGAAAAGCATCATTGCTCCTGCCTCGTTTGCCTGCTCCTTTGAGGCATTTCGATTTTCATTAAGCAACAAATTATCAAAAATCAAATCATTTACATTCTTCTCAATAGTCCTTAACTGTTCTTCAGATACTTTTTGAAAGTGTGAAAAATCAAATCGCAAATAATCGGCAGATACATAAGAACCTTTTTGCTGTACATGAGTTCCTAATAATTTACGCAATTCTAAATGCAGAAGATGAGTTGCAGTATGATTTGCTTGAGCAAGCTTACGTCGTTGATAATCAACTGTAGCTATTAAACTTGAATTCAAATTCAATCCGAAATCTTTTGTTGTAATAATGATTAAATCATTTTCTTTTTTCGTATCGATTACTTTAACAACGACTTTACCTTGCTTTAAAAATCCAGTATCACCTACCTGACCGCCACCCTGCGGATAAAATGGCGTTATATCCAATACAATTTGATAAAACTTTTTACTCTTAGTTTCAATCTCTCTATATTTAATAATCGTAGACTTTGAAATTAAATCATCATAACCAATAAAAACTTGCGCAATATTACTGTTGTTCTCGATCCAATCATCTGTTGTAACAATATTTGAATTTCGTGACCTCATTTTTTGAAGTTCTAATTCCTTTGTAAATCCCACCATATCGACCGAACCATTGTGTTCACTGGCAATCAGCTCAGTTAAATCGATTGGGAATCCAAAGGTGTCATATAATTCAAAAGCCTGTTTCCCCTCTATTTTAGTATCGGATTTTAACGCTTTTTCTAACTTCACAATCCCTTTGGCAAGTGTGCGTAAAAAAGACTCCTCTTCCTCCTTAATCACAGTCGAAATAAGAGTCTCCTGTGCCTTTAATTCTACAAAATGATCACCAAGTTGATGAATCAATACAGGAACCAATTCATGCATAAAAGGTTGATTAAACTCTAAAAAACTATACCCATAACGTACGGCTCTTCTTAATATCCGTCTTATAACATATCCGGCACCCGTATTGGATGGTAGCTGACCATCAGCAATAGAAAACGACACAGCTCTTACATGGTCAGAAATAACTCTGAAAGCGATATCTTCTTTACTATTAGAAGATTTAAACTGCTTCTTAGAAAGTTTTTCCAACGTTGAAATCATTGGGCTAAAAACGTCCGTATCGTAATTTGATTCTTTCTTTTGAAGTGCCATAGCCAGCCTTTCTAGCCCCATTCCAGTGTCGACATGTTTATTTGGTAGATCAGATAGTTTTCCTTTGGAATCTCTATTAAATTGGACAAAAACCAGATTCCATATTTCTATAACCAAAGGATGGTCTTTATTGACTAGTGTTTTTCCATCTATGCTCTTGCGCTCTTTTTCAGGGCGCAAATCAACGTGAATTTCCGAGCAAGGTCCACAAGGACCCATTTCTCCCATTTCCCAAAAATTATCTTTCTTATCACATCTTATTATTCTTTGCTTATCTATCAGATTTGACCAAATATTTTCTGCATCAAAGTCAGCCTCGGTAGCGTCTTGCTTGTCTCCTTCAAAAACAGTAACATAAAGCCTGTCTTGGTCTAATTTATAGACATCAGTTAATAGTTCCCATGCCCAGTTTATAGCTTCTACTTTGAAATAATCACCAAAAGACCAATTTCCAAGCATTTCAAACATAGTATGATGGTAAGTATCTACACCAACTTCTTCAAGGTCATTATGTTTTCCTGAAACTCTCAGGCATTTTTGCGAATTTGAAATACGCTTAACCTCGGTAGCTCTATTTCCGAGGAAAATATCCTTGAACTGATTCATACCTGCATTCGTAAACATCAAGGTCGGATCGTTTTTCACAACCATAGGCGCAGATGCTTCAATAAGATGTCCTTTTGATTCAAAAAACTCCAAAAACTTTTGCCTTATTTCGTTTACTTCCCAGTTCATTTTTTTCTTTTAAAATTCTTCACTAAAATTATCGCTGAGCACTTGGCTAACCGAGCCCTTTAAAGCGTAAATTTTCATCTTGCGCAAATTTAGGTTTATTCAATAACTTTGTACATTGAAAATATTAAGCTAGACTTGATATAAATGGCAAGTAAAAAATACAAATACAATACAAAGACATTAAGCTATGAGCAAATTGAGCTCACGGCTAAAGATCGTTTGTTCAAACTTGTAACGTATACCCTTAGTGGAATTGTGTTTGCGACTCTGTTTCTTATTGTTACATTTTTCTTTTTCGATACACCTGAAGAAAGACAACTTAAACGAGAAAATGAAAAACTAGTTCATGAATACGAATTACTAAACAATAAGCTCGAAAATGTTTCGAAAGTTTTATCTAACATTCAAGAAAGGGACGATAATATATACCGTGTAATTCTTGAAGCTGAACCCATTGCAGATAACTTGAGGAAATCGGGAATTGGTGGTGTCAATCGATATGCTCAATTAGAGGGATATAATAATTCTAATATTCTTATAAAAACGGCTAAAAAATTGGATGAACTTACCAAACAGATCTACATCCAGTCTAAATCCTTTGATGAGGTTCTAGAGATGGCAAGTAAAAAAGAGCAGATGCTTGCAAGTATTCCTTCTATCATGCCGTTGAAAAGTGAAGACTTAAAAAGAATAAGTTCTGGGTTTGGAATAAGAATGCATCCTATTCTAAAGATCCGAAAAATGCATGAAGGACAAGATTTTACTGCACCAACAGGAACCCAAATTTTCGCAACTGGCAGCGGAATAGTTTCCAAAGTAGAAAAAAGGAGATTTGGTTTTGGATTTCATGTAATTGTAGACCATGGTTATGGGTATAAAACCATCTATGCGCACATGAGCAGGATTAATATTCGTAAAGGACAAAAAGTAAATCGAGGCGATGTATTAGGTTTAGTCGGTAGTACGGGTAGCAGTACTGCTCCGCACCTGCACTATGAAGTCTTAAAAAATGGGATCAAAATCGACCCTGTAAACTACTATTATCAAGACCTTTCTCCAGACCAGTTTCAACAAATAATTGATTTATCAGGCCAACCCATACAATCATTTGACTAACAGTACTTTTGATTACTTTAGTGACACTATAAAATTAAGTACATATTTTGCCTTATCGCGAAAGAGAAATAACAAAACTGTATTACAGCATCGGAGAAGTAGCCAAAATTTTTGAGGTTAATTCTTCGTTAATCCGTTTTTGGGAAAGTGAATTTGATATTCTCAAACCGAAAAAGAATAAAAAAGGTAATCGTCTTTTTACTCAAAAAGACTTGGCTTATCTCAAAATTATATACGATTTAGTTAAAGAGAAGGGACATACACTAGAGGGTGCAAAAAGAGCATTAAAAGACGATCGAAATGCGTTACTTGAAAAACAAGAATTAAAAGATCGATTGATAAAAATCAGATCACAACTTGTTAACTTGTTAGAAGAAATTAGTCAGTAGTAGCTGCCTTCTATTAAATAATTGGTAACATAATCCTCCACCCCTTTTTCCAAAGAAGTGAATTCATTTGTGTAGCCAATTGATTTTAATTTACTCATATCTGCCTCAGTAAAATATTGGTACTTATCCCTAATATCCTTTGGTGTTGGAACATAGGAAATTGCAGGCTCAAGTTTAAGAGCACCAAAAGTAGACTGCGCCAAATCATTAAAAGAGCGAGCTTTTCCTGTTCCTAAATTATATAATCCTGAATTTTCAACTTTGCGATTATTCAACATAAAAAACAATACTTCTACAACATCTTTCACATAAATAAAATCTCGCAATTGCTCACCATTTTGGTAGTTTGGATCATGCGATTGAAATAGCTTCACCGCACCTGTGGACGTTATTTGATTATACGCATGCCATATTACAGAAGCCATTCTACCTTTGTGATACTCATTTGGCCCATAGACATTAAAGAACTTAAAACCAGCCCAGAAATAAGGGTGTTTTTCTTGTTTCAACGCCCATATATCGAAATCATTCTTTGACTCGCCATAAGGGTTTAAGGGTTTCAATTCGAAAGGAAGCGCATGATCGTCTTTGTAACCAAGTTCTCCTAATCCATAAGTTGCTGCTGATGATGCGTAAACAAATGGAATAGAATTCTTACTGCATATCTCCCATAGAGACTTTGTATAGTTCAGATTCAATTCATCAAAAATTGCAACATCGAACTCCGTTGTATCAGTCCTTGCACCTATATGGTAAACAAATTCTACTAACTTGTGATTGTCATTCAACCATACTGGAAAATCATTTCGATCAACTAAATCTTTGAACTTTTTGTTGTCGTAATTAGCTTTTTTCCTCTCTTGTGAAAAATCATCAACTAATATCAATTCAAAAAAACCTTGTTGATTCAATTTTTCAACCATACAACTTCCAATAAAACCTGCGGCTCCTGTAACAACTATCATATTTCTACTAATATAATAACAAAGGTAGCCTTTGAAAAATTTATGCTCCTATTCCTTCTCCAAATTTTCGGAACTTTATATTTGTCACAAATTAGAACTGAATATTATGAAAGCATACGTTTTTCCTGGACAAGGATCACAATTTATAGGAATGGGAAAGGATTTATACGATTCTAATCCTAATTCAAAGACCTTATTTGAAGAAGCAAATAACATCCTTGGCTTTGATATCTTGAATATAATGTTCAATGGAACCGTTGAAGAACTGAAACAAACCAAAGTAACGCAACCTGCAATTTTTCTTCATTCTACAATTCTTGCTGCTAGATTGGGCAATAGTTTTAAACCCGACATGGTTGCTGGTCATTCACTTGGCGAATTATCTGCATTAGTCGCAAATAAAGTCCTTCAATTTGAAGATGGGCTTACATTAGTGTCACAAAGAGCAATGGCAATGCAAAAAGCCTGTGAAACAGAGCCATCAACAATGGCGGCGATAATTGGGCTTGATGATAATGTGGTGGAAGAAATTTGTAAAAGTATTGTTGGTGTCGTTGTTGCCGCAAATTACAATTGTCCTGGCCAATTGGTTATTTCTGGAAATACTCTAGCAGTCGAGGATGCTTGCGAAAAACTTACTAAAGTCGGAGCAAAAAGAGCTCTATTGCTTCCAGTTGGTGGAGCATTTCATTCTCCTTTAATGGAACCTGCCAGAGCGGAACTTGCTGCAGCAATAGGCAACACTAAATTTTCAACAGGTATTTGTCCTATTTACCAAAACGTTACTGCATCCGCAGTATCCAGTCCTGAAGAAATAAAAGAGAATTTAATGGCTCAATTAACTGCGCCTGTGCGTTGGACTCAAACTATGCAAAATATGATTGGGGATGGAGCGACATCTTTCACTGAGGTAGGTCCAGGTAAAGTCCTTCAAGGCTTAGTTAAAAAAGTAAATCGTTCTATGCTCACAGAGAGTGCTAACTTTTAATTACGATGTTACAAAAGTCACTATTCATTATTTTAATTCTAGGATTAGCTATGCATCCGCCTGATGTTTTGGCTAAGGAAAAAACCGTTGATAAAAGTGATAAAAAACCAAAGTGGGTAAAAGCTGAACAAACTGATTTATTAAGAATTCAAGTAAAGTCGCAAACATTATTTGCATCTAAGCTGAAGGCTAAAGACCAGTTTGAAAAAAGCCTTAATACTGCTATTGTTTATAAATTAGATGCAAAATCTGACAGTCTTAGAAAAAATAGAATTTCAGATTTTATCACACACTATCACTGGTCTGACATCAAAGGGAAGTCATTTGCGAAAATTTATGGTATTCACGATACTTTACTTGCTGACATCTATTGGGAGAAATATAGATTATCAAAGGGTGGTTATCTTTATAGTTACAGCGCCCTATTCAATTGTTCTAATGAAGAAATTGATAAAATCGCCAGTCAATTCGAGCTTCTTGATACCAGGATTACATCAAGGTTAAATCCGATTAAAAGCAAAATCGATCAAAAAAACTCAATCTCCTGGATGTTCGCGGCTAAAGACACCCTTTTTTCAATTCTAGAAGTTGCACCTCAAAACTACCATGGGAAGATACTATCCCTGATTAAACAATTAGAATTAGGACTAGATTTAGTACAAATTAAAATTATACAGAAAAACAATAATTTACTTAAAATTCAAGTAACTATTAATGGTTCAGCAATCCCTATAGAGTATAATCCTAAAGTGTCCTCTACTTGTGCAAAGATCAAAAGCACAGCCTTATATGACAATTATTGCACAATATATTTTGATGGTAGCTATTGTTTAACTCAAGACCCAGAAAGTGGATTCAAAGTTGACTTAGGATACGGGAATCAAGCACTCAGGAGGTCTATCTTGATTTTTTAAGGCTTTAGTTCGTTAACCCACATTTCAGTTTCTTGAAGCATTCTAATATTCAAGATTTTTTCTTCTTCTTGAACTAAAATTAGCTCTTTAGCCTGAACCCTAGATTTTTCATCACTAATTGGTTCCGGGTATACTTCATTTGCCTCAATCAAAACCTCCAGATACTCATCTTCAAGACCATAATCTTTTATAAAACTTACCAGAAATTCTTTTCCTTGAACATCGTTTGCCAATAAATCAGCATAACGCCGCACTTCAGAGAGGTCTAATTTCCTTTCTATGTAATACTCCAAACTTTCCAAGTTTCTAGAAGCTTCAATCATGTTCTTGCTATTAACTGCTTCGATTAATAATTGATCACTCATCATTACACATTCGCCCTCAAATTCGGGCAAGTGTAACAACGCTCCGATAGCTTTCAATTGCTGTCCTTCATGGACTTTGACTTGAACCATATTCATGAATTCCAAACATTGCAATACATTCCTTGAATAGATTTCCTCTCTACCGCTCCTTATTATATTTTGTAGATCTTCATTTTCTATTGAAACCGACTTTATCGCTTCTATTAAGGCAGAAGTTTCATCAGATTGTTTCGAGACTATTTTCATTGATTTAGAGGCTGTCTGTTGCTTTGAAATATTATCTATTACATAAAAATCTAATAAAACAACAATTGAAGTTTGAGACTTTTTCTCAATTATATTAATTTTTTCAAATGAATACTTCAAGTACAACATGTATGGAGAAATAGTCTTTTCTGCTAGTTTACCATTTTCACTAATTATTCTATCCAGGGAAGTAATAATCGTTAGTAAGTCATTCATCTCCATTTGCTCCGCATTTATAATGGCAGGTGAAAGTGCAATTTCATTATACTTCTCTTTATTCTGCAATTCATTTTCTTGAGCTATCAAATTTAACGACAACATAAATACAGCAGACAACACAATTAATACTTTCATAATTCTAAGTTTTAGTATAGCATAACTAATTTTTATGCCAAACAAACTTAAAGAGTCTAGCCCTAACTTTATGAATCGTTTGTGTAAATTATGTTGGTAAGAAATCATCCATTCCAAAAAGTTTCAAAAGCGTATTTTAGTCTTTATACAATCAAATAAATTATGCTGGTAAAAACATACGGTAGCGCAGTTTATGGAATCAACGCTCAAACCATAACTATAGAAGTAAATGTATCTCGAGGAGCAAAGTATTTTCTTGTCGGATTACCCGATAATGCGGTAAAGGAAAGTCAACAACGAATTACGTCAGCCTTGGACCAATACGGATATAAAATGCCGGGTAAAAAAATCGTAATTAATATGGCTCCAGCCGATATTCGAAAAGAAGGCAGTTATTACGATTTGCCTCTAGCTATGGGGGTTTTAGCTGCTAGTGAGCAAATTCCCGAGGCGAATTTAGATCAATATTTAATCATGGGTGAGCTATCATTAGATGGCAGCCTTCAACCCATGAAAGGAGCATTGCCTATCGCCGTGCAGGCCAGATTAGAAGGGTTTAAAGGAATTATTTTACCTAAACAAAATGCGCGTGAGGCAGGAATAGTAGATAAGTTGGACGTTCATGGCGCCTCTAACATTGAAGAGGTTATTCAATTCTTGGAAACCGGAAAAGGGATTCCAAAAGAAGTCGTTGATACCAGAGCAGAATTTCAAAGGAAATTAGATGAATTTGATGTGGATTTTGAGGACGTAAAAGGTCAAGAATCAACTAAAAGAGCGTTAGAAATTGCAGCTGCCGGAGGTCATAATGCATTACTTATTGGCCCTCCAGGAGTTGGTAAAACTATGCTGGCTAAACGTATCCCAACCATACTGCCTCCTCTTACACTTGAAGAGGCTCTAGAAACCACAAAAATTCATTCGGTCGCCGGCCTTCTAGGAAGTACGACATCATTAATGACTTCTCGCCCCTATCGATCGCCACACCACACAATTTCGAATGTCGCTCTAATCGGGGGCGGCTCAAATCCACAACCCGGCGAAGTTTCTTTAGCGCACAATGGTGTTTTATTTTTAGATGAATTACCAGAATTCCAGCGACAGGTTTTAGAAGTGCTGCGCCAACCACTCGAAGATAGAACGGTTACAATTTCAAGAGCAAAAATGACCGTTGATTATCCAGCGTCAGTAATGCTAATTGCTTCAATGAATCCTTCACCAAGTGGAAACTTCTATAACCCCTCTGATCCAAACTCGGATGCAGAACATGTCGTGAGGCGTTATTTGAGTAAAGTTTCTGGACCATTACTTGATCGAATTGATTTGCATGTAGAAGTTAACCCTGTACCATTTAACGATTTGGCGCATCGACCGGCTGGTGAATCTTCAACACTAATTAGAAACCGCGTAATTGCGGCAAGGGAAATTCAATCGAAACGTTTTGTAGATTTCCCAGGAATTTACAGTAATTCACAATTGACACCAAAGCTCATAAAACAGGTGTGCAAAATTGATGAAAGTGGAAATCAATTAATAAAACAAGCTATGGATAAACTAGGGTTTTCTGCAAGATCCTACACTCGAATATTAAAAGTTGCGAGAACTATTGCTGATTTAGCAGCATTAGAAAATATTGAATCAAATCATATTGCTGAGGCAATTCAATACAGAAGTCTAGATAGGGAGGGGTTTCATTAACCCTCTTCTTCTTCTTCTTCTTCTTCTTCTTCTTTGAAGTCCTCTATGGCACTTGGATCATAACTCACGAAAAAGTTAATATAGATTGCTCTGCATAATTTAAAGAGATAAGGGCCTAATATTATCAGCGAACCTATTGCAATAGCCAGGTATTGATTAATACTAAAAGAAGGGTATAAAGCCAACATAGCTACAAATACCGCCACTAAATACGCAACGGAAACGCCATAAGAAACATACATGGCTCCAAAATAAAATGCAGGTTCAAGTTCGAAACGTTGGCCACATTTCGCACAGGTTCTAGGCATTGCAAAAAACTTATCGTATTTGTATGGGTTTTTATTCTCGAACAAAGGTGTCTCCTGACACTTTGGACATTTCATACCGAATATGCTGTAAAGCTTTGACCCTTTTCCTATCATATTGTAAGTTTTTTGTAGAGCTAGAGATTAATGCAAATCAATTACAAAATATAGACAAACTTGATTCAATATTGCTTTTGTCCGGATACACATCTATACTGCATTTCCCGATGGGACCAACGAGTGAAAATGAAACAGAATGGTCTTTATTTTTTTTATCAAATTGTAATAAACTTATAATCTCCTCTGTTTCTATTTGCTTAAAGAATGATTTCAAATCAAATTTTGTATGCATCCAATTCTCAATGCTACTTTTTTCCAATTCAGACATATTTCCCAATTGAACTGAAAGTTGATTTTCGATTAAAATCCCAATCAAGACGGATTCTCCGTGAGTAATTGAAATACCTTTATTCAACAAAAAACTTTCAATCGCATGTCCAAATGTATGACCATAATTAAGTGCTTTACGCGATCCTGATTCTTTAAAATCTCTTTTGACAAAGTTTAATTTCACTGAAATTGAGTTTGCGATATCCTCAATTTTCACATTATCGGTTAACTCATCTAGCTTACTTAACGCATGCTTATCTGAAATCAAAAGATGCTTTACCATTTCCCCCAAACCAGAATTGATCTCCTTCTTGGGCAAGGTCTCTAAAAACACATCAGAAATAAATATTGCAGCAGGCTCTGAAAATGTTCCTATTTGATTTTTTGCTCCACCTGCATTAATTCCTGTCTTTCCACCAATACCAGCATCCACCATCGCTAATAATGAAGTAGGAACATTTATAAAATCGATTCCACGTTTAAATGTACTTGCTATAAATCCTCCTAAATCAGAAACTACACCTCCTCCAAGGTTAATCAAAACAGACTTTCTATTCGCTCCCAAATCTAAAAGAGACTCTACTGATTGATAGTATACCTCAATACTTTTGGAGGCTTCTCCAGGTTCAATCTCCAGGACTTCGGCATTTTTAATATTTTCTAAATCAAGCCAATCAAGCTTTGAAAGACAATGCTCAACTGTATTAGAGTCGCATAAAATAAAAATGCTACTTGAAGAATAATGATCTCCGATAAATTGATTGAGCTCAATTAATACGTCGTCACCACCAAGTTTAATTGGGTAGTTTCCGTTTTCTAGATCAATCACACAAACAGTCTTTTGCTGAGTAAGGAAATTTAGAACCAACGGTAATTTCCTGAATATTGATCTCTTCATCTACCATTCCAAAAATCACCTGAAATACTTCGTCTGACTCTAATTCAACTTCTACTAAATATGCTTTTTCTGAACCTTGAGTCGTGCTTTTACTAAAATCAACATCGCCGTTTTCTAGCAGATAATCAATGTCTGAATTAAAAACATTGGTACATTTTGTCCAACAATCCAGTTGCAGATGTTGTTTATCCAATCCATTTCTAATCTTCTTCAGTACCCGTCCTTCCGGTAACCAAGAGCCATAAAACTCTCTATCGGTACCTTTTATCATGAGTTGATACACCAACATGCTTCCTATTAATAATCCTATCGAAAAAATGAAAAAACGTCGTGCCATAATCTAAAACACACCTAATAAAAGGTTCAAATTTTTATGTTGAATGTCAAAAGCATCACCCAAAGGTTCACTTGTCAGGGTGCCTTTATAAAGGTAAACCCCGTTCCGAACACCCTTAAAGTTACGAAGCACATTGGCCAAGCTACCTTGCTCACCAAAGTTTATAAGTATTGGTGAGAAAATATTACTTAAGGTCTTGCTTGCTGTTCTAGATACTTTACTGGGAATATTTGGAACCCCATAATGAATGATATCATGTTTGATACAAATGGGATGTTCCAATGTCGTGACCTCTGAAGTTTCAAAACAACCTCCTTGATCAATGCTAACATCTACAATCACAGATCCTTGCTTCATATTTATTACCATTTCTTCGGTAACTAAACAAGGTGATCGTCCTGTATTTGATCGAACAGCACCGATTGCAACATCGCACGTTTTTAACGCCGCTGCTAAAGATTCCGGATGCAGTATACAAGTATTTAATCTAACGCCAACATCGTTTTGTAACCGTCTCAGTTTATACATAGACTGATCAAAAACTTGAACCTTAGCTCCTAAACCTAAGGCAGCTCTTGTAGCATATTCACCGACAGTTCCTGCTCCAATTATAACCACCTCAGTTGGAGAAATTCCTGTAATTCCTCCAAACATTGCACGCTTGCTATTTTTTCCAGAACACAATAATTCTGCAGCAATTAGAATTGAAGTATTTCCTGCAATCTCGCCCATTGATCGAACAATAGGATAAACGCCATCGTCACCTTGAATAAAATCCCAAGCAATAGCAGTTATGTGTTTTTTCATGAGCGCTTCCAAATGCGCTTTTGGTTGAGTTGAAAGCTGCAATGCAGATATTAGTGTTTGGCCATCTTGCATCAACTTAATTTCATCCATTGATGGTGGCGCAACCTTCATTAAAATATTGGCCTGATAAACTTCTTTTTGGTCATGAGTTAGCTCTGCTCCTGCCGAAATGTATTGATTATTATCAAAGTTAGATCCCAGGCCTGCTTCGCTTTCCACCATGACACGGTGCCCTCTTGAAACTAATAATGCTACAGCATCAGGAGTTAGTGCTACTCGCCTTTCTTGAAATGAAGATTCTTTTGGAACCCCGAAATAGATTTTATCTGAGCCAGTTTCGACTGCTTGCAATTGTTCTTTAGGAGTAAAGGCAGCCGATGCAGAAAGTCGTCTTAATTCTTCTGATGAGAGATTCATTTATCAAAGATAAATAATACCCTATTCATTGCAACTATCTTCAGGTAATATCTGCGAAGATAATTCGAGTATCATTTTCTACATTTATTCTAACTACAACCAAATCCTTTGGCAAAAAACTACTCACCTTGTCTGGCCATTCTATAAAACAATAATTACCACTTGTTAAATACTCCTCAAACCCCATATCAAAAGCCTCTTCCTCTTTCTCTAATCTATACATGTCGAAATGGTAAATTTGCGAATTTCCATTTCCTAAATACTCATTTACAATCGAAAATGTTGGACTACTCATCTGATCTATAACTCCTAATTCAGCACAAATCCGCTGTATGAAAGTAGTTTTTCCTGCACCCATTTTACCAACAAAAGCAAATATCCTGCTTTCTGGATAATTTACTAATAATTGGACTGCAATTTTATTTAAATCCTCAAGTGATTTTGCCTGAGCTTTCATCGACATCTACTTTGGAATTAATGATATAAAAGGAACTAAAATTTCCTCTAATGAGATTCCTCCATGTTGAAATGTATTTTTATAATGCTGTACAAAATGATTGTAGTTGTTTGGGTAAACAAAGAAATCTTCGGACTTTGCAAATATGTATCTAGACGATAAGTTTCCAGCCGGTAAATGTGCTTCTTTAGGATCTTTCACCTCAAAAATATCTTTTGCATTATAGTTTAGCGATTTTCCATGTTTATATCGCAAGTTGGTATTTGTGTTTCTATCTCCAATAACTTTTACCGGATTCTTTACGCGCACGCTGCCATGATCAGAGGTAAAAAGCACCGGAATTTTTTTCTCGCTAAAAAACTTCAAAATATCAAGCAATGGAGAATGTTCAAACCATGAAGAAGTTACTGAACGATAAGCCGATTCATCATCAGCCAACTCTTTAATAACCTCCATATCGGTCTTTGAATGTGTCAGCATATCCACAAAATTGAAACTCAAAACAAGTAAATCATTGTGAAGATATTCGGATATTTTGTCTAGCAATTTCCGGCCTTCTTCGAGGCCACTTACGTTCACAAAATCAGATTTTACTTGCTTACCATGCAGTTTTAACATTGCCTCAAGTAATTGTTTTTCATCAGCACTTCCTCCGCTCTCCGTATCCCATTGTTTGCCGAATCGTGATTCAATTGCATTTGGCAGTAACCCAGCAAAAAGTGCACTTCTTGAAAACGAAGTAGCAGTTGGAACTATGCTGTAATACATGTCTTCGTTTTCAATTCTAAAGTAGTCGGTTATACTGCTTTTAATTGCTCTCCACTGGTCAAACCTAAAATTATCTAGACATATTAAGACTGTTGGAAAAGCTCCATCTTCTTTAATCTGAGGTAACACCAACTTAGGGAGTAAAGTATGAGACATTATTGGAATTTTGCTATCTCGACCATTAATCCAGTCCAAGTAATTGTCTTCATAAAAATTAGAGAAGACATTGTTCGACTCCGTTTTTTGCATCTGAATGATTTCTTCCATACCTCCGTCCTCAGAAGCATCTAATTCAATTTCCCAATGCACTAGTTTTTTATAGAAATCTTTCCATTCTTCTGCATCCATCCGATCATTTAATCGCATGCTTATTTGTCGAAATTCTTGCTGATAATCTTGAGTAGTCTTTGCTGAGACCAATCTCTTTTTATCCAAGTTTTTCTTTACTGATAGTAAGATTTGTTTTGGGTTTACAGGCTTGATTAAGTAGTCCGAAATTTTCCCACCAATGGCATCCTCCATTATATCTTCTTCCTCACTTTTCGTAATCATAATTACAGGTAATGAAGAATCTTTTTCTTTGATTTTTTCAAGCGTCTCCAACCCTGATAGACCGGGCATATTCTCATCAAGAAAAACAATATCCATTTGTTCGTACTCCAAATACTCAATGGCTTCATTGCCATTATTGGTTGTAAAAACTTTATATCCCCTCTCTTCTAAAAAGAGAATGTGTGGTTTTAGCAAATCAATCTCATCGTCTGCCCATAATATCTTTACTTCTTCCATATACTCAGCTTAATCTTACTTTTGATTCTAATACAAACTTGAATAATACATCGTTGTGCACAACAAGAAACGAAAAATACTAAACGATCCAGTCTACGGCTTTATTACAATTCCGTATGAAATTATTTTTGATCTAATTGAACATCCTTACTTTCAGCGTTTACGGAGAATAACACAGTTAGGGTTAACCAACTTGGTTTACAGTGGAGCAAATCACACTCGATTCCAACACGCCATAGGAGCAATGCACCTTATGGGCAAAGCTATTGATGTTATTCGGTCTAAAGGAGAAGAAATCACTGAAGATGAAGCAATCGGAGTTACCATTGCTATTCTACTGCACGATATTGGACATGGGCCGTATTCTCACACTCTTGAAAATAGTATTGTTGAAGGTGTTAGCCATGAGCAAATTTCTGAAATTTTCATGCAAAAATTGAATATAGATTTTGAGGAAAGGCTAGATACGGCTATTCAAATTTTCAAAAACGAACACCCCAAAAAGTTTCTTAATCAGCTCGTATCCAGCCAACTAGACATGGATAGGCTGGATTACTTAAGGCGAGACAGTTTTTTCACGGGAGTTTCAGAGGGTATAATAGGAGTTGATCGCATTATTAAAATGTTGAGTGTTGTCAATGGTAATTTAGTGGTTGAAACAAAAGGGATTTACAGCATCGAGAAATTTCTTGTTGCCCGACGTTTGATGTATTGGCAAGTATACTTACACAAAACAGTAATTAGTGCTGAAAGTATGTTGCTCCAAATTTTAAAAAGAGCAAAAAAGTTGGCGCATGAGGGCGTTGATTTACAGTGTAGTTCTTCGTTAAGAATATTCCTATATCAGGATGTTTCTAAAAATCAATTGGCCGAAGAGTCTAAATATTTAAATGCATTTTCTCAATTGGACGATTACGATATTTTGGCTGCAATTAAAGAATGGCAGTCCAATACAGACTTAGTTTTAAGTCTATTGTCCAAATCATTGGTAAATCGCAAACTTCTGAAAGTAAAACTGCAAAGTGAAACAATTGATCCTGCATTAAAGACCGAAAGTCGTGCTAAAGCCAAAGAAAAACTAGACTGTTCTGATGAAGAATTAGGCTATTTAGTATTTGATGGCACAATTGACAACAGAGCATATACGATTGGAAAAGGAGAAATCCAAATGCTCCACAAAGACGGAACAGTAGAGGATATAGCCACTGCCGCTGATTTATTTACTATTTCAGCGATGTCAAAGCCTGTTATTAAACACTATCTCTGCTATCCTTCTTACTAGTGTTAAAGGTCTGTTGAAAAGTTTGAAACAGCAGAAATTCTAACTTCAAATTTGTTTTATTTTTGGTCCTTCAGTGAGGCTTTTAAGCAAATTAAGGGCCTTTAATCTTAATACCAAAAACACCCAATGGAATTTACCGCTTCTCAGGTAGCCGAATTGCTTAATGGAAAAATTGAAGGCGACTCTGATGTAACTGTAAATCAGCTTGCTAAAATTGAAGAAGGTCTAACCGGATCTCTCACCTTCCTATCTAATGAAGCCTATATAGACTATGTCTACGAAACTGATGCAACAATCTGTATAATTGACAACAACTTTAAATTATCTAAACCAACCAAACCGACCTTAACCCTAGTTTGGGTTAACGATGCAAGAATGTGCTTCGTAAAGGTTTTAGAAATGTATCAACAATACAAATCGAACAAGTCTGGCATTGATGCAAGCGCAAAAATCAGCGACAAGGCAATTATAGGTGAGCATGTTTATGTTGGACCTAATGCAACCATTTTAGCAGGATCAGTTATCGGAAACAATTCTAAAATTTACGGTAACGTCTACATAGGTGAGCAAGTAAAAGTTGGAACAAACACTGTAATTCAATCGGGAGCTATTATCCAAGATGACAGTGAAATTGGTTCTAATTGTAAAATATATTCTGGAGTTATAATAGGAGGAGATGGGTTTGGTTTCGCCCCTAATTCAGAAAACAATTACCAAAAAGTTGTACATATCGGCAATGTTGTTATTGAAGATCACGTTGAAATTGGCGCCAATACGACCATAGATAGAGGTACATTAGGTTCTACCCGAATATGCAAAGGCGCAAAACTGGATAATTTAATTCAAATTGCACATAATGTTGAAATCGGCGAAAACACTGTGATGGCGGCACAAACTGGCGTTGCAGGTTCTACCAAAATTGGGAAAGACTGCATGATTGGTGGACAAGTTGGCTTTGTTGGACATATTTCGATTGCCGATGGAGTTAAAATAGCTGCTCAATCTGGAATTGGATCATCAATTAAAGAAGAAAGTTCAATTTGGCAAGGTTCACCAGCTATCCCCATTGGTGAATACAAACGTGCCTATGTACTATTCAAAAACCTTACGAGTTTAAAAACTCGAATAGATAATTTACAAAAGATAGTTAGCTCAAAAAGTAACTAAGTATATGAGTGAAAAGCAAAAGACCCTCAACGCTCCGTTTTCATTATCCGGTATAGGATTGCACACGGGAAAAATGGTAAACATAACAGTTAGACCTGCTCCTGAAAACCATTGGTTTGTCTTCAAGCGTGTAGACATTGAAGGGGCTCCAGAAGTTAAAGCAGATGTTGATAATGTATTTCACACTCAAAGAGGAACTTCTCTTAAAAAGGGAGACGCTGAAGTACATACTACCGAGCATTTATTGGCTTCAATGTATGGTCTCGGAATTGACAATGCTCTGATTGAAATTGATGGTCCTGAAATTCCGATTCTTGATGGTAGTGCTCGTCACTTTGTTGCGGCTATTAAAAAGGTGGGAATTAAAGAACAAGATTTTGACAAGAACTATTACACCCTGAAGGAAAACATGGCCTATGAGGATGTTGATAAAAAGATAGAAATGCTAGCTGTACCGACCAACGGTGGCGAGTTTAGAGTTACCGTCATGGTTGACTACAACTCACCTCTTCTGGGAACTCAGCATGCATCAATGTATCATTTAGGTGAGTTTGAAAACGAAATTTCTAATTGTCGAACATTCGTTTTCTTGCGTGAATTAATTCAATTGGTGAACGCTGGACTAATTAAAGGTGGAGACATCGACAATGCCATCGTAATGGTTGACACCGAATTAGAAGAAGCGGAAAAAGACAAACTTGCAGAGACGTTCAATCGCGAAAAGTCAGAATTAGAGGCTGTTGGTATTGGCATACTAAACAATGTCAAACTTCAATTTGAAAACGAGCCCGCCAGGCACAAATTACTAGATATTATTGGTGATTTAGCATTAGTTGGCAGACCATTAAAAGGACATATTCTTGCTGCAAGGCCTGGCCATTACGGGAATGTGAAATTTGGAAAGCTTATCAAGGCTCAAATAAAAGCAGAAGAAAATCAACCACCAAAATACGATGATACTATTGAGCCTATATTGGATATCGGTAAAATCATGAGTCTTTTACCTCATAGATATCCTTTCTTATTAGTTGACAAAATCATTGAACTAACCGGGGAAAAAGTAATTGGCATTAAACACGTTACTAGAAACGAACAATATTTTGAAGGCCACTTTCCAGGAAATCCTGTAATGCCAGGGGTATTACAAATTGAAGCAATGGCTCAAACTGGAGGAATATTAGTCCTTAACTCTGTTGATGATCCTGAGAACTACTCCACGTACTTTATGAAAATTGATAAAGTAAAATTCAAGAGAAAAGTTATTCCGGGCGATACTTTAGTAATGGAATGCAAGTTAATGCAGCCTATCCGGAGAGGAATTTGTGTTATGAGAGTAAGAGCTTATGTTGGAGGTCAATTGGCAACCGAGGGCGAATTAATGGCACAAGTAGTTAAAGACAAATAGTTCTAATAAAATGATACATAGTCGCGCAGAAATTCACCCAGAAGCCAAAATTGGGAAAAACGTTGAAATTGGACCATTTACTTGCGTTTACGGAGATGTAGAAATTGGAGAAGGAACCTGGATAGGTCCAAATGTCACCATTTTCGATGGTGCAAGAATTGGCAAAAATTGCAAGATTTTCTCTACCGCGGTTATTTCAGCTGATTCACAAGACCTTAAATACAACGGAGAAAAAACCACAGTCGAGATAGGTGACAATACTGTAATTCGAGAAGCTGTTACTATTCATAAAGGTACTGCTGATCGCTGGAAGACTGTAATTGGTAAAAATTGTCTTCTGATGGCGTATGTTCACGTTGCTCATGACTGTAAAATAGGGAACAACGTTATTATAGCCAATGCAACTGGCTTAAGTGGTCATATCACAATCGACGATTGCGCAGTAATAGAAGGAATGGTAGGCGGACAACAATTCACACATATAGGTATGCATGCTTTTGTTGGCGGAACCTCTAGGATAAGAAAAGATGTTCCGCCTTTTGTAAAAGTTGCAAAAGAGCCGCTTTCATATATCGGAGTAAATTCGATTGGCCTTAAACGAAGAGGATATTCAGAGGAATCGGTTCGAAGAATTGAAGATATCTATCGCATTCTTTTCGTGCATAATAAAAATATCTCAAAAGGAAGTGAAATTGTTCAAAATGAAATTGAAAACTGCGAAGAAAAAACCATCATTCTTGATTTTATTAAGAACTCCAAAAACGGTTTGATTAAAGGATTACAGTAATGGATCGCCTGTTTCTTAATCAGGTATCAAAGCGATTTCAAACCCATTGGGTTTTCAAGAGTATAGACTTGGAACTATCCGCAGGAGAATCACTTTTTATTAATGGTCCTAACGGTTCAGGTAAATCCACGCTACTTAAAATCATTTCAGGATGGGTTAGTCCAAACGAAGGAAATATCAAATACTATCACAATGAGAATGAAATCCTAGTAGACAATGTGTTTGAATACATCAGTATTTCCGCACCCTATCTTGAACTTATCGAAGAACTAAGTTTAACCGAATTATTAAAGTTTCACCAAAGTTTCAAACGGTTAAGTATCAACACTACTGCCAATGAATTTTCTGAAGCCATTGAAATCGAACATCAAATAAGCAAACCAATTAAATCATATTCATCAGGGATGAAACAACGTGTTAAACTTGGCCTTACTTTGTTTAGCAACTCTAGTTTAATTCTATTGGATGAGCCCACCTCCAACCTTGATAAAAGTGGAATTCTGTGGTATAAAAAAAATATAGAAACGATTCTTAAAAACAGAATAGTAATCGTTTGCTCCAATGACATTGCAGACGAACACTTTTTTTGCACTAAAAAAATTAATCTCAGCGACTATAAACATCACAAAAAACTAGATTTGTAATAACAAAGAAAAACTATGGCTTCAACATCAGATATAAAAAATGGAATTTGTCTTAACTATAACCATGACTTAGTGCAAATCATTGAATTCCTTCATGTAAAACCAGGTAAAGGTCCAGCCTTCGTAAGAACAAAAATCAGAAGCTTAACCACGGGAAAAGTATTGGACCACACCTTTCCGTCTGGACATAAAATAGATATTGTAAGAATTGAAAATCGTAAATATCAGTTTCTTTACAGCGACAGTCAAGGGTTTCATTTCATGAATACTAATGATTATGAACAAACGTTTCTAGATGAAAAACTTATTAACGCACCACAATTCTTAAAAGAAGGAGCCATGGTTGATATTCTTTTTCATGCCGATGAAGAAAGACCCCTTTCAGCGGAAGTTGCTGCTTTCGTTGAAATGGAAATCACTTATACTGAACCTGGTATAAAAGGCGATACTGCGACCAATACAATGAAACCTGCGACTGTTGACACAGGTGCAGAAGTGCGTGTCCCTTTATTCATTAATACAGGCGACAAAATAAAGGTAGACACACGGACTGGAGTCTATAGCGAAAGAGTAAAATAAACTGGAGTGAAATTTAATCCGCCACAGACACTCGGTAATATTGCAAGTATAATAGATGCAAAATCAATTGGAAACTCTGATTTTGAAATTCTAGGACTCAATGAAATTCATAAGGTTGAACCTGGAGACATCGTGTTTGTGGATCACCCTAAATATTACGACAAGGCCCTGAATTCGGCTGCAACTATCATCCTTATTAACAAAGAAGTAGAGGCTCCAGATGGAAAGGTATTACTTATTAGCAAAGACCCTTTTAGAGATACATTAAGATTAATCGATCATTTTAGCCCATTTGAGAAGGCCGAAAAAGCAATAACAGATTCTGTCAAAATTGGTGAAGGATCAGTTATTCAACCCAATGTCTTTATTGGAAACAATGTAACAATAGGTAAAAACTGTCGCATTCATTCTGGCGTTTCGATATACGACAACTCCGTTATTGGAAATAATGTTCTTATTCATTCCAATACCGTCTTAGGAGCAGATGCATTCTATTATCAAAAGCGCGAAGGTGCTTATCAGCAATTCACTTCATGTGGCAGAGTTGTCATAAAAGATAATGTTCATATTGGCGCAAATTGCACTATTGACAAGGGTGTAACTGGTGATACAGAGATAGGTGAAGGATCTAAATTGGATAATCTTATTCACGTTGGACACGATACGGTTATTGGAAAAAACTGTTTGTTTGCAAGCCAAGTAGGAATTGCCGGTTGCGTAACAATAGAAGACGATGTCACCTTATGGGGGCAAGTTGGAGTTGCCAGTGACTTAACCATAGAAGAAGGTGCTGTTGTATATGCCCAATCTGGAGTAGGAAAAACATTGGCTGCCAACAAAACATATTTTGGTTCGCCTTGCGAAGAAAGTAAAGGGAAGTTCAGAGAAATTTACACACTGAAAAGACTCGCAAAAGAGAATCAGTAATGGCGCTTAGCTCCTCTCAAAAAGATAAAGTACCCGATACAAAATTTAAACTTCGCAGGATTTTAGAGGTCACCAGCGCAATTAATGAAAATCGACCTTCTTTAGAATTATTCGAACTATTTGGTGAAATATTGGCATCTGACCTGAAAATCGGGAAAGTCGTTTTTCTCTCTCAATTAAAAAGTGAATGGAAAACTGCATTTGAAATAGGATGTTCAAACTTCTCGTTCAACGAAAAAACCATAGATAATCTTAGTCAATATAAAGACATCGGTAATCTATCAGATTCAGAGGATAATCGATTAAGTAAATTTGACACAGTAATTCCTGTACTTCATAAAAGGATGGCCTTAGGATTTCTTTTACTAAAAGAAGATGCTCGTGAGTCAAGCAAAGTGAGTACTGTTATTAAAAACCTCAACTATATACAATCTACAGCCAATATCATAATGGTAGCCATTGAAAATAAACGAATGGCTAAAGCTCAGCTTGAGCAAGTTGGATTAAAACGAGAGCTACAATTAGCAGAACATATTCAAAAAGGATTATTACCAAGTATTCTGCCGAATAATAATTCCATTTCGGCAGTCGCCATTCATCAATCATATGGAGAGATAGGAGGTGATTATTATGATCTAATTCAAACGAGCCCAGAAGAATACTATTTCTGCATCGCTGATATCAGTGGAAAAGGGATTTCTGCCGCATTGATAATGTCAAATTTTCAAGCAACTTTTAGAGCAACGGTAAACCAAGCGCTGCCTTTAGTTAAAATGCTTGAACTGCTCAATAAATCAGTTTTGGAAAGCAGTAGAGGTGATAAGTTTATAACTTTTTTTGTTGGAAAGTATGACTCCAGAAGCAAAGAGCTCGAATATGTAAATTGTGCCCATCCTAGTGCACTCCTTTTTAATGAAAATAGAGTTTATGAACTTAAGTCTTATATTCCTGGATTAGGTATGTTGAATGAATTACCTCCTTTTGAAACTCAATCTATAACAATGACAACCAATACAATTTTAGCCTGTTATACTGACGGTATTTCAGAGTTAGAGAATGAAAAAGGTGAGCCGTTTGGAGTGAAGCGAATCAAGAAAAGTTTAAGAAATTTTGGTAAAGTTGAACTAGAAGGGCTGGTCGAACATGTAACAAAAGATCTTAAATCTTTTGCTGAAAACTCTAAAGTAACCGACGATATAGCTGCGCTTAATATTCTATTTAAGGTCTAGGTGCTAAACACCCTTTCTTTATAAATTACAAATAGAATAAGTCTTTCAAAGCCTTGCTTTGCTCTGCCTTCATTTACTAGTATAAGCTCAAAAAAGTCTTTGTTCTTTTCTTTGGGAATATTTCTCATTCGCAAACAGACAGATTAATGTTCGCCTTAGACAAAGAATCTATCACTTTTAATGCACTCCAGTTCGATTGTCATCAACAAATTGGCGATATCGGTAGCCTATTATCCTAGAATGAGTTCTGATGGCGTTGCAAAAGCCCCAAAAACAAATAAGATTTATATTGCAAAATATATCCAGAACAACCGACTCACTTTTCATAAAACTAACCAATAAAAAGGGACTTTGCGCATGGTGTACTTTCGATTTAATTCATAAACAATTCAAGAAAAATACAATTTGTGATAAAAATGGAACGCTTGAAATGCTAGAGAACTACCAGTTTCGTTTTTAGCATAAATACGGCAGGAAGTTTATTTTCATGTAACGATACCCAATTTTAATGGAAATACTGCAATAAAAAGGATATTACAAGGAAATCAATACCCTCACGACTAATTATGGACAGTAATATTTACGATATCCATAGGTTATAAAGGAATTAAAATACCATATTCATAATCAAGCGATTAAAGTTTAACAGAACAAACTGTTCCTATCGAAGAACTCAAATTTAAGCTTAAAAAAGTAAAACTTGGAAGACCTTTTTATGTTGAAAAGGAAAGGCGCTATAATGTAAAATTCTATTAATCAACAGCTTTAAGGCTATCTTCTGCAGTCTTTCGTGCGTAAAGATCTAACGCCACAACAATAGCAAAACAACCCCAAAATGGGACTGAAGCTTTATCTGTATCTAGGAAGTTATTTAGAAATCCGTGAATCAAATAGGTCGTTATTCCTAGAATCGCAGCAAGATTAAGCAATTTCATACTTTGTTCTTCTAGCTTATAGTAGAGAGGAATAGCCGTATAATAAAACATGAAAATGAGCAACAAAAAGGTAACTAAACCTAAGACCCCTGTTTCCGCAAGTGGTCCAAAATACTCACTATGTGCATTTCCACCATCTCCAAAGTTTGTAGAGATTATCGTTAGTAAACTTGAGTGCTGATAAGGCGCGTACAAAAACGAATAAGTTCCAGGGCCATGACCAAATATAGGGCGCTCAGCAAACATATCTAAAGCAGCATTCCAACGATTCAAGCGTTCAACATTACTCGCGTCTGTTGCCACATTCGAAATCGACTCTACATGTTCAGATAAATCATTAGAAGAATCCTGACGGTTCTTTTCTAATTTCTGCATAATCTCTGTCTGGAGATTGAATAGAATAAATAGCGCAAAAGCTCCCGCTGCGAGAAGGTATTTTATATGAACCCTCCAATGAATTACTAGTGTAACCAAAAGCGCACCCAACAAGCTAACCCAAGCAGCTCTGGTATAACTAAAAATTACTCCAACAATAAACAATACCAAAATCATAAAGAACTGGATTTTAGCAGTAACACGGATTTTTTCAATCCATAAATAACACATTATAATAGGTATATAAAATGCAACGAGAGCCCCATAACTAGTATGATCCTTATAAAAGGGCTGCATGACCCAATGCGCAGGTTTTTCTTCAAACCCTCGTATGGCATGGTTAATAACTGTATAAACAATGACTCCTGCCAATGGTATGATGTAAAGCCAAAGAAACCGATCAATGTTCTTTCTGTCTTTAAATAAAATAATGGCCATAAAATAGAACGGGACAACAAACCACATTCTAGAAACAAAAAATTTGAACGAAATAAGAGGTAATTCACTCGGAAAAACGCATATAAAAATCCAAACCAAATTCAACAATACAGCTATTGATAATGGATGTTTGAGAATGCGCATATCATACTTCCAATCGTATACCACCTTAGCAAAAAAGATCAGCATTGCTCCAAACATAAGAGGCTCTGTTGGAAGATATATTCCCAAGCCAAACTCTAGTTTTTCAAGATTTTGTGATAGCGGAGTAAAAAAAACAATCCCCAATAAAAGCCAATCAAGTTTAAAAAGGGCAACTCCAATAACCGTCACAACAATTGGCAGCCCCCACAAATAATAGAACTCATAGGCTGAGGCAACAGATGCAGCCACAACAAACAATGCGATAACCAAATAAAAAGTATTGGTTTTACCTTGTTCTGTTGCTAAGCTAAATGTCAAATCAGGGATATATTAAAAACTTATCGCTTTTGAATGCGATGGTAATTCTCCAAACCAATAATGATAAGCACGGAGAAAACAAAGGTTGCAATTACCGACACAACGACTATTAACCAACGAATTGGATAGGCTTTCTTTTCAGAAGCCCAAGCTTTATTCACGGTAAATTTATGGGTAACATTTTGTGTTGCATCCACCTTAAGCTCTTCGTATTTCGCTCTAAGCAATAACAAACGTTCCAATTCAAATTCTCTTTGATCAATCAGTCGTTCTTGTAATGGGCCATATTTTCCCAATGTATCAAGCATTTGCTTCAGTTGTTTAGAAGCACTTTTATTACCCTGAGCAACCACTTTATAGTATTCTTGAGAAAGCATTTCTGTTTGCTTTTCAGCATTAGCTATTCCTTTTTCACCCAACATTCTTAAAGTATCATCGGAGGCTCTCATGCGGGCTTCCATTTTCTCATACTCCTCTTTGATAACAACTAATGCTTGTTTTGCTCTACCGTGAATCATTGCATTTTTTGCAGAATCAAGTAAAGACGCAATGTCGTTCGCAATTGCGGCAGCCATGTTTTTGTCTTTATCCAATACCCGAATTTCAATAGACTGAAACTCCGTTCTTTTGTAGGAAACATTGTCTTCCCAAGTCTTGATCAATTTTGTTTGAGGAAAACTTTCGTCCGCACCAATTTCGTAATGGGTCATTAGCTGATATTTCGACACAATTCTATCACGAATCATCTCGGAATTCAATATTTGAAGCATCTGTTCGGCCTGTTCTTCCTCGCCAAACTGCACGATATCATTTTTCGCGCCGGCATCCTCTGTCATAACTCCTTTAGAAATAGAACTAGAAAATGCTGGGAAGAAAACGTAAGTAGATTCAAACTTTTCTTCAATAATTAATGAGACCGCAGATGAGATAAGCGCTGCGGCTCCACACACAATAATTAGTTGTTTTTTCCATTTAAGAAGAAACACCAAAAGGTTGGTGCTATCAAATTGCTCATTGTACTGTTCTGCACTCATTTTTCAATTTTAAAAAGTTCGCCAAAAGTAAGCGAATTCAATTAGTTTAGCTACTTTGAAAATAGCTGTAAACACTCGACTTCTGATTAAGAACAAACTCGATGGTATCGGGTGGTTTAGCTATGAAACTCTCAAAAGAATTACCGAACAACGACCCAATGATGAATTTATTTTCATCTTCGATAGAGAATGGGACGATTCTTTCATTTTTAATGAGAACGTAACTCCTGTAAAAATTGGCCCGCCCAGCAGGCACCCATTCTTATGGTATTTATGGTTCGAACAGTCCATTCCTAAAGTTTTAAAAAAACATCAACCTGACATCTTTCTTTCGCCTGATGGTTATCTATCGTTAAATACCTCGGTCCCTTCTTTACCTGTAATTCACGACTTAAATTTCGAACATTACCCTAAAGATTTACCATTTTGGTACCGACAGTACTACAGAAACTATTTCCCTAAATACGCTCAAAAAGCGACAAGAATAGCTACAGTAAGCGAATTTTCTAAACAAGACATTGTAACTAAATACGGAATTGATGCATCTAAAATTGGTGTTGTATACAATGGGATTTCTGAATATTTTCAACCTTTAACTGAAGCAGAAAAAGAAAAAAGTAAAACGGAATTTGCTAATTCTAAACCCTACTTTATTTTTGTAGGAACGCTACATCCCAGAAAAAACATTGCCCGACTTTTAATTGCTTTTGAAGCTTTCAAAAACTCAGGAAGCTACCAACACAAACTCGTTATTGTAGGCAAACGAAAATGGTGGACATCAGAAATGGAAAACACTTTCCAAAGTATATCTGATAAAGGTTCCATAATTTTTCACGAACAATTAACTCAAGAGCAGGTAGCCAAGGCAATTGGTGGTTCTGAAGCGCTGCTCTACCCTTCTAACTTTGAAGGATTTGGAATACCAATACTAGAGGGAATGCAAGCTGGAGTGCCTGTTATTACTAGCAATGTGAGTTCTATGCCGGAAATCGCCTCTGATGCTGCATTGTTGTGTAATCCTTTTGACAGCAAGTCCATTGCTGAGCAGATGAAAAAATTAATTCACGAACCCAATCTTTCAGAATCACTCATTAGCAAAGGTGCTCTAAGGGCAAAAGATTTTTCATGGGATAAGTCTGCAGGTTTACTTTGGGAGAATATTGAGAAAGTTGCTTATAACGGTTAATAAATCGAACCAAAACCATTAGTATTTGTAATTACTTCACAGGAGCAATTGCCCAATTTGGGCTATCTTTGCAGCTACTCTATGCGCATGAAGGAAACTCAAAAAGAACTTAAGGAAATTACAATCCTTTTCGCCGGTGATTCGGGCGATGGGATGCAATTAACTGGAAACGAATTCGCCAACACCAATGCTCTATTCGGCAATGACTTGGCTACTTTCCCAAACTTTCCCGCTGAAATTCGGGCACCATTGGGTACCGTTGCAGGCGTTTCTGGCTTTCAAATGAAATTTGGTAGCACTGAAGTTTTTACTCCAGGTGATCAGGCCGATGTTATGGTGGCCATGAATTCGGCTGGACTAAAATCGAGCTTGCACAATGTTCGCCGTGATGGTTTGGTGATTATCAACACATCTGGTTTTGACAAAAAGAACTTAAAGCTTGCCAAATACGAATCAAATCCGCTGGAAGACGATACGTTGAAAAACTATCGTGTCTTTAAAATGGATATTACCAAATTGACTCAAGAAACTTTAAAAGATTCAGGCCTTGCGAGAAAGGATGTTGAACGATCAAAAAACATGTTTGTGTTGGGCTATCTATATTGGATGTTCAACAGAAAAATGGATGGTACAATTGATTTCTTGACGCGCAAGTTTTCTTCAAAACCAGAAATCTTAAAGGCGAATCTTGATGTAATGAAAGCGGGGTACCACTATGGTGACACAACCGAAACATTCACGTCAAGATTTGAAGTAAAAAAAGCAGACTTACCAAAGGGGAAGTACCGTTCTGTAATGGGTAACCAGGCTACAGCGATGGGGTTGATTGCTGCTGCTCAAAAATCTGGATTACAGCTATTTTACGGTTCTTATCCAATTACACCAGCTTCAGATATTTTACATGAGCTAGCTAAACACAAAAACTTTGGCGTTAAGACTTTTCAGGCAGAAGATGAAATAGCCGCAATTACAGCATGCATTGGTGCTTCATTTGGTGGAGCATTAGCAACTACCGGCTCTTCGGGACCAGGGATTGCTCTGAAAGGTGAAGCATTGGGATTAGCAGTTATGCTAGAAATTCCGTTGGTTGTTGTAAACGTGCAACGAGGAGGCCCTTCTACTGGATTGCCTACCAAAACAGAACAATCGGATTTAATGCAAGCTTTATATGGCAGAAATGGAGAAGCTCAAACGGTTATAGTTGCTCCATCCACTCCTAAAGATGCATTTGCGATTGCTTTTGAAGCTTGCCGATTAGCAGTAGAACACATGATGCCTGTTATGATGTTGAGTGATGGTTATATCGCTAACGGTTCAGAGCCTTGGGCTTTTCCTGCATCGGCTGATTTACCTGCAATTACACCAAAATTTGCTGACCCTTCGAAATATGAGGATAAAGAATACTTGCCTTATAAAAGAGACGAAAACTTAGTTAGAGAATGGGCGATTCCAGGAATGCCTGGATTAGAGCACAGGGTTGGTGGACTTGAAAAAGAGGACCTTACAGGCAACGTTTCTTACGACCCAGATAATCATGAGTACATGGTTAAAATACGTGCAGCTAAAATCAAGAAAATAGAAGATGATATTCCGTTGCAGGCTATAGATCAAGGGCCAGAAAAAGGAAAGTTACTAGTATTAGCTTGGGGCTCTCCTTATGGCGCTATTAAAACTGCTGTTCGTCAATTATTAGCTGAAGGTTACGTCGTAAGTCATGCCCACATTAAGTATCTAAATCCATTTCCAAAGAACTTAGGCGAGGTCTTAGGCAACTTTGAGCAAGTTTTAATACCAGAAATCAATGATGGTCAGTTGGATATATTAATTCGAAACAAGTTCTTAATTCCTTCGAAGCGGTTATGTAAAATCAAAGGCTTGCCATTTACAGCAGGTGAGATTATTGAGAAAGTAAAAGAGATATACTAACCAGCGAATAAGCACCAAAGTTTAAGATTATGTCAGATACACTTACAGCTAAAGATTTCGCAACAGACCAAGATGTCAGATGGTGTCCTGGTTGTGGCGATTATTCTATCCTTAAACAAGCTCAAAGTGTTGTAGCTGAATTGGGAAGAAAAAGAGAAGAAATTGTTTTCATATCGGGAATTGGTTGCTCAAGCCGTTTTCCGTATTACATGGAAACCTACGGAATGCACTCTATCCATGGCCGAGCGACATCTATCGCAAGTGGACTAAAAGCTATTCGACCTGAATTGGATGTATGGATTATTACAGGTGATGGAGATTCGCTATCTATTGGTGGAAATCATTTAATTCATTTATTACGTCGGAATTTTGACGTTAATATTTTGTTGTTTAATAATGAAATTTACGGACTTACAAAAGGACAATACTCTCCAACGTCTCCGATTGGCACGGTAACTAAGAGTACTCCATTTGGTGCATTAGATCACGCATTTAATCCTTCGGCTGTTGCATTAGGAGCTGATTGTAGCTTTTTTGCTAGGACTTTAGATCGCGATCCAAAGCATTTAAAAGAGATTTTAAAAAGAGGAAACTCACACCCAGGCGCTTCTTTGATTGAGATTTACCAAAATTGCAACGTTTTCAATGACGGTGCCTTTTTTACATTTACTGATAAAGCCACCAAAAGTGGGTCGACTCTATTTGTAGAGCAAGGTCAGCCAATGGTTTTTGGTGCAGAAAGAGAATTTGGAATTAAATTAGATGGTTTTAAACCTCAAGTTGTAAACCTAAATGAAGGCCATTCTCTAGATGATCTCTGGATTCACGACGAACACGATTACATGAAAGCTACTTTGCTTTCCAGAATGTTTGATATTCCTAGTGAAGGCGGCTTACCGAGACCATTTGGAGTATTCTACTCTATTGAAAGAGGAACTTATGAAGTTGCACTTGAGACACAAGTCCAAGAAGCAACTGAAGCTCTTGGAAAGGGGGATCTGGATAAATTAATTGCAGGTAATAGTACTTGGGAGATTAAATAAGTTAAACTTCCTCTGACATGGTGTGATAAACGTTAATTACGTCATCATCTTCTTCAATTTTATCTAGAAGCTTGTCTACATCCTTTCGCTCTTCGTCCGTCAGAGTTTTAGTGTCCGTAGGAATCCGTTCAGTACCCGATTCTATAATTTCTATATTCTTTTCGTCCAGTCCTTTTTGAATGTTTCCGAACTCAGCAAAATTACCCATTACCATTAAATCCTCATCATCACCTTCAATTTCATCAACTCCAAAATCGATTAGCTCCAATTCCAATTCATCAATTTCAAGCCCCTCAGGGTTTACTTTAAAGAAACATTTGTGTTCAAACATAAATTCAACACTTCCGCTAGTTCCTAAGCTTCCATTGCATTTATTGAAATAGCTACGCACATTAGCAACTGTGCGCGTGGTGTTATCAGTAGCTGTTTCTATTAGGACAGCAATTCCGTGAGCGCCATATCCTTCATAAACCATTTCATTAAAATCGACCATATCCTTATCTGTGGCTTTCTTTATGGCACGCTCAACGTTATCTTTTGGCATATTAGCCGCTTTGGCATTCTGCATTGCCATTCGCAGACGTAGATTATTATCGGGGCTAGGACCGCCTTCCTTAGCAGAAAGAGTAATTTCTTTACCAATTCGAGTGAACGCCTTCGACATAGCCGACCAACGTTTCATCTTTCTCGCTTTTCTGAATTCGAATGCTCTTCCCATGATAAATAATTAATGAAAAGCGAAGCTAAGAAATTGCTTGAACTCGAACTAGATGTCAGACATAGTTTTACAGAAATTAATGAAGTACCATAAAGCTTTCTCGAACAACAGCATTAGGATCAATACTTTCATTTAAGCGCAAAGAAGAAATGCTATCTAAATTCATTGTTCTTGACTCCACATCTAATGATGAGTTGTATAGGACTTTCTTCTTCGAGAAATTCGTTGCCGATAGAATTAAAACTATATCGCTTTCCAGAAGTTGAACATCCTGCAAACAATCAGTATTCACAGGCTAGATTTTTATTGGGTCAAAAATTATTTTTTGACTCAATTCTATCAAGAGACAATAGCCTGAGTTGCAGCTCATGCCATATTCCAGAATTTGCTTTTTCAGACACGAATCAGTTTAGTTTGGGTGTTGAAAATCGAATTGGAGTTAGAAATGCGCCTTCTATTATGAATGTTGGATTTCATCCATATTTCAATAAAGATGGAGGAGTGAATACTTTAGAAAAACAAGTTTTAATTCCAATTCAAGAGCATATAGAAATGGATTTCAATATTGTAAATATTTCAGATCGTATGTTACGGGATTCCGCATATTATGAAATGAGTATTGATGCATATGATCGATATCCTGATGCCTTTGTGATAACTAGAGCATTGGCCTGTTTCGAAAGAACATTAATTAGTAATAATAGCAGATTTGACAGATATGTTTCTGGTGATTTTTCTTCACTTAATTCATTGGAAATTGACGGCATGGAGTTGTTTTATGGAAATAAAGCAAATTGCGCAAGTTGTCACTCTGGATTCAATTTTTCAAATTACTCATTTAAAAACAATGGTTTAAAAATGAACTACGCTGACTCTGGCAGAATGCGGGTTACTAAACAAGAAAAAGATCGAGCATTATTTAAAGTTCCTACTCTGCGTAACGTTGATTTTACAAGTCCTTACATGCACGATGGTTCGCTTAAAACTTTGGAGGCTGTTATTGAACATTATTCTAGTGGCGTGGTGCAATTTAAAAATAAAAGTGAATCTATCCATGCTCCATTAGCAAATGAATTGTTTAAATTACCATTGTTGCATTTTTAAAGACATTATCGGATAGCACACTAAAAAATTAATAAAATGAAAAATAAAATAGGGTTACCCCTTTAAATCCCACAACGTAAATAGCTTACAATGTGAGGTATTTTATTTGCTAAAAATTAAGTTAAATGAAAATAGCAAAAGGAATAACTCGGAAAGAATTCAAGGAAAAATTCGGAACTAAAGAACAGTGTTTGAATTATTTGGTTCAAAAGAAATGGTCATTTGGCTTTATATGTCGAAGGTGTAAAAATGATCGATTTTCAGTTGGAAAAAAGGCACAAAACAGACGTTGTACAAAGTGTGGATATGACGAGTCACCGACATCAAATACACTTTTTCATAAAGTAAAATTTGGGATTGAAAATGCGTTTGAAATGACCTTTGATATTGCTACAAGTAAAAAAGGAGCCAGCAGTATTTGGCTTGCCGAAAAATATGGGGTAAAGCAAAATACAGCATGGTTTTTTCGACACAAAGTACAGCTAGCAATGAAAAGCAGCGAAAACTTTCCATTAGAAAATGAAGTTCATGTAGATGAATTCGAAATAGGAACACCCCAAAAAAGAGAGCAAGGGAGAAGTAAATCAGAAAAAAAAATCCGGGTAATAATTGCAGTAGAATATAGAAACGGAACTGTAGGCAGAGGATACGCTAAAGTAATTGACGATTACAGTTGTAAATCCTTAAAACCAATCTTCGAGGTTCACATTAAACAAGATGCAAAAGTGGTGACGGATGGGTGGTCTGGATACAAACCTTTGCTTAAAAACTACCCTAATTTAAAGCAACGGCTTTCAAATAAAGGAGAGAATTTTACAATGTTGAATTTGCAAATTAGAAATTTCAAAAACTGGCTAAGAGGAGTACATTCTTATTGCAGTAAAACAAATCTTTACAAATACATTGACGAGTACTTTTATAGACTTAACCGACTGAAGTTCAGAAACTCCATGTTTTGCAAGCTCATTGATAGAATGTGTGTCCATCAGCCAACTAACTATAAATCAGTTATTCATAATATTACTTAAAGGGGTAACCCTAAAATAAAATATTAAAATATGGTTTAATTGGGATAGTTATTCTCGTTATCATTCTGAACGCTTGTAAAAAAGCTGAAATTGAAATTCCTCCAATACCTGTTCAAACTCCAGAAGATTCAGTGATTACTCAAGACCTTTCTCCGTTTGAATTAAACTATGGGAAATTTCCTCCTCCAGCGTTACCTGCAGATAACGCATTGACTCAACAAAAAGTCAAACTTGGAAAAATGCTTTTCTACGATAAAAAGTTATCAAACGATCTCACATTATCATGTGCAAGCTGCCATAAACAAGAAGATGCATTTAATGATATCCGAAAATTTAGTATTGGAACGGAGGGGTTACCTGGTGGACGGCAAGCTATGGCTATCTTTAATATGGCATGGCATAGGGCTGGTTTTTTTGGGGATGGACGTGCTCCATTGCCTAGAAATCAAGCGTTGCTCCCGATTCAAGATCCGTTGGAAATGAATGAAACCTTGGGAAATGTGATCGTTAAATTAAATGCTGAAAAAACCTATAGGGATCAATTTATGAGAGCGTATGGTTCTGATGAAATAACCTCCGAAAAAATAGGATTGGCAATGGAGCAATTTATGCTGACTATTCTTTCGATGGATTCAAAATACGACCAAGTTGAAGCAGGAAAAGCATCATACACTACTGCTGAACAAAAAGGTAAAGACTTGTTTTTTAAAGAGTTCAATGAATTTATTCCAACTGAATCTGGGGCTGATTGTGCTCATTGCCATGGTGGTATCAACTTTGACAATAGTCAATTTATGAACAACGGATTGGATACTGATGCTGAATTTTCAGACTTGGGAAGAGCAAAGGTCACTAAAGTTGCATCTGATAATGCTAAGTTTAAAGTTCCTTCTTTAAGGAATATTGAACTTACCTCTCCTTATATGCATGATGGACGTTTTGCTACTTTGGAAGAGGTGGTTGATCATTACAATTCTGGAATTGATTCTTCGAGTACCCTTGACAGAGCTTTACTATCAACTAGAAATACTGGATTGAGACTAACACCTGAAGACAAAAAGAATTTAATAGCGTTTTTAAAAACGCTTACTGATGCTTCACTTGCAAAAAACGATAATTACTTTAGTCCATTTTCAGACTAGAATATAAGAGGGATGTTGGATACCAACATTCCTTTACTTAATTTACCTTCTCAGCCAAATCAATAATGAAAGCAAATTCCTGAGCTACCTCCTTCAGAGACTCAAACCTTCCACTTGCTCCACTATGTCCAAACTCCATTTCGGTTTGCAGTAGCAATAAATTATCATTAGTTTTTAGTTCCCTCAATTTAGCAACCCATTTTGCGGGCTCCCAATATTGTACTTGAGAATCGTGTAATCCAGTCGTCACCAACATATTTGGATAATCCTTAGCTTCAACATTATCGTAAGGAGAATAGGATTTTATATAATCGTAATATTGTTTTTCTTTAGGGTTCCCCCATTCATCAAACTCACCAGTAGTAAGTGGAATAGATTCGTCTAACATAGTAGTTACAACATCTACAAATGGAACTTGAGCAACGACACCTTTCCACATACTTGGCTCCATGTTTATTATTGCTCCCATAAGCAAGCCACCCGCGCTTCCGCCCATAGCAAATAGATTATCTGGAGCAGCATAATTATTGTTTACCAACCATTTTCCACAATCTATAAAATCATTGAACGTATTTATCTTATTGAGCATTTTACCGTCTTCATACCAACCTCTTCCAAGCGTTTCAGAACCTCTAATATGGGCAATAACATATATAAAGCCTCTATCTAACAAACTGAGACGCGTTGTGGAGAAGTAAGGATCGATACTATGACCATAACTACCATATGCATAAAGTAACAAAGGCGCGGTTCCATCCTTTTTTGTGTCCTTATGATATACGACTGACATTGGCACTTTAACTCCATCCCTTGAAGGAATCATCATGCGTTCTGAACGATAATTCATCTTGTCAAAATCACCAATTACCTCTTGTTCCTTCAACAAGGTAAACTCCTTTGTCTTCATGTGATAATCATAAACAGAACCAGGAGTGCTCATGGAGGAGTAACTAATTCTCATTATGTCACTTTCGAACTCATAATTACTTGAAGCATAAGCCGAATAGGCGTCTTCACCAAAATCAACATAATGTTCAGAATTATCTTTCTGATTCATCACTCTAAGGTTCACAATACCCGCAATGCGTTCTTCTAATATCAAATAATCATCGAACATTTCTATATCCTCCAAAAGAATTCCTTCTCGCGCAGGAATCACCTCTTTCCAATTCTCTTTTCCCGGTTTTTCAACCAAGGTTTCCATCAAACGAAAGTTCTTTGCATTCCAATTGGTGTGCACATAAAATTTATCGCCAATGTGTCCAATTCCATATTCGAAATCGTCTTCTCGTTCATGAATTATTTTAAATTCACCATTCGGATTCTCCGCTGAAATAAAACGATATTCTGAAGACAAGGTGCTTCCCGATCCGATGAAAATGTATTTATCCGATTTTGATTTGTACACAAAACAATTAAAGGTCTCGTCATTCTCTTCATAAACTAATTCTGCTGTGCTCGTTTCTTTTCCCAGTTCATATTTCCAAACCTGAAAAGCTCTAAGCGTTTCATCTTTTTTAGTAAAAAATATAGTTTTACTATCTGAAGCCCAAACAGAACCACCGGTGGTATTTTCAATAGTAAACGGAAGTGTTTCTCCGGTTACCATATCCTTGAACTTAATAGTATAAATCCGACGACTCACCTTGTCTTCACCATACGCAAGCACCATTTTATTGGGACTTAAGGATAATCCCGAAGCACTATAATAGTCATGACCTTCGGCCATGGGATTTACATCCATTATTATATCCTCGGCGGCCTCTAAGCTTCCTTCTTTTCTACAATAAATAGGATATTCCTTTCCCTCTTCTTGGCGCACATAGTAAAACCAACCGTCCTTCTTGTAAGGAACACTCATGTCAGTTTCCTTAATACGACCTTTCATCTCTTCAAAAAGAGATTCACGAAACCCTTTTAAAGGCTCCATTGCCTTTTCTGTGTGTGTGTTTTCAGCCTTCAGATAGTCGATTACTTCCTCATCTTCTCGCTGATTCATCCAAAAATAATTATCAACCCTAGTATCACCATGCATTGAAAGTTCTTTCGCAACTTTTTTTGCAACGGGGCCTTCTAATCCTATATTCATTTTCATATTTAATTTCGTTTGTTTTGTATTTCTTTAGTTACAAATAAGAATGAAAGACTGCGAAAAACTAAAGAAACCTACTTCTTGATGTCTTTCTTAATCACACCATCAATGTCATTTTTATAGACGATTGTGCGATAAGGAAAAGGAATTTCTATTCCTCCAGCATCAAAACGTTTTTTGACAGATTCTAGTAAATCAAAATGTGCATGCATCGCCTGCAGAGGACCTCCTGACCAAAAATATAATCGTAAGGTAACAGCAAAATCTCCATGAGATATCATTCTTATTCGTGGTGGTTCAACACCTTCCCTCTTCTCCTCTTCAGTACGACCATCAAGATAATCAGGGTGTTTCTTTGCTTCTTCACGTATTAATTTCTTGGCTAAATCGACATCACTATCATAAGAAATCCCGAATTCAATAAAACGACACATTTTCTCATCCTTTATAGTGCTATTTACAATGGTTTCATTGCTCATAACCGCATTCGGAATAATAATCCTTCGATTTTCGAAGCTTTTAATTACAGTATGTCTCAGTGTAATATCTTCAACTGTGCCTCTATGCTCACCAACTAAAATGACATCTCCAACCCTAAAAGGTCTGAAAATAACCAAGAATACACCTCCAATAATATTAGATAACGCTTGCTGTGAAGCAAATGCTATTGCAGCAGCAGCGATCCCAGCCCCAGCAAATAAGGTTGTCCCAATAGATCTTAACGATGGAATCGCATAAAATGTAAAAGCTAATGCAGCACCAAGAATAATAGCCGTACTGGCATTTTTCATGAAATTGTAACGCGTCGGATCAATGTTCAACGCATCGCTGCGGTGATTAATAAATCGAGTAAGAAATTTTCGGAGCGAATAGGAAACAATTAACGCAAGCGCAATGGCAATAAACACTGCAACAAAATGATTGTCCGTGGCAATTTTTAAAAGTTCCTGATTTGTCATTTGAATTAAATCTTACCGTCTCGCACCATTTCGGCGTATGACTTTGCAAAATAGGTAATTATTATATCAGCCCCTGCCCTTCTAATTGACATTAGCATTTCGGGCATTGCTTTTTCAAAATCTAACCAACCGTTTTGACAAGCCGCAGTAAGCATACTGCATTCTCCACTAACATTATAAGCCGCAATAGGAATATCATAGTTTTCCTTTAGGATATGAATTATGTCCAAATAAGGCAATGCTGGTTTTACCATCATGATATCTGCACCTTCGGCAAAATCCAAATCTGCTTCTAATAAAGCCTCGCGTTTATTAGCCGGATCCATCTGATAGGTTTTTTTGTCCCCTTTTTTTGGTTCAGAATCCAATGCATCTCTAAATGGTCCGTAAAATGCTGAGGCGTATTTGGCAGTATAACTTAAAATTCCAACATCGGTAAAACCATTATCGTCAAGAACTTCTCGTATATAACCAACTCTACCATCCATCATATCACTGGGTCCAATGATATCTGCGCCGGCTCTTGCCTGCGCCAAAGCCATCTCGCCCAAAATTGGTAAAGATTCATCGTTTAAGATATTATCTCCATCCACTAATCCATCATGACCATCAGATGAATAAGGATCCATTGCGACGTCTGTGATTATCTGTACCTTCTCTCCAAATTTTGCCTTAATTGCTTCAAAAGCCTTAAGATAAAAATTACTGGCATCCTTGCTATAAGTAGCTATTGTGTCTTTCAATTCATCTTTAACGGCAGGAAATAATATAAAAGACCCTATTCCCAAATCTAAACACGATTGAATTTCTTTTATCGCTTCATCGGTCGACATTCTGAAATTTCCAGGCATACTTTTCACTTCATCTCTAATACCTTTTCCATCAACCAAGAAAATTGGTTGAACTAAATTTGATACCGATAAATGAGTCTCTTTTAAAAAGCCCCTAGATGTCGCTGTAGCTCTATTTCTACGTGGTCTTCTGTTCATCTTATTTCCTATTTCAAACAAATGTACAATAGGTTTATTGAGCCGCGAAGAATTTGAATTTTGATTATCAAGCTTTATGAAATTGATACCTTCGTCAGTATGCACAATTTTTCCAAAGTTTGCGTTTTTTGCGCTTCGTCTTCAGGGAATAATCCCACATATATTAATTCTGCCAGAGAACTAGGTTCACATCTTGGCAAACAAAACATGTCCCTCATTTACGGTGGAGGAAAAGCAGGACTTATGGGAGCCTTAGCTGATTCAGCAATCGTGGCTGGCGCTACCGTCACTGGAATTATACCAGACTTTATGATGGAAAAGGAAATCGGACATACTGGCTTAACAGAGCTTATAGTGGTTGAATCGATGCACGAACGAAAACTGCAAATGCACGAATTGTCTGATGCTGTGGTTACGCTTCCGGGTGGTTTTGGCACTTTTGAAGAATTATTTGAAATCCTTACTTGGATTCAATTAGGACTTTATCAAAAACCTGTCGGGATTCTGAACGTTAACGGCTACTATAGTTTATTAGAAAAGCAACTGGACAGAATGGTTATCGAAGGCCTATTAAAACAAGAACATAGAAATGGCCTTTTATTCTCGACAGAATTGGATGAGTTATTTAACCTAATGCATCAGTACAAACCCATTAAGCCACTTTTCCATCTGAAAAAAGATGAAACCTAATTAACTAATTACAGCATATTGCGGTATTTGTGCTTTCAGACCAAAGCTGCAAAACCTACTTTTGTCAAAAGCATTTGAATGTCAACACTTTCTTACATCATTTGGGATATTGATCCCGAAATCATCAGCTCTCCGATTTCAATTCGTTACTACGGAATGCTCTTCGCATCAGCATTTATTGCGGGTTACTATTTACTCCAAAGGATGTTCAAGCAAGATGACGTTCCTAATGAATGGTTAGATAGCGTTTTGATGCACACCATTATTGGTACAGTCGCCGGCGCACGAATTGGGCACTGTTTATTTTATGATTGGGCTTATTTCAAAGACCATATTTTAGAAATATTTTTACCTGTTGCTTTTGAACCAGAACTTCATTTTACTGGATTTCAAGGTCTTGCAAGCCATGGTGCTGCAATCGGAATCATCATCGCCTTATTTATATGGTCTCGTAAAGTCAGTAAAAAGAATATTCTTTGGATTCTTGATAGAGTTGTTGTTGCTGTTGCATCAGGCGCTTTCTTTATCCGGATGGGTAATCTTATGAATTCTGAAATTATTGGAGAACCTACAACCGTTGCATGGGCTTTTGTATTTAAATATGTTGATGGCATGCCTCGTCATCCCACTCAGGTATACGAAGCTTTAGCCTACCTCACAATTTTTATAATTCTTGCTTTCCTTTTTTGGAAAAAAGATTGGAGTAAGCGTCAAGGGGGAATATTTGGACTTTTCTTAATCCTTCTTTTTGGTTTTAGATTCTGTATTGAATTTATGAAAGAAAACCAAGTAAGTTTTGAAGACTCAATGGCTCTTAATATGGGTCAATGGCTCAGTATTCCGTTTGTTTTAATAGGAGCTTATTTTTTAGCCAGAAGCAAAAAATCAAATTCGCATGGCTAAATACGAATTGAAAACAAAAGTTACCGACGTAAATCTCACTGAGTTTCTGAATAAAGTAGAACCCGATCAAAAACGCTTGAATGCCTTTGAAATTCTTGATTCAATGAAAAAAGTAACCGGTCAAGAACCCAAAATGTGGGGGTCGAGTATAATTGGTTTTGGACAATATCATTGTAAATATGAAAGTGGTCAGGAAGGTGACTTTATGGCTGCTGGATTCTCGCCGAGAAAAGCAAAACGTTCTCTTTACATAATGGGAGGCATTGAAAACTACCCTAAACTGACTCCTAAATTAGGTAAATTTAAAAATAGAAAACCTTGTCTTTACATTCAAAAACTAGCCGATATAGATAAGAGTGTGGTGGAAAAGCTTGTCAGGGAGTCTTACGATTACATTACAAACAAAACATGGCCTAAAGCTGTTACTAAAGTTCAATAAACACTCTATGAAAACACTTTCTCTTATAACTCTAGTATTATTTATTAGCTTCATATCTTTTGCCTTGCCTAAAGGGGGCGATCATCCTGCACCAGCTTCTGCCTCAGAAATAATAGATGCTATTACAAAACTCAATACATTGGGTTCCGTTTTGTACTTAGCAGCTCATCCCGATGATGAAAACACACGCTTGATTTCTTGGCTAGCTAACGATCAAAAAGTAAGAACAGGATACCTCTCGCTTACTCGAGGAGATGGTGGACAAAATTTGATCGGAACTGAAAAGGGTGAATTGATTGGCGTACTTCGAACTCAAGAATTACTAGAAGCACGGAAAATTGATGGTGGTATGCAGTTTTTTACCCGTGCAGTTGATTTTGGATATTCAAAAACTACCGAAGAAACACTCGAAAAATGGAACGAGCGAGAAGTGCTTTGGGATATCGTTTGGGTAATTCGAAAGTTCAGACCCGATGTCATTGTTACTCGATTTCCTCCCAATAAGTATGCGGGACACGGCCATCATTCTGCTTCTGCAGTGCTAGCCGAAAAAGCTTTTGAAATGGCAGCAGATCCCAGTGTCTTTCCCGATCAATTAAAACACCTCACCGCTTGGCGCACAAAAAGGCTCTACCACAACACAAGCTCCTGGTGGAATAAGGAGATTGAGGAAACCTACAAAACTGATCCAGACATGATTCGGATTGATGCTGGAAAGTTTAATCCTATTACTGGAAAATGGAACAACCAAATTGCCATGGAAAGCCGAAGTCAGCATAAAAGTCAAGGCTTTGGTGCTAGTATTTTGCGCGGCGAACAATTCGAATATCTCACCTATGTAAAAGGAGATAAAGCGGATAAATCGCTTTTCGACAATATCGATATAACTTGGGGACGAGTTCCTAAGTCCGAGTTAATTCAAACCAAACTAAATACAATTATCGAGAATTTTAGAGCTGATAATCCTGCTGCTTCAGTTATTGATCTAGTTGATTTATATCGTACTATGGAGGAATTCCCAGAGCCAAGTCAGTGGATAAAATGGAAAAAGAAAGAACTTGAAAATATTATAGTAGATGCCACTGGACTCTGGTTTGAGGCCGTAACAGAAAATGAATATGCCGTTCGCGGCGAAGAAATTAAGGTTGAAGTTAGTGCTATAAATACAGGTCAAGTCAATTCTATAGCAATTGAACAAGCCTCCCTAAATGGAAAAGACACCGCTATTTTCACAGTATTAGCTCTTAACAAGTGGGAAAAAATGAAATTATCATTAAAGGTAGCGGAAGAAAAACCAATTACGCATCCTTACTGGCTAATGCAGGACTATCAAAACATGTTTAAGATTGAAGATATTCTATTGAGGGGGTTACCCGAAAACGAACCGGCATATGAGGTGACTTTTCAAATAACTGTATATGATGTGAGCTTCGACTACAGTATTCCTGTTCAGTATAAATTTAGAGATCGTGTATCGGGAGAAAATATTCAAGATTTTTCTATCCGACCCGATATGACCTTGAATTTAGATAATACTGTATATGTTGTTCCAAAAGGAGAAAAGCGAACTGTAACGGTTACTGTAATGGAAGATAAAGCCGGAATTACGGGTAAGTTAACACTAAACCTTCCTGAAGGTTGGAACTGCAGCCCAGAATCGCATATCGTTACCTTGAACAAGAAGGAAGCTGCTAAAGTTTTCACCTTCGATATTACTGCAGGAGCTGATGCAAAAAGTGGTGATTTTTCTGTCCAATGTAAATCAGGTGAAAAAATATTTGACCGCTCTTTAGTAATGATCGAATATCCACATATCCACAAACAAACCCTATTTCCTAAAACTCAAGGAAAACTAGTTACAGGTGACTTAACGATTACCAGTAAAAATATTGGTTATGTGATGGGCGCTGGTGATAATGTTCCAGAGGCTATTACTCAGCTAGGTGGAAATGTAACCATAATTAACCCTAATACTTTAGCTGCGGCAGATCTCTCAGTATACGACGTTGTTGTTATTGGGATTAGAGCATACAACACCCAAGAAGCATTAGGAAGTTATCAGCAAGTGCTTATGGATTATGTAAATAAAGGTGGCCTGATGATCGTGCAGTACAATACGAATCGAGGTTTAAAAACTGAAAATTTCGGACCTTATCCTTTAAAACTATCTAGAGATCGTGTAACTGATGAATTTGCTACTGCTACTATTCTAGATAAAAATCATTCGATTTTAACTTCTCCAAATCCAATAACCAATGCTGATTTTGATAATTGGGTGCAAGAAAGAGGCTTGTATTTCGCCAACGAATGGGACCCAAAATATGATGCATTACTAAGTTGGAATGATCCGGGAGAAAATCCTAGTTCAGGAGCACTTTTGGCTACTCAATATGGAGAAGGTCACTTTGTTTTTACAGGAATATCTTTCTTTAGACAATTACCAGCAGGCGTGCCAGGAGCATATAAATTGTTTGCTAATATTCTTTCTTATGGTAGAAAATAAAGCAAAAGAAACTGATGATAATACCAATTGGAAGGCTTGGTATGGCTTCGTTATTCTGTTTTTCGCAATTCAAGTTGGGTTTTATGCTTGGCTAACTGAATTTTTCTCATGAGTGGAATTGATTGGGCCGTACTTCTTGGAACTTTAGGATTAATTGTAGGCTACGGAACCTATATGACTCGAAAAAGCGCTGGTCTTGAAGGTTACTTGAAAGGTGGTTCAGATATGAAATGGTTAACCATTGGCTTGTCTGTAATGGCAACTCAAGCTTCTGCCATTACCTTTATTTCTACCCCTGGTTTGGCTTATGAAAACGGAATGGAGTTCATTCAAAACTACTTTGGACTTCCTATCGCTATTCTTATTGTATGTGTTGTTTTTATTCCGATTTACTACCGACTCAAAGTATACACCGCATATGAATATCTAGAACAACGATTTGATGTTAGAATTCGACTAATAACCGCTTCACTTTTTATGCTTTCCCGAGGGTTAGCTGCTGGAATCACTATATATGCTCCCGCAATTATCATAAGTGTAATGCTTGGGTGGTCTTTGGAATTAACGATTCTATTAGTAGGTATTTTAGTAATTGTGTATACCGTTTCCGGAGGTACAAAAGCAGTTAGTTTGACTCAAAAATGGCAAATGACGGTTATTCTTTTGGGGATGGGAATTGCGTTTGGAATTCTATTGAACCGCATGCCTGAAGAAGTAAGTTTTTTAGGTGCGTTGGATTTAGCAGGAGCATCTGGAAGAATGAATGTGGTTGACTTTTCATTTGACTTCAGCAAACGGTATACCTTCTGGAGTGGAATTACAGGAGGTCTCTTCTTGGCGCTTTCTTACTTTGGAACAGATCAAAGTCAAGTCCAGCGCTATCTTTCGGGGAAATCAATTAAAGAAAGTCGACTGGGTCTTTTATTCAATGCACTTTTGAAAATCCCAATGCAGTTCATGATACTGCTTACTGGTGTTTTGGTATTTGTTTTTTATCAGTTTGAAGCACATCCAGTTCTGTTTAATAAAGCAGCAGTTCAGACCGCTCAAGAATCAAAATATAAAGCTGAATTTCAAGATATTGAAAACCAGCACCAACAATTTCATAAAGAAAAGAAAGCAGCTTATTTGGATTATGCCAGACAACCTACAGATGCAAAGAAAGAAACGCTGCTTGCTCTAGACAAAAAAGCAAAATCAGTTAGAGACCAAGCCAGAGAGGTTGTACTAAAAGCTGACCCTGACCAAAGCAGCAGAGATAGTGATTATGTATTTCTAACCTTTATTCTGAATTATCTACCTCAAGGATTGGTCGGCTTATTAATCGCTGTGATTATTTCTGCAGCCATGAGTTCTACTGCTGGAGAAATAAACGCTTTGTCTTCTACAACTATGGTTGACTTTTACCAACGATTTTCAAAGACCGAAAAAAGCGATACCCAATCTGTAAACCTTAGTAAATGGTTGACTCTAGGCTGGGGAATTTTAGCAATCATTTTCGCCCTTTCGGCGCAATTAGTCGAAAACCTCATTGAAGCAGTAAATATATTAGGATCAGTATTTTACGGGACCATTTTAGGCGTATTCCTCACGGCATTTTTCCTTAAAAAAGTCGGATCAAGGGCAGTTTTTACGGGGATAATTGTAGGCCAATTAACCGTATTTGTACTCTTCTATTATGAAGCTGTTGGTTACTTATGGTTCAATGTTATTGGTTGCGCTATTGTAATGATTGTTTCGTATATCACTTCAATATTTTCTAGCAAACCTGAACAGAGTTAATGCTCTTCGTTGTCAATTACTTTAAAAGTCTAAAGTAAGATTAAGGCAATGCTTATTATAGAAACACCTATCCATAGAAGTGCCCCAAAAACCATTGGTTTCCAACCCAAAGTTTTTAAGTTTTTCAAGGGTAAACCTGAACCAACTAAAAACAGTGAAACAATCAGAAATTTCTTTGAAATTACTACGATATTTTCACCAATAACAGCCGGAATTGAACCCAAACTATTGAGGCAAACAATCCCAAGAAAAACAAGAATAAACCATGGAATTTTCACTCTCCCTCCTTTGGGTTTAAAAAGCACAAGGGTTATTACGGACATAGGGATTATCCAAAGCACTCTCGCCAACTTTACTGATGTTGCAACTTGCAATGCTTCATTTCCATAACTCATTGCCGCCCCTACTACCGAGGATGTATCGTGAATAGCAATTGCTGCCCACAAACCAAATTGTTGCTGTGACATATCAAAATAAGTACCTATTGGAGGAAACAGAAAAAGTGCAACTGCATTCAGCAAAAACACCACAGCTAATGATATACTTATTTCTTTTTCAGTAGCCTTTATCAAAGGAGATATAGCCGCTATTGCGCTCCCGCCACAAATAGCAGTGCCACTAGAGATTAAATGCCCAACATTTTTTGACATCCCCATAATGCGAATCAATAAATATCCAACAACTAGTACAAAAATAAAACTGGCGATCATAATTTCGATTCCAACTAAACTAGAATCAATCACCTGAGTTACATTCATACCAAAACCCAACCCTACAACTGATACTTTTAATAACCAATTTAACCAAGTCTTGTTTTTTTCAGGATATGGGTGAATAAGCATTGAAGAAAAAAGCACTCCTGCGACTAAAGCCATTGGAGCCGAAACTGGTAGTATGAGTACAGTAAATATCAACCCAAAAAACAGTATAGCATGCATAAGACAATACTACAAATAGTAATAAAGCAAACCTAACTTAGGTTTGGCTCTCACAGTTTTATGTTGAGTTATGACCAAAGTCACTCAAGTTTCAACCTTATTATGGTTAAATTTGTCTCTTGATACAGTAGCTAAAAAGCAAAGCATCTAAAGTGTTTTTTCTTGCAGTTTTAAAGTTGGTATTACAATAGGAGATTATATGAGCGTAAGCACAGTAAAATTTAACGTACAGGACAGACCTGAATTTTTTAAAGAACTTCGTAAAAGAGTCAATCAACATTTCAAGGAAAATGACATTAGTAAATACGGAAACACGCGTATGCTAGTAAAGTCCGCGGTTATGATTGTCTTATACACTTTGCCTTTAGCATTAATGCTTACAGGTGTTGTGTCTTCTTTTGCAGGTATAACTGCAATGTGGATTTTAATGGGATTTGGAATATCTGGTATTGGATTAGCAATTATGCATGATGCTAATCACGGAGCTTATTCTAAAAACAAAACATTGAACTCAGCAATGAGTTTTTTACTCAATTTTGTTGGTGGTTATCCAGCAAATTGGAGAATACAGCACAACGTATTGCACCACTCTTTTACCAATATTGATGGACACGATGAAGATATTGAAAAGCAAGGAATTGTTCGTTTTTCTCCAAATCAGCCGAAAAAAGCGATCTTTAAATTTCAAGTACTTTACGCGCCTCTTCTTTATGGAATCTTAACCATTTATTGGTTTATTGGCAAAGACTTCGAGCAATTGGTTCGATACAATAGAATGGGACTATTAAAGGGACAGGGACTAACATTTGGTCGTGCTTTAGCTGAAATTATTTTTCACAAGATGTGGTATATTAGTTTAACTATCGTTCTTCCTTTAATTGTAATTGATTTGCCTTGGTGGCAGATATTGACTGGCTTTTTGATCATGCACTTTATGAGTGGATTAATTCTAGCACTTATTTTTCAGACAGCTCACGTTATTGAAGAAACTAACTTTTACGAGCCAGACGAAAACAACAGCGTTGAAAATAATTGGGCAATTCACCAATTGCATACAACAGCTAATTACGCTAATAAAAGTGGATTATTTTCTTGGTTTATCGGTGGTCTGAATTATCAAATTGAACATCATTTGTTTCCAAATATTTGTCACGTTCACTTTAAAGAAGTATCTAAAATTGTAAAGAAAACTGCTTTAGAATACAACTTACCTTATCACCAGCATACTACCTTTTTAGATGCTTTAAAAAGTCATTTCACGTTGTTGCATAAACTGGGAACAGGAAAGATTTAGTCTTTCAACTAAAGTATTCAATGATTTAAAAGCCTCGATTTATCGGGGCTTTTGTTTTTCCTATTGCTCGTGCAGGATTGCATGACGTTTGTTTTCTAGAAATATAATTTCGCAACAACTACAATCCCACCTTCTTACCTTTCATTACAGCAATTGTGAACGCCAACAAAGGCATTGCACTGATCAAGTAATAGAGATTAAACTGAATTAAACCATAAGCTGCAGCAGCAACAACAGGAAATAAAGCCATGGCCAGTGAGTTTAACGATTCGCTTATTCCCATTATTTCACCTTGTTTATTGGGGTCTGCATGAATGGAAATGAGACTATTGAATGTTGGAAATGAAAGTGACAAACCGAGATTCATGATATAGTAAAAAGCGATAAATAGATAAAGATTGTCTGTAAAGGTTATACAAAGCAGTCCGATGAATGAACAAGCTAACCCAATTTTCAGTGTATTGAATTCTCCAATTTTAGCGATAACCCGCTTGGAAACAAAAGCTTGATTGAAAGACAAAAAGATCCCCACCACAAACATGAACATACCCAGTTCTTTTTCATCAAAATCGAACAGATCAATTAGGAATAAGGCAATACTTCCAATGTAAAATGCCATCATGGTTGCAAAAATTACCTTAAGCAAAAAGAGCAGTTTAATTTTATCCCCCGGGTCCACTTCTCTAATTCTAGAAACTATCAGAAAGGTTTTCTTCAATGAATAGGTCTGCTTTTTAGTGGAAGCATCGGGAACATGGGACTCTTTTAACCAAGCATAAATTGAAATTAGGGTCACTGACGAAACCAGCAAAGCAACAATCCCTGTTCCTGTATATTCTAGCGAGCTAGATGCCGCTAAACCACCTAATCCTGGCCCTATTATCATTCCTAGTCCAGCTATTCCGCCTAGGTATCCAAATATGTATGATTTCTCTTGTCGAGTTGTAACATCAGCAACGTATGCATGGGTAACTGAATTATTCCCACCCGTTACTCCATCAAAGATTCTTGCAAAGGCAATAACCAGAATGGGTACTGAGATTCCTAACACATAAATATTTGGAATATAAAGTGCGATTAAGAATATTATCCAGCTCAAAAGTGTGCCCGCTTGGCTTATCAGTAATATTGGTTTACGTCCTTTTTGGTCGGACATTGAGCCTAAAATTGGCGCTCCAATAAATTGGAAAGTAGAATACAACGTGATTAACAATCCATATACCCATTGCGGTGCGCCAAACTTTGCAACAATAAATGGCAATACTGGCATTAGAATACTAAACCCAAGTACATTAACGAAGGTCAATAAATATGCAGGTATGTATTTCTTTTTCATAGGTGCTAAAACAAAAAAAGAACCCGCAAGCGAGTCCTTTTTTTTGCTGATAAATGTGTGTTTATTTCTGAATAATTATGCGTTCTGAACAAGCACATACTCCCCTTTTTACTTTAATTCTTTTTAAATCGTTGATTAAAACCCTTATCCCCTCTCGATTGTGGTTTCTTATATTTTGGCCCATGACGTTTATATTTGCTGCCCAAATTCAGCTTTTGGTTTTTTGCTTTTTTCTCGTGAGTTCCTGCACCAGCAGTACCATCTTGTTTTGAAATGATTGAAATTTCGCGAACCTTATGCTTTTCTTCTGGAGTCAATTCTTTTGACACTTCTACCGCTTTAGGGAAATCTAAAACCGGAATTTTCAGATCCATCAGAGCCTCTATTTCATTTTTATATAAAAGTTCTTTTTCTGTAAAAAACATTATTGTTTTCCCTTCGTTTCCCGCACGACCAGTTCTTCCTATTCGGTGCATATAATTCTCTGGAAAATCGGGCGTATCAAAATTGATAACGTGAGAAGTATTCTCTATATCAAGCCCACGAGCCATTACGTCTGTAGAAATAAGAATACGCTTCTCGCCCTCTTCAAATTGCTTTACAGAGCGTAGTCTAAAATTCTGGGATTTATTTGAATGGACAATCGATAATTCAGAACCCATAAATTCTTCCATAGTTTCGTATAACCTATCGGCTTGACGTTTGCTCGACAAAAACACCAAAACTTTTGAGTATTGCTCAGAGTCTTGCAACAAATGCATGAGTAAATTTGCTTTCGTATAAAAATTTGGAACAGGATAACTCGATTGTTCAATATTCTCTAGTGGAGTTCCACTAATTTCAATCGTAACTTTTTCTGGTTTCGTAAAAAAGTCATCAATCAAAACACTAATGTCATTGGTCATTGTAGCCGAAAACATAGTGTTCTGGCGTTTTTCGGGCATCAATTCAAACAAGTTCGTCAACTGAAACCGAAAGCCTAAATCGAGCATTACATCAACTTCATCAATTACCAATTTGGTAATGTTTTTCAATTGAATAGAGCGCGTAAGTACCAAGTCATACAATCTGCCTGGTGTAGCAACCAAGATATCCATTCCATGAGATACGGCGATTTTTTGTGTATTGATATTTACCCCACCATATACACCAATAATCCTACAGTTCATGTACTTAGCATACGATTGCAGCTGTTCAGTAACCTGAACAACAAGCTCTCGAGTAGGCACTAAAATCAATACCCTAGGATGAATTTGTTCGGAATATTTTAATTCTTGCAGAATAGGTAAGCTGTAAGCCAAGGTTTTTCCAGTACCAGTTTGAGAGACCCCAACCATATCCTTACCTGAACGAATTACAGAAAAGGCCATTACCTGAATAGGTGTAGGTTCTGTAAAGCCTAAATCAGTCACTGCATTTTGCAGCTGTTTAGATAAATTTAAATCAGAAAAAGTAAGTGATTCCATGCCGTTAATTCTTCACGCAAAGAACCGCTTTTTATTTTACTTATCAGCCATTACAAATTGAAGTGCTAAACGCTCAGACCAAAGCGATTTTGAAAAATCAAAACTTTCACCAAACCCCACGTGGCCTCCATATTTTAAGGATAAAAAAGTGAAGTTTAGATTTAATTCGGCCTCCTTAGTAGGGTAACATTCTGTCTCCAAGAAAAGGATCGTCTAACGCATTTACGACAAGAGTTGGAATGCTAATGTCTTTTATAAATTGCTTTGAGCTACATTGCTCCCAGTAGTCTTCGGCATTCTTAAATCCGTGAACTGGAGCGGTGTACAAATCATCAAAATCAATAAACGATTTACATTGATTGACTTGCTCTTCGGAAATGCCTAGTTCAGGAAATTGATTGATTTTTATTCTGGTCTTAAATTTTAAAGATTTGAGAAATCGGCGCATGTAAATCCAATTCTTTCTTTTTGATAACTCCTTTGCTGAATCAGCTAATTGAAAAGGAACGGAAAACGCAACGGCCTTTTTCACCTTGCCAGAAATGTCATTACCCTTCTCTCCAAGATATTTAACCAATACATTCCCACCCAAACTAAATCCAATCGGTACAATTTCCTCGTACTCAGCTTGAATAGATTCAATTACAAAATCCAAATCGTCTGTTTTTCCAGAATGATATGTGGTCGGTTTCGTGTTCATTTCTCCAGAACAACTTCGAAAATTCATGATAACCGCATCAAATCCGTTTTGGTTAAATATTTTAACCATTCCCTTTGCATACTGTCTGTTCGAACTGCCTTCTAAACCGTGTAATAGAAGCATTATTTTTTTACTTCCCACTTTCGAATAATCAAGATCTAGAAAATCACCATCGGAAGTGGTAACTCTTTTCCGATTGTAACTAACGTCGGCTATAATTCTTTTCTGATTGGTTAGAATTGTATTCAGATTTCCACTTTTTAGAAGAAACGAAGGCTTAAGAGATTCGTATTCAAATAACATTACTACAAAAATCGACAATTCAAATCCTTTACCTACATTTTTATTCCTTTCAAATAATGCACTTGTAATTCGTTAATTTTCAATGCGATAAAATAACTACCTGCAGGTAAATCGGTTGGCACGTTCCATGAAACCGAGTATTTTCCAGCTTCAAAATGCTCCTCTTTTAAATTAGCAACTTGATTGCCAATCATATCAAAGACCACAACACTAGCTTTTGCAGGATTAAATACGCCAAACTCAATTTCAACAAAATCTTGAAATGGATTTGGAGCCAATTTATACATCACTCCCTTATCTTGGTGAATACTATAAATTCCAGTTTTTTCCCCGTTGTTTGTTCCTCCATTATCTACTACTCCGTCTCCTTCAACTGCAATATCCCACGTTCCATCAAAAACTCCGTCGCCCCGATCCACTAACTGGATTATTCGATGCGTGGCATCGTAAATACCTGAGGTTATGGAAGCCGCTGTATCAAAGGGAATATCGGTGTCTCCTTGAAAATACAGTTGCGTAATTACAGTAGGTTTTCCTGGAGGCGTAATTCTAAAATGAATATGAGAAGGTCGATAGGCTGCTCCATTTAAATACTTACCTGGTTTAATCGTCTCAAACTCGTAAAAGCCTTGAGCATTAGATTTGGTTGTTCCACGCAAATTAAAACCCACATTATCATAAGCACCAGAATCGTCAGCATGCCATATATCAACCAATGTATCGGGAATTGGATTACAATCCAGGTCCAGCACTCTACCTGAAATTACGATTCGAGTTCCTGCTTCAGCATTTCGCGCTAGCACCTTATTGCTTATTGCTGGTGGGTTTACCTTATAAAAAGGCCCTTGTCCATAGCGGTCTACCGTAGTTTCATTGCAGGCCTGTGCTTCATCTATACTACCCTCTTTTGATAAAACAGTCAATGGTAAAACGCCTAACGCCAAGGCACTTAGAGTTGTGTTTTTCAAGAATTTTCTGCGTGTGTTTTCAGTTTTCATACTTTGGATTTTATTTCATGCTTAAATTAAGAACAACTTTGCCTTTCCAATCCTATTAACTCTGTCATTCCCACGCAGGCGGGAATCCGTCTTGTTTATTATAGATTCCCGCCTGCGCGGGAATGAAGTTGATTATATAGTTTAGAATAATCAGTGAGTATTATAACTACCTGGAATAGCCGTTCAACAAGAAAGCAAAAATTCAACTGAACAAAGAAGCCTTTTAATGTTTCCTTAAACTTGCACACCCCAACTAATCGCTTGCACTTTTATATTCAGATTTGAACTGGCTAGGCGATAAGCTTGTGTGCTTTTTGAAGAAACGATTAAAATAGGCCACATCCACAAATCCACATTCTAAGCTAACTTCTTTGATCTGCTTTGAAGTATAAACCAACATTCGTTTTGCTCCCAAAACTTTTCTTTCATGCAACAATTGTAATGCGGTTTTACCTGTTTCCTTTTTACAAATTTGATTGAGTCTAGTAACTTGCATTTTTAATGAAGAAGCTATTTCATCAATATTATTGGCTTCTAATCCTACCAATTTAATAGCATTTCTAAAAGCATTAAATTCTGACGATGCTTCACTCGTTGGTTGGATTACTTTTTTAGAATAAGCCTCTCTTAGTCTTGCCAAAAATGCCAAAAACAGAAACTTACTCACATCTAAAGAGTTCGCTTTTAAGGATTTTCGAACTTGAATAAGCATTTCGTTTAAGTCCTCTAAATTTGATGAAGAGGGTTTTAAAATAGGATCGGCTCCAGTTCTAAAAAAAGCAAGTGAATTTAGCAATTGCATCTCTGTCTCGCTTCCACTAAACAGTTCTTCTGGAAAAGTAAAAACATCGCCTTTAGTCTCTTCTCCAAAATCTACTCTATGCACTCTTCCTTTTCCTACAAAATGAAAGGAATTAGGAGTCGCTTTGTATTTCACAAAATCAATTTCATGCGAGCCAGATCCTTCTTCAATAAATAATACTTGAAAGAAATTATGACGATGAGCAACCTCAGGGTATCTCGTATCAACTTTTATTCTTCTCGAAGAAATATAGGCCCTTGAAAGGCCGTATTTATGTATGGGTATATCTTGGTTACTCAAAATGTGATATTAATACATCTGTATGAACACGCAAGATATTGAATCGTTGGTAATCTTTGTAGAATTCAAATATGAACACTAATAATATATAAGTCTGTATGTTAAACTGGTATCACCGACAATGGTTTCAAAAATCCTATCAGCCATAATTCTTTCTGTAATTGCTTTTACAGGGATTTGTCAGAAACTTGATTCTGACGTAATTATCAAAATGAATGGCACAACAATAAAAGGAACTTTAGATACAAGCTTCACAGGACATACAGTGACCAGCCAAGGGATTTCTTACCCTTTATCAGATGTTAGATTCGTTTTGAAAAATGGAATTAAGTATGCTAATACTCAACACTTAATTGGAAACTCAAAATTTGCTAACGAAGCACGTAAGCTTCAATTCATAAAACCATGGAAGGCCAGTAACGAATTCACACTGTACCTTTTTGTTTTTAAGACTCCTGTGGGTGCAGGCAACTATACTCAATACAAAACAGAATGGCATTTTGCTTATTCGAATTTAAATGGGCCATTAAAAGTTGGAAAACCCAATATCATTAAAAATGATATGGTTTCTAATCGAAAAAGTCTTCGTTTACTTAAACGATATAAACGAGTTCAAGCAGTTCGAATAGTTTCAGGTATCTCTTTTTTCGCTGGATTTTTAGGAGGATTGTCCGTTTTTGAGAATAATGCCACCCTTGGAGTTAGTATGCTTGGAGCCTCCTTAGCTGCAGCAATAGTCTATCTAATTGCAAATAATAATAAAGGTGATAATTTATTGATAAAAGCTTTTGATACATTTGATCCTAACTTGAAACTGATAGATGATAATGTTCCTGTTATTTATGTGAATCGGTATCTTCAAGATAACCGATAATGAACGGGTCAAGAAGGTTTAGAAATGCCCAGCTTTAGCTTATCGTCCAGCACCATTTTCTTTAATTCTTTAGGCTTCTTTTTATTGAAAATGTAATTGTACTTCGTTTCGCCTTTTTGCAATAATTCTTGCAACTCGCTATCGCTTATTGTGATTCCCTTATATTCAAACGGTAAAGTGAACTTGCAGCCTTTTTTCCAATCGGAACATCCCCAAGCAGTCTTTCCTCTTATCAAATGACCTATTTCACACTTTGGGCAACCTGTTTGTTTTTCCTTGTATTGCTGACTTTTAACTTGCTCGGTTAGTTCTCGAACCATCTGATTCAATTCTTCTTTGAATTGTTTTATATCAAATTCACCACGTTCTATATCTCTTAATTTCTTCTCCCAAACCCCAGTTAACTCAGCAGATTTTAAAAGATCGGTTTCAATCAAATCAATCAATTCTTTGCCCGTAGCGGTAGCCATGATTCGTTTCTTCTGACGTACCAAATATTTGCGAGAAAATAGCTTTTCAATAATATTTGCACGAGTTGAAGGACGACCTATTCCATTTTCCTTCATTAAATCACGCAACTCATCATCGTCTACTTGCTTTCCAGCAGACTCCATTGCCCTTAATAAAGTGGCCTCCGTGAAGTAACTAGGAGCTTTAGTTTGTTTTTCAACCAATTGAGGTTCGTGCGGTCCTTTTTCCCCTTTTTCAAAAACAGGCATTACCTGATCTTCACCTTGCGATTTAGTATCGTTACTTTTTGATTCAAACAAGACCTTCCAACCTGGTTCCAGAATTTGTTTCCCAGTAGCACGAAACTCATGCTTCAAAGCCATTCCCAAAACAGTAGTATTGCTCACTATACAATCTGGATAAAAAACCGCAATAAACCGTCTTGTTATCAAATCATAGGTCTTCTTCTGCTCTAGACTCAAACCAACTCTCGAAGGATCCTCTCCCGTAGGAATTATGGCATGGTGATCCGTTACTTTTTTGTCATTAAAGACCTTAGTTGTCTTTCTGATTTTCTTTCCCAAAAGTGGTTCCGTAAATTTCGAATATGCAGACAAATTCTTTAATATCCCAGCGATTTTCGGGTACACATCATTCGGCAAATAGGCAGTATCTACTCTTGGATAGGTCACCAACTTTTGTTCGTACAAATGCTGTACGTAGGTCAATGTTTCTTCAGCGGTAAATCCGAATTTTTTGTTACATTCTACTTGTATCGAAGTCAAATCGAACAATGAAGGAGCCAATTCTTTTCCCTCTTTTTGAGTGTAGGATTTAATCTCAAAATCAACCTCTTTTATAGAAGCCACTATTTCGGCTCCCTTCTCTTTCTCTTTTAATTTTCCTTTTGTTCCAGCGAATTCAACGTCACGATAGGTGGTCTTAATATCAAAGTAGATTTCCGAAACGAAGGCATCAATTTCCTTTTGACGTTCTACAATTAATGCCAATGTTGGTGTTTGCACTCTGCCCACAGAAAAAACCTGTTTGAATGCTCCAAATTTCAAGGTATACAATCGTGTTGCATTCATGCCTAGCAGCCAATCACCAATTGCTCGGGCTGTTCCAGCGGCATACAAATTATCGTATTTACTTCCTTCTTTAAGGTTTTTAAAACCCTCTTGAATCGCTTCTTTAGTCAAGGAACTAATCCAAAGTCGCTTAATTGGTTTTTTGTTTTTTGCCTTAGATAAAACCCAGCGCTGAATCAATTCCCCTTCTTGGCCAGCATCACCGCAGTTTATTACTTCATCGCATTTATCCACCAAATGTGCAATTGTATCAAACTGCCTTTTGACTCCATTATTTTCTATAAGCTTAATCCCGAAGTTTTCAGGAATCATAGGCAACGTGTTTATGTCCCATTGTTTCCAATCTGGAGTATAATCCGCCGGTTCTTTTAACGTACACAAATGACCAAATGTCCAAGAAACCCAATAACCATTACCCTCCCAATAGCCATCATTTCGATTTGTTGCTCCAATAATTTGGGCTATGTCTTTAGCGACACTAGGTTTCTCAGCTATGCACAATTTCATTTAGCCCAAAGCTCATGTTCTAGATTGATTCTGGCAAGAAATAATATCAATTTAATAAGGAAGTTTTCAGCCTTGAATTCACAACCTATATTGTCGAGTTAATTACAATTCGCATGTTTAAACGGTAACCTTGATGCTCCTCCTCAACTTTGAACCAATGCAAAAATTTAAATTGGCGTTAATATAAATATGCTACCAAGGATTAGCAATTTTTTCATTTTTGAAGTTTCGGAGCTACCCACCATCCTGCTTTGCGATTCCATTAAAATTTTAAAGGTTTCTGATAAAACCAAAGAACAACTTTTTAACGAAGATGAAAACCCTACAGACTTCCCCTTTGATTCGCTCGTTGCTGACGAAGATAAAAAGCGAGTAAACCGAGCATTAATAGACATTAAAAACAAAAAACAATCAGAAAAAATCCAACTTCGCCTGAAAAATAAAGCCGGATTAAGGTGGGTCGAATTTGATTGGCAATACATTAAAAAAAACGGTTTCATATATTTATTAGGTGTTGGATCTTTCATTAACACACCTGAAGAGGATAAAATTATTGCTTTTCAAACCGCAGAAGCGTTGAAAGATGCTGAGCAAATTGGAAAAATGGGCAGTTGGTGGGTGAATCCTAAAACACTCGAAAATCACTGGAGTGAAGGAAATTACAGAATTTGGGGAGCAGATTCCACCAAGCCACCTCCTTCGGTATCGTGGGTATTAAAACAAATACATCCTGAAGACTCCAGTAAAGTGCTCAACGCCATAAAAGCTGTCGGCCTAAATGGGCAAAACACCGAAATCAATTTCCGGATGCGTCTCGACAAAAATCTGCCATACCGATATTTCTTCACCCGAGTTAGACCTTGGATTGTTAATGGAGAAGTTGTTGAAATAAAGGGTGTCAACTTTGAAGTCACTGATTTGGTGCAATATCAAATCGAACTAGAAAAGCAAAATGAGTCCTTAAATCGGAAAAACGGAAAACTATCCGAGTACGTTCGAATGAACTCGCATGACGTTCGAGGTCCGTTGTCCAATATTCTTAGTTTGATTGAGCTCGAAAAGCACGAAACAATGAATCATTCAGAATTCGTGAATCATGTTAAGGAATCCGCAGATAAATTGGACTCTACTCTAAGGCGGATTAATGAGGTTTTATTGATTGAAGATTAAGCCTGTTTGTCACTCAACTCTAGCCAACGATCCGATTTAGTTTCTAGGTTCCCTATAATCTCGCCAAGTTCATCGGATAGCTTCATCATCTCATCCGAATCTTCAATTCCTTTTTCGAACTTGTTATTGATTTCAGCCTTTCGCTTCTCTAGCTTTTCAATGTCAACTTCTAAAATGCCAAACTCACGTTTTTCATTGAAGGACATCTTTTGTGGTTTATCAGTAGAAACATTTTTCGGTTTTGATTTCTTCTCTACTTCCTTCTTTACTGCAACTGCTTCAATTTTATCTCCACCTGCCTTCTTCCAGTCTCTCCATTGAGAGTAATTGCCTGGAAAATCTTTAATACTAAGCTTGTCTTTCTCTAAAACGAATAAATGATCTACTAGCTTATCCATAAAGTATCTATCGTGACTTACGATAATCACACATCCCGGAAAATCCAGAAGAAAATCTTCAAGGATATTCAAGGTCATAATATCCAAATCATTGGTAGGCTCATCAAGAATTAAGAAGTTAGGGTTTTTCATCAAAACCGTCAACAGATGCAACCTTCGTTTTTCTCCACCACTCAATTTTTCAATCATGTTGTAGTGCATGTTCTTAGGGAACAAGAAACGCTCGAGTAATTGAGAGGCAGAAAGCTTTTTTCCTTTGGCTAAGGGAATGAATTCCGCTACTTTTTTAACGACTTCAAAAACGCGTTCGTTCGTTTTAAACTTCATTCCCTCTTGATTGAAGTAACCAACTTTAATGGTCTCACCGACCACTACTTTACCAGAATCAGGCTGAACTTTCTCCGTAATTATATTTAGCAAAGTTGATTTCCCCGTCCCGTTAGGGCCAATAATTCCAACCTTCTCAGCACGTTTGAATTTATAGCTAAAGCCTTCAAACAGTTGTTTATCCGCAAAACCTTTTCCAACATTATGGAATTCAAGAATCTTACTACCCATTCTCTCCATATTGATTTCCAGCTCAACTTGCTTGTCATCAATTCGTTGTTTCGCAACTTGCTTCAGATCATGGAAAGAATCGATTCTTGCCTTGCTCTTTGTCGTTCGAGCCTTGGGCTGTCTTCGCATCCATTCAACCTCGGTTCTAAAAAGGTTTTTCGCCTTTTCTATAGTCGCTTGATCTGACGATTTTCGTTCTTCTCTTCTTTCCAAAAAGAAAGAATAATTGCCTTTGTAAGTGTATAAACCGAAATCATCCATTTCCAGAATGGTATTACACACGTTTTCTAAAAAATACCTATCGTGAGTCACCATCAACAAAGTGATATTCTCTGTTTTTAAGAATTTCTCTAACCATTCGATCATTTCTAAATCCAAGTGGTTAGTTGGTTCATCCAACATCAAAAAGTCAGGCTCATCAATCAACACTTTAGCCAATGCCAAACGCTTCAATTGACCTCCAGAAAGAGATCCAACTTTTGCATCTAATTGGTCGATGTTTAATTCTGAAAGAATGCTCTTGACCTTCACTTCTTGATCCCATCCATTTAGATCTTCCAAAGTATCCATGGCTTTTTGAAACGCTTCGCCAGTTTCGCCCTCTTCTAGGCATCTTTCGTATTCACTGATCGCTATTAGAATTGGATTATCGGTTTCAAAAACTGAATCCCAAATCGTAAGGTCAGGGTTGATTTTAGGATCCTGCATCAAGTACCTCACTTTAAGTCCCTTTCGGAAAACTACTCTACCAGAATCAGGCTCTTCTAATCCAGCAATAATTTTCATCAAAGTGGACTTCCCTGTTCCGTTTTGTGCAACCAAAGCGACTTTATCGCCAGCCGCCATTCCAAAAGTTAAATTGCTTAATATTTCTCGATCGGCAAAACGCTTCGAGATGGATTCAATAGATAAATAATTCATTATTGGATATATCCTAATTTTTTAAACACCTTTTGAAAGCGTTTTTGTAATTCATTTGAGGTCATCACCTCTTTGTGATAAGCTTCGATTGATTCGTATAATCGAGCGTGCAATTCAATTGTATTAATTGCAAATCTTACCGGAGTTTCTTGCAAAACTAATGGTCCCTCATCAGTTAATCGAAATCGCACTTCTCTTTTCGAGCTGGCATCAAAAGCAAATAAAGAAACAGAATGTGCAACTGCATTTCTAAACAGCAGAAGCGTTTGTGTATCTCTTCGGTCGTGTTTCAAATATGCTTTTAAGAATTTCTTTATCCGAACCATGCTACCTTGATTTTCTAACTGGCCGGAGTGATACCTGGATAATAAATCAATTACCGACCAAACTAATAATGGAAACGCTTGATTTTGTGTTAGACTTACTTTTTCCAAATCCTTTAATTCAACAAGGCCTTTTTGCAAAGTGGAATTACAATTTTCAAGCTTTTTATTTCCAAAAAAGAAATTGGTTTGCTCTTCAATTGTATTAATTACTGCATTTGCCATTCGACGGCAAAGGAAAGCATTTGTAAGAGTAACACGTTAGCTAAATTGTCAAATCATTCAGCTCTAATTTCCACATAAAAAGTTAACTATAAAAACAGGTGTAGAATGTTATTTTACACTCGACTAAATGCATGATTAAACATTATTTTTGACAATTGATGAAATCAGTAAATTCAAGCTTTTGGCTATACGTATTAGGCGTGTATATTCTACTGCAATTTTTGTGGTGGGCTTGGATGTTGATCGATCTAAACCAACAAGTTCATCTGCTAGAAGTTAATTACCATATTGCCAAATCCCTGCAATCACAAGGACCGACGGATGATTTTGTTCAACGAAAAATTGAAATGGTCATTGGTGAAGGTTCTGTTTTTATAGTGCTACTTACTTTAGGTTTTATTCAAGTAAAAAAAGCACTAAAAAGAGAATTAGATGCAGCCAAGAAACAACGCAATTTTTTATTGTCTGTTACTCATGAATTAAACTCTCCCATTGCTGGCGTTCAGTTGAATTTAGAAACTACCCTCAACAGGGACCTAGATTCAAAAACTAGAAATCAACTGATAAGTAATGCTTTACAACAAAATGGGAGATTAAAGAATCTAGTTGACAACATTCTAACTTCAACAAGACTAGAAGAAAACGTATTGCAATTGAATATTCAACCAACGAATATTTCTGGACTTATTCCTAAAATTTTAGTCGACTTTAAGTCTTCAAATACAATAATTGATTTAAGCTATTTCCAGTCGGACATATATGCTTTAGTAGATCAGTTAGCGTTTGAATCGGTAATCAAAAATTTATTGGAAAATGCAATAAAGTATAATCGTGAGGATAATCCCATTACCATTAAATCCAAAATAGAAAATGGATTTGTTTTTATTCATATTGAAGATCATGGGATTGGAATTCCTGCAGATTCGAAACAAAAAGTCTTTGCTCGGTTTTTCAGAATTCAAAACGAAGAAACCCGAACGACGAAAGGAACAGGACTTGGCTTGTATATTGTTAAACAACTAACAGAACTTATGGGAGGTGAAATCTTCTTGGAATCTAAATTTGGAAAAGGTTCTACTTTTACGATCAAACTAAAAATAGATGATAAATAGAATTTTAGCTTTTGCACTATTATTGACTGTTATAGCATGTGTTAATTATAAAGATGTAGAGTTTCTCTCTCTTGAAAATGCTACTTTAAACAAAATTTCTCCCAATGGAATTGAAGCCGACCTGTGGTTAAAAATCAAGAACCCGAATGATTATAAAATCAAGATTGAAACTAAAGACCTTACGTTTTCTATTAACGGAAAAGAAATTGGAAAAGCTCAACTTACTGAACAACTTGAGTTAACTAAAGAAGACACTGAAACATATAAAACGGCCATTATCGTTAGCTTACCTGCTGATGGAAACATTGATTTAGGAATGATAATGCTAATGAGTGGTGGAAAAATCACCCTGGGTATTAAAGGTGAAATTGTTGGTAAAGCAAAAGGCATTTCTAAAACTGTTCTTATCGATTTTACTGAATCGATTTCTATTTAAATCGAATTCCGAATTCTTAACACATTTCTGTAATAACTAGTTATCGATGTGGCCCCTGTCCCATTATGGGCTGCTAACTTTGATTAAATTTTCTATCATGAGACTCCTACTCATATTTTCGATTGTATTAACTGCTGTTCAAAGCTGCCAAAACAACTCAAATACCGCTGAAAAAATGCATGATCAGACAGAACACAAACATACCAATGCACTAATTAATGAAACAAGTCCTTACTTGCTCCAACACGCCCACAATCCCGTAAATTGGCACCCTTGGGGCGACGATGCGCTTAATAAAGCAAAGGCAGAAGACAAGTTAATCTTGGTGAGTATTGGTTATTCTGCGTGTCACTGGTGTCATGTTATGGAACGTGAATCGTTTGAAGATGCTGAGGTGGCCAAAATTATGAATGACAATTTTGTTTGCATAAAAGTAGATAGAGAAGAACGTCCAGATATTGATCAGATTTACATGAATGCGGTTCAACTGATTACAAAACAGGGTGGCTGGCCATTAAACTGTTTTGCATTGCCTGACGGAAGGCCCGTTTATGGGGGCACATATTTCCAGAAAAGTCAATGGGTAAATGTTCTTCAAAGCTTAGCAAAGGATTATGATAAAGACAAGGAAAAATTTTATGAATATGCGGAGAACCTAACAGAGGGGATAAAAAACTCTGACCTTCTTCCACTAAACAACTTACCTGCCCAATTCAGCAACGACACTCTGGTGGGTATGGTTAGTAAGTGGAAGACCAGTTTTGATAGCAAAGAAGGCGGCCCCAGCCGAGCACCAAAATTCCCTATTCCGAATAACTATCAATTCCTGTTGCGTTATGGTGTTCTGAATAATGACCAAGAAGTTCTTAACCATGTAAAACTAACTCTGGATAAAATGGCATATGGAGGGATTTACGATCAAATTGGAGGAGGCTTTGCGCGTTATTCAACCGACATTCTTTGGAAGGCACCTCATTTTGAAAAAATGCTTTATGACAATGCACAATTAATGAATTTATATGCGGAAGCTTATCAATATTATGGCGATGATTTATACAAAGACATTGTCTATCAAACATTTGACTTTTTACAACGTGAAATGACCACAAAAAACGGTGCTTTCTATTCCGCTCTAGATGCAGATAGTGAAGGTGAGGAAGGCAAATTTTATGTTTGGAAAGAGGAAGAATTAAAGTCAGCTCTTTCTGAAAGTGAGTATAACCTCACTGAAGTCTATTATAATATTGGTAAAAAAGCGCTTTGGGAATACAGCAATAATATTCTACTTAGAGATAAAACTGATGAACAAGTTGCCAAAAAACTGGATGTTCCAGTTGATCAGGTACAACATGCAATAAAAGCAATAAATAAGAAGCTTTTAAAGGTTCGTACTGAAAGAATTCGACCAGCGCTAGATGATAAAACACTCACCTCATGGAATGCTTTAATGATTTCAGGGCTTACAAAAGCTGGCCAAGTTTTTTCAGAAAAAAAGTTCCTTAATGCTGCTATTAAAAATGCAAATTTCATTGTTTCAGAGCAAACAACAAAAGAAGGAAATCTATTACACAGCTATAAAAATGGCATTTCAAAATTAGATGGTTTTCTAGAAGATTATTGTTTTGTAATTGAAGCTTACACGGATTTATATCAAGCTACATTCGAGCAAATTTGGTTGGAAAGAGCAAAAGATTTATTAGACATTAGTATTGAGAATTTCTATGATACAGAACGAGGCATGTTTTATTTTACATCGAAAAATGCATCGGGATTAATAGCAAGGAAAATGGAATTGAAAGATAATGTTATTCCTGCATCTAATTCCAGCATGGCAAAATCACTTAATGTTTTAGGCCATTATTTTGATAAAAAAGCCTATCTGAATATGTCTGAAACAATGCTGAATAACATACAACCGTACATGTCTAATTATGGATCAGGTTATTCTAATTGGGGACAATTGTATTTAAACCAAGTATTTCCATATTATGAAATTGCAATTGTTGGAGACAATGCAAAAGAAAAATTGTCTGAATTGAATAGGACTTATGTTGCAAACAAACTTCTAATTGGCTCACAAAAATCTAGTGAATTACCATTACTAGAAAATAAGTATGTTCTAGGAGATACCTATATATATGTTTGTGTGAACAAGTCTTGCCAATTGCCAGTAACCGAAGTAAGTGAAGCTGTTAAACAACTTAAAGAATAAGCAGCTATGAATTTAACCATGAATCTAACATTGCTGATATTACTATTCACTGTATTTGGATTAAATGAAAGTCACGCACAGATTTTAGACGTTTACCAAGGTAAACTTTACAATAATGATTGTCAGTTTAATGAGCGGTTTATAGAGGATAATAAAATAAAAACTGTAATTGGAAAAATCTCTGTAAAGAAGGACATGCAAGTCATATCAAGCAGAGGGCTTATCGTTAGATATTCTTTTGATCGTATAGGCAGACTTTCTGAGCAAATCAAGACTATGTCATTAAGAGGTGGAAGAATTGATACTACTCAGAGTTCGTTTAGTTATAGCGAGAATAATCATTTAGTTCAGAAAGCTCAATTTTACGTAAAGGCATATGATGCCATAAGATATTCTTACAATAATAAGAATGAAATCACTTCCGAAATGGTAGTTCGAGGAGCCAATAAAAATCAATATAAATATGGATTTGACAAAGGCACAGAGACTATCGTTAGGCAGGAACGTTACGAATGGCAGCAACTAAATGATACTACACAGAATGTAGTGTATTATAATTCCGCTGAAAGACCGTATAAAGAAAGAACTATAATTTTAAACGTGATAGGACAAAAACAATCAGAAAACACAACTTACTATCTAACTAAAAAACGGAATTTAATTACCTACAAATACGATCCGGAAGGAAGGCTAATTAAAATTATTAATTATTCCAATTTAGGGAGCCAACGCACAATAACTAATACCTATGAGTACGACGAATATGGTAATTTGTACAACAGTAAAATCTATACCAACGGAAAACTATCCTACACCCAAGAGTTTCTTTACGACCCCCAAACCTTCTTTCTCAGTGCACAATTGAGTAAGGATGAATCCGCAAGAAGTATCAAGATCATTCAATATGAATATGAATTTTTTTGATTAGCTGCAATCGCGCATATATTATTATTCTAAAATAGACCAACAGTTTTACGTTACTCCAATCTCTCACTCTGATTGTTTAAATAACAGACTAAGCAAATGCTGTTCGCTTTTCAGAAACAATAGGGAGTGAACATAGTTTATTTACTTTCCTTAATTCATTATTGTTTTCAGTCTGGTGAAATACAATCCTTTGCAATGCTAATTTCACAAAACGGAAATTATTATGAAACTACTTTCTGTTTTCTTGATATCAATCTTTTCTATAAAAATTTATTCAAAGTGCGCTGATGCTAATAATATTCATAAATTCTCATAACTAGGAAGGAACTACGAAATTGTAAAAGACAAGAAAACTTGGTGAGATGCGGCAGCTTATGCAGTTGAACACGACCGTTACTTAATCCAAATCGAAAACTCTTCAAAGCAAACGAAGGTATATGATGAACTTATCAATAGAGCTAATATTTCAACAACCTATACATCTGTAATTAATGGTGGAGCTATTGCATATGTCTGGATTGGTGCAACTGATCATGCACTGCAAGAGATTGGAAATGGTACAACAACAACAACAACAACAACAACAACTCATAGGCTCAATTTTGGTCAGGAGGGAAAGTCGACACTTCAATTAATAATACGTATCAAAACTGGGGCGGAATAACAAAGTCCAATCAGAAAGAGTCTGATAACCTTGGCACAGGACAAAACAATGGGGCAAATGATCTTCCTGTCTGACCATCAGGGACAGCCTGACTAGGTTCATCTGGTGAATGGAACGATATTTATGGTACAATAGATATTTACTTTATTATAGAATACGATAGCATTAAGACACCTCTTGATAATTCCTATTCAAATATTATAGAACATTCTGGCAAAAACTAACAGCCTATCCCAATCCAACAAAAGACAGAATCTATATTCAGTCAAGCAAAGTAACATCAGCATTTCTAATAACCTTTGAGGAGAAAAGAAACGAAACATTTATAGATAACGAATTAGACGTCTCCGAATTGCCCCGAGATACTTATTGAGTAAGTATTTAAGAGGATAACTAAATGTTTCGTTACCAACTTGTAAAAGAGTAAACTAGAACTCCTAGTTGTGATCCATTTGACCAGTATTAGATACTCTACTAAACGACAATTACCTTCTTAGTTAGAAAAAATACTTTCATTCTCAAAGCCACCATTTGCCTTCCTAATAACATTACTAGTAACGTTAGGAAAAAATCTATCCAGACAATTCTATAGCTAGCTGTTGCCAATGACAGCAGTTTCTTAAGAACAATTATTCTTGAAATTATGTTGTTTCGAACTTAAGTTTTAAAAAAATATTGAGCAAAAAAAAGCCCCTCAAGTTTACACTTGAAGGGCTTAATTAGAAAACCGGCGACGACCTACTCTCCCGCCTGGTGAGGCAGTACCATCGGCGCAATTGGGCTTAACTACTCTGTTCGGAATGGTAAGAGGTGATCCCCAACGCCATAGTCACCGTAAGTTTTCTTTCTACTGCTAACATTACTGTTAGTATAGAAAATTTCTTGATTGATACTTTCAATTCGTTTATATCTAAAAACTAATATCACACATCCATCTTTTAATATAATACCAAAGACAATAATGGACAATTCGAAAAAAACATTGTAATCCTGCTTAAATAAACAGTACTCATGAAGGGAAGACATAGGGTAATTAGTACTGCTCGGCTTTGCCATCACTGACTTTACACCTGCAGCCTATCAACGTCGTCATCTCCAACGACCCTTAAAGGAAATCTCATCTTGAGGCGAGTTTCGCACTTAGATGCTTTCAGTGCTTATCTCTTCCAAACATAGCTACCCAGCGATGCTCCTGGCGGAACAACTGGTACACCAGAGGTTTGTCCAACTCGGTCCTCTCGTACTAGAGTCAGGTCCTCGCAAATTTCCAACGCCCACAGTAGATAGGGACCGAACTGTCTCGCGACGTTCTGAACCCAGCTCGCGTGCCACTTTAATGGGCGAACAGCCCAACCCTTGGGACCTTCTCCAGCCCCAGGATGTGACGAGCCGACATCGAGGTGCCAAACCACTCCGTCGATGTGAGCTCTTGGGAGTGATCAGCCTGTTATCCCCGGAGTACCTTTTATCCTTTGAGCGATAGCCCTTCCATACGGAACTACCGGATCACTATATCCTACTTTCGTACCTGCTCGACTTGTCAGTCTCACAGTCAAGCTCCCTTATGCTATTGCACTCTACGCACGGTTACCAAGCGTGCTGAGGGAACCTTTGAAAGCCTCCGTTACTCTTTTGGAGGCGACCACCCCAGTCAAACTACCCACCATACACTGTCTCCCTTGCGGGATTAGGCTCCAGATAAACGAAGGGTGGTATTTCAAGGTTGACTCCACCAATACTAGCGTATCAGCTTCATAGTCTCCCACCTATCCTACACATCGTTTACCCAAAGTCAATGTAAAGCTATAGTGAAGGTTCACGGGGTCTTTCCGTCCCACTGCGGGTAAACGGCATCTTCACCGTTACTACAATTTCACCGAGCTCATGGCCGAGACAGTGCCCAGATCGTTACACCATTCGTGCAGGTCGGAACTTACCCGACAAGGAATTTCGCTACCTTAGGACCGTTATAGTTACGGCCGCCGTTTACCGGGGCTTCATTTCAATGCTTCATACCGAAGTACTAACATCTCCACTTAACCTTCCGGCACCGGGCAGGTGTCAGACCCTATACATCGTCTTTCAACTTAGCAGAGTCCTGTGTTTTTGATAAACAGTCGCCTGGGCCTTTTCACTGCGCCCTATATTGCTATAGGGGACCCTTCTCCCGAAGTTACGGGTCTATTTTGCCTAGTTCCTTAGCCATGAATCACTCGTCCACCTTAGGATACTCTCCTCGACTACCTGTGTCGGTTTGCGGTACAGGTTCCTTAAACATAAGTTTAGAAGTTTTTCTTGGAAGTCTGATTAGGTACACTATCCAATTGCCCGAAGGCTCTTGGTACTATCAACTTTCAGCTAAAAAGGTGGATTTACCTGCCTCTCCAATACCTACGGTTTTCAACGTACTATTCCGTCAGTACGCGGTACTTTCACTACTCCGTCTCTCCATCACTGTTTAAGCAAGTATGGGAATATTAACCCATTGTCCATCGACTTCCCCGTTAGGGTACGCCTTAGGTCCTGACTAACCCCCGGATGACTAGCATAGCCGGGGAAACCTTAGTCTTGCGGTGGGAGGGGTTCTCGCCCTCCTTATCGTTACTTATGCCTACATTTTCTTTTCTAACCGCTCCAGCAAACCTCACAGTTCACCTTCAATGCAATTAGAATGCTCCCCTACCACTTGAATAAATTCAAGTTCATAGCTTCGGTAGTGTATTTATGCCCGATTATTATCCATGCCAAATCGCTCGACTAGTGAGCTGTTACGCACTCTTTAAATGAATGGCTGCTTCCAAGCCAACATCCTAGCTGTCTAAGCAATCTGACCGCGTTTTGTCAACTTAACACACATTTGGGGACCTTAGCTGATGATCTGGGTTCTTTCCCTCTCGGACATGGACCTTAGCACCCATGCCCTCACTGCTGAGAAACATATTATAGCATTCGGAGTTTGTCAGGGGTTGGTAGGCGGTGAAGCCCCCTAGCCCAATCAGTAGCTCTACCTCTATAATACTTAACTCAACGCTGCACCTAAATGCATTTCGGGGAGTACGAGCTATTTCCGAGTTTGATTAGCCTTTCACCCCTACCCACAGGTCATCCAAACATTTTTCAACATGTACTGGTTCGGTCCTCCACTGTATGTTACTACAGCTTCAACCTGCCCATGGGTAGATCACACGGTTTCGCGTCTACCCCCACTAACTAGTTCGCCCTATTCAGACTCGCTTTCGCTTCGGCTTCGACTCTTAAAGTCTTAACCTTGCTAGTGAGGAGTAACTCGTAGGCTCATTATGCAAAAGGCACGCCGTCACCTCTAAAGGCTCCGACCGCTTGTAAGCGTATGGTTTCAGGTACTATTTCACCCTCCTATTCGGAGTACTTTTCACCTTTCCCTCACGGTACTTGTTCACTATCGGTCTCTCAGGAGTATTTAGCCTTAACGGATGGTCCCGCTAGATTCATACAGGGTTTCCCGTGCCCCGCACTACTCAGGATACTGTTAGGTATAAAATCGATTTCGTCTACAGGGCTGTCACCTTCTCTGGCCTACTGTTCCAAGTAGTTCTACTATCTATTCTAAGTCCACATTACAGTCCTACAACCCCAGGTTTGCCGAAACAATCCTGGTTTGGGCTAGTCCCCGTTCGCTCGCCGCTACTTAGGGAATCACTATTGTTTTCTTCTCCTACAGGTACTTAGATGTTTCAGTTCCCTGCGTTTGCTCCTATTGCTAGGTGACATGTCTTCAACATGCCGGGTTGCCCCATTCGGATATCTACGGATCACTAGTTATGTGCACCTCCCCGTAGCTTTTCGCAGCTTGTCACGTCCTTCTTCGCCTCTGAGAGCCTAGGCATCCGCCATACGCCCTTATCTTCTTCTCTTCTTCATATAAACGTAGTGTTTATATAAGCTTTACTTACTTTGTTTTCTTCAATTATTGTCCATCATGTCAAAGAACTAACACTCACACTTTAAATATGAGCTCCAGTTTATAGTCTCACGACTAATAACCTTCTAGCTAACCACATAGGAGTCGAACCTGTGTATACATACCACCAGGAGGCTAATAAAAAAAATCAGAAGCAAACAAAAAGGAGGGACAGTATCCTATATCTGTAACGAAACAAGAAATAGAGTAGTCTCTAAAAAGGAGGTATTCCAGCCGCACCTTCCGGTACGGCTACCTTGTTACGACTTAGCCCCAGTTACTAGTTTTACCCTAGGCAGCTCCTTGCGGTGACCGACTTCAGGTACCCCCAGCTTCCATGGCTTGACGGGCGGTGTGTACAAGGCCCGGGAACGTATTCACCGGATCATGGCTGATATCCGATTACTAGCGATTCCAGCTTCACGAAGTCGAGTTGCAGACTTCGATCCGAACTGAGATCGGTTTTGGAGATTTGCTCCCCCTCGCGGGGTGGCTGCCCTCTGTACCGACCATTGTAGCACGTGTGTAGCCCAAGACGTAAGGGCCGTGATGATTTGACGTCATCCCCACCTTCCTCTCACCTTACGGTGGCAGTTTCTCCAGAGTCCCCGGCATTACCCGCTGGCAACTGAAGATAGGGGTTGCGCTCGTTATGGGACTTAACCCGACACTTCACAGCACGAGCTGACGACAACCATGCAGCACCTTGTAAATTGTCCGAAGAAGGAGGTGTTTCCACCCCTGTCAATCTACATTTAAGCCTTGGTAAGGTTCCTCGCGTATCATCGAATTAAACCACATGCTCCACCGCTTGTGCGGGCCCCCGTCAATTCCTTTGAGTTTCATTCTTGCGAACGTACTCCCCAGGTGGGTCACTTAATGCTTTCGCTCAGCCACAGACCGTGTATCGCCTGCAGCGAGTGACCATCGTTTACGGCGTGGACTACCAGGGTATCTAATCCTGTTCGCTCCCCACGCTTTCGTCCCTCAGCGTCAATGCTAACTTAGTGAGCTGCCTTCGCAATCGGTGTTCTACATCATATCTATGCATTTCACCGCTACATGATGTATTCCGCCCACTTCAAATAGATTCAAGCCTTACAGTTTCAATGGCAGTTCTCCCGTTAAGCGGGAGGCTTTCACCACTGACTTATAAGGCCGCCTACGGACCCTTTAAACCCAATGAATCCGGATAACGCTTGCACCCTCCGTATTACCGCGGCTGCTGGCACGGAGTTAGCCGGTGCTTATTCGTATAGTACATTCAGCCCTCTACACGTAGAGAGGTTTATTCCTATATAAAAGTAGTTTACGACGCAGAACGCCTTCTTCCTACACGCGGCATGGCTGGGTCAGAGTTGCCTCCATTGCCCAATATTCCTCACTGCTGCCTCCCGTAGGAGTCTGGTCCGTGTCTCAGTACCAGTGTGGGGGTTCACCCTCTCAGGCCCCCTAATGATCGTAGCCTTGGTGAGCCATTACCTCACCAACTAGCTAATCATACGCATGCCCATCTTATACCGATAAATCTTTAATCATTAAACCATGTAGCTTTATGATATTATGGGATATTAATCCAAATTTCTCTGGGCTATCTCCCTGTATAAGGTAGGTTGCATACGCGTTACGCACCCGTCCGCCGGTCGCCATCTACTGCAAGCAGTAATGCTGCCCCTCGACTTGCATGTGTTAAGCCTGCCGCTAGCGTTCATCCTGAGCCAGGATCAAACTCTTCGTTGTATAAAAGTGTTTAATACTGACTCCATCTCAAAAAAATTTCGTACAAAAAATATTCTACTATTCCTTATCCTTTTTATTATGCTTCCAATCTTTTCAAAGAACTTATAACTCAGCTTTCACCGAATCTGAAACTCACAAGTAATTACCCGTTTCGCTTCTGTATATCTAAATGTTAATCGAACTTCACAGTTAAATTAAGATTATTGTAATATCGTTTTAGAACTGTTCCCGTTAATCGGGGCGGCAAAAGTAATATTATTTTTAATTCAAACAAGAAAATAAAAATATTTTTTTTACCGCTTTTACTTAAGAACTACCCGCTTTTTAAACGGGTGGCAAATGTAAAGTTTTTCTTAAAGATGAATCGCAGTTTTTAAACACTTTTTTATTGAAAAAAGAAAGTAATTGCTCAGCTCCTATTATTCAATAACTTACAAACAAAATTATGGGACCAGATTATTCTTTTTAGGCGCTCCAGCGATAAATTCTTTCAAATAAAAGGGTTCAAGGTAAGCCTCGTCTTCAAATTTGCCGCTTAAATAATTCGAATTAAGTAACAAACCCATTCCAAGAACGGAAGGGAATACTTCAGTTATATGAATAAAGCTGCGAGCTATTTCATTTAATGACGCCAACTTATCGGAACCACTACCAAAACAATAGACATTTTTGTACTCACGAAGTTCTTGAAATCTGCTATTATCTATGACCTGCGCTTTTGTCTTATTAATCGCTTCTCCCTTGGTATTGTAAATTTGAAGATAAACCTCATCTCGCCTTGCGTCAACCAGACTAATAAGCGCATCTCCTAACTTCAACGTTAAAGATCTATCTTGCACAATCTGCATAGCCATGTTTCTGAGACTGTCGATTGCAATAAGCTTAATCGAATTTGAAAATGCAAGCCCCTTTGCAAAGGCAACTCCTATTCTCAAACCAGTATAAGAACCCGGGCCCTTACCTATTCCAATAGCCTTTATGTTTTTTAAGCTTAGGTTGTGTTTTTTCAAAAGGTCATCAACCATCATAGCCAACACCTCTCCATGAGAATAACCTTCGTTAACCTCTAACAGATCGACTAACTCATCGTTCTTAAAAAGACCTAGCGAACAGTTGGTTGAAGAGGTTTCTATACCCAGATAAAGGTTATCCACTATTTCTCCTTTTTTACTTCCTTAGAAATTTCTACAACGTCTTCATTATGCAGTTTCCTGCTTACAGTTGCATAAGGCCCACTGACCACTTCTCCAGACAAATCCTTTGGAACCAAAATTTGAATATAATCATCATCTTGAATTCCTGTCTCAACGAAAATCTTTTTAACTTTTTCATCATCTATTAAAAAGATACACTCTTTGAGCTTATCTTGATCTATAGCAGAAAGAATATCTCCCTTGTTAAAAGTATCTGGCCTAAGCACTACAGATTGAATGGGAACACTTAAAACACCATTCTCTGTATTGGTTATTATGTCGACTGTAGCAGACATCCCTGGACGAAGCGGGTAAGTTTTACTACTGGCAGTATCAACTAAGTCAGCATAACTACTATTGAGGATATGAATTTTTACTTCAAAAGTGGTTACTTGATCTGCTCCTCCCATATTGTCTTTTGCTGAACTTGCAATTTCGGAAACTTTCCCCTCAAATACACGATCTAGATATGCATCCAATTCAATTTTAACCTCGTCATTCAATGAAACCTTAACAATATCGCTCTCATTAACCTCGACCGCTACTTCCATATTATACATATCCGCAATTCGCAATAATTCGGTCCCTTCCATTTGAGCGGTACCAACAACCCGTTCCCCCTCTTCTACCGATAGTTTTGAAATCGTTCCATTTGCAGGGGCGTAAATTGACGTTCGTCCTAGATTATCATTTGCTTCTTTTAACGTAGCTTCCGCTGTCTTAACATTAAACTCTGCTGCTCTTACACTTTCTTTTGAAGCTTGAACATCAGCATCTGCAACTTCATAATTTGAAGTAATCTGATCCATTTCAGCTTGAGCTATAGCGCCACCCTTTAAAAGCTTATTACTTCTATCGTATTCTTTTTGCGATTGATTGAATCTGGATTTTGCTTGTATAAGTCTTGCTTTGGAGTTCAAAAGATTTGCTTTACTAGAATTTAAATTAGCGTTAGCTCTCTGAACAACAGCAGTCAGTAAATCAGGATTTATTCGCATAAGAAGATCTCCTTGCATTACTTTCTGACCTTCTTTAATATTTACTTCGATTAATTCACCGCTTACTTCAGAACTAATCTTGATTTCAGTTTCAGGTTGTACCTTTCCATTTGCCGCGACTTTTTCAACAATGGTTCTTTTATCAATATTCTCAGAATCTACTTCTATACTCTCACCGCTTCTTCCCTTTAATATAGCTGCTGCTATCAAAGCTAACAACACTATTACAGAACCAATAATAACTTTCTTGTTCATTCTAGTTTAAACTTAATGGTTTGCCTTGATAAAACTCAAGGATTTTGAATTTGAAAAGATAATCGTACTTCGCCTGAACTAAATCCGCTTCTGCTCTTGCCAAGTTAGTCTTAGATTGATTGTATTCAATGCCATTAATATTACCCACTTCATATCTTTTCGTAGCATATTTAAAAGACTCTTTGGTTGCATCTACTGCCTTAACGTTGGCATCATATTTTTTCTTAGAAGCATTAGCATCAAAGTAGGCTTGCTTTACCGTCTCATTAACTTGATTTTTAGCTTGCTGCAATTCTAACTCACGTATTTCACGGGTAACCTTTGCTCTACTTACAGCAGTGTGCGTTGATAGTGAATTTAGAATTGGCATAGTTAGACTTACTCCTATTGATTGATTGAAGTTATCCATAACCTGCGTACCAAAATCTTTTGTATTTCTTGTAACCAAGTCTAGATTTTTACCTGAATACCCCGAACCAAGGCTTCCTCTTAATGAAATGGTCGGACTAATCCTACCTCGTTCTGCATTTAAACCGTTGGAAGTTGCTTCATACTTTATTTCTGCACTTTTTATTTCTGGTAAACTTTCTAATGCTTTATAATATATAAATGATGAAGTTGCTTCATTTCCTTTTAATAAACTAACATCCTGAGAAGGTCGTATCACTGAAAACTCATCAATTGAATCTGCTCTCATTAATAACAAGAGTCGAAGCTTAGAAATATCTAAACTATTAGAGGCGTTAACCACGTTCAATTCTTCTCTCGCCATTTGCGCAACCAATTCAAGCAAGTCGCCTTCAGCCGTTCTTCCGGCCTCAACAAGTTTCTTGCTTCTATTTACCTGACCTTGACTTAGTCTCACTTGTTGCTCGGCAACTCGCAATAACTCTCCGTTAAAAAGAATTTGCAAATAAGAAGAGGTAACAGAAAGTGAAACGTCATTTCTTGCTTTATCCGAATCATAACGAGATGCCAAAACATTCATGTTTGCCTGCTTGTAGCGATTGTATCTACTAGCACCAGTGAATACATCCCAACGACCTTGAATACCATAAGCATCAGAACGTACCTCATCAGTTGCAAAAGTGTTGGTGAAAGGGTCAATTGTCCGTCCAAAATTTAAGTCACTATTAAGAAATAAATTTATTGATGGCAAATGCTGACCTTTTGCTCCTATGAAATCTTGTTCAACCAATTCAGCATTAAGATAAGCACGTTGAACATTGAGGTTGTTCTTTAATGCAAGACCAATACAGTCTTCTAATGATAGTCTGACTTGAGTATTAGCTGCAAAACTAGAAAATAGAATTATAATTAACGTGAGTGTTCTCATATAAACGACAAAGCTAAGTATAGAATTGGGTTTAGATAAGCAATTTCAATGGATGGAAATATAGCTTGAGTTTTTGGGATTTGAGAGTGATGACTGGTTTCTGATTATTCTAATCGTATTTTTTGAATTGAAAAATGAAATAATCCAAGGAATATTGATCCAATGCTCTACAGTTCTCTAACTTTTGTTGTACATGCAAGCAATGTTGGAATAGCTCAGTATCATTATGTGATGCTTTTAATGCTCGCGCATGTAAAAGAGCATAAACGAAATTATTCGGATGAAGAGTTACTACAACAGAAGTATATTCCAAGGCTTCTGAAGAGTTCTTCTCTGATTCTAAATAAATTTTGCTCAAAAAGAAGTTTGCTTCTGCCTTTACAACACTTTCACTAGTTCTCGCTAATACTTTGAGATCAATCAATCCTTTTTCCATTGAGCCTTCTGGATATCCCATTAAAAACGGGCGTAAAAGGAGATAGTTTTGATAAGCAAAATCATAGTAATAATTATACAATCCATTGATCAGCTTGAACTCATCTATGTCATTATTGTTTTCTTTTAAGGCCTCCATATATTTGATGCATTTGACCATTCCAACAACTCCATCAAAATAATTTTCATCCATCAAATCAACTCTCGATTTAATTAGTAATGCCTCCAGAATATTTAAAGAAACACTAGACAATTTTTCAACATCATTTAATTGCTCAAGTTGATCAACATATTTAGTAATCTGCTCTAAAGTACTGTCTGTATAACCCTCATATTCCTTATATCCAGAATTCAGTTTCCACCAATTTAAATGTATACTCAGCAGTTCTAGATTTTGCCGCGGAATATTATCTGGATTTTCGATTAATACCTTGCTTGCTTTTAGAAGGTTTAAATCATACATGGGTGTGATATATTGATCAAATCTATTTGCTTGAGCAATTAGACATAATGTGCCAAATTGCAAAATCACAATTAAGTACGACTTCATTAACTTAATTTCCAAAATTTATTTATGATATCAAATTGCATTAATAGTTCAAAATAGGCGACAACCACTTTTCAGCAATTTCTGTCGACCAATTTTTCCGACGTGCATAATCAGCAACTTGATCCTTCCCAATTTTCCCAACATTGAAGTAAGCAGCATCTGTATGAGCAAAATAAAAGCCACTAACCGCTGCCCCAGGCTGCATGGCCATTGATTCTGTTAAAACAATCCCCATCTTATTTGCGTCCAACAATTTAAACAAGGTTTCTTTTTCTGTATGTTCAGGACAAGCTGGGTATCCTGGTGCTGGGCGAATTCCTTGATACTTTTCTTTAATTAATTCCTCATTACTTAAATCTTCCGCAGTTTGATAGCCCCAAATTTCTGTTCGAACTTTTTGATGCATAAATTCAGCAAACCCTTCCGCTAATCTATCCGCCAATGCTTTTAACATAATGGAAGAATAATCATCATGATCTTTTTCGAAGCGTTCGATATGTTTTTCAATTCCAATGCCTGACGTAACTGCAAATCCCCCGAGGTAATCTTGATCAGATTCTTCTTTAGAAGCTACAAAATCCGATAGGCTCTTATTTGATTTTCCCTTTGTAAATTCATTTTGTTGACGCAAGAAATGAAATTCTTCAGTTCCATTTTGATATTGAACCTTTATATCATCCCCACTCTTTTCTGCCTCCCAAATACCAATAACACCATTTGCGGTTAACCACTTTTCTTCAATTATAGCAGAGAGCATCTTCTTAGCATCTGCAAATAATTCTGTTGCTTGCTCTCCGACTAATTCATCGGTGAGGATTTCAGGGTACTTTCCAGCCAATTCCCATGTCTGAAAAAACGGTGTCCAATCAATGTAAGTAGCTATTTCTTTAAGACTAACATTTTCAAAAGTCTTATTTCCAAGGAAATTTGGTTTTGATATTTCAGCATTACTGAATTTCACTTTTAATAAATTTACTCTAGCATCCTCAATTCTTAAATATTTTTTTGCTGCCTGCCTTTCTAAAAATTGCTCACGCACCCTATCGTATTCAATATTAATATCGGACATTAATGCATCCTTTCTGCCACCTAACAATTTTTCTACAATCGTTACCGATCTTGATGCATCTAATACGTGGATTGATGGTGCTGAATAATGTCGATCTATTTTAACCGCAGTATGCGCTTTCGATGTTGTAGCTCCTCCAATCAATAATGGAATATCTAATTTGGCGCGTTCCAATTCCTTTGCAACATGAACCATCTCATCTAACGACGGAGTTATGAGGCCACTCAAACCAATCACATCAACATTGTGCTCAATTGCTGCTTCTAATATTTTATTTGCAGGAACCATAACGCCCATGTCAATCACCTCATAATTATTACACCCTAAAACAACTCCTACAATGTTTTTTCCAATATCATGAACATCACCTTTTACAGTAGCCATTAATATTTTTCCAGCTGTACTTTTATCCCCTTCTCTTTTATCAGCTTCGATATATGGCAATAAATAGGCAACCGCTTTCTTCATTACACGTGCGCTTTTTACAACCTGAGGCAAAAACATTTTTCCAGAACCGAATAAATCTCCAACGACGTTCATCCCATCCATTAAGGGACCTTCGATTACGTGCAGTGGTCGTTCGACAGAAAGTCTTGCCTCTTCTGTATCTTCTTCAATAAATTCTGTAATACCTTTTACCAAAGAGTGAGTCATTCTTTCACCAATTGGTGCCTCCCTCCATGATAAATCCGCACCTCTTTCTTTTGTTGTTACAGATACGGTTTCAGCTAAATCCAGTAAAGCTTGAGTTGCATCTGGATTTCGGTTTAATAAAACATCTTCAACTCTATCCAGTAATTCTTTAGGAATATCTGAATAAACCTCAAGAATGGCAGGGTTAACAATTCCCATGTCCATTCCATTCTGAATTGCATGGTATAAAAATGCAGAATGCATTGCTTCCCTGACGGATTGATTTCCACGAAATGAAAAAGAAACATTACTTACACCACCACTAACTTTTGCCCCTGGTAAGTTCTCTTTGATCCATTTTGTTGCCTTGAAAAAATCGACTGCATAGTTATTATGGTCCTCGATTCCCGTAGCCACAGGAAAAATGTTTGGGTCAAAAATGATATCCTGACAAGGGAAGTTTACCTCGTTAACCAGAATATCGTACGATTTTTTACAAATCTCTATTCTTCTTTCGTAGGTATCCGCTTGACCATCTTCGTCAAAAGCCATTACGATTACAGCGGCACCATACATTTTCAGTTTTTTGGCTTGTCTTATATAAGGTTCCTTTCCTTCTTTTAAAGAAATTGAATTGACTATACTTTTACCTTGAACACATTTTAAAGCTTCCTCAATAATTTCCCATTTACTTGAATCGATCATAATTGGAATCCTGGAAATATCTGGCTCTCCTGCAATCAAATTCAAAAAGGTACGCATAGCCTCGACGCCATCAAGCATACCTTCATCCATATTAATGTCTAAGATTTGAGCACCACCGTCAACTTGATGACGAGCTACAGAAATGGCCTCTTCAAAATTCCCGTCCTTTATTAACCGGAGGAATTTACGAGACCCTGTAACATTAGTACGCTCACCAATATTTATAAAATTAGAATCAGAATTAATCACCAATGGCTCAAGGCCACTTAAAATCAAGGGAGGGATACTCATTTCGTTTTGCAAGATTACATTATAACACTCCAATCATCAATATTACTGCTACCAGTCCAGTCTTTGAAAGACTCTTTTCCTCCCCTAACTGCCCAATCACTATCAATAGCAAGCTTTGCCGAAATCCCTCCCCTTGGATTACAAATCATAGAAAGTCTTAACCTCTCTGGCTCATATACCTCCATAAGATGATCATACATTATATTAATAAGCCGTTCATATGAGACTACAATGTCTCTTAGGTGAAATGAATACATTTTCAAAGACTTAAGTTCAATGATTTTATCACTTGGGTACATTGTAATAAAAACAGTAGCAAAATCTGGCTGCTCACTTACACCTAAGAAAGTAAACTCAGGAATTTTTACCTTAATTTCATAAGCTTCCTTAGAAGGGTTTGGAATTGCCTTTAATATACCTCTATCAATTTCTTTATATAGCTTCGCCATAATAATTTTCTTTTTTAGTTCGTGGTTTATAATTCGTGGCTTTTTGTGCAATTGCGCTGATATGCTCAGGAGTTGTTCCGCAGCATCCGCCAACAATATTGAGCAAGCCTTCTTGTAAAAAATCTTCAATTTGCGCTGCCATTTCACTCGGAGTTTCATCATATTCTCCAAATTCGTTCGGTAATCCAGCATTTGGATGTGCCGAGACTAAGAATGGAGCTTTGGAATCCAATATCTGTAAATAAGGACGTAATTGCTTCGCCCCTAAAGCACAATTCAACCCAATACTTAATAAAGGTACGTGCGACATTGATATTAAAAATGCTTCGGTTGTTTGACCAGATAGTGTTCTCCCACTTGCATCGGTTATAGTTCCTGAAACCATAACAGGAAGTTCAATATTGTGATCGAGGTAATATTGTTGGATAGCGAATAGCGCAGCCTTAGCATTCAAGGTGTCAAAAACCGTTTCAACCAATAGCAAATCAACTCCACCATCGACTAACCCTTTTATTTGTTCTGTGTAGGCTTCTACTAGTTGATCAAATGTTACGTTTCTAAAACCTGGATCATTCACGTCTGGAGATAGGCCTGCCGATCTATTCGTAGGACCAATTGAACCCGCAACATATCTTGGCTTATTAGGTTCTTTAGCTGTAAATTTATCTGCAGCTTCCTTGGCGATTCTTGCAGATTTATAGTTCAATTCATAAACAATATCTTCCAGAGAATAATCTGCTTGAGCTATTGAAGTTCCACTAAAAGTATTTGTTTCAACTATATCAGCGCCAGCTTCATAATATGCCTCATGAATTTCTTTAATTATATCGGGACGGGTTAATGACAATAAATCGTTATTCCCTTTCAAACTTCCTGGACGAGTTTTTAGTAGATCCCCTCTAAAGTCACCCTCCTCCAATTTATATCGTTGAATCATAGTGCCCATTGCACCATCAAGCACCAAAATTCTTTCTTTTAATAATTCCTTAATGTCCGGTTTACTCATAGCATTCGTATTTAAATGCTTAAAAGAAATTTGAAAGTGTTTGACCAGTTAAGTTTTAGGAAACGTCTAACTTATCATAGCACTAGGCTAGGTTTTGGCACCTTGAATATAGAATTTACAGGTTGCCAAGGTTTCAAAGGGCCATTCCCTCCACCTTTCTTTATAAGCGTTACAAATGTAATCGGAATCTTAACTAAAAAAATCAAAATTTCAACACTATTTGCTAAAACTCTTTCTAAACAGAACTGCACCACCCAATAAAAGTAGAATATAAGGAATGCCCATAATGTACATTATTCCGCCATTTAGTCCTCGTCCAATTTCAGAGCCACTCTGGTAACTGTTTTCTGCCATGAGCTTACACATGCTGCATTGTGCTTCCAATGCAGCAGGAAGCAAAATAATTGAACCGAACATCAGTATTATTACAATACTCTTAAGCATAATAAGGAGCCAAAAACAAGTAGACAATTACACCTGTACATGTTACGTATAGCCATATTGGATAAACGAAGCGTACCATTTTTTTATGCTTAACCAGATTACCAATAAATCCGTGGTAATATGCTAATAATATGAATGGTAAAGATAACCCCGCTAAAAAAATATGCGTAGCTAAAATGAATATATATATTCTTTTGAAATCACCCAAATACTCAGTATCACCTGCAAAGTAATGGTAAACAACATAGCTCAGCAAGAACATAACTGACAAAAGCATCGCTAATGAATTTAGCCTCTTGTGCATTTGCACATTACCTTTTTTGATAAAAGTAAGTGATACTATTAAAAGAATAAAGCAAGTTCCATTAAGAGACGCATGCAATAAGGGTTGAAAAGAAGTGAAAGACGGTACAAGTTCTGCGCCCGGCAATTCGTGTAATACTATAACCAACGCATAAACAATTGCTGAAAAAATATAAATTCCCCAAACTATAGATTTACTCGGCTGCATCTTTTTTCTTTTTCTTTTTAGGAATAAACTCCTCTGCTTTGAGAATTTTAATATCGTCTATTAAAGCCTTTTCTTCCACATACTGAACTGCATCGCGATAGGTTCTAACACGTCCTTTATTATCTACTAATACAAACAAATTAGTCCATTGGTTCTCTTTTAATTCTAAAGGGATATTAAGTATGAATTTCTCCCTCAACTTCTCTTTATGTGAATTAAAACCTACGACTTGCCACTGGGGACTAGCAAGTTCATACTCCCTTTGAAAGTGGCACACTTGAGAGGCTTCACCTAAAACAATTGAGACAATTTTAATGTCTTTTTTTTCTTTAAAACGATCATGAAGTGCAATGAGCTGGCTAGCTTTTCGTTTTTCTAAAACAGAGTCTTTATTTTCAATGAAATGGTATAATATTATACTATTCTGGAAAGACGAAAGCTCTATTTGTTGCGAGTTACAATCATCAAAGCTTAATCCACTTAGCTTGTAATATATTGAATCTCCATCAGCAGATAGAACCTTTGGCCCATAAATTGGTCTTTTAATAAAATTGTGTGAACCTGTAGATAAAACTACATAAAGCAAGGAGGGGAACAAAAGAATGATCAGTAACATCAGTGACCTAACATTCAATATTTTTCTCATAATTCTGTTAAGTCAACAAGTCTGGAACTAATGCATTTCCCTCAAAAAAGAGTAAAAACAAAAGATATAATATGAAAATTGCGTAGGGCAATAAAATAAAATATTTCATCATTTGACGTTCATCACCTAAGTGCATAAATACCATAACAATATAACCTGCTTTTACCATTGTCATTACAATAAAAGCGAATTTTACCAACGTCCACTCAAGGCCCATACTAGACCAGAACACGCCCAATAAAACTTCAACTAACGTTACAATTGAGAGTAATGCCGTTACAAACCAAATCTTTTTTCTAATACTTTTACCTTCTTCTTCGCTATGTCCAGCCCCTAAAGAGTATTCTATTATGTCGTCTCTTTTCATAATTTCTTAAGTTTAGATGAATTACACCAAGTAATAAAAGGTAAAAACAAAAACCCATACAAGATCAATAAAGTGCCAGTATAAACCAACTTTTTCTACCATTTCGTAATGACCAACCCCTTCATACTTACCTTTTAAAACATTCAAAAGAATAATGAAATTAAGGATTACTCCACTCACCACATGAGTGCCATGAAAACCAGTAACGAAAAAGAAAAATTGTGAATATTGTACTGGCCCAGCAATGGGATTGTCAGGGCCAAAACCTCTTCCGTAAAAGTTTTGAGTTAAAGTAGCATTGTCTGCCCATGTACTAAAATCACCATCAGGTCCAGCAATAAATGTTGACCATTCCCAAGCTTGAGAACCAACGAAAATAAGACCACCAATAACAGTCCAAAACAGCCATTTAGTTACTCCTTTTCTATCCATTCTATGTCCAGCCTCAACAGCAAGGACCATTGTAACTGAACTTACAATTAAGAATGAAAGTCATTAGTGCAACGTACAATAAAGGATAGTGAGCGTCAGGTCCATGCACGAGTGGCATGTGCGTAAAGATTGCCTCGCTTATTGGCCAAGAGTCAATGTATTTGTGACGCATAAACCCCAAAGATCCCAAAAGACTTCCAAAGGTGAGTGCATCTGAGATGAGGAAAAACCACATCATCATTTTACCATAACTAACACTAAGTGGAGAACGTCCACCTTCCCACAACGTTTTTTGATCAATTACCTTAGTTACCTCTCCCGACATTACTTATTTAATTACCTGATATACAATAAGAAAAAGAATAAATAGACCCATAAAAGACCTAAAAAATGCCAATACAATGAGCATAATTCTAATCCAAGTTTACCATTAGAATTGTACTTACCTTGCGTTGCATGAACAAATGTATAAATCAAACTGAGAAATCCAGCAAAAAGGTGAGCCAAATGCAGTCCTGTTATTACATACATAAATGAACCCGCAGCATTGCTTTCATTTCCAGCAAAAAAGACGTCTTGAACTCTTAGTTGATTCCAGCCCTCGAATTGGAAATAAGTAAAAGCTAGTCCTAACAAGAGCGTAAAGACTAATCCTAATTTTACTCCGCTGTGATTATTGCTATTAGCACTTTTATTTGCCCAAATAAGACTTAAACTACTCAAAAGAATGAAAAGAGTGCTTAAATAAAAAGCATTGGGAATGTCGAACACTAACCATTGTCCTTCTGCCTGTCTCACGATATACGCACTCGTTAAACCAGCAAAAAGCATAATAATACTCAAAATACCTACCCATAAGATATTCTTAGATGCCTTTTGACGAACCTCTCTTTCTTCAATTTGCCTTTCTAAATCAGTTATTTCTGCTGTTTCCATTTTAAAAACTCATTAAATATGCCAGCTGTACAACCGGTAAATAAATAAAAGTGCTGAACATAAGAACAGTCGCACTTTTCATGTCTCTTCTTAAAAACAATCGGCCAGCTAAAATGGCCAAAACGGTTCCTGAAATCGAAACAATTGAAATCCCTGCCCAGCCGCCAACTCCAAACCAAAATGGAGCAAGGGAAATTGGAATTAAAAATAAAGAATAAATTACAATTTGCATTGCACTGGCCTTATCTCTCTTACGTGTTGGCAGTAATTGATATCCTGCTTTTGCATAATCGTCATGAAGCCTCCATGCAATACTCCAAAAATGAGGGAATTGCCAGATAAACTGTGTAGCGAATAACAGTCCAGGGATTAAGCCAAAGGCCCCCGTTTCAGCGACATAACCAAGCACGGGCGGAATAGCACCGGGAAAAGCGCCTACAAATACTGCAACAGGGCCCTCTTTTTTTAGTGGAGTGTAAATAAAAACATAGATAAATAAGCTCAGTGATGCTAATATTCCACTTAACGGATTTAACCCAAACCAAATTAGAGTAATTCCCAAAACACCCCAAATTGAAGCCATAATAGAAGCTTCGGTAATATTCATTCTACCTGCAGGAAGCGGTCGATCGCTCGTACGGCTCATCTTTCTATCCGCATCTCGCTCAAGCACTTGGTTAAATGCATTTGATGATCCTGTAACTAAAAAACCTCCAATTATTAAATATGTCAGGCTAGTGTAGTTCACCGAATTAGCGGCCATCAAATAGCCAAGAACGGCCCCTAAAACTACCAAAGAAGCCAATCTAAGCTTTGCTAACGCTAAGAAATCTTTAACCTTAGAATGCGATTTCGCACCTTCTAATACTGCTATGTTTTCGTTACTCAAATTGCTTAAAATTAATCTGCAAAAATACTAATGTTTCTAGCTTATTTTACAATCTGAACGTACAGTTTTATTCTAAATATCAGAGTATCTATTGGTAATAGACGAGCGAATACCTAATGAAAGAAAGATATCAGTTCTTTTGGTTATCCAATTTTGATTTCGAATTGTAAAATCTGCAAACAAACGAAGATTCGATTCAGGAACAATTATATAATTATAACCAACACCTATTGCACTTATAGTCCTAACAATACCCTGACCAGTATAGTGACCATATTCGCGACTTCTTGACCGATAAGTCTGAAAAATATCCTCCCCAAAATTTGTAGAGTCTGTACTATGTCCTTGTTGAAAAAACTGTGTTTTAACCTCAAGCAATGAATTACCAAACTGATAACTTATAAATGAAATGGATTCATAAAAATTTGAACCTAGAGGATGAGCTAAAGAACGATTTAAATGACCGAAATTCTGTACCGAATTACCATGAGAATAGGTAAACGGACGAACTAAATTAAATTCTGACTGAACCCCTAATCCACTAACACCAAATATATTATGAGCTTTTACTCCCAATTGAAACGCATATTTATTTGCCCACCAACCACTTATTCTTGCCGGATCTGGTTTAACTAAATCTTTAACGTCTGCTTGCAATTCGCTTAATAAGAACTCGTCTAAAACCAACTGACTATAAATAGTCCAACCATTTTTTGGTTTAAAATTGAGCGCAATGCCGAGCAATGAATTATCTGAAGATCCCGTAGAGTATTCAACTGGACGCATAAAAATAACTGGATTCAAATAATTTGGATCATAACCACGATCTAACAGCGTATCTCTACCCGGCCAAACAACTGATTCAAAAAAGCCTAAATTGAACCACTTATTAATGTTCCAACTCAAATAGTGAACTGTGGTAAATTTATTATCAAAATCTTGATATTTATGACCTTTATTGGTGCCTTGATCCTTTAAATGAGCGTATAAAACCATATACTTTAACCTCCAAATATCTGCTGTCATGCGACCGTAACTATAATTTCCAGCATTATCGGATAACATCATAGAGCGATACCCTTCTCCAATAAAGTTTCGGCCATGACCTATTCTAAAGTGGAATACTTCACCTGGCCTATAATCTAAAAAACCATTTAAATTAGTACTATGGTATCCATTACTTTCTTGATGCCAGAGCTGTCCATTTGCACCAACAGAGGTGCTTTCAACTTCTCTTTTCAAATAATCGGGATATTGAAATTTACTACCAGTAAATTCAACACGTGCGTTAAATTTTTCACCTGCCTGAACAACTGCAGCAGCTCCAATTCCCATATTATAGGCAAAAGTATCTACAACATCAGAGACGGCAGTTCCTGAGATTTCAATCAAAGGAAAAAACCTCACCTGAACTTTTGATTTATGACCTTCTACTTCTTTACTATTAAACCCCTTAAATGGCACACCAAATTCATACTCAACTTTCCTCTTTTTTATATCATAATTATTTAAGGGTTTTATAGAAGAGTGAAAACTAACATCTTGTTTATTTAAGTACGATTGGAATTTGTAATCATAATTCCTACTCAAAAAAACTTCATGATTCTGAGCAACCGCAGAATGGGAAAATATCAGAGATAAGCAGCAAGAAAAGAATCTTAAACTATGATTTAACCTTTTCATTTTTTTGCTTTCGATAAACCAGATATGAAGGAAGTTGAGCAAGCAAAACAATTATTACTGTCATGAAAATAAACTTCCGATTAGCTTCCATAACCAACAAAACGACTTGACTTATTACTATTAGAGTGTAAGTATAGATTATTGCCACCGCTGCTCTATGAGATAAGCCTAAGTCAATTAACTTGTGGTGAATGTGGTTCCTATCGGCCGAGAAGGGGCTTCTCCCTCTGAATGTCCTATATATAAATATCCGCAGCGTATCCATTAATGGATAAACTATTACAGACATTGCAAATATTGGTTTTGAAATAAGTAGCAATTCAACAGGAAGTTTATTGGTATCATACTCAATAACTTTAATCGCTAATACCGAAACCACCAAACCGATAATCAGAGAGCCTGAATCTCCCATAAAAATCTTTGCAGGTTCAAAGTTGAATATCAAAAAACCCAATAGAGCGCCAGCCAAGGCAAACCCAAGAATGGCATTTTCGATTGATCCAGCCAAATAAAACCAGATACCATAAGCAACACAAGATATAGTAGCCACGCCAGCTGCTAGCCCATCAATTCCATCAATAAGATTGAACGAATTAACTACTACGGTATATGTAAAAATTGAGAGCAATATACTTGCCCAATCTGGCAACTCGTACACACCAAAAAGACCATACATATCAGTTATTCGAATGTCTGCCATAATGACTAAAATAAAGGCGACCGCCAAGTGACCAATTAGTTTTTTAACTGGAGCGGTCCCAACCAAATCATCTTTGATCCCTATAAAAAACAAAATCAGCATACAGGCAGCGATGTATTTGAAATCTGCGTTTTCTACTACAGGAAACCATAGCAGATAGGAGAATAAGGTACCGCCAAATATGAGGATTCCGCCTATTGTTGGAATATTACGTTTATGGATTTTACGTTCACCACCGGGCGCATCAACTAGCTTTTTAAGATAAGCAACTCGAATAAGTGCAGGAGTTGCTATTAAAACAACTATAAATGAGGTCGCTATTGCTAGTAATATCTTAATCAAACTTTAAATTCAAATTAGAATCAAAGGTATCAAAAATCAAAGTATAGGTTTTGTAGCTCCGTTCGAAAAGCTAAATAAAACCATTGTGATTCATTAGTTATGGCTGAGATTTCTAAATTGCGTTGTTGCATACCTAGCAGAAGCATCATATTGTTGGATGGGTTTAGCAAGTATCCCAATTCAAATGAAGCAATAGATACATTTTGACTAACATTGGAAACTACTGAAATCGCTCCTAATGTTTTTGTAATACCTACCGTTCTTTTTTGATTATTATACTTAAATCGAAAAAACACATCATGCCATGAATAATTGATTCTGGCAACAAACTCTTCAGTACCTTGAAGCGAAAAGTTACCTAAACCTTCATTATAATGAGAGTAATCAAAACCCGAATTTGAATTTGAATATAACCCATTCTCAATAGTATTGTATTCGGCCTGAAAAAACAAATTCTCAAGTTTAAAAGCATCAAACCATTTCGCTCCAAATTGGCTACCTAGCCTACTTCCGTTACCCTCACTTAAAGCTACTTGAGTATATAGTGCCAGCTTCTTTATTGGATTTAATCTAACATTTATACCAACAACTCCTTTGTAATTATTTGATTGTAACCCATTAATCCCAGAATTCATAAACAGAATTGGTACATAAAAGTTTACAGGTAGTTTAATTGTTCCATTCGTGTCCCAATTTTGCCAAACACCTCCTTCAAAAAGACCAATCTCTAATTTGGAATTGGGATGGAAATTCAAAATATGAAATGTCCCCGCTTTTCTTTGAAACTGAGCCTCTGCTGCACCTGTTGCTGGTAATCGCGTTAACTCTTGCAAACTAGCAATGGAAGGCTGGTACAATAATTTACCTCCAAATAATGAAACTCCAACTTTTAAATACGGATAATTAAATGCGAAATCAGATAAAAGAATACTTCGATAGCCATTACCATAGAAGTTTTTACCGTGACCTGCCTGAATATTTAACCACTTTTTAGGCTGATAATATAACACTGCACTAGCCCTTGCATAATCAAAACCAGTTTTCTTAAACGGTTTCGTCCGTCCTTGCCCAGGAACTACTCTATTTACATTAACATAATTTGAAAGATAATTTGGGAAAAATGATTGATTTTCCCAAACCGAGGTATAGAAACTGAACTTTTTACCAACCGCACCTTCGACCAGGATTCCTCTTGAATTTGTACTTAAAGTTTGGTTGGAAGTATCAGATAAGTCCGAGCCTACTTGAAAATTTACCAATGGATTGATTCTCAAAGAAAAATTTGATGTATCAATAGAAATCAAGTCTTCATTCCAGAGTTTTCTTCCTATCCATTTTTCATAACGACGTTTTTGCCAACGTTCATGATCTAGTTCACGCAATGTATCATCTGAAAACTGAACAACCCATTGATGAACGCTTGGATGATTTACGATTTGATATTCATAAATTTTCCGTTCTAAATTTAAATTGGAATTGTGCTGAAAAAGCGAAGTATTAACCTGTGCATTGGCAAGAGGAATGCAGTAGAGAAAAAACGATACAATTAGTATAAAGCGCACAGTTGCAAATTAAGCGAATTCAGATTGCTTAAATTCCGAATAAACACTTTCTATACCTTCTTTCAATTCTAATTTGTGTTTCCAGCCTAATTTATGAAGCCTTGAAACATCCATTAATTTTCGTGGAGTCCCATCTGGCTTTGAGCTATCGAATGTCAATTCACCTTCAAATCCAACAATATCTTTAATTAAAAGTGCTAAATCTTTTATGGAAATATCATCTCCTGTTCCAATGTTCAACCAGTCTTCTCCATTATAATCGATCATCAGGAAAACACAGGCCTCAGCAAGGTCATTAACATGTAAAAACTCTCTTTTTGGTGATCCACTACCCCATATTTCTACACTAGAATGATTGTTCTTTTTAGCCTCGTGAAATTTTCGAAGTAATGCTGGTAAAACGTGCGAGTTCTGAAGATCGTAATTGTCATTTGGCCCGTACAAATTGGTTGGCATAGCTGAAATAAAGTTGGCATCGTATTGTCTTCTGTAACTTTCGCACAACTTTATACCTGCAATTTTCGCGATGGCATAAGGCTCATTGGTTTGCTCTAATTCACCTGTAAGGAGATAATCTTCACTCATTGGTTGCGGCGCTAATTTTGGGTAAATACACGACGAACCTAAAAACAATAACTTTTCAACTCCTGACTTATACGCTGAATCAATAATATTGGCTTCAATCATAAGGTTATCGTACAAAAATTCTGCACGATAAATATTATTTGCTTGAATTCCTCCAACCTTAGCCGCAGCTAAAAAAACATAATTTGGTTTTTCCTCATTAAAAAAATCAGTTACCGCTTGCTGATTTCTGAGATCCAGCTCTGTGGATGACCTTCCAACGATGTTTTCGTAACCTAATGATTTCAATCTTCTTGCTATAGCCGAACCCACCATGCCATTGTGACCCGCTACATATATCTTATCTAAAAATTTCAAATTATTCTTGACTTAAATTTACGTTGTGACCACCTTCCATAAGGTATTTTTTTTGCCCAAAATGATCCATGTCTGCTTTAACCATTTCTTTCACCAAAGAGTTAATATCATGCTTTGGATCCCAACCCAACTCAGTTTTAGCCTTGGTGGCATCACCAATCAATAATTCTACTTCAGTTGGACGATAATAGCGCGGGTCAACCTCAACTAGCACTCTTCCCGTTTCCGAACAAGTACCTTTTTCATTTTCTCCTTTTCCTGTCCACTCTAGAGTAATTCCCACTTCTTTAAAAGACCTATTTACAAAGTCTCTTACCGAATACATTTTACCAGTAGCAAGCACATAATCATCCGGTGTATCTTGTTGCAGCATTCGCCACATACCTTCTACGTAATCTTTAGCATGCCCCCAATCTCTCTGGGCATCCATGTTTCCTAGAAATAGTTTTTCAGATAAACCTAGCTTTATTTGAGCTACTGCTCGAGTGATTTTTCGAGTTACGAATGTTTCTCCTCGTAATGGGCTTTCATGATTGAACAGTATTCCATTACAAGCAAACATTCCATACGATTCACGATAATTCTTTATAATCCAGAATCCGTATAGCTTTGCCACTCCATAAGGGCTTCTTGGATAAAAAGGTGTCGTTTCGGTTTGTGGAATTTCTTGAACTTTTCCGTAAAGTTCCGAGGTTGATGCTTGATACAGTTTAGTTTTCTTTTCTAAACCTAAAATTCTAATTGCTTCTAAAATCCTCAATGTACCAATTCCATCAGCATTCGCAGTATACTCAGGCATATCAAAACTTACCTTGACATGACTCATGGCCGCCAAATTGTAAATTTCATCAGGTTGAGTTTCTTGAATAACCCGAATCAAGTTCGTAGAATCAGTTAAATCTCCATAATGGAGAAAAAACTTTACTCCTTTTTTATGAAAATCTTGATATAAATGATCAATTCTATCGGTATTAAAAAGCGAACTTCTTCTTTTTAATCCGTGAACGGTATATCCTTTTTCAAGTAATAATTCCGCTAAATATGCGCCATCTTGACCCGTTACGCCTGTTATTAAAGCAACTTTATTCATATGAATACAAAGTTATTCTTTTTGGATTTCTCAGAATCAATTTATAGAAACAAAGAATGTTTTTTGGAAAATGAAGTGAAAATTACTACTCTTTCGGCTGCTGCTCTTCTAGCTATTGGCCCTAAATCATACAAAAAATATTTTACTTGTAATTGCAGTGCCACTATAACTGATTCCGCCACTAGTAGTTCTTCATAAAGGGATAAAGAAACTGGCGTAAAGGAAGCCTATTCAGCAAATGAATAAGAGTACTTCAACGACTGGAAATGACAGCGATGGTAAGTAAACCGAAACCTCTTAAATTAAGTGTGCACTTATGAAAAAGTAATTAAAAAAGCGAGGGCTAAATCAATGATTTAGCCCTTTTTCTTGTCAATAGCTCGAACCAACCGCTCCGACCTTCTCTATGGGATGCCAAGTTGTTTTTACCTCGTTTAAAGTCTTAATAAAGTATGGTGACTCTCCTCTTTGAGATAAAATAGCATCTGTTGAATAATGAGTTATTCGTTTAAGGTTATCAGCTGATTTTTCTTTTAAATCAATAATTACTTTCTTGTCTGAGCCGCAATAAACCAGCGCATTTACATCCATATGTTGAACAATGTGTGGCAACAATTCATCTTTATTTCCGGTAAGAATATTAACCACTCCACCAGGAACGTCTGAATCGTTTAAAACCTCAGCCAACGTAACACTGCATAAAGGTTTTGATTCTGAAGCAATAGCAATTAAAGAATTACCCCCAGCAATAGCCGTCGCAATAATTGTAGAAATCCCTAATAGAGAACTTTCTTCTGGTGCTGTTGATGTGACAACTCCCATTGGTTCTAGAACTGAAAAGTTGAAATGATTAGACGCAACAGGATTTACTGAACTAAAAATCTGCTGATATTTATCACACCAACCTGCATAATAGACCCACCTATCGATAGTTGCATTCACTTCTTCGTCTGCTTCTTTTTTAGAAGAGCCTTGTAATTCCAATTCGCTGATAAATTGAGCTCGACGCCCTTCCATCATTTCAGCGATACGATATAATATTTGAGACCTATTGTAAGCCGTCCTTCCAGCCCATGCTGGTTGAGCAGCTCTAGCCACAACAACAGCATTTCTAAAATCCTTTCGAGAGCTTTGACAAACGTTTACGTCTATTCCTTTAGGGTTATAAAACCTACCAGACTCTGTTCTAGGAAACTTACCTCCGATATATATCTTGTATGTTTTCTTGATTTCCAATCGTGCCATCTTAGTCGTTAAATTTTAAATACGATTCTAACCCATGAACTCCACCTTCTCTTCCGAATCCACTTTCCTTGTATCCACCAAATGGACTAGTTGGATCAAACTTATTGAAGGTATTTGCCCAAATTACTCCAGCTCTTAATTGACTGGTAAGATTAAATATTTTAGAACCTTTATCTGTCCATACTCCTGCAGATAAGCCATAAGGAGTATTATTTGCTTTTTGAACTACTTCGCTAATGGTTCTGAAAGTTTGAACCGCTAATACAGGACCAAATATTTCTTCTTGAACGATTCTATTGCTTTGAGCGGCTCCAGTGAAAATCGTTGGTTTACACCAAAACCCTTCTGATGGAACAGAGCAACTGGATTGGAACATTTCTAATCCTTCCTCTTTTCCAATTTTCAAATATTTATTAATGGTTTCTAATTGGCTTTTCGAGTTAATCGCACCTATGTCTGTGTTCTTATCCATAGGGTCGCCAACAACCAAGTTTTCAATTCGAGCTTTTAGTTTTTGAATAACTTCATCATGCACTGATTCTTGAACAAATAATCTAGACCCCGCGCAACAAACATGTCCTTGATTAAAGTAAATACCATTTATAATCCCTTCTACTGCTTGATTAATTGCAGCATCTTCAAAAATTATATTCGCAGCTTTACCGCCTAATTCTAGCGTGAGCTTTTTATCGGTATTTGCAGTTGCACGCTGAATAATTTTACCGACTTCAGTAGAACCTGTAAAGGCAATTTTATTCACTTTAGGATGACCCACAATTGCAGCACCAGTAGCTCCTGCGCCTGTTACAATATTTACAACTCCTGGGGGAAACTCAGCCTCTTCAATTATCTCAGCTAATTTTAGGGCTGTCAAAGGAGTGGTTTCGGCGGGCTTTAGGACAACAGTATTGCCACAAGCTAATGCTGGCGCTAATTTCCACGCGGCCATTAGCAATGGGAAGTTCCAAGGAATTATTTGTCCAGCGACTCCTAATGGTTCTGTTTTTCGATTTGGAAAAGCATATTCCAATTTATCTGCCCATCCTGCATGATAAAAGAAATGTGCCGCTGCCAAGGGAATATCAATATCTCGAGATTCTCGGATAGGCTTTCCTCCATCAAGAGTTTCTATTACAGAAAGTTCTCTGGCTTTCTCTTGAATCAATCGTGCTAATCTGAACAAGTATTTACCTCTTTCTTTACCCGATATAGAAGACCAACCTTTAAATGCTTTTTCTGCAGCAGAAACGGCGGCATCAACATCAGCCTCGTTTGCCTCTGCAACTTTGGCAATTACTTTTTCATTAGAAGGATTGGTGGTCTTAAAGTACTTTCCGCTTTTTGGCTTTGTCCATTTGCCATTTATGAACAACTCGTATTGATCTTTTAATTGAATATGACCCGCACTTTCTAGAGCAGGTGAAAATTCAAATACACTTTTATTTTTTGCTGCCATTTCTTAGTCTATTGAAAAATAATCATAAGATTGATAAGCGCCAGTTTGCGCTTTTGCGTACTGCATTAAAAGATCGTTAGCCAAACTAGAAGCTCCAAAACGGAACCATTCATTACTGAGCCATTGATCTCCCAAAACCTCTTTAACCAACATTAAATAATGTAATGCCAGTTTTGATTTTGATATACCACCTGCAGGTTTCATTGCTATCATTTTACCTGTTTCAAAATAATAATCGCGTATAGCTTCTAACATCACACAAGTAACGGGAAGTGTTGCTGCTTTCGGAATCTTGCCCGTCGACGTTTTTATAAAATCAGCTCCAGAATAAATAGCAATATCGCTTGCTTTTCTAACCTGATCGAGGCTTCCTAACTCGCCTGTTTCCAAAATTACCTTTAAACGTGCTTCGCCGCAGGCCTCTTTTATTGTAGAAATTTCATCAGCGACAAAATCATATTCTCCTTGCAAGAATTTACCACGAGAAATCACCATGTCAATTTCATCAGCTCCATTGTCTAATGCCATTTTAGTATCGAGTAACTTTACTTCCAAAGAAGACTGTCCTGAAGGAAATGCTGTTGCAACAGAGGCTACTTTAATACCTGATTTACCAAGTGCCTTTTTAGCTATGCCTACCATTGAAGGATATACGCAGATTGCCGCGACACTTGGCAATTCAGGGTACTCATTGCAAAGATATTGAGCTTTTGTGCAAAGCTGCGTTACTTTCCCATTTGTATCAGCTCCTTCCAAAGTGGTTAAGTCTATCATGCTTATGGCCATTTTTAGTCCTTCAAGTTTCATGTCAGATTTTATGCTTCGAGCGGTTACTCGTGCAATTCTATCTTCAATTCCAACTTGGTCTACTGGTGGTGAATTTCTATTTACCAATTGCATAAAAATTGTTTATGAAGTAAAAGTATAAAAAGGGTAATGCTATAAACGAAAAAACCCCAATGCTTTTCAGCATTAGGGTTTTAATTATTTCCATATTAATTTAACTCAATCTAAATCGAACAGGCAAGTTAAATTGAACGCGAACAGCTTTTCCTCGCTGTTTACCCGCATTCCATTTAGGCATTTTCTTGATAGCATTTACCGCAGCGTCATCACAACCACCGCCTAAACCTCTGAGAATTTTAATACTTGTAATTATTCCCGAAGGCTCTACTACAAATGTCACATAAACGATACCTTGAATTCCGGCATCTTGTGCCATTTTAGGATACTTCAAGTTTTCACCTAAAAACTTATTCATGGCAGATTCACCTCCAGGGAATTGAGCGTTTTCCTCAACAATTGTAAAAATCTCTAGCTCTACATACTCTTCCTCTTCTTCAATTTCTTGCATTTGGATTTCAGTATCTTCATCAGCTTCAGTATCATCTATCTCTAGCTCATCCTCAATTTCCTCATCATCTTCTACAATATCAATAATTGTAGTTTGAGGTGGTGGTGGTGGTGGTGGTGGCGGTGGCGGAGTTTGTTGAGTTAGCGGAATCATTTCCTCTTCTTCAATATCCAAATTAAGTGATCCTAAGTCAGAATTGGTTTTGTCAAAAATAGCCCACTCAAAACTTACTAAAACTAATGCAAGAGCAAAAACCATCCCCACTTGAAACAACAGACCTTTTCTTTTCTCAAGGTCAACTGATGGGTTCTTTTTATTATCCATTTTTTTAAAAATTTAATTAGAGATAGTGATAAAACGTGCAGTACACATTTCTTGCCAAATCTTTAAATATTCTTAACCTACTAAACTCATATAATCATCTGCTGAAAGAAGACTCTCTAACTGACTCCCATCGCTCGGTTTGATTTTAACCATCCAACCATCAGAGTAAGGATTTGCATTTACTGTTTCGGGAGCTCCTTCTAATTCAATATTGAATGAAAGTATCTCTCCAGAAATTGGCATAAATAAATCAGAAACAGTTTTTACTGCTTCAATCGTTCCAAAAACTTCTTCCTGGTCCAATGTTTCTCCTTCAGTTTCAATTTCTACGTATACAATATCACCCAATTCTCCTTGAGCAAATTCTGTAATACCAACTGTAACTGATCCATCACTTTCAAGTCTAATCCACTCGTGATCTTTTGTGTATTTTAAGTCTGTTGGAATATTCATTTTATTTCTCAATTTTAATAAGGTGGGCAAATATAAATTTTATGCTAGAATGCTGCACTTGTCGTTGATAAATTGTTAGCCGATTGTAAATCTAAAACTTACACCAAAGTTAGTATTTGTTGTTTTGAAGCTATTAGAAATAACGGGAATGTTAAGTACATAGTCATAAAACAATCGTAAATTCAAATTATTTGATAACGCGTAATCGGCTGTAATTTTCAATGAGAATACGTTCTGACCAGACGTTGGAGTATGCTCATCTTCTGCTATTCGGCGAACTATAGCCCTGTTTTCTCTATAACTTCCGTCGGCACGAAGCTTTAAATCGGAATTTAGTTTCTTGCCATTAATTGACCAAGGAAGCTCTAAAGGAAAACTGTAACCAGCTCCTATAGTGTAAGTTTTATTTTTTTGTTCCATTATTTGACCAGTTCCAACGTTAAGTGCTGCAGTTCTTCCCGTTTTATATTCAACTCGTGTACTTATTCCATTTTTCCATTGAAAATCTAAATTTATAAGTGGTGAAAATTGTTCGGAAAGTGTCACACTATTAAATTGATATTTACTAATAAAGTTACTGTCTAAATCCCTTTCGATAATATCATCAAGCTGCTGCCTCTGCAGCTCTTCATTTATCTCATCTGCCGATTTAAACCGTTGATTATTTGTATAGCCACCTACCGTAAGATTCGATGTATATCCTGTACTAGTTGTAACCGTTTTGAAATACTTCTTAAACGCAGCAATTTTACTTAATCCATTATAAGATATTCGCCAATTGAGTTTTGGCAATTCGTTCAATACGTTCAGCTTTTGCTGATTTGGGTCTTTGCCGGAATAGGCTGCCAAAAAAGCTGGAATGAGAACATCAGCTGAAGTTGGACCATAACCTTGGGCATATCCTGAATATTTTTCATGCTCACCATCTATAAAATCTGATAATTCAGAATTTGCAGTAATTCGATCAGATATAACTTCTCGATACTTGAGCATATTATCAAAAATCACATTCCCATTTGTTTCTTTATCATCTCTAACCAAACTGGTTCTAATCATATTGTAAGACACGCTATAATTTCCTGAAGTAATTGGAGATTGCTCATTCCAATCCCATTCATTGGTCAATGAATCACGACCATATCGATAAAATAGAACCGTGTTCTGCGTATTATTATAACTTCCAGAAAAATTAATTCGTAGATCTTTAATTGGTTGAGCTGTTGCCCTAAAAGTGAGTCTATTGCTACTCAAGGTTGATACTTGGTTATTTATGTTTGGGTTTCGAACTAGCCATTCTTTTTCTGATGCATATTCCCAGAATTGCGTTCCTTCAGTTCCTCCAAAATCAGTTTGTTTTCCGAATAAAAAGCCTAAACCAGGAGCACCTTCTCCACCATATTCATCCCAATCACCTCCCACATATTGACTGTTTGGCCTAAAGCCAGGAATCATCATTCCCTTGCCCAAACCATAGGTAACATTGGCATTTGTAAAGCTCATAAGAAGCTTCGCTCCTCTATCTATAATGGTATATTTATTTGGATCTTTAGTTTTTGATTTTCCACCATCTGATGCTTCGCCATTAGCGTTTTCCGTAATCTCTTTTTCCACTTCTCTATTTCGGGTTGCTCTATCCCTTGCCTTCTGTTGCAAATATCTTCGCTGGCGTGTTTGCACTCCTTTCAAATAATCTGATTTCCCGTACAACTTTCTCATGTTGAAACTACTTGAAAAATTTATGGTGTTGTTATTTTGAATCGTATTTCCAATTTCACCTGAAGAATCTACCACTTGATCATGTGGGATTTCGACTCCCCTTCCCAGCGGAGCTCTAGTCCATGTATAGCCAGAGGAATAGTCAAGAGAAGAGTTTATCCAGTCTGTCGCTGGAATTTTATCCAGAGGAATTTTATAATTAAATCTAGAATTATGGTTATAATTCATGTTTACACCAAGTGCTAAAATATTGGTCCATACTGTATCTTTCCAATGATCCCAATAACCATTTTCAAATCCTGGTCGATTATCATTTCTAGATTTTTCAGCAGGCCCTCTAAGCGGCTCCATAATTAATGCATTGTTGTTGGCGGTATAGGTGTAATTGAGGTTTTTGGTAATATCATACTTAAAATTGTAAGACCTATTCCATGTGAAATTTTTATTATAAAATTCAGGAAGCCTTGCCGTTAGGCCTGGATTATTATTTCTGATTTTATAGGCATTATACATTCTGTTCATACTAGAGGTCATTGAAAAGGACTTTGGTAATAAATAGAAATTCATTTCACGAGCAAGCTTCATATAATCTGACTCTTTAAGCATTTTGACTTTACTCAGTGGTTTAACTGGTTTAGGCGCTAGAGCATATTGATACGTTAAAGCTAATTTTTGATTTCTCGTTAATTCACGCTCCACTTCAAAATTAGTTCTTACTTCTTCAGACCAAGCATAGGTTGCAGAAAAATTAGAAATATCATAGGGCATTGATTTTTTATCTTTACTACCCGTTTTTTCTTTTCGCACGTTAGTGAAGTTTACAGAACGCCTGACCAATCGATCTTGAGTTACTTTCTTAACAGAATCTTTTTGTTCTCTAGTTTCCCATGCCTCAACATAATCATCAAATTCAATATCTGGAGCAAGCGGTGAATAACGCGGTTCTTCAATTTCAATTCCGTAACTAGCGTACATTGGAACTCTTATCCCCCAATCCTTAGGTAAAAACTTATCTAAATTCATTGCAGCTGTTGTACTGAAATGTTTTTTAGTCTCCTGCTGGCGCTCTGCTACCTTCTTATCCAAACTTCCCCAACCGGGAGTGCTCATTCCACTGGTTACATTGAAATTGACCAAATCTGCCATTTTCAAGTTGGCATTTCCAATAGTTGCCCAACCCTTCGTCTTATCAAAATTGGACATCCGCAGTTCATTCACCCAAATTTCTGCACACTTAGGCAGACCATCATCATTAGGTGTTGTTTGGGTTTGCCTTGGATTTCGAATTCCAATCATAATTGTTTTAATCTCACCCATATTAGGATTACCAACAACATATAAGGTTCCGTTTCCAGTAGATCCGAAAAATCTTCTTTTGCGATTTGTTTCTGAACCACCATCCAAGATGACTTTATCCCTCGCAATTTTTAAATCGGTAAGATCTTTAAGATCAAATTCTATATTATTTATTTGTGGCCATACTTGTAATTGACTCGAAACAACATCATTATTGTAACGGCCCGGAGCAGTGACTAATAATGGTAATTCATATTCGTAATAATGATCTGTAAAATCGGTTCCTAAACGAATAAAGATATTGACGTCGCCGTTTTCTATTGGATCATTATCCGCCAATGACTCGGAATGGACAAACATTTTTAGTGTGCCGTATTGTCTTAAATCTAAATCAGTCGTTCTGAAACTTGAAACTGCTTGGCCATCATCCAACCCGCAAACAGTTAATTGCAAAGCTTGTTCATTTATTTGCTGCAGGTTTGTAGTATTTATATTTTGCTCTCTATTAATTTCTGGAGGGAGCACATAGTTCACAGGTATTTTACTCGCATTTTCTTCAATATTGACAGCACCTATATTAAAGTCAATTTCAGAATCCGTGGTTATTCCTTCTGGGTTATTATCAATTTCTCCTAAATATTTTCTCCATTCTCCACGAACTAACTCAAGGCGAGCAAACCTTAAGTGCATTGGATCTGAGAATCCTTTCATATACATTCTCATAAATCGGATTGAACGAAAATCATTGATTTCTCCATGGCGTGTTTTTCTTGGAGTACGAACTGGAATCCTGAATTGGTACCAAGTAATCTCTCTCTTTTTGCCGTCATTTGTAGAAACTGTTGTGGTTAGTATATCAGAAATAAAGTTTGACCCAACATTTTCTGGACTTAAAGCTCCCTGCGATATATTTACTGCATATTGATAATATGCCTCAACAGGATTTACAATATTATCCGCGTTAATATCCTCTTTATCAGGTCGTATTGAAGCAGCGGTTGAATACCCACCTGCATTTTGATCTCGATATTGTTCTTCGGTTGGCGAGTTTCCTTCAGTGCCGTTGAAGTTTTTATAGCGTTCCAAAATATTAAATGATCCTGCATCATAATCATCATCTCTAAAGTAATTGTAGTTGTCCGAGGATGGATCTAACTGCAATCGAGCAAGTTCTTCAGCATTTCCTGTAACAATAAGTGTAATTTCATCTATAAAGTCTTGATAAAACTGAAGCTCTGGACCACCTGCCAAGCCATCCAATCCAGCATCTTGAAACTGTCTTGAGCCTGCAAGATTATCAAACCCATCAGCAAATGGAGTTCCTCTTGTCGTTCTTCCCCAAACCGAAGAGGTATCATTAATTACAGTATTTGCCTCAACTTCATTATCAGGCAACAATTGTTCGTATAGGTTAAGTCCATCGGTCATAACATCCTCAGAAATATTTCCTAAATTGAAGTATAAATTACCGCTGGCGGAGGGTACTCCTTCATAATCCTCATTAAAAGGGTCCATCATCCAAAATTGTATGTATTCAACATTAGCTGCCTCAAAATCATTCTGATCAATTCTTCTGGTAATTCCACCCCAACGAGTTTCGGGATCATTCAGGGTTCCATCGGCATTTGTACCTGCAGAAAAACGCCTTCCTAATCTATCTAATCCATCTGTGTCATAATTGTACATGCCGCGTTCTTGGGGATAGATAGAAAGATCTAATACCGTAGTATTTATTGGTTGTCCGGCGGCAATTTCTTTATTCGGAAAAATCTCAGTTTCTAGCACTTGCCGCATAAAGTGATTTGATAAGGTTACTTCGTCATTAGTACCTTGAGGCGCAGCATTTGCGTAGAAAACTGGATCAACAATTCTCCAAGAAAGCTTGGCTCTATTAAATCCTGAGGCACGATTATTAAATAAATCTCCCTCTGGAAATGAACTCGGCTGAAACTTAGGAGTGGCTGCCAAAAACCAAGTATTGAAAGATCGAAGGTCAATTGTATTTTGACTGCCTTCAAAATCGTCGATATATGCGTTTCCTTCTTTTCCGATTGCACTGGAATGCCCCGGTAAAATTTGAGCAAATTCTGCAGTTGCAGAAAAAGTTGACATGACTTTAGTATCAATTAAAGGAATTGCATCTACCATTCTAGTAATAAATGGAACCTCGGTATTATAAGTTGCATCAATACCATAAATCCAGTTTGAAATAGGCTCATATCCAATATCGACCTTTTGAGAAAGAGGGCGCTCCCACAAATGCAATAAACTACCTCCAATAATGAAATTCTCTGCGACCTTAAAGTCCATTCTCTGACCAAAGAAATTCTTTTGCTGCTGAGCAAATAACTGATTACTTTCAAGTGCGACCTTTACTGGAACTCCAGATTCAATAATGGATTGATTGATGATTTTCACTCTCCCTAAAGTGTAGTCAACAGTATAATCCTGATTTTCCGTAAGCTGCCTTCCCCCAGCTGTAACGGATACAGAACCGTCAGGCACATTAAGTGCATTTAAAGAGATTTCATTGCTCGATTCAGACTGATATTGTCCTTTTAAGCTAAATCTATTGCGCTCTGGAAAGCGCACTTTAGCATCTGCTTGAGTATTATCATAAAGACTATCAAAACCATAAATTTCCATCAGCTCATCAACCCTAGCTATATTTCCAATTTTATCCGTCATCCCCTGCCTCATTCCCTCTCCAAACGGTTCTAGTCTAGGAATAATTACTCGACCTGTATTTGTATTTATAGTGATATTCGGAACAAAATCAAATACTCCATCTTGCTGCGGCTGTCCATTAAAATTAACAACGTCCATTCCTAAAAGTTGCACTAGGCTATTGTCATTTAATTCTGGTTGTGGAATAAAGTTTATATCCACTCCCTTTTCTTGATCTAAGTACCAAACATTGAACTTGAACCCATCTTTTTTTACTCGATATGCTCCAATAGAATAGATGTTTTTCATCATTAAATCCCACATTGGAACCTTTGTATTTAACTCTGTACTTTTAAGCATTTTCACTAAAAGAGGTTTAGGTTGCGCGACCTCGTTGGAGAATTCTCCAACTCTAAAAACTTCGCCTTGGAACGAGTATTCATAGGCAACAGAGAGCACTTGGTTAGAATTAATTTGCTGTTTAAGCGAAATGTACCCTAATTGTGCATTTAAATCAAAGTCATTGGGTCCGAGCAATCTTGCTAGTTCCACTTTTTGAAAGTCTAACCTTGGGTCCAGTCCCATTCGAGATTGTAGAATAGGAATAGTAGATTCGATAGTTCTTCCGTCTATTCCTCCAAAATTCCTGAATACGTCTGCGTACAAGTTGTTTGCTTCATTGCGAACAATTCCATTAGAACGAGAAGTAGGAGCGACAACATAATTTGTAGTTTGTGAAGGATTATTAATGTCTCGATAGATAAAATCTGGGTTTGCCGTTCCTAAATCTTGAAAAGCAATAACATCACGCGCTGTTGGATCTGTTCGCGTATTTGTTACCCAAACTTCAATTCGAGTAACGACAAAGGCAGATTGAAGATAAAGCGGATCGGCGATTGCAGTTTCATAATTATTCCTGAAAAGTTCATTCAAGAAGAAATGTTTGTTTGCTTCATAATTATCCGCTTGCACCTCAAACTCGCTAATTTGTGCGCCCCCTTTTGACTCAACCTCACTCTTCTGCCCTCTATCTTGAGACAAGACAGTGGTCATGGAAAGTCTCCCAAACTTTGTCTTTACCTTAACACCAAATAAACTTTGGCTCCCGGTAATCAGTTGACTGCTTAGAGGCATTGAGACATTACCAAGTTCTATTTTTTGTAAAATCTCATCCTCATAACCTGTATATTCAATCTTGAATTGGTTTTGGAAATCGAAAGTCGCTTGAGTGTTATAATTAGCACTAACCTTCAATTTATCTCCGATGTTTCCGATAAGATTTAGCTGCATATTTTGATCAAATTGGAAGGTTGTAAGTCTTCTACTTCTAATTGGAATTACTGGATTATCCGTTTTTGAAATTCTCCCTCCAAATGAAACTTCGGCAGAACCAGATGGTCGTATATCAATATTATTTCCACCAAAAACTCTATCAAATGCTTTGGATTTTATCTTTAGTTGCGGAGCAAAAGGAGTCTTTCCTTCTTCCTCAAACTCCTTTTCTGCAGACTTTTTATCCTTCCAATAATCCGAAAGGCTTTTTTTTCTCTGCATTTCTAGATATTCATCAAAATCGAGATAGGTAGGTGGTTTATAATTTATCCGGTCACCCATTTTTTGGGAAACTTCATACTTCCCAGTGACCGGGTTATATTTTACATCAGATTTAATGTTTGAAGGATCACCGAGATCCATTTTGGAAGATTCATTTCCTATTGAAGTTGCGGGTGAGTTTGAGATCGGATATTTCAGATCAATTTCGTCGGAATCACCTGAATCAATGGGCAGTGTGAGATACTCTAGAGCGATTGCATAATTCTCCCTCTTTGCCTCGGAACCAGTCCAGCCAAATAAAAATAAGGGCATTATGCCCAATAATAGAAGTGCGCTTTTACGCCAGTTTACCCACACAACGATAGAATCGTAGTCTTTTTATAATTGCCTTAAAGCTTCTTTAATCACCTGCTCTACAGATAGTTCAGATGAGTTTCCACTATAGATTTTCTGCAACACTTTCGTACTCCGATTTCGATCGAAGCCAAGAACTGCAAGAGCGGATAACGCCTCTTCCTTAGTTGTATTGTCTTGAAGTGACGAAATTTCTAGTTGCGGTAAGTCTTTAGCAACTTTATCTTTAAGGTCAATTACAATTCTTTGGGCCGTTTTTGCTCCAATACCTTTTATACTTTTTAGAAGATCAATGTTTTCAGTAGCAATTGCCGAAAAAATATCTTCAGATTTATAAGAAGACAAAATAATTCTAGCTGTATTTGGCCCAATTCCTGAAACCGAGATCAAATTCCGAAACAACTGACGTTCTTGAGGCTCCGAAAATCCAAATAACGAATGAGCATCTTCCCTCACTACCATATGAATGAATAATTTACAAGACTCCGATGCACCCATTTTTTCAAATGTCTGTAACGAAATATTTACGTAATAGCCCACACCATGGCACTCTATAACCGCATAGGCAGGATTTTTTTCTATTAATCTTCCATTAAGAAACTCTATCATAAAACTGTTCTCTTTGTTTTTTTATACTCTTGGATTTTGTGACTTCTTTGTTGTGCGTCTACTGCCGCAATTGTTACCATGTTCACGATTTCTCTTACCGAACTGCCTATTTGAAGAACATGTACTGGTTTTTTCATTCCCAGCAATATAGGACCCATAGTTTCAATATCACTTATTTGCTGCATAAGTTTATAGGCAATATTTCCAGAAGCTAAATTTGGAAATATGAGCGTATTTACTCTGTGCTTTGCCAGTAATGAAAACGGAAAGAACTCTCCTGTTAATTCTTGATTCAAGGCAAAGTTTGCTTGAATTTCACCGTCAACAATAATGTCAGGGTGATTCTTGTGCAGAATGCTTACTGCTTCTTGAACCTTTTTGGAATCCTCTCCTACTGAAGAACCAAAATTCCCGTAGCCTAACATAGCAATTCTAGGCTTCAACTTATAGCCTCTTATTGCCTCAGCAGTTAGTACTGTAATATCAACTAATTCCTGAGCTGTAGGATTGAAATTAATAGTCGTATCTGCTAAAAATAATGGACCTTTTTTAGTATTGAGAATATACATTCCTGCAATATTCTTCTGTTTTGAATTTGCACCAATTATTTGTAATGCTGGACGCAGTGTATCTGGATAGTTTCTGGTAATTCCAGAAATAAACGCATCAGCTTCTCCCCATTTAACTAAGGCTGTTCCGAAATAATTACGCTCTCGCATTATCTGTTTGGCTTCAAATAATGTGTAACCTTTCCTTTGTCTTAACTCATAAAAATTCTGGGCGAATTTATCTCTAAGCGACTCTTGTTTTCGACTTCTTGGATCAAGAATTGAAACATTACCTAGGTCTAATTCATAGGTTTCAATCATTTCTTTTATTCGCTCAACTTTTCCCAATAAAATTGGAATAGCGATACCTTCATCTTTTACAATTTGTGCTGCTTTAAGAATCTTATAATTATCTGCTTCAGCAAAAACTACTTTCTGAGGGTCTTTACGAGCTCTATCCACCAGACTGGTTACGATTTTATTGTCTAATCCAAGTCTTTGTTCCAACTCTTCTTGATACTTCTCCCAGTCTTCAATTGGTTTTTTTGCAACTCCTGATTCCATAGCAGCTTTTGCAACAGCTGGTGAAACTCGGGTTATTAGACGATGGTCCATTGGTTTTGGAATAATGTAATCCGTTCCAAAAGACAAGATTTTTTCTTTATAAACTATATTAACCTCCTCAGGAACCATCTCTTTGGCCAACTCGGCAATAGCCTTAACTGCCGCCAGTTTCATTTCTTCATTTATAGCAGTAGCTTGCACATCAAGCGCACCTCGAAATATAAAAGGAAATCCTAAAACATTATTAACTTGATTTGGATGATCTGACCGGCCAGTAGCAACTATCACATCTTTCCTAGCCGCCATAGCTTCAGCATAAGGTATTTCTGGATTTGGGTTAGCAAGCGCAAATACGATACAGTTTTTAGCCATACTTTGAACCATAGACTGATCGACTAAATCTGCTCTTGATAACCCAAGAAAAACATCTGCTCCTACCATTGCCTCTGCAAGAGTGTTTTGCACTACTTCATTAGCAAACAAAGACTTATACTCATCTAGCACTCCTCGAGATGGTTTTATCACTCCTTTACTGTCACACATTATGATATTAGAGCGTGTAGCTCCAAGAGCCACATAAAGAGAAGCGCAAGAAATAGCACTTGCACCCGCTCCACTAACCACGATTTTTACCTCGTCAATTTTCTTATTGCTTAATTCTAATGCATTAATTAACGCAGCAGATGAAATAATCGCAGTTCCATGCTGATCGTCGTGCATAACAGGAATGTCTAATTCCTCTTTTAATCGTTTTTCAATTTCAAAAGCTTCCGGAGCCTTAATGTCCTCAAGATTAATTCCCCCGAAGGTCACCGCAATATTTTTTACTGTGTTTACGAATTCATCAACATTGGTCACATCCACCTCAATATCAAAAACATCTATATCAGCAAAAATTTTAAATAATAACCCCTTCCCTTCCATTACTGGTTTGGAAGCAGCAGCTCCAATATCTCCCAATCCAAGAACTGATGTCCCGTTTGAGATAACCGCAACTAGATTTCCTTTGGCAGTATATTCAAATACCATATCAGGATTTGCTGCAATTTCAAGGCAAGGTTCTGCAACTCCGGGCGAATATGCCAGACTTAAATCTCGTTGCGAAGAATACGGTTTAGTAGGCTTTACCTCTATTTTACCTTTTCTTCCCTGTGAGTGATAATCAAGAGCTTCTTGCTTATTTGTTTTTCGCATAATATATAGCGTGAAATTAAGCTGGCAAAAGTAATACATTGGCAGTTTTAATGCCTCTAAAAGGCCAGTACTAATAGCTTAATTTTAGTTTTAAAATATGGAAATTATAATTTTTAGTGGCGCAGGTATTTCTGCAGAAAGTGGTATTGCTACTTTCAGGGATTCAGGTGGTCTTTGGGAACAACATAAAATTGAAGACGCTGCAACTCCTGAGGCATTTCAAAAAAACCCTGAATTGGTGCTAGGCTTTTACAATCAGCGACGGAAAAGTGTTAAAAACGCTGTTCCTAATGAAGCTTATAGACAAATACCAGTGCTTGAATCAATTGGTAATGTAACTGTTATTACTCAAAACATTGATGATTTACATGAACGTGCTGGTTCAATGCAGGTGATTCATCTTCATGGCTGTATTACTCAAGCTAAAAGTAGCGCGACAGATGATTTCATGGAAGAAATCGGATTCCGTGATATAAATATTGGTGATTTGGCCAAAGAAGGCAGTCAACTCAGACCGAATATAGTGTGGTTTGGTGAGCCTTTACCTGCAATGGATAAAGCAATTAACATTGTTAAAAAAGCAGATGTAATGATAACCGTTGGAAGCTCTTTAAATGTTTATCCTGCAGCAGGCCTTGTATTTGAAACATCAAAAGATTGCCAGAACTACGTCATTGATCCGAATGTTCAAGAACTTAACCTTCCTGATAATTTTGTTTTACTAAAAGAAAACGCTTCTTTGGCTATTAAAAATTTGGTACAACAATTGACTTATGGGAACATAAAATCGAGATAATTAGAATATCCAATTTCGGTTAAACCGAAATCACTAAATTCGCTGTCACACAAATTTTAACTAATGAAAAACTTAATTCTCATTGCCACGCTTACATTAAGCACTGTATTTGCCTCTGGTCAAACTAGGGCTATCCCTTCTGTCGATCTTGTTGATATTGATGGAAATTCATTTAACACCTCTGAAATATTAAACGATGGAAAGCCTATTCTAATAAATTTTTGGGCTACTTGGTGCAGTCCCTGTAAAAGAGAACTGAATAACATTGCCGAAGTTTATGAGGAGTGGGTAGAAGAAACAGGTGTCGTTGTTTATGCTGTTTCTATTGATGATGCGCGTAATGCTCCTAAAGTTAAACCATACGTTGATGGTGTTGCATGGGATTATAAAGTGCTTTTGGATGTAAACTCTGACTTTAGAAGACAGTTGGGAGTAGTTAATGTGCCTCATTCTTTCTTAGTAGATAAAAACGGGAAAATTGTTCATCAGCACACTTCTTATCAAGAAGGTGACGAAATTGAACTCTATGAAAAAATTAAAAAATTAGCAAACGGAGAAGTAATAGACTAATAAAATTCTGTCCTGTTATAAAAACTACAAATGCTCAAGCACAAACAATTACTTCTTATACTTTCTATATTCTTCCTAACTAACGTACTTCATTCTCAAAATGTATTTCAAGAAGTCGCAAAAGATCCTCTTGAAATTCATGGAAATTTTAACTTAAATAGTCAGTATTACTTAACTGACAGTGTCATTGCCGCACCTACTGTTGCAGAGAAATTCCTGATCAATGGTTATGCTAATGTTATTGCTACTAAAGGAGCATTTTCTGCTGGCGCCCGTTATGAGAGTTACGAAAATGCTTTGCTAGGATTTGATCCTAGATATAAGGGAAGTGGTTTCCCTTATCGATATTTCTCATTTGACAATAAAGGTCTAAATGTCACGGTTGGTAATTTTTATGAGCAATTTGGAACAGGTATGCTTCTTAGATCATATGAGGAAAGAGACCTGGGACTTGACAATGCCATGGATGGCATCAGAGTAAAATATGATTTTGGAAATGGAATTCGTGTTAAAGGTTTGGTTGGCAGACAGCGCTATTTTTTCGCCAAAGGTGATGGTATAGTAAGGGCGATTGATGGAGAAGTGAATTTGAATGAAGCTATTGGAGGCTGGAAAGACAACAAACTCAAACTTTTGGTCGGTGCCAATTTCGTTAGTAAATACCAAGAAGACAATAATCCAGACTTAGTATTACCTGAAAACGTAGGAGCATATAGCGGAAGAATTACTGCAAGATATGCGAACTTCTCTTTAACAGGAGAATATGCTTACAAAGAAAATGACCCATCGGCAGATAACAGTAATATTTATAAACCTGGGCAGGGCCTGTTTTTAAGTGCTTCTTATTCCCAGAAAGGTTTTGGAATTAACCTATCGGCAAAGCACATTGACAATATGAGTTTTAGGTCGGACAGAACGGAAGGTTTTAATAATCTAACTATTAATTACTTGCCCGCATTAACCAAGCAACATACGTATAATTTAGCTGCAACTCTATATCCCTACGCAACTCAACCAACTGGAGAAGTTGCGTTTCAAGGAGATATTGTTTTTCGGTTAAAAAAGAAAACATGGTATGGAGGTAAATATGGAACTCGAATCCTCATCAATAGTTCATTGGCCTACGGTTTAGATTCTACTGGAATAAATGACCAAAACACAACTCGTCAAGGCTATTCCGCTAAGTTTTTCTCTCCAGGATCGCAAGCATACTTTCAGGACATAAACATTTCTTTAGAACGTAAGTTGAATAAGACATTCAAAGTTAAAGCCATGTATATGAACATGATGGTGAACAACCTCATTACTAGATACGGTGGGCTTAATGGTTCATTTGGCGGGAAAATCTATGCCGATATAGCAGTTTTAGATGTTATGTATAAAATAAGACCTAAACATGCACTTAGAGCCGAGTTTCAGGCTTTATGGAGTGATCAAGATATGGGTGATTGGGGCACAATGGTCTTAGAGTACACCTATTCCCCGCATTGGTTTGTTGCTATAATAGATCAGTACAATTATGGTAATAAAGTAGAAAAAAATCAAATTCATTATCCGTACGGAACATTCGGCTACATAAATGGAGGTAACCGAGTTTCTTTAGGTTTTGGAAGGCAAAAGGCAGGTTTATTTTGTGTAGGTGGTGTTTGCAGAGTCGTTCCAGCTTCAAATGGACTCACAATTACCGTAACTTCAAGTTTTTAAAATTACTATGAAAAAATACTTTTTTATACTCGTTGTATCTTTTATTGGACTGAGCAGTTGCGATAAAATTGATGATCCCTACGAAGGGATTGAAAAGCCTATAACTGCTATAGATACAACTACATTCTGCGGTTTCGCTGAATACGATAGTGAATTAAACGATACTACTTACAATGATACTACTTCAAATATCCGAAAAGTACTATTAGAAGAATATACAGGTCATCTTTGCGGGTTTTGTCCTCCTGAATCTAAAAGATTAGTAGCCAAGACAGAAAATGAGCTTAAAGGAAAAGCAATTGTTATGAGTATTCATGCAGCTAATTTTGCTGCTCTAGTGAATTCAAAAGGATACACTACTGATTTCACAACACCCGCAGGTAATGATTTACATGAAAGATATAAAGGTGGAAATAGTGCTCCTAGTTTAATCATGAATCGTTCTAATACTCCGGCATCAGCAAGTCAATGGAATGGAATGTTAGATTCATTAGAAATATCCGGTTTTTATACTGATCCTGTGGTGAAATTCAAAGTTAGAAATATTTATAACGAGACGATTAAAACAGGTAGAGTTGATCTTGATATAGAGTTTTTAAAAGCTTTTTCAGGAACTAATTTTGTTGTCGGTGTTTATATAACTGAGGACCATATTTTAGATAAACAAAAATATTACGGTGAAAACCCTGAAGACGTAGACAACTACGATCATAGACATGCAATAAGAACTGCTGCTACACCAACCTTTGGCGCAAGCTTTGTTAATGGTGATATTACTGCAAACCAAAAAGAGAGTTCCTCTTTCTGCTATGAAATAACGGATGAATGGAATGCTGACAATTGCAGTATAGTAGTTTTTATCGGTAATTCTGATAACAAACAGATCTATCAAGCAGAAGAAGTTCAAGTAAAAAGTGAGTAATGCATAAGGCTGCCTTTTCGATTTTCCTACTTTTATTTTCCCTAACTCTTTATACTCAAGAAAGCTCTAAATCGTCTTCTTTTAAAGCAGGAATAAAAGCAGGAACAAATACTTCTCAAATGGATGGTGATGGCTATGCTGGCTTCAATAAAATAAATCCACAAGCTGGTTTTTTTCTGCAAAAAAAGCTTAGTAAAGTCGTGCAACTTCAATTCGAAATTATCTACATTCAAAAAGGTTCTAGGTCTCCTGGTGATCCTGATAATGGGATTTTTACTACCTATAAAATTCAGTTGGATTATATAGAAGTGCCCATTTTATATCAACATGAATGGCGTAAATTTATTTTTGAAATTGGGCCCGGTATGGGAGTGTTATTCAATACGAAGGAAGAAGATTCTTTTGGTATTGTTCCTCAAAGTGGATTCAAATGGAGACCATGGGAACTGGATGCAATGCTTGGTGTAAATTACTATATAACTGAGAAGGCTTTTATAAATATTAGAATCCACCGTTCGTTAGTTTCAACTGTAACAACAGTTGTAATTAGTCCTTATGGTACTTTTGGAGGAGCGTTCAATTCCGTAATTGGAACCAGTTTTAATTGGACATTTTAATTTCCAATAAATTTCAAATTTCGTTTTAACCCTTCAAATTTGGTCCTTTTAACAGCTGACCTTTTAAAGATTTCCTTAAAAACGTCTTCGCTTAGTTCCTCCCAATCTTTTCCTGTAAATGAAAGTAATTTCGGATTGGGGCTAAAAGCTTCCTCAGAATGTGGTTTACTGAATTTGTTCCAAGGACAAACATCTTGGCAGATATCACATCCGAACGCCCATTTTTCAAACTTACCTTGCTGCTCTATAGGAATATCCGATTTCAACTCGATAGTGAAATATGAAATGCACTTGCTTCCGTCCACAACATAAGGTTCTACAATTGCACCAGTGGGACATTCATCAATACATTTAGTACAAGTACCACAATAATCATTGATTGGATTGTCATAATCCAACTCAACGTCCAAGACAATTTCAGCTACAAAAAAGAAGGACCCCTTCTTCGGATGAATCAAATTGGTGTTCTTTCCAACCCAACCTAAACCAGATTTTTCAGCCCAAACCTTATCCATAATAGGAGCACTATCAACAAATGCTCTCGCGTTAATATCTCCAACCTCTGAACCAATTATTTTAATCAAGTTCTTTTAGCTTTCTCTTTATTACAAAGTGATAGTCTTCTCCATAAGCATACTTGGAAATTTTAGGAGCATCAGACACTTGAACCTCCTCAGGATAATAATTGAGAGTGCAACTTATTATAGATTTAGCCCCTACCAAAAGTTCCGTAGGATCAATTCTTTTATCAAAATGGTTTTCCATCCAAGACATTTTCCCATGATAACCACTTTGAAGCCACTTTTCGAGCCTTGGTGCCTCTTTTTCAAGTCTTACAGCCTTTGATATACCAACTTGTTCGAAGCCTATATCTTTTGCCTTAGATTTAATTAAATGTGTTAAGCTTGTTTGCTTAAGCATTAAAATAAAGTGTTTTGTGACGCTTGTGGAGAAATACCCAAATGCAAATAAGCCTTTTCAGTAACTTCTCTTCCTCTTGGAGTTCGCATTAAAAATCCTTCTTGAATAAGAAACGGCTCATAAACCTCTTCTATAGTACCTGAATCTTCACTAACAGCAGTAGCAATCGTATTCAGACCGACAGGTCCACCTTTAAATTTTGTGATAAGTGTCACTAAAATTTTATTATCCATTTCATCTAATCCTGATTGATCAACATTTAATGCATCAAGAGCATAATGAGAAATTTTTTGATCTATATGACCGTCTCCTTTTATTTGAGCAAAATCTCGCACTCTTCGCAAAAGTGCATTGGTTATTCTTGGAGTACCCCTGCTCCTGCTTGCAATCTCTTTGGCTGCTAAATCTTCAATTTCAATACCTAATATTTGAGAACTGCGTTTAATTATTTTAGTTAAAATCTTGGAGTTGTAATATTGCAGTCTAGAATTAATACCAAATCGCGCTCTTAGAGGCGATGTTAATAAACCAGATCTGGTTGTAGCTCCTATAAGGGTGAATGGTTCCAAATCAATCTGGACACTTCTTGCATTCGGTCCAGTATCAATCATAATATCAATTCTATAATCCTCCATAGCTGAATATAAAAACTCTTCAACAATAGGACTTAATCGATGTATTTCATCAATAAATAGAACATCATTCCTATCAAGGTTAGTCAATAAACCAGCAAGATCACCTGGCTTATCTAAGACCGGGCCTGAAGTTACTTTTATTCCAACACCGAGTTCATTTGCAATTATAAGAGCCAGCGTAGTTTTACCGAGTCCTGGAGGTCCATGCAATAAGACATGGTCAAGAGCCTCCTCTCTTTGAAGTGCAGCCTCAACAAATACTTTAAGATTATCTAAAACCTTTTCTTGCCCAGTAAAGTCACCGAAACGGTTTGGTCTTAATACTTTCTCTATATCCTTATCAGTTGAATTTAGATGCTCAGATTCTGGATTTAAATTATCATTCATGGCAATTCTTGGAAACCAAATTTAAGACAAAAAAAATGCCCTAAATCTAAGTAGATTAGGACATTTTAAATAATTATTTCATTAGCAATCAATGACCCTCACCATCAATTTCACCCTCTTCTAAAGGAACAGTTTGTGGTACAAAATCTTGCCCTGGAATTCTATAGTCAGTACCGTCTTTACTTGGTTTACTATAATCATAAGCCCATCTATGAACAATGGGTAAGTCTCCAGGCCAATTCCCATGGACATGCTCTACAGGAGTTGTCCATTCCAAAGTATTACTTCCCCAAGGGTTCTGAGGAGCCTTAGGACCTTTGAACATTGAGTAAATAAAATTGAATAAGAAAATAAACTGAGCCAATCCACCAACCATTGCAAACATTGTCACCATATAACTAATATCACTAAGACCATCAAATAAAGGAAATTCCGTATTTGCATAATATCTCCTAGGTACGCCTGCTAAACCCTGAAAATGCTGAGGAAAAAACACACCATATGCAGTAATAAAGGTCAACCAAAAATGAACAAAACCCAGCTTCTTGTTAAGCATTCTTCCCCACATTTTAGGAAACCAATGGTAAACACCGGCGAACATTGCCATTACTGCAGAAAGACCCATAACAATATGGAAGTGAGCAACAACAAAATAAGTATCATGAAGATTTATATCTAGAGCAGCATCAGCTAAAATGATACCAGTTACACCACCTGTTATGAAAGTAGAAACCATTCCAATTGAAAACATCATCGCCGGGGTATAACGGATTGATCCTTTCCAAAGTGTAGACAAATAATTAAATGCCTTTACCGAAGATGGAATTGCAATTAATAAAGTTGTAAAGGTGAATACCGCACCAACAAAGGGATTCATTCCAGTGACGAACATATGATGTCCCCAAACTATAAATGAAAGAAAGCCTATTGCTAATATAGAGCCTACCATGGCTCTATAACCGAAAATTGGTTTTCTAGAATTTGTAGATATCACTTCAGAACTAATACCTAGTGCAGGTAAAATAATTATATATACTTCTGGGTGTCCTAAAAACCAGAATAAATGCTGGAACAGCAGTGGACTACCACCAGTATGATCCAAGGCCTCACCTGCAATATAAATATCAGATAAATAAAAAGAAGTCCCGAATGTTCGATCGAATATCAACAACAATACAGCAGCAAATAATACAGGGAATGACAAAACTCCAAGTATAGCTGTAACGAATAATGCCCAAATCGATAACGGTAATCTAAGCATATTCATCCCTTTGGTTCTTAAGTTAATTACTGTAACGATGTAATTAATTCCACCTAATAATGATGAAACAATGAAAAACGACATACTTACTAACCAAAGCGTCATTCCCGTACCTGAACCAGGCATTGCCTGGGGCAATGCACTTAACGGTGGATAAATTGTCCAGCCAGCTGAAGCAGGACCACTCTCAACATATAATGAAGCAATCATTACCACTGAGGATAAGAAAAAGAACCAATATGAAAGCATATTCATCATTCCAGATGCCATATCTCTTGCACCAATCTGCAATGGAATCAATAAATTAGCGAAGGTTCCACTCAATCCTGCAGTTAGCAGGAAAAACACCATTATGGTTCCGTGAATGGTTACTAGAGCCAAATACATATTAGGGTCTAATACTCCACCTGGAGCCCACTTATCTCCTAGAAAAAAGTTAAGTACAGCAAAACTTTCCCCAGGGAAAGCTAATTGAAGTCTAAATAATAACGACATGGCCATACCAATAAAGGCCATCGTTGTTCCCGTCAGTAAGAATTGACGTGAAATCATCTTATGATCGTAACTAAATAAATACTTTGTAATAAACGTCTCTTTATGTCCAGCCATTTTCTTTCCGCCTATATAATTCTTATTGTGCTTGCGCAACATTGAATTTTGGTTGCTCTGCCAACCATTTGTTATACTCTTCTTCTGTTTCAACAATAATATTCATCTGCATATTGTAATGTGCAGCACCACAAATCTTGTTACATAAAAGTAGATAATCAAAATCTGGGTTTCCCGTGATTTTTTTCATTTCCTTGGTAGTAATAATTGGGGTAAAATAAAAGTGTGTTATTACACCCGGTACGGCATTCATTTGGGCTCTGAAATGAGGCATATAAGCTGAATGAAGTACATCTTGACTGCGTATTGAAAAATTCACCGATTTATTTACAGGAATATGAAATTCCACCTTCGTTATAATATCATCATTCGCAATATCAAAATTTTCATTTTTACTTTGTTCCTCATATTGAAGGACAGCAGCTCTATTTTTCTTTACCAGAATAATATTATCAAGGATTTCATCATCACTTACACCACCCGGAAAAACCTTTTCACGACTAGCTTCTAACTCAAATATTTGATCATCATATTCGTTTAATCTATCATCTATTGATGAACTATTAATGACACCTAACGCATTAGTTGTAGATATCATTCTAAAATTAGCTTTACCCAACTGATTATCTTCACCTGCATAACGTGCTGTCCAATCAAATTGTCTAGCATAAAGCTCAATATTAATAGAATCTTCAGGTTTATCCATTAGCATAGAGTTCCATGCTGAAATACCATATATAACGATTATTGTAAGAACAACAGCTGGAGTTGTCGTCCAAATTAATTCTAACCTATTATTGTGAGTTACAAATGTTGCTTTTGGACTAACATTTTTAGCATATTTAAAAAGAAACACCATTAAAAGGATATGGGTAATTCCAGCTGCAGTGATAATTATAATCATATTGAGGTCCATCAACCAATCATACTCTAAACCGTGTAAAGAAGCAGATTGTGGTAATAATTGATCACCAAACGACGCAACTAAATAAATGAAGAATGCAAAAAATCCTAAGAAAAACACAACAAACGCCCAACGGATATTATTGGTTTCTTGATCGTTTACTTGGATCTCATCAGTGCCTTTGAGCGCATTCGATAAATCAAATACTCTTAGCATTTGAACTATGGATACGATTCCCACAATAATGACTAAAGAAAGTAACAGTGCAGTCATGTCTATTTTTATTTTTAAGTCTTAACCGTTAATTAATGAATTTCATGATGAACACTTTCATCAAAGAATGGATGATTCTTCGGAACAAGAGGCGCCTTAGCAAGTGTTCTTGTAATTACAAAAGCAAATAATCCAACAAAGCCTATAGCCATTCCGACCTCTAATAAACCTATATATCCATGTTGTTTCATAGTACCCGGAGTAACCAGCATATAAACGTCTACCCAATGACCGCAGAAAAGTATTATACCCATTATCGTCAACATCATTCTATTTCTTTTCTTATCTCTATCCATTAAGGCAATCATAGGGAATATAAAGTTCACGAAGAACATGCCCCAATATAATAATGGATAAGCATTTATTCTAGCTTGAAAGTAGGTTACCTCTTCTGGAATGTTTGCATACCAGATCAACATAAATTGGGAGAAGAACAAATACGACCACAAAAACGAAATTGCGAACATCCATTTACCTAAATCGTGTATGTGACTATCATTAACCTCTTTCAATTCTCCTATACTCTTTAACCAGACAACCATGAGAATTGCAACAATCATTGCACTTAACCATAAACCTGAGAACACATACCACCCAAACAAAGTTGAGAACCAGTGGGTATCGATTGACATAATCCAATCCCAAGGAACGAATGTTGAAATAGGATATCCAAATGCAACTAAAAATATAGCCGCATCTCTAACATTCTTAAAATGACGACCACGCTCGAAACCCAAATCTTCCTCTAACGATCTTGTTCTAAAACGCTTCCACATATAAATCCACCCACCCATAATCAACAACTGCCGAATTATCATAAACGGTACATTGAGATACGCCGTTTTACCAGCAATTATTTCATCGAAATCTGGATTTAATATGGCACCTTCTACGGGATCTGAATAATAAGTTATTCCTTCTGCCGTTTTAACCATAAAATCACTGTAAACAGAAGCATCCATCCAATGATATAGATGGTGCATATGAAATGCGCCAGCGATCAGCACGATAAATAATGCTACTGCACCATAAGGCATGAAGCTACCAATTGCCTCTAAAATCCGTTTAATCACAACCCACCAACCTGATTCAGCCGCATAATTTACAGCCATAAAAAACGTTGCACATGCCGCAATTCCAAAAAAGAAAAAGCCATTTATTAATAAATTTGACCAAAACCTTGCTACCGCGTGATGGTGTGAATGTTCATCACCAGCCATAAACAATGAGGCAATACCCATGATTAGCGCAAGTCCGCCTATGGCCATGAAAATCATTGACCATCTTTTGACTTTGTTCGGTATAGTAAATTGTTCCATTGAAAAAGCGCTTTTTATTTAGATTCTTCTTGTTCTTTATTATTCTCAGCTTTCGCTGATGTTCCACCCAGTTTTTGCAATGTCTGTACATACAAAATCACATTCCAACGTTCAGTTTTCGTCATCTGAGATGCGTGAGAACCCATTAAGTTTTTTCCGTAGTTAAGCGTATGAAATATTTTACCTTCTGGTAAATCTTTAAGAGCCCCAGAATATGAAGGTGGTTGAGGATATTCACTATTTGTCGGTACGGTTCCATCCCCCAATCCTTTTTTTCCGTGACAATGAACACAATACCTTGTGAAAAGTACTTTAGCATCAGCTAAACTCCGCTCTGTTGCTTCAAGTGGATTCTTTAGGTGTACTCCAGCCGCTTCGTAGCCCTCAATCGTATTTGGATAAGGGTAAGGTAAATTATCAGAACCTCTTGCTATCGTATTACTAGCCGGAAGCCGTGCACTCATTATTTTAGTTCCTGAAATCTCATTCTCACCATAAGTTTCAAATGTTGGAGATCGATACATATCAGGCATGTACTCAACTCCTGGACTATTTGGATCTGACTTGCACGCTCCTAAAAGTACGCCTGCAAATAAGATCATTAAAAAACCTCTTAATGCTTTGTTAACTGTAATTATATAATTTACTCTTGCCATGTTCTTATTTTTCAAAAACTTCTACGGTTCCAGTTTCTTTCAATAAATTCTGAATTTCTTCAACGCTCATTGACGTATTTTCACTAGGATCAATTTCCATTGCGAAATGATCATCAGTAGTTCTAGGATGTGGATTCTTAGCGGATACACCAGGAAGTGTCCAGTTTCTAAGGAAGTATGTCAAAGCCATTCCATGTGCAGCACACAGAACTGTAAATTCGAACATTATTGGAACGAATGACGGCATATTCTGAAGGAAGTAATTGTTCGGTTTCCCTCCAATATACATTGGCCAATCTACAATCATCATATAATACATTCCCAAAATAGCCAATGCTAACCCTGTAATACCGTACATGAAAGCACAAATTGCGATTCTAGTCCATTTAATTCCAATTATCCTTTCGATACCGTGAATAGGGAACGGTGAGTAAGTATCACTTACTTTAATCCCTTTGGCCACAACAACTTTTGCTCCTTCAATTAAGATAGCATCATCGTTATACAAACCATATATTTTCTTTCCAACACTCATTTTAAATTCAAATTTTAATGCTGTTGTTTTTTATAATTATCTCCTGAAGATTTCAAAATCGACTTCAATTCATTCAATGCCAATACTGGGAATGTTCTTGCATACAATAAGAACAAAACGAAGAAAATCCCTATAGTTCCAATAAAAATTCCAATATCTACGAAGGTAGGATGAAACATTGTCCAGTTTGATGGAATGTGATCTCTATGCAGAGATGTAACGATAATAACAAAGCGCTCGAACCACATACCTATGTTTACGAAAATCGAAATGATAAATGATATTACAATACTTTTTCTTACTTTCTCTACAAAATAAATAAGTGGTGTTAACACATTACAGGTCATCATCATTGCATAGGCCCACCAATAAGGACCGGTTGCTCTATTTAAAAATGCATATTGTTCAAATTCAACACCTGAATACCATGCAATAAATAACTCAGTTAAATAAGCTATTCCTACCATAGAACCTGTAATTACAATTACAATATTCATTGATTCTATATGCTTTCTAGTGATATAAGACTCCAGACTAACAACCTTTCTAACAATAATAAGAAGAGTCTGCACCATCGCAAAACCAGAGAATATTGCACCAGCCACAAAGTAGGGTGGGAAAATTGTAGTATGCCATCCAGGAACGACAGACGTTGCAAAATCCATAGATACAATTGAGTGTACTGAGAATACTAGTGGAGTAGCTAATCCAGCAAGCACCAAAGAAACCTCTTCAAATCGAATCCATTGTTTTGCTTTACCACTCCATCCAAATGCGAGAATTGAATAAATAGATTTAGGTATAATTCGTGTTGCTCTGTCTCTTATAGTGGCAAAATCAGGAATTAAACCTATATACCAGAATACTAAAGAAACTGAGAAATATGTAGAAATAGCAAAAACATCCCAAAGTAAAGGTGAATTAAAGTTTACCCAAAGTGAGCCGTATTGGTTCGGTAGTGGAAGTACCCAATACGCCATCCAAATACGCCCCATGTGAATACCTGGAAACAACGCTGCCATCATCACAGCGAATATTGTCATTGCCTCAGCAGAACGGTTAATTGCCATTCTCCATTTTTGACGGAATAATAGCAATACTGCTGAAATAAGAGTACCTGCATGACCGATACCTACCCACCATACAAAGTTTGTAATATCCCAAGCCCACATGACTGTAGTATTCAATCCCCAAACACCGATACCTCTTCCAATGGTATACATAATACAACCTAAGCCCCAAAGTGCAACGACTACAGCAATTGTAAAGCAAACATACCAAAGTTTGTTTGCCCTTCCTTCGACCGGAGCGCAAACATCCTCAGTAATCTGATGATATGTTTTGTCTCCAATTATAAGCGGATATCTTATTTCTGATTCCTTATGCATCGATTATTATTTTTCTAAATTCTATTATGCTAAATTCTAAGTATTTCTCACCTTCGTCATATACGCAACATTAGGCTGAGTACCGACTTCTTCAATTAAATGATAAGATCTATCATCATCAAAATTGCCTTTAACCTTGGACTTACCATCATTCAAGTCACCAAACTGAATAGCATTGGTTGGACATGCTTCAGAACAAGCACTTACAACATCACCATCCTGAACTGGTCTACCTTCCTTTTTAGCAACAAGTTTACCCGATTGTATTTTCTGAACACAAAAACTACATTTTTCAATAACACCTCTTGAACGAACAACAACATCAGGATTCAACACCATTCTTTGCAACTCATTTTGTGCCGGGTTGATTCCAGTAAATTTCGTGTCTTTATTGTAATTAAACCAATTGAATCTTCTTACTTTATACGGGCAGTTATTTGCACAATATCTAGTACCAACACAACGATTATATGTCATTTGATTTAGTCCCTCTTCACTATGTGTAGTTGCAGCAACTGGACAAACGGTTTCGCAAGGTGCGTGATTACAATGCTGACACATTACAGGCTGAAATACAACTTGTGGATACGCCGAAGCATTTTCCATTTGCTTGTATGTGCTAACAATACCTACACCCTCTTCTTTACCTTTTTCTTTGTTCATGTCACTGGTAAAGTATCGATCTACTCTTAACCAGAACATACTTCTAGTTCTACGAATTTCATCTTTACCCACAACAGGAACGTTATTTTCAATATGACAGGCAGTAATACATGCCCCGCAACCCGTACATGAATTTAGGTCAATTGACATTCCCCACCTATGACCTAAGTCAATAGCATGATCTTCCCAAAGATTTAATTCTTTAATTGGCTTTACTTCACCAAATGCATCAGGTAAAACGTTGTCTTTGTTCCACCCATTAGATTTATCGTTTTTATCGATAGATTTAAACGTAGCTAAACTCGTTTCATTAACAATCTTTCTTCCCATCATAGTATGATGAGTTTGGACTGATGCTATTTGATAAGTCTTACCAGCATCCGCTATGGTAACATTTGAACTACTGTAAGAGACGTTACCGTCAGTTATTTTTAACGCAGGATATGCATTTACACCCGTTTGTCCAACTTTACCCGTTACTGTTCTACCATATCCTAATGCAATTCCTATAGTTCCTAATTTCTGTCC
>CAJIZH010000005.1 GCA_905181875.1 Flavobacteriales bacterium UBA6770
TGTTTAATTAACGATAAGTATGAACAAAGAAATAAACAATGATAATCCTGGAGTCAAAATACCTCCTCCAATAATCTTTATTGGATTTGGATTATTTGGGGGTTTAATAAATTATTTAAAGCCGTTAACAATTACAGGTCCTTCCTGGCTCGTATATTTGGGCGTATTAATTTTAATTGGATCATTCCTTGGGTTTGGCTATATGATCAATTTTTATAAAAAGAATGAGACTGAAATAGAGCCAACCAAAACTACCTTTAAAATAATTACATCTGGTCTATATAGACACTCTAGAAACCCTGTATATATAATATTATGTGCAGGTCCGGTTGGTTTAGGGTTTATTTTCATGACTTATTGGGCCATTTTTGCATTCATCCCTGCACTAATAGTCATATACTTTACTGCCGTTAAAAAAGAAGAACAATACCTTGAAAAAAAGTTCGGGCAAGAATATTTAGACTATAAAAAGAAAGTCAGAAGATGGATTTAAAAAACTAATCACAACTAAGGCTAAACTGCATTAAAACGAAGTTTAGCCAATTGTTGGCAGTAATTAAAATAAAAAAATATGAATCCATTTTCGAATACCTATAATTCAGATGCATCTGATAGAGAATTATTTAAACGAATCAAAGAAGGCGATAAGAATTCCTTAAACACTTTGATTAGTCGCCATCAGCCTTTTATCTATAATATTGCTTGGAAAATGACAGGTGACTCCGTAACTGCCGAAGATCTATCTCAGGAAGCATTATTAAAGATCATTTCAAATTTAGGTTCTTTCAAACACAAAAGTTCTTTTCGTACTTGGGCCTACTTAACCCAAGAAGCTATTTTCTCAGGATTATCCTTCATCCAAGTTCTTATTCTAGTTTCAATGTCTTCAGGTTCAGTCGCATCTTTTAGAACTAACAAGTAATCTGAAAATTCATCATCGGTAAAGAATATCTTCGAAAGAATTGAGGCCGCCTTAGGATAAGTCTCTCTAAACCCAGCTTTTGCATACTTGTGAATTTCATCGCTTTCTATAAATGAATGAGTAGTATCGGCTAAAAACTTGAGGTCGTATTGCTTAATTTTCCAATGAGGCTTCCAGGCACCTGTCACAAAGTTTTGTTTCTGATTGGTCATCAGTTCTAATTGTTTTACCAACTGATCTTCAGTCATATTAATAATCTCTGGACTCATGCCGTGTTGTTTCATTGCAGTGATTGAACTGATCATGACACCTGCGTCTTTCGTGACACCGTAAAACACATTACTATAAATTGTTGAATCACGCATTAAATCGACTATTGAATCTACATCAAAATAGGAGGGAACTGCTATTCCTAAACGACACCCTTTATATATAGCCCCAAGGTCTTCCACGTCCTTGTACTCATATAAATAAACATCATGACCTTCCACCCAAGTATCCAGAAAAAGGTCAATTTTTCCTTTATTTAAACCGCGATAAATATTCTCAATATCTGTATTTACAATTTCAGCTGGGAACCCATTTTCTTCAAGAATAATTTTACCCAAATAATTCAATGAGCGACTCACTGCCCACTGCTCATTCCCAATTTTAATTGTCTTTTTAGAATTGTCTTCTGAGCAACCAAAAACAGAAAAAATAATAATTGAAATAAGTAAAAAATTAAATGCCTTTCGAATCATCTTTTGTATTTTTTTTGAGTAGCGCTAAATTAAGAGTTTTATTGGCTCTAATACTACTCTGATTGGAGCTTTGGACGCATTCAAATCATTACTTTTGCCACGCTCGAAAAGCATTTATTATGAAGATTTCTTACAATTGGCTTAAAGATTATTTAGACTTTGATTTATCTCCTGTGCGCGTTGGAGAATTGCTTACTGATACCGGTTTAGAGGTTGAGGGAATTGAAGAATTTGATCAAGTTAAGGGAGGCCTAAAAGGTTTGGTAATTGGAGAGGTAGTTTCTTGCGAACAACACACCAACGCAGATCGATTGAAGGTAACTGAGATTAATATAGGAACCGATACTAACCTACCAATTGTATGCGGTGCGCCAAATGTTGCGGCTGGTCAAAAGGTAATTATTGCAACCGTTGGTGCTATGCTTTATCCTTCTGAAAGTGAAGCTTTCGAAATAAAAAAATCTAAAATTAGAGGTGAAGTTTCTGAAGGAATGATTTGCGCCGAAGATGAAATAGGCTTGGGTAAAGGTCATGCTGGGATTATGGTGCTCAAGGACGATGCTCAAGTAGGAGTGCCTGCAGCAGAGTACTTTGATTTGTCGTCAGATTATACTATTGAGATTGGCTTAACTCCTAACCGTGCCGATGGAATGAGCCACTATGGAGTTGCAAGGGATTTAGCCGCTGCATTGCAGCACAAAAACATTCCATGTGGTAAACTTACTTTGCCAGAGTTAACCAGTTTTAAAGAAGGAGATACTAAGCTTAACATTGAAGTAAAAGACAATGAAGCTTGTCCAAGGTATGTTGGAGTTAAGATCTCAAATTTAAAGATAGCTGACTCACCAGGGTGGCTGCAAATTCGATTAAAAGCAATAGGATTAAGTCCGATTAATAATGTAGTTGATGTTACTAATTATGTAATGCATGAATTAGGGCAGCCTTTGCATGCTTTTGATACAGCGAAAATAAAAGGAGATAAAGTTCTTGTTCAGGAATTGTCTAATGGGACTGTTTTCGAAACTTTAGATGGAGTAGAACGGGAACTGTCTGATAAGGATCTTATGATTTGTGACGAATCTGAAGGAATGTGCATAGCTGGAGTTTTTGGTGGAAGCAAATCGGGAGTTACCGAAACAACAACTGAAATATTTTTGGAGTCTGCTTATTTTAACCCAGTTTCAGTTCGTAAAACAGCCAAAAGACACGCGTTGAATACCGATGCTTCTTTCCGTTTTGAAAGAGGAATTGATATAGATATCACGGTTATTGCAGCAAAACGAGCGGCTCTTTTAATACAAGAGTTGGCAGGTGGTGCTGTGTCTTCTGAATTGTTGGATTTATATCCTTCGAAAATTGAAGGCACTAAAATCCAGTTAGATTATAAGTATTGCGATTCGCTTATTGGTGCTAAGATTGAAAGAGATACCATTCAGTCCATTTTGGAAAGTTTAGAGATTTCTGTTCTAAACAGAAATGAAGACGGATTGGAACTTAATGTTCCTGCATATAGAAATGATGTTTTGAGACCAGCAGACATTGTAGAAGAAATTCTAAGAATATACGGCTACAATGAAATACCATTTCCTGAAAGAATGGGGATATCAATATCGCCAACTCCTACTGTAAATGTTGAAGTGCTGCGCAGGAAGCTTTGCGATCACTTAACTTCAACAGGTTATTCTGAAATGATTCACAATAGCCTTACTTCAAAAGAGCTTTATGGGGAGGATAGTGACGTTATAAAGATCTTGAATCCATTGAGCAATGACTTATCTGTTTTAAGGGCCAATATGCTGTTTCAGGGATTGGAAACTATCGCGTACAACCAAAACCGTGGCCAATCGGATTTAAAAGTATTTGAATTTGGAAAAACCTATCATCAGTATTCTGACAAGCGCGAGGAAAAAGAATGGCTAGTTGCCTATTTAACCGGAAAGCAAACTATTGGCAGCTGGACTGGAAAAGCAACTGATGCAGAGTTTTTTGAATTGAAAGGAATAGCAGAAAATTTACTTCTAAAAATTGGAGTTTCTCCAATGGCATTTAAATCAAAACCTACCAAGAAAGAAGCGTTGAGCTATGGCTTAGATTTGTTTTCTGGCAAACTGAATTTAGGTTCTCTTGGAATGGTTAACAAGAAAAATTGCTCCGATTTTGGTGTAAAACAGTCCGTGTTCTATTTAGAGTTGAGCTGGGAAAATATTGTAAAAGTACTTTCAACAAAAAAAATAAAGTATAAGACTGTTCCTAAATTTCCAGGTACAAGAAGGGATTTAGCTCTAGTTGTAGATCAGAAGGTAGACTTTCAAGACATTCGAAATGTTGCACTTCAGACCGAAAGAAATTTATTGAAAGAGGTTTCTATTTTTGATGTTTATCAAGGAAAAGGACTAGAGCCTGGGACCAAAAGTTGCGCACTTGGATTTGAGTTTTTAGACCCAAATCAGACGTTAACAGATAAGGTCGTAGATAAGTCTATCAAAAAGATATACGAGCAGTTACAAAAACAAGTTGGAGCTCAGTTAAGAGCGGGCGAGTTGTAGCCGATTATAACTTTATGGCAAGTTGGCGTAGTCCTTCGAAAACTACAATTCCAACTGAATTTGCTATATTCAAGCTTCTAATATGTGGACTATGCATCGGTATTTTAAAGGTTTTGTCAGTATAGTTTGAAAGTAACTCTTTAGGCAACCCTACTGATTCTTTTCCGAAAACTAAAAACATATCTTCCTTGAAATCAATGGAGTAGAAGTCTTTTTTTCCATGACTACTCATAAATGCTAATTCGGCATTGGGATATTTATCTACAAATGCTTCCCAAGATTCATGAATATATAAATCGATATGTTTCCAATAATCTAGGCCTGCTCGCTTAACCCTCGAGTCGTCTATTTCGAAGCCAAGGGGTTTTATAAGGTGCAAACTACTCCCAGATGCAAGGCTTAGCCGGCCTATGTTTCCAGTGTTATTTGGAATTTCTGGTTCAAGTAGAACAATGTTTAAACTCATAGGTTCTTTATTGGACTTCTGTTTTGAAGGAATCGGGCGACCGCATCATCATTGTTTTTCCCAATGACTTCAGTGGAGATAGCTTTTAATTCGCTCCTGGCATTTGAAGTAGCGTATTTTTCATCGGCTATTTCAAACATAGGAATATCGTTCAGGTTATCCCCAAAGCAAATTGTTCGTGTAGCATTCAATTGTTTTTTAAGAAATGATACACCATCTTTTTTCGATGAATTTGGTGCTGCAAATTCCAACCAATATGCTTCTTTATCATAAATGTCTTCAGCAAAATGTATTTCTATTTTCAACGCATTTTCAATACGATTTTTTACCGCAAGTAAAGTTACTTTATCTCCGATTGAAATAATGGTTATTACATTTTGGAGAAGTGCTTGGTTAAAATTCTTCACGTTCTTAAATCGTTTGTCTTTTTGCGACAACCTATTGTCTATGTATTTGGTCATGTGAGGGTTGGAGATTTTTCTGTAAAAATCTGAGGGATTGTTTAGCTGCTTGAAATTGGGGTCATCGAATTGGCTAAACTCCTCTACTTTTTTAAATCGCTTGTCTTTTTGCGACAATCTATTCTTTATGTACGTTGTCATGTGAGGGTTGGATATTGTTCTGTAAAAAGCTGAGGGATTGTTTCGCTGGTCAAGTGTAAATACAATCGGTTCAAGCCCTTCTTGTTCAAAGATCTCTAAAATAAATTTTTTTTGCTGTTTATCAATAAATTTTTCGTGGATATTAATTTTTTGTATTGGGTCATATACTAAAGCACCATTGTATAGTACCATTGGTAATTTTAGATTCAATGCTCCAACAATAGGCATAGCAGAATCTAATGAACGTGCCGTTGCAATTGTGAAATTGAGCCCATTCTTGATTAATGAGTTTAGAATCTCGATGCTTTTATGAGACAGCACGCCAGAAGAGTTTAGTAGTGTTCCGTCAAGATCAGAAATGTATAGGTCTTCCATGTTGTTAGTCCAACAAATCGTCATCCACAATATTCGGCAATGTAACTTTTAATAAAGGTTCGTTTTCCATGGCGCGCTTTATAGCAAAGATCGCAGGTTCGTTTCTTGCCCAACTTCTTCTCGCAATACCGTTGTTTACATCCCAATGCAGCATCATTTTAAGTCTTCTATCCGCATCATCAGATCCATCTATTAACATTCCGAAACCACCATTCATAACTTCACCCCAACCAACGCCACCGCCATTGTGCAATGAGATCCATGTAGCTCCTCTAAAACCATCGCCTACAAAATTTTGAACAGCCATATCAGCTGTAAATTGAGAACCGTCGTAAATATTACTTGTTTCTCGGTATGGAGAATCGGTACCTGAAACATCGTGATGGTCTCTCCCTAAAATTATGGGTGCAGATATTTCGCCTATGGCAATTGCATTATTAAATGCTTCAGCAATTTTCATCCGTCCTTCGGCATCAGCATATAAAATTCTTGCCTGAGAACCTACGACCATTTTGTTGTCTCCAGCAGCTTTAATCCAGCGAATATTGTCATCCATTTGTTGCTGAATTTCAGCAGGGGAATGCGCCTTTATTTCGGTCAAAACTTCTGCAGCTATTCGATCTGTAATTGCCAAATCTTTTGGATCGTTACTGGAACAAACCCACCTGAATGGTCCAAATCCATAATCAAAACACATTGGCCCCATTATGTCTTGAATGTAAGACGGATATTTAAAATCGCCATCTTCTTTTAGTATATCAGCATTTGCTCTGCTAGATTCTAATAAGAATGCATTTCCATAATCGAAGAAATAAGTTCCGTTAGCTACGCATTTGTTTACTGCAGCAACATGTCTTCGAAGTGATTCTTGGACGTGTTCTTTAAATTTATTGGGATTGCTGGCCATCATTTCATTGGATTCCTCAAAGGTTAATCCAACTGGGTAATATCCGCCAGCCCATGGGTTGTGCAAGGATGTTTGGTCACTACCCAGATCTACAACTATGTTTTCGGTTGCAAATCGCTCCCAAATCTCTACTACATTGCCTTGGTAAGCAATAGAAACAACTTCTTTGTTTGCTTTTGCAAGGCGAACTCTATCCATTAGGTCATCGAGATTGTCAATGACTTCATCTACCCAGTCTTGTGAATGTCTAGTGTAGGTTACTTTTTCGTTTACCTCTGCACATATGGTTATACATCCAGCTATATTTCCAGCTTTTGGTTGAGCACCGCTCATACCGCCTAAGCCAGCGGTAAGGAAAACTTTTCCTTCTAATCCTTCACCATTTTTCGAAATTTTTCGGCCTGCATTTAATAACGTAATAGTTGTTCCATGAACGATTCCCTGAGGGCCTATGTACATAAATGAACCTGCCGTCATTTGGCCGTATTGAGTAACGCCTAAAGCATTAAACTTCTCCCAATCATCAGGTTTAGAGTAATTAGGAATCATCATTCCGTTGGTCACTACAACTCTTGGAGCGTCTTTGTGCGATGGAAACAAACCCATAGGATGGCCAGAATACATTGCTAGCGTTTGCTCATCGGTCATTTGAGCTAGGTATTGCATAGTCAATAGGTACTGAGCCCAGTTTTGGAAAACAGCGCCATTGCCGCCATAAGTAATCAATTCGTGTGGATGCTGAGCTACTGCATAATCCAAGTTATTACTTAACATGAGCATTATACCTGCTGCCTGTTTTGATTGGTATGGAAACTCTTCTAGAGAACGCGCTGTAATCATGTAGCTCGGACGAAAACGATACATGTAAATTCGGCCGTAGGTTTCTAATTCATTTTTAAATTCGGGAAGTAGAACGGCGTGATGATTTTTAGGAAAGTACCGCAAGGCGTTTTTTAACGCGAGCTTTTTCTCTTTGTCGTTAAGAATTTCCTTCCGCTTTGGAGCGTGGTTAATGTTCGAGTCGAACGGTTTTAGCTCAGGTAAAATAACTGGAATTCCTTGAAGTACTTCTTTTTTAAACGTCATTCTTGTTTTCTTTTCGTTTTTTCTTAAATCCGTAGGGGCAATGCTTACATGCATTTTTACAACAATAGCCACGTTTTAGGTGATACTTTTCAGTAAAAATAATAAAGCCATCGGGGTGCTTGTAAAAGTCCTCGTCGTCTAATTTTTTAAATTGATCAAAATCTCCCATTACGGTGCAAATTTCGCAGATTTTAGTTAACAGTAAGTAGTAACAAGCGATTTGTATTTAGGGTTCAGTTAAACTGTTGAATGCCTAGAATTCAGGCCCAAAAGCGTCCTCAACATGATTGATTTCAGGAAATTGATTTTCATTTAAAATACCAATAATATCAAATCTAAACTCTTTATCAATTTCGAATTGGTCAATGTAGGCTTCTGCTGCGTTAATTAAATTTTTTTGTTGCTTTTTAGAAACAGATTGGATAGGATCTCCGAAGTAACCATTTGACCGTGTTTTTACTTCAACAAAAATGATTTCTTTTTCTGTTTCGCAAATAATATCGACCTCAAGATAGGAGTGTCTCCAATTGGTTGCTTTTATTTTGTAACCTTTTGAAATGAGAAGCTCCTTTGCAATGGCCTCCCCTTTATTTCCAGTGGCCTTATTGTCCATTACATTCCAATTAGCACAAAACTTCCCCAGTATACCGGTTTTTGATATTTGTTTTTGATTTTGATTTTCGCATTTTGGAAAGCCATTCTCATGTCACCCGTTTCTAGCCATTGTTCATAGAAGTCATTCATAAGTTCTTGAGTCACTTGATCATTTACTTTGAATAAAGTCATGATTACGTTTTGAGCACCAGCGACAATAAATGAACGTTGCAAACCGTAAACTCCTTCGCCCGATTTAATCTCTCCAACGCCAGTTTCACAAGCACTTAAAACAACCAATTCAGTATGGTCAAGATTTAAGTTCATGGCCTCATAAGCAGTCAAGATTCCATCTTTTTTGTTGAAGTCGTAAATATTGTTGTTCTCTAGTAATTCACCTGCTCCAGTAAATAAAAGTCCTGAACGCAACAGAGGGTTATCAGCAAAGTCGCCAGTAATCTCATTTTTTTTATAATCCACTTTAGACTCTTGCATAAAGAAACCGTGGGTTGCAATGTGACACACCCTGGGGCTATTCATTTTTTTCAATGCTTGCTCTGTAGCTTCTTCTTGAACCATTATTTGGGTTTGCCACTCTTCTCCATTCAGTAATTTACCAACTTGCTTTATTTCTTCTTCAGCACCAGGTAATGCATCAATTGATGTCACCTTATTTCCCATGTCAATATCGCTTCCAGTAGCAGAAAAACTTGGATTACCCATAAGCATGGCGGTTGATTTGTCATAGGTTTCTTTGTATTCTTCACGACGAGCTAATACAATATCTTTAGTATTGCTCAAGTTATAGATTTCATTTTTCTCTATTATGAATTTCCCATTTTCATCTTGAAGCGTTTCAATATTTAATTGGTTATAAACACCATCAGCCGAAACGAAAATTTTAGCGCTATCTGCGATTTTTTCATCAATTGATTTCCAAAAATTAGAGTAGCTGTACTTGTCCTTATTGGCTTTGTACTTGATACTGTTTCTATAGCCTTTAAAGTATTTTTTTTCCAATTTATTGCCATTATTCAACAATACTAATTCAGGGCCTTTTGATTTGTGGTTTATAATAAGAGCTGCGTATAATACGCTGTCAGTAAGCTGTTTGTCGAAATGTCTGAAACGAATAATTTCCATTGCATATTCATTTTCATTTAGACTTCTCTTTACATCTTTCCATGTAAATTGTTCACCATCCACAGCACCAGCAAAGTCTTCAGATTCTTCACTCAGTTCTTTTTCTAGTGCATTAATGTCTTTGCTCAATTTGGACATATTAATGCTATTTACCTCTCGCTCATTAGCTGACATTGCTAAACCTTTAGTCCGCATGTCTTTCATTTCGTTATATTGATCGAAACGATAAATTAGATTTCCATCGTTAGAATTTAGAATTCTAGATTTAAGCTTTGTAGAACTACTTTGGAGAATTGCTTTAGTAGACAGTTTGAAGTTGTAAACATTACGTAAAGCTTTGTTGTTTTTATCGTAAGTGGCCAAAGCGAGTGAATTGTAGATTTCAAAATCACGTTTAATAGAATTCCAATATTTACCTTTTTCCGATTCTGAAAGCGCAGGAAAGTAATCTTTGATATAACCTAAATAGCTCTCTGTAGTTTCGTCATAAACTACTTTAGCTTTGGTTAAGTTCCCTTCTGTGTAATAACTTTTTGCTTGCTTACTTTTTGCTTCCAAGTAGCCAGGGTGGTTATCGTTAAACAAAGATTTATACGATTGCGCGGCATTTTCATAGCTTTCTCCAGCCTCTTCGTATTTTTCTTGCAAGTACTTTAGATCACCTACAAGCATTTCGTTTCGTGCCATGTTTATGTCGTTTTTTCCAAACTTTTGCAACCAAATAAATTGTGCATCTTTCAGCATTAAATTGGCTTCAGGATATTTTTCGAAAAGCATAAATACTCTACCTTGATATTCTAGCAATGCGCCATAATCTGGATGTGCAGGGTTAAAGCTAGTAATCACAATGTCCTTAGCGCGATCGAGATAGCCATTAATCGTTTCTAAATCCGCGTCTTTAGATCTAAAATTAGCATCGGCAAGCGACTTTAATATGTCTGCTTCACGTATATTTTCTTCACCGAATTTTTTACGAATAAGAATTAAAGCATCTTCATATATTTTTTGAGCACCACTATAATTACCCATTTTAATGTGTACTTCTCCTAGTAACATTAAGTTATCCATATATGCAACGCTGGTATCGCCCAAGGTTTTCTCAGCAATATCCATAGCTCTGCTGGTTCTTTTTTCAGCTTCGATATATTCACCTAATATGAGGAATAGTTGAGCGTATAAATTCAACGGTTTCACAAGTTTGAAGTGGTCTCCTCCAAACTTTGTTTCATTTGCAGAAATAGACTGCTTAATTATATTTTCAGCATCTTTATATTGGCCGGTTGTCATATATAATTTGGCCATATCTTCAGATGATTTAATATCTAAGTTTCCGCCTTCACCTGATTTTTTAAGCATTTTAAAAGCTTTTTTGTAGGTGTTTTCAGCTTCTTGATACTTCCCGTTAATCATGTAGATATCTCCAAGGTTTTTGAGCGTTGTATAATAAGCCCTACTCTTTTTACTAGACTCACTTTTAATCATTTCTGATGCGACTTCTAATTGTGATTCTGCCTGGTCATACTCTCCTTTTAGAATGTTTATTTCACTAAGCTGAATTAATGCCATGGCATAATCCTTGCTTTCGGGACCGTATTTTTCATTGGCTATTTTTAATCGTTCGCCTGCTAAACGATAAGCTTCATCATATTCATCAATAGAAGTCTTGAGAAGACTATAAGATTCGAGGAACTCACTATAAATGGGATGGTGGGAATGAAATTGTTTTCTAAAAACGCCTTCAAAGTGTTGCTCATAAACTGCTTTGGCTTCGGCAAATTTGTCTTGATTTTTAATGTTGAAATCAGCAAGTTTTATTTTTTCTATGGAATAATTTGGAGCATTTTTACTCATGTTTAAACCTGCAATCCACTCGTTGGTTTCTCGCTCTATTCTCGCCTCTTCGATTCTGTTGTTTTTAGAATAGAAATTGTAGAAGTGATCATTGAATTGAAGTTGGGCGAGGTTGTCATAAGGAATGACCTTTTCAATTTCTTCTTTTAGTTTATCTTCTCGTTTTATGGCTTTTTTGTACCTCGATTTACTTGAATAGTACTCGTTTTCAAGCATAACTGCCCGAAGGAAATAAACGCTTTTAGTTCCATATTTATGCTGATTATCCAGCTTATATTTTAAATATAAGTCACGAGCTTTTTTGTCTTTATCTTCTGATAAATAAGATTCGATTTCTTTTTCGGCAACCTCGTTGTAAAATTTGTGATAGTTAGATATTTGACCGCTTTTGATAACTTGGCTTTTAATGTCTTCGTAATATTTATAAGGTTTTTCAAGGCGTCCATTGCTTTCAGCCATAATAGCTTTTCCGTAATTATTCTTTACAAAAGGTAGGCTCTTTTTAGATACTGTTTTTTTGAATCTAGTTTCATTGTCATAATACAATGTTGCAGCCTTTTGATAGTTCCCAGATAGGCGATAGAAATCCGCTTTAGTAACGTATAGACCTGCTAGGGATACTTGTCTTTTTTTGTATTCTCTTTTTTTGATTTTAACCGTTGGCTTTTTTGCACTGGTATCAGCATTAGGAAATGTATGTTGTGATATTTTGGTTTGGTATACTATTAAATTTTCAATATCACCTTCTGCTTCGTTGAAGAAGCCACGTTGCATTTCAATTCTCAATTTTATTTCTCGCACATAATTGTATAACACAGAATCCGAATTGTTCATTGGGTCCGATACATAAAAAGCGCGTTTCTTGCGTATCCTTTTTTCCAATGAATCCGAGATGGTTAAAGCGGTTGCATTCTTTAGCCGTTCAGTGACTTGTCCTTCAACGCGCTGCAGATATTGTTCTGATTTGACGTAATTACCACTTTCTAAATATGCCTCACTTATTGCAAGTAGGCAGGGAGTGTAGAGAGTGCTATCTGATCGAATAAACATATTGAAATAGAAAATGCCATTTTCTAAACTATCTCTTACCGCCATTAGCTGTCCTAAACCTTCAATATAACGGGTGTTTAGGAGTGAAATATAAGTGTAGTATTGATTAGACATTTGGCCGTTTTCTCTCATTTTTTTAAGCAAACGACCTGCTCTCATTTTAGCGGTTAAATAATCTCCTTCTTTTAAATCTTTTTCGCTTTTTTCTACAACTAGCGCTCCTTTTTTATCCCATTTAGATTGAGCTTGTACTTCGATAGAAAACAATAAAACAACTGAAAAGAATGCTATCAGTTTGAAAATTGAAAGTGAAGATTTTTTCATTTTTTAGTTCTGACTAAAGTTGTTTCCAAACGTGAGGTTTATTCCAAATCGCAGATGAAAGTTTTTGCTTTTTTCTGGTAACATAAAGGCCAAGACATTATCTGTAGCCGTGTATAACTGAACGGGTCCTGCATTAAGTGTAAACCCAGCTCCAAGATTTGCAGCACTATTTCCATAAACTGAATAGTTTATCGTTGCCATTAAGAAATTCCTAATTCGTTGAGTTGCCCCCAAACGAATTGAGGTTTTAAAACGACCATTGTATAGCTCATTATAGGTAATTAAGGATAAATCTGTTTTTGGCAGAATTCGATAATTACCACCAGCATAAATCTTTACAGGCAAGGTTGTAGTGAAGGACTCTTGTTTGTCATCGAACTGAATACTTTTAAAAAGAGTATCCAGAGTTCCTACAATATTTTCTGCCTCACCGGTGCCACTTGATAGGTCCGTTACGGATATTCCGTCGTAAACATAACTAATTGGTTTGGATGTCTTAGTAACAGCAGAAGCAGCCCAATTGATTAATCCTAAGTCTAGTACAGAAGCATTAAACGATATCTTTTCATTTAGTCTAAAGGTAGCACCTAGGTCAATCGCTCCGCCATGATTACCGGTTCCAGCAGTTATTAATTGATCATTAATATTCTCAAAATTAAATCCATTAAAGTTCAATAAAGAATCAACAACTAACCCTGTAACGCCAGCTGCTTGAATCTGTATTTGCCCATCTAATGCAATAGCATAGTTTTCTGCATCTGTAGTAATGCCAAGGCTACTTTCGGTGGTGCGTAAAAATGCATTACCACTTAGGTATTTAGCTTTAATTCCAAAGGTCCATTTTTCATCAAAATCACGTGCAAAACCTAAAGCGAATTCGGTGTATTGCATAAAATCAACCCCCAAACCGTCAAAGTTTGCGCGCTTACCAAGAAATTTTTCATCAGCGTTACCTAACCATATAAACTCTGCCAAAGTTTTTGGAATGGTAAAGCGACTGGATCCTTTACTTTCGATTCCGAACGATGCAAAACCAGCTCCCATTCTAAATCCAAGCCCTAGAACAGGTACTTTAAAGTCAAAACTGATATTGTTTAAGTCTTTCATTTTGTCAATGGCGTCATTGAGTTTTATATCAATTGTTCCATCATCATTTAGCTTAAAAGCATCTGCATAGGTAAAACCTTCACTATTAATTGAAGTGTAGGCACCGCTAATTCCTGGAAGTAACAGATAGCCCTTACACAATGGGATTTTTGAGGGGCTTAAGGCGTGTGATTGTGGTGCCGCTTTTAATTCGTATAAGGTAAGATCTTGTTGCGCTGTTCCGTTTAAAAAGAAGGATAGAAAAAGGATTATAACGCCAGCTAATTTTTTCATTTTTTCTCAGTTAGATTAACGTTCCCAGTAATTTTCACTCCTACTTTCACTTCTAGCTTATAATCAGATCGAATTTTCACAACATCATTACCACCATTGGTGGTTCTCATGGAGGCCCTCATTTGACCATACTTTGCTAAGGGTAAGCTTGCAAGAACTTCTGCATCTAGCAATTTATGATCGGAACTTATTATCATACTTTCTGTAACAAGACCATTTTCATCAACTGGCGCTGCAGCAGTAAAAACCTTATCCAGAAGAACCATTACAGAGTCATTTTCTTTACGCATTAATTGACGATTTTCATCCATTAAGAGAATGGTGATTTTGGTATCCAAGGGAAAGCCATTTTTAGTATAAGTTTTGATTAAAAACTCTTTAATCAATGATAGATCATTCGTAATTTGCATTTCAATAGTGTCTAAAACTTCAAAAGCAGAAACACTTCCCTCTAGAGGCAATTCAATATTCATTTCTAATTCGCAACTCGATTTTTTGAAAATTGTTTTTGGGCCTGAAGAGCTGTTTGAGACTTTGAATCCAAGTTCGTAATTTAAAAATTTAGGGCTTAAACTAATAAAATCACTCAGGTTAGAATTGGTGTTGTCCAATCTGATTTCACTTTCAACTATACCACCTGTTTTTGTTCCTGCTTTAATATCATTAATGCTTGATGTATTTCTTAAAAGTAATTTGGAAATATCACCTGAAGCGGGGTTTCTTGCTTTAACTCTATCAAATAGTGGTTCTAAAGCAACACCAATACTGTTTTTTGCTTTGATAGAAAGTATAGGATTGTTAACGGATATACTGCCTTTGGCTGCAATATTCTGAAAAAGATATAACTCAAAGGAATCTAAAGGCAGTCGTTGAGTTTCAATATTAAAGTCACCCGTTATACTCTTAAAATCTAAGTCGGACATTGAAATTTGGGCATTACAAGTTCCTGTTGATGTGCTAGATATTGAGAAGCGAATAGTTCCATTATCAGGAATAATCGAGTGATCAATCAATGAAGAAGTTGCTGTTTGACCTTCCATTAACCGGATTGTCAGCGCCCGATCATTTTCATCCTTAATATCTAAAAAGGTAAAAGTTAACCGGTCTACAATACCCTGTATAGCTGTTTTAATTGTCATTTGACCTGTTGACAAATTGATTGATTCAATTTTACTCAAAGATGCGTCTAATGGCATTCCAATAGGAACAGGAGTGCTATAACCTACTAAAGCGTCGGGAGTTGAAATGTCCTTTAGATTAATAAGATTGTCCATTTTTAAACTAATTGTTTTACCTTGATAAAACAGGCTAACAACCTTGTTCGTTTCATTAATACGAACAGCGTTGCTATCTGTTGCTCCAAAGAGGTTATAGACACCAACGTTTGCCTTTAATAATGGAATGGCGAGCTTGGGATTCCAGGAAGAATCATTTACGTTGCCAAAATTGAAGTGATCCTTGTTTATGCACGCGTTCGTAAGAACTATCAGTAGCGATAGGGTAAGTTCCAGTTTAAATAATTTCATTTAACAAATTTAAATAATGAAAACCAACTACACAGGACTCATTATGAGTGATTCTACCTTGGTTAGGTTGGCTCGGTTAATTTAGGATATAACAATAGACAGAACCTTCTTTGCTACCAATAATTAGCTCGAATCGCCCGTCAATATTAACATCGGAAATAAGTGCTGCTCCTAGTCCGTAAAAAGGGCTCCCTTCGCTTTGGTTCTGGTCACCGTCAAAAATATAGGCTGCATTATTTATATCTGAAAAGCTAATGAATCCTTTCTGTTCCGATTTTTCCTGATACACTTTTAAAGACGGAACAATATTGCTTTTAGTTTCATACTCCCAAATCAATTTAAACTCGGAATTGTAGACCTTGAGGGAGTTTTTATCGGTAAAGCAATAGTCGAGCTTGCCATCAAAATTTATATCCAGTAGGTCAAATGCATCCAGACCTTCTGTCTGCTTTATTTGAGCCGTTTCTAGTTTGTCTTTTAAGCTTAAACGATAGACTACTCCATTGCTATCAGAGCAAATTAAGTAGGTGCTAGAAAGATCCTTTCCTTTTTCTAGACTAAAACTAGAGTTCGGGAAAGTCTCTAATTTCCGTTTCAACTTTAATCGAGTTTCACCTTTGCGATTCACAATTTTTAAAGCGCCATTATTTTGCAATCCAATCAAGTAGTCTTTTTTGTTTAAACGGGCATAAATAAGTGGTTTAATAAGTGGTTTGCTCTTTTTGAACTTCCACCCTTTTACAAATTTTCCGGCAATATCTAAGCATTGAATTGAGCCATTTGATTGAGGCACGAATATTCGATACTTTCTATTGTTGTCATAATCTAAAAGCGAAAGCGGTTGGCAAATTTTATCTTTGAATTTTACTGGGTATCCCTCGACATTTTTACCGTTACGATCAAGCATGTAAATTTTATCCTTCGTATTAAAGAGCAGTTGGTACTTTTTGTTTTTGTACCGATCTACCTCATGCACTTTACCCATAATTGGCAATCCAATTGCTCTTGACCAAAGCACTCTGCCAGTATTAGAAATCAGGTAAATTTTCCCCTTTGCATCTTGCACTAGAATATCCTTAGCCTTGGTGTAGTGATTAGTTAATGGCGATGGAATACTAGCCAAAGCAGTATCTAAAGGAACCTCCCATAAACTGCTTGAAATTTTCTTGTAACTAGGATTATGTTTCAAGTAAACGCTGTTATAGTAAAGGTTGTTTTTTCCTTTTTCTATTTGTAACGAAATACCACCAAACTTCCTGAAAAAGTCAAGGTTATTCTTTACAGAATCGGCATAGGAACCTTGTAAAAAATAGTGCAGAAGGTTGGGGCTCCTGGCAATGTTACTATAAAGAGTAATGTTGGATTGGTCTGAAAGATGATCCCTAAAACCATCAAAATGTTCATCGTTTGTAAGGGTCTTATTACCCTTCCAATTATTTATAAAATCGCGCATTGCGGCAAGTTGGTCACCGAATACTACATAGTTGTTTGCAAACATCAAATAGTTACATGCTACTGCCTCAAAAGGTTGCCCAAAGGCTTGACGCATAAATGCAGGGTAGCGCATGGCGAAAATTTCAACATCTCGATAAGTAGTTAGTGAATCAGCGTCCCCATCTGTGCCCAATAAAGGACGCATACTTTCTAAAAATGCTGTTTTGTTGATGATTCGTATCAATCCAAAGGTTTTGGACTGAATAGCACCAATACCCTGACCTTTTATTTCGGTTTGAATTTCAGAAATACACATAGCTACTTCTCCTACCATGTGCTTTTTCAGTAATTCGTTGATGTTTACTCCTGCAGATTTTAAAGTTTCCAAGGCTTGATTTCTTGAGCTGAGTTTATTGCGGACCAACAAGTAGTTTTGATAAGCTGCGTCATAGGATTTATAATCACTGATTCCATAATGCAACAAAAATGAAGTTGAAGCGGGAAGAATATCCAAGACATCAATATTTTGGGAAGTTTGATCATCAAAAACAGTTAAGAAGCCACCCATAGAATCTATCGCATGACTATAACCATTCAATAAAACGCCGTTAGATTTTGCTATAATATCCAGCTCTGTCCAACCTGCAAAAGTCTCTAACCGAGAAAAGGCTTTCTTTCCATTTTTCTCGAAGTACTTACTTAGGAATTGAGAAAAATATTTTTGATTGATGTATAGATTTATGTCTTTGGATTGTCCAGCAGTGGCGAATACTTTCTTAAATCCAGCATCGTTAACTTTCAAGCTGATGTTGCTGTTAATTTGGCGAATAGCATCCTCAACGCCCATTTGTGCATCTGAAACTAGAAAATAATTTTCGTAAAAGCTTACAAACCAAGTCTCCTTGTCTTTAGATAAATAGGTTAGGATGTTTGCTCCATCGTATTGCTCTTCTTGTTTCAAAGCACCCTGTCCGAATGTATTATTCACCTTCTTTTTTAGTGCTTTGGTTGAAACCTGATTGGGAATAAGGACTGAAAAAAGCCATGAATGTTTATCCGTTCCAGTTGGTACAAGAGAAGCTACTAGTCTCGTTTTTTCCCAACGCAGGTCAAAAAAATTATCGTTAGCTATTAAGCTGTCCAGTTTCTTGAGCCGAACATCAATGTTTTTTGTCCAGCCAATTTGTTTGAATTCGTCATAAATAAGGTTGGTGCTGGAGATCGCTTGAAAAAACTGTTTAGGATTTTTAATATCGTAAATCATCGCTGCTTGGTAGGGCACAGCAGCAAAGTAGTCTTCGGTTGTTCTTTTGTTTTCATTGAATCGAGTGTACATAAAGAACACCAATCCGCCAAAGATGATAAGTAGAAGAAAAAGTAGGATTTTTCGAATCATAGAATACAAGAATTCAGCGTAAAAATAGAAATCGGCGGTAGGATTATCTGAACTTCTTCAATGAGTTATTAAACATGGACGTTTGATAGTGAAATGAATAATGGATAGCAGTGAAATGCCATTAATAGTTCTTCGAACTGAATTTATTTCAACTCCTCCTCTTTGTCATCGATAAATAAAATCTCATTTTGAATATGCCTTGTCATTCTCTGGGTTGCCAAAGCTATAGAGACCGAAATCTTTTTTTAATTCAACCCTTTTCAGATTCTGGCAATAAACGAAACGTCATTCTATGGTATTTGCTTGGGCCAAATTCACGAATTCCGTTTCTATGTTGTTTTGTTGGGTATCCTTTATTTTGTTTCCAATTGTACATAGGAAATTCTTGGTCAATTTTTTCTAGGTATTCGTCTCGATAGGTTTTTGCAAGAATGGATGCCGCTGCAATACTCAGGAACTTAGCATCTCCTTTTACAACCGTGGTATGTGGAATAAATTTGTAGGGTTTAAATCGATTGCCGTCAACTATAATGTGTTCAGGGGCAATGCTGAGTTTATCCAAGGCATGATGCATTGCCAGTATGGAAGCTTGCAGAATGTTTATTTCGTCAATTTTTTTATGATCCAAAAAGGCAACACCAAAAGCGAGCGCCTTTTCTTCAATTATATGGCGTAATTCATTTCGATTGGATTCCGAAACTTGTTTGGAATCGTTGAGCAGTTTGTGTTTAAAATTCTTTGGAAGAATGACCGCTGCCGCTGCCACTGGTCCTGCCAGGCAGCCCCTGCCAGCTTCATCGCAACCCGCTTCAATTAATCCTTTTGTAAAGTAGTTTTTTAGCACAAGTTTATGCCTGTTGCTGCACAACTACCCACTCGCCAGTTCCAAGTAATGGCTCAGCTTGTTTGTATTTCAAGTTCTTTTTCTCACCCGACATTACGTGCTGAATATCAATTTTTTGGTTTCGGTTTATTTTCTTTTCTACACGAACGGGTTCTCTTTTTTCTTGTTGCTGAGCCGAAGGATCATTGTAATTCTTTTCAGTAGGCAATTGCTCTGGTGCACCAGGAACGGATCCTCTTCCGGTTTGAGTTCTAGGAGCCTGAGCTCTTGGAGCTTCGCCTTGTCTTACAGCGCTATTATCCTCTGGTAAAGAAGCTTTTGCCAAAAATGAAGTAACTTCATTATTTACTTTAGCCAACACTTTTTTAAACAATTCAAACGATTCGAATTTGTAAATCAACAAAGGATCTTTTTGCTCGTAAACCGCAGATTGTACCGACTGTCTAAGATCATCCATTTCTCTCAAATGCTCTTTCCAATGTTGGTCAATCATAGCCAAAATCACACCTTTTTCGAGTGCTCTTACTGCTTCAACACCTTCGGTTCTAACTCCACGCTCTATGTCTGCAGTAACCTGAATAGACTTGCGCTTATCGGTAAATGGAATTACAACACGCTTAAAGGTATTTTCTTTTTCATCTGCAATTCCTTTGATAACGGGATATGCACTTCGAGCGATTAGTTTCGATTTTTCTTCGTAATGAGATCGAACTTCAGCAAATAATTTTTCTCCCAATTGCTCAGGGTCAGTTGCCAAAAATTCTTGTTCGTTAAATGGTGATTCGATTCCGAAAACCTTAACCAATTCCAGTTTAAAGCTTTCGTAATCCTTAATATCTGAATATGCGTAAGCCATGTCGTAAGCTACATCATTCATCATATTGGAAACGTCTACTTGGATTCTTTCTCCGTAAAGAGCATGCTTTCTTCTGGTGTAAATAACCTCACGTTGTGAGTTCATTACATCATCGTATTCCAGCAATCGTTTACGCACACCAAAATTATTTTCTTCTACTTTTTTCTGTGCTCTTTCAATCGATTTTGAAATCATGCTGTGCTGAATAACTTCACCTTCTTCAAGGCCCATTCTATCCATAAGTTTTGCAACTCTGTCCGAACCGAACATACGCATTAAGTTATCTTCTAACGAAACAAAGAATTGAGAAGAACCTGGATCTCCTTGACGTCCAGCACGACCACGTAACTGTCTGTCAACGCGACGAGATTCGTGACGCTCTGTACCAATAATTGCCAAGCCACCAGCAGCTTTTACTTCTTCAGACAGTTTAATATCTGTTCCACGACCAGCCATGTTGGTTGCAATGGTTACCGTTCCACCTTTACCAGCTGCCGCAACAACGTCGGCTTCTTTTTGGTGCAACTTAGCATTCAATACTTGATGCTTGATGTTTTTTCGTTGAAGCATTCTACTCAACAATTCTGAAATCTCCACCGAAGTAGTACCTACCAAAACGGGTCTTCCTTCTTTCACCAATTTCTCAGCTTCGTCGATTACAGCATTAAATTTTTCTCGAACTGTTTTGAATACAAAATCTTGTCTATCATCTCTAGTAATTGGACGGTTTGTTGGAATAACAACAACATCCAATTTATAAATCTCGTGAAATTCACCTGCTTCAGTTTCTGCCGTACCCGTCATTCCAGCTAACTTGTGGTACATTCTAAAATAATTCTGAAGGGTAACTGTAGCATAAGTCTGAGTTGCTGCTTCAATTTTCACATTCTCTTTTGCTTCAATTGCTTGGTGCAGTCCATCAGAGTATCGACGCCCGTCCATGATACGGCCAGTTTGCTCATCAACAATCTTAACTTGATTATTCATTACAACATATTCTACGTCAATTTCAAACATGGCATAAGCCTTGAGTAATTGGTTAACAGTGTGAATTCGTTGGCTTTTAGCAGAATAATCACTTATAATAGAATCCTTAGTAGATAGCTTCTCTTCATCAGAAAGGTCTGATTTCTCAACTTTATCAATCTCGAAACCTATATCTGGCATGATAAAGAAATTAGGGTCCTCTGATTCGCCAGTAACCAACTCAATTCCTTTGTCGGACATTTCAACAGAATTCTGTTTTTCGTCAATTACAAAAAACAATTCTGAATCTACAAATGGCATTTCTTTACCTTGATCGGCAATATAAATTCCCTCTGTTTTTGTTAACTGTGCTCGGATTCCAGGCTCACTCAAGAACTTAATTAAAGCCTTGTTTTTCGGCATGGCACGAAACGCTCTATAAAGGGCTAAACCACCATCTTCACGAGTTTTTTTATCAACTCCATCAGCTAATTTTTTCTTTGCTTCAGCAAGTAACGTATTCAATAATTTCTTTTGTTGATTCACCAACACTTCAATTCGTGGCTTGAGCTCCATGAACTCATGTTCGTCTCCTTTCGGAGTTGGACCAGAGATAATTAACGGTGTTCTTGCATCATCAATCAATACAGAATCTACTTCATCAACAATCGCATAATGTGGTTTCCGTTGAACCAAGTCTTCAACTGCAGTAGCCATGTTATCTCTAAGATAATCAAAGCCAAACTCGTTGTTTGTACCGTAAGTAATGTCCGATAAATAAGCTTGTCTTCTATCTTCAGAATTGGGTTGGTGTTTGTCAATACAATCAGTAGTTAATCCATGGAATTCAAATATTGGAGCATTCCATTCGGAATCACGTTTAGCTAGGTAATCATTCACAGTTACTAAATGCACTCCACGACCAGTAAGAGCATTTAAGAATACAGGTAATGTTGCGACAAGGGTTTTACCTTCTCCAGTAGCCATCTCAGCAATTTTACCTTGATGCAATACCATTCCACCAATGATTTGAACATCATAGTGAATCATGTTCCAAAGAATCTCAGTTCCAGCAGCGTCCCATGTGTTTTTCCAACTTGCCTTGTCGCCGTTTATAACGATATGAGGTTTAGTCGAAGCGAGTCGTTTGTCATTTTCTGTTGCAAGAACTTCAAGACTTTCATTTTCAGTAAATCGACGAGCGGTTTCTTTTATTACAGCAAACGATTCAGGTAAAATTTCCAATAATATTTCCTCGACTTTTTCTAGAATAACTTTGTCTAGCTCATCAATTCGAGAGTAGGCAGCTTCTTTGTCCGCAATTGAAAGTGAGTCGTTGTCTTGAGTTTTTGATTTTAAATCATCAACTTCTTTTTGCTCGTCTTGATAATGAGCATGAATTTTTGCTCTTAATTCCGGAGTCTTTGCACGCAATTCATCGTTGCTTAAAGAAGTAAGTTCTGAGTAGGCCGCGTTGGTTTTTTCAACGATTGGTGTGATTTCCTCTATGTCTTTTTCGGATTTGTTGCCAAAAAACTTTGCAGCAATGTTCGTTATAAAATCCATTATTTGGGGTGTATTTTTACTTTAAAAATGAGTGCAAAAATAGCAGTTTTTGCGGGATTAAAGCCTTGTTTTAAAGGGTTTAAAATGGTAAAAAAGAACAATATAGAAATTGCGATATTCTCTGGTTATTAGCAGCAAATTAGAAAACTTTTAACTTATGAAACATAAAACGCGTTATCTAATAACTCATACTACTTTTGCGGTATGGAAAAACGTGGGGGAAAACGTAGCGGATTAAAAGGTGCTGGAAAGATTAGTCGAAGATCATCGAGCGGTATTGGCAAAAGTAGTGACGACAAAAAGTCGATAAGTAATCCAAATTCGAAACGTAGCTCAAGAAGAGATGCTGTAGAAGAAGAAAAAGATAAAAAACCATTTAAGAAATTCGAAAAGAAACCTTTTGAGAAAAAGAAATTTGATCGAAGCTCTAAAGTTAGTGATAAAAAAGAATTACGGACTATAGATTCTAAGCCGAGATTTAAGGATGAATCAAGTGGTGAAGAGCGTGTTCGCAGGCCAAGACTAAAAGGAGCGCCTTCTGAAGGAAGACATGCTCCAACATCTAAAAAACGTACTGAATCTGAGGTTCATGAAACGCGATTGAACAAGTACATTGCTACAAGTGGAATTTGTAGTAGAAGAGAGGCTGATAAGCTGATCTCTGAAGGTATGATTACCATTAATGGAGAGGTTATTACTCAATTAGGAACCAAAGTAATGCCAGGAGATGAGGTTCGTTATGCAGGAGAAAAACTTGTTTTTGAGCGTTACATCTATGTGTTATTGAACAAGCCTAAAGATTTTATTACTACAGTTGAAGATCCTCAAGGTAGAAGAACGGTAATGGAATTGGTGAACAACCATATTTCAGAACGAATCTATCCAGTAGGAAGATTAGATAAGAACACAACGGGTTTGTTGCTATTGACCAATGATGGTGATTTGGCTAAGAAGCTAACACACCCTTCTCATGGTGTGCGAAAAATTTATCATGTTCATACTGATAAGCCTTTAAGCAAGTCGGAAATGAAGAAATTGGCTGATGATGGTGTTGAACTTGAAGATGGTTTAGCAAAATTTGATGCTATTGCTTATGTTGGTGATGGTGAGAATAAAAAAGAAATAGGCGTTGAATTGCATTCTGGAAAGAACCGAATAGTAAGGAGAATGTTTGAAGCATTAGAGTACAAGGTTACAAAACTGGATCGAGTAAGTTTTGCTGGCTTGACTAAGAAGGGTATCCTAAGAGGAAAATTTCGCCATTTGAATGAACGCGAAATTGGAATGCTGAAAATGATAAAATAGAAGAACAAAAAACGGGACTAAGGTCCCGTTTTTTGTTTGAATTAGTTTTTAAAACCCACCAATCGTAATGCCCATTGAAAAAGGATAAAGTTCAGGGGCCCGTCCTGACTCAAATAATTCGGTCAACGAATATTTGGCGTAGAAACCAAAGTTATCAATGGAAACTCTTGCAAGTGCTTCAAACTTGAAAGGGTTTAGGTTGTAGTCGTCTTTGACTTTGTCTTTTAATTTACTTTCTCCTAACGTATATTTCTGTTTAATCGCTGAGCCTATTTTATAGCTTCCCACTACCCCAAATTGAAGCCCAAACGGGTGATCTAAATCGCCCAGTCGCATTCCAATTAATAATGGAACTTGCAAATAAGTCGCTCTGAGTTTGTATTTATCAAAACTTCTAATGCTATCTGATGTGAATGCCGTTGAATCGTTGGAAGTAGAAATATTTATGTTGTTTTTAAAATGATAGTTGGTCCAATTTATTCCAAGCCCTGAGCGCACGTACAAACGCTTTTTCGCCAATCTTGCTTCTTTAAACATGAAGGTAAGTCCAACTGAATTTGAGCGAGCAGAGTTGAGTTCCATTAAATTTTGATTTGCAGGTAATGCAATAGAATTTCCTGGAGTCATATATCCCGCCAATCCAAAATCAAAGGCTAATCCTATACCGCTATCATTGCTATCATCTTTACCTGTTTTGCTCGAATCTTTTGAGCTAAAATCGAAATCATAGTCATCTGAATCATCATTATTCAGGATAATAATTATTGAATTTCCAATTTTGATCTTAGTAGTATCTGGTTCCTTTTCTTTTAAACTGTCTTTTTGAGCAAAAGCTCCAACGGTGCAAAATAATAGTCCGAATAATAGTGTAATTGATTTCATAATTCTAATGTTTAAAATGTCTTATTTGTAGTGATTTGTCGTAAGACGGGCGACTTAACAGATAGTTACATCTTAGTTGTTTTTTGTCTTCGAAAAGCTGAATTTTCCAAGCGTAAAGCTGTAAGAAGTACTTGATATGCTTGCTCTGTGAGTGAATGCAACATTTGCGTTTGTTTTTTGTTGAAGCAAAGTAGTCGCACTAGCTAGCAGTTCATTTCCTTGAATTTTACCACCCTTAGCTTCGGAGTTTTTAAATAATTTTTTGCGAATATTTTGATTCAACCATTCTCCAGCAGTTTGAGGTTCTGTTTCCGCTTTTGCAAGTAATTCTTTTGGTTTAGAAGTTATTGGTATTTCAACTTTACTGACTGCTAAGGCATCCTCTGGTTTAATGATCAGGAACTTCTCAAACTTTTTTGGTTTTAGTGATTCTATTTGAAGCCTTGGTTGGGTTTTATTTTCTTCCAGTGATTCATGATGGGTAACTGCGCTTTCATTTTTAGTTATAGACAAGGAAGCAGGTTTAACTTGCTGAGCAATAAATTTTGGTTCTTCTATAATTACAGCCGAAGATTTTTCTAAAAATAGTTCTGAAGGAATACTGTCTTTTTGTAGAGTTAGAGAACTATCAGCAATTGCATCACCAATCGGTTTTTTATTATCAGACAAATGAACCGTCGTTTCTCGAGTAAAAAAGGGAATTAGCGCAATTAGCAGTAATCCAACAGCTGCAAATCTTCGCAGGGGCGTCATAAAAACAAGAATTCCTGCTTTCTTTTTAAGCTTGAATTTTTCAGTAAACTCAATTATGGACTTCGGAAGAATAGTATTGGAGTATCGGGTTGCTAATTTTTTAAGACCCTCATTTTTAGAAATTACAAGAGCTAATTCCTTTTCATCGTTTTTAGTTAGTTGACCTTCAATTGAGCCAATAATGAAGTCTTCTGCATTTAATGGTGTTATCTCTTTTTTTAAATCAGAAAAGTCAATACTAATTTTTTCATTAGCATCCAAAGTGATCAGTTCGAAACCCTCTAATTCAGCTTTTAAATCTGACTGATTTTCTAGAAACAACAATAACTCAGCAGAATCTTCAGCATTAAGATTTGCCTCGATATAATCCAGGTAAAACTCCTCGTAGTTATGTCGATTTATTCTGCTCATTCTAAAACCGTTTCAATACTTTTTAAATACTGCTGTAGTGCTTTTCGACCTCTAAAAATGTACACTTTGACTTGCGATTCAGTTAGGTTTACGATCTCGCCAATTTCTTGATAATTGTACCCTTCATAATCTCTTAGCATTACAACTGAACGGTGAATTTCAGGTAATGTTTGAAGTGCCTTTTCTAAGATTTCTCCTAAGTCCGTATATTGCTTAGTATGTGAGTGCAGGTTCACTGCTGATTCATCCACTTGAGTTAGTCTTTTGTTTTTTCTAAAGACATCAATCATGGTGTTGTAGCCAGCGGTAAATAAATACGATTTCGATTTTCCGAACTCTACATTTTCATGTTTTATCCAAAGTTTAGTAAATACATCTTGGACTACATCCTTAGCTGCTTCCGTATCGCTCATACTTTTAAGTATAAACCGGTAAAGTCCGTCAGCATGCAAGTCAACCGCAGTATTGTATTCTTTTCGGGTCATTTTTATTTTAAGCTCAGGGATAGGACGGAACACTTTCAAAAAAGTTACAGCTTGGTGAAAATAGTAGCAAGAAAAAAAGTAGAAGTTAACGAAGAAAGCTAATATGTTCAATCTTAACGAATGGAATATAGAGATTTCACATGAACTTTTAGGTTGAACAAGAGATCGCAATAAATGAGGAGTATTGGAAAGCGATCAATTATTCTAGTTTTCTGTCTTGGCTTGGAATAAAAACGGAGCAACAAACTCAATTCAACGCTTTGATGTTAGCAGAATACTAAAGGGTTCAATTATTTAGTTGTATTGCTTTCTAGATTTGCCTTATGCGATTTTTGCGATATATATTTATCACTTTACTACTATTGATTTTAGCTTTTTTGGGAGTAGGGTGGTATTTATCTGAAAAATATAGCGACAAGATTCAAAAAATTGTTCTACAAGAGCTAAACAATAGCCTCAATGCTGAAGTGAATGTAGGGGCTATTGAGTTTTCATCATTTCGTAAAATCCCTTATTTAAGCCTTTCATTTTCCGGTGTACTGATAAAAGAAAGTAAAGATTTTACATCCAACCCAGATACACTGCTCTATGCCGAAAATTTAAGTTTTCAGTTTGATTTGTGGGATGTGTATAATGGCAAGTATGAATTACGTCATTTGGATGTCGAGTCTGCCAAATGTTATATGAAACAAAACAAGACTGGAACTCCAAACTACACGATTTGGAAACCCAGTGAAGATTCATCATCAGTTGATATTTCATTTCAATTAGACGAAGTTAACCTAACGAATATTAATTATAAATATAAGGACTCTCGGAATAAAATTCTTGTAAGGTGCGAGGTAAATAAGCTGAAGGTTCATGGAGATTTTTCTTCTGAACAGCTGGAGCTAAAGTTTAATGGAAATACTACAAATTCAACGGTATTGGTTGCTGGAGTATATGCGCTAAAAGGGCAGTCGGTGCAGGTTAACTCTGGAATAGTATATAATAACAATCAGTCCACCTTTGAATTGCAAAATGGAGAGGTAATTATTGACCAAACAGTTGATTTGAATTTAGGAGGATTTGTTGCCCCGGAATCTTTTCAATTCTTTGCCAAAACAGATAAGGCTAATCTTAAGCAAATACTCAACCTATTGCCGGATTCATGGGATAATTATTGGATACATTATGCTCCAAATGGGATAGCGAAAATTAATTTTAATATATCAGGAAAATCATCTGAAACCCCCAATATTGATATAGGTTTTGAATTGTCAAATGGAAGCGTAGTAACCAAAGGAGAGAAAAAAATAGAGCTTAAGTCATTGAACTTAATTGGATTTTATTCCAATGGAAAACAGAGGAATGCAGAAAGCTCAACCCTGGAATTAACTGAACTCTCTGGTGTATTCCCATCGGGTTCATTTAAGGGAAGTACTAAGATTTCAAATTTTAATGATTTGAGAGTACAAGGGATTTTAGAGGGAAGTCTTGCATTAGATGAACTTACTCAATTTTTGAAGGTAGAGAAAATAGATACTTGTCAAGGGGATGTTGTCTTTAATCTTTTTGGTGATATTTATTGGGATAAGATCTTGCAAGAATCAGTTGTAACGTCTAAAAGTAAAATAGAAGGGGCCATCCACTTCACAGGTGTTGCATTGAAACTAAAATCTAGCGTTTCTATTTTAAAAAATTATCAAGGAAAAGTAAAGTTCGACAAACAACAGGTCCGTTTCGAAAAAAGTGAAGGTCAATTAAACTCAACCAACTTCATACTGAATGGGAGTGCCGATAATTTGTTTCAATGGGCTTTAGAAGAATATGAGTTATTGAGAATAATAGCAGAGGTAGAAGCTGATAAATTGATTTTGGAAGAGTTTTTATCTGTTTCAGTATCTTCCGAAAAAGGGACTACACGCTCACTCGCAATTCCAGGAGTTGAACTACAGTTAAGTGCAAAAATTGGTAGATTGAGTTACGAGAATTTTAAAGCACAAAATGTTGAAACTAAATTATTTGTTGGGCAAAAAAGCTTGAAAGCAAATCCTATTAAACTGGATGCTATGAATGGCAAGGCAAGAGGAAAGCTAGTTGTTATAAGTTATCCGAAAGGAGGATATAATATGAGTTTTATTGGCGACTTTGAGTCTGTTGATATTAAAGAACTATTTACACAGTTTGAAAATTTCGGGCAGGATGAGGTTAAGGCAGAGAATATTGCTGGTGTAACCAATCTGAAGTTAAATTTAGAAGGCAAGTTAAATGACAATTTTGAGATGTTACCGGCTTCGATTTTTGCTAATGCTCATTTAGATATTTCTCGTGGTAAGTTGACCAATTACAATACGTTACAAAGTATATCTGATTATTTTAAAAGCAATATTGTACTCAAAAAGGTATTTCGTGCAAATGATTTGTCTGAGCGTTTAAAGGATGTCCGTTTTGATCAACTGGAGACTGAGTTTTTTGTTAAGAATAGCGCTCTTTTAATCCCAAAAGTTCAATTAAAGTCAAGTGTTCTAAATGTTAACGTATCTGGTAAACATAGTTTTAATGATAGTGTAGATTATAAAGTTGATTTTGACATTTCTGATTTACTTATAAGAGATAGGAGTTTCGAAACTGAAAATGGCGAGGTGGTGGATGATGGCACAGGAAGGTATCGAGTTTTTATGTTGGTGAAAGGCACTGCTGATAATCTAAAAATTGAGATTGACAAAACATCAAAAAAGGCATTCAAGAAGCATCAGAGGAGCGCAGAAGGGCAGGAATTTAAGCAAGCTCTTCACAAAGAGTTTGGGTGGTTCGATAAAGATACAAGTTTGAAAAAAGATTTACACAAAATTAAATATGAAATAGAATGGGAGGAGGCAGATAAGCATACAACTACTATTTCATCGGGTAACGGAGACTCTAAAAACTCAAAGACTAAAAAGAAACGGAAATGGTTAGAGCCAAATGAGGAGGAGAAAGAGTATTTTGATTTTAAAGATGACGATTTTTAGAACTTTTTTTCTTTTTCTTCTTGTCTTTTTTTTCTTTTTTAGTTTTCTTCTGATCTTTCTTTTTATCTTTTTTTGGGGGCTTAGACTTTTTTGACTCCGGCATTATAGGGCAGTCAGAGCATGCTGATTTTCCTTTTTCTTCAAATTTTTTGCAACACTTTTTATTTCGCCCCATTCCTAAGCTAGATGTCTCGCTGTTGAACGCCGTAGGTTTCATCTTCTTCGATGTTACCCAATGGCTCAAAATGAATCATGATATCATATACATTTTCCACGTTATCTTTTATTGCGTTTTCAACGTCGATACCAATTAAATGTGCTTCTTTCATGGTTAGAGACTCATCTAATTCAATATCCAAATCTATCATCAATAAATTAGACAATCTCCTGACACGCAAACGGTGTGGATTATTCGCTTCTTTAATCGAATTTACAGCTTCAAAAATTTTAGTATAAATAGCGATGTCTTCAACACTATCCATAAGTTCAAAGCTGGTCTCTCTAAACAACTCAAATGCAACCTTTAGAATCCAAACACCAACTAACAGTCCAATAAAATGATCTAGCCAATCTTGCTGGAAGAAAAAAGAACAGCTTACTCCAACTAAAACGCCTAGAGATAGAATAATGTCGCTGCGCATATTATGAGCATTTGCAATGAGCATTTTACTGCTAATAGATCTCCCTTCTTTCATTTGCCAATAAGAGAGAATGAGTTTTACTAGAACTGAAATTACTGTTACTACTATTGCTCCAAACGCCGGCACATGTCTAGATGTACCATTCCATAAATCAATAATGGAGGAAAACACAAGCTGAGCTCCTATGAAAAATATGAAGAAGGACAATAGTTTAGTTGCAACTGCTTCTGCACGATTGTATCCGTATGGAAATTTAGGGTCAGGTGGCCGAACAATTATTCTAGCAGCAATTAATGTAATAAAATAGGTTCCAACGTCATTTGCGCTGTCGATACCGTCTCCAATAACTGCTAATGAATCAAATAAATAGCCACCACCTATTTTGGAAATAGCCAAAATGGAGTTAATACCTATTCCAATCCATGACGCCCGAATAATACGTTGTTGACGATTCATCTATTTATTTCACCAACTTAGAAATAGCCTTAAACTGTTCATTACCAGATACTTTACAAAGTTCAAATAATATAGACTCAACAGTTGTAACTCGAATACCTTCAGTGGCAAACCGTTGAAGTGCTATCTCCTTATCGTATGGGTTTCGGCTTGATATAGCATCTGCCACAACTATTGGTGTATGTCCAGCTTCTAAAAGGTCTATAGCCGTTTGTAAAACACAAACATGACTTTCAATTCCACAAAGAAGTACATTTTTTATAAAATGTTCTTCAATTTTGAGGTTGAAGTTTGGTTCGCCCGTACAAGAAAAAGTCATTTTTTCAATAGGGTCAAACTCGCCTAAACTTTCAGATATAGGTTCAAGTGTTTTCCCCAACCCTTTCACGTATTGTTCTGTTATTATAATAGGAATATTAAGAAGCTTAATTCCTTCTATCAGTGTTCTACATTTTTGAAGGAGTTGCCCGTTATTGTTGATATGCGGAAAGAGTCGCTCTTGCAGGTCAACGACAACCAATTTAGTATCTTCTTTTAATATTCTCATGGTATCAAATATTTTATGACATTTGTATGTCAAAATAACAAATTATGAGAACGATTTTAGCCATAGTTTCTGTATTTATTTTTCAATCGGTAATGGGTCAAATTACGGTTGATAGAAGTTTTATGCCAAAAAGTGGTGATAAAGTTTTCTATACCAATGCTGAAATTGGAAATGATAAAATACACGAAACAAAAGGAGCAAGTGTTACATGGGACTATTCCAATTTAAAGTTAGCTTTTCAAGCTTCGGAAGAGTATAAGTCTGCGAGGTCAATAAACTTCTTTTTTTTAACTATGGATTTTGGAGTAAAAGTTGCTGATTCATTGGGCTTTGGGGCTATAATGATGAGGGATATTTATGATATATACAATGTGACAAACGGTGCTTTCAAAGCAGAAGGGCGAAGTGTAAAATATAATGGATTTCCAATACCCCAGAATTATTCTGACAAGGATGAGATTTATAAGTTTCCTTTAGATTATGGCGATAATGATACTTCTACATTTAAAGTTTCTTTTAACCTGCAAGGCCTAGGTTCCATAGTTCAGCAAGGAACTAGGATTAATGAAGTTGAAGGGTGGGGAGACCTTAAGCTACCTAATAAAACCTTTTCAAATTGTATAAAAGTAAAGACAACTATTGATGGATTGGATTCTCTGAAATTTATGGGAATTAATATACCGATACCTAACAGAAGAATTGAATACAAGTGGTTTGCAGCAGGAATTAAAAATCCAATCCTCATTATTTCCGGCACCTTATTAGGAAACTCCTATACTCCTACAAATGTTAAATATCAAGAAGAAGAGAAAGAAATTATTGGATTCTACGCTATTAAGAATGAGTTATTAATAAATGAGTCTACAGAATTAAATGACACATCAAGTATGTCTGGAATTTTTAGACAATGGGAAATTTTACCAGAAACCTATACACTTGGGGCAGGTGCTAATTTAGGAGATAGTTCTTTATTATTGAGCTTTACAACTGCTGGTAAATACTCTATATCACTCACAAAGAGAAATAGATTTGGAACTAAACTGAGTACTAAAGTTGATTATATCAAAGTAAAAGAAAAACAAGAAGAAATTAACACGTCTTCAATTGGGGCGAATTTAATTAGTAACGGCGCTTCTATCTATCCTAATCCTTTTTCAAATAAATTGAATGTTGAGTCATCTTCAAAAATCATTTCTATAAGACTAATTGATAATTTAGGCAAAACGGTTGCCGCAACATTTGGTAATGATGGATTAATCGAATTGGACGAATTGCCTCGAGGCATCTATGTTGTTGAAGCCACAACTGAACATGGAAGAGAAACACGAGTAGTTATAAAGAACTAGTATAGTTTGGCTATTTCAAAGAGCTTGTCATTACTTGAAATTGTTATGCCAAGGGCTTTCATTTTGCTCAAATTAAGCATAGCAGTAGCTACAGTAATTGCGTGAATTGCTTTGTATTTTTTGAATGGCCCAACAAAGAGGACGTTCAAGATATTCATAATTGAAATCCCTATTTGTTCTCCCAGCCTAAATTCTTGACGATTACCCATAAGTAAGCTTGGTTGCAAAATAGATATCGAAGGAATGTGCAGAGTAGATAATACTTCCTGCATTTCTCCCTTTATTTTACTGTAAAAGATAGTTGATCTTGAATCTGCACCCATTGCACTAACAACGATAAATTTTCCAACTCCATTCGATTCAGCCCACTTGGCAAGGTTTATAACATATTCATAGTCAACTGCTTTGAATTTTTCTTTGCTGCCAGCATTTTTAATCGTAGTGCCTAGGCTGCAGAAAACGGTATCAATAGGAACAGAACAGTTTAGATTTTTTAAATCTGAAAAATCTACTATGTGTTGCTCTAATTTGGGGTGCTGTATTTCAAGGATTCTTCTATTTGCCAAATGAATGGAATTGATAGCTTCGTTTGTTAATGTTAGTTGAAGTAATTCATTTCCAACTAAACCTGATGCTCCTGCGATTAATACATTCATCTTTTGTTGCTAATTTGGAAGATCAATCCAATCTCCGTGTTCTTGGATTAGTGCGATAAGATCCTCCACGGCTTGATTTTCTGAAACATTACGTTTAACAACTTCTTTTTCCTTATAAAGTGAAATTTTTCCTGGTCCAGTGCCTACATATCCATAATCCGCATCAGCCATTTCTCCAGGTCCATTTACAATGCAACCCATTATACCAATTTTAATCCCTTTAAGATGCTCAGTTCTAGCTCGGATTTTGGCAGTTACTTCTTGTAAATCGAATAATGTACGACCGCAGCTCGGGCAAGAAATATATTCGGTTTTGGAAATTCGAGTTCTTGTTGCTTGTAAAATTCCAAAAGCAGTTTGGTTAATCATTTGTTCAGGACCACAATTCTCGGATGCAATGAAAACGCCGTCACCAAGTCCATCAATAAATAAGGCTCCCATATCTGTTGCGCTTTGCAACTGCAGCTGGTCTACCGTCAAATTTCTAAAAGTACGGCCTATAATAACAGGTGTATTACATTCAGCGTTCATTAATTCCACAAATAACCTGCGCTGTTCAGCCATACCATGATGATTAAATGTATCTAATAACAAGACTGCTGTTTTATCAGTTTTAAGTGAGGAAATAAGATCTTCATTTAGATCTGAAAGATAGGTATGAATAAAATTTAATTTAATTGATTTTTCCATTTTCCCTAGATATTCAGAAATATTTAAAAAAGGAAAATGGCGCGGTTTTTCTTTGTTTTCTAGCCATGTTTTATGTGTTTGAACAATACCTAAATTACCTGGAATAGCAAAATCAACTTGGTGGTTATTCACAAAAATATAATCAGCAGCTTGGTCAGTCATATTCCATTTGTCTAGTGGAACAGAATATTGATAGCCGTAGGCGAATAAACTAGCCGGTTTTATCTCTTTTTTTAATGATAAGTCTGCCATAACGATCGGTGCAGATTCAGAACCTATATTCGATACTTGGTTGGTAATTCTTCTCTTGTACTCAAACGGATTGATCGGATAGCTATCGATTTGTTGAATAGCATCATGATTCATTCTTCCGCTATATCGAGCGACTAGTGCTTGAGCTATTGGAATTTCAAATTCAGGCTCCTCTGTTAATGAAACACGAACAGTATCACCGAGGCCATCTTCCAATAAAGTTCCAATTCCAACAGCAGATTTTATTCTTCCATCCTCTCCCTCTCCCGCTTCCGTAACTCCCAAGTGAAGTGGATAATTCATTCCAGATTTTATCATATTGCTGACCAACATACGGTATGCTTCGACCATTACTTGAGTATTGGAAGATTTCATGCTCAGTACAATATTATGATAACCTTCAGATTCACATATTCTTAAGAATTCCATAGCCGATTCCACCATTCCAAGTGGCGTATCTCCGTAGCGGCTTAAAATTCTATCGGATAAAGAACCGTGATTTGTGCCAATTCTCATGGCTGTTCCATGCTCTTTGCACAACTTTACTAAAGGAAGAAACCGTACTCGTATTCTAGCCAATTCTTTGTCATATTCAGCATCGGTATAATCAATATGAACAAATTTCTTTCTGTCAGCATAATTGCCTGGATTTACTCGGACTTTTTCTACAATTTGTGCAGCGATTTCAGCAGCAATCGGAGTAAAATGAATGTCAGCTACTAGCGGTGTATTGTAGCCGCGCTTTACCAATTCTTCTTTTATATTACGCAAGTTTTCCGCTTCACGCTTGCCAGGTGCAGTTATTCTTACAAGTCCACAACCAGCCTCAATCATCCTGATTGACTGAGCCACTGTGGCTTTTGTATCCATGGTATTGGTTGTGGTCATAGACTGAATCACGATCGGATTGTTGCCTCCGATTTTAAGATTTCCAATAGTTACTTCTCGTGTTTTAAATCGACTGTATTGCGTAAGTGAGTTACAGTATTTTTTGTTATTCATTTTCGTGGGAGTGCAAGACAAGTTTTGTATTCGTTTATAACACCTTGATCGTTAGAATTGTTTTCAGATTTTGATTTAATTAAACCAATTTTTAGCAAATATTTTTCAGTTATTGGACGCAATGATCCAGCATAAAGCTCCGTCAAGTAAGCGCTAAGAGCTAATGTTATTAAAAAAAATGTTAAGTGAATTTTTATTTGAAATTTAAGCATTAACAGAACAATAACACCCATAAAAAAGGCAATTTCAACCAATTGTATCGACTTTGTAATTAAGTCATAATATATTTTCCTTCTATCGGCGATAAACAGGAACAGGGAAACATTTAGATACGCAATTACCACCATAATTAGCAGAGTCAACCATTCGGGAGTTTGGTGAATGTACTTTTTGTCCATTATCATAGAAATAATGTTAGCATGTACGATGACTTCGTATGTATCAGGATAGGCTATTCCTGCAAATATAGGGTTTTGAGGAGTATAGAAAATATCAACTAAATCCCGAGCGCCCAGCTGCAGACCAATATAATCGAGGATAACAATTTTGTCTTTCATTACTGATAGGTATCCAATTTCTCCAAGAACTTGATGCGCACCAAAGGCAGTGAGTTTTCTGTAATTCTCGGTCCAATTAACTGTTTCCTTAAAATAGCCTCGCGATTTGAGATACTCGTAAGCTTCAGGGTTAGCTAATTCAACAATTTTTGTCGAAAAATTGAGGTACAATGAATCGGTGCTACCAAGATATTGAAATGGGTAAAACTCCTTAATAGTCCTAAACCCTTCTCCTGATGCACTGCTTAATAAGTTTGTAAATCCATTGTTTGCCGTTTCATTAAACAGCGGATTAGAATACTGGAGTGAATTAAAAACGTCTTTTGTTTTATCGGTGGTTATTAACTCATTAACTAATATCAAATTCTTGGTTTGAGATAATGACATTGCTAAAGGAAAATCAAGAGCAGGACCCTTTTCTCTTCTAAAAAACGCATCAATTCCTACAACTTTTGGCCCGTATCTATTGATGATATCGAGCGTTTGAGCAATTTCAGCCCTATTTATAAATTGAATATTTACTAATATTACATTGGTATCACGAGCAATTTCTAATGGATTACGCAGGTATTCTAATTCATCAGAAGCCGATTTTTCGTTTACTGGTGGTTGTGAAAAAACCAGATCACTCATCTCGGAATCTTCAAACGCTTTTGCAAGTGGATCAAATAGGTCTGTTTGGATTGGAAGGTGAGTAAAAAAAAATATGAATACTCCTATATAACCAGCACACAAAAAGGTATTTAGACGAAATAAATACTTCATTTAAATTTTTTTTGAACAACACTAAAGTACTCAAATAACACTATTTTTTTTGCGCGACATAATATTTATTTGTGCTTAATACTGGGTATGATTACATTTGTTAACTAAAACCTAAGTCCATGAAAATAAAATTGTTATCTGTATTTTTTTCTCTTTTGATTAGCGTTTCGAGTATCGCTCAAGGAGCATTCACTGTCTTGTCTGCAAAAGGAGACAACCTGGTTCAAAAAGGCACAGAATATGAACCATTAGGACCAGGTATGAAACTGCCAGTAAATGCCAAGATTATGCTAGGTGAAGGCGGTGCCGCAGAGTTAAGCAATGCTAGTGGAAGTGCTGTTAATTTGAATACAGCTGGTATTTATACAATGAATGATGTGGCTGGTAATTTTAAAGCTGATAATTCAGGATTAGCTCAACGTTATTTATCATATGTATTTAAAGAAATGACAGCAGACAATGACGGTAACACTAGCAACATGTCTATAAAGGGTTCTGTTGAACGATCATTAGAGCATTATGGAATTATTCTTTTTTCTCCAGAAAGCACCTACTTTATGCAAAAGGTAACCACTATTCAATGGGCTTCTGAAGCTGAATTGGGTGCATGTAAAGTGCAGGTTTTGAATTTGTTTGATGAGCCTATTATTGAGCAAATTGTTACTGGTAACGATGTAACATTGGATTTATCGAAAGTGAAATTTGAGGAAGATGCAATTTATAAGCTGATTGTAGTTAGTAACACAAATCCGAATATGAAGTCTGGTGAATTAATTTTGAGAGTTCCTTCCAGAAAAGAAAGAGCTCAGATCCAGCAAGACTTAATTGAAATCGATAAGAGTAAAGATGAATCTTCACCTCTTTACTACGCCTTAATGGCAAAGTTTTGTAAAGTGAATGGACTATATGTAGATGCTGTTACTAATTTTGAAAAAGCTATGGCTCTTGCTCCAGAATCTGAAATGATTCGCATTGAATACGATGCTTTTCTAAAGCTTTTGGGAGTAAAATAATCAAAGAACTAGACGCTAAGAGAATCTAACAAAAAGTCACTTTTCGATAAATTGAAAAGAGGCTTTTTGTTTTATAATAATTCCAATTTAGAGTTAGACTTATCAACAGTTAAAGAATATTTCGCTCCTAACAATAGCGGTGTATTTGTGCTCGTATGGCCAGCGGGAAAACCAAAAGCAATTGGAATAGGTAATTCATAAAATCGTTTCGCAATTAATTCATAACTATCTTCAAGAAACCAATTTGAGAGATCTGTCATATCTGTAAATCCACCGATTAAAATACCTTTTATATTATTTAATTTCTGACTTTTTTGAAGATGAAATAGCATTCTATCTAGTTTATAGTTTTCTTCACACAGATCTTCAAGGAAAAGAATACTACCAGAGGATTCAAAATCACTGTTCGTCCCAATTAAACCGGAAAGCACCGAGAGGTTTCCGCCGATTAATTTACCTGAAGTTTCTCCTAATTTGTTAAGTGGGTGATAAGTAAAGTTTGTTTTCTGTTTCTTTCCAAAAAGCATTTGAATTAACTTGTTCGCAGAATCTAATTCTTCAATTGTATTAATGATATTCAATGGCACTGGTCCATGAATAGTCATTGTGGAGTAATTCGAATTTATATGATTGTGAAACACAGTAATGTCACTGTAGCCAATTATCCACTTTGGGTTTGCATTAAATACAGCAAAGTCGATTTGATCTACTATACGCACAGAACCATATCCTCCGCGAGAACAAAAAATTGCCTTTACTTCATTTGAGTTTAACGCCCATTGAAAATCAGTTGCTCTTTCTAAATCACTTCCCGAAAATTGATTCCATGAATTATAGATATTTTCTCCAAGGATAACCTTTAAACCAAAGCTTTCTAAAAATTGAATAGCAAATTGAATTTCTTGAGGAGTAATTTTCTTTGCAGGGCTTACAATTGCAACGGTATCTCCTTTTTGTAAATATGAAGGTCTAATCATAGGATTCAGTATATTTTTGTTCACTTTTTGAATCATTATAAAAGTAGTGAAATAGCGATGAGCGAACATACCAAAAAACATCTTGTTACTGCTGCATTGCCTTATGCAAATGGGCCATTACATATTGGGCATATTGCAGGGGCGTATTTACCAGCAGATATATATGTACGTTACCTGAAGTCTATCGGCGATGATGTTGCGTTTATCTGCGGCTCTGATGAACACGGAGCAGCTATTACTCTGCGTGCCAAAAAAGAAGGCACGACACCACAAGCCATTGTAGATAAATACCATGAAATAAACAAAAATGCGTTTGCTGATTTCGGGATTCAATTTGACAAATACAGCAGAACAACTCAAGAAATCCATCATAAAACGGCACAAGACTTCTTTAAAGTATTGAACGATAAGGGTGTTTTTGAAAAACAAACTTCTGAGCAGTTTTATGACGAAGAAAATCAACAATTTTTAGCGGATAGATACATAATGGGTGAATGCCCAAATTGTCACTATGAAAATGCATATGGAGATCAATGCGAAAAGTGTGGAAGCACATTGAATCCTCTAGATTTAATAAACCCTAAATCAACTATTAGTGGAAATACGCCAGTTTTAAAAGAAACCTCGCATTGGTATTTACCTATGCAAAAAGACGAAGCATGGCTCAAAGAGTGGGTTGAAAACGGAATTCTTGACGGTAAGGCTCACCATGACCCAAAGCTTTGGAGAAACCAGGTAATTGGCCAATGTAAATCATGGATTGATGGGGGATTGCAGCCAAGAGCTATGACTCGTGATTTGGATTGGGGTGTAAAAGTTCCAGTTGAAGGCGCTGATGATAAAGTGCTATACGTTTGGTTGGATGCTCCTATAGGTTACATTTCAGCAACCAAAGAATGGGCTGAAGAGAATGGGGAAAGCTGGGAGGATTATTGGAAATCGGATTCGTCTGAGTTGATTCACTTCATAGGTAAGGATAACATTGTTTTTCATGCCATTATATTTCCAATTATTCTAAAAGCACATGGTGATTTTGTATTGCCTACTAATGTCCCCGCAAACGAATTCTTGAATTTGGAAGGTGATAAAATTTCTACTAGTAGAAATTGGGCAGTTTGGTTGCATGAATATTTGGAGGATTTTCCAAATCGTCAAGATGAATTGCGATACGTGCTAACTTCTATAGCACCGGAGTCTAAAGACAGCGAGTTTACCTGGAAGGATTACCAGGCTCGAGTTAATAACGAGTTAGTGGCAATACTTGGAAATTTTGTAAATCGAGTTGCTGTCTTAACGCATAAATATTACGAGGGAGAGATTCCTGCAGCGGATTATTCGGAAGAAGAGAACGTTGTAATAAAGCAAGCTCAAAAACTCGCATTAAAGTCAGGCGATTTAATCAAGCAATTCAAGTTTCGAGAAGCACAAAATACGGCAATGGGAATTGCAAGAATTGGCAATAAATATTTAGCCGATGTTGAACCTTGGAAATTAATAAAAACGGATCCGGAGAAAGTTAAGGTCATTATGACCTTGGCTATCGAAATAGTTTCAATGTTAGAAGAAACGTTCAGACCGTTTTTACCTGAGACATCAAATCGTTTGAATTCGCTTTTGAATGATAGAAAAACATTGGCTAAGCCGGAATTACTTTTTCAGAAAATTGAGGATAAAGACATTGATGCTCAAATTGAAAAATTGGCAAATAGCAAAAAAATGAATGAGCCAGAGCGGTTAAAAGCACCTCAATCGCCTGCAATACATTTCGAGGATTTCACCAAAATGGATATTCGAGTAGGAACTATATTGGAAGCGGAAAAAGTTCCTAAAGCAGACAAGCTTCTAAAGCTACTGGTTGATACTGGAATAGATAAGAGAACGGTCGTGAGTGGTATTGCGAAACATTATTCATCTGAAGAAGTAATTGGAAAAAAGGTAAGTGTTTTATTGAACCTTGAACCACGGAATATTCGTGGCGTTGAGTCTCAGGGAATGATTTTAATGGCTGAAAATGCAAATGGCGAATTGAGCTTTGTGTCTCCAGAAAAAGATGTTGATAGTGGTTCGGAAATAAGATAATCCAAAAGATTATTTTCTAAACTATACTGGCGATTTAAAAGCCCCCATAGTTCAATGGATAGAACAAAAGTTTCCTAAACTTTAGATGTAAGTTCGATTCTTACTGGGGGCACTTTTGTGTTGGTTGTTAGGTAATTAGTTTTATAACTGCATTGCAAACTTGTTAAAACATAAAGCATGAATTTTTATTTTTAAGGGCAATTCTTTTCAGTTTCAAGTTCTACTTCTTTAGGCTGCACCGAGAAGCTGCTGAGAATTATGATGCTAAAGCCGGTGAAGATAGCGGCGAATGTGTTTTTAATATGGGTTGTACTGATTGCTACTGCAATAAACAATGATGCCAATGCAACAAATGACGATGGTGGTAAATAAATGCAACTATAAGTACAAAGTATATTCTTGTAAAGCAGCATGCTCTGATATAGATTTAGTTAGTAGCTCTTCTGCGAGAAGTCCTAAATTATCGGTTGGTGTGCGTTGGAGAATACGTATTACTAAGAGTCTGAAGATAAAGGCGCAGGAAATTGCGCTGGCTTTAAAGCAGAAGAAATTACCGGAGTACAGTTTCAAAATGGGTTGGTTTATAAAATCGTTATTGGAGAGTAATTAAGCTACAGTACCTTGGCAGCTACTTCCAGCTCCTGCTGTGCAGCCAAAACAATGATTGTTTACTTTAATACTTCGTTCATTTAGGGTACTTGAATTAAAAGTTGAAATATGTTGACTGCCTTTTCCGGCAGTTTTCATTTCTAACATTTGGTTAAAGTCACAATCGTACATGTAGCCTCTCCAATCTATAGAAATAGTGTTTTTGCACATTAATCCACCAACGGCTGTTGGATTAAATGCACCCACTAATTTCTCCATATAATCTTCGTAGTTTTCTGAAGCTACTAGGTAATCCAGAAATCTAGAAATAGGCAAATTAGTGATTGCAAACAGGTTGTTGAATTCAATATCAAAATCCTCTTTCAAAGCAGCTTTGAATTCCATTTGCAATTGGTCCTGGTCACCCGGTAAAAATGCGCCACTTGGATTGTAAACTAGATCAAGAAAAAGCCCAGTCTCTGGATTAGCATAACCCACTTTGTTCAACATCTGTAAAGCCTTAATGGACTTGTCAAAGACACCATCTCCTCGCTGTCGGTCAGTTTTCCCTCTTTGGTAATAGGGTAATGAAGAAACTACTCTAACTCTGTTTTTTGCAAAAAACTCTGGCAGATCGTTATATTTTGGATTGGCCAAAATGATAGTAAGATTAGACCGAACTATAACTTCCTTGATTCCTGCTGCAACTGCATTTTCAACAAACCATCGGAAGTTTGGATTCATTTCGGGTGCACCACCAGTTAGGTCAAGCGTGCTTATGTTATTATTAGCAATAACACCAATGCACTCCTGCATAGTTGCTTTAGTCATAATTTCTTTACGATCAGGACCAGCATCAACGTGACAATGCTTGCAAACTTGGTTGCACATATAGCCAACATTTACTTGAAATACTTCCAAATCATTAGGCTTTAGAGGCCAATGATTTATTTCTTTTAAGTGCGTTTGAAAAGACTCCAATGAACCCTCTTCAAAAGGACCACTATTGAGAACATTTAGTTGTTTTTCGGTAGCTGAAAAATCATGTTCTCTAGCTTTTAAAGATTTGATCATAAATATTTTACTTGCCTTAACCCGAGCCTTACATGCTTAGTTTCTTGGCTTTTTTCATCATTTGAGTTCCATGTACAAGCGTAGCGCCTCCTCGTATGGCACTAGCTACATGCACTGCCTCCATCATTTCTTCTTCGTTGCAGCCTTTCTCTAAGGTATCAACAGTATAAGCATCAATACAATATGGGCACTGAACGGCATGGGAAACTGCTAATGCAATTAGAGACTTCTCCCTTGCTGTAAGAGCCCCTGGTTGGAAAACATCACCGTACCAATCGAAAAACTTATCGCCTAAATTCTTATTCCACTCTGTGATTTTTCCGAAATTTTTTAAATCCTCGGGATCGTAATAACTTTTTGAACTCATTTTGACTAATTATTTAGGTTCCAATTATAATCTAAATACTTTAAGCTAGTTCCTTCTGGAATTTTAGAAATAGAATATTTGTTAATGAAATCAATAAGCGTTTTACCATCAACTTCAAAGTCTCCAGAATACCAACTAAACAATTTGCTCACCTTCGGATTCTTAGGGTCAGAAAGATCGTTTTTAATTTTATACTGAAGAAAACACTTAGCCTGATCGGTCAGTTGAGCTTCGAGCTTGTCTGCTGTAAAAGCCTCATTTCTAAGCCTTGGGCAAGATACAGAGGCACAGTTTACCGCAAAATGGATTCTAGGTTCGTTAAAATGACCTCTTATTTTTTGGTGCTCAATATTATTTAGGTTCAATTCTTCTCCTCCGATTTTAATAAACTTAATATCCCAAGAAGTATTCACTTTATAGATAGGACCACCCAAATCTTTAATACTCTTTACAGGAAAATGTTTCACTATAAGCTTAACAGTAAATGCATTGTATGCATTTATCCAATAAGCTAGCGTTTCATCTTTTGTCCAAGATGACTTTGGCGGGTTGTTAGAAAGCAGTGTTAAATAAGCATCCATATGCTCTTTGTCATTTATAAACTCTTCGTAATTAACAGTACCAGATTTAGTCACATGTTTTTTCACTAATTCATCCCATTGTTTGTGAGAAATCTGTCCAGTCAGATTTAACGTAAACATTCCAAAGAGTACAATTATTATCAGTTTCATTCATTAAATATTTGTGCAAACCTAAAGTTGTTTTGTTTGCAAACTTGTAACATACCATACAAATAAGTTAATTGTTCTAGTGTTATGGTCCTGAGGTAAAATGAACAATATTGACCAGTTAAAAGCCTAACATCAATTGGGCGAAAATCATTACAAGGTGATGAGCATAGAAACACTTTAACTTTAATTTTCATAAAATAATACTGCTTTAGTTTTCCGAGAATTAATGTTTACTTTTTCTTTTTCAAGGTTAGTTTAACCAACGCCTTCCTTCTAAATTTGTAGCTATGAATAAATTAATGCTCCTACTCATTTTTGCTCTATCGATGCAAATATCGAATGCGCAATCGGTTTTTAAATTCACCGATTTCCATGATAGAGACAGTACAATAAAACGTAGTGAAGGAACCTATTTTTATGGATTAGAGGAAGGTTTGTGGAAATACTGGTATCAAGACGGTAAGATTAGAGAGGAAGCCAACTACACTGAAGGAAAATTAAATGGTTCAGTGAAGATCTGGTTCAATAACGGCCAACCCCAAAACGAAGGCTTTTTTCTATATAATATTCAAGATAGCATCTACACTTCTTGGTTTACTGATGGTAAAACTAAGTCCATTGGTCAGTTTGATTATGGGTTTAAGGACAGTATTTGGAATTATTATTTTCCAAATGGAAAGCTGTACAAGCAAGAGTTATGGGATAAACGAAATGTAAAGGTTTTTAAAGCAAATGCATTAGAAGGCGCGCAGACTCTAATTGAAGGAAATGGTTTTGTAAATAAGTATGTTGGAGAGGAAATCATATCAATTTCGAATTATGCAAATGGCGTTTTGCAGGGTGAATATGTGTCTTATTTTCAAACTGACATTAAAAAGGAAGCGGGCTCTTATGTGAGCGGATTAAAAGACGGAGAATGGACGGTGTATTACGAATCTGGTCAAATTAAACGTTCTGAGACATTCCTTGATGGTAAACGCCAAGGGAAAATGAAGGCGTTTTTTGAGGATGGAGAGCCACGAGTCACAGGAGCCTACATTGCTGGAAAGAAAAATGGATTTTGGAAATTTTGGAGTGATAACAACAAGATTTATATGCAAGGATTTTTCCTTGAAAATTTACAAGATAGCACTTGGACTTATTTCTATGAAAACAGTAGCCAAAAAGAATCAGAAGGTAATTTTAAGGATGGAAAGAAAAATGGAGAATGGAGGTTTTGGTATCAAACGGGCGAAGTCTGGCGAAAAGGAATGTATTCTAGTGGACAGAAAAATGGACTTTGGTCAACTTGGTTTGAATCGAGTCAAAAACTACAGGAGGGAAACTATGAAAATGGCAAAGAACAAGGTTTGTGGTCAAGCTGGTATGACTCGGGTGCAAAGAAGGATGAAGGGAATTTTGAAGCTGGTTTAATGGAAGGCCATTGGAAGGGTTGGTATGAAAACGGTAAGATGAATTATGAAGGTGATATAGAGAACGGACTAAAAGAAGGAGACTGGGCGTTTTGGTTTTCGTCAGGTAGAGAGCGAGAAAAAGGCGGATATGAAAATGGATTTAAAGATGGTCATTGGAAATACTTCTACCCAAAAGGTGGCGTAAGACAAGAAGGACCGCATAAGTACAATCGTCAAATAGGAGAGTGGAAGTACTTCCTAGATTATGGCCAGCTTCAAAGAGTAATGAACTATAAAAAGGGAAAGCTTGATGGTAAAACAGAAATATACTATCCAGGTGGAACTATTATGGCAATTAATTTTTATAAAGCAGGCAAACAGAACGGTACTTGGGAAATTTTTAAAGAAGATGGATCTGTTTTAAAAACTATTGAATATGAGAACGGTAAGAAAATCAGTAACTAAGGGTTTAAAACATTCAAGAAAAATTGTACATTTGCAGCGTTAAAACACTAAGGAAATAATTAAAAGAGGGTTTTTTTCCCTCTTTTTTATTGGATAAAAGTCTGGTTTG
>CAJIZH010000006.1 GCA_905181875.1 Flavobacteriales bacterium UBA6770
CACCATGAATTTTAATAGAATCAACTAATTCCTGCAAAGCCTCAACACTGAATTGTTTTCTGGGTTGAAAAGGATTAGCAGTGATAGAACTAATTTCAATTTCACTAATAGAACCAGCAACATGACTATCAGCAGCAGAGTATTTAGAGGTAATATCCGTATTGGCATTTTCGAGCAAGGCACTTAAGCCTCTGCCTAGTGCTCGTTTCTTAGTGGCCATTTCCTACCTCGATAATTTTTTCTTCATCGGTCAATCTGGTGAGATTGTTTTTTTGAAGAATTTCCCTTGCTAAGTTTAAATAGTTCACCGCACCCTTGCAAGTTGCGTCAAACATTATAACGGTTTCACCATGAGAAGGTGCTTCACCCAATTTTGTATTTCTAAAGATAATTGTGTTGAACACAAGCTGTTGAAAATGCATTTTAACTTCTTCTACAACTTGATTTGCTAGTCTAAGGCGTTGATCATACATAGTCAACAACATACCCTCAATCTCAAGATCTTTATTCAATAAATTTTGAACGATTTTCACGGTATTCAATAATTTACCAAGACCTTCAAGCGCAAAGTACTCGCATTGAACAGGAATAATTACTGAATCTGCATGCTGTCAAAGACATTGACAGTTACCAAACCTAATGAAGGAGAGCAATCAATAATTATAAAATCGTAATCCTCTTTTATATTAGAAAGCGCCATGCGCATCATTTTCTCTCTATTCGGAAGGTTAATCATTTCAATTTCGGCTCCAACTAAATCAATGTGACCGGGCAGAATATCTAAGTTTGGAGAATCAGTATGCAAAACAATGTCCGCTGGATCAACGTCATAACCATACATTCATAAATCTGGTTTTTATATTTTTGAGGATCAAGACCTACACCAGAAGTAGCATTTGCTTGAGGATCGGCATCAACAATAAGCACCTTCTTCTCGAGGGCACCTAAGCTTGCGCCAAGATTAATCGCGGTAGTAGTCTTTCCAACCCCACCTTTTTGATTGGCAATTGCTATTATTTTTCCCATTACTGAGTTTTTTTAAAACATTAATTGATCTAAAATATCTGTTTTTTACTGAATTACATGTTGTTACAGTTCTCTAACAAGAAGTAAAGACAGATGTTTCTCAACCAGCTAAAAGTACTTTATTTGCATTGTGAGGTTTTTGAAACTCCTCGCTTTTATACACAATGTTTAAACATAAATTTGTTGAAAAGGAATGATAACTATAATTTGTGGAACAAACAGAAATCTGAGTAACAGCTACATTTTTGCTAAAGAAATTGAAGCATTAATTAACTCAAAACAAGAGGGTTGTAAGGTGTTGAATTTAGAGGATCTACCCAATGACTTTGCATTCGAAAATGAGGTCTACGGTAATGAGTATGCACCATTGAACCTTATTGCGAATAAGTTCATTTCAGGTTCAAATAAGTTTGTTTTTGTAATTCCAGAATACAATGGGAGTTTTCCAGGAGTTCTGAAAGCTTTTATAGATTCTTTTTCACCTGATAGAATAAGAGGGAAACAAGCACTACTTATAGGAATAGCTAGCGGCAGAGCAGGTAATCTTAGGGGATTAGATCACTTCACGGGGGTAATGAATTATCTCGATGTACATGTATTACCAATGAAAGTAGCAATTAGTCATTGCCATACTTTGATAGATGAGAAAAGCAAGAGCATAAGTGATGAAAGAACAATTGAATTACTGCGTCAGCAGGTAGAAACTTTACTGGCTAGCTAAACAAATCCATTAAACCGGGTAACATTTTTACTTTCAAAGATTTTTCTTCTCGGTTGAGTTTTATGATAGTATTCTCTAGAATTGGAATTAGTAGTTCTTTTTCATTCCGTTGCACAACAATTAAATCTTGGGCCGGAGCATCCTGTATTTTGGTAATCGAACCAATTTCATTCTCTTCTTCATCAATCAGTTTATAACCTTCTATTTCGTGATAGTAGAAATGATTTCCAGTTAATTTCGGCAAAACATCGAGTGGTAAGAACAATTGTTTGCCAACTAATCTTCTAGCTTCATCTGTTGATGAAATATCTTCAATTTCTATTCGAGCTTTTCCATTTGGCTGAACCGAAATAGCTGAAATAAAAAATGGAACCAGTTGTCCGTCCAATTCGACGAACACTGATTCCATTTTAGTGTATTCTTGAGGATTACTTACATCTAAAGAAACCTGAAAAGCTCCCTTTAGACCGTGTGGTTTGACGATGTAACCTAGATAGTAACAATCGTCATGTGACATAATTAATCTTCTTTCTTTTCCTCTTTAGCAGGAGCTTCTTCAGCAACCACAGCAACAACTGCTTCTACTTTTTCAGCTACTACCTCAACAACTTCAACCACTGTTTCTGTAGCTTCAACAACTGCTTCTTCTACAACTTCTGCAATTACTTCTACAGGAGCTGCTGCAGCTACAGCAGCTGCATGCAATGCTGCTTCTTTAGCTTGAAATTCAGCAAGACGTTTATCGTTAACTTCTTTCTCAGCAGCTAATTTCTTAGCAGCTTCAGCACCTTCAGCTTTTTTGAGGCCTTCGATTTTTCCTTCGATTTTTCCAGTTTTATCGGCTTCCCATTTAACAAACTTTGCATCAGCTTCAGCCTGAGTATGTGCACCCTTTATTACACCTTTATCAAGGTGATTTTTCATCATTACTCCTTTGTAAGAAAGAATTGCTCTAGCGGTATCGGTGGGTTGTGCACCTGTTTTTACCCAATACAATGTTCTTTCAAAATCGATATTGATAATTGCTGGATTTTCGTTCGGGTTGTAATCACCTAAACGCTCAATATATTTTCCATCTCTTTTTACACGGCTATCAGCAGCTACTATATAATAGTAAGGTTTTCCTTTTTTACCATGTCTTTGGAGTCTAATCTTTGTTGCCATAATTTTATTTTTTGTGGTTCGAGACCACGATTAATAATGCGGCTGCAAATATCTTATTATTTTTTTGATAAAAACTAGTGTATTTTATTTATTTCATCATTAAATTTGATTCTCTAAATTATGGCTAAAGTTCCCGATAATGTAGTGTTTTATGACGGCGTTTGCAATTTGTGCAATTCCACTGTTCAGTTTGTTTTAAAAAGAGAAAAAAAAGGCAGCTATCTTTTCGCTCAAATTGGAGGTGAAAACTATAAAAAGTTGATCAAAAAACATCCAGAGTCTTTAGGGGTGGATTCTATCCTTTTTTATCAAGATAATAAGTTGTATTCTAAATCTTCCGCAGCATTAAAAATTTTAATTGGTTTAGACGGGGTTTGGAGATTACTGAGCGTGTTTTGGCTGATCCCTTTGCCAATAAGAGATTTTATATACGACCGAATTGCTTCAAACAGATATACGGTCTTTGGTAAGACAGATTCCTGTACGTTTATGAATTCGAACACGTTGACCCGATTTATAGACTAGTTTTTTTTAAAAAAGCTATACTTTTAGCTTTAGATTACACTTATTATTAATAATCCATTATTAGGTCATTCGCTTGATTATTTTTGCTCTAAATTCAATATCGTGAAAATTAAATTATTTATTGCGTTTTTAATCACAATACTTGGTTTTTGTGGATTTGCTCAAGAGGAAATGTCAGAAGATGAAAGAAAAAAGGTGCTTAAGCAGGCACGTACTTACTTTCAAATGGAAGAGTTTACTGATGCTTTTAAACTTTATTCTATATTGCACACTGACGATACCAATGACGCTCGTGTGAACTTCGAACTTGGGATGACTATTTACGAGGGCTCTTTTAATAAGCTTGCTGCCAAAAAATATTTGGAAAAAGCAGAGCGTGATGGTGAGAGAGTAGATATGCCCGAATTATTCTACTACTTAGGCAGAGTTTATCATTTAGAACACGATTTTTTATTCGCAACAGCTGCCTATTCCACATATATGGCAGAGTCCTTGCCTCTTGGAAAACAAGGGAGACTTCGTCAGAAAGAAGTTGAATCTTATATCCAACAATGTGAAGAGTTGAAAGGCCTCATGGAAGAAAGTGAAGATATTTTAGCGAGTGTCGAAAATGATAAAAAGAACATTCATAAGTATTATTTAGACGACGGAACTTTTGTTAAAATTGAGAACTTAGGTGACGAGGTAAATTCAGCTTTTTCAGAATATGGTCCAATCATTATGGATGAAGGTCAGACTATGATTTTTACCTCTAGGAGAGAGGGGTCAACAGGTGGGTTGCTTTATACAGATGGAGAGTATTTTGAAGATATTTATGTAACGAAAAGGAAATTCGGAATTTTTACTGAGGTTCAAAACGTCAATAACATGGATGTTTTTGATAATGTAATTCGCAATTCTGTAAAACATGATGCTACCGTTTCAATTTCAATTGACGAAAAGGATTTGTACGTATACAAGGACAATCAAATTGAGCATATTAATTACGATGGAGAAAATTGGGTTCAGCCTGCAACGTTTAGTGCTGATTTTAGCCGAGCTGGTTCACAGGTAACTTCTGCTACAATTTCCTCTGATGGTTCTTACATGATTTTAAGTGCAACTCGCTTTGATTGTATTGGTGGTAGAGATTTGTATATCAGTGAAAACATCGGAACCGATCAGTGGGGTGATTTAACAAATATAGGTCCTGAATTAAATACCATTCAAGATGAGGATTCACCTTTCATGCTGAATGATACCACATTGTATTTTAGCTCTAAAGGTCACTCTTCTATCGGGGGTTATGACATTTTTGTTTCGTACTTAAGAGAAGAGAAATGGAGTACACCAGAAAATTTAAAAATTCCAATTAATAGTCCATATGATGAAATTAACTACCTAAACGGACACGATGGCACTCATGCTTTCATTGCTTCAAATCGACAAGGTGGCTTCGGAGCTTTTGATATTTATATGGTAACAGAAAGTGCGGAAGAAGAAATTGATGAAGAGATGATCTCTAACTTGGGTAAGAAAGTACAAGCTGTTTTAATCATTGATAGTATTGTGTTACTTGAAAGTGGTGAACTTGATTCTACATACATGGCCGAACTTGATAAGAAGGCTGAGCTTATGCTGGCTAATGATGGGTTGACTGCCAAAATTTATGGTGCAGCGCTGCTGGGAGAGAGTAAGGATATGGCAAGAAAGCGTGCTCTAAAAGCATACAATTATATGATTGGTAAGGGAATTGATCAAGAAAGACTAGCCTATGGTAAGAAAGTTCAAGCCGTTTTAATCATTGATAGTATTGTGTTACTTGAAAGTGGTGAACTTGATTCTACATACATGGCCGAATTGGATAAAAAGGCTGAGCTTATGCTGGCTAATGATGGGTTGACTGCCGAAATTTATGGTGCAGCGCTGCCGGGAGAGAGTAAGGATATGGCAAGAAAGCGTGCTCTAAAAGCATACAATTATATGATTGGCAAGGGAATTAATCAAAAAAGACTAACCTATGGTAAGAAAGTACAAGCCGTTTTAATCATTGATAGTATTGTGTTACTTGAAAGTGGTGAACTGGATTCTACATACATTGCTGAATTGGATAAAAAGGCTGAGCTAATGCTGTCTAATGATGGGTTGACTGCCGAAATTTATGGTGCAGCGTTGCCTGGAGAGAGTAAGGATATGGCAAGAAAGCGTGCTCTAAAAGCATACAATTATATGATTGACAAGGCGATTAATGAAAAAAGACTAACGGCTAATTATCCAGGAAAAAATGTCATTGATGGTAAAAAGGAGACGGTCGAAGGCGGACCATTTGTTGCAAAATATGAGCAAACCATTCATTTTGGAACCAATTCTAAGCTCGTCACAGAGTATAGCCGAGGTAAGTTAGGTGCATTTTTAGATTTTATGAAGGATAAACCAAATGCAAAAGTTTATTTAAGCGGTCATTCTGATCATATTGGAAATGAAAAATACAATTTGGAATTGTCCAAGAAACGTGTTGATTCAGTTGAAGAGTACTTAAGAAGTCAAGGAATTAAGCAGAATATTCGAAAAGAGTATTTTGGTGAATCTACGCCAAGAGTATCAATGGAAGATGTTCAGAGCGATCCTAAAAAGTTGATTTTAAACAGAAGAGTAAATATTGTAGTTTTTTAATTCATTGCAGTAAAGGAATATGAAATTATTAGAAGGTAAAGTTGCTATAATTACTGGAGCATCAAGAGGTATTGGAAGAGGAATAGCGCAAAAATTCGCTCAATCAGGAAGCCACGTGGCCTTTACTTATTTATCATCAGATGAAAAAGCAAAGCAGTTAGAAAATGAATTGAGAGCTTTCGGTGTTGTAGCGAAAGGATATAAGTCGGATGCGTCTAAATTCGATTCTGCGGAACAATTAATTGCGGATGTAATCCAAGATTTTGGTGGTAGAATTGACGTGGTTGTTAATAATGCTGGTATCACTAAAGACAACCTGCTAATGAGAATGACTGAAGATATGTGGGATGATGTAGTTAATATTAACATGAAGTCAGTTTTTAATATGACCAAAGCCGTTCAACGAACTATGCTTAAACAGCGAGAAGGTTCAATAATTAACCTAAGTTCTGTAGTTGGTGTAAAGGGGAATGCTGGACAGTCTAATTATGCTGCTTCAAAAGCAGGAATCCTTGGTTTTACTCGTTCTATAGCACTTGAGCTTGGTTCGCGTAATATTAGATGTAACGCAATAGCGCCAGGGTTTATTGAAACTGAAATGACAGGAAAGCTTCCTGAAGAAACAGTTCAACAATGGCGTGATGCAATTCCACTTAAAAGAGGAGGCACAGTAGATGACGTTGCTAATTTGGCATTGTTCTTAGCTTCTGATATGTCAGGATACATTACAGGTCAAACTCTTAATGTTGACGGTGGAATGTTAACTTCTTAAAACAAGATTAGTAAAACTGCATAGTTATAAATGTGCAAATTTGAAGCCCTGCGAAGGGCTTTTTTTATGATTCAATTTGGAGAAAATATAGGTTGGCTTTTGCCGTTATTGTTGATCTGCGCGGGCGGTTCTGCATTATTGTACTTTTTTAAACCTGACGGCTATTCGAACAAGGTAAGAATTGGTTTAGCCATTCTGCGATTTGCCATTTTATGTTTGATTGGGTTATTTCTTCTCGATCCTCTTGTGAAATATTCAAGTACGGAAGAGGAGAAACCCGTATTTATAATTGGAATAGATCAATCGGAGTCTATTTTAGCTAATAAAGATAGCAGTGAAATAAAGCAGCTGATTCAGAAAGTCAAAGATAAAATTGAATCCATAGAAAATGTAGAACTAAATGTAATTGGTTTTGGTAAGGAGGTCGTTGAAAATTTTAACTTTTCCGAAAAAGAGACAAACCTTTCAGTATACTTGAATTATATTGATGATAACTATAGTTTTAGAAATGTTGTAGGCCATTTATTGGTAACGGATGGCATTGTTAATTCTGGCATAGATCCAGATTATGTTGATTCCAAAGCAAACACCCCCATTGATGTTATCGCTCTAGGAGACACCTCTAAAAGACCGGATCAAATGATTCTCGATTCGCGTTACAACAAGATCGTTTATTTGGGAAATAAGTTCCCGATACAAGTATCGGTAAAGGCCAATTTCTTAAAAGGAAAATCTACAACGCTACTTATTAAATCGTCATCTGGAGCAATATTTAGTAAGGAATTTGACTACAATTCACAGAGCGAAATACTGAAATTTAATGCAGAGTTTGAGGCGAAAAAGGTTGGTATACAATTAATCACGATCCAATTAAATGAAATAGAAGGAGAGTCTAATATTTTGAATAACAAGGTGGTAATTCCAATAGAGGTGTTAGACTCAAAAGAAAAAATAGCATTGATTTATCATACGCTATCTCCGGATATTGGAGCAATTCAAAAAGTAATAGTTGGAAATGATAATTTGGAAATTGATTTGGTGCAAAGTGCCGACCTTTCGCTGGAATTCATCAATAGCCTCAAAAATGAATACAATGGATTGATATTGTACCAAATACCAAGCTCAAAGCTTCAATTGAATGCTAATCTTTTAAAGGCGCTTTACGCTATCGAATTGCCTGCTATGCATATTATAGGTAAATATGTAAACATGAGTCAATTTGCTTCTTTAAACGCCGGAGTGGCAATTAAAGGGAATGCAAATGGAATGGTAAATACAACGACAGCGGGTTTAAATTTTAATTTTAGTTTGTTCAAAATTCCAAAAGAAAGTGCAACAATATTGAACGAATACCCACCAGTTGCTGCACCTTTTGGAGAGTATAGTTTTAAAGGTAAAAATTCAACGGTTCTTTTTCAAAAAATCGGAAATATTCAATCGGAAATTCCGCTGTGGACTTTTACAGAATTTAATGGTAAAAATGCCGTCTTTGTGATGGGGGAGGGGTTCTGGAAATGGCCTTTAGCAGAATATAAAAAGAACGGAAATACTGAACTTTTTACAAGTCTAATTGAGAGCAGTATTGGCTATTTATCGGTTAAAAAAGATAAGAGTCGTTTGCGCGTTTATACCGCATCTAATTATTCAAGTTCGGAAGATATTGTGTTAAAGGCAGAACTGTATAATGAATTATACGAATCCATCAATTCCCCGAATATCGAATTAAAATTAAAGAAGAACGATAGTCTCAACTATGAATACAGTTTTGATAGAAGCGAAATTGGTTACCGGCTTAATATGGGTGCTTTAGAACAAGGCATCTATAATTACACAGCCAAAACAGTTGTCAATGGTATTGAAATTTCTAAATCAGGACAGTTTTCCGTGTCTGAAATGAATACAGAGCTTGCTAACCTTGAGGCAAATCACAAGGTGTTGTACAAACTATCTAAAAAGAATGGTGGACAGTTTTATTTGCCAAGTGAATATGACAACTGGAATTCCAAGTTGGAAAGTCAACAATTTAGCTCCATTCTCTATAGCCAAATAAACTTTAAAGACTTAATTGACTTTAAATGGTTTTTTGCATTAGTAATTTTGCTTTTAGGAGCCGAGTGGTTGATTAGAAAAAGAGAAGGCTTCCTTTAGTCCACCTTTCTTGCTCTAAGCATTTCTCTTTTACCAGGAGGACCAGGCAGTCGTTCAACTTCAAACCCAAGTTCAATTAAGGTTCGCCGCACACTCCCTTTAGCGCAATAAGTGACAAAGAAGCCTCCGTAATTCAGCAATTCGTACATTTTCTTAAGTACCGTAATTTCCCATAAAAATGGCTGAACTCTAGGGCCAAAAGCATCAAAATAGATAAGATCAAATTTTTTGGAACTTTTGAACTCTTCTATATCTGATTCAATTTTTGTAAGCTTAAAATCGGCCGAAATAGTAGCTCCTTCATTCCATTGAGAAGTATGGATTTTGTTGAATATTTCAGCAGCATTTTTGTCATTCAGTATTTCTACGTAATTGCAGCTGTCGATTTGTTCATCAGATAAAACTGTATTTTCTATTCCAGTATAATTTATTGTAAACGAGTTTTCTAGCGACCAAAGGTCAGTTAACAAACAATTTAAACCAGTTCCAAAACCCATTTCAAATATTGAAATCTGTTTCAAGTTGTTTTGTTGAATGGAGTGCTCTAATCCTGTTTTAATGAAGACATGCACTGCTTCTTGAATTGCTCCATGACGGGAATGATAAGTTTCGTCTAATTCAGGATGAAAAAACGATGTACTGCCATCTCCAGTTATTAGGATTTCTAATTTAGTCATTAGGTTTTTCAATATATTGTTTCAAGTCTTGAAAAAAGTCAAGAAATAAGTCTTCTAGCTCTTGTGTATTTGATGCCAATAAAATTCCAGCCTTGTCTAGATTTGACTCGAATTTTGTTCTGGAATTAATACCATTAAAGACCCTATTAATAGTTTCCATTTCGCCATATTTATAAAGCAGATTATGGGCAACCATGTAAGTATAAAACCGTCTTCCTTTATCAGGGATATGTAACCATTGCCTTTCAATTAAACTATAAACTGAATCTGCGAAATCAGGTAAACTGCTGTTATGGAAGCTTTTCCAATTTTGAGCCAAGAAATAATCGAAATAAATATCGACAGCGACACCAGCATACTTTCCAATTGTTGGTCGAATCAATTTTGTTGCTTCCCTAAACTTAGGATGTTCATCCGTAAAAGTGTCAATTTTACGGTGCATATAAACACCTTCAATAATTTTAGGAGGAAGTGTATTAAAATTATTTCCCCTCAAATAATCCGCGATATAATTACCAATCACCAATTCTTCATTGTCTCCGGCAAGATAAATATGAGCAAGGTGATTCATTGTACAAATTTAAGCTTTGGAATAATCGTTGTGCTTGATAACATGTTTTATTTGCCTTATGATTAATAAGAATTTATTTTTTGCATTTTTATTCAGTATTGCTAGCATTTCATCCTTATGTGCTCAAGAATTTAAAGACCACATGTCTGATGTAACGTGGACATTTTACAATAAAAACATACAATCTTTTAATAATCAGCGACTCGGGGAGTCTTTGAAGTATGGATTGGATGACCAATACGTCGATAATCTTATATCGGAAGACCATCCTATGTACCACGAAATAAAATCTTTCCACAAAGAAACGTATTCATTGATTGATTTTTCTAAAGAAATCAATAAGTCTTATTACAAATTTGAATTCGATAAAGATCAGACACTAACAGTTCAAGAAGTATTAATTTACCTAGCAGATAAGTATTCTGCTTTTTTTGAAGGTCCAGAGCAATTCGGCTATGTTGCAAAAGTAGATGCTAAGAAAAGAATAGAGGAATTTCAATTAAATACGTCTCATAAACTGATAATTAGAGAGCGTTGGTATTATCATAATAATCGAGGAAAAATGGTATCTAGAATTATGGATATTGGTTTAATTCCTGATGCTTCTAAATCCAATACTGCTGCGCTTTGGATTGATTTTAGTTATATGAAATTTGCGAATATGGAGCGTATAAAGCCTAAGAATATTGAAGGAATCACCAATATTATCGACTACTTGGAACAGCCAACATTTACAAGAGATTTTTATCAAGTGAATTATTCAACTTATGAAGGTCAAAAGAAGCTTTACAAGTTTTCTACCCAGATTGACGCTTATTTCTGGAAGTATCAATTAGATAATAAGTTTCGTGAATACCAATTGGATAAAAGCATAAATAAAAAATGGAAAAAGAATAAAGTCAAGACCGATGAATTAGTAGGCTTAGTAAACGATAAAAAAGAAAAAATTGGCAAGTGGGAGATTTGGAATTCTAAAGGTAAAAAAATGGGAGTTTATACTATCTCAAATGCTAATGCAAACGGTGCTTACGAGCTGTTTCACTCCAATGGAAACCTAAAAGAAAAAGGAAGCTTAATAGAAGGGCGAAAAAATGACACTATTTTCACTTTTGATAATTCAGGGAATAAACTTGGGTGGCAAGTGTATCAATTGGGTGAGTTAAACGGCGACAGTAAGTTTTATCACAAGAATGGTAACTTACATTCCGAATGTCAATTTGTAAATGATTCGTTATTTGGTAAGTTTAGTAGCTTCTATCCCGATGCAGCTCCTCATACAAGTGGTGTGTGTAAAAAAGGTTATTTCTACGGAAATTGGACTTTAAATATAAAGTTGAATGAGGTAATGTGCGGGTTTCTTGCTGATGAGAACAATTACAGTCAGCTGTCTAGCTTTTTTGAAATAAACGCACTTGATGATTGTACTGCTACGTTTGACATTTTTTTTAAACACCGAATAGCTCGTGAATGTTATCGTGGGATATGTGTAATCCCGGAGTTTAAGAGTCTAATTCGCTAAAATTTTTCAACGACTCCTAAACCAAAAAGAGCGAAATCGTATTTACAAGGATCAACAACGTCAAATTTTCTAAGTTGACTTGTAATTTCTTCAACCGTTTTCCAGTCGTTTTGTTTTCGTTTAAGTATACCGAGTTTTCTAGATGTATTTCCAGTATGAACATCTAATGGCAGCATTAAATCTGTCATTGGTATGTTATTCCAGATACCAAAATCTACACCTTTTTTATCGTCTCTAACCATCCAACGCAAATACATATTTAGTCTTTTGCATGCGCTGTTTTTATTGGGATTACTAACGTGTTTCCTAGATTTATCTGGAACAGATACACCGTCCAAATTGAAAAATAACTGTTGGAAATTGGCGATTCTTTCAAAATTATTTTTGCCCATTGAAAAGGCCTTTTCGAGTCCACCATAATTTGCATAAATATCTTTTAATGCACGCAAAAAAAACTCAAAATCGGTTGAATTGAATGTTCGATGTACAAAGCCATCATAGAAAAAATCATTGTGTTCGTTTTCCTTTAGAAATAGGTAGGGTTGCCATTCCATAAACTCCATCATTCTAATTGCGTTTACAAGAATAGTTTTTCGCTGACCCCAAGCGATAGTAGAGGCTAGGAAGCCTGCAATTTCAATATCTTCTTTTCTTGAAAACTTATGTGGAATTAGAATAGGGTCATCAACTATAAAATCAGGTCGATTATATAGCTCAACTTTTTCATCTAGAAATAGTTTGATTTCCTTTTTATTCAACGATCACTCCATCTTGTATCGTTAGCTTTCTATCTGCCATATTAGCCAATTCGTCGTTATGAGTCACTATGATAAATGTTTGGTCAAACTTTTCACGTAATTCAAAAAATAAATCATGCAATTCTTTGGCGTTTTTAGAATCTAAATTTCCGCTAGGTTCATCCGCTAATACAACCGATGGCTGGTTAATTAAGGCTCGCGCAACTGCAACACGCTGTTGTTCGCCGCCAGATAATTCGGCAGGTTTATGACTTATTCTATGCTCAAGTTTCAAGAATTTTAGGTAATCTAGCGCTTCTTTCTCCGCCTCCGATTTACTTTTTCCTGCTATGTAAGCAGGAATACAAACATTTTCTAATGCTGTAAATTCGGGAAGTAGTTGATGGAATTGAAAGATGAATCCTATTTCCTTATTCCTGAATGCAGCCAGTTTCTTGCTACTAAGGAGTGTAATATCGGTTTCATTGATAAACAAATTACCTTCATTTGGCTTATCCAGAGTACCTAAAATTTGAAGTAAAGTGGTTTTACCAGCACCTGAAGCCCCAACGATACTCACTACCTCACCCTTTTTTACTTCAAGATTTAGTGAATTCAGAACATTAAGTTCCCCGTATTTTTTTGAAATATTTAGTGCTTTTATCACAGCTCAAAAATAGACCTTCAATTCAATCTTGTCCTTCTTTATTGGGATCTTTCAAATCACCACTTTTTAATGCCCTAAAGAACTCTGCCCAAGCAAATGGATTAAAGATAGTCATAGGTGGCGCTTGACCTGCGTAATACATGCGCTCCATATACATTTGGTTGGACTGTTTGTAGTTAATACTGCCCCAATTAGGAATGCCCGTTATCTTATCTCTGAGTTTTGCCTGCTCTAAATTATTTCGGGCGCGCTCCATATCGTCGTCAGGAATATATAATTCCAAAAATGCTTCTCTAAAATCATCTTTACTAGGCCATGGAAAGATCACGGCTTCAGGTAAATTGTAAGTATCCCTGCTAAATAGCTGAACCAGGGTATAGCGCTTAGTTGATAGAGTATCGGGAATGGTGCATCGAAAAGGTTTGTAACCCACACAGGTAAATTGAATGGTATCTCCTTGGTGTGCAACAAATGAAAATGCACCTCTATAATCGGTTGTAGTTCCTTTTTTTCGATTGATCACCACAATATTCACCCAGGGAACAGGTGTTAGGCTATCTGCGTCAAGAAAAACTCCTGAAAATTGAATCAACGTAGAATCCTTATTGAATACTTGCCCTTGAACGGTGAGAGATGCACCGATAATAAAAATTAGAGTTAAAATTCTACTTCGCACAGTCAAATATAATTTATGGAAGCAAATGCTGGAGTGTATTCCTTGTTGTAAAAAGCAAAAACATTAATAAATAAAAGTTGAAGCAAAATCACTTGTGTTTCCAACCTTATCTTGAATCCTAATTTTAAGGGTGTGTTTGTCCTTTGTTTTTGTAATGTTATCCAATTCGAAAAACACTTGTTTTCTATTTTTTTCGTATTCAATTAAAATCCATTTTTCATCGATATAAGCTTCATAACTCCCAAGACCAGAAATGTCATCAGTACAATGGAAGTACAGTCTTTTGGAGCTTAAATAAGTCGCTTTTGGAATAAAGTTTTTAGCAGTGATTTTTGGCGCTTTCTTATCAATAAATACAGTGTAAGGACCAAAACTTCGTGTTTTACAGGTAATCCAGTTACTATCTATTTTCCCACCTTCGGCAGCCAAAATTTGCTTTTGTGTATTCAAAGAAACAATAACTGCTTTGGAGCGATCTTCTTTTAAAACAGTTGAAATATCAAAGCTTAAGTCTATGAAATCATTTAGCGGATCATACATTGTATTTATAAAGGCAATTGGAGCTGCACAGCGACCAATTGCCGGATCATAAGAAATGTTCAGTGGAGTATTTTGGTATAGACAAGTAGCAGGGAAGTTGATGCTAACGATGGAGTCTTTAAATTTATTTTCTATTCCATAATTCAGCATTGCAAGTGGTTTGGTTTGAAGATAGGACAGTGGATCGGAGCTTGATATCACCTTAAAATTAATGATAGAAGTATTTCCGCTATAGTCTTTAATAATGTATTTCATCGCTATAGTATCGTCTTTCAAAAAGAAGAATTCTCCATTATTAACAACACTAGAATAAGTGTTTAATTTATTTCCAGGCAAAAGAAAACTGCGTTGGATTTTACGTTTCTTTTTGGTCGCTTCATGAAAGTCCATGTGCGCATTTATAGATCTAGATGTTTCAAAGTTTAGGCTGTCCAGTTGGTGCTTATAAACCAGTTGATTTTCTTTAAATAATTCAATGGAGTAAATTCCAAAATTGAATGGTGAACCCGTTATTTTATCTCGAGTATAAATGCCAAATCCAATTTTACCATTCACGGTTATCGATTTTCCAGATTCAATTTCGTATTCTTTTCCATTGCCAACTGTTTTTAGAATTTGTTTTTCATTACTACCGTTTACATTACTAGTTACACTCAGAGGATAAATACCAAGTGCATAAATTTTTGGTGCAATATTGTCTGTGATATCAAACCCAAAATGCAATGGGTTGATGGGGTGTTCGGTTAAGGTATTTCTAATTTCAAAATGTAAATGTGGACCTGCTGAACCTCCAGTATTTCCAGAAAAACCAATAATATCGCCTTTAGATACAATAAGGTTCGTGTCGGTCAAGGTCGAATCAAATTGAAATGCGCGTTGGTCGTATTGAATGGCTTTAGCAAGGCGTTCAATTGCGCCATTATAATTTCTTAGGTGCGCATATACTGATGTGTACCCATTTGCATGAGTAATGTATATAGCTTTCCCATATCCGCCTTCAGAGGCTGCTATTCTGCTTACATAACCACTTTCGATTGCATAGATTTTTAGCCCAACCTTTCCTTGAGTTCTGATATCTAATCCAGCATGAAAGTGGCCGGGTCGTAATTCTCCAAAATTTCCTGATAATTGAAGAGGAATGTCCAGTGGCGGCCTAAAGTTGACCTTATTTTGGGAAAGGGCTGTCAAGCAGACAAAGAAGAATAGAATACCGAGGGGTATAGATTTCATAATCAATGATTAAAATACAAAATTACCCTAGTCCAAGACCGCGCCATGCTCTAATTATAATAGCTATACACAAAAAGAACTTAAAAACTTGCTTTCTCTTAATTAGCCTGCTAAATTTGTAAAGCATAAAGTGGGGCACAATGACTACTAACAAGGTTGAAAAAATAGGAGAAAAAGTGGATCGTTTGATTACTGCATATCGCAGCAATATCAAGGAGTTGGAGGTGTTGCGGGCTGAGAATTCTAAACTGCGAAACACTATAAATAATAGCAGCGAAAGTTCAATGGATAATTCCTTTGAAAATGAGCAAATAAAGAAGAAAGTAGACGCACTTATTTCAGAATTGGATAAGTGCGTTCAACTAATTGCCAAATAAATGGGTGCTAAATCTGTTGAAGTTCAAATAGGAAAACGTTCTTACCCAATAGAGGTGGATAATGAAGGAGAGGAGAAAAATGTTTTACTTGCTGCTCAAATGATCAACGATAATATCAATAAACTCAAGGGAAATTACGTAGTAACAGATTATGTAGATTTACTTGCAATGACCGCGTTAGAATTGGCCAACAATGCTGATAATAGCGAAAAATTAGAAAATATCGCATTTAATAAATTGATGGATAACGAATTGGATAAGTTGAATAAAAAGCTTGATCAAGTTCTAGATTCATAGATGTTCTTAAATTATAATCTACTTCGGTAGAACTTTTTGCCCGCATAATTGCGTTTTGTAAACTCAACATTTTAAACGTTGGGAATGTAAGACTTAGAGTAAAAGAAGGCCTGTTTATCGCGCTTTGGTGCTGAGATTCCGAAAGGGACACTGGACTCTTGAGCTTGAAAAGTTGCATTCCATTCTTGTACTTATTGGAGTTTACAAGAACTTTTTATGCGGGCATTTTTTTTAACTAAAACTAAACATGGATATAATAAGTATAGTAATAGGGTTGTTGCCCGGAGCAGTTTTAGGCGCTGTCGGAGCCAACATAATGCTTAAAAAAAGCTCCCAACAAAAGGCACGAAAATTTCTTGAAGACGCAAAGACTGAGGCCGAAGTGGTCAAAAAAGAAAAGATTCTTCAAGCAAAAGAGAGATTCTTGCATTTGAAAAGTGAGCATGAAAAACTGGTAAATGAGAAGAACAATAAAATGTCTCAGGCCGAAAATAGAATTGGTCAGAAGGAAGAAAGTTTAAACAAAAAACTGAAACAATCAAACCAGCAAGAGGCCGATTATAATCGCAAACAATCTCGACTAAACGATCAGCTGGCCATTCTTGAAGAAAAAGAAAAAACGCTTTCTAAAGTGTATGCGGAGCATGTTCAAAAATTAGAGCAGGTTTCAAACTTGAGCGCTGAAGAAGCAAAAGCAGAAATGACCGAAGCGTTAAAAGAAGAAGCGAGAACCAATGCAATGGCGCTTATTCAGGAAATGACGGAAGAGGCGAAGATCAATGCAAATAAAGAAGCAAAGAAAATAGTTATTCAAACCATCCAACGTGTTGCAACTGAGCATGCAATTGAAAACTCAGTGTCTGTTTTTAATATTGAAAGTGACGATGTTAAAGGTAGAATCATTGGTCGTGAAGGACGAAACATTAGAGCTTTAGAAGCTGCTACAGGTGTCGAAATTATCGTAGACGATACACCAGAAGCAATAATTCTAAGTTGTTTTGATCCTGTAAGAAGAGAAATTGCAAGATTATCTCTACACCAATTGGTAACTGATGGTAGAATTCACCCAGCAAAAATTGAAGAAGTAGTTGCTAAAACGCAAAAACGAATTGAAGAAGAGATAGTAGAAGTTGGAAAACGAACAGCAATAGATCTAGGAATCCACGGATTACATCCAGAACTGTTGCGTATGGTGGGTAGAATGAAATACCGTTCTTCTTATGGGCAGAACTTGTTACAGCACTCGCGCGAAGTAGCCAATTTATGTGCTACAATGGCTTCTGAATTAGGATTGAATACTAAGGTTGCGAAAAGAGCTGGTCTTTTGCATGATATTGGAAAAGTACCGGATGATGAGCCAGAATTGCCACATGCAATTTTGGGGATGAAGATTGCTGAAAAGTATGGTGAAAAGCCTGATGTTTGTAACGCAATTGGAGCACACCATGATGAGATTGAAATGACTTCAATGATTTCACCACTGGTTCAAGTATGTGATGCTATTTCAGGTGCAAGACCGGGAGCTAGAAGAGAGGTAGTTGAATCTTATATACAACGACTAAAAGATTTAGAAACACTTGCAATGAGTCATTCTGGTGTTGAAAAGGCATATGCCATTCAAGCGGGAAGAGAACTCAGAGTTATGGTGGATTGTGATAGAATTGACGATAAACAAGCTGCTGAATTGAGCTATAAAATCTCTACTAAAATTCAAGAAGAAATGACTTATCCAGGTCAGGTAAAAGTTACCTTGATTAGAGAGACTAGAGCAGTATCCTACGCTAAATAGAACAATGAATAGAATTACAGGAAAAAGAGTATTAGTTACAGGCGGTGCCGGATTTATTGGCTCTAACTTATGTGTTGATCTAGTAAAGGACAATGAAGTCGTTTGTCTAGACAGTTTTATAACAGGAAAGAGAGAAAACCTCGAATCCTTAAAAAACAACTCTAAGTTCAATTTGATTGAAGGTGATATACGTAACGAAGAAGATTGCCAAAAGGCACTGCAAGGTGTGGATATCGTGCTGCACCAAGCTGCACTCGGTTCGGTCCTTCGATCTATCGAAAACCCTATACTTACAAATAGTATAAATATTGACGGATTTTTAATGATGCTGAATCAATCGCAAAAAATGGGCGTAAAGCGCTTTGTTTATGCTGCGAGTTCCTCAACTTATGGCGACCATCCTGGATTACCTAAAATTGAGGAAAATATTGGATCCCCTCTATCTCCTTATGCTGTTACAAAATATGTGAATGAATTGTATGCCAAGGTGTTTTTTGATTTGCACGGCATGGAAGTAATTGGACTTCGGTATTTCAATGTATTTGGCCGGCATCAAGATCCAGATGGAGCCTACGCTGCAGCTATTCCAAAGTTTATCAAAGCATTTCTATCGGGAGCAGCTCCGACCGTGCATGGCGACGGAGAGCAATCTCGTGATTTTACTTACATAGAGAATGTGCTTCAAGCAAATCATTTGGCTGCAATAACCACGAACAAATTGGCCATTGGTGAAGTATTTAATGTTGCTTTTGGCGATAGAACAACGGTGAACGAACTCACTTCGGCGCTAAGAGCGAACTTGTCAAAATTTGATGCATCAATATCGAACATTGAAATAAATTACGTAGCAGAAAGAAAGGGAGATGTAAAACACTCTTTAGCTTCAATAGAAAAGGCTCAAAGTTTATTGAATTACAATCCTCAATTTTCATTGGAGAAAGGTCTGGATGAAGCCATAAACTGGTATTTCGAATATTTTAAAAATAAAGCACATGTCTAAAAAGGAGATAACCTTTGCAATTGTAGGTTACGGTCACATTGGTAAACGTCACGCATCAATGGTTTCTGGCAATGAAGAAGGTAAAGTTGTTGGTGTTGTTGAACCGTTGGATGATAGACGCGCCGATGCTGAAGCAACTGAAGGTGTTAAAGCTTTTAAGACAATTGCTGAACTGTATGAAGCAGGAGTCGATCCAGATGTTATCAATATTTGTACTCCTAACGGCTTGCACGCTAAATTGGCGCTAGAGGCTTTAGAAAAAAGAGCGCACGTGGTTATTGAAAAACCTATGGGTTTGACCAAACAGGAATCTGAAGAGGTTATATATCGGGCTTTACAAGTGAGTAAGCAGGTGTTTTTGGTGAAACAAAATCGCTACAGTCCTACTTCTGCTTGGTTAAAAACAATTGTTGATGAAGGTCGATTGGGTAAGCTGTTTATGATACAGCTCAACTGTTACTGGAATAGAGACAATAGATATTACAAACCGGGCGGTTGGAAAGGCACAATGGACATGGATGGAGGAACGCTGTTTACGCAGTTCAGTCATTTCGTAGATATTATGTATTGGCTGTGTGGAGACATAAAAAATATTGAAGGTAGAAGTACCAATTTCAATCATCCGTCTACAGAGTTCGAAGACACTGGCGTTGTAAATTTTGATTTTATAAATGGTGGTATGGGCTCAATGAATTTTTCGACTTCAATTTGGGGTCAAAATTTAGAAAGTAGCATTACCATTATTGGAGAAAAAGGAAGTGTTAAGGTATCGGGACAATACATGGATAAAGTGGAAGCTTGTCATGTACAAGATTATGTAATGCCTGAATTACCACCGTCTAATCCACCGAACGATTATGGAGATTACAAAGGATCTGCTGCGAACCATCATTACATTATTCAAAACGTAATTGATGTAATTGCTGGACGAGCTGAAATCGCTACCAATGCCTTAGAAGGAATGAAGGTGGTAGAAATGATTGAAAGAATGTACGAGAAAATTAGAACCAACTAAGCACTTAAATTGTCGAAAGAAAAGATAAATCATATGGCTGCTAATTTATTAGTGGCCATTTTTTTTACTTTAATGCATAGTATAACGCGTCAAACTAAACTCGACAGCGCAGCTCGAAACAAAAGAGTAAGGATAGATGTGAGTACTACTATGTTAACGATATTAGAATAATGAATTACGCAAAAATTACAAAAGCACATTTTGAAAAGCTCGTCTCAATAGTAGGAGCAGAGTATGTTTCTGTTGACCAAGAACAACTGATTAACTACGGGCATGACGAGACGGAAGATTTTTCATTTCCACCCGAAATATTGGTGAAACCAGCTGACGCAAAAGAAATTTCTTCGATTCTGAAGCTGGCTAATATTGAACAGCTTCCAGTTACTCCAATTGGCGCTCGTACAGGCTTGAGCGGCGGTGCGCTATCCATTCACGGCGGAATTGGATTGAGTTTAGAACGATTGAATCGTATTCTAAAAATCGACGAAAAAAACTTGCAAGCGACGGTCGAACCTGCAGTCATTACCCAAGTTTTTCATGATGCATGCAAAGAACAAGGCCTTTTTTATCCGCCAGACCCTAGCAGTTGGGGATCTTGTTTTATTGGAGGAAACCTTGCTTACAATGCTGGTGGACCAAAGGCAGTGAAATATGGTGTAACGAAGGACTATGTTCTGAACCTCGAGGTGGTTTTGCCAAATGGGGATATCATTTGGACAGGTGCTAATGTACTTAAAAACTCGACGGGCTATAATTTAACTCAGCTTATGGTGGGCAGTGAAGGAACGCTTGGAATTATCACCAAAGCAGTCTTTCGATTGATTCCCTACCCAAAACATATATTGACACTCTTGGTTCCATTTGATGCTCCTGAGAGTGCTTGTGAAGCTGTATCTGCTGTATTTAGAGCTGGGTTAACTCCTTGTGCCATGGAATTTATGGAACGCGAGGCATTGGATTGGACGATTCCTTACATTAATGATTTTAATATTACGGTAGAGGCTAACGTAAAAGCGCATTTGCTGATTGAAGTTGATGGCAATGAACTGGAAGTGTTGTACAAAGAATGCGAACAGATTTCTGAAATAATGACTGCTCATGGAAGCGGTGAAGTATTGTTTGCTGATGATGCTGCACAGAAAGATGCACTTTGGAAATTGCGCCGTAGAGTAGGAGAGGCCGTAAAATCGCATTCTATCTATAAAGAAGAAGACACTGTTGTTCCAAGATATGAAATGCCAAAGTTACTGGCAGGCGTTAAGGAAATTGGTGCTCGTTATGGATTTAAATCCGTTTGTTACGGGCATGTAGGTGATGGGAATTTACACGTAAATATTGTAAAAGGCGAAATGTCAGACGACGATTGGAACAACAAACTTACTGCAGGAATTCGCGAGATTTTCCAACTTACAAAATCGCTAGGTGGAACTATATCAGGTGAACACGGTATTGGTTATGTTCAGAAAGGATATTTAGACATTGTGTTTTCGGAAGCTGAAATCGCCATTCAAAAAGGGATTAAAAACGTGTTTGATCCTAATGGTATTTTGAATCCGGGAAAGGTTTTTGACTGATTTAATGATCATTTAAGCTTGAAAGCATTGGTAAATTCTTGTAACTGGTTTTATCGGTTATCCAAATTTAATACTGTGTCTTTAGTAGACAATGACAGCTATATCGTATCAAAGAATGAAAAAAAAATAAAATTGTTTCTCATTCAGATAGACTTCTAGTACAAAAGCTAAAACTATTTTTAGACTAATAATTCTTTTCAAATAAAAAATACGAGCGAGAAATCTCGCTTTTTTCATAGACTGTCCGATTAGAATTCTTTAAAATATAGACTAATGATTATAGTTTGAGAAAAAAACGTTTGCTAACATTGAATATAAAAAATAGTACAAGTGATTGCAAACAAAATAGTTTGAGTATGTTTGAATAGGCTCCGAATTAAAAAGTTAGCCCTGTGTATCAACTGAAAACCTATCGCCTATTTTCAATTCTACTTTTTATACAAGTAACCGTGGTCAGCAATAAGTCATTTGTTTTAACAAAAGTGAAAAAATGAAGATTTTAAGAGATTTTATAGAAAATTCGCCTGACTTAATTTCAATCTACGACGAGAAACTTAATCTGTTAGAAATCAATCAGGTAAGTCTACAGATAATGAAAAAGTCTCGTAAGCAAACCATTGGTAAGAATATAAAAACACTTATAGAGGGCATTGAAAAAACCGATCTCTTAAAGAAATACAACGCAGTTATAAATGGCGCTAATCCCTTTATTAGTGAGGATGTAAGCCAAACTGTAAAGTTTGGAAAAAAACAATTTAGTGTTCGGGCTTTTATGACAGATGAAGGCCTTGCAATAGTTACTCGTGACATCAGCGAATTAAAAAAAGCAGAGCAGCAACTAATCAAAACGAACCAACGATTAGAAGAACTGGCATATATAGCGGCCCATGATATTAAAGCCCCGCTAACCAATCTTCAATCACTCATTCAATTAATTGTCGCATCAGACGGTATAAAAAAAGAATCTAAGGGGCTATTCGATATGCTAATTACCTCTGTTGATATAATGGAAAATACCGTTTACGCTTTGAATAATGTTATTGCAATGCAGGAATCTCATCTTCCCAATAATGAGTATCTCAAATTTAGAGAGGTATTCAATACCGTAAAAGAGAGCCTAGCAACCCAAATTAACGAAGCTAATGTGATAATTCGAGCAGACTTTACTAAGGCGCCTGACATTTACTATCCACAGCTTTATCTTCAAAGCATTTTACAAAATTTGATGACCAATTCAATCAAATATAGACAGCCCAATAAAGTGCCACTCATCGAAATTCATACACTGAAGAAAGATGATGGCTCTTACCTTATTATTAAAGACAATGGCATTGGTATGGACTTGGACAGCTCAAAGGACAGTATATTTAGGCTCTTCAAGCGGATGCATACTCACATTAAAGGCGGTGGAGTTGGTTTGTACGTTGTCAATTCACTTGTAGAATCATATGGAGGAAACATTGAGGTGACCAGCGAAATAAACAAAGGCACAACATTTAAAATATATTTTGGAGATGAATGATATAAACATATTATTAGTTGACGATGACTTTATCGTAAATTTTTTATCAGAAAAGGTATTAAAAAACATGGACTTTAAAAATATTACCGCAGTCACCGATGGCAAACAAGCTTTAGATATTCTAAAAAAAGGGAACTGCCCTGACTTAGTGTTTTTAGACATCAATATGCCAGTTATGGATGGTTTTTCTTTTCTTACCCAAATAGTAAAAGAAATTTTGTGCTTGCAGATGAACGTGGCAATACTTACCTCATCCAATCGCCAAAAGGAAAAGGATATGGCAAGCCAATTTGACAATGTGATAGATTATATAGAAAAACCATTAAACCAAAGTAAAGTGAGAGAAGTACTGAGAAAAATAACCTTATGACCCATAAACTTTAAAATAAAACAACCGGTAAACACCCAATAGATTTTATTTTTTATGACTATATAATTTATCCCAACAACTATTTGCTTAACCTGAATGTGGGAATTTTTAGTTTTTATTCACAGGCTAAAGACAAAAGAAAACTAATGTTATCTGCATTAAATACACGGAATAATATTAATAAAGGCCTTTGTTTAAAAGAAAAGTTAACGTTTCTGAATTCCGCCACTATTCTTATACAAACGTTATCTGCAACCGAAAAAAGACTACGAACACTGAGGGCACAAACCAGACAAAGTAAAATTCATTTCGCTTACTTTGTAATTGTTTGGTAACTTATAGGTCGGTTCAACATCTTCAAGACAGGTTAAAGACTTACATTTTTGACAACTAAAATGTATATGATTATGGCTATGTTCTGATGAACACGATTGACAACTTGCAAATTTTATTACACCGTCAGTATTTACAATTTTGTGAATTATGTCTTCATCCAAAAGCCTTTCTAAAACTCTATAAATGGTTACTCTATCACAAAGACCTTGAAGTGAGTTTTGAATTTCGCTTTGAGAAAGTGCAGTATATGAAGAAATAATCAACTCTTTGATTTTTGTTTTTGCTTTCGTATTTCTTGGTTTCATTATTTCTCTTTAATACGTTAATGCAACATGGTTGCGTTTACAAATATAATCATTACTTTTGCAACATTGTTGCATTAAGGAATGTTTATAATGATTATAACTACAGCAAAAACCGACAAGGTTGGAATAATTGCAAGCACATTATGTATAATACATTGCATTGCTACACCATTTTTATTTTTAGCCAAGTCTTGCTCAGCATCGTGCTGTGAAGCTTCGCCAAAATGGTGGAGTGCATTAGATTTTCTGTTTCTTTTAATATCATTTTTTGCAATTTATCAATCAAGCAAAAACTCTACTAAAAATTGGGTAAAATATGCAATGTGGACTTCTTGGGCGGTTTTACTTGCCGCACTATTAAACCAAAAAATCCATCCATTCTCTCTTTTTGAATACGCAATATATTTCCCAGCTCTAATGCTTGTTGCATTGCATATTTACAACTTAAAACACTGTCAATGCAAAACAGACAACTGTTGTACAAATTAAATACTAAAACTTAAAACAAAATGAACAAGAAATTACCAGTAACGGTATTAAGCGGTTTTTTAGGAGCTGGAAAAACCACTTTACTCAACCATATTCTACACAATAAACACGGCTTAAAAGTAGCCGTAATTGTGAACGATATGAGCGAAGTGAATGTAGATGCCAGGCTTGTAAATGAACAAAATACACTTTCCCGAACCGAGGAAAAATTAGTAGAAATGAGCAATGGTTGTATCTGTTGTACGCTCCGGGAAGACTTAATGATAGAAGTAGAAAAACTTGCTAACGAAGGTAGATTTGACTATTTACTTATAGAAAGTACAGGAATTAGTGAACCAGTTCCCGTTGCACAAACTTTTAGTTTTGTAAGTGAAGATGGCGATATAGATTTATCAAAATTTAGTTACATCGATACAATGGTGACCGTTGTGGACTGTTTCAACTTTTTTAAAGATTTTGGGACAAATGAATTATTGGTTGACCGCAAGCTAACCGATATGGAAGGAGATTACCGAACGATTGTAAATTTACTGACCGACCAAATAGAGTTTGCTAATGTAATTATTTTGAACAAAACCGATTTGGTAGATGCAAAAACGGTAGGGATTTTGAAGGCATCTATTCAAAAACTAAACCCTGGAGCAAAGATTATTACTTCTGATTTTAGCAAAGTAAATCCGAAAGAGATTTTAAACACCAAACTTTTTGACTTTGAGGAAGCTCAAACATCAGCAGGATGGCAAAAAGAATTAGAAGGCGGAACACACACACCAGAAACGGAAGAATATGGAATATCTTCATTCGTTTTTAGAAACCAAAAACCATTTCACCCTGAACGTTTTTGGAAGTATATTAATGAAGATTATCCTTACAGTATAATTCGTGCCAAAGGATTGTTTTGGTTAGCCTCAAGATCTGATGATGCTATTAATTTTAGTCAGGCAGGTGGCTCATCACGAATGGAAAGAGCAGGAGTTTGGTGGGCAAGTATGACGTTTAATGAAAGAACAAATTATCAAGCATTTGCTGATAATAAAGAATACATTGAAAGTAAATGGAACAAAAAATGGGGCGATAGAATGAATGAACTTGTTTTCATAGGTCAAGATATTGAAAAGGAAAAGATGATTGCCGACTTAGAAAAATGTTTATTACAAGATAATGAGCAACATTTATTTGAAAATAAGACTAATTTTATTGATCCTTTTCCATTAGATATGTAACGGCTTAAAGAAGGGCAGCAGATAACAATTTATATAAAAAATAGTCGAATTAGTGCTAAATTCAAGGCTTTTGGCTCGTATCAAACTTTGTGCTTAACTAAAAGTTTAGTGCTTCAAAATCGCCTATATTTCATATACTAACCGTTGTATGCCATTTAAAAAAAGAGGAAACCAACCGCATATTTTAGCACATTTGGTTTTAGTCAACGTTGGTTGCCAATCGCACAAGTTAAAACCTGTCAAAGAGTATGTTTTTCCAATGCTAAAAACGAAATGTATAAAAGAACTCTTTTATACTAACCGCTGCCAATTGAAAAAGGAAACAAACCTTTGTAAACCTCCTTAAAAAAATACTAAAAAACAGAATTAGTTATGAAACACCCAGTTATTGATCTGCATTGCGACCTACTAGCACATATGTTGGATATGCCCAATCCAGACCCATTTAAACGTGAAGGTATTGGTTGTTCTTTTCCGGCATTGGCTGAAGGAAATGTGAAGCTGCAAGTGATGGCCATTTTTACTGCTACCCAAAAGGGAAGCACAGCATTGGCTTTAAGACAGAGTGAGATCTTTGCTTCCTTCCTTACCAAATACCCGAATGATTGCACCTTGATTGATGACGTAAGTACTTTAGGTCAAATTGCTACATCCTCTAAATTGGGCATGATTGCAGCGATTGAAAATGCCTCGGGGTTTTGCGAAGAGGACGAGCAACTGGAAATTGGGTTAGAGCGATTGGAGCAAATCATCGCTAACACAAAGCGCATCCTGTACATTGGATTTACGCATCATGCAGAAAACAGATTTGGTGGAGGAAATAACAGTAAAGTAGGGTTAAAGGAAGATGGAAAAACAGTACTCCAGTATCTGAATGGAAAAAAAATTGCAGTCGATTTTTCACATGCTAGCGATGCCTTGGCCCATGATATCCTAGACTATGTTTCAGAGCACAGTTTGGATATACCTATTCTGGCGAGTCATTCGAATTACCGCGCGGTTTTCGATCATGTACGCAACCTACCTGACGCTATTGCAAAAGAAATTATCCAACGGGGAGGAATTATTGGGGTTAATTTTTTGAGGGCATTTGTAAATAACGAAGATTCCAACGCCCTCTATCAGCATATCAATTACGGAATTGAATTGGGAGGTTTGAACTCCGTTTGTTTTGGAGCTGATTATTTTAGTACTGATAAACACCCTGACCGATCAAGGGTTCCTTTTTACTTTAAAGAGCATGGAGATGCAAGCCGTTATCCGTCCATTCTTGAAACGATAGCCCAGCAGGTTTCACCACATGTTATTGAAGGCATCAGTAGTAAAAATGTGATGCATTATCTTATTCAACTTTGGAAGTAAGTTACGGGTCTGCTAAAATTCTTCAAAACAATACAATGCGTTGCTCTCTAAGCTGATTTTTTTAGTCAAGGAGGAGACTTATCTTAATCCTCCATTTCTTTTTTCAGGAACTTACCTGTATAAGATGCTTTGCAAGCTAAAAGACCTTTTTTATCACCTTGATACATAACTTTTCCGCCTTCATTTCCACCTTCGGGACCAATATCTATGAAGTGATCACCCACTTTTATAAAGTCCATGTTATGTTCAATAACCAACACTGTATTTCCTTGATCAACAAGTCTATCAAGGACTTTCAATAGAATACGAATATCCTCGAAATGCAGTCCTGTCGTTGGTTCATCTAAAATATAAAAGGTGTTTCCAGTATTCTTTTTTGCCAATTCACTTGCTAACTTAACACGCTGTGCTTCACCGCCAGAGAGCGTTACACTCGACTGACCTAATGAAATATATCCTAACCCTACTTCATTTAACATTCTGATTTTCAAAGCTATTGAAGGGATCTTCTCAAAGAAAGGCAAAGCCTCTAACAGGGTCATATTTAATACGTCGGAAATGGACTTTCCTTTATAGCGTACTTCTAGTGTTTCTCGATTATAGCGTTTTTCGTTGCAGTCTTCACAGGTCACATAAACATCTGGCAAGAAGTTCATCTCTATGGTTTTTACACCAGCTCCTTTGCAGGTTTCGCAGCGACCACCTTTAACGTTAAATGAAAAACGACCCGGTTTATAGCCTCTAATTTTAGCCTCTGGAAGGAGCGCAAATAAATTACGAATATCACCGAACACTCCAGTATAAGTGGCTGGATTAGATCTTGGTGTTCGCCCAATTGGGCTTTGATCTATTTCTATAACTTTATCAATATGTTCTAATCCTTTGATGCTTTTATAGGGAAGAGGCTTAGTAACGGATTTATAAATATGTTGATTAAGAATAGGGTAGAGGGTATGGTTTATCAAACTGCTCTTTCCACTTCCCGAAACACCAGTTACCAAGATGAATTTACCCAAAGGCAATTCTATGTTTACATTTTGAAGATTATGGCCGGTAGCTCCTTTTAAAACTAGCTTTTTGCCATTTCCTGTTCTTGGAGTTAAGCGAACTTCAATTTCTTTTTTACCATTGAGATAGGTTGCTGTTTCGCTTTTTCCTTTAAGGATTTGAGCAGGTGTGCCTTCTTCAACGATATACCCACCATGCACTCCTGCACCAGGGCCTATATCAAAAATGTAATCCGCCTCTAACATCATATCCTTATCGTGTTCAACCACCATTACGGAGTTTCCAATATCGCGGAGGTTTTTAAGGGCTTCAATCAGTTTAGAGTTGTCTCTCTGGTGCAATCCAATACTGGGTTCGTCTAAAATATAGAGCACCCCAACCAATTGAGATCCGATTTGAGTAGCTAATCGAATGCGCTGACCTTCTCCACCAGAAAGCGTTTTTGCTGATCGATTAAGAGTCAAATAATTTAAACCAACATCCAATAAAAACTGAATGCGTGTTCGGATTTCTTTAACTACTTCTTCCGCTATTTTCCCTTGATTTTTTGAAAGCTTAGAATGTATTGTCGCAAACCAAACATCCAATTCAGAAATATTAAGACTGGCAATATCTCCAATATTTTTGTTGTCGATTTTAAAGTAAAGCGCCTGTTTTTTTAATCGAGTTCCTGCGCAGGCAGGGCAGGCTACTTTATTCATGAAACTCTGAGCCCAACGCTGGTAACCTCGTCCAAACTCTTCATCCATTTGCTGTGTTAGCATGCTTACAATTCCATCAAATTGAAATCGATAATTATTATTTACACCAGCTATTTGTGACTCGACAACTATTTCTTCATTACTTCCATACAGTAATTGATCAATCGTTTCGTCATCTAAATCAGATAGTGGTGATGTGATTTTGTGCCCTTTCGAATTCACTAAACCTTCCACTTGTTTGAAAATCCAATTCGACTTGTATGCTCCTAGTGGAGCCAAACCACCTTGTTTTATAGTCTTTTTAGTATCTGGAATAATCTTATCTAAATCAACCTCCGACACTTCTCCTAAGCCATTGCATCGAGGACAGGCTCCTTTTGGCGAGTTGAATGAAAATAAGTTAGGAGCAGGCAAATCGTATGCTATTCCAGTACTAGGACACATTAGATCTCTTGAAAAAAACCGGCCCGTTTTTTCATGTTCACCAAGAATCATAATAACGTTATTGCCCATTTTCATGGCAACTTTAAACGATTCCTTGATACGAGCCTTTGATTTTGTTTCCACCTTTAAACGATCGATAACTAGCTCAATATCATGTGTTTTGTAGCGGTCCAATTGCATTCTAGGAACAATATCTTGAAGTTCCCCATTTACACGAACCTTAAGAAACCCTTTTTTTCCTACGTTTTGAAAAAGCTCTCGATAATGTCCTTTTCTTCCACGAACAAGAGGTGCTAAAATTGATATTTTCTGGCCTTTATATTCGCTTAGAATGAGTTTTAGAATTTCATCATCACTATACTGAATCATTTTCTCTCCAGTATTATAGGAATAGGCATCTGATGCCCGAGCATAAAGCAAACGTATGAAATCGTAAATCTCAGTGATAGTTCCTACAGTGGATCGAGGACTCTTATTCACTGTTTTTTGCTCAATACTAATTACGGGGCTAAGTCCGCTGATTTTATCGACATCTGGCCGCTCCAAGACTCCCATAAATTGTCGAGCATAAGAAGCGAAAGTCTCAATGTAACGCCTCTGTCCTTCAGCATAAATAGTATCAAATGCCAGAGACGATTTTCCGCTACCACTTAAACCTGTAATAACGACGAGCTTATTTCTGGGAATTTTTACATCAATATTTTTAAGGTTGTGCTCGCGAGCACCATAAACTTCTAGAAACTCTTGTCGCATCTTAGTTTTTATTCTTAGAAGTGTCTAATTCTGTTAATGGAGGTTGGGTTTGTAATTGATTAATGAACTTTTCATCAGGAATCTTTATCTCATACTTCTTCCTTTTAGAATTGGTCAGTTCTTTACTTCGTAACCAAGGATTGAGGTATTTAAGCACTTTGTAGTTTATACCATTTTGAGCTGCAAATTCAGTAAAGCTTGAAATAGATGAATCAGTTACTATGGTTTTATAGGTTATCGCGGGATAAAGATCTTTAGGTCTAAAGTTGAACCCAAACTGATTTGCATTTGATAAAATGTGTTTTGCTGCAAGAATTCTGAAGAGATATCTCGAAGTTTCTGAATTCAATAACAAATCGTAATAGGAGTTTACTTCTTGTTTATTCAATTGTCTTTGAAGTCCAGATTGGCCAATGTTATAAGAAGCGGCTGCAAGTGTCCAAGATCCAAATTTTTCTTTCGCTTCTTTTAAGTATAAGCAAGCTGCATGTGTTGATTTTTCCACGTGGTAACGCTCATCAACTTCGCTAGTTACTTCAAGACCAAATTCAGGAGCAGTTTTTTTCATGATTTGCCAAAAACCTGCAGCTCCAGCAGGAGAAACAACTTGAGTTAAACCGCTTTCGATAAGTGCTAAATACTTGAAATCATTAGGCACATTTTCTTCCAGTAAGATCTTTTCAATAATTGGAAACCAACGATTCAATCTCTTTATAAAAAGGAGCGTATTTGATTGCCAATAAGTGTTTACATGTAATTCTCGATCTAGTTTTTCTCTTACATCGATTAAGTTCATCGGAACCTTTTCTCCTGCAAATTCGATAGTGTTTGGAAGGTTTAGCGCGAATATTTTGTAATTTGCTTGAAAGACTTTTTTATAAGATAAGTCTTCTTTTTCTTCGTAAGTAGAGTAGGTGAAAAGGTAAATACTAAACGCGGATACAAAAACCGTAACACAAACAATTACGATTCCTCTTTGAATTTTACTTTTCATTTATTTCCTTAAACTTCTTTTTCGTTTTTGGCAATTGGGTGATACCAAATAGAACCCCAAAAACAATTAAAAACCAAGAGCCGAAAATTAGACTATAGCTGATGTCCCAAACTGGAAATACATTAACAATGACGTAGATAAGAATAAAACTTACAATACATATTCCTGAGAAAATTTGAGCAACGTTTCTATCTGACAATCCTAAATAGGAAAGGTGGTGCGTTGTATGGTCTTTTCCTCCAACAAAAGGAGATTGACCGCGTCTTATACGATTTATGATAACAGTCAATGTGTCACTTATCGGGATAACAAAAGCTAATAGAACAATTATCAATTGTTTTGAAACCGCTTCTTCAATACCTCCAACTGACTGATTATTCCAAAAATAAATGATTCCGAAAGTAGCCAGGACAATTCCTAAAAATTGACTTCCAGTATCGCCCATAAACATTTTTGAAGGGTGCCAATTAAAAAACAGAAAACCCACTAAACCACCCGAAATCCCAATGAGGGAAGAAATAAAGAAATGATTGAAATTTGGACTTATCCAAGCAACGCTAATGGCACAAAAAATTATAAATAATGAAACTACCGTAGTAATAGAATCCATGTTATCCAACATATTTATAGAATTCATAACAGCAACTACCCAAATTATCGTCAACAAATAGTTGAAAAGAGGGAGTTCAAAGAACGAAATAAAAGTCCCTGTTAAAATGAGCACCATGCCACAGGCTAATTGAACCAAAAACTTCAGCAAGGGGTTTGTGTTATAAGCATCGTCTGATAATCCCATCAAAAACGCCATACCAGACGCCAGAAGCACTCCGAGATTCTGAAAGTTTAGATAGTCTAATACAGGATGAAATAGCAACGTGTATAACATGTAAGTTACTAGAAAAATGATGTAGAAACTAATACCTCCTAAGGCTGGTTTGGATATTGGAGACCATCTAACAATACTTTCATCCACATTTCTTCTTCCTAAGTTTTTAGAAAATTTCAGAAAGATCGTATTCATTACAACTGATAGCAAAAGTGCTATGCAAAAAATACCGACGTACTTGTATAAATCTATCGAATTCAAATCAATATCAAAGCTAGGGTATGCGTTTATAATTGTTGGTTGGATTTAAAAAATAATTAAGTTGATTTATACACAAATTGACTTTCAAAATCTATAAATTTTGGATTGAACTTATCTTTTTCTGATAGTATTGGATTTTTCGAATTCCATTTTATATCGAGATCCTTGTCATTCCATAAAATTCCACCTTCTGATTCTTTATTGTACATACTAGAGCATTTGTAGTTAAACAGTGAGTTGTCTTCAAGTGTTTCAAAGCCATGAGCAAACCCTTCTGGAATAAATAAAAAGAGTTTGTTTTTAGCACTCAGTTCAATTCCAAAATGCTCACCATAAGTAGGAGAACCCTTTCTAATATCAACCACAACGTCATATACAGAGCCTAAAACCGCTCGAACAAGTTTAGCTTGGGCATAAGGAGGTTTTTGGAAATGTAACCCGCGTATAACATTTTTAAAAACCGATAAAGATTGATTGTCTTGCTTAAAATCATGAGTAATACCAAGATCTTGAAACCTATTTCGACTATAAGATTCAAAAAAATAACCTCGCTCATCTTCGAAAACATTGGGTTCTAGAACAAATAGGCCTTTAATAGGTTCATCGACTAATTTCATATTCTAGCTTTTTCTATTAAAAAAACGACTCTTTTTCTCAGTATCTTCGTTATCTTGTTCTTCGTAATAACCTCCATAACCATAGCCGTAACCATAGCCGTATCCATAACCATATCCATAACTATAATTATAGCTGTAACGACCACTTCTAATTTCTACACCGTTTAATACAACAGCTAGATTTTTTAAATTATTCTCATTAACAACTCTATCGACCATTTGAATAAAACTTCGCTTGCTATATTCTGCTCTAAATATGTAGAGCGGATAATCGGCTAATTTTAAGCAATAGATACCATCAGTTACCAATCCAACTGGAGGATTATCAATAATTATAGTATCGTAGGTTTTCTTCAACTCGTCCAGTAACGCTGGTAATTTACCATTTATGATTAACTCAGATGGGTTAGGAGGAACTGGTCCAGCAGTTATAAAGTCTAGGTCCATTTGCTGACTGGATTGTATCGTATCTTCAATTTTATCTTTTCCAATAAGTAGAGTAGACATTCCGTTTTTATTCTGAACATTAAAACCTTTGTGGATTTTTGGTTTCCGCATATCTAAATCAAGGATAATTACTTTCCTACCTGAAAAGGCTATAATTCCGCCTAGATTTATAGCAACAAAGGTTTTTCCTTCACCAGAAATAGTCGAGGTTATAGCAATAATTTTTGAGCCTGCTGATTCTGTAGATAGGAATTTTAAATTTGTTCTTAATGAGCGGAAGGATTCAGCCAAAACAGATTTAGGCCTTTTGTCTACGATTAATTGGCTAACAGGTATTTTGTCCTTTACTTGTGGTACAATACCCAAAGTCCCAACAGAAGCGTTAGTCAATTTTACAATTTCATTCAAAGAACCTATTGTGTTGTGACTCAGATAACGCACTACAACAAGTAAAACCGAGCAGAAAAAAGCAAATACTATAAAAATGATGTAGGTCATTTTTATATTTGGTTCAATAGGCAAATGGTCAGGAGTAGCCTTTTCTAGTATTACACATTCCGGCACAATTCCAGCTTTTGCTATTGCGTACTCTGCTTTTTTTTCCAGCAGTAATGTATAGAACTTCTCATTTATCGCAAAAATTCTTTTGAGCCTTGTATATTTTAATTCTTGAAGAGGTAATCCGCTAAAAGTGCTCTCAATTTCACTAATCTTTTGAGTAAGGCTAGAAATTCTAGCCTTCAAATTCAATTCCATAGAAATAATACTTTCTGTAAGTAACTTCTTTTGAATGCGCACCTGATAATCTAAATTTTGGACTCTGCCGCTAGTTGCAGTAACCTCATAAAGACTTTGTTCTTTTTCTATTTGAAGTTCTTGCACGTACGCAATTTGTTGCATTAGATTATCTTCAAATTGAGTTCCTGTCAGAAATGGAATAAGTTCATGAACTTCTACCGAATCATAGTTGCCAGAAGCTGCTCGTTTAACTTGTTTCAAGATTTCTTGTTCTAGTTGTTGATTGATTAGTTCTTCTTCTAGATTGCCAAGACGATCAAGATATACTCCCGTTAATTCAACAGATCCAGTTACTTTATTGCTCAATTTAAATTCTTGAATAGAAACTTCAGATTCTTTAAGTCTTCCATATACTTCAGAAATTTGGCTATCAATAAAGTTAATCACTTGTGTTGAACTGTGGATTTTTCGATCTAAATCGTAATCAATAAAACCAGTAGAAATAGCATTAGAAAGATCTGCAGCTTTTCTTGGGTTTTCGTCAGTGAATGAAATACTAATCGATTGTGCAGATTCATTTAAAACTCTTATATCCAGACTGTTACTGTATTTGTTTAGAATGCTGGAGTTATTATTAAGAACAAAAAACACATCGTTCATAGATTCTGTTTCTTGATCATTTTGAATAATATCAAAATCTAGAATTTTTATGGAGAATGATAAGTAGGGTAGTTCTATAAGCTTATTTATTGGAAACTTCTGGTAATTAGAAGCTCCTACTGGTTCATCAATTGACAGATGTATTTCATAGCTATTTGGAAAGTAAACGTAGTATTTATGCAGGAAGGCTTTAGAATTAATTATATCATAATCCACAAAATATGGGGAAGACATATATAATTCATAGTTTAACAGTTCGCCTTCATTAAAATATGAAATATCAAGAGGCAGTTTTTTGAAAATGGTTTTTAGAAACTCTTTAGATTTAATAACCTCTAAATCCGACATCATATCCTGATTCTGATTTTTACCAAAATCTAGTTCGAGTAATTGGCTAGCTTGATTAGATTCTTTTAGTTGCAAAATACTCGTGCTCTGATACATGGGTTGATAATATCTCAGGTATAAGTAGGCACTACAAAAAGAAATAGAGAGAAATAGTAAAATCCAAATTAGAGATTTTTGAGCCAAATGGATAAATAACCCAAGCTCAAATTCTTGACTAAATTTTGTCAGTCTGTCTTTGTATAAATCAAGACTTTCGTTTTGGTCCTCTCTAGTTTCCTGTATCATTTAATTACTTAAAGCAGATAACGCTTGAAATGTGGTGATTGTCAATAAAATTGTAGAAAGGATACTTACAAATGGGGTGATTTCCCTAAGAACATTGGATGCAATTCTTTTTCTCGGTTCTACATAAATAATATCTTCAGTTTGTAGGAGCATATTTGCGTACTTAAGTCCTTCAATCGTGCTAAGATCGAATTCATATACTAGTGGATTATTCGGGTCACCTGTTTTCCGAATCAATTTTACTTTTTGAGCCTTTCCAAATTCGGAAACACCTCCAGCAAGCGCGAGCGCCTCCATTAGTGTAGTGTTATTATTATTTAATCCAATTACTGTCGCATTACCATAACTTCCTGGAAATACAAATACCCTTCTATTATTTACAAATAATTGAACAAATGGGTCGTTAAAAGAATATGCATATTTTTCCTGCAAAAAGAGTTCCGCTTCTCTAACAGTTTTCCCTGCAATCTTTATATTTCCTAGAACAGGTAGCTTGCTGGAGCTGTCTCGTTCAACTAGGTAACTAAACATAGCTATGTTTTGAACACCGCCCATCATTTGACCTCCTGCTTGTCCTTGGTTAGAAATATCAATTAGCTTAAACCCATCATTAGCATAGAGTCTAAAAAAGAACAGATCGTTAGGTTGAATAATATAGCCACTAGATCGGACAGTATCGCTGGGTATGTCAAACTTATAATCCTTTTCGGTTTTGAGCATTATACTCTGATTGATACAACTTGTAAAGCCAATGCTTGATACAATTGCTAAAAGAATTAAATTGAGTTTTTTCATGTTCTATTTTTGACTGTACAAAGTTAACCAAATGAATAATCTTAGCTAAGTTCTATTGCTTGATTAACCTAGAATATAAGCCTTCCATATTTTTAACTAAAACGTGGTAGCTAAATTTATCAATAACCATAGCTCTGCCAACACCCGACATCTCTTTTCTGAGTTCTTGATTATCAACTAATTTCAAAAGATTTGTAAAGAATAAACTCTCGTTTTCTATAGGACTCAAAAGAGCGCTTTTATTTGGAACAACGACATTCTTAATTCCACCAACTTCAGTACTTACTATTGGCTTTCCGGCAGCCTGCGCTTCTATTAAACTTACAGGTGTTCCTTCATTCAAACTCGTTAAACAAACAAGATCAAGACCTGCCAATGCCCAATCAACTTCCTTAATCCAAGAGGTGAAAATAACATTGGCGCCTTTATACTCCTTCTCTTCATAAGACAAATCTGCTGCTATACATTGTTCTTGAATGTCAGATTTAGACTCTCCATCACCGATTATTACAAATCGGACTGCAGTCTTAGAGTTTCTCTGGACATGTTGTGCTGCCTTAATAAACAATTGATGGTTTTTTATGGGCACCAATCGACCAATTATTCCAATTGCGAGTTCTTCGTCTTTTATATTAAATTTCGATCTGAAGGATCTTCTTTTTTCTTCATTGTTTTCGGTAAATTGTTCCAAATCAAAACCCAATGGAATAACTGATATTTTGTCAGCTGCAACAATTTTGTAAATATTGACGAGTTCATTTTTTTGCAATTCACTAATTGCTACTATAGCATTCGATTTTTTGGCTAAGTAACGCTCTACCGTTTTATAAATCCTTGCGATTATTGGGTTGAAATAGCCGTGAAAAACATGCCCATGAAAAGTATGAACTATTATCGGTATTTTACAGGATATAGCCGCCATTCTGCCAATAGCGCCAGCTTTTGAAGCATGTGTATGTACAATGTCAGGTTTAAATTCTCTAATTATTTTTTTAATTTCCCGATAAGCTTTCCAGTCCTTAATTGGATTCATGGATCGCCTCATTTTATAAATAATTTCGGGTTTTAGGCCTAAGTTATCAGCCATATATAGGGAGGATGCTTCTGACTCATCTTTATCCCCACCAATAAGCTTTGTCTCATATTTATCGGAAAGATATTTGGTTAAATAGGTGGCGTTATAGGTAGGCCCTCCAACGTTAAAACGATTTAATATTCTAAGGACTTTAGTCATCTGGAAAATTTATACGTGCATGTATTTTATATACCAACGCTGGAAAACCATCAAATTCCAGATCGTTCCAGGAGCATTTCCTACATCATTTGATTGTAATTTTTTCAGCTGCTTTTCTACAGCGGGCCAATTAAACAGACCTTGTTCAACAATGTAGGATTGGCTAAAGTAATCTGCAGTTATAAGATGGTTTAATTCTCCTTTTAACCAACTAGTTACAGGTATTTCAAACCCTTTTTTAGATCGGTTATACAATCTTTCAGGTAGTATTGTTCTAAAGGAATCCTGAACAATTTTCTTTCTAATGTTCTGGTTGATTTTAAACTGTACGGGTATTTCAAAAGCAAAATTGACCAAGTTATGGTCCAGAAAAGGTGTGCGCACTTCTAAGCCATTAGCCATTGACATATGATCTACTTTAAATAGCATATCGTTCGGTAGCACCAATTGCATATCAGTATACAATGCTTCATTTAAGGTACCGTTCTTAGAAATACTTTTTAAAATACGCTCTTTTCGTTTTTTGTAATCATATGCGCCATCGGTTAGTCTGTGAATTTTTTCAATATCGGATTCGTGTAAAAGATAATTTGCTGTTTCTTCATTTCTGAAAGTTGTCCACTGCCAGTAGCGTTCTTTTGCAGAAAGTTTCATTCCCATCGCAAAACGCTGTAATTGTCTGTTGACATTCCAGATTTTACTATCTCTATTTTTAGGTAATGGATTCAGCAGTGGTGCCAGAGTAACGGCTATTTTCTCTGAATTACCTGGATTTCTAGCTTTAAACTCTGCTGCATGTTTATTATATCCAGCAAACATTTCATCAGCACCGTCACCACTTAAGGCAACTTTGATTTCTTTTCTAGTTTTTTTAGATAGAATAAACATATTAATTGCACTAGAATCCGCAAAGGGTTCATCAATATAATCTAGTGCCTCCTCAACATGATCTAATAAATCTTGGTTAGTTAATTTAAAGGTCGTGTGATCCGTTTTAAACTTTTCGGCAACTTCTTCGGCATAATCAGTTTCATCAAAAAACGGGTGGTCCTTGAAACCAATTGAGAACGTTTTAAGTTTTGATGAATACCTTGAAGCCAGCGCACAAATAACAGAACTATCTATACCTCCGCTTAAAAACGCACCTAGAGGAACATCAGAAACCATTCTTCTTTGCACAGATTCTTTTAGTAATTCCATGAAATTGGTTTTTGCCGTCTCGTAAGAAAGTGGATTTAAATCTTCATGGGTGAACTTAGGCTTGGGAATAGAGTAGTAGTTAACAGGAGTTCTCTCTTTTTCCTGTAAGTCAAAAATATTGTTGATCTTTAAATACTGACCAGGTTCCAGCTTGTGTACATTCTCGAATATGGTGTTGGGCGCGGGAATATAGTTGAGTTGTAAATAATTAAACATGGAAACCTTGTCTAACGACCTTTGCATAGGATATTTAACCAATGCTTTTAGCTCAGATGCAAACGCAAAGAAATTCTCTTGGAAGGTATAGACTAGTGGTTTAATTCCTATTCGATCTCTAGCTATGAATAGTGATTTTTCAACTTTATCAAAAATTGCAAGTGCAAAAAGGCCGTTTATTTTTTCCAAACATTTCTCTTTTTCACTTATGTATAGTTGAAGTAAAACTTCGGTATCTGAATTGGTTTTAAATATTACACCTTTAGATTCAAGCATTTCACGGTAAACTTTATAGTTATAAAATTCACCATTGAATACGATTACAAACCTTTCTGTAGAATCAAACATAGGTTGATTTGCAGAATTATCGGTATCAATAATTGATAATCGTCTGTGGCCTAGCGCTATATTAAATTCAGAAAAATAGCCCTCAGCATCGGGCCCTCTTTTTTCAAGAGCAATCGTCGCAGCAGAGATAGTCTCTAAAACGGATTGGTCGCTATTCAGAGAAACGACGCCTGTTATTCCGCACATAGTATAAATTTCTTCACGTCGTGAAAGTAGAAAATGCTTTCTATACTATTTCTAATTATAGCTAAAAGTCACCAAAATTGAAAAAAAAAAGCTTCGACCGATTAATTAGGTTGAAGCTTTTTTAGAATTAGTTTTTCATTATATGTGAATTACTTCATCGTAAGCTGCAGCAGCGGCTTCCATAATTGCCTCACTCATCGTAGGGTGAGGATGAATAGTTTTGATAAGCTCGTGCCCTGTAGTTTCCAACTTTCTAATTGCCACTATTTCTGCAATGAGTTCAGTTACGTTATAACCAATCATATGACCGCCTAATAACTCGCCGTATTTAGCATCAAAGATCAACTTTACAAAACCTTCGTTATGTCCAGCAGCACTTGCTTTTCCAGAAGCTGAGAAAGGAAATTTACCTACTTTTAAATCGTAACCAGCATCCTTTGCTGCTTGTTCTGTATATCCTACAGAGGCTACTTCAGGAAAACAATAAGTACATCCAGGGATGTTATTGTAATCGATAGCTTCTGGGTTTAAACCTGCCATTTTTTCTACTGCCGTAATTCCTTCAGCAGAAGCAACGTGCGCTAAAGCTGGTCCAGGCACTATGTCACCAATTGCCCAAACAGTAGGAAGGTTAGTTTGGTAAAAATCGTTTACCAAAACTTTTCCTTTATCCGTTGCAATTCCAACTTCTTCTAATCCTATTTTAGCAAGATTGGTAGCAATACCAACTGCAGAAAGCACTACATCGCATTCGATTACTTCTTCGCCTTTTTTGGTTTTAACAGTAACCTTACAACCAGTTCCTTTTGTATCAACAGATAGTACCTCTGAAGACGTCATAACTTTCATTCCTGATTTCTTGAATGAACGCCCCAGTTGTTTTGAAATATCAATGTCCTCAACAGGAACAATTTCCGGTAGATATTCAATTAAAGTAACTTCAGTTCCCATGGTTTGATAGAAGTATGCAAACTCAGAACCAATGGCACCAGAACCCACTACAACCAGTTTCTTAGGTTGTTTTGGCAATGTCATTGCTTCTCGGTAACCAATTATTTTTTTTCCGTCTTGCGGTAGGTTAGGCAATTCTCTTGATCGGGCACCTGTAGCAAGAAGAATGTTCTTGGCGGAGTAAACAGTATCTTTTCCTTTATCATCGGTAACAGTAAGTTCAGTTCCCGATTTTAGAATACCACTTCCCATGATAACTTCAATCTTATTCTTTTTCATCAAGAACTGGATTCCGTTACTCATTTTTTCTGCAACAGCTCTGCTTCGTTTAACAACTGCGCTAAAGTCTGCATTTGCATCTTTAACATTTATACCAAAATCCTCGGCATGAGAAAGGTAACTGAATACTTGAGCACTTTTTAACAGTGCTTTGGTAGGAATACAACCCCAGTTTAGGCAAATGCCTCCAAGTTCTTCACGTTCAACAATCGCCACTTTTTGGCCAAGTTGCGCTGCACGAATAGCAGCTACATAGCCACCTGGTCCGCTTCCCAATACAATAAGATCAAAATTCATATATCGTGTTTTTCTTTCATTTTAATAAGGACTGCGAATTTATAAAATAACACCTTCAACGATTGAGTATTTGCAATTTTCAGTATTACTTTATTCCTCTTTCCAATTTGACTTGCTCATAAGCCTTTTGAACTTTTTGGAATTTCTCTTTAGCAGCTTTCTGGTATTCCTCTCCTAGGTTGGAAACCTTGTCCGGGTGGTATTCAACAGCCAATTTTCGGTATGCCTTTTTAACCTCTGCTTCGCTAGCAGTATTTTTAAGATTTAACACATCGTAATGTGTGGCTGAATTCACATAAAACATTGACTTCAAGGAATTAAAGTCAGCGGTAGAAAGTCGCAAGCCAACTGCTATTTGTTGTAATAAGTTTAGCTCACTTTGATCAACAATACCATCGGCTTTAGCGATTCCAAATAAGTACTGCATAAGTTGAAGCCTCATAGGAGCTTCCATGTTCATTGCAATTTGAGCAGTTACTTGATTGATCGGAATCGGTTTGTCTAGAATATCTCTAAGAGCTATTAAGAGTTCTTTTGCATTTTGAGTTCCAAATTGGCCTATCAAAAACTGCTTTACATACTCAAGTTCGCTCTTTTTAACTTTACCATTTGCTTTCATTACCGCAGCACTCAGCACTAAAAGACTAATATTAAAATCGCCTCGACCTGTTGGTTGTCCATTTACAGGTCCTAATCTACTTTCTTGAGACGCACCATCTAGCATACTTCCGATAGCAAAGCCTACTATTCCACCAATTGGACCTCCAAATGCCCAGCCTAATCCACCTGCTATCCACTTACTATAATTTGCCATTTTAGCTACTTATTTCGATTTTAAACTTACCAAGATCCTTCAGCACCTCCGCCGCCAAAACCATTGATTCCTCCAGCGCTTCCTGAAAAATCACTCCAGCTTCCATGGCTTCCTTTACCAACAGAACCGCCTAAAAATAGAGTAGTCCAAAACGGATGAGCACTTGAAGAATAGTTTCTTCTATTTTCGCTTCTTGCGCGAAAAACAATAAAAACAATAATTATAACCAATAAAGGTAAAATTGCCCAAAGGCTTATACCATGTTCAGTTTTAATCAAGTATTCGCTAGCCGAAGTTTCTTTAAGAGCTATACTTTTTAAAGTTTGAATACTCTTTGATATTCCAGTAGAATAGTCGTTTTGAATAAATTCAGGCATCATTTCAAACTCAACAATCCTTGCTCCGATTTCTTTCGGCAGTAATTGCGCCAATCCGTTGCCAATTGCGATGAAAATATACTCCTGAGAATTAATTGCTTTTGGTTTTAATAGCAACACAATTCCACTGTCTTTTCCATTTTCTTCTTTAGCCCATTTTCGCCCAATTTCGATAGCCATTTGAGTTTTCTTGTATCCATTTAAATTAGGCACAATTGCAAGCATAATTTGAATGCCAGTACTTTTTGAAAACTGAATTAACTCCGATTCTAATTGATTTAGTTGTTTAGAGGTAAATATATTTGGTGCTCCGTCGATAATATTAACGAAGCGAGAAGGGGATGGCTTTATCGGAATACCATCTTTATCAAAAACTTGAGTATTGGCACTAAACAGCAAGCTTGGAACTAACAGCAATAAGAGAATTAACTTTTTCATCGTTTAGTTATTACCGAATGAAATATCATCACTCAATTCGTTGATGTCATTTGATTGATATGGAAAGAAATCATGCAATTGTTCACCAGCAGATCCAATCCCCTTAACAAGTCCGTTGCAAAACTCACCAGATTTAAACTCTTTAAGCATAATGGACTTTGTCTTGTCCCAAAAGTCGTCTGAAACTTTAGCATTAATTCCTGAATCACCAATGATAGCAAATCGTTTATCTTTTATTGCCAAATAAATCAGAACGCCATTTCTTAAGCGTGTTTTATGCATTTTCAGCATAGAGAATACTTGTGCTGCTCGATCTAAGGCGTCATCTTTACAGTGATTTTCTACATGCACTCGTATTTCTCCAGAAGTATTGAGCTCTGCTTTCTCAATTGCAGCTACAATTTCATTACGTTCTTCTGAGTTAAAAAAGTTATCTGCGTTCATTGTTTGATTAAAGTTTACAATTGGAACTTCACCGCTTCTTTTGATTAAATCGAAATAGAGCTTCTAAAGGACATAGAATTAAACCAATATTTAATTTATGGTAAACATTAAAATATAAGAATTGTAGGTTTCAGCAGAATTATTAAAATCTTTCGTTTAAAAACAAAAAAAATGCCGATTGAATAATCAATCGGCATTTTTGTGTTAATCAATCAATTCTACACTTCGCTTAACAAAGCTAGTAAGGTCTTTTCCTTTCAGAAGACCTTGAGACAGCTTAGCTAAATCAGCAGCTTGCTTAGCCAGTTTTGATTTCTTATCGGAATCTTGTTCCATAAGAATCTTACTAGTAAGTGGGTGATTGGCGTTTACTATCAAGTTATACATGTCAGGCATATTCCCCATACCCATCATTCCACCGCCACCAGCAGCACTTTGCTCTTTCATACGACGCATAAACTCACTTTGAGTAATTAGCATGGGACTATCGTTTTCGCTCAAGTTTTCGACAACAACTGTGTAGGCAGCTTTATCAATTATGCTTTCAATTACTTCTTTTAAGTCTTTTTCTTGATCTTCTGATAAATTGTGTTTTGCAACTTCTTCTTTAGCCACTAATTTGTCAATGGTGTCAGAATCTACACGTGCAAAGGTTACATTTTCTAATTTAGATTCTAACATTTGAACAATGTGAGAAGATAAAGGGCTCGCCATTTCAACTACTTGGTAGCCTTTGTTTTGAGCTGAGTCGATATACGAATGTTGTTCATTGGTGTCAGAAGCGTAAAGAATTACAATCTTCCCATCTTTATCGGTTTGCTTTTCTTTGATTTCTTCTTTGAATTCTTCAATGGTTTTGTAAGCACCTTCGGTATTTTTTAACAAATAAATACCCTGAGCTTTCTCCATGAATTTTTCTTCGGTAAGCATTCCGTATTCCATGAAAATCTTTACATCATCCCATTTTTGCTCAAAATCTGCTCGATCTTTTTTGAACATTGAAGAAAGCTTATCGGCTACTTTTTTAGTAATGTGACCGCTAATTTTCTTAACATTTCCGTCAGACTGCAAGTATGATCTAGAAACATTTAAGGGAATATCTGGAGAATCAATTACACCGTGTAATAACGTCAAGAATTCAGGAACGATATCCTCTACAGAATCAGTAATAAATACTTGATTTGAATACAATTGAATTTTATTCTTCTGCAATTGCAAGTTGTTTGTATTTCCAAGTTTTGGGAAATACAAGATTCCTGTCAAATTGAATGGGAAATCTACATTCAAGTGAATATTGAACAAAGGCTCTTCAAAAGTCGAAGGATATAACTCACGATAGAAGTTATTGTAATCTTCAGTTTTTAAATCTGCTGGTTTTTTATTCCAGGCAGGATTTGGATTGTTGATTACATTCTCAACTATTGAATCAATTTTCTTAGGATTCTCTTTTTCGTCTTTGGCACCAGAAGGGTCATCAATACTTTCGGTTTTAGTTCCAAACTTGATTTCAACAGGTAAGAATTTACAGTATTTATTCAGAATACCAGTAATTCGTTGTTCTGCCAAAAATTCGCTAGAATCTTCTGCAATGTGCAAGGTGATTTTAGTACCTCTAGTTTCCTTCTTAGATTTTTTGATTTTGAATTCAGTATCACCTTTACATTCCCAAAGGACTGCTGGTTCGTCTTTAAACGATTTAGTTTCAACAGATACTTTGTCTGATACCATGAAAGCAGAGTAGAAGCCTAATCCAAAATGACCGATTATTTGCTCTGCTTGACCTTCATATTTTTTTACAAATTCTTCTGCTCCAGAAAATGCTACTTGATTCAGGTATTTCTTTACTTCCTCTTCGGTCATACCTAAACCGTGATCCTCGATAATTATAGTTTTCTCTTTTTCATCAAAAGAAATCTCTATTTTAATATCACCTAATTCTTCTTTGAATTCGCCAATCTTTTGGAGGGTCTTTAGTTTTTGGGTTGCATCTACTGCATTCGAAACCAATTCACGAAGAAATATTTCATGATCAGAATACAAGAATTTTTTAATAATGGGGAAAATGTTATCCGCTTGAACGTTAATCTTTCCTGTTGCCATTTTTTCAGTTATTTAGGGTTATTCAATTTGATTTTATATTGATTAGGCTGTTTTCAATGCATGTGCCAACGGCTAAAGACTGCCAAACTGACAAAAATTACATTTTTGGTTATTTATAGGGTGAAATTTTAAATCTATTTTTTATCGAGATAGGGCCGTTCAATCTTAATCGCGGCCAACTATAACCCAACGGGATTACCTGCAAACGCTGCTGATCCATTTACTGCTAAGTTTGATAAAATTAAGGCTAATAAAGTCAATTCAATTTTCATCGAATAAAATTTTATTTATTGGTTTTGAGTAAGGAAGTTTGGGGGCTAATACAAATATCAAATCATTTAAAGTATGTTCTCATATATTATCGTTTTGTAGCATGTTTGTAGGATGAAAAGATTACTTCTCCTTAGCAATTCATCTATTCCTTCAGAGCCCTATTTTAATTGGGGAAAACCATTCGTTAAGTCCTTTTTAGGAAGCGAAAAAATTAAGGTGCTATTTATACCCTATGCTGGCGTAACAATGTCGTATGATGAATATACTAAGACCGTCTCGGATGTTTTTTCGTCCATAGGACATGAAATAGTAGGTATACATGAATATGTAGACCCTAAAAAAGCCATTGAAGAGTGTGAAGCTTTTGCTGTAGGAGGTGGTAATACTTTTAGATTATTTCAGCAACTTCAGGAGTTGGATTTGATGGACATCATGAATAATCGAATAAATGCAGGAACGCCGTATATGGGATGGAGCGCTGGAAGTAATACAACTTGTCCCAATTTATTTACCACTAATGACATGCCTATTGTACAACCGCAGAGTTTTGATGGACTAGGACAAATACCTTTTCAGTTGAATGTACATTATAGCAATGCTAGCATTGCTGGACATGGAGGCGAAACTAGAGATACACGTCTAAAAGAATTTAAGGTATTACATCCTGATACCAATTTGATAGGGCTTAGAGAATGTTCGTTAATTGAAATTAAAGGCGATCGATATTTTCTGAAGGGAAGAGGTAATACTATGAAGCTGTTTCGGAATGATGGAAATCATGAAGAAATAGGAGAAGGGGAGTTCAATCCTAGTGTTTGGGTTTAATTAGCTTCTCTGGGGTCTCGAGTTTCGTATTGCCAAATATAGGTTCCAACAGATTCCCCGTTTTTAAAATAATAAGTTCCTCCCCAATCGTATGAAATACGCTTATACTCGGAACCCATTTTTTCTTTAACGACGATGCGTTTAGTGATTTTTTTTCGCTCTTCTTGTTTCTCTGTTTCTGTTACTCCCTCAGGGTATGCATTTCCTAACTCGTTTTGATACTTCTTCTTGTCGGTTCTTTCATTTCCACTAATGTTTTGAGTCTCAAATTTGGCTTGAGGTCTTGGTTTATTTGATTTTAAAGCTAACAGGATCATTCTCAAACGAATTTTTTGTTCTAATGCATCGTGAATTGCTTGCTTTATTTCTGAATTGGTAGGATCGATTTTAACACCTTCCTTGAATTTTTCAATTGCCGGATCATATTTACCACCTGAAAATAAATCGAAGCCCTCATCTAGAATGCGTTCGACTTCTTTTGCTTTTTTAAATTCAGCCTCTTTATTAGAGGAATTACGAGCCTCAATTGCTGCCAAATCATCCAATTGAGATTGAATAGCTATTAACCCATTTTCTGCTGCAGCATTGCTTGCGTCTAGCGATAAAACTTTTTCGTATTTACTTTTAGCGAGCCGATAATCACGCTTAATAACCAATTTTTTTGCTTCATTTAAATACCTCGCGATTTCTTCTTGACGTTGTCGAGCATTCATTTTATTTCGTTTGTCTTCTTCTGATTTTATCAAATTAGTTACATCACTAATTTTGGTTTTGGCCAATGAGTTTTTCGGATCCATTTCAATTACTTTCCGGAATGCTTCAATAGCATCAGCATAGTTTTTATTAGAAACCATTTGATCTCCAATTGCAAGTTGACTTGTCACTTTTTGCATAAACTCTTTATTAGCAAACTTAGCAGTAAGCTTTTCTCTACTAGCTTTATCGGTAGCTTCTTTTGCCAGCTGTTCTTTATTTTGATTGGCAATTTTTGAGTCCATATCAGCAATTTTAGACGTGGCTAGGCTATTAGTATTGTCAATAACCAATACCTCTTGATATTTAGTTCTAGCTTCCGTATAGTTTTTTTGAATCGCTAACTCATCTGCTTGTATAATAAGGTTCTGAATCTGTTGCTCTTTAGCGGCTTTTTTCTGCGCTATGGCAACTGCTTCTGCAGTGGCAGCTTCTTTTTCTTTCAAGGCATTCGCAGCAGCCTCTTTTGCTCGTTTTTCATCATCAAGCTTAGCCAGTTTTAAATCAATGTTGCTAATTTTAGATTTAGCACCGGTGTTATTTGGGTCTAGAGTAATAACTTCATTGTACTTAGATTTTGCAGCATTAAAATCTGCAGCTAATTCCAGTTTCTCTCCTTGACTCATTATTGAATTGATTTTAGCAATGCGATCGGCTGAGGCTTGCGCCGATTCTGCTGCTGCAAGTTCTTTTGCTTGGGCTACTGATAAGGCTTTAGCAGCATTTTCTGCATCTAACTTTTTACTTTTTGTTGCTGAAATTCTTGAAGTTATCTCTGAATTTGAAGGGTCAAGTTCTAAAGCAGAATTAAAACTAGTCATGGCGGCGTTAAAATTATTCTCTGTCAAGGATAGGTTACCTTTCGTTAATAGAGCCTCAACTTGTTTTCTTGTTTCTTCCTTCTGTGCTTGACTTTCTGCTGCCTTTGCTGCTTTATCTTTTGCAAGAGATTCTTGCTCTTTAAGAGTTTTTAGTTCTGCCAACTTTGTATTAGCTGCCGCATTATTGGGATCGATAGTTAATACTTCGTTAAAGGCAATTTCTGCATTAGAAAAATCATTATTTGCTAATGCATCTATCCCAGAGCTTAGAAGCCTAGCAATTTTAGCTTCTTTTTCTTTAGTTGCTTTTTCTTCAGCTGCAGCTGTTTCAGCATTCAGCTGTTTTTCTGCTTCAAATGCTTTCTGAGCAGTTTCAATTTCTGATTTTGCAGATAGTACGGTTTCACTTGTATTGTCAATGTTTAGTGCATTTTGAATTTTAGTCAATGCAATAGAGTAATTATTTTGATTTGCTTCTTGTTTGGCAATGACAATAAGTTGGTTAATCTGTTGCTCTTTAGCACTTTTTTCTTTTGCTTCTTTTTCTGCTGAGGCTGCCGCTTCAGCCTCAACTAATTGTGCTTGAATTTTTCCTTCTAGTTCTGATTTCAGTGTTGCTCCTTCCTTATTATCTGGAAATATTATTAGTGCCTTTGAGACAACTGCCATGGCTCCATTGTAATCACTAGTGCTTGTTTTTTGATTGGCTTCAGTAATTAATTCATCGAATTTCTTTTGTTTATCAGCAGCATCAAAAGCGGCCATTTCTTGTTCTTGTTTTTCCTTCTCTGCATTAGCCAGCCCAGCTAATTTAGCATTCACTGTATTTTTACCAGCTTTGTTTGTTGCAAGAGCATCATTATATTTTAACTCTGCGTTTACGAAATCTTCCGCGGCTAATGCAGCATCACCTTCTTTAATTAATGAATTGAACTTTTCTATTGCAACAGCTTGTTCTTTAGCAGACCTGCCCCTTTTTGCTTCTTCGATTAATGATTTTACTTTGTTGTCTGTAGGCAGAACAATAGCAGCTTCATTGAATTTTGCAATTGCCTGGTCGAATTCTTGAGAATTAAGCAATTCCTCTCCTTCCTTGATTTTCGCTTTGAATTCAGCTTTTACTGCACCTTGTTTCTTTTGCTCTTTTAAATTTTTTGCTTCAGTTATTAATTCAGTGGTTTTGTTTTCAGTCGGCAATATTTTGTGTGCGACTTCAAAGGACACTATTGCTTCGTCAAATTTCTCTTCTTTCAGAAGTACTTCACCTTTTTTTAGTTCTACTTCGTATTGCTCACTGATTTCAGCATTTGCTTTTTGCTTTTTCAGTTTTCCAATTTCAAGCAGCATATTATTCGGATGATTTTCTGTTGTAATTATTTTCTTTGCTTCATTGTACTTTGCAATAGCTTGGTCAAAGTCTTCCGTCTTTACTAATGCATCAGCTTCTTTTACAAGTGCATCATACTGCGCTCTAATTATACCGTTTGCTTGAGCTTTTTTACGTATATCGGCTTCCGTAATCATGGTTTTAGGATGGGTCTCGTGCGGCATTAATGACAATGCTTCTTGATATTTCCCTTTGGCTGCATCAAATTCCTCCCTCTCTAGCATGCCATCAGCGTCTTTTACCAAAGCATCATATTGCTTTCTTAGTTCAGCTTGCGCAGCGGAAACCTTTAACTCTTCACATTCCTTGATTTTAATTTTCGGATAGGTTTCATGCGGTAAAACACCCATAGCTGCTGCATATTTCTCTTTTGCAGCATCAAATTGACTGTCTTTCAGAAATTCGTCAGCCTCGGAAACTAGAGCTTCATATTTTGCTTTTGTAGCCTGTTCTTCATTTTGTTTTTTAAGGGTTTCGACTTCCGTGATTTTTGATTTTGGTGCAGGATCAGTAGGTTTTATTTTCTGTGCATCCTTATAGGCTGCAATAGCTTGATCAAAAGATTTGGCATCAAGCAAAACAGCTGCCTTTGACATGGTTGCATCAAACTCTATCTGAACTTTTTCTTGTTCAGCTTTTGCATTCGCATTAGCTTGATTTTTTTTCGCAGTTTCCATTCTGGCATTTGGAATAGGATCAGATGGCTTTAAAGATTTTGCTTTTTGGTAAGCGACAATTGCCTTATCAAAAGCATTGTCTTTCAATGCTGCATCTCCCTCATCGAGTGCATTTTTAAAATCTGCTTCTAATTTCTCTATTGCCTCGGCCTTAGCTTGCTGCTCTTCCAATTGTACCTGAAGTTTTTTAGCTTCTACAATCTGATCAGTAGGGTAGGCCATTTCGGGATCTATACTTTTCGCTTTTAGATACTCGGAAATAGATTCTGAGTATTTTTTTAAATCAAACAGTTCATCTGCGAAAGCAATTGCCGCGTTATACTCCGCTTCAATTTTTGCTTGTTTTTCGGCTTCCTCTGCTTTTCCTTTTTCTTGTTTAGTTAAAACGATTTGCTCCGCTGGATAAGTTTCGAGTGGACCCCATTTTTTAGCTTCAGTAAAAGCTTCAATGGCATCATCGTATTTTTTTGATCGTAAATAGGCATCTCCTTTGCGAATGCTCACTTCATAATTTACCTTATACTTATCTTCATTTTTAGATGCTTTGGCGGCTGCTTTTTTCTTTTCCTCTTCAGCTTTTAATTCTGCTTCAATAGCATCTAAGATATCAGCCTGTGCAACAGCACTTTGCCCTATTAATAGGGTGGTCAGGAAGATACTTAAGTACAATATTTTGGAAAAAAGGCTTAACATTTAGCTTATCAAAGTCTTAAAAAAGTCAGAAAAGCGAATATAGTAATTTCAGTGTATGGCTTGTAGCTCTCTGCTTTGATGTTTGTTATGGTTCATTAAAAAAACAGGAATTCGCGCCAGTAATAAAAGCGGATAGATCTTATCGAAAATCCGACATTTTTAATGCAGTAATGGCAGCTTCGTCGCCTTTATTTCCGTGTTTTCCTCCAGATCTAGCACGACTTTGTTCAATGTTATTATCTGTAAGTACACAAAAAATTACAGGTTTATTATAATTCAGTCCGACATCCTTTATGCCTTGCGCTGCAGCCTCACAGACGAAAGTAAAGTGTTCGGTTTCGCCACGAATAACGCTACCTATGCAAATAACTGCATCATAGTTTTTGTCTTCTAAACAAAACTGCGCTCCCAGCGGCAACTCATAGGTTCCTGGAACATATTTTACATCAATATTTTTTTCATTGACGCCATGTTTCACTAAAGTATCATAAGCGCCTTTAGCAAGGGCAGAGGTAATTTCTGCGTTCCATTCAGCGATTAGAATTGCCATTTTAAAATCCTTTCCGTTCGGAACCTTACTTGCGTCGTAATCTGATAAATTATTATTTATTGTGGCCATATTTTCAAAAAAAAATCCCAATCTGAAGATTCAGATTGGGATCAAAATTATAATATCTTTTTCGCTAGTTTAGTTATTCTCTGCCAAAGTTTTGGCTTTGTAATAATATTTTTCAACTGAACGGCCTTCGCTAGACTCAGGATAATCATCCATAATGGTCTTGTAAGCGTCTTTTGCTTTATCGTAGTTTCCAATTGACTCAAAAGCTTTTCCAGCTTTCATCAAGTAAATAGGAGTACTAAATTCATTTTTGTTAAGGTTAGCAGCTTTCATATATGCACTGGCTGCAGCATCAACATCACCAAGCTCTGTTTGTGCATCTCCAATTGCTCCTTGGGCAATTGATGAAACGATCATATCTCCACTTGAGAAAGAAGAAAGATTTTCTATTGCTGCGTCATAATCACCCTGCTTAAGGTAAATAAGACCAATATAATAGTCAGCCAATGCTCCAGCTTTCGTTGCACCGTATTGATCTCTAACATCTTCTAGACCTAAGAAGTTGCCATCACCGTAAAGTGCCTTGTCTAAGGAATCTATTTGAAAGTATTGTTGCGCTTTCCAAATTTCTAAGCTTGCTTCCTGCTCTAAAGGTTCTAGATATAATTTGGTATATCCAAAAAATAAAGCAACTACTACAACAATAGCTCCAACACCTGCTGATAGCGATTTTTTATTGTCTTCAATAAATTGCTCAGTTTTGTTAATACTTCCGCCTATGTCAACGATTACTTCGTCTTGGTCTTTATGCTTATTTTTTGCCATTATATTCCTTAAAATGAGCGGCAAATATACTTTTTTTAGCAATCCGAAAATCGAGTTTAATCAACTTGCATTTCATTTAGCAAACAAAGTAATGTTTACTGAAATCTAAAGTCGATTGAGCTACTTTTGGACGAAAGAATTCCCAGTGATTTTAAATGAACTTTCCCTTATAAATTTCAAAAATTATTCAGAGGCCTCTATTGAAGTTTGCAGTAAGGTGAATTGTTTTGTAGGTAATAATGGTCAAGGTAAAACCAATGTTTTAGACGCGATATATTATCTGGCCTTTTGTAAAAGTTATTTCAATCCTATCGATAGCCAAAACATAAAGCATGATGATGAATTCTTTGTTGTTCAAGGTGGATTTGATCGAGAAGGTAAGCCAGAAAAGATTTTTTGTGGACTTAAGCGCGGCCAGAAAAAACAATTCAAAAGGAATAAAAAAGAATACGCAAAACTTTCCGAACATATAGGGCTTATTCCTTTGGTAATGGTTTCGCCATCGGATAGTGAGTTAATTCTAGGCGGATCAGAAACACGTCGTAAGTTTATTGACGGAGTGATTGCTCAATTTAATCCCGTTTATTTGGACAATCTATTAAATTACCAAAAGTCACTTACTCAAAGAAATGCCTTGCTCAAGTCTTTTTCGGAAAATAGATATTTTGATGAAGACTCCTTGATGATTTGGGATCATAAATTGGCTCAATACGGTGAACCTGTTTTTAAAGAACGAAATGCTTTTTTGGAGGAGTTTATTCCAATATTTCAAGAGTATTATGGATTGATAGCACCAGAAAATGAAACTGTGGGCCTTCAATACGTTACAAAGCTGCATGAAGGTGTGTTCTTAGACTTGTTGTTGGAAAACAGGCAAAAAGATAGAGCGATTCGATACAGTTCCACAGGAATTCACAAAGATGATTTGGTATTCGAGTTGGGCAATCACCCGATGAAACGATTTGGTTCTCAAGGCCAACAAAAATCATATTTACTTGCACTGAAGTTGGCTCAATTCGAATACGTAAAACGAAAGAAAACCACTAAGCCGATGATTTTGCTTGATGACGTTTTTGACAAGCTTGATGAGAATAGGGTAGAAGCATTGATTAAATTAGTGAGTGACCCAGAGTTTGGTCAAATATTTATTACCGACACTAGTCAGGAAAGGATAGAGCCTATTCTAAAGAAAATTGGTAAAGAGTATCGACTTTACAATGTAAACGAGGGGGCAGTGGAGCTGATATGAGCGAAAAAAACGAACATACACTAAAGCAGTTACTCAATCAAATGTTGGATAAATATAAGTTGTCTGAGAAATTGGATGAGGTAGATTTAGAATCGCATTGGGAAGAACTGATGGGAACAATGATTTACAAGCATACTATTCAATTAAAAGTACAGAACAAAAAGCTGTACATACAACTAGACTCGCCTGTAATAAGACAAGAGTTGATTTATGGAAAAACTTTGATTATTCAAAAAGTGAATAATTTTGTTGGTAAAGAGCTTATTACTGATGTTGTTTTTAGGTAGCTAGAAAAGTCACTTTAGTTCAACTTTCTGTGTAAAGCATATTGTTTTCTGGCTTGTATGAGAGATTGAGGCAGCAATAAAAAACTTACAACGTATTTAGGATTTGTGCTCTCATTACTTTGAGTTCTTTAATTACTGCTACTATCAACTTTATTCATTCTGTTTGTTTCTAACCAACTTTGAACGTACTCGTGGTAGTTAATTGTATAAAATGCCAGAAGTAATAGCGCAATTGGAGACAAAACTGCCAATAGCCAATGAATATTTGATAGGGCAATAATTAAGATTAAGGCAATCAATGAATTGGTTGCTAGCAATATTCCGAATCTAATTGAGTTTTGAAAAGTAATTTGCTTTATTTTCTCGTCAACTATCTTTTTCGCGAATAGAAATTGAAATATATTTAAAAGCACACCAATGGTGTATAAGGGGAAACCTAATAGTGCCAAAAAGAATCCTAGCATTCCATTAGGAGTATTTCCTTTGATTGAAGCATCTGAAATAGTATGTTGATCCAGTTCAGAAAAATAAGTTTTGGTTTTTTCTTCTAGTTCTTTTTTTAATTCGATGGTGGACTCGTTTATTGAATTGGCTAATCTTTTTTCCATTTCAAAACGAACATTACCCTTCTTTCTCCAAGGAATAATACCACTTTGCATTTCGTTTCTTTTCAGGATTACAATTTTCTCAAAAAGTTCGTCGTCTTCCTTATTGTCAATATGAATGTACAGCTCCTTCATTGCGAAATGAATATCATCGGTCAACTTGGACAATGCCTTATTTTCATTCTCTAGATAAAGTTGTTTGTAATCGCTTAATAAAATCCCTTCTCCAACATTTACCATGATTTCAGTCCTAAATTCTTTAGGATAGGTGTAGTTGTTTAGCATAGGAAGTAACTGAAGGTCCAATTCCCAACCGTGCTTTAAAACAGCACCAAAAGCCATGCGTGCGGTTCCTCTTTTTAAGCTTCGTATTCTTTTTTCTTGGACACAATCTCCTTCAGGAAAAATTAGAATATTCTGCTTTTTAGCTAATAGATCATAGGTCTGTTGAAAACTACCCTCGTTCTTTTTTACATTATCAATTCCATCTCTAATTCGAAACATTGGAATCTGGCCCATATTCCATAGCAACCAATGTTTTAGTGGCGTATTAAATATATCCCCTCGAACAATAAAATATATTCGTGGCAGTATTATCGTTGGAAACACTATTGGATCAATGAAAGCATTGTTGTGGTTACTCACAATTATCGTAGGTCTTTTTAGATCGAAATCCTTGTAATTTACAAAGAAGTGCTTGAAGAAAACTCGATACATTAAAGCTGAAAGAAACCAAATAGGGCGATATAACATGTGCTTATTTATAAATTTTCGCACAAATGTAAAATAATTGGATTCTAGTAAGATTTTGAAAAATCGAAAATCCTATTTTTGTAATTCATGGAAAAGTTATCAGTTGAATTTATGGGTCTCATACTTTATGAGCCAATTACGTATTTGTCGAATATAGTTTTAGCTATGTTTAGTTTGTTCTGGTATACCAGATTAAGAAGAGAAAATAGTGGAGATAGTATGAGTCAATCTTTTTCTCGATACTTCTTGTTCATGGGTCTTGCTCCATTAATTTCTGCTCAGGCTCATTTGTTCAACTATTATATCGACCATAATTTCTTTCACGTTCTCGGTTGGTCGAATATTGCAATTGCTTCCTATTACTTTAAACGGGGATCAGCAATGGACTTTTCGGTAGAAGTAAAAGATAAGTTGAACTGGATTTTTATTGTTCTGCTTGTAGCATCGATTTCTACATTTCTACTCTACCAGTTTTTTGGAGATATAGATTTAGATAAAACTACAATCGGTGTGCCTGGTTTTGCAGCTGTAAGTATCTTTACTGGAATTAGTTACGTTGGATTCATTGTCCCTTTAAACTATATAAAGTTACAGCGTGATAAAAATGCGGGTTCAGGTCTTATTTTACTAGGTATAGTTCTTACGATAGGCACATTGGTGGTGCATTCTAAGAAATTTTCATTGGGTCCACATCTCAATTATAATGTGCTTGCACATATAATTCTGATTTTTTGTTACTATCTCTACTATTCAGGAATGCGTAAAAAAATCAGGGGACATGAAGACGCTGATTGATGATGTAATTATCCATTACGAAAATTACATTCATCCGAATTTTCCGTTAAAAAAGGTGACTTATTCCGATTACGAACGCGAGATTCATGCGGTGAAATCGTTTTCATTTCTAGAATTTAAGGAAATAGGAAGGTCAATCGAAAGTCGACCAATTCATTCAATTAAATTTGGATTTGGCCACCGGAAAATTCTTATTTGGACACAAATGCATGGCAATGAGGCCACTGGAACTCGCGCCTTGTTTGATGTCTTTAATGCTTTAAACGATAATGAAGACTTGAAAAATTTGCTTTCCACTGAATTGCAAATTTTGTTTGTGCCCATATTGAATCCAGATGGAGCAGAACGCTATCAGCGAAGAAACGCATTAGACATAGATCTTAACCGAGATGCTAAAAAACAGGAAACTCCTGAGATTCAAGCTTTGTTTAGAGTAATTGAAGATTTTCAGCCAGATTGGTGTTTTAATATGCACGATCAACGCAATCTTTTCAATGTCTCTGGAACCAGCTGTCCAGCGACGATTTCATTTCTTTCTCCAGCTACAGCTTCCAACGAAACATTAACGGATCAACAAAAAGAGGCTATGCAATTAATTGATTGTATTTCTACTAATCTAACCTCTACAAAAGACATTGGAATTGCTCGGTTTTCGCATGAGTTTTATCCTACAGCTACTGGAGATAATATTCAAGCAATGGGACACAGAACTGTTCTTATTGAATCGGGAGGATATAGAAATGATCCAGATCGATTCGTTGCTAGAAAACTAGGTTTTGAGGCTTTATTTAGGTCCTTCTTTTCTATTGCTAAGGATCAATGGAAAAGTGGTAGCATAAAGAATTATTTGGAGATACCTATTAACGATACTAAGTTGTTCGATTTACTGATCCGAAATGTTCAATTAACTCCAAATTCAGTTATAAGAGCAGATATAGGTATCGCAATAACTGAAAGTTACGATCAGTCGTTATCTCAAATACTTTATAAATCCACAGTAAAAGATATAGGAGATTTATCTTGTTACTACGGATATAGTGAGGTTGATGGAAGCAATGGACACATTACAAAGCAAGTTGGATTAAATCAAAAAGCAGATTTTGATATAATATTTGAAAAAACGGCAACAAAAAATTCAACCATTTTTGTTCGTAACGGTTATAAGCAGTAATGGAAGATAAGAAGAGTTTTCAAAATCCAATTGATGAAGATCACATTACTGAGAACCCGAGCGGATTGGAGTACCCGCATCACAGAGGCAGTGCAATTGTTAAGGCTGAAGATAAGGGCAAGATAAAAGGTCGTGCACTTGCTGCTATGGAACAGCAGACCACGCGCCAAATGGATCAAATTCAAGAGCAAATTGAATTATTGGCCAAACAAGCGAAAAAATTAAAAAGTAGGGTAGAGATTAGCGAAACTATTTACCAGGCAAAAATGAGTTTTGAGCCTCTTGTGGGACACGATTACTATTTGTATGAAACCGACGAACATAATTTTGTTCTTTCCTTACTTTCTCCTGAAGATTGGGGTAAAAGACTACCGAACATTTACAAAGCAAAAGTTTCGCTTTTGGCCGATCATACTTGGGATGTTTTAGACTTAAACGAATCTAATATTTAACAACTTTCGAATATCAGTAAAGCTTAAATTCGCAATGTGCGATTAGTTACGATTCTTTTATTTATCATTTTTACTGTTCACTTCGCGGCAGGGCAAGAATTTGATCATTCTACTACAGATCAAATTGCAGAATTTGAGAAAAAAGCATTCAAATCTTCGGTAGCAAACAATTTAACCAACCTAAATACCCCGATTTATCGTAAGTATTTTGACGTTACCAAACAAAGTATAGATGTTCAGGTAACTCCAGGTATTCGATTTATAGAAGGAGTAATTACAACAGAGTTTGAAGTCCTAGAGGCGGGCTATTCGGAAATTATCTTGAACTGTCACGATTCACTTAGAGTAAGTTCTGCAAAACTGGTTGGAAACGCAGTGAACTATTCACAAGAAAACGATTTACTAAATATTAAAATTGAAAGCGTTTTTGAGATTAATAAAAAGTACGTTTTAGAATTGAAATATGGCGGCATTCCTCCGCAAACTAGAGCATTTAGTACAGATACTAATATTTATGGCGATAGCGCTTTGTGGACCCTTTCAGAGCCTTATGGTGCAAAAGATTGGTGGCCGTGCAAACAAGATTTGCAAGATAAAATAGAGGATTTAGAATTAAGTGTAACGGTGCCCAAAAAGTACAAAGTTGCCGCTAATGGTCTCTTGCAATCGATTGATCCTATTGGCACAGCGCAACTCAAATATACTTGGAAACATCAATATCCAATTGTTACTTATTTGGTTGCTTTTGCGGTTGCCGATTACGTCGTGGTAAATGAGCAGTTGCAATTGGAAGAAGGCCCTTTAAACTTTGTCAATTACATTTATCCTCAAGATACTGCGGAAGCGCTTGCTGATCTTAAAGACTTTAAGAATACCATGAATTTGTTTGAAAAGTTGTTTGGTCCATATCCATTTAGAAATGAACAATACGGTCATGCACAATTTGGTTGGGGTGGAGGAATGGAGCATCAAACTATGAGCTTTATGGTAAACTTTAAGCACGGTTTAGTCGCACATGAATTGGCGCATCAATGGTTTGGCGATTTGGTTACTTGTGGCACTTGGAAAGACCTGTGGTTGAATGAAAGTTTTGCTACGTATTCTGATGGACTGACCTATGATTTTTTATTTAACGAGGGTGCTTGGGAAAATTGGAAAAACATAAATATTGATGCAATTACTAGAGCTGGAGAGGGCAGCGTTAATATTCCCGATACTAGCGATGTCGATCGAATGTTTAATGCAAGACTTACTTACAGAAAAGGTGCGTATTTGTTGCACATGTTGCGCTATAAAATGGGGGACGATGCATTTTTTAAAGCAATTCGAGATTATTTACAGGATGAAAAACACAACTATGGATTTGCCCGGACTAACGATTTAATTTGGCATTTAAAGGCCAATGGAGGATATAAGATTGATGAGTTTTTCAACGATTGGTTTTATGCTCAAGGTTTTCCTACCTATGAATTGCAATGGCATCAAACTGCGCAAGGAAAACTGCATTTGGTATTGAATCAAGAGCAAAGCTTTATTTGGGAAGGAGTGTTTTTTGATATGGAAGTACCCATTCGAATTTTAGACGATGTTACGGATACAACCATCATATTTGACCACACAGAGAGTGGACAAGAAAAGATATTGGATTGGGAGTTGCCTGTTAGAGTGGTGTTTTTAGATCCCGATCGTTGGGTATTAAAAAGCAAAGAAAGTAAGGTAACCAATTTGGATTATGAAAATGAGGAGGTAGCTTACAAAATTGTACCAAATCCGTTACAGAACGAGCTGAATCTTAGATTTTCGAAAGCGATTTTACCAGAATTGGTTGTAACGATTTACGATCTTATGGGAAATATTGTTTTCCAAGAAAAGGTAATTACAGGCTTATCGGATAAGAGCTTAACTATAAACACAGCATCATTTGCTAATGGTGCTTATACACTGACCATTCAAGATTACTGGAAAAGGACCAGTCTGAAGTTTATTAAGGCAAAAGGAAATTGATAATGACACAGTTATATTAGACTGCGCAGCGCTGGGAGGGTATCATAAATAATCAATTTCCACTCTCGCTTTTGGAGTAAGTTGACCATAAAAGAATCAGCAGCATTGCAATTGAAAATAAGGCAACTCCTCCCGAAATTTTAGCATAAAAGAAACCATCATCAGCATAGTCAGCTAAACTGAACATTGTGAAAGCAAATGACATTGCTCCGAGAATAAAAAAGAATAACATTCCAACTATTTTCATGTGCTATTATTTTGTTGCATAATTCTATAAAAATGGATTGCATTGCATAGAGCAAATATTGAATTATTTATTAGTACTGTCCACGCTGTTCTTATTTTAAATTGTTGCTAATATATCGCAGCTCTAAGAATTAGAACTTTAGCTTCAAACTCTATCACAATTCGGTTTGTATATTAAATGTCATAGTACGAATATAAACTATCGGGTACTATTTTCCTTTTGGCGATTTATGCGCGCGCATTTCTATTTCTTTTTATCAAAACCTAGTTTAGATTTGTCCGAAGGCATGTTTGATAAAATGCATGGAGATTTAGAGTAAACGAACCTTGACAATAGAGCGCTGTATTTGTTATCTCTAAAATATTAGAAATGTAATACTTATGAATAAAGAAGACTTTAAAATATACATTATTGGAGCAGGGGTAAGTGGACTTATAGCTGCTAGAGTTTTAGAAGATAATGGCTACAGTCCTGTTATTATTGAAGCTACAGAGCGTGCCGGCGGAAGAGTGAAAACTGATATTGTAAATGGTTTTCAACTGGATCATGGTTTTCAAGTATTACTAACAGCATATCCTGCTGCTCAGAAATACCTTGATTTTGATGCATTAGAATTACAGCAATTCCTGCCGGGAGCTTCTATTTTTAAAAATGGCAAACAAAAAATAATAGGAGACCCACTAAAAGAGTTGTCGTTATTGTTTTCCACTCTGTTTTCTGGTATTGGAAACGTAGGAGATAAACTTAAAATATTGAAGTTGAACAGCGACTTAAAGAAGAAAAGTATGTCTGCTATATTTTCTGAAAAAGAGCAAACAACTTTTTCATATTTGCAAGCTGTTGGTTTTTCAAATGAAATGATTACTGATTTTTTCAAGCCATTTTTTAGCGGTATTTTCCTTGAGACACAGTTGGATACTTCAAGTAGAATGTTTGAGTTTGTTTATAAAATGTTTGGAGAAGGATATGCAACCTTGCCTAAGGCTGGAATTGAGGCTATTCCTAAGCAATTGCTGCTAAACCTAAAGAATACAACCCTAAAGTTAAATACGAAAGTAACATCAATAAAAGGGGGCGAAATAACGCTTGAAGATAACTCAATATTAGAAAGCCATTTTACGATAATTGCGACCGATGCAAGCAATTTGATTCTCGATTCAAATACGCCCTCAGTTGAATGGAAAGCCTGCGATACATTGTATTTTGAAACTGAAAGTAGGGTTATTAAAAAACAACTGATTGGTCTTGTACCCGAAAAAGATACACTAATCAATAATATTTTTTATCACACCAGTTTGGAAACCAAAACTCGATCAAATAATGAGTTGCTTTCGGTAACAGTAATAGACCATCCAAACCTATCTGATGAGGCGCTCATCGAAAGGGTTAAAATAGAATTGAGGGCGCATTGTGGCATTGATGCTTGTACGTTTATAAAGCAGTATAAAATCCCAATGGCATTGCCTAAGTTAATGGACTTGAAATATGAAGTATTACCTGCTAAAACCTGCTTAACAGCTCAGCTATTTTTGGCAGGAGACACACAATTAAATGGATCCTTGAATGCAGCTATGATTTCTGGAGAAAGAGCTGCCCTTGGTGTTATAGAAGAATTATCAAAAACGAATTCTTAAGAGATTTAAAGGGTTAAAGTCTCGCAGCCATGATAGTATGTCAACTTGAATATGATAAATCTAAATCCAGATAAATGCCTTAAGTACAGTAAAACCCTATCAGGGCGTGCCGACAAAAAGTTTTGCGATTCCTTTTGCTGAAACAGTTTCAATAATGCCTTTAGCAGTCAGGAGGAAGTGTTCATCAAAAACGTAAATGCTAGTATTCGAAAAAATCGAAGAATTCTAAAAACACTTTCTCCACAGGGCAAGGCCATTTTAAGGAAAGAAATAGCGCAACAATTGGGTTTTGACTTCAACCAGTTTTCTTCACCGTTCTCCTCTAAGCAAGGAGTCTACTATTTGTGCTACGATTATGGATGTCGAGCCCTATTAGATAATGGAAAAGAAAAAATTCAAATCATTCAAATACAGGATTACATGAAGGAATTTAACCCTTGGAAGTACTTGAAAAAAGAATAACCGAAAAATTCTATTAGATTAAAACATTACATTTCAATCCCTAATTCAACCTTCAATCTTCTCACTAATAGTTTCCCATTCTTGCATATTACGGTTCAGGTTTTTTTGAATTTCGGCATGTTCAAAGAAGAGCTTTTTTGAAGCCTCGTTTTCACCATCGTAGAAGGCAGGGTCACTCATTTTGTTCTCCATCTCTGCCAATTCCAACTCTAGCTTTTCAATCTTTTTTTCGATTTTGTTTAAGTCAGATCGCAATTGGCGATCTTCTTTTTCCTTGGCCTTTTTTTCCTCATAAGAAAGCTTCTCTGTTTCAGCAGGTGCAGCTTCTGGAGCTGATTTCTTTTTTACCGCAGCCTTCTTTTCTGCTTTAGAAGTTTCTTCTAATTGTCGAAAATGTTCGTACTTGTACTTGTCCAAAAATTCGCTGATATCGCCCAAGTGCTCCTTAGTTCCCGTTGGCGTAAATTCAAATGTCTTGGTCGTCAAATCACTTAAAAAGTCTCTATCGTGAGAAACTACAATCAATGTTCCGTCAAAATCTTTAAGTGCTTGTTTCAGCATATCCTTAGCGCGCATGTCCAAGTGATTGGTAGGCTCATCAAGAATGATTAGGTTATTATCAACAAGTAAAAGACGTGCTAAAGCAAGTCTAGATTTCTCACCACCTGAAAGCACTTTTACCTTTTTGTCAATATCACTTTCTCTGAATAAAAACGCACCCAAAAGGCCTCTTAATTTATTGGTTTTCGTCCATTCGCCAGTTGCCTCTGCTTCTAAGGTTTCCAACACCGTAGCATTCTTAACCAAGGTTTTTTCTTGTACCTGAGCATAATAACCTTGCGCCACGTTATGACCAAGTATAAGCTCTCCAGTACATTTTTCTTCGCCAGTAATTAGCTTAACCAAAGTGGTTTTGCCCATTCCGTTTTTCCCCACAAAAGCAATACGATCACCACGCTGAATTTTGAAATTAAGGTTTTTAAGAACGTGTTTGTCGTCGTAATGCTTGTCTACGTCATTGGCTTCAATAACAACAGCGCCAGAGCGCGGAGCAGTTGGAAACTTGAAATTGATAGAAGATTCATCGAATTCATCCATCTCAATTCGATCAATTTTATCGAGCATTTTCATCTTACTCTGAACCTGCTTCGATTTACTGGCTTTGGCTTTAAATCGAGTTATAAATTTCTCTTGCTGTTCTATGTGTTTTTGCTGGTTTTTGAAGGTCGCAATTTGTGTGTCGTAGCGCTCTTGTCTTTGGATAAGATACTCAGAATAAGGAGCTTTGTAATCGTAGATTTTTCCAAATACAATTTCAATGGTTCTATTGGTAATGTTATCCAAGAATCTTCTATCGTGACTTACCATTACAATAGCACCAGGATATGCTTTAAAATATTCTTCTAACCAGAGAATTGATTCAATATCCAAGTGGTTAGTAGGCTCATCCAACAACAACAAATCAGGTTCGGTCAATAGAATTTTGGCTAATTCTACACGCATTTGCCACCCACCACTAAATTCAGATAAAGGCTTGTCAAATTCTTCGCGTTCAAAACCCAGGCCTTTAAGAACCTTTTCGATTTTACTTTGCATTTTCTCGGATTCCATAGTTCCGAGCTTTGCATGAATTTCGTTCAATCGCTCAATCAATTCAGAATAGGAATCACTTTCGTAATCCGTTCGTTCTACAAATTGAACATTAATGTCCTTTATTTCTTGTTCCAGATCAAGCACTTCTTTAAACACCTCTTGGGTTTCGCCAAAAACAGTTTTATCATACTCCCAATTCATTTCTTGGGGCAGATATCCAACGCGTTTTTCTCCGCTTATATCCACCGACCCAGAAGTTGGTTCTTGAGCTCGTGCTATAATTTTTAGCAAGGTTGATTTACCAGCGCCGTTTTTACCGACAAGGCCAATTCGATCCTTTTCACGAATCATAAATGAGAGATCGGCAAAGAGTTCTTTGCCACTTAAAAACATGGAAATTTTTGAGACTGAAAACATGGGCGGCAAATATACTTTCCTGAGTGAGATTAGGTCAATTAAAATGTCCTTGTTATTCGATTGTTTTTAAGAATATTTCGGAGCCTAATTCTTCAAGAATTAGAAGCGAATAACAAGGATATACAAAAGCAATATACTGAAGTACAGACTATTAATATGCTCACAGGAAGAAAGTGTTTTGGGCATTGGGTGAAACTAAAACTACTCGTCTATCCCTTCAACTATGTGGAATTTTTCAATTGAACTAATGAGATACAAGTGTTTTATTCCTTGTGTCTCTCAATTAGAGTAATTTTACGAAGCTTGCGAAATGAAATTGTATCAAGAACAATCAATACAACTATGTACTTCTCGATACAATTCTCCTTCGTCTAATCATCGAAGAGATCTACTAGTATATACTTCCCAACCCGTCAGTTGGAGTAATTCCGTTGCGTTGGGATTGTATCGAGAACAGTAAACCCAGCCATTACCGCAATTCCACAACAATAGGAACAGGGTAGTGCAGCGCAAAAAAACCGTAGCCACCATCAATATTTGAGGGCAATGAAACGGGTTCGGTAACGAACGGAATAGCACTGGCAGACTTTTCTCGTGCTTTCAAATACAAAAAGTATTCTTCACTGATATTAGATAAGGTAAATAACACAACATCATTTGGCACAACATCAATGTTATATATAATACGTTCTTCTTGAATTTGTTGGCCATCTCTGCCTTCATCATTCAATACCCATGAGGCCGAAAAATCGCTGAATAAATTACTTAAACCCGGAATACCTGAACTTGGTGGACCACCTGTTGTATTCCCGCCAATATCCTCGCCACCTTCTATACTTCCAAACCCTGATAAAAGCCCTTGAAAATCAGGAGGTGCTGGATTTACATATGCGTTAAGCATGTAGTAGTTTTTGCCAATAGGGTCGTTAAAATTGAACTTGAGTCGCAACCAGATACTCGTTGTTTCTTGCCGGTCAATTTGAGCACTCGCATTATTTAATTGAACAGCATCAACAAATTTGGTTTTTGATGTTACCGTTTTTCCCTCTTGAGCATCAATTATGTTTAATGAATATTCTTTACCGCTTTCCTGCAGTAATTCAATTGATCCATATATACCCGCCGACAATTCCTGCAATGCAATTACTTGGTTATCATAAGTGACAGATACATTGGCTCCTTTGACCAAATATTGCTGCACATCTGTTTGACTGAAAGCCCCTTCACTTCCGTCACTCAAAGCGCTAAATGATCGAGTAAGAATCATTACTATGCCTCTGTCTGGAATAGCTTGAGTGCTAACCACCATAACACTTTCCGCTTGATCTATTTCTAGCGGAATTGGCTCAGGAACACAGCCCACCAGCACAAGTAATAAAATCCAAAAGTATTTCATCAAAATTTAAAATTATAGGAGAAGTATGGCAAAACTCCAAACAACCCAGGTTGAATATAGCGATAGCCGTTTCCTTGCGGCTCAATTTGCACTTGATAAGGCGAAGCTTGATTGTAAACATTATATGCACCTGCATTAAGCTCACCGTACCATTTTCGATTCGGTTTAAATTTCGGTTTAAAAACCACATTTATATCCAATCTATGACTGGCCGAAAGGCTAATTTCATTTCTCTTTGAGTAAATTGGAATTATTTCAACTCCGCTAAGTGTAGGATCAGGAATTACATATTGCCCAGTTTGAGCAGTAAATCTTGGGCCAGTGCTATAAACCCAAATTGCAGAAATGCTTATTCGTTTTATAATATCATAGCTTGCCGTGGAAGAAAAGTCATTTCTTCTGTCGTATTTCGCCCAAAAACGCTCGCCACCATTCAGCTCGTCAAACTGGCGCGTAGACCAAGCAAGTGTATAACCAATCCAACCGTGTACCTTTCCTCTTCTCTTTTTCAATAGAAACTCAGTTCCATAGGCATTACCAACTCCCTGGACTAATTCGTTTTCAAAGTCATTATTCAAAATGAGATTTGCGCCTTCTCGATATTCAATAACATTTCGCATATTTTTAAAATAGGCTTCTACTGTAGCTGTGGTCTTTATTTTGGTAAAGAGATGGTCATAACCTATTGCAACTTGATCTGCAGTCATCGGTTTAATCTGAGCAGTTACAGGATACCATAAGTCGGTAGGTAATACTACGCTAGAACTTGAAACTCTGTGAACGTATTGTCTCATTCTCGTATAGGATAATTTTACTGCGTTATTTTCATTTATTGTATAACGGCTGGCTAAACGAGGTTCAAGTCCAATGTAATTTCTGCCAGCGACAATTGAGCCGCTTAATCTTAGTCCTAGATCCACTGCAAGTAATCCATTAAGTAGTTTGTGTTTTGAAACTCCATATCCTGCATATTCAAAATTGCCCAATTCAGGCCCTCGACTACTTTCTAGAAAGGCTTCAATTTCACCGGCAGTATTGATAATGTTGGGTTCGAATTTTCTATATATAACATCGGCTCCGTATTCAATAGCGTGATTGGAGTTTCGTTGGTAAGTGAATTTTGGTTTTAAGCCAATATCAGATATTTTAGACTGTACTTTAATTTCATTGATTTCAAATTTCCCAAGAATATCGTAGCTAAACAAGGTACTTACCGCACTGATTTCATGAGAAAATTTAGGAGAGTAGGTGTGCTGCCATTTTAGGGATTGCGATATGTTTAGTTTATCATAACTAGCATTAGTCTCAAATCCACGGCCGCCATCTGGCTGGTCTTCATCTGAAAACCCAAGTACGTCTTTTCCAAAATACATGCTGTACCATATGGTGTTATTCTGATTGATATTGTAGCCTATTTTACCATTCAAATCGTAAAAATAATAGGGTATGTTTTGATCCACTAATTGAGCAACTTGATCAATATAAGTTCGTCTTCCTGAAATTAATAACGTGCCTTTTTTCTTAGCAAAAGGACTTCTAATAGTAAGTCTTGAAGAAAGCAATCCAATGCCACCTTCACCTGACAAAGAATCCGCAAAACCAGTTTTTGCCTTTACATCAATCACCGAGGATAATCGACCTCCATAATTAGCAGGAAAAGCACCTTTTAGAATCGAGATATCTTCAACTACGTCATTATTAAAAATGGAGAAGAAACCAAATAAATGTCCAAATTCATAGAGCGAGGCTTCGTCGTAAATCACCAAATTTTGATCGGCATTTCCTCCTCGAACGTACAATCCTGTCGACCCTTCGAACCCAGCTGCAATTCCAGGCAAAAGTTGAGCAGCCTTTATAATATCTACTTCTCCACCTATGGCAGGAAGGTTCTTGATTTCCTGCATATCTAATTTCACAATACTCATTTGAGTGGATTGGACCTGCTCGGCCTCTTGTGATATTTTTCCTTTTACCTCAAAAGTTCTAAGTTGCTGAAGGTCTTGGTCAAGTGTAATTTTAGTGTTAGATTTTAATTCGGCAAGCGTAAATTCTCTCTTTTTATAACCGATAAATGAAATTTGAACAACGCTAGAATCATTTATTCGCTTGGTATTTGGAACGCTAAACGAGTATTTTCCATACTCATCTGTAGTTGCTCCATATCTAGAACCTTTTATTTGAATGGTAGCATAGGGCAGGGGCTCACTTGTTTTTCCATCCTTTAATACACCAGCTATTACATCTTCTTGAGCTTGCGATTGAGCAAAGCCTAGACTGAAAATAACGGTGATTAATAAAATACGGAATAGTTTCATTCCCAAACTTGTGTTTTCGATTAACGAACAAGAGGTCCCTATTATTATAAAAGAACGTTTTTAATTAATGATTAGTTGATTATTATTCGAAATGAATTTATGAAACTAGGGTTTCCATTTAAGTTCAGAAAACAGCTTAACCTTTTTAGCAAAAAATTGCCAAACCATACTTTTGGGAAACATACCTCTCAAATTGGGATTGTTTTTCAACTTGTTTACCTCAGTTCTTTTTGAATACCACTTAGGGAAGTACCATAAAAATTGGAAGTGTGCCTTACTTATAGCGGGAATTGTATTCCAGTTTCCATCAGCAGCCATTTTTAATAAGGTCAAGAAATCCATGCAGAATCGCAGCGGTATTTTCCATAAACCTTCGTAGGGAGGCAGATTTTTGAGCATCATTATTAAATTGTTACGATGATTTCTGAAAATCTTCATCGGACTACCATATTTTATTATGAATCCTCCCATATGATATACCAATGACTCTGGGTGAAACATGATTTTATAGCCCATGTTTTTTAATCGCCAGCAAAGATCAATTTCTTCCATATGAGCGAAAAAATCATTGTCAAGACCTCCTGCTTTATGGTACAAATCTGCTCGTATAAAAAGGCATGCTCCAGAAGCCCAAAAGATTTCTTGAACAGTATCGTATTGACCGTTATCTTCTTCAATTACATTTACCAATCGGCCTCTACAAAATGGGTAACCAAGATAATCCATGAACCCACCAGCAGCGCCAGCGTATTCAAATTCTTTTCTTCTGTCCCAGCTCATTATTTTAGGCTGGCAAGCGGCGATTTGGTCATCAGACTCTAATAATGCCATTGCTGCCTCAGTAAAACCATCTGTTACTTCAATGTCAGAGCTAATAAGGCAATAATACTCAGCGTCAATTTGAGCTAAACTCTCAACATAACCATTAGTAAAACCGTGATTTTCTTTTAAGGTTATCAAACGAACATCAGGATGATTATTAGTGACATACTCACCTAGATAATCGTCAGAGGCATTATCGACAACTACAACTTCATAGTTCTTTTCCTGTGGGATGCTCTTTTTAATCAGTGGTAGATATTTTTCTACCAATTCCAAGCTGTTATAGCTCAGTAGTACAATAGCAAGTTTGGGTTTTGACATTTCCTAGTAGCGCCTTAAAAAAGGACGCAAATATATTGGATTAGTAACGCGGTAAAGTCGGTTACAATAATGTCTAAATACATGCTAGCGAAATTATCGAGGAGTATCCCAGTATTCTTTGGCACGACTACCAATGCTGTAACCAGGATCAACTTGATCCAGATCGAATTGCGGAGTATTTCTTTGTTGCAGCAGCATCTCCCAACGGGGATTATTTACTTCCGTAAATATGGTTGAGTGCAATACCTCATAGTCATTTGTGACGTTGTCTTGCGACCAGAACACGAATTTTCCGTTAGTTTGATTCTTTATTTGGAAGTAATGCCAAATCTCATAGGGATATGAATTTGGTTCATTTGGTACCTCAACTCTAGAATTAGGTTTTCCATACTTTAAATATATACGACCTCTATCTGTATTGTATCCTTTTCTAATACGAGTACCAAATTCTATATCAACGGCTTTTACATTATTCCAATATTCTTCCCACTCTTTTTCTGGATTTAAATCATTCTTCTGAGACCAAAAGGCAAAGAAAAATCGTTTCATTACATCTAGACTTGTATCAACTTCTTCCTGAGTATAGCTATCTATAAAACGTCGTTCAGATTCGTCAGCTATGGGTCTCAATGAAGCTGTAAATTCTCTAATGGAATCAAGTGTGTTAATATTTTCTACAAAAGTTGATGCTGTTTGTATGGAGGAATAGTCCATTGCAGCATTATCTGCTGTCACGTTGCTGCGCTGAAAGAACAAGCTTTTATGTGCTAAAAGATTATTGTTTCTGTCTCGGGCTTCAATTATTAAATCATAATTCCCTGATTTTAGTTTCTCAATATTAAACTCTCTTAGAATTACATTCACCGGTGCAGTTTGTTGACGCATATAACCCACGTAGGCATTTAAAATCTGAGTATTCTCGCGTTTAGCTATGTAATACTTTACAAGGAACAAATCGTCTTGAAGTAACGAATCAGTTCCATAAACTTCAGCATAAAATTTAAGTTTTGTTTTTGTTTCTGGATAAAAAGTGGAGAGAAAAGGAACTACCGTAAAGCCACTTTTTGAAAGAATTGAAGTTTCTGTACTTTTAGTATAATTATCCACCAATTCAATTTGTGAAAATTGAACTTCACTGTTTTTAAAATCAACATTTAATTCAGATTCAGAGATAATGGGCTTGTCGTCTGCATTGAGGTCATCCATTTTTAAGGATAAAATATAAACTCCATTTGGAATTACAAACCGCTGTTGATCTAAAAAATTTGGTTTTGCTTTGATAGTATCAGAAACAATAGGACTGAGAATAGCAATTTTGTCAAACTTAATAATGCTCTCGCCCTTTTTTAAAGCATAGGTTACTTCAATTTTCGCTTGAAACTTCCCTTCTCCAATTTTCGCATAATTAGCGCTGAAGCCGTTTATAAGAAGATAGGTTTCGACATATGGTCCTTGTCCAGGTGCCTGAAATAAATTACTAGAGAATAATGCTTGTAACTGCTGAGCTCCAACTAAATGCGATAGAGACATCGCTATAAAAAGAATGATAGTGCGCTTTTGATTCAATTCACTTATTTTTAACAAAGGTACTAAAAAGCAGAACCACCTAATTATCTTTGAGCAAGTGGTCGCTTATGAAATTTTAACCCCTTTGCGTCAATAATTGTCGGTTTGCTAACCTTTGCTTAGGGAAGCGTTTCTTTACATTTGTAAAAGAAATTAGGAATTAACTTTAAGAAAAAAAGATATGGCATTAGAATTTACAGACGCAAATTTTCAGGTCGAAGCGCTTGAAACAGATAAAACGGTAATTGTTGACTTTTGGGCAGAATGGTGTGGACCATGTAAGATGGTTGGGCCAGTTGTTGAACAAATTGCAAAAGATTTTGATGGAAAAGCAGTTGTTGGAAAACTAAATGTAGACGAGAACCCTGAAACCGCTATGAAATACGGTATACGTTCTATTCCTACTATTCTTTTTATGAAAGGTGGCGAAATTGTTGACCGACAAGTAGGTGCAGTTTCAAAAGACGTACTGGTCAAGAAACTAGAAGCTCACATGGCTTAGTTACTTAAAAACAAAGATTTTAAAGTCCGACAAAAATTGTCGGACTTTTTTTTGCTAAAATTGCAAAGGATGCCAATAAATCAGAATTTATCTCGAAGGTTCAGTGGGTTAGAGTTATTCGCTAAGGGTGTAGTGGAAGGATTCCTAACTGGTTTGCACCGCTCACCATATCACGGCTTTTCTGTTGAGTTTTCTGAGCACAGAGCATACAACGCAGGTGAGAGCACCAAAAATGTAGACTGGAAGCTCTATGGTAAGACCGACCGACTTTATGTGAAAAAGTATGAGGAAGAAACAAACTTGAGATGTCAAATCATTATTGATAGCAGCTCCAGTATGTATTTTCCTGTTGATGGTGGAAATAGAGCCGTTGGTCAAAGAAATAAGATTGATTTTTCTGCACATGCCTCGGCAGCGTTTATGCAATTACTGAAAACTCAGCGTGATGCCACGGGATTAAGCATATACAATGAACAAATAGAACTTCATTTACCAGCTAAAGTGGCAAATAGTCATCAGCAGCTCATGCTGCAAAAACTAGACGAATTAATAGATAGTAAACCGACAGTTTCAAAAAACACGAATACCGTGCAAGCTTTGCATGAGATAGCAGAGAAAATTCCTAAAAGATCGTTAATTGTTCTTTTTTCTGATTTATTTGTGGATAAAGAAGGAACCGAAGAACTCTTTCTAGCACTTCAACATTTGCGCCATAACAAACATGAAATCATTATTTTCAATGTTACAGATAAAACATTTGAGTACGATTTAGAATTTGAGAATAGGCCGCACACCTTCGTTGATATGGAAACTGGGGAGAAAGTAAATTTAAATCCTAGCCAGTTAAAAGAGCGCTATCAAAAAGCAACCAAAGCTTTTGAAAAGGAACTAGAAATTCGTTGTGGTCAATTTCAAATCGACTACAATCTTATTGATATTCAGGAAGGATTCGCTCCATTATTTTTGGCTTACTTAGCCAAAAGAGCAAAAATGATTAGATAAAACGAGGTTTACTTAACCTTGGTTATCCAAATATTAGAATAGAAGCAATAAAAAGCATTACCGCAATTACGTATACAACGCTAAAATTAACTGCTCCACCGTCTTCATACGGTGCATCAGGGAAATGATTGTCTTCAGACATATTTTTCAATTTTTTGTAGACCGCTAAATTAAGCAACTATAGTTTTGTAGAAAGATTAATGTTGCATCAAATTCAAAAAAATTCATCATCGGTTTGTGAATAAAACAATAAACTTATAAATCAAATATCCAATAGCTGTTGCAATTAAGAGATACAATACCATCCTTAAAATAGACCAAAATCCATTACCTAAGGCTGGTTTTTCTTCGGTCATTTCATTAGTAAACCCTATATAATTGTTTTGGTTGCTATTTTCCAGCTGCTTTGCATAAAGCAATGCTGCATTTTGTTTTATATCCAAACTATCACTCCATTTTTCAAATTCTTCAAAGTATCGATATGCTTCTTTGTAGTTGTGCTTTTTAGAATAAATTTTACTGAGTAAATTCGTGTTTTTCATTAAATAATTGACTGAATTTAATTGTTTCGCTAAAGAGTAACTTTTCTTTGTATTAGAAAGTGAAGCATTTATTTTTTCTGAATTAAAATATATATTACCCATATTAAAATACGTAATACATTGATCCATAGAACTCCCTAGCTGTATGTCTATCTTCAATGAAGTGGTATAGTATTTAACTGCTAATTCATTGTCCTTCAGAATCGAATAGAGATAACCCAAATTGTTATAATCTGCTGAAAGTTTTCTTTTATCTGTTGAAATCGAATCTAAGCATAGCGCTTTGATAAAATAGTTTCTGCAAAGATTGTATTCACCTAAATCAGCGTATGTATTGCCAATATTTGTATACGCATTCGACATTGATGCGCTGTCTCTGTTGATTTCATGAAGGTCCAAAGCTCTAAAATTGTATTCAAGACTTAAGTCTAGTTTATCTAAATATTCGAAAACAACAGCCATGTTTCCATACACGGCTGCAACGCGTTCTTGATCGTCTAGAAGAGTATAGATATCCAAAGCTTTATTGTAATTTTCAATCGCTTCGTCATACAATTCTGATTCGAGTGCTAAATTGCCTAAGTGATTAAAAATTTTTCCTTGTAACTTTTTAGAAGTTTTGCTACCTAACCAACTAAAGACTTCCAAACTTTTCTTATAAGCCTTTTGGTTTAATCCACTTTGATAATAAACCAAGCTTTCAGCAAGTATAGTTTCTATTTTCTGAGCTTCTTGCGCTAACTGATCAGCAGTTTTACCAAATACGTTTGATGTACTTGTAACAAAAAAATAAAAAATTAAAAGTATAATCTTGCGAGTAAAGTTCATTGAAGCATAAAGTTATAAAAATAAGAAAAATACTTGTGAATAAAAGCAGACGTTTGCTGTGAAACTTTGTTTCTTACTTTATTAATTTGTAGCTCAATGAAATTAGCACCAATAATATTTTGTTTGTTTTTACAGTTTTTTGTACAAGGTCAATCTTCTGGCGATAAGCTGGATTATAATATACTGAAAAGCCAGTATTTAGAGCATTTAGTGAAGTTGAAAATCGATGAATTCCGAAAACAAAAAGGCTTAGTCGTCTTACGAAATGATTCATTGTTAATACTCCCTGCGTGCGATCATACCGACTTTATGAAATCTAGAAATGAACTCACCCATTTTCAGGCAAGAGGAGGCAAGCATACTCCTCAAAGAAGGTTTGAATTTTATGAAATTAGTGATGTTTTAGCTGGTGAAAACGTCGAATGTCTTCCGATTAACACGTTACTTAAAGTCAACTATCAGAAAGGATTTATCGACGTTAAAACCTATGAGGATTTAGCTGAAGCGATAGCCCAAGGTTGGAGGCATTCCAAGCCTCATTATGCAAACATATTGACGAAAGAATATACGATTACGGCAGTGTGTATTAAGGTGGATATTAAGAAGAACGTATTATGGGTAACACAGGTTTTTGGTCAAATTATCGGTAAGCATTCATTGACAAAAACGAATGCTAGCTTTCCGTTTGATACAGTTGCAATAGTTAAAAAAAAAAGTTCTAAAAAGCCAAAACAACTCATCGAACAAACGAGGTATTCTCATGGCCTTAAAAAGCCTAAGGACTTTTTAGATTGTCCCAGAGAGCTGAATAATAAGCTTGATCTCTCAAATTTAAAACTTCAAGTAACTAGAGACAAAGTGCTGCTTTGTGTTTATGATTTGAACAAGATAAAGCGACTGTTTATTGGAAGCAAGGATGGACTAGCAGTGGAATTAATAAGCTTCAATAATGCTTATGGTTGTTCTGACTATGTTGAAAAACCCAATCGAAGAAACGATCTGAGCCAGATTGATGGTCAATTATTAAAGCCAGTTTATCGCAATGCAATTTTGAATCAGATAGCAGAATTAGAGGAGGAAAATAGACAACGAAAAAAAGAAAGAGGTGTGCAGCGCTGCAGTTATATCGAATTAGGTTCAACTCCAATTTCGATGTCTGGAAAACCAATGGAGGCTCGCCTATATTATGTGAAAAACAAAAATCTGTGTACTGAAATCGAGTTTTTCGGATATTGTGGACAACCTTTAAAATATAAACCAACTGAGATTCCTCTCCGGTTCGATTTACCTCAAAGTAAATATACTCCCAAAGCAGACACTTTTGCATTGAATATTTCAATTGGCTTTGAAAAATCTTCTAGCCAAATAAAAAGTGCTCAAATTGATTCCCTAATCGAGCAGATCAAGGGAAAGGAGTTGGAAGTAAAAAGCATTAAAATTGAGGCTTTTGCAAGTGTGGAAGGGACTCAAGAGAACAATCAAGACTTATTTGAAAATCGAACTAAAGAATTAATTCTTCGCCTGAAAAAATTCCAACAAAGAGAAATAATATGGTCCGTAAAGGCCACTGAAAACTGGTCTATGTTTTACGATCAAATTATTGGGACGGATTGGTTTTATCTAAATTCGTTATCTGAATCTAAAATTCGAACTACCGTTAATGACCCCAAAAATCAAATCAAATTAGAGCCGCTTCTTTCAGCGCAAAGAACAGCTGAAATTAGAATAGTAGTTGTTCCTAAACTCAATGATAAATGGATCTTTACACTAGCCCAAAGCGAATGGAATAGTTTGATAAGTGCAACAAACTTTCAATCGATAAGTCAAGAAAAAATTGAAAATCTTGAAGTATTGCAAAATTTCTTTTATTCAAATTTCAATGTTTATTCTAGTATTAAGCAGCAATGGATAATGTCTATTTATGTTTCTGGATACTCGAAAAAAACAAGTTTGTTACGTTACCGACAGCTTTTATTTCAAATTAAAAACAACAGCATTTACGATCCTATTAAGACCGTTGAATTACTAAAGAAACTAAACAGAGATATTCAGAGTTCTGAGGTCGATTACAATACCAAATCTATTATTGCGACCAACGCCGAATTTTTTGATGAAAAGACTAAAATTCCTTTGATTAAATCGTTGATGAAACAAGTAGAGAAGGATGACTTAATTGGCAATATCTATGGAGAACTAGAACTTTGGTACCATGTGGAAATGGCCAATTTGGTTTTTGGATCTCAAAACAAAAAGGGTAGGAGTAAAGCCGAATATTCTTTGGCATTTATTCGAGAGTTTTATATAACCGCATCTTCTACGACGATGGATTCGATTAATTTGGCTGAATTCTTCATGCTTTTTGATAAAGAAGAATGGGCGATACAATTAATCAAGCCAATTGCTTTCGACTCTGTTTCAAATGCATTTCAAAAAGTAGCACTCGATCTTTATTTGAGAAATTACATGTCCGCAGACTTGGAAGGCAGAAATACCGAAATACAGCTTACCGTATTAAACGCATATGAAGAATTGGGGCAAAGAAAATGGTGTAGATTGTTTTTTACTCCTTGTGCAGTTAGCTATGCGGTTTTTGAATACCCGATGTTAAGATCACTGTATTGCGAAGCTTGCAAAGAATTTGTCACAAGCTCTGCTGACGAATAGTATATTCAAACAAAGACTTATTATCACTGCTGAAAAACTCAATTTTTAACGCTCGTTTTTTCTTTTTTCCTGAAAATGTCAGCTTTGCGTAGTTTCGTTCTTTAATTGTACTTCCTTTTATTCTGTAACTATTCTCTTCCTTCAATTTTTTATGTGCTCTTGAAGTAATTGGTGAAGCTGTAATGTCAAAAATTGAATGCGTATCTGATAATTGCATTTCTGCTATTTCGGAATGGTGACGATCTCCTGTTAAGAAAACAACATTCATGATTTTCTCTACTTTTATAAAATCAATCAATTTTTGACGTTCTTCCGGATAGTTAGCCATATTTTCATAAACCTTATTGGGATTTAAAAACTGCCCACCCACCATAACTAGTTTGAATGATGCACGACTATTTTTTAAGGAGGCCATGAGCCAATTTAATTGTTTTTTACCCAAGATTTTTCCTTCGCTCGAATCATAAATCGGAGTTCTGTTCCAACGATTATCCAACATAAAGACATCAATATCTGCATAACTAAACTGTCCCGATATTCCTGTTCCACCGCTTACATTGTAATTTGGATTTGCCCAAAAATCCTTGAACGCTTCCAAAGTCACATCTTTATTGTAGAAAGTTCCGATGGCATCGTTGGGCCCAAAATCATGATCATCCCAGATTGCATAATTGTGCATTTTCCCCAATAAAGGCTGTAACTCAGGTAAACTGCGAGTGTGTGTATTTCTATAATAAATTCCTACTCTACTGTCCCAATCTACTTCTCGATAATAAGTATTGTCACCAAGCCAAAGCATCAATGCAGCATTTTGCTTAGCCATATTCTTTAGGATATGATAATCACCTCCATAGGGCTTGCCTGGTCGATCAGTTTCTTTTTCACTTACATAAACACAACTGCCTGTAAGAAATGAAAATGAAGGCGGCTGCTCTCTCCATTGCCATAGGTTTGGAGTTTTTAAGATACATAGATAATCCAATTCAATAGGCTTATTATTGATTTCTAATTGGTAGTTATAGGTTGTTCCTGGCGATAAGTTTTCAGCCACTAGTGTAGCGGTAAACGCTTTGTTACGAGCAGTAATCACGGGAATAGTTCGTTTTTTATCTCTAGGGTTTTCCACTGACCAGTATACGACTGTTACTTTTACTGATTCTGTGGTTTGAACCCAGATTGCGGCTTCTCTAAAAGTGATATATCCACTCATTGGACCCGCCTGCAGCAATTTTTTTTGACCATAAGTGTCAGAAAAATAAATTAATGAAACTAGTAATATTAAATAATTTCGCATGTTCGTAAGTTTTAGAGGTCAAAGTAAAGCTTTGTAATTAATTCAATGGTTAAGTAAAAAAAACTTCTGGCAAAATGTTTGATAAGATGCAACCACTACTTTTTCCCAAAATGAAAACACTCTTTAAAATACTTGTTTGTTCAACGATTGTAATTATTATGGTTGCCTGTGCAACCTCTAATGCACTGTATAAGAAAGGAAAACAGCTCTCTTCTGCTGGAATGAATAAGGAGGCCGCTGATTTTTTCTATAATTCTTTAAATAAGAATGCTAATAATGTAGACAGTCGTATTGCCTTAAAAGGGATAGGGCAGAAGGTAATAGAAGAGCAACTGCAAAAATTTTACCAAGCACATGGCGCAGATCAATACAAAGTAGCGGTTTATTCTTACCGATTAGCAATGACTTACAAAGAAAAGATGTCACGTTTTGTTGAGTTAGATATTCCTCCATACTATGAGGGTTACTACAATGAGTCCAAGGATGTTTATTTAGGAGAAAGATATATTGACGCTAAAAAATTAATCAAAGAGGAGAAATTTGATCAAGCCAATGAAGTTCTAGAAGAAATTCTGAAAATCGATAAAAATTATAAAGACGCTTCTCAACTCGAGAAATACTCTGATGCTGAACCACTTTATCGAGAAGCAATGGGCCAATACGATTCAAAAAAATATAGAACCGCTTACTACCAGTTTGATCGTGTTTTGAATATAAGTGCTAATTATAAAGACGCAGTGTATTATAAAGAAGAAGCTCTAAAAAAAGGTAGGCTTACTATTGCTGTTTTACCAGTTATTGGATCAGGTGTAGATAAAGAAACTGCAGATTTAATGTATACTGCATTGATGCAGAAGTTGTTAGAGTTAAATAACCCGTTTATTGTAGCAATAGACAGAAAAAATACAGATCTTATAATCAAGGAACAAAAACTAGGTTTAACCGGCGTTTTGGATCAAAACACTGCAGCACAAACAGGAAAAATGTTAGGAGCTAAGGCTGTTTTAAGTGGAACTGCGTCAGGAAGCAGCTATAAAGAGATTCCTGTAAAACGCAGGGAAGAAAGAGGTTATAAAAAAGTAACACGCAGAAAGTACGATGCAGTAAAAAAGAAATATTACAACGTATACAGTTACTCTAAAACCATTTACTATAGATTTAGCGGATCGAGAAAGGTTTCTGCTAATGTTCAAATTCAATTGGTAAGCTCTGAAACAGGTCAAGTTTTGTTGAGTAAAAATTATAACCCTGTTATTACAGACAATTTAGATTATGCAGCTGTCAGCGGCCCCTCTAATGATATTTATTCGGGTTATTGGAAATATAAAATAATTCCAAGTACGCAGGATGTTGTGGAAAAAAGCTCGAGTGCCAAACGTCAATTGGACCGATTGTTTGCAGAAAGAAGAAGAACAATGAAAACTAAGACTCAATTAATCAAAGAAATGAGTGATGACATTGCTTTGAAAATTGCACGAGAAATTAAATCCTATGAGAAATCAAGAGAATGAGTGTAAATAAATGTTTCCCCGTCTTTGTATTTGTAGTAGCCTTATCAGTATTTTCATGCAGAGCCAAAAAGCAAGCAGAAGCAGTTCCACCTCCGCCTCCTCCTCCAAATTGGGTGTCAGAAAGACCTACTAGCCCAGCATATTACATTGGTGTGGGAATAGCTGGGAAAGTTTCAGCTGGAGCTAATTACATGCAAATAGCTAAAGAAAATGCATTAAACGATTTAGCATCAGAGATAAAAGTCAATGTTTCGGGTAATTCCATATTGTACACTATGGAAAACGAAACCGGGTTTAAGGAAGATTTTCTTTCTACTACAAAGCTTTCTTCTTCAGTAAACCTTGAAGGCTTTGAGCAAAGCGGTGTTTATGAAACCCCAAATTCATACTACATGTTTTACAAGTTGAGCAAAGCTAGATACAAAGCACTGAGAGATGCTAAAATCAATACCGCCATTTCTTTGTCAAAACAAAGTAGAGCAGAGGGTAAGCAGCAAGCTTCCAACGGAAACTATGCTCAGGCAATGCAGAATTATTACCAAGCCTTAGCTTCACTGGAAGAATACATAAATGAACCTCTAAAAACAGAAATTGATGGGCAAGAGCAGTTTTATGGAAATGCTTTGCTAAAAGAAATGCAACAACTGGCTAATGAATTAACAATAGAGCCAGTTATTCAGGAGTTTACAATTACACAAGGAAATGTTGTTCCAGACAATAAAACTGTTTTTTTAATTAAAGATAGAAGAGGAAAAGTGCAATCTGGAGTGCAGGTAGTATTCTCGATGGGAGAAGAAGTTTTACTGAAGGAAAAGGCTATTTCTGACCATACTGGAAAAGTAAATTCATCTGCTGGAAAAATAAAAAGTACAGGACGTAATGTTCTTAAAGCAAAGTTGATAGCTGATTTAGATAGCAAAAAACATGAGGTAATTGGGCGGGTAATGGAAAACATTCAATGGCCTTCGAGTGCTATGATAATTATGGTAGAAGCTCCTCACGTTTTTTTGAAAGTAGACCAAATGAAGAATGCAAAGAAAGTTAGTAATGTTGAAGTAATTCAAGCATTCGAAGATGCTGATGACGTATTACATGACTACGGCAAAGCAGAATGAGGCTAACCTTGTTGCTAAAATTGTACTGAATTCAAAGGAGAGTGGAGTGTATCAAGACTTATATAGCGTTACCTTTTCTGGATATTTGAGTTTTCAAGATGCTAAAACTAACACCGAAGTATTTAGAGAATCCTTTGATGGTATAAGAGGTGTAGACCTCAATTACGACCGGGCTTACAATAAAGGATTAGAGGCTTTTAAAAAGCGCTTGATCTACGAAACCATTCCTAGGTTCAGAAGAAAGCATTTGGATTAATTGATCTATTTTTTGGACAATCTTAAAGAATAGTTCGACTTTCTACGATTTAATTTATACCGACTTTTCTAAATTGCTGGTTTTCTTTAGTTTTACGACCGTTACTTAAGAATAATTCTAGGTAGCTGAAATTAAAGACACTCTATGAAAGCATCAGATTTATTTGTAAAGGCACTTGAAAACGAAGGCGTAGAATACATTTTCGGAATTCCAGGTGAGGAAAATTTAGATATTCTAAATTCACTTATAGATTCTAATATCCAATTGATTTTAACCAGACACGAACAAGGTGCTGGTTTTATGGCTGCAACTTATGGACGACTAACCGGCAAACCAGGTGTCTGTATGTCAACCCTTGGACCTGGAGCAACTAATCTAGTTACCCCAGCAGCATACGCTCAGCTTGGTGCAATGCCAATGCTAATGATTACTGGACAAAAGCCAATTAAAAAAAGTAAACAAGGTCGTTTTCAAATTATTGATGTTGTTGATATGATGCAATCCATCACAAAATTTACCAAACAAATAGTAAACGGAAATAACATTCCCTCTTTAGTAAGAGAAGCCTTTAGGTTATCCACTGAAGAGCGACCGGGAGCTGTACATTTAGAATTACCAGAAGATGTTGCTGCGGAAGAATCTGATTTTAGATTATTTGAAGTTGTTGGACATCGCAGACCAGATGCTAATAACAAGAGTATTGTTTCTGCTTCTCGAATGATAGAAGAAGCTAAAAACCCCTTGATTTTGATTGGTGCTGGAGCCAATCGAAAAAGAACGAGCTACGCTTTAAAGGAATTTATTGAAAGAACAGGAATCCCGTTTTTTAATACTCAAATGGGTAAAGGAGTTATTGACGAGAGACATCCACTGTTTTTAGGAACTGCCGCACTTTCTGCAAATGATTTTTTACACAATGCAATTCGTCATTCCGATCTTATAATAAATGTGGGTCACGATGTAATTGAGAAACCGCCATTCTTTATGGAACAAGGTGCTCAGAAGGTGATTCATGTAAACTTTTTCCCTGCTGAGGTTGATGATGTTTACTTCCCACAATTGAATGTGGTTGGAGATATTGCTCATTCAGTGCACAGTTTAGCCGATATGGTTGATCCTGCTGTACATTGGGATTTCTCTTATTTCAAAAAGGTAAAAGCAGAAGTAGATAGCCATTTACATAAATATTTTGAAGACAAACGATTTCCAACCTTGCCACAGCGTCTGGTCAATATGGTACGAAAAGCTTTGCCAGAAGATGGTATTGTAACCTTAGACAATGGTGTTTACAAGATTTGGTTTGCCCGAAATTTCGAATGCTATCAACCAAATACCTTATTGTTGGATAATGCTTTAGCCACAATGGGAGCGGGTTTGCCTTCAGCAATGGCAGCAAAAATGATTTATCCAGAAAAGAAAGTGATTTCTGTTTGTGGTGATGGTGGATTTATGATGAATTCTCAAGAATTGGAGACTGCAGTTCGTCATAAATTAAACTTGGTAGTTATCATTCTTAACGATAGCTCTTATGGAATGATAAAATGGAAACAAGAAGCAATGGGCTTTCCCAATTTTGGTTTGGACTATGCAAATCCCGATTTTGTTGCCTATGCTAATAGTTATGGAGCAATTGGACACCGTCCTACAAGTGATGCGGACTTTAAAGCGACATTAGATTCTTGTTTAGAAACGGATGGAGTTCATGTTATTGACTTAGCAATTGATTATTCTCTAAATCATTCAATTCTAAATGTTTTGCTGAAAGAATCAGCTGAAATCATTTAATCTCATACTGTACATGCTAAAAGTTTTCTCACCATATACTCAGGAGCAAATTGGAGAATATCCACTTGTGCCAATGGCTGCCATTGAAGGAATAGTAGCAACTGCAAATGATTTATTTGAAGATCGTTCTAAATGGCTTAAGCCTCATGAACGGAAGTCTATTCTTCTGCGCTGTGCTAAGATTATGGAGTCTCGAATTGATGAGCTTACAAAATTGGCAGCCAACGAAGGAGGAAAACCATTTTCTGATAGTAAAGTTGAAGTTTTAAGGGCTATAAACGGTGTTGAAATAGCTGCAGAAAATATTGGAGAATTAAAAGGTGGCGAGATTCCAATGGGGTTAACTCCAGCTAGCGAAGGTCGACTTGCATTTACGCAAAGAGAACCAATTGGAGTCGTTGCTTCCATTAGTGCTTTTAATCATCCCTTAAATCTAATTGTTCACCAAGTTATTACGGCTGTTGCAGCTGGATGTCCGGTAATCGTTAAACCTGCACCAACAACACCCATGTCTTGTGAGGCTTTAGTTGGAATATTAAAAGAAGCAGGTTTACCTGAAGGTTGGTGCCAAATGGTGATTTGTGAAAATGACGTAGCAGAGCGATTAATAACCGATAAGCGAATTAATTACTTCTCCTTTATTGGATCATCAAAAGTAGGTTGGTACTTACGTTCGAAATTATCAGCAGGAACTCGATGTGCTTTAGAGCATGGAGGAGCAGCACCCGTAATTGTTGAACCCGATGCCAATTTTGAAGAGATGATTCCTTCTTTACTAAAAGGGGGATTCTATCATGCAGGACAAGTTTGTGTATCGGTGCAACGTGTTTTTGCGCACGAATCTATTTGCCAGAAATTAGCCGAAGAAATTGCTTCTAGAGCTGAAAAATTAAAAGTTGGTGATCCTATGGATGCCTCAACTGAAGTTGGTCCTTTGATTCTGCCACGAGAAGTGGATAGAGTGGAAGAGTGGGTAAATGAAGCAGTAGAAGCCGGAGCAGAAGTACTTTGCGGTGGAAAGCGGATTTCAGCAACCTGTTTTGAGCCAACGGTATTGTTTAATCCACCGGCAACTGTTCGCGTTTCTACTTCTGAAATATTTGGACCTGTAGTTTGTGTTTATTCTTATTCGGATAGAGCTGAGGCAATAAATATTGCGAATAGTTTGGATGTTCATTTTCAAGCTTCCATTTTTACAAAGAATATTGATGTAGCATTGGAGTCTGTTCAAAAATTGAATGCAACTGCAGTAATGGTAAATGACCATACTGCATTTAGAGTCGATTGGATGCCTTTTGGAGGAAGAGATAGCTCAGGAATTGGAATGGGTGGAATTCAATATTCTATGCATGAAATGACAAGAGAAAAATTAATGGTAATTAAAAGTAACTTACTGTAAATCAATAAAATATGAGTTTAAGGAAAGGGTTTATAAAGGTTTCGATACTAGTTCCAATTGCGGTTGTGGCCATTGCAGTTGTTTGGCCTCCAGTTATTTGGAGCATGATTGTTTTCCTTCCGTTGATTATTTTGGGATATGTCGATATGGCTAATAAAAGTCACGCAATAGTTAGTAATTATCCGGTTTTAGGACATATGCGCTATTTGCTAGAATCCATTCGGCCAGAAATACAACAGTACTTCGTAGAGACTGATGTAGAGGGAACTCCAATCAATAGAATCTTTAGATCTTTGATTTATCAGCGCTCTAAAAAAGTAAACGATACCACTCCTTTTGGAACTCGAATGGATGTATATGCTGAAGGCTACGAATGGATGGGGCATTCTATGTACGCTGCAAAAGATCACACAAAATTTAACGGAAGAGTATTGGTAGGTGGGGCGGACTGTCTGAAGCCTTATTCGGCAAGTATGCTCAATATTTCAGCTATGAGTTATGGTTCGCTAAGTAAGAATGCAATTCTAGCTTTAAACAAGGGAGCAAAATCTGGGAATTTTGCTCACAATACTGGTGAGGGGTCAATTAGTCCTTTTCATTTGGAACCGGGTGGCGATTTAATCTGGCAAATAGGAACAGGTTATTTTGGGTGTAGAACAGAAGATGGTAACTTTAGTCCAGAGATGTTTTCCAAAAATGCAGCACAAGACAGTGTTAAAATGATTGAGATAAAGTTATCCCAAGGTGCTAAACCAGGACATGGTGGAATTCTTCCTGCTTCCAAGAATACGGACGAAATTGCAAAAATCAGGGGTGTAAAGCCGCATATTGATGTGCATTCTCCGCCTACGCATTCCAGTTTTTCTTCTCCAGAAGGTTTAATGAAGTTTGTGCAACTGCTTAGAGATAAATCGGGAGGAAAGCCTGTTGGTTTTAAGCTGTGTGTTGGCAAAAAAGAAGAGTTTTTGTACATATGCAAAGCCATGATTACTTCAGGAATTAAACCTGATTTTATTACTGTTGATGGAGGTGAAGGCGGAACAGGTGCTGCACCAGTAGAATTTTCAAACTCATTAGGAATGCCTTTGAGAGACGGACTTGCGTTTGTAATTAATACCTTGAAAGGATATGATTTAAAGAAAGATATAAAAGTTATTGCATCAGGTAAAATATTTGGTGGATTTGATATTGCTAGGGCAGTAGCTTTAGGTGCGGATATGGTTGGGAGCGCGAGAGCTATGATGATGTCTTTGGGCTGTATTCAAGCATTGCAGTGTAATAATAACACTTGTCCAGTTGGAATTGCAACACAAAATAACATGCTTATGAAAGGATTGGACGTTGAGCAGAAAGCGAAACGTGTTGCAAATTATCATGAGGGAACTATGAATAGCTTTAAAGAGCTAATGCTCGCTGCTGGTGCTAGTGAGCCAAAGGAGCTAAAACGTATGCATATCCATCGCAGAGTTAGTATGAATACAGTGATGCATTATGATGAAATATTTCCACCAGTTGCAGAAGGTGCTTATCACATTGAACACCCAGAATTTTTGGCGTTATAGCGGTAATTGACAAACTATTTTAATTGGTGAGTAATACCGTTATTATCAGAGATAGGTAATAAATTGGTTTAAATTTGTAATACAAGAGCGCATATCCTGCTTTTGATTCCCCTTACATTAAATTTGATACGCTTTCAGCCTATGACAATTATTTTTGCCAGATTTAGCCTAATTATTCTTGTTGTTAATTGCTTGATTAGTTCATGCAGTGAAACAAATAAGACATCTGAATCTAAAGTTGAAAAATCCAATTGGCTGCGATTTGAAATAACAGAAAAAACCGATGTTGAATATCCTGATAATCCAGATATTGGGTTTCGCTCAAATTCCTATTCAAATACTTTTTTCAAGTCTGGTCGTCTTAAATCGAAGGATTCCTTACATTATCAATTTCAATTTGAACTTTCAAATGGAGATACATTGTTGTTTGAAGATATCGATATAACGGAATGGATTCCTACAATTCCTAATCGACTCAAAGAGGATGCCTATTTATCTGAATTAGCATTGATAAATCATGAATGGAATAGAAACCAAGTAAGTTTTGACCAAAATTATTTTAATGTCAAAAATGAGAACATTCAGAGAGTTGACATAGCTCGAAATTGTTTGAATTCTTATTTGTGGGAAGTGATTGTTTACGAACAACGGAATAACACGGAAAAGCCTATAGCTCATGGTTGGTTTAATTTCCCAGAGCTTGAATATATGCAGTGTTTCTTGATTAAAAACGATACGCTTTATGAGCCCTTTAAGAATCATTTGGCGGACTGGAAAGATCCTGAAAACAAAAGAGTAGAAGATGCTCTTTTGCGCACTATAAAAGGACTTAAACAATGTTCTTTTGAAGATAAAAGCAATGAAATGTATCCAGAAACAGGAGAGCGTGCAAAAAAACGAAAAGAAGTCGTCTTTCCAGTCGAATTTAGCACAATGCGACAGCTGCAAACAGACAGTACAACATTCGCAACCTTTAGTCCTCCTGGAGTTTACGATAGGTCGGATCCGCGAAAAACAGAACTCGGAAGATTAAAAAACTTGGATAGTGTGCTTTTGAAGGAAGTAATGGTTAAGGGTAGTAGTGGTGTATTCAATGAATTGGAATTTCAATTCTCTGATCAATCTCGTAAGACTAATTTGATAATAGGTGGAATAGATTGGAATGAAATACCCACCTTATCCACCGAAGAAAACCACAAAGGATGGCAAAATTCTATGGGTTTTGGAAATCATACATTTTATGAAAATTACACTGATTTCCTAACTACTCAATTGGAGCATAACCCGTATTACGGTTATTTTACTGATGGAGAAAAGAACTGGTATGATAGTCATAAAATTGGAGTTGATGGACCTCTTATGCACTTTGACAACTTAAATCCAAAGCTTTTGCACGTTTGGTTGTTGTCTTTTGAGCGCCATGCATTAGTTGGACATTATACGATAGAAATAAACTAATACCAGATTCAATTTACTGGGATAACATCTCAAGAGCGATTGCCGGCTCTCGGTCTTTTCTTTAAGCACTGAAGATCAATTTTAGCAATTTTCCTAGATAAGTTTTACTGAACAAACTCACACCTAACCGATTTTATGAAGTCGTTGATCTTGTTAGAGTTAAGGTTATGGTAAAGTTTCGCTCACAGCATAATGTCTCAAATTAGTTACTGACTAATTACTAGAAACACCATTCCGTTAAAGAGAAACGCAATCTATGGGAGGTAAAATACCTAACAAAACCGATTAATTTTCGTGTAAGTAGTTTTGTAGGAAATTCATTTCAAGAATGTCTCGTTGTATGAATCATTTATTGCCAAAAGTGCTGTAAAATCGACTTTAAAGGCGATACTAATGTGAGAGTAAATCGGAGTATTATTTATCCTTTATTTTACCAAGAGCATTCTTTTTATCGGATTTATTCAATAATTGCTTGTCTTTTGTTCATTTTAACAGAGTCTTTTATTTCGTTCTTTGAACTTCCACTTTTTAACTATTCGTTGAACTTAATTTGGATAGTTACTGTTAGGAATTTATAACTACAAAGTATTCGTGCATAAGAGTATTTCATTTAAAAGTACCTTTTTCCAAAAACGGGAATAGCACTCCGGATTTTGGAGTCTGTATAAATATCATAAAACCTAAAATCTTTGCAAGCACTGGTTTTGTAGGTTGTTTGAGGTGCATTGGCATTCCATTAGCCATCTTGCAAAAATAAAAAACACTCAATCATGAAAAAATCATTAATCGGAGTTAGTTTGTCTTCTTCTTCTTCTTCTTCTTCTTCTTCTTCTTACTTACATTTTAAACGGTGTCAATTGATGTATCGGTTGAGCATTAAGCAGTTAAAGTTAATGGAATTTAAAATATCGCTTTCTAACTATAAGGCTAGGAGAAACTCTGCCATAAAAGTTAATATTAAAAATAATTTAGTATCCTTAATTGTATTGGTAATGCTAATGATTTTCGTTCAGACAATATATGCTCAGTCTATGGGAATAAGCAGTAGCGCTATAACTCCTGATTCATCATCTATCTTTGAAATGAGAACAACTACCAAGGGATTACTTATTCCTAGAATGAAAACTACTGAAAGAGACCTTATCAATTCACCTGCTAATGGTTTGATGATTTACAATACAACAACAAAGCAGTTTAATTTCTATAACGGAAGTTCTTGGAATATTTTGCTATCATATTCGAATAGCTTTACCTCTGCTACTGCAGGAGCAGAACATTCGACTACTTCAACAGCAGATACGCTGGTTGGTGGAATGACAGTAACTCCTGGTGCAGGAACTTATGTGGTCCATTTTAATGGTCAATCCGATATTCCTTCAACTAATAGCACAACTACGTTTAATACCGCAACAGCAAAAACAGATTTAGATTCAATCTATACAGATATCCTTGCTGTACCAGTAACCGGTTCGCATGGTCTTACTTTTGGGTCTGGAGATACACTTGATGCTGGGGTTTACACCGTAACAGGAGCCATGTCTATCGCTGGTTCTCTTACTTTAGATGGAGGAGGTAATTCGAGTGCTTTATTTATTATTAGGGGTAGCGCAGCATTTAACACAGCGGCAGGAGCTTCAGTTACTTTGATAAACGGAGCCTCGCCCGAAAATATTTATTGGATTGCTGAAACTGCAGTTGGTTTGGGGGCTTCAACTGTGATTCAAGGAACTCTATTTTCTAATACTGGTGCAATTGCAGTTGGTGCTACTTGTACAATAACTGGAAGGTTATTAACAAAGGCAGGCGCACTTTCTTTTGGACCAGGAACACTTTCATTGCCAACGGATACTTCCTCTATCAATTTTAGATCATTAATTACTTTTATCATGTACACAGCTAGCGGTGCTATCGCGAATACCGGAGCATCAACCTATACTGGTGATATTGGTACCAATTTAGGCGCTATTACAGCTTTTACTGCTTTAGGTTGCACTGTAAATGGCACAATATATCAAGTGGGCTTAACTACTTTGGTTACGCCAATTTATCATAAAGCTACATTTAGCCTTTATCAAAACGGAGTACTAATTCCTAATTCTGCCCGAACATTAATAAATCCATCAATCATTGATTTACAAGGTATTGCTATCGTTCAGGCCGGAGAAACGATTGAGGTTAAATGGAGGATGGATAAACAGATTTCTGACAATGGTCAAATAGATATTAGTAATAGAATATTAACCCTAACCGAAGTTAGATAATCAGGATTATCTAACTTTAATACATGATTAGAGTTTTAACGTTTAAATCGTAATAAAATGCCAGTTAATTTCAAAGTTATAAAAGGCAAAAAACAGCTTATAAGTGTTTTTTGTATTTTCTGTAATTTGTTTTTATTAATGAAACAGGAAATAAAAGCACAGGTTATTTCCAACAATGGAGCTTATGTTTCTATTTCAAGTGGAATTGTGATTGACTTCGATACGATCAATGTTGATAATACAACAACCATAAATAATGAAGGAACTATAAATGCTTCTACTATTAACAATGCAGGAACAATTCAGGGCAATGGCAATTATAATATTGCAAGTAATTTTATAAATACAGGAACATTTGTTTGTGGTACAAGTACGGTGAATTTTGATGGAACAGAAATTACAACTATTGGAGGTTCAAACGCAATAGAGTTTTACAACCTTATATTCAATAATACTTTTGCAACATCTCCTCAAATTACATTAAGTATAAATGCTACGGCAAAAAATATCCTAACAATGACAAAAGGAAAGATCAACTTGGCAGGATTTACTATTACACTTGGAGCTGCAGCAGCAACACCAGGAACGCTCAGCTATACTGATGGTTGGCTATATAGTGGCACATTTGTACGTTGGTTTGATAATGTTATTTCTAATGCTATCCCTACATCTGTAGGGCATTTTCCAATGGGAACTTCAGCTACTGAATATCGTCCATTATGGTTGGGAAATTCTACTGCCTTAGCTACTGGCGGAACAATAAGTGTTGTGCATAACCCCATTTACCCCCCTGCCTCAATCTCGGCATCCTATACAGATTCCTCTTGGGCGGGTGGAACTGTATTAGAGGGAAGGTCCAATTCATCCTGGGCTGTATCAACAGCAAATGGGTTAGCCTCAAGCGGATCAAATATTTCTATGCGGCTTGGTGGAACGGGCTTCAATCCGTTTAGTCTTCTAGATGTTAACTTATCCTTATCGAATAGTGTATTAGGCACATATGCTGCCTCTACAAATGACAATACTGCTCTTGAAGTAAACCGAACGGGGCTTTCGACGGCAGACCTGACAAATACATTTTATATCGGCACAAAAAGTATTGCTAATTCACCGCTGGCTATTCAATTACTTTATTTTAATGCAAAATGCCATAATAGCAATATAAATATTAGCTGGGCGACAGCCTTAGAAAACAATAACGATTATTTTACATTAGATCGAACACAAGATGGCATAAACTTCAAACAACTTGGAAAGTTTGACGGGTCATTTAATAGCAATCAAACAATTAACTATTCCTTTATTGACAATGAGCCATTGCAAGGCATTTCTTATTACAGATTAAGACAAACTGATTTTGACGGTAAAAATGAATACTTCAATCTTACTGCAGTTTCTTGCGGTCAAAATGATTTCCATAAATTTAAAATTTTCCCAAACCCCGCCGTCTCAAATGTCACAGTAAGACTCGACTTGACCACAATAGATACTGAATCATATATTGTGTTTTATGATATTAGAGGCAAGGAAGTTATGAATATGCGGCGTAAAGCTGATTCAAATGGACAGATCCGAATTGACATTAATGATCTTGAGCCAGGCTGTTATATCATGCGTTTAACTCAAGGAGATGATATCTATCAAAAGGTGTGTTTAATAAAAACAATGATTTAAAAGTGAATCAAAAAAATATTTACAATTAAAATTGTTATGCGTTTTGCAAAAAAAAACCCTACCAAATTAAATTGATAGGGTTTTGCATCTTGTTTTACTTAGTTATTTTATATCCACAAATGTGTAAGCTTTTCCTGCCTTACCAGCGCGGCCAGTTCTACCAATTCGGTGAATGTAACTATCGAAGGTCATTGGCAGTTGATAATTAATAACGTGTGTTACGTCAGAAACATCTAGTCCACGAGCCGCAACGTCAGTTGCAACCAATACACGAACTTTACCTTGCTTGAATTTATTCAAAGCATTCTGTCTAGCATTTTGAGTTTTATTTCCGTGAATTTCATCAGCTTTAATTCCAATGTTGTTCAGCATGCTCGTCAATTTTTTTACTTTGAATTTAGCTTCCTCAAATATCAGTAGCTTATCCATTTGCTGAGATTCCATCAAATCAGTTAAGATCTTAAATTTATCTTCTCCAGCATTAATGCGAATCACTTCCTGATCAATATGATCACCGGTAGTTTCTCCATTACTTACTTTAACTCTTACAGGGTTATTCAAGATTTCTTTGATAAATCCTTCCTGTTTTCTATCCAGTGTTGCTGAAAACAGTAATGTATGTTTTCTACTTTTCATCAACTGCAAGGTTTTCTTAACGTCATTAATAAAACCCATATCGAGCATTCTGTCAAATTCGTCCAACACCAATGTGTTTACGTTGTCCAACTTAAATGCACGTCTGTTTATCAGATCCAAGAGTCTGCCTGGAGTTGCTATAATTACATGCGGCGTTCTTCTTAGGTTTCTAAAATCACTATTGATATTAGTACCACCAATAAAACATGAACTGTGCAAATTGAGTCCTTTGGTCATGGTCTTAAATTCATCTTGAATTTGAGTAGCCAATTCCCGAGTAGGAGCCATTATTAAAGCGTAGGTTTTGTTTTGAACTGGATGTTGAATCATTTGCTCAATCATTGGAATTAAAAATGCTCCGGTTTTTCCGGTTCCAGTTTGTGCAATACCCAAAAGGTCTCTACCTTCTAACAAGCTTTCTAGCGTTCTGTCTTGAATCTCAGACGGACGTTCAAATCCTTTATCTTTTAATAATGTTTTTAGTTTGTCATTAATTGGCAATTCTTCAATAGTTCTTTCTGCTCTAAAGTCTTTTACTTGATCAGTATGAACTGCTTTTTTTGAAAGTAAGTTTGGGTCTAGGTTCGAAACTTGTTTTGCTTTTTTAGGTCGGGCTTTTCCGCCTTTACTAAAACTTGGTTTGCCATTTGAACTGCTTGGTCGACTTCTGTTTCCGTTTTCACTTGCGTTGTTAAAACGTTTTTTTGGTTTGTCTTTTTTGTAATTTGAATTATTCATATATAATTTTGCTCATACCAAATTTGGGTAAGAGCTTTTTGTTGTTTGAGAGAGTACTGCGCTGTACTAGCTCGATAAGAAATTTGTTTTGATTTTAATTAGAAACTGTCGCTGCCTGCGCAAGGCTTTTGAAAATTTCTCGTTTTTCCGTCTTAAGAACTTCTAATTTTTTGTTCTTGGAAAATTGGATCTCGGCAGTATTGCCACGTCCTTCTGGTATGCAAAGGTATGTTTTTATTAGCGATAGTTTAAATCACTTTCGAAATCTATCAATTCCATCAATTAGTGGTTTATTAAAAGAAGCGAATCTGATACTACTGATGCGTTTAGCGGACAAGTATTTTTCTTTGAGTCAGATGTTTACTTAAACTAAAGCATCAATTTATTTCTTCTTTTTCTTCTTGCGCGTTTTCTCGAACAATTCGTTTTGTTCCATCAATGACTTCCAATCGTCTTTGCCATCATCAGAGAAGAGTATAGTAGCTTCTTTTTCGCCTTTGTCAATTTCAATTATTGTAATCTTAACTCCAGTATAATTTTCGATGGCTTCTAAATAGTCACGCTCTTCTTTTGCGCAAAACGAAACAGCAGTTCCTTTTGATGTTCCACGACCAGTTCTACCAATGCGGTGTACGTAATTTTCCGCTACGTCAGGCATATCATAGTTTATTACCAAATCTACATTTGGAATATCGATTCCCCTTGCATTAACATCAGTAGTAATTAGCACTCGAATGTCATTTGATTTAAATCTATTTAGAATTTCGATCCGTTCCTGTTGTTCAACATCCCCATGCATACACTCAGTGGAAACCTGAACGCGCTCCATTGCAGACTTTACACGCTCTGCACGAACTCGAGTCCTGACAAAAACCAAGATTTTTAAATCTTCAAAATCTTTGATATAACGTTCCAAAAAGAAACGTTTATCATCCATTTCTATAAATGCCAATGCATGTGATACATTTTTAGAAACCGGATCTTTTGGTGATAATTGAATTCGAATTGGATTGGTAACCAACGAATAAGCAAGTTTTTTAATTTCGTCGTTAATGGTTGCTGAAAAGAATAGTGTTTGTCTATCAGCGGGAATATTATGCAAAACATCTTTAATGTCTTTATAAAAACCCAAAGCCAACATCTGATCGGCTTCGTCTAAAATCAGTGTTTTTAAGTTTCTAAGGTCTATGCTTTTTTGATTCAATAAATCAAACATTCTACCTGGTGTAGCCACCAAGATATCGATACCACGATCCAATGATTCTTTTTGCCCATCTTGATCGACACCGCCAAAAACACTTATCGTTCGAACTTTTGTATTTCTCCCCAAATCATGAAAAACCTTCGTGATTTGCAATGCCAATTCTCGTGTTGGAACCATTATAAGCGCTTGAATTCCAAGCTCCTTTTTGAAGCTTTTATTCTCTTGAACTTTATGAATGATCGGAATTGCAAAAGCTCCAGTTTTTCCAGTTCCCGTTTGCGCAACGGCAAGAACATCTTCACCATTTAGTATATTAGGGATTGCTTTAAACTGAATATCCGTGGGACGTTTAAAACCCAATTGTTCTAGATTGGCCTTTATTTCTGAACTAAGTGTGTAAGATTCGAATTTCATAGCAGCGGCAAAGTTAGAAGGTTGGTTGGAAGTTAGGAAGGTTGATTATTGATAATTATGCTTGCAGGTTAGAAGAAGTTTCAAAACTCCACTTGCATTCACCCTGATTTAGTTTAGAATTTCAATAGTTCACGGCAGAGGAATATAAGTATCGTCTCCTACAATCTTTGGAAATCGTTTGTTTGACCAATCTTCTTTGGCTTGTTCTAATCTTTCTTTGGAACTGGAACAAAAGTTCCAAAACAAAAAACGTTCTTCTGGAAAAGGAATGCCTCCGAATAGCAAAACATGTGCATTTTTTGAAAGTGAAAATGAAGTGTTTTCCGCATTTTCCGTAACAATCATATTTCCTGCGTCAATCGTTTCAAGTTCGCAGGATACTGTGCCATTGACGATTAGTAATCCCAATTCGCCTAGCAAGTTACTGCCGATGTTTAATTGTGCAACATCAGCACAACTCACTTCAATCATAAACAAATCCGAATGAACGGGCAGAGGAGAGGTTCTTTTATATCCTGCTCCTGCAATGAGTTTGAAGTTAAGGTGATTCTCCTTCCAAGTGGGAATATCCTGACCAGGAATGAAATCGAAGCGCGGACTCATCTCTTCCTTATCTTTTGGATGTGCTACCCAAATCTGATAGCCATGCATTACGTATCCTTCGGGTGTTTTAAGATATTCAGGAGTTCGTTCTGTATGCGCAACTCCTGATCCAGCAGACATAAAACCAACATCACCGGCTTTAATAATCTGTTGCACTCCAGTACTATCCTTATGTTCAATAGCACCTTCAAAAAGGTAGGTGAGTGTGCTCAATCCAATATGCGGGTGTTGATCGACTCCCAAATAACTGCCTTCTGAAACGTGTTTTGGTCCCATATGATCAATAAAGACAAAAGGGCCGACGCTGCGTTTTTGTCTAAAAGGTAAAATTCGACCAACAGTAAAATTCCCAATGCTCCTAGAGCGTTCGGGTATAATTAGTCCTTTGTTCGACATGGTTTATTGACGAATGAAATTTAACATCAACTTTTCATAAGCAGGAAATCCCATATCGGTGGCAGTGCTATGGCCAATCCCTTCTAGTTCAGCTGAATATTTTTTAGGATTGTCATATCTATTGTAAACGTATTTAAAGTTTTCGAAGCTAGCAGTTTTGTCCTCCGTTCCATGAATCCACAATAAGTAATTGTTATAATCTTCTATTACGAGCGGAATATTGTATTCGAAAGAGGTTACCGTAGATCCATTTAAACCCAGTCCAGTAGCGTCTTGTAATAGTTTTGTACTGGTGGTTAGCGGTGCGTCAAGAACTATTTTTTCAATTTCTAAAATACTTGGATTAGCAGCTAAATGTGCGGCAGGCATTGCTCCTAAACTATATCCATAAACTATCAGACGCTCTTTGCTTAAACCTCTTTCCTGCAGCCAACCAATGCAAGCTTCACTATCAGCGACCAAATCTTCAATCGATTCACTGTTTCCTTCAGAATTTCCAAAGCCGCGATAATCGAACATCATAACCCCATAATTATGTTGCCCACCAATATTGGCAAGGTTGGCGGTTAGCTGCCAGTAATCGTTCATGTTCGGAAGATTTCCGTGTAAATAAAGGATAATGGTATCGGTTTTAATTTGATCTTGACTACCGATGTACAAGGTTACAATCTTGGCTTTAGATCCAGCATTATTTGATACTAAGCTAAACTGACTCACCAAACCTTCATCAACAAATTGCTCTGACAAATCAGCGTTAGTAAAACTATATTCAACCTGTTCTCCTTTTAAAAGGGCAGAAGCAACATCATTTTTGCATCCAACAAGAATTAGCACATTAACTATAAACGATATGTAAATTAAGAGCTTCATTCTGTTTTGAAAATTCGATATGCAACTTTTAAGTAAACACCTGCAGCGCCTTTTCCTCCGATGGATGTGTGGTCAACTTGAGGAATCATAAGAGTCTTATTAAAGTTAAGCCATTTGGCTTCAATGCCAAATATCCATTTTGGTCCTTCATAATTATAACCTAAATAAAGAGCAGGATGTATAAGCTTCCCTTTTTCTAATTCTACTGTGCCTTTGGCAACATCATACCAGTTGGTTAATCCAATAAATGGAACATGCCGTTCTCTAACTTGCCAGTGTAAGTTGAATGCTGTTTCTGGAAATAGACTTGAATTGCCAACCCTCATGTCAATTATAGGATTCAGAATAAGACTACCTGAAATACCAGGTTGCCATTTTCGAGTTTCTAAAAAGCTGTAATTAGCTCCAACATCAAATTGTAAGGATTGATAAGCTAATGTGGTAGTATGAAATCCACCAAAAACACTCAATTTTTCAGAAATCCCGTAAGCTCCAGAAATGCTGCTCATTGGAATCGGAAATCCGACAACTGGACCTCCAAGATCAACTGCAATTCTGGTTTCTCCTTTTTCTAGTGGTTTTACCACACGAGTTGTGTTGCATGATGCCAATAGTATCGTGGATAAACAAAGAATACTTTGTAGAATGATTTTCACTCTGCCAAAGTATTCTTTTTAAGAACCAATGTCAACAGGTAATTAGGAGGCTCCCATATATTGGATAAGGAAGTAGTAGAAAGGAATTCCTATCATGACATTGATAGGGAATGTTATGCCCAGGGCCATGGGCAAGTACAAACTTGGGTTTGCCCTCGGAATTGCCTGTTTCATGGCGGCAGGCACTGCGATATAGGAAGCACTTGCTCCAAGAATGGCAAATAACAATTGATTGCCAGTTGAATCGGTAATTTTTAAACTAAGCATTAAAGCCAATAATCCATTTACGAAAGGCATTAGTCCTGCGAACAAGAAAGGAAAAATTCCAGTCTTGAAAACTACGCTGAGGTGTTTACCACTAGTTACTCCCATATCAAGAAGGAATAAAGCTAGAAATCCTTTGAATAAATCTGTCGTAAATGGCTTAATTCCAGCGGCTTGAGATTCACTGGCCATTAATCCAATGATCAAACTTCCTAATAGCATGAGTACGCTGCCATTGGTAAGGCTATGATATATGGTTTGTCCAATACTTTGCGGAGCGGGATCGCTTTCTTGACGCTCAGATTCTCCGAAACGTCTCATTAACAGCACACCAATAATGATTGCAGGGGCTTCCATCATTGCCATTACCGCAATCATATGTCCATCGAATATTACGTTCTCCATTTCTAAAAATGAAACTGCAGTAACAAAAGTAACTGCGCTAACAGAACCATAAGAAGCTGCGATTGCGGCGGCATTCGAAATTCCAGTTTTCTTTCTAATTAGGAAAAAAGCAAGTATTGGAACAGAGGAGGCTAAAAAACATCCAAGAATTAAGCTCCAGATTATTTCAAAACTAAGTGAGCTATGCGCTAATTCTTGGCCTCCTTTAAAACCTATTGAAAGTAATAAGTAAAGCGTAATGAACTTGGAAGAACTTTCAGGAACCTTAAGATCACTCTTGAGTTGTACTGCTATTATCCCCAATAAAAAGAACATTAGGGCTGGGTTAGTGATACTCCTAGTTAATTCAAAGAAGCTCATAATTAATGGATTTCAATTACGGTTTTCTTCGTGAAAGTGATGTTTTTTCCCAATTGTTCAACCTTCAACAAAAAATTGTGCAGCGCTATACCCGATAGTTCATCGGTAACAACGGTTTTATCGTCGATCCAATTCAGATTGCTTTTATCCAATTCTCCTTTTTCTCTCAATATATTTTCAAACAATGCTTTTAATTGTTCGACATCTATTGAGCGTTTTTCTTCCTCAGTAACATCGGCAGCGCTAGACTGATCAATTTTCTTTTCTATTGATATTACCATATCTGAAGTCTTTTGTTGTTGAGCATTTGACATTGAGCGATTGCCATTTGAATTTATCCCTTGCTTTTCTGATTCTAATTCCATGTTTTTCAGTTTTATGGGCAAAGATTAGATGACTTATTCATTTGCGTTTATCTATTCTTTTTATGATATACATTTGCTTTTAGTTATGAACTATACTCTACATCAATTAAAAGTATTTGTATGCATTGTAAAGAATCAGAGTGTTACAAAAGCCTCTGAAGAGCTCTTCCTATCTCAGCCTGCAGTTAGTTCGCAACTCAAGAAGTTGCAAGACCAATTTGATGTCCCATTAACAGAGATCGTTGGAAGAAAGCTGTTTGTAACTGAATTTGGAAAAGAGATAGCCGAGGTGTGTAAACGGGTTTTGTTGGCCTCCAATGAAATAAAGGAGACTTTAGAACAATATAAAGGCCTCGTTTCTGGTCACTTGAAAATCTCTGTAGTTTCAACTGGAAAATATGTGATGCCCTACTTTCTGAGTGGTTTTACAAAACTATTTCCAAGTGTGAATGTGGCCATGGACGTAACCAATAAACAACTTGTGGTGGAAGCGTTATCCAAAAATGAAACTGACTTTGCGCTCGTTTCAGTGCTGCCTAGCAATTTACCCCTTGAGAGTATTGATCTCATGGATAATGAATTGTACTTCTTTGGGAATTGGGAAAATGCTCAGCGATTTATTGGAAAGACGGCAAGTTCAAGCGAAATTTGTGAGCTTCCTTTAATTTTCAGGGAGCAAGGTTCTGCCACAAGAAATGCAATGGAAGAGTATATTATAAAGCAGGGCATTAAAGTTAATCAGAAGTATGAGTTAGTTTCTAACGAAGCTGTTAAACAGGCAGTAAACGCAGGTTTAGGGTATAGCATTATGCCACTTATTGGATTAAGGAATTCAATTAATGCTGGAGAGATAAAAGTCATTAATGTAAAAGGGCTGCCCATTCAAACTCAATGGACGCTGTGTTATTTGAAAGGTAAGAAGTTGTCTCCGGCAGCAAAAGCATTCATAAGTTATCTTGAGGCGCATAAAGATCAAATCATCGAGAAGCATTTTTCTTGGACATAGCATTTGGTAAGTATTTTTGAAGTCAATTTTATAGGTATCAGATTAAGCGAAAATCAATGGTTGAGTTTTTAGAAACCTAATCTTTCTTAAATCTACTGAACCTTCTAATTTACCCCTTGTCTTTTCGGTACTTTCGGTCATGTACTATGGATAAAAAAGATTCAAAAAAAACGCCTAAAACTGGATTTGAATTCAGCCTTTTTGAAGCTGAAGAAAAACCACTATTTGATAAACTCTTAGAGATTTTTCAAGAGCTAATTACGCATACTTCTGGAGACTATGACGAAGCAATGGATTGGCTGCGCCAATTAGATACAGAATACAAACTAACGAATGAAGATTACACCTTAGAAGATTTTGAAGAAGATTTGAAAAAGAAAGGGTATATCCAAGAGCGTCTAGATCCCGATGGAGCTCCTGGAATGGGAATAACTGCTAAAACCGAGCGAGCAATTCGAAAGAATGCTTTAGAGCAATTGTTTGGTAAAATCAAAAAGCAGGGTTCTGGAAATCACAAAACGAAAGTTACTGGACAAGGAGATGAGCATACCGGAGATTTAAGAGAATTTCAGTTTGGAGATAGTCTGGAGCAAATTTCAATTACCGAAAGTTTGAAAAATGCGCAGGTAAATCATGGAATGGGAAACTTCAAGCTTACAGAAAACGATTTAGTAGTAGAGGAGACTCATCATAAATCTCAAATGAGTACCGTACTAATGATTGACATTAGCCACAGTATGATTCTTTATGGTGAAGACAGAATTACTCCTGCTAAGAAAGTAGCAATGGCTTTGGCAGAACTAATCACTACTCGATATCCAAAAGATACCTTAGACATTCTTGTTTTTGGAAACGATGCATGGCCCATAAAAGTTAAGGATTTACCTTACTTACAAGTTGGTCCTTATCACACCAATACAGTTGCTGGCTTGGAGTTGGCAATGGACTTGTTAAGGAGAAAAAGAAACACCAACAAACAAATATTTATGATAACCGACGGCAAGCCAAGTTGCTTGAACATGCCAGACGGTACGTACTACAAAAATAGTAATGGCTTAGATCCTTTTATTACCGAAAAGTGCTATACAATGGCAGCGCAGGCTCGTAAAAGACATATTCCGATTACGACATTTATGATTGCTCAGGACCCATACCTAATGTCGTTTATTGACAAATTTACGCTTTCAAATAAAGGAAAAGCATTTTACACTGGATTAAAAGGATTGGGCGAAATGATATTTCACGATTACGAAAACAACAGAAAAAAACGATTAAAATAATGGCTAAACTTCCGCAAACATTCGGCGAATTAAAGAAATCAGGATATCAATCAAAAAGTATTAAAGAAGAATTGCGTGCGAATTTAATTGCCAATTTGAAGGAAGGGAAATCGTCTTTTGACGGTATTCACGGTTACGATACTACCGTTATTCCGCAATTGGAAAGGGCAATTCTATCAGAGCATAATATCAACCTACTTGGTTTGCGTGGTCAAGCAAAAACTAGACTTGCTCGTTTAATGATTGGATTATTGGATGAGTACATTCCATTTATCAAAGGTTCAGAAGTGAATGATGATCCACTGAAACCATTGAGTCGATTTGCAATAGAACAAATTGAAGTACATGGCGATAAAACTCCAATTGCTTGGTTACACAGAGACGATAGGTTTTACGAAAAACTTGCAACTCCAGATGTAACCATTTCAGATTTGATTGGAGATATTGATCCAATTAAAGCTGCTAATATGAAGTTGAGCTATGCGGACGAGCGTGTAATTCATTTTGGAATGATTCCAAGAGCAAATCGTTGCATTTTCGTTATAAACGAATTACCGGATTTACAAGCCAGAATTCAAGTTGCTCTATTCAACATTTTAGAAGAAGGTGATATTCAAATTCGAGGATTCAAATTAAGAATGCCTTTGGATTTACAGTTCATTTTTACTGCAAACCCAGAAGATTATACCAATAGAGGAAGTATTGTAACTCCGTTAAAAGATAGAATTGGTTCTCAGATTCTTACACATTATCCAAAAGATATTGAAACGGCTAAAACCATTACTGCTCAAGAAGCAAGTTTACAAGAGAATAGAAGTTCAAAAATTCACGTTCCGAATTTGGCCAAGGATTTAGTCGAGCAGATCGGATTTGAGGCTAGAAATAGCGAATACGTTGATGTAAAGAGTGGAATTAGTGCTCGAATGAGTATTACAGCATATGAGAATTTACTGAGTACGGCGGAACATCGTTGTTTGCAAAATGGAGAAAAAGAAACTACCGTTCGTTTTTCTGATATCGTAGGAATGATACCAGCAATTACTGGGAAAGTAGAGTTGGTTTATGAAGGAGAGCAGGAGGGAGCATCTTTCGTTGCAGAACGATTGATTGGTGCAGCAGCAAAGACTTTGTTTCTACAAACTTTTCCTAAGATTGAAAAACTAAAGCACGAAGAACAAGAAGATCCTTACGATCCACTATTAGCTTGGTTTTTTGAAGAATCAAGCTTTGAACTGTACGACGACGCCAAGAACAAGGATTATGCAAATGCTTTGAATAAAGTTGCTCCGTTAGACGACTTGATAGGCGAGTATGCTTCAAAAACAGAACCAATAGATGCGTTGTTTCTCAAGGAGTTTATTCTTTGGGCATTGGTTGAATTCGAAAAACTCAATAAAAAGCGAATTGATAATGGTGTTGCTTTTAAAGACGGATATAGCGCTTATTTGAGCGGGTTGAGTTAACTTGGCAGTATGCGTTATAGAAGTTTTTTAATCAATTTCTGCTAATTTTTTTAACCTTACCAAATCCAATAACTGAATCGTTCCTTTGGAATCTGTAGTACAAACAACCTTTTCATCTTTAAGGTCGTGCAGCACGCGCACAAGGGTTTCTTTTACTGTACCTGTAAGGTCGGCCAAGTTATTGCAAAAAGTAAGGATAATAACTTTTTCCTCGTTTTGGTAATTATTCGTAAATGAATGTAAACTCTTTCATGAACTGTTGTTTGGGCTAGGCTTCTCGATACACTTCTCCTTATGCCGAAGCACTCTCTGTCTGCCGGCAAGTAAGTGATAACGACATAATCTGTTCTGTCAGTTCGAGTTGTTTTGTGGAATGAAGAGGAACAAAATGATTCAAGAACTACTCTTTTAATCGATCAATATCTCTACGATCCTTCTTTGTGGGTCTACCTCCCCAAGAGAAACTTTTTTGCTGCTGGTTAATGAGTTTTTGCTCTTCAAGAATAGCGAGGTCTTGTTCCGTGGTGGTTTCAATTATGTAATCGGCAACTAGTTTTGGGCCAACACGAGATTTAGGGATTTCTAGTACCTTATAGCTGCGCCAAATAGGATTTACCTTAACTGCTATATTATTTCCAGCGCTCACGGTTTTTGAGGGCTTAGAAGGGCTGTCGTTGAACTTTACTTTGTCTTTGTTGCACGCAGTCGCCGCTATTGATCGGGTTTTGTATAGGCGAATTGCCCATATGAATTTATCGAGACGCATAATGCGAAGGTAGTTATGAAATCGTATTTTTTTTGCGCAAGCCTCAGGGTATAATTCTAAAATATAAAACGAACGTCATTCCGTAAGATTAAATGAGCAAATAGAAGCAAGAATATTTAGCGAAACTTCTATACGGAATCTCGAAAACGAGGCTCCTGAAATAAATTAGATTAGCTTCGCTGAGCTCCTTCGTCGGTTCCCGCCTTCGTGGAAATGACGAATTGGGTGGTTTAGGTCAATTGTATTAGATTTAATAGACTAGTCAGAAGGTTTTTTAGAGCTAGTGCGCTGTGTTCGTCTTCTTGATACACTCTGTTCATAACTCTCAAAAGCATTCGAAGTGACATTTACAAGTTTTGAACTGTCAGTTAGATTGGTTTTACAAAGAGTAACGAATTAAAAATTTTCTTATCTTCCAACATGAATGCTCCATAAGAAAAGCCAAACTAAATAGTTAAGGCTTTTCAATATAAAGCTTAGTATACTAAATTTTTAGGAAAAATATAGAATAGCCCTTTAAGAAACTGGAAACTATAGGTCTATGAAAATTTTTAATACGATACCCAATTGAGCCTAGAATGCCAAGTTTGCTTTCAAAAAATAGTGTTGTTCAGATACATCTATATTTTGTGATTGTCCCTGAAGAACTTTGATAAAAGAAAGAATTGCAATATAACATCTCATTCTTCTGTCCCATTGGAGTTAATAAAATACTAATTTAATCTCAAAATAGAACCTGACTTTTAATTATTCTGTTTTGATGAGCCTTATTGATTGATTTTCAATAGTTAAGAAATAAATATTCGGAGGTAGATCAGTTAAATCGATTTTATTCATAGGAGCAACTAGTTTACCTTTACGAACGGTTTCTCCAGCTAAAGAATATATCTTAAATTCTTGCGGTTCCGTGAATTCAATTTTAATATTTAGTTCGTTTTTAAAAGGATTCGGATAAACTTTAATTTCTGAACTAAGAACTTCTTTCAAACCTGTCGTTGATGAGTCACCTGGCGTTGTTGACCCGTAATTGAATTTCAAATTATCTAACAACATAACATTTCCGGGAACTCTATAGTCATCATTTCCCCCTTGAATCATAACGCTAACTGAATCAGCTGCCGGAGTATCGAAATATAATATAGGCACATTAAATTTTGTATAATTAATTATGTCCTTATTAAATTCTTTAAGGCCAACACCAATTATACTGTCTCCAGAATAAACCAATATGAGTACACTAGTATGATTGGAATCAACGTTAACTATGTCTTGTTTAATAAAACCTGATAATGATTCTGGCTTATTATCAATTGCTATTTTGGGTATATCACTAAGGTCAAGATCACCATTTTTTACATTCATTACAACTAAGGGCACTATCGTATCTTTTTGCCCAAAAAGTTCAATTATTTTTGACCTTATCTCCATTGCGAATGTTCCCAAATAAGCATCTTCAGTCTTAATAATTGTACTATCTAAAAGTCCTGGACTAATCGAATTATAAGTTCTTATATATCCTTCACTCCAGTCAACAGGTTCTTCCCCAAAAGGTGGATTTTGAAACCAATTCTCAAAATCTCCATTAGGTATTTCTTGTGATTGAGCCGATACTGCTAAAAACGTTAGTAAGAAAATTAATAGATATTTCATATTGATTTTTATTAAAAAAATTTATTAACAAATCTAAGATTAATTCTTCGAAAGTTACTCTTTTACAGCTTTATAAGAGTGAGGCTACAGAAATCAGTTGAGGTGGGAATACTAAAGTAAAATTCAACTCTTCGATTTATTTAAAGTCAAAATAGTTATTATTTGTGATATTTTTTATTACCCCCCAAGCCATTATTTACATTACTGTCATTGCAAAATACTTGGAAACAGAGAATTGTTTATTACATTGCATTTATATTAAATCTACTAAACCTTCTTCGTCGTTAACCTCAACTAATCTTTAGGAATGATTGCCAGATAAGAGCTTAGACTAGTAGTTAGAACATGCAACACTTTTTTACCTCCTCAAGGTCGGTGATAGCGTTTTACTAAATTGTGTGCTTTCAGAGTATCAGTCAAAAAGGGGCGATTTGCTAGTGGCAAATTCAACGCTTGAATAGCCGGCTTGAGGGCGCAGAAAATAGTTTGCATAATTCTGTTTAACATTAACTTCAAAAGATAACTATCGTCATTTTGGAAGCATAATTGAGCAAAATTTAGAAAGTTTAGTGTGAAATAGCTGTTCAGAAACTCACGATTAATAATACGTAAATGTTTAAATAAATTCAGTATAATACTCTGATTTTTAAAATATTAAACATCTATTGAGGCAAGGGAATAACGGTCCTGTTTATAACTGTGTAAATAGTTAGGAGTTAAGGCAAAATGAAAAAATACGAATCCATTTTGAAGAATTATGAAATCAATTAACTAAGTGAGCTCTATCCTTTGGGTTCTAAATACTTTTACAGTTTCGATAATCAAATAAAATGAGCAAAGGCAAGGTTACTATTGGAAGCGTATTCAAAACCATTATTTGGCCTAGAAAGAACCTGCTTTTAGTCGGTTTATTGCTAATAATTATTAGTCGATTGGCTAGCTTGGTTTTGCCGGGTGCATCTAAATATTTGATAGATGACGTTATTGTAAATAACGATTTTGAAAAACTAAAATGGATAATTATCGCAGTTGCGTCAGCTATTGTTGTTCAAGCAATTACGTCGTTTTTATTAACGCGATTGTTGAGCGTTGAAGCGCAGCATTTAATTGCTGAATTAAGAGTGCAAGTTCAGAAGAAAGTAATCGGTTTGCCGGTTAACTTTTTTGACAATAGCAAGTCCGGTGAATTGGTTTCAAGAATCATGACCGACGTAGAAGGTGTTCGGAACTTAGTAGGTACAGGGTTGGTTCAATTGGTAGGTGGAACGATTACAGCAATTATCTCCTTGTTTTTATTGATTCAGATTAGTCCAATGATGACGGCCTTAGTTCTGATTCCAGTGGCTTTATTTGGTTTTATAGCGATGAAAGCATTTGCATTCATTCGCCCAATCTTTAAAGAGCGGAGAATAATTAACGCAGAAGTAACGGGACGATTGACCGAAACACTAAATGGTGTTAGAGTTATCAAAGGATTTAATGCTGAACAGCAAGAGATCGAATCTTTTGAAAATGGAGTGGATAAGCTGTTCTTGAACATTAAGAAGAGTTTGACATCAACTGCATTTGTGACCAGTTCAGCTACATTTCTGCTGGGTTTAGCTTCTGCCGGAATCATGGGAATTGGTGGTTATCTTATGATGACCGATAAAATGACTTTTGGAGATTTCTTAGCCTTCACGCTCTATTTAGGGTTTATGATTGCTCCGATTGTTCAGATGAGTAATATTGGAACGCAACTTACTGACGGCTTTGCTGGCCTTGATAGAACGGAAGAGTTGATGAACATGGAATCAGAACACGATAATCCAGATCGAACGGAAACCTTACCAAAATCTATCCGAGGCGATATCAAATTTAACGATGTCTCTTTTGCTTATGAAGAACACAAAGAAGTGCTGCATAACATTTCGATTGATGCACCAAGTGGATCAGTGACGGCACTTGTAGGTTCATCTGGTTCTGGTAAAAGTACCATTGCAGGCCTTGTATCCTCTTTTTTAACCCCACAAGAGGGGCAAATTACAATTGACGGACAAGATTTGTCAAAATGTACTTTAGAGAGTTATAGACAGCATTTAGGCGTTGTATTGCAGGATGACTTCTTGTTTGAAGGCACCATTAGAGATAATATCATTTTCCCAAGACCTAATTCTACCGAGGAAGAGGTACAAGCTGCCGTAAAATCTGCTTATGTAAGTGAGTTTAGCGATCGATTCGAAAAGGGATTAGATACTCTGATAGGAGAGCGCGGTGTAAAATTATCTGGAGGTCAACGACAACGTATAGCTATTGCTAGAGCGGTATTGGCCGATCCTAAGATTTTGATATTGGATGAGGCAACTTCAAATTTGGATACAGAAAGCGAGGCATTGATTCAAGATTCTTTAGGAGAGTTAATGAAAGGTAGAACGACCTTCGTTATTGCTCACCGATTAAGTACTATTCGTAAGGCTGATCAGATTTTGGTGGTAGAAGACGGACGCATTGTAGAGCAAGGAAACCATGACGATTTGATCGCTAAAGAAGGCCGCTATCATCAGTTGTTTACCTATCAGGCTAGGATTTAAAACTATTCTTCATTAATATTTCCACTTATAAATGCAACATGTTGCATTTATAAGTATATTCGCAGCTCAAACTAAAAAAAAAAGCTATGCGTTTATTACTATTATCCTTTGTTGTCCTATTTGTTTCTTGTAAAAAAGACGATTCTCTGACTCCAACTCTTCCTACGATCCCGAACCAAGAAGAAGTAATTACTACATTAAACTACACGCTAACTGCACCGAACGGTGACGTCGTATTGTTTTCTTTCAAAGATGTTGATGGAGATGGCGGAAATGCACCCGTCATAGTGAATGGAGAGCTGGACACCAATTTGACCTATTCTGGAAAAATTGAATTACTAAATGAAACAGTTTCTCCTGCTGAAGATATTACTGAAGAAGTTAAAGAAGAAGGTGACGAACATCAGATTTTTTATCAATTCTCAAATTCAGACTTAGGCACAATATATACGGATACTGACGCTAATGGAAAGCCAATCGGTGTTTCGACTCAGTTAATCACTAAAGGAACATCCAGCTCAACACTAAAGATTACATTACGACATACACCCGATAAAAATGCTTCAGGTGTTTCTTCTGGTGATATCTCGAATGCAGGTGGCGAAACTGACATTGAGGTGACCTTTGCCCTTGATGTTAAATAGTTTTTTTACGCTATTTATTGTCTTTGCGTTTTGCGTTCAAAGCATTGCTCAAAATTGTAATCTTGAGATATCTGGCTTACTTAAGGATGAAATAACCAGAGAGCCCATTGTTTATGGAAACGTTTTTATAAAAGAACTCAAATTGGGTTCGGTTTCGGACAGTGCTGGGAACTTTAAAATCCGGGATGTTTGTGCGGGAAATTATCACCTTTTAGTTAGCCATATTGGGTGCGAAACTGTAGAGTATTTTCTTAAGGTTAGGAACGATACACTCTTAAAAATTTCCTTGGATCACAATCATCATCATTTGCATGAAGTATCCATTACTGCTAAACTAAAAGAGCGCACCGTTCAGGAATCGCAATCGATTAGCAAGCAGGACTTGGAAGAGAACGGCGATAAAAACTTGTCTGCTATTTTAGAACAAATGAGTGGGGTAAGTTCTATTAAAAATGGCAATGGAATCGCTAAACCAGTCGTACATGGCCTATATGGGAATCGGCTAGCGATAATAAATAATGGTGTGGCGCAAAGTGGCCAACAGTGGGGTGTAGACCACAGTCCTGAAATAGATCCACTTTCGGCGAATGAAATAACGGTAATCAAAGGAGTTGGAGCAATAGAATACCAAGGCAATTCATTGGGAAGTGTCATATTAATTGAGCCGAGTAGCATAGAAAGAGAACCGCATTTACACGGAGCGGGAAATTACTTTTTTGAATCCAATGGTCTTGGAAACGGGATGCATTTTTCGCTGCAGCAATACAAAAATGTTGGTTTGGAGATAGGCTGGAAAGTAGATGCCACCGTCAAAAAAAGCGGAGACAATCGCAGCCCAAATTATTACCTGAGAAATACAGGAAATGAAGAAGCAAATGTTGCGCTGAAATTTGAAAAATCGATTCGAAAAAATTGGATAATAGATGCTTACTTCAGTTCGTTTAATGCCAAGCTTGGAGTGTTGCGCGGTGCGCACATCGGAAACCTTACGGACTTGGAAGAAGCATTTATCCGAACAGAACCCTTTTTTACACAGGACAAATTTTCATACACCATTGAAGCACCGCACCAGCAAGTAAATCATCACTTAATGAAATTGCATTCCTTGTACTTTATTACTCCAAATCAAAAACTGGAATTTACTTATGCAGTGCAATTGAATCAGCGTAAGGAGTTTGACGTTCGCAGAAGTGGTAGGTCTGATATGCCAGCGTTAAGCTTAGATCAGGTTTCGAATTTCGGAGAGGTGAAATATGTGAATGGTTTTGGTGAAAATTGGGAATTCAAAACAGGGGTGCAAGTCAACCATACTGATAACACCAATGTTCCTGAAACGAATATTCTACCGCTGATTCCAAACTACGTAGCATTAGAATATGGAGCGTTTGGAATGATTGCTAAATCTTGGGATAAAACCACCTTTGAAATAGGAGGAAGGTATGATTTGGAAAACCGAAATATAGCTGCCATTTCGAATTTTGTTCCTAGAAGCATAGTCCAGTACAGCAATTCATACAGTAATTTTTCGGCAATGACTGGGGTAAGTCAGCAGTTGACTGAAAACTGGAAATTATTGGGAAATGTAGGATTTGCCAATCGAAACCCTGAGGTTAATGAACTGTATAGTAATGGGCTGCATCAGGGAGTAAGTGGAATAGAACTTGGTGAGATTGCTTTGCGACCAGAGCAATCGCTAAAAGGAACACTTTCGCTGAAAGGAAAAGTGAAGAACAAGTTGTTTTTTGAAGTCTTAGGGTATTATCAAGCGATTGAAGACTACATATTCCTGAATCCAAGCAATGAAGTTCGGCTGACGATTCGTGGCGCTTTTCCGGTGTTTAAATACGAGCAAACCAATGCCAGCATTTATGGGTTGGACTTTTCTACGATTTATCAGATAACAAGCCAGCTAGAGACGAAAATTCAGTATAGCTATTTAAAGGGAGACGATAACTCACAGGGAATTCCCTTGATTTTTATGCCTGCCAATAATATCTACGGTGCATTGACCTATGATGTTAAGAACTGGAGATTGGGACGTAGTAAATTGGAAAATATAGAGTTGCAGTTAAACAATCGCTTTGTATTTGAGCAGACGCATATCTTGCCTGAACAAGATTTTATTCAGCCCCCAAAGGCCTATCACTTAATAGGAGCAAAGGTTTCTTTAGAGCGACAAGCGGGTAAGTTTAGGTTTAATTTTTATGCAAGGGCAGAAAACATATTGAACATGGTGTATCGCGACTATTTGAATCGACAACGATATTTTGCGGATGATCTAGGAGTGAATATTATTGCTGGGATTAATGTAAAGTTTTAAATTCGTTGCCGTTATGGATGAAACGAAAAATTGGTCAGCTGCCTTGCGTAAAAGGAATTTAAAAGCGACTTCGAATCGAGTAGAAGTGCTGCATGCAATTGAAGAATTTGACAAAGCAATTCCCCATTCCAAAATTCAGAATCGTTTGCAAAAAGTAGATCGCGTAACACTTTACCGCACCTTAAACTCGCTTATCGAATCAGGGATGATCCACAAAGTATCGGTAGAAAACGATGAGATCTTTTATGCTATTTGCAGTCAAAAATGCACGACAGAAGAGCACAACCATCAGCATGTTCATTTTAAATGTACGAACTGTAATGAAGTGTCTTGTGTTCAAAGTAATTCAATAGAGACCCTGAATTTACCAGGATACAAAATTGAAAGTTTTGAGATTCAGGCTAAAGGGGTTTGTTCTAATTGTAGTTGAATTTGTGCCAAATAGAAAACCGAGATTCCTTAATAGGCGTACTTAAACCAAAGGCAAAAAATTCAGTACTTTTAAGGGTAGCTTGTTAGTTAGTAAAGTTGGGCTTTTCTCAAAAGAGGGGTCAGCTTTCCACCTTCAAAGCACCAAACTCCAGTTCAATTTTCGGGTTGGCATTTGAGTACATTGTTTACACTTCCTATGATTACTGCCTCTTACCGAAAAAAGCAAAAGACCGGCAACAAATGACTTAACCTATAAAAGCATTGTGGAATTAGGCTTTATCGGACTTAGTTATTTTAAATAAACCATGAATTTCATGTCCAATATTTAGTGTTGGCGATAATCGTATTATACTACTGTGCTGATACCAGCATATAAAGTTGGTGATAAGATTAGGCCTATTATAAATGTACCATTGGTTTAAAAGACTGTTTTTATCAAAACTAATTTCTTTTACTTCGTTGACCTTCTGAACATAAAAGTCACTATTTTTCTTTTGAGAGATTGCCGCCATAAATTTTTCACTGGTTTTCCAACCTCTTCCTTTGCGCGTAGTTTTCAGATTGTATGTATAATAGTTGATAGCGCAGAAACCTTGAGCGATAAGATGATTCAATAGTCCTTGACCATCAAAATAGTTCACGTGATTAATCAATAGCTCTGAAGCTTTTTTTAGATGATTGAAGGTTAAATAATGCTTCCATACATCTTCATGTCCATTGGGAGTAATGAAATGGAAGAGTCCGTTTTCTTTGGAATATTTCTGAACGTTACTTACCACTTTTGAAATATCAACCACATGTTCTATAATATCACGCGCAATTACTAAGTCGAATTTATTGTCTAATGCAGGACTATAATTCTCAATATGAGCCTCTATAGTCTCATATTGGTGGTGCAATGCATTAAAATCCAATGTTTCTTTATTGATATCCATCACCGTTATTTTTACTTTGGGAAAAACAAACTTTAATCCCGCAGTAAAATAGCCCGAGCCTGGTCCCAGTTCCAAAACATCTTTAGGATGATATCCTTTTCCTTTCAGCGAAATGGCAAACAAATACCCTCTGCGAAAGTTTCTCAACATATTTCTTTTCTGTTCTTTTGGAGATACTCTTAGCGATTCTTCAATATAATAAGCCAAACACCCTTTAGCAGTTTCTTCATCGGTAAGCATTGGGTCTAGTTGAGTAAGACCACATTTTTCACATTTAATTAAACGAGCATTGGCAATATCCCAGTAATCGACTTCGCCAACTTGCAATCCCTTTTCGCTACTGCAAATTCTACACTTTTCTTTACGTACCGTCGATACGCCTTTAAATGGACTGGGGATTTGTAGTAATTTCATAGTTTTTTGTACCTTAAATCTATATTGGCGTGGTCATGAGCAACAGTAGTGGAGTCGAGGCGATTTAGTGAGTAAGTAAATTAACCGATTTTAATCGAGCTTGTATTTCTTTTTTAAAATTGAAATAATTTCGTCCTCGCTATTTTTTTTCTCAGCCGTAATATTAGCAGCACTTAATCTGTTGTATTCATTTTGAATAATTACTGCCAATAGGGTGTCGTCCCAATCAATAGTGTTTTTTGTGCTGTGTTCTTCTAAAATACTTTTAAACTGGTTAACGTACTTATTTTCAGTAATATTTTTTGTGAATAATTGAAGTGTCCATGTTGATACATTCTTAATAACGATGCCCGATGTCCCTTTTGCTCCAATTCTCCAATCAATTGAATTTCCAATTTTTTTAATCGGGATTCTATAAGAAAAATCCACATTATCAATAGAAATATAGACAAGGTTGTTAATTAGAGAGTGTTTTATCATGATGCTACTTTAGTTTCATTTTTAAAATGCAAAATTACGGATTCAATACGCAATTGCACAAAGTCTCAGTAGTGGTTAGTAATGTAGAGAGATATTAATCTTTATTTGTACATTTTTAAAAACGAATAGAAGCGTATATATCGAATTAAGTTCCTGTAAATGAGATGATAAATTACGGAAACCCGAATTACAACTAGCATTTTTTTAGCGCTTATAAAACGCATGTATTATCCGATTTTGATTATCCAACGGTACATTGACTGACAAAGTAATCATGCAATGTTGAAAGCAGTTCTAATTTGTTAATCGGTTTGGAAGTATATTGATTGCAGGCTGACTTTATTGCTCCTTGTTTATCTCCAGATTTATTGAATAATGAAATGATAAATAACGAGCTAGCTTTTGGTCAATTCTGAGAACGAACCTGGTTTAATTAAAATTCTTTTGTAGGATTAGATACTTTCCTACTATGAATAGAGATCAAACCCACTTTTGGAAGACCGTTAAAAGTTGTTCTTTTTGTATGGGTTTTGTAAGGTACTCTTTACAACCTATCTTCATGATTTTTACTTTTTCTATACCTGTTAAATCAGCTGTTTGTGCTAATATTTTGGCCTTAGGATCAAATTTTAAGATCTCAGCAGTAGCTTTAAACCCATCCATGATCGGCATTCTAAGATCCATTAAAACCAAGGCAATTCCAGGGAAATTCTTATACATTTCAACTGCTATTTCTCCGTTATCAGCAACCAAAATGTTAACCTCCCACAATTTCATTATTTCTTTAAAATATAGTTGGATAAAAGAGTCATCGTCTGCAAGTAAAACAGTTATTCCTTTAAACGATTGGATCTCATTCTTATGTTCGATGTTTTTACTTTTTAGAGGATAAACTTCCTCAAATGGTATGTTAAAAGTAAAAACTGACCCTACATTCAGTGTTGATTGTACTGAAATTTCACCACCCAATAAATGAACGATTCCTTTGCAAATCGATAATCCCAGACCTGTTCCTTTGTTTTTTGAGACTCCAGTATTTACTTGTTTAAACCGTTCGAAAATGCCAGTAATATTATCTGGTGAAATTCCAATTCCTTGATCTTTCACATAGAATATAAGGTCGGACTCAGCTTTTTTGAAACCAAATGAAATGGTTCCTTGTACAGAAAATTTCAATGCATTGCTCAATAGATTTGCAAGCAGTTGACGAATCCTTAAACCGTCTGACTTGATCGTTAAGTGCTTGCAATCCTCAGGAACATGAGCTTTGAATATTATGCTAGACTTATTCTCATCTAGTTTTAATTGATTAAACATCACCTCTAAATCAATAAGGGTTTCTGAAATCTTAAAGTTTTCAGTAATTATTTTCAAATTATTTGATTCAATCTTAGATACATCAATAATGTCATCAACTAGATTGACTAACTGTTTTGAATTACCGTCTATAATATTGAGGTACTTATGCTTTGTTTCGAGAGCTAAATCATCTTTTTTGAGCAAGTCCGAAAACCCAATTATGGAATTCATGGGTGTTCTAATTTCATGACTCATGTTTGCCAAAAACTTATCTTTTTAAAGAACTAGCAGATTCAGCTTTTTCTTTGGCCGCAATTAGAGCAGATTCATTCTGTTTTTGTTTTGTAATATTTTGAAAAATTCCAGTTAATTTAACTGATCGGCCATCAACCATAATTACTGTAGCTGTCGTTCGTACATCTATTAACTTACCTTTTGCTGTATGAGTTTTGAGTTCTAGATCATATCCCTTTCCCTCCTCAATTGCAGCTTTAATTGCTTTTGAAAGTATGTCACGCGATTCAGGCAAGTAATATCCAATGCTTGCATCAACATTAGGGTTGAACTCACTTGGAGAGATTTCATGAATGGCATACGTTTCGGCTGTCCAGTATAAATCGTTAGTTAAAATATTAAGTTCCCAGCCTCCCAATTGAGCAATAGATTGGGACGTTAGAAGAAGCTGATTGCTTCTTTTTAACTCCATTTCAGTGGTTTTCCGCAATGTAATGTCTTGAGTAGAGCCCTTTATCTCTATAATTTCACCTTTATTATTGCGTACGGCCTCACCTTTGGTCATTAGCCAAGTTGCTACACTATTTGTTTTTGATGTTAGAACCTCTAAGTTGTATGGAGTTCCTTTTTTTGAGCAAGCAAGAATTGCATCTGATATTAATGCCCAACTTTTGGCAGTAAATAATTCCTTTTGCTCGGGTTGGGTTGGTGGAGGAATTGAATCATCAAGATCATGAAGCTTGTAAAGCTCATCAGACCAAATTATTTCGTCGGTTTCTATGTTTAAATTCCAATTTCCAATGTGATTTATTTTTTGAGTAAGCTTTAATTCGGTTTCACTCTTCCTCAGCGCGTTGCGCTGTTTTTTGTCTTTCGAAATATCGGTAATAATTCCAACAAGGCTCTTTACTCGTCCATCTTCTGATAGTTCAAATGGTGCATCTTCAGAGCTGCACCAAACCCAATTTCCTTTTTTGTGTTTAAATCTATATTCTATTCTGTCTTGTTTGCCATTTTCTACATTTTCTATGTGTTCAATTATGGCTTGTTTATCATCAGGATGGAATAACGCAAAGTAGTCTTCTGGCTCTAATCCAATTATCTCACTCAAGTTATAGCCTAGAATACTTGTATAAGCTTTATTTATAAAGGTGGTCGTTCCTTTTATGAAATCATACACATGTATGCCGCTAGGTATGGTTTGTATTATTCTCTCAGTCAGCTTTTTTTCTTTTACCAAAAATAGTCCTGCTTCGCTCACCTCTGAAGTGTCATTCTTAAGAACTTTTTTCGTCTTTTTAGAATCCATGAGAATCGAAATTAAGGCGGGATGTTTGCCTTATTTCTTGTTTTTAATAAATAGATATTATTGTTGGAAGATACAAATAAAGTCGCTTTTCAATACCGAACAATAACGAATAATAATGTTAAAATAGATCCTTTGTCAGCTGTATTTAGGGTCTAAGTGATATTTCACTCGAATTATCTGTTTCTAAAATGGACAATTCCTGGCTAATATGAAAACATTAACACCGACAAGGTAGTTTAATATTGGATTTAATTATTTGTAGATAATATCCAGCATTGCTGGTGTTTTAATCTCTTTTCTGTACCTATTTGTGCAATTCCTAAGATCTCGTAATGATCTATAAATACCATTGTCTATTTTAGATTTATGTTGTCTTAATATTACAATTAATTGTAACACTTTAGGGCTATCAAAAGAGGCCTTTCGCGCTGGTATTTTTGCGTATTGGGCGCACTTATTTCTATCTGCAACGCTTGTATCTCTTTGCCGAATATTCAGTCTATCGCTAGGCTCACCCTAAAAATACTAGGCCAAATAAGTGTTATTAATTGGCCCATTATACTATCAGCAGCGCAGCAGCTGATGGTGGTGATAGGTTTCATTTTACAGACAATATTTTTACCGCATTAAAACGGGTTAGTTGCCCAAACGTTCAGTTCCTGAATAAATCCTTTGTCACGCATTTCTAAAATAGAAAGAACAGAGTGAGCGATTTCTTCAGAGCCTAATTTGTTGGGCAATTCTTCACGTTCTTTTCTGTCCTCAGCAGCAAATGCAGTAGCTACTTCACTTGGGTTTACTAAAGAGACACGAATATTGAATTTCCGCAATTCAGCTTGCCAAGATTGAGTCATTCCTCTCACTGCAAATTTTGAGGCAGCATACACACTTCCTCCAGCAAATCCCTTTAGGCTTGCACTAGAACCGATATTTATTATGTTGCCATAATTTTGAGTTTTAAATGTCTTTACAATTTCTTGAGTAAGCAGGGTCAGTCCAAAAACATTGGTGGCATAAACGTTTTGAAGATCTTCAACAGTTATTTCTCCCAATTTTAGAAATACACCAATACCGGCATTATTGATGAGCACATCTATTTTGCCGTCCAAAAGGACTAGAGCAGCAGCTGCCATTTCATTAATTGAATTCAGATCACTGATATCAAATAACAAAGGAATAGCACCAATCTCTATTGCAACGAGCTTTAGCTTGTTTTCATCTCGACCTGTGATTACCACTTGGGCTCCTTTTTGAATACACTGCTTTGCTGTTTCTTTGCCAATTCCTGAACTGCCGCCAGTTATTAAAATTCTTGAATTATTTATTTCCATTTTTCGTTATGTCTTAATTTATAGAGCGTCAATTCTAATGCAAAATTGCATTTTAATGCAATGCAGGTTTTGATTACAAAACCTTATTCTTTTAAATAACTTAAAAATTAGAAATCCTCTTATTGTTTCAATTCTATGATGTGCTTATGAGCTAGATTAACTAGGTATGTGACTGCTGTAATGAATGTATTCCTTATCCAGTAGGATGTTCTTTTTGAGTTGCAATAATGTCACTTACTGCTTGCCTATATTTATAAGGATTCCCCGCTTTTTTTATCGCTTTATAAACTTTCTGAGGATTATGCGTAGACTGACAGAAAAACTCCCAAAAGCCCAGCATTTTCATTTTAATAGGCGTAGGTCCAGAAAGCATAGCATCGTACTGCTGATAAATAGTATCGTGAAATGCACTAAAAATCTCCCAACGATCAGCAGGATATTCAGTAGTGTCTGCCTTTATCATACTGGGTAAAAAAGGGTCTGAGATAAGACCTCGGCCTATCATAAAATGGTTGACAGTTGGGAATCGTTCTCGCATTGCTTTAAACCGTTCAACAGTAGTTATATCACCATTGTAATACAAAGTATGCTTTGCAACATCTATGCATTTCTGGAATGCATCAAGATCTACACCTCCTTTGTACAACTGCTTACCAAGTCTAGCATGAATGGCTACATTTTTAAGCGGGTACTTTTCTAGAATTGGAAAGGAATCTAATATTTCGTTGCTGTTTTCATAGCCGAGGCGCATTTTCATAGAGATAGTGACATCTGTCTCACTATGTGCGCGATCTAAAATGTGATCTATTTTTTCAGTGTTACAAATGAGTCCAGAGCCCATGCCGCTTTTGGTAACCATTGGGTAGGGACAACCCAAATTCCAATTCAACTCTTTGTACCCTAACGATTGAATATACTTTATCACAAATATGAAATGATCAGCGTCTGCTGTCATTACTTGAGGAATTAGCTCTAAGCTGGTATTTACTTCAGGGTTTAAATCGCGCTGATAAGACCCCTTGATAATCATCTTTCTATTGAAGCGTATGTAAGGCGCATAATAGGTGTCTATTCCTCCAAAGAATTTTTGCTGTGCATTTCGGAAAGCAGCATCTGTAAAGCCTTGTAAGGGTGAGGATAGTAGTGAGTAAGACATTAATAGTCTGGAATTATTAAGCTTGTTGATCTTCAATAATGACGAAAATCCTTTTTGTCGTAGAATCTTCGAATTTCCAATACAAGTTATTGTCTTTCATCGGTTTCAAAATTACTACAATCAACACATTTATAATTCAACGTTTACTTTATGAAAATCATAATTTGAACATGTGGTTCAAAAAGCGTTTTAAGTAATTTATTGTGATTTTGGTTGTATTGTCTTTATCCCAAAAGCGATAATTGCTCCACCAGTAAAAAACATAATTAAACTATAAACTGCAGGTGCTATCGCATAATTGTCATTCATGAGTATTCCAGAAGCAATAGCAATAGCCATGGTACCATTTTGTATTCCAGACTCAATGGAAATGGTTAGTGATTGCACTGTATTTAGTTTTGCAAGTTTTGCCGTGATAAAACCAATTAGAATGGCTGAAATATTTAACGCTAGCGTGGTCAAGCCTGCTTGCTGCAAATAGGGAATGAGATCTTCTTTTTTATTTAAGACTAATCCAATAATTACTAAAAATAGAACAGCGGCAGAAGCAATCTTAACCGGTTTGTTCATTTTTTCTGCCAAACCTGGTTTAGCCCGACTTATGGCCATACCAATTGAAACCGGAATAATTACAATAGCAAAAATTTGAATTACCGTTTTCAATTTGTTGATTTGAACTGTTTCGTTCGCATCTAAAAATTGAGATAGAGCAAAGTCGACTACAAATGGAATGGTGAAAATGGTGATTATACTATTTACTGTTGTTAATGAAATAGATAAGCCAGCATCACCTTTTGCCAAATGTGTTATAAGATTAGATGCCGGACCTCCCGGGCATGCGGCCAATATCATGATTCCAATTGCAATGTCAGTTTCAACATTAAATAGTACAATCAAAACGTACGCGATAATGGGTAACAAAACAATTTGATTAACTAGCCCAACAAGAATTGCTTTTGGGTGTTGAAGCAATCTAACAAAATCATCTTTCACCAAAGAAAGGCCCATGCCAAACATAATGAGAACTAATGCTATTGCGAGAATGATCGTTCTTATATCCATTGTACCCTAATTTGAATAATTCTATTAAAGCACCAAAATAAAGGAATTGAAGGAATACCAATTAAATTAAAAATGAAAACCCAAGCTCCATAAGAAATAGGGTTTCAAAAAAACTCAATAATGTGATTCATTCACAAGTAACATATCAAGGTATTCTTAATCTTCAATAAATAGAACGATTTATCATTTTATATTCGATCGTACCAAATGGCAAGTTCTTGTCCGATTTCATGAGGGTAGTCCTCTTGAACATAGTGCAAACCTTTACCCAGGTCTATTGATGTAAGGTTTTTCATTCCTGCCTTTATCATTTTAACGTCCTTTTCTTTGATAGCTACCCCAGGTGTAACGTAGAAGAAAAGTTTGGGAATTTCAGATGCCATCAACCACTTGTGCCATGAACCTAATGCCTTTGCTACATGCGCTGGTTCTCCACCATTAAAAGGAACCGCCATTGGCCATTTCAATAAAGGTTTTCTGCTTTTTATATTAGGGTAGGGAGCAGCATAATAGTCCATTTCTTTTTTTGTCATTTTTCTTAAAACCATATCGGGAATCATTTTGGTAATAAAGATATTTGCTACTTGTACCATCATCCAACCTATACCTGGCGTTCGCATTAGCTTAAGCGCGGTTCTTACCGATGCTGGCATATCAAACGTGGTTGGAGCATCATACATAGCTTCCATAAATGCGATAGCCTTGATGTTATCCTGATGAAGGTTCGCATAATGAAATCCCAATCCTGAACCCCAATCGTGAAGCACGAGTGTAACGTTCTTTAAGTTCATTTTCTCGATAAAAGCGTTGAGATAATCGTAGCCATCTTGAAAACCATAATCGATGTCTGGTTTTCCAGATTTCCCCATACCAATTAAGTCGGGTGCAATGCAACGTCCATGTTCAGTAAGGTAAGGGATAATATTTCTCCATAAATAATTGGACATAGGATTGCCGTGTAGAAATATTATAGGGTCGCCTTCACCTTCATCTATGTAATGAATTTTACTGTCTTTAACGTCTAAATATTTCGATTCGAAAGGAAATTCTGCAGAAATTGTCTTCTTCATAATTACTTGGTATTTTGATTTTTTTGAGATTCAATTTTACGCGGATGTGCTACCCTGTTTTCAGCATAGAACTTCAGCTCTTCTTCTATTTCAATTGTCGATTTACCTAATTTGAGTTTTATTAATGGAGAAAGCATTAGCCCTATAAATCCATTTGTTTCCAGTTTAAATTCTATTATCACCTTGGTTTTGTTTGTCTCAACAGACTCTAAGGACCAGATACCAACGGCAGATTTAGCAATTGTCGGAGCCCCTTTACTGATGTGATAGGTTATGGAATGATTCGTTTGGTCAAAGATGTCTATCTCTTGAATCGTTTCGCCTCGCTCTGTTTCAGTAACACGGTGCAAATAATCCAATTCTTCAAGTTTTGGTTGTCCACCTGGTTTTGAGTTTTTGAAATTTGTAGACCAAAGATGTACTTCAGTAAATTGATTACCCATAATCTCCCAAACCTGTGAGATTTCTTTGTTGATTATTAATTCCTTTTTCACATGGATGTTTTTTTCAGCCAATATTGAAAGCCCTCCGATTAGAGCAATTATCAGGACACTTACTATTATCATAATTCTTTTGATTTTTAAATTCATAATCTTATCTGTTTTGCTTGTATACAGATTAGATGCATGAAAAATAGAAGTGTGACAAAAGTGGAGTAGCGGCTGCTAAATATCGAGTAGATTTTTTAGTGTTTGGTCATTTATAACCTTGCTAACAATGGTTTTTGCGTCAAACTCAGACTTGCTAGGATGGGATCTAAATAGCTCTATATATTTCTGATCGAGAGTATCTACCATCACTTCCTGATGTTCAGAAACAAAGTCATTTATCTTCTTAGTATACTCAGGCTTGAAGATTAGATTTTCTGCATTTAAGGCGCCCATTTTAAGAGCAGATTTGGCCTTTTTGGAACATCTACATGGGTTTGATTTATTGATTAATCCACAACGGTATTCCATGTAATTGTGAAGTTCCTTTCTTGCTCGGGATAGTTTAACTCTGAAATTTTGATTCGATATTTCGAAAATTTCAGCTCCGAGATTATGGTCAATTTTAAAGATATCTCCTAACAGGTATATCAGTCTTTGTTCACGGTCAAGACATATGAGCATAGCCGATGTACATCTAAGTTTTACTTCTCTCGTGTAATCTTTTAATATTAATTCATCCTCCGGGTTCAGTTCAGGATCAGGAACAGCGTTGAGTTTTTGATCGTGTACTTCAAAACTTGGGAAATCGACCTCCTTGGACTTTCTTTTCGATTGTAAGAACTCGTTAAATACAATCCGATACAACCACGTTCGAAAAGCACCGTTTCTTTTGAAAGTAGATAACTTGGTAATTACTTTAATGAGCACTTCTTGGGTTATGTCTAAAGCATCATCGTTGCTGTGTGTCATTTTCCATGCTACATTGTAAATGAAGGATTGATGAATTGCCACTAAACTATCTAAGGCTTTAGCATCGCCTGCAAGAACTTGGTCAACCAGTATTAGATTTTCCTCTTCAGAATAATTATTTGATAACGGGTTTTTCATAAGCGATTCATTTCTTCTAAATATTAGATGCCTGAATTTACGAAGTGTTACAAAATAAAGGAATAAGAGGGTCGATTTGAGATATTGGTAAATCCTGTTCTCATGAAATAATTGTATAAACCTGATTTAGGAAAGTATGCCTTTTTCGATATAAAAACAATAGAATGCAATACATTTCATTGTTTTTAATGTGCTTATTTCCAATTACTCGTATTGGTGCAAACAAGTATATACATTATCCTGAAACTGTTTATCTGCCAAAGTTAGGTGAATCTTAACTTGACCTGTTACCTTAGACTCTTCAATGGCATAGAATCCTCCAGTTTGGAATTGCTTATTGTCTAAAGCATTAACAAATCTAGCAGCTCCATGATCAATAGAATGTACAATTGAAAATGGCAAAAAAGATATTGTGGTAGTTGAAAGAATCATTGAGCATAAAGAAGGTGAATATTACCTTGCCAACAGCTTAGCTGAAATTTTATAGGTTGCTGAATAGGTGAGTCCTTCTTGACGAGATTTTAAATTCATATAAGCGCCATTGTACCAACGAGAGTCAGTGGCTTTCTTTTTGGAATCTTCATGGGAGATCGTCCCAAATATTTTTGTTTTCAGCTTTGTTTTAATGCTGTAAACGCTAATACCCAAGTGTTCAACTCGTTTAAGAACAGTTGCAAAATCTGCCTCAGAAAAATAATGAACCGTCTCTTTATTTTTAGCTTTATTCAAATTTTTTAAATCAGTAAATACGTTTTCTTCTAAGAATTCAGTTTGTTCCATGTTTTGTTGACTTTTATGCAAAACTGCGCTTTAATACAGTTCAAGTTTCGATTTAAGTAGTTTTTAAGTCGAAAATTTCAAATTATCTTCAAGAATCAGATTAATTCAACAAAACCTGAAAAGCCCTTTTTGTATAATTCAAAATCCATAATAGCAGAATGCGCAACTCGAGCTATATAATCTTTATCGCCTTCCTTTGTAATTCCTTGAGTAGATGTTGTCGGAGTCGTAAAGTAACAACTTATTATCTGCCCATAACGCACACAATACTTGTTTTCATTAGGAATTTCAGCAATGAAATAAACCGGAAATAGAATTTACCTAAGCAAGGTAATATAGCCAGTATAATTAGTTCCATTGACCTCTAGCCGATAGAAATAAATACCTTCTTGGTAGGGTTTTCCAACAAATGTTCTTCCAACCCATATTGGAAAGCCTTCTATAGATTCAAAGATCAAGGCTCCCCAGCGGTTGTATACGTATACGGCACTGCAGTCAACGAAATCATTACCCATTGAAAAGTCGATGTCGTCATTTATACCAGCGTAGTTTGGCGTAAATACATTGGCTATGCTATCTGAAGTAAAAGAAAGTGCAGCTCCAGCAATGTTTATGATTTGAATGCTGGTGTCTCTGTAATGATTGATAGATTGAGCGGCGAGTTGCAGCGTATAGTCTTGATCTTTTATTGCGTCAAAAGAAACTACTGGATCCGAGCCAATGTATGTCCCATCTAGTATCCATTTGTAGGAAAATACTTCAGATTGAACTGAATTATTCACACGAAACGCCAATATTATATAGGTATCGAAGTTCTACATCATATTATCTGGTTGCAAAAAATTAAACGCTTATAGTCGATTATAAGTACTTATAAAAATGGATAATAGGAAATCAATGTGTTAGTAAACATAAGGCGATCACTGACAAGAAGTTGATTCTAAAATACTAATTTCATAGCTCAATTATTTTGAGAGTTATGGAAAGCGTACAAGCTGAAATTAAGGCACTTACCGACGAATTATCCGAAGCAAATCATCAGTATTATGTGATGGACAATTCAGTTATGTCGGATTATGATTTTGATCAGAAGTTAAAACGGCTCCAACAACTCGAAGAAGAAAACCCCGTATTAGCCGACGAAAACTCACCAACCAAAAGAGTAGGCGGAGACATTACCAAAAAGTTCAAGTCAATAAAACACGACATTCCCATGTTGAGTTTGGCAAATACTTATTCTAAAGAAGAACTGGAAGAGTGGGAATCAAGAAACCAGAAGTTAACCGATGACAAAATTACCTACGTCTGCGAATTGAAGTACGACGGAGTGGCTATTGGAATTAAATACAAAAATGGAAAACTTGAACAAGCAGTTACTCGCGGTGATGGAAGCAAAGGAGAAGAAGTAACGAGCAATGTAAAAACCATACGATCGATTCCTTTGCAGCTCAGAGGCGATTACCCCGCAGAATTAGAAATAAGAGGAGAGATATTTTATCCATTAGCAAATTTTCAAAAACTAAACGAAGAACGAGAAGAACTGGGTGAAGCCACTTTTGCAAATCCAAGAAATACTGCTTCAGGAACCTTGAAAATGCAAGATTCTGCTGTTGTAGCAAGCCGAGGTTTAGATTGTATGCTCTATGGTGTGTATACGAATAATAAAGAATATCCTGGTCATTACGAAAGTGTTGAAGCTGCAGCCAGCTGGGGAATTAAAACGCCCGTGGGAAAGCCCCGATACATAGCAATTTGTGAAAGCATTGACCAGATTATGGACTTTGTGAATCATTGGGATAAACAACGTTCAAAACTGCCTTTTGAAATTGATGGTGTTGTTGTCAAAATCAACGACTACCGCATTCAAGAAGAATTGGGGTTTACCGCAAAATCGCCTCGTTGGGCGATTAGCTATAAGTTTAAAGCAGAAGCCGCACTGACACGATTGAACGAAATAACGTATCAAGTTGGACGAACTGGAGCAATAACTCCTGTTGCCAATTTGCAGCCTGTGTCACTAGCTGGAACAACAGTAAAACGAGCCTCTTTGCACAATGCCGATCAAATTGAGAAATTGGATATCCGAGTTGGAGATTTTGTTTTTGTAGAAAAAGGGGGGGAGATTATTCCCAAAATTACGGGTGTGGAATTGTCAAAAAGAGATCTCTTGGTTCAGCCGGTTCATTATCTTGAGCATTGCCCAGAGTGCAATATAAGGCTTGTGCGTAAGGAGGGAGAGGCGCAACATTACTGTCCAAATGATTTGGGTTGCCCACCACAAATTACAGGTAGAATGCAACATTTTATCAGTCGAAAGGCCATGGATATTGATGGTTTGGGTTCGGAGACGATTGAGCTGCTTTTTCAAGAAAAACTGGTGCAATCTCCAGCCGATTTGTATGCGCTTAATTTTGATCAACTGATCCAGTTGGAGCGTTTTGCGGAAAAGTCCGTCAATAATTTACTGTCTGGCGTAGTAGCTTCAAAACAGGTTCCGTTTGAACGTGTGTTGTATGGAATCGGAATTCGATTTGTAGGAGAAACGGTTGCTAAAAAACTGGCAAAACACTATAAATCAATAGATAATATTATTGCGGCAAGTCAAGAAGAATTGGTCAACGTAGACGAAATAGGCGATAAGATTGCCGAGAGTGTTGTTCGATTTTTTGCAGATGAACGCAATATTCAAGAGGTTGAGCACTTAAAAACGCATGGACTCCAATTTGAATTGAGCGAAGAACAATTGGCAAATACCACCAATAAGTTAGAAGGGTTAACCTTTGTGATTTCGGGAGTTTTTGAAATTCATTCAAGAGATGAATTGAAGGCAATGATTGAAAATAACGGTGCTAAAAATGCGGGTTCTATCTCTGCCAAGACTAGTTTTTTGATTCGGGGCGAAAACATGGGCCCTTCTAAACTGGCCAAGGCTGAAAAGCTTGGTGTAAAAATGATTTCTGAGACAGAGTTTGTCGAGCTATTGAATAGTTAACGTTTTGACAATTGTCTGCACAAAGTTATCCTGAATTTATTTCAGGATCTCGTCCCAATTGGTCCATTAGTGATATACTCAACTACATTCACGGCGACAAATTTCACCACTCCTAACCCAGCTTTAATCTCAAAATAATACAGTTTATTATGCTCAGCTTAAGAAACCAATTACTTTTGCATCTTGAAAACAAAAATCATGAAAAATTTAATCTTAACTCTTTCTTTTACAGTCTTTTCTGCTATAGGGATGATTGCTCAAACAACTTCTTTTCAGAGCTGGAATAGTGTTGCAAGTCAGCGAGCAGGTGTACTAAATGTAAATTATTTAGTTAATTATCCATTTGCATATTCTGATCCTAACGGGGCTGATATGGGTATTGAAATCGATATTATTAGAGAGTTCGAAAAGTGGCTAGAAACGTATAAAGGAGTTACCCTAAAATTGAATTACAAGAAATTTGAAAATTTCGACACGTTTTACAATGGAATTAAGGATGGTGGAAATGGTATCATCGGACTGGGTTCGGTAACAATAAGTAAGGAAAGAGAAAAATGGGCGAAATTTTCACAACCTTACTTAAAGAATGTAGCTGTTTTAGCCTCTTCATTGGACGTCCAGACTTTAGGCAGTCTTGATGATTTTTCAACTGTGTTTAAAGACAAAGTGGCTTTGGTAGTTAAAGGTTCATCGCACGAAAAAGTATTGCTTGCCATTAAAGCAGACCAATTTCCGGAAATGGTAGTCAGTTATGCGTCAAATCCAAAGGAAATGCTGATTAAAATGAAGTCAGATCCTAAATACTTCGGATATGTAGACATCATAACTTATATGGCGTTTACAAAGGAGCAAGGCGGGATTTTAAGAGTGCACAGAGCTGCAGATATCCAAAGCGAATTGTTTGGATTTGTATTTCCTCCAAATAGCGATTGGAACACCATTTTTAATGAATTTATGGTAGGTGGATTTGGTTTTACAGCCACTGATGAGTACCATGCAATTTTAGAAAAGTACTTGGAGATGAATGTAATTAACGAAGTTCAATTACGATAGCAGGCATTGAAGCTTATAGACAATAGCTATAAAGGCGTTGAACGTTATATCGAAGATAAACTAAACGGAATGTTTAGTTCCTCCGAAATTGCAGCGCTTTCAAACACTTTATTCGTTGAGCAGCTATCTATTTCCAGACAACAACGACTTATAGAACCTACTAGTCGAATTACTGAAGGCGATCTTTTGTTGATTATTCGATCGGTAAATCGATTGCTAGAAAACGAGCCCTTAGACTATATACTCGGCAATACCGAGTTTTATGGGGCGAAATTCAAAGTAGGGAAGGAAGTCCTGATTCCGCGTCCTGAGACGGAAGAATTGTGTGAATGGATAATTACTGAAGAAATCTTAAGCGATTTAAAAGTTGCGGATATTGGAACCGGTTCTGGCTGCATTGCAGTAACTCTAGCAAAGCACTTGAAAAATGCAACAGTTTATGCTTGTGATGTTTCAACGTCGGCTTTAGGTTTAGCCAAAGAAAATGCAGAGCTAAATTCGGTTTCTATTTCGACCAAAGCATTTGATGTATTGGAGGATTTTTTAATCGAAGAAAAATTAGACATTATTGTTTCCAACCCTCCATATGTACTAGAAAGCGATAAAGCAGAAATGGAAAATAATGTGCTTAATTATGAGCCACATTTAGCCTTGTTTGTTGAAGACAATGATCCATTATTGTTTTACCGAAAAATTGCCGAGTATGGCTTAAATCATTTGAAAACTAAGGGTCGTTTGTATTTTGAGATTCACGAGCGCTATGCTGATGAAGTTCAATCACTATTAGTTGAAATGGGCTTTTCGAATATTGAAGTTCGGCAGGATGCACAAGGGAAGGAAAGAATGGTTAGGGGAGTTTTGTAAAACGGTATATTCAATTTTAACTAACGAAATTTGATATCTGTTGGAATCTCAACTCAGGTTGATCTACACGTATTGTTACTGATTGAGATGATGAACTAAATTCCGCAGGACCTAGTTTTTATTATTTAGTACAATTTCCAGCTACCGTCATCCTGAATTTATTTCAGGATCTCAGGATTATCTAAGCGCATTTTTCCAGTTGAGGTGTTGAAACGAGTTCAGTAAGACCTACAAATAATAAACTAGATTTCAAATTCTTAAAAACTATCCTATTTTCGAAGTTCTCAAAATCTAACTATGCAAGAGCAAACAATTTTAGGGCACCCTAAGGGGTTATTCATTCTTTTTTTTACCGAATTATGGGAACGTTTTTCCTATTACGGAATGCGAGCAATCTTGGTGTTGTATTTAACGGCAGAAACCACGGATGCTATTAATCCAGGTTTGGGTTGGACGAGTAAAGAGGCGCTGGCGTTGTATGGTTGGTATGGGTTATTTGTATACTTCACTGGGATTTTTGGAGGGGCGATTGCCGATAATTGGTTGGGACAAAAGAAATCGATTTTGCTTGGTGGATTGTTCATTATTCTTGGTCAATTTGCTTTAGCGGTTGATAGTATGACCGCTTTCTATTTGGGATTGGTATTACTAGTATGTGGAGTTGGATTACTCAAGCCAAACATAAGTACTATGGTTGGCTCGTTGTACAAGTCGGGTGATGCTCGTCGTGATTCTGGGTTTACCATTTTCTACATTGGAATCAATATTGGAGCAGTATTAGCACCCCTTATTGTTGGGTATTATGGCGAAAATGTCGATTGGCACTTAGGGTTTTCTCTAGCAGGATTTGGGATGATATTTGGGCAAATTGTTTACGTTTTTGGCGCAAAACATCTTAAAGGAATAGGCGATTTAATCAAACACAGCGAAGAGCATAAAGAACAATTCAATAAGCCATTAACTAAGATTGAAAAAGACAGAATGGTAGTTATGTTCATTTCCTTTTTTATTGTAATGGTGTTTTGGGCAGCCTATGAACAAGCTGGTGGATTGATGAATCTGTATGCTCGAGATAAAATTGATCGAATAGTATTTGGCTATGAAATTCCAACGAGTTTCTTTCAGTCTTTGCATGCATTGTATGTAGTTATTCTAGGCGCTCCTATGGCTTGGCTTTGGATGAAATGGAGAAACAAAGGCGAAGAATCAAGTTCAATATATAAAATGGGTATAGGTTCTATTATTATGAGTTTTGGTTTTGTGGCGCTTATGGGTGCAGCATATGATTTGTCTGTGAGTACTTTGGATAAAGCTCCAGTTTACTGGTTGTTTCTTTCTTATTTCTTGCATGTGGTTGCTGAATTGAGTTTGTCTCCAGTAGCATTATCATTTATTACGAAGCTGGCTCCTTTGAAATATGCGAGTTTAATGATGGGGACTTATTTTGCGGTTGTTGGAATAGGAAACAAATTAGCTGGAATTTTGGGCGAAGCAGCACAAGATGCTGGCGAAATGGCCATATTTACAGGAATTGCAGTGAGTTCTTTGGCTTTAGGAATATTGGTCTTGATATTCGTTAAGAAGCTTAAAGCGCTTACTCATGGAGCTGAAGAGGTGGTCTGAAAATTAGGCATAAAAAAAGCCGAATTCAGTTCTATGAATTCGGCTTTGAATAAAGTAATCAGAATTAAATTTTACAAGTTTCTGTAATCGTTATCGTTGATATTAAATTTTCATAGATAATATTAAAGTTGGCATCAAAACCGGTAGGCACTGAAGATGTGAGAGTTGTCGGTTGGCCGTAATCTATTGCCATTTTTTTACAGTTTTCTTCTGATTCGCTTTTCTTAGCTTCAAATGTTGTTGTGTTAGAAGTAGTCTCATCTGGCAATGCTGGATACAAAACTGGATTTGAAGAAGAGTAGCCTGTTGTGGTTGTACAAGTACAGGTATATTCTTTTTTACACGAAGTCATCCCAGCAATCATTAGTGCTGAAGCAGCTATTAGCATTGATTTTTTCATAATATATTGTTTTACTAACAATAATAACTAAATATTCTCATTTGTGCTAAAGAATGAAGAATATATAGAGTGTTTAAAGTCAAGCTAATTATAAGTAAAATCGCTTGTATTTATCCCTTTTCCTCAAGCCTACCATCAACGTATTTCGCAAAACGACCTTTTGATCTATCGTGTACTTGGTCTCTTTTTGGCCAAGGCCACCCGCCAAACTGTGTAAGATGATAATCGTTAAAGGCCTGAGAAATTTCTTCTTTGGTATTCATTACAAAAGGACCATGCTGAACAACAGGTTCAGCAATTGGATTCCCTTGTAAAACTAAAATTTTTGCTCCACTAGGACCACTTCTGAGTATCAAGTCTTGATCGGGAAGAACTTCTGCAGCATGGTAATCTGCAATAGCGATTCCATTGATGCTTAGGCCTTTTCCTTCATAGAAATACAATGTTCTATTTGCACCTGCACTTGTTTTGGACATTGTCCATTCAGCATTTGCTTCCATTTTAATATTCCAAATGGCTACATTATTCGCAGGATCACTCGCCCAAGAATCGGGTGGAGGTGAGAGTAATTTTTCTTGTTCTATCGGACCAGCAATAATTTCAATTTCGGTTTTGTTGCCGTTTGTATCCTTGAAGTTTTTTCTGGGAATGGATTCACTCCATAACATCGTAAAATTAGCAGGAACCATTTTGCTCTTCTTAGGTAGATTTAACCATATTTGAAAAAGCTCCATAGGGTTTTCTTTATCCTGAGAAAGTAGAGGGAACATCTCAGAATGCTGCACACCTTTGCCTGCTGTCATCCATTGTACATCACCATTTCCGTAACGACCTGCTGCTCCTAATGAATCTGCATGATCAACCATACCTTCTTTAACCACCGTAATGGTTTCAAAACCACGATGTGGATGTCCAGGAAAGCCAGGAACGGTATCTCCGTGATACATTCTCCAGCCGTCTTTTAAAATAAAGTCTTGTCCAATATGCCTGCCTTCCAAGGAAGAGTTTGGCCCACAGACCGAATTCCCTCTTGGGTATTTGTCCTCATGGTGCACGCAAAATAAAAATGGATCAGAAGTTTCCCATTGAAATCCTAAGGCTTTAATGTTCTTTACAGCAGAGTGGTTTTCATTTTCCATAGATTCATTTTTATTGAAAACTTTCGCTAAACCTAACAAGGGCATTGCTAAGGCTGCAGAAGCCAACATGGAAAGTTTACCAATAAAGCTTCGACGAGGATATTTTGTTTTCATATTCGAGATATTGCTTCCAAAGATTAAATAAAAGAAATGAATTTAGGCTTAAATAATGTTACACAGTTAGTTACATGTGTAACTAAGGTCACTTGTGCATGAATAAAAATAGGTTCTTTTTGCACCATGAATTTAAAAGATTGGAAAACCTGGGCATTGTTCTCAGTTACTTTGGGATTAGCTCCTTTTTTCCCCGAGCCTCATATTTGGGGTAAATTAAAATGGATTGCTGGTGATGCCAATAGTATGTCACTAATGGATTGGGGCGATGCATTGATGCACGGAATTCCTTGGATTGGTTTAGTGGTTACTTTAGCCTTGCAGTTAAAAAGAAAATAATTGAATCTAAATGCCTTAGAATCCTTTCCTAGATTAGAGACCAAACGATTGGTGCTGGATCAATTAGTGAAAGAGAATGTCGAGCAACTTCTAGAGATCAATTCGTTTAACGATCGTGCAAAAACCGAAGAAGAACTGGATCAATTACTACGAACTATTGCAAAGCAGCAGAATGAAAAACAAGGGGTAATTTGGGCGCTATATTTAGATAAAGAAGTCATAGGAACGCTAGGCTATTATCGTGGTTTTGAAAACAAGGAAGGCGAAGTAGGCTATGTTATTCGAGAAAAATATAGAAGACAAGGCTTTTTGACCGAAGCATTAACTGAAGTAGTGCGTTTTGGTTTTGAGCAGTTGGAATTGAATTCCATTTCTGCCTATACAACAGATTATAATCATGCATCAGTATTGGCATTAGAAAAATTTGGATTTATAAAAACAGAAACACACAGTGGTTTGCGCAGAAAGTGGGTGATTTTTGAAATAAAAAATGACTTCATTGAGTTGTTTGTGAGCTAGTTCCGAATGGATTGAGATCATGCCATAACAAAGTCTCTAACTATTCGAAAGAAGGCCTGATAAGCAGTTAAACAACCTATACAAGTTTCCCTAAACCCTTTATCCCGGTGAGTTCAATTAATCTTACGAAATGACGATTTTTCGATAGACCTAGATATTCCAAGCAAGTAAAATACGCCATTGCATAAAAAAGCCCAATTCCGAAATTCGAAATTGGGCTTTCAATATAAATAGTGTTTCTATCTAGAACATTTCTCTTCCTGAGAAGTGGTAGTTACTTTCTATTTCCGCATTTTCATCAGAATCAGAACCGTGAACAGCGTTCTTAGCTTTGCTTTCTGCAAATTCAGCTCTTAGTGTTCCAGGAGCAGCTTCAGAAGGATCAGTAGCACCGATCAACGTTCTAAAATCAGCCATTGCGTTTTCTTTTTCAAGAATAGCAGCAACGATAGGGCCTGAACTCATGTAGTCAACCAATTCGCCATAAAATGGACGCTCAGCGTGTACTGCATAAAATTCTCCTGCTTCAGTTTTAGACATTTGTGTTTTTTTCAACGCAACAATTCTAAATCCACCTTCAGCGATTTTGTTCAAAATTGCACCAGTCAAGCCTTTTTCTACTGCTTCTGGTTTTATCATGGTAAACGTTCTGTTCGTAGCCATAGTTTCTTAGTTTAAATCTTGTTTTTGAGCGCGCAAAAGTACTAGTTCTTTTTAGTTTGATGTGTGCAATTTTATTCAAATCTGATTACATTTTATTTTCCTCACTTTTTTATTCAAATACCTTTGTGCCAGTATGGAAAAACTCAGTAATGTGAACAAAATGGTGGAGATGGTCCATGAGGCCAAACACCTACTAATCTCAACTCATAAATCACCGGATGGCGATGCTATTGGATCTTCACTAGCATTAAAGCAAGCCTTGGAGAAACTAGGTAAATCAGTTACCGTAGTTGTACCTGACGCTTTTCCTGCTTTTTTGAACTGGATGGTGGATAAAGGTGACTTACTTCAATTTGACCAACAGAGTGAAGCAGCTAAGGAAGCATTGAAGAATGCTGACCTCGTTTTTTCTCTAGATTACAATACACTGTCAAGAGTTGGGAAAGGCTTTGAGGAAGTGCTTCGTGCCGACGATACTCCAAAGTTGATTATTGATCACCACAGAGAACCTGAAGAAGATGCTTTTGTAGCTGGATTACACGACATTGAAGCAAGCAGTACCTGTCAATTGGTTTATGATTTTATTCAATCCTTCGATCAAGAAGGGCTTATCGATAAACGTACCGCAGCTTGTATTTATTCAGGCATAGTAACGGATACGGGTTCTTTTAGGTTTCGATCTACTACGGCCAAAACACACCGAGTGGTAGCTGATCTTATGGATTTAGGATTGGTTACGGGTGAAGTTTATAACGAGATTTTCGATACCAATTCATTGGACCGAATCAAACTATTGGGCTACGTTTTAGATAAAAAATTAACCGTTTTTCCAGAATTGGAATTGGCGCACATTACATTATCTGAGCAAGAGTTGAAAGATTTCAACTATAAGTCTGGCGATACGGAAGGTGTTGTGAACTATCCACTTTCTATTGAAGGAATTAATGTGAGCTGTATCATGAAAGAGAACGGCGGAATTATTAGAATGTCTTTCCGTAGTAAGGGAGATATTGATGTAAATCTTTTTGCAAGAAAGTATTTTAGCGGCGGTGGACATCTAAATGCAGCTGGCGGAATGTCGGAATTGAGTTTGGAAGATACAATTGTAAAATTTGAAACTTCAGCTAAAGCGTATTTTGGTGCTTAGAATTCTTTTAATTGTAGGGACTTTAAGTCTGTTTGCTGCTTGTGAAAGAGTAGAAAATAGATTCGAATTAAAACCTGGAGACATTCTTTTTCAGGATTTAGATTGTGGCCCTTTTTGCGAATCTATCGAAACCGTTACACCTGGAATTAATGGTGCCGAGCTCAGCCATTGTGGAATTGTAATAATGGAAAACAAACAGTTAAAAGTAATTGAAGCAGGGGGGAAGGGCGTTGTCATCACTGACATGGACAGTTTTTTAACTCGCGCACGAGATGGGAAATTCAAACCCAAAGTACTGGTTGGTAGAGTTAAAGACTGGTCTGAAAACGATTTGCAGCAAGCAATCGCGATTTCAAAAACCTATTTAGGAAAACCCTACGATCATTTGTTTGATTTAGAGAATGATTCGCTTTATTGTTCAGAGCTGGTTTACTATTCTTACTTGGAAAATGATAAACCGATTTTCGAGACACAACCTATGACTTTCAAAGATCCTAAAACAAATGAACTGTTTCCGTTATGGGTAGATTATTACAAGGAAATGAATCAGCCGATTCCTGAAGGACGGCTAGGTCTAAATCCAGGCGGAATTACATTGTCAGATAAAATTGAAATTGTGCATGTTTATGGATATCCGGAAAACTATATGCCTGAATAGTTCTTCGACTATTTACACTCGCCATTCGGCAGGCAAACACCTTCACCTAATGATTCAATAAGGGGCTTCGCTTCGCTTAATTCTGCTTTTAATGCACTTTCAAATACTTCATCTGCTTGTGCACCAGAAATTGCCGTTTTTTCATTGATCAGAAAATACGGAACTCCTCTAACGTTAAGCTGATGAGCTTGATAGATATCCATACGCACTTCTTCCGAATATTCATCTGACGCAAGAATTGACTTGGCTTTCTCCGCTGAAAGTCCAACGCTTTTTACTACTGCAAGTAAGTTTTCTTCTTCGGTCAGGTTAGTGCCATTCGTGAAATAAGCAACCATCAATGCTTCTTTTAATGCGTCGGATTTATTTTCGGTTTTTGACCACTGAATCAAACGGTGAGCATTAAAGGTATTGAAAGTTAACGCTTTATCAAATTTAAAATCAATGCCGTATCCTTTTCCATTCTCCGCCAGTTGATTGCTCATGGCTTTAACTTGGTCAATAGGATATCCTTTTCGTTCTGATAAATACTGTGCAGAAGGGTAGGCTTTATCTTTTGGGAAATCGGGGTCCAATTGAAAGCTGTGCCAAATGATTTCTACTTTATCCTCGGCGTTTTGATTTTTAATGGCTTGTTCTAATTTCCTTTTTCCTACAAAGCAAAAAGGACAAACAACATCGCTCCAGATTTCAATTTTAACAGTTTCGTTAGGCATATTTTTAGTGTTTGATTGCTGTGACCACAATGTGGTGCAAAGAACGACAATAATAGATGTGAGGACCAATTTCATAATGCTATATTAACAAATCAAAAGGGGATTGGGTTAGTGATTATTCATGCAGCCTATAATATCTCTGAGACAAAAGAAGCAGGCATTTTAAAACGCCTCAAAGTTCCTTAGAACCATCTGTTCCGTGGATAATGGAAAGCCTTCTCTATTAGTGTTAATTTCATTTACGAAAAGACTCAAACAGGATAGACATTGCAATTGCACTATGCGCTGGCAGATGAAACTTACTAATTCCAGGCTTTTACCTCTCCCATACTTATATCTAAAAACAATAGCTTATGATTAGAGCAGATTAGGGCACCACTTTCTGTAGTTTTCCAAGGTTCCCAAGTTGCTTTTACACCACCCAAAGGAATAACACTTACCCACATTTTAAAGGCGCTTGGAAGTCCAGACTCATCCAACAACCATAAGTAGGAATCTCCCGGTGTATTCCCTCCAGAGGTATAGCTAACTAATAGACCTTTCTCATCATTTTCAAGCAAAACAATGCGTCGTTCTGTTCCTGAATCAAATATTTTTTGGGGAGCGCTTAACCAAAATGAGTCGTTGTTAAAATACCCAATGGCTGTTTCTATAATTTCCGATCTGGAATCATCATTAACCTCAACATCATTAACCAATACAGTGCTTGAATCAGGATTTTGAATATTCAAGTGAACTGTAATATCATCCCACTCAACCGCTACTAGTTGTTGCTTCTTATCCCACTTATAATGGTGTTGACCAACGAATGTCCATTCAAGATAACGGGTTTGCTTATAGGCTTCATGATGCACCGCCTTCAACATTTTACTTGCTAACTGATCTGCCTCAACGGACTGTTTTCCTTCGGGTAGTTTTTCGTCATAAATAAAGAATAAGCAAAGTAAAACGACCACCAAGGTCAATATTACACCGAGCAGTATTTTACCAGTTTTCTTTAAAGTAGGAATTATATTTTTCATTGTATTTTACAAAAATTTCGACCGGTTACTGTTGTTTAAAAAGCAATTATCGAGTCGTAAAGTTGTGTTTTATTTCGTGTGTTACTTTAAATCAGTTTTCGATTTTTCCAATATCTATTTTGGATTAAATAATTTACCAAATCGTTTTGGAAGTTCATCTTCTAAATAGATGCTTTTATGGATAAACGGATGTTTAAAACTCAACGAAAAAGCATGCAAATACAAACCCTTTCCATTCAGAATTAAACCTTCATTTCCATAAACCTTATCGCCTAAAATCGGATTATGGATACTGGCCAAATGTTTACGCAATTGATGCCTTCTGCCAGTTTTTGAGCTCAATTTTACCAAGTTAAGTTTACCGAACCTTTCTGAGGAAACAGATTCGATTAATCTGTAATTCGAATGTGCTTTTTTACCGTCAACTTCTGAAGTGATTTCTCCTTGATCATTCATTGTACCAATAGTAACTGCATAATAGCTTTTTTCTATCTGCTTTTCTTCAAATAGACTACTTAAAGCCCGAATACAACTACTCGTTTTTCCAACCAAAAGAATACCGGTGGTTGCAAAATCTAATCGATGTGCAGGTTGCGGCTGGGTTGCATCAGGCAGTTTGCTGTGCTGAAGGTTTTGAATTAACGCATTTGCAATGGTTTTAAAGCTGTTACCGCTCACCAAAATACCTGCAGGTTTATGAATCATTGCTAAATGATCATCTTCGAATAAAACGGTAAGTGGAAAAATGAGCTGTTTGCTCGGGCTAACCGCTGTTGGAATAGACAAGCTAATGCACTCTCCTCCATTTATTAGAGTAGCGGTTGTGGCAGTAATATCATTAACCGTAATGTACTTTTTCTTTAATGCTTTTTTTAATGCTGATTTTGTTAAAGCTGCAATGAAAATACCAACGCCATATTCCTGCAGTCGAATAGGATAGGGGATATCGGGAACGTTATGTGTTTCGGAGGTATTGATTAGAGTTTTATTATTTGCTAAAGCCACATATTTAAATAAATCAGGAGGGATAAATAGAGGCTATTGGCAATTCGGTTTTATTCTTTTATCAACCTCATTGCAGCTTTCTTACCTTCCAATTCAACCATTAATAAGTATACTCCTGCTGGTTCTTCAATTTTCAGATCCAATATTGAGCTTTCAATGAAGCTCTGCACCTGTATTGTTCTACCACTCAAATCTGTTAAAGTAACAGTAATTGCCTCGTAGTTTCCTCCCAAATCAATTGTAAAACTGCCATTAGTTGGGTTTGGGTAGACCAAAAACTGATCAGATCTGATAGGGGTTATAGAACTAGTCGTTGAAGTATCCTTTACACAAGGCGTTATCGTATCCTTTGTGCCCATAAAACAAGGAGTGATACCCTCTTGATACATAAGATTCCATGCAGTTTCATAGCCAATCTTATGAGCCATCCAACTGCGCCATTGAGCAGAATCCGTTGGCATACTATCGCCTGCTAAGGCACAATCGCTAGATAATAAAGTGTACATATAAGTGCCTATCGCCTTATTCACATCGTTACTCAAGTGCCAACTGTCACTGTGTATATCTACATCAGGGATTTCTTCTAGCATCTGAGCGATCAACGTGCGTATGGGAACATTTCTCCCATAAGGTAATTCTGACTTTCTTACCATGTTTAAGGCTACTCCTAAATCTGTTTCCACATCATTTTCGTTTACTCGTTTGTCTAGTCCGTAGAGCATTGAAATCTTACCAGTGCTAGCATCATCCTGCAACGGATAGCCAAAAGAATAGTCGTATTTAGAAGGGTCAATATTGTACAAATGGGTGGAACCCATACTGGATCTACCGTAGTTAAAGTGTATAGGAGGAGTTGAGCCGAATTGAAGTGTCTTTTGGTCCTCTGCAACTACCCAATTCAATCCATCAAGAATTCCATACTCGGTACTTGTTCCTCCATGGTTGTAAATAAGAGTTTGGTCGCTAATTTCACAGCTCTTATATGGAGAAATAAAGCTTCTTTTGCCTACATAATGCACTTGACTCATCTCAGTAACTTGAGTTGCGTGAGCTATGTCTGCGATTTCGTCATCATAGGAATAATCCGATGAAGAGGCACTATTGCCATAGATATGAGAGTAAATTGCTGCTGCGGTCAAATAGGCACCATTTGGTGTTGGATGTATGATAGCATTGTCTTTTTTACCTGCTGGAATTGCTTTCCAAGAAAGGCCTGCAGGAACAATTGGTAATGGAACTTTAGCTCCATCAGCAGTACGATAGGTGAATTCTTCGAAATGATCTATCATCGTTTCATCCTTAGGCCACATCATTAGTAATAGTGGTTTTGCTCCGCCTTCGATAACTTTTGCTGCAATCTTATTGACTCCCAGAGCGTAATAACCAGGTATCGTAGATACAATATAAGGATCTGCTCCTATTACTACGAGGTCCCAATCTACACCATTATTCCCTTTCAAGTTACTCATGCGATCTTCGTGCGCATCTGGCCAGTAATAGTATTGATTAAGAGAATGACAATAGTAATCTAGGTTTGAAGTAAACTGATCAGCAATACCCGTTGTAACAGTTTTATTTTTATAAATATCTTCTGATACAACATTAACATTGATAGAGATAGAAGTATCCGCTGACAAGATGTTCTTTAATTCCTTTGTGATTTGCTGAGGAGAAAAGGCTTCTGCTCCATCCTTAATAGATTTACTGGTACCAATCACCAGGATATCTAAAGTTCCATCCCCATTAATGTCGGGGTTGCAAGGGTCTTGAGCATGTAATAATGATGTACATAATAATAAACACGTTAATGCTTTTGTAAAAGTGAGTTTTGATTTCATGTGTACGCGAAATTAAGTTTTATATTCTTTATTTTAATCTGCCAATGGGCTTACTAAACTGCTTTAAAAAGCAATTTAGATAGCGTTAGAGAAATCGAGATTTTAAAGGTATCTAAGTTGATCGTAGCCACTTCGTTTTCTAGATTGGACCATAATGCACCATTTGATAACGAAGTCCAGCTGGAATCCGTCAATTGGCAGCATCTCCCGTGGCCTTGTTTTCAATGCGTTACACAGTCAGGCTCCATTTTTACCGTGTATTTGCAATAGCCTACGCAAAAGCCAAAACCATATCCATAATTAACCACCATTGAAGTACTATTAGGAATGATCGTTTCTTCTTTTTGCCGACAAGCACAAAACTTAGCAATATGTAGGCTGATATTTTCATTTTTTCGTGTTCCTATTAACTTTAGTAGAGCAGGTGCATTTTAGATTCATCCTTCCATTCTGCCTTATAGTCCGAGTCTACAAAAAAGATTTTTAAATCTGCTTTGTAATCTGCGTCTACAAAAAACACCTTCTTTTTTGCTTTGTAATCTGCATCGGTAAAAAACCATTTACCGTTGTTATCTCCAGCTTTGTAGTCGGCATTCACTTTATACACCAACAAATCCGCTTTATAATCTGCGTCTACCACAAAAACCTTAACGTCGGCTTTGTAATCCGAATCTACCGAATAGACTTTCTGTGCCATACTATTGACACTAGTTAAAACTAACACTGTAGCTATAATTAAAGTTTTCATTTGTTTCAAATTTACACAACTCCGCCAATTACTCATATTGGCACTTTGCGCCGCTAATCACTTGAAGTCGGTAAATAGCTTACTGATCATATCGAAACCTACCTAACTTTTCCTAATAAGCCTTTATGGAATGCTATAAAGAACTTTTTTAGTTGGTTTTTGTCAATTGATTATGGATTACAGCTTTCCAAAATGGATGACTAAAGTTCTGCAGGCAGCTGCAGTTTATAACGTATTGTGGGGTGCTTGGGTAGTTTTGCTTCCGAATACATTTTTTCAATGGACGGGCATGGAGCCCCTAACACATCCAACGGTATGGCAAGGTACAGGTATGATTGTGGGTGTTTACGGTTTAGGCTATTGGTGGGCGGCTTACGATCCGGTTCGGCATTGGCCAATTGTTGCAGTTGGCTTTTTGGGTAAAGTATTTGGTCCGCTAGGGTTTGTCTTTAATCATTTTGTGTTGGATGAAGTTCCATTTGAATTTTCATACACCATGGTCACTAATGATGTAATTTGGTGGGTGCCCTTTTTCTTAATCCTTCAACATGTTTATGGAAGCACACGATTTAAACTGCGCGATTAAAGAATTGCTTACTTTTCCTTGATATAATGCACTTTATAACATGACCGTACTCGTTCTTAGACTTTTAGTAGATTTCGGTCTGGTGATACTCATATGGTTAACTCAGCTGATTATTTATCCCGCTTTTGTGCAAATGGACGCTAAGCAACTTCAAAGCTGGCATCCTACCTATAACCGTATGATCACCATTATTGTTGCGCCCCTAATGTTTGCTCAAATGGTAGCCGTAATTTGGCAAATTGTTCAAGAAGTTTCATTATTGCCTATTGCATCTTTTCTGCTAGTAATTGCAGCCTGGGTAATCACCTTTTTACAAGCGGTGCCGAAGCACCAAAATATCACCGAGGGATTAGCCGTTAGCCAATCTGCCATGCAATTAGTTAACATCAATTGGAGACGCACTGCAGTATGGAGCTTGGTTTTTTTGCTTTCGCTCTATGAAATGGTGATTTTACTAATTGCTTAAGAGTAACGCCGCCGAGCAGTAAATAGCTATTAGGTTGGCATTGTATCTCTTTTAGGTTTGGTAAACTAGAGCGTTTTGACAACTTGGGCAACTGATTCTCTAGCAATCTGTTTTTTCTTGCAGTAATCACTTGCTAACCAAACTTCAATGATTAGTTATCGTTGTGCTTACACAAACCTATCTTAGAATCATCTATTAGTTGAATAAGGGCTAATTAATTGTACTTAATAAGTTTAATAATTTGTCCTTCAATATACAAGTAATACATGCTTGGTGGAAATTGTGATAAGTCGATTTGCTTGTTATCTCCAGTTAGATATCCCGCCAATAAGCGCTGCCCCATAGGTGAAATAATTTCGTAATGACCATTTCCATGCATTTTTAAATTAACTACACTTTTCGTTGGATTAGGGTAAACCCGAATGACTGAAAGGTCATTATAAATAACATTTTCTTCCTTCAATAGTGGATTAACTGCACTTGTATCTTTCTTCGTTGTATCCGTTTCTAATAATTCACATTTGAAATCTTGTTCTAGCTTGGATGCAATGAGAGGGCTTACTAAAAGTGTGTCTGTTAATAGGGGACAATAACAGTCGTTTTTTTCTACATAAAGTTTCAGCCAAGAGAGCGCTACTTTTCCAACATAACCTCCACCACCTTTGGGTGTGTTGGCAACAGAGTGATTGCCATTTGCAATTTCGAATAGTATTTTGTCAGTCGTATTTGGTGTTTGGTTATAATGAATATCTGCATGTTGCACAGGAGGAGCAGTAGGATCATTTTCTCCACTAAAAATAAGCACAGGACTTTGATGATTGAGCTGGGGATTAGGGAGCCATGGACACAATGCCACAACACCAGCAATAGTGGTGTCAAGTACAGCGGCCCTCTGAGCGCCGCCGCCGCCCATAGACCAACCACTTACGGCCAATTGATTCAGGTTAAGTGCTCCATTAAGCGGAGATAATATTCTAAAATTTTCTTGTTTTATGGTTTCTAAGGCATCCAACAACGCTAAAGCGCGTATTTCCGGAAGATCAAAAGGAGAATTTGTGCCTATAATAATGGTAACAATTCCGTGAGAAGCATAAAATGGGCCCCATTCTTGAACACTTGAAGGAAGCGCAGTAAATCCAGGTATAATTGCAATACTAGCGAACGGCGGATTTCCACTTGTAGGGTAGTAGATAGTCGCTCCTAAATAATCAGGACCATTCCTTATTCCATCTGCCTCGGTGAGCGTGGCAACTATAAAAGCTCCAGGATTAGCAAGACTCTCTATGGTTATGCCATTACATTGGGCTTTAACAATATTGGTAAATAGGGGAGAGATAATAGCAAATAATATTAAAAGGTAATTTTTTTTCATTTTTTAAAAATACAAGGAACTTATGTTCATTATTATCCGAACAAATTTAAGGTTTCATTTGCTTTTTTTTTTAAAACTAGGCAACAGCATATTTAGATCTCTTTTTCAGTTACGATGTGATTCATTTTGAATTCCCATTGCTGAAGCTTAATTTTATGAGTTTACAATTCAAAATACTGAAATAGTGATTTAGATTTATAACATTCCATTTAGCTTTGTTTCGATGCATACAATTGAACCTTATTAACGATGGCGAGAGCTTTATTTATCAGAAGAAGACGAACGCTTGCCTTTTTATGGAAGGGAATATTCAGAGTTTTTGTTTTATTCATTATTGCAATTAAAGCATCGATCAAACTAAGGAAAGTCAATCCGTCTATGGTTGCGCTCAGTTTCGGAATATAAGAAAAGTCATAATTTTCAGAAAGGGCTAGTGTCGGAATAAAATATGCAGGGCCTATTAACATTTAATTCCTATCGGTAAAATCAAGATTGCTCTTGAATAATTAATTCACTCATTTATTACTGTTTTGTTTAATTGGCTACAACTAGTGGATAAGGTTACAAAAGGTGAGCAGATCCATCCAATTTGGTGGGATAAGACAACCTTTTCTCTGATTTGTGTAATTGGAGAAATATTGGTTATAGTTAGCATGCAACTAAATTAACGCAAAATAAGAGGTCATTTTATGACTATTATTCTCAAAAGTTCGTAATTGATCAAAGAACCAAAATCACCTAAAAATTATAACCGAAATGCAGTCCTGGTTCTGCGATAAAATAGTTGAGCCATCGGTTATTCAGTTTTTCAAATGTATCGGGCATTTTAGATTGAATAGGGCGGTGGGTTATCGCAATAGAAGGCTCAATAAAAAATCGGTTTTTGAATAGCTTAAACTGATACCCCAATCGGTAGGTATTGAACATTTGATAGCCGGTCGAAATCTTGTCGCCGTTGTCGTTAAAGAAGCTTTGATGCGCATTCATAACGTGTATCGCCGTGTAAAGTCCTTTGTATAAAAAACGCTGGTAGGCCAAAGCAAATCCAAACTCTCTAATGTATCCCGGAAATTTTTCTGCGGGTGCTTCAAAGGAATCACCGTAAGGTATGCCCAGCGACCATGCGTATTTCCACGTTTTTAATTCAATCGATACTACGTCCTTTGGTGTTATCCGGTATCCGAGATTCAGTTGCACAAAATCGGGTTTGTTTTCAGCCGCAAAATTACCCAACATAAAAAACGTACTTCCTACAAAAAACTTTTTGTAGGTAGAGTCTTGCTGAGTAGATTGACCATTCAAATTGATCCCCGAAAAGCAAAGGATGATTATAAAAAATAGCGTTTGTTTTAACATAGTTGTTGAACCGTTTTAGTGAAAAGGCAAAACTACTGTGCTGTGTTAATTCAAATGATTCACTTAAGGTAAGAAAGTTGGCTTATTATGTTTTAAAAGCCGCTTTTCGTGCTGTTAACTTTTAACCAGTCGCTTTCGCAAGCGACTAAGGGACTGAGGGGTTATTCCTAAGTAACTCGCTATTTGATATTGCGGTATGCGTTGCAGCAAGTCTGGTCGTGTTTCTTGTAAGTCCAAGTAACGTTTTTCTGGCGAGGAGGTTCTGAATTTATCGAAGTCAGATTTGCTTTTTACCAATTGTTCTTCCGTCAAAACTCTGCACAGGGTTTCAAATTTTGGAAACTTTTCGAAGATCGTCATTTCCATTTCAGAATTGGCTACCATAAGAATGGAGTCCTCCATACAAGAAACAACATACTTCGAAGGTTTTTTGTCAATTTTACATTGAGGTTCAAAGGATTCCGCCTCGGTATAAAAGGCCGTTGTTTTTTCATCGCCATCAATTACATAATAGCTTCGTAAGCAGCCTTTAATTACAAAATAACCGTAATCGGTATGTGCGTCTTCTTCAAGGAGTATAGTTCCTTTTTTGTATTGTTTAAAAGTGTCTAAATCAGTAATTGCTTGCTTTTCGGTATCCGATAAGTCGATGTATTTAGCGAGGTAGTCAAAAAGTATATGCTCCATTTTTATACGATTTCCTTAGATTTCAAAAATTGATTTCGTGTTTAGTTTGCATAGCTACTATTTTTTATGCGAATTCGAGAAGTTCTACTTTAAACAAATTGGCGCACGAAATCAGTGTTGCAATCTGCACGATTTAACGCTGTTTACAATTTAGGACCGACAAATACTAAATTGTGTAGCAAGGTTTTAAAACATTCCATTTAGCTTTGTTTCAATGCACACAATTGAACCTTATTACCGTTGGCGAGAGCTTTATTTAGCAGAGGAAGATGAACGTTCACCTTTTTACGGAAAGGAGTATTCTGAGTTTTACTTTAGCGATACCATTTACGATCATGTTATTCATCCTCAATGGGATAACATAGGTTCGGAGACACTTTTTCTGAAGCTTATTTATGCCGATTATGACGAAAAATTTGCGATAATCGAACTCATGGGCGAGTGGAACGATACGCTTCATAATGACATTCAGGCTTTAAAACGAAATATAATCGATCATTTGGTCGACGAAGGAATCAACCGTTTTATACTAATTGGCGAAAACGTGCTTAACTTTCACCCTTCAGACGACTCCTACTACGAAGAATGGTTTGAAGACATTGAAGAAGGTTGGATTGCCACCTTGAATTTTAGACAGCATGTGCTGGAAGATTTTGGTCAAGAAAATATCGACCAGTATTTTGTTACGGGTGGAAAACTGGACGATCTTGTTTGGAGAACCCGATCGCCGAATGAACTGTTTTTATTGATTGATAATTTAGTCACAAAACGATTGAGCATATGACGCATTTAAAGCGTACAGATTTCGGTAAACTAATTCTGATAATAAGTTGTGTTTTAATTTCCCTGCAAGGTTTTACGCAAAAACCAGTAAGAGTAGGTAATGTTGATAGCCCAAACGAACCCAGCATTAACATAAACCGACAGAATTCTCAAGAAGTATTGTGTGGTGCTAATCTCAATAATCTATACCTAAGTCATGATGGTGGCAAGACTTGGGAAAGCAAAAAAATGACTTCCGATTACGGAGTGCACGGCGATCCTGTGGTCATCTCAGATAGCTCCGGTCTTTATTACTATTTTCATTTAAGTAATCCAATACTCGGCAGCTGGATCGATAGAATTGTTTGTCAAACCTCTGAAGATTTCGGCAAAACTTGGTCGACTGGAAGCTACACTGGATTGAATGGTAATAAAGCGCAAGACAAACATTGGGCGGTATATAATGAAGCGACTAACGAATTGCATGTTTCATGGACGCAGTTTGATCTCTATGGAAGCAGAAACAAAGATAACCGATCGAATATTATGTATTCTAAGTCTGAGGATAACGGAGTAACGTGGACAATGGCGAATCAAATCAACCAAGCGTCGGGAGATTGTATCGATAGTTCATTAACTACCGAAGGTGCTGTTCCGACTTTCTCTAATGATGGACGCCTATACATTGCTTGGGCGGGCCCTGCGGGTATTCGAATGAATTCGTTCAGTGAAGATAGCTGGTTACCCGTAACTACTTTGGTAGATAGTAATAAAGCAGGTTGGTCGTACTCGATTCCTGGAGTAAACCGCTGCAACGGAATGCCGGTAACGATTTGCGATCGTTCAAAAGGCGATAACGAAGGAAGAGTTTATGTGAATTGGAGTGATCAGCGCGAAGGAACGGACAATACTGATATCTTCTTAAAATACAGCGACACTAAAGGCGAACAATGGTCGGAACCAATTCGTATTGGAAAAAGAGGAGGGAAGAACCACCAGTTTCTTACTTGGATGTCTTTGGATCAAACTACAGGGGCGTTGTACTTGGTGTATTACGACCGAAGCCGTTTTAAGGACAATAGAACTGATGTGGTTTTAGCAAGGTCTTACGACGGTGGAAAAAGCTTCAAATACAAACGGATAAGACAATCACCCTTTACACCTGTTTCTGGTAAGTTCTTTGGCGATTACAACAACATTGATGCTCATGATGGAATCGTGCAGCTTGTTTGGACACGCATGGACAATGCCGATACGAGTGTTTGGACTGCTCGATATCAAGAGCGAAAATGGAGAGTTAAGCGATTGAGGAATAAATAGTGTTGAGTTTTGAGTGTTGAGTTTTTAATGTAAAGCGTATCACGTATTTTATATTTCGTGGGCTAGCGATGGTTTTTGAATTTGTGTCGGCTTTATAATTTCTTAGCGTCACCGCTTATTAAGGCAATTAGATCTGTGGTTATCCGAATTAGATTCCGAACAGAAGTTTCACTAGATTTCTTTGTCGAGAAGTTCATCTAGTATTTCGGAATGACGGTAGTATTTATGATTTGTAGTTTTCTGTGTAACGATTGAATCTGTGGCGATCCGAATTAGATTCCAGTCAGAAGTTTAACTAGATCTTCTTTGTGAGAAGTTCATATAGTCTTCCGGAATGACGGTCGTATTTATAATCTGCACTTCTCTGGGTAATAATCACCAAAAATTATTTATTTAAAACGACTCAGCAAAAGTCAAATAAAACTGCTGGCGATTATTATCTCCACGGGCGTAATCAAATCGGATGTGCACGCGTTCTTTTTTATTGAAAGCCAAACGAAATCCACCACCGTAAGAATAGCGCAAAAAGTCGGTATTGAATTCTTCGAAATTATCTGCAACAGCTCCAGTTCCAGCAAATACTGCAAATCCAAAAAAGTGCCAGATCGGGGTGCGGTATTCAACTTGAGAGGCCATTAAATGATTGTCTCTAAACTCACCTTTTCGATAACCTCGCATTATTTTATCACCACCCAACTGAGAGATTTTGTTAAATGGAGCTGTTCCGAAAATAGACGAACTATAACCGTGTAAACCAATAATATGATTTTTACCTAGATTGAAATATTTCCGAAGGTCAACTGTAAATAAATTATATCCAAAATTACCACCCATAGCTTTGTTAAACCCTAAAAAAGAGACATTCGCATAGTAGCCTTTAGTAGGAGCGTAAATAAAATCTCGTCCATCGTATTCCAGTTCCCAGCCAATTCCAGCGGTTACACTTCCTGATCTACCTGCGATATCTAAGGTATCTAAAAGTCCATCCGGTTTTATTGAAGTAATGGTGGTGTTTTGGTAAAAAAGCTTGGGTCCAGTATAAATTCTCTTTTTGATTTTTTTTAAGCCCGTAATCGCAAATCGCGGAAAATTCGCACCGTAATCTTCTTCGTATTTTGTGTCGTTAGAGTTTCCTATTCCAGCAAAAAAGTAGGGGTAGCGGTAGTAGGAAATTTCACCCTTAATTCTGTAATTATCTTCTTTTAGAAAGATTTTAAAAGGCATAGAAAAAAGTACTTGATCGTTGAGTGTGTAGGAAAAGGACAGACCCGCTAAACTCAGAGGTGAAATGGTGTCTTTTTGGTTGAACCGACGGTACATTAACGCCGAAACACCAAATGCCCAATTGGTTTCTGGTTTGAAATAGATGGAAGGTAATACCGTAAGTTTTCGTTGTTTGTTAAGGTCAAAACCAAGAAACGATTGATCAGTACTGTCTGCCGTTTGAGCATAGCTTGCGGTGCAAATAGTCAAGGCAAAGCCTAGCATAATATATTTTAAGAATACTTGCACTAGAAGGTTGCTACCAATTTGTTAATCGCCGTTTGATCACTTAAAAAAGCGAATTTTTCTGCTGTTAAATCCTTCAGGTTTACCCAACGAAATGATTCTTGATTTTCAGTGATTGAATAATCAAAATCCATTTTTTGTTCTGATACTTTGATACTAGCAACATCTTGAAATTGGCAATTGAAATACATGCAAATTACTTGCTGCCAAGGCCTAAAGTAACTCTGTATGTATTCGTCGGTGGTATAAAATGGTTTTCCAACAGTAATTTTAGCGCCCATTTCTTCATTTGCTTCGCGATGCAAACATTCGATAGGAGATTCTCCAAATTCTAATCCGCCACCGGGCAATTTAGTAAATGGTTTTCCTTGTAACAGCTCATCAGAAACCAATAAGGATCCCTCGTGAATAAAAAGGCCATAGATTCTTACGTTAAACTCTGTAGGTATTTCTGACATTACTCGCTTATTTTATATAAGGCCAACCCACTTCGGATTTTAGGCTCGATATAGGTGCTTTTTGGTGGCATATGAGAATGCATATCAGCTACATTTTTTAATTGGTCAATAGTCACAGGGTGCAATGCAAATGCAACTTTCATTTTGCCTGAGTCAACCAACTTTGTCAGCATCTGAGTATCATTTCGAGCACCTAAAAATTGTACGCGTCTATCTTTTCGCAAATCTCCAATGCCCAATATAGGTTCCAGAATATTTTTTGAAAGAATAGACACATCCAGCTTTTCCACAGGATGGTTCTGGTCAAAGGTTCCAATTTTAGCATCTAATGCGTACCAAGTATTGGATAGGTACATGCCTATTTGGTTGTATGATTTTGGCTTGAAAGCCTTTACAGATAGTTTGGTAACATCGAAAAATTCATCAAGTTTTGATAAAAATTCGGTGTCGGAAAGGCCATTTAAATCCTCAACTACTCGATTGAATTCCAGAATATTAAGTTCGCTCTCTGGCACAAAAAAGCTCATCAGGAAATTGTACTTCTCGTTTCCTGTATGATTAGGATTATTCCTACGCATTTCATGTCCCAATAAATTAGACGAAGCACATCGGTGATGACCATCGGCAATATAGAGTGCATTAAAACCTACAAATTGCTCCTGAATTACTCTTATATCCTCAGGATCTGATATTTTCCAGAATTGGTGACAAGCACTATTCGCACTCATGTAATCGTACTCGGGAGTGGACTTTAACTGTCTTTCCAATACTTCTTTTATGCGATCGTTATCTGGATAAGTCATCAGCACAGGCTCAGCATTCATGTCTGTTGTTTCCAAATAATTTTTGAAAATAACTTCCCGTTTTAGAATAGTGTGTTCGTGCTTTTTAATAACTCCGTTTTCGTAATCGTCAATAGATGCACCAGCAATAATCCCGGTAAATACATTGCCTCTAAACTTTTGACGGTATACATAAAGGCTATCTTCTTTGTCTTGCACAAAAGTGCCTTCCGTGATAAATTGATTAATCTTACCTCTAACTTTTTTAAATCTATTTACCGTATTTGATTTGGTTTTTTTTTGGTCACCAAATTCTGGATTAATGATATGAATGAAAGAGTAGGGGTTAGTGCTCAACTTATGAGTCAAACCAGACCGTGAATAAGATACGAATGATCTAGACGCTACTAAATGCACCATATTTCTTGGTGGACGGAAAGCTTTAAAAGGAATAATTTTTGCCATAAAAAAACGCGGCAGTTTTGGCTGCCGCGATACAAATATACTTTGAGTCTAAAGACTTAGCGGTGAGCAATAATAAAATTCGCTAATTCTTCTCCAATTCTATCTTGAGCTTCCAAAGTAGCTGCTCCAACATGGGGAGTAGAGGCAATTTTAGAATGCTTTAATAAAGCGTCATTTGGAGTTGGTTCGTTTTCGAATACGTCTAAGGCGCAACCTGCAACTTTTCCACTATCCAATGCAGCTAATAAATCACTTTCATTAATAACACCGCCTCGAGCAATGTTTACCAAATAAGCTCCGTCTTGCATTTTAGCTAATTCTGCAGCACCAATTACGGCGCTTCCGTCAGCTTGTTTGGGCACGTGAATAGATATAAAATCAGAGCTTGAAATCAATTCTTCCAATCCAATTGTGGCAATTGAAACTGTTACAGATTGACCTTGTAAAGACAACTTTATATCAGCATTTGCAACAAATGGATCATGTGCAACAACGTTCATTCCACAACCAATAGCGTATTGAGCCACTGACTGACCAATTCTTCCAAATCCAATAATACCAAGAGTTTTTCCTCTTAACTCAACGCCTTTTCCATATTTCTTCTTCAATACTTTGAAGTTAGATGCGCCATTAACTGGCATTTCTTTGTTCGCATCGTAAGTCATTCTTACCAAGCTAAACAACTGAGTCATTACTAATTCGGCAACAGATTGAGAAGAAGCAGCGGGAGTATTAAATACATGCAATCCTTTAGATCGAGCATACTCAACATCAATGTTATCCATTCCAACTCCGCCACGTCCAATCATTTTAAGATTAGGACAAGCATCCATTACTTCTTTTCTAACTGTAGTTGCAGATCTAACTAAAACTACTTCATAGTTTTCGTTGTTGATTGCATCAATCAAATTTTCTTGGGCAACTGTTTCGGTAACTACTTTATGGCCTGCTTTTTCAAGAATAATTTTTCCTGAATTCGCGATACCATCATTTGCTAAAATATTCATTGTTGTTTTTTAAGTTAGAATCAAACTTCTTGTTCAAAATTTATCTTGTTCAGTAACTCATTACTTTTTGTAAAGTGAGATGTTGAAATCTGTTCGAAAGTTCAAACGGGCAAGTTGAGAATGACCAGGATAATTTTATATTTTAATTTTTGACATTATCAGCTTCGTTTAAGCTGTTTTTTCTAATTCTTTCATACAATCCACCAATAATTGCACACTTTCAACAGGCAATGCATTGTACATTGATGCTCGGTATCCACCAACTGATCGGTGACCTTTGATTCCGTTGATTTTAGCATCATTCCATAGTTTATCAAAGGCATCTTTATGTGCTTCATCTTTTAATACGAAACAGGCGTTCATAACAGAGCGGTCTTCCAAGTTTGCAGTTCCTTCAAAAAGAGGATTTCTATCAATTTCGTTGTACAGTAATGCTGCTTTTTCATTGTTTCGTGCTTCAATCCAAGGAATACCGCCGTTTGCTTTTAACCAACGTAAGGTCAGCATAGAAACGTAGATAGAAAATACAGGAGGTGTATTGAACATAGATTCCTTAGAGGCGTGAGTCTGAAGGTCTAAATAAGCAGGAATTGTTCTTCCGTTTCTTCCAAATACAGCATCTTTTACAATGTATAAAGTTGCTCCAGCAGGACCTAAATTCTTTTGAGCTCCAGCATATATCATATCAAATTGTGATATATCGACGGATTTTGAAAATATATCAGAAGACATATCACAAACCAATGGAACTAGGCATTCAGGAAAACTTTTCATTTGAGTTCCGTAAATGGTATTGTTTGAAGTGCAATGAAAGTAATCTATATCCGAAGGAACCGTATAATCTTTTGGAATGAAGTTATAATTAGCATCTTTTGAAGTTCCCAAAACATTAACGTCTCCAAATAGTTTTGCTTCTTTAATGGCTTTATTTGCCCATGCGCCGGTATCAGTATAAGCCGCTTTACCGTTTTCGCGCATCAAGTTCATTACCGTAATCAAAAACCCTAGACTCGCTCCTCCCTGAAGGAAAAGAACTGAATAGCCTTCAGGTACATTCAATATTTCTTTTACCAGAGCAGTAGCCTCATCCATTACAGCGACAAAGTTTTTACTTCGATGTGATATTTCGAGTAATGAGAGATCTAAGTTGTCAAAATTTCCAACTGCTGCTTGAGCTTCTTTTAAAACTGATTCGTCTAATATACAGGGGCCTGCACTGTAATTGTGAACTTTTGCCATAACTTTAAATAGTGTTTTAATTGAAATGTAAAAGTCTTAAAAAAATGTGAGAAAGCTAACAGGAAGGAGGTTAATTACTAGTTAATAAATCAACACTTACTTAATTGCACTCTTTTTACCTGGTTTCGCATAAAGTGCATCGTGCAGTTTATCAATAGACGATTGATATTCAAATGCATCTTCTACAAATTTATAATTGACGGGGTCAAAGCATATTTTGTAGCAGTAAATGGCAAACTCAAGCCGCGTTACTTCGAATTGCATGAGCTGCATAACTTCCATTATTTGAATCGATGAAAAACAATTTATATCTGCTAATTTTTTAGCTTTATCTAATAATAGATCCTCGTAATCCTCTGATCTTAATTGTTTTATTACCAACTCAAAACCTAATGGAAGTAATGGATTAGCACATTGAAATAAGGAGTCTTTAAACACTGTAACAGCAGATTCAATTTGCATTGACAAGCTATCAACTCCATTTGGTGCAGTAATTTTTGGGTCAGGAATATTAACTTCCAATAGTGAATCTACTTTTTCATCAGCTTTTTCTAATTCTTTAATTTCTGAGATGTCTTGGACTACAATAATTTCAATTTTTTCTTTTAAAACTGAATCGACCCGAGTTAATTCATACCAGCTTCTGCCTGTATTTTCATACAGCAATATTTCGTAACTCAACATATAAGAAGGAGCAAGGTTAATTTTTTTCTGTATGGTGCTTGTTTGTCCATTCTCAAACAATACCCGCAAATGATGGGGTCCAGGGGGAAGGTTTTTTACTTTTACTTTCCATTTAGGCGCTTCATTTTCTTTAAGGCCGTCTACAAATAAGGTGAACGATTTTTTTTCGCCACTGTAAATTTGAATTTCACCATTTTGAGAAAATGCAGAAAATGGCAGTATTCCAAGTGTAAGTATCGCTATGTAAAAACCAAGCTTCATTCTAAACGAATATTTGTTTCAGGAGTGGTGTAGTTTTCCATGGTTTGGTTACCGCGCACATCTATGTTTTGAATGAAGTACCAATAATCATCTCTAAATTCAAATCCATCGAAACTAAGATCTGGGACATAAAATTCAAATACACCCTCTAGACCTGAGTTAAGTGGTATTAAATGATCGAATACAATACGTTCTTGTTTGTCATGGTATTTAAGGGAGGCGTTTACTTCGCTTGAGTATTCCACGAAAAACCTGGTAATGCCTCTGAAAGGAGGTCCGAATATCTTTTTTCCCATTTGCCAATCTCCAATACGCTCATTAAAATACAACACATCAATTACTTTTTTGAGACTGCTCCCAGTATTTCCATCCCAACCTAATAGCACGTAATACCTTTCCTTTTTTTTGTTTTTTACGGGAACTATTTGATAGTAAAGTGCTCCAAACCAGTTGTTTGTTTTTGTAATTTTAAATTCAGGAGATAAAAGAAGTCTGGATTGATCGGTGAGTTCAACAACTTCTCCTTTCTTAAATTTTATGAAAGCAAAATATTCGTACTCATCAAATTCTTTAAGAATGTTCCAAGTATATATTTCGAATTTTTTGTCTGGTGAGATTATATGCCCAAAACTGGGTATACTGTCGAATTCAAATTCTAAATCCTGTTCAATTGCTGCTTTTACTTCAGTTCTAAATTCTTGATTGTATGCACTGATTTGTTTGTCATTATCAGCGTTTAAACTACTGGTTCTGAGGGTTTTTAGCCGAAGGGTAAGGTCAATAGCCGCTGGCCTGTTGCTAGTCTGCGAAACGGCACCGACTGCGGCTATTATAATAAACAAGTATGTAGAAATAATTTTCTTCATGCAATTTAACTAACCAGCAAAAGTAAAGCCAGATGATCTAGCATCTGGCTTTATCGCTGTCAGTTGTTAACTTCTTATGTTTAATTGAAAGTAGGTGATTAAACGTGCATAAAATCTTTTTTCTCCAACAGAAATGGCTCGGTCTCTTCATTTTCTAAATCGTCGACACAGCAATCTACTGGACATACCGCTGCACATTGTGGCTCATCATGAAATCCTTTGCACTCAGTACATTTGTCGGTAACGATATAGAAAAAGTCCATTGAAACTGCTTCTTGTTCATTATCAGCTTCATATGTATTATTCATTGGAGTAGTAACAGAGCCCGAAAGAGAGGTGCCGTCCGACATCCGCCATTCTACACCACCTTCATATATTGCATTATTTGGACACTCGGGCTCGCACGCTCCACAATTAATACATTCATCTGTTATTATAATTGCCATAATCTGTGTTTTTATAGATTCTGATTCATCTAATATTGCTGCAAAGATATTCAGCAACACTTACTTTAAATACCAAATAGTACTAAATGAATATAGAACAACGGATACAGGTTTTTGTTGAGCTTGGAGAGAAATTAGCAGATAATACCCAAGAATTTAAAGATCGACTTCAAATAGCGAAGCATAAAAATGGGTGGTTTAGCTCGGATCACTCTCAATTGGCTTTCACCAATTGGTCAAAAGCACTTACTGGACATAGCTTAAAACATTGGACAGCGATGTATCCGAAATTGATTAATGCCACTGCGCCCAAAAAAGTAGGTCTGATAATGGCTGGAAATATTCCGCTGGTTGGTTTGCATGACTTGGTTAGTGTATTAATATCAGGCCATATTGCGCTGGTTAAGTTATCATCAGAGGACACAGTGCTCATGACATTTGTTATCGATAAAATAAAAAGTATTTCTTCTGAAATGGGTTCGAGGGTGAAAATAGTGGAGCGCCTGAATACTGTTGAAGCAGTAATTGCAACAGGTAGCAATAATTCTTCGCGTTATTTTGAGGCTTATTTTGGTAAATATCCAAACATCATTAGAAAGAATAGAACTTCAGTCGCTATTTTGGACGGAAACGAGAGTGTGCAAGAGTTAGGTCAATTAGGAAAGGATATATTCACATATTACGGTTTGGGTTGTAGAAATGTAACTAAGCTTTATGTGCCTCAGGATTATAATTTCAATTTATTTTATGAATCTATAATCGAATATGCTACTGTGTTAGATAATATCAAATACGTACACAATTACGACTACCACAAAACACTGTTTTTATTGAATAGTGAGCAATTGTTAGACAATGAATTTTTACTAGTCAAAGAAGATACCAACTTAAAGTCTCCGATTGGCGTTTTACATTATGAGTATTTGTCCGTTAGTAAGAAAGTCCTGGTTGAAAAATTAAATTTAAGTGAAGAAGTGCAGTGTGTCATTGAAAATCACGCAATTAAGTTTGGTGAAGCGCAAATTCCACAATTGTGGGATTACGCTGATAATGTGGATACACTAAAGTTTCTTTTGAATTTGTAATTTGCTAAAGTTTCTTTTGAATTTGTAATTAATATTTGATTATTCTAAATAATGCCTTTATTTTGGCGCTGCAGAAAGATAAGCTTATGAAATTATTTCTAGAAAGTATTATTACCGCTCTTGTCGTACTGTTGTTGTCATGCTTTACTGTGGAGGTTAATGCCCAACAAGTTTTGTTGACAGACGATTTCAGCGTAGGACAGGGCAATTGGACACTCAATACTTCTGACCAAGTTAATGGTGGTTTTGCAGCAGGTGGTGGAGCAGAAAACTTGTGGGTTGTAAACAACATTTATGCAGGAAGTCAGACTGCCTTCGTTCAGCCAACGCAAAATCAGCCTGCCGGGATTCCTGGAGCACCAAATTCGGGATACCTGCACATAGTATCACGAAATTTTTCTGCAGCAGCAGTATTAAACTGTAATTATCAGTATCAACAAAAAGTTGGAAATGAGATGTATATGGCCAGAATGGCCAGTCCGATAAATACCACTGGTCTTAAAGATATAGAATTAAAATTTTGGTGGTTAAACTACTCTGAAGGTCCAATTTCTACTGGTAGTGCAGCTTCTGGACAAGTAGTTTACAGTACAGATGGCGGTACAACGTGGGTTCCTACAGGATTTGAAATGGCCAATGATTCAACGTGGGGTGACACGACTTTATCACTTATATCGTTCAACAATCAAGCTACACTGAGCTTTGGTTTTCTTTTTGTAAATCCTGATACTGGAGTGGTTCCAGTCAACCGATCTGCTTTTGCAATTGATGATGTTTCCATAACAGGAGTGCCTTCTGGAACTCCAAACTCTGATTTTACTGCAAATCCAACATTGGTTTGTAAAGGTGACTGTGTTCAGTTTACCGATATTTCTACAGGAAATCCTACACAATGGAAGTGGACTTTTGGAACAGGTGGTTTAGCAGATACTTCAAATCTTCAAAATCCTAGTTTTTGTTTTCCTTCAGTAGGAACATTTTCAATTGCACTTAGGGGATCTAATTCGGCAGGTTCGGGGCTAACCACAACCAAAACTAATTACATTCAAGTGGTCGATTGTAATTCACCCCCAGATGCAAACTTTAGCATGAATGGTTCAAAATCGGGTAACATTACAATTTGTGCTGGAGATTCAATTGCGTTTAGAGATTCGAGTACAGGTGTCATAAACACAAGATATTGGTCTTTTCCTGGTGCTCAAGATGATTCTGGAAGATGTAGGTTGAAAAATGACACTAATAAAACTGTTGGTGTGTTTTATCCATGTGCAGGTGATGGAGGTAGAGACACTTCTTACACAGCTACGTTTAATGTTTCAGGTACTGGTGGTGCTGATTTCATTACCAAAACAATTATTGTGAAAGGTTGTGTTCCTGCAAAAGCTAAAATCAAAGGGGAAAGTCAACGAAAAATTTGCGCTGAGCAATGTATTACACTCCGTTTTGACAGATCTGTAGAAGATGAGTTTTTTACTACAACGGATTCTATTGTTTGGATAATGGAAGGAATTAGAACTGATCTTTGGGATTCAAAATATTATTATTCAAATTACGGAATTAAAGCAGGAGATCCAAAATTAACTGATCCAAGCTTTGTCGACACACTATTTACAGGAGATACAGTGCGAGTTTGTTATGAAGACAGCATAGAAAATTGGAGTATTGGGATGTTAGCGTATAATGTATATGGTAAGGATTCAGTGGTATATGATGATATTATTTCAGTGATGCGTTATCCGATTGTAAATACAATTTATGAAGATTCAGCAATTGTTAGAGGACATCGAGGTTTTTTGAGCACCAAATTGGAGGGTAAAGGAGAGCGCAATTACTGCCGAAATTTAAGAGATGTTGAAAAATTAAGAGGAGATACCAGCAGTTGTTTTAATTACTATTGGTCCTATTTAGATGAAAATGGGAAATATGTAAGAGAGGACATTGAACAATGGAACGAACGTTCAACTTTTTCTGAGCCCACCAAAGATACTTATTATTATGTAATCAAAGAGAATTATAACGGCTGTAGAGTAGTAGATTCGCTTCAAATTATTTTGAGAAAAGATGCAGCAGGTGTTCAATATTCAGTTGGTGTCCCTAGCATTTTCTCACCAGGAAGCGGAAGGTATACGAACAAGAATTTTTATGTTTTCGGAAATGGAATCACCAAGATTAATGTGCAAATATTTAATCGTTTTGGCCAGGTGGTGTTCAGTTCGGAAAGTGTTGAGGATATTGTGATTGAAGATCCAAGTAATCAAGGTGCCAAAACGGGATGGAGAGGAACTTTTCAGAATGAATCGGGAAGGGACTTAACTCCTGGAGTTTATACCTACTTTATTCAAGTTACCCATGAAAATGGTGATTTTAAAGAATTACAAGGAAATGTTACTTTGGTGCGCTAAATGAAACAATTAATGAAGAGATTATTCCTATTGCTTTCGGTAATTAGTATTTGTCTTGCTGGAGAGGCTCAAGAAGATGTGCATTTTTCTCAATTTTTTAATGCTTCACCAATATTAAACCCAGCAACATCGGGTATCTTTCATGGTAACTTGCGTTTCAATTCTCACTACCGCCAACAATGGGGCTCCATTTCGAGTCAGCCATATACCACAATGGCAGCTTCACTAGATTTACCGGTTTTAACAGATGTTACAGGTCATGATATGTTCGCAATTGGCGTATACGGAATTAAAGATGACGCAGGAATATCTCAAACAAGCACAACTAACGTTGGTTTGAACGTAAATTTCGGTAAAGCTTTTGATCCTAGTGAAACTCATTTTTTTAGCCTAGGAATGAAAGTGAATTATGGTCAAAAAGCATTGAGTTACGACGGACAATGGGGAAGTCAATGGAATTGGCAATTGGCTACACCTGATTTTGATGTTACTGTCCCAGGAGAATATGCTGGTGAAGCAAGTGCTACATATGTTGCTGTTGGTGCTGGTTTCAATTGGTTCTATACCAATCACGATAACATAAGAGCGAATTTAGGAAGTGCTATAAACAACATTAATGGTCCTAGTGTCAATTACTTGAATAGAGATTATAGTCTGGCTAGATCACTTTATTTTCACGGAGATATTGAAATACACTCACACGCAGACAATTTTGCTGTAATACCGCGAACAATAATATTCACACAGGGCAGACAGCGTTATTTTGTTCTTGGTACTGCTTTCGATTTTGTGTTCAAGGAAGCTGGATTACATACTGGAATTACCAAAGAAATGACAATGGAATTTGGAGCTTACTTTAGATGGAAAGATGCGTTCATATTCCAAACTCAATTTAATTGGGCTGGAATGGGCGTAGGACTTAGCTATGATGTTAATATTTCTAAGCTGAATGGTGCGAGTAGAAACCTAGGTGGTTTTGAAGCATTCTTAAGTTATAAACTGGGATACAAACGTGGATTGAAAGATGGACACTCAAACGACCGTTTCGATAGTATTCACTAAGAATTAGCGGTACTCTTAGTTAAATTCAAAAGCCCCAATGTCTGGCCTTGAATCTCTAACGCTTTCCTTAAGATCTGTTTTTTCCTGAAGTAGATTAACTATTTCTATAGAGCCTTTATCAACCGCAACTGACTGCTGAAATAAACTAAAGTCTTTACCATTTTGGTTTTTATAAACCGGTAAAAAGCTATTGTCTCCAACAATTACGTTGCTTGGATTTATAATACATGCCTTGTAACGATTGGTATTAGAAGTAACTAATTCAGTTCTAATGATACAATGATCGAATAGTACGTTGTAGTTAGCAGCTGTTGAGCTGTCCAATTCTAACTCTTCTTCTTTTGAACCATAAACAATAGTATTTCCAAACCTTAAATCCAGATCAATAGCTTCCTCAGTAGAACTTCCGGTGCTGTATCTATTACTAATAAAAAGCATAGGATCTTCACGGTTAGTGCTCCAATAGTTGGCCAATGTGCTGTTTAAGAAACTCATGGTGCCCCCTCCAGTTATAGCCACATTGTAGTTTCCCATATTGTAAACTTGAGAATTTTCCATTTCAAAATTTACATTGCGCAAGAAAACACCAATTCCTGCCATATTAGAAATCGTTGTTTTTTGAACCGTAACTTTTTCTGGAACAACATCTTGCAATTCATCAAAGGGGAGCGGTTCTACCTGTAAACCAACAAAACCATTTTTGATGTGTGCATATTTTATAGTTGAAGCTGCACCTGTATTTATCCATATCCTGTCCCATTGACCTGCAACATCCTTAAATTCAGACTCTAACCTGTCTCCTTGGAAAACGACTTCATTACCAAGTTCTCCGTTTACATTCAAAGAAGCACCTCGATAAACCCATAAACCTGCACCTGCATGAAAGTGAATTTGGGTTCCTGCTTCAATGTTTAGTGTTAGTAAACTATCCACTAATAAATATCCATAGATCACGTGGGGTTTGTCGTTCTTCCAGTTAACCTCTAAGGAGGCAAGTTGGTCTGTTAAGTAAGAAGATACATTAGAAAAAGCAGGTAAGCCCTCAATGGACCTGTTAGGGCGATAATAATAAGCGTTTTGACCATAAGCAGTAAGTTTTACTTTCTGCTCAACACCATTTGTAATAAAAATAATGTTGTCTTCTACAAAAAATGGATTGAAAGTATTGTTAGCGTCAATAGTTACTTCTGTGAATAAAAACAAAGAGTCTTTTGCAGGGATTACAATATCTCTTTGGTCTCCCGGAAATCCATCCAGATTGAATCTGTAAGATTTCCCAGCTAAGCCTTCCAAGCTGACAGAGGCAATAGAAATTTCCTTATCGTGGGGGTTATATATCTTAATGAATTCAGTTGCTGATCCAATACCCGTAAATACGGTATCAAATAGCACCGTTGTTTTTGAAAACTCCAAAGAACCTTCTTCTTCGAAACCTAAATTTCGTTTTTTACATGAAGTAAGCGCTGCAAAAGCCAAGATAAATAATAAGAGTTGTTTCACACTGCAAAAATATCCAATTAGGAATCTAATAGTTATCACCAAAAACACCTTTATGACTTTTTTATTGTTCTGTCTTTTTTTAGATTTAAAAATCCCTATTTTTGCAGCCCGAATTAATAAGCGAAGAAACTAAAGAAATGAAAAAAGATATTCACCCAGATAGTTACCGTCCAGTTGTTTTTAAAGATATGTCTAATGATTTTATGTTCATTGGTAGATCTACTACTGTAACAAGCGATACTGTTGCTTGGGAAGATGGAACGGAGTATCCACTAATTAAATGTGAAATTACATCTAAGTCTCACCCCTTTTACACAGGCAAAATGCAGTTTGTTGATACTGCGGGTAGAGTTGATAAGTTCAAAACTCGTTACGCAAAATTCAAGAAGTAATTCTGCTAAGGAAGTTTTATAAATATTTAAAGCCTCTCGATTCTTCGAGAGGCTTTTTTTTGCCCTAATTTCGAAAAAAAGAATTGAATATGAATCTTATTTTTTTTGATAACAAAAGTCACGAAACCCTTCTTCCGCTCACCTATACCAGACCTGCAGCAGATCTTCGCATAGGGATTTTGAAAATTTCGGAAAAATGGGAAAAAATTTCAGGAGGAGTTACCGCGGGCTACGTTTCTCAAGTGCACTTATCTAAAAAGTATAGTATCCCCGTGAAAGCGGATTTATATTTAGCATCGAATGTAATTCCAGAGCATTATTTAATGGCTGAAATAAAAGCACTCTCTATCGGTCAAAAATTGGAATCTTTTGGAAATTGTATTGCTTTTAAGTCAACACAATGTTTTCTTGACTTATCAGAATTGAATGAAGCGCTCGCAAATGCTGAGCCGATAGAATCAGACTCAACTCCAATTTCGGTTTCCAATGCGATTGATATTTTTAAGCATAATGGCGACCAGATTCAAAAAGATATTAATGCATTGAAGCTGGAGACGGTCAGTTCTTATGGCGCATACAATACGCTAATTGGAAGTCAATTCTATATCGATTCAACGGTTAAAATGGAGGGAGTTACCTTAAACTCTACTGAAGGACCAATTTATTTGGGTAAAGATGTTGAAGTAATGGAAGGGTCTGTAATTAGAGGACCATTTGCGGCTTTAGAACATTCAACAGTCAAGATGGCTTCGAAAATATATGGTGATACCACAATAGGTCCACATTGTAAAGTTGGAGGAGAGGTAAGCAATTCTGTTTTTTACGGTTACTCGAATAAAGGTCATGATGGATTTTTAGGAAACTCTATAATTGGTGAATGGTGTAATTTAGGAGCTGATACAAATAGTAGCAACTTAAAAAATAATTATTCAAATGTTTCGGTTTGGAATTACAGTACCGAATCAATTGAACATACCAATGAGATATTTGTTGGCTTAATTATGGGCGACCATAGTAAGACAGGAATTAACACCATGTTGAACACTGGAACTGTCGTTGGCGTATCGGCCAATATTTATGGTGGTGATTTTCCACCCAAATTTATACCTTCTTTTTCTTGGGGTGGTTCGTCTGGATTCCAGACTTTCAATTTTGAAAAAGCAAAAGAAGTAGCCAATAAAATGATGCAGCGTAGAGGTTTGTATTTAACTGACGAAGAGTCTTCAATTTTAGAATTTGCATACAAATCTGACAGTAAATTCCGCTAATAAGCCGCTGGCATAAACCTTGACTTTTATCAATTGAAGCTGTATTTATATTAAATACTGCCTTTTTGACTTAAAACGAATACATGAACAATACCTTCGAATTACATAGCCTAATGGACGCAATGGATGACTCAGGCGAGTTTATTCCATTGCTTTCGCAAGAGGACGAAGATTTAATGAATAAAGAAAACCTTCCTGAAAACCTGCCAATATTACCGCTTCGTAATACGGTTCTTTTTCCAGGAGTAGTTATTCCGATTACTGTAGGACGAGATAAGTCTATCAAACTGGTGAAAGATGCCTACGCTAGCGATAAAACGATTGGAGTAATTGCCCAGAAAGACCAAAATATCGAAGACCCCTCTTTTGAGCATTTGAATAACATAGGAACTGTTGCACGTATTCTTAAAATGCTTAGGATGCCTGATGGTAATACGACCATAATCATTCAAGGAAAACAAAAGTTCGAATTGGAAGAATTGGTTCAAGAAGAGCCTTATATCAGAGCAAAAGTTAAGTCGGTTGATCAGATTTTTCCTAAAAAGAAGGATGATAAATTTGAAGGCTTAGTTACTTCAGTAAAGGATTTGGCGCTCGAAATTATAGAGAAATCACCAGAGATTCCGACGGAAGCTAACATCGCAATTAGGAATATAGAAAGTCCAAATTTTTTGTTGAACTTCATCTCTTCCAATATGAATGCTGGGGTAGAAGAGAAGCAAAACATTTTAGACGAAGCTGACTTTACTGAGCGAGCCAATCGTGTAATGCGCTATATGACCAAAGAACTCCAAATGTTGGATATCAAAAACGATATTCAAAGCAAAGTTCGAGTTGATATTGACAAACAGCAACGTGAGTTTTTCTTGCAACAGCAAATGAAAACGATTCAGGAGGAATTAGGTGGAAACCCAGTTACTGAAGAAATTAATGAGTTGTCTGAACGTGCTGAGAAGAAAAAGTGGGGAAAGGAAACGGAAGAACGCTTTCAAAAAGAATTAGATAAGTTAGAACGCATCAACCCACAGAGTATGGAATATTCTGTTCAACTCAGTTATATTGAGTTGTTATTGGATTTACCTTGGAATGAGTTCTCTATCGATTCTTTTGATTTAAATAAAGCACGAAAAGTGTTAGATCGAGATCATTATGGTCTTGAAAAGATTAAGGATAGAATTATTGAGCACATCGCTGTCCTGAAGTTAAAGGGAAATATGAAATCTCCTATTCTATGTTTTGCTGGCCCTCCAGGAGTGGGAAAAACCTCTTTAGGAAGATCTATTGCTGAGGCAATTGGTCGTCAATACGTCCGTATCTCATTAGGCGGGTTGCGAGACGAAGCAGAATTACGCGGACACAGAAAAACCTATATAGGTGCAATGCCGGGTCGAATTATTCAAAACTTGAAAAAGGCCGAAAAGTCGAATCCAGTTTTTATTCTCGACGAGATTGATAAAGTAGGAACGGGACATCAAGGTGACCCTTCTTCAGCTTTATTAGAAATACTTGATCCTGAGCAAAACAATTCGTTTTACGATAATTACGTTGAAATGGATTACGACCTCTCTAACGTTATGTTTATTGCTACTGCAAACGATTTAGGCAATGTGCAGCCAGCACTAAGAGACAGAATGGAGATTATTAACCTTACAGGCTACACTGTAGAAGAAAAGGTTGAAATAGCAACGAAACACCTTTTGCCAAAGCAATTGAAAAGCCACGGAATGAAAAAGTCCGATGTAAAGCTTTCTAAGAAAGTGTTAGAGGCATTAGTTGAAGGCTATACTAGAGAATCTGGAGTTCGCGCATTAGAGAAAAAAGTTGCTCAGGTGGTAAGAAAGGTTGCTACTAAAGTGGCTATGGAAGAAACCTTTGATCCTATCATAACATTAGATCAGTTGAACGATTTACTAGGCCCTGGAATTCCTAAAGAAAAATACGAAAATAACGATATCGCAGGAGTTGTAACGGGCTTGGCTTGGACTTCTGTTGGTGGAGATATTCTGTTTATTGAATCTTCAATAACTCCAGGAAAAGGAAAGTTAACGCTTACAGGAAACTTGGGTGACGTGATGAAAGAAAGTGCTGTAATTGCTTTGGAGTACTTAAAAGCGCACGCACATTTTATTGGATTAAAACCAGAATTGTTTGAGCGTTATAACGTTCATATTCACGTGCCTGAAGGAGCAACACCAAAGGATGGCCCATCGGCGGGGATTACCATGTTGACTTCGTTAGCCTCCTTGTTTACGCAGCGAAAAGTAAAATCTAAATTGGCAATGACCGGCGAGATTACTTTACGTGGTCGAGTATTGCCAGTTGGTGGAATTAAAGAAAAGATTCTTGCTGCTAAAAGGGCAAATATTAAAGATATTATCTTGTGTAAAGACAATGAAAAAGACATTTTAGAGATTAATGAGAAGTACTTGAAAGGACTTACGTTTAATTATGTTACCTCTATGAAAGAAGTGTTGGAAAAAGCGTTGCTTTCTGCAAAGGTGCCTGATGCGATAGAGGTTAAGTAGTTTGTAATAATTTTTACTAATCTGTAAAGGTTGTTTCATAACGCAAGTCATTCCCGCGAATGTGGGAATCTGTCGATCCTGTTTTAGATTCTCGCCTTCGCAGGAATGACGATAATTAAAGAATGTCAGGTTTATTTAATAACAAGGAAATGGAGCAAAAAATTCTAATAAAGAACATTAAAGAATTAGCTTTTATTCAAGAAGAAGGTGATATTCGCAAACGTTTGTCGGGTTCTGAAATGAATGAATGCACCTCTATTTTGAACGCTTGGTTGGCAGTTGAAAACGACATTATTGTTGGATTTGGTGCAATGGATGACTGGGAAGGAATTACCGATTGGACAAACCTTAAAATTATTGATGCAAGAGACAAAATTGTTTTGCCAACTTTTTGCGATTCACATTCACACATAGTTTATGCCGGTAACAGAGAAGGCGAATGGGTGGATAGACTAAATGGATTGTCTTATCAAGAAATTGCCAATAATGGCGGTGGAATTACCAATTCAGCTCTCAAGTTACGCGAAGCTTCCGAAGACGAATTGTACTATCAGGCCTTAACCCGAGCCAAGGAAGTTATCTCTACTGGAACAGGCGCTTTAGAGATTAAAAGTGGTTACGGTTTGAGTTTAGAAAGTGAGCTTAAAATACTGCGAGTTATTAAGCGTCTAAAAGAGAATACTGACCTTACAATAAAATCTACTTTATTGGCGGCACATGCAGTTCCGCCAGAGTTTAAAGGCGATAAGTTAGGGTATATTGATCTGATAATTAATGAAATAATCCCTCAGGTTACTAAAGAAGGGTTGGCAGATTACATTGATGTTTTTTGCGAAAAAGGCTATTTCGATAATGATGATACGCGCCGAATTTTAAAAGCAGGAGCAGCGTATGGACTCACTTCAAAATTCCATGTAAATCAATTTACAATTTCGGGTGGTGTGCAAGTGGGCATTGACGAAAATGCACTTTCTGTAGATCACTTGGAAGTATTGGCCGATGAAGAAATTACAGCTTTAAAAGGCGTTTCGACTATAGCAACACTGTTGCCTTCTTGTTCGTTTTTTTTAGAGATTCCTTATTCTCCAGTACGTAAAATGATTGACGAAGGATTGCCAGTGGCTCTAGCAACGGATTTTAACCCAGGTTCAACACCTTCAGGAAATATTCCATTTGTAATGTCTTTGGCATGTGTTAAAATGAAAATGAAGCCTAATGAGGCGTTCAATGCCTCGCTGAGAAATGGTGCTTATGCAATGGACTTATCTGAAAGTCATGGCTCAATTGCAGTCGGTAAAAAAGCCAATTTGATTATTACTAAACCAATCCCTTCTTATTCCTACATTCCATACAGTTTTGGTTCAAATTGTATCGAGTCTGTCATTCTTAATGGGAAAGTGCAGTTTTAGACGAGTGTTTATTTTTATAACTACAATCTTATTTCCACACCTCATTCCTGTCTAGGCAGTATTCGGTGCTTCATAGAATACATACATTTCACTCTAAGAAAGTTTAAAACCTTATTGGCTTATTCAGCTAATTCTCCGATAGTGTCGTAAAAAGCTATTTCGTGATTTTTTTGAAGTGCCCAGTCCGAGTTGCCGTAATCAAAATGCCAAAACTCTTTATAGTAGCAGATAAAACCTTCATCGTGAAATAAATCAAGGAGTAACTTCCGGTTCTGTTTTGCGGTTTCAGTAATCTTTGGGTTATAAGGATAGCATCTTTTACCAAGTCTAATGTTCCAACCTTTATTGGATCCAAAATCAAGCATTGTTTGAGTCTCATTGTCAAATATAAGAGCGTCAATTGCTCCACCAGTAGAGTGTGTCGATTGGTTAGCTGGAGCTACAAAATTGTCTAAACTATTAAAAAGTTTTTCTTCTGTAAAAGAAGGGTTTTTTTTCTGTGCTTTTTGATAATGAGTTTCCCAAATCTTTTGCTGATGGTCAAAAGAACGCCAAGCCGATCGAATTGCCAACGTCATATTCTGTTCAGTAAGTTTTTCACTTATGCGCTTTATTTTAGGAATTATTGCCTCACGAATCAGATATTGGTAATTTTCCACGAAAGAAGGCTCATACAATAGGGTTAGGCCAGCCTCTTTAAGACTTAATAGAGGTGATCCATCATCTTCAATTTCAAAAGTATTTTTTAGTTTTCTAAGCTCGACATCTTGCGATTCAACCATTTCGCAGTACTCATTTTCATTCATCAGCTTGTTATCTTTAATTTTTTGACCTAGGACCCAGTTATTATGATAAACAAAGTTCCACAAATTAAATAGAGTAGGACTATAGGGATAAGTTTTTGTTTGGTTTTTTGAAGCTCTTTAAATTATACTTCGGAAACATTTAACTCAATAGTTTATTTGCGCTTTAGATAAAGCGTTGCTGAAGGATTTGGAACTAAATATAATTTTAGAAAGTAGATTACCCACCTTCCAAGTACACTTAGAAGGCAGATCATCACAATGGTTGAAATTGCACTGCTATATGTTCTGTACCTCATAAAACCAAGACCTTTGGTAGCCAAAATATGTATGATCGCCAATAATCCTAGAATTGCTGTTGCAGTATTAATTACAGAGCCAATCATTTACTTTTTTGGTACACTTCCAACACCTATAAAAGGTATTGCACCAGCTCCAGTAACGCCTGGTAATATTCCATTCCATTTTTCAATGGCTTTCAGATTAGCTTCAATTTTTCGCAGCTCAATCAAATCAGGAGAAATATTCATTTTTTGAAGTCTAAGTGCTTCTGCTTCAGCAGTCGCTGCAGCAATAGTTTGTTGAGCTTCTACTTTTATACGATCAAGATCACGTTTTGCCTTCAATGCATTTTGCTCAGCCGTTTGCTTTGCTTCAATTGCATCAGTAAACGTTTGAGAAAAACTAAAAGAGATAATAGAAAATGCATCTACTGAGATATTAGACTCTAACAGTCGCCTAGTTAGCGAAGCTTGCATTTCTCGGCTAACTGATGGTCGTTTAGTAATCAATTCTTCCGCTGTATAACGCGCAGATACAGCTTTCATAACTTCTTGTATCGCCGGATCAATAATTCTTCCTTTAAACTCTACACCTATGGTTTGATATACAACGTTTACTTTATCCGGTATAACGTGGTAATTCAATGCAACCGATAAATCTACGTCTTGCAGGTCAGAGGAAGAAGAGGCTGCATCGGTAGTAACCTTTTGGATTTTAACATCCATTGGAATTACTGTTTGTACAACTGGAATTTTAAAGTGAATACCTTCATTCAAAACCAAATCTTGAACAGCACCAAAATTTTGTACGATTCCACGCTCACCTGCGCCAATTTGCACCCAAGGCTTAAAAGTTATTACAAGCAATAGCAAACCGCCAATAATCAAAAGCTTTTTGTACTTCCCATTCATTAATATATTCTTCAAATCGTCCATTTCTGTGTTCTCCATTTTTCTTGTCTTTAGTTCGGCGCAAAGGTATGAATTAGGTTTGGGGGAGTTGTTAAATCCTGCCGAGGTAGAATTGAAGATATATCAGATGTTTTTTGACTGTTATCTAAGTTTTGATGAACTGATATGAAGCTGTACTTTACTTCCGCTTAACTTTTGCAGGTCTCGTCATTTTTAAACAAACCGATATGTGTTGTTAAAACTATCGTCATTCCAAAAGCGTAATCGAACGAAAATTTAGAAAAGTTTGAGTGAAATTGCTGTACGGAATCTATTTTCCTATAGGTGCGTGCAACTATGTAATGCATATCGACCAATAAAACGAAGAGTGGAAGTGAAAAGAGTTGAATTGGCCTCCTCATACTCTGTTATTCCAAAGCAGTAGAATTATTTTGCTTTATTTTTTTGACTTGGGAGCAAGAAGGAAAATTCAATGCGATGCAATCGCTCAAGAGCAGAGTGAAGGAGGTCTAGCATCAGTGAAATAAGCATTAATTTAAGAGTATATTAAATCTCTTTATCTTGAAAAGTAGAACAAACAGTTTTATTACTTTTCAACATAAACGACACACCAGAACATTACATTTGCCTACATAAAAATCAAAGGCAAAATGGAACAACAATTAATAGAATGTGTACCTAATATTTCAGAGGGTAGAGATGCTGCAAAAATCAAAGCTATAACTGACGTAGTAGAAACTATAGAAGGTGTTAAACTGCTAGACGTTGATCCAGGAAAAGCCACCAACAGAACAGTAATCACATTTGTAGGTGAGCCAGAAAAAGCCATTGAAGCTGCATTTCTTTTGATCAAAAAAGCTTCAGAGCTTATCGATATGAGAAAACACTCAGGCGAGCACCCTCGTTTTGGTGCAACCGATGTTTGTCCATTAGTTCCTATTGCCAATATATCTATGGAAGAAACGGCAAAATATGCGTCCAAATTGGGTGAGCGTGTTGGTCGTGAATTGGGCATCCCCGGTTACTTCTATGAAAACGCAGCCAAAGAAGACAAAAGAGTAAACTTAGCTAGTTGCCGAGAAGGTCAGTACGAAGGGCTTTCAAAAAAATTAAGCGATCCGGATTGGAAACCAGATTTTGGTCCAGCTGAATTTAATGCTAAAGTGGCTCAGTCGGGTTGCACAGCAATTTCAGCAAGAGACTTCCTGGTAGCTTATAACATTAACCTAAACACAACTTCTACTCGCAGAGCCAATGCCATTGCCTTTGACATTCGTGAAGCAGGAAGATTAAAAACAGAAGGTGGTTCCTTATCTGGTAAGAAAGTATTGGATGCAAACGGAGAACCCGTTCGTGAGCCAGGAAAACTGAAATGTGTAAAAGGAATAGGCTGGTACATTGAAGAGTACGGAGTTGCTCAAATCTCATACAACCTAACTAATATAAGTGTTACGTCAATTCATGAAGCATTTGACGCTACACAAGAATCTGCAATTGCAAGAGGACTTAGAATCACCGGGTCAGAATTGATTGGTTTAGTGCCCTTGAATGCATTGTTGGATGCGGGACGTTATTTCTTGAAAAAACAAGAACGTTCTTTAGGCGTATCAGAATCTGAATTGATAAAGATTGCTGTAAAATCGCTGGGACTTGACGATTTAGCTCCATTTGATCCAGCAGAAAAAATTATAGAATATAAACTAAGAGGTGCTGCTGGTGATAAGCTAGTGGACATGGACTTGATTGCCTTTGCTGATGAAACAGCAAGTGAGTCTCCAGCACCTGGCGGTGGTTCAATCTCTGCCTATGTGGGCACATTAGGAATTAGTTTGGCTACAATGGTGGCAAATCTTTCTGCCCACAAACGTGGTTGGGACGATAGATGGGAAGAGTTTTCAGAATGGGCTGAAAAAGGTCAGGCTATCAAAAACAAATTGTTGTTGTTGGTAGATGAAGATACTGCTGCTTTCAACAAAATAATGGACGCTTTTGGTTTGCCAAAAGATTCGGATGCTGAAAAAGCAGTTAGAGGCCAAGCGATTCAGGTTGCAACGAAATACGCGATTGAAATTCCTTTTCAGGTAATGGAAACGGTTTACGATTCGTTCGAAGTAATTGAAGCAATGGTAGCAGTCGGAAACCCAAATTCGATTACCGATGCTGGAGTAGGAGCCTTGTGTGCTCGAACTGCAATTATGGGAGCGTTTATGAATGTGAAGATCAATACTGGCGATTTAAAAGATAAAGAGTTCGTTGCTGATATATTGAAAAGAGGGCAAGAAATTCAGGACAAAGCCGTTGCTAAGGAAGCTGAGTTGGTTGCAAAGGTGAATGCTGCAATTGTTTAGGGACTGGTTGTTCTCGATACAATTTTATTACGCAAGCTTCATAAAATCACTCAAACTGTCAATTCAGAAAACGTGATGTCAGTTCGAGTGGTTTGTAATGAGCGAATAAAATGTATTAAGATGCTAATTTTATTATTGTCCTCTGCGTTTATCTACCGTCATTTCTGCGCAGGAATTATGAACTACACTAAATAGGCATGAAAAGGAGAAATAGGTTTTACTTGATCTTATCCTCAAACCATTGTCCCTAAAATGCGTAACTATAAGTAGTAAGTATATACTCACAGTCAAGCTGAGAATGAAGATTTAATAAAGTAAGCAACAACATAACAAATGGATAAAAAGCTCCACATATTCAGATTCTGGGTTCAGCGGGTGATTTTCTTTTTTCCTATTCAGCTTATTCTAGCGCATCTCAAGCGCAGTCATGTGCTGATTGTCTATTGGTTGGTGCTTTATGGTTTAGTTTCAGGTCAAATCGCTGCCAAATACGGTATTCCAAATCTGTTGCTGTATCCAGAGTATCTGGGAGTCTCAAATTTTTTGTCTCACATTATTTTAGGATTAGCCTTTGGCTCTTTTGTAATGTCTTTTCAGATAAGCTCCTACATAGTTTTTGGTTATCGATTTCCATTTATAGCCACTTTGAGCAAACCTTTCTTGAAGTACTCTCTAAACAATGCGTTAATTCCTTTAGTATTTACAGGGTTCTACTTTTCTTATTTCATTGATTTCCAGTTAAATAAAGAATTGCTTTCGCAATGGGATGTCGCTAAAAATAGTGCTGGTTTTCTGTCTGGAATGGCCTTCTTTTTAATTATAGGTTATTGGTATTTTTTGTCTACAAACAAAAGCATTTTCGCCTTTATAGCTCCCAAAGCTTCGTTAGGCGATAGCAAATACGAGCCTATAAATTTATTGTTCGACAGTTCGGTAAAGTGGTATCAATTTTTGAAACGCGATAGTGAGTGGAAAATTGAAACTTATTGGAGTGGTAATTTTAGTGTTAAAATAGCCCGAAGCAGTGCACATTATAATCGAGATACCCTCAAAAAAGTATTTGAGCAAAATCATTTCAATGCTTCTCTTTTTGAGATAGGAGCAATCTTTAGTTTGTTAATAGTGGGTGTTTTTATGGAATCACCCGTCTTCGCTATTCCAGCTGGAGCAAGCATTCTATTGTTGTTTACAATGACACTTATGCTCTCTGGCGCTCTGCATAATTGGTTAAAAGGGTGGAGCGTTTTGGGGTTTGTTTTAATAATTCTCTTTGCAAACGGACTATCCAAAAACCCAAACATTAGAAAGGAAAACAAGGCCTATGGCCTTAACTATTCAGTAAAAGCCGTACCCTATAGTAATGGTGAAATAAGAATCCGATTGCTCGATGCAGAAGCTGTTCAGCAAAGTTTTGATAATGAGATTAAGGCATTAAACCAATGGAAGTCCAAAGAGAAATCCAAAACACTTTTTATTATCAATACCAGTGGCGGCGGATTGCGCTCTGCCTTATGGACCTATTACTGTTTGGCGAACATAGATTCAGTGTCCAATCAGGCTATAATGAACAAAACACGATTCATTACAGGTGCTTCGGGCGGCATGATTGGTGCTTCCTATTATCGGGAATTACATTTAAGAAATCAATTGCTTGAAAATTTCGATTTTTCGATTGACAGATACGGCAGTCTATTATCGAATGATTTGTTGAATTCCCTGTCTTTTTCTTGGGTTGTAAATGACATATTTAGAATGCGCACATTTGAAGTAAATGGGCAGTCCTTTTTTAAGGATCGTGCTTATTACTTTGAAAATCAATTGAATATAAATACTCAAGGACTTATAGATAAACCGTTGAGTTATTACCGAGATTTTACTCAAAATGGAAGTTTGCCTTTTTTATTATTAACGCCAACTATTATCAATGATGGCAGAAGATTAATGGTTTCTAGCCTACCCTTGAACTTTATGTACAAACCGTATTTCGGTAAAGAAGGAATCCAAAATTCTAGGTTTATTGATTTCATTGATTTTCAGTCTTATTTTAAAAACCAAGGTGCCGATAGTTTGCGTTTTACTACCGCGCTTCGCATGAATTCTACCTTTCCATTTGTACTGCCAAATATCTACTTGCCAACCGAGCCAAAAATTCAAGTTATGGATGCCGGTCTGCGTGATAATTTCGGTATGCTATCAACTACTCAATACTTACATGCAATGCAGGATTGGTTGGATACAGCGATTGAGAAAATTGTGATCATTCGAATTTTTGATAAACCTAAAGAAATTGAAATAAGGGAAGACCCTTATCAGTCGTTGATACATTCAATTACAGCACCGGTAGATCATGTTTATTTGAATATGTTTAATACTCAACGATTGAGAGAAGATAATTTGCTAAATAATCTTCCACTGGTATTAAAGTCTAAACTAGAGATTATTGATTTTCCACTAGAACTCGATGGCTCTAGAAACATTCCTTTGAGCTGGCAATTGACACAAAGCGACAAGAATTTGATCCGTGAGTCTTTTTTTTCACCTAAAAACGAATCTGCGATAAATCTAGTTAAATACCACCTTTCGTATTCGTTCAAGACGTATTAATTTTTAATTTTAACATTCAATTTTTAGGATGATTAAACAAGATAGAATAGAGTTAATTAAAGAGATGCTTTCGACCAATTCTAAGGATCCCTTCCTGAATTATGCAGCTGCATTAGAGTATAGTAAGTTCGGTGATAAAGCAAAGGCAATTAGTCTTTTGGAAGATGTTGCTGATTTTGATCCTAAGTATTTAGGAACCTATTATCTGCTTGGGCAGATATACGAGGAGGTAGATCAGCTTGAAAAGGCGATAAATATTTACCGTCGAGGTAGAAAAATTGCCAACGAACAGAATAATAACAAGACTTTAGGCGAACTCAATGAAGCGTTAATGCTGATTGATGAGGAGTTTGATGAAGCTTGGGAGGATTAATTCTTTAGTTTATTCCTTCATTATTTATACCATTTCTTCTTATCAGAGCGTGAATCCCTCTTTGTATTTAAGAGATTCATGGACGACTGAACCCGTTTACAACTGACCGGGAATTACGATTAAGGAGTGTGAATTTTCCTCTCGTCGTTATGTCAAAACAATTCAGCCTAACGCTCAATTTTAAAGGTTTTTCCTTCAATTGCTAGCTCAGTATTCTCAAAAATAGTTTGCGCTTCTGCTTTAATCGGTTCTAGCTGCGTATATCGCGTGCTAAAGTGACCCAATACCAATTTCTTGCAATTTGTTTTAAGAGCGATTTCTGCTGCTTGTAGATTAGTTGTGTGGAAAGTATCGGCTGCTCGTTGGGCGGCATCGCCCATAAATGTCGATTCGTGATAGAGAATATCACTATCCTTTATCGCTTCATAGTAAGAATCCTTTGGCTTGGTGTCAGTAATAAATGCATACTTACGAAGCGATAGTGGAGCCTCTGTTGCATCAGCTGCATAAATTGTTTCTTTTGCTCTGTGAATGTCTTTTCCCTGTTTTAATAATTTTATTTCTTCAACTCCCAGTTTCAAGGATTGAAGACTATCTTTTTTGATATTCAGGGGTTTTTCGGTTTCTCGAAAAATAAATCCAAAACACGGAATTCGATGATCTACGGGAGTGGCAGTTACTTCAACGTTGTGATCTTTTAGAATAACAGATTCTGTTTCATCGTCCAGATAATTGTAATGAATTTCATATTTCAGTTTGGTATTTGATACTGAAAGCTGTAGATTAAGTATTTCTCGCAGCATTCTGTTAGCGTGAATAGTAAGCGTGCTTTCTCTTCCCAGTAAATGCATGGTATTTAGCAAGCCAATAAGTCCGAAATAATGATCGCCATGCAAGTGAGAAATGAAAATATGTTCGATACGTTGGAACTTGATTCCGAACTTTCTCATTTGAATTTGAGCACCTTCACCGCAGTCAATTAAATAGTAATGGTGATTAATATTCAGTAATTGACTAGTCGGATGTCGCGTAGGCGTAGGAACAGCAGAATTAGAGCCGAGAATGGTAATTTCAAATGGAGTCATTAGTGCTGAATAGTAATTTTGTTAAACAGCATCTTATCGTCAATTTGATACTTGACGATGTATAACCCGTTTTCAATATCTTGTGCAGGAACTTGAACGTTTTCTTCGTTTGAATTAAAGTTGAAAGTCTTTACTAACTCACCATGCAAATCCAGCAATTCTATTGATAAGGTATTGTACAAATGCCTTCCAAAGTCAAAGGAAATAAGATCACTTGCAGGGTTCGGGTAAACAGTAATAGACTCATTTTTTGGTGTTTCAATAGATAATGTAGCAGAATCAAACAAATTAAATTCGACTTCAATAATGGTATCAAAACTTACAATACTAGTTTCGAAGAAGAGTTTAAGAGTGATCGTTTTTTGATTAGCCTCTTTTGGATCATTGGCCAGCCCTTTAATTTGAATGCAATTATTTGTACCTCCAAGAAATATGCAGTTTGATGGTTTGCACAAATAACTTAAACCCTCATAAAGATTAGGAACGTCTTTAATTGTAACCTGATTAATTGCGAACCCTTGAATTTCAGCAGGTACAACAATTGTCAAAGTTTCATCATAGACGCTATCGATCCATGCATCTGGAATTTTGTTTTTTCCTAAGCTTGAATAGGCTCCAAATTCGGTAAACGTATTGTCTGGTTTGCATTGTGCGAAAGTATTAGCAGAAAAAAAACTGAAAGTCAATAGTAAAGCTGCTAATTTCATCTTTGCCCTCATTATTCAAATCCTTTTTCAATTTCATGCATCATTATTAAATCTAACGCTTCAGGCATGCTGGGGGTTAAGCTCAATATGGTGTCTAACTTTGAAAGATTAATAAGTTTGGAGACCAACTCCTTTGCTCCAGAAACAACCAATAACCCATTATTTATTTTTGCAGCACGATGGCCTACCAATATTGCACTTAAACCACTCGAATCGCAATACTCACAATTGGAAATATCTAATAGTAAATTATTCAATTTGCCCTCTTCGATTGCGGTATTGAAATGATTCTTTAGTTCTGGAGAAATTGCTGAATTGAGCTTAGAGGCTTCAATGGTGATGGCGGTGCAATGCTCTAGTTTTTCTATTTTAAATTCCATAGTTGTTTTTACTCTTGATTCTCAAAATTAATAAAAGGATGCTATAAAATTGCTTTCTACTGCGGTCTATCAATTTTCTGCGCCAAAAGGTATAAAATAGCCATTCTGACTGCAACCCCATTTTCAACTTGATCAAGAATTATTGCCTGCTCTGAGTCCGCAATTGCACTAGAAATTTCTACACCGCGATTTATTGGTCCTGGGTGCATTATGGTTATTGGCTTTTTTAGTTCTTTCAGTATTTGATCAGTTAATCCAAATTGCATGGTATATTCTCGCAGGCTTGGAAAGTAGCTAATATCCAATCGTTCCATTTGAATACGCAGCATATTTGCAACATCGCACCAGTTTAGGGCTTTTCTTAAATCTGTTTCGACTTTTACACCCATTTTGTCAATGTACTTTGGTAGTAGTGTTTTCGGCCCGCAAACCATTACTTCCGCACCCATTTTTTGCAAACAAAATATGTTACTCATTGCAACACGGGAATGCAAAATATCACCTACTATAACCACTTTTTTACCAGCAACATCTCCCAGTTTTTCTCGAATAGAATACGAATCGAGCAATGCTTGTGTTGGATGCTCATGCGCTCCGTCACCAGCATTTATGATTCTGCTATTAACGCGTTGACTCAGAAATACACTAGCACCAGGATTCGGGTGTCGCATTACGACCATATCAACTTTCATCGCCAATATGTTGTTTACAGTATCTACTAAAGTCTCACCTTTGCTTACTGATGATGATCCCGCTGAGAAATTGATAACATCTGCAGAAAGCCTTTTTTCTGCCAGCTCAAAAGATAGTTTAGTTCTTGTTGAGTTTTCAAAAAACAAGTTGGCTATTGTAATATCTCTTAAAGTTGGTACTTTTTTGATTGGACGATTGATAACTTGCTTAAAATTATCTGCCGTAGCAAATATGAGTTGAATATCCCTTTCTGTAAGTGATTTAATTCCAATTAAATGTTCTACACTTAATTCACTCATTTTTCTTCAATAGTATACAGTTGAACTTCGTCTTTTCCTTCTTTTTCGTCCCAGCTCATTATCACCCTTTCCGAGTTTAATGAGTCTACACGACTTCCTACATATTCAGGTTGAATTGGTAAATGCCTTTTAAACCTTCTATCAATAAACACTAATAACTCAACTTGAATTGGGCGACCAAAATCGAGTAGGGCATCCATTGCAGAGCGCACACTTCGACCGGTATACAGTACATCGTCTACCAAAACAATTCTGCGTCCTTCAATGCTGTGTTCCATATTGGTCCGGCTTGCCACAATGGGTGAATTTCCTCTACGAAAATCATCTCGATAAAATGTAATATCAATGGAACCCGTTTTAGGATTAATGTCCGGCTTGATCTCTTTTAGCTTGGCTATAATTCTATCCAACAAAAACGTTCCACGCGGCTGAAGTGCAATAAGAATTGTATTGCTGAAATCTTGGTGGTTTTCAATAAGTTGGTAGCAAAGACGAGTGATAGTTAAATTAACGCCCTTATTATCTATTATAGTCCTGCTCTGCATTTCAAGGGCCAAATATAACTTTTTCACTTAGTTCATTGTCTTGTTTTCTAACATAAGCATCTAAAAATAGTTTCTTGTAACACTCTTGTACGCCTTCTAAGAAAAGCACCCTATTTTTACGCCAATATAAATTCAAAATAGCGCACAGATGTATACTCAAAGAAGATTTCCTTTTAAAAGCATGATTATTTGGACAAAAAGAGAACTTTTCTTTTTTGTTGGAATGGCTGCAATTTTTACAGTTCTGTACGAATTATTGGGCGTAAAATGGTTGCAAGTTCCCTTAGCTCCAGTAGGCTTAATAGGCACTGCTGTAGCTTTTATGGTTGGTTTTCAAAACAATGCTGCTTACGATAGAATTTGGGAAGCACGTAAAATTTGGGGAGGAATTGTAAACACCTCACGCTCTCTAATAATTACAATAAAAGACAGTTTTTATCTGCATCGGACGGAGGCGATTCAGGATGAAACCTCTGAATTGAAAATAATAACGCACCGGCATATTGCTTGGCTCAATGCATTGCGTTTTGCTATGCGTGCAAAGAAACCTTGGGAGGCTTCTTATGAAATCATGCATAAAAAAGAGCATTCTACTTATCATGTTCCTGAATTTGAAACTGAATTAGAAGATGAATTAAAATCTCACTTATCTATTGAAGAACTTAAACAGGTTATGGCTGCTGATCATAAACCTAATACTATAATTGCTCTGCAATCCCAGCATTTGAGAAGGTTGACTAATGAAAAAAAACTTTGGGATTTTTCTTACCTAAATATTCAAGGACTCTTGCAAGAATTAACCATGCTTCAAGGTAAGTCAGAACGGATTAAAAACTTTCCTTATCCAAAACAATACGGAAGCATTGGTTATCATTTCGTCCACATTTTTATGTGGTTACTGCCAATGGCAATTATTCCTACGTTTGCCACTATGGGTGTTGGAATAGCTGAAACGAATCCATTTATAGGCAAGTACTTTGTTTGGTTTAATATTCCCTTTACTATAATTGTAATATGGGTGTTTAATACCATGCTAAGAGTAGGATTGGCTGGAGAAAATCCTTTTGAGGGCTCACCGAACGATGTGCCAATATCAAATATAGCTAGAGGTATTACACGCGATATTCTACAATTGGTAGATGAGGATCCTTCTAAAATTCCGCCCCTAATCGATAACAAAAACGATATTCAGATGTGATTAAGCAATGGTGTTAATTCTGATTCATTTTTTAAAAGATTTGAAATTCAGCTTCTACCATTTCCTTTTTTGAAAGTGTATTGTCTTGATCAATTAAATAGACGGTATCAGCAAACAAATGATTTACAAAATGAAAGTTATCGAATTTTATATTCGATTTTAATGCACCAACAGCACAATGAATATCGAGTTTTGTTGGTTGTAATTTATTCATTTTATTTTTGATAGGCTCAGTCACTTTATAAATTAAACCTTCAAACACCCATCTGCTTGATTTTATTAACAGAAAATTAAAACAGCAATTAAGAGGATAATTAGAGGAATGGCTGTAAACTTTCTATTTTGAATTCTCTTGTTGTTAGCTTTAATCTCTGCTCTAATTATCTAGAGCTGTTCTGGAATAGCTGTTTTTGAATCTAAACTTTTATATTTACTAGAATTCAAGTATTTATTTCGCAGATAGCAATAATCCTTATTACGCAAAAGCGCTCTGTTACTTTTAATAACAGAAATCATGTTGAAATCTGAAATTCTCCTCCAATAAATACAAATTTATTTTTTTAATAAGCTTCTTAAAATTTAAATAAGTTTCTTTATCGTATTATTGCAATATAAGGATTAATAAACATGGGGATAACAAAAAGCAACCTCTTTACTGAAGAACAGAACGCCTTAGCCAATGCATTAAAAGCACTTGGACATCCTGCGCGTGTTGCCATCCTACAACATTTAATAAAAGCCAATGCATGTATTAATGGAGACTTAGTAGAAGAGATTGGATTAGCACAAGCCACAGTGAGTCAGCACTTAAGGGAGTTAAAGGACTTGGGGATTATTCAAGGAACGATAGAAGGTGTATCGGTTAGTTATTGTATCAACCCAGTGCGTTGGAATGAGATTGCCCTATTGCTGAATGGTTTATTCGATCAAATAAATGTAAACGGCGAAAGCTGTTGCTAAAATAAAAACAGATGAAATTATCAGAATTAAAGAACAGCTTAGAAGGCTTAGAAATAGTCAAATTTCAATTGCCTAATGGACAACTGATAGAATCACATTTTCATGTAACCGAAGTAGGCGAAATTGAAAAACGGTTTATCGATTGCGGCGGAATAATGAGAAAAGAGAATACGGTAAATTTTCAATTGTGGTCTTCAGATGATTTTGATCACCGCTTAGGCGCTCAAAAGTTGAATTCAATTATTGAGTTGTCTGAAAAACAATTGCTCATTGGTAATCATGAAATAGAAGTAGAGTATCAACAAGAAACGATTGGTAAATACGGTTTGGAATTCAATTCAGATCAAAGCGTTTTTATGCTTACCGAAAAGCAAACCGACTGTTTAGCCAAAGACAATTGCGGAATTCCTGAAACAAAAGAAAAAGTAGAACTATCGGCATTGGTTAATTCTGATGCTGCTTGCACACCAGGTGGTGGTTGCTGCTAGAGATTTACATAATATGAATTTAGAAACTACGATAGCATCGCTTAAAGCACATAGCATAAGCGATAAACGGAAATTAGCATTGCAGCCGCTAATTGATTACATAAGCGCTAAAAAAGAAGCAGAGGAGCTTATTCGATTGAATTTTATCTGCACCCACAATTCACGGAGAAGTCAGCTTGCGCAAGTATGGTCCTTTATACTTTCCAATCATTTTGATTTGAATGTAGAATCCTATTCTGGTGGAGTGGAAGTAACCGCATTTTTTCCTGCGGCGATTGAGGCATTAAAAGCTTCGGGTATTGAAATTAACAGGGCGGGAGGGGTATTTCCGAAATACAAAGTGCGCTATAATTACAATGAAATCAACTGCTTTTCAAAGTTGTACAATAATGCTTTAAACCCAACAGAGGGGTTTGCCGCAGTTATGACTTGCTCAGATGCTGATAGGAATTGTCCTTTGGTATCAGGTGCTGAAAAACGGATTCCAATGACTTTTGAAGATCCAAAGGCCTTTGACGATTCACCTAAAAAACAAGAAAAGTACAAAGAGCGTTCTTTGCAAATTGCTGGAGAATTGTATTTCGTTTTTAACTCCATTACTTAAGCATGAAAGGCATTGGTTTTTTCGAAAAGTATCTTACCGTTTGGGTCTTACTTTGTATTGTAGTTGGCATAGCAATAGGAGCGGTTGCGGGAGAAGGGATTCAAATCATTTCGTCTCTAGAAATTGCACATGTAAATATTCCTGTGGCAATTTTAGTTTGGTTAATGATATATCCAATGATGGTTCAAATTGATTTTGGATCGTTAAAAGAAGTCAGTAAAAATGTCAAGGGACTAGGGCTGACGCTTGTCGTTAATTGGCTAATTAAACCTTTTACAATGGCCTTTTTCGCCTGGCTGTTTTTCGATCAATTGTATTCAGCTTGGATTACTCCAGAACAAGCCAATGAATATATTGCTGGTGCTATTTTACTGGGTGCAGCGCCCTGCACGGCAATGGTTTTTGTCTGGTCCTATTTGTCAAAAGGTGATGCGAACTATACGCTTGTTCAGGTATCGGTTAACGATTTGGTATTATTGATACTCTTTGTGCCGATTGTTCAATTTTTATTGGGAATAACCGATTTTATAATTCCATATGATGTTCTAGTAACCTCAGTGGTGATATATGTAGTTATTCCTTTACTGGCAGGTTATGTAACGAACAAATGTGTAATAAAAGTAAAGGGTGAGGAGTGGTTTAAAAATGATTTTCTACCCAAATTGAAGCCATTTTCTATCATCGCTTTATTATCGACGTTGGTATTACTATTTGCCTTTCAAGGAAAACAAATTATTGACCAACCAGAAAACATTCTTTTGATTGCAATCCCTTTAACTATTCAGACTTACTTCATTTTCTTTTTATCTTGGTTTGCGGGGAAATACATCAAGCTCCAATACAACATCTGCGCACCGTCTTCAATGATAGGTGCTAGCAATTTCTTTGAATTGGCAGTTGCAGTTGCCATTGCGCTGTTTGGATTAAATTCTGGTGCAGCTTTAACCACGGTGGTTGGGGTGTTAATAGAGGTTCCTATTATGCTTTCTCTAGTTGCAATAGCAAAACGATGGAAGTATTGAAGGCAAACTGTGCAAGATTCATTGCATTTTAGGCTTCTTTAGAACTAACGATGACAATGGAGGGGTATTTGTAGATACTTTTGAAATTCTCAAAGCACAAAACCATGAATAAAAAAATACTTTTCGGATCAATCCTAGTCCTATTTTTAATTGGAACGGCATTCGTTTCCATTGATAAAGCTTCAACCGAGAATACAGAAAATACAGTTTCTGCAGATAGTCCAGTTCCTGAAGGGGAATTGAAATGGTATGTAGACTTAAACGAAGCACAGGCTGTAGCTAAAAAAACAAACAAACCCATCTTCGCATTTTTTACAGGAAGTGATTGGTGTGGATGGTGCAAAAGATTGCAAGCTACAGTGTTTCTTAAGCCTTCTTTTAAGGAATGGGCAAATGCCAATGTAGTTTTGTTAGAGTTAGATTTTCCACGTAGAAAACAATTGCCACCGAAGATTGCCGAGCAAAACAATCAGCTTAAAGGCTTTTTTCAACCTAGAGGATATCCTACAATTTGGATGTTTGATATGAAGTTGAATGCTGAAGGTACTCAATACGAAATTCAAGCATTAGGTAACCTAGGATATCCAAGTGGTTCTCAACCCGGTCAAGAGGACAAGAAGTTTATCGCCAATGCTGATCAGATTTTAGCAAAAAGACAATAAAAGAATTCAATTAAAATTTAAAAAGCCTCAAGAAGAATTACTTCTTGGGGCTTTTTTTTGATATTGAATAGGAGCTTAAATGGCGAGGTTCAATAGAAATTTGTCAACCGACTTATTCCACTCTTCAAGTGCTTTTGAGCGGCTTTCATTGAAAGCATCATTAGCTAATTATAATCAGCAACTGCTTGGTTAAAATCGTTTATTGCATCGATTTCAGCCTCAAGAAATAAAAACCCAGAAGTATCAAGTTGACTAATGGTAGTTTTTAGTGCAAATGGTAAAATTTAAATGAGGTGATAGGATCATTTTCATTGAGGATAGCTATCCGCTTCACGATAACAACATTAAAAGAAAAAGGACTTCTGGATAATCTATCTTCAAAAAGAATACTAAGGAGCAGTCAATATCTTTTTAAGTGTAATGAGATTCCTGTTTTTCAATTAATAAAACAGTTATTCTTCCATTTAATCTCTTGGCTTGTTTGGGCCTGGAGCTAAAAACAACCTTCCTAAATCTATCGTAAGAGTATTAAAAGCGTCTAATTGGACGGTCTTACATATCTCTTTTATTTCAAGAAAATGAGCAAAGTGGATGCTATCTATTTCAGATTTCAACTTTCCAAGATCAGCTAGATACCGAGTTTTTAATGAGTCATTTGGAGCTACGAGTAATGAAAATAGTTGTCCTTTTTTTTTCAATATTTTTTTATCTTTCTTTCTAATATTTTGGCGGTGATTGGTTATCGTTAATTCGTATTGTTTTTGTTGAGTATCATCAAAATCTAAAGCGTATATAATTACTTCTTTAGGGGTTTCCTGCTTTTTATGGTGACGCTGGCCATTCCTGTTTGACGAAGACGCAATCTTATATGCCAATAATCCATTTGAAATGACTAATACACCTATGATAACTATTAACCAGCTAGTTTTAATCATAATACAATTGATTTGATTCTTCCAAGCCTATTGAATTGGAAATAATTGAAATAGCGTCGTTATTTTCGACTTTTAAATCGTTGCTTTCAACATTAGAAATTAACCAAATATTCAAAGCAATTATAATACAAGAGGAAGCAATACTTATCCCCGTATATGATCTAGAAGTAGGAGCATATTCTGTTGCAATTTTTGCTTCAATTCTAGTGAATAAAAATGGAGGCGCATCTACCTTCGCAATCCGATTTAAATTTTCTTCAATATTAATTTCTCTTTGTATCATTAATTGTTCATTTGACGCTGTTAATTATTAATTCCCTCGCTAGTTTCCAAGTTTTTCTTTCAAACTACTTCTAGCTCTAGATAATAATGACTCTATTGCTTTTTCACTAATCTCCATAATTACAGATATTTCTTTTTGACTTAATCCCTCAATACTCTTTAGTATGAGCGCTGTCTGCTGTTTTTGAGGAAGTTGAGCAATCTTATTCATGATGTTTTGAGTCGCTTCTTTTTGTTCCAGTTCAATTCCGGGGTGATTAAACTCCACAGTACCTTTAAAATGCGAATCAGGTAAGATTTCAATCAAAAAACCAAATCGTTTAAACCGTTTTCTTGCTTTTATTACATCCAGACAATGGTTAATCGTAATTCGATAGATCCATGTCTTTAAGCTAGAGGAATGGTTGAAATTTTCATAGCGTTGATGAACCTTTATAAACACATCTTGTGTTGTTTCTTCAGCATCCTGGGTATTGTGTAAATAGTTCAATGCTAAATTATAGACCATTGAATTGTGCTCGTTATAAATACCCTGAAGCCAAATTGAACTGCTCAACTAGACAAAATTTTTGATATATCGAATGAGCTAGTCATTAAAAATTCTAATGGTTTTAATACTATTTAAATTCCTTATCTTTAAAATATACGTGCCAACGGGCAGCAGAGACCTGTCGATACTAACATTACTTCCGATAGGTTTTATTGAAATCATGCTTTTTCCTGAAATTTCCAGTACTTGAATTTGCTGAGCAATATTAGGGGATACCACTTCCCAATATTTATTGGTTGTTTTTACCAAATAGTTCGAGGTATCGGAATTATAAGAAACGCTCATTGTATCCACAATATTTGTATCAACGACAGTTGTATCTGAAATAGTTTTTAATCGATAAAAAGATTGAGTTGCTACCACCACATTATTTCTGCTGAGCTCAACAGACCATTCACCAAACGGCCCATCGGTTGGGTTTTTAATATACGACCAATAATAATAGTACCACCAGTTTTGTTGGATTGTAAGATCGAATTTAAACCATAAAGTACCAGTAGGAGTGTACCAATCTAACACTAACGAGTCGTCTGTCCGTAAACCATATTGAAGGTTCCAAAAAGTAATGTTACTATCAGTATCTCTAATTGTATCTAATGTTGAAAGCCCTTCTTGCAGGGTGTCTAAGTTTGGGACAAAATTCAATATGCCCGATTCCCAAACATTAAAAGTTGAATCAAACGCTATCGGGTTTTTCCAATAGGTGGAGTTATTTCCACAAGGTCCTTTAAAAGGATCAATATAATAGAGCGAATCGTACCAAAGCTCAAAATGTAAATGAGGATCCGAACTGTTGCCACTGCTACCTATTTGACCAATTACTTGTCCTGGAAGAACAGTGTCGCCGACGGATACTTTTATCGAATTCGTTTTCAAATGCCCGTAATAGGTTTGCAGTTTTCCTGAGTGCGTAATTCCAATATAGTTTCCTAAATGTTTCGAAGTGTCTGAGGTTTTTTCTCGATCAAATTCACCATCCTTTGTAAAGATGACGACACCTGTATCAACAGCTAAAACGTTGATTCCAATGTCCATAGCAAAGAAATTTTTAACTACAAAATCAGTTCCTTGATGTCCATTATAAGATTTATCAAGGCAATGATTATCTCCGACAGATGCGCCAGATCCCCAGTCAACGTAATTTACAATTATGTATTCCTTCCCATAACTACCCTCAATCGGATTTACAAACCGAGACTGAGAAAATCCGGCGAGGGTAAAAAGCACCAGTTGAATTATTAATGACGTATGACGGAGAAAAATCAAATTGAAAATTTAAGTGGTTAAATCATTTAATCGAATAAATAAAAAAGTCTCAAAATTTCTTACTAGATGAAATAATTTTTATTCTTTTTAATGTTTGAAACGTATAAGCCCTATCATCACTATTAAGTCCTCAAGAGATTTTATACATTTAGTTATTTATGTAATTCCTCATGCTCATCATGGGAGTGTAATAGAACATGCGCTTGACTTACATGTTTATCAGATCCATTAATTACAACCATGTAATGGCCTACCTCTAGGTGTTTTTTCAATTTTACAACTTGGTCTTGCTTAAACCCAACGGAAATTAGAAAAGAAGCAATACTTCCGCCAAACGCTCCAACTGTAAGTCCACCAAGCAGACCAACAAACTTACCTGCAAGAAAAACAAACCCTAATCCCGGAACTGCAATCATACCCGCACCTGCAAGTACACCTAATACACCACCTGCAACCATTCCTAGTGGCACTGGAGACTTTTTTAATGATTTCACTGAGTTGACGTGAACGTGATCTTCAATTGTAGTGCCGGTTCCCACAAGTGATATTTCCTTTTCGTCAATACCATGCAAAACCAAATGCGTAACTGCTTTTACAGCTACTTCGAAATCCTTTAATATTCCAACAGTTGCATTCATGTTTAAAACTATTGTAGTTTTTGTTTCAAGTTCAATATTACTTATTTCTGAATTTAAAGTCTTTATAAAAATACCAATTAATTTAGCTACAAAGCTTCAATAAAAATAGTGACTTCTTTAGTAAACGCTTCCCATTCATTATCCATAGGTGAGTGTCCGGATTTTTCGAAAATGACTATTTTCTTATTGGTAGAACTAATAGTTTTAAATGCATCATAGGCTAGGGCAGGAGGAACCACAAAATCATATTTCCCCCATAAAATAAGAGTTGGGATTGTTACTTTTTTTAATTCATTGGTTAGTGCAACTTCTTCTACTTCATTATGCAAGAGATTACTCATTTGTATTCCAGTAACAGTACTTGTCAATAAATTTGTCGGACCAAAGAGCAGTGAGTTTTTTATACCACCTTCTTCACCTGCTTGAATAAAATTGTCTTCTAAGAGCCAGCACTCTGCTTCACCGGCTTTTTTATTTATGTCGCCTCCATTTTCATTGGTTATGAAGTTGGTGTCAATAGCATTAGCCCATATCAGAATTCCTTCCCAGTTCGAAGTATTATTTCCTAACGTAATTTGTGTTTTTGCTTCGCTTTTAAATTTTTCAATTGCAGCCTTATTTAATCTTGGTATATCATGAGCGCCATCTGCTTCAATCCAACCGTCTAGATTGTATTGCAGGCCAGCAGTCACCACATATTTTGCGGTTAAAGTACCGCCCCAAGAGTGGCCTAGAGGCGATAACTCTAATTGCAGAACCATATTTCAATTTTATTGTGTTTACAACTGCATTCATATCGAATACCATATTATCGACAGTAACTTCAGACTTTTTATACGTGCCTTGACTCATTCCTTGTCCGCGCTGATCCCAATAGGCAACGCCATATTTTTTCTCAATTTCTTCAGAATATTTACCAGCTCTATATTCCAATCCGTTTCCACCTGGTCCTCCATGAACTACTAGTATTACTATACCAGAACCCACCCTTCCACGCAGATAAACCGGCATATCGGCTCCGTTACTTCGCACATATATTGTTTCTTCAATCTGCGTTAAATCAGTAGACTTTTTACAGCCAAAAAAAGTGAGGATTACGATTCCGATTATTAGGTATGATAGCCTCATTTTATTATGGTTTTAACGGTAGTATTTTTGAGTCCAAAATTAGGTTGAAATCGCATTCCAAATTCTAAAATACCTTCAAGCAATACTCCAGCATTATAAGCTGTCAGTATGTTGGCGTTTATCTCTTGAGTATAATGTGATGGGCTTTTTCTTGAATAAATACGATCGGCCGCCACATCCTAAGGAAATACCGGTTGCAAAAGTAACCTCGAGGGATGTACCTTTCTTTAGTGTCCTGTTATATTTCCCGCTGCATCCGCTAGGTAGGTTTCTCCTTGGTTAAATCTTCTAGAATATCCTATTGACAGGGCTACTTCGGTGTACAATAATATCCGTCTGTTGTATCGCCTCCAGCCCAACTCTGTGTTCAATTGTAAAACGTCGCCATACGTTTTTGGATGAACATAGAACGTAAGATTAGGCTGAGCGTATAATCAGCTTTTGAGTGTACTTAGTTTTTCGCTTTTTTGACTTTGCTTTTTTCAATCTTTCAGCAAATTCCTGTCCAGAGCTATTTTAATTCCTGGTTGGAATACATAGATTTCCATAATAGGACATGTCGAAAGTGGAGAATAATCATTAAAAAGCACAGATGGCGTGTTTGAACTATCTATCTGTCCATATAGGGTTAGCGAAGTACAAAAGGAAATTAAGACAATAAAAAATCGCATTAAGTGCAGTTAAATGAACTAATCTTAGCAGCAGTATACTGAACTACTGAACTAAATTTACAAAGACGAATTTTGGCCAAAATTCAACACCAAAAATGCTTCTTTTTTGATTAATAATTAGTATTCAAAAACTGATCGAAACCATTTTTTTAAAGTTGCAAATTCTGCTAATTTGTCGCAATAACTTTAATCAATAGGGGAGGATGTATTTGTTAATCCCCTGAACTTAGTCATTTGATAACGATAACCGAGGTCTGAATTGTAAATTCAGATTACAATAAAAATACAATTGAAGACAATAAAATATATTTAATCAAAGTTAATAGTTCCGAATTTAAACATTGAATATGAAGGTGATTATTTGTTTAGTATAAACCACTTTTTTTACTTTTTCAACTATAGCTCAGGACTCGATAAAAATCATTCCAAGATCGGATTTAATTAGAACATCTCTAAATTTTCAACCTATCAAGACAACCTTAATGAAAATGGGAATTTGGAAACGGTATTTATTCAAGAGGAACCGTTCTCAGGTTTATAAAGTTACAAAACCATTTTATTCCAAAGGAGCCGTGCTCTCCGCAGGTTGGGTTGTTTCGATTAGTGAACGATTTGTTTTTAATTCAAATGTCTCCCAAACCTTCGAAGCAGTATTTCAAGTGGGGCCTTCTGATGTTGAACCAACTGATCGTTACCCGGGAAGAATAATTTTTTTTAATGCCCAATCAAGGATTGAGCTAGGTATACGCTATACATTGTAATTCTTGTTATATGGTTTTCTCTCTTGGGTACTGTAACGCCCATATCCATAAGGCGCAAGGTTTCCGCTAAAATCATTTTGATCCCAAAAGGCTAAGATTCGAGTAGTGCCAACGTCATTTTTAAAATCAGGGTGAGTAGGATCAATTCCAGAATCGATAATACCAACCAAAACAACTTTTCCTGTATACGCTTGTTGCAAGCTTCCACCGTCAGAATGCAGCGAATCTAATGAGGCAAGTTGAATTGCGGTCGCGTCCATTACTTCAATAGGTGTATTGTTAATTTCAGCTTTAATCAGTCCTTTTACTGAAACTAAATCCTCTAAAGTATTCTGCGGAATCCGAATGGCCATAATATCATCGTACTGATATTTGAGTACTCCAGCATGCCGGCCTAAAAAGGCTTTTATGTTTTTTGGATTTCCTTTTACATACCAAATGTATCTCCTTGGTAGAGCCTCGTTTTCCATAGTAAGTCGGAACGTTTTGTAATAAATTGTTTATTTGATAGGAAACGGTAGCGTTTTGAGCGTAAATACTAAATGGAATGAATAGGCTTGCAATAAGCAATATGTGTTTGAACATGAACTTAAAATTCTAGTTTTAATCTTACATTTTATCTGTAAAAATTGTAAAAGCTAAAATAGGGGATATCAGCGTAAAGTATAGTAGGTTTTTGTGTGGTTTTTTGATACTTCAACGTTCTGAAGTATGGAAGGAAATAAAGTTTAATTCAATAAAATCAACGTTATTCCACAAGTACAATTGAATGCAATTCAGTTGCATCGGTTGAATAAAATAGTTGTTCAGTATCTTAAAAATTATAATTCGGTTATGCTGAACTAATTTAAGCATGACTCACTATTACATACGAGCAATAATTATAACTATTTGTCATTCTGAATCCGGTTCAGAATCTTGATATTTTATAAGTTTGGACAGGTTAAAAATAAAACATAAAGGCATGAAAGTAATAGCATTCGCAGGAAGCACAAGTTCACAATCAATTAACAAAAGACTCGCAACTTACGTTTCAAGTTTATTTGTTCCAGCAGAAATACAGGTACTGGATCTGAACGATTTTGAAGTTCCTATTTACAGTTCAGATAAAGAAACTGAAAGCGGAGTTCCAGACAAGATTTTAGAATTGGCAGAACTACTTGACATTGCAAATTTAATAGTGCTTTCCTTAGCCGAGCACAACGGATCATACTCAGCAGCTTTTAAGAATACCTACGATTGGTTAAGTAGAGTTCCAGATCGTAAAGTGTTTGGAAAGACTCCAATATTTCTTTTGGCTACTTCGCCAGGCGGCAGAGGCGGAGCAGGTGTTATAGAAGCCGCTAAAGGCAGAATGCCTAGAGATGGGAGTGAAATTTTAGATACATTTTCTTTACCTGCATTTTACGAGAACTTTGGAAAGGACGTTATGAGTAACGAAATGGATTCACCAACTTATGGAATCGAATTACGAGAAAAAGTCACTGAAATCAAACAAAAGTATTTTGGAGCTTTCTATTCAGATACCAGCGGTACTTGCGGAATCGATATTTCAAAAGATGATGCTGGCGATGCAGTAGAATATTAAAAAATAAAAATTATGGCAATAGTATATTCAAACATGATGGAATTGGGCACTAAAGCTCCTGATTTTACTTTACTCGATACCGTTTCAGATGAAACAATTTCGCTGCAAGATTTAAAGTCGGATAACGCAACTGTGGTAATGTTCATCTGTAATCATTGTCCATTTGTAGTTCACATCAATCCTAGGCTAGCGGAAATTGCTAAAACTTACAAGAAGAAGGGAGTGCAGTTTATTGCTATAAGTAGTAATGATGCAGATACGCACCCACAAGATGCGCCAGATCATATGGCGATTCACGCCAAAAAAGAAGGATATACTTTTCCCTACTTATACGATGAAACCCAAGAAGTGGGAAAAGCGTATGGAGCAGAATGCACTCCGGATTTCTTTGTGTTTGATGGAGAACTTAACTGCACTTATCGAGGACGATTTGATGCAACTCGACCAGGTTCAGGGGCCGCTAATGGTCAAGATTTGAAGAATGCTTTGGATGCTATGTTAACTCGAAAAGAGGTGAGCGAATTTCAATCTCCAAGTATGGGTTGCAATATAAAATGGAAGCAGACCGATATTGATGAATTGATCTAATAGGAAGAAGCCGAAGATTACAAGCTGTTTTAGTTCAGAAAACAGCGTTCTGTGTGGCAAACTTTGTTTACCCGTCTATTTGAATTACTCAAGCTTTTTCGTCTGGAAAAGTGGGAAATGTTTTGAGGGTATTCTATTTTAATTGTTACATGCTCTATCCTATCGGTTGTTGGGTCAATAAGTACAATCAAGACAAGACATTCACAAAGACAGAAAAGGAGGTCTAGCGGGGGAGTATCATTCATGCAGTCCTTATTCTCACTCAACCTTTTTTATTGGCAATATTTATAGATTTCTGAGTAAATACTCAATATTTTTCTATACGTCTGCGCATTACTACTGAAAATTCTGCGTACGTAAAAGGTAAAATAGTCCAATATTGAAAATATCTTACAGCCAAGAACAATTTTTTAGAATCTCGGTGGCTAACAAAATGAAAAATAAAGAAGGGATACAGGTAGAACTTTACTGTACCAGTAGGAGTTGCGATTTTATTGCTGGTAATTATGGCCATTCGAATCGGATTAGAAGATCTTTGATCCAACATCCTGAAGCTAATGGAAACGAAACTGCCAATATTTTCTAAGTGTTACTACTGAATTTCCTAAGTGTTAACACGTAGAGGCTTATTAAACAAAACAAGCAATACTTACTTTCGAATTATTAATTATAAATCTAGTTCTGTTATACTACAAGTTGAATTTTAAGAAACTTAGATTACTCTAACACATGCAAAATCATATTTTAATGAATTGCAGAAATAGTTCATGTTAATTAGAATCGTAAACAGAATCAGACGAATGGGCCCAGCTATACCTTTAAGAAGTCCTTACACGAATGTGTAAGGACTTTTTTGCTTTTTGCTTGCTTACCTATTCGTCATTAACGCCTGCGCAGGAATCATGCTAATAGCAATGACTTGTGTTTATTGAGTAAAAAATCTTACTTCAACAGTTAATACCAACAGTACTAAATAATTAACATTGAAAAGTTTTTTCAAGAGCTAGTTCATTACTCCCGATACATTGAACTTTAGCTTTGCAAATCAATCGAACTGACAGACTGAGGAGGAACTTCCTACGTATTATCGCTGAAATCTATCCGAACTGATAAGAGCGAGAAAAGGATTGTTTTAACCCACTAACTTGATAACCGTAAAAGGAACTATTTACTTTAGCTAATAGCGAAAACAAAAAAATAATACGAGAAAAAGCCAGTAAATAGTGCAATTTAACTGATGTGATTATTATTTTCCACTCCGTAGTAACACTTAAATATGTACGTGTTTACACGTAGTTGGAAAATGGCTGAACATTATCCATTAAATTTGTGAGACATTGATAATTAGCAATATTATGAGCGCACCACAATTAACGGTTTTAGAAGGTCAAGACTTATGTAACAATTGGCGGAACATGACCGATAGCGACAAAGGAACAGAGATAGGAGAGTTAAAAGGATTTTTAATCCCCACAGATGCGGTTGCTGATTTAAAAGCAAATCCAGATGTAGAAGGAATACGAGTTTACTTAGCATTCGATGGCGATAATAGTGAAGTGAAGTTGGTAGTAGTAGGCACTAGAGCAGACGCAACAGGAGAACAAATTGATATCGTAGGAGCAATTCCTGATACTATGATTTATGATTTTACTACGCCATGTCCTATTAGCTGTGATGTGAATAGTCCATTATATTGAAAATGAAAATCTGCATAAGCATCAATAAATGACCGGCATTATTTTAAAGTTTATTGCAATTCTAGTAATAATGCAACTATTAGTTATTATCGCTGTTTGCTGGAAGAATTTTAAGCAGATTAAAAAAGAGGCTTTGTTTATTGTTCTCTTCAGTGTTCTAGCCTTATTGGCTCAAGTTGTTTCAACAACATTGTCTTGGTTGAAAATAAATAACATATGGGTGTTGCACGTATACACCGCAGGAGAATTCGTTTTATTGTATCTATTCTATTACCAGGTATTGCATTTGGGCGAGTTAAAAACACGGTTGAACTGGCCGCTTTTATTTTTAGTGGCGGTGTTTGGTTTTATGGTTTATAGTTCAATTTATATTGAAACCATTAATGGATTTAATCCAATGTCCAGGACTTTGGAATGTCTTATAATGATTGCATTTTCTGTCTTTTTTTACATAAAAGAAATAAGAGCGATCGCGTATTTTGAATCGTATGACCATAGACGGGAAGGGCTTTTATTGATTAATACAGGAATATTATTATTATCCAGTGGTCAGTTTTTTATTTATCTCATGAGCAATTATATGTTTTATGAAATGCACAATTCTCAAAGTAGAATTTTATGGATTTTCAATGGACTGTTGAATCTTCTTTTTTATAGCATTTTAATAGTAGGAATATGGAAATTAGCTTCACCAAAGAAGAACTTTTCTGGCTCATATTAGCTGGAAGTTTTTTTACATTATTTGTGTCTACAAGTTTTGCCTTGATGTATTTTTTTTATAGAAAACGGCTCACCGATCAGCTCTTAAAAACAACTGAGATAGAACTGCAGAAAAAATCAGAGTTACTTGAATCTCAAATAATAGGACAGGATTCTGAACGCGAGAAGATTGCACGTGCAATTCATGATGAAATAAGCAGCAAGCTAGCAATATTGCAAATTTCAATTGAACATCTTAAAAGGATAAACTTGGAGAAGAACCAAGAAGAAACCGATTTAATCGTAGAAATAATTGAAAAACTAATTGCTTCGACCGAAAGTATTTCACACGGATTACTTCCACCCGATTTAGAGCATGCAGGCCTCATAAGTGCCGTAAATGGAGTAGTAGAGGTGCTGAATAAAACTGGCGAATTAGCAATCGATTATACTTGGATTGATCTTTCTGATGGGCAACATATCAAGGAAACTGAGTTGGGGGTTTATCGTATAATTCACGAATTGATGCACAACACAATTAAATATGCCAATGCAAAAAATGTTCGCTTAAATATAGAGCTGAATAGAACATCGTTAGCGATATCCTACTCAGACGATGGGGCAGGATTTAATATGGAAGAAGCGATGAACAAAGGCTTGGGCATTAGAAGTATATTGAGTCGAGTACAATTTTTAAATGCCAGCTATAATTTTCATTCAGAACTAGGACAAGGGATGGAGTTCACTCTAAAAAAGATTAGGTAAAATGAAAACGATACGTGTTGTTATTGTAGATGATCAAGAATTGGTAAGAAAAGGTTTCAAACTTATCATTAGTTCCTTTAGTGGAATGGCTGTAGCATTTGAAGCTGAAAGTGGAGGCGATCTTTTGCAACAGCTCAAGGCTAAAACAATACGGCAGCTTCCTCATATTATCTTGTTGGATTTGAGCATGGAAGGGATGGATGGTGTTGAAACTTCCAAATTTTTAGCAAAAAATTATCCAAATATTCACGTAGCAATATTGTCTATGCACTTCACGCCAGCCATAGTTAATCTTATGATCTCCCTTAATGCTTGTGCTTACTTTAAAAAGAACACCAATTCTACAGAACTAGAAAAAGGGCTTCGGAAAATTGCCGAAAAGGGCAATTACTTTACTGAGGAAGTTTACGAGATGATTCGGAAGGGAAATATTAATCATTCTAATGCTAAAAAAGAGGTGATAAATGAAGATTTATTGACAGAACGCGAAAGACAAGTGTTGGATTTGATCTGTCAAGAATACGAAACAAAAGAAATAGCCGAAATGTTTGACTTAGGAATTCGTACGGTAGAATCACACCGCAGAAATCTAATGGTAAAAACTAAAGCACGCAACATGGCAGGATTGGTTATTTATGCTATTTCAAACAACCTGTTCAACCCTTCAAAGAGCAACAAAATTAGTAAGCTCATATAATGAGTTGTTGTTAAGGTTAAATGCGTAATACAGCAATTTATAGTTCAAATCTTCTGCGTATTACTAGGAATTTTGCAATTGTTACTGCGTAAAACCGATTTGTAAGTAGATCGGGTCTATAAATTGCATTTGAATATAAATTTTAACTTATGTAATTTCAGCGCGTAATAATAAACGAAGAGGTCTCAAAATATGCAATTGTTGCCGTTGAATCGGGGCTCCAAATTGAAATAAAGAAAGAGAAGTAGTCCGGCAACTTTTTGAATCTACATACAAGAAAATACCCTTAATCCTGCAAGCAAATGGTAAGATTTAATTACGAGGAAAGGACGGATATAATTGATTGTCTCAAAGCGTCCATGCTGCAATAATGATAGATTTAATTACTTGCTAATCAATTAATTAACTAACTCAGATTATATTTGAGTTAGTTTTTTTCACTAAAAACTTTTATTTAATTTAAAAAGGTCACCAATATAAGGTAGGTTACTTTTTTTAACTCAATGATACTAATCTGAAATTCGAACTCTTTATCAATAGCAGGGCATTGCACAAAGTGACTCTGCAGTTCTTAAAACCAATTCCCTTTATCGTCTATCTCTTATGAAAGGAGTTTCCTCAAAAATGTAGGAACAGATTCTTATAATTGAACAAAAAAAGCAATCTAGATTACATATCTGCCGTACACGAATCACTAACTAACAAGAATCCGATACCTTTCGGCTCAAGTTATTATTATGAAAGAAACCCCAGTTGTTAATTTTAGTGAGCTCCAAGATAAAAGGCTACATTGGGCTCAAGTAAATGAACTGGGTGCATTAATGTTAGGTGGATATATTGAAGGAGATAGTCTTATTTGTGGATTACTCGGTTGTGATAATCCTTTAGATACTAGAGTTAGTGAATACGATAACGAGATTCGAGGACTACAAAAGGAAATACAGATTGATAAAATCGACGGAATTCAGCTGAAAAAAGGGAATAACGGCATGGAATGTCCAGTATGCCATTCACAAGTCGCATAAGTTGTAACTGTATGAAAAGTCTCTGTTTTTTATTCTCGTTGATGTTCATTTCAATTGCTGCTTTTTCACAGGAAACTGAAGAGAATGAAGAAGGTGAAGACGAAAGTTCGCATTGTTACTTTAAGAAAAACTCAGTTTCCATTGGTTTGGGAGTCCTTTATTCTATTAAACTTCAGTCAGTTGGAGCTAATGCTAGAGTTTACTACAACTTGGGCGATGCCATCTGTTTTGGACCAGAATTCTCCTATTTCAATAACGGTCAGGAAGAAGTAGTTGACTTTGATATTGTTGGCCATTATATATTCGAAACTCCATGGATGGGTGTATTTCCTTTGGCAGGTGTAAATTATACGATAGTAAAAGGCGAGCATCGCACCGATGAAGCATTTGGTGTTGCGTTTGGAGCAGGCCTTCATAGGAATTTTGGAAAGATTTCATTATTCGGCGAATATGCTCATGTAGAAAGTGCATTGGACGATGATTTCGTAACCATAGGACTGTTTTACAATATCAAATAACAGATATTGAAAGAACTAGTATCACTTGATTTAGAGCAATTTAAAGCGATGGGTTACTACGCGGTATCGGAATATGATTTGCCTATAGAGTTGATGATGGAAAATGCTGGTTATCATCTCGCTAAACTGATTGGCAAACAGTTTGATTCAAGTACTGCTATTAAAACAGGAGTTGGTAATGGCAATAATGGAGGTGGTGGATTAGTTGCGGCAAGGCGATTAGCGGCCTGGGGTTATCCGGTTTATTTGGATTTAGCAACTGAGATTGATAAGGAATTACCTCAAAAACAATTGCGGCGAGCCTTGAAGTTTGGAGCTAGAATTGATGCTGAATTTATTGCTCCCGTTTGGGTTGATGCTTACTTGAGTTTTTCTCAGCGATTACCATTAAATTATGACTTTAATAAAAGAATGTTAAAATCTTACCATTCATTTACTTATAATATATCATTAGATCTTCCTGCGGGTTTTCTAGGTGATCCTAATTCGATCTATTTTAACGCCAATCAAGTACTAACACTTGCAGCTCCTAAAACTATATTGAACCATTTACCTTCCCAAATAGAAATCTATGTTGCAGATATCGGAATTCCGAAAGCCGTTTATGAGCGATTCAATATTGCGCAATCCAACCGAACCAACCCAGCCAACAGAACCAAATTTCTCGAAAGAGGGTTTTTTAAAACTTCAACGGTAGTTATGAATCAAAACACCAAGAAATAATGGCACTTTGGATACAAGCAGGATTATGGGGTCTATTAGCAGGAGGAGCGCTCTTAATAGGAGCATTTCTAGGTTATGCCTTTTCAATTCCAAAGCGAAAACTCACGGGTATAATGGCTTTTGGCGGTGGCGTGCTAATTTCAGCCCTTTGCTTTGAATTGGTTATTCCTGCTTATGAAGCCTCAGGTTTATTGCCTGTGGCTATTGGATTTCTGTTTGGCGGTATCGTTTACAGTTACTCGAATTACCGATTGAGTAAAGTTGGAGCAAGTCGCCGTATGTGTGCTGATGGGCGAGAAGAAGAAATTGAGCGGGAGGGAAGCGGCACCGCAATAGCGGTTGGAGCCTTGCTTGATGGTATTCCTGAATCTATGGCAATAGGACTTACAGTTGTTACAGGACATGTAAGTATTGCTGCAGTAATTGCAATTTTCATATCCAATATTCCAGAGGGTATTTCTAGTGCGGCAGGCATGAAACAATCCGGAAGAAAACCCAGATACATTTTCGGGATATGGGGAGGAATAGCAGTTATTTCAGGTTTGGCTTCATTAGCAGGTTATTCATTATGTCATAATATTCCTATGGCACTGCAAGCAGGCATTATGGCAAGCGCAGCAGGAGCTATACTCACAATGCTCGCCAATACGATGATTCCAGAAGCTTTCAAAGGTTCTAAAGATTGGACAGGGTTAATAATGTGTATTGGTTTTCTAATTGCTTTTTCTATTTCTAAGTTGGTTTAAACTTATTAAATGGTTCATAGTTGAATGTCTTTTAAAGCTAGATTTGGCGGAATGATTAAATGCCTTTCTTCTGTCTTGTTAACTGCACTGTTAACTGTCTTTTTGTCAACGTTAGTTCAAGCTCAATCCTTAAGTAATTTAAGCTTTGGAACCGATTCAACTTTTGAAGTTGTTTCTTGGAACATTGAGTGGTTTCCAAAAAATGGTCAAACCTCAGTTAATGCAGTAGGAGAGATAATTGGGGCACTTGATATAGATGTTTGGGCATTACAGGAAATTGATGACTCGAGCAAACTCAAGCAAGCTATTGCTAATTTAAACGATTATAAGCTCGTTTATGGTGGCTCCGATTCAAGAGGATTAACCTATGTCTACAATACCAAAACCATTAGCAACGTAAAGACGTATCAATTGTTTTCCGAAAACAAATACAGTAGCCCATTGCCTAGAGCGCCGCTTGTGTTAGAGTTTACTTACCAAGATTCAGTTATTCGTATTATCAACAATCACTACAAATGTTGTGGAAATGGAACGTGGGACAAAACAAACACGAGTGATGAAGAGAATAGACGCTACCTTGGTCATAGACTGATAATGGATTATGTAGATTCTCTTTGGAGTGATGAAAACGTAATTTTAGTAGGAGATTTGAATGATATTCTAACTGACGATAGAAACAATAATATTTTTCAAAATGAGCTGACAAACTCTCGTCAATATCGTTTTGTAGATCTTGCTATAGAAGAGTCTAACAATGCAAATTGGTCTTATCCTTCTTGGCCATCGCATTTGGACCATATTCTAATAAATGGACCACTTTTAAAACAATATAATAAACCAACAACCGAAGTAAGGTGTATTAAAGTTGAAGGGGAGCTTTCTGGTGGTTGGAGCGAGTACGATCGCAATATATCTGATCATCGACCAGTTGCATATAAATTTGATTTTAAGCCTACGATCGAGCCTAATGACACTTTAGAAACCCAGGTTGCAGTTTTGAAGTTGGATAAGCTCAAGATAAAGATTTATCCAAACCCTACCAGCGGAAGGGTCTTTTATGATTTATCTGCTAAGCTAAAAGTAACGCATATCCTTGTGAAAGATATTTTAGGAGCGGTTATAATTTCCGAACAGTTATTCTCAAATGGTATTTCGATGCAAGGTTTTGTTGACTTGGATAAAACAGGAATATACTTCATGCAATTCTTTCATAAAAATTCGGTAGTTCATTCGGAGCTGATTGTCAAAGGCGATAATTAAAAGAGCATAAATGATTTTAATTTCTCAGAATTTACTGGACCTGCAAAAAGCTTGGCGCAAGTAATTGTGGATATAAAGACCCTTAAAAATCAATTATCAAAAGAGAAATTCGGCAAACTAAAAGCAGAAACTTCTTCTTCTTCTTCTTCTTCTTCTTCTTCTTCTTAAGAGGATATTTATTACAATCCTACTACGTTTAGAAATGCTTGATATTTGTTATATCATAGATTTCAGGCAGTTTTTATCTTCGTTGAAAATAAATCTGAGGTTGAAAATAGGGTATACGGAGACTGCAGTAAAGCTGCTGAATACTGCAATAAGGCTTGGAGCTAACTAAGCACAAAAAAGAGCGGGTGCATTTGATATTTCTATTAGCAATGTGTGAACAAAACGACTACTATATCGATGAGCAAATAGGCACTAACTATTGGTTGTTAGTTAAATATTTGGAAGTGAAAAATAAAAATTACCGTTCTAATTTCAGTTTCTTAACTAAAGAAATATGCCAATACTGAATGTTATGCAAAAGCACTGGAGGAATGCAGATATTTGGTAATTGTAGAAAAAAGTCAAAGAGATTAATATTTGTTTAAATTTTTTTTTGAATAAAAAGGTTTCTAGTTCTTAAACTATTTTCGCCTTCATGAAAAAGAAAAACTCAGTTGAGTTAAGTTCCTTTATAGACTATAGCAACAAAAAGTTCAAGGCTGGCAGACCAATTATGCAGTTTGTGATGGAACACTTTGGTATTGATATAGTTACGAAGTTTCATTTTTTTTCTAAAACACCAAATAATTCTGAATTTCAAATTTCATCTAAGGCGGCTTTAAGCGCTGAATTACAAGGTCATTTTTTCGAGATGAATCTTCTACTCATGGAGTTTCAAGGGATTTATACCGAAGAGTTAATGCTGAATCGAGCAGAGTTCCTAAAACTTGATTTAGAAAAATTCAAAAAGGATTTTCATTCCGATTATATTGAAAAACGCTTAGAAGATGATATCAATTTAGCAAAAAGTAGAGGGGTTGCTTTAGCCCCAAGTATTGCTATTAATGGTTATTTATATGAAGGAGCATGGGATGAACAGGCTTTAATAGAAGCAATTGAAAATGCTAATACTAAACCTGTAACAAATGCAATGCAGAGTTTTTTACATTGGGGATCATCAGCTGCAGTTGTGCTTCTTTTAGCTGCAATAGCGGCTTTAGTTTTCGTCAATATTGGTTTTATAAAGCAGTATGAATTTTTACGCCATTTTAAACTTGGTTTTATTGCTGGTAACAACAGTTTTATATTTCCTATAGAAGTTTGGATAAACGATGGTTTAATGGCTATCTTTTTTTTACTGATAGGCTTAGAAATAAAGAGAGAGGTTATTTCTGGAGAACTTTCCGATATCAAAAAAGCCAGTATGCCAGTTATTGGAGCGATAGGAGGGATGTTGATACCTGCATTGCTGTATTTCTTGATCAATAAAGAAGGGTCTGCTGCGTATGGCTGGGGAGTGCCAATGGCTACTGATATAGCATTTACGTTAGGTTTAATGGCATTATTGGGTAAGAAAGTTCCCAACGCATTATTAGTTTTTATTTCAGCATTAGCAGTCTCTGATGACTTGGGAGCTATTTTAGTTATTGCTCTCTTTTACGGTCATGGTTTTCATATTGGAGCATTTATAGCGGCTTTAGTAATTGTTGGAATTATGGGGGTGTTAAGCTACCAAAAAGTGTATTCCAAGACCATTTATGTAGTTTTAGGTTTGGTATTGTGGTTTTTCATCTTCCAAAGTGGCTTGCATGCAACCTTAGCTGGAGTAATAACTGCTATTCTTATTCCTGCGCGAAGGAGAGGGAATATTGCAGGAATAGCTACTCAATCTAGCATCATATTCGAAGATGAAATTCAGCGTATAAAAGACTCAGATAATAGTCAAGAAAGTATTCGTCATGGGGCGTTAAAGGTTATACGAAAAGCATTTAACCGTTTAATTGGTCCTGGAGAACAAATCGAATATTCTTTGGAAGCAACGGTGAATTACTCCATACTTCCCTTATTTGCTTTTTTCAATACTGGAATTTTGGTTGTAGGGACTTATTTTAATGTTTTTACGCCAATAAATCTAGGGATAATTGTTGGGCTTTGTATCGGTAAACCGCTTGGTATCGTTGGTTTTTGCTGGCTAGCGGATAAGTTTAAAATCGCCTCATTGTCGAGCGGAATAAGTTGGCCACAACTCTTTGGTGCGGCTTGCCTGGCAGGAGTTGGGTTTACCATGTCTATAGTAGTTGCTGGTGCGGCTTTCGAAGGTGATATGTTAGATGGCGCAAAACTCAGCATATTAATTGCATCGGGGATTTCTGCTGTGTTTGGGTTATTTATTTTGAAAAGAGCGGTGAGCTGAAGCAGTTTTATTAAAAAATGAAAATTTTGTACTGACCAATTCTATAAGGTCAGATATGACACAGAAATTCTGAAAGAGCATTCCCACCTTTGCCAAAACAAAAAATTATGGCGACAATAAATCTTATTGCAGCTATATCCAAAGAGGATAGTTTCAATTATGAAACTTCTAAAGAATGGAAGTACAAAGACGATGTTCCTGCAATAATTGATTTCTATGCAGATGGGTGCTGCTCTTGTAAAGCTGTAGTTCCTATATTGAAAGAGCTTTCGGCTGAATACGAAGGAAGGTTAAAAATTTACAAAGTGAAAACGGAAATAGAGCAGGAAAATTCTTCAATATTTCAAATCAGAAGTATTCCAAGCATTCTATTTTGTTCCAGTTGGAGGCAAACAACCTATGACGCAGGCTGGAGCACTGCCAAAAGATACCTTGATAGATGCGATTGAAAAGAATTATCGAAACCAGTAGAAGTAGAGATACACCGTTTTCATTTTACCAATTATTTTTGAATTCTCTAATTGGATAATATGCTCAGTATATCTGAGCTTTTTTTTTGAAATGAACTAGAATTGCATTTGTCTTGTTTTAATGAATGAGATACTTTCACGTTCTATAAAAAATAATGCTATGTCAAAATATTCAGCTTCAATCCAAGAAAATAAACAACGTTATTTAGATGAGTTATTCGATTTATTAAGAATTCCATCAGTAAGTGCAGATCCAGCATATAAAGCGGATGTTATCCGAACTGCAGATGAAGTAGCCAAGCGTTTGACTGAGGCTGGAGCAGAGAATGTTGAAGTATGTGAAACTCCTGGTTTTCCAGTAGTTTATGCTGATAAAATGTTTGACCCATCTAAGCCTACAGTCTTGGTTTATGGTCATTATGATGTGCAGCCTGCTGATCCAGTTGAATTGTGGACTTCAGGTCCATTTGAACCCGTTATTAAAGAAACACCAATTCACCCTGAAGGAGCAATATTTGCTAGAGGTGCTTGTGATGATAAAGGACAGATGTACATGCACGTTAAGGCTTTTGAATTAATGATGCAGCACGATACCTTGCCGTGTAATGTAAAGTTCATGATTGAAGGGGAAGAAGAAGTTGGTTCTGAAAATTTGGAGTGGTATGTAAAACGCAACCACGAAAAATTGGCCAATGATGTTATCTTAATTTCAGATACAGGAATGTTGGCAAACGATATTCCATCTATTACAACTGGTCTAAGAGGACTTGCTTATATGGAAGTTGAAGTAACTGGACCAAACCGAGATTTACATTCTGGATTATACGGTGGAGCAGTGGCTAATCCAATAAACATACTGACGAAAATGATAGCTTCCTTGCAAGACGAGGACAATCGAATTACTATTCCAGGATTTTATGATAAAGTAGAAGATTTGAGTGCTGAAGAACGCGCTGAAATGGCGAAAGCTCCTTTTAGTTTGGATGCTTACAAAAAAGCATTGGATATGAACGACGTGCATGGAGAGAAAGGCTACTCAACTATGGAACGTAATTCTATTCGTCCAACATTGGATGTAAATGGAATATGGGGTGGTTATACTGGCGAAGGTGCAAAAACAGTGATTGCTTCAAAAGCAAATGCAAAAATCTCGATGCGTTTAGTTCCAGGGCAAACTCCAGACGAAATTTCAGAATTATTCGAAAAGCACTTTATAGCTATTGCACCAAAAAGTGTGAAGGTAAAAGTAACCACGCATCATGGCGGACATGGTTATGTAACGCATACTAATGATCATGCTTACAAGTCAGCAAGCAGAGCTTACGAAACTACTTTTGGTAAGAAACCAATTCCAGTGCGCTCTGGAGGTAGCATTCCAATTGTAGCCTTGTTCGAACAAGAATTGAAATCAAAATCTATTCTTATGGGATTTGGGTTGGATAGCGATGCAATACATTCACCAAACGAACATTTTGGAATATTCAATTACCTAAAAGGTATCGAAACAATTCCTCATTTCTACGAGTTTTTTGCTGAAGGATAGTAGCAAAAACACACACTATTTAGCATCAGTACTTTAATTCTAAAACTCAATCTAAGGCGAGAGATTAATTAGATGTTTAAATCAATTCAAAGCACTTTGTTTCGTTCAATGTAATAACAATTAGTGTATTTTGATGTGATTAAAAAATAGTAGAGATTGTAGTATGTCATCCTTTAAAAAAACATCTTTTTTCCTTGGACCATTCGTTTGGTTAGTTAGTCTGCTGATGCATACTAATTATCAAGAATCCAGTCTTTTATTGATGCTTGGTGTTGCCTTTTGGATGATACTTTGGTGGATAGCTGAAGTCGTTCCCATTTACGTTACCGCACTTTTACCTATGGTGCTTTTCCCAGCGTTAGGTATTTTCTCGGTCAAAGAAACTTTTCAGCCTTATGCTAATCCAATAATTTTCCTTTTTATGGGAGGGTTTATTATAGCTTTAGCAATGGAAAAACGCAAATTACACTTGCGCATCGCCCTCAATCTTATCAAAATAACGGGAACTAAACCAACGGGAATTATTCTTGGGTTCAGCATAGCTACCGCTTTTTTGAGTATGTGGATTTCCAATACGGCAACCACTGTAATGATGTTACCAATTGCCATGTCCGTAATCCAATTGCTTAAGCTGCAAGAAGAAACCAAGGAATATAAGAAGTTTGGTTTAGCACTAATGCTGGCCATTGCATATTCCGCTAATATCGGAGGAACCATGACGCTAATCGGAACTCCTCCAAATATCGTTTTTGCTGGTTTTTTGTTGGAACGCTACCAAATTGAAATCAGCTTTGGAGAATGGATGCTAATCGGAGTTCCGTTTGGAGTTCTAATGTTGACCATAACTTATTTTGTCCTGACCAAAGGCGTAATTAAAATTCAATTGCCTAAAATAGAAGGCGCAAAGCAGCTTATTGCTAATGAATTATCAGCATTGGGGAAAATGCAAAAGGCCGAGTCTTTGGTGCTTTTAGTATTTGTGCTTACTGCTTCATTGTGGATGTTCAAGGGGCAAGTAAATACGTTGATTTTTGGCAGTGCAGTGTTAAATAACACCTCCATAGCCATGATTGGGGGGTTACTTATGTTTTGTCTTCCTGTGCAGTTGAGTTCAAGTGAGTTTTTGCTGGATTGGAAAGCAATGAAAGATTTACCATGGGGAATTTTACTGCTTTTTGGTGGTGGATTAAGCTTAGCTGCCGGACTTCAATCTGTTGGAGCAATTGATATTGTAGGAGATGTTATCGCTAGTAACTTAACAGTTAGTCTGCTGGTAATGATTATTGGATTGGCTACGCTGAGTTTGTTTGCCACTGAAATTATGAGTAACGTGGCTTTAGTTACCGTTTTAATTCCTGTAGTTTTTGGAATTAGTGACCAATTAGGCGTTAATCCTTTTGAGCTGACTTTGCCAGTTGTTCTAGCCGCGAGTTGTGCGTTTATGATGCCAATTTCTACGCCTCCTAATGCTGTGGTGTACAGCAGCGGACAAATCAAAATCAAACAAATGATGCGGGTTGGTTTTGTCTTAAATATAGCAACTATTGTGCTATTGAGTTCGTTAGTTTATTGGTTGGTACCTTTGGTTTTTTTAAATTAAGTCACTCATTATTAATATGTTAAAAAATAAAACTGTTCGTCATTCCATTGAAAAATAATTTCAATATTTATTAATTAATAGTGTTTACGAATGCAGATATTCGTCTTTGAAGGAACTACCTTAGTCTACAAAAAAATGTCTATAGATTTTTAAAACCAACAAACCTCTAAAAAATTACTTGAAACAAAACTTACCTAATTAACTTCTAGGAAAAGCAATATTATCTGGATAGAAAATTGCAGTAATGCTAATATGAATTTTCAGTATTGACAGTTACTTCAAGAAATTAGACTCAGCATTGATAGGAAACACTAAAATTACTTATAGCTTTACAGACGGTATTGGGTGTCAAGATTCTGCAAATCAAATGATTGTAGTAGAATCAAATCCGCTGTTTAGTCTTGGTGCTGATACTTCAACATGTGTTGATATCGCTCTAACATTAGATGCTCAATTAAATAACATGATCTATTTATGGAGCACTGTTGATAGCACTCAAACGGTTCAAGCGTCTAAAGCTGGAAGCTGGTCATTAGTGGTAGCAGACACTTCAACAATAGCCAATTGTACTTATTCAGACACCATTAAGGTAGATTATGAAGCAGTGTGTGTAAGTATTGATGAATCAATTGCAACGACTACTGAGCTGAAGTACTATCCAAACCCAACTCATGGCCGTGTAAATGCTATTATTAAAGGTTTTGAAGGCTTAGATGTGCAATTGCACATTGTGAGTGCTCATGGAAGTATTGTTTACCATGAAGCACTTAAATATGCCAGTTGAATACAATGGACACTTCGATTTAAGCAACGAAGCACCTGGAATCTATTTTATAACCCTTACTTCAAAAAAGGGTAGTGTAACGCACAGAATTACTTTGAATAGTTAGTAAAGTTTAGGTTAAGTTAGAAATTGCCCTTTTCTTGCGAATTGCAAGGAAAGGGCACTTTTGTTTTATAGCCATTATTTTAGCTATTTATTAATAGAACAAGCACAAAATGAATACGAACAGACTCGAAACAATTCCTGAACCAGAAAAGGATTTTTCTTCTACTAATATGAAATGTTTTTGAGCATAGTTTATAATTATGCTGAAAAAGTTCAATTAATCACTTTCAGCTGGAAGTGATAATTGATACATTAGTAAATGATTTTCCATTCTGGATTTATTTGAGTTACAGCTCAATATTTCAGACAATTATAAAGCTATTAAAAGAACGTGAATCGAATTTAAAACTCAAATCTGAACATGTCCTACGTTATTCAAACACTGAAAGATGAATTGTTGAATTCCTATACAACGGAAGAAGGCATACTTTGCTTTAAGCCAAAAAGCACAGCCGAAAAAGCGCAGGATAAATACGAAAATATTTCGAATAATATCGACTTTTATACTTGGTTAGCCTATGGTATTGACCAGTCTCAAAATGATGCCAAAAGTGTTTATTCCAGAATAAATAATGTTCTTTTAAGAGAACTCAATACTAATAAAATTCATTTAACCGTTCTAGATGTTGGGTGTGGAGTAGGCAGAACACTGTATGATGTTTCGCCGCTTTATAACAAAGTTCAATTTATCGGCTTTGATTATTCGGTTAATATGCTCCGCCGTGCAAAACAAATTTTATTTGATAATAAGTTGCTTCAAATAGACCTTTCAACTTCAGGATTAGTCTCCTTTGAGCTGATTGGTAAAAACCAAACCAATGTTCATTTGGTCCAAGGTGACGCGATGGATTTGCCATTTAAACTCGATTCAGTTGATGTGATGGTCAATACCTTTTTAATCGACAGAGTAAAAAATGTACGGTTAGCATTAGAGCAAATGATTGCTGTTCTAAAGCCAGGAGGGCTTTTTATCTTAACAAGTCCCTTGAACTTCCAGACCACCAATAATTGGAAATATGGAAACCAAGAAATCTTAATCGAACTACTTAAAGAACTTGGGATTGAAGAGCTGGTTACTGAGGATAATATTTTACATACAGAAGTGTTAGATGCAAGAGGTAATTCTAAAGTATGGAATACGCTTATGGTATATGGAAAAAAGATATTTCCATAATGACTGTATGTTTTTTTCTAAAAGTTACTAGAAAATAGGGTTTAACTAAGGGTAATATTTTCAACATTAAGATCTGTACGTTATTCTATTCCTTAGTATGCCAAAAGAATAATTTAGATCCAGTTGCAGTGCGAGTTATTCTTTCAACTGCGGTGATTATCTTCTATACAAAGATGTCTTCTTCAATTGAAGAAGTTGGACTGCTTGAAAGGAACTCCTCACTTTCTATTACTTCTAGTACTTCAATAGATTGTTTTACCGTTTCTTTAATATTCTTATCAAGCTTATGCGCCACAAAATCCAATAGTGATATAACTTCTTTGGACTGTATAGTAGCTTTTAATTCCGCTTTTAAAATGTTATTTGATAAAAACATTACGGTATGAAATAATTGATAAGCGAATTTGAGGTTCCATTGCCAAAGATTTGATGCTAGAATTCAGTCAAATTATTAGCTAAGATTCATTTTTGGGTTTTATTATATTGCTAAATTATCGATTCAATTTATCTAAGAACACAGCGGCGTTTTGAAGGTGTGCTTCCTTCTTGTCTGGACTCAGTTTGTCAAAATTCCGAACCAACATACTTAAGCGAGGATTGGATAAGAAAAATTCGCGCTCTTGATCCATGAAATTCCAAAATAATCCATCCCAAATAGCTTCCCAATCTCCTTTTGGATAATTACTCATTTTACGCAGGTAATTCGATCCGCTTATGTAGGGTTTGGTGGCGAAAGTTCCTCCATCTGCAAATTGGCTCATACCATATACATTGGGCACCATTACCCAATCGTAGGCGTCGATAAATAACTCCATAAACCAACGGTAAATTTCATCGGGGTCAAATTGGCACAAGAGCATGAAATTTCCCAATACCATTAGCCGTTCAATGTGGTGGCAATAACCCGTTTCAAGCACTTTTTTGATTGTTAGGTCTACTGGTAATATTCCCGTTGTGCCCGTATAAAAAGAAGCAGGAATTTTTCGTTTAAAACCCCAAAAGTTACGAGTTCTAGAAAAGCTTCCTTTTACCTCGTACATTCCCCTTGTAAATTCTCGCCAGCCCAATATTTGCCTAACAAAGCCTTCGGTTGAATTAAGCGGAACGTTATAACTAGTAGCAGACTTTACTGCAGCTTCAATCACCTCTTTTGGATGAAGTAATCCCGTATTAATAAGCGGAGAGAGCAGACTATGGTGCAGTATAAGCTCTTCTTGGACAATAGCATCTTCATAGTCTCCAAACTCATGAAAGCGCTGCTCTAAAAACTGGGAAAGCCAATCGGCTGAATCTTCCTTGGAAAAAGGGTAGATGGGGTAGTCGTTTAAACTCCCTAAGTTGTTGGAGAAATGCTCATTCGTATAAGCTACCGCTTCTTTCCATGTAGAATTTGTTTTGGGGAAATGAACCGCTGGAGGTGTTTTGGTTTTAGGATATTTTTTTCTGTTTTCGGCATCGAAAGACCATTGTCCACCGGTCGGATCTTCATTACCTTCAAGGAGAACATTCCATTTTTTGCGTTGGCTTTTATAAAAGGAAGTTTGAAAGAATTTTTTCTTGTCTGGCCTAAAGAAAGCAGCCAATTCTTCTTTTGAATTAATGAAAAGGGGATTCTCAAATTGTTGAACGTCAATTCTGAATTTAAGAGCGCTTTCGTTGATTCTTTTAGACAGCCAGTTGTCCGTTGGATCAATCAAATAAATCGATTTTACCCCCTCATGCTGCAAGTGCTCAATCAGAATTCTAATGTCAGATTTTGGATCAGTGGTATTCACGTAAGTCACATTGTAACCGGCTGATTTTAAATCGAATTCATAACTTTTCATACTGGCTCGGTGAAAAGCAAGCTTTTGTTTGTGGAAATTGAATTTCTTGAAAAAAAGAAATTCCTCTACCAAATAGATGGGTCTGTTTTTTTGGAGCGCTTCAGAATTTTGAAAAAGCTGGTGAGGAAAGACAATGGAAACTTCAGACATATTTAGTTATTATTTATTTGGATCTTCTGCAGCGTTCACTGCAATATTTTACTTCTTCCCAGTTTTTCTCCCATTTTTTTCGCCATTCAAAAGGGAGTTTACAAACGGGGCAAATTTTAGTGGGTAACTGGCCTTTACGTTTTTTCATTCTTTGGTTTTTTTCTTGGCTTACTGGGCCTCACGTGGGTTTGTAGAATTCGTTTATTCTCCATTTTTACCATTTCATCTTTTCTGTGTCCCCAAATCTTAGACCTGGCGAGCTTTCCACTTGCTTCCAAATTTACAATTGGGTAGGGGTAATCCACTCCCAACTGAAAAACATCTTCTGACACATCAAAAACGGTGAGTTCCCAAGGTTCGTGAATAAATGCAACAGGCACTGGGGCAAGCTCGGGTATCCACTTTTTTATAAAACTTCCCTCTGGGTCATGATCTTTAGACTGTTTTATCGGATTATAAATTCTGACAGTATTAATGCCCGTTGTGCCCGCTTGCATTTGAAACTGTGGATAATGAATGCCAGGATCAAAGTCCAAAAACTGATTCGCTAGGTAATAGACTCCAGTTCGCCAATCTTGATCCAGGTGATGACACAAAAATGATACGACCATGGCTCTCATTCTAAAATTAATCCAACCCGTTTGTTTCACGCAGCGCATGCAAGCATCGATTAACGGGTAGCCTGTTAAGCCGTTTTCCCATGCTTTAATTCGCTTTTCGTTGAGTGGACGCTCCAACGACTCATAGCCTTTGTTGATGCACTCATTTTCATAGGTACATTCTACTTCAAACTTTTGAATAAAGTGACAATGCCATTTTAGTCGTGTTAAAATACCTTCAAAAGCGCGCTTATTTGAATCGTAGTTTGAATGGTTTCTAATGTAATGGCAGGCCTGATGAATACTAAGGTTGCCCCATGCCAAATAGGGTGAAATGCGGCCGCAGGATAAACGGCTTTGTTGTGGTTTCGATATGTGTCTTGCATAGTTTTTACCCCGTTCATCAGCAAAAGACCTTAAATATTTCCAAGCATATACTTCACCAGCAGGTTGAAAATTAGCAGGGTATTCAGACCATCTCGTCTTTAATTCATTTGGAATTTGAAAGGGATGATTTATATCCAAACTGGAAGACACTGAGATTTCCACACTCAACGCAGGCTTATTTATGAAAGCATACCAAGCAGTATCCCAACCTTTGCGGTTTTCGATTCCGCGTAAAACACCATTTTGTTGATGCTCAATCCAAACTATACCTTGTTTTCGGAAATATTTTTTAACTTCTTTATCTCTATTCCAAGTAAGTTGCACTCCACTTTCTCTGTAGGAGAACACGTGCTGAATTTCATAGCGTTCTTGAATAAATTCAAATACCTCCAGCGAATTTCCATAGCAAGTTTCAACTTGTCTATTGAGTGGTGTTAGGGAAGTATTCATTACCTGAATCGATTTCCAGCAAAACTGTAAATGGCGCAGGCTTACTTCTTGATGGTTAATTAGTTTAGAGTCGAAAATATACAATAATAAATAGGGGCGTTTAGCCTGTTCAGCTGCCGCAATAGCGGCGTGATCCGTTAGTCGCAAATCGCGTTTTATCCAAACAATATTAATTTGTGGTCGATCCATCGTACCCATCCAAAGTGACATGTTATTTTATGAATATTAAAACACCTCAAATATTAAAATGGTTCTAAAAAACTTTCATTTTAATAAAGCGGAACGTGTTGAATACTTTTTTATCCTGCAGCACAACGCTAATGTACTGAATATCGAATTCTAATAACACTTGTGAATTACTTGAACAGGATAAACAGTTGCGAAATGTTTAGGTCAGCAATGCGCGAAGCTCGCTCGAACGTCGAAAGGATTGTTTAAATGTTCTATAATGTACTGCATTATGTTAATGTATGCTTCGCGTTTACGACTGTTCTAACTTCGGCTGATAAGAGAAAACGAAGCAATTCGGAGTCTCACGAACCGTCAGTTCGACGAAGCCAATTCCAATAGAAATAAAAAAGTAGGAGTAATGATTTAAGGTTTTCATTCCATCTACCTCGATCTCTGATTTAAAATTGCTCGAGCGTTTATCCATCTTATAAATGATCTCACGAGGGCTTCGCCGTTCTCTCTCTTTTTTATTTGCTGAGCAGAACACTTAACGACAGAAGCACAGCGGAGGGAGTTGTGTGTGTGTGTGTGTGTGTGTGTGTGTGTGTGTTTTTAGCGTTTTAATTAGACCCACTTAAAATGATTCAAGTACTTTTTTCAAATATGTTTTTGAACTACTTTGATATCTGCTGAGAAGATCAGCCCTTAATTACTAAAGAATAGTCGATCTTTATCTAACCTGAAATATCCATTTCAGCATCCTTGATTGGTTAACAAATAGGTTGTTTACCTAATGCTTACCTATTTTACCTGTTTGCTGCGTAGTTATATCGTTAAAAAGGCATAAAATTGTTTAATATTCCTTAGTCAATATAATTTATCAATGTTGCATTGGTTGCCGAAGTGATACGTTACAACTTCCCTAAAGCCGGAGGGATTGTTGGTCTTATCAAATATTTATTATACTGGACTCATAGTATCAACCCCACTTTAAAAAACGGGAATTGATAAGTCAAAAGTGGCGACTACGCAGAACAAAATGAAAAAATTAATGACCATTTTCGGAGCAATGTTTATTGCTTCAGTAATTCTGACAAGTTGCGGAGGTAACTCCGTTGAAAGCGATGCTAAGAAATATGCAGAGCTGGATTGTAAAGCACAAAAATGGGCTACCGAAGGTGCTGCAAAAGCAGCGGCAGGAGATATGTCAGCTATTACAGAAAGCACCAAATTAGCTTCAGAAGCAGCGTCTCTTGCTCAAGAAATGCAAGGAAAATACAAAGATGCAGCTGATTACCAAAAATTTACAGTAGCATATTTAAAAGCAATGGGTGACTGTAAATAAATTAAACAAACAAGTGGAGACCAGAACCCACAATAAAAACGGGGCGAAATCGAAAGGCCTTATGAGTAGAGTATTTAATTAATTAATAATGGAAAAGTCAAAAGTAGACATGTTTTTATCAATGAATTCTGGAAACTTCAAGCAACCTGATCTGATGATAATAAAGGAAAAATTAGAAAAATTAGAAGATGATAAATTTTATTTAGTTCAAGGATTACAATTTCAAAAACCAGATACAATTTTTTTAATTGCAATTTTTTTAGGTTGGGAACGATTTTGGCTAAATGATGTTGCTCTTGGTATTGTTAAAGTAATTACATGTTATGGTTGTTTTATTTGGTGGCTCCTAGACATTTTTTCCGCTAAAGAAAGAACGTATAAATATAATCTTCAACAATTTAATCAAGCGGTAGCATTTGTTTAAAAATTAGAGTGCTTAATGATAAGAAGGATTCTTAATTATGCCGAATATGCAATTTTGCTTGGACCGCTTATTTTGCCATTTATTTCTTTAGACTGGCTTGAGGCAGGAGATACTATTTGTATTTATAAGAATCTAACTGATCATGAATGTTTTGGTTGTGGAACTACTAGGTCTATTGTTGCAATCTCTCAACTTGAATTTTCTAAAGCATTTGCATACAATAGATTGGTCGTTATAATTCTACCCTTACTTTTTTTTGTTTGGATTAAAAGGTGGTATGAATTAGTAAAAAAACTTACCCATAACCAAGAATATACGTAATGCGGGATAAGAGGTTATTTGAGAGAACTTTATACTTATAAATTAATTACATGTTTGAAAACTAATTTCTTTGAAATCCCGCACTAAGCATATTCAAACCGTTATATGCAATTAAACACAACGTAACGGTTAAATACAGGCTAACGCTAACCACCTACAAGTGACAAACAAAAAAGTGGAGACAAGAAAACCACTTAAAAAAACAGGGAGTAATCTGAAAAGCCATAAGAGTAGGAACAAAATTTAAAACAAAATAAAATGAAAAATTTTTTTTTAGGATTTATTGCAATTGGATTGCTTACACTTGGTGGTTGTGGTTCTAAATCAGACTGCGAATGTGAGCAATTATCTATTGACTATGCATATGTCTCAGCGACTCATGATTTTGATTACAATAATTTTGACATTGGTGACTATGAAGATTGTTTTGAAAGATATTTGGAAGATGAAAGAAGAGGAAAAAAATCAGGATTAAATATCGGGATTTGGGGAACTCCTAATGGGTGGTTTAATTATCTCTGCGAGAATAGTGAGCATATAGATGAAACCAAATAATCTCAAAATAGATAAATCACTGTTGTTGGAATTCGGTCCAATATTGATCCTTACCACATTATTTAAAAAGGGGAGAGGTGCTTAATGAAATCATAAGAATAGAGGTTGATTAGCTTCATGAGGGAACTTGTATATTGAAATTTAAAGGAGAGTAAGTCAGTTCAACTATCAAGTTTCTTAAACTGTGATAATGTACATTTCTAACTTATGCCTCATACTTAAATTAGGTGGTGTTTCGGCCTTATTTCATGCAGGCCAAAAAGCAGCGAAAGCTTTTAAGCGTTGGTTAGTGTAGGCAAGCATGTTTGACGAGCGACGCAAGGAGTTAGGAGTTTGCTTGCGCTGTAAAAGCCTAGCGTAGCTTTTTTCTGAAGGAAATTCAGCCTTGAATTTTTCTTTGTTTCTTTCTTTTGTTTCAAGACAAAAGAAATGAATAGAAATCAGCGCCGCAGGCAAATACTAAGTCAACGAATTTCTAAATAGATCTACTTAACATAATAATTAGCACAATCTAAATGTGCACAGGAAAAGCATGTGTATGGCAAACTGCCTGCATGGGGAATTTGCGAATATTCTTGTAATCGTTGGCCATTTGAGAAAGAGATTTTTTAAAACTCAAAATTTAGCAGTATTCCAAATTTGAAAACAAAATCTTAAAGCGCGTCGGCAGAGCTTGTAGGAAATTTCATTATTAGAATGAAAGCAAACCCACAGAAGAATTCTGAATAAAAACGTAAAGTGAGCGGCTACTTAATATAATATCTAATTACAGGACAAACATTCTACGGAGACGAAATCAAGAACTTACGAGAATCGTTTATTTGAAACAAAACTGAACTACAGGACATAATTTTAAAATCTAGTAACGTTTGATGGAAATGTGCGAACTATTTACCTGAGCTCAAGGCGAAGGCAAACGAAGAATGAGTGCAGACAAAATGTACATTATAGCTGACAAACATTTAAAGCACCTGAGAATCGCATATTTGACCAAAACCTGAACTATAGTCCTAAATACTAAAACACACCCTTTTGTCCTATAATTAACATTATGTTAAGTAGTGTTTTTATAGAACTGCTCTATATCCTGCCTTTATCAATCGATACTGTAACCTGAGTACTTCACCAAAACTTTATTACACCTCTATTTAAAATCATTTCATGCATCCATCCCTTTGAGTACTTAACCCAAGTACTTTTTATCTATGTCTAATTAAAAAGTTTTATTTTTTTTTCAAAATTTAGAATTCTAACTTTCAACTGTTCCAATAATTTCCGAATGATTTGGTTGTACCCAACACCAAAGAACTAGCCTTTAACTCAATGCAACTAATGTATGGTTTCCTATATTCGATTTCATTGATTTCTAAAAGATTATACTCTACAAACTCAAAATTAAACTCTACAAACTCAATAAATGATTGTAATGTAATGATTGATTAGTCTGATACTTTTGCCATTCAAAAGATTCTTTAAAATGAAATATTCAATACTCTTATTGCTACTTATTGCTTTCCTCCCAATTTCCGCGCAAACCAAAAAAGTACTTTTTATTGGAAACAGCTATACCTCTTACAACAACTTGCCAAAAATGATTTCGGATGCTGCAATAACAACAGGAGATAAGCTCATTTACGACAGTCAGTCTGTAGGTGGTTATAGCCTGAAGGCACACTCTCAAAACGCAACTGTTTATTCAAAAATGAGAAGTAATACTTGGGATTTTGTGACGATTCAAGCGCAGAGTCAAGAGCCATCTTTTGGTCTAAACCAAGTAAGAACAGAAACCTTTCCTTACGCCAAGATTCTAGCGGACAGTATACGAAGTACAAATAGCTGCGCAAAGCCCCTATTCTATATGACTTGGGGCCGTAAAAACGGTGATCCGCAAAATTGTCAGTTTGTTTCTTGGTTGTGCACCTACGAAGGAATGGATGATTCTCTTGCATCGAGATATACGTATATGGCTAACGTAAATGAAGGAATGATTTCACCAGTTGGTCGAGTTTGGCGCTATATTAGAACCAATAACCCTACAATTGAATTATACGATACAGACGGCTCACATCCTTCGGCGGCAGGTTCTTATATAGCAATGTGCGCGTTTTACACCACTATTTTCCATAAAGACCCAACAGCAATCACCTTCGATTACACAGTAAAAGCTGCTGATGCCCAAATTATTAGAGCAGCAGCCAAACTGATTGTATTTGATTCGCTTTCGAACTGGAATGTTGGAAAGTATGATCCAAAACCCAATTTCTCTTTCACACAGTCAAAAGATTCAATTGAGACAACAAACTCTTCTACTTATTCAAGCAATTACACTTGGACTTTTGGCGATGGGAATAGTTCTAACCTCCAAAATCCAATTCATGTTTACAACTCAATTGGTCAATTCAATCTAAAATTAGAAGCTGAACAATGTGGGGTTAAGTCTTCGTTTTCTAAAACGGTTGATGTGACTGTATTATCAAAAAAAGATACTACAACAGTTTTGACAAAAGAAATCGGTCTAAATCGTAAATTGGTAATTGCTCCAAATCCTGCGAAAAATACCATTATCATAATCGGCGCTTACGATTCAATTGATTATACGATATATGATATTGCGGGTTCTGTAAAAATCATAGGACGATTAGAGGATTATAACGATGCGATAGATATCGCAGATTTAAGCGATGGAATATATCTTATCCGCTTATCCAATGCACACTTATCTCCACAAACTCATCGCATCGTCAAACAATAGCCAAATGGAAAAAATTGTTCTTCATCTAAATAAGTACGAATCATTCCTATTGTTGTTCTGGGCGATATTGGTAGCAATAAGTTTCGAAGATTTGTTTCCACTAGGACCTGCGTTCTTAATTGTTAGTGGAGTATTGTCTATTTATTATTTATTAAAAGGACGTTACGACCAATTCGCTTTGGCGCATGAAAAAGTGTACCTAAGAATGTTTCCAAGTCTTTTTGGCAACTTCTCTTCTATTGCCGTTTTTGGAATTTATTTTAAATCAATGAATTATCCTGGCTCTTCAGTAATGTTAAATGTTGGAGCAATTGGTTTGGTGGTTTGCGCAATAGCACTATTCTACCCTCCTATCCAAAACCATTTTCAGCCCTATTTGAAAAAATTCTATCTCAGAATTGTAGTTTTAGTTGTGTTAATTGCTGCACTGACGCTTTACTAAAAATACTCAGCTACTTTTACTTGATAGATTCCAAGTTTATCTAGTATCCAAATTACAGTAAATTCAATTATTGATTTTGCTGCTGAAGGGCTTTTTCATAGAGCTCTCCTGCTTTTTCCACACTTATTTCGTTGCCGTCATAATCACCCAGTATCGCAGGAGGAGGATTGCCAAATCCAGCTTCCATAGCTTCATTTCTGAATTGCTCTGCCTCTAATTCAGTTTTGTACTTTTTAGAAACGAAACGTAATTTACCCGTTTCACTTTGACCACCTGCATATCCCATTTTTATTAATTTATTCAAAATATTAATAGGAACTGATTTCTCAAAAGAACCTAAATCAATAACATAACCAACCTTATTTGGGTCTATGTTATCCATATCAATAAGTGTTTCTATTGGGGCGTTCAAACTTGTTGGATATACAGTTCTTTCAGGAGTTTTTTCTGGATCAATATTTTGCTCATCTTTTGGCAGTGCATTGTCATTTTCAAATAATTTTTTGTTATCTAAATCCGTATTATCATCAACAGGTGAATTAACGTTGGAATCAATGGGCGGGTCTACTGGAGGAGTATCTTCTAAATCAATATTTTGCTCATCTTTTGGCAGTGCATTGTCATCTTCAAATAATTTCTTGTTATCTAAATCCGTATTATCATCAACAGGTGAATTAACGTCGGAATCAATAAGCGTATCTGTTGGAGGAGTCTCCTCTAGATCAATCTTTTGATTTTCTGTTGGCAATACACCATCTTCAAACAACTTCTTGTTATCTAAACTAGAAGAATCTACGAGAGATTTACCAAATACCTTTCTAGAAACTTTACGCTTTTTTTCGATTATATAGAAAGTAATGAAAACACCTTCTATGCCTTGACTTAGGTATACTGAAATATCGTTTTTGGCAAGTTTAAATTGGTTGCCTAATATAGCTTCATTAATTGATATGGTATAGGATCCATTTGGAAGGTAAAACTCAAAATTACCTTTAAAGTCAGTCAACGTATGATAGTTCTTATCACCAGTAGCTGTTAATTTAACATTGGTTAAATCCAATGCCTTTTCAGCACCTATGCTCAATCTTTCTCGATCAACAACTATACTTCCGTACAATTTGATTCCCTTTACAAATGGCACAAATTCATTGCCTTGACTAACAATTGTCAAAGAATCCTCTACGTTAGGAAACCAACCATTAAGTTCGTCCAAGGAGTAAGCCGTGTACGCAAAGGTTCCCCCATCTGCATAAATTAATCTAGCAATACCGTCTTTATTTGTTATCAACTCGTGATTAGCAACCTTCACAATAACGTTCTCAAGACTTGGCTCATCTTTATCCTTAATAGAGTTGCCATTCAGGTCATAAAAAGCAATAAATGTTTTTGTAAAGTTTTTCTGCTTAGTAAAAGGAATTGGAATCCAAACTCTTTGATTAGAACCTCCTAATCTCAAGTTACCATCTACTGAAACTTTCACTAAAATCGTTTTGTCTCCAGTTGCGTTACCTTGATTTTCCATAAGTGTATAAGATGCTCCATAAGCTTAATCTCCAACCAGTATTTGTAAAATAGAATATTTCTGGAGTATAATTAAATTGACTATTCCTAGACTGATTTCGATAATTATAAGACAAAGAATTATTCAAAACGAAACTCCTATTTTTAAACATGTATTGATACCCCCCAGAGACTCTTAGTAGTGATGGGGTAATACCTGAAGATAGTTCAGTTAGCAAAGAATTTGTAGAGCTCGAGCCATAAGAATAGCTCACCATTCCACTAAATGTCTTAATACGGAGTATAGAGTTAATTCCAAAATTGAAAAACAATTAGGTCTCAGGTGGTTCAACTCCAAAAAGATTATTTGACCAAAGAACATTCTTATCAAAAATGTACTTACTAAATCTTGATCCAATCCCAAATGAATTATGCCTTCTGCCAAGTATATCAGTGCTCTGTGTGTAAATATATGGTTGAACCGTACCGATCTTAGTATTTCTGACGTATGCTAGATTGTTAGACAACATAAAAGAAGCAATAAGATTATTATTCGAATTAGGATTGAGCAGATAGATGTTTTCATTTAGTGTTGAGTTTAATAACAAAGCACTTTTATCGCTAAATGTATATCGCAACCTAGTATTCAAAATCCTGCGTTCATTATTGGATAATCCAAAAGTTGGATTTGATAAGTACCATTAACACTAGTGCGTAATTTACCGCCAACGAACTTCCCCCCATAATTAAAGTTTAACAAAAATCCTTGTCTTGTTTGTATAACCTGTTGCGCATTTTCTGATGTTCTACTGCTAATTGCACCAGAGGCTGAAATAAAATGATTTTTAGCTAAACGATAAGAAACACTTCCACTAAAAACAGTGGCCTTGCTCTTTTGAAGGAAATTATTGGATTGAGCTAATCCCGCCGAACCTCTTAGTTTTCCATTACCTAAGTATTTATAAAATGCCCCAAAGGTTTCGCTTGTTGGATCATTCAAAAAGTTAGGGCGTCGCGTATAAAAAGCACCGGCCCAGTGATTTTTAATAATTCGATAGCTAGCTTTAGCCCCTTTTCCAGTATTCGCTATTCCTATTACTCCTCCATTAATAGTTCCGATTTCAGCTGTGTAATCTTTATTAAAATATCCACCATACCATGTTGAATCATATTTTAAGGTTAAATATAAAATTTGAAGAAAAAGATAATTGTCCGAAATAAATAAGGTTAGAGCCATCATTCATTCTTTTAAATCCACGAAGATTCAGCATCATAAATGGATTATCAGAAAGAATATTTTGAATATTGGCATCTACGATTAACGGCACGATGGGCCCTGAAAACTGATTTACTTTTTTCTCGTTTGGCAAGTTTTGTGAATTCAATTTTAGTCGATTTCTTTTGAAGATTTTTTCCGGAACTAAGTGCTTCACTTGTATTTACATATAAGACATAGTTTTTAGCATCATTAACCATGTTTGGTCTATGATTTTGCATCGAAACCATCTTAACGTTACGAGTTTCACCACATGTTTCAATATCATAACTAAAGGTAGTATCTTCTAGTGATTTGAGACTATAATCGTAATTGAGTGATTTTATTTCTTCACCTCCTTTATTTTTTATTTTCAGACCAGTTCTCCGTCCTTTAATTTGCATGAGGATACCTTGAGGATAGTTACCTTGATTTATAACATTTAAGTCGAAGCTGTTGGTGTTTTCTCCATTTTTAAAATAAATCTTTTTGCCAGGAGTAACCGAAACATCCCAATTAACAATCTTGAGACTACTGATATAGATTTTTATGTGCGAGCTATAGATAATGAATACGTTAACCCCGATAAAAAATTGAGTATTTCCCTTTAAGGAAAGAGGCAATACTCTTAATGGCACAACCATAGTTTCACCAGGATTCGCAGTGAAATAACGCTGCAGTCCAAAACTCTTCCAGCCCTCAGGGAGATTCAGTTCAACATAATAAGTAACAGCTTTATCCGTGTTATTTTGAACGGTAAGTAAATTAGCTGCCAGTTCAACTTTATTCACTCTAATATCACTTTCTTCAAGTTGAATACTTAACTTGGATGCAGTTTCAGTTAAGGGATTATTAGCACTATTCATTGAAAGTTCTATGGCCCTCAGCATGAAATTATTTTTTGAATTCATATTTATTTTCTAACTACTATATCTAATTCTATTTTTCAAGGTGAATACTCTTCAAGGTGAAATTTTAAATTAACCTGATAAATGCCTGGTTTGAAAATCAAACCTGGTTTTACTCGCACATCTACGCGAAAAGTATACTCGCCATAATTCTCCAAATAATTTCCTGGACCATTTACGCCTAGCGTGCAAGAGCCTGCAGTAGTTGTAGTCGCGGATGCAGCTATAATATCTTCAATATCCAGAGTAGTCGTGAATGGTTTGGTGAAAATACCATTAGCTATACCCGTTGCACAATTATTAGAAATTCTAACTTCTAAAATGTCAAGTGTAGGTTCGGGAGCTGCTCCTGAACCAAATTGAACCATAGTTTCCCAATCGTTA